>NZ_CP040915.1:0-2400000 GCF_006352065.1 Georgenia yuyongxinii | reverse complement strand
TCGCCGATGATCCGCGCGGCGGCGGGGTTGGCGTACGTCCAGGTGTGATTCTCCCCGGTGATGCAGACGCCGTAGCCGATGGTCTCGATGATTTCGACGAGGGCGTCCAGGCCGAGGGTGCGCAGGACCGACGCGCTGTCGGTGGGGGCCGGCTGGTTCACGGGGGCACTCTGCCACTGACCTGCGGGTTCGTCCGGAGAACGGCGGGCGCAGCTCGACGGCGCGCCAGCTGTTATCCCGCCGCGGTCCCGTCGTGCCCGGTGCCGAGGCGTACGGAGTAGGCGTCGCGCAGGTCCTCCCAGCCGTAGTCCATCGCGGCACGGCCGACGATCGGCGGGATCGGGTCGCCGTCGAGCAGCCGCGCGGCGACGACCAGGCACAGGTGCCAGCCCGCTGCCACCTGCGCCAGCCACTGAGGGCCCTCGACGGTCTGGGAGAGCGTCAGTCGCGTCCCGGGCGGCGTGGGCTGCAGCTCCCAGAGCACGGAGTCCTCGCCCCAGGTGTGGGCAAGCACGTGCGGGGCGTCGGCGCGAGTGACCGTCGCGGGCAGGTCCGTGGGGGTCTGGCCGTCGACCATCGTCAGGGTCGCCGGGCCGGTGGCGGCGAGGTCCCGGTCGGCGGTGTAGGGCGCCCACGCGCCGAGCCGGGCCGGTTCGGTGAGGACCGCCCAGACCTGCTCGGGACGGTGGGGGAGGTCGCGGACGAGCGTCAGCGTCCACCGCCCGTCGGCCTCGGCGCGGGAGCTGACCTCGGCGAGCGGACCCGGCTGGAAGTCTGCGGCGTTCATGACCCCAGGGTGCCACGCACAGGACGCCCGAAATGTCCTGACAGATGTCACCGGCACCGGGCAGGCTGCCGGTATGACCTCATCGCAGGAGCACCCCGAACCGGTGCACGTGGTCCTGGTGCCGGGCTTCTGGTTGGGTGCCTGGGCGTGGGAGCACGTCGTCCCGGACCTGGAGCGGGCCGGCCTGCGCCCGCACCCGGTAACACTGCCCGGCCTCGACGCGCCGTCCGCGGACCGTGCCGGCCTCACCCTCGCCGACCACGTCGCCGCCCTGCGTGAGGTCGTGGTCGCCCTCGACGGGCCGGTCGTTCTGGTCGGGCACAGTGGTGGCGCGGCGCCGGTGAGCGCCGTCGTCGACGCGGACCCGGAGCGGATCAGGCGTGTCGTCTACGTCGACGCCGGCCCGTTGCCGGAGGGCGCGGCCATCATGCCGGACCTCCCGGCCGACGCCGTCGACTGGCCGCTGCCGGAGTGGGCGGACCTCGAACGGGACGGCACCAGCGTGGCCGGCATCGACGAGGACGGCCTGGCCCGGTTCCGTGAGCGGTCGGTGCCCGAGCCCGCCGGTGTCGCGCGGGCGCCGTCGCACCTGAGCGACCCCCGCCGCAAGCAGGTGCCGACGACCGTGGTCTGTGCGTCGATGCCCGCACAGGTGCTGAGGACCGCTATCGACGAGCGGCAACCGTGGGCCGCCGAGCTGGCAGACCTGGCACACCTGGAGATCGTCGAGCTACCCACCGGACACTGGCCCATGTTCAGCCGGCCGGCCGATCTCTCCCGGCTCATCGTGGCGGCCGCGCGTCGCTGAGCCGCCCGCCCGATCACTCCCTACGTCCCACCACGAAGGAGCAGCACATGGACTGGACCCTCGAGGTCGTCGTCGTCCCCGTCAGCGACATCGACCGGGCGGTCGACTTCTACCACGACAAGCTCGGCTTCGACCTGGACCACCGCACCACCAACGAGCACATGGACGTCGCCCAGCTCACGCCCCGCGGCTCCGGGTGCTCGATCGTCGTCGGCTCCCTGCCGTCGCAGCGGGGGATGAAACCGGGCTCCCTGCACGGGGTGCAGCTGGTGGTGGCCGACGCGGCCGCCGCCCGGCAGGAGCTCGTCGACCGGGGCGTGATGTGCAGCGAGGTCACGGTCTTCGACGAGCGCGACGGTGGCACCTTCTTCGGTTTCACCGATCCTGACGGCAATACCTGGGCGGTCCAGCAGATCAAGGCGCGCGCCGACAAACCCCTCATCCCGCACGAGGCGCGGGGGCGGTTCGGCGCCGAGTGAGTCAGGTGAGCGAGCGAAGCCACCACCGCTGCCACGGCGTCTCGACGGCGCGCGGGTGGTAGCGAGCGCGCACCCACGCGACGGCCTCGCCCGGGGCGAGACCCTCCAGGACGGCGAACGCCGCCAGCGCGGTCCCGGTGCGGCCGACTCCGCCCCGGCACGCGACCTCCACCCGCTCCCCGGCGGTCGCGCGGCGGAGCGCCTCGCACAGCGCGTCGGCGGCGTCGGCACGGTCGAGCGGTACCCAGAAGTCCGGCCAGTGCACCCGCCGCGACGGCCACGGCGGCAGCGGACCTCGAGCCAGCAGGAGCGCGAAGTCCGCGGCCGAGGCACCGTCGCTGATCCGGCGGCCCCGCACCCGGGCGCCGGACGGGAGGGTCAGCAGCCCGGCGTCGTCCCCCCACGCACCCGGCTCGGGGCGCCGCGACGGGCCTCCCATCGGCGTCCTCTCGCTACGCGCTTCCGGCGATCGCCCGGACCGTCTCCACGCTGTCGGCCTCGTCGGCGCTCTTGTCGTCGCGGTAGCGCACCACGCGGGCGAAGCGCAGCGCCATGCCGCCGGGGTAGCGGCTGGAGCGCTGGATGCCGTCGAACGCGATCTCGACCACCTGCTCCGGCCGCACCGTCACCACGTGGCCGTGCCGTCCGGTCTCCAGGGCGAGGAACCGTTCGGTCTGCCAGGTGAGCATCTCGTCGGTCATGCCCTTGAACGTCTTGCCGAGCATGACGAACCCGCCCGCGCCGTCCCGGGCGCCGAGGTGGATGTTGGACAGCCAGCGCTGCCGCCGGCCGCTGCCCCACTCGACGGCCAGCACCACGAGGTCGAGGGTGTGCCTGGGTTTGACCTTCACCCACGCCGCTCCGCGCCGGCCCGCGTCGTAGGGCGCCTGAAGGTCCTTGATCACCAGGCCCTCGTGCCCGGCGTCGATCATCTCCTGGAAGAACGCGGCCACCTCGACGGGGTCGGCCGTGACCCTGCGCGGCACCAGGTGCGCGGCCGCCACGTCGGCCAGGACCGCGAAGCGCTCGTGTGCAGGGGCGTCGATGAGGTCACGCCCGTCGAGGTGGAGCAGGTCGAAGAAGTAGGCGGTCAGCGGCACCTCCTCCCGCAGCGCGGCGCCGTCGCGGCTCCCGGTCCGCGAGCCGGTCTCCTGGAAGGGCCGCGGGCGCCCGTCCGGCCCGAGCGCGACGGCCTCGCCGTCGAGCACGACGGCGTCCACCGGCAGCGCACGGGCCACCTCGACCACCTCGGGGAGGCGGTCGGTGATGTCGTCCAAAGAGCGGGTGAAGACGGCGACCTCGTCACGGTCCCGGTGCACCTGGATGCGGATGCCGTCGATCTTGCCGTCGGCGGCGGCGACGCGGCCGCCGACCTTGTCGAGCGCCGCGCCGACGTCGGGCGCGGTGGCGGCCAGCATGGGGCGCACCGGTCGACCCACCTCGAGCCGGAACTCCCCGAGGGCCTCCGCGCCGCCGGTCAGGGCCGCCGCGGCGATCGGCCCGGACAGGGCGCTGAACATCGCCGCGCGGCGCACCGTCGCCAGCGGGACGTCGGCGGCCTCGGCGATGGCGTCCAGCAGCAGCGAGTCCAGCGCGCCCTGGCGCAGCTCGCCGAAGAGCAGCCCGCGGAGGAACTGCTGCTCTGCGGTGGTCGCCGCCGTGAACAGCGCGGCGACGGCGGCGGCCCGGGCGGCCTGCGAGCCGGTGCCCGCCAGTGCCGAGATCCGCTCCAGTGCGGCGTCGACACCGACCGGGGTCAGGGAAGGGTTTGTAGCGGGCTCCGGCGGGTCCGCCAGACCGCGCCATCCGACTCCGGTGCGCCGTTGCCTTGGCCGGCCGGAGAGGTAGGAGGCGACGATCTCCACCTCGTCGTCGCCGGCGTCTCGCAGCGCACCGGCGAGCAGGGCACGCTTGGCCAGGCGCGACCGGGTGGCCGTCACCGCGGCGGACGTCTCGACCAGCTGGGCCAGGAGCACGGCACGATCATGGCAGTCAGCACCGACACGGCGCGCTCGGAAGCGGCCCTGGCTGACCGGCATGACCGACGACACCCATGCCGCGGCAGGTCGCAGCTACGGCTATGCTCGCCCGGCTTCAGGGGCTCTGCTGCAGCAGGCCGGCCCGTGCCACGGTCGGGTCCACGCCGTCCTCCTCGGCCACCAGCACGAGCAGCGACTCCGCCTCCTCCGCGCACGCCGGGCATCCGGCGAGGTGCAGGCGCATGTCCGGGAACGCCGTCGTGCGGGGCCGCTCCAGCACGGCCTCGACGAAGCGGTCCATGCGGTCGAAGCAGTCCTCGCAGGACAGCCACGGCTCGGTCGGGAGGGTGAGCTGGCGGACGGCGGAGCCGGTCAGCCGGCGGTCGGCGGTCATCGGGTACCTGCCTGGGAGGGGAGGAGATGGCCGGTAGCGGTGAGGTGTGCCCGGATCCGGCCGCGGGCGTCGTGCAGGGTCTTGTACAGGGCGCCGCGGGTGGTGCCGAGCCGCTCGGCGAGCACGTCGATGGGGACCTCCTCGACCAGCAGCGCGACCGCGACGCGGCGCTGGTGGGTGGTCAGCACCTCGTTCAGGGCTACCCGGACGGCACCCGCGAGGTCCCGGGCCTCGGCCAGCTCGGCTGGTCCGGGGCCGGGGTCGGCCCACAGGTCGGCGTCGTCCAGGCGGACGTCGCGGCCCACCCAGGCGCGGCGCCGCACCTCGGTCGCGGCCTCCAGGATCGCGAACTTGTAGGCCCAGGTGGTGAATCGGCTGCGGCCCTCGAAGGTGTCGAGCTTGCCGAGCAGCGCGGCCAGCGCGCCGTCGGCGGCCGCGTGGGCGAGCTCGTCCAGGACGACGGCGCCCGCTCCCGGCAGCCGGGCGGCCATGCGGTGCACCTGACTGCGGGCGGCGCGGAGCATCAGCTCGTGCAGGGCGCTGAGCGCCGCGTCACGCTCGGGCCCCGGGGTGGCGAGCGCCTCGGGCCATGCCTCGGCCTCGTCCCCGACCCGGGACCCGACGACCAGCTCCGTCACGACGTCCGAGGTGGACCCGGCGTCCGCGCCCCGTCCGGGCGGCACGTCCGTCAGAACCACGCCGGCCGGTAAGGATCCCGGCCCGCGTGACGCAAACCCAGGTGTCATGCGTCAGCGCCCCGTCTCGTCATCGAGCTCCACATGGAAGGACGTTCCTCATGCACACTACCCTCGCGGCGACCCGCCGCCACCCGCTCAAGTCGGCCTTCATCCTCTTCGTCGCCCTGCTCGTCGGATTCCTGGCCTGGGGGGTACCGAAGCTGGCGGCCGACGCAGCCCCCGCCCCCGCCGTCGCGGCCGCGAGCAACGGCCACGGCCAGGGGCACGGTCACGGAGCCCGGGCAGCGCTACCCCGGAACGCGGCCCAGATGGCCTTCCACGACCAGATGCGCAAGCTGTGGGAGGACCACGTCACCTGGACCCGGCTCGCCATCGTCACCTTCGCCGACGGCTCGGACTCGTTCCCGGCCACCGCCGGGCGGTTGCTGCAGAACCAGACCGACCTCGGCGACGCGATCAAGCCCTACTACGGCAAGGCCGCGGGCGACCAGCTCACTGCTCTGCTGCGCGACCACATCACCATCGCCGTCGAGATCCTGCAGGCCGTCGACGCCGGTGACGACGCCGCCTTCACCGACGCCAAGACCCGCTGGTACCAGAACGGCAACGACATCGCCGAGTTCCTCACCAAGGCCAACCCCAAGAACTGGCCCGCGGCGGCGATGAAGTCGGGCATGTCCGTCCACCTGGACCAGACGCTCGCCGAGGCGGCGCACGAGCTCTCCGGTGATTACGCGGCCAGCGTGGCCGACTACGAGGAGGCCCACCTGCACATGCTCGACCTGGCGGACACCCTCTCCAGCGGCATCATCGCCCAGTTCCCCAAGCAGTTCCGCTGAGCGGCACCCGGGCGTCGGTCCTGGCGAGGACGCCGGGGCCGGCGCTCGGGCGCGTCAGCCCGCCTCGGCGGGGGAGAAGTCGAACCAGCGGCCGTTGACGTCGCTCGGGGTGATCTCGATGTACACCGGCGACGTGATCTGCCGCCGGGTCCGCAGGGGGAGCTTCTCCGCCGCGAGGATCTCCGCCTCGGACTCCAGCCGGCGGGCCTGTCCGTGCATCACGACGCTGGTTGCCGAGTCCTCCTGCACCTTGTCGATCTCCACGGCCACCTGGTTGTTGATGGCCAGCTCCAGCAGCTTGCTGCCCTGCGTGGTGCGGACGTACAGCTTGCCGCCGTGGCTGACGTAGGTGACCGGGAAGATGTCCGGGCGGTCGTCGACGCTGACGGCGAGCCGGGCCAGGTCTTCGGACTCGACCAGCTCCCAGCACTGCAGCTCGGTGAGGGACTTGATGCGGTCGCCGTCGTCGTAGTCCATGCCTCATCATGCCCCGGCTGTGAGATCCGGCACAGGACGAAAGTCCGTTTTCGACCACACCTGATGACGAGTGGCGCGGCCGGCCGCGGTACGCGGGACGACGTGTCACCCCTGGCTCGTAGGCTGGAGCCGTGCAGGCCCTGGAGCGGACGTGGGTGCCGCCGTGGCCGTGCCCGGCGGGCCTGCTGCTCGGCGTCTTGCGCCACGGCGGGAGCGATCCGACCTTCCGTCGCGACGAGGACGGTGCCGTCTGGCGGGGCGTGCGCACCCCTGAGGGCACCGCGACCGTGCGCGTGGAGTCCCGCCCGCGCGACGGCGAGGTCCGGGCCACGGCGTGGGGCGACGGCGCCGCCTGGGTGCTCGACGCCGTCCCCGCCATGCTCGGGGCGTACGACGACGTCGCTCCCTTCCCCGCCCACCGCCACCCGGTGGTCGCCGAGCTCTGGCGACGCCACCCGCACCTGCGCGTCCTGCGCACCGGACTGGTGATGGAGTCGCTGGTCCCGGCGGTCATCGAGCAGAAGGTCACCGGGAGCGAGGCCTTCACCGGCTACCGCCGCCTCGTGCACCGCTTCGGTGAGCGGGCCCCGGGCCCGGGCGCCGAGCGGCACCTGTGGGTCGCGCCGGCACCCGCGACCCTGACGCGGATACCGTCCTGGGACTGGCTCCGCCTGCCGGTGGACCCGAGGCGCGCCCGCACGGTGGTCGGCGCCGCCCGGGTGGCACCGTCGCTCGAACGCACCCTGGCCGTGCCAGGCGACGAGGCCGACCGGCGGCTGCGGTCCCTGCCCGGCATCGGGGTCTGGACCAGCGCCGAGGTGCGCTCGCGCGCCCACGGTGACGCCGACGCCGTCAGCTTCGGCGACTACCACGTCGCCCGGGACATCACCTGGGCGCTGACGGGGGAGGAGGGCGACGACGCCATGCTCGCCGAGCTGCTCGAGCCGTTCCGCCCCCACCGCTACCGCGTGCAGCGGCTGGTCGAGGTCGCCGGGCTGCGCCACCCGCGCCGCGGCCCACGCATGGCCCCGCGCACGCACCTGCCGGTGTGACCTTCAGCCGTCCTATCGGTCGAGGCCGGCGGTCCCGGGCCGTCCGCCCGGCTCCACCAGCCCCGACTCGTAGGCGAACATCACGCCCTGGGCCCGGTCCCGCAGGCCGAGCTTGCGCAGCACGTTGGAGGTGTGGGTCTTGACCGTCGCCTCGCCCACCACCAGCTCCGCGGCGATCTCGACCGTGGAGAGGCCGCCGGCGATGAGCACCAGCACCTCGCGCTCGCGCGCGCTCAAGCTGGCCAGCTGCCGCCGGTGCGTTGGCGTGGGCGCGACTCGAGCGAAGCGGTCCAGCAGGCGCCCTGTGACCCGCGGCGAGAGCAGCGCGTCACCGGCCGCCACCGCGCGAATCGCGACGACAAGCTGCTCGGGCGGGACGTCCTTGAGCAGGAACCCGCTCGCGCCCGCCTGGAGCGCGGCGTCGACGTGGGCGTCCACGTGGTAGGTCGTCAGCACGATGACGCGCGGTGCGCCACGACGCCCGTCATCGAGCAGCCGCCGGGTGGCGGCGACGCCGTCGAGGGCCGGCATGCGCACGTCCATGAGCACGACGTCGACCCGGTACCGGTCGCACTGCTCGAGTGCCTCCCGCCCGTCGCGGGCCTCGGCGACCACCTCGATGTCGTCCTCCGCGTCGAGGATCAACCTCAGTCCGGCACGCACGAGCTCCTGGTCGTCGGCGATCAGCACGCGGACGCTCACCGGGCCGGCTCCACCGGGAGGTGCGCCCGGACCAGGAAGCCGCCGTCGTCGGTCGGACCGGTCTCGAGACTGCCGCCGAACATCGCCACCCGCTCACGCATCCCGATCAGGCCTCGCCCCCGGCCGGGCGGGCCGGGCGGGCCGGCCGCGGCGGGCGGGCCGGCGGGGCCGGGCTCGCCACGCTCGTTGGCCACCTCCAGCTCCACCGCGTCGCCCGAGTAGCGCACCCGCAGCGAGGTGGCCGCCCCGGGGGCATGTTTGAGGGCGTTGGTCACGGCCTCCTGGACGATGCGAAAGGCGGTCAGGTCCAGCCCCGGTGGCAGGCTGCGCGGGTCCCCTTCGACGTGCACGCTCACCGGGTGGCTCCGGACGACGGTCCGACGCAACCACGACCCGACGTCGGCCAGGCTCGGTTGCGGCCGCTGGACCTCTACGAGGCCGGGCGGTGGTCCCTCGGCGCCCATCGGTAACCGCTGTTGGGCCCGCCCTTCGGCGTGCTCCGGATGTGCCGCCCCGACGCCGGGTCGCGGATCGACGGCTTCGAGCAACCGGCGTACCTCCGCCAGCGCCTGGCGTCCGGAGTCCTCAATCGTGACCAGCGCGGCGTGTGCGCGGTCGGGGTCGCGCCGTAGCATGCGGCGGGCTCCGCCGGCCTGCAGCGTCATCAACCCGAGGCCGTGCGCGAGGATGTCGTGCAACTCCCGGGCGATGTGCCCACGTTCCTCGGCGACGGCGAGCGCCGCACTGCGCTCCCGCTCCCGCTCCAGCTCGGCGGTGAGCTGCTCGAGCCGAGCGGCGTAGGCACGCACCCGGGCGATCACCCGACCCGCCAGCCACGGTGCCGTCGCGAAGACGGCGATCGAGGCGGTCTCCTGCACGGTGGCGTCGGTGCGCAGCGCGAGAGCCGCCGGAGCCGTGCAGGCCGCGACCAGGCCGGCGAGGGCGCGAGGCAGCGGACTATGGGCGCCCACCGTGTACACGGCGATGAGCAGTGCCGCGAGCTGAGTCAGGAGCATTGCCGGTGCGACTATGATCGCCTGCGCTACCAAGGCGCCGGCCGCGACCAGCACCGCCGCGAGCGGGGCGCGGGCCCGCAGGACGAGGGCTGCCGGTACGAGGACGGCGAAGGGCAGCAGGTGCGTCCGTGCCCGGACGAGCTCGGTGTCGAGCGACGGGAGCAGCCACAGCTCGGCCTGTCCGAGCACCACCAGCGTGACTGCCAACGCCGTGGCCTGGGTGGTGGACGGGCGGAGCCGGGGCACGCGGCGACCGTAGCGTGCCCACGCACGCGGGGAACCCGATTTGCCGAGCGACGCCTCCGCTGCACGGTGGAGCCGTGCTCACCCGTGAGGGGGAGGCTTCCATCCGCCCGTCTTCCTAGGGTCGGCCCACGGATGCCATCGGCGAAGGGAAAGAGCGATGAGAACTGCGCGACGTGGCACTACATGGGCACGGGTGGTGCTCGTGGCTGTCGGGTGCCTCACTGTGGTCTTCGGCGCCTCACCGGCGTTCGTTGGAGACGGCACGGACGAGAGCCTGCTCGCGGCGACGTCTGGCGCGGGGATGGGCGTGCTGGTCATCGTGACCGCCCTGCTCGCGACCGGCTCTCGGCCGAGCCGGCTCGCCTGGATGGGGCTGTGGTACCTCCCGGTGTTCTTCGTCCTCCACCTGGTGGCCTTCCGGGCCTGGGTGCCGGACCTGCCGTTGCTGCTGCTCACCACGGTGACCTTGCTGGCGATACGCCCGGCCGTGTTCGCCGGCGCGCACCACCGGCGGCCGGCACAGGACACGCTGAACGGTCCCAACCCCGTCGCCGCGCCGGCCGCGGGGGCGCGCGGGACCCGCTAGACGCCCGGAGGACCACCATCCTCCTAGGGGCGACGGCGGACCCGTGCGCGGTGCGCTCGACCCTGGCGGCCGGGTGTCCGCATTGCCCCGGCGGCCTGGCGTCCGCACGCAGGAGCAGGATGGTGCCCATGACAGCCACCGACGCCCGCCGCGTGGTCGACGAGGTCCTCGCCGGCACCCCGCTCATCGACGGGCACAACGACCTCGCCTACGCGTTGCGGACCACCGCCGGGTACGCCGTCGACGGCCTCGATACGCACCGGCCCGGCCTGCACACCGACATCCCGCGGCTGCGGGCCGGCCGGGTGGGTGGGCAGTTCTGGTCGGTGTTCGTGCCCTCCACGCTCACCGGTGCCGAGGCCGTGCTGGGCACGGTCGAGCAGGTCGACGCCGTCCACCGGCTCATCGCCCGGTACCCGGAGAGCTTCGCGCTCGCCTGCACGGCGGAGGAGGTGCTCGCCGCGTTCCGCGGCGGGCGCATCGCCGCCCTGCTCGGCGCGGAGGGCGGGCACTCCATCGGCCGCTCGCTCGGGGCGTTGCGGATGCTCGCCCGGTTGGGCGTGCGGTACATGACGTTGACCCACAACGACAACGTGGAATGGGCGGACTCCGCTACCGACACCCCCGCCGTCGGCGGTCTGACGGACGAGGGGCGCGCCGTCGTCGCCGAGATGAACCGCATCGGCATGCTCGTGGACCTCTCCCACACCGCCGAGACCACCCAGCACGCCGCGCTCGACGTGGCGACCGCCCCGGTGATCTTGTCGCACTCCTCCTGCCGGGCAGTGTGCGACCACCCGCGCAACGCGACCGACGCCGTGCTGGAACGGCTGGCGACGAACGGGGGTGTGCTGCAGGTGACCTTCGTGCCCAAGTTCGTCTCCCCGGCGGCCGCGCGGTGGACCGAGGAGGCGCACGAGGCCCTGGGCGGGAGCGGCTGGCACTGGGCGCGGGCGCCCCGGGCGGGGGAGGTCCCGGCAGCTGTCGCGGCGGAGAACGTCGCCGCGGACCCCGAGGTGGTCTGGGCGCAGCGGCTGGTGGAGTGGGAGGCCGAGCACCCCCGCCCCCAGGTGGGGATCGACGACGTCGTCGCGCACGTCGAGCATGCCCGCGAGGTGGCCGGCGTCGGGCACATCGGCCTCGGCGGGGACTACGACGGTGTGGACCGCCTGCCCGACGGGCTCGAGGACGTCTCCGGGTACCCGCGCCTGCTGCAGGCGCTCGCGGACCGCGGCTGGTCGGGCGCCGAGCTGGCCGCGCTCGCGGGCGGGAACATGCTGCGCGTGCTGCGAGACGCCGACGACGCCGCCACCGAGACCATGTGGCCGCGCGCGTAGCTCTGCACCCAGAGGGCCGCGCCGCCCGCGCACAGACCCCCGAACCGGGGGCAACGGGCGACGTGGCGACGACCTACGCTTGACCGGTCATCCCGCCCGCCGGCGATGCGCCGGCACACCTGCAGGAGGTCGTGATGAAGCGACGCTTGACCGCCGTGGCCGCAGGAATCCTCGCGCTGACATTCGGCGCGTCGGCTCCGGCCACGGCCGACCACCGGCACGACACCCTCGAGAACCACATCGACCTGCCGAACGGGTTCCAACCCGAGGGCATCGCCATCGGGCGAGGCCCCACCGCGTGGGTCGGGTCCCTCGTCGACGGCGACATCTACGAGGCGGACCTGCGCACCGGCGAGGGGGAGGTAGTCGCCGAGGGCCCGGGCACGCCGTCGGTCGGGCTGAAGATCGACCGCGGCGGGCGGCTGTGGGTGGCGGGCGGCCCGGTGGGCGAGGGCCGCGTGGTGGACCCGCGCACCGGCACGACCCTGGCCACCTATGACTTCGTCGACGACGCCGCCCCGACGTTCGTCAACGACGTCGTGCTCACGTCCAGGGCCGCGTGGTTCACCGACTCCAGCCGGGCCGCCCTGTACCGCGTGGCGCGTGGCCACCACGGCGACCTCGCCGACCCGGCCCGCGTCACCGAGGTCCCGCTCGGCGGTGACTGGGTGCAGGTGCCGGGGCAGTTCAACGCCAACGGCATCGAGCAGACACCGGACGGACGGGCCCTGCTCGTCGTCAACACCATCCGAGGGGAGCTCTACCGGGTCGACCCCCGGACCGGGGAGGCCGACCGTGTCGACCTCGGCGGCACCAGTGTCCTCAACGGCGACGGGCTGGTCCTGGAGGGGCGCACGCTCTACGTGGTGGAGGGCCTCGACAACCGGGTCGCGGAGTTCCGGCTCAACCGGCAGGGCACCGAGGGCCGGTTCAAGGGATACCTGACCGACGACGACCTCGATTTCCCGTCCACGGCCGCAGCGTTCCGCGGCTCGCTGTATCTGGTCAACGCGCGCTTCTCCACGACACCCACACCCGACACGGCGTACTGGCTCACCCGCCTCGACCGCTGAGCTGCGCTGGAGGGCGCCCGTGCACCGGTCGTGACCGGGGTCAGGCGCTCGCGGCGGGGACGTTCTGGTTGACGTGGAACAGGTTCGTCGGGTCGTACGCCGCCTTCACCTGCCGCAGCCGCTCCCACGTGGGGTCCGGGTAGGCCGCGCGCACACGGTCGGCCCCCTCGCGGGCCAGGAAGTTCACGTACGCCCCGGGCACGCCCTGGTCGAGCTGGGCGGACAGCTCGTCCACCCACGCCTCGCGGGCGTCTCGCTGCTCCGGCCGGTCGACGAATGCGGCCACGTTGGCCATCATCGGAGCCGCCCGGTGCGCGTACGCCGTGGCGTCGGCCGGGGCGTCGGAGATGGCGCCGCCGAGCACCCGCAGCTGGACCGCCCGCATGGAGGCGTCGGACGCCTCGAGCCGCTCCAGGATGCGGGCAGCGAGCGGCTCGTCCACGTGGTCCAGGAAGAGCGTCCTGGCCGCGGCGACCGGGTGGTAGTCCTCCACCTCGGGCGGGAACATCGAGATGTAGGGCCCCGGCCGGACCAGGTCGGCCAGCGGCGGGGCGATCGCGCGAAGCCCGTCGATCACGCGGGTGCCCTCCTCGACCGGACCGGCCCAGGCCACGAACGCCAGCATGACGAGCCGGCCGTGCACGTCCGCCGGCACCATCGGCAGCGGCGGGCAGGGCATGACGTTGAGGATCGTGGTCAGCTCGCGCGGGGCGGCAGCCGCCTGCTCGAGGAACCGGCTGACGGCGGCTGGCGTGGCGGGCTGCACGAGGATGCCCCCGACGAACTCGCCCACCGGGTGCAGTCGCAGCGTGAACCGGGTGACCACGCCGAAGTTGCCGCCTCCGCCGCGGATGGCCCAGAACAGCGCGGCGTGGTGGGTGTCGTCGACCTCGAGCACCTCTCCGTCGGCCGTGACCACCTGCGCCGCGAGCAGCGAGTCGATGGTCAGGCCGTGCTTGCGTGAGAGCAGCCCGACGCCGCCACCGGTGACCAGGCCGCCGAGGCCCACGGAGCCGGTGTCGCCGAATCCGGTGGCCAGGCTGTGCTCGGACGTGGCGAGCGTGTACTCGGCGGCGGTCAGGCCGGCTTGGGCGGTGGCGGTGCGGGCTGCGGCGTCGATGCGCAACTCCTTCAAGAGGCGCAGGTCGAGCACGACGCCGCCCTCGACGGATCCGTGTCCGGCGTTGCTGTGGCCGCCGGAGCGCACGGCGAGTTCTAACCCGGTGTCACGGCTCAGGCGCACGGTGCGGACGACGTCGTCGACGCTCGCGGCGCGGACGACGACGGCGGGGCGGTCGTCGAACGCGCCGGAGACGATGGTGCGCGCGGCGTCGTAGTCGGCGTCCTCGGGCAGGACGATCGAGCCGTCGAGGACGTCACGGAGTCGTTCGACCTCGAAGAGGGCCGAGGCGGAGGTGGTCATCGGGGGTTCCTCTCGGGTGGAGGCATGTCCGGCGGGACACTCGTACGTCGTACGGGGGCCTGCCCGGTTCGACACCATGACGCGGCGCGGCGTCATCGGCGCCGGCGCGGTCTCTCGACCGACCGGGCAAGAGGGAAGACCTCCAGTGCGCCTCAGGTCGGGCCGTCAACGCAAGTGATTTTCACTCGGTGAGCGAGGCGTGATTCCTGATGCCCGGCACCCGCGTGCCGGCCTTGACCTCGACGCCGCCGCTCATCCGGCGGCGTCACTCACCCGGCGCGCGCACACCGGCGCCACTAGCGTCGACGCTGTGGACCCCGTCTCGGCGCTGCGGCGCGTGGCCTTCCTGCTCGAGCGCGAGCTCGCCGAGTCGCACCGGGTCAAGGCCTACCGGCGGGCGGCCCTGCGGCTGGCGTCCCTGTCGCCCGCCGAGATCGCCCAGCGGGTGCAGGCCGGCACGCTCACCCAGCTGCCCGACGTCGGCCCGAAGACCGCGGCCGTCGCGAGCCAGGCCGCCGCGGGGGACGTGCCCGACTACCTTGCCGAGCTCGAGGCCAGGGCCCAGGCGCCGCTCCTCCCCGGCGGCGAGACGGTGCGCGGCTGGCTGCGCGGGGACCTCCACGCCCACTCCGACTGGAGCGACGGCACCACCGCCATCGAGGAGATGGCGGCCGCCGCGGTCGCCGTCGGCCACGACTACCTCGCGCTGACCGACCACTCGCCCCGGCTCACCGTGGCCCGCGGTCTCAGCCCCGACCGGTTGCGCGAGCAGCTCGACGTCGTCGCGAACCTCAACGCGGAGCTCGCGCCGTTCCGCATCCTCACCGGGATCGAGGTGGACATCCTCGAGGACGGCGGCCTCGACCAGGAGGACGAGCTGCTCGCCCAGCTGGACGTCGTCGTCGCCAGCGTGCACTCCAAGCTGCGCATGGACGCGGCCGCGATGACCAAGCGGATGGTGCGGGCGGTGTCCAACCCGCGGGTGGACGTGCTCGGGCACTGCACCGGGCGCCTCATCACCGGTGGACGGGGGACACGGCCGGAGTCCCAGTTCGACGCGCCGGCCGTGTTCCAGGCCTGCCGCACCCACGACGTCGCCGTGGAGATCAACTCCCGACCCGAGCGGCGCGACCCGCCCACCCGGCTGCTGACGCTCGCGATCGAGACCGGCTGCCGGTTCTCCATCGACACCGACGCGCACGCGCCGGGACAGCTGGACTTCCTGGACTACGGCTGCGAGCGCGCGCAGGCGGCGGGCCTGACCCGGGACCGGATCGTCAACGCGCTGGCGGTGGACGAGCTGCTGGCCTGGACACGGGCCCCGTGAGCACGCGGCGGGACGCGAGCGGCGGGGGAGAGGCTCCGGGGTGAGGGGCAGGCTGGCCGAGCTGTACCGACCGGTCAGGCACCGCTAGGCCCGGACGGGGCCCCGAAGGCCGGCGGCCACCTCGTCGAACGCGGCGGCGACCAGGTCCGGCAGGGCCTGGCGGTTCGCCTCCGGGCGTGCCCAGATCCGCACCGACGCGCTGAGCGCGGACGCCGCAGTGGCCGCCGCCAGCCACGGGAAGACGTCGACGTCGGGATCCGTGCCGGTGCGGTCCGCGATCGCCGCGCGCAGGGACGCCTCCAGGTCGTCGTACTGCGCCACCCAGTAGGGCCGCAGCGCGGGGTGCTCGCGTTCGACCGCGAGCTTGTGGACCTCGAGCCGCAGCTGTTCCGGTGTGCGGGAGCCGACGTACGCGAGGAGGACGGCGCGCAGCGCGTCCGCGGGCGGCTCCCCGGCGGGGCGGGCAGCGAGGTCCTCGGCAAGCTCGGGAAGGTCCTGGCAGCCGGCCGTGGCGACCGCCTCCTCCTTGCAGGAGAAGTAGTTGGACACGGTCCGCGGGGAGACGAAGGCCAGGCGGGCGATCTCCTCGACCGTGACGTTGGCGAGCCCGTGCTCGATGGCGAGCGCGAGCGCCGCTTCTGCGATCGCCTCGCGCGTGAGCTGCTTCTTGCGCTCTCGCAGGCTCGTGTTCCCCGTCCTCGGCATGGCGGTCACCCTAAAAGGGAACAGCGGCGGCGCCATGGGGAATGAGCTCCCGATGGTTGACCTGGTTGCACCGCTGCAAGGGGCGAAGCGCGGGCGGCGACCGACGGTCTCGGCTGGAGCAGCGAGGGTGAGGCGGGGCCGAGGCGGTCCGCGCGTGGATGGGCGACGTGCGGCGGGCTGGCGATCCCCCGGGACGTCAACGACGAAGCCCGACAGCCGGGTTCGTGCGGCGGCGTTTCCACGGCTCGTGGGGCGGCCGCGGCGCCCTGGCAGCGAGGGGAGTTCACCCTGCCTCACCCTCCTGGATGAATGTGAGCAGTCTGAAATTCACCCGGCCCCGGGTATTTCCGGATCGGCAATGTTCTGACAGATTTCGGCCAACTGCCGCTTTCAACGGGCCCGCCGGTGCAGCGGGCGCGGCGGCTCGGGGGACGTCCCGCCGACCACGCGGGACGTCCCCCGGCGTGGGCCCGCACGCTCGCGGTGCGACCTCTCCGATCTGGCAGGCTGCCCTCGACCGTGTCTCAGGCAGCGACATGCTCCCGGTGCGGCGGCAGCGCCTGGCCGACGGTCAGCCCGCCGCCGTGCAGACGAGCCTGCTCGTCGCGGACCGGCTCCCCGGGCACCGTGCGGACGGACATTTCCGGATGGTTCGGACAAGGCCTGGCGCTGCGCCGAGAGCCGGGACTAAGGTCCCGAGAGAGTTCACCCGAGCGTCATACGGAGGTCACCGGTGACCTGGTCCCAGGGCAGATTTCGTCGTGGTTGGTTCGCGCTTCCCGCCCTCGCACGTCGCGGTTGGCTGCTGCTCGGGCTGGGAGTGGTGACGACCATGGTCGTCGGTGTGGCGGGGCTCGGCACGCCGTTCGTCTCCGGCGCTCTCGCCGTGCTCATGTGCTTCGCGCTGGTGCTCGGGCTGGTGACGCTGATGGAGGCGCCCGGCACGCCCGGCGGACGGGGCACGCCGGGGCGCCGGCTGGCGACCGGCGCGTTCGGCCGGGTGCCTGCCTCCTGGGAGTACTACGAGACTTTCGGCCGGTAACGGCCCAGCACATTCTCGGCGAGCATCTCCCCGATCGGCAGCGCCGACGTCGCCGCGGGTGAGGGGGCGTTCGCCACGTGCAGCTGCCGCGCGGTCTCGCGCAGCAGGAAGTCGTGCACGAGGCTGCCGTCACGCAGCACGGCCTGGGCCCGGATCCCGGCGGCGTGCGGGCGGAGGTCGGCGAGGGTGAGCGAGGGGCAGTACTTGCGGCACTGGGAGAGGTAGCCGGGGCGGTACAGGGAGTTCAGCACCTCGGTGGCACCCGTGCGCAGGTTCGCCCGGGCCACCTTCCACATGCCGGGGAAGGTGGCGTAGTCGGCGACGTCGCGCAGCGAGACCGCGCTCTTGCGGTAGCCCTCCCGGGCGAGACCGAGGACGGCGTTGGGTCCGACGGTGATCCGTCCGTCGATGGTCGGGCTCAGGTGCACCCCGAGGAAGGGCAGCTCCGGGTCGGGCACGGGATAGATGAGGTGGCGGACCAGCCCCGCACGGGAGGTGGGCAGCTCGTAGTACTCCCCACGGAACGGGATGATCCGGAAGTCGGGAGCGAGCCCGCCGAGGCGGGCCACGCGGTCGGCCTGCAGGCCGGCGCAGGCCACGAGGCGGCCGGCGCGGTGGTTCCCGCCCGGGGTGAGGACAGTGACGCCGTCGTCGTCCTCCACGATGCCGGTCACCGCGACGCCGGTCAGGATCTCCCCGCCCGCCGCGCGGACGTCGTCGGCCATCGCCTCGGCGACCAGCCGGTAGTCGACGACGCCGGTGCTGGGCACGAGCAGCGCCTCGCGTCCCGCGACGTTCGGCTCGAGCTCGCGAAGGCGCGCAGCGCTGACCGGCTCTACCTCGATGCCGTTCTCGCCGGCACGGAGGCGAAGGTCGTGCAGGCGGCTGACCTCGACCTCGTCCGTGGCCACCACGAGCTTGCCGATCGTGCGGTAAGGGATGCGGTGCTCGGCGCAGAACTCCTTGGTGGCCCGCTCGCCGGCACGGCACAGCCTGGCCTTGAGGGAGCCTGGCGCGTAATAGAGGCCGGCGTGGATGACGCCGGAGTTGTGCCCGGTCTGGTGGCGGGCGAGCCCGGCCTCCTTCTCCAGGACCAGCACCGATGCCCCCGGCCGGCCGCGCTGGAGGTGCAGCGCGGTGGACAGCCCGATGATGCCGCCCCCGACGATGACGTAGTCGTACGCCACGGGTCCTCCTCCTCACCGTGCCGAGCGTCGCCGAAGAGCTCGGGCCGATGTGGACGATTCTTCCCGGAGCCCGGGCGGCGCCGGCGCGAAATGCGGCCGAGAACCGTCAGGGCCGGTGGCGGGTCTCGGCTGCCCGGGCGAAGTCGGCGAGCACGGCCGCCGCCGGCCGCTCCTCCCGGAGCATGCCGACGCCCTGGCCGGCGTAGAGGTAGGCGACGTCGTAGTCGTGGGTGGCGCGCGCCCGGGCCAGCTGCTCCACGGCTTCCTCATCGTCGGCGAGCTCGTCGAGGCGGCCTTCCCAGGTGTCCAGGTAGGTGTTGCGCAGCGCGCGGCCGCCGAACTCGGGTGGCCAGGGGACCCGTGAGCCGACGTCGAACACGCGGCCGTACGCGGTGGCGGTGTCGGTCGCGGCGAACAGTGCGCGGCGGGCGTCCGGCGTGGTCGCTGCTTCCGGGCAGCCGAGGAACGCGGTGCCTACCCAGGCGCCGGCCGCCCCGGCCGCGAGCACGGCCGCGAGGCCTCTCGGTCCGGCGATACCCCCGGCCGCCAGCACCGGAACCTGCACGTGCTCGAGGACCGTCTGGAGCAGCGGCAGCGTGCCGACGTCGGCGCGGCCGTGGCCGCCGGCCTCCGCGCCCCGGGCGACGACGAGGTCGACGCCCGCTTGCTCGGCCCGCCGCGCCTCGTCGAGGTTGCCCGCTTGGGTGGTGACGGCGATGCCGGCGTCCTTGACCCGGCGCACATGTGGCTCGAACGTCCCGAAGCTCACGGAGACTAGCGCGGGGCGGGCGGCGATGGCGGCGTCGAGCAGGTCCGGCCGGCTCTCCAGCACCCACGCCATCAGCCCGATCCCGAAGCTGCGGCCGGCGGCTCGGGCCGTCGCGGCGTGCTCCTCGACCCAGTCCGGTGTCTGGGCGGCACCGACGCCGATCATGCCGAGCCCTCCCGCGGCGGACACCGCTGCGGCCAGCGGACCTTCGCCCGGGCCGGCCATCGGTGCGCAGACGACGGGCACGTCGAGGGCGAAGGCGTCCGTCAGCCACGTGCGCATCGTTGCTCCTTCACCTCGGATCCGGTTCCGTCGAGAGGCTAGCGCCGACCCCGCGCGGGGTCGCCCACCGCGCCCGGCGCCTGATGCAGGATCAGCACATGAAGATCGGATTCGCGTTGCCCGTCTCGGGCTCCTGGGCCACTCCATCCAACGTGGCCGAGCTCGCCCGGCGCGCCGAGGAGCTCGGGTACGCCTCGTTGTGGACCTTCCAGCGGCTGCTCGCGCCGGTCGGCTCGACGCTGCCGCCGGTGTACCGCAGCGTCCTGGACCCGCTGATGGTGCTCGGCTATGCCGCGGCCGTGACCGAGCGTGTCCGCCTGGGCACCGCCATCGTCAACATGCCGTACCTCGCACCGGCCGTGCTCGCCAAGCAGCTGGCCACCCTTGACGTCCTCAGCGACGGTCGGGTGGACGCCGGCCTCGGCCTGGGCTGGTCGCAGGAGGAGTTCGCGGCGGTCGGCACCGACTACGCCCGCCGGGGTGCCAGGGCCGAGGAGTACCTCGACTGCCTGCGGGCGCTGTGGGGACCTGACCCGGTGGAGCACGCGGGCGCCTTCTACCGCGTGCCACGCGCCAGCGTGCAGCCCAAGCCGGTGCAACGGTCGGGCCCGCCGATCCTGCTGGGAGCGACGTCCGAGCGGGCGCTGCGCCGCATCGGGCGGCTCGCTGACGGGTGGATCAGCAACAGCCGGGCCGACCTCACCACCTTGGCCGCCCCGATCGCGCAGGTGCGGGCCGCCGCCCAGGCAGCGGGTCGCGACCCCGCGACCATGCGGTTCGTGTGCCGCGGGGTGGTGCGCGACGGCCCACGAACCCGCCCGCTCACCGGAAGTCTCGACGAGGTGCGGGCCGACCTGCCCGACCTGGCGGCCCAGGGCATGACCGAGGTGTTCCTCGACCTCAACTTCGACCCGAAGATCGGTCACCCGGACGCGGATCCCGCCGCGGCGATGCGGCGCGCGCACGAGGTGCTCGAGGCGCTGGCGCCCGACCCGTCCTGACGATGCGTCGGGCATCCCGGCGCACCGCTCGGCTCAGAGCGCGTAGTCACGCCCCGGGTGGCGGTTCACGCGTCGGCCAGCACGCTCTGCAGCGTCTTCCAGACGGTGCGGTCGAGCGCGGCATACCCGCCGGTCACCGCGCGGAGCATGTTCCGCTCGGGCCGGGAGGTGCCGCGCAACGGGCTGGCATGGTGCTCGTAGGTGTTGACCGCCTGCAGGACCGCATGGGCGGTCCCGCCCCATGGCTCCACCCGGTTGTCGTGGCGGTAGAGGGAGGCGAGGGACTCCCGCTTCCGCTCGGCGTACTGGCGTGCCTTCGCCGGCAGCTCCGCACCGTGCGGGCCGGTCATCGGCACCCAGGAGTCGAGGAACCGGTTCCATGTGCGCCGGTCCACCTCGATCTGGCACAGCCGGGCGACTTCGGCGGCGAACGCCTCCGCGGTGGTGTGGACCATGGCGAGCGCGCGGCGGGCGGCGTCGAGCTTGAGCCGGGAGCTGCGCGAGTGCCGGATCTTCAGGTCCTGCCCGCGCTCGCGCAGTGCCGCGTTGCGCGTGTTGTCACACACGACGTCGGTGACGGTGCGCTTGTAGGTGGTCGCCAGCGAGCCGTCGAGCGTGGTGGTGGCGAGCAGGTTGGGCCGGAACTCCACGCCCTCAGGCGTCGTGATGGACTCCGGCACGCTCACCTCCACCCAGGCGATCGCGCCGTCGCGCAGCAGGCCCGCGGAGCTGACCGACAGCGAGTCATCGAGGATGTTGCCCAGCGACGTGAGCAGGAACTCGGTGTATGGGTGTGGCACGTAGGCGTCCGTGAAGACGCCGAGCACCTTCCCGTCATCGCGGTCGGACCGCACGATGGCCTGCCGGCCGGGGACGGTCATCCACCGCATGGGCGCACCCTTGGGGCTCAGATGCGTCATCGTGCGCGCGTCGGCCGGCCGTTCGACCGCGATGGCGCGGGACTGCGCCTCCCAGCCGAAGAGCCGCCGGGTGACGTCCTCGACCGGGATCGGCCCGGGATAGTGGTTCGGCTCCGCGCCCTGTAGCTCCGCCCGGTAGTGCCAGGCCGTGCCGCGGTGCGCGGTGTTGCCGATGAGGGTGTGGGTGTTCAGCGACTGCAAGGTCTCTCTCGACATGGTCGTTGCCTCCTTGACCGCAGCCAACCCGATACCACTGACATCGCGCCTGCGCGCTGTGGACAGCGGCCGCTGCGGCAGTCGGCGACGGTGCCTCACGTCAAGCGAACGCAAACCCAACAGACCCTTTCCGTCTCATAACGGTTCGCGCATCGGGCGAAGGTCCAGCGCGGCGTGTCAGTGGCCTGTGACAGCATGACGATGCAGGTCGGGGATTCGGACGACGCGAAGGTGAACCGTGACGCGCGATGAGAGAGCGCCCAGGCTCGCAGGCGAGAACGTGCTCGTCGTCGAGGGGCTGGTCCGCCGGTACGGCGACCTGACGGCCGTCGACGGCGTCTCCTTCATGATCGCCCCGGGTGAGACCTTCGGCCTGCTCGGGCCCAACGGCGCCGGCAAGACGACCACGATCTCCATGATCGCCGGCCTCGTCCCGGCAGACGCCGGCACGATCACGGTAGCGGGCGAGCCGATGGGGCCGAACGCGATCGCCGTCAAGCGGCACATCGGCCTCGTGCCCCAGGACCTGGCGATCTACCCCGAGCTCACCGCCCGGGAGAACCTCATGTTCTTCGGCCGCCTGCAGGGCATGCGCGGCAAGGAGCTGACCGGCCGGATCGCCAAGGTGCTCGAGCTCATCGGTCTGACCGACCGGCAGAAGGACGCGACCAAGGAGTTCTCCGGCGGCATGAAGCGGCGCCTGAACATCGGCATCGGCCTGCTTCACCAGCCCGCGCTGCTCATCCTCGACGAGCCGACGGTCGGGGTGGACCCGCAGTCCCGCAACGCCATCCTCGAGTCCGTCGAGGCGCTGTCGGGGGAGGGCATGGCGGTGCTCTACACCACCCACTACATGGAGGAGGCCGAGCGCCTCTGCGACCGGATCGCCATCATCGACTCCGGCCAGATCCAGGCAGAAGGCACCCAGGACGAGCTCATCCGCCTCACCGGTGGGGTGGACACCATCCGGCTGACCGGCTCGGGGGAGACGGCGGCGGCCGCGCACACGCTACGGATGCTGCCCGCCGTCGAGCGCGTCGACGCGGACCGGCGCACCCTGACCCTCACGGTCCACGAGGCGCCGACGGCGGTGGCAGGCATCGTCACGGGTGCCACCGGGGCGGGGATGGCCCTGAGCGACGTCGAGATCTCACGGCCGGATCTGGAGTCGGTCTTCCTGCACCTGACCGGGAAGGCCCTGCGGGACTGACATGCGCCAGCTCTGGACCATGACAGCCGCGGACCTGCGGCTGCGCGTGCGGGACAAGTCGGTCTTCATCTTCGCGATCGTCGTGCCGCTCGGGCTGATGTTCGTCCTCAACCTCACGTTCGGCTCGACCCAGAACCTCGAGCTGGAGCCTGTGACGGTTGCGGCCCATGCCGAGCCCGACGACCAGCTCGGGCAGGTGCTGCTCGGCGTGCTCGACCAGCTGGAGGTCCTCGACGTCACGATCGAGGAGGTCCCGGCCGCGGACGTCCGCGACCGGGTCGACAGTGGTGACGCGCAGCTGGGCGTGGTGGTGCCCGCCGGGTTCTCCGACTCGTTCACCACCGGGGCTGGCGGCGCCGTCGTCGACATCACCGAGGGCGAGGGGTCGGGCATCGAGATCGACATCCTCTACTCAGTCCTCCAGGGCACCATCGACCAGTTCGCCGCCGGCGCCCAGGCCGCCGCGGCCGGCGCCCAGCTCGGCCTGGCACCGGACCAGCTTGGCCAGATCGCCGAGCAGGCCGCTAGCCCCGGCACGACCCTCACGATGACCCAGGGTGAGGCCTCCTCCGAGCAGCTCAGCGTCGGCGGTGCCCTGGTGGCCGGCCAGGCGGGCCTGTTCCTGCTCTTCACCGTGGGGTTCGGCGTGCTGTCGCTGGTTGCCGAGCGCGAGTTCGGCACCCTGGCCCGTCTGCGCTCGATGCCCATGCGCGCGGGCACGATCGTGGCCGCCAAAGGGCTCGTCAGCTTCATTCTCGGGATCGTCGCCACGAGTGTGCTGCTGACCGTCGGCTCCCTGCTCTTCGACGTCGACTTCGGCTCGCCGGTGGCCGTCGCGGTGCTGGTGGTGTGCGTGGTGGTCGCCGGGACGTCGCTGATGTTCATCGTCGCCCGGCTCGCCAAGACGGCGGAGCAGGCGAACATCCTGCAGTCCATCATCGCGTTCGTGCTCGGCATGGCCGGCGGGGCGTTCTTCCCGATCGCCGCCACCGGGACGGTGGGGCACGTGCTGGACCTCAACCCGGTCGCGGCGTTCACCCGCGGGCTGGGGATCACCTCCGGCGGCGGCGGGCTCGCGGACCTCGGTGTGCCGGTGGTGACCATGCTCGGCTTCGCGGTGGTGTGCCTGGCCGTCTCCCGACTCGTACCCGACCGGGGGAGGAACCTGTGAGATCCGTGCTCGCCATCGCGGGAGTGGAGCTGCGCCGGTTCCTGCGCGACCGGTCCAACATCTTCTTCGTCTTCATCATGCCGCTGCTGCTGGTCCTGGTGATCGGCTCCCAGTTCGGCGGTGATGGGTCCCAGGGGCGCGTGGTGGTCGTGGGGGAGTCGACCGACCTGCGCGACGCCCTGGTCACCGAGATGGAGGACGACGACGTCGCCGTCACCTTCGCCGATGCCGACGACGCCCGGGAGCAGCTCGCCCGTGGCCGCTCCGACGTCGCCGTCCTGGTCTCCGAGGACGACGCCGCAGCCTTCACCGCCGGCGACACCGCTGACATCGAGGTGGTCCTCGGCTCCCAAGCCGGTGCGCAAGCCACGTTCCAACGGGTGCGGACCGCGATGCAGGCCGTGGCCACCGAGCGCAACCAGCTGAGCGCGCTGATCGACGCCGGCGCCGAGGAGTCCGCGGCGGCCACGGCGCTGGCGGCCGCCGCCGAGACCGTCAACCCGCCCAGCCTTGAAGTGACCAACGTCGACGACATCTCCGAGGCGTTCGCGGGCTCGTCCGGGTTCGACGTCGGCGCCGCCGCCGAGACGCTGCTGTTCGTCTTCCTCGCCTCCCTGGCCGGCTCCGCGACCCTCATCCAGGCGCGCCGTCACGGCGTGATGAGCCGCACGCTCGCGGCGCCGGTCTCCACCGGCATGGCCGTCGCAGGTCAGGCGACGGGCCGGTTCGCCATCGCGGTGTTCCAGGGCGCCTACATCATGATCGGCACCGCCGTGCTGTTCGGGGTGGACTGGGGCAACATCGCGCTGTCGGGGCTGGTGCTCGTGGTCTTCAGCCTCGTCGCCGCCGCCGGAGCCATGGTGATCGGGTCGGTCATGGACAGCGAGGGCGCCGCCGCCGGCGTCGGCATCGGGACCGGCCTCATCCTGGCCGCCCTCGGTGGGTGCATGGTGCCCTTGGAGATCTTCCCCGACTCACTGCAGCGGATCGCCCACGTGACGCCGCACGCCTGGGCGTACGAGGCGTTCGCGGAGATCCAGCGCCGCGGCGGGTCGCTGACGGACATCCTCCCGCAGCTGGGCGTGCTGGCCGCGATGGCGGCGGTGCTCCTCGCGCTGGGTGCGTGGCTGCTCCGCCGGAGCCTCACCCGGGCGCTGTGAGCACCCGGCGGTTGCACGCCGTGCACGGCCCCGGGATCATCGTGCCCATTCGCGGCTGAGGGGTTGGTGGACATGGGCACCGTGATCTACTCGCTGTCGATGTCGCTCGACGGGTTCGTAGAGACGCCGAGCCGGTCGCTGGACTGGGTCCAGGTGGACGAGGAGCTGCACTCGTTCTTCAACGAGCAGTCCCGGAAGGTGACCACCTCCCTGTACGGGCGGCGGATGTACGAGCTCATGGCGGGGTACTGGCCGACGGCACCGTCTGACCCGGACGCCAGCCCGGTGGAGCGCGAGTTCGCCGAGATCTGGGCCCAGACGCCGAAGGTCGTGTTCTCCTCGACCCTGCGGGAGGTCGGGTGGAACAGCCGGCTCGTCCGGGGTGACCCGGTCGAGGAAGTGCGGCGGCTGAAGGCCGATCCCGCTGCGGTCATCGACGTCGGCGGCCCCGCGCTTGCCGGCACCCTGATCCGTGCCGGGCTGGTCGACGAGTACGGCGTCGCCGTGCACCCGGTGGTGCTCGGCGCGGGCACGCCCTACCTCCCGGCATTGGACCAACGGCTCGGGCTGCGGCTGCTCGAGACCCGGAACTTCGCCTCGGGTGTGGTCTTCCTGCGCTACGCGGCGGAGACGACGACGGACGCGGCAGCGGAGAGGACGACGGGAGCGGCGACGGCGGAGCCCGACCCGAGCTGACGGCGGCCGCTTCCGCGGAAGCGCGTGCCCGCGTTCGGTGGGGGGCCGGGGCACGGCGCGGGCGCTGCGGCCTGGACGAGACCGCCGGCCCCGTCCCGGCGAGTGCCGGGCCGGGGCCCACCTCAGTGTCACGACCGTCGACGGGCCGTGTCGCGATACGCCCTCGGGCGAGCTTCGCCGTCGGGCGTCTCACGCCGTCAGGTCGCGTTCCGCCGTCGGGCGTCTCACGCCGTCAGGTCGCGTTCCGCCGTCGGGCGTCTCACGCCGTCAGGTCGCGCGCCAACTCTTCGAAGCAGGCGATGTAGGCGTCGATGGCCTCGTCGGTGTGGGTGACCGAGAGGGTCCACTCCTCCTCACGGCCCGGTGTCATGAAGATGCCGCGGTTCATGTTGAACAGCCACGCCAGCTCGGACAGGTCGGCGTCCTGGTTGGCCTTGAAGGTCTCGTAGTCCACCACCTTCTCGGGGGAGAAGGTGACGCAGCCCTTGGAGCCGATGCCGACGGTGTACCCGGGCAGGCCGTAACGGTCCACGATGCCCTGGCACCCGGTGACGATGCGCTCGTTGAGGCGGTCGAGGTGCTCGTACGCCTCGGGGGTGAGCACATCGAGCAGGCTGGCCCGGGCGGCCGCCATGCTCAGGGGGTTGCCGTTGTAGGTGCCCACCTGGTACACGGTGCCGTCCTCGACCACCCGCATGATCTCCTCACTGCCGCCGATAGCACCCGAGGGGAGGCCGCCGCCGAGGGCCTTAGCGAGGGTGACCATGTCCGGGATGACCCCGAACTTGTCGGTGGCGCCGCCGGGGGCGATGCACAGGCCCGTCTTGACCTCGTCGAAGATGAGGACGATGCCGTGGCTTCGTGTGATCTCGCGGACGGCCTCGAGGTACCCGGGCTCGGGCAGCACGACACCGAGGTTCATCATGGCCGGCTCCATGATCACGCAGGCGGGCAGGCGGCCCTCCTGGGCGAGGCGCTCGATGCGGCGCTCCATGGCGCCGGCGTCGTTGAACGGCACAGCGACGGTCATGTCGACCGTGGCCTGCGGGATGCCGCCGCCGTAGGCTAGCGAGGCGAGGTTCTCCCGGTCGCCGATCTTGTCGTACTCCACCCCGATGGAGACCATGACGGTGTCGTGGTGGCCGTGGTAAGAGCCGAAGATCTTCATCACGGTGTCGCGGCCCGTGTAGGCGCGGGCGATGCGGATGGCGTCCATCGTCGACTCCGAACCGGAGTTGGTGTAGCGCCACTTGGGCAGCCCCCACCGCCGGGCGAGCTCGTTGCCGACGACGATCGCGTCCTCGGTGGGCGCGGCGAAGTGGGTGCCGTTGGGGTAGCGCTCGGCGACGGCCTTGCCGATGGCGGGGTGCGCGTGGCCCTGCACCATCGAGCCGAAGCCGTTGTGGAAGTCCCAGTACTCGTTGCCGTCCACGTCGCGCACCTTCGGGCCCTGGCCGCCCTCGAGGTAGATGGGCCAGGGGTCGCGCAGCTGGTACGAGGACGCGACGCCGCCGCTGAGGTGCTCGGCGGCGCGTGTGTACATCTCCCGGGAGCGCTGCGTGCGGGCGTCCAGTGCCGCGGCCTCGCGTTCGATGAGCTCGGTGATGCGCTGGCGGGAGATCTTCTTGGCAGTCTCGGTGGTGGTCATGATGTTTCCTCCGCCCGGCCGGCCTGGCGCGCGGGCACGTAGTGGTCCGATGTCACCCGGCCGACCTGGCACCGGGCTGGTGCGGTATACCGCGAAGGGTGGCTGCTCAGACCTCCTCGTGATCATGGACCGACAAGGAGTCCCCACGGACGATCGTCGCGCCACGGAAGAACCCGGGTCGCCGCAGGTACTGCACGGTCATCACCACGAGGCCGAGCGCAAGGATCCCGACCCCGAGGATGAACACGAGGCCTACCCCGCCGACGTTCGATCCGGAGCCGTAGGCCGGGTGCATCGAGTCCACCGACGTCTGGACGAAGAACACGAGCAGCAACAGCCCGCCCACGAGCGGGGCGAGGAACTTCCCGAGGAACGAGCGCGCCGTCGAGAAGGCTTCCTTGCGGAAGAACCACACGCACGCCAGCGCGGTGACGCCGTAGTAGAAGCAGACCATCATGCCCAGGGCCGTGATCGTGTCCCACAGGACGTCCTCGGAGAGCACGCGCATGACCGCGTAGAACACCGAGGCGACGACGGCGGCGGCCACGGTCGCGTAGCCCGGGGACTGGAATTTGGGGGTGATGCGGGCGTACTTGGGGCTCAGCGCGCCGTAGTGCCCCATCGCCAGCATCGTGCGGGCGGGGGAGACGAATGTCGACTGCAGCGAGGACGCCGAGGAGGAAAGGACGGCGAGGGACATGAGGATCGCCGTCGGGCCCATCACCGGCCCGGCGAGCGCGGCAAAGATGTTCTCCTGGATGTCGGGGTTGCCCAGGCCGAGCTCGCCGTCGCCGACGCCGGCGAAGGTGAGCACCGCCAGTGCGATGGTCATGTACAGCGCGACGATGACGAAGATCGTCGTGGTCGCCGCGCGGCCCGGGGTGGTTGCGGCCCCCTTCGTCTCCTCGTTGATCGTGAGCACCACGTCCCAGCCCCAGTAGATGAACACCGAGAGCGAGACACCGGCGGCGAAGGCGGAGAAGGAGGAGACGTTGAACGGGTTGAACCAGCCCGGGTCGACGCTCAGGCCCTCGAATGCGGTGCCGCCGGAGACATGGGCGAACGCGGCCACCGAGAACCACACCAGCACGACCAGCTGGAACGCGACCAGGACGTACTGGACGATCTTCGTGGTCTCGATGCCGCGGTAGGAGATCCAGCAGGCCACCGCCATGAACACCAGGCAGGTGAGGACGTTGACCGGCACGTTGCGGGTGAGCTCGGCCAGCTCCGGATTTCCGGTGAGCTGGGCCAGGAGCAGGTAGAAGAAGTCGACGGCGATGCCGGCGAGGTTCGACAGCACGAGGATGGTCGCGGCCAGCAGGCCCCAACCCCCCATCCAACCCACCCACGGCCCGAAGGCACGGGAGGTCCAGGTGAACGTGGTGCCCGAGTCCGGCATCGCCGTGTTGAGGTACCGGTAGCCGACCGCGACGAGCAGCATCGGGATGAACCCGACGAGGAAGATTGCCGGCAGCTGCTCACCGACGACGGCGGCGGTCGGGCCGAGCGCACCGGAGAGGGTGTAGGCCGGGGCGATGCAGGAGACGCCGATGACCACGGAGCCGAGCAGGCCCACCCTGCCCGCTCTCAGTCCCTTGGCCCCGACGGCGGTGTCGGGGACCGGACGCTCCGGTGCGTCCGAGCGGGCGGGGGCCGTCATGCCCCGATGCTCTCGTGGCGCGGGACGACGATCATCGGGACGGGAAGGTGCCGGAGCATCCGCGCCGCGGTGGAGCCGAGAAACGTCTGATTTCCCTGTGCGAGCCGGGAGGAGCCGATCATCAGCACGCTGCCCGGGTGCCAGCCGACCGACCCGATGGCCTGTTTCATGTTCCGTCCTTGCCCGATCTCGAAGGTGACCTCGTTGTCCTGCAGGCGATTCATCGTGTGGTCCATCAGCTCCTCGACCCGGCGCCGTGCGTCCTCGTCCGCGCCGGCGCGCCCGTCGAGCTCCAGGAGGGAGAGCAGCCGGAGCTCCATGCCGGAGCGAGCCACCCCCTCGACGGCCTCCTCGACGACGAGCTGGGCCCCGGGCCGGGTGCCCAGCGCGCAGTAGAGGCGCTCGAGCCGGCCGGCTGGGGTGTACTTGCGTGGCGCCATCGCCACGGGCACCGGCGAGGCGTGCAGCAGTGCCGTCGCCACGGGGCCGATGGTGAAGGCGAGCTTGCCGCCGCCGGAGGCAGCGCCCACCACGATCATCGCGGCGTCCAGGTCGGCCGCCGCCTCCAGCACCCCCTGTGCGATCGAGCGGTTGCGGCGCAGATGTGTCCGGACGGTCAGGCCTTCGGGTACCAGCGTGAGGGCCTCGGCGAGCCACTCCTCGGCCTGCTCGCGTACCAGCGGGGTGACGTCGCCGACGGGCGGGTACGCGGTCCCATAAGGATCGTCGTCCTTGACCACCAAGACGATGTCCAGCTCGGCCTTGAAGGACTCGGCGAGGGCCACACCGAGCCGTAGCGCATCCTTGCTGCGCTTGTCGCCGCCGTAGGCGACCAGGTACCGGGCGGCGCTCATGCGGTCACCGTCTTGGAGCCGCTGGCCCGCGCGGCGCCGACCCGGTCGCGCGCCTCGAGGACGGAGACGCTCACGCCTGCGCGCGTCAGCCGCCGTGCGGCCATCAGGCCGGTGGCCCCCGCGTCGACGACGGCGACGTCACGATCGATCAGCTGGTGTTGCGGGTTCATTGAGCTCGCTTCGGGAGTGGTCTGGGTGTGTGCGGCGGTGTCCGTTTGGTGCGCTTCGTTGCGTCGTGGGCGAGTCGGGACCTCCGACCCCCATATGAACGTGAATCATTTACCCTCAACGAGGTGGGTGTCGTCAAGACCACACGGCGTGTCGTCGGGGAGCGGCAAGGCGCCCGATGCGGGAAGGATGTCTGGTTGTGACAGCAAACGGCGCGCGCGGACGCGGGCGACCCGTCGCGCCGGTGCTCTCGGCGGGGAAGATCACCGCGGCCGCGATGACGCTCATCGAGGCCCGCGGCTATGGCGCGTTGACGATGGCGGCGCTGGCGCGGGAGCTGAAGGTGTCGCCGTCGGCCCTGTACAACCACGTCACCGCCAAGCAGGACCTGCTGCGGTGGATCCAGGACCACCTCAACCAGCGGCTCGACTGTTCCGCGTTCGCGACCGAGGCATGGGACGTGGCCCTGGAGCGCTGGGCACGGTCCTACCGGGACACCTACGCCCAGCACGCCCCCCTGGTTCCGGTCATCGCCGTCGCCCCGATCCGCGGGGCACCGCACACGGTCGAGATGTACGAGCAGGTGGCGGCGGGCCTGCAGCGCGGCGGATGGCCGGACGCGCTGATCGCCGAGACGATCGTGGCCGTGGAGTCGTTCGTGCTCGGGTCGGCGATGGACGCGACATCGCCGGTGGACGTCTTCGAGGTGGGGGACTTGGTGGCGCGGGCGCCGGTCTTCACCACAGCGGTCAAGGCCAGGCGGGGCGACGACCCGGCGCGGGCCGCGTTCGAGCTCGGGCTCACCGCCCTCGTCGAGGGCCTGCGCGCGCGACTGAAGGCGGTCACGCCGGGGGAGTGAGTCAGCCGCGCGCCGAGCGCTCGGGGGGTCCGGCAGGGTGCACCCGCCGGACCCCCGCGCAACGAGCAGAAGCGATGACATCTCCCGGAGGAGATGACATCTCGCCATGAGAACTTCACCTCGCGGGACGAGGGGTAGCTCAGTCCTCGCCGAGCGCGTGCATGACGTGCTTGACGCGGGTGTACTCCTCCACCGAGTACAGCGACAGGTCCTTGCCGTACCCGGAGTTCTTGAACCCGCCGTGAGGCATCTCCGAGGTGAGCAGCACGTGGGTGTTGACCCACACGCAGCCGAAGTCCAGGTCACGGGACACTCGCATGGCGGTGCCGTGGTCGGCGGTCCACACGCTCGAGGCCAGGGCGTAGTCCACGCCGTTGGCCAGCGCCACCGCCTCGGACTCGGTGCTGAAGGGCTGGACGGTCAGCACCGGGCCAAACGTCTCCTCCTGCACGATCGGGTCGTCCTGTCGCACGCCGGCGACGATGGTCGGCTCGAAGAAGAAGCCTGCCTCCCCGGCCGGCTTGCCGCCGGTGACCACCGTCGCGTGCGCGGGCAGGGACTCCAGCTTCTCCTTCACGGTGGCGAAGTGGCGGGCGTTGTTGAGCGGCCCGTAGTAGTTCTTCGCGTCGTCCGGGTCACCGGTGGTGGTCGCCCGGGCCGCCTCGGCCAGCAGCTCGACGAACTGGTCGTGGACCGAGTCCTGCACGAGCACCCGGGTGGGCGCGGTGCAGTCCTGGCCGGCGTTGAACGTGCCGAACTCGACCAGCGCCTGGGCGGTGGCCGGCAGGTCCGCGTCGGCGAAGACGACGGCGGGCGCCTTGCCGCCGAGCTCGAGGTGGGTGCGTCGCACGTTCTTCGCGGCGCTGGCAGCCACCGCCTTGCCCGCGCGCACCGAACCGGTGATGGACACCATCGACGGCACGCGGTGCTCGGTCATCAGCTCGCCGGTGGAGGCGTCGCCGAGCACGATGTTGAGGACGCCGGCCGGGAGGATGTCCTGGGCAACCCGGGCGAGCTCCAGCGTCGACTCCGGGGTGGTGTCGGAGGGCTTGAGCACGACGGTGTTGCCTGCCGCGAGGGCCGGTCCGATCTTCCAGATCGCCATCATGAGCGGGTAGTTCCACGGTGTCACCTGCGCGACGACGCCCACCGGCTCGCGGCGGACGTACGAGGTGTGCCCGGCGAGGTACTCCGTGGCCGCCTTGCCCTCAAGCGTGCGGGCCGCGCCGGCGAAGAAGCGGATGTTGTCGGCGCCCGCGCCGACCTCCTCGTCGGCGATCATCTGACGCGGTTGGCCGGTGTTGCGGTGCTGGGCCTCGACCAGGGCGGTCTCGTTGGCCTCGAGCGCGTCGGCGAGCTGGAGCAGCATGCGCTGCCGTTCGCTGGGTGTGGTGCGCTTCCACGTCGTGAACGCGTTCGCGGCCGCGTCCATCGCGGCGTCGACGTCGGCCGGGCCGGAGATCGGGGAGACCGCCACCCTCTCACCCGTGGTGGGGCTGACCACGTCGAGTCGTCCTTCGCCGATCGCGTCGACGAACTCTCCACCGATGAAGTTCTGCAGGACCACGGCGTCTTGAGGCACGTACGTCACCCTCTTCTCTGAGGTTCGGAGCGCGACCGCGAAACGGCACGCGCAACTAAATGAGTGATGATCACTTTCGCATACTTGGTGGCGCCGCGACAGGCCCTTCTCGGCAGTGTCGCCCCGGTGCTGGCGTGCGCCTCGTGGGCCCTCGAGCCGGCGCGGCTCGTCAGCCCTCGAGCCGGCGCGCCTCGTCAGCCCTCGAGCCGGCGCGCGGCGTCGGCCTGCAGCGCGACCCAGGCGCTGACCCGGGTGGCGGGGTCGTCCAACGAACGGCCGAGCGCCACCTCGATCTCCTCGAGCCGGTGCCGCACCGTGTTGCGGTGCACCGTGAGCTCGGCGGCGACTTTTCCCCGTGAGCCGTGGTGGCGCAGGAAGGCCCGGAGCGTGAGCAGGAGATCCGCCCGGCCAGCGATCGGGCCGAGGAAGGAGGCCGCGAACGCGGCCGCGGCCCGGTCGCCCACCAGGGCCAGCACCCCGTCGTCGACCAGCTCGTCCCAGTGCACCACCGGGACCACGTCGGTGGTCTGTGCCAGCGCGTACCGGGCGGTCGTGGCCGCCCGCTCGCCGTCGTCGAGCCCGACGGCGGCGCCCACGCCCACCCGTAGGCCGAGCTCAGCCAGGCGGGCGGCGGCGAGCTCGACCCGCTCGGGCGCGTCGGCCAGGCGGAGCACGTCCCCGGCAGGCCCGGCCAGCAGCACCGGCGTGCCGCGCGCCGCCGGCGCCGATTCGAGCACGCCAACCGCTTCGGCGACGGCGTCCGGGTCGCCGGTGGCCCAGGCCACGCGGATCCGCTCAGGCAGCTCGGCCTCGCCGGGCCGGTCGTCGGCGGCGGCGAGGAGGACCGCAGTGGTACGGGCGTCACCTCCCAGGAGCAGCTCGAGCGCCCGGGCCCGCAGGCGCCGGTCGGTCTCGCGCCGGTCGTGGCGTCGCTCCGCGGCGAGGCCGAGGAGCGCGACGGCGGTGGTGACGGCGCCGCGCTGGCCGTCCGTGAGTGGCTGCGGGGACCACACCGCGAGGTAGCCCTCCGGCCGCGTGCCCACGCCGACGGGCTGGATGACGACCGTGTGTCCGCCGACGGTGACCGACGCGGACGTCCGTAACCCCTGTGGCCGGATACGCGCCACCTCCGCGGCCATGTCGAGGCTCGGGGGTGGTGGGGTGCCCACCGGTCCGCCGTCGGGCGTCCCCGTGCTGGTGAGCAGCGCCGTGCCGCCATCCACCTGGCCGGACAGCGTGCGCAGCAGGGCGCCGGGGTCGTCGCGGCGCGCCGCCGCCTCCGTCAGCTCACGCTGCATCACCACCGCCCGACGGGAGTCCGCCCGGTCCCGCTCCTCCAGCAGGCGTGCCGTGAGACGCGAGATCGCCACGAACGGGGTGTGCCGCGGAACCTCGAAGAGGTTGACCTCCCGCGCCCGGCAGGCCCTCTCGAGCCGGTCCGGCACCCGGTCGTGCGTGAGCCCCGTCGCGAAGCCGATGGCGGCCACGCCCGCCGCGCGCAGCCGGGCGACGTAGCCCTCCCACTCGTCACGCCACCCGCTGGTGTCCAGGCCGGTGGTCAGCAGCACCTCGCCGCCCTCGAGGAAGGGGCTCGGGTCGGCCAGCTCACTCGTGGCAACCCAGCGCACCGGCTCCGCCGGGCGCGGCACGAACACGCCCCGCAGGGCGAGCGCCGGCTGGGCGAGCACGTCCTGCACCCCGACCATGGGTGACACCCTTGCACACCCCACGTTCAAAGATTGTGCAGGTACGACGTATCGGACGTGCGACGCTGGCTCTAGCGTGATCACCACACGCCCGCGCCGGGTCTCCCTGCGTGGCGTCCTCACCGACTGGAGCCGCAGATGTCCCTTGTGACCCCCACCGCCGTCGGCGGTCCCGCCCTGGCGCAGGAGCGTCGCCTGGTCACCGCCATCCCGGGTCCGCGCTCGCGTGGGCTGGCCGAGCGCCAGGGCCGGGCCGTCGCCCGCGGCGTGAGCACCACGATGCCGGTCTTCGCCGCCGCAGCCGGTGGCGGCGTCGTCGTCGACGTCGACGGCAACTCCCTCATCGACCTCGGCTCGGGCATCGCGGTGACGACCGTCGGCAACAGCGCCCCTCGGGTGGTCGAGGCGGTGACGGCGCAGGCGGCCGCGTTCACCCACACCTGCTTCATGATCACGCCCTACGAGGGGTACGTCGCGGTGGCGGAGCAGCTCAACGCGCTGACCCCCGGCGACCACGCGAAGCGCACCGCGCTGTTCAACTCTGGGGCGGAGGCCGTGGAGAACGCGGTGAAGATCGCCCGCGCCTACACCAGGAAGGACGCCGTCGTCGCGTTCGACCACGCCTACCACGGCCGCACCAACCTCACGATGGCCCTCACGGCGAAGAACCAGCCGTACAAGAGCGGCTTCGGTCCGTTTGCGCCCGAGGTCTACCGCGCCCCCCTGTCCTACCCCTATCGCGACGGCCTGACCGGCGCGGAGGCCGCCAGGCGCGCAATCTCCACCATCGAGAAGCAGGTGGGCGCCGAGAACCTCGCGGCACTGGTGATCGAGCCGATCCAGGGCGAGGGCGGCTTCATCGTGCCGGCGGAGGGCTTCCTCCCGGCCCTGGTGCAGTGGTGCCGCGCCAACGACGTCGTCTTCATCGCCGACGAGGTCCAGAGCGGCATCGCCCGCACCGGTGCGATGTACGCCAGCGAGCACGAGGGCATCGTGCCCGACCTGGTGGTCACCGCGAAGGGCGTGGCCGACGGGCTGCCGCTGTCCGCGGTGACCGGGCGTGCGGAGATCATGGACGCCGCCGGGCCCGGCGGTCTCGGCGGCACCTACGGCGGCAACCCGCTCGCCGTCGCCGCCGCCCTGGCCACGCTGGAGACCATCCGGCAGGACGGCCTGCTCGAACGCGCCCGCGCGATCGGTGAGCTCCTCGTCGGCCGGCTCCGCGACCTGCAGGCACGTGACGCCCGGGTGGGCGACGTGCGCGGTCGCGGCGCCATGATCGCCGTCGAGCTGGTGGACCCCGTCACGGCCCAGCCCGACGCGGCTCTGGCCAAGGCGGTGGCCGGTGCGGCTCACGCCGCCGGGGTCATCGTCCTGACCTGTGGCACCTACGGCAATGTCCTGCGTTTCCTGCCACCGTTGTCCATACCCGATGGTCTCCTCGCGGAGGCTCTCGACGTGCTGGACGACGTATTCGAGGAGATCAAGTGACCACCGCCCTGACCACCGCGCCCACCCTGGCGGCCCCCGCGCCGGCCGGCACCCCGCTGGACGACGCGCGCGCCCAGCTCACGGAGGCCGCGCAGTTCCTGGGGCTGTCCGACGGCCTGCACCGGCTGCTCGCCACCCCCCGACGGGAGGTGACGGTCTCCATCCCGCTGCGTCGTGACGACGGCAGCCAGGACCTGTTCATCGGCCACCGCGTGCAGCACAACTTCTCGCGCGGGCCGGCGAAGGGTGGGATCCGTTACGCACCGAACGTGGATCTGGACGAGGTCCGTGCCCTGGCGATGTGGATGACGTGGAAGTGCGCCCTGCTCGATGTGCCCTACGGTGGCGCGAAGGGTGGGGTGCGCATCGACCCGCGCAACTACTCGGCGAACGAGCTGGAGCGCGTCACGCGCCGGTTCACCTCAGAGATCCTCCCGGTCATCGGCCCGGAGAAGGACATCCCGGCGCCGGACATCGGCACCGACGAGAAGACGATGGCCTGGATGATGGACACCTACTCCGTCGCCTCCGGGCACACCGTGCTCGGCGTGGTCACTGGCAAGCCGATCGCGCTGGGCGGCTCGCTCGGCCGGGCCACCTCGACGTCACGCGGGGTGGTGGACGTGGCCCTGGCGGCCCTCGCCTCCCGCGGCCTGCCGATCGCCTCCGGCACGACCGCCGCGGTGCAGGGCTTCGGCAAGGTCGGTCGCGGCGCGGCCAGGTTCCTGGCGGACGCCGGCCTGACGGTCACCGCCGTCTCCGACCAGTACGGCGGCCTCGTCAGCACCGGCGGCATCGACATCCCGGCGCTCGAGCGGCACGTGGACCTCACCGGTTCGGTGGTGGGCTTCGAGGGTGCCGACCCGCTCGACGGCGCCGAGCTGCTCGAGCTGGACGTCGACCTGCTGGTGCCCGCGGCCGTCGAGGGCGTCCTCACGGCCGAGAACGCCCCGCGTGTGCAGGCCAAGGTAGTCGTGGAGGGCGCCAACGGCCCCACCACGCCCGAGGCGGACAGCATCATGCGGGAGAACGACATCCTCGTGGTGCCGGACATCCTCGCCAACGCCGGCGGCGTCGTCGTCTCCTACTTCGAGTGGGTTCAGGCCAACCAGGCGTACTGGTGGACCGAGGCCGAGGTCGAGGCCCGGCTCGAGGAGCGCATGATCGGCGCCTGGGAGCAGGTCTCCCGGTACGCCGGCAGCAAGGGCCTCACCCTGCGCACCGCCGCCACCGCCCTGGCGGTCGAGCGGGTGGCCGAGGCGCACACCCTGCGCGGCCTCTACCCGTGACCGACGCCCGTCCCTGACCACCCGCCCAGCCGCCACCCGGCGGCCTGCTCCCTTCCCGGAGGAACCATGACCAGCACCCTCGCCGGCGTCGCCGGCACCGGCCTGCGCGGTTACGTCGACGCACTCTCACCCCGTCAGGGGGTGTGGATCGACGGCAGCGGCGCCGCCGCACAGGGCGGCGGCACCTTCGCGGTCATCGACCCGGCCACCGGCGCCGCGATCACAGAGATCGCCGACGGCCGGGTGCCCGACGCCGTCGCCGCCGTCGACGCCGCCGCCCGCGCCCTGCCCGGCTGGGCCGCCACCGCCCCCCGCGAGCGCTCGGAGGTGCTGCGCCGCGCGTTCGCCCTCATGGTCGCCAGCACCGAGCAGCTCGCCGCCCTCATCTCCTGGGAGAACGGCAAGTCCCTGGCCGACGCCCGCTCCGAGGCCACCTACGCCGCGGAGTTCTTCCGCTGGTTCGCCGAGGAGGCCGTACGCACCGAGGGCGAGTACGGCTCCTCGCCCGCCGGCGGCACCCGCACCGTGGTGACGCACCGGCCGGTCGGCGTCGCCGCCCTCATCACCCCGTGGAACTTCCCGGCCGCCATGGCCACCCGGAAGATCGCCCCCGCCCTGGCCGCGGGCTGCACCGTGGTCCTCAAGCCCGCCGGCGAGACCCCCCTAACTGCGCTCGCCATCGCGAAGATCCTCACCGAGGCAGGCGTGCCCGACGGCGTCGTCAACGTCGTCCCCACGAGCTCGTCCTCCCCGCTGGTCACCGCCTGGTTGGAGGACCCGCGCGTTCGCAAGATCTCCTTCACCGGGTCGACGCCGGTGGGCCGGATCCTGCTCAAGCAGGCCGCGGACCGCGTGGTCAACAGCTCGATGGAGCTCGGCGGGAACGCCCCGTTCGTCGTCGCCGGCGACGCGGACGTCGACGCCGCCGTCGCCGGTGCCCTGGTCGCCAAGCTCCGCAACGGCGGCCAGGCCTGCACGGCCGCGAACCGGCTGTACGTGCACGCGGACGTCGTGGACGAGTTCACCGAGAAGTTCGGCGCCGCCGTCGCCGCCCTGAAGGTGGGACCGGCCCTGCAGGAGGGCACCGAGATCGGCCCGCTCATCAACGCCAAGGCTGTTGCCGGGGTGACCTCGCTGGTCGACGCCGCGGTCGCGGCCGGGGCACGGGTGACCCACCGGGCCGAGCTGCCGGCGGGCACGGAGGGCGGGTACTTCTACGCCCCCACGGTGCTGCGCGACGTCCCCGCCGACGCCGAGATCCTCCGGACCGAGATCTTCGGCCCGGTCGCCCCGATCGCCACCTGGCGCGACGACGCCGAGCTGGTCGAGATGGTCAACGACACCGAGTTCGGCCTCGCGGCATACGTGTACTCCCGCGACCTGAAGTGGGCGATGCAGACCGCCGAGAAGATCGACGCCGGGATGATCGGCGTGAACCGCGGCGTGGTGTCCGACCCCGCCACCCCGTTCGGCGGGGTCAAGCAGTCAGGCCTCGGCCGCGAGGGCGCCCGCGAGGGGCTGCGCGAGTTCCAGGAGACGCAGTACCTCAGCATCGACTGGAGCTGACCACCCGTCCGCGGCCCCTCCCTCTCCCCGAGACGTCAACACCTCGGCGAGATGTCGACACCGCGGTAGCCGGCAGCGCGGGATACCGCGCGCCGGCGGGCACGGCGGCCGTCCCGCACCGGGGACGGCCGCCGCGTCGTCGTGAGAGGCGTCGGGGCTCGGCGGTGCTCCGCAGCCGGTCTCGGTGGAGCTGCGTCGCCGGGCGTCCTAACCAGGCAGCTCCTGCACCCACGCGGGGTCGCGGCCCTCGGCCCGCGCGCGCAGGCCCTCGCGGCCCTCGGCCGAGGTGAAGTGCTCGTGCGACACCCGGCCCAGCTCGGCGAGCTCTGCGGTCAGACCACCGACCGGGGGGTCTCGCAGCAGCGCCTTGGTGGTGGCCAGGGCTCCGGGTGCACCGCGCAGCAGCATGTCGGCGAGCCGGCGAACCTCGCCGTCCAGGAGATCTGGTGGTGAGGCGGCGTCGAGCAGCCCGATCTCGCGGGCACGTGCGGCGTCGAACGGCTCGCCGGTGAGGAACAGCGCGTGCAGCGCGTGGGGAGCGACCCGGCGGCGCAGCGGGGCGGAGATGACCGCCGGGACGACGCCGAGCCGCACCTCGGGGAAGGCGAAGGTCACGATGTCCGCGGCGACGACGAGGTCGCAGGCGGCGGCCAGCCCGACGCCGCCGCCGCGGGCCGTGCCGGCCAGCCGCGCCACGACCGGTATCGGGCTGTGCCAGAGCGTGGTGAGGAGCGCGGGCAGGTCGGGGGTGCCCGGCTCGTCCGGCGTGCCCGCCTCGGTCAGGTCCGCGCCCGCGCAGAACACCGGTCCCGTGTGGGTGAGCACGATGACCCGCGTGGCTGGGTCGGCGAGGGCGTCGGCGAGCTTGGCCCCGAGCTGGGTGCGTAGCCGACGGGAGAGGGCGTTGCGGTTGGCGGGGGAGTCCAGGGTGATCGTGGTCACGGCGCCCGCGCGGTCCAGGTGCACGAGGTCGGCGCTCACGGCACGCTCCGGCTGCCCACGCTTGGTCGCTGGGCCGCGCCGGGCAGCAGCGCCGCCGGGATGTCGGCGTGCTTGGCGCGCAGGTACTCCGCCAGGCCCTTGGCCTGGGAGTCGAGGGCGAGGTCGGCGGCGACCCCGCGACCGAGCAGGCCGACGATTGTGGCGCCCACGGCGCGGAGGTTGGGCAGCTCCCACAGGCGCAGCGGCAGGCCGGCCGTCTCCGGGACCAGCTCCCGGAGGCGGGCCTCGGTCCAGAACTGCCGCAGCCAGGCGTGCGCGGCGTCGTCGCGCGCCCACACCCCCAGGGTGGCGTTGCCTCCCTTGTCGCCGGACCGGGCACCCAGCACGGTGCCCAGGGCAGCCCGGACCGTCGCGCCGCGGGGGGTGGCTGGGCTGGCGCCGTCGGGGGTGGTGGGGCTGGCGCCGTCGGAGGTGGTGGAGCTGGCGCCGACGGGGGTGGCTGGGCTGGCGCGGTCGGGGGTGGTCGCCGCGACCGCCCACGAGCGCGACCCGATGCTTACCCGCTGTACGAAGTCCTCTGCGGGCATGAGCGTGGGCCAGAAGACCGGGCACGCGCTGCCCGGGCCCGGCGGCCCCGTGAAGTAGAGACCCGGGTAGCCCGCGAGCCAGGTCTCGACGGCGGAGCGTGCGAAGCCCGCCACCTTGGCGCGGTCCCGGTCGAGGACGCTCACCGTCAGCAGTGCTACCGCCTCCCCCAGCCGGGCGGGGTCGGACCGGTCCGCCCGCAGAAGCCGGACCGCGACCTCGTCGAACGCCGCGCGGCCGCCGGGCACCGCCGCCCACAGGGCCGCCTCGGCCGCTTCCGCCTTCGCCTCGATCTCCGAACCGGTCAGCACGAAGGTCATGGCGTTGCGCCAGGCGGCGGTCACGATCGCCCCGACCTTCACGCTCGACGGGGCGGGCTCGCCGCGGGCACCGCTCAGCCGCACCCGGTCCGCGCCGGCCGGCGCCACCCGGACGGTGTCCAGCCGAGCGACGACGTCGGGGGTGAGGTAGCGCGGGCCGTCGACCTCGTAGAGGAGCTGGGCGGTGACGGTCTCCGGGGTCACCGCGCCGCCCGTCCCCGGGTGCTTGGTGATGACGGCGGAGCCGTCGGCATGGATCTCCGCGATCGGGAAGCCGACGCGGTCCAGGCCGGACAGCTCGGTGAAGAACGCGAAGTTGCCACCCGTGGCCTGCGCGCCGCACTCGATGACGTGCCCGGCTACCACCGCGCCTGCCAGGGCGTCCCAGTCCGTGCGCTGCCAGCCGTGGTGCCAGGCGGCGGGCCCGACGACCACGGCGGCGTCGGTCACCCGGCCGGTGATCACCACCTCCGCGCCGGCATCGAGCGCCTCGACGATGCCCCAGCAGCCCAGGTACGCGTTGACCGCCTCCGGCTCCGCGCCGAGGTCGGCGAACGGCTCGCCGGTGTCCAGGTGCGGCGCGGACCAGCCGGTGGCGCGGGCCTTCGCGAAGGCCTCGGTGGCATCGTCACCGTCGACGACGGCGACCCGCACCTCCCGGCCCAGGCGCTCGCCGATCCGGCGTACCGCTGCCGCGCAGTCGTGCGGGTTGAGGCCGCCGGCGTTGGAGACCACCTTCACGCCCCGGTCCAGGCAGTCGCCGAGGACGTCCTCGAGCTGGGTGACGAAGGTGGCGGCGTAGCCCGCGTCGGGGTCGCGACCGCGCTGGCGGGCGAGGACGCCCATGGTGAGCTCGGCGAGCCAGTCGCCGGTCAGCACGTCCACCGGGCCGCCGTCGAGCATCTCTCGGGCCGCGGAGAGCCGGTCGCCGAAGAACCCCGAGACGTTGGCGATCCGGATCGGTCGCGGGACTGGGTCAGCCACGGTGCTGTCCTTCCTCGAGGGGGTACGGAGCGAACGGCCGTCAGTCCGGCACGGGCGGGTCCGGGGCGAGCAGCGCGCGCAGCGCCATCCGGTGCAGCAGCCGTGCGGTCGCGGCGGGGCCCAGCCGCGCACTGTGCGGGGTGGAGTTGAGCAGCCCGAAGGCGGCGTGCGCCATCGCGGTCGCCTCGTACGGGTCGTCGGTTCGCGCCGGCGGCCCGCCGCGGGCGGCCCGAATGAGGTCGGCCCAGATTCCGACGTACGCGCGCTGGAGCCTGCGCACCGTCGCGAGGTCCTGCGCCGGCAGCGCGTCGAGGTCCCGGAGCTGGATGGTGATGAGTGCGGGATGGTCGAGCGCGAACTCGATGTGCCGGTCCACCAGCGCGATCAGCACGGCGGTGGCGCGGGCGGGGCCGAGCCCGGCGCGGTGGTGCGGATCCTGCGTCGCCGGGTCCGCCGGGTCCGCCGGGTCCGCCGGGTCCGCCGAGCCGCCGTCGTCCTCCCCGAGCTGCGCCTGGGCGCCGGCCAGGAGCTGCTCACTGATCCCCACCAGCATCTCCGCGAGGATCGCCTCCTTGCCCGCGAAGTGCCGGTAGAGCGCCGGGCCGGTGATGCCCACGGCGGCGCCGATCTCGTCGATCGGTACTCCGTGGAAGCCCTTTCGGGCGAACAGGTCGGCCGCGGCGTCGAGGATCTGCTCGCGCCGGCTGCCCGTCACCGCGCCGCGGTTGTTGCCGACCGCACCGCGGCGGTCCGGCTGAGGGGTGCCACCCATCCGCGGGACCTGGCTCATGGACACCATCGTAGACACGTGACGTTAACGATTGCTAACGTCGGGCGGGTATCGACCGCCGCACCGGGGGTGTGGATGACGAGGACGACGACGTCCGGCCAGACACTGGCCGACCTCGCGGAAGACCTGCGCGCGCGTCTGGCGGACGTCCGCCGCGGCGGGCCGGACCGTGCCCGGGAGCGCCACCTCGGCCGCGGCAAGCTCCTCGTCCGGGACCGTATCGACCTCCTCCTCGACCCCGGCTCACCCTTCTTGGAGCTCTCCCCGCTCGCCGCGACCGGGATGTACGACGACGAGGTCCCCGCCGCGGGGATCGTGACCGGCGTCGGGCGGGTCGCCGGGCGCGAGTGCGTCGTCGTCGCCAACGACGCCACCGTCAAGGGCGGCACGTATTACCCGATGACGGTGAAGAAGCACCTGCGGGCCCAGGAGGTCGCGGCCGCCAACCATCTGCCGTGCCTGTACCTGGTGGACTCCGGCGGGGCGTACCTGCCGCTGCAGGACGAGGTCTTTCCCGACCGGGACCACTTCGGGCGGATCTTCTTTAACCAGGCCCAGATGTCCGCGCGCGGCATCCCGCAGCTCGCCGCCGTGCTGGGCTCGTGCACGGCCGGCGGTGCCTACGTGCCGGCGATGGCCGACGAGTCGGTCATCGTGCGGGGCCAGGGCACCATCTTCCTGGGTGGGCCGCCGCTGGTGAAGGCCGCCACCGGCGAGGTGGTCACGGCCGAAGAGCTCGGCGGCGGCGACGTCCACGCACGGGTTTCCGGCGTCGTCGACCACCTCGCCGCAGACGACCGGGAGGCGTTGGCGGTGCTGCGCGGCGCCGTCGCCACGCTCGGCCGCGCTGCGCCGTCGTCGCTTCAGCGGGCCGTCCCGGAGGAGCCCGCCGAGGACCCCGCCGGGCTCTACGAGGTCGTGCCGGCCGACGCGCGCACCCCCTACGACGTGCGTGAGGTGATCCGCCGGATCGTCGACGGCTCCCGGCTGCGCGAGTTCAAGGCGCTCTACGGCACCACCCTGGTCTGTGGGTTCGCGCGGATCTGGGGCTACGAGGTCGGCATCGTCGCCAACAACGGCATCTTGTTCAGCGAGTCCGCCCTCAAGGGCGCGCACTTCGTCCAGCTGTGCAACCACCGCGGCATCCCGCTGGTGTTCCTGCAGAACATCAGCGGCTTCATGGTGGGCCGGGACTACGAGAACGCCGGCATCGCGAAGGACGGCGCCAAGCTGGTCACCGCCGTCGCCTGCTCGGTGGTGCCCAAGCTCACCGTGGTCATCGGGGGCTCCTTCGGGGCCGGGAACTACGCAATGAGCGGGCGAGCGTACGACCCGCGGTTCCTGTGGAGCTGGCCCAACGCGCGGATCTCCGTGATGGGCGGGGAGCAGGCGGCGACGGTGCTCGCCACCGTGCGCCGCGACGGCCTCCAGGCCCGCGGGGAGACCTGGCCGGATGCCGAGGAGGAGGCCTTCAAGGCCCCGATCCGCGAGCAGTACGCACGTCAGGGTTCCGCCTACTACGCCACCGCCCGGCTCTGGGACGACGGCGTCATCGACCCGGTCGACACCCGGCGGGTCCTCGGGCTCTGCCTCGCGGCAACCGCCAACGCCCCGGTGCCGGCACCGGCCTACGGCGTCTTCCGGATGTGAGCGCCGTGTTCGCCAGCCTGCTCGTCGCCAACCGCGGGGAGATCGCCCTGCGCGTCATCCGAGCCGCCCGCGCGGCCGGGCTGCGCACCGTCGCGGTGTACTCCGACGCCGATCGCGGCGCCCCGCACGTGACTGCCGCGGACGACGCCGCCCGGCTCGGTCCAGCCCCGGCAACCGAGTCCTACCTGAGCATCCACGCCATCCTGGCCGCCGCCCGCGCCACCGGCGCCGACGCCGTCCACCCCGGGTACGGGTTCCTCTCCGAGAGCGCCGAGCTGGCGCGCGCCTGCGAGGAGGCCGGCCTGGTGTGGGTGGGGCCGCCGTCGGCCGTGGTGGCGCGGATGGGACGCAAGGACGCGGCCCGGGAGGCGGCGGAGGCCGCCGGCGTCGACGTGCTGCCCGCGATCACCGATGACGACGACGGCCGCCTCGCCTCGCGGGCGCTCGCAGAGGTGGGGCTGCCCGTGATGGTGAAGGCGGCGGCCGGGGGCGGGGGCAAGGGGATGCGGGTGGTGACCGACGCCGGCGCGCTGCCGGGGGCGCTGGCCGCGGCACACCGGGAGGCGGTGGCGGCATTCGGGGATGGCACGCTGCTCGTGGAGCGGTACGTGCCGCGCGGGCGGCACGTGGAGGTCCAGGTACTCGCAGACAGCCACGGCCACGTCCTGCACCTGGGAGAGCGGGACTGCTCGGTGCAACGGCGGCACCAGAAGGTGGTCGAGGAGTCACCGGCGCCGACGATCTCGACCGATCTGCGTGCCCGGGTGTGCGACGCCGCGGTCCGGCTCTCTCGCGAGATCGGCTACGTCGGTGCCGGCACGGTGGAGTTCCTGGTGGCGGGAGAGGGGACAGGCGCGGAGGCGTACTTCCTGGAGATGAACACGCGCCTACAGGTCGAGCACCCGGTCACCGAGGCCGTCACCGGTCTCGACCTGGTCGCGCTCCAGCTGTCCGTCGCACAGGGGGCGCCCCTTCCGCTGACCCAGGCCGACGTCAACGTCCGCGGCCACGCCATCGAGGCGCGGGTGTACGCCGAGGACGCCGACTTCCTGCCGCAGGCTGGTCGCGCGTCGGCGGTGCGCTGGCCGGCGGGTGCGCGGGTGGACGCCGGGCTGGTCGCCGGCCAGGAGGTGGGCACCTGGTACGACCCGCTGCTGGGCAAGGTCATCGCACACGGACCCACCCGGGAGGCGGCGAGGCTTCGGCTCGTCGCCGCGCTGGACGACACCGCCATCCTGGGACTGACGACCAACGCCGGGATGCTGCGCCGTCTCCTCGCCTCCGAGGCCTTCGCCCGCTCCGAGCTCGACACCGGGTGGCTGGACGAGCACCCTCGGGCGTTTCCGCCGGGCCCGGCCGACGTCGCGCTGTGCGCGGCCGCCTGGGTGCTGGGCACCACGGCGGCGGACGACGTGACGCACCCCTTCGGTGCGGGGGACGGGTGGCGGTCGGGTGGCCCGCCGGGTGCGGTGCTCGTCGACCTGAACCACGGCGGCGTGCGGCACCGGCTCCGGGTAGATCGCGCTGCGCGGCGGGTCGAGCGGGTCCGGGACGAGGTGGCCGGCCCGTTCTCGGTGGTCGTCGGGCGCTCGGTCACCGCGCCCCGTGAAGACCGGCAGGCCATCGAGGTCCGTCTCGAGGTCGGCGGTGCCTGGCAGCGCGCCACCGTGCTCGCGGGTGATCTGGGCATGCCCGGCCACGTCCCCGGCGTCGGCTCTGGCGTCGCCGTCGCACATCACGGCGAGGCCTACCGCTTCACAGTTCATGACCCGCTCACCACGGCGACTGCCGCACCGGTGGACGGTGTGGTGAGCGCGCCGATGCCCGGCCAGGTGCGCGCAGTGTCCGTGGTGCCCGACGAGCGGGTCGCTGCCGGGCAGGTCCTGGGTGTTCTCGAGGCCATGAAGATGGAGATGCCGCTCATCGCTCCCCACGCGGGGACGGTGGAGTCGGTCGACACCGCGGTGGGCGACCAAGTCGAGCCGGGTCAGACACTGTTCACCGTCGCAAGGGAGGAGCCGTAATGCGTACGCCGTTCACCGATCTCGTGGGAGTGGTGCACCCGCTCGCTGGTTTCAACCGTTCGCCCGCCGTGGTCGTGGCGGTCTCCCGTGCGGGGGCCCTGGGTGTCCTGGGGGCGACCATGTACACCCCCGAACAGCTTGACGCGCAGCTCACGTGGATCGAGGACGAGCTGGGCGGTCGGCCGTACGGTGTCGACCTGCTTGTCCCGACACCGACGCTGACCGGGGAGCGGGTGCAGCCGCTCGACGGCGACCCGCCGAAGGTTCCCCCCGCGCACCGTGCGTTCGTCGAGGACGTGCTGGACCGGTTCGGCATCCCGCCGCTCGGCGACGACGTCGTTCTCGACCGAACCGGCCGGATCGATCTGAGCCTGGAGACAAACACCGACGCGGCGACCGTCAACGAGCTGCTCGAGGTGGTGTTCGCGCACCGATCAGCGCTCGTTGCCAGCGCCCTCGGGACCCCACCGCCGGAGATGATCGACCTGGCCCGGCGGGCGGGTGTCCCGATCGCGGCGCTGGTCGGCACGGCGGAGCACGCGCGGCGACAGCTGGCTGCGGGGGTGGACCTCCTCGTCGCGCAGGGGACCGAGGGTGGGGGGCACACAGGCAACGTCGCCACCATGGTTCTCACTCCTGAGGTCGTGGAGCTCGCCGGCAGCGTGCCGGTGCTGGCCGCGGGCGGCATCGCCACCGGCAGGCAGATGGCCGCGGCCCTGGCACTCGGGGCCGCGGGCGCGTGGACCGGTTCGGTCTGGTTATCCAGCTTCGAGGACCCGGCGAGCCCGGTCATCAAGGACAAGTTGATCTCCGCCCGTAGTACGGACACGACGATCAGCAGGACGCGGACCGGGAAACCCGCACGCCAGCTGCGTAGCGCGTGGTTGGACGAGTGGGGCCGGCCGGGCGCACCGTCGCCACTTCCGATGCCCTGGCAGTCCGTGCTGGTCCGGGAAGCCTGGGAGCGGATCGATGTCGCTGCCCAGGCCGGTGATGAGCGGGCTCGAGACCTGGAGTCGTTCTTCGTCGGTCAGGTGGTCGGCACATTTGCGGGGCTGCGGCCGGCGGGAGAGATCGTCCACGACATCGTCAGCGAGTGCGAGAACCGGCTGAACGAGCTGGCCCGCCTCGCCCGACCGGGTGGGCCCTAGGGTGCTCCGGCGGGTCCTGGTCGCGCCGGGCGAGGACCGGCCGACCGGTCGACGAATGGACCAACCGGTTCACGGTCAGAAGGGTGGTGGTTCGTCGTTGGCGTAGTCGGGGGTCCAGGTGGAGCTGGTGAGGGATTGTCCGGTGCGGGGGTGGATGGGGGTGGTGGTGCCGTCGGCTTCGCGGCGGTAGGTGCGGGCGGTGCGTCGGGAGAGCCAGTCGAATACGCCGGGGTGGATCTGGCGGACGTAGAAGTCGCCGAGTGTCTTCAGGGTGTGGTCGGTCGTGCAGGCCGGGGCGAGGTTGGTGTCGGCGGTGGGGCCGCCGTGGGCGGCGGGGATGGTGTGGTCGAGGTGGCAGCCGTCGGCGTGGGCGCCGCAGCCGGGCCGGAAGCAGGTCTTGTCGCGGGCGCGGATGAGTTCGGCGAGGTCGGTGGGTGGTCGGTAGCGGGTGCGGCCCAGGTCCAGGACGGTGCCGCTGAGGGGGTCGGTGACCAGGCGGCGCCAGGTGCCGCCCAGGGCTAGGGCTCGTGCGGTGGCGGGGTCGATGGGGCCGTAGCCGTGCAGGGTGCCGGGTTCGTCGCCGCCGAGCAGGGTGGCCATCGGGACGGTGACGTTGACGCGGACCGGGACGCCGCCGAGGAGGCCGAGCGGGATCCACGCACGCGGCGGTGGCGGGTCGGTGCCGGGTGGGTCGACACTGCCGGGAGGGTCCGTGGTGTCTGGTGGTGCGGGGGCACTGGGTGGTGCGTCGGCATCTCGCGGGATGGCGTCGGGCACGTTGTCGACGTCGGGCGGTGGGACGGCGTCGGGCACGCCGTCGGCGTCGGGCCGCTGGTCGGGCGGCGGGCCGGTCGGCGGTGCTGGGAGGTCTGCGTCGTCGGGTGCGTCGGCTGGACCGACGGCGTCCACCGGTGCGTTGACTGGCGGGGCCGCCGGCTCGTCCGGCGCGGGGTCGGTGGTCTCTGCGGCTTCACGGTCCAGGTGCTGGTCGCTGGGGTCGGGTGCCGGGCGGCGGATCGGGGTGTCGACCGGCGGGGCAGGTGGGACCGGGATCGGTGTGCGGGCCGGGGTTGGGGCACCGAAGCCGCCCTGGATCAGGGCGTCGGCCCCGATCGCGGCGAGGATGTCCGCGCGGAGCTGGTCCAGGGTGCGCCCGTCCCCGCCGGCCTTGGCGGAGCGGGCCGCGGCGTCCAGGGCCAGGTCCAGCGCGAGGGCATCGGGCGCCGGGAGCACCGCGAAGATCGACGCCATCCCGTCGGGCAGGTGCCGGGGGTGGTTGACCCGCCGCCCGTCCCGGGCGGTGCGGTGCCGGGCCTGGGCGGCGTGGTGGTCTGCCGCGATCAGCGCCTTGGTCAGGTCCTGGGCCAGCTGGGGGTGGGTGCGCCCGGCCGCGGTGGGCAGCACCGCGTCCTGGACCGCCTCGCACACCGGGTACGGCTGGTGCTCCAGGGCGGTGGCGATCATCTCCGCCTTGCGTGCGTCCAGGTGCCCGTTGGCCAGGGCCTGCCCGGTCGCGGCCAGCGGCCCGCTGATCGCCAGCGCGGTGGACACGACCTTCGCGGCGCTCTGGCGGGTCACGCCCAGGCGCATGGCCAGCTCGGTGGTCGCCGCCAGTGTCGCGGTCCCGGTGCCCAGATCGTCCAGGAACCCGGTGACCAGCGCCGCGACCGCGTCCGCGCGGCGGGCGTGGGCGTAGCCGATGACCCGTGACCACTGCGCGGCCAGCTCGACCAAATCGGACAGGTCCTGCCCGAACGGCTCTACCGGGTCCAGCACCGCAAGCCGAGCAGCTGCCGAGCAGCTCCTGCGCCGCGTCCACGATCCCGGCCAGCCCCGGCGTGGGCGCCGGCGCCGGCGCGACCCACCCCGCTGCGACCGCCTCGGCCAGGCTCGCGGCCACGACCGGGCCGGTGCTCCCACCAGGAGCGGAGGAGACAGCGGACGAGACGGCGGCGGCGGTGGTGGCGGTGGTTGTCTCCGGGACCACCAGATCAAGCTCGAACGTCACGGGCGTCCCGGCCACGATCGGGAACCACTGCACCCCCGGCTCCTGCCCACGGGCCACCCTCACCGGCGGCACCGACGCCGGTGCTGCGAAGAACGCCGTCATCATCGCCACTTCCAGCGCGCTCGGCCCAGAACGCGTCACCACCGCGGCAGCGCCAACAGGCCCCACCACCGCGTCCACATCCTCGTCATCGAGCATGCCCCAGACGCTATCGGCGAGCACTGACATCGCCCCTGACAGCGTCCTGATCAGCCGATATGGGTCTGCGCGGATCAGCGGAGCGGTGAATGACGTTCGGAGGTTCGCGCCGCGAGCCTCGTTCCGGCGTCGGGCATGTTCACTGTTGGAGCATCTCGCGGACCAGCGGCGCAACCTTGGTGCCGTACAGCTCGATGCTCGTCATGAGCTTTTCGTGGGGCAGCGTGCCGACGGAGTACTTCATGTCGAACCGCGCCAGGCCCAGGGTCTTCGCCGCTCGGGCGATCTTGCCGGCAACGGTCTCCGGCGACCCGACGAAGAGCGCGCCCTCGGGCCCGACCTCGTGCTCGAACTGCTCGACAGTCATGGGCGGCCAGCCCCGCTCGCGTCCGATCCGGTCCTGCATCGCACGGTGGTGCAGGAAAATCTCCTCCCGCGCCTGAACATCGGTGGCGGCGACGTACCCGGGGGAGTGTGCCCCGATCGGCAGCTCTGGCTTGCCGAGCTGGGCGAGTGCCCGCTTGTACAGCTCCACCAGTGGAGCAAAACGTGCGGGCGCACCGCCGATGATCGCGAGCATGAGCGGGATGCCGTGCTTGGCGGCGCGCACGACCGACTGCGGGCTGCCGCCGACGCCGATCCATGTGGTCAGCCGCCCGGCCTCGGTGTACGGGTACACCTTCTGGTCTTTGAGCGGCGGACGGGTCTGCCCGGACCAGGTCACCGGGCCCTCGCTGAGCAGGTTCACGAACAGGTCGAGCTTCTCCTCGAAGAGCAGCTCGTAGTCCTGCAGGTCGTAGCCGAAGAGCGAAAAGGACTCGATGAACGAGCCGCGCCCGAGAATGACCTCGGCGCGACCCTGGGAGACGGCGTCGAGAGTGGCGAAGCGTTGGAACACCCGAATGGGGTCGTCCGAGCTGAGCACGGTGACCGCCGAGCCGAGGTGGATCTGCTTGGTCTGCCCGGCGATCGCGGCGAGGACCACATCGGGCGCGGACACCGCGAAGTCGGGGCGGTGGTGCTCACCGACGCCGATGAAGCTCAGGCCGACCGCGTCCGCGAGAACCGCCTCCTTGACCACGTTGCGGATCACCTGCGGGTGCGGCAGGGGGACGCCGTCGCCGTCGAAGGTCACGTCCCCGAAGGTGTCGAGTCCGAGCTGGAGCTGCTGTGCCACGGCGATCCTCTCGTCGGTCCATCCGCGGATACTGATCGGGCAACGTCCGTCCGCGGACACTGATCGGGCAACCGGGAAGGTGCGGGCGCTATTCCGCCGGGCCGAGGTGGCGGCCGCGTTAGGCGAGCCACGCCGTCCGCGTCCCGCGACCCCGCGCTGCGCGTGCGCATCCCCAGACGGTGCCCGAGGGTGGGCATTGCCGGCCGGCACACGAGGAGGAGGTCAGGATGGAGTTGGTCAACCCTTTCGGGACGGACGTCGACCCCGACGACACCCCGGACCCCATGACGCTCGCGCGCCACTGGGTCGGTGCGTCCGTGGAGAGCACGCTCATGACGCTGACCACCGTCGACAAGCACGGCGCGCCGGACGCCCGCCACGTGCTCCTCAGCGACGTCACCGAAGAGGCCTTCGTGTTCCACACGGACGCCCGGTCCCGGAAGACGGCGCAGCTCGAGGCGGACCCACGGGTGGCGCTGGCCCTCGTGTGGCGCGACGAGCTGCGCCAGCTCATCGTCCTGGGGGCGGTGGCGCGTACGGCGGAGGACCGGCTCGACGGCGCCTTCGCCCGCCTGCCGCGGTACCTGCGGCTGCTGTCCTGGGTGAACGACGACGCGCTCGCCGCCCGCCCGGCCGCCGACCGCCGTCGGGCATTCGAGGCATTCGCTGCGTCCCACCCCGGCGAGCTGACCCGACCGCCGTGGTGGGTGGGATACGACGTCGTGCCCGAGAGGCTGGCGTTCTGGCGCGGTGAGGACGCTGGACCGAGCAACCGGCTCGAGTACGTGCTCGGCGCAACCGGTGGCTGGTCGGCACGCCGGCTCGCCGGGTAGCGGCACGGGTCCACAACCTCCCACCGTGCCGGCGTCCGGCGATTCGGTTCCCGCTGTCCCCGCCGTCGGCTACTCTGGGCCCTCGATACTTGAACGAGCAACTAATCACCGCCGGCGAGGAGCCACGTGAGCAACCGCAAGCAGCTGGTCCAGGAGCGCACCGCTCGCGTCGCCGCCATGCGGGCCGAGCAGGCCCGGAAGGACAAGCGCCGCAAGGTGACGATCTTCGGTGGCGCGGCCGTCGTCTCGCTGGGTCTCGTCGCGGCCGTCGCGGTGCCGCTGGTGAACCAGGTCCGCCAGCAGCAGCAGATCGAGGCGGCCGCCAACGCGCCGATCGAGGGTGTCGAGGAGTTCACGGGCCTGACGAACAACCACGTCGAGGGCACCGTCGAATACGCGACCTTCCCGCCCGTCGGTGGTGACCACAACACCGTCTGGCAGAACTGCGGCATCTACACCGAGCCCGTGGCCAACGAGAACGCGGTGCACTCCCTCGAGCACGGCGCCGTGTGGATCACCTACTCCCCGGACCTGACCGCCGACCAGGTCGCGCTCCTCCAGGACGCGGTTCGCGGCGAGGCGTACGCGCTGCTGACGCCCTACGAGGGGCTCGACTCGCCGATCGTCGCGAGCGCCTGGGGCCACCAGCTCAGGCTCGACGACGCGGGCGACGAGCGCATCGACGTCTTCCTCGAGCGGTACCTCCAGGGCGAGCAGACGCTCGAGCCCGGGGCAGCCTGCTTCGGCGGCACCGGGACGCCGGCCTGATCATGTCCATGGGCATCGACGCACGACCGGCCGTGACAGGGCCCGCACCGGCCGGCGCGGGCGCCGCGCGCCACCCCGCCCTGCTCGCCGGGGTGGTGCTGCTCGCCGCCCTGGCGGCGATCGTCGGGCTCATCGCGGGGTCGCGCCTCGCAGCCGGGCCTGGGCACCCCACGGACGCCTCGGTCGACGCCGGGTTCGCCCGCGACATGGGCACCCACCACGCGCAGGCGGTCCAGATGTCCGCCCTGGTGCGGGACCGCACGGACGACCCCGCCGTACGCCAGCTGGCCCTCGACATCGAGCTCACCCAGCAGCATCAGAACGGGCAGATGTACGCCTGGCTGGAGCAATGGGGTCTGCGCCAGTCCTCCTCCCAGCCGGTCATGGCCTGGATGGCCGACCACACCGACCACGCGACGACGGCGCAGGCCGGCATGCCCGGCATGGCGACCCCGGCGGAGCTCGCCCAGCTCGCCGACGCGGAGGGCCGCGACGCCGAGCGCCTCTTCCTCCAGCTGATGATCCCGCACCACGAGGCGGGCGTGGACATGGCCGAGTACGCGGCGAACCGGGCCGAGGAGGACGTGGTGCGCCGCCTCGCGGTGACGGTCGTCAACGCCCAGACGGCGGAGCTGACCGTGCTGCGAGACCTCCTCCAGGAGCGCCGCGGGCCGCTCGAGTAGCCGGGACCTCCTTCCACCTCGCCGCGCGGCGGAGGACAATCAGCACGCAGGCACGCGCACCGACGGAGGTGGTCCCGTGCACGAGGCGCCCGAACGTCACCAGCCGCCCGGAGCGGCAGGTGGGCCGGCGGCATCGCGGCGCCCGAGCTCCTCCGCGTCCCGCAGAACGGGCACGCCCCCAGCGCCCCAGCCCGGCCTGACCCGCCCACGCGCGGCGCTCGTCGGCGTCCTGGTCACGGGTGGCGCCGTCGTCCTGGCGGACCTTCTCGCGCGGTTCGCCGGCACGGGCCCGGGGCCGGTGGAGGCGGTGGCCGAGGCGTTCATCGACCTCACGCCCTCCTGGCTCAAGGAGCTGGCGATCGACCTTTTCGGCACCAACGACAAGGTGCCCCTCGGCGTGGGCATCGTCGTGGTGATGGTCGCCCTCGCTGTCGTCGCGGGCCTGGAGGAACGACGACGTCGGTACTCGGGCGCGATGGTCGTCGCCTTCCTCGGGCTGCTCGCCGCGGCGGCCACGGCGTCGCGGCCCGACGGCGGGCTGGTGGCCACGTGGCCGGTGCTCGCCGCGACCGCGGCAGGGGCGATGGTGCTGGTCGCCGTCCTGGCACCGGCGCGGCCCGTGGACGCCGGGCGGGCCATGCGGGACCGGCGCACCCTGGACCGGCGACGCCTCCTGCAGGGCGCCGGCCTGGTCACCGGCGCGGCCCTGGTCGGGGCCACCGTGTCCCGGATGACAGGCGCCGGCACCGTCGCCGCAGGGCCACCGCTCGCGCTGCCGGACCCCGCCGTCCTGGCGCCCGCACCACCACCGGGCGCTGACCTGCGCATCGACGGACTGGCGCCCTACCGCACGCCCAACCCCGAGTTCTACCGGATCGACACCGCGTTCTTCGTCCCCCGGGTGGACCCGGCTACGTGGGAGCTGCGCGTGCACGGCATGGTCGAGCAGGAGGTGCGCCTGACCCTGGACGAGCTGCTCGGCGAGAAGCTGACCGAGGCGTGGGTGACCCTGTGCTGCGTGTCCAACGAGGTGGGCGGGCACCTGGTGGGTAACGCGTCCTGGCTCGGGCTGCCCGTACGGGAGGTCCTCGCGCGGGCCCGGCCGCTGCCCGGTGCGGACATGGTGCTCTCCCGCAGCGTCGACGGGTTCACCGCCTCCACCCCGCTCGAGGTCCTCACGGACGAGCGCAACGCCCTGCTCGCGGTGGGCATGAACGGCACCGAGCTGCCGCCCGAGCACGGCTACCCGGTGCGCCTGGTGGTGCCGGGGCTGTACGGGTTCGTCTCGGCCACCAAGTGGGTGGCCGAGTTGGAGGTCACCCGCTTCGCGGAGGCGACGGCGTACTGGACCGACCGCGGCTGGTCGCCGCGCGCCCCGGTGAAGATCTCCTCGCGCATCGACGTGCCCCGCGGCGGCGGGGAGCTGGCGGCGGGCGAGGTGGTCCTGGCCGGGGTGGCGTGGGCCCAGCACACCGGCATCGCGGCGGTCGACGTGCGCGTGGACGACGGCGAGTGGCGGCCCGCCGAGCTGGCTGACGCGGTCAACGTGGACACCTGGCGGCAGTGGGTCTACCGGTGGCCAGCCGAGCCGGGAAAGCACTCGCTCGAGGTCCGGGCGACCGGGCTCGACGGTGTCGTGCAGACCGGGGAGCGGGCCGGCGTCGTGCCCGACGGCGCGACCGGCTGGCACCGGGTGGACGTCCAGGTCGGCTGAGCGATCCCTTCAGCCCTGGCTGGTCTCGGACTCCGGCGCGGTCCCGCCCGTCGGTGCGGCGCCGGTCATGATCGCCGTCAGTTCCGCCTGCTGCGCGGCCGAGGGCAGCCCCCAGCCCGGCTGGTAGCCCACCACCTCGCGCAGCGGGCGACCGGCCTGGTTGCCGGCGAGGATCTCGACGTCGTCGACGTCGATGAGCCCGGGGTGAAGCACCCCGCAGGACTCGGCCACCTTGAGCAGGTCACGGTTGAAGGTGCGCAGGTAGCTGGCGAGCCGCACGGACTTCAGCGATGGGTCCAGGCCGTGCGTGAGCCAGGGGTTCTGGGTGGCTACACCCACGGGGCAGCGGTCGGTGTGGCAACGCTGGGCCTGGATGCACCCGATCGCGAGCATCGCCTCACGGGCGACGTTGACCAGGTCACAGCCCAGGGCGAACGCGACGATCGCGTTGTCGGCCAGCCCGAGCTTGCCGCCACCGGCGAAGACGATCCGGTCGGCCAGTCCAGCCTCGGCGAAGATCGCGTACACCCGGGGAAAGCCCACCCGGAACGGCAACGAGACCGAGTCGGTGAACGTCATCGGCGCGGCGCCGGTGCCGCCCTCGCCGCCGTCGATGGTGATGAAGTCGACGCCGCGTGCGCCGTCGGCCATCTGTTCCGCCAGCTGGTGCCAGAACTCCAAATCCCCGACCGCGGACTTGATGCCCACCGGCAGGCCGGTCTCGGCGGCGAGCAGCTCGACCCAGTCCAGCATGCTGTCGACGTCGCTGAACTCCGCGTGCCGGGAGGGGCTGATGCAGTCGCGGTCGGTGCGGATGCCCCGGATGGCGGCGATCTCGGCGGAGATCTTGGCCGCCGGCAGCACCCCGCCCAGGCCCGGCTTGGCACCCTGGCTGAGCTTGATCTCCAGGGCCCGCACCGGCGCGGAGGCCACCAGCGACTTCAGTCGCTCGAGGTCGAAGGCGCCGTCCTCGTCGCGGCAGCCGAAGTAGGCGGTGCCGATCTGGAAGACGAGGTCGCCGCCCTGGCGGTGGTGGGGCGAGAGGCCGCCCTCGCCCGTGTTGTGCAGCGCCCCGGTCAGCGCGACGCCCCTGTTCATCGCCTCGACGGCGGGGCCGGACAGAGAGCCGTAGCTCATCGCCGAGACGTTGACGATCGACTGCGGCCGGAACGCCTGCGCGCGGCCACGGGCGCCGCCGAGGACCTTCGCACACGGCAGGCGCACCTCCTCCCCGGCATTCGGGTGCGAGGGCGGGGCGACGGCGGAGAAGGTGCGGTGCTTGATGATCGGGTAGCCGTCGGACCGCTCGATGTCGTTGTCGGTGCCGAACCCGAAGTAGTTGTTCTCGCCCTTGGCGGAGGCGTAGATCCAGCGCCGCTGGTCCCGGCTGAACGGCCGCTCCTCGTCGTTGCCGGCCACGATGTACTGCCGCAGCTCGGGTCCGATGGCCTCGACGGCGTAGCGGGCGTGCCCGATGACCGGGAAGTTCCGCAGCAGGGTGCGCTTGCGCTGCAGCAGGTCGTGGGCGGCCACACCGGTGAGACCGGCGAGGGGGATGAGGGCACGAGACCATCTCATGGCCGGAAGTGTGCCCCTGTGCGGGCGAGGGCGCCGCCCGAGCGGGGAACCGTCAGCGGCGCGGCGAGCTCAGAGGATGACCGACCCGAACGCGAACCCCAGGCACACCGCGATGGCGATGTTCAGGGTTCCCGGGAGCAGGAACGGGTGGTTGAAGACGAACCGCCCGATGCGGGTGGTGCCGGTGTCGTCCATCTCCACCGCGGCGAGGAGCGTGGGGTAGGTCGGCAGCACGAACAGGGCCGAGACGGCTGCGAAGGAGGCCACCGCCGTCAGCGGTGCGATGCCGATGGCCAGCGCTGTCGGCACGAGCGCCTTGGCGGTGGCGGCCTGGGAGTACAGCAGCGCGGAGGCGAAGGCCAGGACGACGGCGAGCGCCCACGGCTGGGAGGCGAGGAGGTCACCTGCCACCCTCATGATCGCCTCCTCGTTCGCGGAGACGAACGTCGTCCCGAGCCATGCGACGCCGAGCACGCAGATGCTCGCGCTCATCCCCGCCTTGAACGTGGAGGCGCCGAGGATGTCCTGGGTGGGCACCTTGCACGCGAGCACGATCACCGCGGCGGTGGCGAGCATGAAGGCGATGATCGCGGCGTCGCGCTCCATCACTGGCTCGGCGACGAGGCCCACCTTGTCGCTGATGAGGGTGGCGTAGGTCATCACCCCGAGCAGGCCGATGAGGAAGATTGCCACCGACCGCCGCCCGCCCGGCTTGATCTCGCGGTCCTGGCGTCCCGCCACGGCCACTTCACCGGTGGCCCAGCGCCGCTGGAACTCCGAGTGCGTGCTCAGCTCGCTGGTGCCGCGCAGGCGGTCCAGCCCCATCATGAGCGCCGCGGTGGCCATGCAGGCGAGGAAGGTCGAGGGCACCACCACAGCGAGGAGCTCGAGGTAGTCCACCCCGTGCGGCTCCATGGCGCCGGCGAAGAACACCACGGCGGCGGAGATCGGGGACGCCGTGATGGCCATCTGCGACGCGACGACGGCGACCGACAGCGGCCGCGACGGGCGGATGTTGTTCTCCTTGGCCACCTCGGTGATCACCGGCAGGGTGGAGAAGGCGGTGTGCCCCGTGCCCGCCATGAAGGTCATGAGGTAGGTGACCATCGGCGCCAGGAACGTCAGGTAGCGCGGGTTGCGCCGCAGGAACCGGTCCGCGAGGTCGACGAGGTAGTCCATGCCGCCGGCCACCTGCATGGCGGCGATCGCCGCAATCACGCTCATGATGATGGAGATGACGTCCAGCGGCATCGCCCCGGGCGAGACGCCGAGCAGGGCGAGGACGAGGACGCCCAGGCCGCCGGCGAAACCGATGGCGATCCCGCCCAGTCGCGCGCCCACGAAGATGGCGGCCAGGACGACGGCGAGCTGAAGGGCGATCATCTGGGCCTCCCATGGGCGGAGGGGCCCGGGGCCCCGCGGTCGACCTCCATGGTGGGGGACCGGACCGACCCGACGAACGGGACCAAGGGCCGCCCGGTGCGCCACCACAGGAGCGGCAGGGGCGTCCTGCCCCCGGTCAGGGCCAGCGCGAGGTGAGCGACGTCACCGGCTGGCGGACCGCTTGTACTGCCACGTCGCCAGCGGCACGAACACTGCGAGGATGAGCACCGTCCAGAGGATCGTGTACAGCTCGGGGTTCTGCAGAGCCCAGGACGTCGGCTCGGGGGCGTTCGGGTCCGGGTTCGGGTTGCCGAAGAGGTCGCGGGCGGCCTGCGTCACGGCGGAGACCGGGTTCCACTCGGCGAAGGTCTGCAGCGGCGGGGGCAGCGTCTCGATCGGCACGAAGGTGTTGGCGACGAACGTCAACGGGAAGATCACGATGAACGCGGCGTTGTTCACCACCTCGGGCGTGGGCACGAGCATGCCGATCCACGCCATGATCCACGAGATCGCGAAGGCGAAGACCAGGAGCAGGGCGAAGCCGAGCAGTGCCTCGGGCACCGACGTGCGGATCCGCCAGCCCACGACCAGCCCCGTCAGGCCCATGACGATCAGTACGAGGATGTTGTTGACCACGTCGGACAGGGTGCGGCCGACCAGTACCGCCGAGGAGCTCATGGGCAGGGACCGGAACCGGTCGATGATGCCCTTCTTGATGTCGTCGGCCAGGCCCGCCCCGGTGATGGTTGCCCCGAACACGACGGTCTGGGCGAAGATCCCGGCGATGAGGAACTCCCGGTACGCCGCCCCGCCGTCCTCCGGGGCGATCGCCCCACCGAAGACATAGGCGAAGAGCAGCACGAACATGATCGGCTGGATGGTGGTGAAGACGAGCAGGTCGGGCACCCGCTTGATCTTGATGAGGTTGCGCTTGGCCACCACGTAGCCGTCCCGCACTCCGGTCAAGGTCATCGCTGCGCCTCTCCGTCCGGTCCGGCGTGCCGGCCGCGCGAGGCCCCGGCCGTAGCGGTCCGCTCGCCCCGCCGTCCGTCGCTCGGCTGCCCGGCGCCCCGGTGCTCACCCCCAGGCTGGTCGCCGCGTCCTTGCCCGCCGGACCTGCTCTCGCCTGGCTGCGACCCGCTGTCGGCCCCGGCCCCCTCCTCGGCAGCGTGCCCCGTCAGGGCGAGGAAGACGTCGTCGAGGGTGGGGCGGCGGATGCCGATGTCGTCGACCGACACGCGTGCGTCGTCCAGCCGGTGCAGGGCGTCCACGAGCGGGCCGGTGCCGCCGGAGACCGGCAGGACGAGCAACCTGGCGCGCTCGTCCAGCGTGGCCGGGGCGAGGGCGAGCGGCGCGAGCAGCTCGTGGGCGGCGCCGAGCTGATCGGCGTTGGAGACGACCACCTCGAGCCGCTCCCCGCCGACCTGGGCCTTCAGCTCGTCGGTCGTGCCCTGGGCGATGAGGCGGCCGCGGTCGATCACGACGATCTCGTCGGCCAGGGCATCGGCCTCGTCGAGGTACTGGGTGGTCAGCAGCACCGTGCTGCCCCCGGTGACCAGGTTCTGGATGACCTCCCACATGTCCAGGCGCGAGCGGGGGTCCAGACCAGTGGTGGGTTCGTCCAGGAACAGCACCGGCGGGTTCGCCACGAGCGCCCCCGCCAGGTCGAGCCGACGGCGCATGCCACCGGAGTAGGTCTTGGCGGGGCGGTCCCCGGCGTCGTCGAGGCGGAACTGCACCAGCAGCTCGCGTGCCCGCTCCCGGCTCTTCCGGCGGTCCAGATGGTAGAGCTGGCCGATCATGTCGAGGTTCTCGAAGCCGGTGAGGTACTCGTCGACCGCGGCGTACTGACCGGAGAGCCCGATGCGCTCGCGCACCTTGCGGGACTCGCGCAGCACGTCGGCGCCGGCCACCGTGGCGGTGCCCGAGTCGGGGCGCAGCAGAGTGGTGAGGATCCGGATGCAGGTGGTCTTCCCCGCCCCGTTCGGCCCGAGCAGCCCGAGCACGGTGCCCGTGGACACGTTCAGGTCCATGCCCTCGAGCGCCAGGACCTCGCCGTACCGCTTGGTCAGCCCGGACGCCTGGATCGCGAATCCCATGTGGCAAGACGCTACGCGCGGGCGGTGACACTGCCTAGGCAATTTGCACAAACCCGGCATCGTCGACGTCCGTGGCGGACCGGCCGCCTCATGGTCGCGGCCCCGCCTACAACATCTTGCCGGCTTGCGCGAGCGAACCACGGGCGGTCGGGTCAACCGCTCGGCATGTGAGACGCGGTGCGCTGGGATCTCGGGGCCTGGCCCGCCGCTGCACGGGACGGGCGGTGGCTCCTAGCGTTTCCCGCATGCCGCCCGTTCCGGGCGGACCGGATCGAGCCGGAGGGAGGCCGCCGTGATCGTTCGCCACGCCGCCGCAGCGGCCACGACCGCCGACCTCCGCCGCCGGCCTCCCGGGACGCGAATGCGCCGGCGCGCGGGGACGCCCGCGGCCTGAGCCGCCCGGACCGCTCACGGTCCCGCCCCGTGCGCCGTGTCCCGCCGGCGACGCGTGCCGTCACCGCGCCGCCGCCCTGCGCCCGGCCGATCGGTCGCGTGCGCCGTGCTCACCCCACTGCGAAGAGGACCACCATGACCACCACCAGCATCGACACCCAGCCCCAGCTCGCCAGCTTCGACGTCTCCGGCGTCTGGCAGGGCGGGCTCAACACCCGGGTCGAGGCCCGGCAGTTCACCCTCGTGGTCGACGAGCCGCCGGCCATCGGCGGGGCGGACGAGGGCGCCAACCCGATCGAGTACGTCCTGGCCTCCCTCAGCGGTTGCCTGACGGTGGTTGTCCGGACGGTCGCCGCCGAGCTGTCGCTCGAGGTCGGCGCCGTGGAGACCAAGGCCTCCGGCACGCTCGACCTGCGCGGGTTCCTCGGCACCGCGGACGTCTCCCCGCACTTCCAGCACCTCGATCTGGGGATCACCCTCAGCACCACCGCGACGCCGGAGCAGCTCGCCGAGCTGCAGACCCTGGTGGCGGCGCGCTGCCCGCTGCTCAACCTGATCAAGGACGCGGGCGTCGACGTCCGCGAGACCTGGGACGTCCGCGACGCATGACAGCCGCGCGGTGCCGGCCGGACGTCGGCCGGCACCGCGCCCGGCGTCGGTGCCGTCTCCGTGCCCGACGGCGGTGCCGTCTCCGTGCCCGACGGCGCACCGGGCTAGGCTCGCGGGACCACGGACCGCACGGGGCGGTCCGCCGCGCATCCAAGGGGACCGACCCACGTGACCGACCTGGACCGACCCGGCGCGCCCGCACGCCCCGACGAGCTGGGCCACCCGGAACACGTGGTGCTGCTCGACGACGAGGGCCGCGCCGTCGGCTCGGCCGACAAGGCGGCGGTCCACACCGCCAGTACCCCGTTGCACCTGGCGTTCTCCTGCCATGTCTTCGACGACGCCGGACGTGTCCTGGTCAGCCGCCGCGCGCTGTCCAAGCTCACCTGGCCGGGCGTGTGGACCAATGCCTTCTGCGGGCACCCGGCACCGGGTGAGCGGCCCGAGGACGCGGTGACTCGGCGCGGCCGGTTCGAGCTCGGCCTGGAGATCACGGGCCTGGAGATGGTGCTCCCGGACTTCCGCTACCGCGCCGTGGACGCCTCCGGCATCGTCGAGAACGAGATGTGCCCCGTCTACGCCGCCCGGCTCCTCGACGGTCCCGAGCCGGAGCCGAGCGAGGTGGCCGAGGTGGCCTGGGTGGCGCCGGCCGACCTGCTTGCGGCCGTCACGGCTGCCCCGTGGGCGTTCAGCCCCTGGCTCGTGCTCCAGCTCTCCGACCCGCGTCTGGCCGCCCGGTTCGCGCGCTGACGCGCTGACGGCGCGAGAGCGCCAACCTCATGCGACTTGCCCGGGCCCGGCACGGGGACGACCCTTGGAGACGACCGACGGAGGGCCACTCATGACCGATTACGTCTCTCGATCCACCACCGACGTCGCCGCGCTGCCGCACACCGTCTGGTCCGCCCTGGTGAACCCGGAGCTGGCCAGCACCTACATGTTCGGCAGCACCGTTGCCAGCGACTTCCAGCCCGGCAGCCCGATCACCTTCCGCGGGGAGTACGAGGGCCGCAGCTTTGAGGACCACGGCGAGATCCTCGAGGCCGACGAGCCGCGCCTGCTGCGGTACACGCACTACAGCCCCCTGAGCGGGCAGCCGGACGTGCCGGAGAGCTACCACACGTTGACCTTCACGCTCGAGGAGTCCGCGCGCGGGACCCGGGTCACACTCACCCAGGACAACAACCCGAGCCAGGGGGCCGCCGACCACTCCACCGCGAACTGGGAGCGGGTGCTGGAGGCGCTGCGGGTCACCGCGGAACGGCTCGGTGGCTGACGCAACCCGCCACCCCGCCCCTTGTGACGTGCGACCTTGTGGGCCCCCCGGGTCGCTGACTGAAATAGACGGATCCCGTCGATAAGGTCGGCCACATGGAGTATGCGCGTCTGGGCCGGTCCGGCCTCACGGTTTCTGTCGTCGGCCTCGGCTGCAACAATCTCGGCCGGGCCAACGCCCCCACCGAGACCGCAGAGGGCACGACTGCCGTCGTCCACGCCGCCCTCGACGCCGGGATCACCTTGTTCGACACCGCCGACAACTACGGCACCACACCGGGCATGAGCGAGGAGCTGCTGGGCCGGGCGCTGGGCAGCCGCCGCGGCGACGTCGTCGTGGCGACGAAGTTCGGCATGGACGTGCGCGGCGCCAACGGGCCCGACTACGGCGCGCGCGGCTCCCGCCGGTACATCGTCACCGCCGTGGAGGCGTCGCTGCGGCGCCTGGGCACCGACTGGATCGACCTGTACCAGTTCCACACCCCCGATCCGCTGACCCCGATCGAGGAGACCCTCGACGCGCTGGACGACCTCGTCAGCTCCGGCAAGGTCCGCTACATCGGCCACTCCAACCGCGCCGGCTGGCAGATCGCCGACGCGGAGCACGTGGCCCGCGAGATGGGCACAACACGGTTCATCTCGGCGCAGAACCACTACAATCTCCTCGACCGCCGCGCCGAGCTCGAGGTGCTCCCGGCCGCCGAGCACTACGGCCTGGGCGTCCTCCCGTACTTTCCGCTCGCCAACGGCCTGCTCACCGGGAAGTACGGGCACGGCGCCGCCCCCGAGGGCAGCCGGCTGTCCTACTCCAAGCAGCAGCTGCTGGCGCAGACGGACTTCGAGCAGCTGGCCCGGTTCTCCGCGTACGCGCGCGCCCGGGACCTCACCGAGGTCGACGTCGCCTTCTCCTGGCTGGCCGCGCAGCCCGCGGTCGCCTCGGTCATCGCCGGCGCCACCCGGCCCGAGCAGGTCGCCCAGAACGCGCACGCCGCCCGGTGGCAGCCGACGGCGCAGGACCTGGCCGAGCTCGACGAGATCTTCCCGCCCGCACGCAAGGTCGCCCTGTTCTAGTAGGTCGGCGGTGACGCCGCCGCGGGGTGGCGATGCGGTTGCCCCCGCCGCGGCGTAGCGTGACTGGTCCGACCCCCGTCCGGTCTGCTGCTTGACAAGTGGAGGGCCTCGTTGCGCATCACCGTCTCGCTCGACGGCGAGCTGCTCAAGCAGGCGGCCGTCCTCACGGGGATCACCGAGACGTCCCGCCTGCTGCGGGAGGCGCTCCAGGCTCTGGTCGAGCGGGAGACGCCGGCGCCCCCCGAGATCGACGCCGAGGTCGACGCCGTCGTCGACGCCCCCGAGGGGGAGTGAGCCGCTGAACCGACGGAGGAGCCATGATCCAGGAGGACCTGCCCGACGACGACCCCGGCTGGCTCACCACGCCCCGCTGAGCTCGCGGGCCGCCGCTGCCGAGACACGCGGGCGCACTGGACCGGGCGCGGTCGGTTCCGAAAGGGCGTAGCGGGTGCTCACCGGCTCGTGTTGAATGGCGAGCACCCGAACCGGCGCAGGCCGCGTCCGGCGACCAACGGAGGCCGAGGATGCGCGTCGAGTCCCACCTGGTGTCCCTGTCCTGGATCCCTTCGGAGTCCGTCTCCGGCTGGCTGCGGCGCGGCTTCGACGTCGGGCTGGCCCACTACGACGTCCCGCCGCTCGACCGCCTGCCGAGCCTGGACGCGGTGCAGCAGCTCCGCGCCGACGACCGGTTCCGGTTCGCGAATGTCCTGACGGCATGGGCGGAGTTCGACGACGACGGCACGCCCACCGCCTGGGCGTACGGCGAGGACTCCGGCGTCGTCATGGGGTCGACGACCGTGCGGGTGGCCTCGGTCGGGGCCACGTTCGGCGGCTACTCCCTGCCCACCCTCCAGCAGGAGCCGGTGGTCGAGCCGGGCATCGTGCACTTCACCCAGACCGTCGGTGGACGCACGGGGGTCCCGCTGCCCCGCCCGGTCCCGCACGCCCCGTTCGTGATGTGGCAGGCCCCGATCGTGTGGACGACCCTGGCGCTCACCCTGCGTTCCGACGGCAGTACGGATATCGCCATGCCGGGCGCCAGCGCGTTCCCCCGGCACTGGGTGTACGGGCCCGACGGCACCTTGTCCCTCAAGAGCGGGCTCACCGACCAGGAAGGCTGGATGGCGCACTCCTTCGGCCCCCGCACGCCCTGGGGCGATCAGGACTCCGAGGCCGTGGTGGCCGAGGCGGAGAGCGCGGTCGAGCGGCAGGTCTCGGGCGGGATCATGCGCGCCGGGCACACCCCGGAGATTCGCCGGCTGCCCGCGGGCACGGTCGTCACCCGCCAGGGCGAGGTGGGCGAGGCGATCTACCTGGTGCTCGACGGCGTCCTCACCGTGGAGCACGATGGCAAGCAGCTCGCCCAGGTCGGCGCCGGCGCGGTCCTGGGGGAGCGGGCCGTGCTCGAAGGCGGCAGGCGCACCGCCACGCTGCTGGCGCTGACACCGGTGCGCCTGGCCGTGGCGCGCAGCGACGAGCTGGACCTGGAGAAGCTCCGCGCCGTGGCCGAGCTGCACCACCGGGAGGACACGCCGTCGGACGCGGCCGCGCCGGTGGCGGAGTAGACACCGAGCAGACCCGCAGTAAAACCAGGCCTCGGGTCACACGTTCGTGCCGGTGCCGCGGGCGTTGTAGACGGCCGCCTCCCCGCTCGCGACCGCCTCGCCGTACTGACGGAAGACCTCCAGGGCCTCCTCGCGCCGCACGTCGCGAACCACCTCGATGCCCCGGCTGCGGAACTGCTCGGCCCAGTCCTCGCGCATCGGGCCCTCGTCGAACGAGGTGAGGCGCTCCACCTCCGGCCCATCGCCCGCGATGAGCAGGCTCGACACCCCCGACCACAGCACGGCGCCGTAGCACTGGGTGCACGGCCGCCAGTTGACCACGAGCTGGTGGGCCGGCATGCCCGGGCCACCCAGGTCCCAGCTGCCCAGCGCCGTCTGCGCCAGGCACAGGGCCATGACCTCCGCGTGCGTGACCGACAGGTTAGACGCGATGACCTGATTGACGCCGACCGAGACCACCCGCCCCGTCTCGGACTCGACGACGGCGGCCGCGAACGGCCCCCCACCGCCCTCGCGGAAGTTGCGGGCCGCCAGCAGGTTCACCAGGCCGACCCGGTCCTCCGCCGAGCCGAGCGAGGCCGGCAGGCGTGCGACCTCCTCGAGCACCCACCCGGGGATCGCGGCCGAGAAGCCGGTGGCGATGTGTGAGACGTCCATGTCCACTCCTTGTGCGTCGTCGTCCTGTCGTGTCCGCGTGGGTCGTCGTCCTGTCGTGTCTAGCCGCCGTCGCCGTCGCGCGTGTGCAGCCGGACGTGGAGGTCGCGCACCTGCTCGGCCAGCTTGGGCACCGGGCCCTCCACGATCACGTCCGGCGCGACGGCGTTGACCGGCAGGGTCCGTACGGGCGGGGCGGGCACGCCGAGCTCGGCCAGCCACTGCCCGAGCTGCGCCGAGCTGGCGGCGTAGACGATCCGGCCCAGGCCGACCCAGGCGTGCGCGGCGGCGCACATCGGGCAGTGCTCGCCCGACGTGTACACCGTCGCGCCGGCCCGCTCGGCGGGGGTGAGGTGGGCCGCTGCCCACTGCGCGAGTGCGAGCTCGGGGTGGCGGGTCCGGTCCCCGCCGGCGACGCGGTTGCGGTCCTCGGCGAGCGCGACGCCGTCGGCGCCCACCAGCACGGAGCCGAACGGCTCGTCGCCCGCAGCCAACGCCTCCTCCGCCAGCTCGACGCAACGGCTCAGATGACGCAGCTCCGCCTCGTCGATCACACCCAGACCTCCTCGTCCCGTATGCCCGCTTCGCCCATCCTGCCCGATCGGGCCGAGCCCGACGGCGGAACGCGGCGCACGCACGCTGGTACCGTCCGGAACGAACCGCCGAGAGGACGCCGCCGTGCCCAGACCACCCCTGCCCGCCGATGTCGCAACGATGCTCGCCCGGCCCAACCACGCCACCATCGCCACGGCCCGGGCCGACGGCCACCCCGTCTCCGTGCCCACCTGGTACCTCTACGAGGACGGTCAGGTCCTGGTCAACATGGATGCCGGACGACGGCGCCTCGCCCATCTGCGCGCCGACCCGCGCGTGAGCCTCAGCGCGATGGATCCCGCGGCGTGGACCACGCACGTGAGCATCCTCGGCACGGTGGCGGAGATGCAGGACGACGCCGACCTGGCCGACATCGACCGGATCTCCCGGCACTACACCGGTCACCCGTACCCCGTGCGCGACAAGCCACGGGTCAGCGCCTGGATCCGGATCGAGCGCTGGCACGCGTGGGGTGCGCTGAAGAACGCGCGCTGACGCAGCGGCGCGGCTACGGACGCCGCGCCTATCGCCGCGCCTTCGAGCACACGCCTACCACCGCGCCCCGGCGGGCCCGCGCCGGCTCAGCTGCCGCGGTAGGTGGTGTACGCGAACGGGCTCAGCAGGAGCGGGACGTGGTAGTGCGCCGCGGCGTCACCCAGCAGGAAGGTGACCGTCACCTCCGGGTAGAAACCCACCTGCGCGGTGGCGTCGAAGTAGTGGTCAGTGTCGAAGACGACGCGGTACACGCCCTCGGGCAGGTGCGCGGGGCCGAGGTCGCTCGCGCGACCGTCCTCGTCGGTCGTGGCGGCCGCGACCGGCTCCCAGCCGTCCTCGGTAACGTGCTCCAGCCGAACAGGAACACCCTCCGCCGGCCGGCCCAGGGCGGCGTCGAGCACATGGGTGGTCACATGGCTGCTCATCTGTTCCTCCGCCCCACCGCCGGGTTGCTCGTCCGGGTTGCTCGTCCGGGTCAAAGGTAGCGACCGTGCCGCGGTCCGGTCCTGCAGACGACTGGCCCGGGGCGCCGGCCATCGGCGCCGTCCGGCGGGTCGGAGGCGGCGTTGTCAGTGGTCTCTGGTTGGCTCCGGATGTCGGAGGGGGAGACATGGACGGCACCTACTGCATCCTGCGTGAGACCGGTGAGTACCCGTCGGCGGGACCGTTCGCGCGGCCGCGGACGCCCGGGCCAACCGTCCTGGGTGAGGCCGGCGTGACGCTGGCCGCACCGGCGGTCGACGTGGCACGGCTCAGCAAGTCCGAGCTCGGCGAGGTGGCCCGGGACCCGGCTGTTCGGGCGTTCGCGCCGGTCATGCCGACCCGGCTGATCTTCCCCGTGGCCGAGCAGGCGGTCGACAGGTCACCCGGGCCGAGCACCTGGGGTGTGCGAGCCGTCGGCGCGGACGTCTCACCGCGCACCGGCGCCGGCGTGACCGTCGCCGTCCTGGACACGGGGATCGACGCCGCCCACCCCGCCTTCGCCGGAGTCGACCTCGTGCAACGCGACTTCGCCGGTACCGGCGACGGTGACCACCAGGGTCACGGCACCCACTGCGCGGGCACGATCTTCGGCCGAGACGTCGACGGCACCCGCATCGGGGTGGCTCCTGGGGTGAGCACGGCGCTGGCGGGCAAGGTCCTGCGCGACGACGGCGCCGGCGACTCCACCATGCTCTTTCACGGGCTGCAGTGGGCGGTTCAGGAGGGCGCACACGTCATCTCCCTGTCCGTCGGGTTCGACTTCCCGGGCATGGTCGCCCGGCACGTGGCCGACGGGTGGCCCGCCGACCTGGCCACCTCCGCAGCGTTGGAGGCCTACCGCGCCAACCTGCGCATGTTCGACGCGCTGATGGAGCTGGTACGCAGCCAGGCCGCCTTCGGTCACGGCACGGTCGTCGTCGCTGCCGCGGGCAACGAGAGCCGGCGCACCGTCGACCCGACCTACGAGATCGGCGTCTCGCTCCCGGCCGCGGCCGACGGGGTGGTGTCCGTGGGCGCGCTCGAGCAGTCGCAGGCAGGGCTGACGGTCGCGCGGTTCTCCAACACGTTCCCGCAGGTCGCCGCGCCGGGCGTGGACGTGGTCTCTGCCCGGGCCGGGGGCGGACTGACCTCGCTGAGCGGCACGAGCATGGCGACGCCGCACGTGGCCGGGGTCGCGGCGCTGTGGTGGGAGGAGGTGCTCGCGTCACCCTTGCCGCCGACCGCGGGTACCGTCACCGCCCGGCTGCTCGCGCATGCCCGGACGGACGTGATCGCGGCCGGGGTGGACGTGGCCGACCGTGGGGTGGGGCTGGTGCGAGCACCCGGTGCATGAGGGTCACAGCTGTCGGAAAGGTCACTCAAGGGGAACACGATGCCGTTGCCATCCGTTGGTCATGACGTGAAGCGCTCTTCAGACTCATTGCCCCCGAATTCTCTCGCTCATCTTGCCGCGAGGCACGAGGGCACCGTCGCAGACCTTGACGCCGCAGCCGCCGTCGACGCTGCAGCCGACGACGGTGGGCGCCGGCTCCGGTCGGCGGTGCAGCGCGGCGAGCCCAGCCGCCGCCTCGCCGAGACGCTCGATCTCGTCGAGGAGACGGCGGCGGTGAGCCGGTCGCAGAAGCAGATCTACGCCACGATTGAAGGGCTTACGGGACTCCGCTTCGGCGAGCTGCAGGCACTCTCCGCCGTCGCCGATGGTGCGGCCCACTACCGCGCCGTCGCCCGGGCCACTGGCCAGGCCGATCCCGCCGCGGAGGCCACGTGCGCCGTCCTCGAGCGCAAGGGCCTGCTCGCCCGCCACGCGCACCCGGAGGCTGCGCGCAACACCGGCGAGGCCACGCTCGTCCACGTCACGGCGGCGGGCACGGTGGCTCTGCAGCAGGCCGAGGCCCTGCGGGTGCGGCTGATCGACAGCGTGCTGGCCACTTTGGACGCTGAGGACACGGATCGGCTGCGGACCATCGTCAGCCGGGTCAACGATGCGGCGGCGCCCCGCCGCCTGCCTGCGATCGCCGGGCTGATCACGCGATCAGCCTGACGACGCAGACGGCACGGGCCCAGCCAGGACCAGAGCGTCCGGGCGGTCTCGTCCTGTGTGGAAGGTGTGCGCCGTGCTCGGCGGCGTCCTAGTCTGCCAAGGGTGAGCGCACACCACGATGTCGTTGTCCTCGGTGCCGGCCCCGGCGGCTACGTCGCCGCCATCCGCGCCGCCCAGCTCGGCCTGAACGTCGCCGTCGTGGAGGAGAAGTACTGGGGCGGGGTGTGCCTGAACGTCGGCTGCATCCCCTCCAAGGCGCTCCTGCGCAACGCCGAGCTCGCCCACCTCTTCACCCACCAGAAGAAGGACTTCGGCATCTCGGGGGAGGCGACCTTCGATTTCGGGGCGGCTTACGACCGCAGCCGCGCGGTGGCCGACGGCCGCGTCAAGGGCGTCCACTTCCTCATGAAGAAGAACAAGATCACCGAATACGACGGCCGCGGTGAGTTCGTCGACGACCACACCCTGACCGTGAACGGCGAGACGGTCTCGTTCGACCACGCGATCATTGCCACCGGCTCCACCGTGCGGCTGCTGCCCGGTGTCGAGCTGAGCGAGAACGTGGTCACCTACGAGGAGCAGATCCTCACCCGCGAGCTGCCCGGCTCCATCGTGATCGTCGGCGCCGGCGCCATCGGCATGGAGTTCGGCTACGTGCTGCGCAACTTCGGTGTCGAGGTGACGATCGTGGAGTTCCTCGACCGGGCGCTGCCCAACGAGGACGTCGAGGTCTCCAAGGAGATCACCAAGGCGTACAAGAAGCTCGGCGTCCCGATCCTGACCTCCACCAAGGTTGAGACCGTGCGCGACGACGGCAGCGCGGTGACCGTGACCTACACCGGCAAGGACGGCTCGCCCGGCGAGCTGACGGCCGACAAGGTGCTCATGTCCATCGGGTTCGCCCCCCGGGTGGACGGGTACGGGCTTGAGCGCACCGGGGTGGCGGTCACCGAGCGGGGCGCCATCGGCATCGACGACCGGATGCGCACCTCGGTGCCGCACATCTACGCCATCGGTGACGTCACGGCCAAGTTGCAGCTCGCGCACGTGGCCGAGGCGCAGGGAGTCGTGGCGGCCGAGACCATCGCCGGCGCGGAGACCATGGAGCTCGGCGACTACCGGATGATGCCGCGCGCCACGTTCTGCCAGCCGCAGGTGGCCAGCTTCGGGCTCACCGAGCAGCAGGCGAAGGACGAGGGCTACGACGTCAAGGTGGCCAAGTTCCCCTTCACCGCCAACGGCAAGGCGCACGGCCTTGGGGACCCGACCGGGTTCGTCAAGCTCGTCGCCGACGCGAAGTACGGCGAGCTTCTCGGCGGGCACCTCATCGGCCCGGACGTCTCCGAGCTGCTGCCCGAGCTCACGCTCGCCCAGAAGTGGGACCTCACCGCCGCCGAGCTGGCCCGGAACGTCCATACCCACCCCACGCTCAGCGAGGCGCTGCAGGAGGCGTTTCACGGCCTGACGGGACACATGATCAACTTTTAGTCGGTCGCCCGGCCGTTGTCGGCCGTTAAGCCTGGTCAGAGGCCCGGAGCCGCGGAATCTAGCGGATTCGGGCCTCTTCATGTCTCGGGGAGAGGTGGACACCTAGAGACATGAGAGGCCCCAAAAGGCCATCCGCTATGGCACGGGGATGGCACGACGGGCACGAACCAGGAGGTACGAAGATGAGCGAGACGACGGCGGCGCGGCAGCATCGCGAGGCGTGGGGGAGTCTGCGGAGAGTGCCCTCGAAGCGGTGGCAGGCCCGCTACAACGGGCCCGACGGCAAGCTGTACTCGGCGCGGACCGAGGACGACAGGCCACTGACGTTCCTCACCAAGGGGGACGCCCGCGCGTGGCTCAACCGAACGCACGCGTCCATCAGCAGAGGGGAGTGGGAGCCGCCGGCCGAAGCCGCGCGCCGGCAGCGGGAGGAGGCCGAGGCGGCAGCGGTTCGGGACGTCACGTTCGGGGACTACGCCGAGCAGTGGCTGGAGCGCGCTGAGCGTGAGCCCGGCAAGGGCGGCAGGATGCGGAAGCCGGGGACGCTGATGATGTACAGGGGCCGGGTCAAGAGCTACCTGCTCGAGCCGCTCGGCGACGTGAAGGTGCGGGAGATCGACGCCGAGCGGCTCCGCAACCTGGCCAGGGATCTCGCCGCGCTCCCGTCGGTGCTGCGGCCGAACGCGAAGCACAACGGTGTCGCCGGGGACGCGATCGACGTGCTGAAGATGATCCTGCGGGCCGCCGTGCGCGACGGCATCCTGGCGAAGGTGCCCGACGTGGCGACGCCGGCCCGCAAGTCTGTCCGCCACGACCTGGACCACACGCCCGAGGACGATGTCGCGACGCCGAGCCAGGTGGACCAGCTGTACGGCGCTCTCCCGCAGCCGTGGAGCATCGCGGTGTTGCTCAGCGTGTGGTGCCAGCTCCGGCGCGGTGAGGTGCTCGGCCTCCAGCGGCGGGACATCGTCTGGAACCACGACCGGACCGCGGCGACACTGTACGTGCGCCGGCAGAAGAACGGCTCGACGGGCGACCTCACCGACCCCAAGTCCGAGAAGGGCATCCGGTCGATGGCGGTCCCGCCCCTCATCGTCGAGCGACTGCGCGAGCACCTCGACACGCGCGTGGCCGCCGAACCGGCGGCCCCGGTGGTGCCGATCAAGGAGAAGGGCCTCAAGCACATGTCGGCCACCCGGTGGAACCAGGTCTGGACCGATCACCGTGAGCTGGTTCCCGGCCTGCCGGATGGCTACCGATTCCACGACCTGCGGCACACGGGCCTCACGCGCTTCGCGCAGGAAGGCGCCACACTCGCCGAGCTCATGCGGCGCGGCGGCCACGCCGACATCAACGTGGTGCTGCGCTACCAGAAGGCGACGATGGCGCGGGACATCGACCTGGCAGCACGGATGAGTGCGACGGTGCTCGACGAGCTTCAGCGGACCGAGAAGGCGAAGACGAAGCCCTCGGACGAGGCCGTCTGACACACCAGCTCCGCACAGCGCAGGGAGCGTCCACGGCCATCGCCGTGGACGCTCCCGTTCTCGGCCAGGTCCAGCGCTCAGCGAGCACCACGCACAGTCGGGATCGCGACGAGCAAGCGCTCGGTGACCTCCTCAAGGTCGACACGCACGAGGCGGCCGATGCGATAGCCAGTGATGGAGCCGTCCGCGATCCGCCGACGCAGCGTCTTGGTGGACACGTTCAAGCGCGCTGCGGCGTCGCTGAGCGGGACAAGCTGGATGTTCGTGCGGGGCGGGAGTTGCTGGGGGCCATGTCGTCTCCGATCGGGTCGACGCGCTTGCCATTCAGGTGTGCGGATCCCGCCGTGCACGGCAAGGTCGGGACGGGCGTCGCTCGGAAGCCCGCCGAGCTGGCAAGGCCCGGTCACCGCGGTGGGCGTGAGTCACGCCCACCGTTCGCTTCTGCAGGGGTGGTCGCCTCAGCGAAGGGCTTGTCGACAACGATGCGTCGGGGGAGCACACCATCGCTGTCAGAGCCCTGCCACCGCAGGCCGGTCGAGCTGTCCATGCCTCCACGATGGCGGCTGCACGTACCCCTTTCTGTCCCCCTGGCCGCGTCCTCCCAGCGTCCCCCCGAGGGGAGACACGGCAACAGCACAGGTCACGGCGCGTCCCCCTTCACGACCGTCAGAAATTCATCGATCTATGTAAGGGATCTGCTTTGTGCCTCGGCGACGGTCGGTCAACGGCGCACCCGATAGCGCAGGTGAAGCACCCGGTTGCCCTGAATCACGTCAGGATCCTCCAACAGGTGCTGCGCGTGGACCGACCCGAAGTAGCGCTTGCCGGACCCGGACACGACGGGTACGACGTCCATGCGCACCTCGTCGACCAGACCTGCGGCAAGCACCTGGCCACCGACGTCGCCAGCGGCGACCTCGACGATGCGGTCACCCGCGAGCTCTTGCGCCTTGGCCATGGCTGCCTCGACGCCGTCGACGAAGTGAAACGGCGCCGCGGGGTCCCAGCCCTCGGGCGGCGGCCGGTGTGTGACGACGACAACGTGGTCGATCCCGCTCGGAGGCTTCCCATCCCAGCCGTCCGTCAGGTCGAAGACGTGGCGGCCGACGAGTGTCGCCCCGATCTGGTCCCAGTACGGCCGGGTGTAGTCGTAGGACGTCTGCGACACCGTCACCTCGCCGCTCTCGTCCAACGGGACGTCACCGCTGGACAACCAGTCGAACAGCGGCCCGGGCTGGTCATTCTCGTCCGCGACGAAGCCGTCCACCGACACCGAGCCGTACATGACCACCTTGCCCACGGGACTCTCCTCTGCTTTGAGGTGCCCTCAGATTACGGTGTCGTGAGCCGTCGTTCTCGTGAGAATGTCAATCGGCCGGCAGCGGCCAGCGTCCAGCGCATGGCTGGGATGTTCTCGGCGGAACCGCCGCCGGACTTCGACGTACGGGGTCGACCGTAGCCCGGTGAACGCCCGGAACTCGTGACCGAAGTGGGCCTGGTCGAAGTAGCCTGCGCCACCGCTGCGGTCGCCCCAGCCGCGTCAGCTCATCCTCGAGCACCGTCAGCATCTTGAGCGGTCCGTCCGCCGTGGCCAGCCGGTCCCGGAGCCCAGCATGGCGGACCGGCCCGCAAAACTGCTCGACCGTCACCGGCCGGTCGCACAGTTCGGCCGCGGGCACCGGCAGGAACAGAGCCAGCCCCCACGGCTTGAAGTGCACGCCGACGGACCGGGTCCGGAGTGGATAGCCGAAACTCCAACGCGTGGATGGGCATGGTGACCACGCAGCCGTCGGCGTACTGGGCCGTCTCGATGTCGGTGCCGGCGAGGATGCGGAACGGCGCCCCGAGGTTGACGATGAGCACCGGCGACGGCATCGGCGGCAGCGTCAGCCGGCATTGTGAAGAGCCTGAAAGACAGGCTAAGCCGTCAGGCTCCGGCGTCCTTTCGCGACGCCCGTGCCAGCCGTTCGACGAGGTCGTCGGGGATCGGTTTTCGCGGCGAGAAGGTGATGCCGGTCTTGGTCGCCTTGAGGCCGGCCGCCGCGATTTCTTCGGCGTGTTCGGAGATGGCGCCTGGAAGGAGATACAGCCCGCACTGTTTGCTGAACGCCGCATAGCCCGCGACGACCGAGCCGCCGATCCTGAAGCCCGGCATGTTGTAAGCCACGATCTCCTCCGCTTCCGGCAGAGCGCGGGCCAGTACCGCGCGCAACCGTTTCAGCGAGGGCTGGAAGGGCTCGGGCGCCGCGGCAATGTAGGCGTCGTGGTCAGCTATCGTCGCCATGGCTGCGTCCTCATCTGATTGTTTTCAAGGTTTCGTCCCATCCTGCCGAAATCGGCTTCCATTGTCCGGGCGGTGTCCGCATCGCGGAGCCCGCGTCTCCCACTGTGTGCAGATCCGAGACCTAGTCTAGGACGCGGCGCGTACCTCGCTGAGAACCACGAAGAGGAGCAGATGATGGCCAGCCTGAGCGAGTTCGCCCGTAAAGGCGCTAGTGGACCCCATGGGTCGTGGCGAAAAGAGCAACAATGCGTCCGCACATTTGTCGCGAGCGGCAGAGGATGGGCTCTCGGAAGAACCATGACACCAATCTGCAGGTGCGGAGATGCGGACCGCTTTTGCGGTCACGTGACTCGCGTTTCCAGCGCGAGCGTGCCTTCGTCGGTAGGTTGGCAGCGACGGGAGTTCGTGGGCCGGGAGTTGGCTGAGTAGCCTCATGCCGGTGGGCGAATCTCGTAGGTTCCGCGTGCGGCGTCGGGACGATGTGACCGCAACTGAACTCGTTGGCGGCGTGGAGAAGCGCGAGCTGTTCCTTGCCGCATACGACCCGGCGTGGGCGAGCAAGTACGCCGTGCATGAGGCTCGTGTGCGAGCCGCGGTGGGGAGTGCCGCGGTCGCGGTCGAGCACATCGGATCTACGTCGGTTCCTGGTCTCGCCGCTAAGCCGATCATCGACATCTTGGTCACGGTGGCCGATATCACCGCGGAAGAGGATTACCTCGAACCGTTGCTCGCATCGGGCTATGAGATGCGCGTTCGCGAGCCGGGTCATCGAATGGTTCGTACCGAGCAGCGCGATGTGCACGTCCACATCCTCGAGCTCGAGGACCCAGCTGCTGGCGACTATCTGCTTCTGCGGGACCACCTGCGGATCGACCAGGCGGACCGCGAGCTCTACGAGGCCACCAAGCGCGATCTGACGAGACGCGATTGGCCCGACATGAACGCATACGCCGATGCAAAGACTGCGGTCATCGACGAGATCAAGGGACGCGCCCGTTCTCGGCTCGCCAGGAGCTAGTGGGCATGTGCGTTAGTTCGTCGGGGGCGGCCAAGTCCAGAAAGTGGGGTCGGCCAGGTAGTGCCCGCAGGCGGTGTCGAGGGCGTCTTCGGCGGTGCCGGCGCCCTGGCCGGTGGGTAGGGAGGAGTCCTTGTAGTCCGCGTGGCTGACGCGGTAGATCGCGAAGCCCCAGTTGTTGGCGTAGCCGCCGTCGCACAGCCGCATCGGGAGGACGTCCCCGTCGGGCAGGACCGCCACGACGTAGGCGAAGCCGTGTGGCCGTTTGGGAACGACCTGCCGCCCGTTGGGTCATTCCCTGGCGGCGCTGCCCGCGTCGGATGGCGTCGAGCTGCCGCTCGGGAGAGCCCGGTGACTGTGGCGAGGTCGGCGTACCGGACTCCGGCCGAGAGGGTCTCGCGGACGGCAGTGTTGCGGGCGTCGATCGCCTCGTCGAGGTACTGCGGCACCCGGGCCACAGCTGGCCGGCGCGCACCGGCTGTTCCCGGCCGCGTCGGGTGAGGACGAGGGCGGGAACATTCTTCCAGCGACACCGCCGGCGGTCCGGATGACGAGGACCGCGGTTGAGGTCAGGATTGCCACCAGGCCGGCGCACGCGGGTCGGGGCGGTAGGCGCAGTACGTGCCGGTGTGGATCGCGTGGCTAAGGTGCTCGCCGAGCGGGGGGTCGTGTTCACCGATCCGGGCCATTGCTTGCCGGATCGCACGGGTTACGGCGGCACGAGCGCGTTCGGATGCGGACGCGGCTCGTCGGTCGCGACCTCCGAGGCCGAACGCGCGTGCGAGCTCTCGTACGAGGAAGTCGCGTTCGGCATCTGCCTGAGCTAGCCGCTCGGCGTCTCCGATGGCGCGCGCTTGGTCGATGTCGTCCTCGATCTCGGTGAGGCGTCGGCGGTAGGCGTCCTTGGCTCGGGCATCGAGAAGCTCGCCCGCATCGCCGAGCGCGGAGTGCGGCAGGGTGGCACATTGACTGCTATCTGCCCGAGGATCTCGGCGGGCCTCGGCGGCGACGAGATCCAGCACGTGATACTCCCGGCCGGATTCGGCGAGGAGCCGAGCGAGGTACCGCATGCCCTTGAGGTCACGCAGGCGGACGGTGCGCCCATCGAAGCTCACGGTCCAGTAGTCCCCGTCGCGACGAAAGACGTTGACGCTCTCCGCCGGCTGCTCATCGGCAGCATGCTGGCGCTCGGCGTGCTCTGGTGGGGACAGCGAAGGCGCGGCGGCGATCCCGTCGAGGATCGTGCGGGCCGCTTCGAGCTCCAAGAACGCCCGGTGCTCGCTACCGCGGACGGCATGGACCTTGGCCAGGTCCATACGTGCGCGCGCCGCCTCGTAGGGGGCGCCGACCTCGTTCCACAGGCGCACCGCTTCGGAGACGCACTCTTCGGCGCCGGCGGCATCGCCGTCGGCGAGTCGTACCCTTCCGCGAGCGAGGATCGCGCCGGCGACCAAGGCCTTATTGTCGTATCGGGCTGCCACCAGCGCCAGCTCGTCGGCGGCCGACCGAGCCCGGCCCATGTCACCGGCCGCGATCTCGATCTCGACCTGCGCCTCGAGCAGCGGTGCGCGCTGCAGATCGGTGCTCGGTGGTCGCTCCTTCGAGGGCACTCGGACGGGGCGTTCGAGGGCATCTCGTATGGACTCGGCCGCGGTGGCCGCGGCCCCCTGGGCCAGGCGTACCAGCGCCAGACCCGGTTGGGGATCCCACCCGGCGCGATGTGCGGCGAGCAGCGCCTCCTCAGCGCCCTCTATGTCCGCCTTGTGCAGGCGAATCCGGCCGAGCTCGTTCAGCGGCCAACCGAGCTCACGGCGCAGGTAGGGACGCAGCTCCTCGCAGGCCATCAACGCCTGCCTCTCCGCCTCGCCGCACGACCCGCGGAGACGCAGGATCTCCGCGCGGTGAACCCGGCAGCGTCCGTGGACGCTGCCGACGGCGTTTGTCTGGCACCACCGCTCCATCGCCTCGGTCCACTCCTCGGCCAGGTCGTACTGGGCGAGGCCCTGCAGGGCGCACACGAGCTCGCAGTAGACGACCCCGGTCGAGAGCGGATCGAGGTCTCCGGAGACGGCCGCCACCCCCGCCTGGTCGAGCAGGGCTAGCCCCTGCTGAACGTGGCCGTCCAGGATGAGAAGCCGGCCCTCGGCCACCCCGCCGATGGCGGATGCCGCGAGGTCTCGCCTCGAACCGATCTCGATGGCTGCCCGGGCCCACCCTCGCGCGCCGGTGAGGTCTCCGGTGAGCATCCGCTCGTTGGCGCGGACGGCCGCGAACCACGCGTGCGCAGGTGCTTCCTCTTGCCCTTCGAGAAGCCGTTCGGCGCGTGCCAGCCAGCCCCGCACCGGTGCCATCAGAGCGGTGTCGAAGAGCAGGTGCATCGCGACCCGAACGGCGGCCCCTGCGGCCGCGACCACCTCACCGCTCTGCATGTACGCCGCGTGAGCGCGTTCCCACGCCTCGATCGTCGTGTCGAGGGAGCCAGCCGCGTACGCGACCTCGCCGAGCAACGCCAGGTCGTTGGGCGCCAGGGGGTTGTCCGCGTCGGCGCCCACGAGCAAGTCGAACGCCTCGTGCCAGTCACTCACCGCCGCGGCCGAACGCGCTCGCTCGAGCGTGCCATGACTGGCGACGTCGCTCATCGCGCCTCCTGTCCGTGACCGGTCAGGGGCAGGGGTAGTTGAGCCCCACCGGAACCGTGGAAGTTACCGCGGTAACAGTGTTGCTCACGCCCTCAGTGTGAAGCCACCAGACCTCGCCACGGCGAGGGCGGACCGAGGAGGACCCATGGAAAGCACGACCGCAGATCCCACGGCGGAAGCGACGCACCGGAACCTCGGGAATGTCCCGCGGTCAGGCACCGTCAGCACCAACGGTCAGGAGCTCTACTACGAGATCCACGGAGCCGGTCCTCCACTCGTCCTGGTGATGGGGATCGGTTACGACTCCTCGCTGTGGACGCTGGAACAGGTCCCCGCGCTCTCCACCCGGTTCAGCGTCATCCTCATCGACAACCGCGACGCCGGCCGCAGCTCTAGAGCCGACCACCCGTACACCATTGCGGACATGGCTGACGACGTCGTCGGGCTGCTCGATGCGATCGACGTACGCCGCACCCACCTGCTGGGCCTGTCGATGGGCAGCATGATCGCGATGGAGTTCGCACAGCGGCACGCCGACCGCCTCGACCGCCTGGTCCTCGCCGGTCCTGCTGCAGCTCCCGGCCGCAGCGTCGTCGACCCGATCTCGATCTGGAACTGGGTCAAAGCCAACGACCCGGGCGGCGAGGTGTTCGCGGGTCAGCAGTTCACCTGGCTGTTCTCCTGGGCGTTCCTCCGCAACCAGCAGGCGGTCCAGGAAACGGCCGTCCTGCTTGCGAGCAATCCTAACCCCGTCGGTCCCGAGGCCTACGAGCGTCAGGCACGGGCATACCTGCAGTTCGACACCTCCGATCGGCTCGGCCGCATCAACGTGCCCACCCTTGTCATCGTCGGCGAGCAGGACCTCCTGACGCCGCCGTGGGTCGCGCGCGAGGTGGCCGACGGGATCCCCCGAGCCCGATTCCAGATCGTCACGGGCAACGGTTCCTCACACGTGCTGCCACTAGAGCGCCCCGACGACTTCAACCAACTCGTGATGGAGTTCTTGGCCGAGTGACGTCGTTGGTGATGGTGTCGAACTCGTTGATCCTCAGAACACGCTAGTGGCCGTCCGCGTTAGTTCGTCGGGGGTCCAGGCCAGGCGGTGGGTTGAGCCACGTCCCAGATCAGCTCCATGCCCACCACTCAACGGTATGTAGTACACGCAAGGCGATCATCTGGGGTGAGGGCGCGTCCCGAAAGGCGATCCGGTGCTGGTCGCGCTACGCGTGACGATCCCCTAACGGCCACGAGATCCTCGGGGGGCTCGAGCCCGGGCCGATCCGAGGTCGGAATTCAGCGTGTCGTCTCGTACCTGGTCAGGAGCACGCCGTCGGGAAACGTCCGGGTCTCCACCAGGTTCAGGTTCACCCAGTTGTCCAGGGCCGTGAAGAACGGCGTGCCGCCGCCCACCAGGACCGGGTGAGTGACGATCGCGTACTCGTCGATCAGCCCGGCCCGCATGGCCGCCGCGGCGAGGGTCGCGCCGGCGACGTCCATGGGACCGCCGTCCTCAGTCTTGAGCCGGGTGATCTCGGTGACGGCGTCGCCGGTGACCAGGCGGGCGTTCCAGTCGACCGCGCTGGTCGTCGAGGAGAACACCACCTTCGGCATGTCCCGCCAGCGGCGGGCGTACTCCATCTGCGCCGGTGTGGCGCCAGGCTGCTGGTCGGCGGTCGGCCAGTGGGAGCTCATCGTCTCCCACAGCTTGCGCCCGTACAGCGCCAGGCCCGTCGCCCCCACCCGGTCGGACCACCACTGGAACAGCTCGTCGCTCGGCACGCTCCAGCCGAGGTCGTCGCCGGGCGCGGCGATGTAGCCGTCCAGGCTCACGTTCATGCCAAACGCCAGTTTCCGCATGGCGTCAGCCTCCCGTGAGTCGGTATTCGCCGTACAGACCAACGCGGCGCGGAAACCTTGTCGGTCGACCACACCGAGGGCCGGTCGACCACCACGCCAAGCGGATGCTGCGTACGGAAGGGAACCCCGAGGGGGTGTTTCGGTGTCCACAAACCTGTCGGCGCCGACGTCCCGTGGAGGTGTTGCAGGCGTGACGTCGACGCGTGGGGCAGTCACCGTCGCGACGCCGCTTCGGCCTTCGTCGCCATGCGTTCCGATCCAGGTCGGGATCGAAGGGGACCGCAGGACTGCGAGGCCGACCAAGGCGAGGTGGTAGACGAAGAGCGTCAGGCGTCGCGCCGGCGCAGCGTTACCGCGGCCGCCACCATCGCGACGACGGCGTAGGCCGCGACCACGACCAGGCTCGCTTCTACAGAGAGGTCGGCACCCGGCGCGTCGGTTGCTCCGGTCCTGAGCAACGCTGAGGACGCCGGCAGCGGCAGGTAGCTGACGATGGTCTGGACCCAGTCCAGGTTTATGAAGCTGAGGGTGCCGGGCAGCAGGAGGAGGACAGTGAGGGCCACGGTCACGGTGGCGGCGGTGGAGCGGAGGAGCGTGCCGATCCCGAGGGATAGCAGGGCGGCGGCGATGAGGGAGTAGACGGTGCCGCCGAGCACGCGCCAGGTGCCCGGGTCGTCAAGGGCCGGGACGAGGTCGTACTGCGAGAGCTGGGGCATGGTGACGAGGTACGACAGCGTCACGCCGACGACGGTCACAGCGGTCGTCAGGACAACCAGGGCGACCGCCTTGGCTGCAAGCACGGGGATCCGCGCCGGGACGGCGGCGAACGTTGACCGGATCATGCCGGTGGAGTACTCCCCGGTGATGAACAGGGCACCCAGGACGGCGACGGTCAGCATGGCGAACTGGAAGCCTTGTGCGATGACCTCGGCGCCGTGCATCTGCTCGATGTCCGGGGCCGTGACGGGGTCGTAGGTGGGAGCGGGCGCTGCGGCCGGGGTGCACCGCCTTGGCGTCGAGCAGGGCGCCGACCTCCCGCAGCGGGGAGCGGTGCTGCCCGTACGGCTTGCCGTTGACGGTGACGGTGCCCGACGTCGGCCGGTCCAGTCCAATGATCAAGCGCATGGTGGTGGACTTGCCGGCGCCGTTCGGGCCGAGGAACCCGGTGACGGTTCCGGGGGCGATGGTGAAGCTGACGGACTCCACGGCGGTGGTGTCGCCGTAGTGCTTGGTGAGCTCGTTCGCCTCGATCATGGCCGGGACCTTTCTGGATGAGGGGGACTGCTGGACCTGATACGGCAGCTCGGCGTGCTCCGGCGCGCGGACGAGATCTATGCGTGATGCTGCGTCCGAAGCGGCTCCCGGTCGAGGCTGGTTGCTGTGGTCGCCGGCGATGCGGTGCGGCGGGGCCAGGTCCAGGCCAGCCGAAGGATGACGGCGAGAACGATCACTTCCAGTACGACGGCGAGGCCGTAGAAGTACGTCCAGGACTCGCCCACCGCGTTGAATGCCGCGTAAGGGACCTGGACCGATGCCACGACCAGGTTCGTGATCCGGCTCGCGCGGGCCGGCAGCATCGCCGACAGCACGATCATGAGGATCGGGATGGCCATGAGCGTGAGGAAAGCGGTCAACAACGTCTGGCTGATGTCGTACTCGAAGACGACGCCGACCAGGATGTCGTCGATCTTGCCCGGCACGAAGAAGCCGAGGATGTCCACGTAGACGTACAGGAACATGAAGCTCGTCCACGCCGCTACGAGCTTGGCTCGCACCGGCAGTCGCGAGTCGTCCAGCGCGGTGGTGTTGTCTCGAAGTGTTCTCACCATGTGCTCCGTTGTCTCGGTGGGGTGTGGCTCCTCCACGATCACGGACGCCGCTGGTGCGCACATCAGCCCCAGAGCCTGATTCGACCTGGCCGTTGGCACAGCCGAGCTCTTGTACTTTCGGCGGATACGCCGAGCACGCGGGCTGCCTAGGCTGATCACGTGGCCACCCACGCACTCCGCTCGCTGTGGGCCGAACCTCGACCCACGAATGCCCCGGACCGGGGGCCGCGGGACTGGGCCTTGGTCGCAGTACTGATCTGCTGGTCCCTGGTGGAAGCGGTGCTTCGCCAGGACCTGGCGCCGCGCCCGCTGCTGCTACTCGCGACGCTCGCGGTCCTCGGCCCCCTGCTGTGGCGACGCACGCACCCGCTCGTCGCGGTTGCCGTCTCCTTCGGCACGTTGACGATCGTCGACCTCGTCAGAATCCTCACCGGGTCGCAAGGCGCCCTGCTGAACAGCATCTCCGCGGCGCTGATCCTGGCCTACGCCCTGTTCCGGTGGGGCTCCGGTCGGGAAGCCGCAAGCGGCCTCGGCGTCATGCTGCTCTGGCTCGCCATCACCTATGTAGCCGACCCCATGAGCGGATGGAAGACGGTCGCAGGGTACGCGTTCTTCCTGTTCGCCGCCGCGCTCGGCGCCGCGGTCCGCTACCGCACGAAGATCCGCATCCGCGACATCGACCATGCCAAAGCCCGGGAACGCGAACAACTCGCTCGCGAGCTTCACGACACCGTCGCCCACCATGTCTCGGGCATCGCCATCCAGGCCCAAGCAGGACGTGCCATCGCGGCCTCCCACCCCGAGCGTGCCATCGAGGCCCTGGCCACCATCGAGGACGCGGCCACCCGGACGCTCACGGAGCTGCGCGCCATGGTGGGCGTCCTGCGCGCCCCGCAGGACACGGAGCTCGCTCCGCAGCCCGGAGTGGCCGACCTTGACCGGCTCGCCGGCGGTGTCGAGGCGCCTCACGTCCAGGTGACGCTCTCCGGTGAGCTCGAGGACCTCAGCCCGGCGGTCGGTGCCGCGGTCTACCGCCTGGCTCAGGAGTCGATCACGAACGCGCGCCGGCATGCCCGTCAGGCAACCCGGGTCAGCGTGGTCGTCGTGGGTGACGCGGAGGGCGTACGGCTGACCGTCGACGACGACGGCGCCCCCAGCACGGCCGGTGGCCGCACCGCGGGCTACGGCCTGGTGGGGATGCGGGAACGGGCCACGCTGCTGGGTGGCTGGCTCCGAGCGGGCCCGACCGCCGACCGCGGCTGGCGGGTCGAGGCGATGCTGCCCCGCGGCGGGTCCGCACGATGAGTATCCGGGTGCTCATCGCCGATGATCAGCACATCGTTCGCACGGGTCTGACGATGCTGCTCGACGCCCAACCCGACATCGAGGTGGTCGGCGTCGCCGGTGACGGGCGCGAGGCGGTGCGCCTGGCGCGTCAGCTGCGCCCGGACGTCTGCCTGTTCGACATCCGGATGCCGCTGATGGACGGCATCGAGGCCACCCGTCAGCTCGCCGGGCCCGACGTCGCCGAGCCCCTGCCGATCGTGGTGATCACCACGTTCGACCTCGATGAGTACGTCCACGGGGCGCTCAAGGCCGGTGCCCGCGGGTTCCTGCTCAAGGACGCCGGACCCGCCCTGCTGACCCAGGCGATACGCGCTGCGGCTGACGGGGATGCCCTGATCGCTCCGAGCGTGACCGTGCGCCTGCTCGCAGCGTTCGCGCACTCACAGACCGGACCTCCCAGGCAGCCGGTCGAACCGCTCACCGTTCGTGAGGAGGAGGTTCTCGTCTCGGTGGCCCACGGCCGCACCAACGACGAGATCGCCACTGACCTGCACATCAGTCAGAGCACCGTCAAGGCCCACCTGGCCAGCCTCATGAGGAAGCTCGGCGCTCGCAACCGTGTCGAGGTCGCCATGTGGGCCCACGAGACCGGGCGGATCTGAGACATCCGGAAGGCAGGCGTGGCAGTCCCGACCGGTTGCGCGTCTCTGCCTCGCTCCATGGTCACTGGAGGGGGCCATATGGCGCGCGAGAACACCACCTTCGGCATGTCCCGCCAGCGGCGGGCGCCGCATGGCGTCAGCCTCCCGTGCGTGAACCTGTCACACCCACCGTTCAGTTCCCCATCCTCGATGCTGCCTCCGAACCGCGAGGCTTCCAGCTGGAGTGGGCGGTCCGAGGGCCGGCGGTGCCTTCGGATCTCGGAATGGCGCCGCCGCCTCCCGCGCGGCACCGACGCGCGTGTCCGGCGCACGGAACGACAGGAACGCCGCCTCAGTGAACCGGTTCTCGGCGACGGCGCGCCGGCGGAACGCACCGTGGATGCCAGCGGCCTGTCTGGGGAATTAGCCGAGCTGTCCATGCCCCCAACGATGACGCCGGCACGTACCCCTCTCCGTCCCCCTGAACGGCGTCCTCTCAGCGTCCCGCTGAGGAGAGAAGTGCCAACAGTGAAGGTCACGGGGCCTCCGCCCTCGCGACCATCAAAAGCGGTCGATCTCGGCAAGGGGACCATTTGGTGCCTCGTCTGTTGACGGCCGCGGACGGCGTCGACGTGCGCGGGTACGTCGTCTGGTGGCTGCTCTCACACGTCGTCTAATCCCAGCGGTACGCCAGGCGGTCGGCCTCGTCCGGGTGGATTCGGACACGCTTGGCCGCTCCCCGAAGGACTCCGCCCGCTGGTACGCCGAGCTGTCGGCACCGGCCGGCTGCCGCCGGCGACCCTGTAGGGCTCGCCGTCGGCAGGTCGTCAGAAGTCCTCGAGGCCATAGCCGAAGCGGTACTCACCGCCGGCGTGGTCGACGTAGGCGTAGCCCTCCGGCTCCGCGGCGCCCGGGATGTCAGAGGCCTTCGCCCGGACCGCTTCCTCGCTCGCCGGGATGGCGTAGGGCAGCTTCCCGGTCGGGGTGACCAGGCCACGGACGAGGTCGATCATCGCCGCGGTCGACGTCCCGAAGGTCCCGATCACCGCATCGGCGGCCGGTGCGACCCGGTCGAGCAGCCAGGGGTTGGTGAAGTTGACGGCGAGGATGGTCGGCACAGCGTTCTCGATCTCGACGACCCGGTAGGCGTCGATCCCGGTCTCCTGGTCGAGCACGATGGAGAGCTCATGACCTGCGCGGTCGTCGAGCAGTGACATGGCGGGGCGGACCCAGAGCAGGACGTGCGTGGCATCGTCGAGGGTGGTGACCACCTCGATCGTGGGATCGGTGCCGAGGGCGTCGCGCACCTCCCCGACGATCCGCGCGTTCTCGGCGTCCTTGTCCTTCCCGGTGAAGACCTCGACGTAGAGCCGGACCGTGCGCGCCGCCGGCAGCCGGGGAGCGTGGCCGGCCGGGGTTCCGGTCGTCACGCGGTCCCTCTCACCCGATGTCCCGCGGCCATCGCCACCCGCGTCGGCCGTCAACGGCAGCAGCTCCTTGTCGTTGCGAAGGAGCACGAGGGAGCGCCGGTGCGCCTGCGCCGCGAGGGCGGCGATGCTCATGTCCTCGGCCCGTGCCTGCGCCTCGTCAGGGTCGACGTAGGGGTCCTCGAACAGGCCCAGGTCGAACATCTCCGTGAGGAGGTATCGTGCGCACCGGTCGAGGTCGGCGTCCGAGACGAGGCCCTGCGCCACGGCATCGAGCAGAGGCTCGGGGTTGCCGTCGCCGCTGAATGCGTTGATTCCGGCCTCGATGGCCAGGCCGAAGCGCTCCGGCCTGGTCAGCGACTCCACGCCCCACGGCATGCCGGTGGTGATGCCGGTGTCCGAGTTGACGTACCCAGTGAAGCCGAGCTCGCCGCGCAGCACGTCGGTCAGGAGGTATCGGTCGTACCCGAAGCCGACCTCCGCGAACGGCCGGTCGCCGTGGAGCTGGGGGGCGGACCTGGCGTTGGTGGTCGTTGCGTAGTAGGGCATGACGGACGTCGTCCCGGCGTCGATCGCGGCCTGGAACACCGGTAGGTGGTAGCGGTACAGGCTGCCCGGCGTGGGGTAGGGCTGGTACCGGCCGTGGTGGAAGTGTGGGTCGTGGCCCCGGTCGCGCGGCCCGCCGCCGGGGAAGTGCTTGGTGGTCAGCGATACCGAGTGCTCGCCGAGCCGCGGCCCCTGGAAGCCGCGTGTGACCGCAGCGACCATCTGTGCGGCGAGCTCGGTGTTCTCCCCGAAGGTGCCCTCTGCCCGGGACCAGCGAGGGTCGGTGACGATGTCGGCCATGTACATGTAGCCCTTGGTGATCCCCGCCGATCGCCACTGCGCGGCGGACAGGCGTCCGAACTCCTCGACGAGGTCGGGATCCTGGGTGGCGGCCAGGCCGAGCTCGCCGGGCCACTGCGACATCTGGTCGGCCGTCTCCGCCACGCCGAAAATCTTGGTGTCGGAGAGGTGGTTGCGGGGGTTGGAGACCATGACCACGGGAATGCCCAGCCGGGTGGACTCGGCGAGTTCCTGGAGCGCGTTGACCCAGGTTGCCAGGTCGTACGAGGTCGGGTTGTCCCGGATGATGAAGTACCGCAGGCAGAGCTCGCGGATGGCCTTCTCCGAGCCGACATAGTCCAGCACGGGCGGGTCGAAGAACCGGGTGCTGGACGAGTCGGTGGCCCAGATGTTCTCCGTGGACCACTTCTCGTGGGCGTTGAGCAGTCCCTGGTCGGGGTCGCCGATGATCCCCGAGGCCCCCATGTAGTGGGACGTGATCAGCAGGATGCCGACCTTCTCCGCGACCGTCATGCGGCCCAGGAGGTCGGACACGCGCTCCTCGGTGGGAAGGCGCCAGTCCTCGTACGGGTCTAGTACGCCGTTGGCGTTGAGGTCCTTGAACGTCAGGCCGTCGGACTCGATCACGGACTTGCTGCGGGCCGTGACCCGGCGGGGCGCTACCTTTTTCGAGGGCATCTGAGGACTTTCTGCAGACGTGATCGGCCGCTGGCCGCGGAAAGGAGAGGGCACCACCTCGGGACGCGCAGGACCCGAGGTGGTGCCGGTTGCTCGGGCGAGACCGGTCAGGCGTCCTGCAGGTCGGCCGACTTCGCCGCCGGACTCTGTCGCAGCTCGAGGAGGACGCCGAACTTCTCACTGGTGTCGAAGTGGGTCCACCCGGAACCGTCGGACCGCCGCCCTCTGATGTACGCGGACAGGCCGAGTGCCTGCGTCACCTCGGTGTCAGCGGCGACGATGTCGTCGACCGCGAAGCCGACGTGGAACACGCCCTGCCCCTTCGTGTCGAGGAACCGCCGCTGCGGCGAGTCACCCTCGGGCGGTTCGCAGAGGCGGATGGCGACGCCGTCGACGTGCGCCTCGCGGTAGCGGAAGCCGCCGGCGAGCTCGGCCGCCTCGCCGTCGATGGTGAACTCGGTGATGGGCGGCAGGGCTGACATGTCGTTCCACGGGCCGATGCCGATGGACTCGTAGGCGGCCACGCTCCTGTCGATGTCGGACACGACGATGCAGATGTGGTGGAAGCGACTGAACAGATCACTCACGGGCTGGTCCTCTTTTCGGTGGAGTGTCGGGAAGATCGAACGCCGGGCTCGGCGGGGCGGGCGAAGACCCGCCCCGCCGAGCTCCTCGGCTCCTCAGGACTGTTCGGCTGCAGCCCGCCGCACGGCGATCTCGGCCGTGATCTCGCGGAACTTGGCCTCCGTCAGCGGGTAGAAGAACATCACGGCGACGGAGAGGATCGAGAACGCGCCGAGGATCAGGCCCGCCCAAAGCTGGATGCTGACACCCACACCTGCGGCCTGCTGGCCGCCGGTGGAGGCCTGCTGCGCGCTGAAGCCAGCCCAGGTCAGTGCCAGTCCGCCGACGAAACCGCCGAAGGCCTGACCCATCTTCCGGGTGAACGAGAAGCCGGCGTACGTGGTGCCCTCCGTGCGAAGCCCGGTGCGCCACTCGCCGTACTCGACGGTGTCCGCCTCCAGCGCCCACATGAGGGTGTTCACACCGTAGATCCCGATGCCGGCGACGAAGAAGGCGACGAGGCCCAGGGCGGGGACGGTCGAGAGCGGTCCGAAAGCCAGCAAGGCCGCTGCCACGAGGGTGGTGCCACCGAGGATCAGGTAGCCCGTGCGCTTGCCGATGGTGCGCACGATCAGCGGGATGAACGGCCCGACGGCGAACAGTCCAGCTGTCTGGGCGAGGATGTTCCAGGCGATGTACCCGGCGTCCTGCTGGACGTAGATGGCGATATAGGAGCCCAGCGTGGAGAACGCGGTCGTGCCGGCGAGGTAGAGCACCGACCCGAGCGAGAGCCAGCGCAGCGGCCCGTTGGTGGTGAAGGTGCGGAGGCTGTCCCGCAGCGTGACGGTGTCCATCGGTCGGAGCACCTTCTCCTTGGTGTTGAAGACCAGGAAAAGGTAGAGCGCCATTCCCACGAGGACGAACGCGCCAGTGGTGATGAACAGCGACCGCTGGAGGGCCGCCGGGTCCTCGAGGTAGGCCTTGATCTGCGGGGAGATGACGAAGGCGAGCACGAGCACGGCGATCGCGGCCCCGTACATGCGGAAGGCGGAGAGCTTGCTGCGTTCGGCTGGGTCCTGGGTCAGCGAGGGCGCCATGGCGCCGTAGGCGATGTTGACGAGCGTCATGAACACCGAGGCCATCAGCAGGTAGGTGACGTACATGTACACCACGGCGGCCGTGCCGGAGATCTCCGGGAAGAACCACTTTGCCGAGTAGATCGCCATGTTGGTGAGCATCAGGGGCAGGGAGAACCACAGGATGAACGGCCGGAACTTGCCGAGCCGGCCTGGCTTCTTGGCGTCGATGGCCCGGCCGGCGAGCAGGTCGGTGAAGGCGTCGACGAAGCGGACGACGAGGAGCATCGTGCCGATGACGGCGCCCTCGATGCCGACGACGTTGGTGTAGTAGAGCGTCAGGAACATGCCGGCCATGGACCAGGAGAGCCCGTTGGCGGCGTCGCCCGCGGCGTAGCCGAGGTAGTTGCGGAGGGTGAGCTTGCCGCCCGTCGAGGCGCGGGTGGTGGTGGACGTGGTGACTTGCATGGGGGACTCCTGTGTCGACGATGGCACGAGGCGGTGGACAGGGACGGTGGAACGGCGGGCGCTTGTGGCCCCCGTCAGGGGGCGGCGGGGATACGAACCTTCGTGCCGGTGCTCGCCGACTCGTACATGGCGAGTATCAGGGCGAGGGCCTGGTGGCCCTCGCGCGTGCCCACGCGGGGGGCCGCACGGGGATCACCGTGCCGGCGGGCGCGCACGACCCGCACCATGTCGCGGAGCTGGTGGCCGTGGGAGGGGCCGAGCCCGAGCTCTGCCCGGGTGAGGCGGTCGTCGTCGGTCGCCTGGTTGGTGCTCGGGCCGGGCCCGGGGCCCATGACGCGCTCGGCGTCGCCGTCGCCCCTGACGTGGAAGTAGGCGAGCTCGTCGTCGATGATCGCGGCGGAACCCCGGTCGCCGAAGATCCGCAGGCTCGTCTCGACCCCCGGGTAGGCGGCGGTCGTCGCGTGGACGGCCCCGAGGGCGCCGCTCGCGAACCGCACGGTGGCGACCGCCGTGTCCTCGACCTCGATCCGCTCGTGAGCCAGCCGAGAGGTATGGGCGAAGACCTCGACCGGGTCCCCCATCACGGCGAGCATGAGGTCGATGACGTGGATGCCCTGGTTCATCGCGGCGCCGCCGCCGTCGAGCGCCCAAGTGCCGCGCCACCCGCTGGAGTCGTAGTAGGCCTGGCTGCGCCACCAGGCGCACGAGGCGATCGCCGAGGTGAGACGGCCGAGGCGGCCGGATCGTACGGCGTCGACGACCCGCTCGCTGGCGCGGTCGAACCTGTGCTGGGAGACCACGCCGACGACCCGGCCGGTGCGCACCTCGGCGTCAATGATCCGCTGGGCCGCATCGAGGGTGATCTCGAGCGGCTTCTCGACCAGGACGTCCTTGGCAGCCTCGAGGGCGGGCACGACTAGGTCGGCGTGCGAGCCCGACGGCGTCGAGACGACGACCACGTCGACGGAGGCGGCCGCGGGTGCGGACAGGTAGCCGGGCACGTCATCGCTCCACTGCGCGCCGTACTCGTCCGCGAGCGCCGCGGCGGAGGCGGCGCTGCGGTCGACAACCAGTCGCAGCTCGGCTCCGTCGAGCCGGGAGATCGCGTCCGCGGTGACCCGCGCGATCGTCCCTGCCCCGACGAGGGCAAACCCGACCGGCGCTGTCACACCGTCTGACGGCGCCAGGTCGGCCGGCACGGACGTCAGCTGCTCAGCTGGCATGGAGGGCTCCGATGCTCGCGATCGGGCGTGGCTTGCCGGCGCGCAGAATCTCGATCGACGCCCCGAGCGCCTCGAAGCGAGGCCGTAGCTCTTCCATGCGCTCGAGCGGCCGGTCGTCGCCGCCGTACCAGTGGCCGTGCATGATGACCTGCTTGGCGTCGCGGAACTCCTCGAAGTCGGACGGGAACGGGTCGAACCCTTCTGGCACCTCGAGCGGGATGGGGAAGTCCGGCTCGTCCGGGCGGTGGTGGATCGGGATGACCACCCGAGGCCGGAGCATGTCGACCACGGCGATCTCCATGCCGGTGAACTTCGGTACCGGGAAGAACAGCACGTCGACCGTGCCGCGCAGGTCCCGGTGGGCGTTGAACAGCTCGTGCAGGTCGCCCGGGTGGTAGAAGGTCAGGCCGACGGACCTCGCCGTGATGAGGTACCCGAGGTTGGGGAACTCGGCGTGACCGACGTAGGGCCCGGCGATCTCCGGCCAACGCGGCGGTGACAACGGGTCCAGGCGGTAGTGCTCGGGCCGCTCGCTGCTGTCGATGCCCTCGATGCGGAACTCGTCGAGCTCGAGCTCGGTGGGGCCGGTGTGCCGGTCGCCCGGGGTCCGGACGTACTTGGGGTACATGACCGTGACCTGGTCGTCCCGGACGAAGGAGAGATTCCGCGAGAGACCGGGCGCAGGGGAGTCGAGCCGGTCGATCTCCACGCAGCTCCGGGTGAGGATCAGGCGCTCGAAACCAGGCTGCTCGGTGAGCCCCATGATCGTCGGCTCGTCGAAGTGGTCGTGGTCGTTGTGCGTGACGCAGATGTAGTGCGGGGCTCGGACGTTTGCCGGAAGCATGTACGGATCCACCATGACCCGCTTGCCGTTGACGTCGATCTCGACGCCGGAGGCGCCGTGCCAGGTCACCGAGTCGGTGCTCATCGTGCAGCTCCCATCGCGGGCTCGATCGTGCGGGTCTGGAGGCGGACCGGCTCACCGGGCAGTGGCGTGAGCAGCTCGGCACCGAGGTCGTGGATCGCCGGCCGGAGGTCGTCGATCCGCTGCTCGGCGTCACGGGGGCTGGCGGACCACCCGTGGGCGATGAGCGATCTGATCTCCTCGCGGTACGCGGCCATGCCGGCGCCGTCGTGGGGCCGGCCCGAGAACGGGTCGGTGAACCGCAAGCCCTCGGCCACCGCGGGCGGTGACTGCGATGCGGGCCGGTAGTGGATCGGCAGGACCATGCGAGGGCGGACGATCTCCATCACCGGCAGCTCGGCCCCGAGCATCGGGTTCAGGGGCCACAGCATGAGGTCGACGCGGCCTGCCAGACGGTAGAGCGCGTCGTACCCGATCTGCAGGTCCCCCGGGTGCCAGACGCTGAAGCCGTTCTCCGCCGTGACCACGAACCCGAGCGGCGGCAGCGCGCCGAAGGGCGCGAGCGGCCCACGGCCGGCCGGCCAGGGCGTCCCGTCGGCGGGCAGGTAGCGCTTGCCCCAGGCGCGGGAGCCGAGGAGGGTCAGCGAGTCGTGCTCGTTGCTCTCCGTCGCCTCCACCCGGAATCCCGGCAACGACACCTCGACGACCGCCCCGGACGCCGCCGCGCCGCCGCGCCGGGTGTACTTGGGGTGCATGAGTGTCAGCGCCGCGGGCTCGACGAAGCCCAGGTCGCCGTCCCCCAGGGACGGCACGTCCAGGCGCGACGCCTGGGCGCACCCGCTCGCCGCAAGCATCCGCGTGAAGCGGTCGCCCGCAACGATCCGCCGGAGCGTGGGTTCGTGGCAGTGGTCGTGGTCCTCACGGGTGACCAGCACGTAGTCGAAACAGTCCCCGGCGTCGGGGACGAGGACCGGGTCGATGATCGCCCGATACGAGTCGAACTCGATCGCGACGGCGGAAGCGCCCCACCACGTGACGGAGACGTCGCCAAGATTGTCAGTCGTCATTACCTGTTCCACTCATCGAGTCACACCTTCTGAAAAGCAATGCGCGGAATTTCGGCCAAACTGGACAACCGTTTCTCGGTCGCCGTGTTCAGATAGGAAATTCGCACGCCAAAGGCGAAGTTGTTCCCGCTGTCGTCGGCCGGAGAAATTGTCGCCCCGGCCCTTGCAAATAGTGTGCGTGCGGGCGTGGAAGTGTGTCCAATCCCAATATGGCCCTGTACCTATATGTGGCACGTATAGTTCGAGCATGGAACTTCGGCACCTGCGCTACTTCGTCACCGTGGTGGAGGAGCGCTCGTTCACCCGCGCGGCACAGCGGCTGCTCATGACGCAGCCGCCGCTGTCCACCGCCGTGGCCCAGCTCGAGAAGGAGGTTGGCGTACCGCTGCTCCTGCGCCACGCCCGGGGGATCGAACCGACGGACGCGGGATCGCATCTCGCGCGTGAGGCGCGTCGCCTGCTGAGCGAGCTGGACGACGCCGTAGGCGGTGCCAGGGAGCTGGGGTCTGGACGGTCCGGCCGCCTGACGATCGCCACCGTGGCGGCAGCGACGTGGAAGCTCCTGCCCGAGGTTCTGACGGCGTTCGCGCACCGGTTCCCGGGGGTTGACATCGAGGTGGAGGACGCACAGGCGGACGACGTCATCGAACGGGTGCGGCACGGCAGGGCGTCCGTCGGCATCGTGTACTGCGCGTCGACCGACGAGCTGCGCACGACCGCCGCGGCCGGGCTCCAGGTCGCGCGCATCCACCAAGAGCCGCTGGCGGCCGTCCTTCCCCGGGACCATCCGGCGGCGCGTGGCGGCGTGGTGGACCTGCGAGAGCTCGGCGGGGATCGATGGGTGGTGGCCGCGGCGCAGTCCTCCTTCGGCGGTCTCGACCTGCTGGTGTATCAAGCATGGGAGGGGGCGGGGATCTCGCCCGCTTGGCAACGCACCTCCGCCACCGCGGCACTGACGCTCGTGTCGGCCGCCTCGTTCGTCACGCTGCTGCCCTGGCAGGCGGCGTCGACCGCCGGCGACGGCGTGCACGTGGCGCCCACGCTCCAGCGGGTCCCGCCGCTCGAGGCGGCTGCCGTCTGGCAGGGGCCGACGCCTTCGCCGGGGGTGCGAATGTTTCTCACGGAACTACGCGCAACGCGATGGGCGTCTCCGACCGGGTAGCAAGGGGACTTTACCGATCCCCGGCAGGCGACGACGCCCCTGTGATGCTGGACGAGAATGGTCCGGTGCCCTCCTCCCGCCGCTCGCGCCGCAGCCTCTACGAGGCCGGCCACGTGCCGCTGGCCCCGGACCGCCTGCGGGGATGACCCGCTCGGAGGACCGGGCCCGACGGCGGTTAGTTCTCGGCGGCAGGTGGGACTCGGAGTAGTCCCACCGTTGCCCGGTCTGCGACCAGCTCATCCCGCCGGATACACCGGCGACCTGGTCGGTCGTGCTCCACGTTCCTTCACAGGCAACGTCAGCCAGGGCTCCGGTTCGTCATCGTTCGGTGCGTCGCGGCGGGTGCTGTCGCCGTCGCTCGGTCTCGTCGAGGTGGTCGCTGTCGCCGTCGTTTGCCCTTTCACCGCGGCGGTCCTCGTTGCCGTTTCGAGGCTGGCCACACGTCTGGCACTGAGGCTGGTCGAGCGAGCGCACCTTCGTCATGGAGGTGTGCTCGTGACAGTGTCGATGCGGGTGATGTCGGCCGGGGACGGCTATGCGTACTTGCTGCGCTCGGTCGTGACCGGCGACGGCCGGGCGTCGCAGACCTCGGCGCTGACGCGGTACTACACCGAGGCCGGCACGCCACCGGGAACCTGGATGAGCTCCGGTGTTTCCCAGTTCGGCGACGGCGAGCTGGAAGCGTGGATGACCGTTACCCCGGAGCAGCTGCAGGCGCTGCTTGGCCGGGGGTGTGACCCGCTGACCGGGGCCCGCCTTGGGCGCCCGTATCAGCGGTCCGCGAGCGTGGCGGAGCGCATCGCCGCCCGCGTCGCAGGAATCGACCGCACGCTCCCCGCCGCGGAGTACGACGCCGAGGTCGCCCGGATCAAGGCCGAGGAGAGCGAGCGGGACCGCGGACCTCGGTTGCCGGGTTCGACCTGACCTTCTCCGTGCCGAAGTCCGTCTCGGTGCTGTGGGGCGTGGCCGATGCCCGCACCCAAGAGCTGATCGTCGAGGCCCACCAGCGGCCGTCGCCCAGGTGCTGGACTTCTTCGAGCGCGAGGTCGCTGCCACCCGCGTCGGTTCCGGGGGCATCGCGCAGGTCGACGTGTTTGGCGTCGCGGCGGTGGCCTACGACCACTGGGACTCGCGCGCCAGCGACCCGCAACTGCACACCCACCTGGTGGTCGCGAATAAGGCCCGTACCGCGGCCGACGGCGAGTGGCGCACGCTGGACTCGCGGGCGATCCACCACTCCACCGTGGCGCTGTCGGAGTACTACAACGCCGTCCTTGCCGACCGCCTCACCGGGACGTTCGGGATCCGGTGGGAGCAGCGTGCCCGCGGTAAGGACCGCAACCCGGCGTGGGAGATAGCCGGCGTCCCCGACGCGCTGATCGCCGAGTTCTCCAGCCGGTCCCGCGACATCGAGATCGCCAAGGACCGCCTGATCGCCGAGTATGCCCGCAACCACCGGCATGCACCCTCGGCGGCGACGGTCGTGCGGCTGCGCGCCCAGGCAACGCTCGCGACCCGTCCGGATAAGACCATCCGCCCCGCTGGCCGACCTGCCCGAAGCCTGGCGTCGGCGCGCTCAGCAGAGCATCGGCACCGACCCGATCGGTTGGGCACGTCACCTGACCGTCTCCTCCCAGGCAGGGGCGTACACCGCCGATCAGGTTCCGATTGAGGTGATTGCGGCGCCCGGCGCCCGGGTGGTCGCCGCGGTCGGTGAGAGGCGTTCGACCTGGCGGCACTGGAACCTATGGGCCGAAGCCGCCCGACAGACGATGGGCTGGCGGTTCGCCACGATCGAGGACCGCGAGGCCAAGGTCGCAATGATCACCGATGCCGCAGCCGGCCAGTCCGTGCAGCTGACCCCACGGGAGATCGCACCCACGCCGGCGCTGTGGCAGCGTGGCGACGGGACCAGCATGTTCCGTCCCCGGCACGGGGCGTACTTCACCTCCGAGGACCTGCTGGCCGCCGAAGGCCGGCTGCTCGAACACGCAGCGGAACCGCACCGCACCGCGCGTGCCCGCCACCGTGGTCGCGCAGGCCGCCGCAGTCCGACACGACGGCGACACGCTCACCACCCAGCAGGCCGGGGTGCTCGAGGCCGTCGCGACGTCCGGGCGCCGGGTGGACGTCATCGTCGGCCCGGCGGGGGCTGACAAACCACCGCGATGCACGTCCTCCAGACGGCATGGACGGCCCGGCACGGCGCCGGCTCGGTCGTGGACTCGCACCGTCCGCCGCCGCAGCCGCGGTGCTGGCCGAAGATCTGGGCATCGGGTGCGACAACACGGCTAAGTGGCTCTACGAGCACGCCCGCGGCCGCGCCGCGTTCCGGCCCGGGCAGCTCCTCATCGTCGACGAGGCCACCCTCGCCGGTACCCGTGCCTTGGACCGTCTCACCGCCCTGGCCCACGCCGCCGGGGCGAAGGTGCTGCTCGTCGGGGACTGGGCCCGGCTGCAGTCCGTCGACGCCGGCGGCGCCTTCGCGCTTCTGGTCCACGCGCGCGGCGACGACGTCCCCGAACTCAGCGAGGTGCACACCGCTTCACCCACGACTGGGAGAAGCGCGCCTCGCTGGCGCTGCGCCGAGGCGAGGTCGACGTCATCGGCACCTACGCCACCCACGACCGGCTGCGCGAGGGCACCACCGCCCAGATGATCGACGCCGCCTACCAGGCCTGGCGCGCGACCTGACCGCCGGGCGCACCAGCATCCTTGTCACCGACTCCGCCGAGTCCGTGCGCCAGCTCAACGAGCGCGCCCGCGCCGAACGCCTCCGTGACCACGAGACCTCGCCCGGCCGGGACGTCGCCCTCATGGACACGGCCCGCGCCAGCACCGGAGACCTCGTCATCACCCGCCGCAACGACCGCAAGCTGCGCACCGGCCGCACCGGCTGGGTCCGCAACGGCGACCGCTGGACGGTCATCGACGTCCGGCGCGACGGGTCCATTTAGGTGCGCCGCGCCGGCCGCCGCCTCGGAGCCAGCGTCGTGCTGCCCGCCGACTACGTCGCGGGCACGTCGACCTCGGCTACGTGGTCACCGCCCACCGCGTCCAGGGACTCACCGTCGACACCGCACACGTCGTCGTCTCCGGAACCACCACCCGCGAGACCTGTACGTGTCTATGACCCGCGGCCGGGACGCCAACATCGCCTACGTCGCGCTCGACAAGCCCGACGACTCCCACGCCACCCCTCAGCCGGCGGACGTCACGGCAAGGACAGTGCTCTACGGGGTGCTCAAGCACTCCGGGCTCGAGATATCCGCACACCAGACCATCACCGCCGAGCACGAGAGGTGGACAGGTATCGCCCAGCTCGCAGCCGAGTACGACCTCATCGCCACCACCGCCGAACGCGATCGGTGGCGGGCGCTCGTTCTCGGTGCCCTCACCGGTGTCGGCCGCATGACCCAGGCCCAAGCCCAGGAAGCGATCGCCTCCGACGGGTACGGCGCGCTCGTGGCGGAGCTGCGCCGGGCGTCGCACACACCTTGGCACCCGCGTTGCGCCACGCTCGCCCCGACGCCCTCGTCGCCTTCAAGCGGTTGAGAGACGCCGATGATCGGTTCCTGGCGAGCGACTTGGTCGAAGAGCTGATGCTCTACATCGGGAACGTCAACCCAGAGGTCATCGATCCAGTCATTCAGCGCATGCTGCGCTCGGAACAGGATGAAGCCCGCGTGGCCGGCGGCGCGCTAGGTGCATTCGCTGCGCTGGAATGGGGTCGCTCAGAGCTGATGCCTCAAGCACTCTCGGCGGACGCGATGGTCCGTAAGGGCGTGGCCGAGGTTTGTGCAGCGCGTATCGACCGCACATCGAACGTCGAGTTGGCTACGTCCAGTCTGATGTCCCTGATGAATGATGACGACGACGAAGTTCGAGAGGCGGTCGCAGAGGTCGCGCCCCATTTGCGTGGGCATCCCCTTCGGCCATTCGCCGACCTACTCAGCGCGCTGATCGATTCACCGTCGTATGCCCACGCGACCACCCAGTTTCCTTAGTGTCTACGGTGCCAAGGCCGCAGACATTAGGACTTCCGCTGCCGCCGACGCGCACCTACATTAGCGAATTGGTCGTGCGGGGGCTCGCTCAATTGCGAGACCGCACGCACCGAGCGGGTCTACTCGATGTTCCGGACCTTCTCTTGGAACTGGGCGTGTACGGAATCGCCACCGCGATAGCCGAGTCGGAACGTCTCTAGCATTTCACGGCATGGTGCACATTTATGGCAGTCGCCGAGGGTCTTCAGGGTGGACGATCCGACCTAGCGGAGGTCGTCTTCCGACGTGGCGACCACGGCCCGGGCCATCGGAGCCTTGAACCGTAATTGGAGGTGACGACGAATCCGAATTCGTCTGAGACGCAGGGAGCGGCCGAGTGGGCTGAAGATGTAGACGACGAAGCGCTGACCCAACTCTGGTTGAACCTTGCCGTCGGTGGACAACGCCCCCGCCTGGGTGCAGCGGGTCGCGTGCCATCTTGCTATTGACCGCCACTGTGCTGACAGGTTACGGGCACCGCACCGAACGGTGTCGAGATGCGATATATAAACTCCCGGCCGCGTGCTTAATAGGAACCGAGTGTCGGAGTTCGAACCGTGGCGTCGGCGTCATCCCCGTAGTGGCGCGGAGGGGGCACGAGCGCCATAAACTTGGACCGGAAACCGCATGGTCCAACGATCCTGGGTCCTTCGGACCAGACGATCAACTTTTGGTTTATGCCTCGGCCGTAACCGGCCGGCGAACCTGGTCAGAGGCCCGGGCCGGTTCACAGGCCGGATCCACCGAGTTCAGATCGACATCGGAGACGACGCCCACGATGCCGACCACCTCATCACCCCTGAGGAGCGCTATCGCGTCGCCGTCGGCATCTAGTAAGTACGCCAAGCCGGCCGCCAGCAGCACGGACCCGCTGTCGGCCGCACGATCGCAACATTGGATGCGTCAGGTGGCTCGGTTCGAGCACGGAGCCGAAAGTTGCGTCTGCAACCCGCGGCCGTGCCGCTGGTATTCCCCAAGTATTCGGTCAAGAGAGGACTCAAAGGCGCGAAAGTGGGCGAAGTGGAATGGGATCGGGGAGCCTCGAGGTTCCTGCAGGTCAGGGCCCAAACAAGCAGTGCGGGTCAGGAGCGAGTCTCCAGAGCGCCAGAAAGGTGACGCCAGGGTCAAATCCTGTCAGCCCGACCCCCGCTACAAGCTGATGTCCTGAACCAGCACACTGCCCCCGCTACAAGATTCAGGCTCGGATGGTGAAGTACTGGGCGTCCGAGCGAGTCAGCGGCTCGGTGAACTCAGGGGTTGATCTGGGAAGGGATTGTCGGCGGAGCGCCGTAGTCGTGTCACTGCGACCGGACGGCGTGCACGCACACTCAGGGTTCAGTGGGTGCCGTGCTGCGGTCTGGTGAATCCGTGAACCGTTTCGCGAGCGGCCCGCCGCTAAAGCCATGCGCGACGACGCTGAGCAGGACGGTGAGGGCGATGACCGCGGCGAGGTCCTTCCCCGTGTCGTGCAGATCCTCCACCGCTAGCAGCGCGAAGATCACCGAAGCGAGGCCGCGGGGCCCGAACCAGCCGACGAACGCGACAGCGAACCGGTCGAAGCCGGCGCCGGCCAGGGCGAGCGCCACGGGCAGCATCCGTATCACGGTGAGGCTGAGGACGGCGTATCCAAGCACGTTCGGAGTCCATGCGTCGCCGATCAACGGGACGGCCAGGGCGCCGAAGATCAGCCAGCTGGCCATCGATGCTATGTCGCCCGACTGCTCCACGAAATAGACCTCCTTCTCACCGCCGCGTCCAGCGACCCCGCCGAAGACCAGGCCGCCGACGAAGGCGGCAACGAATCCGTTGCCGTCGACCAACAAGGCCCCGGTGTAGGCGAGCAGCGCCAGGGCCAGGACGGCGGGACCGGAGAGTTCCTCGGAAAGCCAGCCTCGGCGTCGGGCCAGGCGGGTGGCCACGCCGCCGAGCCCGCCGACGGCGGCGCCGGCCAGGACCCCGACCACCAACGAGAGAACAGCTCGGCTCGGGCTCTCGACGCCGGCGATTCCCTCGCTCGTGGCGACCCCGGCGATCGCCACCAACACGATAGGCGTGGCGATGCCGTCGTTGAGCCCGCTTTCGACGTTGAGCGCGCGGCGAACCTTGCCGGGGACAGCAGGGTCAGACATCACGGTGGCGCCGAGGGCGGCGTCGGTCGGCGCGAGCGCGGCACCGATCAGCAGCGCCGCCCACAGGTCGACGTCGAGCACCACCAAGGCGGCGGCCGTTCCCAGGGCGACCGTCAGCGGCAGCCCGACCCCGAGCAGCCGACCGTACAGGCCGAGGTCGCGCCGGAACTGGCTCGGTCGAACCCGTGAGGCGTCGGCGAACAGCACCCACACCAGGGTCACCTCCGCGATCACCTTGACCAAGTGCGGTTCGAGAGCGAGATCAAGGACCTCCAGGCCCTCGGAGAGCACGAAGCCGGCAGTGACGAACACGATCGGGGCGGTAAGCCCGGCTCGCTGTAGGCGGCTGGCGAGCACGCACCAGCCGAAGACGGTGGCCAGGACCAGCGACAGCGACAGCACGTCCATCCGACATGTCTCCGATCACACTCGGGAGCGACCCGCCCGCCGACCCGGCGAGGAAGGTTCGCCGGCTCGGCCATACGGTGCTCGTCCGATCGACAGGCGGGGATCCCGCGGCCGTATGCTGCCTGCGCCCAGATGCCGACGACTCGACCCACCTTTGACCGGCCCGAACGGCGAGGCCGACAAACATCACTAGCAGTCCCAGTAGCAGATGGATCCAACCCCAGGTCGTGGCGTCGAAGTGGAGAGCTAGTTGTGCGTGGCAACGTAGAACTCTGTTACGTCATTTCCCCCTCCTCCACATTTTCCGGCCGTGAATCGGGACACGGCTTCAGGGCGATCATCGGGCCGGGATGCGCGGGTGTCGTCACGCAGAACACGTGAAGCTGGCTCAGTTGTCGGGTCACACCTAGGTCCCGGGGCAGTCCCGGGAGTCGAGAGGCGAACCGTTCACCTAGTCTGCGTGATGCAGGTCTCTGCCTGGTCGCTCAGTGTGGTGAGAACAGAACCGGGGCCAGGGTGGCGTGCCACTCAGCATGGTGGTGCCGTCGTCGGCTGTCATCGGCACGGAAGGATGGGGAGAGCCTTGGACCACATCGAAATCTTGCGCCGTCTTGCCATCAACGACGAACACATCCTCGACGAACTCCGCTGCGCCGCAGGGGACGAGGGGGACACCTCGCAACCAGACCGTGCGCTGGATCCCAGGACGCTGGCGCTGGTGCGGCTGGCAGCCTTGGCAGCCGTCGGTGGCGCTATTTCGTCCTACGGATCTCAGGCCGATGCCGCGGTCGATGCCGGTGCAAGCGCAGCCGAGATGGTCGACGTGCTGGTCGGCGTCGTTCCGGTCGTCGGGATCCCATGTGTCGTAGCGGCGGCCCCGAAGCTCGCACTGGCTTTGGGATACGACTCCGACGAGGCCTTGGATCAGTTCAGGTAGACGATCCAGGATTGTTCGGGGAACGCGGCTTCGGACGAGAACCACGGCTTACCTGCCGAGCAGCCCGACCGCGGTCGCCTGCCGCACCGCGTCAGCGCGTGAGGAGACGCCCAGCTTCCGATAGATCGAGGTGACCTCCGAACCCACGGTGTTGCGCGAGACGAACAGCCGATCCCCGATCTCGGCCAACGTGAGATGCGTCTGGAGGTACGGCAGCAGCCGGAGTTCTGCCGCGGTCAGGGGCGGCGCGCCGCCGGGTTCACCCTGCGTGCTCGCGGTGAGGAGTGCGCGCAGTGCGGAGACCTGGTCGACGAGGGCGCCAAGATCTGGTCGATGAAGCAGGATGTCGTCGATCTCACGCAGCAGGTGACGAGCGGTCGAGACGTCCCCCCTTGCCAAGTGCACCTTGGCGAGCTGCATTCGGACGCCCACTGCAAGGAATGGCATCACGAACGTGCATGATGGGCGTGCCCGCATCGCCCGCACGATCAGGCGGTCCGCCTGCTCCAGGTCGCCGCGGTGCACGGCGTGCCGAGCCGCCACGGCGACGACGAGGACACTGGTGGCGTAGTCGTGCATTCGATGCTCATCGACAACGGCGAGGGCACGTTCGAGACGTCCAGCAGCCTCTTCCCATCGCCCGCGATCCATCGCCACCAGCGCGAGCTCGGATTCGCTGAGCACCAGGCAATCGGCATTGGAATTCGTGGCTGCGACCGAGGAAGACTCCGCGAACAGGGCACACGCCTGGTCGACGTTCCCAGTGAGCAGATGTGCTTCGGCGTTCAAGTAGAGCGCGGTATCGCGCCACGGGCTCCAGGGTGGCTCCTGGGCCAGCGCGATGCTCGCCTCGCTCATCATCTGCTCGGGACCGGCGGAACACATAGCGGCCCGCAACATCCTCCGCGCAGAGTCGAACGACGTGCCCACCACGGGCGCCGGATCAAACGAAGCGGCGTCGAGGAGCGCGGCCCACCGCTGCGCTTCGGCGGTCTGCCCGGTCAGAGCCGCGGACCAGCCGGCAATCACGGCCAGTGGGGGGAAGTTCTCGATCGCTGGGTCGCCGAGCGCCGACAGCCACCGTCGCACGGTTGACATGTGGCCAGCCTTGTAGGTCGGTATTGCGAGCTGCGTCACCAGTTGGACGCATCGGTCTCGCTGGGTAAGTGTGTTCAGCAGGTGCTCGAGAGCAAGCGCGGGGGATCCGTTTGCCTCATACCAGTCGGCGGCCCGTAGCTGCAGCTGAATGATGACCTCGGGCTCGACGCGATGAAGCTCGCCGAGCAGGAACTCTCGGAACAGTGCGTGGTAGCGGTACCACTCTCGCCGACGATCCAGCGGGATCAGGAACGAGTTCGAGGCCTCGAGCTGGCGCAGGCGATCTTGGCTGCCTGCATCTTCGACGAGGGCGTCGCACAGTGGGGCACACAGTTGATCGAGCACCGAGGTGCGTCGCAGGAATCGCTGCGTGCTCTCAGGGAGCTGGCTCAGCGACTCACGGTAGAGGTAGTCGGCCACGAAACGATCGTCACCGGAAACCGTCGAACCGTGACCGTGGCTGGCTTGGGCGATCATCGCCGCGAGATAGAGGCCGGCTGGCCAGCCTTCAGTCCGCTCCGTAGCAGCGGCAGCCTCCTCGTGCGTGGCGCTGACGCGTGCTTGCGCGAAGATCTGCTCGGCCGCCTCGACGTCTAGGGCCAGGTCGCTGGCACCGAGCTCCCACGCGTCACCATCAGCTCGCAACCTCGGAATGTGCGGTTGCTCCGATCGACTTGCTGCCGCGAATTGAGACCCGCGAGGTATCCCCGACATGACGACACCCAGGACATCGTGACACGCAGGTGACCTGAGTTCGTGAAGGTCGTCCAGCATGAGCACGAATGGGGCTTGGCTGTTGCTGAGCACCGCGGCGAGGTGCGGCGCAGCGCGCCCCAACGCGGACACCCCCAGACCGCCCATGTCGGCGACCAGGTCGTCGTTTCCCGGCGAGACGCGAGCGTAGGCGGAGGCCAGCAACATGAGCAGGCCCGCGGGGTCGTCGTCGACGCCGCTGAGAGACACCCAGGCGACACGACGATCCTCGGCGAGTGCCCACTGAGACAGCAGGGTCGACTTGCCGTACCCCGCGGGAGCGGTGATCCCGACGACCCGGCAGCCGCTCGATTTGGCCGCCTCGATGAGACCGGCGCGACTCACCGAACCGCGGCGAGGCTGCGGAACCGAGAGCTTGGCGTCGAGAAGCAGCCGATCGACCTCCACGGCCGGTTCGGCCGGCGTTCGGTGACGCAGGTCCTCGGTCACGGTCTGAGCGTACGGACCAATGACGGGCTGGCTCAACCATCACCCACCGGGCCGCGCACAGGCAGGCACTGCGGGCAGCGCTAGACCTCGCGGCTTCACGCGATCTGCGCGATGACGGTAACCCCTGGGGGCCGTACGTTGGTGCGGAGCGGGTCGGGCTGCAGAGTCGCTTGAAGCCGGACGACCGGACTGGGACCGGGGGGAATCGGTCCGTGAGGAGAGTGAGCCTCCGATGTACCTCTCGGCAGTCCTCGCCGTGGCGCAGCCAGACTCGACGGCCCCTCTCGGGTCCCCTGACGACGTACAGACACGAGCTGGGCATCGCATTCCTGGCGTACCCGACCGCGAGGCAGCGGGTAGGCGTCGATGAACGCTGTGCGGCGGCTCTGGTCGTGAATCGATGAGCAACAGAGTGAATCAACAATCAACAGGAGGAACGTCATGAGTTCCGACCGACATACACGCAGCATGTTGCCTATCCCGGACCGTCCGGCGCCGGGGCTGACGACGTACGACGCGAAGCACCCCGATACGTCGTATCCACCGATCGAGCCGCTCGTCCCACCCAAGGGTGCGCCGAACGTTCTGATCGTCCTGCTCGACGACGTGGGCTTTGGGGCGGCGAGCACTTTCGGGGGTCCGTGCCGGACACCGACGGCCGATCGGTTGGCTGCGCGTGGGCTGCGGTACAACCGGTTCCACACCACGGCCTTGTGCGCGCCCACCCGGCAGGCGCTCCTCACCGGCCGAAACCACCACTCGGTCGGCATGGGGAGCATTACCGAGCTCGCGACATCGGCGCCGGGCAACAACTCGGTGCGGCCGAACACCAAGTCCCCGCTCGCGACCACGTTGAAGCTCAACGGTTACTCGACCGCGCAGTTCGGCAAGTGCCACGAGGTGCCGGTGTGGCAGACCTCCCCGATGGGGCCCTTTGATGCCTGGCCCACCGGCGGTGGCGGCTTCGAGACGTTCTACGGCTTCATCGGCGGTGAGAACAACCAGTGGGACCCCGCGCTCTACAGCGGCACCACCCCGGTCGAGCCACCCGCCACGGCGGAGGAGGGCTACCACCTGACCGAGGATCTCGCCGACCACGCCATCGGCTGGGTGCGTCAGCAGAAAGCGCTGATGCCGGACCGGCCATTTTTCATCTACTTCGCACCCGGCGCCACCCACGCCCCCCACCACGTCCCGAAGGAGTGGGCCGACCGCTACCGAGGCGAGTTCGACGACGGTTGGGACGCCTTGCGCGAGAGCACCTTCGCCCGCCAGAAGGAACTGGGGGTCATCCCGGAGGACGCCGAGCTGACCGCACGGCACGAAGAGATCCCCGCCTGGGACGACATGCCCGAGGAGCTCAAGCCGGTGCTGGCCCGGCAGATGGAGGTCTACGCCGGGTTCCTCGAGCACACCGACCACCACGTCGGTCGGCTAATCGACACCCTGGCCGACCTGGAGGTCCTCGACGACACGCTCGTCTGCTACATCATCGGCGACAACGGCGCCTCGGCCGAGGGCACGATGAACGGCGCCTTCAACGAGCTGGCCAACTTCAACGGCATGGCCGCACTCGAGACGCCCGAGTTCATGCGCAGCAAGATGGACGACTTCGGAGGACCGGACTCCTACAACCACTACTCGGTCGGTTGGGCCTGGGCCAACGACACCCCGTTCCAGTGGACCAAGCAGGTGGCCTCGCACTGGGGCGGCACCCGCAACGGCACGATCGTGCACTGGCCCAACGGGATCCAGCAGGCTGGCGGCCTGCGCTCCCAGTTCACCCACGTCATCGACCTGGCGCCGACCATCCTCGAGGCCGCCGGGATCCCCGAGCCGACCATGGTCAACGGCGTGCTCCAGTCGCCCATGGAGGGCACGAGCATGCTGTACAGCTTCAACGAGGCCGACGCCCCGGAACGCCACGACCTGCAGTACTTCGAGATGTTTGCCAACCGCGGCATCTACCACCAGGGCTGGAGCGCAGTCACCAAGCACAAGACACCCTGGGTCATGGTCGGTGGCGTCCTGCCGGCGTTCGACGACGACGTCTGGGAGCTCTACGACGGCAACAGCGACTACAGCCAGGCCCGGAACCTGGCGGCCGACTACCCCGAGAAGCTGGCGGAGCTGCAGCTGCTCTGGCTGATCGAGGCCACCAAGTACAACGTGTTGCCCCTAGACGACCGGAGCATGGAACGGGCGTTGGCCGAAAGTGCCGGACGCCCGACCCTGATCCACGGAAACTCCCAGATGTTCTTCGCCGGGATGGGACGCCTCTCCGAGAACAGTGTGGTGAACATCAAGAACAAGTCGTTCTCGGTCACCGCTGAGGTCGAGGTCCCCGTCGCCGGCGCGAACGGCGTGATCATCGCCCAGGGCGGCCGATTCGGCGGCTGGTCCCTCTACCTCAAGGACGGCACGGCCAAGTTCGTCTACAGCGTGCTCGGCATCCACGAGTTCACCACCGAGGCCGAGACGCCCATCCCGGCGGGCACCCACCAGGTCCGCATGGAGTTCGCCTACGACGGCGGCGGGCTGGCCAAGGGAGGCGACGTCACCCTCTTCCACGACGGAGCCGAGGTCGGCACCGGCCGAGTCCAGATGACCCAGCCGATGGTCTTCTCCGCCGACGAGACCACCGACATCGGCTACGAGTCCGGCACCACCGTCACCCCCGACTACACCCCTGCCACCAGCCGCTTTACTGGCCGGATCAACTGGGTACAGATCGACCTCGGTGCCGACGACAACGACCACTTCATCGACCCCGAGGAACGGCTCCGCCTCGCCATGGCCCGGCAGTAGGCAGGCTGGGTCCCGCGGCCCGATGCATAGGGACATCGGCAACTCAGCCAGCCAAATCAGGGGGTCTGACACCGCACTCACCCAGGGAGCGGGCTGACCTCCGATAGGAAGGGAGAACGAGCGATGACAGACACATCGCTAGACCGGCTTGGCCCCGTCGACTACATCGTCGTCGAGTTCCCCGCAGGAGCAAGCAACTTCACCGGCGAGATGGCGAAAGAACTAGTCGCCCTGGTCGACTCCGGAACCATCCGTGTGATCGACGTCCTGATCCTGACCAAGGACGAGGACGGCTCGGTCGAGGCCATGGAGCTCTCCGACGTCCCCGACCTCGGCCCGCTCCAACAGATCGAGACCGAACTCGCCGAGTTGTTGGCCGCGGACGACGTCGCAGACCTCGCCGCCGCCATGGACCCGGGAAGCACGGCCGGAGTCCTCATCTGGGAAAATCTGTGGGCGGCACCGTTCGCATCCGCCGCGCGGCGCTCGGGTGGACAGCTCATCGCCGACGGACGGATTCCCATCCAGGCGATCATCGCCTCGATCGAGGCCGATGAAGACACCACGACCGAAGGAGAATGACATGCCCCTCAGGCCAGCTCGAGTAGGACGAGTCGGGGTTATCGGCCACCCGGTGGCCAAGACCGCTGTCGTCGCAAAGGCCGTCACACCCGGTCCAGCGCCGGTCGCGAAGACGGCCGTGGTGGCTGCCGCCGTCACTCCCGGGCGCCGTCGCCGGCGGATCTAGGTAGTCGCATAGCGCTGTTGTGACCTGCTGCCTCTGATACCAAGGTCTCGATATCCTCCCAACCTTGTCGCCAAAGCGTCGGGGGGCTGCGGTCTTTGGTCGATCGGTCAGGGATTTTCACCGACCGGGCAGAGCGCCGCGGCGTGCTGTGTCGACGCCTTTGACGCAGGGTCTTCCTCGCCCGCCCGAAGGCAGCGCGTGATCGCGGCCGCCAGGGGGACCCCATGACATTGGCGGCTATTCGGTGGCGGCTGCACGGACTTGTGGGCGGGTCAAGAGGATCACGATGCTTACCAGAAGGACCCAGGCGGGGAAGAGGAGCTGGGTCCACTTGTTCTCACCGGCTACGAGTAGGAGCACGGCAGCGACCAGGTATCCGAGGTAGCAGACCCAGCGTGGAATGGCGGAGGTGCGGAGCCCCAGGGTGCTCACCGAGAGGGTGAACACGGCAGCCATCCGCATGGCGTAGATGGAGATGAGCGTCTGGGTGGTGCTGCGACCGTAGGCGAAGATGTCGGCGTCGACGTTCGATCCGGACAGCATCTCCATCAGGCCAGTCGAGGTGACGGCGCCCTCGAAGAGCATGCCTAGGAAGAGCAGTCCGCTGCCCAGGAAAACCGTGGAGAATAGCCGGTCCTCGACCTCGCCGATCTGTTCGCGCACCACGCCGATGAACCACAGGAAGGCGATGCCGGCAAACGGCACCAAGTTGAGACTGAGCCGGATCAGGGTACGTCGCTGCGGATCCGACTCGAGCGATCGGAGACTGTCCTCGGACAGGGCGATGCGCATCATCGTCATGGCCGCAAGCAGCAGCACGGCGAACACGATCCCCGCGAGGGCCGCTGACCGTCGGCTTCGCCAGAACCGAGCGGTCAGCAAGGGTGGGTCAGTGGTCACAGCCCTCGGCCCAACGGATCGCAGCTGCGCTGCAGGTGTCCGATTCGGGGCCTGGGATCCAGCCAGGCAGCGTCCATCCCGGTCCCGCCACGAGATCCTCGGTGAAGCCGGGATCGCTGGCAAGCCGGAGGAGCCGGTCCGTGTGGTCCAATGCCAGCCCCTCCTTCAAGCGTTTCGGCGGCATCCCCAAGTCCAGACCCGCAGGTCCGGTCCGCGGGGAGAACTGTGCTCAATCCATTGAGCGCCGAACCGGCATCGACTGCATCACGCAGATCAAGTGATCCGTAGCCGACTTCGGCGATGTAGCGCACGTGCCCCGAACACTGCCATCCGCTGACGATGTCAGCGCTCGCGGCGAGATCTGTCAAGGGATCACGACGCTGTCCTCGGTGGCTGTCCCGTTTGCCTTGTGGCTCCTAGCATCGCAGTGGCTTCCGCACCGCGCACCCCGGGCTACTGCTAGGCGCCTTGGTGGTCGCGGTCGGAGTACACGCGTTCTACGTGTTCGCGACATGGTTCTCGGCCCGAAGATGGCTGGCGCAACCCCAATCTGGGTACGTCGAATTTCGTCGAGGGCCGTCAGCGGTCGAGTGGATGGGCTGCGATGTACTAGTCGTCGGTCACCGGCTAGAGCCAGTGGACGACGTCGTGCTGGTCGTCACCCTCGTTCATGGCCAGATGCACCATGAGGCGGTTCGGCGTGGCGCCGTGCCAATGCTCCTCGTCGGCTTCGAAGAGCACGCGATCGCCCGGATGGATCACCTCGATCGGGCCGCCGCGGCGCTGGCACAGGCCGACGCCTTCGGTCACGAACACGGTCTGGCTCAGCGGGTGACGGTGCCAGTGGGTCCGTGCGCCGGGCATGAAGTGCACCAGGTTTGCGGTCACGCGCGACGGCGGCGGGGCGGCGGCGACGGGGTCGATGTAGACGTCACCAGTGAACCAGTCGTTCGGTCCCTTTGCGAAGGGCGCCCTGTCAGTGCACCCAACGACCGGGACTCCCATACTGCGGGGACCGGGGGTTGACTCGTCATCGTGGCGCCGTGCCGACGCCACATGAGACGAGCCACGAAGAGGAGCGCACTGTGATGCGTCAGGTTGTCATGTACGGACCCGGGGACGTGCGGGTCGAGGACCGTGAGGACCCGAGAATCATGGAGCCGACCGACGCGATTATCCGGCTCGCGGCGACCTGTGTCTGCGGGAGCGACCTGTGGCCCTACCGCGGCGCCGAACCGGTGGACCACCAGGTGATGGGCCACGAGTACGTCGGCGTGGTCCAGGAGGTGGGTTCTGAGGTCCGCAACGTGAAGGTCGGCGAGTTCGTGGTCGGCTCGTTCTGGGCCTCTGACAACACCTGCGAGATCTGTCAGGCCGGGTACCAGGCGTACTGCGTGCACCGCGTCCCTATGGGCACCATCGGTACCCAGTCGGAGCTGGCCCGCATCCCGCTCGCCGACGGCACGCTGGTCGCCACCGCCGGCATGCCGGACCCCGACCTCATCCCGTCGCTCATGGCTGCCTCCGACGTGCTGGGCACGGGCTGGTTCGCCGCCGTCGCCGCCGAGGCCGGCCCGGGCAAGACGGTCGCGGTTGTCGGCGACGGAGCGGTTGGTTTGCTGGGAATCCTCGCCGCCAGCCAGCTGGGCGCCGAGCGGATCATCGCGTTCAGCCGCCACGCCGACCGCCAGGCACTGGCGCGCGAGTTCGGCTCCACGGACATCGTGGCGGAGCGCGGAGACGCAGGTGTGGCTCGGGTCAAGGAGCTCACTGACGGCCTCGGGGCCCACTCGGTGATCGAGGCGGTCGGCACTCAGGAAGCCATGATGCAGGCAATCCGCTCGACCCGGCCCGGCGGGCACGTTGGCTTTGTCGGCGTCTCCCACGACGTCGCGATCACCGGTGACGAGCTCTTCATGGCCGGTGTCCATATCCACGGCGGACCCGCGCCGGTGCGGCAGTACCTGCCCGAGCTCATCCAGCTCATCTGGGACCGCAAGATCAACCCAGGCAAGGTTTTCGACCTCACCCTCCCGCTCGAGCGTGCCGCCGAGGGCTACCTGGCTATGGATCAGCGCACCGCCACCAAGGTCCTTCTCACCCTTTGACGGTCGCTGCCGGAGGCCCGATGCCCTAGACCGTACGTTCCCGCCTGATGTCCCTGCCCCCACGAACGACTTGGAGGACCGGATGAAGGTCCAGATCACCATAGGCAACCAACACTTTCAGGCGACTCTGGCCGAGAGTGCTGCCGCCCGCGATCTGGTGGCACAGCTGCCCGTGTCCATCGACATGACCGACCACGGCGGAGTTGAGAAGACCGGTCCGCTCCCGTCACCGCTCTCCCTCGACGGCCAGCCCGAGGGCGCAGACCCCGACGTGGGCGACGTGGGCTACTACGCTCCCGGCAACGACCTCGTCCTCTACAACGGCGACCAGTCCTACTACCCCGGCATCGTCATCCTGGGGCGATCGGAGGGCGACGCCGCGCAGCGGATCGCGGAACGGGACGGCTCCATCACGGCCACCGTAGAGGTCCACGGTGACTGAGTCGCCGACGTTCTGCATCCGTCCCGGAAATCACACGGAGAAACGTCATGCACGATATTGAGCTGCAGAGCTTCCTCGACCACGTCAACAGTGGAGCGCTTATCGAAGGCGGATCGAAGGAGCACCAGTTCATGCACGGCGCCGCGCAGGACGCTCTGCGGACTGTGGCCGAAATGAACTCCGCCTACCGCACGCCCGACGAAGTGCGCGCCCTGCTCGCGAGACTCACCGGAAAGCCGATCGATCACTCCGTCGTCGTCTTCCCGCCGTTCTACAGCGAGTTCGGCAAGAACCTGACCCTCGGCAGGGACGTCTTCATCAACGTCGGTTGTCGGTTTCAGGACACGGGGGGCATCACGGTCGGGGACGGCTCGCTCATCGGACACGGGAGCACGTTGACCACTCTCAACCACGGCGTCGATCCGGACCGACGCGCGGACATGATGCCCGCACCGATCGTGATCGGCCGCAAGGTGTGGCTTGGGGCCGCCGTGACAGTCATCCCAGGCGTGACGATCGGCGACGGGGCGATCGTCGGCGCCGGTGCCGTTGTGACCAAGGACGTGCCTGCCAACGCAATCGTCGCCGGTGTGCCGGCCAAGCTCATCCGCATGACCGGGTTCAATGCCCGCTGACCTCGCGTGCTTGGGCCTCGGTATGTCCGTGCGCGCGGCCGTGCAGTGTCAACATCCAAAGGTGCGGCGGCCACCAGTACTTGGCACGGTGCGATGAGTGCAGAGTTGCCGGTGGCCGAAAACAATCGATCTTGAGACGCTCTGTTGAGCGGCCAACAACGCCGGGCGGGCGCGTCCTACCCGGTAACTACGCCGACCGGGATCCCGCCGGCCTTGGATCCCGAGCTGATCACCGCGCGGTTGAACAGGCCCTGATCGGCGACGATGGTCTGGCCGGTCATGAGTGTGTTGCGCCGGGACGCGAGAAACGCATATAGCCAGCCGTATTCCTCGGGCGTGGGCAGGTGCTGGAGCGGTGCGAGCATCCGGAACTGCTCGAGGAAATCCTCCTTCGGGATGTCCGACTGCTTCACCTTCTCCAGGCCGAGGGCGGCCGGCCCCTGCAGCTGGCTGTTCGCGATGCCGGACGGCGCCACACCGTTCACGCGTATCCGCGGGGCGAACTCGAACGCCAGCTGGTTGACCACGCTACGGACGGCCCCCTTGCTCGCTGAGTAGAAGAGACCACCGCCGTCGGCCGCGTATGCCGCCGTCGAGGAGGTCAGGACGATGGCGCCGTCGTTCTCCTCGAGGAGGTCCACGAACACCCGAGCGGAGAGGATGTACCCCTTGACGTTGACGTGGAAGAGCTCGTCGAAGAGCGAGTCGATGCGGTCGACGGGGGTCTCCCGCAGGGGCAGGTTGCCGTCGAAGATGCCCTGGCAGCCGATGAGCGCGTCGAGCCTGCCGTAGCGCTCGACGATGGCCGCTCTCAGTGCCTCGAGGTCCGTGACGCTGCGGACGTCGCCCTGCCGGATGAGGACCCGGTCGCCGAACTCGGCGACAAGGTGCTCGACCTTGTCCGGCGCGATCTCCATGATCGCGACCTGGGCGCCCTCGGCGAGGCACTGCCGGGCGACGCCGAGGCCGAGGCCGGAGCCTCCTCCGGTGATGAGAACGACGTGGTCATCAAGTAGCTGCACTGCTTCTCCCTGTGTGGGTGGTGCTCCCGGGGACTGTCGCGGGGGTGGGTGTCCCCACACACGAAACCCGGGCTGGGTGGTGATCAGACCTGGGTGGACTGCAGGTTGCCGTCGGCGATCGCGAGCGCCTCGTCCCACGTCCCGCCGCGCTCGAGGAGCTTGCGGTAGCCGCGCAGGGATCGCTCACGCCCGGAGGAGAAGACGCTGTGGAACTCTCCGGCGGTGCCGTAGAGGACGAGGTACTCGCCGGAAGCGAGCGACCCTTCGGCGACGAACGCGTCGTCCGCGGGCAGTCGGCGGCCGTAGCAGTGGAACTTCCGGTCGTACTGATCGGTCCAGTAGTACGGCACGGAGGTGAAAGGCGTGTCGCCACCCGAGAGGATGCTGGCGGCGACGTGCCGGCCCTGTTGCCCAGCGCTTGTCCAGTGGTCCACCCGCACCCGCTCGCCCAGGAGCGGGTGGTCCCAGGCGGCGACGTCGCCGGCCGCCCACACGCCGGGCACGTTGGTGCGCCCGGCGGCGTCGCAGACCACCCCGCCGTCGAGCACGACGCCGGATCCCAGCAGCCACTCGACGTTGGGCTCGACGCCCACGCCCGCCACGACGAACGGCGTCGCATGGGTGGTGCCGTCGGAGAGGTGCAGGGTGTAATCGCCCGGTGCCCCCTCGACGGCGGTGACGAGCGTACCGAGGCGCAGGTCCACGCCGTGGGCGGCGTGGAGGTCGCGGATGTCGGTGGCCACCTCGGGGCCGACGACGTCGTTCAGCGGCAGCGCCGTGGCGCCGAAGAGGGTGACCGCGACGCCGCGCCGGCGCAGGCTCGCGGCGATCTCGAGGCCGATGAAGCTGGAGCCGATGAGGGTCACGCGGCCGTGCCGTGCAACGCCGTCGCGGATGCGGAGCAGGTCGTCGATGGTCCGTAGCACGGGCAGTGCCTCGCCCGACGTCGTCAGCAGCGGCCGGGGCCGGCTGCCCGTGGCGACGACGACGGCGTCCCACGGCAGGGCGGCCCCGTCGCTGGTGACGACGTAGCGCCGGTCGATGTCCAGGCCGACGGCGGCGTGGCCCAGGCGCAGGTCGAGCTCGTGGTCGGCGAAGTGGCCCTCCGGCCTCAGCGCCACGGGCACCGGATCGCCGTCGGCGGCGAGCAGGTCCTTGGACAGCGGTGGCCGGTCGTACGGCGCCCGCCGTTCGTCCGACAGGAGGGTGATGGACCCGTCGAAGCCGCTTTGCCGGAGGGCGTCGGCGGCTGCGAGGCCTGCGAGCGACGCGCCCGCGACGACGACGTTGCGGATGCTGGACGTCATGACGCTGCCTCGACCCTGGCCACGGAGATGGCCTGCGCCGGACAGTTGAAGCTGGCCTCCTCCAGGTCGGCGAGGTCCTCGCCGTCGGTGACGTCCTTAAGGAGGACCGCCACGGGGCTGCCCTTGGGCAGGGAGAAGACGTCGGGGGCGATGGTCACGCAGATGCCGTAGGCGCGGCACTTGGTGGTGTCGAGGTGGACAGCGACCTGCTGGGCGTTCTTCAGGTCGGTCACAGGAACACCGCCAGGTTCGGAGTGCCGAGCGTGGTCTCGGTGGTGAGCGCCCGGCGGGAGAGCAGCCGGGGCCCCTCCGCGGCGAGCCGGATCGTGTCCTCCCGGCGGACGGGAATGAGGTCGTTCCACGTGTCGATCCCGCGCTGCCGGTAGAGCAGCAGGGCGCTGTTGACGGCGACGACGTCGGGGGCGTCGGTGTCGAGGATCTCGACGCTGCCGACCACGCGCAGGGTGCGCGAGGGTGGGACCTCGGAGTAGGCGATCCCGGTGTTGAGCCGGTCGATCCGGGTGCGGATGTGGGCCTTGGTGTCCTTGACGCGGATACCCCGCTGGGCGAACTCGTGCGAGCGCGGCTCGGTGGCCTGCCGGACGGGCACCTCGTAGACGAAGGCGTCGTCGAGGAGCTCGTACCAGTCCTCCTCGCGCCCTTCGTCCAGCAGGCGGGCCTCGGTGGCGAGGAACTGGGTGATGAGCGCCCGGATCTCCGGGTCGGACGCGACCGCTGCGGCCGAAGTGGTGGTCTCGGTGGTGGTCATGGTCAGTTCCCCTCGGTCGCGTTCGGCGCCACGCCCTCGCCGCGCATGACGTTCAGCCAGTGGCGGTAGAAGGCGAGCTGCACGTGCTCGCCGTAACCGGTGTTGCGTTTGATCCCCGGACCCGTCCAGGTGGGGTCGGGAGACTGGTCCACGGCGCTGTTGCGACCCTGTTGGAAGTTGAGGGACATACCCGCCTTGCGCGCCCAGGGGCTGGCGCCGGCCTTGGCGATGCCCTCCCACGCCACGGTGTCGTCCTGCTCGAAGACGCCCGCGGACCCGAAGACGAACTCGCCGGTGACGTAGTGCTGCTCGATCTCTTCCTCGGACATGAAGTCCCAGACGAACTGCCAGCTCCACAGCTCGATCTCGCCCGGGCCGATCGGCTGCCACTGCCGGAAGCTCGTCACGACCGACATGGGACCGCCCGGCACGGCCGGGGTGTTGAAGCGGATGAAGCTGAGGTTGGGGAAGATCGTCCCGACCGTCGGCGGCTCGTGGTTGACCACCTGGAGCTGTGCCTCGTCGAGCCCGGACAGGTCGAACTGGGACGCGATGTGCTCGGGGTAGCCCCACAGGACGTAACCGGGGTGGATCGCCTTGGTCCAGGCGTGCCCGGTGAAGTTGTGGCCGTTGCCGAACTCGTACCTCCGGGCGATCTCGCACGACATCTGCAGCCCCTGGGAGACGTGGATCTCCTCGGTGCCCCAGTGCAGCACGTCGAGGTGGTAGACGTCGCCGGCGAAGTTCTCGGCCGCCGTCTTCCAGTCGGCCTTGACCCGGTAGCGGTCCGGCGGCCCGGCCACCCGCATGCCCTGGGGATGCAGGCCGACGATGGCGTCGAGCATCCAGCCGGCACCGCCGAGGTACTCCTCCAGCGGGGGGACGTCGGCGTTGAGCGAGGCGAAGATGAAGCCCTGGCGGGTGTCGACCTTCGGGGCGCGCATGAGGCTCCAGTCGTCGGGGTCGAGCAGCTCGCCGTAGGCGTCCTGCAGGTGTGGGGTGCCGATGAGCTGACCCTGGCTGTTGTAGGTCCAGCCGTGGTACGGGCACTTGAAGAACCGGGAGTTCCCGCTGTCGGTCTGGCAGACCTGCGTCCCGCGGTGCCGGCAGTAGTTCGACAGGACGTTGATGCCGCCCTGGCCGTCACGGGTGACGATCACCGGGTCGATGCCGATGCGGCGCTGCACGAAGTCACCGGGGTTGGGGATCTCGCTCTCGTGCGCGACGAATACCCAGCTGTTGGTGAAGATGCGGTCGACCTCGGCCTCGAAGACCTCCTGGTCGTTGAAGATGTCGACGGGGACAAGGTCGTCCTCGAGCGCGGCCTCGACCTTGTCGAGGATCTCGTCGAGGCGGGTGCTTACCGTCGTCGGACGGAAAGATTCGGTCTGGGTCATGTCCCGCTGTCTCCTTTGACTGGGTGGGGGGGCGGTACGTCGGTGGCGCGCGGGCTGAGTCGTGTCGACCTTATGAGCCGCGTCACATCGGAGGAACAAGCCAATCTGGATGCGCGGAATTGACGAGGTCGATGCTCGTGTGGTTCAGAGCCGCGCCGCGTCGACTCAGGTCGTCACAGGGTCGGCCACCAGACGGAAGTGTTCGTTGAGCTTGGCTTCGACGAAGGCGGCCTGGCCGGGGAGGTGCTCCCGCAGGTTCGCGGCGAAGTCCTCGAGCCCGTCGGAGGTGATGGCCATCTCGGTGGCGAGGATGCCGTGGGAGACGTCCTGGACGAGCTTGGTGCGCGCGAAGCGCAGGTCGGAGACCGCAGCGAGGGAGTCCTCGACCGGCCGGTCCCGCACGAGCTCGTCGGCCAGGACGACGGCGTCCTCGAGCGCCATCGCGGCACCCTGGGTGAGGTTGGGTGCCGAGGCGTGGGCGGCGTCGCCCAGGACGATGACCCGGCCCCGGTGCCAGGGTGCGCTCAGGTGGACCTCGCTGATCGGGCTGTAGACCACGCCGTCGTCGGGAAGCGTGTCCCGCAGCTGCGCCACGAGTCCGCCGTAGCCGGCCAGGCGCTGGCGGAGCAGGGCGGCGAGCTCGGCGTCCTCGTAGCGGGCGCCCGCCGGTTCGGCCGTGACGTGCAGCAAGTACATGTGCTCGGGGGATAGGGGGATCACCCCGGTGTTGGAGCGGTCGCCGTGGAAGAGCATCGTGTGGGTGACCTCGGCGGGGCGGGGCAGGGTGACCCGCCAGACCGCGAAGCCGGTGTACTGCGGCTCGACCGCCGCGCCGAAGAGTCGCCGGCGCATGGGGGAGCGGATCCCGTCGAAGGCGGCCACGACGTCGTAGCGCCCCACCCGCCCGTCGGTGAACGTGACCGTCACGCCGTCGCCGTCGTCGACCAGGTCCGCCACGCTGGCGCCGTACCTGACGTTCACGCCGGCCCGCCGGGCGGCGTCACCAAGGATGCGATGCAGAGCAGCCCGGGCGAGCGCGTTGTTCGGCGGCACACGATCGGTGCCGAGCGAGCACGGGGTGAGGAGGATGTGCCGGCCTTGCCAGTCGAAGTGCTCGTTCCGGTCGAACTGGTACCCCACCGCTAGGCACTCCTCGAGCACCCCGAGCACGTCCAGGGCACGCAGGGAGTTGCCGGGCTGGTTGATGCCCACGCCGACGACGCGGGCGTCCGGTTTGATCTCGACGACGTCGACGTCGATACCCTGCTGCCTCAGGGCCACGGCGGCACCCAGGCCACCGATCCCCGCGCCAACCACCAAGCAGTTGCGAACAGGCGTCATTGCCACCCTCTCCTTCGACGGATGCTCGGAAGATAGGTGACGCCGCAGATTCGCGGAAACAGATGCTGACGATGCGACACATCGACATGATCGATGCACCCCGCTGGAGGAGGAGCCACATGTCGGAGAAGCTGGCCAACGTCGACCTCAACGTGCTCGTCGCACTCGACGCCTTGCTCGCCGAGCGGAGCGTGACCCGTGCCGCGGAGCGGCTGATGGTCGGTCAGTCGGCCATGAGCTCGACCCTGGCCCGGCTGCGCCGACTCTTCGACGACCCTCTGCTGGTCCGACAGGGCCGCATCCTCGTCCCCACACCGCTGGCCGAGTCGCTCGTCGTCCCGGTCCGTGAGGCGCTGTCGATCGTCGAGTCCGTGCTGGCGGTGCGCACGGACTTCGACCCGACCACCGACCAGCGCAGCTTCACGATCAGCGCGAGCGACTACATCGGCCTCGTCCTGCTCCGACCGCTCCTGGAGCGGCTCAACGAGGAGGCGCCCAACGTCAGGGTCAACATCCTGCCGATCAACCCCGTGGGCTTCACCGACGCGCTCCGCCGCAACGAGGCCGACCTGCTGATCCTGCCGCGGGAACTCCTGGGGGCGGACGTCGGTTACCCGTACAAAGCGCTGTTCACCGACCGCTACCTCGTCGCCGCCGACCGTGACCACCCCGACCTCGGCGACGCGATCACGGTCGAGCAGCTCAGCGAGCTGCCCTACCTCGCCTACCGTGCGGGCGCCATGATCGGCCTGCCGGAGAACCAGCTCGACCAGCAGCAGATCCCCCGAAACCTTCAGGTCACCGTGCAGTCCTTCGTCGTGGCGCCATTCCTCCTCCGTGGCACGGGGCTGATCATGCTCATCCACGAGCATCTGGGCCGTCTGCTCGTCGAGGAGGCACACCTGAAGCTCCTTGACCCACCCATGCCGCTCGTACCGTTGCAGGAGGTCATGGTGTGGACGTCCCGGCACACCGCCGACGCCGGCCACCGGTGGCTGCGAACCCGCCTTCTGGAGCTGGCGGGAGAGGTGACCGCCTCCGGCGCCTGACGTCGTGACAGCTCGAACATTGACCGCATCGATCCCGCGCATCGCCAAACTCGCCTTCCGGGCGACACCCGCTCCCCTCTAGCGTCCCGGCGGGAGGGCGCCGGCCGACGTCGACCGCGCCTCTCCTCACCGAATTTCGCAGAGAGGCGCCTTCGTGTTCGAGATCTTCCCCAACAAGTACGTGTGGAACCTGTCGGCCAACATCGCACTGAGCAGCGGCGGCGAGATCGAGGAGATCCTCGAGGCCTGCCGTCCCCTCCTCGATGCCGCCGGCAACGGGGAAGACCCGGGTACCGAGGACTTCTTCGCCTCGTGGTGCGCGGTCGCCGACCGGCAGGTCGAGCTCGCCGACGAGAACGCGGCGGCCGGGCGGAGCCTCAGCGCCGCCACCCGGCTGCGCCGTGCGGCCATCTACTACCAGGTGGCCGAGCGGATGCAGTCTCGCGGCTTCGCGCCTCGCGCCGAGGCCTACCGCAAGATGCTCGACGCCTTCGAGCGGGCAGTGCGTCTGGGGGAGGAGAACTGCGAGCTCGTCGAGGTCCCGTACGAGGGCACCACGCTGCCTTCGCTGTTCGTCCGGGCCGAGAGCTCCGGCGCTCCCGCTCCCGTGATGGTGCACTTCAACGGCCTGGACAGCACCAAGGAGATGATCTACTGGTCGGGCATCGGCCAAGAGCTCGCCCGCCGCGGGGTCTCCACCCTCATGGTCGATCACCCCGGGACCGGCGGGGCGCTGCGCCTGCGGGGCCTCACCGCCTTCCCGGAGAGCGAGCGCTGGGGCGCCGCGTGCGTCGACTACCTGTGTACACGCGACGACGTCGACCCGGACCGGATCGGCGTGATGGGCTGGTCGCTCGGCGGCTACTACGCGCCGCGCGCCGCCGCGTTCGAGAAGCGGTTCGCCCTCTGCGTCGCCTGGGGCGCGAACTACAACTGGGGCGAGCTCCAGCGCCGGCGCCGCGAGCGCGAGGGCGAGAACCCCGTCCCGCACTACTGGGACCACGTCCAGTGGGTCTGGGGCAAGAACTCGCTCGAGGAGTTCATGGACTTCGCGCCGGCCGTCAGCCTGGTCGGCGTCGTCGAGAACATCACCGTGCCGTTCCTCGTCACCCACGGGGAGAACGACCGGCAGATCCCGCTGGAGTACGCCCACGCCCAGTACGACAGCGCCGTCAACAGCCCCAAGCGGGAGCTGAAGATCTTCACCCGTCGCGAAGGTGGCGTCGAGCACGTCAGCGCCGACAACCAGCCCGTCGCCACCAACTTCATCGCCGACTGGGTCGCCGAGACCATCTGACTCGCCCACCCAGATCACCCTCCTGCACGACCCCGAGGCGACGACGCCGCGGGAGATCCCCCATGCCGAAGGAGCACCATGTCGACCCCTCTACGCCGCACTGCCGGCCGCGCCGCCGTCCTCAGCCTCGCCGCCCTCGTCCTCGCCGCCTGCGGCAGCTCAGGCGCGAGCAGCAACCCGACCACCGACGCCGCGACGTCCGCCGGACCGGCGGCCACGGAACAGGCCGAGGTGCTGCCGATCACGATCGGCACCCTGCCCATCGTCGCGACGTCCGCCCTCTGGTACGGCGTCGACCAGGGCATCTTCGAGGAGCACGGCCTCGACGTCACGATCGACACGGGGGTGGGCAGCGAGACGATGGTCGCCGCCACCCTCGCCCACGAGGTCGACTTCGTCACCCTCAACTCCGTCTCCCTGATGGTCGCCCTCGACGCCGGTGTCCCGCTGCAGGTCGCCGGCGGCTTCAGCCAGGCGTGGGAGGACGGCGACGAGGACATCTCCGCCGTCCTCGCCAAGCCGGACTCGGGCATCACAGGCGCCGCGGACCTCGCCGGACGCACCGTCGCCGTCAACACCCTGAGCTCGGCGGGCACGCTCACGATCAACGAGGCGGTCCGCGCGGCCGGCGGCGACCCGGCGGAGATCGACTTCGTCGAGATCCGTTACCCCGACATGCTTCGCGCCCTCGAGGCAGGTGACGTCGACGCGATCTGGGAGGTCGAGCCGTTCATCACGATCGCCCAGGGCAACGGCGCGCAGGTCGTCTCCTGGAACTTCGCCGAGTCCGCCCCGGGGCTCTCCACGCAGCTGATGGTGACGGCGGCCGACCAGGACCCGGAGGTGCTCGAGCGCTTCACCGCCGCACTGACCGAGGTGCTGGACGCGGCGGGGAGCGACGAGGCCGGCCTGCGCGAGATCCTCGTCGAGAAGCTCGAGATGGACCCGGCACTCGCAGAGCGGGTGCGGATGGACCGGTTCGCGACGGCGATCAACCTCGAGGCGCTCAGCACCCTCGCTGGCCTCGCGCACGACGAGGGGCTCGTGTCGAAGCCGGTGGACATGTCGATGTTCGAGTAGGTCCATGTCGAACGCATCGACCGCATCGATCCGCAGCATCCGGCTTTGCCTCTTTCTGAGGCCATCCCGCCCAGACCACAGTTGACGAGACCGCTCGACGACGAGCGCCACCCAGACCGCCCTGGAGGCATCCCCCATGGAGAAGCTTCTGTCACACCTCTCCCACCTCGAGATCGCGAGCCCCGACGTCGAGGCGTCGGCCGCGTTCTACGAGCAGCAGTTCGGCATGCGCATCGTCGACCGCGTCGACGGCGCTACCTACCTGCGCTGCTGGGGCGACCACTACCGCTACAGCCTGATCATCACCGAAGGGCCGGATCCCGCCCTGACCCGCATGGCCTGGCGCACCGAGAGCGCCGAGGCGCTGGAGGTCGCAGCCGGCCGCGTCCAGGACGCTGGCATCACCGGCACGTGGAGCGAAAGCGGCCACGGCTACGGCCGCGCCTTCGAGTTCGAGGGCCCCTACGGCCACCCCATCCGGCTGTTCTGGGAGGTCGACCGCTTCGAGGCCGACGCCGCGCACGCCTCGATCTTCCCCGACCGCCCCGAGAAGCGCTCCAGCCACGCCGGCGCCCCGCGGTTCCTCGACCACGTGACCATTGCGGCCACCGACGTCGACGGCTTCGCCGCCTGGCACCGCGACGTGCTCGGCTTCCGGCTCATGGCCCGCACCCAGCTCGACGACACCAACATCAGCGTGTTCTCGGTGCTGACCACCAACGAGAAGTCCCACGATCTCGGCGTGGTGCTCGACCACTCCACGCGGGCCGGCCGCGTCAACCACATCGCGTTCTGGGTGGACACCCACGAGGAGCTGCTCATCAGCGCGGATGTGCTCATGGAGAACGGCACCCCGATGGAGTCCGGGCCGGGGGTCCACGGCATCGGCGAGCAGCAGTACCTGTACTTCCGCGAGCCGAGCGGCCTGCGGGTGGAGCTCAACTCCGGTGGCTACCGCAACTACCTCCCCGACTGGGAGCCCAACACCTGGACCCCGGGCCTGGGCGGGAGCAACTTCTACCGCAACGCACCCATCCCGCAGTCGATCTTCGAGTCCTTCCCGGCGGCCGACGGCCTCACGGCCACCGAGGACGGCGTCCACCCCGACATGCGCGCCGCGCTGATCAACTCCTGACCGGCCGGGGCACGGAGTCCCGTTCGCCGCCGGCGGACGGGACCGCCAGGGCCACTGCATCACTTACGACCTGACTCGACGGCGTCATTCCTGGACGACGACGTCACTTCTGAAGGAGCACCCGGTTGACCGCGATCACCGAACCACCCACATCGGCGCCGGACACGGACGGCTGGGCCGTCGGCACGGACGTGGGCGGCACGTTCACCGACCTGTGGCTGCGCGCGGCCGACGGCCGCTCGTTCGTCTGCAAGTCCCCGACCACCGCAGACGTCGTCACGGGGGTCGTCGACGCGCTCCACCTCGCGGCCGAGATCGCGGGTCTGCCCACCGAGGAGCTCGCCCGCCAGGTCACCCGCTTCGGTCACGGCACCACCGTCGGCCTCAACGCGCTCCTCACCGGTCGTACCGCCAAGGTCGGCCTGGTCACCACCCTGGGCTTCGGTGACGTGCTGGAGATCGGCCGGCTGCGGCGGGGCACGGCGGGCCTGCAGGGCCTGGATCTCGGCAACTACTTCCTGCGCGGCCGCACGGCCCCGCTGGTGCCACGCGAGCTGGTCGTGGAGGTCACCGAGCGCGTCAACCCCCAGGGCGAGGTCGTCACGCCGCTCGACGAGCCCTCCGCCCGGCGCGCGCTGGAGCATCTGCGCGACGCCGGTGTCGAGGCCGTCGCGATCTGCCTGCTGTGGGCCACGGAGAACCCGGCGCACGAGACGGCGCTCGGCCGCCTCGCCGCCGAGATCCTCCCCGGCGCGTTCGTCTCCGTCTCCCACGACATCGCACCGAGCGTGGGGGAGTACGCCCGCGCCTCGACCACGGTCGCCAACGCTGCGCTGGGCCCGATCGCCGGCGGCTACCTCGGCACTCTCGAGGACGAGCTGCGTGCCCTGGGCATGACCGCCCCGATCATGATGACGACCTCCGCCGGTGGCGTCGTGCCGGCCGCGACGCTGACCGCCACTCCCGTCCGGGGCCTGCTGTCGGGGCCGGCCTCCTGCGTCGTCGCCGGCCAGGCCCTGGGCGTCCGGCTGGACCGGCCGAAGATCCTCACCCTCGACGTCGGCGGCACGAGTTTCGACGTCGGCGTCGTCGTCGACGGTGCCCCCCTCCTGCGCGAGGAGGTCACCTTCGGCGGGGCGGACATGCGCGTCCCCAGCGTCGACATCGCCAGCATCGGCGCCGGCGGCGGCTCCATCGCCGCCGTCCGCGACGGCATCCTCAGCGTCGGGCCGCGCAGTGCCGGCGCCGTGCCCGGGCCCGTCTGCTACGGCAAGGGCGGCACCGAGCCCACGACCACCGACGCCGACCTCGTCCTCGGCGTGCTCGACCCCGACCGCTTCGGCTCGGGCGGGATCCGCCTCGACGTCGACGCCGCCCGCACCGCGCTGGCCGAGCAGGTGGGCGAGCCCCTCGGGCTGAGCCCGATGGAGGCCGCGCGCGCAGTGCGGGAGGTCTTCGACGCTGCCATGGCCGACCTCCTGCGCGCGGTGACCATCGAGCGCGGGCACGACCCGCGCGAGTTCACCCTCGTCGCCGGGGGCGGCTCCGGGCCGTCCCATGCCTGGAAGCTGTGCCGCGAGCTCGGCCTGGACGGCTTCGTCGTCCCGGCCACCGCCACGGCCCAGTCCGCCTTTGGCGCGGGCACCTCCGACCTGCGCACGACGGCGTCACGCACCAGGTACCAGCGCCTCGCCCCGGGGGTGGAGCCGACCGCGGAGCACGCCGCCGAGCTGACGGCGGCCCTGGCGGACGCGCGCGAGCGGGCCCTCGGCACGATCCCGGACCCGGGCCTCGCCGAGGTCAGCCATACCGCCGCCGTGCGCTACCGCGGGCAGGCACACCACCTGGACATCGCCGTCGCCGACCGGCCCGACGCCGCCGCGGTCGAGGCGCTGCTGGCAGAGTTCGAGACCGAGTACGAGCTGCTCTTCGGCAAGGGTGCCGGGTTCCGCGAGGCGGGGTTCGAGATCCTCTCCGTCCGCGCCGTCGCGGCCCTGCGCTCGACCACCCCGACCTCCTCGACCTCCGGGGAGGAGCTGACGGTGCGGGAGGTGCGGCCCGTCGTCTTCGACGACGCGCACGCCCCCGAGGACACGGTGGTCTACGGCTGCGACTGGCCCGCTGCTGACCAGCACGTCGCCGGACCGGCCCTCATCCAGCTTCCCGGGTGCGTCGTCGTCGTCCCGCCGGGTGGCAGTGCCACCACCGACGACGCCGGCACCATCCACGTAAAGGTAGGACAGGCATGAGCACCCTCGACCTCTCGGCCCAGGCGCCCACCACGACCGACCCGGTGATCGCCCAGGTGGTGCGCAGCCGCCTGGTGGCCATCACCGACCAGATGCGGCTCGCGCTGCAATCGGTCAGCGGCAGCCCCACGGTCACCGAGGCCAGCGACTTCTTCACCGGCCTGTACCTGCCCGACGGCTCCTTCGCCACGATGGGTCACCAGGTCACGTTCGAGGCGCCGCCGGTCGGCTCCCTCATCCGGCACCTGCTGGCCTCCGGCCGCAAGCTGCGCGACGGCGACCGCATCATCGGCAACGACCCGTTCGTCGGCGCCCTGCACCAGAACGACGTCCAGATGTGCGCACCGCTGTTCGTCGACGGCGAGCTGGTCGCGTGGGCCGGCGTCATGGCACACGAGACCGACGTCGGCGGCATGGACTTCGCCTCCTGGTCGCCCAAGGCCAAGGAGATCTGGCAAGAAGGCCTGCGGATCCCCGCCGTCACCCTCGTCGACCGCGGCGAGCTGCGCGAGGACGTGCTGGAGATGGTCCTGTCCGCCTCCCGCCTGCCGGCCCAGCTCGGCCTCGACATCCGGGCCTTCATCGCCACCCTCAACGTGGCGGCGGAACGGCTGGGCGACCTGTGCCACCGGTACGGCACCGACGTCGTCCAGGGCGCCATGGCGGCGATGGTCGACGACGCCGAGCGCAAGCTCCGCGACCGCCTCCTGACTATCCCCGACGGCGTGGTCCGCACCCGGGACTTCCTCGAGCACGACGGCCACACCGACAAGCTCTACACCGTCGACCTCGTCCTGACGAAGGAGGGCGACCACCTCACGCTCGACTTCTCCGGCTCCTCCGAGCAGGCACAGGGCTTCGTGAACTGCTCGCGCGCCGGCCTGATCGGCGGGGTCGCCGGTTCCCTCATCCCGACCCTCGGCTTCGACATCCCCTGGAACGACGGGTTGCTGCGCCCGGTCGACGTGGTCGCCCCCGACGGGCTCGTGTGCACCGCGATCCCGCCCGCGCCGGTGGGCAGCGCGACGGTCGAGACCGTGTGGGTGGTCTCCAACGTCGTCTCCGCCGCGCTGAACCGGCTGCTCGCCGCCACCCCGGAGTACGCCCACCGCGCGCAGGCCGTCAGCAGCGGCACGATGGCCACGTTCAACCTCAGCGGCAAGAACCAGTTCGGCGAGGTCTTCGGCCTGCACCTCATGGACCCGCTCGCCGGCGGCTTCGGCGCCTTCGCCGCCCATGACGGCCAGGACGCCGCGGGCCCGATCAACGCGCCCTGCCCCTCGATCGCCGACGTCGAGGTCAACGAGCTCGTCACCCCGCTGGTGTACCTCTACCGCCGCCTGGCCCAGGACACCGGGGGAGCGGGCCGCCGCCGCGGGGGCCTCGGCGCGGAGGTCGCCCTGACCGTGTCCGTGCCCGCCGCCGAGGCCCTCGTGATGACCCACGGCGCCCAGGTGCCCAACTCCACCGGCCTGGGCGGCGGCCTGCCCGCCGGGCTCGTCCGGCAGTCCTTCGCCGCCGGCATCATGACCGGCTCCGCCGACTCCGCGCGGCTGGCCGGCCTGCTGACCGGCCGCACCGAGCAGGACCCCCGCTTTGCCGACCTGGGCTCCAAGCCCGGCGCCTTCCCGATCACCGACCGGGACGTCTTCGCGGTCACGTGGCAGGGTGGCGGCGGCATCGGCGACCCACTCGACCGCGACCCGGCCGACGTCGTCGCCGACGTGCGCCGCGGCGTCGTCTCCGCCGCCGCCGCCCGGGACACCTACAGCGTCGTGCTCACCGACGGCGGTACCGGGTACGACGAAGCGGCGACCGATGTGCTCCGGCGCGGCGAGCGCGCCGCCCGCCTCGGCGTTCCGGTCGACGACGTGCCCGAGCGTGGCCGGCCCATCGACCCGGAGCTGCAGCCCGCCGGCCTGCGCGACGGGGAGACCTGGCTGCCGCTGTCCGACCGGCTCCGCGCCATCCGCGGTACCGACGGCGTCTGGCGGGTGGAGACCGTCGACGGCGCCGTGCTGGTCACCGGCTCCACACGGTGGCGCAGCGGCGCGAAGCCGGTTGCGCTGCCGCTGCCCGAGCGGGTGGGGTCCCACCTGCACCGCGACCTCGCCGTCACCGGCTGGCTCTGCCCCGTCAGCGGGCACCTGCTCGCCGTCGACATCCACCTCGCCGGCAGCGAGCCGGCGGACGACCTCGACCTCGACCTCACCCCCGGCGGCGCCGCCGAGCGGCTCGCGCTGCGCGTCTGAAAGGACCCCACCATGGCCACCACCACCGCCGCGAACATCAAGCCGCGAAAGGTCATCGTCACCATCGCCCCCACAGGCGGCATGGCGTCGAAGGAGCAGAACCCGCACCTGCCCACCCAGCCCGAGGAGATCGCCGACGACGTCGCCGCCTGCGTCGAGGCGGGCGCCTCGGTGGCCGCCATCCACGCCCGCCGGCCCGAGGACGACCTCGCCACGTGCAGCGCCGACGTCTACGGCCGCATCAACGAGGCCCTGCGCGAACGTACCGACGTCGTCATCAACATCTCTACCGGCGGCGGCATCTCCGGGGACATGATCAAGGAGAACTCCGAGGGCCAGCTGCGCATCGACTTCACCGAGCGGCTGCGTGGCCTCGAGGCCCCGCATGTGGAGATGGCGACCTTCGACGCCGAGTCCTTCGTCATCACCACCGGCGGTCGCGAGATCGTCAACCTCACCACCCCAGCCCAGTGCGACGAGCTGGCCGCCCGGATGACCGAGCTCGGGATCAAGCCCGAGTGGGAGGTCATGAGCACCGCCCACATCCGCCAGGACCCCAGCCGCCTGATCAACGCGGGCTTCGACGCCCAGCCGTACTGGGTCAACGTCGTGCTGGGCCTCGACCGCGGCTTCCAGGGCGCGCTGCCCTACACCCCGCGCATCCTCCACCAGATGGTCGACGAGCTCCCGGAGGGCGCCGAGCTGTGCGTCTCCGCCGTCGCCGCGAACCAGCTCCCCGCCATCACCCACGCCGTCCTGCTCGGCGGTCACGTCCGGGTCGGGCTCGAGGACAACCTCTACTACCGCCGCGGCGAGCTCGCCACGAACGTGCAGCTCGTCGAGCGGGCGGTGCGAATCATCCGCGAGCTCGGTCATGAGATCGCCACCCCGGAGGAGGCCCGGCAGATCCTCGGCCTGAAGAGCCTTGCGCCGGCCCAGCCCGCTCCAGCCGTGCTGCCCTGACTGCGCCACCCTCGACCTACGGAGCCCCGATGACGTCCACCCCGACTGCCCCGCGCCTCGCGGCAGCCACGCTCGAGCCCTTGTTCGCGCCGTCCGGCGTGATGGTCGTCGGTGCCTCCGCCACGCCGGGGAAGCTCGGTGCCGTCATGGCGGAGTCCCTCCGCGGTCACAACGCGCCGCTCTATCTCGTCAACAACCGCGCCGCGGGCATGCACGCCACGATCAGCGACGCCCTGGCGGCCGCCGAAGGCGAGGTGGACCTCGCGGTGATGTGCATCCCCGCGCCGGCGACGGCGCAGGCCCTGCGCGAGTGCGCCGCCGGCGGGCTGCGCGCGGCGCTGGTGTGCGCCGGCGGCTTCGGGGAGGCCGGCCCGGCCGGCGAGGCCCATGAACGCGCGGTCGTCCAGGCCGTCCGTGAGACGGGGATCCGCCTCCTCGGTCCCAACACGTCCGGGTTCTTCGTGCCCGGCAGAGGCCTGCGGGCCAGCTTCGTCCCCGGCGTCGCGGCGGTTCGCCCGGGCCCGGTGGCCGTGGTCGCCGCGAGCGGCGGGGTGAACCACGCGCTCGCGTTCCGGCTGCAACGGGCCGGGGTCGGCGTCAGCCTCGCCGTCGGCCTGGGGGCTTCGCTCGACGTCGGCGCCGAGGACGTGCTCGAGCACCTCGTCGGCGACGACGGCACGCGCGTGGTGGCGCTGCACCTCGAGACCGTCAAGGACGGCCCCGCGCTGCTCCGGGCGGTGGCACGGCTCTCCGCGGTCAAGCCCGTCGTCGCCCTGGTGGTCGGCCGAAGCGACGTCAGCGAGTTCGCCAGCTCGCACACCGGGGCCCTGGCCACCTCCTGGCGCACCACCCGCGCGCTGCTCCGGCAGGCCGGCGCCGTGCTCGTCGACGACGAGGAGGCGCTGGTGGACGGCGTCACCGCGCTCGCCGGGCGCCGGCTCGCGCCGTCGCCCACCCCCGGCGTCGCCCTCATCACCGCGCAGGCGGGGCCAGGTCTCCTCGTGGCCGACGCGCTCCAGAGCGCCGGGGTGGACCTGCCCCGGCTGTCCTTGCAGACCCAGGCGGCCGTCGCCGAGCAGCTGCCCCCGATCACCTTCCAGGCCAACCCGGTGGACACCGGCCGACCAGGCCCCGGGTTCGACCGGGTCGTCGCCGCCGTCGCCGCGGACCCGGCCGTCGACGCGCTGGCGGTGTACGGACTGACCGAGCCGGTGGTGGACCTGCCCGCAGCCGTCGCACAGTCGGGTGCGTCCGACGTCGTCCCGGTGCTCATCGGCGTGGACGGCCCCCAGGGTGACCTGGACCAGGCACGGGCGTCCGCCGCCGAGCTGGGACTGCCGCTTCTCGCCGGGCCCACCGCCCTGGCGCGCGGGCTCGTCGCGCTCGTCGAGGACGCCCGGGCGCAGTTCGCCCGCTCGGTGGAACCCGCCCCGGCGGCAGAGCCGGCACGCCTGACCGGACCCTGGGACGAGATCCGGGCGAAGGAGCTCCTGGACCAGATTGGTCTGAGGACGCCGCCACGCCGGCGCTGCACCACCAGGGCGGAGGCGCACGAGGCACTCAACGTGCTCGAGACCCCGGTGGCCGTGAAGCTCGTCGACGCCGCGGTGCTGCACAAGACGGAGCTCGGGGGAGTCCACCTCAACATCCGCACGGCGGCCGAGATGGACGGCGCGCTCGATGCCCTGGAGGCCGTGGGAGCCCGCGAGTTCCTCGTCGAGTCCATGGCGGCGCCCGGCGTCGACCTCATCGTCGGCGCCCGGCGTGACCCCGTGTTCGGGCCCGTCGTCCTGCTGGGAATCGGCGGTACGGCCGCCGAGGTGATGGCCGACGTCGCGATCCGGTCGGTGCCCCTAGATGAACGGGCCGCTGCCGGTATGGTGGACGACCTCCAAGGCCGTGCCCTCCTCCTAGGGCACCGGTCCGGACCGGTCGCCGACCGGACCCAGCTGGCCGGCGTGCTCACCGCACTGGGCGGCGTCCTACGCGCGACCCCAGCGATCGACGAGATCGAGGTGAACCCGCTGCGGCTGACGGCCTCCGGCCTGGTGGCCCTCGACGCCGTGGTCGTTCCGAGCAGTGACATAGCGGTAGACGGGGACGCCCGCACAGGGCACGTTGACGCACCAGCAGCGCAGAGCTGAGCACAGCCGGGGCAGGGCTGCGTTGTGCGCTCCTGTGATTTGCGAGCTGGCGATCATCGTCATCCTGCAGTGGCACGTAGCGGGAACGGGCGCCATACACCAGGCCCGGTCCGCGAAGTTCCAACGGTTTTGACTTGTTCTGACTTGACGATCAGCTTCTACGGTTCCTCGGCCCCACCGGCCGTTGAATCTGGTCAGAGGGGCCGGATCTGCGGAATTTCGCGGATCCGGGCCTTTTCGTGTCTTCGGGCGTCGTGGACACCGAGAGACATGAGAGGCACGAGAATCCCATTCGCAATGGCACGGGGATGGCACGACGGACACGCGACAGGAGGTACGGAGATGAGCGAGATGAACAAGGCGGCGCGGCAGCGTCGCGAAGGTTGGGGAGCCTCTCGAAGCTGCTGTCGAAACGGTGCCAGGTTAGCTGCACCGGACCGGGCGCAAGCTGTACTCGGCGCGGACCGAGGACGACAAACCGCTGACGTTCCTCACCGAGGGAGACGCCCGCGCGTGGCTCAACCGAACGCACGGGTCCATCAGCAAGGGGGAGTGGGAGCCGCCGGCGGTGGCCGCTCGCCGGCGGCGGGCGGAGGCCGAGGCGGCAGCGGTTCGAGACATCACCTTCCGGGACTACTCCGAGCAGTGGCTGGAGCGGGTCACTAGCGAGCCGGGCAAGGGCGGCAGGATGCGTAAACCCGAAAACCTCAGGGCACACTAGCCACACAACGGCGGGGTAGACTTTTCGCCCCGTCGGAACTGGCCTACTTTTCGTTCGTCGCTGACAGTCAGGGAGTCGAACAAACCGGGCCGCTCGGTATACCCATGGTCGCTATGGGAGGAACACCTTCAGGTCGCGCGAACTTGTGTGGAGAATCGCAAGGCACGCGACGACGTCCCCGCCTGGCCGGTCAGACGGGGACGTCGCCGCGTGCGTGTCGTCCGGGTCAAGCACTCCGGTACAGCTTGGTGATGGTGAACTCGCGGTGGCCAAGAGCCTCGGCGCACGAGAGCCTGCCGTTCACGGTTCGTTCGACGATGTTGATCAGCTCCTCGCCAGCGTCCTCAACCGAGCGCCCTTCGGTGAGCAAGCCCGAGCAGTCGACGTCGATGTGGTCCTTCATCAGGTCCGCGGTCTGCGGGTTAGCTGTGATCTTGATGACGGGGATGATGGGGTTGCCAATGACGTTGCCCTGCCCCGTCGGGAAGAGGTTGATCACGCCCCCGCCAGCGGCCATCAAAGTGACGCACTCCGCAGCGGCCGAGGAGGTGTCCATGAAGTGCAACCCCGGGCGGCTCGGTGCCTCAGCGGGCGCGAGGGCACCGACGATCGGCGCGGTGCCCGTCTTGACGATGTTGCCCAGGGCCTTCTCCTCGATAGTGGACAGGCCGCCGGCGATATTTCCCTGGGTGGGTTGCGAGCCGAGAAGGTTCGCGCCGGTGTCCTCGATCATCTGGATGTAGTCGTCGTAGAACCCCTGGAAGCGTGCCCGGACCACGTCATCGATGCAGCGCTCGGCGATGAGGTGCTCGCCGCCGGTAAGTTCGCTTGTCTCTCCGAAGATCATCGTGCCGCCGGCCTCGACCCATTTGTCGCTCAGGTAAGCGGTGATTCGGCATGAACCGAGGCCGGTGGTGGTGTCCGACTCGCCGTCCTTGGTCGTGAGGAGGATGTCGGACCAGTCGATGGGCTCGCGTGCTTCCTCGCTAGCGGCCTGCATGTACTCCTTGGCCACGCGTGAGGCGAGCTCGATCACTTTGAGATCGCCGTTGCCCTCGATGGAAAATCCTTCGACGGGCTTGCCGGTCTTCTGGATGCCCTCGACGATCCGGTTGGTCCAATTGGGCTCGATACCGATGACGATGACAGCTGCGACGTTGGGGTTGGAGCCGATCCCAATAAGCGTACGGAATGTCAGGTCAAGGTCCTCCCCGAACTGAAGCCGCCCGTATGCGTGGGGGAGGGGAAGTGCGCCCGGCACGAGCGCGGCGACGCCCTCGGCAGCTGCGTTGGAGAGGTCGTCCACGGGGAGGATCGCGACGTGATTGCGCACGCCCACCGCCCCGTTCGACCGCCGAAATCCTGTCAGGCGAGGCTTCTTTGCCACCGGGCACTCCTCAGGTTGTGGATGTGGACGTAATCGCCCTTGGTGATGTCCTTGCTGGCTGTGCCGATCCGCAGCCCGTACTCGATGACGTCTGCCTCTGCTGCCACATGGGACAGTGCAACCTTGTGGCCGAGCGGCACGGGCTGAGTGACGTCGATCTGGGCCGATGGGGTCTCGTCGAGATAGCCGACTGTGGCCTCTCCTGGTTCGACGTCCCGAACCGCGACAGCGACAAAGTCGCCCCGCCTGTGTGCCAGGAAGTCTGGCTGTCTGATCATGGCCCCTCCTTCTGGTAAGTGGTCCGACCTCTGGTGTTTGATAGCCTATGTATTTCGTCACAGATGTCAATGACAAGAGGAGCGTCCGCGTGACAGCACCGCAGGACCGCGAGATGACCGAGGGCTGGCAGGTGATCGGTCGGTCCGGCCTGATCGCGCGCATCAGGGGCGAGATCCTCCGGGTGATGACCGAGCGGCATCTCCAGCCCGGGGAACGACTCCCCGCGGAGCGGGACCTCGCCGCGGCACTGGAGGTCAGCCGCCCCTCAGTGCGCGAGGCCGTGCGTACGCTCGAAGCGGAGGGACGGCTCGTGGTCAAGCACGGCCAAGGCGTGTTCGTGGCAGAGCCGGCGACCCAGCAGAAGCTGCGAGGATCGCTCCAGGACTGGGAGGAGGATCTGTCCCAGCTCTTCGCTATGCGTGAGGTCATCGAGGTCCCCGCCGCTCGGTGGGCGAGCCAGCGTAAGGACCCCGGCGAACTCGCCAGGATTCGCGCTGCGTACGCGACTCTCGAGGGGGCCCTGGACAGCGACGACGTTCAGAACGACAAGGTGCAACGGCTCGACGCCCTCTTCCACACGCGGATCGTCCAGGCGGCCGGGAACTCTCTGTTGGAACAGACTCAGGCAGTCATCTACGACCTTCTACTCGAGGGCATGCGGACGACGCTAGAGGTCGAGGGCCGCGCCGCGGCTTCCCGAAAGGAACACCTGCGGATTCTTGCCGCGATCGAGAGTGGGGACGCCGAAGGGGCTGCCGAGGCTGCACGCGAGCATGTTCTGCGAGCGCGGGCGGCGGCGGAACGGCACCTCAACGCCATGAGCCGGCAAGCGGCCGACCGTACTCCTCAGATGACTGACCCAAAGTCCTAGAAGAGCAGGACAACGAGCCCGAGCGAAGCGCTGGCAGCCACAGCCGTGGACACCGCTGAGAGCCCGACCACCCTCCACGGCAGCGGGTAGAGCTGGGCGAATCGCACGCCTAGTCCGAGGCCGAACATTCCGGCGGCGAGGCTCACGTTGGCGAGCGCATCGATCGCGCCAAGCGCTGTCGCCGGCAAGAGCCCGCTGGAGCGCAGGAGCATCGCGAGGACGAACCCGATGACGAACCACGGCACGAGCCGCACCTTGCGCTGGGCGACCTGGTCCAGACCCCCAGGCGCTCCGTCCCGAAAGCGGGCGGCGCTGTAGACAATTCCGAGGAGCAGGACGCGACCGAGCTTGATTGTTGTGGCGACCGCCACCGCTGCCCCGCCCGTGATAGAAGCTGCGGCAACCACCTGGGCGACCTCGTGGATGCTCGCCCCGGCCCACACCCCAATCTGTTCCGGGCTGAGTGCCAGCCCGGCGCCGGCGAGCGGGACGATGATGATCATCGCGCTGCCGAATAGCGTCACCATGGCGATGGAGAGCGCAACGTCCTCATCGCGTCGGCGGATCGCCCCCTCCACGGCAGCGATCGCAGCCGCACCGCAGATGGCGAACCCGCTGGCGATGAGCGTGACAAGACCGCGGTCCAGCCCCAACCGATCACCGACCCAGCAGGTCGCAAGAAAGACCAGGACGACGGTGACGATGATGACGACGGCCCCTCGGCCACCGACTCCGGCCAGTGCCTCGAGCGACAGTCGGAAGCCGACGAGGACAATGCCAACCCGTAGCAGGGTCTTCGCGATCGGGCCGGCCTGCCCGAGCGCCCCGAGGCGCACCAGGCGAGTATTCGCCACCACCGCGCCCACGATGAGGCTAGTGAGCAGAGGGCTGAGGAGCGGGACGACGCGGGCCAGAGCCGCGCATCCGATGGCCACGAGCAGCGGGGGCCAGGCGGCACCCAGCGTCGTGCGAATGCGGGAAGAGGCTTGCTTGTTCGTCACGAAGCGGTGCACGACTCACCCTTATCAATGCTCGCGACGTGTGTGGGTCGTTGTGGACAGGCCCCGACCCACACACGTCAGTGACGTACCGGACCTGGGAGCTCCTCGATGTTGCTGGGCAGATCCCGCCGGGGGAAGAAGCATGCGAGCACGATGTCGGTGTCACCCACGCAGACGGTCGCGTGCGGGACACCGGTCGGGACGAACAAGACGTCACCCGCACGGACCTGGTGAACCGTGTCGCCCTCCCAGAACCGCCCGTCGCCCTGTGCGACGAACATGACCTCGCAGCTGTGAGGATGGCGATGCGGGGTGCGCGGACCCGGCCGGATCCGCACTACCCGCATGCTCACATCGTCTGTCAGGCCGTCCCCGGGTAGAGGATCGGCCGACAGCCGGCCGGCAAGCTCCGTGAAGCCAAGCTCGACGCCACGGTAGACCGGCATCGGTCAAGCCACGGTCTGCCTGGTGTCCGCGTTGGCGATCACCTCGTCGATGCTCACCGCCGCACCGTTGCGCGCGGACGACTCCAGCACCGCTCGAACCACGGCGAGTGCGCGCACTGCTTCCTCTGGCCCCACCTCTACCGCGGCCTGACCACGGATCGCCAGCCCGAACTCCTCCAGCTGCTCGCGGAACATGTCCGTTCGCTGCAGGTCGACGGTCTGGCGCTCGGACTCGCCGTAGAACTGCGATCGGAGTGACGAATAGTCGTCCGCCAGGTGCGACTCGTCCCAGTGGGTGAAGTCCAGGTCGTACATGAGGTTGGCCTTCGTCCCGAGGAGATTCATTGAGTAGACGCCGGGGGATGCCCACCCGGTACCGATGTACCCCAGGGCCCCGCTCTCGAACTCGAGGATGGCCATGACGGCATCGGGCACCTCTGCCTTGGTGAACAGGCGCCGAGCGTGAGCGGTGACCTGCTTCACCGGCCCGAGCAGGTACTGCAGGGTGTCGGCATGGTGCACGCCGAGTTGGATGAACGCCCCGCCCGGGCTCTTGTCGGCGTAGAAGCGCCACGTGTCAGGCGTCAGCTCCAGGCCGCGCTCGTTCGAGAAGTTCGCCTCCGCGAGGCTGATCTCGCCGATCTGCCCGGAGTCGATCCAGCGCCGCATCTCCCGATGGCCGGACAGCCTGCGCGAGCTGTGCCCGACCGCGAAGACCTGCCCGGTCGCCCGGACGGCGGCCGCGATCTCGCTCGCGTGCTCCAAGCTGTGCGCGATCGGCTTGTCCGTGTAGACGGCCTTGCCGGCCTCGAGCGCTTGGATGATGACGTCCCGATGCGTGTCGTTCGGGGTGGTGATGATGACGCCCTCTACCTCCGGGTCTGCGAGCAGCTCCTCGTAGGTTGCGGCGCTGCGTGGTATGCCGTACTCATCACAGAAGGCGCGACGTCGTTCCTCGTTGCGGCTGAAGCAGCTATAGAGCTCGACAGTGTCACCACGCTGGGCGCCGCGCGCGAGCACCCGTGCCCAGCGTCCAAGACCGACTGATGCGAGCCTGACCCTATTCTCCATGACCATGTCCTCCTGCGGTGTTGTGGCTACGCCGACGGTCGACGTTGCCTGGTACTGTGCGATCGCCCCGCCCCGCCCTGCGCTTGTGCACTGGCAGGGGTGACCCCGGCGCGTGATGAGTACAGCGGGCTAGGAACGTGCTTCGTGGGCCGCGACGACGGATCGGACCCGCTCGACGATTTCCTGCGCCACGAGGGTGGGGAAGGCGGTGGCCCGGTCAGACGTGGCCCACCACGGGTTGCCGTACCAGCCGTCGTCGGCGAGTTCGGAGACGTCCGTTACGAATCCGTAGACCTCGGAAGAACGTCGCATGGCGTCCAGCGCATCAGCACCCTCGGGCCTGGTCGGCTCGCCTGCTCGGTCCACCTTGGCCAATGCAGGGTCGTACGCCATGACGGCCAGAGTCTCGATCCCTCCACCGTGAGTGAGTTCACCACCCGCCTCCCGGTAGACACGCTGGGCGGTGTAGCACGCTTGGGCCGAGATGAAGACGGCCTCAGTTCGATGCTGTAGGTCGGTTGCCACGGCATCCATCGAAGCGATGTTGCCCTCGTGCCAGTTGACGAGCACGAGCGTACGAATCCCAAGGGCGATGAGCTCGCTGCACACGTCCGTCAGCAACATCTCGAAGGTCTCCCGCCGCAGCGTGACCGTGCCCGGGTGCCCGGCGTGGATCGGCGTGACCCCGTACGGCGAGAGTGGTACATATACAGCATCAAGGCTCTCGGCCGTCGCCCGGGCGACGAGTTCGGCGGCGAAGATGTCAGTGCCGTTGGGTAGGTGCGGACCGTGCTGCTCGACGCTGCCAAGAGGGATCACAGCGGTGCGGGACCGGGCAAACGACTCGGCTGCCTCCGGGCTCGTCATCGTGCTGAGGTCGTTGCTCATGCCAGTTGTCCAATCTCCACGACAGGGTCGGCGAGGGGCTCGCCCTGCAGCAGCCGGGCCGCCTCAGCGGCGGCTTTCTGCCGCATGTCTGCCTCGGACTCCTCCGTGTACCACGCCATGTGCGGGCTCAGCAGAACCTTGTCGGCCACGTCACTGAGGGCGCTGAGGTCCGGCGGTTCGGTTGGGAAGACGTCGAGCGCGGCGCGAGCCGGCCGGCCTGCACGGAGGGCCTCGACCAATGTCGCAAAGTCAATGAGCGATCCACGGGCGGTGTTGACGAGGATGCTTCCTGGGCGCATCCGCCCCAGCGCCTTGGCGTCGAGCAGGGGCCTTCCGTCCGGGCGGCCGGCCGCATGGAGCAGGACGACGTCGGTGGTGGCGAGAAGTTCCTCGAGGCTGACGTCGGCGACGTCGTGGTCCGCGGGGATGTCGGCATACGGGTCGTAGGCGCTCACCCGCATGCCCAGGGCCTTCAGGTACGCCGCCGACTGCCGGCCGATGCGCCCGTAGCCGATGACACCTGCCGCCAGTGTGCTCGGTTCGTGCAAGGGCCTGACTTCGCCGAACCCCCACCTCCCGCTGCGGATGGAGCGATCCACCTCGTTGAGGCGTCTCAACTGGGCCACTGCCATCGAGACCGCGTGGAAGGCCACCGCCTCTGTGCCGTAGTCCGATACGCGGGCGACGGCGATGCCGAGACGGTGTGCCGCCTCGAGGTCGATGGAATCGGTGCCAACTCCGTACCTGACGATCCCGCGACAGGACAAACCTGCGAGTACCTCCGCGGTGAATCGGGGGCGGGAACCCGCGAGGATGACCGTGGCACCCCTTGCCACCTCCAGAATGTCCGCCGGCGAACCGCCAGGCCCACTGATGAGTGTTGCGCCGAGCGGGCCGAGCTGTTCCTCCTCGATCGAGAAGTCCCGGTACCGCGTTCCGAGGATCGCCACCCTTGGCTGCTCCATCTGTCTGTCCCCTCCTTTGGGTCGACACGGCCACCGTAAGAGCAAACGTTTGCATACGTCAAGGCTTTAACGTCGAGGGCGTCGATTCCAAGTGGGCTTCTGAGGCGTTCGCGCAGATCAGACTGGAACTGGTGGCAAAACCTGACTCCGTCAGGCACTGACTCCGGGCCGGGCGACACCCCGCGGTGGCCGTGTCGGCGCCATTGACCTTCATCGCACGGTGCGCGATACTGCAAACGTTTGGCCCTCGAAACGATGCTTCGCGATGCCACGCTTGTCCCCTACGGGGCGGCGTGTCCCCCGCTGTGGCGGCAGGCATCCATGTCCAGCGGCAGGTTCGGAGCTGCGGTTGCTGAAACTAGATCGGGCGGTGTTGTGACTGTGGTGCCACGCTGTACGCCCCAACCCCGCACAGGGCACAGGACATTCATCCGATGACGGATCTCCTCGTCATTGTGGGTGCCCTGGCGGTCGGGTCATTCGTCAAAGGGGTGACCGGCACCGGCCTTCCGCAGGTCGCAGTCCCCGTGATGGCGGCTTTCCTAGGCGTCGAGCGCGCGGTGATCATCATGTCGATCCCGGGCGTCGTGTCGAACCTCTGGCTCGTCGTTAACCACGTGAAGAGCGCTTCGCAGAGCCGTCACCTACTGAATTTGCTGTTCACGGGAGTGATAGGCGCTGTCGTGGGCACTGTCGCGCTAACTACGGTGGACGGCCGGCTGCTCTCGCTTGTGCTGGCTGCGCTCATCCTCGTCTACGTCGTCCTGCGTGTCGCTGCGCCACGACTGCATGTCTCGCGCCGCGCGAGCTTCTGGCTGTCGCCACCGATCGGGCTCGCGGCAGGAGCGCTCCAGGGCTCGACGGGCATCTCAGGTCCATTACTCGCCACCTACATCCACAGCCTGCGGCTCACGCCGGGCGCCTACGTCTTCTCGCTCTCTGCGCTCTTCGGCGTGTTCTCGGTGGCCCAGGTGGCGACCTTGGCAGGGTTGGGTGCCTACAGCACTGAACTTCTCCTGGAAGGGCTGCTCGCCCTGGTCCCCGTGGCCGCCTTCTTGGTGCCGGGGGTGCGCCTGGGCAAGTTGCTCGATCCGGCCGTGTTCGGACGCGTCGTGCTGGCCTTCCTGGGGGTGGCGGCGGGTGTGCTCGTGTGGCAGGGATTGGCCGGCTGAGGACGGTTTCGTTCGCGCTGGTCCGTGCGGGGTCGTCGACGCTCGGGCCCTCAAAATCTCTTGGTGCGAAGGACCAATCCGTTGCCGATGCTCGGGGCAGGAAGCCGGTTCAAATCTGGCGCGTGGACTCGCGCACCTGAAGCGAGGTGTCCAAGAAGACTCTCGACGGTTCCGTGTCGGGGCCCTGGAGCAGGCTGAGCATAAGATCTGCGGCTGCACGACCGAGGTCGTACTTTGGTACATGGACGGCCGTCAGTGGTGGGTTGAACTCGTCGCACCACCGTGAACCGTTGTACCCCACAACGGAGACATCGTCTGGGATTTTCAGGCCATGAGCGCGCAGCGAGCTATAGCAGCCGAGAGCGATCATGTCACTTGCGGCAATGATCGCCGTGAACTCCCGCCCGCGATTGATCAGCTCGTCACAGGCCTCGGCGCCGCTCTGCTTGTTGAACCACGGAGCGGTGACGAGCAGCTCCTCGTCGAGCGGAAGCCCGAGCCTGTCCATCCAGGCGAGAAAGTACTTGTGCCGGTTGTATCCGGTGGATGTAGAAGGTGCAGCCCCGACAAAAGCGATGCGCTTGTGCCCCAGATTCACGAGATGCCGGAGCGCCAGCCCCATACCGTGATAGTCGTCCGTCGTGACCATCGACACCCGTTTGTCATCCATGGTGCGATTTACCAGAACAGTTGGGATCCTGGACTCCACGACCTTCTCGATCAATGGGTAAGACCGTAAAGCTGTCGCCAGGAAGAGTCCGTCGACACGGCGTTCCAAGAAGAGGTCCAGTAAGTGGCGCTCGCGATCAGGGTCCATGTCCGTGTTCGCGAGAATGGCCACATAGCCGTGCTCTCCGAGTCCGTCCTCGATTCCACGCACGATTGGTGGGAACAGCGGGTTCGCAAGGTCGGGGATGAGCATCCCGACTGTCATGGACCGATGGTCCTTCAATCCGCGCGCGAACGGGTTGGCCCGGTAGCCGAGCGCTTCTGCCGTTGCCACCACTCGCTCGAGAGTCTCGGACTTGACGGTGCCGCGCGTCTCTGTCCGCAGTGCACGGGAGGCGGTCGATACGTCGACTCCCGCGACACTGGCTACCTCACGGAGCGTGGGCGGACGTTGCGGTCTGGTGGTCGCGGTCTTGGTTCCGTTGAGTGAATCGGAGTGCTCTGATTGTCCTTCGCTGCGGCGACTGCTCATGGGAGCCTCGCCGGCGCACCAGATGCCTCACCCGGATCGACGCAGGTCTGAGGTGCATGTCCCGGCACGGGAGACCTCCTTCATGCGGCATCGAAGGCTTGTCGATCGCCGCTCGCTGAGATTGCGGTTAGGGGATGCTGCAAAAACGACCGCTGCGAGCACGAGCGGGCGAAATTTCGTCATCACGCACCCATTCGACACACTCATTGGCTCTTGCGCATCTGGATGATGAGCCGGCACCAATTGCCAGACAGTATAGGCACTGGCTGGTAATGGAGCAGGCGGCGATCGTACACGGACCGAGAACCAACGACGAGTTCACAGTCGGGGCTCCACCGCAGACTCAGCTGTGGACCTGAGCGGCTGCGTAGCGCACCGCGATGCGGATCCCACGGGCGAGCACCATGTGGAGGGCGCGCACCGGCCGCTAGTCGATTGGGAGGGGCACGAGTTGTACGTCGCCCGTCCGCGTCGGCGTAGCTCATCGTTCCTCCAGGACGGGCAGTCCACGGGTGAGCGCTCGCCCGTAGGTCTGGTCGGGGTGGAGACTCCGCAGTTCCTCGATGAGGCAATCCTGGACGGAGCGCAGGGGAAGGTTGATGCGCTGGTCCGGGCGCCCGGGCCGGGTGAGAAAGGCGACAGAGGAGGCCGGGGTGCGCCGCAGCATGATGGGCCCGCTCGGCCGCGCCAGCTCGACTGTAGTGATGACCTCACGGGCTTTGGCGGCGAGCTGGACCGGCACTCCGAGCCGCTCGGCGAGCCAGCCGGCTAGTAGGTGGACCCAAGGCTTGCTCGACGTACCCGTGACGGTCGCGGCGGTGATCGCCTCGTGCGGCGGCTCGTTGACAGCCGCGGCGAGCAGACCGCGCCAGAGCGTCACCCGTGACCATGCGAGGTCCGTGTCACCAGGGGAGTACGCCCGCCCGAGCCGGTGCAACGCGGCGAGCGGATCCGGGGCTGAGGAGACATCGGTGATCCGCCTCTGCGCAATGGCTCCGATAGGGTCACCGGCCGGATCGCGCGGTGGTGTCCCTGGCCACCACGCGACGACCGGGGCGTCGGGCAGCAGGAGCGGGACGACGATAGCGTCGGACGCCTGCCGGGCCCGGCCGCGCGCGTGAAGGACGATGACCTCGCTCGCGCCGGCATCGCCGCCGACCCGGATCTCGGCGTCGAGCCGAGTGTTTCCAGGCCCATCCTCGGACACCATGACGATGATCCGGCACGGGTGCTCACGTGAGGCGACTTTCGCGGACTGGATCGCCCGCTCTGCGACGTCGTTGTCGGTCGCGACGATGATGAGGGTGAGTACCCGGCCCAGCGCGGAGATCCCGGTGGCCTCGCGCACCTCGACCAGCCGGGTACTCACTGCGGCGGAGGTCGTGCCCGACATGGTGACGGTCATTGCTGGCTGCCCCTTGTCATGGCATGCGCCAGGCGCGTCCGTCACGGGCGAGCATCTGCTCGGCGCTTATGGGGCCCCACGAACCGGGCCGGTAGTGCTGGATCTGGTCCGAGGACTCCCACTTGGCGGTCACGGGGTCGAGGATCTCCCAGGAGAGTTCGACCTCGCGCTGCCGGGGGAAGAGTGGCGGCTCGCCGAGGAGGACGTCGAGGATAAGCCGCTCGTAGGCCTCGGGTGAGTCCTCGGTGAACGCATGGCCATAGCCGAAATCCATCGTCACGTCCCGTACCGCCGTTGCGGCCCCAGGGACCTTCGCACCAAACCGGATCGTCACGCCCTGGTCTGGCTGGATGCGGATGACGAGCGCGTTCTGCCCGAGTTCCTCCGTGGCGCCGAGGTCGAAAGGTAGGTGCGGCGCGCGCTTGAAGACGACGGCGATCTCCGTCACCCGGCGCCCAAGGCGCTTCCCAGCCCGTAGGTAGAACGGCACGCCGGCCCATCGGCGGGTGTCTACCTCTAGTCTCAGCGCGGCATAGGTCTCCGTGGCAGAGCCCGGGGGGATACCGTCCTCGCCGAGGTAGCCGCGCACGTACGCCCCCGCCTGCCATCCTGGGGCGTACTGACCGCGGGCAGTAGTGGCGTCGAGGTCGGCCCCCAACCGGACGGCGGAGAGCACCTTCTCCTTCTCTGCGCGCAGTGCCGCCGGGTCGAAGGAGACGGGGGCTTCCATCGCTGTGAGTGCGAGCAGCTGGAGGAGGTGGTTCTGGATGACGTCCCGGGCGGCGCCGACGCCGTCGTAGTAGCCGGCGCGGGCGCCGATGCCGATGTCTTCGGCCATGGTGATCTGGATATGGTCGACGTAATTCGAATTCCAGATCGGCTCGAACAGCTGGTTGGCGAAGCGCAAGGCCAAGATGTTCTGGACCGTCTCCTTGCCGAGGTAGTGGTCGATCCGGAAGACCGAGCCCGGCGCGAAGACGTCGGAGACGACGGCGTCGAGCTCGCGTGCGGAGGCGAGGTCGTGGCCGAAGGGCTTTTCGATCACGACGCGCCGCCAGGTCTCTGGCTCGGGGGAAGACAACCTCGAGCGTGCGAGCTGGGCGCACACGAGCGGGAACGAGCCGGGCGGCACCGAGAGGTAGAACGCATGGTTCCCACCCGTCCCGCGCTCCTCGTCCAGCGACTTCACCGTGGCAGCAAGGCGGTCAAAGGCGTCGTCGTCCGAAAACTCGCCCTGGACGAAGCGGAACCCGGACGCGAGTTGCTCCCACGTCCGCTCGTCGAACGGGGTGCGGGCGTGCACACGGACCGCGTCTCGGACGACTTGGGCGAAGTCCGCAGTCGACCAGTCGCGCCTGGCGAAGCCAGTCAGCGCGAAGGCCGGGGAGAGGAGTCCGCGGTTCGCGAGATCGTAGATCGCCGGCATCAGCTTGCGCTTGGCGAGGTCCCCCGTGACGCCGAAGATGACGAGCCCACACGGGCCGGCAATGCGGGGAAGGCGACGGTCAAGCGGATCCGCCAACGTGATGCCTACCTGCGCGTTTGCTGTCGGTCCCACAGTCTGATCCCTCCAATCCGGTGACCTATCGAGCAACCCTGTCTCCAACAGAGTCGGGGCGGTCCAGGGGGAAGCACAGTCACATCGCCGGGATCGTGGTCTTTGCCCCGGCCATGTTCGACGTACCGTAGGTGCAATCGTTTGCGGTCGTCAAGCAACTCACCATCGAATCGTGCCCGTCCCCCTAGCTCCGCTGTTCGAACGCGGCCCGGGCGGGGACGTCCCGGGTCCCGATGGCCACGTTCCGCGGTTCCTGGCGCGCAAGGAGGTCGATGAGATGGTGCGGATACTGCGTTCCAGCACTGGTCCGGGGGGCCCCTCGGTGCCAGACCGCCGGGGGTAGCGAACATGGACCGCGCAAACGCTTGACCAACCGCAAACGTTTGCCCTAGCGTTCGAGGTCGACCCAATGGAGGGACGGACTTCGATGGAGAAGCCAACGGTGGCGAGCCTCGGAACCGGCGCCGAAACCTTTCTTGATCGGGGAGGGCGGCTCGCCCCGCTCAGTGCAACAATCCCCCCGCCCCACTGTCCGCAAGGCGACGACTGGAATCGGCGTTCTGCCATTCATCGTCAACATCACAGTTCATCGCCCCCCACGCTCTGCCCGTGCGGGTCTGCAGCAAATGTCGTTGACAGCCCAAGAGGGTGACCCTACAGTCAGCCCAATCGATTGGAGGCAATGGTGCCAATGTCTACTCCGACACGTCGTGAACAAACTCGCCCCCGTCTCGACAATGGTCAGAGCACCGGACTGAGCGTCGAAATCCGCGGACTTTCGAAGTCCTATGCAGCGTCTCTGGGTGCTTCCACCACGGCGATAGAAGACCTCAGCATCACGATGCAGCCTGGCACCATCAACTGCATCATTGGACCTTCGGGCTGCGGGAAGACAACCCTTCTCAATCTCGTTGCTGGATTCGAAAAGGCCTCCCGCGGGCAGCTGTTGGTCGACGGCCGCCAAGTCGACGGTGCTGGATCCGACCGCGTCGTGGTCTTCCAAGACGTTCAGGGATCGCTCATGCCCTGGCTCACCGCCCAGCGGAACGTTGAGTTCGGTCTCAAAGTGGCCGGAGTCTCGAAGCGAGAGCGCGCCGAGCGAGCGAGGGAGGCACTTGCCTTGGTCGGCTTGCCGGAAGCACGCGACAAGTTTGTCTTCGAGCTGAGTGGCGGGATGCAGCAACGTGTGCAGATCGCTCGTGCCCTCGTGCTGCAACCCGGAATCCTACTGATGGACGAGCCCTTCGGGGCGCTCGACTACCTCACACGTTCTCTCTTGCAAGAACAGTTGCAAGACCTGCACGAACGCACGGGAGCGACAATCCTTTTCGTGACACACGACATCGGCGAAGCCGCCCTCCTCGGTGATTTCGTCTACGTCATGGGGACGCGCGGACAGCTGACCCGATGCATCGAGATCGTGTCGGAGCGCCCGCGCAAGGTGACCGATCGCCACATCGTGGAGGTAGTAGAAGAAATGACCGACCTCATTCTCGATCCCATCTCTCACGTCCCTCAGAGCGCGAACCGTACTCGCGCGCAAGAGGCGGGTGCGGCATGACGTCCATCAGCACCAAATCGGCCGAGCCGGTGGACGAACGGTCTGAGCGGTCGCCAAGTCGCTGGGGCAAGTCACTGCGAAGCCCACTCGGGCTTTCCATCGTCTCCGTATCGTCCTTGCTGATTCTTTGGACGATCGCGTCAGGGACCTTCGTTAATTCCCTCATATTACCGTCACCCTGGACCGTCCTGAGTACGACGTATTCGATGATCGTGGACGGCGAGCTCGCCAACCACGTGGGTGCGAGCCTCATGCGGATCATTATCGGTTACGCGAACGGGTGTGTCTGGGCGATCATCCTCGGATCCGCCGCCGGACGGATTGCCGCGGCGCGCGGACTCATCATGCCCGTGATGAATCTTGTGAGGCCCATCTCTCCCGTCGCACTGGTACCCCTTATGATCATTTGGTTCGGAATCGGGGAGATGTCGAAAGTTGTGCTCGTCGGGTACACGGCGTTCATCACGATCTTCTTCAATACGATGACCGGCGTTGCCTCGGTGCCCCCCACCCGGATTCGGGCTGCGCAAACCCTTGGGGCGAGTGGGTTCAGCGTTTTTAGACTCGTTGTGTTTCCCTCGGCTATTCCGTACATACTAGCGGGGATGCGGATCGGCCTTGGGCTGGCTTTCATGTCGGTCGTCGCCGCCGAGTTGATCGCTGCCGAAGAAGGTATCGGATTTTTGATCATCCAATCTCGGTACTCGATGCTGGTCGACAGGATGTTCGTAGGATTGCTCTGTCTTTCCGTAATCGGCTTCAGTATCGATTACCTCTTCCGCCGATTGATCCGGCGTTTTGGTGGGGCATATGTCGGTAAGGAGTTCTCCGAGACGTTGTAGGGGCAGGGCGACCGATGACAGGGTCACCATCTCCCAGCGAGAGATGACGCTGTCACCATTCCCAGTGTGAACGACTGTGCACTGAACCACCCCCAGTGGCCAGGATGTGGCATGGCTGCTCGGGGCAACCACAGGTTGACTAGCTACTGCGGCTTCGCCCGCAGGAGGAGATCACATCGTGAGAAGGCACAAGACGGCCATCGCAGCGGCCGCAGCACTGGCCATGTCTGTTTCGCTGCTAGCAGCGTGCAGTCGGGGTGCAGAGGGGGCGGACACGCCTGGCGACGGCGCAGATGCCAGCGCTCCGCCAGCAAATCTGTTCATCTCGTCAAACATGATCGGATGGCACGTCTTCCTGGGTGAGGACGATGCTCGGGGCAGCTTCTCGGAGGCGGGCCTTGACATCAACGTCACCGGCTTCTCGTCGGGCCCCGAGTCGGCCGAGGCCTTTGCGACCCAGGATGGAACAATGCTCGTCGCCGGCGACCTGCCGAGCGTAAGCTTCGTTGATCGCCATGATGCGACGATCGTCGGTCAGGTCACGTCGTGGACCGGGCTGCGCTTTGTCGCTTCCAAGGACATCCAGTCACCTCAGGATTTGGTCGGCAAGAGGATTGCCGTGAATCAGGGCTCCTCAACGGAGTTTTGGCTCGCGGAGTACCTCGCCGAGAACGGCATTGCTGACGACGTTGAGGTGATTTACCTGGATCCCGGCAGCCATGTGCCTGCGCTCCTTAAGGGGGAGATCGATGCGGCCGCGACGTTCTTGGCGCAAGCTCTGACGGCGATCGAGAGCGGGGAGTTCGAACTGCTTGAGACGTGGCCCTCGGTGCTCACGCTGATCGTCAGGAACGACTACCTTTCGGAGAATCCAGAGGCTGTCGCTGGTGTGCTGGAGGTGCTCGCTAGGGGGGCGGAGGAAATTGAGTCCGACCCTGAAGGTGCACTGGAAGCAGTGTCCGGGATGCACGGCTTGACCGACGCGCAGTATCACGAGGCGATCGACAACGCAGAACTCGACTTCAATCCGCAGTTCTCGGCGGAAACGCACGGGCTTCTTGAGCGCATGGCTCGATGGCTGGTGGAGAAGGGAAGCCTTCCCGAGGACTACGAGGTCTGCGACTACGTCGACCTGTCGGCGCTCAGGGAAGTCGCTCCCGACCGGGCTGCGGATACCGCCTGCTCGGCGGGGTGATCCCGACGACCTGCCTGAAGATGGATTCTTCGACCCGATGGGCTATTTGGTCGATCACTACACCGAAGGGACACCGAGAACGATGAGTCTTGTCAACCAGTCCACATCGAGCAATCTCGAAATTATTCACCATGATGGGCATGACCCCAGCATCAATAGTCCCTTTGTGCCGGCGATCCGAGCGTCGGCGGGCACGATGGTGTTTATCTCAGGTGTGTCGGCGTCTCCTACCTACCACGACCACCCACACGTGCCCGAGGTCTTCGATGCTATTCCACGGGACATCGAGGGGCAGCTCCAAATCATTTTCGACAATCTCGACCAGCGGCTCGAAGCGGCTGGGTGCAGTAGGAGCGACGTCGTCTACATGACTCGGTTCTTCACGAATGTGGATGAAGATCAGGATACTGTGAACAAATACCAGAAGAAGTGGTTCCAAGGGCATGTGCCCACCAGCGCCTCGGTCGAGGTGACGAGGATGGCGGCTGACCCAAAGCTGCGCCTGGAAATCCAGAGCATTGCAGTGAAACCTCCATCGGCTTGATCCCCCTGAGAGCTGTCCGTTCGACGAGCTGCCAGGGAGGGGGCGGTCGGCGTCCAACGCGGTGTGTGGCCTCGAGTGCGACGATGCACGAATGACTTCGTCGCGGTGTCGCCTGGCAGAGGGCGGGATCTCTGCCAGGCGCTGCGGCCCTGCTCGCTACCTTGCCTTGCGAAGGACGGCCCCTGAATAGTTAGCGAAGGGCGCTCCCTGAATCGTTTGCTGGTCGCTTTCGCCCAGTCCGTGCCGGGAACGCGCGCTGCACCATGGCGGAGGGGCAGATTTGCGGTTTGCGCTCACGCCGCTCGAAGTTGGGGGCCGTGCCCGGAGTCCCGGAACGTTGCGTGGTTAGGCGCCCTCTTATCCGAGGTAGTCCCCGAGCTCGTTGAGAAACTGCTTCTTGGTCTGTGCGCCGACGAGGCTCTTGACCACCTCGCCGTCGATGTACAGGTTGAAGGTCGGGATCGACACGACCCCGCACTGGGTGACGGTCTCCGTGTTGGCGTCAGCGTCGAGCTTGACGAACTTGATCTTGTCGCCGTGCTCGGCAGCGAGCTCTTCGATGATCGGCTCGGTGCGGCGACAGGGGGCGCACCAGGTAGCCCAGACATCGACCAGGACGGGACCGTCTGCCCGGAGGACCTCGGTCTCGAAGGTGGTGTCGCTGACGGCGGTGACGGTGCTCATGACTTCTCCCGGATTGCTCGTGGTTCAGCTGAGAACGGCGCTTTGGGGTGCTTGGGCGGCGTCGGTGACCGGGTCGCCGGATTCGTCCAGGGCGGCGAGGTAGCGCTCGGCGTCCAGGGCGGCGGCACAGCCGGTGCCGGCGGCGGTGATGGCCTGGCGGTAGGTGTGGTCGACGGCGTCCCCGCACGCGAACACGCCCGGGACGTTGGTGGCGGTGTGGGGGTGGGCGACCTGGATGTAGCCGGCCTCGTCGAGGTGGACCTGGCCCCGGAGGATATCCGTGCGGGGCCGGTGGCCGATGGCGACGAAGATGCCGGTCGCGTCGATGTCGCGCTCGGCACCGGTGACGGTGTCGCGCAGGCGGGCACCGGTGACCTTGCCGTTGCCGTGGATCGCGGCGACCTCGGTGTTGAAGGCGAACTCGATGTTCTCGTGTGCCAGGGCGCGGGCCGCCATGATCTTCGACGCGCGCAGGGTGTCGCGACGGTGGACGACGGTGACCTTCTGAGCGAACCGGGTCAGGAAGGTGGCCTCCTCCATCGCGGAGTCGCCGCCGCCGACGACCAGGACTTGCTGGCCACGGAAGAAGAAGCCGTCGCAGGTGGCGCACCAGGAAACGCCGTGGCCGGAGAAGGTCGTCTCCGCGGGCAGGCCCAGCTCCTTGTACTCCGAGCCGTTGGCCAGGATGACCGCCCGTGCCGCGACGGTCTCGCCGTCGTCGGTCGTCACGGTCTTGACCACGCCGGTCAGATCGACGGCGACGACGTCCTCGTAGCGGACCTCGCCGCCGAAGCGCTCGGCCTGTTTCTGCATGTTCTCCATGAGCTCCGGGCCGAGGATGCCGCCTGGGAAGCCGGGGAAGTTCTCCACCTCGGTCGTGTTCATCAGCGCGCCACCGGCGGTGATGGCACCGGCAAAGACGAGCGGGCGAAGGTCGGCGCGGGCCGCGTAGATCGCGGCCGTGTACCCGGCCGGGCCGGAGCCGACGATGATCACGTCGTGGATCTCGGGTGTGGTGTTCTCCTGCGTCATGAGGGTTGCTCCGGTCAGGCGTTGGTGGGCAGGAGGCTGGCGATGAGCTCCTCGACGCGTCCCTTGATCTCGTCGCGCACGGGCCGCACGCCGTCGATGCTCTTGCCGGCCGGGTCTTCGAGCTCCCAGTCCTCGTAGCGCTTGCCGGGGAAGATCGGGCAGGCGTCGCCGCAGCCCATGGTGATGACGACGTCGGACTCCTTGACCGCCTCGGTGGTCAGGACCTTGGGCTGCTCGGCGGCGATGTCGATGCCGACCTCGGCCATGGCCTGCACAGCGGAGGGGTTCACCTGGTCCGCCGGCGCGGAGCCGGCGGAGCGGACCTCGACGGCGTCGCCGGCGAGGTGGGACAGCCAGGCGGCGGCCATCTGGGAACGGCCGGCGTTGTGGACGCAGACGAACAGGACGCTGGGGCGCTCGGACACGGGAATCTCCTCTTGACGATCGGGTGGTGGGTCAGTGGTGGGTGACGGCCGGTGCACGGCCAGGCCGGAAGCCTTGTGGGCTGTTGAGTGCGGTCAGGCGCGGAGCAAGGCTGCCGACGCGGCGGCCGATCTCCTCCAGGGCATGGTCGAACGCCTCGGGCGTGCCGGCGAGAAGGGGGTCGGGGATGGACCAGTGGACGTCGACGGGAAAGTCGAGCTCCTCGTGCGCGCGGTCGCAGACCGTGACGATGAGGTCGTCATCGGTCCGGACGTCGCTGACGTGCTGGGGCCGCACCGCCGGGAGGTCGAGGCCGTGGCGGCGGGCACTGTCCAGGGCGCCATCGGCGATCGCCTCGGTGGGGTGGGTGCCGGCCGAGACGGCGGGCACCTCGCTGGCTCGCCGCCACAGCGCGGCCGCCAGGTGGGAGCGGGCCGAGTTGGCCGTGCACACGAACAGCACCCGCGGGACCGACCGCAGCTTCGGAACGGTGAGGTCGTCCAGGGCACCGGGCACCAGCTGGACATAGGTGCGCCGCTTGTCGCCCTCGGAACGGGTGCGGCCCACGATCCCCTCACGCTCGAGCACCTTCAGGTGGTGCGCGAGAAGGTTCGACGGCATGGCCAGGGCCTCGGCGAGCTCGGAGGGGGAAGCGTCGCCCAGGTGCAGGGTGTCGACGATCTGCAGCCGCGCCGGGTCGGCCAGGGCCGCGTGCAACGCCGCCCGGCGCAGCAGCTCGTCACCTCGCTCGGCATTCATTGCCTCAATATTGACTGAGGCACCCCGGTTCGTCAAGTATGGCAGGCATGAGCAACGAGGGGACGGCCGTGGCGCCGTCGTGGGGTCGCCGGCTGGTGGCCGAGTTCGTGGGCACCGGTCTGCTGGTCACCGTGGTCGTGGGGTCGGGAATCGCCGCGCAGCGGCTCTCGCCCGGCGACATCGGTCTGCAGCTGCTGCAGAACAGCCTGGCCACCACGCTGGGACTGGCGATCCTGATCGTCGTCCTGGGGCCGGTGTCCGGGGCGCACCTGAACCCGGCGGTCTCGCTGGCCGAATGGGTCCTCGGGCGAGGGACCGGCGGCGGCCTGAACCTGCGAGCGGCCGGCGCCTACGCCCTCGCCCAGGTGGTGGGCGGTGTTGCGGGCGCGGTCCTGGCGAACCTCATGTTCGAGGTGCCGACCACGCTGGCCACGACCGACCGGGCCGGCGCGGGGCCGCTGCTCGCCGAGGTGGTGGCCACCGCCGGCCTCGTCCTCGTCATCTTCGCCCTGACCCGCTCCGGCCGCGGCCGACTGGTCGCGCCTGCCGTCGGCGCCTACATCGGGGCGGCGTACTGGTTCACCAGCTCGACCGCGTTCGCGAACCCGGCCGTCACCATCGGCCGGGTCTTCTCCGACACCTTTGCGGGCATCGCACCGGCCTCCGTGCTGCCGTTCGTCCTCGCCCAGCTGCTGGGTGCCGCGATCGGGGTGCTGGCTGCCCGGTTCTTCTACCCCGCCCCCGCGCCGGCACCGCGGGACCGGCTGCCCGAGGCGGCGGTGCTCGCCCAGCGGGGTTGAGCAGGCGCGGCGCCACACGCTGGGTTGGCGCTCTCCTGGGCGGGACCTTGGTGTGACGTGGCTCGAGGGCCGGCTCGTATGCTTCCACGCATAGACAATCATCGATCGGAGAGTGGGAAGAAGCGATGAGCACCATCGAGGTCTTCGAGCCGGCCATGTGCTGCAGCACCGGGGTGTGCGGCACCGACGTGCCACAGGAGCTGGTGACCTTCTCGGCCGACCTGGACTGGCTCCGGTCCCAGGGCGGTGACATCGCGCGGTTCAACCTGGCGAGCGAGCCGACAGCGTTCACCGGCCGGCAGGCCGTTGTCCAGTTCTTGCAGGTCTCCGGCTCCGAAGGGCTGCCGCTGGTGGTGGTGGACGGCGTCATCGCGATGACGGGCCGGTATCCGGACCGTGCTCAGCTCGCCCACTGGGCCGGGCTCACCCCGGTGCCGGCGGGGCGCACGGAGCTGGGACTGGCGCAGGACGGCGGAGGCTGCTGCGGCGGCTCCGGCTGCTGCTGACCCGGAAGGCTGTGACCATGACTGTGCCGTCCTTCCTCATCGGGGCGCCGCGCTACCTGTTCCTGACCGGCAAGGGCGGGGTGGGCAAGACCTCCGTCGCCTGTGGCGCTGCCATCGTCCTGGCTCGCCAGGGACGTTCGGTGCTGCTGGTGAGCACCGACCCGGCCTCCAATGTCGGGCAGGTGTTCGGACTCACCATCGGGAACGCGGTCACCGCCGTCCCGGCCGTGCCGGGCCTGTCCGCCCTGGAGATCAACCCCGACCAGGCGGCCACGGCGTACCGCGAACGCATCGTCGCCCCCGTGCGGGGCCTCCTGCCACAGGTGGAGGTCGACCTGATCGAGGAGCAGCTCTCCGGAGCCTGCACCACCGAGATCGCCTCGTTCAACGAGTTCACCGGACTGCTCACCGGCGAGGAGTCCATCGCCGGCTTCGACCACGTCGTCTTCGACACCGCTCCCACCGGCCACACCATCCGTCTGCTCCAGCTGCCGGGGTCTTGGACCGACTTCCTCGACGAGGGCAAGGGCGACGCCTCCTGTCTCGGCCCCCTCGCCGGCCTGGAGCGCCAGCGCACCGCGTACGCCGCGGCGGTCGCCGCCCTCGGCGACCCGGCCCGCACCCGCCTGGTGCTGGTCACCCGCGCCCAGCGGGCGGCGATCGCGGAGATCGAGCGCACCCGCGGCGAGCTCGCCGCCCTGGGCATGGGCGGGCAGCACGTCGTCGTCAATTCCGTCATGCCCGCACCCGAGGGCCCGGACGAGTTGGCTGCCGCGGTGCACGCGCGCGAGCAGGCCGTCCTGAATGGCCTGCCCCCCGCCTTGCGTGCCCTGCCCACCGACGTCTTGGAGCTCAAGGGCGAGGACATGGTGGGTCTGGACGCCCTCGGCAGGCTCTTCGAGCCCGGCCCGGCCGGTGCCGCCGGCGCGGAGCCGGTACCGCCGGCCACCGTGCCACAGATCCCCGGAGGTGTCGGCGGCCTGGACGCGCTGGTCGACGAGCTCGCCGCCCAGGACCACGGTCTGGTGATGCTGATGGGCAAGGGGGGTGTCGGCAAGACCACGGTCGCCGCCGCGATCGCGGTCGCCCTGGCCGATCGTGGCCTGCCGGTGCACCTGACCACCACCGACCCCGCCGCGCACCTGACCGAGACCCTGGCCGGCGCCGTGGAGAACCTCCAGGTCTCCCGGATCGACCCCGAGGTCGCCACGCGCACCTACCGCGAGACGGTGCTGCGCACCAAGGGGGCCGCGCTGGACGACGCCGGCCTGGCCGCCCTCGCGGAGGACCTGCGCTCGCCGTGCACCGAGGAGATCGCCGTCTTCCAGGCCTTCTCCAAGGCCGTGGGCGAGGCCCGGCGACGCTTCGTCGTCATCGACACCGCCCCCACCGGGCACACCCTGTTGCTGCTGGATGCCACCGGCTCCTACCACCGCGACGTCCTGCGGCAGATGGGGGAGCGGGCCTCGTTCGTCACCCCGATGATGCGGCTGCAGGACCCCGAGCTGACCAAGGTCATCGTGGTGACCCTGCCGGAGGCCACCCCGGTGATGGAGGCCGAGCAGCTGCAGGCCGACCTGCGCCGGGCCGGCATCGAGCCCTGGGCCTGGGTGGTCAACAACTCCCTCGCCGCCGCGGCCACGACCGACCCGCTGCTGCGCCGCCGCGCCCGCAATGAGCACGCCGAGATCACCAAGATCATGGCCGAGGGCTCCTCACGATGTGCGGTGCTCCCGCTCCTCGCCCGCGAGCCGGTCGGCATCCCCGCCCTGGAAGCCCTGACCACGAGCCCGGTTGCGGTCACCGCCTGAAACCGGTGCCCGCCCCGCGCCACGAGGCGGGGGCGCGCGACCCTACAAACCGCTTGCGCGGCTCCTCGCCGGTGCTCGCAGCCGGTGGCGAGGAGGAATGTCGGTGAGGCCGGGGGACTTCCACCGTGGGTTCCTCCGCCGGCGTGCGCCGGAGATCTCCGACCACTGCCGTCCTGTCGAGTGTTCTCAATGCCAGGTTCGGGATGCGAGGACGCCGCACGCATCGACGTCTGTCAATTGATGCGCAATACTGGCCGGCATGGCCGCTCTGCCGCTGACCGACGTCACGGCTGCCGCCGCGTGCTGCAGCCCGCTGACCCGCGAACCGATCGCCGCGGATGAGGCGACCCGGCTGGCCGGCACCTTCAAGGCCGTGGCCGACCCCGCCCGCCTGCGCCTGCTCTCCATCATCGCCAGCCACGACGGCGGGGAGGCGTGCGTGTGCGACCTGACCGAACCGCTGGACCTGACCCAACCGACCGTCTCCCACCACCTCAAGGTGCTCGTCGACGCCGGCCTCGTCACCAGGGACAAGCGGGGCAAGTGGTCCTACTACGCGGTCGTCCCGGCGGCGCTCGACGCCCTCGGCAACGTCCTCACCACCCAGCACACTGTCGACCACAACGCCAACGTCGGTTGCTGCTAACAGGACCGCGGCACGCCGACAACAGTGAAGGGCCAGGCCGTCTCGGAGCGAAGGGGGCCGGCATGGACGCCGTCGGCACGGTGACGAGGCTCGCCGAGGCGGCCGGCCTCGACCGGTCGGCCACGGGGAGCAAGGCAGGGGTCCTGGCCGAGCTGTCCCATGCCGGGTTCCCGGTGCCACCGGGGTTCATCGTGGCTGCGCCGGCCGACGGCATTCTTCCCAGCGAGCTGCGCGCCGCTGTCGACGCCGCCGCACGAGCCGTCCCGGGCCCGTACGCCGTGCGTTCCTCAGCGGTGGCCGAGGATCTTCCCGGGGCCTCTTACGCCGGGATGTACGAGTCGTACCTGAATGTGGATCGTGACGGCCTCCACGAGGCGATCCGTCGCTGCATGGACTCGTCGCGCGCAGCTCGAGTCGGCGCTTACCAGGCCGTCAGGGGCCAGCGGACCGGCGGCCACGCCGACCGCGGCGACGGCGGTTCGCCGGGGATGGTCGTGCTGGTACAACAGATGGTCAACGCCGCCGCGGCGGGCGTGGCGTTCACCGCCAATCCGCTCACTGGCAACCGCGACGAGACCGTCGTGACCGCCGTCCGCGGTCTGGGTGAGCGGCTGGTGTCCGGAGAGATGACTGGTGATGAGTGGGTCATCCGCGGTGGGGCGGTGGAGATGACCCGCGCCGGCCCCGACCACAAGGTCCTGGACCGGGACCGGGCGGCGGCCGTTGCCGAACTTGCCGGCCACGTGGCCCGGCACTTCGGCGCGCCCCAGGACATCGAGTGGGCGATCGATCGGGACGGGGTCCTGTTCTTGGTGCAGGCCAGGCCGATGACCGCTCTGCCCGGACCCGTCGTGTGGGAGGCACCCGGGCCGGGATACTGGATGCGCAACCTCCGCCTGGGGGAGTGGTTGCCCGAGGCGATGACGCCGCTGTTCGCCAGCTGGCCGCTCGACCGGATCGAGGCCGGGTACCTCGACGGCGAGCGCGCCACGGTCGGCACGGTGGTCCCGTTCCGCTACGCCGTCGTCAACGGCTGGTACTACAACGCCCTGCCTGTCCCGACGCCATGGCTGCTGGGCCGCGTGATCGTACAGAGCCGCGGTCGGGCGCCGTGGCTGTTGTTCAACGCCCTCGTGCGGGTTTCCACCAACCCGGTCGGCGCCGACCGCGCGCTCCTCGCCGGCCTCGAGCAGGAGTGGCGTGCGGGCACGCTTCCCGCCTACCGGCGGCTGGTCGAGGCCGGGGAACGCGAGGTCGCCACCGCCGGCCCGCGCCGGCTGGTGGAGATCGTGGACCAAGTGAGCCGGATGGCGGGGGAGTACCTGTGGTACCTCGCGATCGTCGGTGGCTCGGCGTGGAAGATGGAGGGTCACCTCGCGGCGCTCGGCCGTACGTCCGGACTCATCCCCGGAGTCATCGACAGCGTCCAGGCGCTGCTGACCGGTCTGCCCGGCACCGAGCCCGCACTGCCCGGTCATGCGGTGCAGTCGGTCGACTGGTTCCTGCCCACCGCCGGCGAGCTGGGCACCGGCGCCCCAACGGGCGTCGACGCGCGGCACACGAAACATGCCGCCACACGGGTAGCGGCCGAGCGTGCCGTCGTCGCGGCACTGCGCGACCGGCCCCGGCGCCTGCACCGGTTCGGGCGGCTGCTGCGCACAGTGCAGCGGTACACCGTGGCCCGCGAGGAGCAGGCCCGGGACCTCACCCTGGGCTGGCCGTTGCTGCGGCGCTGTGGGCACGCCCTCGGCGACCATCTCACCCGTCAGGGCGTGATCGGCGACCGTGAGCAGGCCTTCTTCCTCACCCGCGAAGAGCTGACCGCCGCGTTGAACGGAGACGCGACCTCACGGGCGAGGGTGGCCGCGGCTCGTCGGGCGCTGTGGGAGCGGCAGCGCCGGCTCGTTGCGCCGCTCACTCTCGGTGCGCCTCCCCGACTAGTCGGCGATCCACTTGCCCGCGCGGCCGACGCCGCCCGCACCCGCGAGGCCGTCCCGGCAGGGGCGATCGTGGGGCAGCCGGCCAGCGCGGGCCGCGCCACGGGCCCGGTACGCATCGTCACCTCACCCGAGGACTTCACCCGATTCGCCGCCGGTGACATCCTTGTCGCCAAGGCGACCTCGCCCGCCTGGACCCCGCTGTTCGCCCGGGCCGCAGCCGTGGTCACCGACGGCGGCACCCTTGCCGCACACGCCTCACTCGTCGCCCGGGAGTACGGCATACCCGCCGTCGTCGGCACCACGGACGCCACCGCACGGCTACGCGACGGGCAGGTTGTCACGGTCGACGGCGGCGCGGGCACCATCGAGATCAGATCGCTGCGTGACTAGTAACGCTCCGGAGCGGTTGAACTTCGCCCCATCGGTCTGCCGGGGCACGACGGCGAGCGGGTAGTCTGCGCGAGCCTCATCGCGCCATGGTCACCGACCACGGCCCCTTGTACAGTGTGCCCAGCGGGCCCTCTGCCGCCGCTCGCCACGGACGACGCCGTCGGCCCTGCACGCGTCAGGGAGCCACCATGGCCGCGACACCGCTCATGCCCCTCACCTACCGGCTGCGCTCGCTGGGCCTGCCGATCGTGCCCGGCGAGGAGGACGACGTCCACCGGGTGCTGGACCAACCCCTGGCCGCGGAGACCTTCCGCGAGCTGGAGGGCGCCGCCCGGCACGTCGGGGTGACGGCGGAGTTCAGAGAGGTCGTCGGCTACTTCGGCACGCCGGCGGGGCACACACCCCCGGGGTTCCGGCTCGCCCTGAACCTCGAGGCGGACGGGCTCCTCGCGATCGACCTCGTCCGGGACATCTCCTACGACACCGACGGCACGCTACGTCCCACCAACGTCCTGTTCTCCGCCGACAGCGCCAACCCCTACGAGATCGCGCCGATCGCCGGGCTGATCGCGAACCTCACCTGCAACCCCGGCATCATCTACGACCTCTTTCTCAACAACCCCGAGGCCAACGTCGACGGCACCTTCCACACGCGCGAGGAGGTCATGGCCGAGATCGGCCGCATCCTGGGCCCTGGCTGCGACGTGTGCGTGGAGCTCAACAACCCGTTCGAGGCGGACTTCGGCAAGATCCTGGAGGAGGCCGAGCGGTTCCGGCAGATCCTGTCGCGCTGGCGGGTGGTGATCAAGGTGCCGCACACCGGACCGGTCAACGACGCCAACGTCGGCCAGCTCCTCAGCGGCGACAAGCACCTGGACCGGCGGTGGTGGGAGCCGGCGACGGCGGACGCCCTCCGCGGGCACAACCTCGCCCTGAAGCTGCGCGAGCACGGCTTCCGGGTGAACTTCACGCTCATGTTCGAGCCGTACCAGGCCCAGCTGGCGCTGCAGGCGCGGCCCTACTTCATCAACAGCTTCATCCGGCACCGCCTCATGCAGTCCACGAAGATGATCGAGCTGCTCGACGACTTCGCCGAGAGCCGGGACGACGGCGTGCTCGTCACCCTGCGCGACTACCTGATCCAGAACGACTACCTGGCCCGCACGGACACCGACTTCCCCCTTCAGGAGTGCCGGCGCATGGCGGAGCAGCTGGTCACCTACCGCCAGGCCCGCACGCCCGAGGGCCGGGACGGCCTGGACTCCGTACGGCACAACCTGCGGGTGCTGCGCGAGACGAACCTGCCCGACACCCGCCTGATCGTCTGCTCCATGGAGGGCGAACGGAACTACCCCGAGGTCGACAAGCTGCTGGCCAGCGACGAGTTCTGCGACATGAGCCGCCGCGTGGTCGTGACGGCGGAGCCGGGCTACCTCGCGCGGTTCACGTCCACGAACCAGGTCGTCAGCTACCAGCGGCGCTTCATGACCGCCGCGCAGGGGCACTGACCACAAGGGGCACTGACCGCAGGGGCGCTGACCACGGACGACGCCGGACCTGACCCGGGCAGGCGGGGTCCGGCGTCGTCCGTGGTCAGGCAGGCGGGCGGCGGAATCAGAACACGCGGATGGCGATCTCCGCGGGGGCCTCGAGGAGCTTCGTGATCTCGTCGTCGAGCTTGACGAGCGTGAGCGAGGCGCCGGCCATGTCGAGGGAGGTGCAGTACTCCCCGACGTAGCTGCGCCGGACGTTGATGCCCTGCGCCGCGAGCTTCTCGTGGGCGATGCCGTAGAGCAGGTACAGCTCGCTGATCGGGGTGCCGCCGAGCCCGTTGATCATCAGCGCGACGTCGTCGCCCGAGGCGTAGGGCAGGTCGGGGACCACGGCGCCGAGGAACTCGTCGACGATCGCGTCCGCCGTCATGACCTTCGCCCGGCGGCGCCCCGGCTCGCCGTGGATGCCGACGCCGATCTCGATCTCGTCGTCGCCGAGCTCGAACAACGGCGCACCCTTGGCTGGCGGTGTGCAGGCGGTCAGGGCGATGCCGAGGGTACGGGTCACGGAGTTGACCTTCTCCCCGATGCGGACCACCTCGTCCAGGTCCGCCCCGGCCTCGGCGGCGGCGCCCACGGCCTTAATGACGAAGAAGTTGCCCGCGACCCCGCGGCGCCCCACGGTGTAGGTGGAGTCCTGCACGGCGACGTCGTCGTCGATGAAGAGGGTGCGCACGGTGAGCCCGTCGGCCTCGGCCAGCTCCTGGGCCATCTCGAAGGCCATCTTGTCGCCTGTGTAGTTGTTGACCAGCAGCAGCACACCCTTGTCGGAGGCGAGGAGCTTGGCGCTCTCGTAGACGTAGTCCGACGGCGGCGCGGCGAAGACGTCACCGGGGCAGGCGCCGTCGAGCATGCCCTTGCCCACGGCCATCACGTGGGCCGGCTCGTGGCCCGAGCCCGAGCCCTGGACGATGGAGACCTTGTCGTGGCGGGGGGCGTCGGCCCGCATGATGAGGTTGTAGTCAGGCACGTAGCGCAGGGTGTCCGGGTTGGCGAGCGCGATGCCCTTGAGCATCTGCGGGACGTAATCCTTGGGGTCGTTGACGAACTTCTTCACGGCGTCCTCCACATCGTTGTGAGTGATCGGTGATGTTCGGTCCGGCCCGGGGGCCGGCGACTGTGCCAGCGTGGCAGCCTCAGCCGGCGGCGGGAGCGGAACCGTCCTGCCACCGTTTCGCGATCTCCTCCGCGAGCACCGCGATCGCGAGGGCCCCTGGGTCGGGCGAGCCGATGCTCCGCTCGCCGGTGTAGGAGGCCCGGCCGCGTCTGGCCTGGAGCTCGCTGGTGGCCTCGGCGCTCTCGCGCGCCTGCACCGCTGCGGCGTCGAGGGCCACCTGGGCCTGACCGCCCTGCTCGAGATGATCGGCCAGCGTGTCGGTCATCGGCACGAGCGCGTCGAGGAGGGTCTTCTCGCCGAGGTCGGCGCCGCCGCGGGCCTTGATGCCGGTGATCGCCGCCCGGAGCATCTCGACGACGTCGGACCTGCCCAGCTCCTGCTTCCCCTTCGCGGCCGCGCCCGCGCGCAGGAACGCCGTGCCCCAGATCGGCCCCGACGTCCCACCCATGCGGCTGGAGATGACCATCGCGACCTTCTGCAGGAACACCCCGGCGTCGGTGCGGTCCAGGTCGTCCCACTGCTCGAGCACCTTCTCGAAGCCGCGGGCCAGGGAGTAGCCGAAGTCGCCGTCGCCGACCACGGAGTCGAGATCGCCGAAGTACTTCTCGTTCGCGACGGTCGTCTCGGCGATGGTCCGCACCACGAGCTCGGTGCGTTGAAGCGCTGCGGTCATCGGGGCGCCTTCCTTGTCCGGTCCAGGATCGTGCTCAGGTCGGTGAGGCGGACGCGGTCGCCCACCCCCAGGCCGAGGGGGTCGGCGAGCACCCGGGCGGGCTCGGTGTCGTCGCCCAGACTGGTGAGGACCAGCGCGGCGCCGTCGAAGTTCTCCTCGGCGGTGTAGCTGCTCACCGTCACGACGGTGGCCAGCCCCGCGGCAAGGGAGGCGCGGAGTCCGTTCTCGCTGTCCTCGACGACGACGGCGTCGCCGGGTTCGAGGCCGAGCTCGTCCAGGGCGTGCAGGTAGATGTCAGGGGCCGGCTTCTTGCGGGGCACGACGTCGCCGGCGAACACGGCGAAGGCCGCGGCCCGCGCGGCCCCGACGGCGTGCTCCAGCACGGCGCGCACGGAGACCTCGGCCGAGGTGGACGCGACCGCCAGGCCCCAGCCGGCGGCGGCCGCCTCCTCGACGATCCGGGCGATCCCGGGCCGCGGCGGCATGACGCCGGCGCCGATCCGGGCGGTGTAGTGGGCCGTCTTTCGTTTGTGCCAGTCCGCGATCATCGCCTGCTGCTCCGCGGCGTCGGTGGGCAGGTGCGCCGCCGCGACGAGCTCCGGGGTGAGCAGGCTCGCCATGCGTTCCTTGCCGCCGCCGATCTTGACGCGCTCGGCGTACTCCTCCTCGGACCACTGCACCGGCAGACCCACCTCGGCGAAGGTCTCATTGAAGGCCGGCAGGTGGCCGAAGCGCTCCGTGTCGGCCAGGACGCCGTCGCAGTCGAAGATCAGGGTCGGGGCCATCAGTTCGCTCCCGCGCCGTCGGCGTGCCCGGTCGAGCCGAACACGTCGAAGTACCGGGCGATCTCGGTCGTCACGGCCGCGGAGATGTCCTTGAACATCGACGGCGGGTCCCACTTGTCGCGCTCCTCCGCCCGGCGCAGGTGCTCGAGGGCGGCGTGCATGTACGCCCGTTTCAGCCCGGTGGAGATGTTGATCTTGGAGACCCCGGCGTCGATGAACGTCCGGAAGTCGGCGTCGCTCAGGCCCGTGCCACCGTGCAGCACGATCGGGCGGTCCGTGAGCCGGGCGAGCTCGCGGACCCGGTCCGGGAGCAGCACGGGGGCCTTCGTGTACTGCCCGTGGGCCGTGCCGAGCTGGGGGGCGAGCAGGTCCGCGCCCGTGCGCTCGGCGATCTCGGCGAGCTGGTCCACGGAGTACGCGTGCACGGCGACGTCGGAGCCGACGCCGTCCTCGACGCCGACGATGTTCTCGACCTCCGACTCCACGTCGACCCCGGCCCCGTGCGCGAGGGCGACCACCTCGCCGGTCTCCTGCTCGGCCTGGGCGAGGTCGCGGTCCGAGGCGTCAAAGAGCACCGAGGACCAGCCGGCCGCCACGACGTCGTCGATGACCTTCCGGTCGGGGCAGTGGTCCAGGTGCAGCGCGACCGGGACGGGGACCGACGTCGCGGCGGCCGCGAAGGTTTTGGTCATCAGGTCCACGCCGACCGCCCGCACGGTCTTGACCGAGACCTGGACGATCACCGGCGAGGCTTTCTCGACCGCGGCGTCGATCACCGCCCGCAGACTCAGGTCGTCGAGGATGTTCACCGCGGGGACGGCATAGCCGCCGTCCTGCCCCTTGCGGGTGAGCTCCAGCGTGGACGTGATCATGGGGAACCCCTCCTGGTGCCAGGCGCGCCGGGCAGGCGGGTGCGGCTCCGGGCGCGTGAGGCGGACAGGTCCACCACGACTGTCCTCTCCGTCGACGGACATCGCGAGCTCTGCACGGACACTCGGTGTTGCGACTCTAGGCAAACACGGCAAGGCCCGTCCAGAGCCTCTTCGCACCGAGGACCACCGGGGCGCTATCCGGCGTGCTGGTCCGGCAACCGCGCGCCGCCCGCAGAACCCCGTGAGCCAAGCTCACTCACCACTCCACAGGGCTTGATCTCCGCCGGGGTAGGCTGGGAGTGCCGGCCACCCTTCGCCAGGTGTCCGGCAGACCCCCGCGGGCTTCCACCCTGCGGGGGTCACTTCTTCTCAGGTTCCGAGGGGACGGTCGGCGCCAGCACCCTTCCCGATGGCGAGTGGCGTCCAGCAGGGGCGGCGCAGCACCCGGATAGAGTCAAGTCCTCACATCTGCGCTTCCCAGGACGTCTACCTCACGTGCAGCCATTCGAACACGTCGTCGCCGAGCACGGGCCCACCGTGCTGCGGGTGTGCCGCGCGCTCCTGGGCGCCACGGATGCCGACGACGCCTGGTCCGAGACGTTCCTCGCCGCGTTGCGCGCCTACCCGGAGCTGTCCGAGGGCGCCAACGTCGAGGCGTGGCTGGTCACCATCGCCCGCCGCAAGGCCATCGACCTCCACCGTGCCCGCAGCCGCCGGGCGGTGCCCGTGGCCGAGACACCCGACCAGGTCTCCCCGCACGGTGTCCCGGCCCCGCCGGAGGACGGCCTGTGGGAGGCGCTTCGCGCACTCACCGACCGCCAGCGCGAGGCCATCGCCTTCCACCATCTCGCCGGTCTGCCGTACGCCGAGGTCGCCGCCCTCGTCGGCGGCACTCCGGCGGCGGCCCGCCGGGCCGCCGCCGACGGCATGAGGACCCTGCGTTCCACCCTCCAGGAGCACGCATGATGACCAGCACCGACCCGTTGAGCTCGCTCGGCACCATCGACGCCGCCGACCTCGAGCGACTGCACACCCGCCTGGCGAGCCAGGCGGCCGCCGGGGGCGTCCTCGACGTCGCCTACCGCACCCTCGACACGACGCTCGGCCAACTGCTGCTCGCGGCGACCGGCGCGGGGCTGGTGCGCGTCGCCTTCGACACCGAGGACCACGACGAAGTCCTGGCCGGGCTCGCGCAGCGCGTGAGCCCCCGCATCCTGCGGGCACCGGCGCGTCTGGACCGCGCCGCCCGCCAGGTCGAGGAGTACCTCGGGGGCCGGCGCCGCGCGTTCGACCTGCCTGTGGATCTGCGCCTGGCCACCGGGTTCCGGCGAGAGGTGCTCGACCACCTGCCCGCGATCCCGTTCGGGCAGACCGAGAGCTACGCCGAGGTGGCTGCGGCGACCGGCCGGCCCCGCGCCGTGCGCGCGGTGGGCACAGCGTGCGCGACCAACCCGGTGCCTCTGGTCGTCCCGTGCCACCGGGTGCTGCGCTCGGACGGCTCGCTGGGCGGGTACCTGGGCGGCCCGGAGATCAAGCGGCGCCTCCTCGAGCTCGAGCAGGCAGCATGAGGACGTCTTCTCCGTATGCGGGTCCGGTAATGTGGGTGACGCCTGGCAGGGTGGGCGCATGACCTCAGCAACCTCGGAGGGCCTGATCGACGACGGCCTCGTCGTCGGGTCGGACGGTCTCGCTCGCCCGGCCTGGGCGGCCACCGACGCGCTCCTCCGGGAGTACTACGACACCGAGTGGGGCGTACCGGTACGCGGCGAGAGCGGGATCTACGAGCGGATCTGCCTCGAGGGTTTCCAGGCCGGCTTGTCGTGGGCGACGATCCTGCGCAAGCGTGCCGCCTTTCGTGAGGCGTTCCACGACTTCGACCCAGACGTGGTGGCAGCCTTCGGGGACGCCGACGTCGACCGTCTGATGACCGACGCCCGGATCGTGCGCAACCGGGCGAAGATCGCGGCCACGGTGACCAACGCACGCGCCACGGTCGCGCTGCGCGCGGTGGGTGGCCTCGACGCGCTCGTCTGGTCCTTCCAGCCGGAGGTCACCCCGGCCCCGCGGACGCTTGCGGAGCTGCCGACCACCAGCACGGAGTCCGTCGCCCTCTCCAAGGAGCTGCGCAGCCACGGCTTCCGTTTCGTCGGACCGACGACCATGTTCGCCCTCATGGAAGCCATCGGCCTGGTCGACACCCACCTGGTGGGCTCGCACCGGCGCGCCTGCTCCGGGCTGTGGCACCCGGACGGGTCACGTCGGTGAGAACGCCGGCACCGCGGCCGACGGCGTCGACCACCGTGCGAGCAGAGGTGCGCCTGGCGCTGCACGCGCCCTTCGACGTGGCCGGAGTGCTCGGTGCCCTGGCCGCGCACGCCCTGCAGGGCGCCGAGCGCCACGACTCGAGCGCAGCCACCCACACCCGCACCGTCCCGGCGGCGCACGGGCCGGCTGCCGTGACCGTCCGGCTGACCGAGACGCACGTCGATGCCGTCCTGGAGGCGGCGGCGCCTGACGTGCCGGCGGTGCTCGAGCTGGTCCGCCGCTGGCTTGATCTGGACGTAGAGCCGTCTGGTGTGGCGCAGGTACTGGGCGGAGACCCGCTCCTGGGACCGCTTGTCGCGGCGCGGCCGGGGCTGCGGGTGCTTGGCCATGTGGACGGCTTCGAGGCCGCCGTCGTCACGGTGCTCGGTCAGCAGGTCTCCCTGGCCGCGGCGCGGACCTTCGCCGCTCGGCTCGTCAGCACGTACGGGACCCTCGCCCCGGGGAACCTGCGTGCGTTCCCCCGACCCGAGAGGCTCGCCGGCGTCGATCCCACCGAGCTACGGGAGGCAGTGCGCGTGACCGGGGCGCGAGCCCGCACCGTCCACGCGCTGGCGACCGCCTGCGCCGATGGGCTCCACATCACCCCGGGGAGCGACCCCGCCCTCGTCCGCCGGCAGCTGCTGGCTCTGCCCGGCGTCGGCCCCTGGACGGCGGACTACCTGGCGCTGCGCGCCCTCGGGGACCGGGACGCCTATCCCGCCGGCGACCTGGTGCTCAGGCGCGCTCTCGGCGGGCTTCACGCCCAGGCTGCCGTGGCGCGCGCCGAGTCCTGGCGGCCGCTGCGCGCGTACGCGGTCACGCATCTGTGGACCCTCGCCGCGTACGCGCGCATGTGAGCGCCTGGCCCCCAGCCGTCAGACGGTGGCGCCGATCCCGCGGAGCTGGATGTCGACGAGCTTGCGCACGTACTCCCCGATGCCGGTGCTCAGGTCGTCGTTGTTCTTGGGCGAGCTGAAGAGCACGTGGACGAGGACGGCTCCCTCGATCGCGTCGAGCAGATGGAACACCGAGGTGTCCTTGGGCAGCTCACCGTCGGCGACGGCCTTCTCGATCCGGCCGTGGAGGCTCAGGATCCCGCGGCTGATGTTCTGCTGGCGGATCTCGGCGAACTCCGACGGATTGGCGTGGGCGGCGGAGTAGAGATGTGACAGAGCACTGCCGTGCTCGCCCAGGTACAGCTCCGCACGGGCGGTGGCATGCGCCACGAGGTAGTCCCGGATCTTGAGGTTCTCGGTCTCCTCGGGGACCACGAGGTGCTCCTCGAGATCATGAAGCGCGTCCATGAGGAGGTCGCGCTTGTCCTTCCACCGCAGGTAGATCGACGACTTGCCGATACCTGCGTGGGTGGCCACGCCGTCGAGGCTCAGACCGGACCAGCCCTTCTGACCGAAGAGCTCGAGCACGGCGCGGTAGGCACGGGCCTCTGTGTCCGCATGCCGCGGCCGCCCCGGCCCCCGCCGGACGGGAGGCTGCTCGGCTGCGGGCGATTGCTGCTGCGTCATTGTCAGGGCCCCTTCCTCGACGACTTGTCAGGAGGTTACCGGCGGCGCCCGTCGCGGCGGGGCACATCAGAGCGACAATCGACGACGAATCGCGCCGCTTGTGAAAGAGAGCCCGAAAACCGCCCGACACGCCGTAAACGGCACACCCCGGCGCGGCGCGGGTTGTCCGCGTCCGCCAAGTGGCGCCCCGTGTCCGCCTCCGGGCGCCGTGTGGCACGCCGACGGCGGGGCGGTCCCTGGTCCGCCCCGCCGTCCAACGTGGTCAGCGAGTCGCTGCGGGCGACACCACGAGCAGCCACTGCTCCGGCCGCAGATCCGCGAGACGGTCGACCTCGGCCGGGCCCCGCTCCGCCGTCGCCAGGTCCTCGCACATGTGGATCGCGTCCGTCAGCAGACGGCGCAGCCGGTCGTCGGCATCGGTGACGCACGCCGTGGCGATGCCCGGCACCGCGAAGTCCAGGATCACCGGCCCGGGGTGGTAGCGCACCGGCCCGATGACGCCGTGCGCGATGAACTCCCGCGCCCACCGGGCCGCGTGCGGGACGGCGTCGAGTGCCTCGGCGGTGGCCGGACGCAAGGTGCCCGGCTCACGGCCGTCGGTCTCGGCCAGCATCCTGTCGACGCTCAGGACACCGACGGCCAGCGCCCGCTGCGTCTCCTCGGCCACCACAGGCAACGCTTTGACCGCCGTGAGAAGGGCGATCTCGTGGTTCCAGCGTGGGTCCTTGCTGGTCAGCCCGATAACCGACGGGATCAGCGGTGCTAGCCGGGGCCTGGCATGGTCCGACGTGCAGTCGTTGACCAGGCGCGCCAGATGCGCGAGCAGGGGGTGCGTGCACGACGGCCGGTCGCTCCACCGCTCACCGGCGAGGAACGAGGCCAGCTCCATGAAGCACGCACCACGGCGTGGGTTTCTGTGCTTCCCGCGTGACAGCATCGGGAGCATGTCTGGCTGATCGGTCTTCATCATCACGATCTCACCGGCCTTGGCACTGGGGTGATGCGCTCTTGACCCACTCAAGTCTGCGCCAGACACCCGGCGGGTGCAACGGGTACGACGCCGTTGAGAGGGTGAAATTCGGGCGCCGTCGGGGTGTTGGCTTGACGCGGGGCCGCGCCGACCGTCTGAACCGACGTGGAGCGAGGGTGGCGCGCCCTCAGCAGTGCGCAGCGGCGACGGCGAGCGCGAGCGCCCGCTCGAAGTTGTGCTCGCGTTCCTCGGCGGTCATGTCCTGGGAGTGGTCGAGGAGGTGGTCCGAGATCGTGAGCACGGCAAGCGCCTCGCGGTCGTACTGGGCGGCGATGGCGTACAGGCCCGCGGCCTCCATCTCGACCGCGAGCGTGCCGTAGTCGGCGAGGGCCTGGATCTGCTCGGCGGGGTTGCCGTAGAAGTGGTCCCGGGAGACCACCGGCGCCACGTGGATCGTCGTGTCGGCCCCGGCGGCGGCGACAGCGGCGGCGACCAGCGGGTAGGACGCGACGGCGGAGAAGTGGATGCCCGGGATCCGCGTGGTGTTCATCGCCGAGTCCGTGTGCGCACCCAGGGCCACGACGACGTCGCCCACCTTGACCTTGTGCGCCAGCCCGCCTGCGGTGCCCACGCGGATGATGCGCTGTACGTCGAACTGCGAGAAGAGCTCGTTGGCATAGATGCCCAGCGAGGGCATCCCCATCCCGGAGGCCATCACGGAGAGCGGCTTGCCGTCGACCGTGCCGGTGTAGGCGCCGATGCCGCGCACGTCGGAGACCTTCCGGGCGTCCGGCATGAGCAGGTTCGCGATCCGTTCGGCACGCCGCGGGTCACCCGGCATGAGGACGGCGGGCGCGAAGTCGCCCTTCTCGGCGGCGATGTGCGGGGTGGCCATGATGACTCCTTCTCGGCGGACGACGGTTGGCGGCACACGATGAGGATCTCGCACCGCTCGCGCATCGTCCCACGTCACGGCCCCGCCCTGGCTACCGGTGGCAGCGGGGCAGTCCGTGCCGGCGGGCGTGCGGCCTCCGGGGGGAGGTCGCACGCTCGACCGTTCCGAGATGAGCTGTCGCCGGGGTCAACCCGGCAGCGCCACCGCGAGCTGGGCGGGCCGCTCGACCGGCTGGACCTCCGCCGTCGCCCGCTCCGCACGGCTCGTGAACCGTTCGCAGAGCGTGATCGCGTCACTCAGCAGGGTGAAGAGGATGTCGTCCGCGTCGGCCCCGCGCGAGTGGGCGATGGCCGGCACGGAGTACTCCAGGATGGCCGGACCGGGGTGGCGGGTGGCGTGGTCCGAACCCAGCTGACGGGTGAACTCCTGCGCCCAGCCGGCCGCGGCGGGGTCGTGCGCGAGCGCGCGCTCGCTGGACGGCCGCAGCGCGTCGGGCGTGCGCCCTTCGGCCTGGGCCAGCAGCCGCTCGCACGCCAGGATGCCCACGGCCACCGTCGGGCGGCGCAGGGCGGAGGCGAACGGCAGCGCGCGCGTGGCCACCAGCAGGGCGATCTCGTGGTCCCACCGCCGGTCCGCGCTCTGCAGACCGATCACCGAGGGGATCAGCGGGGTGAGGCGCTGCCGACCGGCGTCGGAGGTGAAGTCGTTGACCAGCCTGGCCAGGTGCGCCAGCAGCGGATGCGTGCAGGCCGGGTGGTCGCTCCACCGTTCTCCCGCCAGCACCGAGGCCATCTCCATGAAGCACGCGCCCCGCTTGGGGCTGCGATGCTTGCCCCGGCCCAGGACGGGGAGGAACTCTGTCGGGTCGCTGCGCATGTCGACCTCATCTCGGGTGGACGATTCGTTGTACTCCGAGTGTCTTCCGCCACACCCGTCGACGCAATGGGTGGGAGGCGTTCCGGGGCGCGTGCGGCGGGGCCCGGGGGCGCAGGGTGTCCGGGCCGCGCCGCAGCTCAGCGCCAGAGACGGCGGGTGGCCAGCTCCGCGCCCGCACCCAGCGCCTCGAGCTTCGCGGCCGCGATCTGCGGGTGGACCCGGCCGCCGAGGCCGCAGTCGGTCGAGGCGACGACGTTCTCCCGCCCCACGAGCCCGGCGAAGCGCTCGATCCGGTCGGCCACGAGCTCGGGGTGCTCCACCACGTTGGTCGCATGCGAGACAACGCCGGGCAGGATGAGCTTGTCCTCGGGCAGCGCGACGTCCTCCCACACCCGCCACTCGTGCTCATGGCGCACGTTGGCTGCCTCGAAGGAGTAGGCGCCGGCGTTGATCTTGAGCATCGTGCGCACGATGTCCTTCATCGGCAGGTCCGTGGTGTGCGGACCGTGCCAGCTGCCCCAGCACAGGTGGAAGCGGATGCGGTCCTCGGGCAGACCGCGCAGGGCGTGGTTGAGCGCCTCGACGCGCAGCTCGGTGAACCGCACGTAGTCCTCGACGGCCGGCTCGGGCTCGATCTGGTCGAAGTTCTCCGCGATCGACGGATCGTCGATCTGCAGCACGAGCCCGGCGTCGATGACGGTGCGGTACTCCTCGCGCAGCACCTCCGCCCAGGCGTAGAGGAACTCCTCGTCAGAGGCGTAGTACCGGTTGGAGATCCGCGAGGCGGACCCGGGGGAGAGGGCGGTGAGGAAGCCCTCCTGGGCACCGGTCGTCTGCAACGCCGACGTCAGGTTGGCTGCGTCGGTGCCGACCGCCTCCTGGCCGGTGTAACGCAGCGGGCCGGTCGCCGTCGGGAAAGGCTTGGGGTCACCACCGGTGAAGATCCCGGAGGACGGGTCGGCGTAGGCCTCGGCGAAGCGCTGGCGGTCCCGGCGGTGGGCGAACCCGGTGAGGCGGACATCGCCGGGGGAGGACAGGTGCCGGTCGGTGAGCCAGGACGTGTCGCCGTCGAGCTCCAGGCCGCCGGTGCGCTGGAAGGAGTAGGACCACCACGCGCCGTAGTCCACGGCCGAGGTCATCGACTTGCCGTACTCCCCGTCGCCCACGACCGTGATGCCGGCGTCGAGCTGGCGGCCCACCAGGTCCGTGACGGCGGTGCGCAGCAGCTCGGCGAAGCCCTCCCGGGACTCGCCGGCCTCGCGCGCCGCGTTCGCGGCGAGCAGCTCGGCCGTGCGGGGCAACGAGCCGGCGTGGGTGGTCTGGATGCGGTCGGTGCTGCGGAGCATGGGGTCCTCTCACGGTGGGTGGGTCGCTCCGATCGTCACACCCGGGCCCGTGGCCGGCCGGGTCGTCTCGGTGGGCGGGGAAGCGGTCGTCAGGCGTCCGGATGGCGGACGGGGTGGCCGACGGCGGTACGCGCGTACGTGTTGTCCGATTGCGGCTGTGTGGCGATGGCGGGACAGTGTGGGCCATGGTCGAGGCGAAGCCCGCCGTGGAGCGGGAGCAGTGGTCGGGTCAGCTCGGGTTCCTGCTCGCCGCGATCGGCTCCGCGATCGGGCTCGGGAACATCTGGCGCTTCCCCGGCGTGGCGTACGAGAACGGTGGCGGCGCCTTCCTCATCCCGTACCTCGTCGCGCTGCTCACGGCCGGCATCCCGATCCTGCTCCTCGACTACGCGCTGGGCCACCGCTACCGCGGCTCGGCTCCCGCGGTGTTCCGCCGCCTGGGCCGGCGGTTCGAGGCGCTGGGCTGGTTCCAGGTGGCCATCGCGTTCATCATCGCCACCTACTACGCCGTCGTCCTGGTCTGGGCGCTGCGGTACGTCGGGTTCTCGCTGACCGAGGCGTGGGGCGACGATCCCGGCACGTTCTTCGCGGAGGAGTTCCTCCAGTACGCCGGCCCCACCGTCACGGCGGACGTCGTGGGCGGGATCTTCTGGACGTTGCTCGGGCTGTGGGTCGTGACGCTCTGGGTGATGGCGCGGGGGGTGCGCAAGGGCATCGAGCGGGTCAACAAGCTCATGCTGCCGCTGCTCATCGTGCTCTTCGCGATCCTGGTGGTCCGTGCGCTGTTCCTGCCCGGCGCGATGGACGGCCTCAACGCGTTCTTCACGCCGAACTGGGCCGCCCTGGCGGACCCGGGCGTGTGGATCGCGGCGTACAGCCAGATCTTCTTCTCGTTGTCCATCGCCTTCGGCATCATGCTGACCTACGCGAGCTACCTGCGCCGACGGTCCAACCTGGTGCCGGTCTCGTACGTGGCCGCGTTCGCCAACTCCTCCTTCGAGATCCTCGCCGGTATCGGTGTGTTCGCCACGCTCGGCTTCATGGCGGCCCAGCAGGGCATCGAGATCGGCGAGATCGAGGGTCTGACGGGAGTGAGCCTCAGCTTCGTCACGTTCCCGCAGATCATCTCGCTGATGCCGGGCGGGCCGATCTTCGGTGTGCTGTTCTTCCTCTCGTTGACGTTCGCGGGATTCACCTCCCTCGTCTCGATCCTCGAGGTCATCACCGCGGCGTTCCAGGAGAAGTTCAACCTCACCCGGCTGCAGGCCGTGCTCTGTATCGGCGGGCTGTGTGCGCTGATCTCCCTGGGCCTGTACTCGACGACGTCGTCCCTCGCCATGCTGGACACCGCCGACAACTACGCCAACAACGTCGGGATCGTCGCCTCCGCCATCACGATGTGCCTCGTGGTCGCCTACGGGGTGCGCAAGCTGCCCGAGCTGCAGGCGCACCTGAACGCCATCTCCACCGCGCGCGTGGGCACGTGGTGGCGCGTGCTCCTCGGGGTGGTGGTGCCGATCGCCCTGATCGTCATGCTGGTCACGACGCTGACCGACCTCGTCACGCACCCCTACGAGGACTACCCGTGGGCGTTCGTCAACGGTGTCGGCTGGGGCGTCATCGGTGGTGCGGTCGTAGCCGCATTCGTCTTCGCGGCCATCCGGTGGCGCCAGCCCGTGGACGAGTTCATCCCGGACCGCCTCGACGGCAACGCCGCGAAACCACCGTCGACCGGAGGCGTCCGATGACCGCCAGCGCCCTCATCATGCTCGTCGTCGCCATCGCCCTCGTCTGGGGCGGGCTGGTGGTGGCGATCGTTTTCCTCGTGCGGCACCCGCTGACCGAGGACGAGGGGGATGCGGACGGCGAGGCGCCGCCCGGACGTGAGCTGTAGCACTTTGTGGCCCAGGTACCGACGCATTCCGGCCGTAACTCCTGGGGGCCGCTGGAGGTTCCCAGGTTCGCCCTCCGCGACGAACGGGTGCGCGTCTACGGAAACGTTCCGTAGCCTTGGGTGGTGAGTCTCAGGGGAAACGCCACCTTTCGCTACCGCGAGAGCGCGCTCATCGCGCTCGCCCACATCGAGGCTCCGGTGGTGGTGACCTCGGCGGAGTTCGAGCAACGGCTCGCCCCCGCCCGGCGGCGTCTACGGCTGCCCGACAACTTGCTCGAGCGTGTCTCGGGCGTGCGGGAGCGCCGCTGGTGGCAGGCCGGCACCGCGTTCGAGGACATGGCGGCGGAGGCCGGCAGCAAGGCCCTCGCCGAGGCGGGGGTCGACCCCGGCGAGGTGGGCCTGCTCATCAACACGTCCGTCTCGCGCAGCTCGCTCGAACCGTCGGTGGCCGTGCGCATCCACGACCGGATGGGGCTGCCCTCCTCGGCGCTGAACTTCGACATCACCAACGCCTGCGTGGGTTTCGTGAACGGCCTGCAGATGGCCTCGGCGATGATCGAGGCGGGCCAGATCGAGTACGCCGTCGTCGTCAACAGCGAGGACGTGCGGTCCACGCAGGAGGACACCCTCGAGCGGCTGCTCGCCGAGGGGGCCACCCGGAAGGACTACGCCTACCAGTTCGCCTCCCTGACCCTGGGCGACGGCGCCGCGGCCGCGGTCGTCGGGCGTGCCTCGACGAGGCCCGACGGGCACCGGATCCTCGGCGGTGTCGCCCGGGCGGGCACCGAGCACCACGACCTGTGCGTGGGCAGCTTCGGGAAGATGACCACCGACACCAAGAAGCTCTTGAGCAACGGGCTGAAGCTGGTCACCGACGCCTGGCACGAGGCGGAGCGGGACGGGTGGAGCTGGCGCACGATGGACCGCTACGTCACGCACCAGATCTCGACGCCGTACACCCAGGCGATCGTGGACGCCATGGACCTCGACCCGGCCGCCGTGCCGATCACGTTCGACCGGTGGGGCAACGTGGGGCCCGCCTCGATCGCGATGACCCTCTCCGAGCAGGCCGAGTCGCTCAGTGCCGGCGACCGGGTGATGTGCCTGGGCGTGGGGTCCGGCCTCAACACCGCGATGCTGGAGCTGGCTTGGTGACTGGCGCGCACTCCGCTGTCCCGGGCGCGGAAATCCGAGGCGCCGACACGTCCACCGGCGGCGCCGGCACGCGCGCGAACCCCGCGGGCTGGCCCGGCGTGAACCCCGCCTGGTCCCGCCGCGCCGAGGTGGACGGTCACCGCTGGCACTACCTCGACAACGCGCCCGACCTCGACGGCGCCACACCCCACGGGGTGCTGCTGTGCGTGCACGGCAACCCCACCTGGTCCTACCTCTGGCGCTCGGTGCTCGCCGCCGGCGCGGCCGCGGGCTGGCGCGTGATCGCCGTCGACCAGCTCGAGATGGGCTTCTCCGAGCGGACCGGGGCCACCCACCGGCTCGCCGACCGGGTGCGCGAGCTCGGTGCGCTCACCGACGCCCTGGGTCTGTCCGGGTCGTCCTGGGACGGTGTCCCCGTGGTCACAGTCGGGCACGACTGGGGCGGCGTGGTCTCCCTGGGCTGGGCGGTGGACCACCCGCGCGAGCTGGCCGCGGTGGTGCTGACCAACACCGGCGTGCACCAGAGCACCACGAAGCCGGTGCCCTACCTGCTGCGCCTGGCCCGTCACCACCGTGTGCACGGCCCGGCGACGGTCAGCACGCCGGCGTTCCTGGACGTCACGCTGTCCCTGGCGCGGCCGGGGCTGGACCCCGCCGTGCGCGCGGCGTACAAGGCGCCCTACGCCACCGCTGGTGACCGGCGCGGCATCGGCGCGTTCGTCGAGGACATCCCCGTCGATCCGGCGCACCCCAGCCACGCCGAGCTCGAGCGGATCGCCGAGGGCGTCCGTGGGATCCAGGTGCCGACCCTGATCATGTGGGGGCCTCGCGACCCCGTCTTCTACGAGCGGTACCTGCGCGACCTCATGACCCGGCTGCCCCACGCCGACGTCCACCGGTTCGAAGGAGCCGGTCACCTGCTGCCCGAGGACGCCGACGTCGCCGGCACCCTGGTGTCGTGGTTGGGCCGCAGACTGGGCGCCCAGGCCGGGGCCGACGGCGGCGCAGCCGCCGCACCGGGCGGGGAGCCCGTCCTTGCCGGCACCGGGCGCACCCCGGCAGCCCCGCCCGCCGCCTACCGCCCGCTGTACGCCGCGCTCGAGGAGCAGGCCACCTCGCCGGCCACCGCCGTCGTCGCCCTGTCCGCACGAGGTCGCTCGGAGCTCAGCTGGGCGGACCTCGCCGCCCGGGTCCAGCACCTGGCCCTGGGACTGGCCGACGCCGGCGTGCGCCCGGGCCACCGCGTCAGCCTGCTGATCCCGCCCGGGATCGACCTGACCACCGCGCTGTTCGCCTCGCTGCGGCTGGGAGCCATCGTGGTCCTCGCCGACGCCGGACTGGGCATCAAGGGCCTGACCCGGGCCGTGCGCGGCGCCGGACCCGACCACATCATCGGCATCGAGAAGGCGATGGTCGCCGCTCGTGTCCTGGGCTGGCCGGGCCGCAAGTTCGTCGCCGGGCCCACGATGCAGGAGGTCGGCTACACCCCGCCGCGCACCGCGCACACCCGCCGGCGCACGTTCGGCATCTACGGCAGCACCCGGGAGCTGCTCGGCCGCGGCGCCGTGCTCGCCGACGCCGGCGCGGTGCTCCCGGCCGCACCGGACCCCGACTCCGACGCCGCGATCCTCTTCACCTCCGGCTCCACGGGGCCGGCCAAGGGTGTCGTCTACACACACCGCCGCCTCGCGGCGATGCGCGACGCGGTCGCGGCCACCTACGGCCTGTCGCCTGAGCGGAGCTTCGTCGCCGGGTTCGCTCCGTTCGCCCTGCTCGGCACCGCGCTCGGCGCGACCAGTGCGACGCCGGACATGGACGTCACCGCCCCGGCGACCCTCACCGCCCGCGCGCTGGCCGACGCCGTCGACGCCATCGACGCCTACGCCGTCTTCGGCTCGCCCTCCGCGCTGGCGAACGTCGTCCGCACTGCCGGGGACCTCACCGCCGGGCAGCGCGAGGCTCTCGGCCGGGTGCGGCTCGTCCTGTCGGCGGGCGCGCCGATCTCCTCGGCCCGCCTCGCCCAGGTGGGCGAGGTCATGCCGGCCGCCGCGGCCCACACCCCGTACGGCATGACCGAGGTGCTGCCGCTGACGGACGTCTCCCTCGAGGAGGTTCAGGCGGCGGAGGCCGACGCCGACACGCGCCAGGTGGCCGGTGCCGGCGGCGGCAGCTGCGTCGGTTCCCCGGTGGCGGGCGCGCAGGTCCGCATCGTCCCGCTCGACGAGGTCGGTGCCGCCACCGGTCAGCCGACCGAGGAACCCGGCGTGACCGGGGAGGTGCTCGTCACCGCCCCGCACCTGAAGGACCGGTACGACCGGCTGTGGGCCACGCAGGACCACGCGGCCACCTGGCCGGGCTGGCACCGCACCGGCGACGTCGGGCACCTCGACGCCGCCGGCCGGCTGTGGATCGAGGGCCGGCTCAGCCACGTCATCGTCACTGCCGACGGCGTCGTCACCCCGGTGCAGGTCGAGAACGACGTCCTCGGCGTCCGGGGCGTCTCCCGCGCCGCCGCGGTGGGGGTGGGCCCGTTCGGCACCCAGCACCTGGTCGTGGTGGTGGAGACGGACCCGGCCGTGCACGCCGGCGCCCGGCGGCCGCCCGCGCTGGCGCCCGAGGGTCTGGCCCGCGCGGTGCGTGCGGCGGTGCGCAGGCCCGTCGCGGCCGTGCTCCGGGTGCCTCAGGTGCCCACCGACGTTCGGCACAACTCCAAGGTCGAGCGGGGCCGGCTGGCCGTGTGGGCCGCGAAGATGCTCGCCGGCGAGAAGGCCGGCACCCCGTGAGGGTCCTGGTCACCGGTGCCAGCGGCATGCTGGGCCGGGAGGTCGCGGCCGCGCTGGTGCGCCGGGGCGACGAGGTCACCACGCTGCAGCGGCGCCCCTCCGGGGTGCCCGGTACCCGTGACGTGCGGGGCACCGTCGAGGACCCGGCGGTGGTGGTCACCGCGACGGCCGGGCAGGACGCCGTCGTGCACCTGGCGGCCAAGGTCTCCTTCGCCGGCGCAGTGTCCGAGTTCGAGCGGACGAACGTCGGCGGTACCCGGATCGTCCTCGACGCCGCCCGGACGGCCGGCGCGTCCCGTTTCGTGTTCGTCTCCTCCCCGTCGGTGGCCCACATGGGCGCGTCGATCGTCGGGGCGGGCGCCGGGCCGGCGGAGCCGGAGCGGGCACGCGGCAGCTACGCCCGGACGAAGGCCGCCGCGGAGCTCTACGCCCTGGCCGCCGACGCTCCCGGGTTCGCCGTGGTCGGGGTGCGGCCGCACATCGTGTGGGGGCCGGGGGACACCCAGCTGGTGCAGCGGGTGGTCGACCGGGCTGCCGCGGGGCGGCTGCCGCGGGTCGACACGGGTGCCGCACTCATCGACACGACGTACATCGACAACGCGGTCGGTGCGATCGTCGCCGCCCTGGACCGTGCCGAGCGCGCGCACGGTGAGGCTTTCGTGGTGACGAACGGCGAGCCGCGGCCGGTGTACGAGCTGATCGCGGCGATGTGCCGGGCGGGTGGTGTGCCGCCGCCCCGATGGTCGGTGCCCGGGTCGCTCGCCCGCGCCGCCGGCGGGCTCATCGAACGGGTGTGGGCCGTGCGGCCGGGGGAGGACGAGCCACCCATGACCCGGTTCCTGGCCGAGCAGATGTCCACCGCGCACTGGTTCGACCTGCGCCGTACCCGGCAGGTGCTCGGCTGGGCGCCGACCGTCAGCCTGGATGAAGGGTTCGACCGGCTCGCGGCGTACTACGCCACCCGCTGACCGCCCCCTCCCTGTACGGCGAGATGTCATCTTCTCGGCGAGATGTCATGGCGGCCGCCGCCGCTCGGTGCCGGTGCCGGCGGCCGAGCCGTGACATGTCGCGGAGAACTTGACATCTCACGGGGTGGGGCGAGGGCGCTCGGGGAGTCAGAACTCCTCGTGCGTCTCCGGGTCACCGCCGAGCCGGCGGCTCGCGAGGGACGAGATGCGCTCCATCTCCCACTCGCGCAGCGCGAACCGGAAGATGTCGAAGTTCTCCTTCTGCCGTTGCGGGTCGGCGCTCTTCGGGATCGGCAGCACCCCGAGCTGGTGGTGCCAACGCAGCACCACCTGGGCCGGCGTCGCGCCGTGGAACCCGGCCGCCTCCCTGACCGCCGCTTCCTGCAGGAGCCGTCCGCGTGCCAGGGGCTGGTAGGACTGGGTCAGCACGCCGCGCTCGGCGTTGGCACGCCGGAGCTCTGCCTGCGGGAAGGCCGGGTGCATCTCGATCTGGTTCACCGCCGGCGCCTCGCCGGTCTCGTCGATGATCCGGTCGAGGTGCTCGGCGGTGAAGTTGGAGACGCCGATGGAGCGCACCAGGCCGTCCTCGCGCAGCTTCACCAGCGCCCGCCAGGAGTCGACGTACTTGTCGAGGCGGGGGAGCGGCCAGTGGATGAGGTAGAGGTCGACGTAGTCCACCCCCAGGTCCCGGCGGGTCTGCTCGAAGGCGCGCAGGGTCTCCTCGTACCCCTGGTCGTCGCCGCGCAGCTTGCTGGTCACGACGATCTCCTCGCGCAGCACCCCCGACTCGGCGATGCCCTCACCGACCCCGACCTCGTTGCCGTACTTCGCCGCGGTGTCGATCAGCCGGTAGCCGGTGCGGATGGCCTCGGCGACGGCGGTGCGAGCCTCGGCGTCCGACATCGGCCAGGTGCCGAGCCCGATCGCGGGCAGGGAACGACCGTCGTTGAGCGTGAACCGGGGCACAGTCATGGCGGCCATTGTGCCGAACAACCCACCTGGTCGCCCAGGTGGCGCCGGCGACGGCAGGTCGGTCGCCCTCAGGGCTGCCACCCGTTCGTGCCCGCGCGCGGGGCGGCCGGGCATAATCGACAGGACGAGCACGCCGTTCCGGCGTGCGTGCCGCGCCCCGGTGCCGGCCCTCGAGCAGCCAGGAGAGATGTGACGGACCACGTGCGACTGATCGCCTTCGACCTCGACGACACCCTCGCGCCGTCGAAGTCCCCGATGCCCGCCCGGATGGCAGCCGCACTGGCGGCGCTGCTGGACTCCGTGCCGGTGTGCATCATCTCCGGCGGTCACTTCGGCCAGTTCCGCGACCAGGTCCTCACCCACCTGCCAGCCAGCGTCGAGCAGCTCTCGCGGCTGCACCTCATGCCGACCTGCGGCACGCGGTACCTGGTCCACGACGGTAGGGACTGGGAGCAGGTGTACGCCCACGACCTCACCGACGCCGAGCGTGACAGCGCCCGGTCTGCGGTGGAGTCCGAGGCGAGGCGGCTGGGTCTGTGGGAGCAGGAGACCTGGGGGGAGATCCTCGAGGACCGTGGCTCGCAGATCACCTTCTCGGCCCTGGGGCAGCAGGCCCCGCTGGCGGCCAAGAAGGCGTGGGACCCCACAGGCGAGAAGAAGGCGGCCCTGCGTGACGCCGTCGCCGCCCGGCTGCCTGACCTCGAGGTCCGCTCGGGCGGCTCGACGTCGGTGGACATCACCCGCGCCGGGGTGGACAAGGCCTACGGCATGACCCGGCTGAGCGAGCAGACCGGTATCGAGCTGGCGGACATGCTGTTCGTGGGCGACCGGCTCGACAAGGGTGGCAACGACTACCCGGTGGTCCGCCTCGGGATGCCGACGCACGCGGTGGAGGACTGGCAGGAGACCGCGGACCTCGTCGAGCGCATCGTGGCCAGCCTGGCCGTCGCACGCGCCTGAGCGTTCACGCCACGCCGACGGCGGAGCGGAGCCAGGCGAGCCGCGGCACGCCCTCCACCCGGTGACGGACTGCGCCGGCGGCGTCGAGGACCAGCACCGTCGGCGTGCTGCGGATCTGGAGCATGGCGGCGAGCTCCTCGTGCCCGGCCACGTCCACCTCGACGTGCCGGACGCCGTCGGCCGTCTGGGCGACCCGCGCGGCCACCGCCCGGGCCGCCGCGCATGGCGCGCAGAACGCGCTGGAGACCTGCACCACGGTGGCCTGCGGGCCGAGGCCCTCGCCGCGGCGCAGGCCGAGGTCACCCGGGGTCAGGTGGGTCGCGGGGATGGTCATGCCCCGATTCTTCCGCGGTCCGGAGGGCGGGGTCCTGTGGGATCGGTCATGCCCCGCCGGGCGGCCACGCGCTCGCGCACGCCGCGCGCCACCTCCTCGCCCCAGCGGCGGACCTTCTCCTCGTCGTCCGCGGCGAGGATGAAAGTGCCCATGCCCTCGGTGACGGCGAGCTCCGCGAGCTGCTCGACCCAGGCCTCGGCGGGTCCCTCGAGGAAGCCGGTGCCGGCGCCGAAGGACCCGTCGACGTTGTAGAGCCGGCGCACCGCCGCCGGGGAACGGCCCGCCGCGCGGGCGGCCTCGTCGATCACCGCGTTGGCGGCCGCCAACCCCTCGGGCCGCATCCAGCTCGCGCTGGGCAGCCAGCCGTCGGCCAGGCGACCCGTCAGGCGTAGCATGCGCGGCCTGGCCGCGCCCACCCAGATCGGGACGTCGTGCGCGGGTGCCGGGCCGGCCTTGGCCCCGTCGACGGCGTAGACGTCCCCACCGGCGCGTACGTGCCGCCGCGTGGGGTCCCACAGCTCACGGATGACGTCGATCGCCTGCTCCAGCGCTTCGACCGCCTCGCCAGGTTGGCGGCGCGGACCACCCATGGCGACGACGGCGTCCCAGAACGCCCCGGACCCGAGCCCGAGGGCGACCCGGCCGTTCGTGAGCAGGTCCAGGCTGGCGACCGCGCGGGCCAGCACCGCCGGCGGACGCAGCGGCAGGTTCGCGACGTCGGGCGCCAGGTGGATCCGTTCGGTCACCGCGCCGAGGTAGGACAGCAGGGTCCACGTGTCGAGGAACGCCGGCTGGTACGGGTGGTCCTGGATGGCGACGAGGTCGAGCCCGACCTCCTCGGCCAGCCGCGCCAGCCGGACCACGCGGGCGGGTTCGCGCGAGGTGGGCGTGGGGAAGATCCCGAGGTGGACGGTGTGTCCGTAGTCCGACATGGCGTTCCTGTCGACGCGTGTGGCACCGGGGCGACCGCCTTGGCTCTCAGTGGAACCGCGCACGGCGGTGGTTCCTTCCGGGTGGCCACCACCACCCGCGCCCCTCGAGGTGGGTACCGGTGTCCGCAGATATCCTGGGTTCTGCAGCCGACCCCCACACCCCCGACAGGAGCGCATCTGTGACCGCACGGACCGGGGGCGTCGGGACCGAGGCCCGCGAGTCCGTCGGATGGCTGGCCTCGCTGGCGTGGCCGACCGCGGCCCGAGCCAGCGCCGCGATCGCGGTCCCGCTGATCACGCTGACGCTGCTCGGTCACCACCAGGTGGGCCTGATGGCCAGCACCGGGGCATTCACCGTGCTCTACGGCGCGGGCCGTCCGCTGCGGTACCGCTGGAAGATGCTCGTGGTCGTCGCCCTCGGTTTCGTGGCGTCCTCCGCGCTGGGTGCCCTGACGGCCGGCATCGGCTGGGCGGCGATCGCCCTGCTCACACTCATCGGCGCGGTCGCGACCTTCGCCACCCTGGCTCTGCGCGTCGGCCCGCCCGGTGCGTTCTTCTTCGTCATGGTCGCGGGAGTGGCGGGGTTCATCCCCGCCCAGGGCTCCGTGTCACCCACCCTCATGATCGCGGCCACCGCCATCGGAGCCGGTTGCGCGGTGCCGATCGCCATGGCCGACCTCCTGCTCAACCCGGCGGCCCCGCAGCTGCGGGCGCTGCGCCAGGCACGCTCCGCCGTCGAGAGATTCCTTGCCGCGAACCCGTACTCCGACGGCGCCGAGATGCTGTCCCAGCACGCCGCCGCGGCGCTGCACCACGCCTGGGGGATGCTCTGGGACAGCGGCGACACCACGTCGCGCCGCCCGGGCGCGACCGCCCGCGTGGCGGAGCTGCAGGGGCTGCACCGTTCCTACGCCGCCCAGATGCTGCCCGGGACGTCCCCGAACCCCGATCTCGCTGCCGACCAGGCCGAGGCGCCGCTGCGCCTGCCGACCACCAGGCAGATGCTGGTGCGCGGGTTCCGGTCCCCGACCGTGCCGCTGGACGCCGCTGGTCGCGTCGCCCTGGGGATCGTCGTCTCCGGCCTGATCGCCCTCACCGCAGGGACCGACCACATTTACTGGGCGATGATGGTCGCCGCGCTCGTGCTGTACCAGGGCCTGGACCGGCGTCGGTCCCTGATTCGCGCTCGCAACCGGTTCGTCGGCACCATCGTCGGCCTCGCCATCTTCGCGCTCATCACACTGGCCGACCCGTCCCAGTGGGTCACCGTCGCGATCCTCATCGTGCTGCAGGGGGCGATCGAGCTGGCGGTGCCGCGCAACTACGCCGTCGCGGTCTCGTTGATCACCCCGCTCGCCCTGACGATCGCGACCTCCGGCGGGGGCGACGCCGTCGGGCAGGTGATCTCCGAGCGTCTGCTCGACACCGTGATCGGCCTGGCGGTCGCGGTGCTGGTGCTGCTGCTGGTGGCGCGGGGCAGCGCGATGCCGATGGTGCGCGCGTACGTCGCGCGAGTGCTGCGCTCGTGCGGGAACGCCCTGGACCACATCGGCGCCGGCACGGTGGCCGGACCGACGGGTGCGGCCGCCCAGCTGGAGCTGGCGCTGGACATGCAGGACCTGTCCCTGGTCGCGGGGCGCGCCCTGACCGACGACCCGGAAGGGATGGTCACGTGGTTGGAGTCGCGTGAGGCGACCGCCTGGCTCGGGCTGACCGTGCTGGCCCGCTGCGCGCACGCGCGGGGTCCCGCGGACGGCGTAGGCGGTGCGACGTGGGCGTGCTGGTCGCTCGCCGGGTCTGCCGGGCGCGGGCTGCCGCCGAGCCCGCTGACGCTGGGGAACCTGCGCGCCGTCATCCGCTGAGACGTTCGGCACGGCAATCCTGTCGGCCTCCGACGGGCACGTACCGTGGCCCCCGGACGCAGCATCCACCGGAAGGACCGATCCCTCGTGCGCCGTCGCGCCATTACTGTCTTGCCCGTCGCTCTCCTCCTGGCCGCCTGCACCACGGCCGGTCAGGACGACGGCGCGACGAGCACCCCGCCGTCGCCGTCGCCGTCGCCCGAACCTGCGGTCAGCGCGCTGACCGTGCCTGCCGAGACCGCCGTGCTCGCGGTCGACGACGCCGCGGGCCTGGCCGGTGAGTCCAGCCGGGCGTTCTTCACCTCTGCGCCGGTGGTGGTGCTGGCGAGCGAGGTCGAGGTGCTCCAGGGCGCGTCCGCCGCCAGCGCCCTCGGGGTGCCCGTGCTGGTGGACGGTGACGACGCCGTCGTGCGCGGCGAGCTCGAGCGACTGGATCCCGAGGCGGTGCTCATGGTGGGAGACGCCGACCTGCCCGACGGCGCCCCGGACGTCGCGGTGGTCGAGGCGCCCCGGGACGCCGAGGCGCTGGGCGAGCTGCTCGAGGTGACGTGGGGCACGGGGGAGCCGGTGGCGGCCGGCGGCGAGGTCGCCGCCGTGGCGAGTCTCGACCCGGCGGCTCCGGTGCTGCTCAAGCCCGCGGAGCCTGCGCCGGAGGCCGAGCCCGCGCCGGAGGCCGGGGTGGCGCCGGACACCGAAGAGTCGACCACTCCCGGACCGACAGCCGGCAAAACCGATGAATCGCCGTCGGCTGACGCCACCGCCGAGGCCGCCGAGGCCGCCGAGCTGCCGCTCTCCGCACCGCCGGAGCCGGCGGCGGAGGCCGTCGTCGTCATGACCACCGGCGAGCCCCAGCAGGCCGCCGCCGTGGCCAACGCGCGGGTGGCGGGTGCCAAGGTTCAGGTGGTGCCCACCGGTGACCCTCGCGCGACCGCCGAGTCCGTCCAGGAGACCGCGGCGAACGCCCCCGAGGTCGTCCTGGGACTGGGCACCGCGTTCGGCGACGCCGGCACGCTGGGTTGGCGCGTCGCGACCGCTCGCACGGGGACCGAGCTGCCCGGCGGCGGTCAGCTCGCCCTGCCGGGCAAGACCTACATCGCGCTCTACGGGCACCCGGGCAGCAGTGCGCTGGGGGTGCTGGGCGAGCAGGACGCCGCCGCCACGACCGAGCGGGCACGTGCCCACGCCGAGCCGTTCCGAGCGCTGACCGACACCCAGGTGGTGCCGGCCCTGGAGATCATCGCGACCGTGGCGTCGGCCGGACCGGGCGACGACGGGAACTACTCGGCCGAGGCGACGGTGGAGCAGCTGCGCCCGCTGGTCGACCTCGCGCACGAGCAGGATCAGTACGTCGTCCTCGACCTCCAGCCTGGCCGAACGGATTTCCTCACCCAGGCCAAGCGCTACGAGGAGCTGCTGAAGCTGCCCAACGTGGGGCTGGCGCTGGACCCGGAGTGGCGGCTGAAGCCGGACCAGGTCCATCTGCGACAGATCGGTCAGGTCGACGTCGCCGAGGTCGACCAGGTGGTCACCTGGCTGGCGGACCTGGTCCGGGCGAACTCCCTGCCGCAGAAGGTGCTGATCCTGCACCAGTTCCAGGTGCGGATGATCCCCGGCGTGGACGCGGTCGACCAGTCGCGATCGGAGCTGGCGATCGTGGTGCACGCCGACGGGCAGGGCTCCCAGCCGGCCAAACAGACCACCTGGAGCACGCTGCACGCCAACGCCCCGAGCATCCGGTGGTGGGGTTGGAAGAACTTCTACGACGAGGACAGCCCGATGCTCACCCCGGAGCAGACCATGCAGGTGCAGCCCGCGCCCGCGTTCGTCAGCTATCAGTAGTCGAGGCTGAGCCGGCTCAGCCGCGCATCGAGGAGGCGGTGTGGGCGGGGTCGACCCGCTCACCATCCCGGACCGCGCCGGACGGCGTGCCGTCACCGAACGGGCGCCCGCCGAGTGCCTCGCGGCCGTGCGGCGTCAGCCACCCCGACAGGTCCGGGCCCTTGGGCACGATCTGCGTGGGGTTGATGTCCGTGTGGACGACGTAGTAGTGCTCCTTGATCTGCTGGAAGTCCACCGTGTCGCCGAATCCGGGCGTCTGGAAGAGGTCCCGGGCGTAGGCCCACAGCGCGGGCATCTCCGTCAGTCTGTTGCGATTGCACTTGAAGTGCCCGTGGTACACGACGTCGAAGCGGACGAGCGTGGTGAACAGGCGCACGTCCGCCTCGGTGATGGTGTCGCCCACCAGGTAGCGCTGGTGCGTGAGCCGCTCCTCGAGCCAGTCCATCGCCGACCAGAGCCGGTCGTAGGCGCGGTCGTAAGCCTCCTGAGAACCGGCGAACCCGCAGCGGTAGACGCCGTTATTGACCTGGGCAAACACCTTGCGGTTGACGGCGTCGATCTCCTCGCGCAGGTGCTCGGGGTACAGGTCGGGGGCGCCCGGGCGGTGGAGCTCCGTCCACTCGGTGGAGAGGTCGAGGGTCATCTGGGCGAAGTCGTTGGTGACGACGGCGCCCGTGGGGACGTCCACGATCGCGGGGACCGTGATGCCCCGCGGGTAGTCCGGGAACCGGCGGAAATAGGCGTCCTGGAGCCGTTCGATGCCCAGGACCGGGTCCGTACCACCGTCGTCGAGGTCGAACGTCCAGGACCGGGCGTCGTGGGTGGGGCCGGGCAGGCCGAGCGAGATGGCGTCTTCGAGACCCAGCAGCCGGCGCACGATGATCGCCCGGTTCGCCCAGGGGCACGCACGGGCAGCGACGAGCCGGTAGCGGCCTGCCGCGACGGGGTAGCCGTCGGCGCCGTCGGCCGTGATCCGCGTGGTGATGTAGCGGGTGTCCCGGGTGTACTCCTTGCCCGGGGTCGTGTACTTGCCGCCCTCGGCGTGCTCGGGAAGCTCGACGACCTTTGCTGCGGTGCCGGCGACCTCAGGTGCTTCGCTGCTCATACGTGACCTCAGTTCCAGATAGTCCAACTTTCAACCAGCGTACGTGACTTGGCTGCCGGCGGCCTGGCTCCCCCGGAGGGGCCAAGGCGGTGGAGGGCGATGGGTCAGCGCAGGTCGCTGCGTTCGCGCACCCCCTGATCACGGCTGTAGACCTCCCGCCCGGCGATGAAGACCGCCTCGGCGTAGGAGTAGACGTCCAGCGGGTCCCCGGACCAGATGACGACGTCGCCGTCGAGGCCGGGCGCCAGCCGACCGACCCGGCCGTCCAAACCCAGCATCCGGGCTGGGTTGACAGTCAGCGCCGCCAGGGCGACCTCGCGGTCGAGGCCTGCCTTGACCGCGAAGGACGCCTGGTGGACCAGGAAGTTGATCGGCACGACCGGATGGTCGGTCGTGATCGCCACCTCGACGCCGGCCTCGGCGAGGCGCGCGAGGTTGGCGAAGCCCCGATCCCGCAGCTCGACCTTCGAGCGGCTGGAGATCATCGGTCCGAAGATCACTGGTATCCCCTTCTCGGCGAGCACGTCGGCGATCTTGGCGCCATCGGTCCCGTGGTTGACGACGAGCCGGTAGCCGAACTCCTCGGCCAGCCGGATGGCGGTGGCGATGTCGTCGTGCCGGTGCGTGTGCTGGTCCCACACGAGCTCACCGTCCAGCACGCGCGCAAGCACCTCGTTGGTGAGATCCCGGTCGAACGGCTTGCCCTCGGTAGCGGCGTGCGCTCGGGCGGCGGCATAGTTGCGGGCGCCGACGAAGGCCTCACGGATGACGCGAGCAACGCCGAGACGGGTGGACGGCATCTCGTGCCGGTCGCCATAGACACGCTTGGGGTTCTCTCCGAGGGCCGACTTCACCGAGACCTCGGCCTTGATGACCTGCTCGTCCACCGTGCGCCCGCCCCAGGTCTTGATGGCCGCGGTCTGTCCGCCGATCGGGTTGGCCGAGCCCGGTTTGACGACGACGGCGGTCACCCCGCCCTCGAGGGCGTCACGGAAGCCGAGGTCCTCGATGTTGATCGCGTCGATCGCCCGGACGGCGGCCATGTTGGGACCGGTCTTCTCGTTGGTGTCGTCGCCGGCCCAGCCGTCGCCCTCCTCGGCCACCCCAAGGTGGGCGTGGGCGTCGATGAATCCCGGCAGGACCCAGCGACCTTCGGCGTTGACGACCGGTGTGCCATCGGGCACCGTGACGTCGGTGCCGACGGCAGTGACGAGGCCGGCTTCCACGAGGACCGTTCCTCCCGCGATGGGCTGCCCGTCCATGGGGACGACGTAGCCACCGACGATCGCCAGCGTGCTGTGCGAAGGGTCACCGTGCGCGGTACGAGATGGAGTCATGCATTGCATCTTCTCGCGGACGCCCGCTCCTCCGCAGGACGGATGGGTTTGCAACGGGCTGTGCCGGGGAGGGCCTCGGGCTGAGGGAGAGGTGTCCCGGTAAGCCGGAGCCCTTGACGGTTGCCTGGCGATCGTTGCCTTGGCGATGGCCGCGCCCTCGACCGACCGTGCGAGCCACGGGCAGCCTTGAGCGACAGTGAGGTGTGCCGCCCTCAGTACGCCGGGTTTGTGAAGGGGTTCATGGTGGGGCTCAGGGGTGTTGTGGTGCTGTCGATCTCGCGGCGGTGTCGCCGGGGAGCTCGGCGAGCACGTCCGGGTGCAGGTCCGCGGCGGCCGGGCCGGGCCGCAGGGTGGCCGGGTCGGGCGGGACAACGGTGGACAGGGCGTCGAGCCCGGTGACGGGCAGGAGCTCCAGCGCGGCCCACGCCGGTGCCGTGTCGTCGTGCTCGGGGACCCACCCCAGGGACTCGGCCGCGCCTTCGTGGCCCTCGCGGGCCAGGGCGACCCGGTCCAGTACCGCCATCTGGTCAGCGCGGCCACCTCGGCGGCCTCGGCGGCGCGGACCTCGGCCAGCTCCGCGGCGTACCAGGCCCGCAGGTGCTCACACACCAGATCCTCGGCCGCGTCCGGACAACACGGCCCGGCCGGGGCAGTGCCGGAGTCGACTGTGGCCTCGGCGCCGTCGGTTGCCGTTGCACTCACCTGCTCGTCTTCGAACATGAGTACAACCTATGCGCGGCCGCTGACATCGGCGGAATACCAACGCCTTTAGGGATCTAGTCTTAATCCCCGGGCCGGACGAAGAGGGCATTGACCCGCAGCGGCGTGGGGGCCGAACAGCGCTGCTCAGTGCACGATCTTGAGCCGGTCGTACAGCCGTGCCAGCGGCGCCGGCGCCCACCAGTTCCACTTGCCGAGCAGCGTCATGGTCGCCGGGACCAGCAGCATGCGGACGAGGGTGGCGTCGACGAGCACCGTGATGGCCAGTGCGAAGCCGACCTGCTTGATGACGATGAGGTCGCCGGCCATGAACCCGGCGAACACGGCGACGATGATCAGGGCGGCGGAGGTGATGATCCGGCCCGAGCGCTGCAGCCCCTTCTCCACCGCCTCGTCGTTGGAGTACCCGGCGTCCCAGTACTCCTTGATCCGGGAGATCAGGAAGACCTCGTAGTCCATCGCCAGGCCGAAGCCGAACGCGACGACCACCGCCACCACGTAGGACTCCAGGCCGCTGAGCGGGGTGAAGCCGAGCAGGTCGGCGCCGTGCCCCTCCTGGAACACCCACACCGTCACGCCGAGCGAGGCGGCGAGCGAGAGGACGTTGACCACGATGGCCTTCACGGGCACGAGGACAGACCCAGTCATGAGGAATATCAGCACCAGGACCGCCAGGACGATGATGCCGCCGGCGATCGGCAGCCCCTCCACCAAGGCGGCGTTGAAGTCCAGCTGGTTGGCGGCCTGTCCCACCACCCACGTCTCGAAGCCGGGGTCGAGCGCTCGGATGTCCTGCACGACTGCGGCGGCCTCAAGGCTGCCGGCGTCGTCGGTGTCGACGAACACGTTGAGCACGCTGTAGCCGTCGAGCGCGACGGGGGCGGCAACATCCGCGACGTGCTCGAGGGTGGTGACCCCCTCGGCCAGGGTGGCGACCTCGTCCGCGCCGGCCCGGGCGACGACCGTGACGTCCGGCGCGGTGGCCGCGGGGTAGTCCGCCGCCAGGGTCGCGATGTAGTCGCGCTGCGGGGACTGCGAGGGCAGCAGCTCGGTGGTGGAGTTGCGCATCTGCAGGCCCGCGACCGGTGAGGCCAGCAGTCCCAGCACCGCGAGGGTCCCGACGAGAACGATCCAGGGGTGCGCGTGCACCCCCCGGGCCAGCCGGGAGAACACGCCGTCCTCGGGGGCGACGTCGCCCAGCCCGTTCACCACGCGGCGCAGGCCTGGGACCCGGCCGAGCAGCGAGGGGCGCAGCATCCGCTCGCCCAGCAGCATGAGCAGCGCGGGCACCAGCGTGATCGCGGACAGGACGGCGAGCAGCACCACCGCCACCCCGGCCGCGGCGATGGAGCGCAGCACCTCCGGGCGCAGCAGGAGCAGGCCGGAGACCGCCAGGGCGACGGTGACAGCCGAGAACGCCACGGTGCGGCCCGCCGTCGCCACCGTGGTGCGCACCGCCTGCTCGACCGTGTGGCCACGATGGCGACGCCGACGGCGCAGCCCGGCCGGCGGGGTCACGCTCGTCCCGGCGGCGGTCTCGGCGAGCAGGCGGTGCGCCTCCTCGCGGAACCGGGAGACGATGAGGAGCCCGTAGTCGATCGAGAGGCCGAGCCCGAGGACCGTCACGACGTTGATGACGAAGGAGTCGATGTCGATCGCGTACGTCATCGCGAGCAGCACGCCGAGCCCGCCGACGATCGACGCCAGCGCGCCCACCAGCGGCAGCCCGGCGGAGAGGAAACCGGCGAAGACGAGCACCATGATCGCCAGGGCGACCGGCAGCGCCACGGTCTCCCCGGTCACCAGGTCCTCGCGCACTTGGTCGACGACCTCCTGAGCAAGGATCGCGGAGGAGCTGGCGATGCCGGTGACCCCCGGCACGGCGGCGGAGAGCTCGCCGGGCACCCGCTCGAGGCGGGCGACGACGAGGTCGTGCGCGCTCTCCTCGGCTTCCTCGGTCAGCGTCGGCTCGAGCATGACGACCATGAGGAAGCCGTCACGCGCCGTCGAGACCAGCCCGGCCGCCGCCGGGTTGGCGACCGTGTCCGGCAGCAGGAAGGCGTCCACGACGGTGTCGACGCCGTGGATCTCGGCGAGGTCGGCGTGCGCGGGAGCGAGGGCCTCGCCGATGGCCGTCACCTGGTCCGGGTCGGTCAGGTCGGCGCCCTGGACCACGAAGGAGACCTGGGTGCCGGAGTCCTCCGCGTCGGCGAGGATCTCGCGGCCCTCCTGGCTCTCGGAGCCGGGGACGGTGGGCTCGCCGGTGCGCAGCCGTTCGAAGAGGTCCTGCCCGGTCACGCCCATGAGCGCGGTGAGCGCGCACAGGAGCGCGAACACGGCCCACACGGCGACGATCGTGCGTGGACGGCGGGTGGCCAGACGGCCGAGACGGTCGAACACGCAGGACATCTTCGCACCGGCCCGCCCCCGCCCCGGCCACCGCCACCCGCCCTCGTGCGTGATGTCGCTGCCACCTCGAGCGGCACAGTCCGCCCAGGGGCCGCGCCGCGAGCGGCGACATGTCCCGGCGGAGATGACATCTGGCGGAGGAGATGACATCTGGTGGAGACGATGACATCTCGCCGGGAAGGGGGCGGCACGGCGCGAAGTAGGGTCGGGGGCATGGATCTGTTCGAGGCGGCCGGGGCCGACGACGCGGGCGTGCCCGTCGTCGGGGCGACGGCGCCGCTGGCCGTGCGCATGCGGCCGGCGTCCCTGGAAGAGGTCCTCGGCCAGGACCACCTGCTCGAGACCGGCTCCCCGCTGCGGCGTCTGGTCGAGCCAGCCGCAGAGGGCCCGCGCCGCGCCGGTCCGTCCTCGGTGGTCCTGTGGGGACCGCCCGGCACGGGCAAGACCACGCTGGCGTACCTCGTCGCGCATGGCTCCGGCCGGCGCTTCACCGAGCTCTCCGCCGTCACCGCCGGCGTGAAGGACGTGCGCGCCGTCGTCGAGGAGGCCCGCCGCCGCCTGGTCACCTCCGGCGCGGAGACCGTCCTGTTCATCGACGAGGTTCACCGCTTCTCCAAGTCCCAGCAGGACGCCCTGCTGCCCAGCGTGGAGAACCGTTGGGTCACCCTCGTGGCCGCCACCACCGAGAACCCCAGCTTCTCCGTGATCTCCCCGCTGCTGTCGAGGTCCCTCCTGCTCACGCTGCGCCCGCTGCAGGAGGAGCACGTCCGCACCCTCGTCCACCGCGCCGTCACCGACGAGCGCGGCCTGGGCGGCTCCCTGACTCTCGACGCCGACGCCGAGGACCACCTCGTCCGCCTCGCCGGCGCCGACGCCCGCAAGGCGCTGACCATCCTCGAGGCCGCCGCGGGTGCCGCGGAGGACGGTGGCGAGGGGGTCATCACCCTCGAGACCGTCGAGCGGGCCGTGGACGTCGCCGCCGTGCGCTACGACCGCGCGGGCGACCAGCACTACGACGTCACCAGCGCCTTCATCAAGTCCATGCGCGGCTCCGACGTCGACGCCGCGCTGCACTACCTGGCCCGGATGGTGGTCGCGGGGGAGGACCCACGCTTCATCGCCCGCCGGGTCGTCATCTGCGCCGCCGAGGACGTCGGCATGGCCGACCCGACGGCGCTGCAGACCGCCGTCGCCGCAGCCCAGGCCGTGGCCATGATCGGCATGCCCGAGGCGTCCCTGGTGCTCGCCGAGGCGGTGGTGCACATCGCGACCGCGCCCAAGTCCAACGCCGCCTACAAGGCCATCAACGCCGCGATGGCCGACGTCCGCGCCGGCAAGGCCGGCCCGGTGCCGGCGCACCTGCGCGACGCGCACTACGCCGGGGCCAAGCAGCACGGCCACGGCGACGGGTACAGGTACGCCCACGACTACCCCCACGGCGTGGCCGCCCAGCAGTACGCCCCCGACGAGCTCGCAGGCACCCGCTACTACGAGCCCACCGCGCACGGCCATGAGCGGGACATCACAGCCCGCCTCGAACGGCTGCGGCAGATCCTCGCGGGACGGTAGTGGTAACCTTTTTCGGTTGCCTCGCCGGGCTTTTCCGGCACAGGTGACCACCTGGGGTCCTGGCCATCACGGTCGACCCCGCGCCGCACGGGCGCTCCGCCCGCACGGTGTGACGTCAAGACAAACGACAGGACGAAACATGGCAGTGAGCCGCACGCGCCGTCAGGTGCGCCTTTCCCGCGCCCTGGGGATCCCGCTGACCCCCAAGGCCGTCAAGTACTTCGAGAAGCGCCCGTACGGGCCCGGCGAGCACGGCCGCGCCCGCCGCCGCACCGAGTCGGACTACGCCGTCCGCCTCAAGGAGAAGCAGCGTCTGCGCGCCCAGTACGGCATCCGCGAGGCCCAGCTCGTGCGCTACTTCGAGGAGGCCCGCCGCGAGCAGTTCCTGACCGGTGAGTCCCTCGTCGAGCTGCTCGAGATGCGTCTGGACGCCGTCGTGCTGCGCTCCGGCTTCGCCCGCACCATCGCCCAGGCCCGCCAGGCCGTGGTGCACCGCCACATCCTGGTGGACGGCAAGCTCGTGGACCGCCCCTCCTTCCGCGTCAAGCCCGGCCAGGTGGTCCAGGTCAAGCCGAAGAGCCAGGCCATGGTGCCCTTCCAGGTCGCGGCCGCCGGCGCGCACCGCGACGTGCTGCCGAACCTGCCCGCCTACCTCGAGGTCGAGCTGACCAAGCTCCGCGCCGAGCTGGTGCGCCGCCCCAAGCGCGCCGAGGTGCCGGTCACCTGCAACGAGCAGTTCGTGGTCGAGTACTACTCGCGCTGATCCTTCTCGCGAACCGTGGCGCCCCGGGCGGCCGGCCTGTGCCGGTGCCCGGGGCGTCGCCGTTGAACCGGTAGCCTCGTTCCCGGCGGTCCGGGCGCTGCGCCTGACGCGTGCCCGGACCGCCCCCCGCGCGTCCGAAGCACCGGTCCGCGCCCGCACAAAGGAGCCCACATGTCCGTCGGTGACATCGCCGGCCTGATCGCCGCGCTGGCGTTCGTCGCACTCGTCGTCGTCCTCGCCGTCCCGCTGCTCAAGCTCGGCAAGGTCCTGGACGAGGCGCGCGGCACCGTCCGCCAGGTGACCGACCACACCCTCCCGGCCATCGACGAGGCGGTCGCCACCATCCGGGCGACCAACGGCCAGCTCGAGAAGGTCGACACCATCACCGCCTCCGCCGCGCGGGTCACCGAGGACGTCTCCGCGCTGACCACGCTGGTCTCCGCCACCGTCGGCGGGCCGCTCATCAAGATCTCCGCGTTCTCCTACGCGGTGCGCTCGGTGCTCGGCGGCCGGGGAGGGCGCTGACGTGCGCCCCAAGGTGCTCCTCGGCGTCGCCGTGCTCGGCGCGATCGCGGTGACAGCGACGCTCGCCGTCGTCGCCCGCACCCCCTCCGTGCTGGACCGGCTGCGTGCCGTGCCCGCCGACTTCACCGCGGCCTACCGCCGTCGCGAGGCCGAGCTGCGCACCGCGCTCCTCCCCGACGACGACGCCGTCGCTGCCGCCCGCGCGGACGTGGCCCGGCGCCGCGCCGACGGACGGCGCTTTGCCGACGGACGCCGCTTCGCCGGCGTGGACGGCGCCACCGGCGCCGACGCGACGGACCCCGACGAAACCGACGACCTGCCGTACTCGTTCTACTGACCGCGGCCCCGGGCCGCGCCGCCTCGCCCACCGCCCCACGCACCGAACCGTTGAGGAACCATGCGCACCGCTGAGATCCGTACCCGCTGGCTGGACTACTTCGCCAAGCACGACCACGCCGTCGTGCCCAGCGTCCCGCTGGTCTCGCCCGACCCGTCCATCCTCTTCACGATCGCCGGCATGGTGCCGTTCATCCCCTACATCATCGGGACCCAGCAGGCCCCGTGGCCGCGGGCGGCGTCGGTGCAGAAGTGCATCCGCACCAACGACATCGAAGAGGTCGGCAAGACCACCCGGCACGGCACCTTCTTCCAGATGGGCGGCAACTTCTCCTTCGGGGACTACTTCAAGGACGGCGCCATCACCATGGCGTGGGAGCTGCTCACCAGCTCCCTGGACGACGGCGGCTACGGTCTCGACCCCGAGCGGCTGTGGATCACCTGCTGGGAGCAGGACGACGAGGCCAAGGACATCTGGCTGAACAAGATCGGCCTGCCCGCCGAGCGGCTGCAGTTCCAGACCCGCGAGGAGAACTTCTGGGACACCGGCCAGCCCGGCCCCGCCGGCCCCACCTCGGAGATCCACTACGACCGCGGGCCCGAGTTCGGGCCCGACGGCGGCCCGGCGGTGGACACCCAGGGCGACCGCTACGTCGAGATCTGGAACCTCGTCTTCGACCAGTACCTGCGCGGCGAGGGCGCCGGCAAGGACTACCCGCTGCTGCGTGAGCTGGACAACAAGGCCATCGACACCGGCCTGGGCGTCGAGCGCCTCGCCTTCCTGCTGCAGGACAAGGCGAACATGTACGAGACCGACGAGGTCTACCCGGTGATCGCCGCCGCGCAGGAGCTGTCCGGCCGCACATACGGCGCCCCCGGCGGCCACGAGGACGACGTCCGCATGCGCGTGGTCGCCGACCACGTCCGCTCGGCGATGATGCTGATCTGCGACGGCGTGCGCCCCGGCAACGACGGCCGTGGCTACGTGCTGCGCCGCCTCATCCGCCGTGCCGTGCGCTCGATGCGCCTGCTCGGGGTGGACGAGCCCGCCCTGCCGGTGCTGCTGACCGCCTCCAAGGACGCGATGAAGGGCTCCTACCCGGAGCTGGAGAAGGACTTCGACCGCATCTCGCAGGTGGCCTACGCGGAGGAGGAGGCCTTCCGCCGCACCCTCGCCTCGGGCACCACGATCCTGGAGACCGCCGTGTCCCGCGCCAAGACCGCGGTCTCCGGTGGCGGGCGGGCGCAGCTTTCCGGCGCGGACGCCTTCGCGCTGCACGACACCTACGGTTTCCCCGTCGACCTCACCCTGGAGATGGCCGCCGAGCACGGCGTCGCCGTGGACGAGGCCGGCTTCCGCTCCCTCATGGACGAGCAGCGCCAGCGCGCCCGTGCCGACGCCCTGGCCAAGAAGACCGGCCACGTGGACACGTCCCTGTACACCGACCTGCAGGCGCGTCTGGGCGGGCCCGTGCAGTTCCTCGGCTACACCGACACCACCGCGGAGGCCCGCGTGGTCGGTCTCCTGGTCGACGGCGTCCCGGCGCCGACGGCGTCCGCGCCGGCCGACGTCGAGGTCGTCCTGGACCGCACCCCGTTCTACGCCGAGGCCGGCGGCCAGCTCGCCGACCAGGGCACGATCACCTTCGAGGGCGGCGCGATCGTGGACGTCGCCGACGTCCAGGCGCCCGTCAAGGGCCTGTCCGTGCACCGTGGCCGGCTCACCGAGGGCACCCTGACCCTGGACGAGCGCGGCGTCGCCGCCATCGACACCGCCCGCCGCAAGGCCATCGCCCGCGCGCACACCGCCACGCACATGGTCCACAAGGCACTGCACGAGTTCCTCGGCGACCAGGCCACCCAGGCGGGCTCGGAGAATGCGCCGTCGCGCCTGCGCTTCGACTTCCGCCACGGCTCCTCGGTGCCGGCGTCGGTGCTCGGCGACGTCGAGGGCAGGGTCAACGCCCAGCTCGCCGAGAACCTCGACGTCACCGACGAGGTCATGGACATCGACGCCGCCCGTGCGGCCGGTGCCATGGCGCTGTTCGGCGAGAAGTACGGCCGCAACGTCCGCGTGGTCTCCATCGGCGGGGACTGGTCCAAGGAGCTGTGCGGCGGCACCCACGTGCCCCAGACCGGCCAGCTCGGCCTCGTCACGGTGCTGGGGGAGTCCTCCATCGGCTCCGGCGTGCGCCGGGTCGACGCCCTCGTCGGTGCCGGCGCCTACGGCTACCACGCCAGGGAGCACGCCCTGGTCAGCCAGGTCACCAGCCTGCTCGGCGGGCGCCCGGAGGAGCTCCCGGAGCGGGTCGACTCCCTGATGACGAAGCTCAAGGCCGCGGAGAAGGAGCTCGCCGCGCTGCGTCAGAAGCAGCTGCTCGCCGCCGCGGGCACGGTGGCCGACGGCGCCGCCCAGGTCGGTCCCGCACGCGTCGTCACGCACGACGCCGGTGAGGTCGCCTCCGCGGACGACCTGCGCACCCTGGCCCTGGACGTCCGCGCCCGCCTCGGGGAGTCCGCCCCCGCCGTCGTCGCGGTCGGCGGCGTGGCCAACGACCGGCCCGTCGTCGTCGTCGCCACCAACGCCGGGGCACGCGAGGCCGGCGTGCGCGCCGGCGCCCTGGTGCGCACCGCCGCCAAGACCCTCGGCGGGGGCGGCGGCGGCAAGGACGACGTCGCCCAGGGCGGCGGGACCGACCCGGCCGCGCTGGCGCAGGCTCTCGACGGCGTCCGCGCGGAGCTGGCCGTCCTGGTCGGCGCATGACTGACGGCCCGGCGGGTGCCGACCCTGCCGACGAGCCCGGCGCCGCGCGGCCCTTCCGACGCGGCGTCCGGCTCGGCCTCGACGTCGGCACGGTGCGCATCGGCGTCGCCAGGTGCGACCCCAGCGGCATCCTGGCCACCCCGGTGCGCACCGTCGCCCGCCAGAAGGACGGCTCGGACCTGGCCGAGGTGGTCGCGCTCGCCCGCGAGCACGAGGCGATCGAGGTGGTGGTGGGGCTGCCGCGCAGCCTGTCGGGACGGCAGGGCAAGTCCGCCGCGGCCGCCCGTGGGTACGCTGTCCGGGTCGCAGCCACGCTCGCCCCTCTCCCGGTGCGCCTGGTCGACGAACGGCTGACCACCGTCAGCGCGCACCAGGCGCTGCACGCCTCCGGTCGGCCGGGTCGCCGCCACCGGGAGGTCGTGGACCAGGTGGCCGCGGTGATGATCGTGGAGCAGGCGCTCGAGATCGAGCGGCGCACCGGCGTCCCCGCCGGTGAGCTGGTCGGCCCGGGCCCCACCCGAGCGCAGGAGGAGACGGAGTGAGCGACCTCTTCGAGGCCACCGCCCCGGAACGGGACGACGCCGAGGTCCGGCGCGCGCGCCGCGAGCACCGCCGCGCCCGCGATGCCCGGCGCAAGCGCCGCCGTCGCCGCAGCGCCGTGGTGCTGTTCGTGACCGTGGCGCTGCTCGCCGCCCTGTCGGTGTGGGCGGTGCCGCGCGTGACCGACCTCGTCCGCGGGTCCGGCGGCCCGGAGGACTACCCGGGCCCCGGCTCGGGCGAGGCCGTGGTCGTCATCGAGGAGGGCTCGACCGGGCAGGACATCGGCACGGTCCTGCACGAGGCCGACGTCGTCGCCTCCGTGCGGGCGTTCACCGACGCCTTCAAGGAGAACGTCAACGCGCCCCGCATCCAGCCGGGCACCTACGCGCTGCTGCTTCAGATGCCGGCGCGCGACGCCGTCGCCGCCCTGCTGGACCCGGCCAACAAGTCCGAGGTCACCATCACCGTGCCCGAGGGCTTCCACGCCAAGCAGGTGTACGAGCGGATCGCGAACGTCGCCGGCATCCCGCTCGAGGAGGTCCAGGCCGCCGCGGCCGACCCCGCCGGGATCGGGCTGCCGGCCGAGGCCGGCGGGAACCCCGAGGGGTGGCTCGCCGCGGCGACCTACTCCTTCCAGCCCGGTGACGACGCCCGCGAGATCCTCGGCACCATGGTCGAGCTGACCGTCGCCCGCCTCGACAAGCGCGGGGTGCCCGTCGAGGAGCGCCAGCAGGTGCTCATCGAGGCCTCGATCGTCGAGCGCGAGGTGAACCTGCCCGAGTACTACGGCCAGGTGGCCCGGGTCATCGAGAACCGGATCACCAATGGCGGCGAGGTGGCCGGCCGGCTGCAGATGGACTCCACGGTGCTCTACGGGGTCGGGAAAGTGGGCGGCGTGCCCACCCAGGAGGACCTCGACAACGACAACCCGTACAACACCTACATGCACGCCGGCCTGCCGCCGACGGCGATCGGTGCACCGGGAGAGGCCGCGATCGACGCGGTCGTCGACCCGCCGCCGGGGGACTGGCTGTACTTCGCGACCGTCAACCTGGAGACCGGGGAGACGAAGTTCGCGGCGACGCTCCAGGAGCACAACGCCAACGTCGCCGAGCTGCGCAAGTACATGGCGGAGAACCCGCAGTAGCCAGCGCGGCCGGCGGGTCGCCGGTCGCAGCGGGAGCGGGCCCGGGCGTGCTGTGGACGTCGGCCGGGCTCGGTGGCGTCACCTGGTAGACCTGGATGCAGCCAAATGAACGGAGCGAGGATGTCGCGGGTGGACGACGTGCTGGGCGGGCAGGACCTGTCCGCCCCCGGCGTCGAACGGCGCGCCGCCGTGCTCGGCCACCCGGTGGCGCACTCGCTCTCACCCGCGCTGCACCGCAGCGCCTATGCCCAGCTCGGGCTCGACACGACCTGGGCCTACGGCCTGCAGGACGTGACCGCGGCGGAGCTGCCCGGCGTGGTCGAGCAGCTCGACGGCACCTGGGCGGGACTCTCGCTCACCATGCCGCTGAAGCAGGCCGTCCTCCCGCTCCTCGACGTCGTCGACCCGCTCGCCGACGTGACCGGCGCCGTCAACACGTTGGTGGTCCAGCCCGCCCGGGCGGGTACCGGGCTGCTGGTGGGCTTCAACACCGACGTGCACGGCATCGTCGCCACCGTCCGTGAGGCCGCCCCGCCCGGGTGGCGCCCGGAGCGCGGCGTCATCCTGGGCGCCCGGGCGACGGCGTCCTCCGCCCTGGCCGCACTCGGCGAGCTCGGCTGCACGAGCCCCACGCTCGTGGCGCGCAGCTTCGCCGGCCCCGGCTCCGCCGCGGCCGCCGCCCACAAGATGGGGCTGACCACCACCAACCTGCCGTGGTCGAGGTCGGAGGACGTCGCCGCGGTGCTGCGCGACGCCGACCTCGTGATCTCCACGGTGCCCGCCGGGGTCGCCGACCCGGTTGCCGCGGCACTGACCGCGCTCGTGGCCGGGGAGGCGCGACCCGAGGGTCTGACCGACAGGGTGCTGCTCGACGTCGTCTACGACCCCTGGCCCTCACCGCTCGTGCGGGCGTGGAGCGGGGCGGGCGGCACCGTGGCCCCGGGCTGGGGCATGCTCCTGCACCAGGCCGAGGCGCAGGTGCGGCTCATGACCGGCCGCGTGCCCGATGTCGAGGCCATGCGGACCGGCCTGCTCGCCGAGCTCGCGCGCCGCGCCGCCGCCGGCGGCGCCGTGCCGGCGCCGCCGCCGCCGTTCGACCTGCCGCAGCGATGACCAGCCGGGACCGCTCGGTGCGGGACGAGAAGGCGGGCACGCAGACCGACCTGGGCTCGCCCACCAGGGCGGGCTCCCCGACCGAGGCATCCCCGGCGCCCAGCCCGTCGCTGCGCGAAGACCTCGCCACCGCCGGGTACGCGGCGGTGGCCGTCGGGCTGGTCCTGGCCGTCGCCGCGTTCTGGGCCCTGATGCCGCACGGTGCGGCGGTCGCCGCGGCCGGCGGATGGCTGGCCTTGGTGGCCGCGTTCCTCACCGTCGTCGACCTGCGCACCCACCGCCTGCCGAACCGGTTCGTCGGCGCCGGGACGCTCGGCGCCCTTCTCCTGCTCGTCCTGGCCGCCGCCACCGGCGGCGGGTGGGCGCCGCTCGGCCGCGCTGTGGCCGCCGGCGCGGTGTGCCTGGTGGCCTATTTCGTGCTGGCTCTGCTCCGGGCCGGCGGCCTCGGCCTCGGCGACGTCAAGCTCGCAGGTTTGCTCGGGCTCTGGCTGGGCTGGTTCGGGTGGTCCGCCGCGCTCACCGGCGTGCTTGCCGGTTTTGTGCTCGGTGGCGTGTACGCCGTCGGCCTGCTCGTGACCCGGCGGGCCACCCGGACGACGGCGATCGCGTTCGGGCCGTGGATGCTGCTCGGCGCCGCCGTGGTCACCGCGCTGATAGCCGGCGGCGGCACTGGGGCGGTCTCGCTCGTGGGAGTGAGCCGCTGACGAACCCGGACCTCCGGTGGACGCCGCGGGGGCATGTCGGACCGGCATGGCAGGATCGCAGCCATGCTCAGATGGTTGACCGCAGGTGAGTCGCACGGCCAGGCCCTCGTCGGGATCCTCGAGGGGGTGCCGGCCGGGGTGGCCGTCACCACCGAGGAGATCCAGGACGCCCTGGCCCGCCGCCGCCTGGGGCACGGCCGTGGCTCGCGCATGAAGTTCGAGCGCGACGAGGTGCGCCTGCTCGGCGGCGTCCGCCACGGCCGCACCATGGGCGGGCCCGTCGCGGTCGAGATCGGCAACACCGAGTGGCCCAAGTGGGAGACCGTGATGTCCGCCGACCCGGTCCCACGCGAGGCGCTCCTCGTCGACGCCGGCACCGGCGACGAGCGCGAGATTGCCCGCAACCGCGCCCTGACCCGGCCGCGGCCCGGCCACGCGGACCTGGTCGGCATGCAGAAGTACCACCTCGAGGACGCCCGGCCCATCCTCGAGCGTGCCAGCGCACGCGAGACGGCCACCCGGGTGGCCCTCGGCACGGTGGCCGCCGCGCTCCTCGATCAGGTCGCCGGCGTCCGCCTCGTCTCCCACGTGGTCGCGATCGGACCGGTCGCGGTGCCCGACGACGCCCCCCTGCCCGGCGCGGACGACGTCGCCGCGCTCGACGCCGACCCCGTGCGCTGCCTGGACGCCGCCACCTCCGCGGCGATGGTCGACGAGATCGACCAGTGCCAGAAGGACGGCGACACCCTCGGCGGCGTCGTGGAGGTGCTCGCGTACGGCCTGCCGCCCGGCCTGGGCTCCCACGTGTCCAGCGACCGGCGCCTGGACGCCCGGCTCGCCGGGGCGATCATGGGCATCCAGGCCGTCAAGGGCGTGGAGATCGGCGACGGCTTTCGCACCGCCGCCCGCCGCGGCTCGGCGGCGCACGACGAGATCGTCCCCGGCACCGAGGGGCTGCGGCGCCGGACCAACCGCGCCGGTGGCACCGAGGGCGGCATGAGCAACGGCGAGGTGCTGCGGGTGCGTGCCGCGATGAAGCCCATCAGCACCGTGCCCCGCGCCCTCGCCACCGTCGACGTCAGTACGGGGGAGGTGGCCCAGGCCATCCACCAGCGCTCCGACGTGTGCGCCGTGCCGCCGGCCGCCGTCGTCGCCGAGGCCATGGTCGCCCTCGTTCTCGCGCAGGCGCTGCTCGAGAAGGTGGGCGGGGACTCGGTGGCCGAGTCCGCCCGAAACCTGCGGGGTTACCTCGAGGCGATCCCGGCGCACATGCGCTGAGCCACCCCGCACATGCGCCGAGGTCGCCCGGACGGTGGCGCATCTCCACCGTCCTACCGCCTGAGACCTCTGCTTCCACCATGCGGGCACTTCGGTAGCGTGGGATTGTGCCCAGCCATTCCTCCACCCGTCCCGTCGTCGTCCTCGTCGGTCCGCCCGGCGCGGGCAAGACCACCGTCGGCCGGCTGCTCGCCAGCAAGCTGGGCGTGGACTTCCACGACACCGACGAGGCCGTCGAGCAGACCGCCGGGACCACCATCCCCGAGCTGTTCCGCACCCTCGGGGAGGAACACTTCCGGGCGCTCGAGCACCGGGCGGTCACCACGGAGCTGGCCGGGCACACCGGGGTGCTGGCGCTCGGGGGCGGCGCGGTCATGGACCCCGCCACCCGGGAGGCGCTACGGGACCACATGGTGGTCTTCCTCGACGTCGACACCCGCCAGGCCGTCCGTCGCGTCGGCCGCTCGGGCAATCGTCCCCTGCTCGCGGGCGACCCGTCAGGCAAGTTCGACGCGCTGATGCGCGAGCGTCGCGCCGTCTACGAGGCCGTCGCGACGACGGTGTGCGTGACCACCGACCGGCGGCCCGCGGAGGTCGCCGCCCAGATCCTGCAGGCGCTCGCCGCCCGCGGGGGCGCCTTGGCCCGCATCCACGTCAGCGGCCCGGCCGGGTACGACGTCGTCGTCGGCCGCGACCTGGACGCCGAGGTCGCCGCCATGGTCGGCCCCGACGCCACGCGCGTGCTGGTGCTCCACCCGGGTGCGCTGACCGACCGCGCCGAGTCACTGCGGACAGCCCTGGAGGGGGACGGCCGCACCGCCATGCGCCACACGATCCCCGACGCCGAACAGGCCAAGACCCTCGACGTCGTCGCCGAGTGCTGGGACCTGCTCGGTACCGAGCGGTTCGGGCGCGAGGACGTCGTCGTCGCCCTCGGCGGCGGCGCGACCACGGACGTGGCCGGCTTCGTGGCGGCCTCCTGGCTGCGGGGCGTACGGCTCGTCAACGTGCCGACCACGCTCCTGGCGATGGTCGATGCCGCGGTGGGCGGCAAGACCGGCATCAACACCGCGGCCGGGAAGAACCTCGTGGGCGCCTTCCACCCGCCCGCCGGTGTGGTGTGCGACCTCACCACACTGGCGACCCTGCCCGCGGGTGACCTGCGCGCCGGACTGGCCGAGGTGATCAAGGCAGGGTTCATCGCCGATCCCCAGATCCTCCGTCTGGTGGAGGCCGACGGCGGAACAGGCGCCCGCACCCCCGGCTCTGCCGTCCTGCGGGAGCTCGTCGAGCGCGCAGTGGCCGTGAAGGCGCGCGTGGTCTCCGAGGACCTGCGCGAGCAGGGGCTGCGGGAGATCCTCAACTACGGGCACACCTTCGCCCACGCGATCGAGCGCACCGAGGGCTACCGATGGCGCCACGGTGATGCGGTCGCCGTCGGGATGGTCTTCGCCGCGGAGCTCGCGCACGCCACCGGCATCCTCGACGCCGCTGGCGTGCAGCGGCACCGCGAGCTGCTGACGATGGTCGGCCTGCCGGTGCGCTACGAAGGCGGGACCTGGCCCGAGCTTCTCGAGGCGATGACCCACGACAAGAAGGTGCGCGGCAACGCCCTGCGGTTCGTCCTGCTCGAGGACATCGGGCGGCCGACCGTGTTGCGGGCCCCCGAGCTCGCCCACCTCGAGCAGGCCTACGCCCGCGTGCGCGCGTCCGCCTGAGGGTCGCACGCGCACCCGAGCCCGCCGGGCGGTTACGGTGCCGAGGTGAGCACGCCGACCGAGAACCGCCCCGTCACGCCGTCCGACGGGGCAGACGCTCCCGCCCTCGTCCTCGTCGGGCCGCCTGGCTCGGGGAAGAGCACCGTGGGGGAGCGGCTCGCTGCCGGGCTGGGTGTCCCCATGACGGACACCGACGCCGTGCTCGCCGAGCAGGCCGGCCGGAGCATCGGCGAGCTGTTCATCGACGTCGGCGAGGAGCGCTTCCGCGAGCTGGAGCACGCCGTGGTGGCCGAGGCCTTCGCCCACCCGGGCATCCTCGTGCTGGGCAGCGGCGCCGTCGAGGGCGGCACCGCGCTGCTCGAGCAGTACCGCGCTCAGGGCGGCACAGTCGTCTTCCTCGACGTCTCGCTCGCCGCCGGCATGCCCCGGGTAGGGCTGAACGCCCCCCGCACCGTGACCTTGGGCAGCCCCCGGGCGCAGTTCTCCTCGATGGCCGAGCAACGCCGACCGCTGTACGCCCGACACGCCACGGCCGTGATCGACACCTCAGGCCTCGGCATCGACAAGGTGGTCGACGCAGTAGGCAAGTTGTTCGACAAAAAGCTTATATGAGCGTGGAAATAAGCGTTACACTTATGTTGTGGAGTTCGGACCGGTTGGGCTCATCGTCGACATCGTCCGCTCCCGGGAGCTGCCCGACCGGCAGGCGGCCCAGGAGCGCATCGAGGAGACCTTCCGCGCGATCGCGCGCGTCGTCGACTTCGAGCAGCCGCTGTGGCCCACCGTGGGCGACGAGTTCCAGGCAGTGTTCGCCCACCTCTCCGACGCGCTGATGGCGACCACGATGGGTCGGCTGCTGCTCCCCGAGCAGATCGACTGCCGGTTCGGCCTCGGCGCCGGCGAGATCCAGGACGTGGGGGAGGGGGCGACCGGCCCGATCCAGGACGGCTCCGCGTGGTGGTGCGCCCGGGACGCGATCGACGAGGCACACCGGCGAGAGAAGGCCACCAACCCCTACCTGAGGTCGTGGTTCATGTCAGCGGACCGGCCTGCCGAGGACGGCGTCGTCAACTCCTACCTGCTCATGCGCGACCACCTGATCAGCGCCATGAAGCCCCGGGAGCGGCGAGTCACGGCGGGCAGCCTGCTGGGGCAGCCGCAGGCCGAGATCGCTGGGGCCGAAGGCATCACCCAGTCCGCGGTGTCCCAGAGCCTGCGACGCTCGGGCGGGGCCGCCCTGCTCGCCGGGCACCACGCGATGCAGGAGCCGGGCACGTCATGATCGCCTCGTTCCTGCTCCTGCTGGTCGGCACCACCGACGCGGTGCGCTCCGTCGGCTGGCCGCGCGGGGTCCTCCTGGCTGCCGTGGGGCTGTCGTGGCTGGTCCTGGCCGGCCTCGGCGTCTGGGGCCTCGGCCTGGCCGTGCTCTCTGTCCTGTCCTGCCTCGTGCTCGCCGCGGTCTGGGTGTTCCTGATGCCGGTGGACGACGGGCCTCGGCCGCGCAGGCTGTGGCCCGCCGTGATCCTGGTCGTCCTCGTCGCTGTCGGCGCGAGCTACGGTGCCGCCGCGGACGAGCAAGGCTTCCTCGCCGACCTCTACGCGGACACGCGGTTGGACGTCCTGGGGAGCGTCTCCCTCTCGAGCGTCGTCGCCGCGGTGGCCGTGACGGTCTTCTTGACGGTCAGCGGCAACATCGTCGCCCGGGCAGCCCTCGGGCGGGCACTGCAGGACGACGCCCAGACGGTGCCAGCCGCCCCTCGGAGGTGGGAGCTTCGGATCCGAGGAAAGCATGTCGGCTCGGTCGAGCCCCCGGCACATCCGGAAGCTCACGGCGCGACGTTGCGCGGTGGCCGCCTCATCGGGCCGCTCGAGCGCCTGCTCATCGTGCTGCTCGCCCTCGGCGGCGCGCAGGCCATCATCGCGGCGGTGCTCGCAGCGAAGGGGATCGTCCGGTTCCCGGAGATCTCCGAGGACCGCCGGTCAGGTTCCAAGGCCGAGGAGTTCCTCATCGGCAGCCTCGCGAGCTGGGCGCTGGCGGCCGCCGCGGTCGTCTACCTGAAAGCATTAGCCTAGCGCTGATCGCATGTTCGGTATAAGCCCATCGCTCATGTGCTGGGTGTTGTGCCGTACCGCGCATTCGGCCGGGGGGTGCACAGTGGCTTCGGCTGCCGGACGCTAGGCGCGGTATCCTGACGGGCGCTCGGCACACGGCCCATGACCGGCCAGCCGGCATCACACATCCCGACGACGAACGGCTCGACAACTGTGGCTTCGACCAACGACCTGAAGAACGGCCTGGTGCTCAACCTCGAGGGACAGCTCTGGTCCGTCGTGGAGTTCCAGCACGTCAAGCCCGGCAAGGGCCCCGCCTTCGTGCGCACCAAGCTCAAGAACGTCCTGTCGGGGAAGACCATCGACAAGACCTTCAACGCCGGTGTCAAGGTGGAGACCGCCACGGTGGACCGTCGCGACATGCAGTACCTGTACAAGGACGGCACCGACTTCGTCTTCATGGACTCCTCCACCTACGAGCAGCTGCCGATCTCGGCGGAGACCGTGGGCGACGCCGCGAACTTCCTCCTCGAGAACCAGGAGGCCATCGTGGCGATGCACGAGGGGCAGGTGCTCTTCGTCGAGCTGCCCGCCTCCGTGGTCCTGGAGATCACGTATACCGAGCCCGGCCTGCAGGGTGACCGCTCCTCGGCCGGCACCAAGCCTGCCACCGTCGAGACCGGCTACGAGATCCAGGTGCCGCTGTTCCTGGAGATGGGGACCAAGGTCAAGGTCGACACCCGCACCGGCGACTACCTCGGCCGCGTCAGCTGACGCTGGCGCCCGGCTCCCCACGCGGGGGCCGGGCCCGCCGGACGCCGGCACCCACTCACGGCCACCGCAACCCCGGGCACCCGCCCACGCACAGGAAGGACCCCGGTGTCCGCACGTAGCAAGGCCCGCCGGCGGGCGCTGGACGTCCTCTTCGAGGCCGACCAGAAGGGCCGTGACGACACGGCCGACGACCTCCTCGCGCTCCTCGCCGAGCGTGAGCTCGTGACCGTCGCCCAGGGCCCGTTCCCGCCCTACGCCGGCGAGATCGTCCGCGGGGTGGCCGCCCACCGCGCCGAGATCGACGAGCTGCTCAGCACCTACTCGCAAGGCTGGTCACTCGAGCGAATGCCGGTCGTGGACCGGTGCATCCTGCGCCTGGGCACGTGGGAGCTGCTCCACAACGACGACGTCCCGGACGCCGTCGCCATCGACGAGGCCGTCGCACTGGCCGCCGAGCTCTCCACGGACGACTCGCCCGCCTTCGTCAACGGCCTGCTCGGCCGGCTCCTCGAGCTCAAGCCCACCCTGCTGGGCTGAGTAGCCGCGCCGGTTGCGCCCGCGCCGCAGCCGCGACGCCGGGCGCGTCCGCGCCGCAGCCGCGACGCACGGCCCGTGCGCGCTGCCATCCGTCTCGCGCGCCGGGACGGGGCGACGGCGGCACCTGCGCGGCGATGTACGATCGCCGCCGTCAGACATCCTTTAAGGCCCGTCCTGTGAGGCGGGGAAGGAGGTCCTTTGTGGCCAGCATGCCCATGAGCGCCGGTGCCTCACGCCAGGTGCTCTCCGAGTCGGACGTCTCCCGGTCGTTGACCCGGATCGCCCATGAGATCCTCGAGCGCAACCGCGGCAGCGACGACGTCGTCCTGCTCGGCATCCCCACCCGCGGAGTGCCGCTCGCGGGGCGGATCGCGACTCGGATCGAAGCGACCGAGGGCTCGGGCACAGTCCCGGTGGGCGCCCTCGACATCACCATGTACCGCGACGACCTACGCGGCCAGCCCACCCGGACCCTGGGCCCCACCACGGTCCCCGAGGGCGGCATCGACGGCAAGGTCGTCGTCCTCGTCGACGACGTCCTCTACTCCGGCCGCACCATCCGCGCCGCCCTCGACGCCCTGAACGACCTCGGCCGCCCCCGCGCCGTCCAGCTCGCCGTCCTGGTCGACCGCGGGCACCGCGAGCTGCCCATCCGGGCGGACTACGTGGGCAAGAACCTGCCGACGTCGCGCGCCGAGCGGGTGTCCGTCCAGCTCAGCGAGACCGACGACGGCGCCCCCGACGCCGTCACCATCTCCGGCGGCACCGCCCCGGCCGACGAGGAGGTGGCCCGATGAGGCACCTGCTCAGCGCCGCCGATCTCAGCCACGAGGCCGCCGTCGAGATCCTCGACACCGCCGAGGCCATGGCCACCACCCAGCAGCGCACCATCAAGAAGCTGCCCACGCTGCGCGGCCGCACCGTGGTCAACCTCTTCTTCGAGGACTCGACCCGCACCCGCATCTCCTTCGAGGCCGCCGCGAAGCGGCTCAGCGCGGACGTCATCAACTTCTCCGCCAAGGGCTCGAGCGTGTCCAAGGGCGAGTCGCTCAAGGACACCGCCCAGACCCTGCAGGCGATGGGCGCCGACGGCGTGGTCATCCGCCACCCCGCGTCCGGCGCCCCGTACCGCCTGGCCCACTCCGGCTGGATCGGCGTGCCGGTGCTCAACGCCGGCGACGGCACCCACCAGCACCCCACCCAGGCCCTGCTCGACGCCTTCACCCTGCGCCGGCACCTGCACACCCCCGGTGGCGCACCGGCCCCGGCTGGCACCGACCTGGCCGGCGCGCGAGTCACGATCGTCGGCGACGTCCTCCACTCCCGGGTGGCCCGCTCGAACGTCGAGCTCCTCACCACGCTGGGCGCCCGGGTGACCCTGGTGGCCCCGCCCACGCTGCTCCCGGTCGGCATCGACGGCTGGCCCGCGACGGTGCGGTACGACCTGGACGCCGCCATCGCCGAGGACACCCCCGACGCGATCATGATGCTGCGCGTCCAGCGCGAGCGGATGTCCTCCGCCGGCGGCGGGTTCTTCCCCTCCCCGCTGGAGTACCACCGCCGGTTCGGGCTCGACGGCGCCCGCCTGCGCGCCCTGCCCGACCACGCCATCGTCATGCACCCCGGGCCCATGAACCGTGGCCTGGAGATCAGCGCCGAGGCCGCCGACTCGCCCCGCTCGACCATCATCGAGCAGGTCGCCAACGGGGTGAGCGTGCGGATGGCGGTGCTCTACCTGCTGCTGGCCGGTGGGGACGCCGCCGCCGCACCCGCCGCCGAGATCCGGGCCGCCGCGGTGGCCACCGAAGGGAACGCGTTGTGACCGACTACCTCATCCGGGGGGCCCGCCCGCTGGGCGCCGCACCCGCGGACCTGTTCCTCAGCGGGGGGATCATCGCCGCCGTCGGCTCCGACGCCGGCCGCCTCGCCGGGGAGTCCATCGACCTGGTCACCCTCGACGCCGACGGGCTCGTCGCCCTGCCGGGCCTGGTGGACCTGCACACCCACCTGCGCGAGCCGGGCCGGGAGGACACCGAGACCGTCTTCAGCGGCACCCGTGCCGCGGCGCTGGGCGGGTTCACCGCCGTGCACGCCATGGCGAACACCACCCCGGTCGCCGACACCGCCGGTGTCGTGGAGCAGGTGTGGAACCTCGGCCGGCAGGCCGGATGGGTGGACGTCCACCCCGTCGGGGCCGTCTCCGTCGGCCTGCAGGGGGAGATGCTCGCCGAGCTGGGCGCCATGGCCGACTCCGCCGCCCACGTGCGGGTGTTCTCCGACGACGGCAAGTGCGTGGCCGACCCGGTGCTCATGCGCCGCGCCCTGGAGTACGTCAAGGCGTTCGACGGCGTCATCGCCCAGCACGCCCAGGAGCCCCGGCTGACCGTGGGCGCCCAGATGCACGAGGGTGCCGTCTCCGCCGAGCTCGGACTGGCCGGCTGGCCGGCGGTGGCCGAGGAGTCGATCATCGCCCGCGACGTGCTCCTGGCCGAGCACGTGGGCTCCCGCCTGCACGTGTGCCACCTGTCCACCGCCGGGTCCGTGGACATCGTCCGCTGGGCCAAGGCCCGCGGCATCGCGGTGACCGCCGAGGTCACCCCGCACCACCTGATCCTCACCGACGAGCGGGCCCGCTCCTACGACCCGCTGTTCAAGGTCAACCCGCCGCTGCGCACCGCCGAGGACGTCGAGGCGGTCCGCGCCGGGCTGGCAGACGGCACGATCGACGTCGTCGCCACCGACCACGCCCCGCACGCCGCGGAGGACAAGGACTGCGAGTGGGCCGCCGGCGCCTTCGGCATGACGGGCCTGGAGACGGCGCTGCCCGTGGTCCAGGAGGTCATGGTCGAGACCGGCCGGTTCACCTGGGCCGACGTCGCCCGCGTCCTCGCCGAGGCCCCGGCCCGCATCGGCCGGGTGGCAGACCACGGCCGCCCGCTCGCGGTCGGCGAACCGGCCAACCTCACCCTGGTGGACCCCGCCGTCCGCCGGGTGGTGGACCCCGCCGCCCAGGCGACGCGCTCCGCCAACTCCCCGTTCGCCGGGACGGAGCTTCCCGGCCAGGTCATGGCGACGTTCCTGCGGGGACACGCCACCGTGCTCGACGGCGCCCCCGTGGCGCGTGAGGAGGTGGCGCGATGACCGCGCCCGCCACGAACACCCCGACCACCGCCGCACCCAGGGGCGCGGTGCGCGCACCGGCGCTGCTGGTGCTCGAGGACGGCTACGTGCTGCGCGGCAGCGCCTACGCCGCCACCGGCCGCACGGTGGGCGAGATCGTCTTCTCCACCGGCATGACCGGCTACCAGGAGACCCTCACCGACCCCTCCTACCACCGCCAGATCGTGGTCATGACCGCCCCCCACATCGGCAACACCGGCGTGAACGAGGAGGACCCGGAGTCCGGGCGCGTCTGGGTGGCCGGGTTCGTCGTGCGCGACGCCGCCCGCCGCGCGTCGAGCTGGCGCGCCACCAAGGAGCTGGAGGACGAGCTCGCCGAGCAGGGCATCGTCGGCCTCTGCGACGTCGACACCCGCGCGCTGACCCGCCACCTGCGCGAGCGGGGCGTCATGCGCGCCGGGATCTTCTCAGGTGCGGCCCTGCCCGCCGGCGCCGAGCACCTCACCGAGCAGGCCCGCGAGGTGCTGCTCGAGGTCGTCCGGGAGTCGCCGCAGATGCGCGGCGCCGACCTCGCGCGGGAGGTCTCCACCGAGGAGGCCTACGTCGTCGAGCCGGCGGGGGAGTTCGCCGGGAAGGAGCCGGTGGCCACCGTCGTCGCCGTCGACCTCGGCATCAAGGCCCGGACCCCGCAGCAGCTCGCGGCCCGCGGCGTGCGCGTGCACGTGGTGCCCCAGCGCACCACCCTCGCCGAGGTGCTCGCCCACCGGCCCGACGGGGTCTTCTTCTCCAACGGCCCCGGTGACCCCGAGGCCGCCACCCACGAGGTGGACCTGCTGCGCGGCGTGCTCGACGCCCGGCTGCCGTTCTTCGGGATCTGCTTCGGCAACCAGCTGCTCGGCCGGGCGCTGGGCTACGGCACCTACAAGCTCGAGTACGGCCACCGCGGCGTGAACCAGCCCATCCTCGACCGGACCACCGGCAAGGTGGAGATCACCGCGCACAACCACGGCTTCGCCGTCGACGCGCCGGTGGCCGAGCCGTCCGTCGCGCCCTACCAGGACGGGCGGTACGGCCGCGTGGAGGTCTCCCACGTGTCCCTCAACGACAACGTGGTGGAGGGCCTGCGGGCACTCGACCTCCCCGCGTTCTCCGTCCAGTACCACCCCGAGGCCGCCGCCGGCCCGCACGACGCCGAGCACCTCTTCGACCGGTTCGTGCGCCTCATGCAGACCCAGCCCCACGGTGACGACGACGGCCCTGCCGAAGCACCGCTGGCCGGCTCCGGCAACCCGGCCGCGACCGGCGAGGCCCGCACCCCCGACACCGCCGCCGCTACCACCGCCCCGACCACCACCGCCCCGACCACCACCGCCCCCACCACCGAGAGCGAGGCCCGCTGATGCCGAGGCGCACCGACATCTCCAGCGTCCTGGTCATCGGCTCCGGCCCGATCGTCATCGGCCAGGCCGCCGAGTTCGACTACTCCGGCACCCAGGCGGTGCGCGTGCTGCGCGAGGAGGGCCTGCGGGTCATCCTCGTCAACTCCAACCCCGCCACGATCATGACCGACCCCGAGCTGGCCGACGCCACCTACGTCGAGCCCATCACGCCCGAGGTGGTCGCCACGATCATCGCCAAGGAGCGGCCCGATGCCCTGCTGCCCACCCTGGGCGGTCAGACCGCGCTGAACACCGCCCTGGCCCTGTACGAGAACGGTGTGCTCGAGGAGTACGGGGTCGAGCTCATCGGCGCCTCCATCGACGCCATCAACGCCGCCGAGGACCGGCAGGCGTTCAAGGGCGTCGTCGAGCGCTGCGGCGCCGAGAGCGCCCGCTCGGCGATCGCGCGCACCCTGCCCGAGGCCCACGCGATCGCCGCCGACCTCGGCTTCCCGCTGGTGGTCCGCCCGTCCTTCACCATGGGCGGCCTCGGCTCGGGCATGGCGTACACCCCCGAGGACCTCGACCGCATCGCCGGCGCCGGCCTGCACTACTCGCCCACCACCGAGGTGCTGCTGGAGGAGTCCATCCTCGGGTGGAAGGAGTACGAGCTCGAGCTCATGCGCGACAAGGCGGACAACGTCGTCGTGGTCTGCTCGATCGAGAACGTCGACCCCGTCGGGGTGCACACCGGTGACTCCATCACCGTGGCGCCCGCGCTCACCCTGACCGACCGCGAGTTCCAGAAGCTGCGCAACGTGGGCATCGCGATCATCCGCGAGGTGGGCGTGGACACCGGCGGGTGCAACGTCCAGTTCGCCGTCGAGCCCAGCACCGGGCGCGTCGTCGTCATCGAGATGAACCCGCGCGTCTCGCGCTCCTCGGCGCTGGCGTCAAAGGCCACCGGCTTCCCGATCGCGAAGATCGCCGCCCGCCTGGCCGTGGGCTACACCCTGGACGAGATCCCCAACGACATCACCGGCTCCACCCCGGCCTCATTCGAGCCCACCCTCGACTACGTCGTGGTCAAGGTGCCCCGGTTCGCTTTCGAGAAGTTCCCCGCCGCGGACCCGACGCTGACCACCACGATGAAGTCCGTCGGCGAGGCCATGGCGCTGGGCCGCAACTTCACCGAGGCCCTTCAGAAGGCCATGCGCTCGATCGACAAGACCGGCGCCGTCTTCCACTGGGACGGGCCCCGGCCCGACGCCGAGACCGTGGCGGCGCTGCTGGAGTCGGTGCGCACGCCCACCGAGCACCGGCTCGTGGACGTCCAGCAGGCCATGCGCGGCGGGGCCACCGTGGAGGAGCTCTTCGAGGCCACCGCGATCGACCCGTGGTTCCTCGACCAGCTCGTGCTCATCGAGGAGGTGGCCGCCGAGGTCCGCGACGCCGGCGCCCTGACCGAGAGCGTGCTCCGCCTCGCCAAGCGGCACGGCTTCTCCGACGCCCAGATCGGCCGCCTGCGCGGCCTGGGCGAGGAGGCCGTCCGCGAGGTGCGCCACGCCTACGGGCTCCGCCCGGTCTACAAGACCGTCGACACCTGCGCGGCCGAGTTCGCGGCCCTGACGCCGTACCACTACTCCGCCTACGACACCGAGACCGAGGTGCGGCCCCGCGAGCGGGAGGCCGTGATCATCCTCGGCTCCGGGCCCAACCGGATCGGGCAGGGCATCGAGTTCGACTACTCCTGCGTCCATGCCACCATGGCCCTCGCGGAGCGGTACGAGACCGTGATGGTCAACTGCAACCCGGAGACCGTCTCCACCGACTACGACATCTCCGACCGGCTCTACTTCGAGCCGCTGACCTTCGAGGACGTCCTGGAGGTCTACCACGCCGAGCTGGCCGCCGGACCGGTGGCCGGTGTCGTCGTCCAGCTGGGCGGGCAGACCCCGCTCTCCCTGGCACAGCGTCTCGCCGACGCCGGGGTCCCGATCCTGGGCACCCAGCCCGACGCCATCGACGCCGCCGAGGACCGCGGCGCGTTCGGCGCCGTCCTCGACCGCGCCGGGCTGCCGGCCCCCGCGTTCGGCACCGCGACGACGGCGGAGCAGGCGCACGCCGTCGCCGCCCGGATCGGCTTCCCCGTCCTCGTGCGGCCGAGCTACGTGCTGGGTGGACGCGGCATGGAGATCGTCTACGACGAGCCGGGTCTGCACGACTACATCTCGCGCTCCGCCCTTGGCGGGCACACCGGCGGCTCCGACGCGTCCAGGCGTCCGGCACCGCTGCTCATCGACCGGTTCCTCGACGACGCGATCGAGATCGACGTCGACGCCCTCTACGACGGCACCGAGCTCTTCCTCGGTGGGGTCATGGAGCACATCGAGGAGGCGGGCATCCACTCCGGGGACTCCGCATGCGTGCTGCCGCCGGTGACGCTCTCCGAGACGGAGATCGCCCGGATCCGCCGCTCCACCGAGGCCATCGCCGAGGGGGTCGGGGTGCGCGGGCTCATCAACATCCAGTTCGCGCTCGTCTCCGACGTCCTGTACGTCATCGAGGCCAACCCCCGCGCGTCGCGCACGGTGCCCTTCGTGGCGAAGGCCACCGGCGTGCCGCTGGCGAAGGCGGCGGCGCTGATCATGGCGGGGGAGACGGTCGCGTCGCTGCGTGAGCGCGGGATGCTGCCCGCGCAGGACGCCACGGTCGTCGACCTGGACGCCCCGCTCGCCGTGAAGGAGGCGGTGCTGCCGTTCAAGCGGTTCGCGACGGCGGCCGGCACCGTCGTGGACACCGTCCTCGGCCCGGAGATGCGCTCCACCGGCGAGGTCATGGGGCTCGACGCGACGTTCCCGCTCGCGTTCGCGAAGTCCCAGTCCGCGGCCTTCGGCGGACTGCCCACCTCCGGGCGTGTGTTCGTCTCCGTGGCCGACCGGGACAAGCGCTCGATCGTCTTCCCGGTCACCCGGCTGGTGGAGCTCGGCTTCGAGATCCTCGCGACCGGCGGCACCGCCGCGGTGCTGCGCCGCCACGGTGTGCACGCCACGGTGGTGCGGAAGGCGTCCCAGGGCCGCGGTCCCGGTGGCGAACCGACCATCATCGACCTCATCAACGACGGCAGCGTCGACATGGTGGTCAACACCCCCAGCGGGCAGGGTGCCCGTGCCGACGGCTACGAGATCCGCACGGCCACCACCGCAGCCGACAAGGCGATCATCACGACCGTGCAGCAGTTCGGTGCGGCCGTACAGGCGATCGAGGCGGTCACGGCCGGGCCGTTCACCGTCCGCAGCCTGCAGGACCACGACGCCGACCGTGCCGCCCGCACAGGGACGCCGGTGGCCGCGGTGCCCGCCACCGTGCCGGCCGGGCGGCTCTCGTGACCGGGACCGAGGTGCCGGTCCACGCGGACGGGCCCCGAGCCGGCGGCGGGTCCGGCGCCGCGCCCGCCCCGGCAGGGCTGCGGCACTTCGGGACCCGGCTCACCGCGGCGATGCACGCGCATGGTCCGGTGTGTGTGGGCATCGACCCCCACCCCGGCCTGCTCGAACGGTGGGGGCTCGGCGACGACGTCGACGGGCTGCGCCGGTTCGCGCTGGGCGTCCTCGAAGCCATCGGTGGCCGCGTGGCCGCGGTGAAGCCGCAGTCGGCGTTCTTCGAGCGGCACGGCGCCCGCGGCGTCGCGGTCCTCGAGGAGGTCCTGGCGGTCGCCCGGTCCGCCGGCACGCTCACCGTGCTGGACGTCAAGCGCGGTGACATCGGCTCGACCATGGCCGGCTACGCCGACGCGTACCTGCGCGACGGCGCCCCGCTCGCGGCCGACGCGGTGACCCTCTCGCCCTACCTCGGCTTCGAGTCGCTGCGACCCGCCCTCGACCTGGCCCGGCAGACCGGGCGCGGTGTGTTCGTGCTCGCTCTCACCTCCAACCCCGAGGGCGCCGCGGTGCAGCACGCCCGGACCGCCGGCGGGTCGGTCGCCGGCCAGATGGTCGCCGGGGCCGCGGAGGAGAACGCCCGGGTGCTCGCCGAGGCCGGCCCGGACGGTTCTGGGGCGGACGGTGTGGCGGCCCTCGGACCCGTCGGACTGGTCGTCGGGGCCACGACCGGCAGCGCGGTGCACGAGCTGGGACTCGACCTCGCAGCGGTCCGCGGACCGCTGCTCGCCCCCGGCGTCGGGGCCCAGGGCGCCGGGGCCGCCGAGCTTGCCGAGGTCTTCGGTGACGCCCGCACCCAGGTGCTCGCCGCCACCTCCCGCGGCGTGCTCCGTGCCGGCCCCGAGCCGCACGCGCTCCGGGACGCCCTCGACGCGGCGGTCGACGCCGCCCGGGCGGCGCTCACCCTGTAGGCCGGCCGGGGGAGGGGTGGCATGGAACGGCACGACGGCGGCTCGAACGGCCGGTCGTCCGTGGCGCCGGACGGGCCACCCGGGCGTCCCGTCGCTGCACCCGTCGGCACGCTCGACGTCGTGGTCGACCCCGACCTGCGGCTGCACCTGCCACCAGCCCGCCGCGCGGACCGCGTCCAGGTCCGCACGACGTCGACGGTGACGGTCGGGCACGTCGTGCAGTCCCTCGGGGTACCGCTCACCGAGGTGGGCGTCCTCGAGCTCGACGGCGTGGGCGTGGACCCCGGCACCCGGGCCGTCGGGCGCCGCCTTGTCGTCACGCCCGTGCCACACCCGCAGCCCGTGCCCACCTGGCCGCCCCGGTTCGTCCTGGACGTCCACCTCGGTGCCCTCGCCCGCCGACTCCGGCTCGTGGGGCTCGACGTGGCCTACGAGCGCGACGCCGACGACGACTCCCTGGCCGCGCAGGCGCTCGCCGGCGACCGCGTGCTGCTCACCCGCGACCGCGAGCTGCTGCGCCGTCGGCTGCTGTCCGTCCCGCCCCGGCACGGCGCGTTCGTGCACGCCACCGCGACGGACGAGCAGATGGTCGAGGTGCTGCGACGGTTCGCACCGCCGTTGGCACCGTGGACGCGGTGCCTCAGGTGCGGGGCCCAGCTGGAGCCCGCTGCCAAGGCGGAGCTGGCGCACCTGCTGCCCGCGGGCACCCGGCGCACCTACGAGGAGTTCGCGCGCTGCACCGGGTGCGGGCGACCCTTCTGGCGCGGTGCGCACAGCGCCGGCCTCGAGGCGGTGGTGCGCCGGGCGCAGGAGGCTCTTCATCACATGTGACGGGCCCCGAGCCGCAGGACGGGACCGCCGGCATTCACCGCCCTCACCGTGACGGGTCCGTCGGCATTCACCGCCCCGACCGGGACCGTTGCCGGTACCTTGGTGACTCGTTAGCCTCCACCGCACCGACCCCTGCCCATCTGCGAACGACGAGGTGACCGCCGTGGCTCTGCCGCCGTTGACCCCCGAACAGCGTGCCGCCGCACTGGAGAAGGCAGCCGCCGCCCGCACCACGCGGGCGGAGGTCAAGAACAAGCTGAAGTACTCCCAGGTGCGGCTCTCGGAGGTGCTCGAGGCGGCCCGCACGGACGAGGCGCTGGCCAAGCTCAAGGTGGTCTCGCTGCTGGAGTCGCTGCCCGGGATCGGCAAGGCGACCGCCCGCTCGCTCATGGCCGAGATCGGTATCTCCGAGGCTCGGCGGGTCCGGGGGCTGGGACCGCACCAGGCGGCGGCGCTGGTCGAGCGGTTCGGCTGAGGACGGTCTCGGTAGCTGCTGCCGGGTGCTGGCAGGATGGCTCGCATGACTGAGCCCGCCCCTGCGACCGCCATCCCGACCACCCAGCGCGCCCGCCTCACGGTGCTCTCGGGTCCCACGGCCGTCGGCAAGGGCACCATCAGTGCCGAGATGCGCCGTCGGCGCCCGGAGCTGTGGATCTCCGTGTCCGCCACCACCCGCCCGCGCCGGCCCGGCGAGGTCGAGGGTGTGCACTACCACTTCGTCACCGCCGAGCAGTTCGACGAGATGGTCGCCACCGGGCAGATGCTGGAGTGGGCGGTCGTGCACGGGGTCCACCGGTACGGCACCCCGCGCGAGCCTGTCGAGCGTGAGCTGGCCGGGGGCCGGCCTGTGCTGCTCGAGCTCGACCTGCAGGGGGCACGTCAGGTGCGCGTGGCCATGCCGGAGGCACGGTTCGTGTTCCTGGAACCGCCGACCTGGGAGGAGCTCGTCCAACGGCTGGTCGGCCGCGGCACCGAGGGCCCGGAGGAGCGGGAGCGGCGCCTTGTCACCGCCCGCCAGGAGCTCGCCGCCGTGTCCGAGTTCGACGACGTCGTCGTCAACGACGACGTGGCACGCGCCACGGAGGAGCTCATGAACCTTATGGGCCTGCGGGAGCAGGTAGTATAGAAGGCTGTATGCGTCGGGCGCCCGTGCCGGGGCGCCGCCCGCGATCCACCCGACCAAGCGAAGAAGGTCACGCATGTACGGAACCGTCGCCGCCCCCGAGGGCATCACCGACCCGCCCATCGACGAGCTGCTGGAGAAGGTCGACTCCAAGTACGCCCTGGCGATCTACGCCGCCAAGCGCGCCCGGCAGATCAACACCTACAACGCGCAGCTGCAGGAAGGTCTCCTGGAGTTCGTCGGCCCGCTCGTGCCGGCCGCCCAGGAGGACAAGCCCCTGTCCATCGCGATGCGCGAGGTCAACGAGGGCATGCTCACCCTGACCCGGATTGAGGACTAACCTCGTCGGCATGACGGAGTCCTCCGAACGCGCCGCCACGCCCCCTCCGGGGACGGGCGGCGCGTTGCGTGTCGTCCTGGGTGTCACCGGCGGCATCGCGGCCTATAAGGCGGTCTTCGTGCTCCGGCTGCTCCGGGAGGCCGGGCATCGCGTGCGTGTGGTGCCCACCGAGGCGGCCCTGCGGATGGTGGGGCGACCCACCTGGGAGGCCCTGTCCGGCGAGCCTGTGCGCACCTCCGTCTTCGACGACGCCGAGCACGTGGACCACGTGGCCCTCGGCCGCGGCGCCGACTTGGTCATCGTGGCCCCGGCGACGGCGAACCTCCTCGCCAAGGCGGCCGCCGGGCTCGCCGACGACCTGCTCTCGGCCACCCTGCTCACCGTCACCTGCCCGGTGCTGCTCGCCCCGGCGATGCACACCGAGATGTGGCAGCACGCGGCCACCCGAGCCAACGTGGCAACCCTGCGTTCGCGCGGCGTCCACGTCCTCGAGCCCGACTCCGGGCGCCTGACCGGGGCCGACACCGGGCCGGGCCGGCTGCCCGAGCCGGCCACGATCGTCGAGGCCGCCCTGGGTCTGCTCGGTCACGTCACCGGTGCCGCCCCCTCCGCCGCCTCGCCCGCGACCCCCGTGCCGGCCGGGCCGGACCTCGCCGGCCGCACCGTCGTCGTCTCCGCCGGCGGCACCCGCGAGCCGCTGGACCCCGTGCGCTTCCTCGGCAACCGCTCCAGCGGCCGGCAGGGCGTCGCCCTGGCCGTCGCCGCCGCCCACCGCGGGGCCCGCGTCACGCTCGTCGCCGCCAACGTCGAGGACGTCATCCTGCCCCGCGAGGCCAACGTCGAGGTCCAGCAGGTCGAGACCACGCTGCAGCTGCGCGACGCCGTTCGCGCGGCCGCGACGAGCGCCGACGTCGTGATCATGGCCGCCGCGGTAGCCGACTTCCGGCCCGTCGCGTCCGCCGGCCACAAGATCAAGAAGACGTCCGGCGCCCCCGCGCCCATCGAGCTGGTCACCAACCCCGACATCCTCGCCGAGCTCGCCGCCGACCGGCTGCGGCGCGGCCAGGTGGTTGTCGGCTTCGCTGCCGAGACCGGGGACGGGCAGCGCGGCGTCCTCGAGCACGGCCGGGAGAAGGCACGCCGCAAGGGCGCCGACCTGCTCGCCGTGAACGAGGTGGGCGCCGACGTGGGCTTCGGTGACGTGCCCAACGAGGTCACCGTGCTCGACGCCGCCGGCGACATCGTCGCCCGGGCCCGCGGCACCAAGGGCGACGTCGCGGAGGCGCTGCTGGACGCCGTCGCCGACCGTCTGCGGGCGACCACTACGATCGTCCGGTGACCTCTCCCGCCCACGCAGCCCGCCAGTTCACGTCCGAGTCAGTGACCGAGGGGCACCCGGACAAGGTGTGCGACCGGATCTCCGACACGATCCTGGACGCGATCCTCGAGCAGGACCCGTCGGCGCGGGTGGCGGTGGAGACGATGGTGACCACCGGCCTGGTGCACGTGGCCGGTGAGGTCACGACGTCCGCGTACGTGGAGATCCCGCAGATCGTCCGGCAGGAGGTCACCCGGATCGGGTACACCTCCTCGAAGATCGGGTTCGACGGGCGCTCGTGCGGGGTGTCGATCTCGATCGGGCAGCAGTCGCCGGACATCTCCGCCGGGGTCAGCAAGTCCGTGGAGGGCCGCGACGACACGGCCGCCCTGGACCCGCTGGACGTCCAGGGCGCGGGGGACCAGGGCCTGATGTTCGGGTACGCGTGCGACGACACGGCGGCGCTCATGCCGGTGCCCATCTACCTGGCGCACCGGCTCGCGGAGCGGCTGGCGCTGGTGCGCAAGGAGGGGCTGGTCGCGGGGCTGCGCCCGGACGGCAAGACCCAGGTGACCATCGGCTACGAGGGCGACCGCGCGGTGTCGGTGGACACGGTGGTGGTCTCCACCCAGCACGACGGGTGGGTGCGCCAGGACCTTCTCCGGGGCCAGGTCGAGGAGGCCGTCGTGGCACCCGTGCTCGCGGCCGCCGCGCTCGACCTGGACACCGACGGGTTCGACCTGTTGGTCAACCCGACGGGGAAGTTCGAGGTCGGTGGGCCGATGGGCGACGCCGGGCTCACGGGCCGGAAGATCATCGTGGACACCTATGGGGGCATGGCCCGGCACGGCGGCGGGGCGTTCTCCGGGAAGGACCCGTCCAAGGTGGACCGGTCCGCGGCGTACGCCATGCGATGGGTGGCCAAGAACGTGGTTGCGGCAGGGTTGGCGCGCCGGTGCGAGGTGCAGGTGGCGTACGCCATCGGCAAGGCGCACCCCGTGGGCCTGTACGTGGAGACCTTCGGCACCGAGGCGGTGCCGGTGGAGCGGATCCTGGCGGCGATCCGGGACGTGTTCGACCTGCGTCCTGCTGCGCTCATCCGGGACCTTGACCTGCTGCGGCCGATCTACCGGCACACCTCCGCCTACGGGCACTTCGGGCGCGAGCTGCCCGAGTTCACCTGGGAGCGAACCGACCGGGTCGGCGACCTCCAGGCCGCCGTCGCCTGACGGTCGGGTCGGGCTGTGTGGACCGCCGCGTGCAGGCGCCGCGGTGGCCACGCGGGCTGTATGGACCGACGCGTGCAGGCGCGGGACTCTCTTCGCGGTACGTCCATACACCTGTGCGGCCGCGGCCGGTGCTGTCGGTCGGGCGTGGTGAGATGAGGACATGACACCGACGAGCCGCTCCCGCCCCCAGCAGGGCGCGCTCCTCGACCTGCCCGCGACCGCGCCGCAGGCGGTGGACGGCGAGGGCGTGAGCGAGCCGGTGGCCCGCGTGGTGGTCGACGTCACGCTGCCCCACCTGGACCACACGTTCGACTACCTCGTGCCGCCCGCCATGGCGTCGGTTGCCCTGCCGGGCACCCGGGTACAGGTCCGCTTCGCGGGCCGGGACCGCTCGGCCTACGTCGTGGAGCGCCGGTCCGATACCGACCACCGCACCACCCTCGCCCCGCTACGTCGCGCCGTCTCCCCGGTCCCGGTGCTCAGCCCCACCGTGCTCGACCTGTGCCGTGCGGTCGCCGACCGCTACGCCGGCACGCTGATGGACGTTGTCCGGCTCGCGGTTCCGCCGCGTCACGCGACCACTGAGAAGGCCGTGCTGGAGAAGCACGCGCCTGGTGCTCTCGTCGGAGCCGTGGTGGACCCGCCGGACTCCCAGGCGTGGCAGGCCTACACGGGCGGGCCGGCGTTCCTGCGCCACCTGGCGGCGGGCGAGAGCCCGCGGGCCGTGTGGACCGCGTTACCGGGGCACGAGCCGGTGCCGGGTGCGGCACTGTCGAACGGGTCCGCGTCGGTGGGGTCGCCGGCGGAGCCGACTGTGCCGGAGGGCGTCCCGCCCTGGCCGACGGCGATCGCGCAGGCGGCGCAGGCGACCCTCGCCTCGGGCCGGGGCGTGCTCGTCGTCGTGCCCACCACCCGGCACGTGACACAGGTGGTCGACGCCCTCGCCGCCACCCTGCCGAACGAACCGGTGGCCCGGCTGGTCGCCGACGACGGGCCCGCGAGGCGCTACCGCGCCTTTCTGCGCACACTCCTGGGCGAGGCGCGGTTGGTGGTCGGCACCCGGGCCGCAGCGTTCGCCCCGGTGACCGACCTCGGACTCGCGGTGATCTTCGACGACGGCGACGATCGCCTCGCGGAGCCACGCGCCCCGTACCCGCACGCCCGGCAGGTCCTCGCCCTGCGCGCCGAGCGGGAGGGTGCCGCCCTGCTTGTCGGCGGTTTCACTCGAACCGTCGAGGCCCAGCTTCTCGTGGAGCAACGCTGGGCGCACCCCGTCCAGGCGCCGCGTGAGGTGCTGCGGCGGGTCACGCCCCGCGTCGAGGCTCCCGGAGAGGTTGAACTCGCCCGCGAGGGACCCGCGGCCGCGGCCAGGATTCCGCACCCGGCGTGGCGCATCGCCAAGGAGGCGCTGACGACCGGTCCGGTCCTGGTACAGGTCGCGCGGGGCGGCTACGTCCCCGTGGTGGCCTGCGCACGCTGCCGCGAACCCGCGCGGTGCCGCACGTGCCATGGGCCCCTGCGGCTCGAGAGGGCCGGCGCGGCGCCGTCGTGCTCCTGGTGCGGGCGTATCGCTGCGGACTGGGCGTGCTCCACGTGTGGCGACAACCGCGTGCGGGCCACCCGGGTCGGTTCCACGCGCACCGCCGAGGAGCTGGGCCGTGCGTTCCCATCGGTACCCGTGGTCATCTCCGGGGCGACGGCGGACCACGGGGTGGTCGAGACGGTCGACGACCGCCCACGGCTCGTGGTCGCAACCCCCGGCGCCGAGCCCGTCGCGCGGGGCGGATACGCGGCCGCGCTGCTGCTCGACGGCGCCGCGAGCACCTCCCGCCCCGAGCTGTGGGCATCCGCGGAGGCGTTGCGCCGCTGGCTCGGGGCAGCCGCCCTCGTGCGTGGCGCCGAAGCCGGCGGACGGGTGATGCTGCTCGGCCAGCCCGCCCCCGTGCCCGCGCAGGCACTGGTGCGCTGGGATCCGGCTGGTTTCGCCGCACGCGAGCTCGCCGAGCGGGCCGAGCTGTCCTTTCCACCTGCCGTGCGCCTCGCGGCCGTGCAGGGCCCGCCCACGGCCGTCCGTTCGCTCCTCGGTCACCTCGAGCCGCTCGACGGGCTCGAGGTGCTCGGTCCCGTGGCCGTCGAGGCCCCCGACCCCCGCACCGAGGCCCCGGCACCCACGCGCCGTCCTCGGAACGGGTCGCCGCGGGCGGCTGCACGGCCGGTACCCCCACGCCCGCTCGTGCCCGAACCGGAGGTGCGGGCCGTCCTGCGGGTCGACCGCCGGCAGGGGGCCGCGCTGAGCCGCCGGCTCGCCCACGCCGCCGCGGCGCGCAGCGCTCGCAAGGAGGACGGCGCGGTCCGGGTTCAGGTCGACCCGCCTGACCTGTGGTGAGCCAGCCGACCTTGTGGTGACCGGCGGTTGTAGGTCGCGCCGGACTTCCGGCGCCGCAGCGTCCCGGCCGGGCTGGCGCGGTTCATCGACCTGCGCGACCAGGGCTGTCGCACCCCGTACTGCGACGCCCCGGTCCGCCACCACGACCACGTCGTGGCCCACGCCGACGGCGGACCCACCACCGCGGCGAACCTCAAGGGCGCCTGCGAGGCCTGCAACTACGCCAAACAAGCACCCGGCTGGCGCGACCACCCCCTGACCACCGGCGAGCAACGCGCCGGAGCGGCAGAACAGCAACGCGCCGGACCCGACCCCGGGCACGTCGTGCAGACCACCACCCCGACGGGCCACCGCTACACCTCGGCCGCGCCCGCCCTACCCGGCCATCACGCGCCCCCCAGGCACCGAACCCGGCCGCCAACCACAGCCCCATCGAACGCCTCATGCTCGACCTGTACTGGGCGGCCTGAGCGGGGTGGGCCCCGCGCGCAGCCGAGAGCGGGCCAGTCACCTAAACTCGGCAACCATGCGCCTGCTGTTCGCCGGCACCCCCGACGTGGCGGTGCCCACCCTTCGTGCCCTCCTCGACTCCGAGCACGAGATCGCCGCCGTACTGAGCCGCCCCGATGCGCGCCGCGGGCGCGGCCGCAGCCTCGCTGCGAGCCCCGTCGCGGAGCTCGCCCGATCGGAGGGGATCACGGTCCTGACGCCGCGCAGCCTGCGGGACGACGGCATCGCCGAGCAGCTCGCCGCACTCGATCTCGACGTGGCGCCGGTCGTGGCGTATGGCGGCCTCGTGCCGCCCGAGCTGCTCGACGTCCCGCGGCACGGCTGGGTCAACCTGCACTTCTCGCTCCTGCCCGCGTGGCGCGGCGCCGCCCCGGTTCAGCGCGCGGTGATCGCCGGCGACGAGGTCACCGGTGCCAGCGTCTTCAAGCTCGAGTCCGGTCTCGACACCGGCCCGGTCTACGCGACCCTCACCGAGACGGTCCGGCCCCGGGACACGGCAGGAGACCTGCTGGCCCGGCTGGCTGAGTCCGGCGCCGGCCTACTCCTGGCTGCGCTCGACACCCTCGCCGACGGCTCCGCACGGCCCGAACCGCAACACGCCGAGGGCGTCAGCTCGGCGCCGAAGCTCGAGGTCGACGACGCCCGCGTGCGCTGGGCGGACCCGGCTCTCGCCGTCGACCGGCTCATTCGTGGCTGCACACCGGCGCCGGGGGCCTGGACGACGACCCCGACCAGCGCTCGGCTGAAGCTGCGCCCCGTGACGCCTCGACCCGACGTCGACGACCTAGGTCCGGGGGAGCTCAGGGCGAGCAAGCACGAGGTCCTCGTAGGGACGGGGTCTCATGCCGTCGCCCTTGGTGAGGTGGCTCCGGCGGGCAAGAGCTGGATGCCAGCAGAGGCGTGGGCGCGGGGCGCTCACCCGGCCGCGGGTGACCGCCTGGGCGTGGACCGATGAGCGACACGGGCGGCACGGGACGCGGCGGTCCCTCCGGGGGGCGCTCCGGCGGCGGTGGTCGTGGCGGAACGAGCTCCGGTGGCGGTGGCCGCCGCGAGGCGAGCTCCGGTGGCGGTGGCCGTGGCGGCGCGAGTCGCCCGGGTGGCCGCAGCCAACCGCGGCGCCGGCATACCGCGGACGCTCACCGTCGGGCGGCGTACGACGTGCTGCGACAGGTCGCGGAGTCCGACGCCTACGCCAACCTCGTCCTGCCCGGGCTGCTCCGCGAGCGCGGTATCACCGGCCGGGACGCCGCCTTCGTCACCGAGCTGACCTACGGCACGCTCCGGCTCCGCGGGCGCTACGACGCCGTCCTCGCGCGCTGCACCGACGGCCGCCGGCTCGAGACGCTCGACGCACCGGTGCTCGACCTGCTCCGCCTCGGTGCCCACCAGCTTCTGGGCATGCGGGTACCCAGTCACGCCGCCGTCTCCGAGACGGTCACCCTCGCCCGTGAGGTGACCGGTCCTGGCCCTGCCGGGCTGGTCAACGCGGTACTTCGGGCGGTGTCCCGACGCAGCCTGGAGTCCTGGCTCGACGCGGTGGGAGACGTGGCTGACCCCGACCGGACGGACGCCGTCGCGCGGCTGGCGGTCACCCAGTCCCACCCGGACTGGATCGCCCGGGCAATGCGCCAGGCCCTCCTCGCGCACGGGCGGCCGGCCATGGAGCTGGCCGACCTCCTCGCGGCGGACAACACTGCACCGCAGGTCACTCTGGTCGCACGGCCCGGTCTCGTCTCCGTCGACGAGCTCGCCGCACAGGCCCAGCGGGCCGACGCCGGTATGCCCCGCCGAGGACGTTGGTCGCCTCAGGCCTTGGTGCTCGGCGGCGGGGACCCGGCCCAGCTGCCGGCCGTACGCCGCTCCGCTGCCGGCGCCCAGGACGAGGGGTCCCAGCTGGTGGCGCTGGCCCTGGCGGCCGCACCGCTCGCGCCGCCCGAACCAGGTGCCGCCAGTACCGGAGGCAACGGCGACCGTCCGGGAGGCGGCACCGACAGTGCCGACACCGGTGACCGTGCCTGGCTGGATCTCTGCGCCGGTCCTGGCGGCAAGGCCGCGCTGCTCGGCGCCATCGCGCACCAGCGCGGGGCCCACCTGCTGGCCAACGAGGTGGCCGCACACCGGGCCCGCCTGGTGCGCGCCTCCGTGGCGGCACTTCCGGCGGGCACGGTCGAGGTGCTGACCGGCGACGGCCGGGAGATGGGTGAGACCCATCCGGGCCGGTTTGACCGGGTGATCATCGACGCCCCGTGCACGGGCCTCGGGGCCCTACGCCGCCGCCCGGAGTCCCGCTGGCGGCGGAGCCTTGAGGACCTCGCGGCGCTCGGGCCGCTGCAGCGGGCGCTGCTCACCTCGGCGCTGGATGCGACCCGGCCCGGGGGCGTGGTCGCGTACGTGACCTGCTCACCCCACGTGGCCGAGACGACCGTGGTGGTAGAGGACGTGCTCGGAAGGCGGACGGACGTCGAGGTGCTGGACGCCGTCGCCACCGTGCAGGAGGTGGCGAACGAGCCGCTACCGGACCTCGGGGACGGACCCTATGTGCAGCTGTGGCCTCACCTGCACGGCACGGACGCGATGTTCCTCGCCCTTCTCCGTAAGACCGCCTGAGCCTGATCGGCTCGAGCACCGGTTGCCATCGGCAACGGCGGCATCAGTGCGGCGCGCGGCCGCCCGGCGCGCCGCCCGCTGCCGGCTGCCCGCTGCCCACGCGTTCGTGGGGGACGGGGAGGATGGACGGCCGGGCCCCCCATCGCCACGTGGCCCTAGGGTGACGGGGTGAGCATCGTCATCTCGCCCAGCATCCTGAACTCGGACTTCGCCGACCTCCGTGGGGAGCTCGCCAAGATCTCCGGCGCCGACTACGCGCACGTGGACGTCATGGACAACCACTTCGTGCCCAACCTGACGCTCGGTCTGCCGGTCATCGAGAGCATTCTCAGGGTCACCCCAGTCCCGGTCGACGCCCACCTCATGATCGAGAACCCGGACCGCTGGGCCCCCGCTTACGCCGAGGCCGGGTGCGCGTCCGTCACCTTCCACGCCGAGGCAGCCACCGCCCCGGTCAAGCTCGCACGCGACCTGCGTGCTCAGGGCGCACGCGCCGGTCTCGGCCTGCGCCCGGCCACCCCGATCGAGCCCTACCTCGACCTGCTGCCCGAGTTCGACATGATCCTCGTCATGACTGTCGAGCCCGGCTTCGGCGGACAGTCCTTCATCGACGGCACCCTGCCCAAGATCGCCCGCACGCGGGCGGCCATCGAGGCGGCCGGGCTGGACGTCTGGCTGCAGGTGGACGGAGGTGTCTCGCGCGCCACGATCGAGCGGGCCGCCGACGCCGGAGCGAACGTTTTTGTCGCCGGCTCGGCCGTCTACAACGCGGAGGACGCCTCAGCCGAGGTCGACGCCCTGCGCGAGCTCGCCCGGGGCGCCCACGCTCACTGACGTCGAGCCCGCGGCTCTAGCCGCGCGGGACGCCGATGGGCCGCTCGTTGCCGGCGAACAGGCCGGCCAGCCCCAGTGCCACGGCGGCGGCAACGAGGACCGTCACGGGCAGGGCCCAGCCATCGGTGCTGGAGGCGAGCCAGCCGATGAGCACCGGCCCGACGGCGGCGAGACCGTACCCCGCGCCCTGCACCATCGCGGACAACGACCGGCCGTAGTCGACGTCGACGGGCCGGACCGCCACCAGCGTAAGACCCAGACCGATGCCGGCCCCCTGCGCCACCCCACCCACGACGACCCACAGCAGCCAAGTCCCGGGCAGCAGGACGACGCCAAGGAGCAGCACCACCCAGCCGGCGGCGATGATCAGGCCGACGCGGCGCGCGTCGCCGAACCAGGACAGCATCGCGGGTACGGCAAGGGTGCCGAGGATGCCCAGAAGATGGAACAACGACACCGCGGTCCCGGCGGTCGCCTCGCTTACCCCGGCCTCGTCGACGAGCATCGGCGGCAGCCACGCGCTCACGCTGTAGAACAGCGCCGCCTGCAGGCCGAAGAACAGCGCCAACCACCACGCGCTCGGCATCGTCCATACGCTCCGCTCTGCCCCGGCAGCCGCAGCAGACCCGGCAGCCGTACCGGACGTTGCGGACGTTGCCGCCGGAGCGGACGCGGCTGACCCGGCGGGTCCGGCGCCGCTCGCCCCGACACCGCCCGCCCGACCACGGCCGGAGCCCGCACCGCCCGGGCCGGTGGCACCACGGCGCATCCGAACCAGCCACATCACCAGGGCGAGCGCCACCAGCACGGCGAGCGACGCCGTCGCGCCCCGCCAGCCCAGGGACCCCGCCATCGGCACGGCGACGGCCGCGGCGAGTGCGGCGCCCAGGCCGTAGGAGCTCGTGGAGGCGGCCATGACGCCCTTGGTGCGCCCGCCCGCGTCGCGGCGGACGAGGACGGGCAGCAGCACGTTGCCCACGGTGATCGCCAAGCCCACGAGGACGGTGCCGGCGAGCAGCAGCGGCAGCCCGCCCCACGGGCGCAGGGCGACCGCCAGCCCGAGCACCACGAGCGCGACCAGCAGGGTGCGGTCCAGGCCGAGCCGCCGGGCCAGCAACGCCACCAACGGTGAGCCGACGGCGAAGCACACCAGTGGCAAGGACGTGATCAGGCCCGCCGCCGTGCCGGTGAGCTCCAGCTCCGCGCCGATCCGGCCGATCAGTGGTGGGATGCCGACGATCGGGCCGCGAAGGCTCAGCCCGATCAGGACAGTGGTCACCACCAGGAGTCCCACCCCAGCGGGGCGGCGGGTCTCCGGGGGACGGTTCAGCACGTGACTCCCGACTACCGCAGGGCGGCGACGTCGGCGGAGATCGCGGCGGCGGTCGCGAGCAGGTGGGGGAGCATCTCGGCGATGATCGCCGCCGCGGGTCCGCGGCGGGCGGCGGTGGACATGTTGACGGCGGCGACGACACCGCCGGAGCGGTCACGAATCGGGGCGGCGATCGAGCGCAGGCCTTCCTCCAGCTCCTCGTCGACCATCGCCCAGCCCTGGGCGCGCACCTTGCCGAGCTCGTCGACCAGCTGGTCGCGGTCGGTGATCGTGTACCGGGTGAGGGGCCGCAGCTCGCCGAGGTGCTCCTCGAGCTGGTCCGGGGGCAACCACGCGAGCATGACCCGGCCCATCGAGGTGACGTAAGTGGGCAGCCGGGCGCCGACACCAAGGTCGACGCTCATGATGCGCGAGCTCGCCACCCGCGCGACGTAGACCACGTCGGTGCCGTCGAGCACGGACACCGACACGGACTCGTCCACCCGGGTCGCGAGCCGCTCCAGGTGCACGCGGCACAGCTCGGGCAGCGAGATCGAGGACAGGTAGGCGTACCCCAGCTCGAGCACCCGTGGGCGCAGGCTGAAGAGACGGCCGTCGGCGTCGACGTACCCGATCTCCACCAGGGTGTGGAGGAACCGCCGGGCGGCGGCCCGGGTCAGGCCCGTGCGCCGGGCGACCTCGCTCAGGGTCAGCCGCGAGTGCTCGGCGTCGAAGGCCCGGATCACGGCCAGGCCGCGCTCGAGCGACTGGACGAAGCCGGCAGAGCGCTCCGCCTCGGCGGGTGTGTCCGCGCTGATCACAGGTGCCTCGCTCATCCGACGTAGTTCTCTGCGAGTGCGGTGGCGTAGGCGCGCGAGCCGGTCACGTTCGCCAGCTGGGCGGTCTGCAGCCGGTGCTGGAACAGGTCGTCACCGGGGAACTTGTGCAGCATCGACGTCATCCACCACGAAAAGTGCTGCGCGCGCCAGACGCGAGCCAGCGCGTCTGTCGTATAGCTGTTCACCAGCGTCTCCTCTCCGGTGCTGTACCAGTGCTCGATCGCCCGCGACATCAGGAGTGCGTCGTGGACCGCGAGGTTCATGCCCTTCGCGCCGGTGGGCGGGACGATGTGGGCGGCGTCGCCGGCCAGCAGCAGGCGGCCGCGCTGCATCGGCTCGGTGACGAAGCTCCGCATGGGGGTGATGCCGACGTCGAAGATCTCCCCGCGGCCGGGGTCCCACGGCTCGCCGTCGAGGCCGAACCGCACGGCGAGCTCCTCCCAGATCCGGTCCTCGGGCCAGCTCTCCACCTGCTCCTCCGCACCGACCTGGAGGTACAGCCGCGTCACCTCTGGGCTGCGCATGCTGTACAGCGCGAACCCGTTCTGGTGCGAGGCGTAGATCAGCTCGTCCGTGCGCGGTACGGCGTGGACGAGGATGCCGAGCCAGGAGAACGGGTACGTCCGGTCCAGGTGGCGAAGGGTGTCGCCGGCCGCTGCCCGGCTCACGCCGTGGAACCCGTCGCAACCGGCGAGCACGTCGCCCACCACCCGGTGGCGCGCGCCCCCGGCAAGGTAGGTGACCGACGGCTCCGCGGTGTCGACGTCGTGGACCTGGACCTCCGCGACCTCGAACCGCACGTCGCCGCCGTCCGCCAGCCGTCGGGCGAGGAGGTCCTTGACCACCTCCTGCTGCCCGTACACCGTGATGTGGCGCCCGGTCAGCTCTGTCATCGGGATCCGGTGGCCCGCACCGTCGAACCGCAGCTCGATGCCCTCGTGGACCAGACCCTCACGGTGCAGCCGGTCGGCCACCCCGACCTGCTCCAGGATCTCGGTGGTCCCGTGCTCGAGGACGCCCGCGCGCACCCGGTTCTCGATGTGCGCACGGTCCCGGTCCTCGAGCACCACCGAGGTGATGCCGGCGAGGTGGAGCAGGTGGGAGAGCAGCAGCCCCGCGGGCCCGGCGCCGATGATCACCACCTGCGTCCGCTCGTCGGTCACGCCCCTGCGAGTCCCGCGTAGGGTCCGTCGCCGACCGTCGGGGGCAGGTCGCTCGGTCCGCCGGTGGAGGCCACCGGGACGGCGTCCTCGGGGCGGTAGCCGCGCTTGGCCTTTTGGACGAGGTCCCAGACGTGGGCGCGTAGGCGGGCGAACTCGGGGTCGTTGCGGGTGGTGAGCTGGTCGCGTTGGTCGGGGAGGTTGACGGGGACGTCCTCGAGGATGACGGTGGGTCGGCCGGACAGCACCAGGACGCGTTGGCCGAGGTAGATGGACTCGTCGATGTCGTGGGTGACGAACAGGACGGTGACGCCCAGGCGGTGCCACAGGGCGCGGACGAGATCCTCGAGGTCGGCGCGGGTCTGGGCGTCGACGGCGGCGAAGGGCTCGTCCATGAGGAGGATGTGTGGTTCGTAGGCCACGGCGCGGGCGATGGCCACGCGTTGCTGCATGCCGCCGCTGAGCTGCCAGGGGTAGGAGCGGGGGACGTCGGCCAGGCCGACGGCGTCCAGGGCGGTGTCGACGAGGCGGCGGCGTTCGGCCTTGCCGATGCGCTTCTCCTTCAGGGGGAGCTCGACGTTCTGCTCCACGGTGAGCCAGGGGAACAGGGAGCGGGCGTACTCCTGGAAGACCACGGCCATGCCCTTGGGCGGGCCGGCGACGGTCTCGCCCTCGAGGCTGACGGTCCCGGCGGTGGGCGCGAGCAGGCCGGAGATGCAGCGCAGCAGGGTGGTCTTGCCGGCCCCGGAGGGGCCCACGATGCAGACCATCTCACCGGCCTTGACCTGGAAGGTCAGGTCGCGGATGGCCTCGGTGTTCCCGGTGGAGGAGGTGTAGACCTTCTTCAGCCCGGACACGTCGAGCATGGTGGACCCGGGGGCGGGCCGGTCGGTGGGGGTGGACACGATTAGTTGCCTCCTCGTTGGGACTGGCGCAGCCCGGTGTACCAGGCCAGGACGGGGCGCTCCAGGGCGCGGAAGATCAGGGACAGCAGGAAGCCGAGCAGGCCGAGCAGGATGATGCCGGTCCACATCTCGGGGATGGCGAAGGACCGCTGGAACTGCACGATGGTGAAGCCCAGGCCGTTGGACGCGGCGAACATCTCCGAGATCACCATGAGGATGATCGCGATCGAGAGTGCCTGGCGGGCACCCGTGACGATCTGCGGGGACGCCCCGCGCAGGACCAGGGTCCGTAGCCGGGTGGCTGGGCGCAGCCGGTAGACGCGGGAGGTGTCGCGCAGGACGTCGTCGATGCCGCGCACGCCCTCGATGGTGTTGAGCAGGATCGGCCACAGTGCCCCGGTGGCGATGACGAAGATCTTCATCGAGGTGAAGATGCCCAGGAAGAGCATGATGATCGGGATCATCACCGGCGGGGGGATGGCGCGGAAGAACTCCAACGTGGGTTCGGTCAGGGCCCGCAACCGCGGGGACAGGCCAATCGCCGTGCCGGCGGCGACACCGACCACCAGCGCGATCAGGTACCCGGCGACCAGCCGGTAGAGCGAGGGCAGCACCTCGGCGGTGATCCGGCCCTCGAACCACGTGGCCGGGAAGGTGGCCAGGATCTCGGACAGGGGCGGGAAGAAGAAGGACTCGCTCCCCGCCGAGGCCACCCACCAGATGCCTAGCAGGATGACCGGCAGACCCAGCGCCATGAGGAACCGGCGCAGGAGCGAGCCGCCGCGGCGGCGCCGCTGGGTGTCGCGTTCGATCGGGGCCGCGATCGTGGTGGTCGTGGTGGTCATGAGGACGTCTCCCGCCTGATGGAGGGGTGCCAGCGCAGCACCCGCCGCTCGACGAGCCGGGCGAAGGTGTTCACCGCGATGCCGAGCAGGCCGGTGACGATCACCAGCGCGTACATGGAGGCCACCGCGCCGGACTGCTGCGCGACGGCGACGAGCTTGCCCAGACCCGGGGTGCCGATGATCAGCTCACCGGTGACCGTCAGGATCAACGCGACCGACGCGGCCAGGCGAAACCCGGTCACGACGTAGGGCAGCGCGGTGGGCCAGATGACGGTGCGGGCCTGGGTCAGGGCCCGGAACCGGTAGGTCCGGGCGGTGTCCCTCGCGACCGGGTCCACGTCCTGGACCCCGTAGAGCACCTGGACCAGCACCTGCCAGAAGGAGGCGTAGACCACCAGCAGCAAGGTGGACCGCATGCCGGTGCCGTAGAGCAGCACCGCCAACGGGATCAGCGCCACCGACGGGATCGGCCGCAAAAACTCGATCGTCGAGGCGGTCGCCTCCCGCAGGAAGGGCACCGACCCGACCACGATGCCCACCACGATGCCGCCGGCCATCGCGATCGCGAGCCCGATCGCCCACGTGGTCAGCGTCTGACGGAACGCCGTCCAGAACTCCGGGGTCTGCACCCGCTCGACCAGCGCGGCGAACATCTCCGAGAACGGGGGCAGGAACCGAGGGTCCACCACCCCCATGCGGGGCAGCATCTCCAGGAGCACCACCACGACCATGATGCCGAGCAGACCCAACGCGCCCTTCCCGCCCCGGCGCCGCGAACGGCGCCGGGGGGAGGCCGCGGCGGTGGTCCCCAGGGGGGATGCAGCGGTCACGGTGCTCACGGCAGCAGCTGGCTCAGGTCGACCTCCTCGTCGACCAGCCCGTACTTGAGGGACAGGTCGGCGAGGAGCTGCAGGCTGTCGGTGCCCATCTTGCTGGAGAACTTCGGCATGACCATGGCCTCCTGCACCGCCGGGTCGATCTCGGTGTAGGTGCTGATGATCGCGCGGGCCTCGTCCGGGTTCGCCTCGGCGTAGTCCAGCGACTCGTTCATCGCCGCGGTGAAGTTCTCGACGATCTCCGGCTCGGCCTGGGCGTACTGCCGAGTGGTGAAGTAGGCGGCGATCATCATGTCGGGGTCGACCTCGGCGAAGTTGTGGGTCACCACCTCGGCGCCCTGCTCCTTCGTGATCGTCAGGAACGGCTCGAGGATCCACGCGGCGTCCACCTGCCCGCTCTCGACGGCGGCCGGCATGTCCGGGAAGCCCATCTCCACGAACTGGATCGACTCGGGGTCGCCGCCCGCCTTGGCGACGACCTCCTTGACCGTGACATCGCCGATGTTGTTCAGGGTGTTCACGGCGACGGTCTTGCCGGCGAGGTCGGCCGGCGAGGTGATGCCGGAGTCGGGCTTGGTCACGACGGCGCCGATGTCCGCCGTCGTGTCGCCGGTGGAGAAGTTGCCCGGCGCCACGATCTGCAGCGGTAGGCCCTTGGACGAGGCGATGAGCAACGAGACGACGTTGGAGAACCCGAACTGATAGTCCCCGGAGACGACTGCGGGGGCGATCGCGGCACCGCCCTGGGCCACGTCGAGCGTGACGTCGAGGCCGTGCTCCTCGAAGATCCCCTGGTCCACGCCCAGCCAGATGGCGGCGGTGTCGACGATCGGGATGACACCGACCGTGATCGGGGTGAGGTCGCCGCCGGCCTCGGCGCCGGTGGTCTCCTCGGTGCCAGGGGCGGCCGAGGTCTCCTCGGTGGTGCCACCGCCGCCGCAGGCTGCGGTGAACAGGAGGGCGGAGGCTGCGGCAACAGCCAGGGGCAGGCGTCGTGCTCTCATGGGGATGAGTCCTTCCTCGAAGGTTTCAGGCGAAGTCGTCGGCTGACGACTGGGCTGGCCGCCGTGAGGCGGTGGAGGGTGGTACGGCTTCGCGTGTCGTCTCGTCGTCGTGGCGGGCGCTCTCGGGGGTAGCGGCCCGCCGGCCCGTCCGCAGCAATGCGGGGCCGGACCGGAAGGTCGTGTGGTTCTCAGGTGCAACTGTGGTTCGCATGGAGAACCTAGGTGGGACGAAGGTCACACGTCAAGGACCTCTGGACGTGTCCCGAGTGACGGGCGGAAGCGTCGTGCGCGGCCCCGATGCTCGTGTGCATCGGTCGGGCGAGAGTGGCGACGGCGCCGGAACCAGGTGTGCGCATGGGGAACAAACGGCTGTGCGCGGCCGGAGTCTGCGGGTGGGTAGGGCAGTCGGGGCAGCAGTGAGCGCTGCGCTCCAGCCGGTGTTCGCTCTGTGGACCTGCCGGCTGCCGAGGCCCACAGCCCGGTCGCTTGCACCGCAGAGCCGCCAGATCGTGACCTGATCGAGATGCTTGCGGTCGCTCTGGAGCGGCGCCCCCCGAGAGCGGCCACGCCGGCTTTCGCGAGGACGGCTGCGCCGGGACACGCGTCTCCCGTATGCTGGCCCGGTAACAAGCACGTGCTCCGGGGTCGGTGAGAGTCCGAACCGGCGGTGACAGTCCGCGAGCCGCGCACCCTCGGGTGCTCGGTTGACCTGGTGAAACTCCAGGACCGACGGTAAAAGTCCGGATGGGAGGAAGCACGCGGCGCGCGCAACTCGTGCGCGCCGAGGCTCGGTGACGGCTTCGTGCCGCCGCCGGTCCGTCGTCCCCGGTCCATGTGCCCGGACGGGGAGGACGCAGGTGACTACTCAGGCAGGCCACGGCAGAGCGGCGACGCTCGTGCCGTCCGTCTCGTCGGCAGACCGTACGCGCACGGTGGACCGCCTCTCCCGTCCGCCCCGGCGAGCAGTCCCGCTGCGCCGCCGTGGGGGTGCGGCGATCGTCGCCGGTGCCGTCGTCCTTGTCGCCTGGGAGCTGGTCTCTCGTGCCGGCGTGGTGCCGGCGTTCTTCCTCCCGGCCCCCACCGCGGTGGCGGTACGCCTGGGGCAGGACCTGACGACCGGCAACCTGCTCGCGTACACCGCACCCACGCTGGTGGAGGCTGCCCTCGGGTGCGTGCTCGGCACCGTCGTCGCGCTCCCGCTCGGCTACGCCGTCTTCCGCAGCCGTTGGGCGGCCGCCGCGCTCGAGCCCTACATCGCGGCGTCCCAGGCGCTGCCGGCCGTCGCGGTCGCGCCGTTGCTGACGATCTGGCTCGGGTACGGCCTCGTCCCGATCGCCGTGCTCTGCGCGCTCCTGGTGTTCTTCCCCATCCTCCTGGCCACCGTGCACGGGCTGCGGTCCCTGGACCCGGACGTCGTCGCCGCCGCCCGGCTCGACGGTGCGGGGGAGTGGGACCTCCTGCGCTCCATCCAGCTGCCGCTGGCCCTGCCGAGCCTGCTCACCGGGCTGCGCAACGGCTTCACCCTGTCCGTGACCGGCGCGGTCGTAGGCGAGATGGTCATCGGTGGCGAGGGCCTCGGTCTCATGCTCGCCGCGCACGGCCGGTCCGCCGACACCACCGGCATCTTCTCCACCCTCATTGTCCTGTGCGCGCTCGCCATGGCGATCTACGGCCTGCTCACCGCCCTGGAGCGGCACCTGGTCAACCGCTGAACCGCACCACGTCCTTCCGCCGGGACCGATCGCCCGCCCCGACCTGCCGCCCGCCCGCCCCACCTCACCCGCCCGCCCGCCCGCAGTACCTCACCCGCCAGCCTCACCTCATCCGCCCGCCAGCCCGCGCCACCAGGAGCCGATCCATGACCTTCCGCGCCCGCCTCGCCGCCGCCGTCGGCCTCGCCGCACTCACCCTCGCAGCCTGCGCCGCACCACCGACCGGGGAACCCTCCGGCGAAGAGACCACGGCCGGCGCGGGCGGCGCGTCACCCGCCGCCGCGGGAGCCGTGACCGTCGGGCTGACCTACGTGCCGGACATCCAATTCGCCCCGTTCTACGTCGCGGACGCGAAGGGCTACTACGACGAGGCCGGCGTGGACGTCACGCTGCGCCACCACGGTCAGAGCGAGCAGCTGTTCACCGCGATCGCGGCCGGCCAGGAGGACGTGGTCGTCGCCGGCGGTGACGAGATGCTGCAGGCCCGATCCCAGGACGTGCCGCTGCTCTCCGTGGCGACGCTGTACCAGGAGTACCCGGTGGTCCTCATCGTCCCGGAGGACTCGCCCATCACATCCCCGGCCGACCTGGCCGGGCACAGCGTGGGAGTCCCCGGCCCGTTCGGCGAGACCTACTTCGGGCTCCTCGCTCTCCTCGGCGCGGCCGGCCTGACCGAGGCCGACGTGGACGTCGAGCACATCGGCTTCACCCAGCAGGCCGCCCTCGCGGCGGGCCACGTGGACGCAGTCATGGGCTTCGTCAACAACGACGCCGTGAACTTCGCGGGCGCGGGCATGGCCGTGCGCACCATCGAGATCCCCCCGAACGCCGACGGCGTCACCCCCCTCGTCGGGATCGGCCTGGGCGTCCTCGACGAGACCGCCGCTTCCCGCCCCGACGACGTGGCCGCCGTCGTCGAGGCCACCCTGCGCGGGGCGGCGGACGTCGCCGCGGACCCGGCCGCCGCCGTCGAGCTGGCCGCCGACTACGTGCCGGACCTGGACCGGCCCGACCGGCAGCAGGCCGCGCTCGCCACGCTCGAGGCCACCGTGCCCCTGTACGGCGAGGCGTCCGCGTTCGGAGCCCAGGACCCCGCAACCTGGGCGGCGATGGTGGCGTTCATGACCGAGCGCGGACTCCTCGAGGCGGACGTGGACGCGGCCGACGCCTGGACGGCGAAGTTCCTGCCCGCCGCCACCAACTAGGGTGGGCGCCGTGAAATCCTTCGACCAGCTCTTCGCCGAGCTGCAGCACAAGGCCGCGACCCGGCCGGAGGGCTCCCGGACCGTCACCGAGCTGGACGCGGGCATCCACGCCATCGGCAAGAAGGTGGTCGAGGAGGCCGCCGAGGTGTGGATGGCGGCCGAGCACGAGAGCGACGAGGCGGCGGCCGAGGAGATCAGCCAGCTGATCTATCACCTGCAGGTGATGATGATCGCCAAGGGGCTCACGCTCGACGACGTCTACCGTCACCTGTGAGCCGGCCCGCCCCCCGACCGTCCGCGCCCCGAACCGGAGCTGAAGTGCTGCGTATCGCCGTCCCCAACAAGGGCTCGCTGTCCCTGCCCGCGTCCGAGATGCTCAGCGAGGCGGGCTACCGTCAGCGCGGCCCGGGCGGCCGTGAGCTCGTGCTCGCCGACCCGGCCAACGACGTCGAGTTCTTCTACCTGCGCCCGCGGGACATCGCCGTCTACGTCGGCTCCGGGACGGTGGACGTCGGCATCACCGGGCGCGACCTGCTGCTGGACTCCGGCGTCGAGGCCGTCGAGCACCGGCCGCTCGGCTTCGCGACCTCCACCTTCCGGTTCGCCGCGCCCGCCGGGGAGATCACGAGCCTCGAGCAGGTGAACGGTAAGCGGGTGGCCACGAGCTACGACGTGCTGGTGGGCGACTACCTCGCCGAGCACGGCGTGGACGCCGCGGTGGTGCACCTGGACGGTGCGGTGGAGTCCTCGGTGCAGCTGGGCATCGCCGACGTCGTCGCGGACGTGGTGGAGACCGGCTCCACCCTCCGCGCCGCCGGGCTGGCCACCTTCGGGGAGCCGATCCTGCGCTCAGAGGCGGTGCTCATCCGCAAGCCGGGCGAGGCGGAGCCCTCCAACGGCCTGACGATCCTCGACCGGCGCCTCCAGGGAGTCCTCGTGGCCCGCCAGTACGTCCTGATGGACTACGACGTGCCCAACGAGCACCTCGAGGCCGCCGTGGCCATCACCCCCGGGTTCGAGTCCCCGACCGTCTCGCCGCTGCACGACGGCAAGTGGTCGGCGGTGCGCTCGATGGTCCGCAAGGACGTCACCAACAAGGTGATGGACGAGCTGTACGACGTGGGCGCGCGGGCCATCCTGGTCACCTCGATCCACGCCTGCCGCGTCTGACATGACGACGGCCGCCGAGCTGCACCTGCCGTTCCGGCCCCGCGCCGCCCGGCGGGTCGCCATCGTGCTCGGTGTGCTGACGGTCGTGGGCACGGCGCTGGTCATGATCCTGGTGCCCCAGATGCCGGGGGTGACCTTCACCCTCGCCGACCACACGGGCATGGTGCTGCTCGCGGCGTGCATCCTCTGGCTGCTGTGGCGCCAGGGCGCCGTCCGAGCCCTGCCCGACCAGGCCGGTCTGACGGTGCGCAACTTCATCTACACCCGCGCCGTGGAATGGACGGAGATCGTGTCGGTCAACTTCGGGGAAGGCAGCCCCTGGGTCCAGCTCGACCTCACCGACGGCGACACGCTCGCGGTCATGGCGATCCAGCGAGCCGACGGCGCGCGCGCCGTCGCCGAGTCCCGGCGCCTCGCCACGCTGGTGGCCCTGCACGAGCCCCGCTTTTAGCGGCGCCCACCCACCCCGGCCTGCGAGATGTCATCTTCTCCGTGAGATGTCATCTTGTCGGTGAGATGTCATCGCCAGGCGTCTGCGACGTCCGCCAGCCGCGCCGCATGCACCCCGGCCACCGCGGCCGCGAGGAACGCCGCGGGGTCCTGCTCGAGTGAGCGACCCATGGTGGACAGGCGCACGGGCGAGGTCGCGAGCGCCTCGGCCAGCCCCGCCGTCGTGACCTCCACCAGCCGGTGGATGCCGGCCGGGGCGGCCAGCGCGGCCGCCTGGGCCCGCACCTTCGCCGGGAGACCCTCCGGCAGGGACTGCTCCAGGTCCGTGCCCGCGTCGAAGGCGGGCACCACCACGTCGGCCGGGGCGAGCGCCACGCGGCCGTAGGCGGTGAGCGAGTGGTGCGAGATGCCCAGGTGCCGCTCGCGCGGGTCTGCCCCGGAGACTCGCAGCGCGGCCACCGGGCGCCCACGCAGGGCCGCGACGGCGTTGACCGCGTCCCCGCCGGCCGTGCCAGAGAACCCCCACCGCGTGCCCGTGCCAAGGTTGCCTGGGCCCTGCGCGACGACGGCGAGATCGGCTCCCAGCACCATCCGCGCCGCCAGCAGCCCCGAGTGCAGCGAGACAGCCTCGACATCGCCGCCGAACGCCTGCCCCACCGTCACCGAGCCGCACAGCCAGTCGGCCTCGCGCAGCCCGGCGAGCGTGCGGGAGAACCAGGCCGGCAGCGCTCCGCCGTCGGTCATCACGTAGGCCACCCGCAGGGCGGGCTCGGCCGCGCGCACGCCGGCGACGACCGCGGGCAGCGCCGAGTGCAGGTCCGCCACCACCACCGGCAGCCCGGCGAGGTCGTCGGCGTCCTCCAGGAGGTGGTGGTGCGCCGACTCCTGCTCGTCGGCGCCCAGGACCATGGCCTGCAGCGGGGTGTACCGGGCCTTGACGAGGTGGCCGGGCGCGGGCGGCGGGTCCGCGGGCAGCCGGTCGGGCAACGCGACTACCAGCGCGTACCCGCCGGTGCCGAGCCCACGGGCGAGCGGCGCTGCCGACAGCAGCACCCGGTCGCCGAGCCTCGGCTCCCCGACGAGGCGCGGATAGGCCAGGGCCCGGACGTGGGACCCGGGCGGCAGCGTCCCGGGTGGCAGGGACCCGGGTGGCAGGGGACCGGCGCCCTCCGCACGGTCGGGGCCGGGAGCCACGGTGATCTCGACGTCGAGCTCGACGGCGCCCGTCCACGACGTCCCCAGGCCACGCACGACGCCGTCCCGCCAGATCATCACGGCCGCCACGCTACCGGCCGCGACGACGAGCGGCGGGGTGCGCCGTCGTCCCTCCCAATCGGCGTGCGGGGGATCCTCGGGCCGGCGCGAAGGCCGCACGGTAGCGTTCCGGCCATGTCACCGTCGAAGACACCGGCGATCGAGATCGAGGTGGCCGGCCGCAGCGTGCGGGTGAGCAACCCCGACAAGGTCTACTTCGCCGAAGTCGGCATCACCAAGCGCGAGATGGTCGAGTACTACCTCAGCGTGGGGGAGGGGATCCTCCGGGCGCTGCGCGAGCGGCCGGTGACCCTGGAGCGGTGGCCCGGTGGGGTCCGCGAGGGCGCCAAACGCGCCACCCGCGCGGACCCGCGCGGCGACGCGTTCTACCAGAAGCGGGTGCCGGACTCCGCGCCCGACTGGATCCCCACCACCACGATCACCTTCCCCAGCGGCCGCACCGCGGACGAGCTGTGCCCCACCGACCTGGCGGCCGTCGCGTGGGCGGCCAACCTGGGCACGATCACGTTTCACCCGTGGCCGGTGCGCCAGGCGGACGTGGACCATCCCGACGAGCTGCGCATCGACCTCGACCCCCAGCCCGGCACGGACTTCACCGACGCCGTCACGGTCGCCGGCGAGGCACGTGCGCTGGTCGAGGAGCTCGGCTGGGTCGCCTTCCCCAAGACGTCCGGGAACCGGGGCGTGCACATCTACGTGCGCATCCAGCCGCGGTGGACGTTCACCGACGTGCGGCACGCGGCCATCGCGTTCGGCCGCGAGCTCGAGCGGCGCATGCCGGGCAAGGTGACGACGCACTGGTGGAAAGAGGAGCGCGGGGAGACGATCTTCGTCGACTACAACCAGAACGCCCGCGACCGCACCATCGCCAGCGCCTACAGCATCCGCCCGCTGGCGCACGCGCCGGTCTCGGCACCGGTGCTGTGGGACGAGCTGCCCGACGTCGACCCCCGGGACCTCACCGTGCGCACGATGCCCGCCCGGTTCGCCGAGCGCGGGGACCTGCACGCCACCATCGACGACGTCGCCCACGACCTCACGCCGCTGCTGGAGTGGTACGCGCGGGACGAGGCGTCCGGCCACGGCGACCTGCCCTACCCGCCGGAGTACCCGAAGATGCCCGGCGAGCCGGCCCGGGTGCAGCCAAGCCGCGCCAAGAAGGACTGAGTCATGGACCTGCCCGTCATGCCACCGGTCGCGCCCATGCTGGCCAAGTCGGTCCCCGAGGTCCCCGACCTCGGCCACACCGAGCCCAAGTGGGACGGGTTCCGCACCATCGTCTTCCGCGACGGCGACGAGGTGGTCCTCGGCAGCCGCAACGAACGGCCCATGACCCGGTACTTCCCCGAGCTGATCGAGTCGATCAAGGCCAACACCCCGGCGCGCTGCGTCATCGACGGCGAGATCATCCTGGTCACCGGTGACCGGCTCGACTTCGACGCCCTGCAGCAGCGGATCCACCCGGCCGCGAGCCGCGTCAAGCTGCTCGCCGAGCAAACCCCGGTCTCCTTCGTCGGCTTCGACCTCCTCGCGCTCGACGACGACGACCTCATGCGCAGGCCGTTCCGTGAGCGCCGCGCGCTCCTCCTCGAGGCCCTCGACGACGCCGCCGACCCGATCTTCCCCACGCCGGCCACCACGGACCTCGCCCAGGCCCTGCAGTGGTTCGAGACCTTCGAGGGCGCGGGGCTCGACGGCGTCGTCGCCAAGCCGCTGGACAGCACCTACCAGCCGAACAAGCGTGCGATGTACAAGATCAAGCACGAACGCACCGCGGACTGCGTGGTCGCCGGCTTCCGCTGGCACAAGACCGGCGGCGTGGTCGGCTCGCTGCTGCTGGGGCTGTACACCGAGGACGGGCAGCTCCAGCACGTGGGCGTGACGGCGTCCTTCCCGATGGCCCGGCGCAAGAGCCTGCTCGACGAGCTGGCGCCCTACCGGGACGTGGACCTCGCCGACCACCCGTGGGGTGCCTGGGCCGACCAGGAGGCCCACCCGCAGAACCGGCTGCCCGGTGCTGTGAGCCGGTGGAACGCGACCAAGGACCTCTCCTTCGTCCCGCTGCGCCCCGAGCTCGTGGTCGAGGTCGCCTACGACCACATGGAGGGCAACCGGTTCCGGCACATCCCCCGGTACCGGCGCTGGCGCCCCGACCGCGACCCACGGTCCTGCACCTACGACCAGCTCGAGGAGCCGGTCAGCTACAGGCTCTCCGACATCCTTCCGCGCCGCTGAGGTGAGCTCCCGATCAGCCGCCGTGGAACCGCCGCATCTCGCCTGCGAGCGCGGCGTTCGCGTACGGCCGGTCCGTCTCGAGCTCTTCGATGATGCGGGCGACGACGTCGGCGGGTTTGTTCTGGCTCAGCTTCGCCCGCGCGTCGAACCGGGTCACCCGGAGCCGCAGCCCGACCGTGCCCGTGGCGATGCGCCGGCTCTGGTCCTCGTCCATGCGCAGGCTCCGCGGCCGCGGCATCCGCTGCTCGAACAGGTCGACCAGGGCCTCGAGGACCGCGTAGTTCTCCTCGGCCGAGAGAATCTCCGGTGTGCCCCACAGGTGCGCCGTGACGTGGTTCCAGGTGGGCACGAGGTCACCCTCGGGGTACCAGCTCGGGGAGACGTAGCCGTGCGGCCCCTGGATGATCACAAGCACCTCGCCCGCGCCGAGCTCGTGCGCCACCTCGTCGGGCCGGCCGACATGGCTGACGATGCTGATCTCGCCCGCCGGACCGTCCTCGAGCACCACCGGGTAGTGGCTGGCCACGAGGCCCGCGGCGGTGTGGCTCACCAGCGTCGCCCATGGGTTCTCCCGGATGAGCCGCTTGACCTCGGCGACGTCCTCCAGCAGGAAGTGGGGTGTGTGCCGCACGGAGCTGCCTCCAACGCTCGCAGGTGACGCGCACTCTAGCCCGGGGTCGCGCCACGTCAGCGGTGCAGGGACGCCGCCGCGACCCGCACGGCCTCCGTGATGCGCTCCACGCTCTGGGAGCGCATGCGCCAGCACTGCCAGTACAGCGGGACGTCGACGCGGTCGCGGCTGCTGAGCCGTGTCAGGCGACCGGTCTCGAGGTCGTCGCCGAGCTGTGCCTCGGGCACCGCACCCCACCCCAGCCCCGCCCGCACGGCAGCGAGGAATCCTTGCGAAGTGGGGACGATGTGGGTCGGTGGCGTGCCCGTGACCCCGTGGGCGGCGAGCACCTTGTGCTGCAGGTCGTCCTTGGCGTTGAACCGCACGACCGGCATCCGCGCCCAGTCCGTGCCTCGTCCCTTCGTCCAGCGCCGGGCGAGCTCCGGCGTCGCGACCGGGAGGTAGCGCATGGTCCCGAGCCGTTCCACCGAGCAGCCCTGCACCGCGACGGGGTCGGACGTGACCGCTCCCAGGACCTCCCCGGTGCGCAGGAGCGCCGCGGAGTGGCCCTCGTCCTCGACGTGCAGCCGCACGGTCACGTCACCCCACGAAGCGCACGTGCTGAGGACCTCCGCGAACCACGTCGCGAGCGAGTCGGCGTTGACCGCCACCGCCAGGTCCATGGTCCCGGCGGTGGCGGCCTCGCCGGCGTCCCCGGTTGACAGCGCGGCCAGTGCCTCGTGCTCGAGGACCTGCTGCTGACGCGCCAGGCGGAGCAGCACGCCGCCCGCCTCGGTAGTCCGGCTCGGCGTCGTCCGCACCAGGAGCACCTGGCCCACCTGGGTCTCGAGCGCGCGGATGCGCTGGCTGATCGCCGACGGCGTCACGGACAGCCGCCGCGCTGCCGCCTCGAACGTGCCCTCGTCCACGATGGCCACCAGTGCGGCGAGCTGCTCGGGTCGGACCTGCATAAAGCAACGCTAATGGCCCGTCAGAAACATTCGCTGTCCTTCACGCGCGGGCGGCGTTAGGTTCGACGGCGTGCCCGCCGCCCTCCCCGGCCTCCTGACCGGCCTCTCGCTCATCGTCGCGATCGGCGCCCAGAACGCCTACGTTCTCAAGCAGGGACTGACCCGCCACCACGTCGGCCTCGTCGTGGCGATCTGCGCCGTCTCGGACGCGCTCCTCATCACGGTCGGGGTGAGCGGCGTCGGTGCGCTCGTGCAGGACCACCCGACGGCGATGACGGTGCTGCGCTGGGTCGGTGGGGCGTACCTCGCCGCATACGGCGTGCGGTCGCTGTGGAAGGCCCGGCGGCCGCAGGCCCTGAACCCGCTGGAGGGCGGCGGGGCAGGGCGCCGGACGGTCGTGGCGACCACCCTCGCGCTGACCTACCTCAACCCCCACGTCTACCTCGACACGGTGCTCATGCTTGGCTCCATCGCTAACCAGCACGGCGAGGCGCGCTGGTGGTTCGCCGCCGGCGCCGTGGCCGGCAGCTTCTTGTGGTTCACCACCCTGGGGTTCGGTGCCCGCGCCGCCTCGCGCGTCATGAGCCGTCCGGCCACCTGGCGGGTGCTCGATCTCGTCATCGGGGTCGTCATGATCGCGCTCGCCGTGCGGCTGCTGCGTGGATGACGGCCCTCGTCACGGCCTCGCCGAATGCCCAGGCCTGCGGCACCGCCGGCCGGCGGCCCGGTACCGTGAGCGCGTGGCACAGCGCGTGGAGGCGGCCGAACGGCTGCTCGACCTGGTGATCGCGCTGACGCACACCCCGAGGTGGATGAGCAAGCGCCAGATCCGCGAGCGGGTCAACGGGTACGCCGACGCCGTGAGCGACGAGGCCTTCGAGCGGATGTTCGAGCGCGACAAGGACCTGCTGCGGGAGATGGGGGTGCCGATCGTCGTCGAGCACGGCGTCGTGCACGAGGACGACGTCGGCTACCGCGTCGACACCGCCGGCTACACCCTGCCCCCGGTCGCCTTCACGCCCGAGGAGGCAGGCGTGCTCTCCCTGGCGGCCGAGCTCTGGCAGGACGCCTCGCTGCGCGCGTTCGCCTCGCGTGGCGTGACGAAGCTGCGCGCCGTCGGCCTCGCGCCCGACCCGGGCGCCCACGCGGGCCTCGCGCTACGCGTGCGCGGGCCCGAGGCCGCCTTCGCCCCGCTGCTCGAGGCGATCGACGCCCGCCAGGCGGTGACGTTCACCTACCGGGCGGCGAGCACGGGGGAGACGGCCCGACGCACCGTCCAGCCGTGGCGCATCCTCAGCCGCGACCGCGGCTGGTACCTCGTGGGCCTGGACGTCGACCGCGCGGCGCCCCGCGCGTTCCGCCTCTCACGCATCACTGGACGCGTCCGGGCCACCGGCGCGCCCGGCGCCTTCACGGTCCCGGCGGACACCGACGTCGAGAGCCTCCTCGAGCGCGCACGGCCCCGCTCCGGCACCGCCCGCCTGGCCGTGCTGCCCGATCGGGCGGCCGCCCTGCGCACCCGCGCACTGCCCGGTGCAGCAGGTGCGGACCCGGCGGGGAAGAGCTCTGCCGATGGGCCTCGGCCCGCTGCTGCCCTCACCGACCGCGACGTCATCGAGGTGCCCTACGCGGACCTGGAGGCCTTCTCGGAGGAGGTCGCCACCTACGCCGAGGCGGTGCTCGTCCTGGCCCCGGCGGAGCTGCGTGCCGCGGTCCTTGGCCGGCTACGTGCCGTAGCGGCGCTGGACGAGGTGACCGCCCGTGGCTGAGACCACCGCCGACCGCGTCACCCGGCTGCTCGCCCTGGTGACCTACCTGCACGACCATCCCGGCGCCCCGGTGCCCGACGTCGCGGCCCACTTCGGCACCACCGAGGCGCAGGTGCTCGCGGACGTGAACCTGCTGTGGGTCGCCGGCACGCCCGGGTACTTCCCCGACGACCTCATCGACTTCTCCGCCGAGGCGATGGACCACGGCGAGCTGACGCTGACCGACGCCCGCGGGATGGACCGCCCGCTGCGGCTGAGCCCCGCCGAGGCGCTCTCGCTCCTGGTCGCGCTGCGGTCGCTGCGTGAGCTCGTCGCGAGCGGAGTCGCAGCGTCGCCGGACGCCCTGGAGAGCGCCATCGCCAAGCTCGCCGGGGCCACCGGCGACGCCGCGTCCCAGGCCGCCGCCGTGCAGGTCCGTGTCAGCGCCGAGGTACCGGTCGGCACGCTCACGGCGGTGCGGCGCTCGCTGGCCGAGCGCCGGAGGCTACGGCTGCGGTACGTCTCCGCCGCCGACGTGGTCACCGACCGGGAGGTCGACCCCGTGGAGCTGCGCTCCGACGGCGCGTCCTGGTCCCTGCGGGCCTGGTGCCACCGCGCCCAGGGACCGCGTACCTTCCGGCTCGACCGGATCCTCGACGTCGACGTCCTCACCACCCCGGCCGCAGACCACCCTGACCTCATCGAGCCCCAGCCGTGGGAGGAGGGCCGCGAGCTCACCCTCGAGCTCACCTCCCAGGCGCGGTGGGTGGCCGAGCACACCCCGGTGGAGGAGGTCGAGGACCTACCCGACGGCGCCCTGCGGGTGCGCCTGCTCGTGGGTGACGCCGCCTGGCTCAGCAACCTGGTGCTCTCCCTGGGCCCGGCCGTGCGGTCGGTCCAGCCGCCGGAGGCCGCCCACGACGCCGCGGTACGGGCCCGTGCCGCGCTCGCCGCCTACGAGCACCTATCCTGACCGGCATGTGGTGGCTCGTCTGGATTCTCCTCGTGCTGGCCGCGCTGGGCACCGGCGCGCTCCTGACGCTGCGGCTCTGGCGCCAGGCGAAGGCGCTGGGCCGTGACCTCGCCGTGGCCGCGGAGCTGACGGCCCGCCTGGACGACGACGCCCCGGTCCCCGCCGCCGTGCACGCGCCGGGCGCGCTGGGCGAGCCCGCCACCCTCGACGCCGCCCGCGCCACCCGCGCCCGGATCACCGACGAGCGGGTCCGGCTGCGCCGGGCCCGCCTGGACCGTGCCCGCGGCCGGTGGCGAGGCCACGGCCTGACCGACTGACCTGGCCGTCGCTGCACCCGCACCCGGCACTCCACCGGCGCCGGGCACCCGCACCACGCTTCCTGCGCGCCGCGGTCGGGCACGGGCGTGATCGGGCGAAAGGTCCTAGGTGGGGGCGGGTAGGCTGGAGCACAGTCCCGCTCACGAACGAAAGTGTGTCCGATGTTCCGCAACGGCCTGCAGCCCACGCACATCATCATCTTGCTGCTTGTGATCCTGCTGATCTTCGGTGCGTCGAAGCTCCCGGACATCGCGAAGAGCATCGGGCAGTCGCTCAAGGTCTTCAAGAAGGAGGTCAAGGAGCTGCGCGAGGACGACGACGGCGCGTCCTCCTACACCGCCACCGGTGGCCAGCCCCCGCAGACCGCTTACCCGCCTTACCCGGGCGCGCAGGTGCCCCCGGCCGGTGTACCGCAGGCCGGGCAGCCGGTTGGCTACCCGCAGGCCGGGCAGCCGGTTGGCTACCCGCAGGCCGAGCAGCCGGTTGGTTACCCGCAGCCCGGGCAGCCGGCCGCCTACCCGCAGGCCGCGCAGCCGGGTGTCTACCCGCCGCCGGTGCAGGACCCCCACACCGGCCAGGCACCCCAGCAGCCGGGTCAGAACCCGCCGCCGCAGCCCTGACGGTGAGCGCGACGGACCGCGCACACTCCCGCAAGAAGAACCCCGAGGGGCGCATGCCCCTGGGCGACCACCTGCGCGAGCTGCGCAGACGGGTGATGTGGGCGGCGCTGGGCATCATCGTCGGCGCCGTCGTCGGGTGGCTGTTGTACGACCCACTGCTCGGCGCGATGACCGCGCCTCTGGAGGTCATCACCGAGCAGGGCCGTGAGGCCGCGCTGAACTTCGGCACGGTGGGGTCCGCCTTCGACCTCAAGGTGCAGGTCTCGATCTTCCTCGGCCTGTTCATCTCCAGCCCGTGGTGGATCGGCCAGCTCTGGATGTTCGTGACCCCGGGACTGACGCGCCGGGAGCGGCTCTACTCGCTCTCCTTCATCATCTCCGGCGCGCTGCTCTTCGTGGCCGGGGGCACGATGGCGTGGTGGGTGCTGCCGCACGCGGTGGAGATCCTCACCTCGTTCACGCCCACCATGGCGTTGAACCTCATGGACGCGCGCACCTACTTCACCTTCTTCATGCGGGTGATCCTGGCGTTCGGCGTCGCCTTCCTGCTGCCCGTGATCATGGTCGGCCTGAACTTCCTCGGCGTGGTCTCCGGGCGGACCTATCTCAAGGCGTGGCGCTGGGCGGTGATCGGCGCCTTCGTGTTTGCCGCGTTCGCCAACCCGCTGCCCGACGCGTGGTCGATGATCGCGATGGCCGCGCCGATCTGCGCGCTGTACTTCGGGGCGGTCGGCATCAGCTTCCTGCGCGACCGTCGGGTCGCCAAGCGCCGCGCGGCTCAGGACGCCGCCGACGCGGCCGCCGGCCTGTGACGGGAGAGGACGGACGCCCCCGCACCGGCCGGGTGGGCGTGGTCGTCAACCCCACCGCGGGGAAGGGGCGGGGCGCGCGGGCAGCCGAGGCGGTGCGCGCCGGCCTGTCCCGCGCCGGCCTGACGGCCCTCGACCTCTCCGGCCCCGACGCCGACACCGCCGAGGCCCGGGCACGCACCGGCCTGGTGCAGGGTCTGGACGCCCTCGTCGTCGTCGGTGGCGACGGCATGGTGCACCTGGGCGTCAACGTGGTGGCCGGCACCGGCGTGCCGCTCGGCATCGTCGCGGTCGGCTCCGGCAACGACGTCGCACGGGACCTCGCCCTGCCTGTGCACGACGTCGCCGCCTCGGTGGCACTCATCGTCGCCGCACTGGGGCACGGGGATCGCACCGCCGCGGACGGAAGGGCGGGGGGCGCCGCTGACGGCGTGCCGGGGGTTCGCACGTTGGACGCCGTCGCCGTCTCCCGGCCGGGCGGTCCCGTGGAGCACTGGTACATGGCGGTGCTGTCCTGCGGCATCGACGCCGCCGTCAACGACCGCGCCAACAGGATGACGTGGCCCGCCGGTGCGGGCCGGTACGTGCGCGCACTCATGGTTGAGCTCGCGGCGTTCGAGCCCTTCGGGTACCGCGTCACGATGGACGGGCAGGTCTGGCAGGGCGACGGGACCCTGGTCGCCGTCGCCAACACCCCCTGCTTCGGCGGCGGCATGCGCATCGCCCCGGACGCCGTGCCCGACGACGGCCTGCTGGACGTGCTGATCGCCGACGGGCTCACCCGCACCGAGCTGATGCGCCTTTTCCCCCGCGTCTACAAGGGCACCCACCTGAATCACCCCGCGGTGCGGGTGCACCGCGCACGCAGCGTCCTCATCGAGCCGGCCGCCCGGTACGGCGCCGCGCCCCCGGTCGCGTTCGCCGACGGCGAGCGGCTCGACGCCCTGCCGCTGCAGTGCGATCTCCATCCGGGCGCCGCCCAGGTCCTGGCACGTACGCTCGAGGAATGACGACCCCGGCTGACGAGCGCTCCCCGGCCGCCCGGTACGCCGCCGCCCGCCGCCGGCAGCGCGACGAGCGGAGCGAGCTGGCCCGGTTCCGCCAGCGGCTCGAGTTCGAGCTCGACGACTTCCAGGTGCGCGGTTGCCAGGCGCTGGAGGAAGGCCACGGCGTGCTCGTGGCCGCACCCACCGGCGCCGGCAAGACCGTGGTGGGAGAGTTCGCCGTCCACCTCGGCCTGGCCACGGGGCGCAAGACCTTTTACACCACCCCGATCAAGGCGCTGAGCAACCAGAAGTACCTCGACCTCATCGCGGTGCACGGCAACGCCAGCGTCGGCCTGCTGACCGGGGACACCACCATCAACGGCAACGCCCAGGTGGTGGTGATGACGACCGAGGTGCTGCGCAACATGCTCTACGCCGCCTCGCCCACGCTCGACGGGCTCGGCTTCGTGGTGATGGACGAGGTGCACTACCTCGCCGACCGGTTCCGCGGGCCGGTGTGGGAGGAGGTCATCATCCACCTCGACCCGGCGGTCCAGGTGGTCTCCCTCTCCGCGACGGTGTCCAACGCCGAGGAGTTCGGCGAGTGGCTGACGATGGTGCGGGGCAACACCGAGGTGGTCGTCTCGGAGATCCGTCCCGTGCCGCTGTGGCAGCACATGATGGTGGGCAGCCGGCTGCTCGACCTGTACTCCGCCCATGTGGATCCGACCGAGGTGCGGGCCGACCCGCCGCTGAACCCCGACCTGCTCGAGGCCATCCGGCGCGCCCAGCGCACCGGGAGCGCCCGCGACGCGCCCGGCCGAGGCTCGGGTCATGGCGGGACGGGGCCTCGGGGTGGCCGGTCGGGCCGCTACCACCGCGGCGGCGGTGGCCGCGACGCGGCCCGGTTCCCCGGACGGGTGCGCCGGGCGCCGCGCCCGGTGGTCGTCGAGCGGCTGGACCGGGACGGACTTCTGCCGGCGATCGTCTTTATCTTCTCCCGGGCCGGGTGTGAGGCGGCCGTGCACCAGACCGTTGCCGCCGGCATCCGGCTCACCACGGCGGCGGAGGCCGCCACCATCCGCGAGGTGGTGGAGGCCTCCTGCGCGGCCGTGCCTCCCGAGGACCTGGCCGTGCTGGGTTATGAGGCGTGGGCCCACGCCCTGGAGCGTGGCGTCGCCGCCCACCATGCCGGGCTCCTGCCGGTGTTCAAGGAGACCGTCGAGCAGCTCTTCGCCGCCGGGTACGTCAAGGTCGTCTACGCGACCGAGACCCTCGCGCTCGGGATCAACATGCCCGCCCGATCCGTGGTGCTGGAGTCGCTGGTGAAGTGGGACGGCAGCGCCCACGTCCAGCTGACGCCGGGGGAGTACACCCAGCTCACCGGTCGCGCCGGGCGGCGCGGCATCGACGTCGAGGGCCACGCGGTGGTGCTGTACTCCGAGGAGATCGACCCCGTCGCGGTCGCCGGGCTCGCCTCGCGTCGCACCTACCCGCTGCGGTCGGCGTTCCACCCCACGTACAACATGGCCGTGAACCTGCTCGGCACCCTGGCGCTGGACAAGGCCCGGGAGGTTCTCGAGACCTCCTTCGCCCAGTTCCAGGCTGACCGCGGCGTCGTCGGTCTCGCCCGGCAGGCCCGCCGACATGCCGACGCCGTGGCGCAGTACGCCGAGCAGATGCGCTGCCACCTGGGCGACTTCATCGAGTACGCCGAGCTGCGCCGTCGGATCAAGGCCCGCGAGGGCAACCTCTCCCGCGAGCGGTCCGTCGTCCAGCGCCAGCAGGCGCGGGGCTCCATGGAAAACCTGCGACGGGGGACGGTGATCGGATACACCCGCGGCCGGCGGCCGGCCCACGCCGTCGTGCTGGAGACGATCGACGGCGGCTTCGACGGCCCCCAGCTGCGGGTCCTCACCGACGAGCGGCAGGTGCGCACCCTGACCACCACCGAGCTGCCGCACGGGGTCAGCCGGGTGGGCGCCGTGAAGGTGCCGAAGAACTTCAACCCCCGCAACCCCGCCCAGCGGCGCGACCTCGCCTCCTCCCTGCGCAACGCGCTCGCCGAGGGGCGCCTCGGCGACGGGGGTGAGGTGCGCCCCTACCAGGCGGGCGACCACGGCCCGCGTGCCGGATCCGCCGCGGCCACGGACGACGAGCTCGCCCGGCTGCGGGCCCAGCTGCGCGCGCACCCGTGCCACGGCTGCTCCGAGCGCGAGGAACACGCCCGGTGGGCGCAGCGCTGGGAGCGGGCCGTCGAGGAGCAGGAGCAGCTGCTCGACAAGATCCACCGGCGCACCGGCTCCATCGCCGAGGACTTCGACCGGGTCTGCGCCGTGCTCGGGGAGCTGGGGTACCTCACAGGCGGGGGGGCGGGCGCGGCGGGGGAGCCGCCGCTGCGGGAGGTCACCGACGACGGCCGATGGTTGGCCCGCGTCTATGCGGAGAAGGACCTGGTGCTCGCGGAGTGCCTGCGGCGCCGCGCGTGGGACCAGCTGACGCCGGCCGAGCTCGCGGCGGTGGTCTCGACCACCGTGTACGAGGCACGCACCCCGGAGCAGCGCGGCCCGGGCCCCGTGCCCGGCGGCCGGAACGGCCGCCTCGGCCAGGCCCTGGTCGAGACGGCCGGGATCGGCGACCGGCTCGCCGAGCTCGAGCGGCTCCACGGCCTGCCCGTGACCGCCCCGGTGGACATGGGGCTCGTCGGCGCCGTCCACCTGTGGGCGTCCGGCGCGCCCCTGGCGGACGCGCTCGACGCGGCCGAGCTCGGCGCCGGCGACTTCGTGCGCTGGTGCAAGCAGGTCCTGGACGTCCTCGACCAGCTCGCCACCGCCGCGCCCAACGACCGGACCGCCCGCCGCGCGCACGAGGCCATGGGCCTGGTGCGGCGCGGGGTGGTGGCGTGGTCCAACGTGTGACGTGAGGTCCAGCCTGAGGCCCCTGAGCGGGGGACACCGGCGGTGGCGGGGGCGTCCGACGACACTCCGACGACACGCCGGGCCGGGCCGACAGACAGCAGAATCTCACCCCCGCCTGACCTGTGCGCTTCCCCGCCACCAGCGCCGACGGCCGCTTGTCGGAACTGCACGGGGGACGCTAGGTTCGTGCCCTACCCCCGCCGAGCAGGCCACCGCAGCGGCACCGCGCTGTGCGGCTGACACCACTCTCGGGAAAGCAGTGACCAGGCCCGCGCACCCGTTAGAAAACGGCTGTTCCTCGCCCCGGTGAGGCATCCGGTCCGAAGGGTGCGCGGGCCCGGTCCTGCGCGTTGGTCCGGTGCGGTGCCTCACCACGTGGGGCGCCGCACCTAGACTGACTTTCGTGCCTCCCTCCCTGCCCACCCGCCGGTGGACCCTGCTGCTCGCCGGCGTCGGTGGTCTGGTGACGGAGACGGCGTTCCCGGACAAGTCCTGGTGGCCCATGGCCTACCTCGGCGTCGCGCTGCTGCTTCTTGCGCTGCGCCGGGACTCCGCCCGGTGGGGCTTCGTCGTCGGGTTCCTGTGGGGGCTGGGCTTCTTCCTGCCGCACCTGTGGTGGGCGAACGAGGCCGTCGGCGAGCCGATCGGCTGGATCGCCCTCTCCGTGGCCGAGGCCGGCGCGATCGGCTCCTTCGGCGCCCTGTGGGTGTGGGTCCGTCGAGGTTCCTGGGTGCGCGGAAGGCCCTGGCTCGGGGTCCTCGCGGTCGCCGTCGTCTGGGTCGCGGTGGAGCAGGTGCGCGGCCGGTGGCCGTTCGGCGGGTTCCCCTGGGGTGCTCTGGCGTACTCCCAGACCGACGCCCCGTTGCTGCGGCTCGCCGCAGTCGGGGGGACCACCTTCGTCAGCGCCGTCGTCGTCGTGCTCGCCGCGCTGCTCGCCCACGCCCTGGCCGACCTGCGTCGGCTGCGCATCGGCGCCGCCAGCGCCGCCTTTGTCGTGGGTGCCGCCGTCCTCCTCGCGCCCTGGGCCGTGCCGACCGGGGCCCGCGCCGAGGCCGGGACCCTGCGGGTCGGCGCGGTCCAGGGCAACGTGCCCGAGCAGGGCGCCGCCTGGGACACCCAGGCCCGCGCCGTCGCCGCGAACCACGCCGCCGGCACCGAGGCGCTGGTGGCCGAGGTCGGGGACGGCCGCCTCGACCTGGTCCTGTGGCCTGAGAGCGCCTCGGACATCGACCCCCGCACGGACGACGGCGTCGCCGCCGTCGTCGACGGGGCCGCGGCTGCCGCAGGGGTGCCCATCCTCCTCGGCACCCAGCGCTTCACCGGGGACGTGCGCTACAACGACTACATCCTCTGGCAGGCCGGCGCGGGCGGCGACGTGGCCTACACCAAGCAGCACCCTGTGCCGTTCGGCGAGTACATGCCTCACCGGGACTTCTTCCGCCAGTTCACCTCTGCCGTGGACCTCGTGGGCACCGACATGTTGCCCGGCACCGGCATGGCGCTCCTGCCCGTGCCGGTCGACCGGCTCGCCCGCACCGTCCCGGTGACCACCGCGATCTGCTTCGAGGTGGCTTACGACGACCTCATCCGCGAGTCCGTCGTGGCCGGCGGCGAGCTCATCGTCATCCCCACGAACAATGCCTCCTTCGGACGCACCCAGGAGTCCACCCAGCAGCTGGCCATGTCCCGGTTCCGTGCCGTCGAGCACGGCCGCGCTGTGGTTCAGGTCTCGACCGTCGGGGTGAGCGGCATCATCAGCCCCAACGGGGTGGTGCTCCACCAGAGCGAGCTGTTCACCGCCGCGCAGATGGCCCAGGAGCTGCCGCTGCGCACGTCGCTCACCCTCGCCGACCGGCTCGGGCGGTGGCCCACCGTCGCCGTCGCGGTGCTGACCGTGCTGATGCTCGGTGCGGGTCTGCTCACCACGTTGCGTGACCGGCGTGCGGACCGCGAGCGCCGCGGGTCCGGCTCGCGCGGAGCGACGACGGCGTGGACCGTGCGGCAGCCCGCGACCTCGGGGTCGCGCGGCGGGGGAGGGGCGCGGCGATGAGGACCCTGGTGATCGTCCCGACCTACAACGAGCGCGACGCCCTACCGCGCACCCTGGCCCGCACGCGCGCCGCCGTCCCCGCCGCAGACGTGCTGGTGGTCGACGACGCGAGCCCCGACGGCACCGGGGAGCTCGCCGACGCCGCGGCGGCCGCCGACCCCCGGGTGCACGTGCTGCACCGCACCGCCAAGGACGGACTCGGCCGTGCTTACGTGGCCGGCTTCGGCTGGGCGCTGGAGCGCGGCTACGAGCTCGTCGTGGAGATGGACGCCGACGGGTCCCATCAGCCCGAGCAGCTCCCGCTCCTGCTCGAGCGGGCCGCCCTGTCCGACGAGCCCGACCTGGTTGTCGGCTCACGGTGGGTCACTGGTGGGGAGGTGGTGAACTGGCCCGCGCACCGCGAGGCGCTCTCCCGCGGCGGGAACCTCTACATCCGGGCGGCGCTCGGGCTGCCGGTGCGGGACGCGACGGCAGGCTTCCGGGTCTACCGGGCCCACACGCTGCGCAATCTGCCGCTCGCCGAGATCCAGTCGCAGGGCTACTGCTTCCAGGTGGACATGACCTGGCGGGTCCACCGCGCCGGCGGACGCATCGTGGAGATGCCCATCAGCTTCGTGGAGCGGGCGGAGGGGCAGTCCAAGATGTCCCGGGACATCGTGGTGGAGGCGTTGTGGCGCTGCACGGTGTGGGGGCTGGGGCACCGAGGCGCCCAGCTGCGCGCCCTGGTCACCCGCCGGGCCACCCGCACGCGGCCCTGACCCACGGGATGGACGGGAACAGGGGATCGACGAGGCCCGGACCCAGGGGATCGACCGGAACGGCCCGCCCGGTCATCTGACCGGGCGGGCCGTTGGTCGTGCCTGTGACCTGTTGCGCCTCAGGCGCTGCGTCGCCGCAGCTCCCCGCTGCGCAGCAGCGCCAGTCGCTCCTCCAGCAGGACCTCGAGGTCGGCGATGGTCCGCCGCTCGAGCAGCATGTCCCAGTGGGTGCGCGGGGGCTTCACCGGCTTCTTGGGCTCCGGCTTGGTCGCGTCGAGGAGAAGGGCCTCCTTGCCGCAGCGGCACTCCCACACCGGCGGGACGTCCGCCTCGACCGAGAAGGGTAGCTCGAAGCTGTGGCCGTCCGGGCAGTTGTACTGAGCCATGATCCGGGGTGCGAACTCGACGCCGTCGTCCGACTCGAGGCTGTTCGCGCCGATCTTCATGCCTCGCAATGAGCGCTCCGCCATGTGCATCTCCCTCGCTCGAAAGTTCTCCGGCGCCTGGTCCGCGGCAGCCGGATGCGGGGGCCAGAAATGGGCCCACCACCCGCGTCATCCACCAGGTCCAACGCGGCGCCCCTCCGTGGTGTTCCAAACAAGAGGTGAACGATGGTGTGACCCTCGTCAACCTGGCGCGCCGTGGGCATGCACGACCCACGTCTGTCGGGTGCGGCATGCTAGGCCGTACATCATGACAGAACCTCAGGAGTGCCGATGACCGTCGCCGCCGTCCCCACCTCCCCCCGTCGCGTGCTCGCCGACGCCCTGCCCGGTGCCGCTGCGGCCGGGGCCACCGTCCGCGCCCGCGACCTGGTCCTGGTGCTCGGCGGGGCGGCCTTCGTGGCCGCCGTCGGGCAGGCCGCTATCCCGCTGCCGTTCACCCCGGTACCGCTGACGTTGGGCACCTTCGCCGTGCTGCTCGTCGGCGCGGCACTGGGCCCCGCGCGCGGCGCGCTCAGCATCGCTGTGCTCGTCCTCGGCGGGGTGGCGGGGATCCCCGTCTTCGCCGACGGCAACAGCGGCTGGGCCTTCGCCTCCTTCGGGTACGTGCTCGGCTACCTCCCGGCAGCCGCCTGCCTCGGCTGGCTCGCTCGCCGGGGCGGGGACCGCTCGACGTGGCGCACCGGTGCGGCCGCCGTGGCCGCCACAGCCCTCGTCTACGCCGTCGGCCTGCCCTGGCTCATGGCGCACCTGGGTGTCGGCCTGGCGGAGGGGCTCGCGCTCGGCGTGACGCCGTTCCTGATCGGTGACGTCGTCAAGGCCGTGGCCGCCGCGCTGCTGCTGCCGGGCACGTGGCGCCTGCTGGGGGAGCGGCGCTGACGCGACCTGCCGGCACCCGTATGACCGCAGAGCTGAGGTGAGCACGATCATGGCGCTGATCCGCTGTGACTTCTTCTCCGAGGTGCTCGGCCTGAGCACCTCGATGACCGTCATCCTGCCGCAGGCGACACGCGCGCAGATCGGCATGACGGGCGCCGCACCGGCCGGCCCACCGCCGGTGCTCTACCTCCTGCACGGCCTCACCGACGACGCGACGATCTGGATGCGGCGCACCTCGATCGAGCGTTACGTCGCTGACCTGGGCCTGGCGGTCGTCATGCCCCAGGTGGACCGCAGCTTCTACGTCGACGAGCGCTACGGCAACCGGTACGGCAGCTTCCTCACCGAGGAGCTCCCCGAGCTCGTGGGGCACTTCTTCCGGGTCTCCTCCCGCCGGGAGGACACCTTCGTCGCTGGTCTGTCCATGGGCGGCTACGGGGCCATGCGCTGGGCGCTGACCCGTCCGACCCGGTTCGCGGCCGCCGCCAGCCTGTCCGGTGTGCTCGACCTCGCCTCCCAACAGGGCGAGGACCACCGGGACGACCTGTATCCGCGGATCTTCGGAGACGAGCCGATAGCGGGCGGGGAGTTCGACCTCCTCGCACTGCTCCACCGGGCGGGCGCTCACGACGTCCACCTGCCCGACCTGTACGTCTGCTGCGGCACCGACGACGCACTTTTCGCCGGCAACGAGACGTTCCGCGACGAGGCAGCGCGGGCGGGCGTCCCGCTGACGTACGACACCGGTGCCGGCGCCCACGACTGGGCGTACTGGGACGCCAAGATCCGCGACGTGCTGGCCTGGTTGCCGGTGCGTGCCCACGATGTGAAGAACCAGTAGGAGCTTCTCCGGGCGGTTCGCCCGGGACTAGTCCGGGCCCGGTAGGCCCGGGGGAGAGGGGCACCCGTGCCGTACGTGGCCCTGGTCAACGTCCTCGTTCGTGACTACGACGAGGCCATCGCGTTCTATACCGGCGCCTTCGGGCTCGAGCTGCTCGAGGACACCCCGCAAGGTGGCACCAAGCGGTGGGTGGTGGTCGGCTCGCGCACCGGTGGTGCCGGCCTGCGGCTGGCGCTGGCCACCAAGGAGGCGCAGCTGGCGCGGGTGGGCACCCAGAGCGGCGACGGCGTGGCCTTCTTCCTGCACGTGGAGGACTTCGACGCCACTGTGGAACGCGCCCTCGCCCACGGCGCCGTCGCGACCGAGGAACCGCGCGACGAGCCCCACGGGCGAGTCATCATCCTTGAGGACCTCTACGGCAACCGCTGGGACGTCATCGAGCCGGCGGGCGATGCCGGCTGACCCGGCGCTCGTCGCCCGGCTCCGCGCGGCGGGCTCGGTCTTCGCCGAGGAGGAGGCCGACCTCCTCGCGGCCGCGGCGGCGTCCACCGCGGCGCTGACCACCCTGGTCCGCCGGCGGGTCGCGGGGGAGCCGCTGGAGCAGGTGCTCGGGTGGACCGCCTTCTACGGGCTTCGCGTGCAGGTCGAGCCGGGCGTCTTCGTGCCACGCCGTCGCACCGAGCTGCTGGCCCGGGAGGCGATCGCTGCCTCACAGCCCGGCGCGGTCGTGGTGGACCTGTGCTGCGGCTCCGGCGCGGTGGCTCTGGCGGTGGCGACACACGTGCCCGGCATCGACCTGCACGCCGCCGACGTGGACGGCGTGGCCGTGCGGTGCGCACGCCGCAACCTCGGGGCACTCGGCCAGGTGCACCAGGGCGACCTCTTCGAGGCGCTGCCGGCCGGCCTGCGGGGCCACGTCGACGTCTTGGTGGCTAACGGCCCGTACGTCCCCACCGACGCGATCGCACTGATGCCGCCCGAGGCCCGGGACCACGAGCCGGCGACGGCGCTCGACGGCGGCCCGGACGGGCTCGCCGTGCTGCGTCAGGTCGTGGCCGGAGCCGCATTGTGGCTGGCGCCTGGGGGCCGTCTGCTGCTCGAGTGCGCCGATCAGCAGGCGGCCGCGATCGTGGCGGCCGTGCGTGACGCCGGCCTAGGGGCCCGGCTGGTGCACGACGACGAGCACGGAGCCGTGGTGGCCCTCGGTGTCGCCCCGGATGCCGCTCGCCCGTGACCCCGCCGTGAGGTGCCACGGGACCGGTGTAGGGGTCGCCGCCGCGTCCGTTACGGCGTGTCGGTCGCCCGTGTGGGGCAGTCACCGGCCCCACGACGGACGTAGCGTGGTGGCGCCATTTCACTGCACAACTTCTTGGAGGTGCACGATGAGGCGCAAGTTTGCAGCGCTCGCATCGGCGACGGCAGTTCTTGCCAGTTCGGTCCTGCTGAGCACATCGGCCGTGGCAGACGAGCGGTACGGCGGCCACGACAACGACCGAGAGGAGAAGACCCTCTCTGCATGGCTGAACGGGCGCAACGAGGTCGGCCACCGAGGCGACCGCGACGGCTCCGGACGTGCCTGGTTCAAGGTGAAGCTGGACGGGCGGGACAGCGAGATCTGTTACGCGATCTCGGTGCGCAACCTCGACCGCGTCACCCAGGCGCACATCCACAAGGGTGAGCGGGGCGAGAACGGACCGGTCGTCGTGCCGCTCAAGGCACCGAAGGACGGTTTCTCGAAGGGCTGCGTGGACGTTCGGTACCGGCTCGCGCGAGACATCCTCGAGGATCCGCACGACTACTACGCGAACGTTCACACCAAGAAGTACCCGGACGGCGCCATCCGCGGCCAGCTGCGCTGACCGCCAACCACGCCGCCCACCACGCCGCCCGGCACGATGACGACGCCGGGCGGCGTGTCACCACGTCGAGCCGATGGTTCGGCGCCTTCCAAGATGACGCCGAAGTCAAGGCTGCACCTACCATCTGCACGACAAGCCGAGGTGCTGGGCGACGCAGGGCGTCACGTGACACCATCGTGAACGTGACGAGCACACCCGCCGAGGCGCAGCGGCTGCGTGACCTCACGCTGCTGCGCCGGGTGCGTGACCGGATGGACCGGGAGTACGCGCAGCCCCTGGACGTCGAGGCGCTCGCCCGCGGCGTACACATGTCGGCCGGCCACCTCAGCCGGGAGTTCAGGCGTGCTTACGGAGAGTCGCCGTACTCCTACCTGATGACGCGGCGCATCGAGCGCGCCATGGCCTTGCTGCGTCGCGGCGACCTCAGCGTCACGGAGGTCTGCTTCGCGGTCGGGTGCTCCTCGCTGGGCACCTTCAGCACCCGCTTCACCGAGCTGGTCGGCGTGCCGCCCAGCGTGTACCGGCGTCAGCCGTCGCAGGTGGGAAAGGGGATCCCGCCGTGCCTCGCCAAACAGGTCACCAGACCGGTCAGGAATCGAGAAGCGCGGACGAGGGAGCCCCAACTAGCGTAATCGGCATGGACATCACCATTCATTACGCGTTCCTCCCACAGACCGACCCTGACGCCGCGCTGGCGTTCTACCGCGACACCCTCGGCTTCGAGGTTCGCAACGACGTCGGGTACGAAGACATGCGATGGATCACCGTGGGCCCGCCCAACCAGCCGGCCACGTCCATCGTCCTGCAACCGCCCGCCGCCGACCCCGGCATCACCGACGACGAGCGCCGCACCATCCTCGAGCTCATCGCCAAGGGCAGTTACGCCGGCGTCACCCTGGCCACCGACGACCTCGACGGCCTGTTCGAGCGGTTGCAGGCCCGCGGGGCCGACGTCGTCCAGGAGCCGACCGACCAGCCGTACGGCGTCCGCGACTGCGCCTTCCGCGACCCCACGGGCAACCTCATTCGCATCAACCAGGTGGGCTGACGACGCGGGCCGGTCCACCTCTGCACCCGCCTGTACTGGCGACGGTGGGCCGCTGCAAGAGGACTCGCAGACCTGCGGAGCGGGGGAGGGCTGCACCCCGAACCCCTCGGGGTCTGGGAGCATGTGACGGCGATCCGGGCGATTCGTCCGGCACCGGGCCTGGAGACGGAGAGACATGAGCATGGCCACGAGGACCGAGACGCAGCCGAGCACCCCGCACGTCGCCGACAGCCACGACCTCATCAGGGTGCAGGGTGCGCGGGAGAACAACCTCAAGGACGTCAGCGTGGAGATCCCGAAGCGCCGGCTGACGGTGTTCACCGGCGTCTCCGGCTCGGGGAAGAGCTCACTCGTCTTCGACACGATCGCGGCGGAGTCGCAGCGGATGATCAACGAGACCTACAGCGCGTTCGTCCAGGGCTTCATGCCGAACCTACCGCGCCCGGACGTCGACCTGCTCGACGGCCTCACCACGGCGATCATCGTCGACCAAGAGCGGATGGGTGCCAACCCGCGCTCCACCGTCGGCACGGCCACCGACGCGAACGCGCTGCTGCGGATCCTCTTCAGCAGACTCGGACAGCCGCAGATCGGGTCGCCGAACGCGTTCTCCTTCAACGTGCCCACGGTCAGGGCCAGCGGCGCGATCACTGTCGAGCGCGGCAACAAGACCAAGGCCGAGAAGGCGACGTTCACCCAGCTCGGCGGCATGTGCCCGCGCTGCGAGGGCATGGGCTCGGTGAACGACTTCGACCTCTCGGCGCTCTACGACGACTCGAGGTCGCTGAACGACGGCGCGCTCACCGTCCCCGGGTACAGCATGGACGGCTGGTACGGCCGCATCTTCACCGGCGCCGGCCTTCCCATGGACAAGCCGATCGGGAAGTTCACGAAGAAGGAGCTCCACACGCTCCTGTACGCCGAGCCGACCAAGATCAAGGTGGAAGGCATCAACCTCACCTACGAGGGGCTGATCCCGAAGATCCAGAAGTCGATGCTGTCCAAGGACGTCGACGCGATGCAGCCCCACGTCCGCGCCTTCGTCGAGCGGGCGGTGACATTCACGACCTGCCCGGACTGCGACGGCACCCGGCTCAGTCCGGAGGCGCGGTCGTCGAAGATCAAGGGCAAGAACATCGCCGACCTGTGCGCGATGCAGATCAGCGACCTGGCCGCCTGGGTCCGAGAGCTCGACGAGCCGTCGGTGGCACCCCTGCTCACCGGGCTGCAGCACCTGCTGGACTCCTTCACGGAGATCGGCCTGGGCTACCTCTCACTCGACCGGCCGGCGGGCACGCTGTCCGGGGGAGAGGCCCAGCGGACCAAGATGATCCGTCACCTCGGCTCCTCCCTGACCGACGTCACCTACGTCTTCGACGAGCCGAGCATCGGCCTGCACCCGCACGACATCGAACGGATGAACGAGCTGCTGCGGCAGCTGAGGGACAAGGGCAACACGGTGCTGGTCGTCGAGCACAAGCCCGAGATGATCGGAATCGCCGACCATGTCGTCGACCTCGGCCCGCGCGCCGGCACCGAGGGCGGGGAAGTGGTGTTCGAGGGCTCCGTGGAGGGGCTGCGCGCCAGCGACACGCTCACCGGTCGGCACCTGGACGACCGCGCCACCTTCAAGGCCGGCGTGCGCAAGCCCACCGGGGCGCTGGAGGTGCGTGGCGCCGCTACACACAACCTGAAGGACGTCGACGTCGACATCCCCCTCGGTGGGATGGTCGTGGTCACCGGAGTCGCGGGCTCCGGCAAGAGCTCACTGATCCACGGCTCGGTCGCCGGCCGTGCCGGCGTCGTCGAGATCGACCAGGGCGCGATCCGCGGCTCCCGGCGCAGCAACCCCGCCACGTATACCGGTCTGCTGGACCCGATCCGCAAGGCCTTCGCCAAGGCCAACGGTGTCAAGCCGGCCCTGTTCAGCTCCAACTCCGAGGGTGCGTGCCCCACCTGCAACGGCGCCGGCGTCATCTACACCGAGCTTGGCGTCATGGCCACCGTCGAGTCCACCTGCGAGGAGTGCGGCGGGAAGCGGTTCCAGGCGGCGGTCCTGGAGTACACGCTCGGCGGAAAGAACATCGCCGAGGTGCTCGCGATGCCCGTGACCCAGGCCGAGGAGTTCTTCAGCGACGGCGACGCACGCATCCCCGCCGCACACAAGATCCTCGACCGGCTCGCCGACGTCGGGCTCGGCTACCTCACCCTCGGCCAGCCGCTCACCACCCTCTCCGGCGGTGAGCGGCAGCGGCTCAAGCTGGCCAGCCAGATGGGGGAGAAGGGGGAGGTCTACATCCTCGACGAGCCGACCACCGGCCTGCACCTGGCGGATGTCGAGCAGCTGCTCGGTCTGCTCGACCGGCTCGTCGACTCGGGCAAGTCGGTGATCGTCATCGAGCACCACCAGGCCGTCATGGCGCACGCCGACTGGATCATCGACCTTGGTCCCGGCGCGGGGCACGACGGCGGCCGGATCGTCTTCGAGGGCACGCCCGCCGACCTCGTCGCAGAACGGTCCACCCTCACCGGCAAGCACCTGGCGGCGTACGTGGGCCGGTGACCCCTGCCGTCAACGCCTAGGTGTACCTCGCCACGGTCGACCCGCTCCAGCGTGTCACCCTGCAGCTCGGCGGTGCGCGCATGGGCACTGGTACACCGGTCCGCGAAGTAGCCCCAGGCCTGCGCCCGTAGCTCGGCGTGCTCGGCGGCAGATCGGTGCGGGAAGCAGTACGGCGTGCCCGAGCTGGTCGGAGGTGCCGTCCGGATCTGGCTGGCAGGGCCGCTGGTCACCTGGCCGCGTTCAGCCGCGCCGCCTGAAGCGTCAGGTGGTCCCGTTCAGCGGTGTTATATGCCAGCCGGGCCGCCTCGGCGTACAGCCGGGCCGCGGCCACCATGTCGCCGTCACGCTCGTGCAGGTAGGCAGCGACGGCGGTGTGGCGGGGGAGCGCGGGATCGAGCTCGGCCAGGGCGGCGAGACCCGCCCGTGGGCCGTCGGCCTCGCCGACCGCGACGGCCCGGTTGAGGCGGGCCACCGGGCTGTCGGTCAGCCGCACCAGCTCGTCGTACCACTCGACGATCTGAACCCAGTCTGTCTCGTCGGCGGTCTGCGCATCGGCGTGCAGGGCCGCGATCGCGGCCTGGGCCTGGAACTCGCCGAGCCGGTCGCGCGCGAGCGCCCGCTGGAGCACGTCGACGCCCTCGGCGATGAGTCGGGTGTCCCACCGTGTGCGGTCCTGCTCGGCCAGGGGCACGAGGCGGCCGTCCTCCCGCGTGCGGGCCGGGCGTCGTGCGTGGTGGAGCAGCATGAGCGCCAGGAGCCCGGATACCTCTTCATGGTCGATCATCCCCGCGAGCTGGCGCGTCAGCCGGATCGCCTCGGCCGCGAGGTCGACGTCGCCCGAGTACCCCTCGTTGAAGACCAGATAGAGCACCCGCAGCACCGTGGCGACGTCGCCCGGCTGATCGAGCCGTTCGCCCGACACGGTGCGCTTGGCCCGGCTGATGCGCTGCGCCATGGTCGGCTCCGGCACCAGGTAGGCCCGCGCGATCTGGCGCGTGGTCAGCCCGCCCATGGCGCGTAACGTCAGCGCTGTGGCCGAGGCGGGCGTCAGGGACGGGTGGGCGCACAGGAAGAAGAGCCGGAGGGTGTCGTCCACCGATGGGCTCACGGCGGGCACGGCCTCGTGCTCGGCGCGTACCTCGCGGTTTCGCCTGGCAACGTCCGCTCGCGCGCCGTCGAGGAACTTGCGCCAGGCCACGGTGACCAGCCAGCCCTTCGGGTCCCGCGGTGCGTCGTCCGGCCATGCTCGAAGGGCCTCCACCAGGGCGTCCTGTACGGCGTCCTCGGCCTCGGCGAAGGAGACGCCGCGCCGGACGAGGACCCCGATCACGCCCGGTATCAGGTCGCGCACCAGGGCCTCGTCCACGGCGGTCACTCCGTGACGGTCGGCGGCGCGGCGAGGAACGGCCGCAGCTCGAGCCACTCGTGGATCGGCTTCCCACCCGCTCCCGGCGCCGCCGAGAGCTCGCCCGCCAGCTCGACTGCACGGTCGTAGCTCTCGACGTCGATCACCATCCAGCCGGCGATGAGGTCCTTGGTCTCCGCGAACGGTCCGTCGGTGACCGGCGGGCGCCCCTCGCCGTCGTAACGGACGAAGGTGCCTTCGGGGGAGAGTGCCTGCCCGTCGACGTACTCGCCGGTGCTCTCGAGCCGGGCCGCGAAGTCGTTCATGTACTGCACGTGCGCGGTGATCTCCTCGGGCGTCCACCGGTCCATCGGCACGTCGTTGACCGAGCTGGGCGCGCCACGGTAGTGCTTGAGGAGCAGGTACTTGGCCATCGTTGACTCCTTCATGGGTTGCGGCCATTGTGGCCGTGATCACTGCGGGGACGGAACCGAGTGCGGATTCTCGACATCGGGTCTGGTGTGACTCCGCCTGTCCCGGCCCGGCGATACGGATGTGTCGCCGGGCTCTGGTCGACGCCATGGGAGCACGCGGTGCCTCCGGCGCCACCGACTGTGAAACGGTCCTCTCCGGTGCCCGAGCCATGCATGCCTCACCCGTGCGAAGTTGGGGAACTGCCCGGCGGGAGGGTAACCGCCGTCAGGGGCCACCGCGGAGGGCTTCAGGCGTGCCGTGCCGTGCCGTGCCGTGCCGGGCCATGCGAGGTTGGTGAGGTGTCAACAGGCGCGCCTGTTGACACCGATCGGCCTTCCACAACAATTGTTTGTCTTGCTGGTTTCGCCGATTGTACGGGCATTTTCAGCGGGTAAGGCGGGGCGCCTTTAAAAACCGTGTGGGCTTTAAAAACCGTGTGGGCGTCCGACAGCACCGCTCTCAGCGGATGCCGTTCTGTGATTCGCGGCCGGGGGAGAGGATGGGGCTTTCGGTAGCTGCAGCCGCCGAGGTGACCAGGGAAGCGGCTCCTGCCGCTTGCACCAATGAATGGTGAAGGTGCGCCCTGCGCCAATGCCTTGGGATAACGACGACCTCATGACGGATTATATAACGCTACGTTGGGTGAACCTTCGGGTAGAGTTCTGCCGTGGGTTCCGCCGAATCCACGTGGCCACGCTATTCCGGAGAGTTCTGTGCCATAAATACGTCCGGAGTACGCGCATTTTGCGGGCCGGTCTACCGGCAGTGTGTGCGACCCGGGGCGCGTGGCCACGCAGGTAGGCAGGGACGCCGCAGCTTGATCGGAGGTCGGACGTGGACGACCAGGCACTAGACGAACTGCGAGCCCTTGCAGCGAAGGGAAACAGAGACGCGATCGACCAGCTGGTCGAGCTTGCTGGCGAGCGTGGCGACATGGCCGAGCTACGTCGCCTTGCCGACGCAGGCAGCCGCGATGCGGTGGATCAGCTGATCGAGCTTGCTGGCGAGCGTGGCGACATGGCCGAGCTGCGTCGCCTTGCCGACGCAGGCAGCCGCGATGCAGCCGAGATGCTGGACGAGCAAGGCGAGGCCGGACAGCTCTGAGGTCGAGTGTCAGTCAAATCGTCACTGCGATCCGATAATGCACATTATGTCAGAACGCGCGGCCGCTCGGACTCGCTCGGATAAGACGACCTCCCCTACGCGGTGCTGTGCGAGGTGGTGCTGGCCGACCCATGTGCTTTTACGCAGGTGAGCCGCAGGCCGCCAGCCGCCGAGAGCCGTCGCGGGATGGCCGCCACGTTTCGCCTGTGCGGTCCACTCATGGTCCCGCCGTTGTGGGCCCACGCCTCACACGTCCGGCGAATGCGTTTTCTCGTGTGGAATGAGCATTGTCTGGTCCGGCCATAACTCCGCCAGGGTGGTGTCAAACGTCGCCAGGAGGCTCCCCTTGCTCGATGCGAGCCGAGCAAGGTACGCGTCCGTCACCTGCCGATGTCCTCGGATCCGGGAGAGCGCGACGTCCACGTAAGAGACGGCATCGGGCCAGAACTGGCTTCGCGGGTGGCTTCGGACGGCCGCGAGAATCCGGGATGCAGTGTCCCCGGACTCGCCGATGCGCATAAGGAAACGCACCAGCGCCCCTTCGACGACGGGGCAGACCGCGAACCCCTCTGCGTCAGCCAGCCACGTCGCGGCCGCGTCGTGATGCTCGTGCTCGGCGATGGTGGCAGCGATCAGGACGTTGGAGTCGAGCAGGAAACGGGTCACGCGTCTTCCAGTGCCTCTGCCACGTCCGCGTCGGTGACGCTGCGGCCTACGGACAGGACCGGCAACCCGGTCCGCTCATCGACACGCAGCCGCAGAGGCGTATCGAGCTGGGCGAGGCCACGGATGGTGAGGTCGGCTATTACGGCCGATAGGGACTTGCCCTGCACGGCAGCGAGCTGACGAGCACGCTGGTGCACGGCGGGAGGTAGATCCACCGTCGTGCGCATGCTCTGCATCATAATTGATGCGACGTGATGCGCGACGGTGAAACTGGTCCGCATCGTCCGTGCTGCGGGCGACCCCTCGCCCTTCATCGCAGCGGGGTCTCGCGCCGACGGAGCGCCCACAAGCTGCACGGCTGCGTCGAGCCCGTCCGCACGCCTCGGCAGCCGGTGACCTCCGACGGCCAACATTCCGCCCCGTGCTCCGGGTCACGCACGGTTGGCACGGTCACGTCCCAGCCGTTGGCGAAGATCTCGCAGTCGCAGAACGCGCCGTGCCGCGCGAGCCGGCGGCGCAGCGCGTACGCGTGAGGCGACCGCAGCTGCGCGTACCGCCGGGCCCACCGCAGCGTCCGGTCACACCCGAACTCCACAAGCATGCGGTTGGTGAAGCACATGAGGCACTCCCCGCGACGCGGCGCCGTGAGCAGCTCGGCAAGTCCTGCCAGCTCGTCCTCAAGCACCTGCACACCGTCGTCGACCGACATCGCCCCTCCCCTGGTCTGTCCGAGCACCGCACTCGAACGCGTGTTCCCAGAGTGGCGCACGCCACTGACATCGCTCCAGGGCCGCCGTTCCCGGTGCCACGGAGGATCAGGAGGCTCAGCCGAGGGCGCGCTCGACGATGGCGGCGTGGGTCGGGGCAAGGTTGCGCTTGGCGGCGAGCGAGACCGAGCGCGGATCGGCGAACGCCTCCGCCGTCACCTCGTCGCCTCGTTTGACCGGCATGACGTGCATGAGGATCGACTTCGGCCCAGCGGCGTCGAGCACGTCCGTGGTGATGCGGTAGGGCTCGAAGGCGGCGCGGCGCCGGCCCGGCTTGCGTGCCGCCAGGGGCCACGCGTCGGTGTACAGCACGTCCGCGCCCTCGACGCCCTCGGCGAGGTCGTGAGTGGTCGTGACGCTCCCGCGCTGCCCCAGCTCGGCCAGGCCCGCCAGGAAGTCCTCGTCCAGGTTGTGCCCGGGCGGGCAGACGTGACGCACCTGCAGCTCGAAGCCGACGGTGAGCTCGCACCACGAGCGCAGCACGTTGGTCGCGTCCCCGACGAAGGTGAGGACGACGTCGTCGATGGGGCCGCGCCGCTCCAGCACGCTGAACGCCTCGGAGAAGATCTCCACCGGGTGCCCGGCGTCGGTCATGGCATTGATGACCGGGACGTCGCAGGCGGCGGCGAGGCTGGCGACGGACTGGTGGTCGCGGGCTCTCACCACGACGGCATCAACGGCGGAGGACAGGATGGCCGCGGTGTCCTCGATCGGCTCGCGCTCCCCCAGCACCAGCGGCAGGTCCACGCGGTGCGCGCCGACGGCGTCGATCGCGGTGTCGAACGCCAGCCGCGTGCGGAACGCCGGGCCGTCGAAGATGGTCGCGACGCGCCGGTCGGCGAAGCGGGCCCGCCGCCGGGAACGCTGGTCCTTCCACCCCGCGGAGGCGAGCCAGAGTCGCTCGATCTCCGGGCGCGGGAGGTCGAGGAGGGAGAGCAGGCTGCGGGCGTGCGGCACCCGGTCAACCTATCGCAGCCGCCTGTCGCCAGCCCGAGTCGGTCCGCCGGTCGGCGAACGGGACGCGCGTTCAGCCGCGCTCGGCGCGCGCGACCACCCGGGCCGGGCTGGAGTACCAGAGCCACCCGATCCCCAGCAGGGGCAGCACCGCAGGCACGAACCCGTATCCGCCGCCGTACCGCGACCAGACGGTGTCCTGCGGGAACAGAGCGGGCTCCACGAGGCTGAGGGTGCCGACGATCAGCACGCCGAGCAGCTCGATGACGACGGCGACCCACGCCACCCGGCGCATCCGCCGGCCGTTGTGGGCCAGCGCGATCGTGGCCACGATGTAGATCGCGCCGGCGAGGGCTGAGAGGCTGTAGGCGACCGGAGCCTCCGCGGCGTCGCGCAGCAGCTGCACGCTCGCCCGGGCGGAGGCGGCAACAGCGAAGATGCCGTAGACCAGGATGAGTACCCGCCCCACACCGTAGGCCGGGCGGCGGGTGTCGGTGGCCGACGTCGTCGCGACGTGCTCGGAGGTCGCCTGCTCGCGCTGTGCCATGGGGTTCTCGTCCTCGTCCTTCCGGCTCACGCCGACCACACCTGCCACACCCGCGCCTGCATGGCGAGGATCGCCAGGCAGGCCACCACCAGCACCACGGAGCTCCATCGGGTGCGGTCCGCCAGTGCCCACACTCCAGCAACGGGCAGCAGGAACAGGGCGGTGACCACGTACCCCCAGAACGTCCAGGGATCCGCCAGCTCGTACCCGCGCGCGACCCCGATGAACGCCACCACGAGCTGCGCCACGATGGCTACCTCGACCACGCCGCCGGCGATGAGCTGACGCAGGATCACGGCTCGGCCCATGACGGCGAACCACAGCGCCCACAGCCCGAGCAGCGCGACCAGGATTGCGGTGAGGGTGACGGTCAGCTGCACCCCGGGAGATTACCGCCCACGGCGGCCCGGACTAGCATCGGCTGGATGACCGACCTGAACCTGAGCACCAAGAACCCTGCCCGCATCAGTGCCGACGCCCTCGTCCTCGCCGTCGCCCAGACCGACGACGGCCCGCGCCTGTTCCTGCCCGGGCAGCTGCCCGCGAAGAGCGTGACGAGGCTCGCCGCCGTGCTGCCCGCCCTCGGGGTGACCGGCAAGGCCGACGAGGTGGTCCGCGTGCCCGCCGGCGACGAGGTCGCAGCCACCATCGTCGTCCTCACCGGTGTGGGAAGCGTCACGCGCGAGCCCACGCCCGAGGCGCTACGCCGAGCCGCGGGCGCCGCCACGCGCAGCCTCGCCGGTACCGGCGACGCCGTGCTCGCGCTGCCGGCCGAGACCGCAGCGCAGGTGGGCGCCGTCGCCGAGGGCGCGCTGCTCGGCGCCTACCGTTTCGACCACTACAAGAGCACCGACCCCGCGCCCGTCGCCCGCCTGGAGCTGGCCACCCCGCTGGCCCGCGACAAGGAGGCCAAGGCTGCGCTCGCCCGAGCCCGCGCCGTGGGCGACGGCGTGCGCGCCACCCGCGACCTCGTCAACGCCTCCCCGCGGCACCTGTACCCCGAGACGTTCGCGGACGAGGCCCGCGCCGCCGCCAAGGGCACCAAGGTCAAGGTCACCGTTCTGGACGAGCGTGAGCTGGCCGCCGGCGGCTACGGCGGGATCCTCGCCGTCGGGCAGGGCTCGGCCCGCCCGCCGCGACTGGTCAAGCTGGTCTACTCCCCCGCCCGGCCCGTGGCGCACTACGCGCTCGTGGGCAAGGGCATCACCTTCGACTCGGGCGGTCTGTCCCTCAAGCCGGCCAAGGGTATGGAGGCCATGAAGAGCGACATGGCCGGCGCGGCGACCGTGCTGCACACGGTGCTCGCGGCCGCCGCTCTCGAGCTGCCGGTCAAGGTCACCGGATGGCTCGCGCTCGCCGAGAACATGCCCGGCGGCGGCGCGCAGCGCCCCTCCGACGTCATCACGATGCGGGACGGAACGACGGTGGAGGTGCTCAACACCGACGCCGAAGGCCGCCTCGTGCTCGGTGACGCGCTGGTGGCTGCCTGCGAGGAGAAGCCCGACGCCGTCCTGGACATCGCCACCCTGACCGGTGCGCAGGTGGTCGCCCTGGGCAACCGGGTCGCGGCCGTGATGGGCACCGAGGCCATGCGCGACGCCGTCGTGGCCACGGCCGGAGAGGTCGGCGAGCAGGTCTGGCCGATGCCGCTGCCCGAGGAGCTACGCGAGTCGATGAAGACCCCGGTGGCCGACATCGCCAACATGGGTGACCGGTTCGGCGGCATGCTCGTCGCCGGCCTCTTTTTGCGCGAGTTCGTCGACGAGACGCCCTGGGCGCACCTCGACGTCGCCGGGCCGGCCTTCAACGAGTCCGCGCCGTACGGCTACACCCACAAGGGCGGCACCGGCATGGGCCTGCGCACCCTGCTCGGTGTGCTGGAGGCCGCGGCACGGCGCTGACCGCTCGGACGAGACGCGCCCCGTCCGCCGGCTTCGGTGGGCGGGGCGTGGCCGTCAGGCCCGACGGCGGTTGGCGGCGCTCCACCGGCGCATGCTCGCCGGGTATCCGGTGAGGTGGACGTCGTAGATCGGTATCTGCAGCTCGCCGGCGAGGGCACGGGCCTCGCGGACGTCGGGCACCCGACGGCGGGTCCACTCCCCTGTGCGGGCCACGAGCACCATCGTGTGCGGGTCGTGCGCCGTGGGCGGTTCTATGTACGCCTCGACGCCCACCCGCGTGGCGGTGAACTCGCGGAAGTGCGCGAGCGTGCGGGCGCGGGCCTCTTTGGTCCCGAGCCCGTCGTTGCGCTTGCGGCGTGAGAACAGACGCACGGTCCATACGTTAGGCCCCCCAACTGAGGGAACGCTGACAGTTGCGGGAGCGTGCACAGGACGTTGTCGGTGATTTGGCGCGACTTTGTGACGGGCACGGCACGGAACGTTTAGTCCCCTGCGCCACGGTGGTGGAACAATGGCGGCGGCCCCGGGCCCAGACCGGACCTTGCAGGGCCTTGTGAGCGCTCGAGGAGAGGTACGTGGCTGAAACGCAGGAGTACGACATCGTGATCCTTGGAGCGGGCAGTGGTGGTTACGCCGCCGCGCTGCGCGGTGCGCAGCTCGGCATGAAGGTGGCCCTGATCGAGGGCGACAAGCTCGGCGGCACCTGCCTGCACCGGGGATGCATCCCCACCAAGGCCCTGCTGCATTCCGCAGAGGTGGCCGACACGATCCGCGAGAGCGCGGCGGTCGGCGTGCAGAGCACCTTCGGCGGCATCGACATGGGCGGGGTGAACACGTTCAAGGACGGCATCGTCGCCCGCCTCTACAAGGGCCTGCAGGGGCTCGTCTCCTCCCGCAAGGTCGACCTCATCAACGGCTGGGGCCGGCTGGTTGCCGCGGACACGGTCGAGGTGGACGGGACCCGTTACCGCGGCAAGAACGTCGTGCTCGCGTCCGGCTCCTACTCGAAGTCCCTCCCGGGTCTGGAGATCGGCGGCCGGGTCATCACCTCCGAGCAGGCGCTCCAGCTCGACTACGTGCCCAAGAGCGCGATCGTGCTGGGCGGCGGCGTCATCGGAGTCGAGTTCGCCTCCGTCTGGAATTCCTTCGGCGCCGACGTGACGATCATCGAGGGCCTGCCGCACCTGGTCCCCAACGAGGACGAGTCGCTCTCCAAGGGCCTCGAGCGCGCCTTCCGCAAGCGCAAGATCGCCTTCCACACCAAGACCATGTTCGCCGGCGTGACCCAGAACGACGACGGCGTCGTGGTCACCACCCAGGACGGCAAGACCCTCGAGGCAGAGCTGCTGCTGGTCGCCGTCGGCCGTGGCCCCGCGACCGCGAACCTCGGTTACGAGGAGAACGGCATCCCGATGGAGCGCGGATTCGTCCTCACCGACGACTGCCTCCGGACCGGCGTCGGCAACGTCTACGCCGTCGGCGACATCGTTCCCGGCCTGCAGCTCGCCCACCGCGGGTTCGCCCAGGGCATCTTCGTGGCCGAGCAGATCGCCGGACTGAACCCCGCGCCCATCGTGGAGTCGGGCATCCCGCGCGTGACCTACTGCGAGCCGCAGGTCGGCTCCGTCGGTCTCACCGAGGCCGAGGCGAAGGAGACCTACGGCGTCGACGGCGTCGAGACGGTCGAGTACAACCTCGCCGGCAACGGCAAGAGCCAGATCCTGCAGACCACCGGCTTCATCAAGCTGGTGCGTGAGAAGGACGGCCCCATCGTCGGCGTGCACATGCTCGGCGACCGCGTCGGCGAGCTCATCGGCGAGGGCCAGCTCATGGTCAACTGGGAGGCGTACCCCGAGGACGTCGCGTCCCTCGTCCACGCGCACCCCACCCAGAACGAGGCGGTGGGCGAAGCCGCACTTGCGCTCGCCGGTAAGCCCCTGCACGCTCACAACTGACCCGATCGAAGGAGACGCCAGGACATGTCTGAGTCCGTGAAGATGCCCGCGCTGGGCGAGTCGGTCACCGAGGGCACCGTGACCCGGTGGCTGAAGGCCGTGGGCGAGTCGGTCGAGGTCGACGAGCCGCTGCTGGAGGTGTCCACCGACAAGGTGGACACCGAGGTGCCGTCGCCGGTCGCCGGCGTGGTGGAGAAGATCCTCGTCGAGGAGGACGAGACGGTCGAGGTCGGCGCCGAGCTCGTCGTCATCGGTGACGGCACCGGCGGCGGCGAGAGCGCCCCGGCCGAGGACAGCGCCCCGGCCGAGACGTCGCCGGCCGCTTCCGAGGCCCCCGCCGCCGAGGAGGTCGAGGCAGCCCAGCCCGTCTCTGCCGAGGCCGCGCCCGCCGAGGAGGCGAAGGCCCAGGCGACGCAGAACGCGCCCACCGGGGGCAGCGCACCGGCCGGTGAGGCCGTGAAGATGCCCGCGCTTGGTGAGTCCGTCACCGAGGGCACCGTCACCCGGTGGCTCAAGGCCGAGGGCGAGACGGTCGAGGTCGACGAGCCGCTGCTCGAGGTCTCCACCGACAAGGTCGACACCGAGGTGCCCTCCCCCGTGGCCGGCACCGTGCTGAAGATCCTTGTCCAGGAGGACGAGACGGTCGAGGTCGGCGCCGACCTGGTCATCGTCGGTCAGGCAGGCGCCGCAGCGCCCGCAGCCGAGGCACCGAAGGAGGCTCCGGCGGAGGCTCCGGCCCCGGAGGCGCCGAAGGCTGAGGCGCCCAAGGCCGAGGCACCGAAGGCTGAGGCGCCCAAGGCCGAGGCACCGAAGGCTGAAGCACCGAAGGCTGAAGCACCCAAGACCGCCCAGCCGGCCCGCGCGGAGGCCGCCCCGGCCGCCGCTGGCACCGCCTACATCACGCCGCTCGTACGCAAGCTCGCGGTGGAGAAGGGCATCGACCTCTCCTCCCTCACCGGCACCGGTGTGGGTGGCCGCATCCGCAAGCAGGACGTCGAGGCAGCGGCGGAGAAGGCCGCAGCCGAGAAGGCCGCAGCTCAGGCCGCACCTGCTGCCGCGCCGGCCGGCGCGCCCGCCAAGCAGCCCACCCAGGTCGAGGTCTCCCCGCTGCGCGGCACGACCGAGAAGATGTCCCGCCTGCGCAAGGTCATCGCTAAGCGCATGCGGGAGTCGCTGGACACCTCGACGCAGCTGACCTCGGTGATGGAGGTCGACGTCACCCGCGTGGCCACGCTCCGGGCTCGCGCCAAGAACGCTTTCCAGACGGCCGAGGGCACGAAGCTCACCTTCCTGCCCTTCTTCGTCAAGGCCGCGACGGAGGCGCTCAAGTCGCACCCGAAGCTCAACGCCACGATCGACGGCGACAACGTCATCTACCACGGCGCCGAGCACATGGGCATCGCGGTGGACACCCCCCGCGGGCTCCTGGTCCCGGTCATCAAGGACGCCGGCGACCTGACCATCGGCGGGATTGCCAAGAAGATCAACGACCTCGCCGCTCGCACGCGCGACAGCAAGGTCACGCCTGACGAGCTGTCCGGGTCGACCTTCACGATCACGAACACGGGCTCGGCGGGCCTGCTGATCGACACGCCGATCATCAACCAGCCCGAGGTCGCGATCATGGGCGTGGGCACCATCGTCAAGCGTCCGGCAGTTGTCAAGGACGCCGAGGGCAACGAGACCATCGGCATCCGCTCGATCATCTACCTGTCGCTGACGTACGACCACCGCCTGGTCGACGGCGCCGACGCCGGTCGGTTCCTCCAGACCGTCAAGGCACGGCTCGAGGAGGGCGCGTTCGAGGCCGAGGTCGGTCTCTGACGGTTCGGCATCTGGCTGGAGCCCCGCACCCTCGGTGCGGGGCTCCTGCCGTCCCCCGGCACATGGAGGAGGCCCGTGACGAACCCAGACGCGTCTGAGCTCACACCGCGCATCGGCAAGGTCGCGCGGCGGGAGCTCGCCCTGCGCGGGTACACCCGGTACCACCAGCTAACGACCGTCACCCCGCAGGAGCTGCTCCGCATCCACGGCGTGGGCCCCAAGGCGATCAGGATCCTTGCCGAGGAGCTCGAGACCCGAGGCCTAGGTTTCGCCGCCGCCTGAGGTCCGACGCCTGAGCATGCCGCAGGCCCTCTGGCGTCCGCGCGTCTCAGCCGACCTCCTCCCCCGCCTCGCACGGCCTCGCAGTCGCCACCCGCCACGGCGTGGGCCCCTCGAGGGTCAGAGCGACGCACCTTGGAGGCCGTGACGGCACCGCGACAACGCTGTCGGAGCGCGCGGCGTCGGTCCCGTCCTCGTTCCGAGCGAGTCGGTGGTGCACCCGCTGCCTCAGGATCACCTCGACCTCGGCAAGGGTGCCGCCGGCCGGGGCGCGGACCACGCGGACGTCGCCGACCTCGGTGCGCAGCCCCTCGAGGCGGACCCGGGCGCCCTGAAGACGGGCGAGGAGGTCAGCATCCGCGGCGGCGGCCCTCGAGCCCGGGACGGTCAACTCCCCAAGGGCATCGGCGTCGGCGGCCTCGAGGGCGGCGTCCCTGAGCCGGAGCAGATCGGCCACGACGACGGTCAGGTCCTCTTCGGGTGGGGTGCCGGTGCGGCCACCGATGTCGGTGCTCGTACCGGTACCGGTGGCCTCGGGCGGCAAGTCGGCACCGACGTCAACAACAATCGGTGACTTGAGCCTGGCGGGCGGCGTCCCGGGGACGGGAGTCGGCTCGGTATCCCCGGCCGGGAGCCCGGCCGGCCCACCGGGCCCGCCCCAGGCGACCGCTCCCCCACCGGCCGCCGCCAGGACCACCACGATCGACGCGGCCCACCACGCGCCTGGGCGCGCGTGTCGGCGCCGGGGGCGCCGCGCGACAGCCAGCTGGGTCGGCACCTGGTTCACGCCCGCGCGCAGCTGCGCCTGCGCGAGATCCGGCTGCGGCGGCAGGTGCACCGCCGTCGCCTCCGCCAATGACGGCGCCCGTGCCGCCAGGTCCCGTGCCCGTGGGCGGGCGGCCGGATCGTCAGCGAGGGCCGGGGCAAGCAGCTGGGCCACCTCGGGGTCGCCGTCGGTGGCCCACATCAGCAGCCGTGCCAACGCCCACACGTCCCCAGCCGCGCCAGGCGCCGCACCGCGGCGACGTTCGGGCGCCACGAAGCCGGGCGTGCCCCGCTCGTGGGCACCCTCCCCGGCGAGGTCCACAAGGACCGGCACGCCGCCGGGGGCGAGCAGCACGTTGGTCGGCGCCACGTCGGCGTGGATCACGCCCCGCTCGTGCAGGTGGCCCAGCGCTGCGCCCAGTGCCACCAGCAGAGTCGCCGCCTCGCCGGGCGGCAGCGGGCCACGGGCCGCACGCACGGTCGCCAGGCTGGGCCCGGTGACCACCTCGCTGACCACCGCGCACCGGCCGCCGTCGAGCCCGACGACGGTGTCGACCCGCGCCAGGTGCGGGTGCCGGCTCGCTCGAAGGTTGCCGAGCCGGCGCAGCTGCGCGGTACCCCGCGCACCCGACGCGAGCGGCAGGATCGACACGGCCACCGGCCGCCCCGACCCGTCCCGCGCCGACCACACCGCACCCGTCGCACCGAACCCCACCGGCGCGAGCAGCTCGTACCCCGGCACCACCGGGCCGCGGCCGGTGCCGGCCGAGCCCCCGGACCGGCCGCGACGCCGCTTGGTGATCGACATGCCGCCAGCCAAGCAGGCGAGGGCCGCCACGCGCTGCCGCTGGGCCCGCGCCTGTGGACAACACGGGCGGCGGGCTTAGCATCGCTCTCGTGCGAACGATGCGGGTGAGCCTGGGGACCGAGCTGATCGACTACCAGGAGGGCTGGGACCTCCAGCGCCGTATCCACGCCGAGGTGGTCGACGGAGCCGAGGACACGCTCATCCTGCTCGAGCACGCGGACGTCTACACCGCCGGCAAGCGCACGGCGTCGTGGGACCGGCCCACCGATGGCACCCCCGTCGTCGACGTCGACCGCGGCGGGCGCATCACCTGGCACGGGCCCGGGCAGCTCATCGCGTACCCCATCGTCCGGCTGCGTGCGCCGATCGACGTCGTCGCTTACGTCCGGGTGCTCGAGCAGGCGGTCATCGACCTCGCCGCGGGTTACGGCGTCGAGACCGTGCGGGTGCCCGGCCGCTCCGGCGTCTGGGTACCGGCGGACGCCCGCGGGGGCGAGCGCAAGCTCTGCGCGGTCGGCGTGCGTGTGGCGCGAGGGGTGACCATGCACGGCATCGCGATCAACGCCTCCTGCGACCTGGCCGCCTACGACCGCATCGTGCCGTGCGGCATCACCGACGCGGGCGTGACCTCACTGTCCGCCGAGACGGGGCGCACCGTGACCGTCACGGACATCGCCGACGCCACGGAGCAGCTGCTCCTGCGGGCGCTCGCGCAGGTCGCCCCCGGCCCCGGCCCGTCCGCTGACCGAGCCGCGGTGCCGGCGACGGCGACCGTCTGAGCAGCCCTCCGGTGTCCGCCGGCCGGGACTTCCGGGTGCATGTCGGAGGGTCGACGTAGGATCTGGGCGGAGCCGCCGGAACATGGCGGTCGTCGAGAGGGACGAGGTAGCCAGACGTGACCATCGCACCAGAGGGCCGGAAGATGCTGCGGATCGAGGCGCGCAACGCCGAGACCCCCATCGAGCGCAAGCCCGACTGGATCAAGACGAAGGCCGTCATGGGCCCTGAGTATCGCGAGCTCAAGCAGCTCGTCCACGGCAACGGGCTGCACACGGTGTGCGAGGAGGCGGGCTGCCCGAACATCTTCGAGTGCTGGGAGGACCGCGAGGCCACCTTCCTCATCGGGGGGTCGCAGTGCACCCGCCGGTGCGACTTCTGCCAGATCGACACCGGCAAGCCGTCCGCGCTGGACCGGATGGAACCGCGCAAGGTCGCCCTCTCCGTCCAGAAGATGGGCCTGAAGTACTCCACGATCACCGGCGTCGCCCGCGACGACCTGGAGGACGGCGGAGCCTGGCTCTACGCCGAGACCGTCCGGCAGATCCACGACCTGAACCCCGGCACCGGCGTCGAGCTGCTCATCCCCGACTTCGACGCCGACCCCGCCCAGCTCGCCGAGGTCTTCTCGTCCCGGCCAGAGGTGCTCGCGCACAACGTCGAGACCGTGCCGCGGATCTTCCGCCGCATCCGTCCCGGGTTCCGCTACCAGCGGTCCCTGAGCGTCATCACGTCCGCCGCCGAGGACGGGTTCGTCACCAAGTCCAACCTCATGCTCGGCATGGGTGAGACCTTCGACGAGGTCGTGGACGCGATGCAGATGCTGCGCGACGCCGGCTGCGACCTGCTCACCATCAACCAGTACCTGCGGCCCTCGGTCCGTCACCACCCCGTCGACCGGTGGGTCAGGCCCGAGGAGTTCGTCGAGCTCGCCGAGATCGGCGAGGAGATCGGCTTCCTCGGCGTCATGGCCGGCCCCATGGTGCGGTCCAGCTACCGCGCCGGCCGGCTGTGGGGGCAGGCGATGTCCCGCAAGGGCTTGCCCATCCCGGTCGAGCTCGCCCACCTCGCCGAGAAGCGCACCTCCCGGCAGGAAGCCGCGGCACTGGTCTAGGGGTGTCGCAGCTGCGAACCTTCCGCCAGTACGGCGCCCTGCCGCGGCTGCTCGGCTGGTCCTTCCTCGTCGTCGGCTTCCTCGGCCGGCTGCCCACCTCGATGGTGGTGCTCGGCGTGCTCACCCTGGTGGCCTCGGCAACCGGGTCCGTCGGTGACGCCGGTCTCGCCTCCGCGTCGCTCGCCCTGTCCACCGCCGTCTCCGGGCCGATCATCGGGCGGTGGACGGACCGTCGCGGGCAGCGCGTACCGCTTCTGATCCTCGCGCCGGTCAACGCGGCCGCGCTGGCTGCTCTCGTTGTCGCGGCGGGCGGCGGCGCGCCGCTGTCCGTCCTGTGCGTGCTGTGCGTCGCCGTGGGTGCCACGACCGTGCCGGTCGGGTCACTCGCCCGGGTGCGATGGTTGGCGCTCGGCGGCGGGCCACGGCAGAGCGGTGCGGCCCTGGGCTACGAGTCGATGGCCGACGAGATGGTGTTCGTGCTCGGTCCCGCCCTCGTCGGAGTGGCGGCCTCGCTCGGCACACCGGAGCTGCCCGTGCTCATCGCCGCCGTCCTGGTGCTGCTCTTTGTCACCGCGTTCGCGTTGCACCGCTCGGCGGCAGGGACCGCGAGGGAGCCCGAGCCCGTCCGCGCCTTGTCACCGGCCGCGACCCGGGCAAGCGGTGTCGCCGCCCCGGTGCGATCGGTGGTCACAGCCCACAAGGCGCCGTCGCTCGTCGCGGTGCTCAAGGCGGTGGCGCCCGCGCTCGCGGGCATGGCGTGCGTGGGCATGTTCTTCGGCGCCAGCCAGACGGCGGTCACGGCGTTCGCGACCGCCGCCGGGACGCCGGGCCGGGCCGGGTTGATCTACGCGGTCATGGGGGTGGGCTCGGCGGTGATGGCGCTCGCCGTCGTCGCCCTGCCCGACGTCGTCAGCCTCCGGCTCCGGCTGATGGTCTGCGGCGCCGGCATCGCCGGGATCTCCGCGGCCATGACGGCTGCCACATCGACCGCGGCGCTCACGGCCCTGGTCCTGGCCGTCGGCCTCCTGGTCGGTCCTGCCCTGGTGACGCTCTTCACAGCCGCGGGCCGGATTGCCCCGCCCGGCGGCACGGCGGTCGCCATGACGGCGATGGGCTCGGCCAACGTCGTAGGTGTGGCGGCGGCGGCCGCCCTGGCCGGGCACCTCGCTGACCTGTACGGCGCCCAGGCCGGTTTCGCCGTTGCCGCTGGCAGCGCTGCCGCTCTCGCCGTCGCCGCGGTGGCGGTGCGGGTGCCGCAGCGCCGGCTTGCCCCGGGCGATGTGTGACGGCGCCGCCGAGCCGGAGGCTGAGGCGCACCGCCAGGTGACGGCTGCGTGGCCGGAGTGACCGACGGCGCGCGGAAGGGCGCCCGTGGGCCCGGTATCCTTCGTGATCATGGCCCGCAAGAGCAAGAGCGACGTCGAGGGTTCCTCCGCCGCCCCCCAGGAGAAGAAGCGGCGGTGGTACCACAACATCGCCGACGCGTACCGGATGACCAAGCAGGTCAACCCCAACATCACGTGGATCCTCATCGGCGTCTTCGTGCTCGTCATGGGCATCGCGCTGGTCATCGGGTTCGCCTGGGGGCATCCGTGGTACATGACCTTCTTCGGGCTTCTCCTGGCCCTGATGCTCATGATGATCGTGCTCGCCCAGCAGACACGGAAGGCCGGATACGCTCAGATCGAGGGGCAGCCCGGGGCCGCCGGTGCGGCGCTCGGCCAGATCCGCCGGGGCTGGAACATCCAGGAACAGCCGGTCGCGGTGAACCCCCGCACGCAGGACCTGGTTTTCCGGATGGTGGGTCGTCCGGGCATCGTGCTCGTCTCCGAGGGACCCACCCACCGTGTTCAGCGCATGCTCGACGACGAACGCCGCAAGGTCGCGCGCGTGGCCCCGAACGTGCCAGTGCACCTGGTGCAGTGTGGCAACGAGGACGGGCAGGTCTCGCTGCCGAAGCTGGTCGGGCACGTGCAGAAGCTCAAGGGCAAGCTCACCCCGGCGGAGGTGGCCGCCGTCGCCAAGCGTCTGCAGGCGCTGGGCTCCGCCCGGATGCCGATCCCGAAGGGCGTGGACCCTATGCGCGCCCGTCCCGACCGCAAGGGCATGCGCGGTCGCTGAGACGCGCTCTCCCTGAACGCCGCGGCCCGGCAGCCAGATGGCTGCCGGGCCGCAGCGTTCGCGGTACCGCGGCGCTCGCGTACCCGGCGTTCGCGGTGGCTCAGCGGATCTTGCGGATGACCGTGCCCGCCCATATGTCGTGCAGGCCACGCCCGTCGGGGCCCCAGACCACCGCGGGGATGACGAGGCACACACCGACGGTGCGGATGAGCGCGCGCAGCGGACCGGCGAACCCACCGGCCAGGGTGCGCACCGCGAGCCCTGCGAGCACGTGGCCGATGGTCGCGCTCAGTGTCGACAGCATGAGCCAGGTCATGAGGGCGAAGATGCCCAGCGTCGCCATCGCGTCGAACTGGAAGAAGCCGGCGCTGATGGCGCTCGCGAGGGCCCAGTCGACGCAGAGGGCGAGGATCCGGCGGCTGAGGCTCGCCACCGTGGGGGTCGAGGTCGTCGTATCGGGCACCAGCCGAGCCTACCCAGCGCTCTGACGGCCCCCAGGCGGCGCTGTTCTTGTTGTGACGCAGGACTCGTAGGCCCGGGCGCGGCGTAACATCCCCGACACATTCGAGTGACACCCGGGAAACCACCTCCCGCTAGGTTCACTATCGGTTCAGAGTTCACCACCAGAGGGAGCAACGAATGTTTTCGACCGCCGAGGAGGCCATCGCCTTCACGAAGGAGCAGGACGTCAGGTTCGTCGACGTCAGGTTCTGCGACCTGCCGGGTGTCATGCAGCACTTCAACATCCCGGTCGAGGCCTTCAACGAAGACGCCTTCACGGACGGGCTGATGTTCGACGGCTCCTCGATCCGTGGCTTCCAGGCGATCCACGAGTCCGACATGAAGCTTGTGCCCGACGTGACGAGCGCCTTCGTGGACCCGTTCCGCAAGCAGAAGACCCTCGTCGTGAACTTCTCCATCGTCGACCCCTTCACCGACGAGTCGTACTCGCGCGACCCCCGGAACATCGCCGCCAAGGCCGAGGCGTACCTCAAGAGCACCGGCATCGCCGACACCGTGTACTTCGGTGCCGAGGCCGAGTTCTACATCTTCGACGACGTCCGGTTCCAGACCACTCAGCACTCCAGCTTCTACTACCTGGACTCGAAGGAGGCGGCCTGGAACACCGGCCGTGAGGAGGAGGGCGGCAACCTCGGCTACAAGACCCGGTACAAGGGCGGCTACTTCCCCGTCTCCCCCTCGGACCAGATGGCCGACCTGCGTGACGAGATGGTGACCGTGCTGCAGCAGGTCGGCCTGGACGTCGAGCGGGCGCACCACGAGGTCGGCACCGCCGGTCAGATGGAGATCAACTACCGCTTCGACACGCTGCGCGCGGCGGCTGACGACGTCATGAAGTTCAAGTACATCATCAAGAACGTGGCCTGGGAGGCGGGCAAGTCCGCCACCTTCATGCCCAAGCCGCTCTACGGTGACAACGGCTCCGGTATGCACTCCCACCAGTCCCTGTGGAAGGACGGCAAGCCGCTGTTCTTCGACGAGCGCGGCTACGGCGGGCTGTCCGACATGGCCCGTTGGTACATCGGCGGCCTGCTCAAGCACGCGCCGTCGCTCCTCGCGTTCACCAACCCGACCGTGAACTCCTTCCACCGCCTCGTGCCCGGATTCGAGGCCCCGGTCAACCTGGTGTACTCGGCCCGCAACCGCTCCGCGTGCATCCGGATCCCGGTCACCGGCACCTCCCCGAAGGCCAAGCGCATCGAGTTCCGGGTGCCGGACCCGTCGTCCAACCCGTACCTGGCGTTCGCGGCGATGCTCATGGCCGGCCTCGACGGCATCCGGAACCGCATCGAACCGCCCGAGCCGATCGACAAGGACCTCTACGAGCTGCCGCCCGAGGAGCACGCCAAGATCGATCAGGTCCCCGACTCGCTGCCCGCCGTGCTGGAGGCCCTCGAGGCCGATCACGACTACCTCACTGAGGGCGACGTGTTCACCCCGGACCTCATCTCGACGTGGATCGACTACAAGCGCACCAACGAGATCGACCCGCTGCGCCTGCGGCCGCACCCGCACGAGTTCGAGCTGTACTACGACCTGTGATCCTGCGCGGGCCCAGGCCCGTGTGAAGTCGTCGAGATCGGCGGCTGACCTCGTGGGACATCTTGCGTCTCCGCGTGTCAGCCGCCGTTCTTGTTTGCCCGTTCAGGTGGCCCGGTGCGCTCACCCTCAACCATCCGTGTGGGACGACGACATCCCAGCCGGACATGCTCCGGCACCGCCGTTCTGATCATCCGCCGATCCCTCCGGAAGCCCCCGGACAGGACCGTGGCTCTGCGTCGCCCCGCTCGACGTCGCTCGGGTGTGGAGCGGCAACGGGCGGGCACGCGTCACGCCAACTCTTGCTGGGCGTCCGCACATGGGACGCGCGACCCATGTGCGGCACCCCACACCGTGGATGAATAGTCATGCATTAATCCGGATATACCATGAGTGGGTTCACAGAGCTTCCCTCCCGAAAGGCTTCGACATGCGTCGCCTGCCCACCCTCACCCTCCTCGCCGTCGCCGGGGCACTGACCCTGAGCGCGTGCACGAACGCGGCTGAGGCGGGCACCGACGACGCCACCACCGCCGCCGGCACCCCCGCGGAGCCCTCCTACGACGTCTCCGCGATCGAGAAGGTCGACGAGATAGCGGCTCTGCTCCCCGCCGACTTCGACGGCAAGCTCTCGATCGGGGACAACCTGCAGTACGCCCCGGCCGAGTTCTTCGGCGGCCCGGACGGCCAGACCCCCACCGGTTACGACGTCGACCTGGCCAAGGCGCTCGGGCGGGTCCTCGGCGCCGAGGTCGAGATCAGCCACGCCGAGTTTGCCTCGATCATCCCGGCCATCGGCACGCAGTACGACGCCGGCATCGCCTCGTTCTCGATCAACCCCGAGCGGATTGAGCAGGTCGACATGATCGCCTACCTCTCCGCGGGCTCCACGTTCTCGGTCAAGGCCGGTAACCCCGAAGGCCTCGACCCTGCCGACCTGTGCGGCACCACCATGGGCGTGCAGACCGGCACGGTCCAGGACGAGACGGTCGACGGCCTCTCCGAAGACTGCGTGGCCGCCGGCAAGGAGCCGATCGAGATCCTGCGGTACGGCTCCCAGGCGGACGTCACCACCAACGTGGTGGGCGGCAAGGTCGACGTCATGTACGCCGACTCCCCCGTAGGCCAGTACGCCGCCGTGCAGACCGGGGGCCAGGTGGAGCAGCTCGGTGACGTCACGGACGCGGCCCCGCAGGGCATTGCCGTCGCCAAGGACGACCCGGAGATGACGGCCGCCCTCCAGGCCGCGATGCAGCACCTCATGGACGAGGGCATTTGGGCGGACGTCCTCGACGCCTGGGGTGTCACCGGCGCGCTCGAGACCGCCGAGCTGAACCCCACCGTCTGAGATGGCCACCGACCACACCCGGGGCGTGACGGGAGCAGCACCCGAGCTCATCCGCGCCCGCCCGGTACCGCGCCCCGGGCGGGTGGTCTCCGCCGCCGTCGTCGCCGTGCTCACGGCGATGGCGATCAACGCGCTGGTCACCAACCCGAACTTCCGGTGGGACGTCGTGTGGCTGTACCTGCGCGACGTCACGGTCGTTCGCGGAGTGGGCTGGACGCTGCTGCTCACCGTGGCGTCGATGGCGATCGCCATCGTGCTGGCCCTTGCGCTGGCGATCATGCGCCGCTCGGACAACCCGGTGATGCGCTGGGTGTCCTGGTTCTACATCTGGTTCTTCCGCGGCACGCCGATCTTCACCCAGCTGACGTTCTGGGGCTTGCTCGGCGTGCTGTACCCCCGCCTGAGCCTGGGCGTGCCGTTCGGGCCCGAGCTCGTCGTCTTCGACACCAACGACGTCTTCAACGCCGCTTACGCCGCGATCGTGGGCCTGGCGCTCAACGAGGCCGCCTACCTGGCCGAGATCTTCCGGTCCGGGCTCGGCGGCGTGGACGCCGGGCAGGCCCAGGCTGCTCGGGCGCTGGGCTTGAAGGAGTCGACGATCCTGCGGCGCATCGTCCTGCCGCAGGCGATGCGCGTGATCGTCCCGCCCACCGGCAACGAGACGATCTCCATGCTCAAGACCACCTCGCTCGTCCTGGCGATCCCGTTCACTCTCGAGCTGACCTTCGCCACGAACGCGGTGGGCAACCGCCTGTTCCTGCCCATCCCGCTGCTCATGGTCGCCGCGATCTGGTACCTCGCCATCACCTCGGTGCTCATGGTGGGCCAGCACTACCTCGAGCGGTACTACGGCCGCGGCTTCCAGAGCGCCGGCGCGCCCCGTGGCAGCCGTGGTCGGGCGCTTGGCCGCAAACAGCGGGCCATCCTCGCCGCCGGCACCACGAAGGACGACCCGTTCCTGGAGTACACCCCATGACCGACGCCCCCATCCCCGACGGCCACGCGGCAGACACCCCCACGGGCGCCGCCCCTGTGGCCGGAACACCGATGGTCCAGATCGACGGCGTCCACAAGTTCTTCGGCGAGCTGCACGTCCTGCGCGGCGTCGACCTGGAGGTGCCCGCCGGCTCGGTCTGCGTCGTCGTCGGCCCGTCCGGCTCAGGTAAGTCCACCCTGCTGCGGTGCGTCAACCAGCTCGAGGAGATCGACGCCGGCCGCATCCGGGTGGACGGCGAGCTCATGGGCTACCGCACGCAGACCCGCGGCGGCACGCAGACCCGCGGCGGCGCACCGGAGCTGTACCGGCTGCACCCGAAGCAGATCGCGCGGCAGCGCTCACGCATCGGGATGGTCTTCCAGCGCTTCCACCTCTTCCCGCACATGACGGCCCTGGAGAACGTCATGGAGGCGCCGGTGCAGGTCAAGGGCGTGACCAAGACGGCCGCCCGGTCACGCGCCACCGAGCTGCTTGACCGGGTGGGGCTGGCCGACCGGGCCGGGCACTACCCCGCACAGCTGTCGGGCGGGCAGCAGCAGCGGGTGGCGATCGCCCGCGCGCTCGCCATGGACCCCGAGCTCATGCTCTTCGACGAGCCGACCTCGGCGCTGGACCCCGAGCTGGTCGGGGAGGTGCTCGCCGTCATGCAGGATCTCGCCGCCTCGGGGATGACGATGATGGTCGTGACCCACGAGATCGGCTTTGCCCGCGAAGTGGGCGACCAGCTGGTGTTCATGGACGAGGGGACGATCGTCGAGCAGGGGCGCCCGGCCGATGTGCTCGACCATCCCACCCAGACGCGCACCCAGGAGTTCCTGTCGAAGGTGCTGTGACCCCGATGCCCACAACCAGATTGCCAGTCTGGCTGTTGAGTGAGGGCCGGCGGGCGGCGGTGTCCACAGGGCCGCCAGGGCCTCGCCGCTGATCCAGGCACGCTGATTCTGTGGACATCCACGCGCTCGAGCTCGCGGAGACCCAGCTTCGACGGCGTCAGGTCGCTGGGATCTTCACTGCGCGCATGGCTATGCAGTCAGGTTTCACCCGTGGCGCCGTACGGCACCGGTTGGCGAAGGGCTGGTGGAAGGCGGTCGTGGGTGACGGCATCGCCGACGCCAATCTGGAGATCGACGTGCGCCGGCGGGTGGTCGCGGCCCGCTTGACCTACCCACACGCCGTGGTGATCAGGCGCACCGCCGCGATGCTCCACGGTTTCCCGGTGGAGGACGACGGCACGACCCACATCCACCTCGGGTCCGGCCGGAGAGACCGTTCGGGTCTGTCAGTGCATGACGTCCGGCTGGAACGCTCCGACGTCACCGACCTCGAGGGCATCGCCGTGACCTCGCGACGGCGCACCGTCTTGGACTGCCTCATGCGTCTTGACTTGCAGGAGGCCGAGCGGTTGCTCGCCTGGGTCGTCACACGCGAGCTCGTCGCGCCCAGCGCGCTGCTGGAGGCTGCGGAACGCTGCACCGGACGCCCCCACGGCGTACAGCTGGCACGGCTGGCGCAGATGGCCGCTGTGGGAGCGGTCAATGGAGGCGAGCTCGCCTTGCACGAACTCTTGCGCACAGCACGGATATCCGGGTGGTCGGGTGACCAGAAGATCTACCAGCACGGACGCATCATCGCTCGTGTGGACGTCCTCTTTCACGAAGAGAAGTTGGTCCTTGAGCTGGATGGTGAACGGTTCCACGACCCGGCGGTAGACCGCGCCCGTGACCTCGCGCTAGGCAACCTGGGCTACACCGTCCTGCGGTTCACGTGGTCCGACGTCACCGAACGTCCGTTGTTTGTCGTCCGTGCCGTCGTCGACGCCTTGGAACGATCCCGCGGTGTTCGTCGGTAGTTGCCCAGGGAGGCAGTCGTTTCAGGCAGCAGCCAGAATGCCAGTCTGGTCGCAGCCAGAATGCCAGTCTGGTCGCTGGGGTGAGGCTCAGCCGTAGAAGAGGTCCTCGACCACCGCACGGGACCGGCGGGCGGCGCGTAGGTAGCCCTCTTCCAGGTCCAGCCGCCCGCCCGAACCGTGGCCGAGGATGCGGGCCACCACCTCGAGCTCGACCGACTCGTGCGGCAGCACGTCGATCCGCTGCCCCGTGGTCCGGCCGGTGCCCAGCACGATGGCGTTGCGGATCCGCGACGCCAGCGACCAGGCCTCCGCCAGGCGGGCGGCCTCCTCCGCCGGCACCAGGCCCGCCGCCTCCAGGGCGCGCAACGCCGGCAAGGTCGCGGGCGTGCGCAGCTCGGGCACCGCGCCGGCGTGCCGCAGCTGGAGCAGCTGGACCGTCCACTCCACATCGCTCAACCCGCCGGGGCCGAGCTTGAGGTGCCGGGTGGGTGGCACCCCGCGCGGCATCCGCTCGGACTCCACCCGGGCCTTGATGCGACGCAGCTCGCGCAGCGCCGCCCCGCCCAGACCACCTTCGGGGTAGCGCAGCGGGTCGACCAGCTCGACGAACTGCGCCGCGAGGCCCTCGTCCCCCGCCACCGGCCGTGCCCGTAGCAACGCCTGCCGCTCCCAGGGTTCGACCCACCGCCCGTAGTACTCCGCGTAGGACCCCAGGGTGCGGATCATCGGCCCGTTGCGCCCCTCGGGGCGCAGCCCGGCGTCGACCGGCAGCGGCGGTTCCGGCCCGGTCTCGCCCAGCAGGGACCGCACCTTCGAGGCCACGGACACCGCCGCACGAGAGGCGACCTCGAGGTCGGCGCCCGGGAGGGGGTCGTGCACGAACAGCACGTCGGCGTCGGAGGCATAGCTCATCTCCGCCCCGCCCAGCCGGCCCATGGCGACCACGAGATAGCGCGACGGCGGTGCACCCAGGCCCGCCTCCGCCGTCGCCTCGGCAACGGCCACCCGCAGCGCGCCCTGCAGGGCCACGTCCGCCGCGGTGGTGACGATCCCCGCGGACCGGTCGAAGCCGCCTGCGACGAGCACCTCGCCGAGGGCGGCGCGCAGCAGCTCACGACGACGCAGGTACCGGGCCACCATCACCCCGGCAACAGGCTGGTCTCGGCGGCCCTGCAACGCGATGAGCTCACCGGCCAGAGCCGCCTCACCGCGGGGGGCGAGCTCGGCGCTGTCGTCGAGCCAGGCGACCGCCTCGGGCAGCCGGGCGAGGGCCTCGGCCGCGTACCGGCTGGTGGAGAGCACCTGCGCGAGCCGCTGGGCCGCGACGCCGGAGTCGCGCAACAGCTTGAGGTACCAGTGGGTGGTGCCCATGGTCTCGGAGAGCTTGCGGAAGGACAGCAGCCCGGAGTCGGGCTCCGGCCCGGCCGCGAACCAGCCCAGCATGACCGGCAGCAGCTGGCGCTGGATGGCCGCGCGCCGCGACAGGCCCTCGGTCAGCGCCGCGATGTGCCGCAGCGCACCATCGGGGTCGTGGTAGCCGATGGCCCGCAGCCGTGCGTGGGCGGCGTCAGGTGTCAGGGCGACATCCTCGGCGCTGAGCCGCGCGGTCAGCGGCAGCAGCGGTCGGTAGAAGATCTCCTCGTGCAGGTGGCGCACTTCCCGGCGCACCTGCCGCCACCGCGCCTCGAGGCTCTCGGCGCCGTCCACGCCATCGGTGCGCATGGCGCGGCCCAGCCGGCGCAGGTCCGCCTCCGCGGACGGGACCACGTGGGACCGGCGCAGCCGGTACAGCTGGATGCGGTGCTCGAGGACGCGCAGGAACCGGTAGTGGTGGGACAGCTCCGCGGCGTGGTCACGCGAGACGTACCCGCCCGCGGCGAGCTGCGCGAGGCCTTCGAGGGTGGTGCCGGACCGGATCGAGGAGTCGGTGCGGCCGTGGACCAGCTGGAGCAGCTGGACCGTGAACTCCACGTCGCGCAGCCCGCCCTTGCCGAGCTTGAGCTGCCGGTCGGCGTCGGCGGCGGGGACGTGGTCCTCGACCCGCCGGCGCATCGCCTGGGCCTCCTCGACGAAGTGCTCGCGCTCGACGGCGCGCCACACGAAGTCCTCCAACGCATCCCGGTAGGCCGCGCCCAGGTCCCGATCACCCGCCACCGGGCGGGCCTTGACCAGCGCCTGAAACTCCCACCCCTTGGCCCACCGCTCGTAGTACGCCACGTGAGAGTCGACCGTGCGCACCAGCGGGCCGTCCTTGCCCTCGGGCCGCAGGTTCGCGTCCAGCGGCCACAGCGCCGGCTCGGTGCCGACCGCGGAGCACGCCCTGGCGAGCTGGGTCGCGAGCCTCGCGCCGACGGCGAGCGCCTCGTCCTCGGGCAGGTCCGACCCCGGTGCCGGCTCGCAGACGTAGATGACATCGACGTCGGAGATGTAGTTGAGCTCGCGCCCCCCGGCCTTGCCCATGCCGATGACGGCCAGGCGCACGTCGCGGGCCCCGCCCGGCTGGTCCGCGCGCACGACGGCGAGCGCGGCGTCCAGGGCACCGCCGACGATGTCCGCGATCGCGGCGGCCACGCGCGGCAGGTCCGCCAGGGGGTCCGCGCTGGTGACGTCCGCCGCGGCGATCTCGAGCAGGCGGCGGCGGTAGGTGCGGCGCAGGGTGGCCACACCGTCCTCACCCGTGAGGGTGGCCACCGGGACCGGGGCGTCCGGGTCCGCCCCGACCGCCTGCAGGGCGCGGGCGCGCTCGTCGTCGGGCGTAAGGTCCAGGACCGTGTCCTCGCCGGCGTGGTCGTGCAGCAGCGCGGCGTCGCCGGGGTGGGCGACGAGCATGTCCCCCAGCGCCGAGGACGCCCCCAGCACGGCGAGGAGACGACGGCGGTGCGGGCCGTCGCAGGTCAGCACCGCCTCCACGGGCCCGGCGAGGGCGTGCTCCTGGGCCGACTCGACCAGGCGCAGCACGGCGAGCAGGGCCTGGTCGGGGTCGGCGGTCTCGCTCAGCGCCTCCGGCAGCGGCGCCCCGGCGGCCTCGGCCGCCGCGACGACCTCGGCGACGGCGGGGTCGGCGAGCAGCCGTTCGGCGCGTGGGGCGTCGGTGAAGCCCAGCCGCCGCAGCCGGCTCGTGCGGGTGACCTCCCGTACCATCACACCTCCCCGGCGCGGCCGGTGCTCACAGGGCCGGGATGAACCGCCGCAGCTCGAACGGGGTGACCTGGCTGCGGTACTCCTGCCACTCGGTGAGCTTGTTGCGCACGAAGTACCCGAAGGTCTCCTCCCCCAGGGTCTCCGCGACGAGGTCCGAGCCCTCCATGATCTGCACCGCCTCGTGCAAGGAGTTCGGCAGCTCCTGGATGCCCAGCGCCCTGCGCTCGGACCGGTTCATGGCGAAGACGTCCTCCGAGGCGCCCTCGGGCAGCTCGTAGCCCTCCTCGATGCCCTTCAGGCCCGCGGACAGCAGGACGGCGAACGCGAGGTAGGGGTTTGCGGCGGAGTCCAGCCCGCGGTACTCGATGCGCGCCGAGCCGCCCTTCTCGGGCTTGTACAGCGGTACCCGCACGAGTGCGGAACGGTTGTTGTGGCCCCAGCAGACGTAGCTGGGTGCCTCGTCGCCGCCCCACAGCCGCTTGTAGGAGTTGACGAACTGGTTGGTCACCGCGGTGATCTCGGCGGCGTGACGCAGCAGGCCGGCGATGAACTTCCGCGCGGTGTCCGAGAGCTGGTACTCCCCCGCCGGGTCGTAGAAGGCGTTGCGGTCGCCCTCGAACAGCGAGAGGTGGGTGTGCATCCCGGAGCCGGGTTCGTCGGCCAGCGGCTTGGGCATGAACGTGGCCATGACGTTCTGCTGCAGCGCCACCTCCTTGACCACGGCGCGGAAGGTCTGGATGTTGTCCGCCATGCTCAGCGCGTCGGCGTAGCGCAGGTCGATCTCGTTCTGGCCGGGCCCGGCCTCGTGGTGGGAGAACTCCACCGAGATGCCCATGGACTCCAGCGTGGTGATGGAGTCGCGGCGGAAGTCGTGCGCGCTGCCCCGGGCCACGTGGTCGAAGTACCCGGCCGTGTCGATGGGGATGAGCGGGTCGTCCGGGTGCTGGGTGCGCTGGAAGAGGTAGAACTCGATCTCGGGGTGGGTGTAGAAGGTGAAGCCGGCGTCCGCCGCCCGGGCCAGGGTCCGCTTGAGCACGTTGCGGGGGTCGGACCGGGCGGGCTCGCCCATCGGGGTGAGCACGTCGCAGAACATGCGGGCGACGGAGTTCTCCTCGCCACGCCACGGCAGGATCTGGAAGGTCGCGGGGTCCGGGCGGACCAGCATGTCGGCCTCGTACACCCGGGTGAGGCCCTCGATCGCAGAGCCGTCGAACCCGATGCCCTCGGCGAAGGCCGCCTCGAGCTCGGCCGGGGCGATCGCGACCGACTTCAGGGTGCCCAGCACGTCCGTGAACCACAGCCGGATGAACCGGACGTCGCGCTCCTCGATCGTGCGGAGCACGTACTCCTGCTGCTTGTCCATCAACCACTCCTGGGTGCGCACGGGGGCCGGTCGGTCCGAAGGCCGGGCCGGTGTGGGCGCGGCACGGGCCGCCCGGGTCCCATCATGGCGCACGGGGCCGTCCCCGGTCCGCCAGCCGCACGGTGTCGGCTCGAAGTCGGGGTGCCGGCGCCGTCGGCGGGAACCCGTTCGCGCTTCGGGGCCGTCGGCAGTCGCGGCCGGACCGCAATAGGGTGAGCGCCATGTCTGCCCTGCGCATCGCTCTCGCCCAGGTCAACGCCGCGGTGGGCGACCTGGAGGCCAACGCCGCGGCCGTGCGCACCGCCGCCGCCCGCGCTGCCGAGGCGGGGGCCGCCGTCGTCCTGCTGCCGGAGATGGTGCTCACCGGCTACCCGGTGGAGGACCTCGCGCTGCGCGGCTCATTCCAGCGCGCCGCCGCCGCGCGGCTCACCCAGCTGGCCGCCGAGCTGGCCGCGGACGGGCTGTGCAACCTGCACGTGGTGGTCGGCACCCTGGGCACGGCGACGGATGGGCGGCCCACCAACACGGCCGCCGTGCTGCACGACGGCGCGGTGGGGCCGGTCTACACCAAGCACCATCTGCCCAACTACGGCGTCTTCGACGAGTACCGGATCTTCGCCCCCGGCACCGGCCCGGTGGTCCTGGAGGTGGGCGGCCACCGTCTCGGCCTGGCGATCTGCGAGGACATCTGGGTCGACGGCGGACCCGTCGCCGAGCTCGCCGGCGCCGGCCTGGACGCCCTGCTGGTCCTCAACGGCTCCCCCTACGAGTACGGCAAGGGCGCGGTGCGCCGCCGCCTGGCGCGCGAGCGGGCCACCCGGCTCGGCTGTCCGGTGGCCTACGTCAACCTCGTCGGCGGCCAGGACGACCTCGTCTTCGACGGGCACTCCTTCGTCGTCGACGCCGCAGGCGACCTCGTCGCCGCCGCCCGCGGTTTCGAGGAGGACCAGCTCCTCGTCGAGCTCCCCAGCGACGGCAGCGCGCCCGTGACGCCGGCGGGGTACGCCCTCCCGCGCGAACGCGACGACATCGAGCAGATGTACGCCGCCGTCGTGCTCGGGCTGCGCGACTACGTGCGCAAGAACGGCTTCACCAAGGTGGTCCTCGGCCTGTCCGGCGGTATCGACTCGGCACTGGTGGCCGCCGTCGCCGCCGACGCCATCGGCGGGGCGAACGTGGTCGGGGTGTCGATGCCGTCGCGGTACTCCTCCGACCACTCCCGGGGGGACGCCGCCGACCTCGCCGCCCGCATCGGCCTGGACTACCGCGTGCAGCCGATCGCGCCGATGGTCGACGCCTTCGAGGACGCCCTGCACCTGACGGGGGTGCCCGCCGAGAACCTCCAGGCCCGCATGCGGGGGGTCATCCTCATGGCCGTCTCCAACGCCGAGGGGCCGCTGGTGCTGGCCACCGGCAACAAGAGCGAGCTGGCGGTGGGGTACTCGACCATCTACGGCGACGCCGTCGGCGGGTTCGCCCCCATCAAGGACGTGCTCAAGACCCGCGTGTGGGCGCTCGCCCGGTGGCGCAACGAGGCGGCGGACGCGGCGGGCGAGACGCCGCCGATCCCGTGGTCCTCCATCGAGAAGCCGCCCTCGGCCGAGCTGCGGCCCGGCCAGCAGGACTCCGACTCGCTGCCGGAGTACGAGCTGCTCGACGACGTCCTGGAGGGTTACGTCGACCGCAGCCTCGGGCGCGGCGAGCTGCTCGCGTCGGGTTTCGACGCCGACACCGTCGAGCTGGTCCTCACCCTCGTCGACCGTGCCGAGTGGAAGCGCCGGCAGTACCCGCTCGGCCCGAAGGTCACCGCGATGGCGTTCGGCCGCGATCGGCGCCTGCCCGTGAGCACCCGGTGGCGCGAGCACGCCGCCGCTGTCGCAGCCGGCTCGGATCCGTCGACCGCCGACGGCGTACAGCCTCGCCCGGCCGGTGCCCCGTGACCGGGGGGCGCTCCGGCGCTCAGGTCGCAGCCCACATTCGTCCCGCCGCACCCGTCCTAGCCTGGAGAACGTGCCGATGACCGAGAACCCGAACTTCGCCGAGAGCACCCGCCCTGGTGGGCCGGCCACCCCGCCCGGAGGCCCCGGCGGCACTGCCCCTGGTGGCGTGCCGGTGCCCAAGCGGGTCCGCGTCCACCACCTGCGCCAGGCCAAGGAGCGCGGCGAACCGCTGACCATGCTCACCGCGTACGACGGGGTGAGCGCCCGGATCTTCGACGAGGCCGGCATCGACATGCTGCTCATCGGAGATTCCATCGGCAACGCCATGCACGGCCACGAGACCACCATCCCGGTCACGGTCGAGGAGATGCTGCCCGCGGTGCGAGCGGTCTCGCTGGCGGCCCGCCGCGCCCTGGTGGTGGCGGACCTACCTTTCGGCTCCTACGAGGGCTCCCCCCAGCAGTGCCTGGCCACGGCGGTGCGCATGGTCAAGGAGGGCGGCGCGCACGCCGTGAAGTTCGAGGGCGGGGCGCACCTGGCCCAGCACGTCCAGCTGCTGACCCGCTCGGGGATCCCCGTGGTGGGGCATCTCGGGTTCACCCCGCAGGCGGAGAACATCCTCGGCGGCAAACGCGTCCAGGGGCGGGGCAACGAGGCTGCCGAGCACCTGGTCGCCGACGCCATGGCGCTCGCCGAGGCCGGTGCGGTCGCTGTCGTCCTGGAGATGATCCCCGCCCCCGTGGCTGATCGCATCACCGAGGTGGTCCCCATCCCGACCATCGGCATCGGCGCCGGGCCCGGCTGCGACGGCCAGGTGCTGGTGTGGATCGACATGGCGGGCATGGCGTCCTGGTCCCCGCGGTTCGCCAGGCGCTTCGGCGAGGTCGGCGCCGAGCTCTACCGGGCGGCGCGCGAGTACGGCACGGCCGTGCGGGAGCGCACGTTCCCGGGGCCCGAGGAGACGTTCGAGCAGTAGGCGCGTGGGGCCGGCACCGAACCCGGCGTCCTGTCGACGGCGCCGCGGCGCCCCGCCGGCCCTACTCCTCGGTGTCTTCCTCCCACGCCGCGTCTGCGGCGTCCCATTTCTCGTTGCGCTCCTCCGCCTGCCGCAGCGCCGCCCGCGCGGCCTCCGGCGTCGGGTAGGGGCCCATGCGGTTGGTGGCGCCGTGCACCTTTCCCTCCTCGACCTCCCCGGTAGCGAGGTTGTAGTAGAACTCTCGACCAGCCATCGCCGGCTCCTCCTTCCGCGGCCTGTGCGGCCCGACCGGATCGTCCCACGTTCCGGGCGGTCCGTAGACTCGCCCCATGCCTGACACCACCATGCTCGCCGACCGCGCCCCGCGGGGCACCCTGACCAAGGGCGTCGTCTCCCCGATGCGCCCGGTCCCCGCCTCCATCCCCCGGCCCGAGTACGTGGGGCGCACCGGGCCCGAGCGGATCACCGCCTCGGAAGTGAAGACGCCGGAGACGATCGAGCGGATCCGCCAAGCGTCGAAGATTGCCGCACAGGCCATGGCCGAGGTCGGCAAGCACGTGGCGCCCGGGGTGACCACGGACGAGCTGGACGCCGTCGGGCACGAGTTCCTGGTGGACCACGGCGCCTACCCGTCCACGCTTGGGTACATGGGGTTCACCAAGTCGCTGTGCACCTCGGTCAACGAGGTCATCTGCCACGGCATCCCCGACACCACGGTCCTTGCCGACGGCGACATCCTCAACGTCGACATCACCGCCTACGTCGACGGCGTGCACGGTGACCTCAACGCGATGTTCCTGGTCGGGGACGTGGACGAGGAGTCCCGGCTGCTGGTCGAGCGCACCAAGACCGCGATGGAGCGCGGCATCAAGGCCGTCAAGCCGGGCCGCGAGGTCAACGTCATCGGCCGGGTCATCGAGGCCTACGCCAGGCGGTTCGACTACGGGGTGGTCCGGGACTTCACCGGGCACGGGGTGGGCGAGGCCTTCCACTCGGGCCTGATCATCCCGCACTACGACTCCGCGCCGCGCTACGACGACATCATCGAGCCCGGCATGGTGTTCACGATCGAACCCATGCTCACCCTGGGCACCATCGAGTGGGACCAGTGGGACGACGGGTGGACCGTGCTGACGAAGGACCGCTCGCGCACCGCTCAGTGGGAGCACACCCTCGTCGTGACCGAGGACGGCGCCGAGGTCCTCACCCTGCCTTGATCGAAACTGATCCTGCCCGGATCACCACCGGAGGTTGAGCGTGAACGAGCAGATCGGTTTCGGCATCGACATCGGCGGCTCCGGGATCAAGGGCGCCCCCGTGGACCTGGCCACCGGCGTGCTGACGGCGGAACGGGTGCGCATCCCCACCCCGAGCCCGTCCACCCCGACGGCGGTGGCCGCCACCGTCGCCGAGCTGGTGGCGGCCTTCGACCTGCCCGCCGGCGCCTCGGTGGGCCTGACGTTTCCGGCGCCCATCAAGCACGGCCTCGTGCCGTTCATCGCGAACCTGCACCGGTCCTGGAAGGGCGTCGACGTGCCGGCGCTCATGAATGAGGCGACCGGACGCCGGGTGACCGCGGTGAACGACGCCGACGCCGCCGGCGTCGCCGAGGTCGCCTACGGCGCCGCGAAGGGGGTGCCGGGCGTGGTGCTGCTGACGACCCTCGGGACCGGGATCGGTTCCGCCCTGGTCGTCGACGGTCACCTCGTGCCCAACACGGAGCTCGGCCACCTCGAGATCGACGGGCACGAGGCGGAGCACCGGGCCTCGTCGGCCGCCAAGGAGACCGAGGGGCTGAGCTGGTCGGACTGGGCCGCACGCCTCCAGCGGTTCTACGAGGTCGTGGAGATGCTGTTCTCCCCCGACCTGCTCGTCGTGGGCGGCGGCGTCAGCAAGAAGCACGCGAAGTTCCTGCCACTGTTGCGCACCAAGGCCCCGATCGTTCCGGCCGTGCTGAGGAACACGGCCGGGATCGTCGGCGCTGCCCGCCTTGCCGCGGGTGGTGCCACCTGACCGATGACGTCGGCATCGGGTCGTGCCGCGCGCCCTGCCCTGCGCACGCCGTCGGACATGCGGCCGCGCAGGCCGGGACGCCCTGGCCGGTGATCAGGGGCTGAACCAGGGACGTCCCTGATGCGGCGGATCACCGCAGTGCGCGACCGTAGTGGAGTCATCGCACCACCGCTACGAGAAGGGCCGATCCAGTGACCGACGTCCGTACCAACTTCCGCCGTCAGGGGCTCGTGCGCCCCCGCGACACGCGGGTCATCGCCGGCGTCTGCGCCGGCCTGGGGCGCCGGTTCGGCCTGGGGCCCTGGGTGACCCGACTGCTCTTCGTCCTGCTGCTCATGGTTCTGCCAGGCAGCCAGTTCATCGTCTACTTCATCCTCTGGGTGCTCATGCCCAACGAGTACTGACCCCGCCTCGTGCGCAGCCGTCCTCGGATGGCTGCGCACGCCGTTGCCCGACGTGGGCGGATGAGTCGGCCGGTACGCCGGGTTCTGTCCCGCGGAGCCGTTACCGGCGCCGCGGTGGCGGCCATCCATCTACGACGTACGTTGCCGCACGCCTCCAGCGACCTACCCACAGGCTCGGGCGGGCCGCCCTCGAACGCCTGCTGTCTGGTCTTGCTCCGGGTGGGGTTTACCTAGCCGCGACGGTCACCCGCCGCGCTGGTGGTCTCTTACACCACCGTTTCACCCTTACCGCGGTGCCGAGGCACCGTGGCGGTCTGCTTTCTGTGGCACTTTCCCGCGGGTCACCCCGGGTGGGCGTTACCCACCACCCTGCCCTACGGAGCCCGGACGTTCCTCGGCGCCCCGGCCGGAGCCGGGACGACGCGACCGCCTGGCCGACTCATCCGCGCCCGCAGTCTACCGGCCACCGTCGGCGGGTGGGTGCCGACCGGTCCCGGTGGCCGGGTGACCTGCTGCCCGCGGCCACAGCGGCCACGCCTCTCGGCCACGCCACGCGTCCAGGGGCCACGCTCCCCAGGGTTGAGTCCACCGGCCGGGCACCGTCCGAAGTCGGGAGCGGCGCGGCGTTACCATCCACCGGTGCTCCTGCTCCTGCCGCCCTCCGAGGGCAAGACCCCGCCGGCGACGGGTGCACCGGTCGACCTGGCCGCCCTGAGCGCGCCGGCGCTGACCGGTGCCCGTGAGCTCGTGCTCGGCGCCGTCGAGCAGGTCTCCGCACGACCCGACGCGCCCGCGATCCTGGGCGTCGGAGCCAAGGTCGCAGACGAGGTGGGCCACAACCTTGTCCTCCGCACGGCGCCGGCGGCGCCCGCCGCAGCCGTGTACACCGGGGTGCTCTACGCCGCCGCCGGGCTGCGCGCGCTTCGCGGTAGTTCCGCCCGCCGCGCCCGCGAGAGCGTGCGCATCTTCTCCGGGCTGTGGGGCGTGCTCACGCCCGCCGACGCCGTCCCCGCCTACCGGCTGTCCATGGGCGTGGACCTCCCGGGAGCCGGGAAGCTGGCGGCGTTCTGGCGCTCGCGACTCGGGGACGCCCTCGACGAGCAGGCCACGGGTAACGTCGTCGTGGACTGCCGCTCCGCCACGTACGCCACGGCCTGGCGACCTCCCGCGGGGGCCGAGCACGTCGTCGTCCAGGTGGTGCGGGAGCAGGACGGCCGCCGTCAGGTGGTCTCGCACAACGCCAAGCACGCCCGTGGAGTCCTCACCCACCATCTGCTCACCCGTGGCGGGCGCGCCCCGCGCACGGCCGAGGACCTGGCCGGAGCGGCGGAGGAGTTGACCCGCACAGCAGGCCAGGAGGCGGGCGCCGTCCATGCCGTGGAGCTGGGCCCGGCCGTGCGGGGGCCCCGGACTCTCACGCTGGTCGAGCGCTCCTGACCGGACCGGTGCCGGTACACCATCCCGCCGGCACGTCCCGCGGCATGTTTGCCCCCGCTCGGCCTGGTGTGGCAGGTCACCGCGCCGCGACCCCAGGATGACGGTTTCGTCCGAATCGCCCCGCATAGAATGTTTGTCTCACCACAAAAGCACAGGAGGGTAGATGTCCGCAGTCGCGGCTCACCAGCATGACGGCGCAACCAGCACGTCGGCTGACCCGGCAGTGTCCGGAACCCGTGAACCGCGCGGACGCTCCCGAAGGAGACGTGCCGCGCTCGTGGCCGCCGCAGTACTGCCCATCGGCGTCACGGTCGCGATGGTTGGCTCTGCGGTCTCCGGCGCCGAGCACCCCGCCACGCTCAGTGTCGTCGTCAGCGACGCCGGCTCGACCGTGCGCGACTCCTGCCCCGCCGACGAGTACACCGGCTCGTTCTTCGACGGCGCCGAGGTCGCTCTCCTCGACGGCGCCGGTGCCGTGATCGAAGCCGCCACGCTCGACGGCGCCCCCCGGCCCTCGCCGCACGGCTGCCACTGGACCACCGAGTTCGCCGACGTCCCCGACCACGCCGGCTTCACCCTGCGCCTGCGCGGTGACGGCGTGATGCCGCGGGAGCACTCCTGGGCCTACACGCCGGAGCAGCTCGACGACAACGACTGGCGGCTGTGGGTGACCGTCTTCGCCTAGGCCACCAGCTCGGAGGGGCATCCCACCACGGTGAGGTCCCCGACGAGCCTGCCGTCCACGTCCGGCCGCGGCCAGACCCGCACGATCGTGAGCGAGGCGGGCGGGATGCGGACCGCCGACCAGTGGCCGGGGGCGAGCCGCCCCACCAGGCCCACCGCGGCGCGGATCACCACGGTGTGGGCGGCAAGGACCACCGTGGCGCCCTGATGGCGCGCGGCGACCGCGCGCAGCCCACGTGCCACCCGCGCCCCCACGTCTCGCAGGGACTCGCCGCCCGGCGGCCGCACGTCCGCGGTGGTGGCCCAGTCCAGCACCTGGCCGGGCCAGCCCGCCTCGATCTCGGGCACCGTCAACCCGTCCCACTGCCCGAAGCGGCACTCGGCGAACCGGTCGTCGCTGACGACGGGCAGCCCGAGGGACCGAGCCACCGCGGCCCCGGTCTCCTGGGTGCGGACCATCGGCGAGGCGACCACCGCCGTCGGGACGGGCACGTCCGTCCAGACGTCCACCCCGACCCGGCCCACCAGTATGGCCGCACGCTCGGCCTGGGCGCGGCCCTGCACGCTGAGGGCGGGCCCGGGCGTGTCACCGCCCGAGTACCTGCCGGTCTCCGTCAGCTCCGTGACACCGTGCCGCACCAGGACCACGGTGGCCGGTTCACCGCCCATGCGCGGCAGCGGTGTGCCCGACATACGCGGCGCGTTCGTCCGGGCGGCGACGACCTCCTCGGTGGTCTGGGCGTTGCCGGCAACGACCTGCGCCCCGGCGGCGGTGGCCGGTGCGTCGTCGGCCGTGGGCCCCGCGTCGTGGGCAGGGCCGCGCACGCTTGCGGGGGCGGGCACGTCCCACGGGACACCGACCTCGCCAGGCACGGCACGCAGCGCGGCGGTGGGCCGGTCGTGGTTCCGGCGGATCTGGCCGTGGGAGTCCATGACGGCGTTGGCCAGTGCGTCCGCGGCGGTGTTCTGCTCGCGGGGCACCCACGTGTAGCGCACCCGCGCGGGGTCGAACGCGGCCCGGGCCTGCTCGGCCAGGGCGCGCAGGTCGGCGTGCTTGATCTTCCAGCGCCCGCTCATCTGCTCGACGACGAGCTTGGAGTCGGCCCGGACCTCCACCGTGGCGCCCGGGTCGAGCTCGGCTGAGGCCAGCAGCCCGTTGACCACCGCCATGTACTCGGCGACGTTGTTGGTGGCGATGCCCAGGTAGCCCGCCCACTCCGCCAGAACCCGGCCGGTGCCCGCCTCGCGCACGACGGCGCCGTACCCGGCGTGGCCGGGATTGCCGCGCGAGCCGCCGTCGGTCTCGACGACCAGCCTGCGCCCCGACGGGGCGGGCGGACCGGCTGAAGCGCCTGATGCCCCGGGCGGACCGGCCGAGGCCCCGCGCGCGAAGACGTCGCCCTGGCCGTGCGAGAAGAGCGCGCCCTGGTCTCCTTCGTCACCCGGGGTGGTCGTCACTGACCCTCGTCGAGCCGGACCAGAACGTAGCCGTGCTCCTCGGAGGTGAGCACCTCATCGGGCCCGGCGGCGTCGATGGCCGCCAGCTCACTGAGCGAGAAGTCCACCTGCGCGCCCTCGGTGCGCCGCCCGCGCAGCGCGACGGCGCCGAGCCCGCCGGTGCGGCGGCGGGCGTACTCGTACAGGTCGAGCAGCTCCGCGTCGATGTCGCCGGCGACCGTCTCCCGCTCGGCGCGGACCTCGGCCATCTCGGCGTCGAGAGTCGCGAACTGCGCGTCCCGGTCGGCGGTGTGCCGGTCGACGTCAGCCGCGACCGCGCGCTCCTGCATATCGAGGTCGGCCACCCGTACCTCCGCCGCTTCCAGCCGCTCCATGATCTCCAGCTCGATCTCCTCGAGCACGCCCTGACGCTGGGCCAGCTGGGCCACCTCGGTCTGCAGGGCTACCAGCTCACGGGAGAGGCCCGCCCCGGCGTCGAGCTTGGCCTGGTGCCGGACGGCGCGGCTGCGGACCTGCTCGACGTCGGCCTCGGCCTTGGTGAGCTCGCGGCGCGTGTCCGACGCCAGGGTTTTCGCCTCCACCTGGGCCCGGTGCAGGTCCTCGGCCCGCCCTTCGAGCTCGGCCAGGGTCGCGAGCACGGGCAGGGAGCGGCGCTGGTGGGCGAGCTTCGCGGCGCGCGTGTCGAGCGCCTGCAGGTCGAGCAGCCGGCGCTGGTCCTTCACGGGGGCGGTGGTCACAGGCGTGCTCCTTCGGTTGTGCTCAGCTGTGCTGTTGTGAGTGCGGTTGCGCCAGGCGCAGAGTCCAGGGGTCGGTCACCAACGTGGAGACCCGCAGGTCCAACCTAGCGCCGCGCGAGGCGGCGTCGGTACGCAACCCCTCGGCGGCGCGGGGCAGCCAGGGCCACTCGCTCGCCCAGTGGGTGGCGTCGACGAGGAACGGGCGACCGCCCGCCAGGTGCTCCGAGGCGGGGTGGTGGCGCAGGTCGGCGGTGAGATAGACGTCCGCGCCGCTGCGCCGTGCCACCTCGAGCAGCGAATCCCCGGCCCCGCCGCACACTGCGACGGTGCGTACCTCGGCGTCGAGGTCGCCCCCCACCCGGATGCCCTGCGGCGTCGCGGGGAGGACGGTGGCCACCTGCTCGGCGAAGGCCTGCAGTGTCACGGGTGCGGGCAGCTCCCCGACCCGACCCGTGCCGGTCACGGCCGGCTGCGTCGGCTGCGCCACGAGCGTGAAGGCCGGCTCCTCGTAGGGGTGCGCCGCCTGCAGCGCGGCGAGCACCGCGGTGCGGCGCTCCCGGGGCAGCACGATCTCCAGCCGGTCCTCGGCCACCGCCTCCACCGTCCCGACCTGCCCGATCGCGGGCTGTGCCCCCGCCAGCGGACGGAACGTGCCCGTGCCGGGCGACGTGAATGCGGCCCGCTCGTACTCCCCCAGACGGCCCGCACCGGCGTCGGCCAGCGCGTCGAGCAGGGACTGCGTGTGCTCACGGGGCACGAATGTGACGAGTGTGTCGAGCGCGGCCCCGTCAAGCGGGACGAGCGGGCGGGTGCCGACCAGGCCGAGCGTGTCCGCGAGAGCCTGCGCGACGCCGTCGGACGCGGCATCGGCATTGGTGTGGGCGACGTACAGGCCGCAGCCGCCGGTCAGCAGCGCGTGGATCATGCGGCCCTTGGGCGTCGTGGCGGCCACGGTCGAGGTGCCCCGCAGGTACAGCGGGTGGTGAGTGACCAGCAGGTCCGCGCCCCACTCGAGGGCCTCCGCGACGACCTCCTCGGTGGGGTCGACCGCGAGCAGCACCTTGCGCACGGGCGCGGCGGGGTCACCGGCCACGAGCCCGACGGCGTCCCAGTCCTCGGCGGTCCCGGGCGGGTACCGCCGCTCGAGGAGGTCTACGACGTCGGCGAGCGTGAGGGGCATGGCGGGGAGCCTACCGGCGCAGGTGATGGCGGGCAGCCGCCGTCGAGCGGCGGTTCTGGTGGGCCCGGCCGGTCTCGAACCGACGACCTCCGCGGTGTAAGCGCGGCGCTCTGACCAACTGAGCTACAGGCCCGTGCGGCGCGGTACGCGCCCGGGACAGCCTAGGGCAGCGGCGACCGCCCGGAGGACGGGTCCGGCCGCTCGCTCCTGGAGCCATCAACCGTGGGGTGGGCGAGAGCGGCGCTACTCGCCCCAGCCCGGCGGGAGCGCTACTCCCCCAGCCCGGTGAGTGCGGCCCGGTAGGCAGCAAGCTCGCGGGCCTGCCCACGCGGGTTGACCACGCTCCACCGGACCACGCCGTCGGCGTCGAGTAGGAAGCTGCCGCGCAGCGCGTGACCGTTGGCCTCGTCAAGCACGCCGTAGGCGCGCGAGACGGCGCCGTGCGGCCAGAAGTCCGAGAGCAGGTCGAACCCGAACCCCTCGGCCTCGGCCCAGGCGCGCTGGGCGAACATCGCGTCGGTGGAGATCGCCAGCAGGCGCACGCCCCGCGCGGCGAAGTCGGCGAGGTTGTCCCGCAGCTCGCACAGCTCGGAGGTACAGATCCCGGAGAACACGAACGGGAAGAACACCAGCGCGACCGGCGCACCCCGCAGGCCGGAGAGCCGCACCGGGGTGCCGTGCGTGTCCGGCAGCTCGAAGTCCGGAGCCGGCTGACCCACGACGACGCCGCCAGGCGCCGTCGTCGCCTGCGCTGCCACTCAGCGTCCTCGGCTGCGGGAGGCGATGCGGATGCCGGACCACTCGTCCGCGACGGTGGCGGCGGAGGTGGCGTGCATGCCCGCGGTCTGGGCGGCCTCCTCGACATCGGCGGGCCGCACGTGCCCTTGACGCCCCGGCTTGGGGGTGAGGACCCAGATGAGACCGCCGCCGTCCTCCAGGTTCGACTGGGCCTCGACGAGGAGGTCGGTGAGGTCCTCGTGCTCGGCGTCGTCCTCGCGCCACCAGATCAGGGTGCCGTCGCAGACGTCGCCGTACTCCTCGTCGACGAGCTCCGTGCCGGTGACCGTCTCGATCTTCTCCCGGACGCTGGGGTCGACGTCGTCGTCGTAACCGAACTCCTGGATCACCTGCCCGGTGGTGAAGCCGAACCTGTTGCCGGCTCCCGCGCCCGCGCTGACTGCCACGTGTGTCCTGCCTTCCCTGGGGCGATCCCCGTCCGGGCGGCAGGCTGGTCGCCGTGCCGCCGCTGTGTGGTCAACCCCACCGTAGCGGGGCCGCAATGTGCAAGCCGGGAGGTCTCGCGACTCATTGCCGGACTTTTTCGGTCGATGCTGTCAGCAGAGTCACAGCACGTCAGGCGGTTCGGGGTGGGCCACACTCAGGTCAAGGGCGGACAATGGTCCTACCCTGAACGGCGGAGCGCCGACAGCGCCACCGCCGCCGCCAGAAGTGAGAAGAGGGAACGCGTGAGTTCACGAGACGAGTCCTCGCCGCTGATCAACGGACTGCTCAGCCAGGTAAAGGACATCGATACCGACGAGACCCAGGAGTGGTTGGAGTCCCTCGACGGTCTCATCGACGACCGTGGCGGCCCGCGCGCCCGGTACATCATGCTCAACCTGCTCAAGCGCGCCCGTGAGCGGAGCGTGGCGATCCCCAACCCGATCACCACCCCGTACGTCAACACGATCGGGATCCACGAGGAGCCGTACTTCCCCGGCGACGAGGTCGTCGAGCGCAAGTACCGCGGCTGGATCCGCTGGAACGCGGCCGTCATGGTCACGCGCGCCCAGCGGCCGGACATCGGGGTGGGCGGACACATCTCCTCCTACGCCTCGGTGGCCACGCTGTACGAGGTGGGCATGAACCACTTCTTCCGCGGCAAGGACCACCCGGGCGGTGGCGACCAGGTCTTCTTCCAGGGGCACGCCTCCCCCGGCAACTACGCGCGCGCCTTCCTCGAGGGCCGCCTCAGTGAAGCCGACCTGGACGGGTTCCGGCAGGAGTACTCCCATCCGGAGGGCAGCCGCGGGCTGCCGTCCTACCCGCACCCGCGCCGCATGCCGGACTTCTGGGAGTTCCCCACCGTGTCCATGGGACTCGGGCCGGCGCAGGCGATCTACCAGGCATGGGTCAACCGCTACCTGCACGAGCGTGGCATCAAGGACACCTCGGAGCAGCGCGTCTGGGCGTTCCTCGGTGACGGGGAGATGGACGAGCCGGAGTCGCGCGGCATGCTGCAGCAGGCCGCCCAGCAGAACCTGGACAACCTGACCTTCGTGGTCAACTGCAACCTGCAGCGCCTCGACGGACCGGTGCGCGGCAACGGCAAGATCATCCAGGAGCTGGAGGCCCAGTTCCGCGGGGCAGGCTGGAACGTCATCAAGGTCATCTGGGGCCGTGAGTGGGACGCCCTGCTCAACGCGGACAAGGACCGCGCGCTCGTCAACCTCATGAACGAGACCCTTGACGGGGACTACCAGACCTACAAGGCAAACGACGGCGCCTACGTGCGCGAACACTTCTTCGGTCGCGACCCGCGCACCAAGGAGCTCGTCAAGAACATGACGGACGACGAGATCTGGGCGCTCAAGCGCGGCGGGCACGACTACCGCAAGATCTTCGCCGCCTACAAGGCCGCCACCGAGCACACCGGGCAGCCGACCGTCATCCTGGCCCACACCGTCAAGGGCTACGGGCTGGGACCGAGCTTCGCTGGGCGCAACTCCACGCACCAGATGAAGAAGATGAAGACCACGGACCTGAAGATGCTCCGTGACGCCCTGCGCATCCCGATCTCGGACGAGCAGCTCGAGGACCCCTACAACGCTCCGTACTACCGCCCGGACGAGTCCGACGAGACGCTGCAGTACATGCTCGAGCGCCGCAAGGCCCTCGGCGGTTTCGTCCCCGAGCGCCGCGACCCCGTCAAGACGCTGACCCTGCCGGACGACAAGCCCTACGAGATCCTCGCGAAGGGCTCCGGCAAGCAGGAGGTCGCCACCACGATGGGCTTCGTCCGCCTCCTCAAGGAGCTGATGAAGGACAAGGAGATCGGCCGGCGGCTCGTGCCGATCATCCCCGACGAGGCACGCACCTTCGGCCTGGACGCCATCTTCCCGACGGCGAAGATCTTCAACGTCAAGGGACAGAACTACACCTCGGTGGACCACGACCTCATGCTCAGCTACAAGGAGTCCGAGCAGGGGCAGATCCTCCACACCGGCATCAACGAGGCCGGCTCGGCCTCGGCGATGCAGGTGGTCGGAACGTCGTACGCCGTGCACGGCGAGCCGATGATCCCGGTCTACATCTTCTACTCGATGTTCGGCTTCCAGCGGACGGGCGACCAGTTCTGGGCGGCCGGGGACCAGCTGGCGCGCGGGTTCGTCATCGGAGCGACGGCCGGCAAGACGACGCTCGCGGGCGAGGGCACCCAGCACATGGACGGCCACTCCCCCGTGCTCGCGTCTACCAACCCGGCGTTCGTGCACTACGACCCGGCCTACGCCTACGAGATCCGCCACATCGTCAAGGACGGTCTGCAGCGGATGTACGGCGAGGACCCACGCGACCCGAACGTCATGTACTACCTCACGGTGTACAACGAGCCGATGCACCAGCCGGCCGAGCCGGAGAACGTGGACGTCGCGGGCATCCTCAAGGGCATCCATCGCATCGCCGAGCCGGAGGGTGACGGCCCGCGTGCCCAGCTGCTCGCCTCGGGCGTCGGGGTGCCGTGGGCGGTGCACGCCCGCGAGCTGCTCGCCAACGACTGGGGCGTCCGCGCGGGCGTCTGGTCGGTAACGAGCTGGTACGAGCTGCGCCGCGACGGTCTGGAGGCCAACAAGCACAACTTCCTCCACCCGACCGAGGAGCGCCGCGAGGCGTACGTGACCACCCGGCTTCGCGACGCCGGCGGCCCGTACGTGGCCACCAGCGACTACGAGCACCAGGTGCAGGACTCCATCCGCGAGTGGGTGCCGGGCGACTACTACACGCTCGGCGCGGACGGCTTCGGCTACTCCGACACCCGCCCGGCGGCCCGGCGTCAGCTCTTCATCGACGCCCACTCGATGGCGGTGCGGACGCTGCAGGCGCTGGCGGACCGCGGTGAGATCGATCGGGACGTCCCGCGGCAGGCGATCGAGAAGTACGACCTGTTCAATGTGCACGCCGGCGAGTCCGGCACGGCGGGCGGCGACGCCTGACCGATCAGGTCCGACGGCGGCCGGTCACCTTCGGGTGGCCGGCCGCCGCCGTCGTCTCCCCCCGCCGCCACGTGCCCGCGAGATGTCATCTCCTCACCGAGATGTCATCTCGGACGGCAGATTCTCCCCTCAGGTGGGGCGCGCGCGCGAAAGAGCAGGTGGGGCGCTCGCGCGAAAGAGCCCAGGCCACCTGGGTTTCTATTCCTCGGAAATGAAGGATGGGGAACTGGTGACGGGGATCAGACCCCGGCCCCGGGCGTCCCTCGCCCCCGAACTCCCGGCCGCGATTGACAAGAACGCTGCGTGAGCCCCGCGAGAGCGCGGACGCGCCGCCCGCTCGAATATCCGCCGATGCACCGGCGGAATGACATCTGGCGGAGAAGTTGACATCTCGCCGAGGAGTTGACGTCTCGCCGAGGGGGAGGGTCCGAGCGAACTAGACCTCGTTGCCGACCTCGGCAGCCGCGACCCGGGGCTCGAGCTCGGCCATCGCGGCACTCGCCGCGGCGTGGTCCTTGGCGCCGGCGAGGGTCTGCAAGTGCCGACGTGCGTCCTGCGGGCGGTCCGCCTCGAGCGCCGCGAGCACCACCTGGCGACCCGCCTCGACGATGTGGTCCTTCGGGGCCCAGTGCCCCACGCCGAGGCCCAGCCCCTCGCCCGGCAGGCCGGCCTCGCGGAGCATCCGCACGCTCTCGGCCAGCGCGCGACCGGTCGTCTCGCGTTCGCAGGCGCCGTTGAGCCGGCGCATGGCCGCCTCGTGGTCGTCCTCCAGCGAGAGGCGTCCGAGCTCGACGAGGGCGTACCAGGCGCGGGGGTTGCCGGCGATCTCCTCAGAGAGAGCCCACCCGGCCAGGTCGGAGGCGCGCCGCACGTCGGGCGGCAGCTGCTCCGCCGTGAGCGGGTCGGCCGGCCCGACTCCCGCGGCGCGGCGCCGCACGAGCTCCGCCAGCGCCTTGAACGCCTCGATGTCGTTGGGGTCCTCGATCAGCCGGGCACGCAGCGCGTCCTCCTGCATGGCGTCGGCGGGCCGCGCCACTGCCGAGGGACGCCGGGCGCCCACGAGGTGCCCCGGCTTTTTTCTCGTCAGCAGTGCCCGGAGTCGATCGAGGAGAGCCATGCCGACGACCATATCCGGTACGTCCTCCTCACGCCGGGTGATCTTCCGGGAGCCTCCCGGTAGTTGAGGCGCGTCCCACTTTGTAGGCATCCCACAAGGTCAGCGTGCCGCTGCCCTATGCTCGCCGCTGTGACCGTGAGCGAACGCGCCGGCCGCGAGGAAGGCAGCTCGGACGTCGTCCGGCGCCTGCGCGGCGGCACCGACATGCTCACCGCCGCCGCCCTCAAGCGGCTCGACGCGGAGCTGGACTGGTATCGCGATCTCGCCGCCGAGGACCGCTCCTGGATCGGGCTGGTCGCGCAGGCCGGTATCGCCGCCTTCATCTCCTGGTACGAAGAGCCCGCCAACGGCTCGTACAACGCCCAGGAGATCTTCCGGGCCGCGCCGCCGGAGCTGACCCGGTCGATCTCCCTCCAGCACACCCTCCAGCTGGTCCGCATCGTGGTCGAGGTGGTCGAGGACAACGCCGTCCAGCTCGCCGAGCCCGGCCAGCAGCGGGACCTGCGCGACGCCGTCCTCCTCTACTCGCGCGAGGTGGCCTTCTCCGCGGCCGAGGTCTACGCCCGTGCCGCCGAGACGCGCGGCGCCTGGGACGCCCGCCTCGAGGCGCTGGTGGTCGACTCGCTCGTGCGGGGGGTCTCCGACGAGTCGTTGCGCTCGCGCATCACCGCCCTGGGGTGGTCCGGCCGTGGCGCCACCCTGGTCATGGTCGGCCGGGCCCCGGGCCAGATGGACGAACGGCGGACCGCCGACGTGCGCCGCGCCTGCCGACGTGCCGCCGAGGACGCCCTGGTCGGCATCCAGGGGGACCGGCTCGTGGTCGTCCTCGGCGGGGAGGGGAACCTGCGCGCGGCGGTCGACTCGATCCTCCCCAGGTTCGGGCAGGGCCCGGTGGTCCTGGGCCCCGAGGTGCGCGACGTCGGCGACGCCGGCCGTTCCGCCCGTGCCGCCGTCGCCGGGCTCCTGGCCGTGCACGCCTGGCAGGCGGCACCCCGCCCGGTGGTCGCGGACGACCTGCTGCCCGAGCGCATGCTCAACGGTGACCCGCTGGCCCGGCGCACCCTGGTGGAGGAGCTCTACAAGCCCCTCGTCGCGGGTGGCACCACCTTGGTGCAGACCCTCGAGGAGTACCTGGCCCAAGGCCGATCCCTCGAGGGTGCCGCCCGCGCGCTGTACGTCCACCCCAACACCGTGCGCTACCGGCTGCGTCGCATCGGGCAGGTGGTCGGGTGGGACCCCACCGACGCGCGCGAAGGCTTCGTGCTCCAGGTGGCCCTCGCCGTCGGGCGGCTGGCGGAGACGGCCGCCCGGCACAGCGGCGTCTGAGGTCGACGGGCCGCAGCTCGCCCGACAGCCGGTCGCCTGACCCCAGGTCGCCCGACAGCAGGTCGCCTCACCGCAGGTCGAGGCCGCCGACGCGACCCACTCACCCACGCGATCGACGAGACGCCCCTCACAGGTTTGTAGGTTTCCGACAACCGGCCCCGCCCGAGTTGGTAGGCGTCGTAGGCGCGGGCTGCGCGGTCGCGGTTGGCAGAGTGGACAGGTGCTTGCCCTCCTGTGCCCTGGACAGGGCGCCCAGACCCCCGGCATGCTCGCCCCCTGGCTCGATGAGCCGGTCCTGCGCGAGCGCCTGGAGTCCTACGCCGCCGTCACCGAGCTTGACCTCGTCGCCCTCGGCACCACCGCCGACGCGGAGACCATCAAGGACACCCGCGTCGCGCAGCCGCTGCTGACCGCGGCCTCGCTGCTGTCCTTCCACGCCCTCCTGCTCGACGGCGGAGCCCCCGGTCCCGACGTCACCGCGGGTCACTCCGTGGGTGAGCTGGCGGCCGCCGCGATCGCCGGTGTCCTCAGCGACGAGGACGCGCTGGTCCTCGTGCGCGAGCGCGGCCGTGCCATGGCCGACGCCGCCGCCGCGCGCCCGACCGGCATGACCGCTGTCGTCGGGGGGAATCCGGAGGAGGTGGCCGCGGCGCTCGCCCGGCAGCACCTGACCGCCGCCAACGTCAACGGCGGCGGCCAGGTGGTCGCGGCTGGGACCCTCGAGCAGCTCGCCGCCCTCGCCGCCGACCCGCCCGCCCGCGCTCGGGTGATCCCGCTGCAGGTCGCCGGTGCGTTCCACACCGAGCACATGGCCCCCGCCGTCGCCCACGTGCGCGAGGTCGCCGTGACGCTCACCCCGGGCGAGCCCACCGTGACCCTTCTCTCCAACGCGGACGGCACCCCGGTCGCCTCCGGACCAGAGGTGCTGACGCGCCTGATCAACCAGGTCGCCAGCCCCGTGCGGTGGGACCTGTGCTGCGAGCAGATGCTTGCCCTCGGGGTCACCGGCGCGGTGGAGCTGTGCCCCGGCGGCGTCCTGACCGGGCTGGCGCGGCGTACTCTGCCAGGGGTCGAGACCGTGGCGATCAAGAGCCCCGACGACCTGCCCGCAGCCCGCGAGCTGATGACCCGCCACGGAGGAACCCGATGACCCGCCCCGCCCTGCTCGCCGCCCAGCCCGTCCGCCACGCCCGCATCCTCGGCGTCGGCGGCGTCCGCGGCGAGAACGTCGTCCTCAACGACGACATCGCGGGGCCGATCAACTCCTCCGACGAGTGGATCCGCCAGCGCACCGGCATCGTCTCGCGCCGTCGTGCCGCCGAGGAGACCACCGTCGTCGATCTGGCCGAGGGCGCCGCGAACGCCGCGCTCGAGGCCGCCGGGATCACCGGCGCCGAGGTGGACGCCGTCATCGTGGGCACCGTCACATGGTTCGAGCAGACTCCGTCCCTGGCCGCGGTCCTCGCCGACCGGATCGGCGCCAACCCCGCCGCCGCCTACGACATCTCCGCCGCCTGCGCCGGCTACGCCTACGGCATTGCCCAGGCCGACGCGCTCGTGCGCGCCGGGACGGCCCGGCACGTGCTCGTCGTCGGCGTGGAGAAGATGTCCGACTTCATCGACCCCACCGACCGCTCGATCAGCTTCCTGCTGGGCGACGGCGCCGGTGCCGCCGTCGTCGGCCCCTCCGACGCGCCGGGCATCGGCCGGACGGTGTGGGGCTCGGACGGCTCCGCCGCCAAGGTCATCGGCCAGACCCACTCCTGGCTCGACTACCGCAACGCCGAGCCGGGCGCGGAGGTGGAGTGGCCCACCCTGCGCCAGGAGGGCCCGTCCGTGTACAAGTGGGCGGTCTTCCAGATGACGCCGGTGGCCAAGCAGGCCATCGAGGCCGCCGGCCTCAAGCCGGAGGACATCGACGTGTTCCTCCCCCACCAGGCGAACATGCGCATCATCGACCACATGGTGAAGTACCTCGGGCTGCGCGAGGACGTGGTCGTCGCCCGGGACATCGCCGAGACCGGGAACACCTCCGCGGCGTCCATCCCGCTGGCCACCGAGCGGCTGCTGCGCGAGGGCCAGGCCAAGAGCGGCGACATCGCCCTGCAGATCGGCTTCGGCGCAGGCCTCGCCTACGCTGCGCAGGTCGTGGTGCTGCCGTAACGGAAGCCGCGGGCGGGTACCGTCACCACGGCGCTTTCCCGCCCTGGTCCGTACGCCCCGCCGGTACGAGACTGTCAACCGACACAGAGTTCGACACACCAACGAAATGGAGACACCCATGGCTTTCAGCGAGCAGGAGATCCTTGCCGGCCTGGCCGAGATCGTCAACGAGGAGACGGGGCTGCCCACCGAGTCCGTCACCGCCGAGAAGTCCTTCACCGACGACCTCGACGTCGACTCCCTCTCGATGATGACGATCGCCACACTCGCCGAGGAGAAGTTCGAGGTGCGCATCCCGGACGAGGAGGTCGGCAACCTGAAGACCGTCCAGGACGCCGTCAACTACATCAACGGCGCGCAGACCGCCTGACGCCGTCGCGCGGGCCTCCCGCGTGATCTGCGCGGCGTGCCCTTGCGGCGTGCCTGCGCGGCCCCGCACGACCCGCGCCGCGCCCGGTCATTCCGGGCGCGGCGCGTCCGCCCTCCCGCCGGAAGCCCGGCACCGAGAGACCAGGAGCAGCTCATGGCACGCCCGTCCGTCGTCATCACCGGTCTGGGTACCACCAACCCCCTGGGGGGTGACGTCGCATCGACGTGGGAGGCGGCCCTCGCCGGACGCTCCGGCGTGCGGACGCTGGACAACGACTGGGCCGAGACCTACGAGATCCCGGTGAACTTCGCGGCCCAGCTCGCCGTCACCCCGGACACGGTCCTCACCCGTCAGGAGACCCGCCGGCTCGACCCCTCGGCGCAGTACGCCATGGTCGCCGCCCGCGAGGCCTGGGCTGACGCCGGCACCCCCGAGGTCGACGGCGAACGGCTCGGCGTCGTCATCGGGTCCGGGATCGGCGGCATCTGGACCACGCTGACCGCGTGGGACACCGTCAAGGAGAAGGGCGCCCGCCGCGTCCTCCCGCTGACCGTGCCGATGCTCATGGCCAACTCCCCCGCCGCCAACGTCTCCGTCTACTTCGGCGCGAAGGCCGGCGCGCACGCCCCGATCTCCGCCTGCGCCTCCGGTGCGGAGGCCATCGGCTACGGCGTGGAGATGATCCGCTCCGGCCGCGCCGACGTCGTCATCGCCGGCGGCACCGAGGCGGCGATCCACCCCCTCCCGCTGGCCTCCTTCGCAAAGATGCAGGCGCTTTCGACCCGCAACGACGACCCCGCCGCCGCCTCGCGGCCCTACGACGTCGACCGTGACGGGTTCGTCATGGGCGAGGGCGCCGGCATCGTGGTCCTGGAGTCCGCCGAGCACGCCGCCGCCCGCGGCGCCACCGTGCACGCCGTCGTCGCCGGCGTGGGCATGACCGCCGACGCCTTCGACATCGCCCCGCCCGACCCGACCGGCGCCGGGCAGGAGCGGGCCATGCGCATCAGCCTGGCCGATGCGGACCTGTCCACCGCGGACGTGGTCCACGTCAACGCCCACGCCACCTCCACCCCCGCCGGCGACGGCGTGGAGGCAGCCGCGATCCGCCGCACCCTGGGCGACGCCGCCGACGGCGCCACGATCTCGGCGACCAAGTCGATGACCGGGCACCTGCTCGGCGGCGCCGGCGCCCTCGAGACCGTCTTCACCGTGCTGGCCGTGCGGGAGCACCTCGCACCGCCGACCATCAACGTCGCCCAGATCCAGGACGGCATCGACATCGACCTGGTCCGCGACACCCCGCGCGAGCTGCACAGCGGCGACATCGCGGCGGTCAACAACGCATTCGGCTTCGGCGGCCACAACGTGGCGCTGGTGATCCGCTCCGCCTGACCCGCGCTCGGAGCGGCCATGCAGCACGGGGTGGTCGCGACCAGCGCGACGTCGCGGGAGTGTGCGCCCTCCGCGTCGGCGGGTGTTTGCGCCATCCGCGGGTGTTCGCGCCTCGCGTGGGTGTTCGCGGCTCGCGTGGGTGTTGGACCACCCACGCGAGCCGCAACGCGCAGCGCTCGGCGCACGGTCCGAGTCGGCGCACGGTCCGAGCTGGCGCCCGGTCTTCTTCACACAACCTCCACATGTCCCCTCCCAGGCACCCACGGGCACACTCCTAGGCTCGGAACATGACCGAGACGCCGACGCTCCTCGTGGTCGAGGACGACGCCACCATCAACCAGGCCCTGACCGACCGCCTCCGGGCCGAGGGGTTCACGGTGGTCCAGGCCTACGACGGCCCTGGCGCCGTGGCCGCCCACGAGACCCACGGCCCCGACCTGGTGGTGCTCGACGTCATGCTGCCCGGGTTCGACGGGATCGAGGTGTGCCGACGCATCCAGGCCACCCGCCCGGTCCCGGTGCTCATGCTCACCGCCCGGGTCGACGAGACCGACGTGCTCGTCGGCCTGGGTGTCGGCGCCGACGACTACGTCACCAAGCCCTTCCGGATGCGCGAGCTCGTCGCCCGCATCCGCGCGCTCCTGCGCCGCGTCGATCGGGCACGAGAGCTCGCCGGGTCCGGCACGCCGCGCCTGGAGATCGGCGACCTCACCGTCGACCAGGCCCAGCGCCGGGTCAGCGTCGCCGGTGCCGAGGTCCACCTCACCCCGCTCGAGTTCGACCTCCTGGCCGCCCTGGCGGAAGCACCCGGCGCCGTCCGCACCCGCGAGGACCTCATGCAGGAGGTCTGGGGCTGGTCCGACGCCCACGGCACCCGCACCCTCGACAGCCACGTCAAGGCGCTGCGCGCCAAGATCGGGGCAGCGCGGGTCCGCACGGTCCACGGCGTGGGCTACGCCATCGAGGCCGTCCGATGAGCACCGACCGACCGGACCTGGACCGCCCGCTCGACGCGATCCGCTCGATCAAGGTCAAGTTCGGCCTGCTCGTCGGCCTGAGCGTGGTCACCGCAGCGCTCGTGGCCGAGATCGGCGACCGCGCCTCGGTGCCCGCGTGGCTCAGCATCCCGGTGACCGTGGCGGCCGCCCTCGCCGTCACCCAGTGGCTGGCCCGGGGCATGACGTCGCCGCTGCGGGAGATGACCGACGCCGCCGCGCGGATGGCCCGCGGGGACTACTCCCGGCGCGTCACGGCCACCTCCACCGACGAGGTGGGCCGCCTCGCCCGGGCCTTCAACACGATGGCCGCCGATCTCGGTACGGCCGACCAGCAACGCCGCCAGCTCGTCGCCACCGTCTCGCACGAGCTGCGCACCCCGCTCGCGGCGCAGCAGGCCCTCCTGGAGAACCTGGCCGACGGCGTCACCCATCCGGACGAGGCGACCTTGCGTGCCGCCCTGGCCCAGTCCGAGCGGCTGAGCGACCTCGTGGGCGACCTGCTCGACCTCAGCCGTGTCGAGGACGGCGCGGACCGGTTGCGGCTCGGCCCCGTCGACGTCGGCGAGCTGGTCGACCGGGCCGTCGCGGAGGCGTCGGTAGGTGCCCGCGGGGTCGGGCTGGTCACCGACGTCGCGCCGGGACTGGTCGTCACCGCGGACCCGGGCCGCCTCGCGCAGGTGGTCGCCAACCTCCTGGACAACGCCATCCGGCACACGCCGGCCGGCGGCGAGGTGACCGTCCGGACCGCGGCCGACGGCCCGGACCACTGGGCCCTCGAGGTCGCCGACCAGGGCCCGGGCATCCCACCCGACCGCGCCCAGCAGATCTTCACCCGCTACTGGACCGCTGGCGAGGGCGGCGGCGGGACCGGCCTGGGCCTGGCCATCGCCAGCTGGGTCTGCGACCTCCACGGCGGCTCGATCGCCGTGGTCCCGACCTCGGACGGCGCACCTGGCGCCCGCATCCGCGCCGTACTTCCCCGGAACCCCGGCGTGCCGGCGCGGTCACCCGCCGCCCCCGCCCCCAGTCCCAGCATCGAGGAGCCCATCATGTCCACCGCCACTCCGGCGCCCCCACCCGGGCCGCCCGGTCAGTCGGCCGCATCGGCGCTCTCCACAGCCGGCCCGAGCACCACGGCGGCCCCGGCCATGTCGACACCCGCAGCCGCGAGCTTCGTCGAGTCCCTCTTCGTCGGTCTGTGGCCCGCACGCGAGCCGGCCACCGCACCGCTGGCCCTCTTCGGCTCGCTCGCCCTCGGGGTTGTCGCCGCCCTCGTGCTGCCCGAGCGCAACCTCGGGCTCGGCACACTCATGGTGCTGCTGCTCGCCGGCGCCCTGGTCTGGCGCACCGCCCTCCTGCGTCGACGGCCCTGGACACTCTTCTCTGCGGCCCTCTGCCTCGGGCTCGGCGCGCTGCTGGTCCTGCGCGCCGCCGAGTGGCTGGCGGTCCTCGCCCTGCTCGTGGTGGCCGTCTTGGTCACCACCGCCCTCACCGGCGCCCGCACCCTCGTCCCGATGGCGGGCGCCGCCGCGGCCTGGGTGCTCTCGGCCATTCGCGGCCTGCCGCTGCTCGGGCGGACCATCTCGGCGACAAGCAGCCACCGGCTGCTCTGGCCCGTCCTGCGCACCGCCGCGATCTCGCTCGTCGCGCTCGTGGTGTTCGGCGGCCTGTTCGCCTCCGGCGACGCCGTCTTCGGCTCCTGGGTCTCCCGCCTCGTCCCCGACCTGGCCTGGGACTCCCTGATCCTGCGGTCCTTCGTGTTCGTCCTGGTCGGCGGTGTCGTCCTCGCCGGCTGCTACCTGGCGCTGAACCCGCCCAAGGTCGAGGCCCTGGCCCTGCCGGCAGCCCGCCCGGTGGCACGGGCCTGGGAGTGGCTGGTCCCGGTCGGCATCGTCATCGCCGTGTTCGTGGCTTTCGGGGTGGCGCAGGCCGCTCCGATGTGGGGCGGGCACAGCTACGTGCTGCGTACCACCGGCATGAGCTACGCCGACTACGTCCACCAGGGCTTCGGGCAGCTGACCGTGGCCACCATCCTCACCCTGGCCACGATCGCCCTCGCGGTCCGCAAGGCGCCGCAGCGCACGAGCCGGGACCGGCTGCTGCTCCGTATCGCCCTGGGTCTGCTGTGCCTGCTCACGCTGGGGGTCGTCGCCTCCGCCCTGTTCCGGATGGCCGTCTACCAGCAGGCGTTCGGGTACACGGTGCTGCGGGTGCTCGTGGACGCGTTCGAGCTGTGGCTGGGCCTGCTCGTGGTGCTGGTGATCCTCGCCGGTGTGCGGTGGTCGGGGCGGTGGCTCCCGCGGGCCGCGCTCGCCTCGGGAGCGGCGCTGCTGCTGGCCGTCGGGCTCGCCAACCCGGAGGCCTGGGTGGCGTCGAAGAACATCGAGCGGTTCGAGGAGACCGGCAAGATCGACACGGCCTACCTCGCCACGCTGGGTCCCGACGCCACACCGGTGATCGCCGAGGGACTGCCGGCGAACCTGGCCCAGTGCGTCCTCGCGCAGCAGCGTGACACCCGCGCCGACGATGCCCTCGAGTGGAACCTCGGCCGGGCCCGCGCGGCCCAGGTCGACGTCGGCAACGGGCTCGGCGTGGGGTGCGCCAACTAGCCCGGAACACCAAGCACCCAGGACGACGGCGCCCCCTCCCTGCGCGGGAGGGGGCGCCGTCGTTCGTGGTCAGCCCGGGGAGGGAGCGCCGTCGTCGATGGTCAGCCCACGCGGTGCAGCCACCGGACGGGGGCACCCGCGCCCGCGTACCGGAAGGGTTCAAGCTCGTCGTCCCACGCCTGCCCCAGGGCGAGGTCGAGCTCGTGACGCATGCGCACCGGGTCGGTGGCGTGGACGAGCGCTGCGCGGACACGGTCCTCGGGGACCACCACGTTGCCGTGGGCGTCCGTCTGCGCGTGGAAGATCCCGAGCTCGGGCGTGTGCGACCAGCGTCCGCCGTCGCAGCCCGAGCTCGCTTCCTCGGTGATCTCGTAACGCAGGTGGGTCCATCCGCGCAGCGCCGATGCCAGACGCGCCCCGGTGCCCACGGCACCGGTCCAGGAGTACTCGGCCCGGTACATGCCTGGCGCGGCCGGCTGCGCCGTCCACTCCAGGGTCACGCGGGCGTCGAGCACCGTGCCCGCGGCCCACTCGATGTGCGGGCACAGCGCGCGGGGCGCAGAGTGCACGAAGATGACGCCGCGGGTGAAGGCACCACTCATGTCAACTCCTCCTGGTTTGTTCCGAGATGCGTCTTCCCCAACGACCTCGTGCCTCACCAGGTAAGGACATGTTCGCGACGAACAGCGCCATCATGCCCGAGACCGGGCCGCCACCGCCAGCCAACGGACGTTCACGGCGTGTCGGGGGCGCGGGCCTGACAGCGTGCCGCTACCGACGTGCGTGGCCGGTGCTGCCGCCGCCCTGCCCTCAGAGCTGCTCGCGGATGGCCTTCATGGCCTTCTTGCGCACGGCCTTGTCCAGCCTGTCCAGGTAGAGCATGCCGTCGAGGTGGTCCACCTCGTGCTGCAGGCACCGGCCCATGAGCTCCTCGCCCTCGACGACGACCTTCTTGCCGTCGAGGTCGATGCCCTCGACCCGGGCATACCAGGCCCGCTTGGTCGGGAACCACAGACCCGGCACGGACAGGCAGCCCTCGTCGCCGTCCTGGTACTCGTCCTCGGAGACCTCCACGACCCGCGGGTTGAGGACATAGCCGATCTCGTCGTCGATGTTCCAGGAGAACGCCCGCAGCCCCACACCGATCTGGTTCGCGGCCAGCCCGGCTCGACCGTCTGCATCGACCGTCTCGAGCAGGTCCTCCACCAGTGACCGGACGCGGTCGTCGATCTCCGTGATCTCCTCGCAGCGGGTGCGCAGGACGGGATCACCAACGACACGGATCTCACGAAATGCCATAGGGATATCGTCCCATGTCCGAGCGGTACGACTGCGCGGGCGTGCGGTCCGGCGGCGGTGACGTTGGCCGCGCTCCAGGCCCCAGCTGCCGGGCGAACGAAGGCCGCTTCGCCTCCGTGGGAGAAGGCTACGGGCGCCCCAGTGCCGTCGCCCCGCGGAGCTCCGCCGCGATCCGGCGGTGCACCTCGGTGCCGGCGTCGTACGGCGCATACAGGCTGGCGCGAGTGAACAGGTCGCCGAAGCGGCTGGTGAGCTCCGCGGCGACGTCGTCCGGCTCGGCGACGACGGCGAAGGCGCCCAGCACGTCGTCGTCGATGAGCCCGCTCATCTCGGCCCAGCGGTTCTGGACGGAGAGCGTGTGCAGCTCCTCCCCCAGCCCCGGCCAGCCGTGCAGCTCGAGCACCGGCCGGTAGGCGGGGGTGGAGCCGTAGAACGCGATCTGGGCGCGCACCCCCTCGCACGCGGCTGCCAGCTCCTCCTCCGTGCGGCCGGTCGCGACGAACGGCATGCCGCTGATCTCGAAGCCCTCCGGCCGCGCGCCACGGCGGGCGAACCCGCGCTCGAGCGCCGGCACGGTGACCTCGCGCAGGTACCGCTCGGTGGTGAAGGCGTGCACGAAGAACCCGTCCGCCGCCTCCCCGGCCACCTCCGTCATCTTCTCGCCGACGCCGGCGAGGTAGACCGGCGGCCGGCCCCAGGGGTTGGGGCCAGGGTTGAAGAACGGCGGGAGCAGCGTGTGGCTGTAGAAGTCCCCGCGGAAGCTGAGCCGGGTGCCGTGCTCGAAGGCGTCCCAGATGGCGTGCATGGCGGCGAGGTACTCACGCATCCGCGGCGCTGGGTGGGACCACGGCATGGCAAACCGGTGGGTGATGTGGGCCCTGATCTGGGACCCGACGCCGAACAGGAAACGGCCCTTCGTGATCGTCTGCAGGTCGTTTGCGGCCACCGCGAGGGACATCGGGTTGCGCGCGAAAGCCAGCGCGATGGAGGTGCCCAGGTGCACGGAGGAGGTGGCCGTGGCCGCGAGCGCGACCTGCAGGAGCGGGTCGTGCCGGATCTCGGTCATCCAGACGGCGTCGTAGCCCTCGCGCTCGGCGGCTTCGACGGCGGTCCGCGGGTCGGCCGACTCCGAGCCGGGGATGGCGGTGTCGACCTTCATGCGGTGCTCCTTCGCGTACCGGGGGCGTCGCCGTCGTCGAGCCGGCCTGGCCGGACCCTACAGCCCGGCAGGAGTGGTGGCCGGACCGAGCGGCCGGCGGGGGCCGCGGCGTCGCAGGGCTCACTCCTGCGGCAGCGGGGTCGCCGTGCGCACGGCCTGGACGACGTCGTCGATTGCGCGCACCGAAACCTCGGCGCCCGTCTCGGTATCGAGCAGGCCGGCGTGCGTCTCGTCGGTGTGGCGGTGGCTGCCGTTGGTGGACAGCCCGGCCATCCGGTCGTGCGCGGCCTCCGGCCCCGACGCGGCGGTGAGGACCACCAGGGGCTTGCTGTCGAAGGTGGTGAGCGCCTGCGCGTCCGTGAACAGGGCAGGCATGGTGGCGAAGTCGTCGCGGAAGTTCCGCAAGCCGCGCGGGCTGGTGGCGAACGCGTCGGCGCTGCCTGCCGACGGTTCTGGGAGCTCCGACCCACCGGCCGGGACGAGCTGCCAGATCCCCAGGCGGCTGAGGCTGGCGAGCGCACCGAACGGTGGCGGGGCGTCGCTGTCGGCCGCACCCGGCGCGACAGTGGCCTGGTAGGGGTCGGAGCTGTCCAGCTCAACCATCCCGGCGACGTCGTCGGGGTACCGGGCGGCGTAGGTCATCGCATAGGCACCACCGATCGAGTGCCCCACGAGCACGTACGGCCCGTGCTCGCCGGCTTGGGCCAGCAGCGCGTGCAGATCGGCGGCGGCCGCCAACCCGTCCTGCAGCTGCGGCGCGTCCTCGCTCCACCCCTGGCCGGCGCGGTCGTAGGCACACACCCGTGTGGTCGCGGCGACGGCCGGTGCGATGAGCCCCCAGCTCGAGGACATCTCGCCCTGCCCGCTCTGCAGCACGACGGTGGGGCTGCCGGAGCCGGTGCAGTCAAGGTGGAGCCGGCGTCCGCCGACGTCGTAGACGTCCCCGGGCATGGCCTGGGTGCGTGGGTCGGAGGCCAGCGCGACGGTCTCGGCCATCCCGCCCAGGGACGCGGCGATCATGATCACGACGACGGCGTAGACCGCCCAGCGGCCGCTGCCGGCGGACAGCGAGCGCCGCGCGCGCAGCGCGATCCAGACGGCGAGCGCGAGCAGGACCGGGGGCCACACCCACCCGGCGGCGGTGAGGGCACGGTCGTCCGGCGCAAGCAGCAACAGCCCTGTCCCGGCCACGGCCATCGCTGCCGCCGGGACGAACGCCCAGCGCTGCGGCTGGTCGGACCTGCGGATGGACCACACCGCGAGCATCGCCCAGCCGACCGCGAACGCCAGCAGCGCCGAGCCGGTGACGACGTGCTCGCGTGCCCCGCCGAGCAGCCCCAGGGCGAGCACACCGGCCAGCACCAGGCCGGTGAGCAACGAGACGACGACGATCCGGCGGACACGTTTGCTGCGCGAGCCTTCCCGGTCCGCCCCGGCGACGGGTGCGGGCGACGGTCCGCCAGCTGCCGGCGCGGCAGAGCCCTGCGGGTCGTTACGCATGAGGGCTCCAGGATGACTCATGGGGTGCGGCAGCACCAGAACAGGATGGGAGCCAGCGGCTGCGGTCGCGACGGTATGAGCCGGTGCCCCCGGCGGGACTTGAACCCGCGACCGACGAATTATGAGTTCGCTGCTCTGACCAGCTGAGCTACAAGGGCGTGCCCGCGCATGCCTGCGCGGCGGCGACCAGACTACCTGCGCCGCTCGCGTTACCGTGTGAAGCATGATCTTCGGTCGTGGCCCCCGACTGCCCTCGGACGTGGCGGTCCACCTCAAGCCGTTCGGCACCCTCGCCGTCGCCGAGCTCACGGACGGCGGCTGGGCCGTCGTCTCCACCGGCGCGCTCCTGATCGCCGACGCCTCCGGGATCCGGGCGCGCCACCCCTGGCACACCGTCCAGCACGGCCGGTGGGACGGCGCCATGCACCAGTTCACCGTCACGTGGGTGGACGGTGCGCAGCGCCCGCTTGCGCTGACCACCGCGACCGACGAGGTCGAGTCCTTCGCCACCGCGCTCCGCGAGCGCGTCCAGTCCTCCGTGGTGCACACCGAGACCGCCCAGACGACCACCGGCGCGCTCGTGCGGGCGCAGATCCGGCGCGACGAGGACGGCTCTCTCTTCTCTCAGCTCACCGCCCAGGGAGAGCTGGTCGGTGACGACGACGAGCGCCGGCTGATCGACGCTCTCGAGCGTCGGGCGCGTGCGGCTGTGGGACTCCCCACATGAGCCGGGAACGGGCCGTTCGTGGTCTGGAGCGGGTCTGAATCTTTGCTAGAGTCCAATCTCGCGATCCCGCGTAGCTCAATTGGCAGAGCATCCGACTGTTAATCGGACGGTTACTGGTTCGAGTCCAGTCGCGGGAGCCACAACAACTAGGCCCCTGACCTGCAGAGATGCTAGGTCGGGGGCCTTCCTCATTTCTGGACGTGCAGGATACGTGCAGGATGAGGGCAGGCTCCCGCAGACGGGAGACACCATGGCCACCACGGTCCACAGCACGACCGGCACTGCCCCCATCGAGGTCGTCCCGCACCCGGACGGGACCGTGCACCTGTACCTCGAGGACGGGTCCGGGCAGGTGTACCGGGTCGCGGACCTGCTCGCCGCCCCCACCGGGCAGAGTTGCGCCCGTGAACTTCGCTGACGACTCGGTGACCGCGGTCCTCGCGGCACCCGACTACGACGCCCTGGAGAGCCAGTACGCGCAGCGGGTCGCCGCGATGATCCGCGACGGCTTCCCACCCGCTGACCTCACGCGCCTCACTGACGCGTTCTACCAACGGCGCCGCGAGTTGTTCGAGGCTGCCCTCTAGACAGCAAAAATGCCCGCCCGGTGCTGGAACACCGGACGGGCGAGTCCCACCCTCAACCTTGGAAAGAGCAGGACCATGCACAACGCTACACAGACCGAGCAGCTCGCAACTGACATCGAGTTCCTCGAGGCGCTCGGCGTCGACGTCCGATGGGACGAGGACCTCGCGGACACCGACGAGATCGTCGAACTGACCCGCTACCTCGACGAGGACGCCTGGTACGAGATGGACCTCAACCCGGCGATGCCGTCCGACCGGCTCGCGACCGTCGTCGACTGGGTGCTGACCATCGTGATCCTCGGCAACGACATGCCGGCCGACCAGGTGCCGGCGTGGCAGATCTACCCCGCAGACGACGACGGTCCGGCGCAGGCCCGCTGCGGGTGGCAGTGGCTCGGCTGACCTTCGCGCACGCGCACGCGTAGAGCACCGCAACATCGGCAACAATGCACCGCCCCCGGCCGGGACCACCACCGGCCGGGGGCGGCGGTCTATACGGCCTCGGACCAGGACACCTCGGTCACGGTCAATGACACGTCCGCGATCTTGTCCGTCGAGGGGATCTCGTCGACCTGGGTGCCCATGTAGGTGCCGAACATCTTGTGGCCTCGGTTGTCGCGCACGCACAGCAGGACCCCGACGCGGTCCTCCAGCCACCGGGTCTGCTCCTGGGTGAGGGCCGGAAGGCCAAGCGACCATGAACGGTTGGCCCCGGCGCGGCGCATCACCCGCACTCGACCACCGGCGCCGCGCACGAATCGGCCTGGGGCTTCCTCGAGGCGGGAGAAGCCGTCAATCGTGTCCACCCCCAGCCGGTCGGACGGGTCCGCCACCACGTTGAACATCAGCTTGTCGAAACTCACCACGGCCATGCTTACCGCCTCACTCCTCGCCTTGCGTGGTTCAGTTGCTCCCGGGCGGACGCGGTGCCGACAGCCCCCGCCCCCGCGAGGACCGCGTCAGCGATGCCTCGGATGGACTTCTCGGACAGGTCCAGCGGTGCGGTGGTGTGCCCGCCGTCCATGGCCGGGTTGGTGTTCGACCCCGCCGCGCCCCACCGGCTCGCCGACGTGGACGACGCCGACGTGCCCACCTGCAGGGGCGCCATGGGGGTCCTGGCGACCTCAGCGGACACGCCCTCCAAGGTGCGGCGCAGGTTCGGGATCTCCGACCGGAGACCGTCCTGCAGGCCCTGCATGATCCACTTACCCGCGTTGACCAGCAGGTTCAGGTCGTACGCCTTCGGGCCCTTGTTGTCGGCGATCCAGTCAGCGATGCCGCCGACCCAGTCCTTGACCGCCTCCCACTTCGCCTTCAGCCCGTTCCACAGCCCCTCGATAATGTTCTTGCCCGCGTTGATCAGCAGGCGGCTGAGGTCACCGAGGCCGGACAGGATTTTCCCGGGCAGCTCCTTGACCCAGTCGACGAGCTGCATGAACTTCTCTACCGCAGCGTCCTTAATGCCGAGCACCCAGATACCGATCTGGATCGCGATGTTCGCGATCGCGGCGAGCCCGTCTACGAACCGCTGCGGGATGCCCTTGACCCAGTCGACCAGGGCGTTCCACTTCTCGGTGGCGGTGGTCTTGATGGAGTCCCAATGCTGGATCAGCAGCCCCAGGAGAGTCCAGTTCATGAAGAAGTCGGTGACCTTGCCGGGGATGCCCCGGAAGAAGTCCAGGACGCCGTTCCACTTGTCGGTGGCGGTGTTCTTGATCGACGTCCAGGTGTCCGACAGCCACGTCGCGAACGTGGACAGCCCGGAGGTGATGGTGTCCCACGCCGCCGACAGGGCCGGCACGAGGGTGTCGGTGAACCACGTCTTGACGGCCTCGACCGCGCCCTGGATGGCAGCCCAGGCAGTCTCGACGATGGCCTTGCCGGTCTCGGTCTGGGTGAAGAAGTACACCAGCCCGGCCACCAGACCCGCGATGGCCAGGACGATCAGCCCGATGGGGTTCGCGGCCATCACGGCGTTGAACGCCACCTGCACGGCCTGGGCGGCGACGGTGGCGGCCTTCCAGATCGCCATGACCTGCACGTACCCCTGGTAGGCAACCACCATGGTGCCCACGGTGACGGCGAGGGCGGCGAGCCAGTCCTTGTTGTTGTTGATCCACGTCCCGGCGTCCATCAGGCCCGGGACGAGGGTGCCGGTGATCCACTCACCCATGGCCTGCAGGGCGGGCACCACGGTCCCCTGCACCCAAGTGGCCAGGTCCTGCAGGGCGGGCAGGACGTTGTCCCGCAGCCAGCCGCCCAGTGACTGCAGCGCCGGGACCGCAGACGTCTCGATCCAGGCGGTGAGGGCCTCGAACGCCGGGCCCAGACGGTCGGACACCCACGCGGTCACCGCCGTGAGGATGGGCAGCAGGTACATGCCCAGAGTGGCGGTGATGTTCCCGAGCTTGGCCTTGAGCCGTTCCTGCTGACCGGCCAGGGTGTTGGACTCCTTGGCGAAGTTGCCGTGCGCGTCCGCGGTCTGGTCCATGATCAGCGCCAGGGTCGCGGCCTGGTTCGCCTCGGCGGACAGCGCCCCGCCGACCTTCTCAAACCCCATCTCCGCGGCCTTGGCGTCGATGGCCGCCTGATTCAGGCTCACCCCGAACTTCTCGATGGGGTCCCGCTCGCCCTTCAGCGCCGACGACAGCGCCCCGACAGCGTCAGCGGTGGTCCCACCGAACATGGACGCCAGGTCGGCACCGAGGGTGATGAGGTTGTTCGTCTTCGGGCCGAGCTCATCCATGGCGGTGCCGCCATTCTTCAGCTGCGTCCCGATCAGCGTGCCGAGCTCGTTGTACTGGTTGCGGGTCAGGCCGGCCGCCTCCGCGGCACCCTTGGCCCACTCGTGGATCTGCCCGGCGGAGTCCTTAAACACGGTGTCCACGGCGCCGATGGACTGCTCGAGCTCACCGGCGGCACCGACCGCCTTGACGCCCAGGGCGGTGAGGCCCGCCGCGGCGGCGGCGAGCCCGACAGCAGCAGCCTTGCCGAGGGCGGCGAACCCGGCCCCGAGCTTGGACAGACCCGTCTCCTGGGACAGTCCCCGCATCGCGGAGGAGAACTTCTTGGTGTCCGCCAGGACAGAGATCTGGATGGTCTGACCTGCCACGGGTCACCTCCTCTTGCGGTTGGCCTTGTTGTGCTCGCGCACCAGGGCGTCTCGTTCGATCAGGGTCAAAGCCCGGTACTCGGTGGGGCTGAGGCGCATGTGCACGACGAACATGGCCATGTCCTCAGCCCACCGGCGGGCTACTTCGTCCGGGTCTTCGCCGGCTTCGCCGAGCCACCGTCCAAAGGGGCGTCGGTGACCTCCTGACCGAGGCCGAGGATGGTGTTCGCGTCCTCGATGGTCAGTTCCTGGGCGGCGTTCCAGGAGAACTTGGCGTCCTCGCGGCGCTTGGCGACGAACGCGAGCGCGGCCAGGGCGAGGCCCTTGGGTGCCTTCTCGTCACCGATGGTGGAGATGGGCTGCCCGGACAGCTCCTCGACCTTGGCGATCTCTCCGAGCGTGAGGCGGTTGATGTCGATCATGGTTCCTCCGTGTGGTGGTCAGGTGAGGTCGTGCTTCTTGAGCAGGTCTCCCAGCCCGTCGTTCAGGGCGGAGAAGATCTGCGAGCGGGTGGCTTGCAGCGCGTCCGCGAGGAACGGGTGCGCGGCGATGTTGCGGGCGGGCCACCCGTAGTGGATGACCCCGGCGTACGGGGCGCGGGCCCCGCCGGCCCGCACGACTGCTTTGGTCTTGCCCCGACCGGCCCGCAGCGAACCGGACAGGCGGCCGGAGATGATCGGTGAGCGTGGCTGGGCGGCGCGGACGACGATCAGGCCCAGGGCGTGCATGAGGTCCTTCATGTCCTGGGAGGAAGCGCCAGCGGCTTCCATCGCCCGGACGGTCTTCCTCAGCCCCTCGACTTTGATCTTCACCGGCCCGTCGGTGGTGAAGTCGCCCGCGCCCGCCATGGTCAGGCCCCGCCGACGTCCAGCGTGGGGCCGGTGACGACGTCGAGGCGGGTCTCGAAGGTGTACTCCCCCGTGGCGGACGCCTCGCCACCGACCGACGGCTTCGGCCCGATCTTGCAGGTGCCGATGAAGTGCGGCTCGCTGTCGGTGGGGTCGGCGTTGCCGTGCGGAGCGTAGGTGAACGCCACCGTCTCGCCGGTGTTGTCCCACAGGTACCGCCAGAAGCTGGTGGCGGCGGTGGACTGGATCGCGGACAGGGTGAAGAACCACTGCCGGGAGTCGTCGACCTGGGCGGCGTTCTCGAAGGTGATGACACCGTCGCCGGAGGTCTCCTCGTTCTCCAGGACGACGCTGGTCGCGTCTGCCCAGAAGTCCTCGGCCGGGGAGCCGAACTTCAGTGCGAGCTTGTTGCCCTTGATGCGGGTAGAGCCCATGAGGGGGCCTCCGTTCCTTACTCGGTGACCCTCAGTGGGCCGGAGATGATGAACAGGCGAGCGTCAAAGCTGTACTCGCCGTCAGGGGACGCGGCACCACCCAGGGAAGGGCGGGCCGGCATCTGGACGATCCCCGTGAAGTGGGGCTCGTCCACGGTCGGGATGGGGTTGCCGTGCGGGGCGTAACCGAACGGGTGCATCTCCCCGGCGTGGTCGAACAGGAACGTCCAGAACGACCCGGGCGCGGTGGACTGGATCGCCGAGACGTCGAAGAACCACTCCTCACGGGCCCGGTACCCGCCGGCCAGCAGCGGCACGTAGGTCCGGTCCGCGTCCATGACGACCTCGGACAGGTCAGCCCAGAAGTCGGCCTCGCCGTCGCCGAGGCGAAAGCTGAGCCGGTTGGACTTGATCCGGGTCGACCCCACAGCGCCTCCCTCAGAGCCTGATGTGCTTGAGCACTTCGACGGTCGTGGACATGTACTGGGCGTTGTTCGCCTGGAGCATCGCGGGCTGGTCGACCCGCTCCAGGCCGAACCCGTCGGCGCCCTCGACCCCGGCCACGGCCTTGACGATCAGCTCGTCCAGTACCGTGGTGGCGGTCGCGTTCGCCGCGGTGGGCGTCACCAGCAGCACGGTGAACCGCAGCGTGTACGACCCGTAGGTGTCCCCGCCCTCGAGGTACGGGGTGCCGGGAGTGAGGATCGCGACCGGAGGGTTGATTCGTTCGGGCAAGTGCGCCTCGACCTGCAGACCAGCCCCCGAGAGCGCGGCGGCCAGCGTGGTGCGGTGGTCGGTCAGGCTCATGCGAACCCCCCACCGACGTACCGGGTCAGCAGCGGGTACGCACCGACCATCGGGTCGCGGGCGACGCGTACTGCGGTGCCATCGAGGCTGGCGAACTGGGCGACCCCGTTGGGGGCGCTGCGACGGTGGTACAGCTCGCTGCCAACCTCCAGGGTGGCGCGGCGGATGACCTCAGCGGGCACCGTCGCGTCACCGACGAACTGGGCGACGAGGCTCGCGGCCTCGGCCCAGCACGACTCGACGTAGGTCGCGTCACCCTCGTGGGCGCCTACGTACTTCTGGAGGTCGGCAGCGGTCACAGTCAGGCCGCCTCGACGACCGGGACGATCGCGGCGGGGATCTCCGCCGCCAGGGCGCTGTACAGGTAGACGCTGAAGTCCTTGGACAGGTTGATGATGTTCTCGTCCTGCAGGCGCACCGCGGGGCTGTTGTAGGACCGGATGGCGAGCCGGTTCACGAACGCGGCACCCGGGGCCGCCTGCTTGGCGTTCAGCCGCACCGGGATCGTGGCGAGCGACCCGGAGATGGCCTTGACATCGAGGGAGCCGACAGTGTTCGCGCCGGACCCGTCGACGCTCATCATCGGGCGGCCGTCACTACCGGTGAAGCCCAGCAGCGTCTTGAAGATCGTCTTGTCCACGACCAGGGCGTCGAGGGAGACTCCGAGGTCCTCGTACTTCTCAGCGGCGTCCACGACGGCACCGAGCCAGTCGGTGTAGTCCGCGGCGGCGGGGATCTCGACCGTGTTGCCGGCGGAGGTCTGTGCGGCCACCTGGGCGGCGTAGAAGGTGCGGAACGCGGCGTTGAGGGCCTTGCCGGTGGCGATGGACTGGGCGCGCAGGTTGTGGTCGAGGATGGCCACGGAGGACCGCTCGATCTCCTGCCGGGTCAGCTGCGTGTACCCGCCGTAGGTCTTCACCGGGGCGGTGGCCGTGGTGACCGTCACCTTGCCGTACGGCAGGTCCTTGCCCTCGCCGCCCTGGTCGCCGACCACGGCTGTGTTCTCACCCAGGACGGCGTACTCGATGAAGTTACCCTCGGCCGGGAGGTTGCCGGTGGAGAACAGCCCACGCAGGGTGGCGGCCTCGTCGACCAGGCGGGTCAGGTCACCGACCCAGCCGTTCTTCGCGACCGTGTCGGCGGTCGTGCCACCGGTGTAGGCGCGCAGCTCGGCCTCGTCACCGGAGGCGATGGCCTTGAGCACCTCACCGGCGGAGCGGGTGTCCACCACCGGCTCGGTGGGCTTGTCGGTCTGGATCATGCGAACCTCACGGTCGAGGTCCTCGATGGATGCGCGGACCTGCTCCAGGTCCGCGGCAGTCACGTTGTCGGGCATGTCTGCCCCTTCCTGGCGCTGGTGCGCCTCGTCGGAGGGCCGCTCACGGACCTCACTGATGGATGCCCCCGCATAAGCGGGGAACGGCACGACCGAGACCTCCCGGACGTTGACCTTCGTGCGGGTGACCAACCCGTCTTCCTCGGTGCGTGCCTCCACCGGGCGGAACCCGACCGAGAACTTCGTCAGCACCTCGTCCCGCAGCAACGTGAGGACCTCGTCCCCGCGGGCGGTCTCTGAGATGCGGGCGGTGATCTCCCACCCGGCGTCGGTGTCCTCGGCGCGGATCACCCGGCCGATGGGCTCGGCGTGCCCGTAGAACAGCAGCGCCTCGTCGGAGTCCACGACGGACCCTCGGGCGAACTGCTCCCTGTAGCCGGCCAGGTCCGTGGGCTGCTCCCACGGCACCGCGATACCGACGACCTCACGGGCCTCCACATCGGAGGCCGTGAACGTCGCCTCCCGCGTCAACAGCTCTTCGCTCATCGGTGGGGCTCCCTCATTGGCAGTGGCTTGAGGCCCTCGATGGCACGGACCTCGTCAACGGTGAGGAACCCGGCCTCGATGGCGATCTTGTGGGCGTCGTACCGGGCCTTCGTCGAGGGGCGCAGCACGGCGTCAAGGTTGAACCGGGCCTCGGTGCCACGGGGCAGCAGAGTGGAGATCGCTTCCTCGATCTCGCGCAGGTACTGCACCAACGTCCACCGGGCGAACGACAGGTCCGCGTCCGCGACGTTCTGGTAAGTCATCGCCGCCCCGTCGACCGTGGCGAGCATCAACGACGCAGGGATGCCGAACAGGCGGGCGATCTCCGTGACCGTGTACCGGCGCGACTCAAGGAACTGGGCGTCCTTCGGGGACAGCATGATCGGCGAGTACGCGATCCCGGCCCCCAGGACCGCGGGGCCGTTCTTGTGGGACTGCTGCTCCATCCACTGCTTCTTGTACTGCGCCGCCTGATCCGGCGCGAGGACCTGCTCGGTGGACAGCACTCCGTTGGGCACACCGGCGGTGTTGAACCACTCGGCGGCGTAGTCGCGCAGATCGAGCACGCCGGCCAGGTCGGCGCGGGCGGCCTGGATCGGGCCGAGGCCGTACCGGGCGCCTGGCACCCGCAGCAGGGCGAGGTGCTGCACCTGCCAGTCCTGCAGCGGCCGCTGGTTCTGGTAGCCGTAGGTGCCGTCCTCGTTGATCACGACGTCATGCGGGTTCAGGACCGTCAGTGCCTGCACCGGGTCGGCTGCCGAGTCGCGGTGCACCCGCCAGAACGCGTTGCCGGTCACCGCCAGGCCTACCGTGGTCTGCTCGAAGAACGCCGACCGGGACACCTTGATGTCGGGGCGACGCACCCAGGCCGGGACGCGAGGCGAGGGCTCGTCACCGCGCCACACGTCCACCGTGAGCTGGGAGACACCGGTGGCCAAGATCGACACGGCCCGGTACACCGACGGCAGCGACAGCGCCGAGGCAGTCGAGAGGTCAGTCCTGGCAGGCGCTATGCGAGCCGTTGACGGGTCCGACGGCGGGGGCGTCTCTGCCCTGGCCTGAAGGTGAGCGGAATCGTCGGCTCCGAGGAGCCATGACTTTGACGACGCCCACCAGCCCATCCAGCCTCCAAGGAAGTGTCCTACCGCATACGCATAACTATACCGGCTAATGCAAGTCTATTCGCAGGGCGCGCCGGGGCTTTAGAAGATTTGCACCGGGACATCGGTCTCAACCTCGGCCGCCCACACTCCCAATGCCGTCGCAAGCACCGCGTCAATCTCGACCGAGGAATCCTTCCGGGAGATCCGGAACGCCTCGCCCACGTTCCGGCGCACCGTGCGAGGAATCTGCACCGACAACAGCCCGTCATTGCCGTGGCGCAATTCCCGGCGCACGACCTTGGAATAGAACAGGCTCGACGCATTCACGACGTCACCCTGAGTGCAGATGCGCACCTGCAGGCCCCGCCGCTTGAGCTCCCCGCCGAGATCCCGCAACGCGTACCCGTCCATCACGAACATGGACGGCGAGTGCACCGACAGTTGCGTGCACACCTGCAGCAGCCGCTCGAGCGTGGGGTTCACCAGCGACGCCACGACCTCGGTGTGCGTCACCCCGTCGACCTTCACGTTCGCGGTCACCGTGGCGAACCCCCAGTCCGGGGACCGGTCAACGGCAAACACCGGGCGCCCCTCGGGGAACGTCTCTCCATCCCCACGGCCGGCGGCCACCCACTGGTCCTGGGACAGGAACGAGGCGGCGGAGGAGTCGAGGAAGCGGTTGAGGCGGTACCTGATGACGTCGGGCTCGGGCATGGCGCGGATGTCGCTGATGAGGTTCTGGGCGTCGAGTCGCCCATCGGCCAGTGCCGGGTTCGCCGCCTTGAGGAACTCCAGCAGCTCGCCGTCGTCCTCAGGCACCCGTGACGCCGGGGCCTCCCAGATGAACGCCCCGAACCGCTCCAGGGTCGCCTCCCCGCCCGCGGCCCTCTTCGCCAGGTCGTACAGGCCCTTCAGCAGCGCCGACTCATCATCCCCGGCCGTGGTGATCCCCACCACGATCCCGTCCTTGCGGCCACCGGTGCCGTTGACCAGCGCCTGCCACACCTCCTCCCGGGCGATGTGCAGCTCGTCGAACAGGCCGAGCGAGACGGGCAGGCCCTGCACCGCGGCGGACTTCGCTGCCTTGATCTCGTACTTGCTGCCGTCCTTGGCCTGGATGCCGCGAGTGTCGGTCAGCCGCTCGAACCGGCGCTTGAGCGTGGGGTTCTGGTTGATCACGAACATGGTCCGGTCGTAGATGATCCGCGCCTGCTCCGCCGTCGACGCCACACCGATCACGAGCGCACCAGGGGCCCGCAGAAGGCCGTACAGACCCAGCAGTGCCCCGATCACAGACTTACCGTTCTGGCGCCCCAGAGACACCAGCACCTGCCTGTAACGCAACTCCCCGGCCCGCTCGTGCCCCGGCGGATACGTCTCCAGCATCCGACGCAGCAACTCCCGCTGCCACGCGTCCAACTCGATCCCCGCCGGCGACTCCGGGGTGCACCACGCCAGGTCCGCGAACCGCAACAGCCAGTCACCATCGGTGGTGAAGTCCTCCGACAGCGGCGGGGTCATCAACGCCGGTGCGAACACCACTCAGCGCCCCCGCTCGGCCAGGACCTCGTCCAACGGGTCCACCTCGCCCCGGTCCGACCGCGGGGCCAGCTTCTGCAGCGACCGATAGGCCAGACCGAACTGCGACAGCAGCGCCGGGGTCAGCTCCCCGCCGTCCAACTCCTTCGCCATCGCCTCGAGCATCACCAGCGCCGGGTCATGCTCCGGGCCCAACCACGGCGACGCCTTCTGGAACGACCTCAGCGACGACACGAACGTCCTGGCAGCCATCTGGCCACCTCCTCCGAATATTTGAAGCTTCACGCATGAAAACGACAGTTGGGGGCGGGGCTGCCGGGGCCCTGCTAAAGAAACGGGCCGATCTCGACTCGGCGGCGTTGACCAGCCTCGACCGAATCAGACGCTGGTCAGCCATTTGGTATTGACGTAGGGGACCCTGATCTGTTGGCGGTCCTGTTTGTACCCGTTGCACGTCCTGCAAGCTGCAATCAGATTCGATTCATCATCTGTTCCGCCGTTCGCTTTCGCGACGATGTGATCAACCGTGTCTGCTTCCCTGCCGCAGTACGCGCACGTGTAGCCGTCGCGCTGCAGGATTCTCAATCTGATTGCTTGCCATGCTGAACCGGCTGATGAATGTTTACTCATGGTGTTTGCCTCGCTTCCGCAGATGTTGAACTGCTCGCGCCGGTGATCCCGTCGGCTCCGCGTGGGGACGGGCCGGGGCTGGGCCTCGGGGGCATGGGGCGTGCGCGCATCGGTGGGGGCAGCGGTGTGCGCCTTGCTGCCCGGTAGGGGGGTGGGGGCATTTTGGGAGGGTGTGACCTGCCCTCGCCTGTGCCCCGCTCACAGCGTGCCCTTGCGCCATATGGCGTAGTGCTTGGCGCAGTACCCGCGGGCGTCGTGGGGCCTGTCGCAGCCGGGGACCTGGCACCCGGTGGCGGGCTGCTGCTTGGCCTCGGCGTACTGCATGTACTCGGCGGGGAGCCTGCCGCCGCGCAGCTGGGCCTGGTGGGTGTTGCACAGTCCCCGTGAGCGGTGGGGCCTGCCGCACCCCGGGATGTTGCAGAGGCGCCCGTTTACGTTGCCCCAGAGGCGTCGTTCCTTCTCGTAGTGGGGCCGGCACTGCCCGTTGATGTCGACGGGCTGGGTGCATAGGGGCTCGGAGCAGTACGGGGACGTCTCGGTGGTGTACGTGCTGCCCTGCTCGCGGGTGTAGGTCTCGGCCTGGCGGACCTTCTCGGCGAGGGCTTCGACACGGCCGACGACGTCGGCGGGGTCTCGGCTGGTCCAGTCGTCGCCGTGGATCGCGTGGCGGGGTAGCCACGCATCGCCGACTTCTGCCGTGAGGTAGTTGGTGGACGTCACGCCTCGGTGGTAGGCGTCTTGTTCTTCGACGGTCTTGGCGACGGTGCCGAAGTGCCACCGGGCCGACTTGCGGAGGGTGCGCCAGAGGGTCGCGGCCCACATGCCCTCGGGGTCGGGGCAGGGGACGGGCACGTACCAGTCGGCGACCTTCTGGGCCTCGATGAGCAGCCAGGTGTGGAGGTCGTCGCGCAACCACTTGTACCGGTGTGGGGCGTACAGCTTGGCGCCTTGCTCGGACCAGACCTTCTCGACGGTGCTGATGGTGGTGTCCGCCCATGCGACCTGCCAGTCCGCCGGTGGGGTGGTCGTCTCGGTGTCGCCCCACTGTGCCGCCCACGTCTCGTACTCCCACGCGCCCTCTGACCGCTCAGGGGTGTCGAGGGCGCGTGGGTCGTGCCGGCGTGACATCAGGCGGCGCCGAGCTGCTGCTGTTCACGCTGTGCCCGGCGCCAGGAGAGTGAGCGGAGGGGATCGTTGGGAGCGCGAGTGATCTGCACGGCTGCGCAGGCTTGCTGGTCGGCTTCTTCCGGGGTGGCACCGATCTTCACGGCACGCAGGAAGACCTGATGCCACTCGCTGTAGCAGTGGCCGGGCCGGTCGGCGATGGAGTCAGGAGGGGGTGGCACGGCCCCGCCGATGGCGTCGACCCTCTCCCGCCAGATGGTCTTGACGCGCTGGTTGATGTGGGCGGGCATGCACCAGTCGGTCGACTCGGCGAAGTGCTGCGCAACGGCGGTCTTGGCGTCCTCGTAGGTGACGTCAGGGTGGAGGGCGTCGGCCCATGCCATGGCGTCGGTCTTGCCGACGGTGCGACCGTTGAACGCGGCGACGTAGGTGAGGACCTTGGCGGCTTCGGAAGGCTTCATGGTCAGGCTCCTAGCAACTTGGTTTCGTGGCTGCTCTGGTACGGGAGTTGGCGTTCTTCGTACTGCTCTAGTTCGGCGACGACGTTCATGTGCTGCATGAGCTTCCGGTCGGACGTCGCGGCGGGCTGGTTTCGTGCTCCTCGGAACTCTCGGATTGAGTCCTCGTAGAAGCCTTCGCCCATGGCCTTCTTGAGCCAGGGACGCCACCGGCGGATCTTGTGGAATTCGATGAAGGGCTGAATCTCGTCTTCTGTGAGGTCTCGGAAGCCAGGAGATGCAGCGACAGCGACGTCGGTGATGGAAGGTGATGGAGAAGGTGATGGAACGTGATGGTTGAGGGCAACTGGTGCCCTAGCCCCGTGCACCTCATTCCCTAGCCCTAGGGCACTGGGTTCCCCAGGCTGGGGAATCTCATGCCCTAGGGCATCGGGTGCCCCAGCCCCGGCAGGTGTGGCGAGTCCGTACCGTGTGCGCTCGTGGTGCACCCTCGCCGCCATCACGGTCGGTCGCGAACGAGTGACCCAACCCGCCGTTTCGAGTCCGTTGAGATGCAACTGGACGGCGCGCCTGCTCAGCCCCGTCCACTTGGCGATGGTCGACAGGGAGGGCGTGAAGTCCGCGGGGATGGTCAGGTCCGGGTCCGTGCGGGTCGCCAGCGTGAGCCCGATCAGGCGTGCCGACGCCGGGAGGTCGGACGCGAGGAGTGCGCGTTCCCAGTCGAACCGCTGGGTCCGCTGGGTCACGCCGCCCGCTTCCCCCGCCAGAAGGCGCACACGCCCCCTGCGCGCCCCGGGCGGCGGGACTTGTGGTACCCGGCCACCTCGATGGTTCCGGCGCTGGCAGCGGCACGGAAGAGTGCTCCCCAGTGGTTGGGGTGGGGCGGGTCGATGACGCCCATCTCGGTGAGGTCGAAAGCGTCGAACGTGCGGCCGGTGGCGGCGAGGTCCTGGAGGGCACGCTCGGCGCTGTCCCGCCACCACGGGTCGGTGTTGTCCAGGACGGGCTGGAGGTCGGGCGTGGTGCTCATCGGCCACCTGCCCTCTTGCCGGCGAGGCGGTCCAGCTTCATGAGGTAGCCCATGAGCTTGTAGTCCGGCGGCTGGGAGCACTTGGGGCACTGCGACGGAGGGACGTGGCCCCCGTTCGTCTTGCAGTTGGCCACGTGACGGGTGGTGTTGTGCTGGGGGGTGGGGGTGTTCTGGGGGTTCACGCCGCACCCCCGATCCGGTGGCCCATCTGCTCGAGGTCTTCGACGCGGATGCGGATGAGGCGGGGGCCGACGCGTTCGGCGCTGAGGTGGTTCGTCGCGATCCACCTCCGGATGGTCCGCTCGGTCACCCCCTTGGCCGCTGCTGCTTCCTTGATGCTCACGTAGAGCGGGAGCGCGCCATTCCTGGGCGCAGTGTTGCGCATGCTCAGGGTCGTGTGTGCCATGCTTGATCGAGCCTCCTGTGAGGTGTTTGCGGCCCGTCCCCTGGGTTACTTGGCGGTTGTTCAGGGGGCGGGTCGTTCCTTGCCCGGATATCTACGTTCCTATCTGGACACAACTCATCGTAGGGGCCTAAATGCCACTCGTGTCATTCGCCCTGGCAGCCCCGGGGGCGTGGAACCGTGAATCCACAGAGGGCCCCACAAGGTGTGCATCGCTGCAGGTCAGGTGCCCAGGTGAACGGTCTGCGCGGCGCCGTCTAACATTTGCCAGCTGCTGGCATACAAGTTGTAGACGTCGCGTCTACGGCGATCACAGCCTCTGACCTGCCCCATTGCGCGGACGCATGGCCGCCTAGTAGACAAATGCGATACAAGCCGGCTCACGTTTGTCTAAGAATCCCGGTGCCCACTTTCGGATGCGCCGGCGGACGGAGAACGCAACGCGTTGCCAGGGGAGGCTGGTTTTCCACAGCCCTAAGAGTTCGCATTTCCCGGCGTGTCGCGCCTATCAGCGTGTCGTGTCGTCGTAGAACTTCTGGCCGTCCACAGGTAATTCAGGGGACAGCAGAACGCCCCAGCCACCTCGATGGGTGGCCGGGGCGTCTGGGGGTGGGTCTACTTCGCTTCGGCGATCTTGGACAGCAGGGCGGCGATCTCGGCGTCCCTGCCCTTCGCGGCGTGCTGGTAGCGCATGGCGGCGGCCGGGGTTGAGTGACCGAGGCGGGCCATCAGCTCGGCGAGCGTGGCGCCCGTCTGTGCGGCCAGGACGGCTCCGGTGTGCCGCAGGTCGTGGAACCGGAGGTCCGGCCGCTTGGCGGCGACGCGGGCCTTGTTGAAGTGCCACGCCAGCGAGGATGAGGCCATGTTCTCGCCGTCGGGGTTGGGGAACAGGAGGCCATCCCTCCCCCACTGTGCGTGCTCGCCGATGTGCGTCTTCAGCATGGGCACGAGGTGCGGCGGGATCGCCACGTCCCGGACGCCAGCCTCGGACTTGGGGGTGCCCACGATGACCTCGCCGTCAGCGCGGACAACGGCGCGGCGGACGCGGATGATGCCGTTCTTCAGGTCCACGTCCTTCCGGCGCAGCTCGGCCAACTCCCCGAACCGCATCGCGCACCACGCGGCGAGCATGACCATCGCCCGGAGTCGTTCGGGCATGGCCTTCGTCAGGGCCTCGAGCTCGGCGAGCGTGGCCGGCTCGATCTTCTTCACACGCTTGGAGTTGCCAGCGCCGCGGACCCGGCACGGCGAGGCGTCGATGACGTCCTCTGAAACGGCGGTGAGCGAGATGGTGCGCAGGAGGGAGTACGCGTGGGCGCGGTAGGTGGGGCCGGTGGCGGTGCCGAGGTCGGCGTGCCAGTCGGCGACGGCCACGGGCGTGATGTGCGCGAAGGGCACGTCCTCGAACCGGGGCAGGATGAAGTCGTCTAGCAGGCGTCGGTAGTGGGCGCGGGTGCGGGGCTTGAGGTCGCGGCGGCGGAGCCATGACTCGGCGTAGGTGCCGAAGGTCATCGGACCCTCGGCCTTGGCCTTCGCCCGGGCCTTGGGCGGGGCCCACGTCCCGGCGGCGATGAGGCGGCGCTCGTCGGCGAGCCATGCCTCGGCGTCCTCGCGGGCGTCGAAGGTGGACGGGGCGTAGTGCAGGGCGGCGTCCGGGCCGGTGTAGCCGGCCTGGTATCGCTTGGAGGGTAGGCGTCGGATCTGCCCGAACCCCCGCTTCTTCGCGGCCATGGGTGTCTCCTCGGGTCGTGTGCGTGGGGGCGGCGTGCAGGATACGTGCAGGATCAGAGTAACTTCTTGTCCTCTTGCGTCAACTCATGTCTCCCGTTACTGTTCCCCATAAGCGCAGGTCAGGTGGTCAAAGCGCAGGTCAGCCCCAGTGGCGACGAGAACCAGCCGCACTGGTTCGAGTCCAGTCGCGGGAGCCACCAGGCCCGGAACCTCAACGGTTCCGGGCCTTCTCGTTTGGGCTCGAAGTCGGTCCGTGACTGCTTCGGCGACGTAGGGGCGCGCCCAACCCAGACACCGAACCGCTCCTAAGCACGGGGCATCCGCCCCGGCGGCACCGTCCCGGCTGACGCCTCGGGAGTCGTACCGAGCAGAGCTGCAGTTTCGCGGCACCTGACCTGCGAGCTTGGAGACCTGACCCTCGACTGCTCGGCTACGGCTGCTCACCCGGTGATGTCTTCGTGGCATTCATCATCGGCCTGGAGCTCGTGGTCTCCCCGGTGTGCCCCGACCGACGGAGCGTGGTCGGCGACGGCACGGCCACGCTGCAACCTCTCCCCGCGAACGCGGCCTGAGCGCGACGGGCCGCTCGGTCGGACACACGAAGGCCCTGAGCGGGGTGTCGCTCACAGGTCACGCTCGGCCAGCTCCCGGAAGTCGTCGGGGACGCCGCCCGGGCCTCGCAGGGTGGCCGGAAGGTACCCGACGGCATCGCGTCCGAACCGGGCCCGTGCGGCGTCCATCGACCTGTCGAGGGCCCACCTGGCGGAGCCCTGGGCCGTGCCGGGCCGCCACGGATCCGGCGGCGGCAGCTCCAGCTCGAGCTGGACGCCGTGCTGCGGCGTCAGGTTGCTCACCGAGATGGCGAGCAGGCTGATCTCCGCCTCGTCGGGATGGTCACGGATGGCCTGCCAGGCGAGCTGCTCGGCGACCTCGGTCAGGGTCAGCGTCGCGGACACCGCTGCAGGGAGGGTGAGGGAGCGCGTCACGGACCGCATCCCGGGAAACCGCACGCGCACGGTGATCGTGCGCCCCGCCCGGTTCTTCGCCCGGAGCCGGCCCGCCACCCGTTCGGCCAGGTGGCCGAGCACCTCACGGACGAGCTCGGGCGTCGGGCGTCGACGGCCCATCGCCGACTGCGCACCGACCGAGCGTGCGCGAGCAGATGTCGCCACGCGCCGGGGGTCGTCGTTGAGGGCGAGGGCGTGCAGCGTGGTGCCGACGGCCGGACCGAGGAGGCGCTTCAGCATCCCGGTGGGCGACTCCGCGAGATCGCCGATCGTGCGGATGCCGCGGTCGGCCAGGCGTTGCTCCGTGACCGGTCCCACGCCCCAGATGAGGCCTACCGGCAACGGATCGAGGAACTCGCGCTCCCGCTCCGGGTCGACGACCACCAGCCCGTCCGGCTTGGCCACCTGGGAGGCGACCTTGGCCAGGTGCTTCGTCCGTGCCGCGCCGACCGAGATCGGCAGGCCCACCTCGGCTCGCACCCGTTCGCGCAGCGTCGCCCCGATGACGGCCGGCGGGCCGAACAGGTGGGTGGATCCCGAGACGTCGAGGAAGGCCTCGTCGATGGAGATCCGCTGCACGGCGGGTGTGACGTCGCCGAGGATGTGCATCACCTGATCCGCGAGCCGGGGGTACTCGTCGAAGTGCCCCCGGACAAAGATGAGGGCCGGGCAGAGCTGCGCCGCGCGCCATCCCGGCATCCCGCCCTGGACCCCAGTGGCCTTGGCCTCGTACGAGGCGGCGAGGACCACTCCCCCACGGGGCCCACCGCCCACGGCGACGGGGCGACCACGCAGCGCGGGGTCGAGCAGCTGCTCGACCGACGCGTAGAACGCGTCGAGATCGGCATGCAGGATCGTCGGCCCCGTAGACACGCCGGAAGCATATCGAACGCCTGTTCGATACGCCAGAGGCGCATGTGGCAGACGGGCGGCTCGGACGGACGCTGCCGGCCGACGTCGGGCGTGGCAACACGTGCATATCGCACACTCCGGGGCATACTTATTCGTATGACCTTTCACGCGGTGCGCTTCCCCGACGGAGCTCTCGGCGTGCTCGACCTCAGCGACGAGTGGCCCCGGGCCGCGCACGGGTGCGCCGGATGCGCGCGCACCGGGGCAAGCCTGCGTCACGTCGCCCAGGGAGCGGCCGTCGACGCCGCGGTGCTCCTGTGCGGGGACTGCGACCCGCTCAGGCCGACCAACTAGCTCGCGTCGAAGAACACAGGCCTGGTGTACTCAGCGGCGGTCCGGAGCACCCATGACCCGCCGTCGATCACCGCGCTCGGCACGATCTGGCACACCGTCCCGGTGACGCTGTCCTGGGCAGGGACCACGCCCAGAGCCAGCACGTCCCTCCCGGACCCGCACGTCGCCCCGGTGAGGGCGTTGTACTCGACGCCGTCCGACCCGAGATAGCCCACGATGAGGTCGAGGGCGGGGTCGGCGGCGCCGGCGGCGTTGTTCGTGAGGGAGACGGTGGCCATCACGAGCCGCTCGCCGTCGGCCAGCTCCCGGATCCGCGCGTTTGCCCCGCTCTCGGCCATGACCTGCGCGTCGCCGAGCGTCCGGCCGAACCGCACGGCCCATGAGCCGACGCGGGCCGACTCGCCGACGTCCACCGCGGCGGCACGACCCGACAGGGCGCCAGCGGGTGCCTCCCCGCCCGGCCTGCCCGTCAGCGGACCCGCGCCGGGTGCCATGACGTCGGCCCGAGGACCGGCACCCGGGCCGGCCACGGTCTCCGCGCTGCCGGTGTCGCCTCCCCCGGCGGGCCACACGGCGACGACCGAGAGGACCAGGGCCGCGGTGGCCAGCACGCACAGCACGGCGACGACGGCGGCCGGCGCGAGCCGCGCGGCGAGGGCGCGGAGCCGGCGCAGACGCGCCTGTCCCGGGACTCCGACGGCGATGCGGTGATCGGGCATCGACGGCGCGGCCGACCTGCGGACCACCTGCTCCCCCATCACAGTGCGCTCCGACGTTCGCGCCCGGCTCTGCGCCCGGCCGCTCGTCCACTGCTCCAACGATGGTCGTATCGGGCCCTGTGCGCACCCCCAATTCCCGGGGGCATCTGGTCACGGCTCGATCATGACGGCCGCCGCAGTCGTCCGGCGGCCGCTTGGGGGTCAGTCCGGGGCTCAGTAGCCGTTGCCGTCAGTCCCGGCTCAGCGCGCGTCGCCGGTTCTCGAGCGCCATGAGGTCGGCGAAGACCTGCTGGTAGGCGGAGTCGGCCGGGTCGGTGCGCTGCAGGCGGCCCTTGACGTCGGCGATCTGCCGCGTCAGCCCCATCCGGATCAGCGCCACGAGCACACCCTGGGCGTAGCCGGCGAGGGCATCGGGCCGGTCCTCGGGCAGGGGCGTGACGGCGAGCTCGGTGATGACGCCGGCGACCGGTCCGACGGCGTTCTCCCGCACCTGCTCGGCCCACCACGCGGCCGCGTGCCTGGCCGCGTCCCCGCCGGGCTGCACCGCCGCGTGGCGCTCGACCTCCTGGCCGTAGGCGAAGGTGCCGCCCGCCGCGCGGATGGCGTCGTGCACGCCCCGGTAGGCGGGCACCGTGAAGGTGTCGGGCGCGAGGTCGTCGAACCCGGCGCCCAGCGCGTGCTGGGGCAGCTGGAGCACCACCTCGAGCACCTGGCGCTCGAGACGGGCCACGGGATCCTCGCGTGGTGGCCGGTGGCCGCCCGGCATGGACCCGGGTGCGGCAGAGATGTCGCGGAAGCCGTCGCGGCCGTCGTCGTACCGGCGCCCGGAGTAGCCGCCGCCGTCGCGCGACGTCCGGGCGCCGCGGGCACCGCCCTCTCCGCGCGTGTCCCAGGACCGCCGGTCACCGGACCGGGAGTCCGATGCCGACCCGCGCCGGTTCCCGCCGCCGTTCCACCCGCCGGCGCCGCCCGGGGCGAGCACCGCGACGGGCATCTCCGGCCGGCCACCCGCACGCTGAGCACCCTGCACGGCCTGCCGCACCGACGGTTCATCCATGCCGAGCCACCCGGCGAGCTCGCGGGTGTACTCCCAGCGAAGCGCCTGGTCGCGGATGCCGGCGACCACCGGGGATGCGGCACGCAGCGCCGCGACCCGGCCCTCCGCCGTCGCCAGGTCGAGCTGACGCAGCACCGAGCGGATGGCGAAGGCGAACAGCGGCTCGCGGCCGGTCACCAGCTCGCGGACCGCCTCGTCGCCGCGCTGCAGGCGCAGGTCGCACGGGTCCATGCCGTCCGGGCCGACGGCGACGAACGTCTGCGAGGCGAACCGCTGGTCCTCCTCGAAGGCGCGCAGCGCGGCCTTCTGGCCCGCCGCGTCGCCGTCGAAGGTGAAGATCACCTCACCGCCGCGGGTCGCGCCGGAGGCGAGGATCACCCCGGCCGCGGCGTCGTCGGTGTCCCCGAGGAGGCGCCGGACGATCTTGACGTGGTCGGTGCCGAACGCCGTCCCGCAGGTGGCCACCGCGGTGCCCACCCCGGCCAGGTGGGCGGCCATGACGTCGGTGTACCCCTCGACGACGACGACCTTGCGTTCCTTGGCGATCGCGCGCTTGGCGAGGTCGAGGCCGTACAGCACGTGGGACTTCTTGTAGATCGGGGTCTCGGGGGTGTTGAGGTACTTCGGGCCCTGGTCGTCCTCGTACAGGCGCCGGGCGCCGAAGCCGACCGTCTCGGCGGTGATGTCCCGGATGGGCCAGACGAGACGCCCGCGGAAGCGGTCGTAGATCCCGCGGTTGCCCTGCGAGACGAGGCCCGACGCCGTCAGCTCGGCCTCGGTGAAGCCGCGCCCGCGCAGGTGGCGCATGAGGTGGTCCCAACCCTTGGGGGCATAGCCGACGCCGAAGGTCGCCGCGGCCTGGCGGTCGAACCCACGCTCGGCGAGGAAGCGCCGGCCCGTCTCGCCCTCGGGGCTGTCGAGCTGGGTGGCGTAGAACTCCTCGGCGACCCGGTGGGCCTCGATCAGGCGCTGACGGCGGCCGGGCTCCTCCCGGGGGCGGGAGGTGCCGCCGTCCTCGTAGCGCAGCTGGACGCCCACCTTGCTCGCCAGGTGCTCGACGGCCTCCGTGAAGGAGAGGTGGTCGATCTTCTGGACGAAGGAGATGACGTCGCCGCCCTCGTCGCAGCCGAAGCAGTGCCACAGACCCAGCTGCGGGCGCACGTGGAAGGACGCGGTGCGCTCGTCGTGGAACGGGCACAGGCCCTTCTGCGAGCCGACGCCGGCGGTCTTGAGGGTGACGTAGGTGCCGACGACCTCCTCGATGCGGGCCCGCTCGCGAACGGCGTCGATGTCCTCGCGTCGGATCAGGCCTGCCATGGCGTCAGTCTAGGTGCGCGGTGCGTCGTCCCCGTCGCCTTACGCACAAGCCGGTCCGAATGCCCGGTGACATCTCGCGGAGGAGATGACATCTCGCGGGCCTGGGGGCGGGGGTCAGAAGACCTCGGACAGCATGCCCCGCAGCCGCGCGTGCCACTGGTGCGCGGAGGTGTCGGTCAGGGAGGCGACCTGGTCCACCACCACCCGCAGCCGGGCGTCGTCGTCGGCCGCGGCGCGACGGTCGGCGACGAACGGCGCCTCGAGGTGCCGCTCCCCGGTCTCCAGGAGCACGTCGGCCAGGTCGAAGAGGATGGTCCGCTGCGACATGTACAGCGGCTCGGACTCCCGCGGTGCCATGACGTACAGCGCCGCGACACCCTTGAGCACCACGATCTCGGCGAGCGTGGCGGGCGGGACCACCAGGTCCGCGGCGTACCGCGTCAGCGGGCCGGTGCCGTACGCCTCCCGCGTGGCCGCCTCGGCCGCGCCGCAGAACCGGCCGATCAGCTGGCTCGTCATGTTCTTGATCCGCGCCAGGTCCTGCCGGGACCCGTCGAAGGCGGCCATCCAGATCGGCAGGGCGAGGAGCCGGTCGATGGCGGCGCCGAGCTCGTCGTCGGGCACGGGCGGGTCGTACCACTCGCGCACCTGCGCGACCACGCGGGCCTGCTCGGCGGGCAGCCGCACCCGAGCGAAGTCCACCCGCCCACCGACGATGGCGTCCTCGACGTCGTGGACGCTGTAGGCGATGTCGTCGGAGAGGTCCATCACCTGGGCCTCGAGGCAGCGCCGGCCGTCCGGCGCTCCCTCGCGCAGCCAGCCGAACACGGGAAGGTCGTCCTCGTAGACCCCGAACTTCGCGGTTGTGGTCCCGTCGGTACGCACCGGGCCCGCGCCGCGGCTCCAGGGGTACTTGGTGGAGGCGTCAAGGCTCGCGCGGGTGAGGTTGAGGCCCACGGCCTCGCCGTCGTCGGTGAAGGTCTTCGGCTCGAGGCGGGTGAGCAGGCGCAGCGTCTGGGCGTTGCCCTCGAACCCGCCGATCCCGGCGGCCACCTCGTCCAGCGCTCGTTCCCCGTTGTGCCCGAACGGTGGGTGGCCCAGGTCGTGGGACAGGCATGCGGTGTCGACGACGTCGGGGTCGCAGCCCAGCGCCTTGCCGAGCTCGCGGCCCACCTGGGCCACCTCGAGGGAGTGGGTGAGCCGGGTGCGCACGAAGTCGTCGCTGGAGGGCCCGAGCACCTGGGTCTTCGCGCCGAGGCGGCGCAGCGCGGAGGAGTGCAGCACGCGGGCCCGGTCGCGCTCGAAGGCGGTGCGGCGGGGATTCTTCGCCGGCTCGGACCACCACCGTTGGCGGTCGCGGTCGGTGTAGGCCTCGGCCCGGCCCGGCACGTCTGCCGCACGGGCGGCGGCGGAGAAGTCCTGGGGCACTGCTGGAGCCTACGTGAAGCGGGTCGCGGGACGGGACATGGTCCACAATGGCGAGGTGACGGACCCCGGCATGGCGACGACGGCGCAGCCCGCCTCCACCGGGCGCGCACGCCTCGGTGACGTCACCACCACCACCCTTGTGCACCGACGCACCGGCGGTGCCACGACGTGGTGGCAGCAGGCGGTGGTCTTCCAGGTGGCCGTGGCCACCGACGTCCCCGGTCTCGAGGCGCTGGCGCAGGAGATCTCCCACGTCGCGCGGCTGGGCGCCGACGCCATCCAGGTCCACTGCCCGGGCGTCGACCCGGCGGCCGAGCCCGCACGCACGGCCGTGGACACCCTCGTGCGCCGCGCCCATCAGCGCGGGGTCAAGGTGATCGTCACCGTCGTCGGCACCGACGCCCCCCACGGCACCGACCCCGCCTGGCACCTGGCGCGATGCGCCGCCTGGCTGGACCGCGGGGTGGACGGCATCGACCTGTCCGCCGCCGCCCCCCTGGAGGGCCCGGCCCCCCAGGGCTCCGCCCCCCTGCCGGCCACCGGCCGCCACGAGCACGCCGGCGTCGACCTCGGCGGGCTTCAGGCCCTCCTGGCCGAGCACGGCGAGGACACGGTGGCCACCGGCGCGGGCACCGCCGTCGCCCCCCGCGACCTCGCCGTCCACCTGCACGAGGACTGGCTGCACATCACCCGCGACGACCGGCTGGTGACCACCCCGTGGCAGGCTGCGGCGCTACGGACGGCGATCACCGACGCCTACGCGCTGCGAGACCCGGTCGGTGCCACGGCCGGGTGGACCCTGCTGGCGGCGCCGTCCGTCCGGACCGACGACTGGACCAGGACGGACAGCGACGCGTGGCGGCGTCGCCACGACGCCGCCACGCTGCTCATGCTCGCCCTGCCTGGCACTGCCTACGTGCCGCAGGGCGAGGCGGTCGGGCTGACGGCCGGTGACACGGCGGACGGCTCGGTGGCCGCCACGGTCCGTGCGGTGGCCGAGGCCGTGGCGCAGCAGAAGGGCCGCATCGGCACCGTGTTCGAGCGGTACCGCCAGGCCCTGCGGCTGCGTGCGGAGCTGCACCTGGGCACCGGCACGGTGGCGTGGGTGGACGCACCCGGGGAGGGGGCCCTGGCGTTCCTCAACCGCCGCCTGCTCGTGCTCGTCAACGTCGGGCCCGAGCCGGTGCTCGTCCCCGCCGGTCGGGAGATCCTGCACGCCAGCGACACCCTGTCGCCGCCGCTGGACGGCGACGTGGTGGTCCCGCCGGACACGACCGTGTGGATGTCGGCGTCCTGAGGACGCGCTGCTCAGCGCGACCGGCGCCGATCAGCGGACGCGGGGGCGCGTCCAGACCGCCGTGTCCGACGGCAGCTCACCGGGCAAAAGTGGCCCGCTCGCCAGGAGCACCTCGCCCTCCGGGAGCGGCACCGGTCCGCCGGCCATGTTGACGGTGCACCGGAGCTGTCCCTCCCGCTCGAACGCGACGGTACCGTCCGGTGCGTCAACCCAGCGCAGAGGCGCCTCACGGCCTGCGAGGACGGCCCTGCGAATCGTGAGCATGTCGCGATAGAGGCGCAGCACCGAGCCGGGCTCGGACTCCTGCCGGGCGACCGTCAGGTCCGCCCACGTCTCGGGCTGCGGCAGCCAGGGCGGCGCCGCCCCCGCGGGGCTGAAACCGTACGGCGGCGTCTCCCCGTCCCAGGGCAGCGGCACGCGGCACCCGTCCCGGCCGAGGTCCGCACCGCCGGTCTGGGCGAAGATGGGGTCCATACGGGCCGACGGCGGCAGGTCCTCGACCTCCGGCAGCCCGAGCTCGTCGCCCTGGTAGACGTACAGCACGCCCGGCACCGCCCCGACGAGCAGCGCGGCCGCTCGCGCCCGGGCGGTGCCCAGGCGCAGGTCGGTGGGCACGATGCGGCGCGGCGTCGAGATGTCGAACGCGGTGTCGGTGCGCCCGTACCGGGTGACCGGTCGCGTCACGTCGTGGTTGGACAGCACCCAGGTGGCGGGGGCGCCCACCAGGACGTGATGGCTCAGGGTCCTGGCGATCGAGGCGCGCACCGCGGCTGCGTCCCACGGCTGGGTCATCAGGTCGAAGTTGAACGCGGTGTGCATCTCGTCCGGGCGCAGGTATGCGGCGAGCCGGGCTCCGTCGTCGAGCCAGACCTCGCCCACGAGGATGCGGTCTGCCCCGGCGGCGTCGGCCACGGCACGCCAGCCGCGATACACGTCGTGCACGTCGTCGCGGTCGATGTAGGGATGCTCACCCGGGCCGGGGTGTGCCGGCACCGGTGCCAGCGCGGGGTCCTTGGAGATCATCGTCGCCGAGTCGACCCGGATGCCCGCCACGCCCCGGTCGAACCAGAACCGCAGGACGTCCTCGAACTCGGCGCGCACCTGCGGGTTGCGCCAGTTCAGGTCCACCTGGGCCGGCGCGAAGAGGTGGAGGTACCACTCCCCAGGTGTGCCGTCCGGTTCGGTGACGCGCGTCCACGCCGGCCCCCCGAACACGGACGCCCAGTCGTTGGGAGGGGCGTCGCCGCGCGTTCCGCGGCCGGCGCGGAAGATGAACCGGTCCCGTTCGGCGCTTTCGGGCCCGGCGGCGACGGCAGCCGCGAACCACGGGTGGGTGGCGGCGAGGTGGTTGGGCACGACGTCGACGATGGTCCGTAGGCCGAGCGCGCGGGCCTCGGCGATCAGCGCCTCCGCCTCCGCGAGGGTGCCGAAGACCGGGTCGATGGCTCGATAGTCGGCCACGTCGTAGCCGCCGTCGGCACCCGCGGAGGGGTACCAGGGCGTGAACCAGACGGCGTCGGCACCCAGCGCGCGCACGTACGGCAGGTGTGCCCGGATGCCGGCGAGGTCACCGACGCCGTCGCCGTCGCCGTCGGCGAAGCTGCGCGGGTAGATCTGGTAGACGACGGCGTCGCGCCACCACGGCTGGGCCGTCATCCCTTCACGGATCCTGCGGTCAGGCCCGAGACGATGTAGCGCTGCAGGAAGAGGAAGAGCACGAGGATGGGGATGGCGGCGATCACAGCCCCTGCGGCGAAGAGGCCCCAGGGGGCGTTGCGCTCGTCCGAAGCCCATTGGTAGAGCCCGACAGCGAGGGTGAACCGGTCGTTGGTCTGCAGGACGGTCCGGGCGATGAGGAACTCGCCGTAGGAGCTGATGAACGACAGCAGGCCCACCACGGCGAGGATCGGTGCGACCAGGCGCAGGATGATCGTGAAGAAGATCTGCGCGTGGCTGGCGCCGTCGAGCTTCGCCGCCTCGTCGAGCTCCTTGGGCACCGTGTTGAAGAAGCCGTACATGAGGAAGGTGTTCACCCCGAGCGCGCCGCCGAGGTACACGGCGATCAGACCCAGCTGGCTGTTGAGGCCGAGCACGGGGAAGACGTCACCGAGGCTCAGCAGCAGCAGGAAGATCGCGACGAAGGCGAGCATCTGGGGGAACATCTGGACGAGCAGCAGTGCGGTGAGCGAGCCGTGCCGCCCCGCAAACCGGAACCGGGAGAAGGCGTAGGCGGCGGCGGCGCCCATGACGACCGTGCCCACCGCGGTGGCACCGGCCACCACCAGCGAGTTCAGCGCCCACTGCCAGAACCCACGTTCGGCCAGAGCGGCGTAGTTCTCCGCGGCCACCACGCGGAAGAGCTTGTTGGAGCCGGTGAGGCTGCCCTGCGGGTTCAGCGAGGCCGAGAGCACGTAGAGGATCGGGACCACGCAGTAGACGACGGCGACGACGCCGACGACGTGGCGCCAACCGATCTCCCGCCACCAGCGGGCCCGGCGGAGCCGGGTCTGCGCGTGCGCGTTCGTGGCCATCTCAGATCTCCTCGAGCTTGCGGGTCTGACGGAAGCCGAGCCAGGCGACGAGCCCGACGATGATGAAGATGACGATGGACATGGCGGAGGCGAGCCCGTAGTCGCGCTGGCCGCCCTCGAACGCGGTGGAGTACACCATGGTGATGAGGATGTCGGTGGCGCCCAGCGGGATCGGTGCGTCGGGGAAGTTGGGCCCGCCGCCGGTGAGCATGTAGATGAGGTTGAAGTTGTTGAAGTTGAAGGCGAAGGACGCGATCAGCAGCGGCGCGGTGGACACGAGCAGCAGCGGCAGCGTGATGGAGCGGAAGATCCGCAGCCGGCCGGCGCCGTCCATCCGGGCCGACTCGATGACGTCGCCGGGGATCGACTGCAGCGCACCGGTACAGATGAGGAACATGTAGGGGAAACCGATCCAGAGGTTGACGCCGATCACGGAGAGCTTGGCGAGCCACGGGTCGTTCAGCCACGGGATCGACGCACCGCCGAGGATGACCTCGTTGAGAAAGCCGAACCGTTCGTTGAGCATGCCGCGCCACACCAGGGTGCCCAGGAAGCCTGGGATCGCGTACGGCAGTATGAGCGCGACTCGGTAAAGCCGCCGCCCACGTACCCGCGGGTCGTTGAAGACCATCGCGAGGAACAGTCCCAGTGCGAAGGTGGTGAGGACCGACAGTGCAGCGAAGGCGAAGGTCCACGCGAGGACCTGGAAGAACGGCCCCGAGACCCGGCTGCTGGTGAACATCTCGACGTAGTTGTCCAGGCCCACGGGCACCCGCCAGCCCGGGGTGAGCGCGCGCCCGTCCTCGGCCACGAAGGAGCCGGAGTCGCTGGGGCGGTACAGGGTGCCGTCGTCGGTGTTGGTCATCGTGTCGGCCGCAGCGTCGTAGGTGTAGAAGCTGCGCGAGATAAACCCGCTCGAGCCGTTCTGCGTGCGCACGGCGCCGTCGTTGGGGTCCTCCGTCAGCGGCACCCGCAGCCCGGTGACCTCCTGCTGGATCCTCGCGACCTCGCCGAAGGGCAGCACCTCCCAGCCAGGCACAGCGGTGATGCGGTCGCCCTCGACCACGGCGTCGTCCACGACGGCGAGGGGCTCCTCGGCCGACCCGACCGCGACGTCGCCGTCCTGCTGCACGACGGCGAACCCGAGGGTCTCCCCTTCGCGAACCACGGCCAGGGGCACCGTCGGGGATCCTTCGACCCGCCGGTCGTTCTGCAGGAGGATCGCGGTGATCGCGTCCTCCTTGGTGGAGTTGTGCCCGTCGCCGTAGTTCGTGAACGAGACGTACCCGGTGTAGGCCATCACGAACAGCTGGTAGATCAGCAGGAAGAACAGTCCCGGGACCAGGTACTTCGCCGGCACCATGCGACGGGAGAAGTAGACCCAGTTCACCGCGATGAGCGCCACCGCGAGGACCGCGACGATCCCCCAGTGGGACACGGCCGAGGCGGCGAAGATCCCGTAGACGCCCAGCGCGTCGACGAGGCCGACAGCAGCGAGCTTGGCCAGGAACCCGGGCCCGTACCGGCGTGCGTGCGAGTCGGTACGCGGGAGGTCGGTGGCGGTTCGGCGCAGTCTCTCCGCGGTGCGCGGCGCAGGTGTCACGTCTGTTCCTTCGTCGGCGATGACGTCGTCGCCCCGGGCTCCGGGGCGGGTATGACGCCGGGTGACGGCGCGGCCGGGAGCCGCGCCGTCACCCGGTCGAACCAGGTTGGATCAGCTGCCGGAGATGGCGGTCGAGACGTTGTCCACCATGGTGGTCCAGCGGTCGGCCGGCGCGGCGGCACCCTTGATGAGGTCGGCCTCGGCGGCGCCCCAGAACTCCCACACCGCGGACATCTGCGGAATCGCAGGCATCGGGGCACCGGTGGCACCCGCGGCGTTGAAGCCCTGCAGGATCGGGTCCTCCAGGCTCTCGGCGGCCTCGGTCATCGCCGGCACACGCCCGCCGAGCTCGAAGAGCTGCGTCTGCACCTCGGGGGTCGCGATGAAGTTCACGAGGAACTCGTTCACGAGCAGCGCGTTCTCCGAGTCGATGTTCGGGAAGAAGGCCTGGACGCCCACGAACGGCTGCGCCTCCTGGCCACCGGCGCTGGGCACGGGCAGCACGCTGATGTCCATGCCCGCCTCGGTGAAGGCGGTGGTGTTCCACGGCCCGGTGACGATGTACGGGGACTCGCCGTCGAGGAACGCCTGCTTGGCGATGTCGGCGCTGATGTTCACGTCCAGCACCCCGGCGGCGCCCTGTGCGGCGAGGAACTCGGCGAACGCCTGGCCGGCGTCGTCACCCATGGCGAGGTCGGCGGTGTAGGAGCCGTCCTCGGTGCTCGCGAACACCGGCGCCCCGAACGACGTCTGCAGCGGGTACAGGTGGTAGGGGTCGGAGGCCACGGGGTCCTGCTGGATGAGGACCGGGTACTTCGCGCCGGTCTCCTGCGCGGCCGCGACCATCGCGTCCCAGGTGTCCGGGGTCTCGGTGAGCATCGCGTTGTTGCGCACGAGCGCGATGTTCTCGATGGCGTACGGGACGCCGTACACCTGGCCGTCGTACGTCACGCCGTTGAGGGCGGACTGGGAGAACTGGTCGGCCTTCTCACCGAGCTCGACCGTGCCGACGACGCCGTTGGTGACCCAGCCGCCGAGCCCGTCGTGGGCGACGACGATGATGTCCGGGCCCTCGCCGGTCGGGACGGTGTTGATGAAGTCGTCACCGATGTCGGCGGAGGCCTTCTGGACCACGTCGATGCCGATGTCGGTCTGCTCGGTGAACTGGGAACCGATCTCCTTGACGAGATCGATACGCGTCTCGTCGGCCCAGATCGTCAGGGTGCCGGAGAGCTCACCATCCTCCGTCGTCTCCTCGGCGGCCGGCTCGGGGGTCTCGTCGTTCGTGGTGTCACCGCCGCCGCAGGCGGCCAGGGCCAGCGTCGCTCCGACCGCCGCGGCCACAAGGGTGATGCTCCGTCGCATCTTTCAGCTCCTGTAAGTGTGTGTCGTCTGTTTCAAGCCGGTTTCAGTCCTGTCTACAATTCCCAGGAGCCCTTCCGGATACCAATGACGGTATCCATGTGCTGGCTTTCTTGCAACCTCTTGCAGTAACTTTCAGGCATCAGATACAGAGTCGCTGCGCGCACCGCGCATCGCGTGACAGATTGGTCAGGACCAGCCATGCAAGGGCGCACCAGGCTGACAGACGTCGCCGACCAGGCCGGCGTCAGCACAGCAACCGTCTCCCGCGTGCTCAACGGCAAACCGGGCGTGGCGGGCGAGACCCGTAGAGCCGTGCTCGCGGCCCTGGATCTGCTCGGGTACGAGCGACCGGAGAAGCTGCGCGCTCGGTCCGCGGGCCTCGTCGGCCTGATCGTGCCCGAGCTCTCCAACCCGGTGTTCCCCGCGTTCGCGCAGGCCATCGAGTCGATGCTGGCCACGATCGGGTTCACTCCGCTGCTGTGCACCCAGTCACCCGGCGGGACCACCGAGGACGACTACGTCGAGATGCTGCTCGACCACGACGTCGACGGCATCGTCTTCGTCTCCGGGTTGCACGCGGACTCCCAGGCGGACCCGTCCCGATACCTGCGCCTGCGCGAGCGCGGCGTACCGTTCGTGCTCCTCAACGGGCACAACCCCGCCATCGACGCGCCGTCATTCTCCGCCGACGACCGCGGGAGCATGGACCTGGCGGTACGTCACCTCGCCTCGCAGGGCCACCGCACCATCGGCCTGGCCCTCGGGCCCGACCGGTTCGTGCCGGCGCACCGCAAGCGCGAGGGGTTCCTCGAAGCCATGCACACCTACCTGGACGTGACCGACCCGCCGGTCGTCACCACGCTGTTCACCGTGGAGGGGGGCCTGAGCGCCGGGTCGTTGCTGCTCGATGCCGGGTGCACCGCCGTCATCTGCGGATCCGACCTCATGGCGCTGGGCGCGGTCCGGGCGGCCCGATCCCGTGGCCTGAAGGTGCCCAACGACCTGTCCGTGGTCGGCTACGACGACTCCGCGCTCATCCCCTACACCGACCCGCCGCTGACGACCATCCGCCAGCCGGTCGCGGCGATGTGCCAGGCCGCGGTGACCACGCTCGCCGCGGAGATCGGCGGCTCCACGGTGCCCCGCACCGAGCTGCTCTTCGTGCCCGAGCTCATCGTGCGCGGTTCCACCGGAGCGGCGCCCGGCTCGGCGAACGGCTTGATGATCTGACGGCGGGCGGGCGGCAGCACGCACCCTGCGGTGGCCCGAGGCCCACCGGCGATGCGAGGGTGGGAGCTGCCCCTCAGCCGGCACGACCGGTCGGCCCGCTCACCGGACACGGCGACGCGGCGAGCGAGCCGGCCCTGAGCACGCAACAACGACCCGCGCGCATGCGCGCATACCACCGCGACCAACCCGACGGAGCATCCTGACCGTGAAGACCTTGCGCCCGAGCACCGACCTGACCGTCCACACCCCCGAGCCCCACCGGGACGAGGAGTGGTGGCGCCATGCGGTGATCTACCAGGTCTATCCCCGCTCGTTCGCCGACGCCGACGGCGACGGCCTGGGTGACCTCCCCGGCATCACCGGGCGCCTGGACCACCTCGCCACACTCGGCGTCGACGCCGTCTGGCTCTCGCCGTTCTACCGGTCCCCACAGGCTGACGGCGGCTACGACGTCGCGGACTACCGCGACATCGACCCGATCTTCGGCACCCTCGCCGACGCCGACGCCCTCCTGGCCCGTGCCCACGAGCTCGGCCTGCGGGTGATCGTCGACCTCGTGCCCAACCACACCTCCGACCAGCATGCGTGGTTCCAGGCGGCGCTCGAGGCGGGCCCGGGCAGCCGGGAACGCGCCCGGTACATCTTCCGGGAGGGGCAGGGCGAGACTGGCGAGGAGGCCCCGAACAACTGGGAGTCGGTGTTCGGCGGGGCCGCCTGGACCCGGGTGCGGGACCGGGTCGACGCCGTCGGGTCGTCCTGGGCCAACGACGCCCAGTGGTACCTGCACCTGTTCGACTCCTCCCAGCCCGACCTCAACTGGGACAACCCCGAGGTCCGCGCGGAGTTCGAGGACGTGCTGCGGTTCTGGCTGGACCGCGGCGTCGACGGCTTCCGGGTGGACGTCGCCCACGGCCTGGTCAAGGCCCCGGGCATGCCCGACTGGAGCGGCCACGTCACCATGGTGGAGGGCGCCGAGGACGCCGAGGACACCAGCGACGAGCCGCCCGTGTCCCGAACGTCCGAGGAGCACCACGCCCGGCCGCCGATGTACGACCAGGACGGCGTCCACGAGGTCTACCGCGCCTGGCGGCGCGTGCTCGACGCCTATCCCGGTGAGCGCATCCTCGTCGCCGAGGCCTGGGTCGACCCGGTCGAGCGCCTCTCCCGCTACGTCCGCCCCGACGAGATGCACCAGGCGTTCAACTTCGGCTACCTCGTCTCCCGCTGGGACGCACCGGCGCTTCGCGACGTGATCACCGCCTCGCTGCGCGCCAACGACGACGTCGGTGCGCCGACGACGTGGGTGCTCTCCAACCACGACGTCGTGCGGCACGCGTCCCGGCTGGGGCTCGAGCGGACCGGCAAGGGACCCAACGGCATCGGGCCGGAGGACCCCCAGCCCGACGCCGCACTCGGCCTGCGACGCGCCGGCGCCGCCACGCTGCTGATGCTCGCCCTGCCCGGCTCCGCGTACGTCTACCAGGGCGAGGAGCTCGGCCTGCCCGAGCACACCGCGCTGCCCGACGCCGTCCGGCAGGACCCCGCGTTCTTCCGTACGAACGGCGACGAGAAGGGCCGCGACGGCTGCCGGGTGCCGCTGCCCTGGGAGGCGGACGCCCCGGGCTTCGGCTTCTCGCCCACCGGGACCACCTGGCTTCCCCAGCCCGCGGCGTGGGCAGCACTCGCGGTGGACGCCCAGACCGGCCGCGCCGGCTCCACCCTCGAGCTGTACCGCACCGCCCTGCGGCTGCGCCGCGAGCTCGGCCTCGGTGTCGGCGGTCTCGCCCTCGCGGAGGAGCACCGGGACAGTGACACGGTGGTCGGCCTCATCAACACCGCCTTGCCCGAGGAGGCTCGGGCGGCGGTGCTCGTCGTCGCGAACCTCGGCGCCACCCCGCTCATGCTGCCGGAAGGCACCGAGGTGCTGCTGGCGAGCGGGGAGCTCTTGCACGACGACGGCCGCGTCACCCTGCCCGCGGACACCACCGTCTGGCTCGTGCGCCGCACCGGATAGCGAGCGGTGACTGCTTGACCCACCCGCCCGAGTCCGCCCGATCGGCCGGTCAGCCGCCCGAGACCGACAGCTCGGCGTGCGCGAGCATGGCGAGGAGCTCCTCGTCCATGTCGCGGCTGCCCAGCCACCCGTCGGGCAGGTGCGGCTGCTTGGGGCTGCCGGCCCTCCCCCGCGGACCCTCCGCCGCGGCGCCCGGGTACGGCTGGTCGAGATCGAGGGCGGCGAGGCGCTCGTCCAGGTCGTCGAGCGACGAGACCATCCCGAGGTCGTGCCGGGCCTCCCCGCCGACCACGTATCCCTTGAGGTACCAGGCCATGTGCTTGCGCATCTCGCGCAGCGCCCGGCCCTCCTCGCCGAAGTGCTCCACCATGAGCTCCGCGTGCCGGCGGATGACGGCGGCGACCTCGCGCAGGCCGGGGGTGACGCGTACCGCAGACCCGTGCGCGGCGGCCACGAGGTCGGTGAAGAGCCAGGGACGCCCCTGGCAGCCGCGGCCGACCACGACGCCGTCGCAGCCGGTCTGGGTCACCATCGCCTCGGCGTCCTCGGCGGACCAGATGTCACCGTTGCCGAGCACAGGGATGGTGGTGACGGTCTCCTTGAGACGCGCGATGGTGTCCCACTGCGCCTGGCCGGCGTAGTGCTGCGCCGCGGTCCGCGCGTGCAGGGCGACGGCGGCGACGCCCGCCCGTTCAGCAAGCCGGCCGGCGTCGAGGTAGGTGAGATGGTCGGGGTCGATGCCCATCCGCATCTTCACGGTCACGGGCACCTCGTGGTCCCGGCCGGCCGAGGCCTCCCGGGCCGCCGCCACGGCGTGGGTGACGATGGCGTCGAAGAGGTCCCGCTTCCACGGCAGCGCCGCCCCGCCGCCCTTGCGGGTGACCTTGGGCACCGGGCAGCCGAAGTTGAGGTCGACGTGGTCGGCGCGGTCCTCGGCGACGAGGATGCGCACGGCGGCGGCGATGGTCGCCGGGTCGACGCCGTAGAGCTGGACGGAGCGCACCGGCTCCTGGGGGTCCGGGGTGATCATCCGCATCGTCTCGGGCGTGCGCTCCACGAGCGCCCGCGAGGTGATCATCTCGGTGACGTACAGGCCGGCCGGTGCGTAGGTGCCCCGGCGGTCCGCCGTCACCGTCGCTGCACCGGCTGGTCCGGCGAGCTCCGCCGTCGTGCCGTCGGCCGCCGCGCCCGCTGCCAGGCCGGCGACGCCCGCCTCACGGCACAGCCGACGGAACGGCGGGTTCGTCACACCCGCCATCGGGGCGAGGACGATCGGGCTCCCGAGGCGGATGTCGCCGATCTGCAGGTCAGTCACCCGGACATTCTCCCCGAGACGTGCAGGTCACCCAACCCGTGGGCGTTGTGACCTGCCACGCGGGCGCCTCCTGGCAGCCACACCGGCCGTCAGCCCTGGCAGCCCCCCGGCAAGTCGAGATCGGCGACAGAGCGTCGGGCAGACGGCTCGTTGCCGGATCCAGGTGTGTGCGCCTCGCGTGGCGTCGACGGCAGCCGGATCGCGCCGGGACCACGGGCCTCCGGGCTGCGGCGACGGAACGGGCAACATTCGAGTACGTGCCCGTTCCATCGCCGCTCGGTGCGGCCCGTGGTCGGACGAGGCCTCAGCAGCCGGGCAGGCGCTCGGCGAGGTAGGTCCGCACCTTGTCCAGGGAGATCCGCTCCTGGGTCATGGAGTCGCGCTCGCGCACCGTGACGGCCTGGTCCTCGAGCGAGTCGAAGTCGACCGTGATGCAGAAGGGCGTGCCCACCTCGTCCTGGCGCCGGTAGCGCCGGCCGACCGCACCGGCGTCGTCGAAGTCGACGTTCCAGTAGCCCCGCAGCTCCGTGGCGAGGTCACGGGCGACGGGCGAGAGCTGCTCGTTGCGCGACAGCGGCAGGACGGCGGCCTTGACGGGCGCCAGCCGCGAGTCCAGGCGCAGCACGGTGCGCTTGTCGACGCCGCCCTTGGTGTTCGGAGCCTCGTCCTCGGTGTAGGCGTCCACGAGGAACGCCATGAGCGAGCGGGTCAGGCCCGCGGCCGGCTCGATGACGTAGGGCACCCAGCGCTCGTTCTTGGCCTGGTCGAAGTAGCTGAGGTCCTGACCGGAGTGCTCCGAGTGTGTGGTGAGGTCGAAGTCCGTGCGGTTGGCGACGCCCTCGAGCTCGCCCCACTCGCTGCCCTGGAAGCCGAAGCGGTACTCGATGTCCACGGTGCGCTTGGAGTAGTGCGAGAGCTTCTCCTGCGGGTGCTCGTAGTGGCGCAGGTTGTCCCGGGCGATGCCCAGGTCGGTGTACCAGTCCGTGCGCGCGTCGATCCAGTACTGGTGCCACTCGACGTCCGTGCCGGGCTCGACGAAGAACTCCATCTCCATCTGCTCGAACTCACGGGTGCGGAAGATGAAGTTGCCCGGCGTGATCTCGTTGCGGAAGGACTTGCCGATCTGGCCGATGCCGAACGGCGGCTTTCTGCGCGCCGAGGTCATGACGTTGGCGAAGTTGACGAAGATGCCCTGTGCCGTCTCGGGCCGCAGGTAGTGCAGGCCGGAGTCGTCCTCGACCGGGCCGAGGTGGGTCTTGAGCATCATGTTGAAGTCGCGGGGCTCGGTCCACTGACCGCGGTTGCCGCAGTTGGGGCAGGCGATGTCCGCCAGGCCGTTCGCCGGCGCGTGCCCCTTCTTCTCCTCGAACTCCTCCTCCATCTGGTCCGCGCGGAAGCGCTTGTGGCAGCTCAGGCACTCGGTCAGCGGGTCGGTGAAGACCCCGACGTGGCCCGAGGCCACCCAGACCTGGCGCGGGAGGATCACGGAGGAGTCCAGCCCGACGACGTCGTCGCGCGAGGTGACCATGTTGCGCCACCACTGCCGCTTGATGTTCTCCTTGAGCTCGACGCCGAGCGGCCCGTAGTCCCAGGCGGATCGGGTCCCGCCGTAGATCTCCCCCGAGGGGTAGACGAAGCCCCGCCGCTTGGCGAGGTTGATGACGTTGTCCAGGCGCGAGGGTGCGGCCACGTGTGATCACTCCGGTTCTCAAAGAACCCGCACCTGGCGGGTGCAGGCGGAAGGGGCGGGCCCGTGCCCGGCTGGCACGGGTGCGCCGGCGGGTGGCTCGGGCCGTTCCCGCACGTGCGGCCTCCAACCTACCGGTGTGCGCGGCCAGGGTGCCGCCGCGGCCGCGCGCCTCGACCCGGGGCGTGAGCGTGTCTCCTCTCACCGCTGATGAGTTTGACTCCGGTTCTCATCTGCAATGAGAATCGTCCTCATGAAGACGCCCACCCCAGCTGTCGTTGCCGCCGTCGCGGCAGTGGCTGCCGCGGGCGTCCTCGCGGCCTGCTCGCCCGGCGCGGGCGCCCAGCCCGGCGCGGCTCGGCTCGACGTCCTCACCACGGTGTACCCGCTGCAGTACGTGGCCGAGCGGGTCGGCGGGTCTGACGTGTCGATCACCTCCCTGACACCGCCGGGCGTGGACGCGCACGACCTCGAGCTCGCGCCGCACGACGTCGCCCAGCTCGACGCCGCAGGCCTGGTCCTCTACCTCTCCGGCTTCCAGGCCGCCGTCGACGACGCAGTCGAGCAGACCACCCCCGACCACGTCCTCGACGTGGCGACCCTCCCCGGGGTCGCCGCCCACCTCCAGGGTGACGCGGACGCCGGCCATGCCGAGCAGTCCCACGACCACGGCCACGGCCACGACCACGGCGGTGCGGACCCGCACTTCTGGCTCGACCCCACCCTCCTGGCGAACGTGGCCGACGGCGTGGCCGCCGAGCTGGCCGCCGCCGACCCGGCCCACGCCGCGGACTACCGCACCCGCGCCGAGAATCTGGCCGTCGAGCTCACCGCGCTCGACGAGGACTTCTCGGCCGCACTCGAGGTGTGCGGGTCACGCACGCTCGTCGTCGCGCACGAGGCCTACGGGTTCCTCGGGGAGCGGTACGACCTCACACAGGTGGGCGTCTCGGGCCTCGACCCCGAGTCCGAGCCCTCCCCCGCCCGGCTCGCCGAGATCGCCGACGTCGTCCGGCAGGAGGGCGTGACCACCATCTTCGCCGAACGGCTCGTCAACCCCGCCGTCGCCGAGACGTTGGCGGGCGAGGTGGGCGTTGAGGTCGCCGTCCTCGACCCCCTCGACGGCCGGCTCGACCAGACGAAGGACTACCAGGAGATCATGCGGGACAACCTTCAGGCGCTGCGCGAAGGCCTGCGATGCGCGTGACGACCCACCGCCCTCGCCCCACGCAGGCACCGCCGGCCACCGCGGCCGCCCCGGTTCGCACGCTTGACCTCTCGGTGGTGCTGGGCTCCTCGACCATCCTGCGCGGCATCGACCTGACGATCCCCGCCGGCGAGACCGTCGCGCTGCTCGGCGCCAACGGGTCCGGCAAGTCCACGCTCGTGAAGTCCCTGGTCGGAGTCGTGCCGATCGCGAACGGCCGGGCCGAGCTCTTCGGCGCGGACGTGACCTCCCGCAGGGTCCCGTGGGCTCGGGTGGGCTACGTGCCCCAGCGGCTCACCGCCGCCGGCGGGGTACCGGCGACCGCCCTCGAGGTGGTCTCCTCCGGTGTTCTCCACGGGCGCCGGCTGCGTCTGCGCGCGGGCGCCCGGGCCCGAGCCCTGGCCGCGCTGGACCAGGTGGGGCTCGCCGACCGCGCCCACGACGGCGTCCACGTCTTCTCCGGCGGGCAGCAGCAGCGGGTCCTCATCGCCCGCGCCCTGGTCCGCGAGCCCGAGCTGCTCATCCTCGACGAGCCCCTGGCCGGCATCGACCGCCGCTCGAAGGAGGCCCTGGCCGGCACCCTGACGGACCTGCGCGCCCGCGGCACCACCATGCTCATCGTGCTGCACGAGCTCGGTGAGCTTGCCGGTCTGGTGCAGCGCGCCGTCGTCCTGCGGCACGGCCGTGTGGTGCACGACGGCGCGCCGCCCCGGGCCGCGCAGGGCCACGACGCCGCGGGTCACGACCACGTCCACGCCCACGAGGACCAGGCCGACCCCGGCACGCGGTCCCCCGACCTGAAGGTGGAGTGGTGAGCATGCTCGAGACCCTCGCCGAGATGGTGGGCAGCCCGCTGATGCAGCGCGCCCTGCTGGTGGCCCTCCTCGTCGGCGTCGCCGCGCCGGTCATGGGCACCTACCTTGTCCAGCGGCGCCTGTCGCTGCTCGGCGACGGCATCGGGCACGTCGCCCTCACCGGTGTGGCCATGGGCTGGCTGGTGGGCGGCGCGCTCGGCCTGACGCCCCTGGACGCCCTCGCCGTCCCCGGTGCCGTCGTCGCCTCGATCGTCGGGGCGGTGCTCATCGAGGTGGTCCGCGCCCGCGGGAAGACGAGCGGCGACGTCGCCCTCGCCCTGCTGTTCTACGGTGGGATCGCCGGTGGGGTGCTGCTCATCGGGCTGGCGGGCGGCACGTCGGCAAGCCTGACCGGGTACCTCTTCGGGTCCATCTCCACCGTGTCCACCCTCGACGTGTGGCTGACGGTGGGCCTCGCCGTCGTCGTCCTCGGTGCTGGGCTGGGGCTGCGGCCGGCCCTGTTCGCGCTGTGCCACGACGAGGAGTTCGCCCGGGCCGCCGGCCTGCCGGTGCGCGCGCTGAACGTGCTGGTGGCCGTCATGGCCGCGCTCACCGTCTCCGTCTCCATGCGGGTCGTCGGCGTGCTGCTGGTCTCCGCCCTGATGATCGTGCCGGTCGCGACGAGCCAGCTGCTCGCGCGCTCATTCACCGCCACCATGCGCGGCGCGATGGCGGTCGGGGTGGCGGTGTGCGTCGTCGGGCTCTCGATCACGTACTTCGTGCCGCTCTCGCCGGGTGCGACGATCGTCGTGCTGGCCATCGCGGTGTACGCCGTCACATCGATCCTGCGCCCGGTGCTCGTGCGCCCCGCGCGGCCCCACGATCCGCACCTGGATGTCGAGGACGACGTCGAGGTCAAGGAGGTGGTGTGAGATGCTGCGCATGACCCGGCAGCGCTCCGCCGTCAGCGACCTGCTCCAGCGCACCGCAGACTTCCGCAGCGCCCAGCAGCTCCACGAGATGCTCCGGCAGGGCGGGGAGAACGTGGGCCTGGCCACCGTCTACCGCACCCTCCAGACCCTGGCCGACGCCGGTGAGGTCGACGTGCTGCGCATGGACGACGGCGAGAGCCTCTACCGACGGTGCGCCCGCAAGGAGCACCACCACCACCTCGTGTGCCGCGAGTGCGGCCGGACGGTGGAGGTGGCCGGCGAACCGGTCGAGACCTGGGCGGCCCGGGTGGCCCGCGAGCACGACTTCGTCGCCGTCGACCACACGGCCGAGCTGTTCGGCACCTGCGGCGACTGCGCGGCGAAACAGCTCTCGCCGTGAGTCCCACCGCCCTCGCCACCCCGAGCGCCCGCGCCGCCCGAGCCGTTGCCGACCACGCCCATGCCGTTCACGACCAGAAGGGAGCCACCACGTGCCCGACTTCCTGACGGCGTGGCCCTTCTGGCTCGTCTTCTTGTTCCTCTACGTCGGCGCCACCATCCGGGGCCAGACCACCTATTGGATCGGGCGACTGATCACCGAGCAGGCGCTGCGGCGCAACCACCCCATCGGCGGATGGCGGCTGCGCGCGCACACCTGGCTCCAGGGCGAGGGCACCGAGCGGGGCATCGAGGCCATCCGGCGCTGGGGTCTGGCGGTCGTGCCGTTCTCCTACCTCACCGTCGGTTTCCAGACGATGGTCAACGCCGGCGCCGGGGTGCTGCGGATCGGCTGGCCACGGTACTCGCTCGCGCAGATCCCCGGGGCCATGGCCTGGGCAACCATCTACTCCACGATCGGCTTCGCGGTCTGGGAGGCCGCCCTGGCCGCCGCGGCCGGCTCCCCCTGGGGCCTCGCGGGCATCGTGGCGCTCGCCGTGGTGATCGTGGCCAGCGTGCTCGTGCGACGGCGCCGAGGCAGCAGAGATGCCCGCACACCTCACGGAGTGCGCGAGATGTCATCTTCTCCGCGAGATGTCACGGCGCCGGGCACCCTCGCCGACGACGCCTCGTACGCCGGGGATGATTTCTCACGGGAAAGTTGACGTCTCGGGCCAGAGTCGACATCTCGCGGAGGAGTTGACATCTCGCGGAAGAGTTGACGTCTCACGGGGTTGCGGGCTTGTCCACCGCGCCGCCGTAGCGGCGGTCCCGCCTGGCGTAGGTCTCCACCGCGCGCCAGAGGGTGCGCCGGTCCACGTCGGGCCAGGCGTCGTCGATGAAGACCATCTCCGCGTAGGCCGACTGCCACAGCAGGAAGTTGCTCGTGCGCTGCTCGCCGCCGGTGCGCAGGAACATGTCGACGTCCGGTAGCTTGGGCTCGTCGAGATAGCGCGCGACGGTCTTCTCGCTCACTTTCTCCGGGTCGAGGCGCCCGGCGGCGACCTCCCGGGCGATCGCGCGCGCGGCGTCGGCGATCTCGGCGCGGCCGCCGTAGTTCACACACATCGTCAGCGTGCACACCGTGTTGTGCCGGGTCTGCTCCTCGGCCACCTCGAGCTCGCGGATGACCGAGCGCCACAGCTTCGGGTGGCGCCCGGCCCACCGCACCCGCACCCCCCAGGCGTCCATCTGGTCGCGGCGGCGGTGCAGCACGTTGCGGTTGAAGCCCATGAGGAAGCGCACCTCGTCGGGCGAGCGCTTCCAGTTCTCGGTGGAGAACGCGTAGGCGGAGACGTGGGTGATGCCGAGCTCGATCGCGCCGGCCATCACCTCCAGCAGAGCCGCCTCACCGGCCTTGTGGCCCTCGACGCGCGGCAGGCCGCGGGCGTTGGCCCACCGGCCGTTGCCGTCCATGACGACGGCGACGTGCCGCGGCACGAACCGCGGGTCGATGTGCGGGGCCCGCTCGCCCGAGGGGTGCGGAGGCGGGGGGACGGGACCGCGCCGGGCGCCGGCGGGGACGTCACCGGCGAGGCGAGCTGCGCGGTCGGCCGGTGCTCCGCCGTCGGACAGGTCTGGGAACGTGCGCAGGGTGGACTCGAACTCGCTCACGCGCGCTCCACCATCCGCAGGGAGCGCAGCTGGCGTTCGAGGTGCCACTGCAGGTAGGCGGCCACGAGTCCGGAGGCCTCCTTGCGGTGGCGCGGCTCGGAGGCGTCGGCGAACGACCAGTCCCCGGAGAGCAGGGCGCCGAGCAGGACGACGGTCTCGCGGTCCGGCGCGGCAGAGCCCGGCACCCGGCAGGAGTCGCACAGCGCGCCACCGAGGGCGGGGTTGAACGCCCGGTGCGGGCCGGCCTCGCCGCAGCGCGCGCAGTCGTAGCAGCTCGCCGCCCACCCGGCCACGGCGAGCGCGCGCAACAGGTAGGAGTCGAGCACCAGCGAGGGGGCGTGCCGGCGGGTGGCCAGTGCGTGCAGCGCCCCGATGAGCAGCAGGTACTGCTGCGGTGCGGGCTCCCCCTCGAGGTCGGTGAGGCGCCCGGCGGTCTCCACCATCGCCGTCGCCGTCGTGTACAGCGCGTAGTCCGCCCCGATGGAGCGGCCGTACGGGGCGATGGTGTCGACCTGGGTGACGGTGTCGAGGCTGCGGCCCAGGTGCAGCTGGATGTCCACGACACCGAAGGGCTCCAGCCGGGCGCCGAACTTGCTGGTGGTGCGCCGCACGCCCTTGGCCACCGCACGGACCTGCCCGTGCTCGCGGGTGAGCATGGTGATGATGCGGTCGGCCTCCCCGAGCTTGTGGGTGCGCAGCACCACGGCCTCGTCCCGGTAGAGCTTCACCGCACCATCATCCCAGGTGCGCGCCGCGGCGGCGGGGTCACGCGCCGTCGTCCCCCTCGGCATCGGCTTCCTCGCCGGCATCCGGGCCGGCATCCGGGCCGCGCCTGTCCACGGTGAACGAGTGCGCCATGTGGCTGATCTCGGCCATGAGCGTGGGCTGCAGCTCGCGGTAGCTGGACGTGAGCTCCAGCCGGAAGAAGGAGTCGGTGCCACGGGGGAAGATCTCGGTGGCGAGCAGAGCGACGTCACGCATGCCCCAGGACTTGCGCCACAGCTCGTTGCTGAGCACCGCACGCCCGGCGGGGACCGTGACGAGCGAGAGCTCCTGGTGGTGGTAGATGCGACCACGAGCCTGGCGCTGCGCGCGCCGGTTCTCCAGCAGCTGGCGGGCGGTGAGCGGCTTGCCGTCCTTCCCCACCGGGCGGGGCAGGTGAGTCAGGAACAGGCTGCCCGTCACCAGGCCGGCCGCGGGGTCGGGCACCCGCACGCCCACCTGCACGACGTCACCACGGGCCTTGGCGAGCTGACGCTCGACCGCGGCCACGCCCCGGGAGAAGGGCAGGATCGCCCGCTTGGTCGTGGCCGCGTTCGCCCGCAGGGCCGGTAGATCGGCCGCCCCCGGGGTCCACACCACCCAGCCGGCGGGCAGTGACATGCGCCAGGCGGTCGCCGGCCCGCTCGGCTGGGCCGTCACCGAAGGGCGCGGTTGAGCGCGGAGACGATGGCCTTGAAGGAGGCGGTCATCGTCGAGGGGTCGATGCCCACGCCCCACAGCACCTGGCCGTCCACCTCGCACTCGAGGTAGGCCGCGGCGGTGGCGTCGCCGCCCTCGGACAGGGCGTGCTCGGCGTAGTCGAGCACGTGCACGCCCACCCCGACCTCCCGCAGGGCGTTGACGAAGGCATCGATCGGCCCGTTGCCGGTCGCGGCGATCACCTTCTCCTCGCCGTCGTCCACGAGCGTGACGGTCAGGACGGCGCCCGCGCCCTCCCCGGCGGTGGTCACCGTGGTGCCCTTGAGGGCGAACCGCCCCCAGGGCTGCAGGCCCATCGCGGCGGTGTGCGGCAGGTACTCGTCGGCGAAGATCGCCCACAGCTGCTCGGCGTCGATCTCGCCGCCGTAGGCGTCGGTGTGCTTCTGGACGATGCCGGACAGCTCGATCTGCAGCCGCCGGGGCAGGTCCAGGTGCCGGGTGGAGGAGAGCAGGTAGGCCACCCCGCCCTTGCCGGACTGGGAGTTGACCCGCACGACCGCCTCGTAGCTGCGGCCCACGTCCTTAGGGTCGATGGGCAGGTAGGGCAGCTCCCAGACGACGTCGGTCTCGTCCCCACCGGCGGCGGTCACCTTCTCCTCGCGCACCGTGAAGCCCTTCTTGATCGCGTCCTGGTGGGAGCCGGAGAAGGAGGTGTAGACGAGGTCGCCGCCGTACGGGTGGCGCGGGTGGACGTCCATCTGGGTGCAGGACTCCACCGTGCGGCGCACGGTGTCGATGTCGGAGAAGTCGATCATCGGGTCGATGCCCTGGCTGAACAGGTTCAGCCCCAGGGTGACCAGGTCGACGTTGCCGGTGCGCTCGCCCTGCCCGAACAGGCAGCCCTCGACACGGTCGGCGCCGGCCAGCATGCCCAGCTCGGCGGCGGCCACACCGGTGCCGCGGTCGTTGTGCGGGTGCAAGGAGATCGCGACGGCGTCGCGGCGGGACAGGTGCCGGCTCATCCACTCGATCTGGTCGGCGTAGACGTTGGGGGTGGCGCGCTCCACCGTGGCGGGCAGGTTGAGGATGATCTCGCGGTCGACCTCGGGCTGCCAGACGTCCATGACGGCCTCGCACACCTCGAGGGCGTACTCGATCTCGGTGTCGACGAAGATCTCCGGGGAGTACTGGTAGCCGAAGACGGTCTCGTCGCCGAGCACCTTCTCGGCATACGCCATGACCTCACGGGTGCCGGAGACGGCCAGCTCCTTGGTGGCCTCGCGGTCGTTGCGGAACACGATCTCGCGAAAGACCGGCGCGGTGGCGTTGTACAGGTGCACAGTGGCGCGCGGGAAGCCGACGAGGGAGTCGATGGTCCGGTGGATCAGCTCCGGCCGGGACTGGGTGAGGACCGAGACGGTGACGTCGTCGGGCACGGCGTCGTCGGTCACCAGGGAGCGGACGAAGTCGAAGTCCGTCTGCGAGGCGGCGGGGAAGCCGATCTCGATCTCCTTGTAGCCCATCTTGACCAGCAGGTCGAACATCGTGCGCTTGCGCTCGGCGTTCATCGGCTCGATGAGCGCCTGGTTACCGTCCCGCAGGTCGGTGGACAGCCACCGCGGTGCGCGGGTGGTGCGCCGGGTGGGCCACTGCCGGTCGGGCAGGTCCACAGGGTTGGTCACCTGGAAGGGGCGGTACTTCGTCACCGGCATGCCGGAGGGCAGCTGGGCGGTGATCGAGCCTTGCGTCTTCATCGTGGGGGTTCCTCGTCGCTGGTGCGGGTGCTCGGTGGCCAGGCACAACGACCGCCGCGACGAGGAGCCGGCCTTAGTTGGCCTCGTCGCGGCAGAGAAGGAGCAGCCGGTGCTGCTCGTAGCGAGCCGTGCGCACGTCTTCGAGGTTAGCGCGCGCGGCCGACGGCGTCACGTTCCGGGCTCGGGTGTCTCACGATCCGAGGGCGAGCGGTGGTCGTCGGCGTCGTCATCGGTGTCCACGACGACGACGGTGACGTTGTCCTCCGCGCCGGACGCCACGGCCTGGGCCACCAGCGCGGCCGCCGCCTCCGCGGGGTCCGCCGTCGCGGTCAGCACCGCGGCGATCTCCTGGTCCTCCAGCTCTCCCACCAGGCCGTCTGTGCACATGAGCAACCGGTCGCCGGGGTGGGCGGGGAGCATGAAGAAGTCCGCCTCGACCTCGAGGTCGGTGCCGACGGCGCGGGTGATGATGTTGCGCCGTGGGTGGGTGCGCGCGGCGGCGGGGTCGAGCGTGCCGGCGTCGACCATCTCCTGCACGAGCGAGTGGTCCACGCTCACCTGCTCGAAGGTGGTGCCGCGCAGCCGGTAGACGCGGGAGTCGCCGACGTTGAGCACGAGCCACGCCGGCTCACCGGCGTGCTCGGTCCGGACGGCGCCGGCGACGGTGGTGCCCGCGATCGCGTCGGGCCCCGCCTCCGCGGCCATCGTCGCCTGGATCTGCTCGGCGGCTCGGGTGAGCGCGGCCCCGACGTCCGCCGCCGTGAGCGGCGCACCGGCGTGCTCGGCGAGCTCACGCAGGGCGTCGACGGCGGACCGGCTCGCCATGTCCCCACGGGCGTGGCCACCCATGCCGTCGGCGACGGCGAAGACCGGCGGGTGCGCGAGTGCCGCGTCCTCGTTGACGCTGCGGTGGCCGGTGTCCGTGGCCATGCCCCATCGGGTGTCCATGCGCTCCCTTTCCTCAGGGCACAGCGTGCCACGCCGGGGAGCGGCGCATCGCAGGTTGCGGCGCGGCGCGACGGCGCCCGTCACAGCACCGCCGGGTAGACCCCCCAGTAGGCGGCCGCGACCAGGAGGACCACGGCGCCCAGGACGGCGCAGCCGACGGCGAACCAGCCGGCACGGCCCATGGCGGCGCTGCCCCGGGGCGCGCGTGCCTGCCGCAGCGCGGCCGCCACGGTGACGACGAGCATGGCGGCGGCGAGGATGCCGACGCCCTGCAGGGCGAGCCAGCCGCCCTGCACGAGGAGGGCGTTGGTGCGGTAGTTCAGCGCCAGGTCCGCGACACCGGCGACGTAGGCGACGAACACCACCCAGGTGGCCACGGTCGCCAGTCCGAGGCCGAGGGTGTACCGGCCCAGCGGCCGGACGGTGGTGCTCGGCTCACCGCCCCACAGGCGTGGCAGCCGGCCCAGGATCCACCCGAGCGCGGCAAGCACGAGGAGGCCGAGCCCACCAAGGACCGTCACCAGGATCATGTCGCCGCTCGCGTACCACCGTGGGCGGTCGACGGGGTCGGCGCGGAACTCCTGAACCGGCTGGTCGCCGGCGATCCGCGGCGGCGCGGCGGCGGTCTCGGGCAGGCCCTGGACCCAGCGGGCGAGGTCTTCGGTGAACCCGCGCGCGAGGGCGCCGTCGACCTTGATGCCGTGGTTGGCGTTCTCGTAGTAGCGGATCGTGTACTGGTCGTTCCCGGCGACCGCCAGGTCCGCGAGGAGCTTCTCCGCCCCCTGGACGATGGGCATGGAGGCGTCGCCGGTGCCGTAGACCATGAGGACCGGCTGGGCGAGCTGCTGGTGGTACGGGGAGACGTCGAAGTCGAAGTAGTCGAAGCCGCCGCCGGGCAGCTGCCCCCCGACGAGCCGAGGGATGGCGCGCAGCAGGCGGTCGGGCACGCCGACCTCACGAAGGTAGGTGTCGGCGGCGAAGGCGCCCTGCTCGCGGATGGGAAGCACCGGGGCGGAGACGAGCACGACGAACGCGACGTCATCGTCCAGGACCGCGGCGATGGGGGCGGACATCGCACCCTCGCTCTCGCCATAGACGCCCACCCGGTCCGGGTCGACGCCTGGCCAGCTGCGGAGCACGTCCCACGCGTCCAGGTACTCCTCAGCCATCGCGACGTAGTCGCGCTCGCGGGTGGTGTAGGTGTCCGCGCGCTTGTCCGGCACGATGGTGACGATCCCGGCGCTGGCGAGGTCCGTCGTCGTGTCGGCGAAGTTCTCGTGCGTGGCGGTGCCCGCGCCGTGCATGAAGACCAGGCCTGGGCGCTCGCCGCGTGCGCCGACGGGTGAGGCGATGGTCGCCTGGATCGTGACGCCGTCGTCCACGGCGACGTCGACCACCTCGCGGATGACCTCGAAGGTGCCCACCGGCGGGGTGAGCGCGTCCGACCCGATGCGGGTGCTGGCGGTCTCGGGGACGATGGTGTGGCCGAGGGACTGCGGGTTCCATCCCGGGCCGGCGAGCGAGCCGACGAGGCCGAGCAGGAGGACGACGACGATCGTCGCGGCCAGCCTGCGGTATCTCACCGGGACAGGGTAGTTGGTGTGGTTCGTCGGACCTTCACGGGTGGTCGGTGGTGCCGCCCACACACAGCCTGACCGACGCCGCGCGCTGGCGTTTGCGGCTCACGCGGGTGTTCCTCCACCCGCGCGGGTCAGAAGCCCAGCCGCTGGAGCAGCTTGGGGTCGCGCTGCCAGTCCTTGGCCACCCGCACGTGCAGGTCGAGGTAGACCTTGGCGCCGAGCAGCGCCTCGATGCCGTGCCGCGCACGGGTGCCGACGTCGCGCAGCCGCGAACCCCCCTTGCCGATGACGATCGCCTTCTGCGAGTCGCGCTCGACGTAGATGTTCACGTGGACGTTGAGCATCGGGGGGCGCTGGTCGCCCTTCTCGCGGGGCCGTTCGATGATCTCCTCGACCACCACAGCCAGGGAGTGCGGCAGCTCGTCGCGCACACCCTCCAGCGCCGCTTCACGGACCAGCTCGGCGATCATGACGTTCTCGGGCTCGTCGGTCAGCTCCCCCTGCGGGTACAGCGGCGGGGACAGGGGCATGCGAGCCATGAGCAGGTCGGTCAGCAGCTCCACCTGCTCGCCCCGGACGGCGGAGACGGGCACGATCTCGGCCCACTCCCCCAGCTGCTGGATGTCGAGGAGGTGGGCGGCGAGCGCCTCGCGGGAGACTTTGTCCGCCTTGGTCGCGACCGCGATGACCGGGGTGCGCTGCTGGCTCAGCTCCCGGGCGATGAACTTGTCCCCCGGGCCGATCTTCTCGTCCGCGGGCAGGCAGAACACGATGACGTCGACCTCTGACAGAGTCTCGCGCACCAGGTCGTTGAGCCGCTGCCCCAGCAGCGTGCGCGGGCGGTGCAGCCCGGGGGTGTCGACCAGCACGAGCTGGCCGTCCTCGCGGTGGACGATGCCCCGCACGGTGTGCCGTGTTGTCTGCGGGCGGCCGGAGGTGATGGCCACCTTCTGCCCGACGAGGGCGTTGGTGAGGGTGGACTTGCCCGCGTTGGGCCGGCCCACCATGCAGGCGAACCCGGCCCGGAAGTCCGCGGGATAGTCGTCGGCGGCGATCAGCTCGGGCTCGAGGGCGTTGGGGCCCGCCATGAGCTCGTCGTCGGAGGGGAAGCTCATCGGTGCACCTGTGCCTCGTCGTCGTGGGTGACGGCCGCCTCGTCGGGGATCCGGGAGGCGAGGATGGTGGAGATGCGGCGCCGGCGGCCCTCGGCGCGCTCGGCCACGAGATGCAGCCCGAGCACGTCGACCTCGGCGCCCGGAAGCGGCACCTTGGCCAGCGCCTTGGCCAGCAGCCCGCCCGCGGAGTCGACGTCGTCATCGTCGATCTCCAGGCCGAAGAGCTCACCGAGCTCATCGATGGGCAGCCGGGCGGGCACGCGCACCACGCCGTCACCGAGCTCCTCGACCTCTGGCTCGGCGCGGTCGTGCTCGTCGACCATCTCGCCGACGAGCTCCTCGAGCAGGTCCTCGATGGTGACCAGACCGGCGATGCCGCCGTACTCGTCCACCACCATGGCGATGTGGACGCTGCCAGACTGCATCTCCCGGAGCAGGTCGTCCACCAGCTTGGTCTCGGGCACGAAGGTGGGCCCGCGCATGACGTCGGCCACGGTCAGGCCGACGGTGTCGTTGCGGCGGTGCACGCGGCGCATGACGTCCTTGAGGTACAGCACGCCGAGCAGGTCGTCGGTGGACTCCCCCACCACCGGCACCCGGGAGTACCCCGAACGGGTGAACAGGGTGATCGCCCGGTCGAGCGGCTCGTCGGCGTCGATGGTGACCATGTCCGTGCGCGGCACCATGACCTCGCGGGTCAGGGTGCGGCCGAGCTCGAAGACGGACTGGAGGAGCTCGCGCTCCTCCTCCTCGAGCTGGTCGGACTCGCTGACGCGGTCGACCATGTCCTGCAGGTCCTCCTCCTGCGCGTCACGGGCCTCGTGGTCGGTGCGCGCGGGCCCGGGCGTGATCGTGCCGACCACCCGTCCGACGGCGCCGCCCACCACGGCGAGCAGGTTCATCATCGGCGCCAGGGCGAGGAGCACGCCGGTGGGGTTACGACGTCCGACCCGGCGCGGGCTGACGTGGACGACGACGGCGAGCAGCAGCGCCGTCACGGCCACGGACACCAGGAGCACCTGCCACCAGTGCGGCAGGAGGTCCGCCACGAGCAGCGTGATGGCGGCAGCGGCCGTCATCTCCACCAGGACCCGCACGAACGCCACCGCAGCCAGGGCGGCGGAGCGGCGGGCTACCAGGGCGGCGACGGCGGAGGCGTTGCGTCGCCGGCCCGCCTGCAGCTCGGCGGCCGAGGTGCGGGTGATGCGGGCGAGAGCCGCCTCCCCGGCACTCAGTGCGGAGCCGAGCCCGACCCCGAGGAGCGCCAGCAGCGCCATCGCGACCTCGGGGACCTGGTCGATCATGCCGTTCACGGTCGCCTCAGCGTTCGGCCAGGAAGGTGAGCAGGAGCTTGCGCTGCAGCGCGAACATCTCCTTCTCCTCTTCCGGCTCGGCGTGGTCGTAGCCGAGCAGGTGCAGGATCCCGTGCGTGGTGAGCAGCAGCAGCTCCTCCACGGTGGAGTGCCCGGCGTCCCTGGCCTGCGCCGCCGCCACCTCCGGGCACAGCACGATGTCACCGAGCGTGCCCGGCTGCGGCTCCTCGCCGGCGCGGCCGGGGCGCAGCTCGTCCATGGGGAAGGACAGCACGTCGGTCGGGCCCGGCTCGTCCATCCACCGCACGTGCAGGTCGGCCATGACGTCGCTGGTCACGAACAGGATCGACAGCTCGGCCTGCGGGTGGACCCGCATCTCCTCGAGCACGTACCGGGCCAGCGCGGCGAACTCCTCGCCGTCGGCCTCGTACCCGGACTCGTTGTTGATCTCCACGCTCATCGGTTACCTCCGCGGTGCTCGAACCGCTCGCGACGGTCCGTCGGCCGCCGCGCCGTGTCCCCGCGCACGCCGTCGCCCCGCGCGGCGGAGGTGACGTCCCAGCGCTCGTAGGCGTCGATGATGTCGCTGACGAGCCGGTGCCGGACGACGTCGGCGCTGGTGAGGCGGCAGAAGACGATGTCGTCGATGTCGTCGAGGATCTCCTGGACCACCCGCAGGCCGGACTTGGTGCCGCTGGGCAGGTCCACCTGGGTGACGTCGCCCGTGACGACCACCTGGGAGTTGAAGCCGAGCCGGGTGAGGAACATCTTCATCTGCTCGGGCGAGGTGTTCTGGGCCTCGTCGAGGATGATGAAGGCGTCGTTGAGGGTGCGCCCGCGCATGTACGCCAGCGGCGCCACCTCGATCGTCCCGGCGGCCATGAGCTTGGGGATCGTCTCCGGGTCCAGCATGTCGTACAGCGCGTCGTAGAGCGGGCGCAGGTACGGGTCGATCTTGTCGTTGAGCGTGCCGGGCAGGTATCCCAGCCGCTCCCCGGCCTCCACGGCGGGCCGGGTCAGGACGATCCGGTTGACCTGCTTGGACTGCAGCGCCCCGACGGCCTTGGCCATGGCGAGGTAGGTCTTGCCGGTGCCCGCGGGGCCGATGCCGAACACGATCGTGGCGGAGTCGATGGCGTCGACGTACTTCTTCTGCCCCAGCGTCTTGGGGCGGATGGTGCGCCCGCGGGTGGACAAGATGTTGGTGGTCAGCACGTCCGCCGGGCGTTCGGTGGACGGCGCGGTGAGCATCGCGATGGCGCGCTGGACCGCGTCGGCGCTCAGCGGCTGCCCGGCGGTGGCGACCTCGGCGAGCTCGTCGACGAGGCGCTCGGCGAGGGAGACGTCCGGGCCGGGCCCGGTGAGGGTTAGGACGTTGCCGCGGACGTGGACGTCGACGGTGGGGAATCCGGTCTCGATGGCGCGCAGCACCTCGTCGCGCTGGCCGAGGAGGGCCACCATGGGCACGTCCTCGGGGACGGAGACCTGGTGCTGGACGTGCCCGGCGTGGAGGCCACCGGTGGGCGGGTTGTGCGACATGAGGTTGGGCGGGGGCCCTTGTCTCTCCTTCGACGGATGCGGCACGGTCTGGGCAAGGATATCGGTCCGGGTGCGTGCGCCCCAGCCGGGGGCGGCGCGAGTGGTGTGCGGGGCCCGGTCAGCCCCACCGGCCCAGGCGCTGGGCGAGCACGGCGAGGGCCGCGGGCCCGGCGGTGGAGGTGCGCAGCACGTGCGGGCCGAGCAGGACCGGCTGGGCGCCCGCCGCCTCGAGCGCGGTGACCTCGGCGTCGGTGATGCCACCTTCGGGCCCCACCACCACGACGACGTCGGCGCCCCGCTCGTCCGGCTCCGGGAGCCGGGCGGCGGCCAGCGGGGTGGTCGCCTGCTCGTGCAGCACGAGGACGGCCCCGCCGCCGGTGACCACCCGGGCCGCCAGGGCGGCCAGTGCCGTGGTGGACGCGGGCTCGGCGACCTCGGGCACCCAGGCGCGGCGGGACTGCTTGGCCGCGGCGAGGGCGACGGCGGCCCACCGCTCGCGTCCGCGGGTGAGCTTGGGGCCGGTCCACACGGACACGGACCGGTCCGCCTGCCACGGCACGACGGCGTCGACGCCCAGCTCGGTGGCGGTCTCGACGGCCTGCTCGTCACGCCCGCCTTTGGCCAGGGCCTGGGCCAGGACCAGCCGGACGGCGGGGGCGGCCTCACGCACGACCGCGGTGACGGTCACGCTCAGCGCGTCCTTGGTGGCGGCGGCGATCGTGCCGGCCACCCGCAGCCCCGCGCCGTCGACGAGCTCGACGTCCTCCCCGGCCCGCATCCGCCGCACCGTGGCGGCGTGCCGGGCCTCCGGGCCGGTCACCGTCACGACGGCGCCCGGCCGGGCGCCGTCGAGGATGCCGGCGGCGTGGAACACGGCGGTGGTCATGCCGGCGGGCTCAGCGACCGGAGAGCTTGTCGCGGAGCTTGGAGAAGACCCCGGAGCCGGAGGCGGCGAGGCGCGGCTCGGGCTGCTCCTCCCCGCGCAGGGCGGCGAGCTCGGCGAGCAGCTCGCGCTGCCGGTCGTCCAGGCGGGTGGGGGTCTGCACGTCGAGGTGGACGTGCAGGTCCCCCCGGCCGGCCCGGTTCAGGTGCCCGACGCCGAGGTCGCGCAGGGTGATGACCTGCTCGGGCTGGGTGCCGGGCTCGACGTCGATCTCGCGGACGCCGTCGAGGGTGTCGAGCTCGACGACGGTGCCCAGCGCGGCGGCGGTCATCGGGATCGCGAGGGTGCAGTGCAGGTCGTCGCCGCGGCGGACGAACGCCGGGTGGGCCTTCTCGCGGATCTCGACGTACAGGTCGCCGGCGGGCCCGCCGCCGGGGCCGACCTCGCCCTGCCCGGCCATGCGGATGCGGGTGCCGGAGTCGACGCCGGCGGGCACCTCCACGCGCAGGCTGCGGCGGGTGCGAACCCGGCCCTCGCCGGAGCAGTCCTGGCAGGGGTCGGGGATGATCGTGCCGTGCCCCTGGCAGGCGGTGCACGCCGAGGTGGACATGACCTGGCCGAGGAAGGACCGGGTCACGCGCTGCACGGAGCCGCGGCCGTGGCAGACGGCGCAGGTCTCGGGGTGGGTGCCGGGGCGGCAGCAGGTGCCGTTGCAGGTGGGGCAGACCACGGCGGTGTCCACCTGCAGCTCGCGGGCGGTGCCGAAGACGGCCTCCTCGAGGTCGATGTCCAGCCGGACGAGCGCGTCCTGGCCGCGCCGGCCGCGCGGGACCGGGCCGCGTGCGGCGCCGCCGGCCGCGGCACCGAAGAACGTCTCGAAGATGTCCTGGAAACCGAAGCCCGCGCCGGCCCCGCCGGCACCGAAGGCCTGCTCCCCGCCGACGTCGTACATCTGGCGCTTCTCCGGGTTGGAGAGCACCTCGTAGGCGCGGGTGACGTCCTTGAACTTGTCCTGCGCGTCCGGCCCGGCGACGTCGGGGTGGAGCTTGCGGGCGAGCTTGCGGTACGCCTTCTTGATCTCCTCCTGGCTCGCCTGACGGGAGACGCCGAGGATCTCGTAGTAGTCGTTCACCAGGTCACTCTCTGCTGGGGGTCTGCTGGGGGTGGATCTCGTCGTGCGGGGGTGCTGCGGGATGGCCGGGAGCGGTCATCCGGCGAGGATGCGGGAGAGGTAGCGGGCGACGGCGCGCACGGCCGCCATGGTGCCCGGGTAGTCCATGCGGGTGGGGCCCAGGACACCCAGGCGTGCGACGCCCTCGGTGCTGGGACCACCGTAGGCGCTGGCGACGAGGGATGCCTCGACCAGTCCTGCGTGGTGGTTCTCGGCGCCGATGCGCACCGCGACGGCGTCGTCCTCCATCTCCGAGAACAGCCGCAGGAGGACCACCTGCTCCTCCAGGGCCTCCAGGACCGGACTGATGGTCCGGGGAAAGTCGAGGTCCGCGCGGGCGAGGTTGGCCGTGCCGGCCATGACGATGCGCTCCTCCGCCTCCTGGCGCAGGGTGTCGGTGACCACCTCGGCCACCGCCTCCACCAGGGCACGGTGCTCGGGCGCGAACTGCTCGGACAGCTCGGAGAGGGGGCCGGTCAGCGCCTTGAGGCGTCGGCCCGCGCACACCACGTTCAGCCGGGCGCGCAGCTCGGCGATCACACCGGGGTCGGTCTCCGCGGCGGTCTCGATGGAGCGCTGCTCCACGCGGCCGGCGTCGGTGATGATCACCACGAGCAGCCGATGGGGGCTGAGCGGCACGAGCTCGAGGTGGCGCAGCGCCGAGCGGCTCAGCGACGGGTACTGCACCACCGCCACCTGGTGGGTGAGCTGGGCGAGGAGCCGGACGGTGCGCTCCACCACGTCGTCGAGGTCGACGGCGTCGTCCAGGAGCTCCTGGATCGCTCGGCGCTCGGCGGGTGAGAGCGGCTTGAGGGTCGAGATCTGGTCCACGAAGGCGCGGTAGCCCTTGTCGGTGGGTACCCGGCCGGCGGACGTGTGGGGCTGGGCGATGTACCCGCCCTCCTCGAGGGCCGCCATGTCGTTGCGGATGGTCGCCGGGGACACCCCGAGGGAGTGCCGCTCCACCAGCACCCGCGAGCCCACCGGCTCACGCGTGTGGACGTAGTCCTGCACGATCGCCCGCAGGACCTCCAGCCGTCGCTCGTCGCTCACCGTTCCTCCTCCCCGCACCCGAGTGCGCCGCGCCCACCCTGCCACGGCTGCGCGCCGAAGCGGCGGCGGCACCCGGGCAGGGGTAGCACTCTGCTGACCTGAGTGCTAATCCTACGCGCCACGCGCCCGGCCTCGCCGTGGTGACGGCCACACCCGGCTTAGCCTGCGGTGGTGAGCGACCGATACGGATCTGACGTCCTGTCCACCGACCCGCACCGCTCCGGTGCCTTCGCCCACCGGGCCACCACCAAGGACCGGGCTGCCGAGAAGGGCCTGGTGGTCGAGGAGGTCGAGACCGGCTGGGTGGGTGCGGTGGTCCGGGTGGAGAAGTCCGGCGGGATGCACGTGGTGGTGCTCGAGGACCGCAAGGGGCGCACCCGCACGTTCCCCCTCGGCGCCGGGTTCTGGGTGGAGGGCAAGCCAGTCCGGCTCGTGCCGCCTGTACCGGCGCCGGCGGCACCCCGCGGCCCGGTGACCGCCGGCGGACGCCGGCTCACGGCGTCGGGCTCGATCGCGGTCGAGCAGCAGCGGGCCCGCGTGGCGCGCGCGTCGCGGATCTACGTGGAGGGTCGCCACGACGCCGAGCTGGTCGAGAAGGTGTGGGGCGACGACCTGCGCGTGGAGGGTGTCGTGGTGGAGCTGCTCGACGGCGTCGACAACCTCGAGGCGGTGCTCCGCGACTTCCAGCCCGGCCCGCGCCGGCGCGCCGGGGTGCTCGTGGACCATCTGGTTCGTGGGTCGAAGGAGTCGCGCATCGCCGCGCAGGTCACCTCGGGCCCGGCCGGTGCACACGTGCTGGTGCTCGGCCACCCCTACGTGGACGTCTGGCAGGCGGTGCGGCCCGAGCGGGTTGGCTTGCGAGCGTGGCCGGACGTGCCGCGCGGCACCGACATCAAGGTCGGGACACTCGCGGCGCTGGGCTGGCCGCACGCCGACCAGGCCGACATCGCGCAGGGCTGGCAGCGGATCCTGCGCACGGTTCGCTCGTACAAGGACCTCTCCCCCGCACTGCTGGGACGCATGGAGGAGCTCATCGACTTCGTCACCGCGGTGCCGGAGTAGGCGGCCGCCGGGCGCGCGCACACCCTTCTTCCCGCTGCTCTTCTGTCATCGACCGAGGGTCGTCGGGCCGACCGAGGGTGGTGCGCCACCGTCGCTCGGCCCGACGGTAGTCGGTCGATGACGGAGCGCCGCCGGAGCGAGGCGGCCCGCACCTTGCCAGGCACCTGGGCGAGCCTCGGGCGGTCCCTCATCATCGAGGGCTGCTCGAGGGCTGCTCGATGGATCATGTGCCCGGCGGGCGGTCGCCCGCCACCCCCAGCCGCCCTGCCACCCCCAGCCGCCCTGCCACCACCAGAAGCCAGGCGCCGATCAGCCCGATCTCCGTATAGGAGCCGCGACCGCTTCCACAGGGCGTAACCCACGGGCGGCTGGGACGGCAGGAACACCACGAGCACCAGGGCGGCGGCGAGCAGGGCCGAGCCGACGGCGTAGGCGCGCCGACCAGGGTGAGCAGCACCCGGGTGGTGCGCCGGCCGCCGGACAAAGAGGCGGGTCGCCCTCAGGGTGTCAGCGCGCGCACGACGGCGTCGGCGAGCAGCCGGCCGCGAAGGGTGAGCACGACTCGGCCGGCCCGGGCAGGGGCAAACTCGATCAGGCCCTGGCCGATGAGATCGGCGACGGCGCCGCGCAGGTGCTCCGGGACCGTCCCGGTGCTGGGGGCGAGCTCCAGGCCCTCGGCCAGCCGGACGCCGAGCATCACGCGCTCGAGCTCGCGGGTGGCGCCGCCGAGCACCTCGCGGCCCGAGGCGGGGCTCAGGCCCTGCTCGAGCCGGAACGCGTAGGTGCGCGGGTGCTTGACGTTCCACCACCGCACCCCGCCGACGTGGCTGTGCGCGCCGGGCCCGATGCCCCACCAGTCCTGCCCGCGCCAGTACGAGAGGTTGTGCCGGCTGGCGTGGGGAGGTGCGGCGTGGCCGACGGCGGGCGCGCCGCCAGTCGCGCTGCCGGTCGCGCCAGCACCCGTGTGCGGCCGCTCGCCGGCCCCCGCGCGCTCACCGCCCTCCGCCCGCGCGAAGTTGCTCACCTCGTACCACCGGTAGCCGGCGGCGGTGAGGACCTCCTCGGCGAGCTCGTACTTACGGGCCGCGTCGTCGTCGTCCGGCAGCGGGAGCTCGCCGCGCCGCACCTGGGCGCCCATCTTGGTTCCCGGCTCCACCACGAGCGCGTAGGCCGAGACGTGGTCCGGCTCGAGGGCGACGGCGGCGTCCAGGCTGGTGCGCCAGTCTGCGAGCGACTCCCCGGGCGTGCCGTAGATGAGGTCGACCGAGACCTCGAGGCCGACCGCGCGCGCCCAGCCGACGACGTCGGGCAGGCGGGCGGGATCGTGCGTGCGGTCCAGCGTGGCGAGCACCGACCGCACGGCGGACTGCATGCCGAAGGAGACGCGCGTGAAGCCGCCCGCGGCCAACGTGGCGAGCGAGGCGGCGTCGACGGAGTCGGGGTTGGCCTCGGTGGTCACCTCGGCGTCGGGGGCCAGCCCCCAGGTGGCCCGCACGCCGTCGAGCATGCGCACGAGGTCCGTGGCCGGCAGCATCGTGGGCGTGCCACCGCCGACGAAGACGGTGGAGACCACGCGGGTGGGCATCCCGGCTGCCGTGAGGGCCGGGTCGGCCAGCACGCCCGCGGCCAGCTCGAGCTCGCGCAGTGCGGTGTCGGCGTAGCTGGCGGCGTTCGCGCCACCGCCCAGCTCGGCGTTGGTGTAGGTGTTGAAGTCGCAGTACCCGCAGCGCACCCGGCAGAACGGCACGTGCAGGTAGACGCCGAGGTCGCGGGCGCCGGCACCCAGCGCCGCGGAGGTGGGCAGGGCGCCGCTGTCGGGCGGCGTCTCGCCATCGGGCAGGGCTGGCATGGCCTCTATCCTCTCCCACGATGAGCACGCGAGCGGACGGCGAGCAGCCCGGGATCCGTCACACCGGCCGGGACGGCCCGGACCCGCAGACCCCACCGGTCTTCACCGACGGCACCATCGCCCTGCACGTCCTGACCGGGACCGGCCCGGCGACGCTGGCGCGGCGGGCGGCGGCCGTTGCCCTGCGGCCGCTCCGGGAACAGGAGAGGTACTCCTCGCGGGCCCAGGTCACCCTGCCGGCCGCCGACGCCGACCCGTACCGCACGCCGTTCCTCGTCGAGCACGCGGGACAGGCTGTTGGCTTCGGAGTGGTCGACGCCGTCGGCTACCTCGACGCTCTCACCGACCGGCCGCGGGAGGCGGCGCTGCTACGGGCGTTCTACATCGACGCTCGCCACCAGTACCGCGGTCACGGGCGCACCGCGGCCCGGCTGCTCCCAGGGCTGGTGCGCCAGGTGGTGCCGGCGGCACGCTGGCTGTACCTGACGGTCAACGAGGCGAACCCCGCGGGCATCCGCGCCTACGCCGCCGGCGGCTTCACCGATGTCGGCCGCTACCTCGGCGGGTCGCTCGGGCCACAGCGGGTCATGCGGGTCGCCGTGCTGCCCCAGAACCATTGACCACCGGCCGAACCGAGTCGGACAATAGGTCCGCTACGCGTGATGGACCAGGTGCACACCGCGCCGGCGCGGACCTGGCCGGCCACCACCTTGTGCTCCCATGTGCTTCCTGGCCCGGAGGGAGACCGTCATGACCTGGCAGCTCTCGGGCACCTACTTCGAGCACTGCCCCTGCGGGATGGTCTGTCCGTGTACGACGTCCGGGCTGACACTTCCGGCGGACCAGGAGCGGTGCACGGTGATCCTGGCGTTCCACATCGACACCGGGAGCATCGACGGCGTCGACGTGGCGGGCCGCACGGCCGTCCTCGTCGCCGACGCCCCCCGACTGATGAGCGAGGGTGGCTGGAAGGTGGGGCTGTTCGTCGACGACCACGCGACGGACGAGCAGTTCGAGCACCTCGGCGCCGTCTTCTCGGGTCAGCGGGGCGGCATCTGGGCGACCCTGGCGGGACTCGTCGGTGAGATGCTCGGCGCGGAGCGGGTACCCATCACCTACGCCGACGACGGGCGCACCCACCGCCTGCGAGTGGGCGACGTGATCGACATGGTGATTGAGGACTGGGTGCTGCCCAACAGTGACGAGGTGGCAAAGCTGACGGGGATGACGTTCCCGGCGCCTGTGCTCACGATGGCCCGGTCCACCCGTTCGCACGTCGACGCCTTTGGCGTCCGCATGGACAGTCTGGGGTCCAACGGCCATTCCGCGCCGTTTGCCTGGGCCGCCTGAGGAGTACGGCCAGATGGGTTCCGGAGCGACCTTCGCCGGGTGGCTCGGCCGCCGCAACGCCGTCATCGCCGCCCTGCTCGGGGCTGCGGCCCTGGCGTGGGCCCTGACAGCCGCCCTCGCACTCGGCGGCATGGGCGCGGCGGGCATGCCGGCGACGATGGGTCTGTCGCTCGTGGCCTTCCTCGGGGTGTGGGTGCTGATGATGGCCGCGATGATGCTGCCCGCCGTCGCGCCGGTAGCAGCGCTGTACCTGCGGACCATCCGGACGTCCCGGCCCGGGCGCGTCGTCGGCTTTCTCGGCGGATACCTCCTCGCGTGGGTGGGCGCGGGGGTGCCCGCGTACCTGCTGGCCCGTGGGGCGGGCCGACTCGCCGCCGGCCAGCCGCGCACCGCACAGCTGCTGGCCGTCGCGACATTCGTGGCCGTCGCCGCGTACCAGGTCAGCCCGCTCAAGCGGGTGTGCCTGCGGAGCTGCCGCTCTCCGCTGGGTCAGTTCCTCCGGTACGCACAGCTGACCGGCCCGCTCCGGGATGTGCGCGTGGGCGTCCACCACGGTCTGTACTGCCTCGGCTGCTGCTGGGCATTGTTCGTGGCGCTGATGGCTGTCGGCCTGATGAACCTGGTGGCCATGGCGGCGCTGAGCGGGCTTGTCGCGCTGGAGAAGCTGTGGACGCACGGTGTCGCCACCTCACGGCTCATCGCCGCGGGCGCCCTCGCCATGGCCCTGCTGCTGGCGCTACGACCGGACCTGGCCCAGGCGCTGTGGGGCGGCGCCATGCCGTCGGCGATGCCAGGCACACCCGCGATGTGACCATTCCGGCGCCCGGCCCCACCGTGACGGACGCGGCAAGGCCGGAGCGGGCGGGCTCGAGTGCCGACCGCGTCGCCCGTGCCCGTCGCTGCACGCCTCGCTGTGCCGTGCACGGGATGGAGGACGATGATGGCTCTCGATGTCCACCGTGGATGACATACCCGCCGGGCGCAGCCGTCGGCTGCGCGGGTGGGCGCTGGTGCGACCGGCCCTGACGGCCGTCGCGCTGGTGGTCGTCTACTACGCGCTGCCGCTGGACGACACGCACGGCGGCACGCTTCCCGGGCTGGTGGCGGCGCTGGCCGGCCTGGCGGTGCTGCTCGCGTGGCAGGTCCGCGCGGTGCAGACGGCGCCGTCCCCGCGGCTTCGCGCCGTGGAGTCCCTCGCGACGTCGATCCCGTTGTTCGTCGTCCTCTTCGCCGCGTTCTACACCACCATGTCAGGCCAGGACGAGTCCGCCTTCACAGAGCCGCTCAACCGCACGGATGCCCTGTACTTCACGGTCACCACGCTCGCGACTGTGGGCTACGGCGACATCGCCGCGGTCTCCCAACCGGCACGAATCGGCGCCACCGTGCAGATCGTGGCCGGGCTGCTCATCCTCGGCGCGGTCGTCAAGGTGTTCGGGGGTGCGGTCCGGATCGGGCTGCGCCACGCCGGCCTGGAAGAGGTGGACGAGCCGCGGGTGGGCCCGGCGGCGGGCGGCGGGGACCACGACACGCACGGCACGCCCCCCGACCGGGCCGGGTGAGGTACCGACCACGGAAGCACGAGCGTGGCAGGCGTCGTCCACGGCCAGGCCCGCGAGGCGCAGGTTCTCCCCGAAGCGCCCCGGTGTCACGGGCGTCCCAAGCTCGGCGGCCCAGTGGTCCACCTCGGCCTGGTCGACGGCGTAGAGCGCCTTTTCGGGCCCGCCGTGGTGCTTGCGGTCGGCCTGGACGTCCCCGCGGAGCCCGTAGGTGCCCACCTGGACGGCCCCGTCCACCGGCCGCTTGTCGATCGCGGTGACGCCGACGGTGCCGGCGTCGTCGTGCAACGTGCCGACGCGGCACACGTGGGTGACAAGGGCGGGCGGCAAGGTGGCCGCCGTCGTCACTTCTTACCGGTGGGGGCGTCGGAGGTGAGCGCGGCGATGAAGGCCTCCTGCGGCACCTCGACCCGGCCGATGTTCTTCATGCGCTTCTTGCCCTCCTTCTGCTTCTCCAGCAGCTTGCGCTTCCGGCTGATGTCACCGCCGTAGCACTTGGCGAGCATGTCCTTGCGCAGCGCCCGGATCGTCTCGCGGGCGATCACGCGTGAGCCGATGGCCGCCTGGATGGGCACCTCGAACTGCTGGCGCGGGATGAGCTCGCGGAGCTTGCCGGCCATGGTCAGCCCGTAGGTGTACGCCTTGTCCTTGTGCACGATCGCCGAGAACGCGTCCACGGTCTCGTGGTTGAGCAGGATGTCGACCTTGACGAGGTCGGCCTCCTGGTCGCCCTCGGCGTCGTAGTCGAGCGAGGCGTACCCGCGCGTCTTCGACTTGAGCTGGTCGAAGTAATCCCCGACGATCTCGGCGAGCGGCAGGGTGTAGCGGATCTCCACCCGGTCCTCGGAGAGGTAGTCCATGCCGCGCAGGATGCCGCGGCGGCCCTGGCTCAGCTCCATGATCGCGCCGATGAACTCGCTCGGCGAGAGGATCGTGGCGCGGACGACGGGCTCGCGGATGCTCGAGATCTTGCCCTCGGGGAACTCGCTGGGATTGGTGACGTGGACCTCGGTGCCGTCCTCGGTCGTGACGTCGTAGAACACGTTCGGAGCCGTCGAGATCAGGTCGAGGTTGAACTCCCGCTCGAGCCGCTCGCGGACGATCTCCAGGTGGAGCAGCCCGAGGAAGCCGCAGCGGTAGCCGAACCCGAGGGCGACGGACGTCTCCGGCTCGTACACCAGGGCGGCGTCGTTGAGCTTGAGCTTGTCCAGGGCGTCGCGCAGCAACGGGTAGTCCGAGCCGTCGATGGGGTACAGGCCCGAGAACACCATCGGCTTCGGCTCGCGGTACCCGCCGAGGGCCTCCGCGGCAGGCTTCGACAGGTTCGTGACGGTGTCCCCGACCTTGGACTGGCGCACGTCCTTCACGCCGGTGATGAGGTACCCGACCTCGCCCACGCCCAGCCCGTCCGAGGGGACCGGGTCCGGCGAGATGACGCCGATCTCGAGCAGCTCGTGCGTGGCGCGGGTAGACATCATCTGGATGCGCTCGCGCGGGCTGAGCTGGCCGTCGATCACCCGCACGTAGGTGACCACGCCGCGATAGGTGTCGTACACCGAGTCGAAGATCATCGCCCGGGAGGGGGCGTCCGCGTTCCCGACAGGCGCCGGGATGTCGCGCACGATCCGGTCGATGAGCTCGGTGACGCCCACGCCGGTCTTGCCCGAGACCCTCATGCAGTCGGCGGGGTCGCCGCCGATGAGGTTGGCGAGCTCCTCGGCGTACTTCTCGGGCTGGGCGGCCGGCAGGTCGATCTTGTTCAGCACCGGGATGATCGTCAGGTCGTTCTCCATGGCCATGTAGAGGTTGGCCAGCGTCTGCGCCTCGATGCCCTGTGCGGCGTCGACGAGCAGGACCGCCCCCTCGCAGGCGGCCAGCGACCGGTTGACCTCGTAGGAGAAGTCGACGTGCCCGGGGGTGTCGATCATGTTCAGGGCGTAGGCCTGCTCCCCCACCTGCCACGGCATGCGGACGGCCTGTGACTTGATGGTGATGCCGCGCTCGCGCTCGATGTCCATGCGGTCGAGATACTGCGCGCGCATGTCGCGGGACTCGACGACCCCCGTCAGCTGCAGCATGCGGTCGGCCAGGGTCGACTTGCCGTGGTCGATGTGGGCGATGATGCAGAAGTTGCGCAGCAGCTCCGGCGGGGTCGCCGCCGGGCGGATCTGCGCGGCCAGGGCCGGGCTGGGGATGGGTGACACAACTACCTCTACGGGGGAACGCGGGAACGCGCGGTCGGACAAAACTCGTGCCCATCGTCCCATGCCGCGTGGCAGCAGGGCGACGGCGTCCCTCACCGGATGTTCGCGCGCCCAGGGTCTTGGGTGTCGGGCCGGGCGTCTGTTCGCCCGCGGCGAGGAGCGCTGCCCTGCCGCGCCATCCCCGTGCGAGTCTGGTGGCATGACGGCGACCGGTGACTTCCTCAACCAGGTGGTGCCCACGCTCGTGCGCCTGGCCCGCCGTCCCGGTGCGCTGCTCCTGACCGCCGCGGGGGTCGGCGTGGGGCTGTTCGCGGCCCTCGGGCTGGTGGCCGGGCTGACCGGGGAGGGCTGGGCGGCGTGGGTGCCGCTTGGTCTCGCCGTCGTCCTGGCCGTCCCGGTCCTTGTCCTCGCGGTGCGCCGCGAACGGCTGCAGGCCCGCACTCAGGACCTGCATGTGCACCGGACGGTCGACCAGACGGGTGTGGGGGTGGTGGTCGTCACCTCCGAACCCACCGACCGCCTCCGCGAGGAGGTCGACACGCTCAACGCCGCCGTGGCGGAGGGGGCGATGCGCACGGCGCGGTTCCTGCCCCGGGTGGAGGCCGCGCAGCGGGCGGCACTCCTCGCGGCCGGCGGGCCCGTGCGTGCTCCGTACCTCGCTGACGACCTGCGGGTGACCGTCGTCGCGCTGCTGGGCACCTTGGCCGCGGTGCCGCTGTCCACCATCGGGTGGATCGCGACCGCGGCAGTGCTGCTCTCCCGCTGACGTGCCTGGCCCTACTCTGCAGAGCATGAGCAGCATCTGGCGTCGGGCCGCGCGGATCGCCGGGGTCGCCGCGGCGTCCGTGGTCCGGGACTACCTCAAGCAGCCGCGAGTGAGCACCCGCGCGAAACGCGGTGGGCCGATCCCACGCCGGTCCCGTCCCGACGCCGGTGCGCGCGGCGCCGTCGCGCCGCGAGCCAGCTCGGGCGAGCAGCAGGTCCAGGCCGCCTCGCTGGAGACGACCGAGTATGACGTCGCCCGCCTGGGACTGCCGGCACTCAGCTACAGCCCACAGCACGACGACCAGCCCGACCCGGGTGAGGTGGTGTGGACGTGGGTGCCGTACGAGGACGACCCCCAGCAGGGCAAGGACCGGCCCGTGCTGGTGCTCGCGCGGGAGGGCGCCGGCCTCGTCGTCGCGCAGATGACGTCGAAGGACCACGACCGGGACCAGGCCGACGAGGCACGGTTCGGCCGGCACTGGGTCGACGTCGGGTCCGGCGCCTGGGACGCACGCGGGCGCGAGAGCGAGGTCCGGGTGGACCGGCTGCTGTGGGTGGACCCGTCGGCGGTGCGCCGTGAGGGCGCGGCACTCGACCCGGCCCGCTACGCCGAGGTCGCGGCGGCCATGCAGGCGTTCCACGGCTGAGAGCGGCGCCTGTCACAGCGCGTGTCGGCCGTGACCAGGGCGGTTCCTGCTAGTCTGTCTCCTTGGGTCGCCGCCCGGTCGGCGGGGACCCGGCCAGCGACCAACCACGAGGTATCCCCACGCCCCAGTCCCGGTTGCGGCACACCCCTCTACGACCGTTGACAGATCGCTTCGGCGAACGCACAAGAGAGTCCTTACGTGGCGAACATCAAGTCCCAGATCAAGCGCATCCGCACCAACGAGAAGGCCCGGCTGCGGAACAAGGCCGTGAAGTCCGAGCTCAAGACGTACGTGCGTCGAGTTCGTGAGGCCGTCGCAACCGGTGACAAGGAGACCGCGGACACCGCTCTCCGGGCCGCCGGCCGCAAGCTGGACAAGGCCGTCAGCAAGGGCGTGATCCACGCGAACCAGGCTGCGAACCGCAAGTCCAAGCTGGCCAAGCAGGTCGCCGGCCTCTGAGCCCGGCCCGCTGACGGACCACAGGTTCGTCCAGCAACGACGGCGCCGCTCCCCGCACGGGGGGCGGCGCCGTCGTTTGTGGTGCGGCCGTCCTCAGACCCGGGTGCTCACCCGCTGCGCGATCGCGTCCTGGTAGTGACCGAGGATGGCCTCGCCGAGCGCCTCCCACGACCGGGGCAGCACACGACGACGCCCCGCCTCCCCCATCCGCGCGCGCATCTCGGGGTCCGCGCCGAGCACGCGCACCGCGCGTTCGAGCGCGTCGTCGTCCTCGGGGGCGTAGAGATACCCGGTCACGCCCTCGGCGACGACGTCGATCGGCCCCCCGGCGGCCGGGGCGACGACCGGCAGCCCGCTCGCCATCGCCTCCTGGAGGGTCTGCCCGAAGGTCTCGGTCGTACCGGTGTGCACGAAGACGTCGAGCGCCGCGTAGGCGCGGGCGAGCTCCGGCCCGTCGAGCCGGCCGAGCAGCCGGGCCTCGGTGCCGGCCAGTGCCCGTTCGAGGCCGGGCCGGGACGGGCCGTCGCCCACCGCGACGAGGCGCGCGCCCGGTAGTGAGGCCAGGCGCACCAGGCGTTCGACGCGCTTCTCGGGAGCCAGGCGGCCGACATAGCCCACCAGCGCGGTGCCCGGCGCCGCTCCGGCGAGCAGTTCCGCGCGCAGTGCCCGCCCGGCCTGCGTGCGACGGTGCTGGGGGTGATACGTGGTGGTGTCGACGCCGCGTCCCCACCACCGGGTGCGGCCGATGCCGTTCGCCTCGAGGTCGGCGAGGGTCGCCGATGACGGCGCGAGCGTCAGGTCGGCGTAGGAGTGGATGTGCCGCAGCCACCGCCACACGGTCGGTGCGGTGACGGCCAGGCCGTGCTGGCGGGCGAAACCGGCGACGTCGGTCTGGAAGATGGCGACGGTGGGGATGCCCCGCCGTCGCGCCGCGATCAGCGCCTGGGCGCCGATGCCGAACGGCGAGGCTGCGTGCAGGACGTCGGGGCGGAAGTCGTCGAGGGTGCGCACCAGACCGGCGCTGGGGATCCCGGCGCGGAACCCCCGGTAGCTGAAGGCCGGGACCTCCACCACGGGGAACCCGGCGTAGGAGCGCGGGGCGGGGCCGGGGCAGACCACGACGGCGTCGTGACCTGCGGCGGCGAGGTGGTCGAGCACTCGGACCACCGAGGTGGTCACCCCGTTGGCGGACGGCAGGAAGGACTCTGTCACGAGAGCGATTCGCACCAGGCCACCGTGGCGGCACCAGGTGGCCGCCGGACCACGGGTCTGGCGGGTGTTGGTGACGCGCCGGTGAACGGTTGGGTCAGGCCTCCAGCGCGCGCCCGCGCGGCTCCGTCAGCAACGCCGTGGCGAGGGAGGCGAGCACGAAAGCCGCCGCGAACACGGTGAACACCAGCCAGATGTCGCCCGCCCGGTTGAGGACCGGGACCGTGAGCGGCGCCAGGATAGAGGCGATGCGGCCGAACCCGGCGGCCCAGCCGGCTCCGGTGCCCCGGATCGCAGTCGGGTACATCTCCGGGGTCACGGCGTACAGGGCCCCCCAGGCGCCGAGCGCGAAGAAGGACAGCAGGCAGCCGGCCGTGATGACGAAGGCCGGGCTGTCGGCGATCGCGAAGAGGAACGCGGCGCCGGCGGCGCCGACGAGGAACGTCGACAAGGTCGGGCGGCGGCCCCACCGCTCGATCAGGTACGCGGCCACGGCGTAGCCGGGCAGCTGCGCCGCCGTGATGATGACGGTGTACCCGAACGACCTCACCAGGCCGAGGCCGTCCGCCGCCAGCAGGGTCGGCAGCCACGTGAACGCGCCGTAGTAGGCGAAGTTGAGCAGGAACCACACCGCCCACAGCCCCGTGGTTCGCCGGCGCAGCGCCGGGGACCACAGTGCGGCCGGACCGGTGCCATGGGCCGACGCGGAGACCACGGTTGGCCCGCCGGCCTCGCGCTCCTCGACCGGGGCGCCTGCGCCTGTGCCTGCGGACCGGAAGAGCGGTGGTGACTGCTCGAACCGCCGCACGGCCGCCTCGGCTTCGGCGTGCCGACCGCGGGACTCCAGGAACCGCACCGACTCCGGGATGGACCGGCGAACGTACAGCGCATACACCGCGGGCACGGCGCCGATCGCCAGCGCCCAGCGCCAGCCGTCGTCCGAGCCGGCGATGACGAAGTACCCGATGAGCGCCGCGGCCAGCCACCCGACGGCCCAGAACGCCTCGAGGATGACCACGAGCCGGCCGCGCACCCTGGTGGGGGCGTACTCGCTGACCAGCGTCGACGCCACGGGCAGCTCCGAGCCCAGTCCGAGCCCGACGACGAACCGGAGCACCAGCAGCGCCGCCACGGAGGTGGCCAGGGCGGAGGCGCCGGTGGCGAGGCCGTAGACGAGGAGGGTGACGGCGAAGACGTTGCGGCGTCCCATCCGGTCCGCGAGCAGGCCGCCCAGCGTGGCGCCGAGCGCCATGCCCACGAAGCCGATGGAACCGATCCAGCCGAGCTGGGTGTCGTCGAGCTGCCACTGCTGGGCGAGCGCGGCCATGACGAACGAGATCATCCCGACGTCCATCGCGTCGAGCGCCCAGCCGATGCCCGAACCACCGAGGAGACGGCCGTGCTCGCGGGTGACGGGCAGGCGGTCGAGGCGCTCGGAGCGCGTCAGGGCCGCCGCCGTCGGCCGGCTCTTAGACATTTCGGACTTCCTTCCCTCACCACGCGAACCTGCCACACGCTAGACCCCCGCGGTAGGCGCGGTGTCTACCCGCCAGATTCCGGACGGTGTCGGTAAAACCGCTGGCTGTGGGTGTTCCTTCGCCGGCGGCCGGCGTCCCTCCTCCGGCAGCGCCGCTCCGCGCAGCGGCTCAGCGCCGCCGCCCGTGTGCCGCAGCGACCTTCAGCACCGCACGCTCGGCTGCGAACACCGGGTCCCGGCCCAACCCCTTGACCTCGGCGTCCGCGGCGGCCACGGCGGTGATGGCCTGGGCGAGCCCCTCGGGGGTCCATCCGTCGAGCTCACGACGGGCCCGGTCGATCTGCCACGGCGCCAGACCGAGCTCACCGGCGCTCACGCCCGAACGGCCCCGCACGGCGGCGACCTTGGCCAGCGTGCGCAGCTTGACGGCCAGTGCCGCGACGATCGGGACGGGCCCGGTGCCGGTGGCGACGGCGTGGCGCAGCATTGCGACCGCCTCGCCGGCGTGCCCCGCCACGGCGGCGTCGGCGACCTTGAACCCGGTCGCCTCCACCCGGCCGCCGTAGTAGCGCAGCACGGTGTCCGCGGTGATCGTGCCGGTGGTGTCGGCGATGAGCTGGCTCGTGGCGGCACCAAGCTCACGCAGGTCGGCGCCGACCGCCTCCACGAGCGCCTGGACGGCCTCGGCGTCGACCCTGCGGCGGGCGCGGCGAAAGTCCGCACGGACGAAGTCGGCCTTGTCGCTGTCCCGCTTCAGCGGCTCGCACGCCACGACCGGGTAGCCGGCCGCACCGATGGCGTCCAGCAGCTTCTTCCCACGCGTGCCGCCGTTGTGGCGCAACACCAGCCAGACGTCGTCCGGGACGGCCCGGAGGTAGACCAGCCCGTCGTCGAGCAGGGCGTCGGTCATGGACTCGGCGCCCTCGACCACCACCATCCGACGTTCGCCGAACAGGGAGGGGCTCGCCACCATCTCCAGGTGTCCGTGCTCGTAGGCCGCTGCCTCCAGCCGGGTGACCTCGACCTCGGGATCCGCCTGACGGGCCTGGTCCAGCAGGCGATCCACCGCCCGGTCGGCGAGCAGGCCCTCGGTGCCGCGCACGAGCACGACGGGCGCAAGCTCGACCTGGTCCCATGACAGGCCAGGAGCGGCTGCGGTCTTGCGGCGGGTGGGTGGCACGTGCCAAGGGTGCCATGCAGCGGGGACATGGCCGCCGTCCCGTCCACCGGGCGCGGGCTCTGGCGCGACGCCCCGGCTCGGCCGCCCCTGGGCCGTTCCTCACGGCGGGCACGCCGAGTGCACGCCGAGGTCAACGCCGGCGGGAACGACGGCGATCGGCCCACAGGTGTCCGTCCGCAGCACCAGGGCACCCTGTTGCCGGTACAGGGACAGCGCGTCGGGGTGGGGATGACCGTAGTCGTTGTCGACGCCGACGCTGACCACGGCGAGCCGGGTCCTCAGGTGCGCGGCGAGCGCCGGGTCCTGGCGACCCGAGCCGTGGTGCGCCATGACGACCACATCGACCGGCCCGGGGAAGCCCGCGGAGCGTAGGCGCCGCAGCAAGCCCGCCTGTCCCGTCAGCTCCAGATCGCCGAGCGCAACGGTCCGTAGGTGGGAGGTGCGCATGTCCAGAACGAGCGAGAGGTCGTTGATGCCGTCATCCCCGGCCATGCTTGTCACCGTCGCGGCCGGCGGCCACAGCACGCGCCACTCCACGGTGCCGGCGTGACCGTGTGCGTCCGCGCCGTCGGACACCGGCCGCGCCACCGGCACGTCGCCAAGCTGGCGGAGGACGGCGCTGACCGCGGCCGCCGGCTCCGGGCCGGGTCCGAGCAGGACACGGGCGACCTCGACCGTTCGCAGCACCGCCGGCAACGCACCGATGTGGTCGGCGTGGGCGTGCGTGAGGACCAGGAGGTCGAGGCGTTCCACCTGGGCTGCGCGCAGGCACGTCACCACGTCACCGTCTGCTGGGCCGACGTCCACCAGGACGGCGGAGCGCTCACCCGAGCGGACCAGGAACGCCCCGCCCTGTCCGACGTCGCACTGGACCGCGACCCAGTCCGGCGGTGGCCGCGGCCCCGGCACCCAGGAGGCTCGGTTCAGCCACGTGACCACAAGGAGCACGGTCACGGCCGCCCCCACCGCGAGGACGGCGCCACGGCTCCGCGCGAGCCGCGGTCCCGCCCGCCCAAGGAGGACGACCGCCGCCACGGTCACCACGACCATCAGCAGCAGACCCGCGGGCCCGGACACCCAGGGCAGCTGCGCCCCGGGCAGGCCGGCGAGGACGCGCGCGACGGTGGCGATCCACCCGGTGCCGACCGACGCGGCCACGGCAAGCGCCGTGGCCCCGGATGGCCACACCGGCGCGAGCAGGGTCGCGGCCACACCGAGCACGGTCACCGGCGGGACCACGGGTGCCGCGAGGAGGTTGGCGGGCACGGCGTAGCCCGCCACGCTGGGCTCGAGCAGCACGACCACGGGCGCGCAGGCCGCCTGAGCCGCGGCGGGCACCGCGACGGCCGTGGCCAGCCAGCAGGGCACGAGCTGAGCGAGCCACCGCCGCCACGGGGCCGCCAGCAGGACGAGACCGGCCGTCGCCAGCACGGACAGCGCGAAGCCGAAGGAGCGGGCCAGCCAGGGGTCGACGACGAGCAGCGCGACGACGGCGGTACACAGGGCGGGCAGGGCCCGCGCCGGGCGGCCGGCAGCCAGCGCGGCGAGGACCACGCCACCCATGACCGCCGAACGCAGCACGCTGGCCTCCGGTCGCACCAGCGTGACGAACCCGACCAGGGCCAGGGCGGCCAGGGTGAGGCGCCATCGTCGCGGTGCCCAGACCAGGGCGGCGAGCACGGTGCCGAGGACGATCGCCACATGGGCGCCGGACACGGCGGTGAGGTGTGTCAGCGCGGTCGCCCGCATCGCCTGCTCGAGATCGAGCGGGACGGCGCGATCGTCACCGACGGCGATCCCGGGCACGAGCCCGCGGGCATCGGGCGCCAGTCCGGTGGTGACCGCCCGCAGTCCGTCCCGCAGCTCGTTGACCACGGCGAGATGCCCGTGCGGCGGGTCGAGCACCTCCGGCGCCTGCGCGGCCACGGCGAGGGCGACCGCTCGGTCCCCGGGCGCGGTCGACACCAGGGTCGCCCGCACGCGGACCCGCGCTCCGAGCGGGGCGTCGTGCCACTCCGGCGGACCGACGAGCACGACCTCCGCCGCAGCCTCAGCCGCCCGACCTTGCCCGCTCAGCTCCTCCACCCGCAGTGTGAGGCGGCGGCGGGGTGCGTCTTCCCACGCCCGCTGGTCGGAGACGGCACGGGGCTCGCTCGCGACCCGCCCGGTCAGCACCACACTGGCACCGCGTGCGGCCAGCTCAGCCAGCGGAGCGGCGTACCGCACGTGCTGCTGCGCGGCGGTCGAGACCAGGACCGCCGAGAGCGCGCACGCCGTCAGGATCACCACTGCGGTCGAACGGACCGGTGGCCCGCGGTGCCGGCGGCGTCCCGGGCGCCGTCTCGGGCGTTGCTTCGGGGACGGCGGTGACGGCGGTGACGGCTGCGCCCGACGGTGCCGGACGTGTCGACCGACGGCTACGACGGTAACGAGCGCCGCGAGCCCTCCTCCGGCCAGGACCATGCGGACGTCCTGCGCCACCGCGACGCCGGCGGCCGCCCAGGCGAGGACCGCGGGCGGGACGAGGCGCGCGTCGACCGCCACGGTCGACGGCGGTGCCTGCGAACGTCTTGCCGAGGACGTGTGCCCGCCGCGGGCCGGAGCGGCGCCGTGCCCACTCATACGGTCACCAGGGGACGCAGGCGGTCCATGGTGGCCGGGCCGATACCGGCCACCGCGTCGAGGTCGTCCACCGAGGTGAAGGGGCCGTTCAGATCCCGCCACTGGATGATCCGTTCGGCGATGGCGGGGCCCACGCCGGGCAGGGTGTCGAGCACGCCGGCGGTCGCGGTGTTGAGGTTCACCGGCCCGCCGGCCGTGCCTGGGTCGCCATCACCCGGCGGTCCGGCCGCCCCCGGTCCTTGGCCGGCCGGGGGACTTGGCCCGGCCGGCGCACCCGGCCCGGCCTGAGCGCCTGGGACCGCCTCCCCGACGGTCGGCAGGTAGACCTGCTCCCCGTCCAGCAGCACCCGGGCCAGATTGACCGCGGACGGTTCAGCGGCGTCGGTGGCGCCACCCGCCGCCGCGACGGCGTCCGCCACGCGGGCGCCGTTCGGCAGCTCCACCACCCCGGGCCGCACGACCGCCCCCGCGACGTGCACCACCACCGACGTGTCCGCGCGGGCCGGCGTGGGGCCCGGCGTCGGAGCCGGCTCCGGTGCCGTCGCGGGCGGCGCGGGCGGCGGGGCCCCGGTGCGGTCCCCCGCCACCGCGTCGCCTCCCACCGGTGCCGACGGGGCTGGCGGCAACGGCATGGGCGCGGTCGGCGCCGTCGCGTACGACCAGGCCGCCCAGCCGAGCCCGAGCACCGCGATCACGATCGCGGCCGCGACGGCGGCGCGCAGGTTCGGCGCCCACCGCCACCCGGCGGGCGCCGGATCGTCCTCCGGGGCCACCTCGAGGTGGCCGGCGGCCGCGGTGTACGCGGCCCGGGTCAGCGCGCGCAGCCGGTCACGGGTCTCCACGCCCGGCACGCTAGGAGGGCGCGGTGACAGGGCGGGACGAGCGGGACCCTCGGCTGTGGACGCGGGGGCACCACTCAGCCGGCGGGCGCCACCACCACACCGAGGACGCCCGGACCGGTGTGCGCTCCGACCACGGCCGTCAGCTCGCTGCGCAACGTCTCGGCGACGATCGCGCCGGTGTGGGCGAGGGCCTCCGCGAGCTCGTCCTGCAGCTGCTCGGCATGCTCGAGGTCGCCGAAGTGGTGCACCGCGAGCCGCACGCGCACCGCCGGCGGGTGCGGCACGGGCGCCCCCGGCCCGCCCGCCGCCTGCACCGCGCGGGCGACCACCCGCCGTCGGGCCCGGGCCAGACCGCGAACGGACTCCAGCACCGTGATGCGACCGTCGGCGATCCCCAGCACCGGTCGGATGCCCAGCGCCGTACCCACGAACGCCGCCCCGGAGCCGATCCGGCCGCCACGTTGGAGCCAGGTGAGGTCGGGCACCGCGAAGAGCACGGTCGACTTCGCGGCCGTCTCCCGCGCCACCGCCAGCACCTGCTCCACCGGCCGACCCGCCGCCGCAGCCTCACCTGCCGCGACGGCGGCCAGACCCATGCCGCCGGCGACGGTGCGGGTGTCGAGCACATGGACGCTGATGCCTTCCCGGGCGACCAGCTCGGCGGCCTGCCGGGCCCCGGCCGCGGTGCCCGACAGCTCGGCCGACAGGTGCAGGCTGACGACGGCGCGCCGCCCCTCGGCGGCGGCGCGGTACGCCGCCGCCAGCTCGCCCACCGAGGGCTGCGACGTCGTGACGGTGGCGCCGACGGCCATCCGGGAGACGAGGTCCGCCCGTGCCGTCTCGTTGTCCTCGCGGTCGGCTCCGTCCACCACCACGTGCAGTGGCACCACCCGGACGCCGTACGCGACGGCCACCTCCGGCGCCAGGCTCGCGGTGGAGTCGGTGACGACGACGACGTCCGGATTCATACCCTCACCCTAGGGTTCCGGATCTCGGTTGCCGTATCGGCAGGTCGCCCTACGATCCGACCATGGCCGACGACGCACCCCCCGGATCCGATGCTGCCCGGCTGGCGCAGCTGAAGGCCGCCGCGGCCCAGGCAGCCGCCGAGGCCGCCGAGGCAAGGGCCGCCGCCGCACAGGCGGCGCTGGACGCTGCGCTCGCCGCTGCGGGCGCCGGGGGCGCCGGTCCCGTGGGTCACGCTGCCGTGAGTGAGGCTCGCGTGGGTGAGACTGCCCCGCCTCTCGCCCCACCAACTCCCGAGAACCCCTCCCCCGCCGGCGAACCCGCGGCGACAAAGATCGCACCGACCGGGTACGCCGCCACCGTTGCGGCGGGGTATGCCTTCGCCGGCGCCACCCTCCCGCTCGGGGCGCTGGTCGACGACGGCGCCCCCGTCCCTGGCGCGCAGGTCACCCTCCCGCTCGGCATGCTCAACCGGCACGGCCTGGTCGCCGGCGCGACAGGCACCGGCAAGACACGCACCCTGCAGGTGCTCGCCGAGGGCCTGTCACAAGCAGGGGTCGCCGTCTTCCTCACCGACATCAAAGGCGATCTGTCCGGGCTGCTCGCGGCGGGTGAGCCGAGCGAGAAGCTCCTCGAGCGCACTCGCGGCATCGGTCAGGACTGGGCGCCCGCCGCATTCCCCGTCGAGCTCTTCTCTCTTGGTGGCATCGGCCGCGGCGTGCCTGTCCGCACCACCGTCACCGACTTCGGTCCCCTGCTGCTCGGCAAGGTGCTCGGGCTGAATGAGACTCAGGAGTCGAGCCTTCAGCTGATCTTCCACTGGGCGGACGCGCAGGGTCTGGCACTGATCGACCTCAAGGACCTGCGGTCGACCGTCGCCTACCTCACCAGCGAGGACGGCAAACCGGAGCTGAAGGAGATCGGTGGCATCTCGACGGCGACAGCCGGGGTCATCCTGCGAGAGATCTCCGCCCTGCAGGCCCAGGGGGCCGACGTGTTCTTCGGGGAGCCGGCGTTCGAGACGACGGACCTGCTGCGCACCGGTGCGGACGGGCGTGGGATCGTCTCCGCGCTGCAGCTGCCAGACCTGCAGGACCGGCCGGCGCTGTTCTCGACGTTCGTCATGTGGCTGCTGGCCGACCTGTTCGGTTCGTTGCCCGAGGTGGGTGACCTGGACAGGCCCAAGCTGGTGTTCTTCTTCGACGAGGCGCACCTGCTCTTCACCGACGCCTCAGAGGAGTTCCTTCGCCAAGTGACGCAGACGGTCCGGCTGATCAGGTCCAAGGGGGTGGGCATCTTCTTCGTCACCCAGACCCCCAAAGACGTCCCCGCGGACGTCTTGGGCCAGCTCGGGGCGCGCGTGCAGCACGCACTGAGGGCTTTCACGCCGAAGGACGCCGACGCGCTGCGGGAGACCGTGCGTACCTTTCCCACCTCGCCGTACGACCTCGAGGAGGTGCTCACCACGCTCGGCACCGGCGAGGCGGTGGTGACCGTGCTCTCCGAAAAGGGTGCCCCGACCCCCGTCGCCGCCACCCGGATCCGGGCGCCACGCTCCTCGATGGACCCCGCGACGACGGGTGCCGCGGAACAGGTGGTCGCCGCCTCGCCGCTGCGCGCCCGCTACGCCGAAGCGGTCGACCCGGAGTCTGCCCACGAGCTTCTCGCCGCGCGCGTGGCGCAACAGGAGGCCGCGGCGCAGGCCGCCGCGGCACGGGCCGAGGCGGACCGGCTCGCGGAGACACAGGCCAAGGAGGCCGAGCGAGCGGCGGACGCGCGCGCGCGGGAGCTCAAGGAGCTTCAGGCCAAGATCGAACGCGACGAGTCCCGCACCCGCGAGGCCACCCGACGATCCGCGCCGCGCCGCACGAGCGCCTTCGACAGCTTCGTCCGCTCGGCGGGCACACAGCTCGGCAGGGAGATCACCCGGTCGATCTTCGGGACGCGTCGACGCTGACCGGCGGGCCCCGGGGTCCGCGACGCGTTGCTCAGCGGCGCCGGTACACGATGTCGCTGACCAGCTGCCGCTGCTCGCCGGGCTCCAGCGTGAGCGCGTCGGTGCTGTCCGCCCGGTTGAAGGCGTCGGCCACCAGCTGGCACGGCTCCACGGCCAGCGAGGCGCGGGGGCCCCGCTCGAGGGTGTCTCCCGTGAAGACGTGGACCACCTGAGCCTGGAACGGTTCCTGCTCCACGGTGAGGCTCTCCCCGGTACGGGCCGAGCGCAGCACGGTCGCGACCACCCCGTCGTCGTCCGGGACCAGTCCGGTGAATGCGTCGTCCAGGACGGTGCCGGAGAGCGGGGCGTACCGGACCGGGGCGGCCACTCCGCCGTAGGCCTGCTCCCCCGCGAGCGGGATGAGGGCGTCGTCGGTGAGCACCCGCGACCGGGCGGGAATGGTCAGCTCGAGGCCGTCGATCGTCTCGTGCCCGGGCAGTCGCAGGTACGGGTGCCAGCCGAGCGCGACCGGCGCGGCGTCCGCCCCGGTGTTCACGGCGGTCAGCTCCAGCCCGAGGCGCTGCTCGCCTTCGGAGCCGACCCCGAGCGAGTAGGTGGCCACGACGTCGATCGAGAAGGGGTAGCCGGGGTGGTCGGCAGGCCCGATCGAGGTGACCAGGCGCAGCATCCGGTCGCTGTCGCTCACGCTCGCCTGAGCGCGCTGCCAGCGCGAGGCGGTGAGCAGCCCGTGGAGCGCGCCGTCACGGCCCGAGCCCCCCAGCTCCTGGGCCTGCCCCGCGAAGGTGTAGCGGCCGGACCGGATGCGGTTGCTCCACGGCACCAGGACCGCGCCGCGGTACCCGTCCTGCGCGGTCAGCTCCTCCGCGGAGAGGTAGCCGTCGACGAGCTCGACGAGCTCACCGTCCAGCCCCGGGACCTGCCAGGACAGCAGCGTCGCGCCGACCTCCGCCACAACCAGCCGGGCGCCGTCGGGATGCGTGAGGACCCAGGTGGGCTCGCCGTCGAGCGTGCCGTGCTCCACGGTCGCACGCGCATCGGTCGGGGCAGTCTCCATCGGGTCGCTCCAGGTGTCGGTCGGTCGGTCGGCAGTCGCCCCACCTTGCCCCCAACCCGCCTCGGACGCCGATCTTGGCCCGCCTGCCGAGACGCCACCCGCCCCCGAGGCGCGGGCACGACCGTGCACGAACCGGCACCCGTGGGCCGGTCACGGATCCGCGAAATACCCGGCGGCGCCGCCGGGTTGCACGGTCGATGACTGCTCTCGACGTGCCCTTCTCGCTTCTCGACCGCTCCCGCACCCGCGCGGGCGAAGCGGACGCCGTCGCGGTCCGCGCGACCGTGGAGCGCGCCCGCCGCGCCGAGGGGCTGGGCTACTCACGCTTCTGGGTGGCGGAGCACCACGCCGTCCCCGGCATCGGGAGCGGCAGCCCCGCGGTCCTCGCCGCCGCCGTCGCCGCCCGTACCCACCGCATCCGCGTGGGGTCCGGCGGGGTGATGCTGCCCAACCACGTCCCGCTGGTCGTGGCCGAGCAGTTCGCCGTGCTGGAGAGCCTGTACCCGGGGCGCATCGACCTCGGCCTCGGCCGCTCGCTGGGCTTCAGCGCCCCGGTGCGCGAGGCGCTCCGCACCGCACGCACCGATCCCGAGGAGTTCCTGCGGGACGTGGCCGAGGTACGCGCGTACCTGCAGGGCCGCGGCCCGGTCACCGCCCGGCCCGCCGTGGCGCAGGCCCCGCCGATGTTCGTGCTGGCGAGCGGCGCGGGTCTGACCCTCGCGGCCCGGGCCGGCCTGCCCGTCGTCGTCGGCGGCCCGGTGCTCCTGGGGCCCGCGCCGCTGGCGCCCTACCGGGCGGCGTTCGACGACGGTGCTGCTGCGACGCCCGCCCGGCCGTACGTGATCGTCAGCGCGAACGTCATGGTCGCCGCCACCCGCGCCGCGGCCGAGGAGCTGTTGCTGCCCGACGGGTGGGCGATGGCAGCCTCGCGCGCCACCGGCGCCTACCCGCCGCTGGAGGAGGCTGCCGCGGTACGCCGGCGGAGCCTGACGCCGAAGCAGCGCGAGAGCGTCGAGCAGTTCTACGACCAGGCGATCTACGGCTCGCCGGACGAGGTCGCCGCGGAGCTGGCGGACCTGGTGCGGCGCGCCGGCGCGGACGAGGTCATGCTGACCACCTCCACGTACGACCGCAACGAGCTCGCGCGCGCCGACGCCGCGATCGCCCGCCTGTTCACTGCCTGACGTCAGCGGCGCCCACCCGCGCCGAGGCCCGCAGCACCCACCGGCGCGTCAACCGCGGGCGGTGCCAGGGCGGGGCCTGTGTGCCGCTACTTCGCGGGGACGATGTTGACGAGCTTCGGCGCCCGCACGATCACCGTGCGGACCCCCTTGTCCCCGAGCGTGCGGCGGACGGCCGCCGACTCCAGGGCCAAGGCCTTCAGCTCGTCCTCGCCGATGGAGGCGGGCACGTCGAGCCGGTCGCGGACCTTGCCCGCCACCTGCACCACGCACACGACCGTGTCCTCCACCAGCAGGGCGGGATCCGCCGTCGGGAAGGGCTCGCGGGCCAGGGACTCGGGATGGCCCAGACGCGACCACAGCTCCTCGGCGATGTGCGGGGCGATGGGCGCCACCATGAGCACCAGGGGCTCGATGGCCTCGCGGGGCACCGCGGGCAGCGCGGTGAGGTGGTTGTTGAGCACGATCATCCGGGCGATGGCGGTGTTGACCCGCATCGCCGACATCTCGGTCTCGACCCCGTCCGCCGTGCGGGCCACGAGCTTGCGGGTCTCGAGGTCCGCCGGGGTGTCCGCGACGGTGGTCTCGCCGGTGTGCTCGTCGACGACGTTGCGCCACAGCCGCTGGAGGAACCGCTGGGAGCCGACGACGGCGCGGGTGTCCCACGGGCGGGAGACGTCCAGCGGCCCCATGGACATCTCGTAGACGCGGAAGGTGTCCGCGCCGTAGTCGTCGTACATCTCGTCGGGGGTGACGATGTTCCTCAGGGACTTGCCCATCTTCCCGTACTCGCGGAAGACCTCCTGGCCGTTCCACGTGTAGGTGGGCTCGGCGGAGCCGTTGTCGTCGGCGTCCGTGGTCTCCACGACCTCGTCGGCGGGCACGTACTGGCCGCGGGCGTCGGCGTAGGCGTACGCCTGGATGTACCCCTGGTTGAAGAGCTTGTGGAAGGGCTCGGAGCTGGAGAGGTACCCCAGGTCGAAGAGGACCTTGTGCCAGAACCGGGCGTAGAGCAGGTGCAGCACCGCGTGCTCCACCCCGCCCACGTAGAGGTCCGCACCGCCGGAGACGTTCGCCGGCACCGTGGTGCCGTCGGTCAGGCTGGTGGCCGGCCGCGGACCCATCCAGTACTGCTCGACCTCGGGGTCGACCAGCGCCTTGTCGTTGCGCGGGTCGAGGTAGCGCAGCTCGTACCAGGAGGACCCCGCCCAGTTCGGCATGGTGTTGGTGTCGCGGTAGTAGGTCTTGACGCCGTCGCCGAGATCGAGCTCGACCTTCACCCACTCGGGCACGCGGCCCAGGGGCGGCTCCGGGGAGGACTCGGCGTCGTCGGCGTCGAAGGTGCGCGGCGAGTAGTCCGGCACCTCCGGCAGGTCCACCGGCAGCATCGAGTCGGGCAGGGCGTGCACCTGGCCGGCCTCGTCGTAGACGACCGGGAACGGCTCGCCCCAGTAACGCTGGCGGGAGAACAGCCAGTCGCGTAGCCGGAAGGTGGTGGCCCCGCGGCCGGCGGCCTTCGCCTCGAGCCACTCGGTGATCGTCTGCTTCGCCTCGGCCATGGCCAGGCCGTTCAGCGAGATCTCCGCGTTCGCGGAGTTGATCGTCACGCCCTCGCCCGTGAACGCCCCGCCGTCGAAGCCCTCGGGCGGATGGACCGTACGGATCACGGGCAGCTCGTAGACCTGGGCGAACTCGTAGTCGCGCTCGTCCTCGGCGGGCACGGCCATGATGGCGCCGGTGCCGTAGCCCATGAGGACGTAGTCGGCGGTGAAGACCGGGACGGCGTCGCCGTTGACCGGGTTGGTCGCGAAGATGCCGGTGAAGACACCGGTCTTGGTGCGCCCCTCGTCCTGCCGCTCGGCGTCCGTCTTCGAGGCGGCCGCCTGCTGGTAGGCGGCGACGGCGTCCGCGGGGGTGGCGGCACCGCCGGTCCAGGCGTCCTTGGTCCCCTCAGGCCACGAGGCGGGCACGATGCCGTCGGCGAGCAGCGGGTGCTCCGGGGAGACCACCATGAAGGTGGCGCCGAAGAGGGTGTCGGGGCGGGTGGTGAAGACGGTGAGGGGCTCGGCGGCGCCGTCGACGCCGAAGTCCACGTGCGCGCCGGTGGAGCGACCGATCCAGTTGCGCTGCATGGACCGGACCTTCTCGGGCCAGTCGATCGTGTCCAGGTCGTCGACCAGGCGGTCGGCGTAGGCGGTGATGCGCAGCATCCACTGGCGCAGGTTGCGCTTGAAGACGGGGAAGTTGCCGCGCTCGGAGCGGCCCTCGGCCGTGACCTCCTCGTTGGCCAGCACGGTGCCCAGGCCCGGGCACCAGTTCACCGGTGCCTCCGAGATGTAGGCGAGGCGGTGGTCGTCGATCACCCGGCGCCGCTCGCTGGTGTCCAGCTCCGCCCAGGGCCGGCCGTCCGGCGTCTCGCGGGTACCGGCCGCGAGCTCAGCCTCGAGCTCGGCGATCGGACGGGCCTTGCCACGTCCGCCGTCGGCCCGCTCGGCGTCGGCGTCGTAGAAGGAGTTGAAGATCTGCAGGAAGATCCACTGCGTCCAGCGCACGAACTCGGGGTCGGTGGTGGAGAAGGTGCGGCGGGGATCGTGTGCCAGGCCCAGACGGCGCAGCTGCGTGCGCATGTTGGCGATGTTCTCCTCGGTGGTGACCCGAGGGTGCTGCCCGGTCTGGACGGCGTACTGCTCGGCCGGCAGGCCGAAGGCGTCGTAGCCCAGGGCGTGCAGGACGTTCTTGCCCTTCATGCGGTGGTAGCGACCGACGACGTCGGTGGCGATGTACCCCAGCGGGTGGCCCACGTGCAGCCCCTTGCCCGAGGGGTAGGGGAACATGTCGAGGAGGTAGAACTTCTCGGCCGGGACGTCGCGGCTCGTCGAGAGGTCACCGGAGGGGTTGTCGGCGTGGAAGGTGCCCCGCTCTTCCCAGCGGTCCTGCCAGGCCTGCTCGATCTGCCCGGCGAGGGCCGCGGTGTAGCGGTGGCCGGTCTGGGAGACGCGTTCCTCGGTGGTGGTGGCGTCGTTGGTGCTCATGCGTGTTCCTCGCCTACGAAGGTGCTGGGGTGCTCCGGCCATGAGAGGACCTCCCGGCAGGGAGGTGGGCCGCGCCGGCGTGGCGCCCGGCAGGGCGCCCTCTTGGGTCAGCGCGGCTCGGTAAGGAGCACCGCGGCCGTCATGCCGTACAGGTTATCGCAGCGGCGGGGCGCCCCCGGAAAGGGCCCGATCCTCGGGAAGCGGATGTCGCGCCGGGCACCTATCGTGACAAGGACTGTCCCATTCACGATTCGCCTCGTGAGAGGCGTGAAGGAGCCGCACCGTGCCCACCAAGCCGCTGAAGATCGTCGACACGAGCCTCCAGGAGGCCCTGGTGGACCTGACCGACCTCGCCCTGCAGGGCAAGCAGGCTCACTGGAACCTCCACGGCTCCCACTTCCGGGCCGTGCACCTGCACCTGGACGAGATCGTCGCGCAGGTGCGAGCCGCCTCCGACGAGGTGGCCGAGCGGCTCGTCGCGGTCGGCGGCACCCCGGACGGCCGGCCCGCGACCGTTGCGGAGTCCTCCGGCCTGCCGGCGCTCGACGGCGGCCCGATCGCCACCGACAAGGCCATCCGCATGTTCGAGGAGCGCTTGCAGACCGCAGCGGACCGCATCAAGGCCAACCTCGACGCGCTGGACGAGAAGGACCACCTCAGCGCCGACCTGCTCATCGGCATCGCCACCGGGCTGGAGAAGCAGGCCTGGATGCTCCGGGCCAGCGCCGCGGACTGACGGATGCAGAACAACGCCGCCCCGGCGCCGCGTGCCAGGGCGGCGTTGCTCTGCCCGGGGCTCGCCCCCGTTCAGCGCCGCCGGGCCCTGCCCGAGGCGGCCCGGTACCCGCCGCGTACGGTCCCGGTGACCGTGCGCGCCGCGCGGCCACGGACCCGCACCTTCGCTCGTATCCGGAGCGTCGCTCCTCCAGCCACCGCCGAGATCACCGACCCGGCGATGACGGCGAGCTTCGCCGCGTCCCCCGAGGCTGACCCACCGAAGGAGAGGTCCGCGATGAGCAGCGAGACGGTGAAGCCGATGCCGGCCAGCATGGCGACGCCGAGCAGGTCGGCCAGGTCGACTCCGTTGCCGAGCCGCAGCCGGGTCGTCTTGACCAGGATCGCGACGCCGCCCCAGATGCCCAGCGACTTGCCCAGCACGAGGCCGGCGGTCACTCCGATCGCGACCGGGTCCGACAGCACCTCGCCGAGCCCGGAGTCGACCACCGTGACTCCCGCGGCGAAGAACGCGAACACCGGCAGCACCAAGCCGGCAGACCACGGCTGGACCCGCTCCACGAACCGGTGAGTCAGCGAGTCCTGCTCGCCGGGGCGGATCCCGGCCGGCACGCTCAGACCCATCAGTACCCCGGCGACGGTGGCGTGCACACCGGAGGCGTGCATGAGTCCCCAGGCGAGGAGTGCCAACGGGACCAGGAGCCACCACCGGCGCGCGCGACGCCGCACGACGGCGGCGAACCCCGCGACGGCGGCCAGGGCGCCGAGGAGCGGCAGGACGCGGATCTCCTCGGTGTAGAACATCGCGATGACGGTGATGGCGAGCAGGTCGTCCACGACCGCGAGCGTCATGAGGAACACCCGCAGCGCCGGCGGGAGGCCGCGCCCGAAGATGCCCAGCAGGGCGAGGGCGAAAGCGATGTCCGTCGCGGTGGGGATCGCCCAGCCCTTCCCCGCGCCGGATGCGTTGGCGAGCTGCACGGCGGTGTAGACCACCGCGGGTCCCACCATGCCCAGCACGGCGGCGAGCACGGGGAGCAGCGCCGCGTCGAGCTTGCGCAGGGAACCGGTGACGAGCTCGGTCTTGAGCTCGAGCCCCACCACGAAGAAGAAGATCGCGAGCAGGCCGTCGGCCGCCCACGCGGAGACGGTCAGGTCGAGTTGGAGCGCCGCCGGACCGAGGACGGTGCCCGCGACGGCGTGGTAGGTCTCGCGCCACGGCGAGTTGGCCCACACCAGCGCCACCACCGCGGCGACCAGCAGGAGCAGGCCAGAGAAGCGCTCGTCCTGCAACCGCACGGCGAGGCGGCGCCGCGGGTGCGTGGTGGGAACGTGATGGTGCTCGTGAGGCTGGGGGTGCGGCACAAGGGCTCCTGGGGTCGGCGGCATCGTTGCCGACCAGACTTCCCGGCGCACCAGGGAACACTCTACCGTCCTCCCGCGCGCGCCCGTCGCGACGGCGACCCGCGGCCCGCGGCAGCTCTGCAGCTCTGCGGCTCTGCGCCGGCGCGCCGGTGCGCCGGTGCGCCGGTGCGCCGGTGCGCCGGTGCGCCGGCAACCTTGTTGGGTCACGCGCTGCTCGATGGCCGCGATCTCAGGGCTGGTACGTCCGCAGCTTCCTCGTCAGCTCGGCGAGCGTCCGCAGCTCCTCCTCGTCCAGGGCGCCGCCGACGTAGCGCGCGATGCTGCGCACATGCTGCCGACCCACCCGCCGCTGCAGCGCCAGTCCCTCAGTGGTGAGGGTCACGACGAGGCCGCGGGCATCGTCGGGCGCGGGCGCACGGCTCACCAGGCCTCGCACCTCGAGGCGCTCGACCATGCGGCTCAGGCTGGGCTGGCTCATGAAGACCTGCTCGTTGAGGTCGCGCAACCGCAGCGAGTGGGCGACGGCCAGGCTCAGGGTGAACAGGACGTCGTACTCGCGCGGACGTAGCGGCGCGAAGTCGCCGCCGCCCTCGAAGCGACGCATGAGGACGACCTGGGCACGGAACAGCGACTCCCAGGCATCGGCGGCGGCCCTCGTGCTCGACCGGTGCGCATGCTCCTGACTCACGACATCTCCTTGTGCGGTCGCGTCATCCTAGTGAGCACCCGGACGCCGAACGGCGAACGCCGGGCCGGTGGCCGCGAGGAGCGGCCACCGACCCGGCGGTCGAGGGGGCACAGCTGTGCGTGCAGCCGCGGCTACGGGGTACCGGGCGGCAGCAGGCCCATGACGCCGGGCAGCCACAGCGAGAGCTGCGGGACGAACGCGACGATGAACAGTGCAGCGGTCAGCGCCCAGAAGAACGGCATGACCCGGCCGATCATCGGCTCGATACGCACCTTCGCCACGCGGGCGGCCACGAACAAGTTGTTGCCCACAGGGGGCGAGATGTTCCCCAGGCACATGTTGAAGACCATCATCGTGCCGAAGTGGATCGGGCTGAAGCCCAGCTCGACGACGATCGGCAGGAAGATCGGCGTGAAGATCAGGATCGCCGGGGTCGGGTCCATGACCGTGCCCGCCAGGAGCAAGATGATCATGATCAGGATGATGATGAGGAACTTGTTGTCCGTGACCCCCAGCATCGTGTCCGCGACGAGGTCGGGGAGCTGGGCGAAGGCCAGCAGGTAGGCGAGGATGCTCGACACGCCGATGAGCAGCATGACGATCGCCGTCGTCTTCGCGGCCTCGAGGGTGATACCCGGCAGGTTGCGGACCTTCAGGTTCCGCTGGATGAGGCCCAGGATCAGGGCGTACAGCACCGCGATCACGGCGGACTCGGTAGCGGTGAAGATGCCGGCAAGGATGCCGCCGATGACCACGACGATCATGAGGAGCGCCGGGATGGCGCGCAGGAGCACGATCAGGCCCTCACGGAGCGTCGGGTGCTCGGTGCCCTTGAGCTCCGGGTGCTTCCGGGCGTAGACCGCCACCATGATGACGCAGACCAGCGCCCACAGCAGGCCCGGACCGACGCCCGCCATGAACAGTGCCGCGATCGAGGTGCTCGACACGAGCGAGTAGACGATGAACGTGTTGCTCGGCGGGAGCAGCATGCCGGCGGGTGAGGCGACCGCGTTCGTCGCGGCGGCGAAGTTCGGGTCGTAGCCGGCCCGGCGCATGGGCGGTGAGAGGACGGAGCCGACGGCCGCGGCGGACGCCACCGAGGCGCCCGAGACCGTGCCGAACATCGCGTTGGCCACGACCGTGGTCTGGGCGAGCGAGGCCGGCAGTCGGCCGGCGACGACGAGCGCGAGGTCGATGAGCCGTTGCGCGATGCCGCCGGTGTTCATCAGTCCGCCGGCGAGGATGAAGAAGGGGATAGCCAGGAGGGAGAAGCTGTTGCTTCCGGAGAACATCTTCTGCGCGGAGGTGAGGGCGGCGCCCTCCCAGCCGGACAGGACGACGATGGCGAGGGCGGCCGGGAGGCCCATCGAGATGGCCACGGGCACACCGAGGGCGATGCCGATGACGATGCCCGCCAGGAAGATGATGAGTGCAAGTGTCACGGGTTCCATGGCGGCCTCAGATTCCCTGGTTGTTCTCGTCGACCTCGGGCAGCGGCTCTTCGGTGCCCGCGAACATCCCCACGATGTGGCAGAGGGAGAAGAACGTGATGAGGACGCCGGAGATCGGCAGGATCATGTAGATCTGGCCGATGGTGAGCGGCATCGTCGAGATGTTCTGGTTCCACGCGTTCTGCGCGACCGCGTAGCCGCCGTAGATCATGACGAACACGGCGAAGAAGATGATCGTCACCTCGACGAAGACGGCGGTGATGCGCTGCCAGGTCTCGTTGAACTTGTTGACGAGCACCTCGACGGCGATGTGCCCGCGCTCCGAGAACACCAGCGCGGCACTGAGGAGCGCCAGCACGACGAATGTGTACTGAGCGATCTCCGTGGTCCACGTCGCGGGCGAGTGGAGCACCTGGCGCGAGAACACCTGCCAGGACACGATGAAGACAAGTGCCCCGAAGATGACGATGCAGATCACGCCGAGGATCTTGTCGATGAACCCCCTGACCGCTTCCAGGGCGGCGACGACCGGTCCCCCGGTCGGGCGTTGGCGGTGGCCCGCCCCCTGCTCGGGGACTGCTGGGCGGTCCGCCGGGGGACCTCCCACGTCCTTGTTACTCATGTGTTCCTCCGCTCAGGGGGCACAGCGTGTGCGTTCCTGACTGCTGTCTTTTGGGGTTGCTTCACAACGGGGCGCGTCGGCCGACACGAGGCGGCGGGGAGACGTACCGACTCGATGCGTCGGTGCGCCTCCCCGCCGCTCCCGGTCACTTGGCGGCGTTACGCGCGGCGTCGTACAGCGCCTGCTGGGTGTCGGTCGTGATGAACTCGGCCGCGAGGCCGGAGAGCGCCTCGTCGAAGGCCGCGGACTCGACCTTGTGGAAGGTCGCGCCACCGGCGGTCGCCTGCTCGATGGCGTCCTGCGTGGCGGTGGTCCACAGCTCGGTGTGCTCCTCGTGTGCTGCGGTCCAGGTGTCGAGGAAGACCTGCTTGTCCTCCTCGGACATGCCCCCGAGAAGGTCGCTGTTCACGACGAGGTAGTCCAGGCCGACGAGGTGGTTGGTGTACGTCCAGTCGGGCGCCACCTCGTAGTGCTTCTGGGTCCAGTAGGAGACCTCGTTGTTCTCGCCGGCGTCGAGGACACCCGACTGCAGGGCGGTGTAGACCTCGCCGAACGCCATCGGGGTGGCAGACGCACCGAGCGCCTCGGCCATCGCGATGTGCAGGTCGGACTCCTGGACGCGCAGCTTCTTCCCGGCGAAGTCCTCGGGGCTCTCCACCGCACCGAAGGTGGTGTACACGCTGCGGGCACCCTGGGTGAAGCCACCCAGGACGGTGAGCGAGTTGGACTCCTCGAGGGAGGTGTACAGGTCGCCGACGATGGCCTCGTCGTGGACGACGTTCATCTGGTGCTCGACGTCGTCGAAGACCTTCGGCAGGTTGAAGACGCGGAAGTCCTCGTTGAGGTTCTCCAGCTGGGTACCGGAGACGATGGCCAGGTCGACGCTGCCGTCGGAGACGAGCTGCAGCGCCTCCTGCTGGGCGCCGAGGGTCTCGTTCGGGTACACCTCGATCGACCAGCGACCGTCCGTGGCCTCCTCAAGGCTGTTGCCCCAGTTGTCCAGCGCGATGAAGGAGGGGTGCTCCTCGGTCTGGTTGAGGGCGAGCCGGAGGGTCTTGCCCTCCGCCGCTGCGGTCTCGCCGCCGCCGGCGGTTGCGCCGTCGCCCTCGGCGTCCCCGCCGCCGCACGCGGCCAGGGTCAGCGCCGTCGCACTGGCAAGGGCCATCATCGAGAGAATTCTGCTGCGCTTCATGGGTATTCCTGTTCTGCTCATCGATGAGCGTTCGGTGTCACGCACGCCGCACCATTGCTCCGATGCGGGTTGTTCGGCGCACGTGCCCGGTATTCGGACGGTGGCTTTCGCCACCGGTCGTCTCCCGGTCACGCGGGTGGAGGGCTCCGTCGTCGAGCGGCGTCCGGCGGTTGCACTCCCCAGTGAGGTTGTAACTCACCAGTGAGTCCACTGCCGACAGCCCGCGCCACTAGCGGAGGGGGTCAGGTCGATTCAGTCATATGAGGCGTGCGGGCGGCAATCTGTTGCCACTCCTTGCCTCGCCCGGTCTCGGCAAGATAACGGCGAGAGGTCAAGGGCATGCCAACGAGGCGGCACGGCCGTCCCGCGTGCTGCAGGACCGCGCGTGTCGCCTCGGTGGTACGCGTCGCTGGCGCCGGCCACCACTCGGCGATCCCCTCCGAGCGGTGGCCTGCGCCCGTCTCAGGACTGCGTGGCGGTCCCCTCCAGCGCGAGGATCTCCTCGGCCTTGGCGGTGACGGCGGCGATCAGCTCGTCGTCGGGCAGGACGTCGGCGCCGAGCATCTCCAGCAGCCGGGTGGTCGCCTCCGCGACCGTGCCCTGGGCTGCGGCGACGACGTCGTCCTGCCGGGCGTCCTTGACGGGCGCACCGTGGCCCTGCAGGTGGAGCACCCACGCGGCCAGGGCCCGGACGGGCCCGTCAGGCAGCCGGCCGGCGGCCCGCTCGAGCCGGAGTGCGGGCAGGATCCGCACCGGGATCTTCTGGGAGCCGTCCGCAGCGATCTGCGCCAGCAGGTGCCGCACACGCGGATTCTCGAAACGGTCGACCAGCGCCGCCCGGTAGGCCCGGACGTCGTCCGCGTCCACCTGCAGGTGCGCCCCGGCCACGTCCCACCAGTCCTCGACCCACCCGCGCACGGTCGGGTCGGCCATGGCGTCGGCGACCGTCTCATGGCCCACGATGGTCGCGGCGTAGGCCATCAGGGAGTGCGAGCCGTTGAGCATCCACAGCTTGCGCTGCTCGAAGGGATAGACGTCGTCCACGACCGTGACGCCGGCCTGCTCCCAGGCCGGGCGACCGGCCGGGAACTCCCCGGCCACGACCCACTCGCTGAAGGGCTCGGTGGGCACCGGGGAGGCGTCGTCGTAGCCCTCGGCGGCGGCGACGGCCTCCCGCTCGGCGGCGGTCGTCGCCGGGGTGATGCGGTCGACCATGGACGTGGCCCAGGAGACGTTGTCCTCCATCCACTGCTGGAGGGTGGGGTCGACCTGCGCGGCGAGCTCCTCGACGACGGCCCGGAAGGTGGGGCCGTTGTCGGGCAGGTTGTCGCACGGCAGCACGGTGAGCGCGCCGGCGCCGGCCGCCCGGCGGGCGAGGAAGCCGCCGACGACCTTGCCCGGCGTGGTGGTGACCGTCGCCGTGGGGTCGGAGGTGAGGGCCTGGATGTCGGCCGCCACGTCCGGGTGTCCCAGGGCGAGGTGACCGTCGGCGCCGCGCATGTAGCCGGCCTCGGTCACCGTCGTGGTGATGATCGCCGTCCGGGGGTCGCGCAGGTAGCCCAGGAACGCCTCGGTGTCGCTCGCCGGGTGGACGGCGGAGATGGAGCTGATCACCTCGAAGGAGTCACCCTCGGCATTCCGGGTGATGAGCGTGTAGAGCCCGTCCTGGGGTGCGAGCGCGTCGGCGGTGTCGGGCCGGCGGCCGGTGAAGGCCGCGATCCCCCAGTCGGCGGCGTCCGGTGCGTGCTCGGTGTACCACGCCTGGTGCGCACGCGTGAAGTTCCCGATGCCCAGGTGCACGATGCGCACCGGCGCCGCGGGGCGGCCGTGCGCGGCGCGGGAGAGGCGGGGCCGGGTGGTGGTCTCGGTGCTCACAGCTTGAAGGCCTTCCTGGGCTGGGTGACGACGAGGTCGTGGGCGGTGTCGAGCGCCTCGTCCATGGTCAGGCGGTGGTCGGCCACGAGCTCGGCGAGGAAGCCCGAGTCGAGGCGACGGTTCATGTCGTGTCGCGCCGGGATAGACAGGAAGGCGCGGGTGTCGTCGATGAAGCCGGACGTGCGGGAGAAGCCGGCGGAGCCGGTGATCGCCCGGCGGTACCTCTTGATGGCCTCGGCCTCGTCGATGAACCACCAGGGAGCACCAACGTAGACCGAGGGGTAGAACCCGGCGAGCGGGGCCAGCTCGCGGGAGTACACCGTCTCGTCGATCGTGAAGAGCACGAGCTGGAAGTTCGGGGCCGTGCCGAAGGCGGACAGGACCGGCTTCAGCGCGTCGGCGAACTCCACCTGCATCGGGATGTCGCCACCGACGTCAGCGCCGAACTGCTCCAGCGACGGCGTGTGGTGGTTACGCACCACGGCGGGGTGGAGCGTCATGACCAAGCCGTCCTCGGAGGCCATGCGGGCCTGCTGGAACATGAAGTCCCGGCGCAGCGCGTCGCCCTCCTCGCGGGTGATCTCGCCGCCGCGGGCCTTGGCGTAGAGGCGCTCCGCCTCGGCGTCGTCGAGCTTCTCCATGCCGGCGTCGCGGTGGGAGTGGTCGGAGGAGACGGCGCCGTGCTCCTTGAAGAAGGCGCGGCGGTTCTCCATCGCCGATACCCAGCCCGCGTAGGTGCCGGTGTCCTCCCCGGAGACTGCACCGAGGGTGTCGACCAGGCTGTTCCAGGCCGGGGTGGCCGGCTCGAGGTACTTGTCCGGGCGGAAGGTGGGGGCCACCTTGCCCTCCCAGGTCGGGTCGTTCTCGAGCTTGATGTGGTGGCGCAGGTCGTCGGCGGGGTCGTCCGTGGTGGCGATGAACTCGATGTTGAAGCGCTTGTACAGCGCACGGGGCCGGAACTCGGGGGTCACGATGGCCTCGGCGATGCGGTCGTAGATCGCGTCGGCAGTTCCCGCGGAGGGGACGAGGTCGATCCCGAAGACGTCGGCGAGCTCGGACTCGAACCAGAACTTCATCGGCGTGCCGCGGAACGACTTCCAGTTCTGGCACAGCAGGCGGAAGGCGTTGCGGCTCTGCTCGGCGCTGAACGTCGGCTGGTTCACGCCAAGGTCGGCGAGGGAGACGCCCGAGGCGTGCAGCAGGCGGTTGATGTAGTGGTCAGGCGTGATGAGCAGCGACGTCGGATCCGTGAAGGGGACGTCGTCGGCAAGCCACTGCGGCGGGACGTGGCCGTGCGGGGAGATGATCGGCAGGTCCTTCACCGCGTGGTACAGCTCGCGGGCGATGGCCCGCAACCCCGGCTCCGGCGGGAGCAAGCGGTCGGGGTGGACTTCGAGGACGTCCTTGTCGGTGGTGGTCATGCTGATCATCGTGAGCCGAGAGGCAGATCGTCAGCAATGTGTTGCCGCCAGTTGCCGGGTGGGATCGCCTCCGGCTACCCGGCTCGACGGCGTCCGGCTACCCGGCTCGACGGCGTCCGGCTGCCCGGCTCGACGGCGTCCGGACCGCCGGCACGGTCCTACCGACGGGGCAGTACCGACCCGGTCTGGTTCGCCGTGACCGCGCGCTGGTGGGGTGCGGGGCCGGTGCTCTGACGTTCGACGAGCTTGACCGGCACGACTACAGGAGGGCCACCGCGGGGGTGGGCGCCCTTGATCTGGGCGATGAGGTTCCGTACGGCTGCTGCCCCCAGCGCCCGTCGTGGGGTGGCGACCGTGGTCAGCGGGGGCGTGACGAGGTCCGCCGCGAAGATGTTGTCGTACCCGACCACGGAGACGTCCTCGGGCACCCGGTAGCCGTGGGTGGTCACGTAGCGGATGAACCCGATGGCGACGAGGTCGTTGTACGCGATCACCCCGGTGGTCGGCGCCTGTATCCAGGCCTTCGCACCGGCCACGCCACCCGCGACGGTGGGCGCGAGCGGGCCCAGGCGGCGCACGTGCACGGCGAGCTCCAGCGAGGCCTCGCGCAGCCCCCGCCAGCGCATCCCGTCGGCCCAGGATGCCTCCGGTCCCGCCAGGTACGTCACAGGATCGTGCCCGAGCTCGCCGAGGTGCTCCAGCGCACGGCGGACGCCGCGGGCGTTGTCCGGCACGACCGACGGGATCTCGCGTACGGCCCTGTTGAGAGCGACCATCGGTTTCTGTTTGGCAATCATCCGGATGGAGGCGTCCGACATCCGTGAGGTCCCCAGCACGATGCCCTCGACGATGGGCAGCGCCCGGTCGAGCGACTCGCGCTCGCGACGGTCGGACTCGCGCGAGTCGACGAGCAGCACGGTGTACCCGGCCTCGCCCGCCTCATCCTGGACGCCGTTGATGATCTCGAAGTAGACGGGATTGGTGATGTCCGGAACCACCAGCGCGAGCAGGTTCGTGTGGGTGGTGGACAGCGCCCGGGCCATGGGGTTGGTGCGGTAGCCGAGCTCGGCGGCCACCTTGCGGATGCGGTCCGCCGTCTCGGAGTTGACGCGGCCAGGCCGGGAGAAGGTCCGGGAGACGGTCGAGGGCGCGACCCCGGCGGCCTGAGCAACGTCGTAGATGGTGGGCGCACTGCGCTGGCGGCGGGCCTTGCGCTCGGTCGGGTGGCCGGCGGCGGACGGCACCGCTACGCCGTCGGACTCCCCCACGGCAGCGGACTCCCCCACGGCAGCGGACTCCCCCACGGCGGCATGGCGACCCGAGTCCTCGGGTGTCGGTGGAGCGTCAGCGCCCGACGGGCCGTCGACGCTCATCGTCCCCTCCGGGACGGGTGCGCGATCGACACGCTCCTCCTGCATCACGCCATGCCCTCCAGCTGGTCGGCTCGCACGCACCGGGCGAGCGGCAACAAACGGCATCCACTTGCCAACGGTCGATGGTCAGCGTAACCGGTCGCGGGGGAGGACCGGTGCGGCAACACTTGGCAAGAGCCGTGCAACTCGCGGCAAGTGTTTCCGGTCAGGGAGCAGCCGGTGACTGAATGGACTCACCAGTTCGTTAGTTACCGTCCCACCCCGTCCGGCGGGGGCATCGAAACGCCAGGGAGAACCCATGTCCACCTCGACCGCCGCATCGGCGCCCAGGACAGACCAGTCACGGCCGCACCTGGCCCCAAAGACGATCTTCGGCTACGGCGCCGGCGACGCCGGGTGCAACATCGCTTTCCAGATGACGGGCCTGTTCCTGCTCGTCTTCTACACCGACGTCGCGGGCATCGACCCGGCCCACGCCGGCAGCATCTTCCTCTTCGTGAAGATCTGGGACGCCTTCGCCGACATCTTCGCCGGGCGCATGGTGGACCGCACCATGACCCGGTGGGGCAAGTTCCGGCCCTTCATCCTCTGGTTCTCGCTGCCGCTGCTGGCCTCGAACCTCCTGTGCTTCTGGATCCCGGTCGAGAGCTACACGCTCAAGATCGTGTGGGCGGTCGGCTCCTACGCCCTGCTGGGCCTGCTGTACTCGATGGTCAACATCCCCTACGGCTCCCTCGCCGGCGCGATGAGCCAGAACCCGGTGGACCGCTCGCGCCTGTCCGCGGCACGCATGGTCGGCTCCGGCAGCACGATCCTGCTGCTCTCGGTCATCCTCGCCCCGCAGATCAAGTCCGCCGACAACCTCGCCGCCACCTTCCTCGTGACCTCGGTGATCTTCCTCGTCGTCGGCATGGTCATGTTCATGACCACGTTCGTCACCTCCAGGGAGACGGTCTACCGCGAGGTGGCGAAGGTGTCCTTCAAGGAGACCATCCAGACCCTGCGGCACAACGGCCCGCTGCTGCGTCTGTGCCTCTCCTCGTTCTTCTACCTCACCGGCCAGAACGTCGTCTCGGCCCTGGGCATCTACATCGCGAACCATGCGCTGTTCCAGTACGCCGGCGCGGGCAACTGGCTCGCCAGCGTGGTCACCATCATCACCACCGGCGCCGTCCTCTACGTGGGGCCCCTCGGTCCCGGAGTCACCCGCAAGCTCGGCAAGAAGGTCGGCTTCATGAGCGCCTGCGTCGTCGCGATCACCGGTGGCATCATCTTCGGCCTCGCGCCGAACCTCATCATCAGCCTGGTCGGCCTGTTCCTGATCGGGTTCGGCATGGCCCTGCTCAACACCATGACCTGGGCCCTGGAGTCCGACACCGTCGAGTACGGCGAGTTCAAGACCGGCATCCGTACCGAGGGCGCCACCTACGCCGCGTTCTCCTTCACCCGCAAGGTGGGGCAGGCGGTCGGCGCCGCCATCGCCTCCTACGCCCTGGCGTACGTCGGCTACAACGGCGAGCTGGACGTCCAGCCGCAGTCCGTCCTGGACGGTATCCAGACCTCCGCGGCGATCCTGCCGGCCGTCTTCTTCCTCATCGCGCTCCTGATCATGTCCCGCTACCCGCTCACGGAGGCGAAGTTCCAGGAGATCCTCGCCGGCATCCAGGCCAACCGCGCCAAGCGGCACGCCGAGCTGCACGGGAACTCCTGACCGAGCACCGACCGCGCCCAGCGCCGGCGCCGCACCCGCGGCGCCGGCGCCTGCCGCACCTGACGTCCGCCGCCGCGTACTTGACCCGAACGAAAGGACCAGCAGATGCTCCGCCCACAGGACTCCGCCACCCGTGAACGCCGCTCTCTCGCCGGGCTGTGGAGGTTCCGCCCGGACGCCGACGGTGTGGGCCGGCAGGAGCGCTGGTTCGCCCGACCGCTCGCGGACGCGATCGACATGCCGGTCCCCTCCAGCTACAACGACATCGTCCCGGGCCGCGAGCTGCACGACCACGTCGGCGACGTCTGGTACCAGACCACCACGCGGGTGCCACGCGGCTGGGCCGGGCAGCGGGTGGTGCTGCGGTTCGACGCCGCCACGCACGCCGCCACCGTCTTCGTCGGGGAGACGGAGGTCGTCTCGCACCAGGGTGGGTACACCCCGTTCGAGGCAGACGTCACCGAGCTGGTGACCCCCGGCGACGAGATCCGCATCACCGCCGTCGTCGACAACCGGCTCACCTGGGAGACCATCCCTCCGGGCATCATCGAGCAGACCCCGCACGGCCCGCGCCAGAAGTACATGCACGACTTCTTCAACTACGCCGGGCTGCACCGGACCGTGTGGCTGTACAGCACCCCCGCCGTCCACGTGGAGGACGTCACGGTGGTCCCCGGGGTCCAGGGCGACCCGACGGCGGAGCACGTTACCGGCACGGTGGGTTACGCCGTCGCCGTCGCGGGTGAGGCGGCCAGCGTACGGGTGCGCCTGATCGACGCCGACGGCGGCGAGGTCACCCGGGCGGACGGCGCCGACGGCACCCTGGAGGTGCCCGACGTGCACCTGTGGCAGCCGGGCGAGGGGTACCAGTACGACCTGGTGGTCGAGGTCGTTCACGGCGAGACGGTCGCCGACGTCTACGTCCAGAAGGTCGGCGTGCGCACCGTGGGGGTGCGGGGCACGGAGTTCCTCATCAACGGCCGCCCGTTCTACTTCCGCGGCTTCGGCATGCACGAGGACCACCTCACCCGCGGCAAGGGCCACGACGACGCGGAGATGGTCCACGACTTCGCGCTGCTGGAGTGGATTGGCGCCAACTCGCTGCGCACCTCCCACTACCCGTACGCCGAGGAGGTCATGGACTACGCCGACGCGCACGGCATCGTCGTCATTGACGAGACCCCGGCCGTGGGGATGAACGCCGCCGTGGCGGCGGTGCTCGGCACCACGATCGACAACGTCTTCTCCGAGGAGGCGGTGGGCAGCAAGGCCCAGGCGGCGCACGCCCAGGCCATCCGCGAGCTCTACGAGCGCGACAAGAACCGTCCCGGCGTGGTGCTGTGGTCGATCGCCAACGAGCCGGAGTCCCACACCCCCGAGTCCGAGGAGTACTTCAAGCCCCTCTTCGCACTCGCCCGAGAGCTGGACGCGCACCGCCCGGTCGGCTTCGTCAACGTCATGTACTCCAAGGCCGACGTCGACCGGCTCGCCCAGTACAGCGACGTCATCATGATCAACCGGTACTACGGCTGGTACAGCGACTCCGGTGACCTGGAGGCCGCGGAGGCGGCGCTGGAGGCCGAGCTGCACCAGTGGGATGCCCACGGCAAGCCGATCCTCATGACGGAGTACGGCGCGGACACCGTCGCCGGGCTGCATGACCTCACCGGGGCCATGTGGTCCGAGGAGTACCAGGCGGAGCTGCTCGACATGTACCACCGGGTCTTCGACCGGTTCGACTCCTTCCAGGGCGAGCACGTGTGGAACTTCGCCGACTTCCAGACTTCTCGCGGGATCGTCCGGGTGGACGGGAACAAGAAGGGCGCGTTCACGCGCGACCGGCGCCCCAAGACGGCCGCGCACCTGCTGCGCCGCCGGTGGACCGGTCGGGACTGGCTCGGTCAGGACTGAGGCGCCCTGGGCCGGGCGGCGCGGCCGCCCGGCGCACCCGGCGCAGCGGCCGCCCGGCGCCGCCACGTACAGTGGCTGCTCGTTCAGACAGAGGAGGACGACGTGCCCGCACGGTTCGACAAGCTCGAGGGAGCTACCCGGTCCCTCGCCGACGCCGTGGCCGCCGAGCTCGCCGGCGCGGCCCCGCTCGGGGTCGCCTACTCCGGCGGCGTCGACTCGGCGCTCCTGCTGGCGCTCGCCGTGCGTGCGCTGGGCGCGGAGAACGTCGTCGCGCTGCTCGGGGTCTCCCCCTCCCTGGCCCGCTCCGAGCGGCGCCTGGCCCACGAGACGGCCGCGTTCATCGGCGCCCGAGTGGTCGAGATCAAGACGCACGAAGGCGAGAACCCGGACTACGCCAAGAACGACGTCGACCGATGCTTCTTCTGCAAGGACGAGCTCTTCGCTCGCATCTCCGACGAGGTGGTCGCCGCGCACGGGCTCGCCGCGGTCGCGTACGGCGAGAACGCCGACGACGCGAAGCGGCCCGACCGGCCCGGCTCGCAGGCTGCGACCAACCACCGGGTGCTCCGGCCGCTGTCCGTGGCCGGCCTGACCAAGCTGCAGGTGCGTGAGGTGGCGCGCGCGATTGAGCTGCCCGTGGCGGACAAGCCGGCGGCGCCCTGCCTCGCCTCGCGGATCCCGCACGGGCAGGCGGTGACGCCGGAGAAGCTGCGCCAGGTGGAACGCGCCGAGGAGGTGCTCCGCGAGCTCGGCTTCACCGACGGCCGGGTGCGCCACCACGGCGACATCGCCCGGATCGAGCTACCCACGGCGGAGATCGCCCGGGCCGCGCAGGACGGCGTCCGCGAGGAGCTGCAGCGTGGGGTGAGCGCCGCCGGGTTCCGCTTCGTGGTGGTGGACCTGCGGGGCATCCAGTCCGGGGCCTTCACCCTGCCGCTGCTCCAGGTCGGCACCCGTGCCTGAGGGGCACGATGTAGACGTCGCGGCGGACGTCGAGGCCACACCCGCCGCGGCCGTGGAGGCCACGAACGGAACCGAGGCCCCGGCGGCGACAGATGGCATCGCCGTCCTGGACCACGACCGTGCCCGCCGCCGCGGGTACCCGGAGGCGGTGTTCTGCGAGGGCAAGTCCCCCGCCCAGCTGCGCGCGATCGCGACGGCGCTGCGGGACCGCCACCGTGGTGAGCCGGACGCCGTCGTCCCACGCACGCTGTTCACGCGTGCTGACGAGGAGCGGGCCGCGGCCGTGCTCGAGGTGCTGCCCGAGGCGCTGTACGAGCCGGAGGCCCGGCTGCTCGCGTGGCCGCCCGCCCCGCCCGAGCCGAGCGGCGGGCTGGTCGTCGTCGCGTGTGCGGGGACCTCGGACCTCCCCGTCGCCCGCGAGGCCGAGCTGACCGCGCGGTACCTGGGGCGGCGGACCGAGCTCGTCGTCGATGTCGGCATCGCCGGGCTGCACCGCATCCTGGGACGGGTCGACACGTTGCGGAGCGCGGCCGCAATCGTCGTCGTCGCCGGGATGGACGGCGCACTGCCCGGGGTGGTGGCCGGACTCGTGTCCGCCCCCGTCGTCGCGGTGCCCACCTCGGTGGGTTACGGCGCAAGCTTCGACGGTCTCGCCGCGCTGCTGACGATGCTCAACTCCTGCGCCCCCGGGGTCGGCGTCGTCAACATCGACAACGGCTACGGCGGCGGGCACCTGGCCGCGCAGATCGCTGCCGACCGGGCGTAGGTCGAGGGCGAGGGCCCTCGCGAAGCAGCGCGTGAACGCGTCGGCAGCGGCGCGCACGTCGGCCCGGGACCGCCGCGTGCCAGGATGGGCCGCATGAGCACGGTTTTCAGCAAGATCATCGCCGGGGAGATCCCGGGCCGGTTCGTGTGGGCCGACGACCGTGCGGTCGTCTTCGCCACGATCGCCCCGATCACCGACGGTCACATGCTCGTGGTCCCCCGCGACGAGGTCGACCAGTACACCGACGCCCCGGACGACCTCCTCGCCCATCTCGCGCTGCTCGCCAAGACTGTCGGACGCGCCCAGCAGGCGGCGTTCGGCTCCCCCCGGGCCGCTGTGCTCGTGGCCGGCTTCGAGGTCGAGCACCTGCACCTGCACGTGCTGCCCGCCTGGGACGAGTCGTCGCTGAGGTTCGACAACGCTCGTCACGACGTGCCCGGCGACGAGCTCGACGCCGCGGCCGAGAAGGTGCGCGACGCGCTTCGGGACGCCGGGCACGGCGCGAACATCCCCGCAGCGCTCGGCGCGCCGACGCTCGGCTAAGGGGCGCAAGCCATTCTGCGGGCGCCGTCGTCGCCTAGAAGAGCAGGAGCCAGCGCTCCCAGAACACCACGACCGCGGCGAGCACGACCACCGCATACCAGACGCCGACGATGAGCCACCGGTCCAGGACGAGGGCGCGCCGCAGGCCCTCGCCGGCGCGGACGTGCCCGCCCTGGACGCTGCGAGCCCACACGTGGACGAAGATCGGGATCATCGCCGTCCACACCACCAGGCAGTACGGGCACAGGCCCTCGATGACGAACAGTGCCTGGACCTGGAACCACAGCACCCAGATCATGCCCAGGCTCACGCCCGTGGTCAGGGCGAGCCAGAACCAGCGCGCGACGCGTGCGCCGGCGAGCAGCATGAGCCCCACCGCCAGGACGGCGCCGAATGCGGCGGTGCCGACGACGGCGTTGGGCGGTCCCAGCACGTGCGCCTGCCAGGTGGTGATGAACTCGCCGCACCCGACCAGGGGGTTGAAGTCGCAGGCGAGCGTCGCGTCGGGGTCGGCGGCCACCGTGATCTCGGAGAGGACGAGCATGACGGCCGCCCACAGTCCCAGCGCACCGCCGACCGTGAGTACCCACCCGAGCTCGCGTGATGCGCCCCCGGCGCGTTCGTGTGCGGTGGGGCGGGAGCGGTCGAGGGTGCGGAGCTCGCGCTCGAGCTCTGCGTCCTCGACGGCGGTGTCCTCGACGGCAGTGTCCTCGTTCCCGGCAGGATCGGCGCCCGCACGGCCTGGGTGTTTGGTGCTCACATGGCCTCCTGGGGGACGAGCGTAGGGCCGACCTGTCCGTTCGCGTGCAACGCGGCCACGCCTGTCAGGGCGTGGGCGCCGCGGCCTCCGAGCCGTCGCCGTCGGCGGGACCGCCACCGTCGGCCGGAGCATCGCGGTCGGCTGGGGTATCGCCGTCGGCCGGAGCGGCTTTCGCATCCGGGACGACCGGCATGATCTCCCAGCTGCCCAGGGTGACGGCGGCGTCGGTGCCCACCCGGATGCGCCGCAGGGCGAGTGGCTCGCCGGTCGCGCGGTCCACGCGGAGCACGGTGAGCTCGGCGGCCCCGTTGAGCGGCCCCACGGTCGCCCCTCCCCCAGCGCCACCACCGGTCGAGGTGCTCACGTAGCGCACGCCCTGACCCTGAAGCTCCGGTCCCTCGGTGCGGTGCCAGTGCCCGGAGAGCTGCAGCCTGGCACAGCCTCGATCGAGCGTCTCCCCGCCCACCCGGGGGTTGTGGATCAGCAGGATGTCCACCGGCTCTGTCTCCTCGGCGGCGGCGCAGGCGACTTCTGCCATCCGTGTCTCGAGCTCGGGAATGGTCTCGTCGCGCTCCTGTCGGGTCCCGCCGGCTCCGACGGTGGTGATCGTGGGATCGGTGTCACCGAGGATGCGCAACCCAGCGACCTCGACGATTTCCCCACTCAGCACGGTCCAGCCGACCTTGCGCTCCTGCTCGGCCGTGGTCGTCGAGTCGTGGTTACCGGTCGCGACGACGACCGGGACGCCGTCGGGCACCGCGCCGGCGAAGGCATTGACGCAGTAGGACTCCACGGAGGTGCCGCTGACCACGGTGTCGCCGCCGTCGAGCAGCGCAGCCGCCCCGGACTGCTCGAGGGCTGCGGCGATCACTCGGGCCATGCCGACGTTGCAGTGCAGGTCCGATACGAGGAGCAGCGTCACGGGATCGGGCTCCGGGGCGTCGGCTGTTGCCTCGTCAACGGGTGTCTCCGAGCGCTTTCTTGCCCCCTCGGCGGCCGCCGCTTCATCATCGGCAGGCGCCGCGGCCTCGCCGCCGACACCCTCGGTGAGGTGGACACCCTCAGGCGTGGCGCTGATCTCGGGCGCCGCGGCGTCCTCCTCAGGGGTGACACCGTTCTCGGGCGTGGCGCCCTCCTCGGGCGTGGCGACTTCATGACCCGCCGGCGCCACGGCCGGCTTCGCCGGCGACGCGTGCGGCTCGGGGTCGGCCGCGTAGGCGGCGACGAGGTTGGCGGTCGCGGTGTCGTAAAACTTCTCGTTGTCTAGGTAGGCACCTTTCACTACCGGGCCGTACGCGGCGACTACGTCCGCCAGGCGCCCAGTGATACGTGCGTCCGCGAGCGGGGTGCCATCGAGCACCTCGGGGCTGTAACCGGCGGGCCGGTGCGGCTGCATCGCGGGCACCACCAGCGCCGCCACGGCGCTCAACGCCGCGGCTGATGCGAGCACGGTGACGCCTGGACGTGCGAGGGCTGCCTTGAGCTCGTCCCGGAGCCGGCCGTGAGCGGCCATCCGGCCGACGCGAGGAGCGCGAGCATCACAGACCATGCGACGACGGTGCGCCCGAGCGCGTCGCCCACCAAGCCGCGTACGGCGTCAGCGACCGCCGCCTCCGGTTCGCCGAAGAGCTGACCGTAGGCCTGCAGATCCCCGAGGAGCCCGGTGAGCGGGTTACCCCCGGCCGCCTCGAGGTCCGACGGGATCTCCTCGACGCGGACGTCAACGCCCAGGGGCCAGGGCAGCGGCGAGTCGACGATCAGCGCCCCGAGCGGTCCCAGCTCGACGGTGACCTGCTGGTCCAGGGTCACCCGGTAGTCGGCCTCGTGCGGGCCAAGGGAGGAGTGGGTGCTCGCCGTCGACATCCCCACAACAAGCGCCACCAACCCGGTCACCAGCAGTGCCAGGCCCGCGCGGATGGTGCGGCGGGTGGTGGGCGTCTGGCGGTGCCACCACTCCCAACGCCGTCGTGCCGTCCGGTTCGTGTCCATCTCGCCTCATTCTCCACGGTCCCGGGACATGGGACGACGGCGCCTGGCTCGCGGACGACGCAGGCGGCCCACGCCGTCGGACGGTGCCCGGCCCGCGCCGTCGGACGGCGATGTACGCCTGCCCCGCGTGCCGGGGTGCGCCGTCGCACGCCGCCCAGCATGCTGTGTGGGTCCGAACTCTCGGGCGCCACGCAACGCGGACGGGAGGTGTGCAGATGGGTCAGGACGTCCAGGCGAAGGTGTACACGCGCAGCGACCACACCAAGTACCGCGCCGCCGTCCTGCGCTGCCTCGATGCGCTGGATCGGATGCTCGCGGCCGGGTCGTTCGTGGAGGACGAGTGGCGCACCGGGCTCGAGATCGAGCTGGACCTCGTCAACACCGAGCTGCAGCCCGCCATGAACAACGCCGAGGTACTCGCCCACATCGATGATCTGCGCTACCAGACGGAGCTGGGCCGTTTCAACATCGAGCTCAACGTCGAGCCTCGCCGTATCGACGGGCAGTCCCTCATCCACCTGGAGAGCACGCTGCGCAAGACCCTCAACCTGGCGAGGGACCGGGCGCGTGACGTTGGCTCGGACATCGTGATGATCGGCATCCTGCCCACCCTGCAGCCGCCGGAGCCGGGCTTCTCCTGGTTCTCCGACAACGCCCGGTACCGCCTCCTCGACCAGGCGGTCCTCTCGGCACGCCGGGAGGACGTCATGCTCGACATCCTCGGGCCCGAACGATTGCAGATGACCTGCGACACGATCGCCGTCGAGGCGGCGTGCACCTCCGTCCAGCTCCACCTGCAGGTGCGGCCCGGCAGCTTCGCCAGGTACTGGAACGCGGCGCAGGTGCTTGCCGGGCCCCAGCTCGCGCTCGGGGCGAACTCGCCTTACCTGTTCGGGCATCGCCTCCAGGCGGAGACGCGGCCCGAGCTGTTTCTCCAAGCCACCGATATCCGCTCGCCCGAGCTACGCAACCAGGGAGTGCGTCCGCTGGTGCCGTTCGGCGACCGGTGGATCAACTCCATCTTCGACCTCTTCGAGGAGAACGTGCGTTACTACCCGGCGCTCCTGCCGGAGGTCGGGGACGAGGACCCGCTGGCGGTCCTCGAAGCCGGCGGCACGCCCGAGCTTGCCGAGCTCCGGCTGCACAACGGCACCATCTACCGCTGGAACCGGCCGATCTACGACGTGTCGGACGGCATGCCGCATCTGCGCGTGGAGAACCGGGTCCTGCCCTCGGGCCCGACGGTGGTGGACGTGATCGCCAACGCTGCCTTCTTCTACGGCGTGTGCGTGGAGATGGTGGTGGACGAGCGCCCCGTCTGGTCGCGCATGAGCTTCGACGCGGCCCACGAGAACTTCAAGGTCGCCGCCCGGGACGGTGCCGAGGCACGGCTGTACTGGCCCGGTGCGGGGCGGGTGGACTGGGACGAGCTCGTGCTCCGGGTCCTCCTGCCGCTCGCGCACCAAGGCCTCGAACGACTGGGGGTGGCCGCCGAGGCCGTCGACAGGTACCTGAGCATCATCGAGGCCAGGGCCAAGCTGAGGGTCAACGGCGCCAGCTGGCAGGTGGCCGCGACGGAGTCCTTCGAGGCGCGCGGCATGGATCGCCACGACGCCCTGACCGCGATGCTCGGGGAGTACGTACGCGGCATGAACGCGAACGAGCCCGTGCACACCTGGCCGGTCCCCTGAACTCCGTCAGCCCGAGCGCGTTGGGTCTCGCCTGACCGGTCGGCTTAAGTGAGTTCGCTTCGTACGGCCGCGCTATCCACAGGACGTGCTGACGGTATGGCGCGCCGAGGCGAGCCGGCGTCATCGTCCTGCCATGAGCACCGTCACGCGAAATCCGGACCCGACGCCGTTGAGAACCGACGAGATGATCGAGCGCTTCGTGAGCGACATCATCGGCCACGCGGTGAGACGGCAGGTGTGGTCGTTCTTCCTGGACGACGACGGGATGCTGACCGGCCCTGTCATCCCTGTCGAGGACGTGCCCGCGCTGCCGGGAGCAGAGGACGCATCCGGCTTCGGCACCCTCATCGGAACGGCGGCCGACGTGGTGGAGGCACGTGCGGTGATCCTGGTGTGGGAGCGCCCGGGGCCGCCGATGCTCTCTTCAGCCGACCGCCACTGGCTGTGTACGTTTCATGACGGCCTCACCGCCCACGACGTGGAGGTGCGCGCAGTGCTGGTCAGCCACGCTCACGGGGTGCGCTGGGCGCGGCGGGACGACTACGGATTCTGATCCTTCTGCCCGCCCTCGGACCGCATGCCCCTCGGCGCGCATGGTGTCGACGAAGCCCATGATCAACGGTTGCGGGGGTCGAGCTCCCCCGCAAAGAAAGATGTCGCCGCTTTCAAGATGGCCACGTCCTCACGCAGCCGGCGGTTCTTCCTCGGCCTGGCGCACCCAGCGGCGCACCGATTCCTTTCCCACACCGACTGTCGGGCGGCCGCCACGCAGGCCGCGGTCAGCGAGGGGTACTCCTGCTGATGCTCACGGACCAGCCGAACGGCACGCTCCCTGAGCTCCTCATCGATCTTCTTCGGCATGACCTGCATCCTTCCAACTCAGAAGGATGCGGCATCAAACCTCGGACGGTTCATGGCAAACCCCCTCCGGCCACGCCTGCCGCCGCGAGATCGACAGCACCACCACACCCCTGGGCCCCACCATGAGCCCCTTCACAAACCCGGCGTACTGACCGCACCGGCTTGGCGGTGACGACTGTGGGTTCCGGCCGGACCAGCCAGCGTCGACGCCTTGTTGGGGCTTCGCATCGGTCGGCCGCGCTCGAGGACCGACCTTCCCCCGTGTCCATCCGGACGGCCGCCTTTGTCGTACGTCGCACTCGCCCCAGCTCGTCGCCCGGCTACCTTTCGCCGGCCGCGGCCAACGCGGCGGCCGCCTCCTTCGCGGACCCGACGTCCTCCGGGCCGACCGGCCCAGCCTGGTCCGCGAGCTCGGCCTGATGGCGCATCATGGCGATGACGCGCCCGGCGGCGGCGTCGACGGAATCGCGGTCGAGCGTGCCGTCCTCGAGCGCGGCGACGACGGCGGCGTGGGCTGCGTAGTTGTCGGCCGGGTTGAGGAGCAGGTCGGCACCCGCGGCCAGCGCGGCGACGGCGACCTCTCCCGGCCCGCCGACCGCGTTGAGCGCTCCCATGCCAAGGCTGTCGGTGACGGTGACGCCGCTGAAGCCGATGCCGTCACGCAGTACCCGGTACGCCGCCGGGGACACCGACGCCGGCGTGCCGTGGTCCCAGGCGGTGACGTCGATGTGGCCGAGCATGACCATCGGCACGCCGGCCGCGACGGCCGCCTGGAACGGGGGCAGATCGTGGGCGCGCAGCTCGGCGTCGGTCGCCGCCTGCACCGGCAGGGCCGCGTGGGAGTCGGCGGTGAGGCTGCCGTGCCCGGGGAAGTGCTTGACGGCGGGCAGCACGCCGCCGTCGAGGAACCCCTCCAGCGCGGCGGTCACGGCCCGCGCGACGACGTCGGGGTCGGCCCCTGCGGCCCGCGAGCCGATCGTCACGTCCTGGCCGGGCACGGTGACGTCGGCCACCGGTGCCCAGTCGACCGTCACCCCCGAGGCGCGCAGCTCGGTCGCCATGCCGGCGTACGCGTCGGTGACGATGCCTGTTGCGTCGCCGCCCTCGGTGACCGCACCTTCGAGCGCCCGCCCCGCGTCGGCGAACGCCGGAAAGGTGGTCCATGGCCCAATGTCTCCCGACATCCGCTGCACCGACCCGCCCTCGTTGTCCGTGCTGACAAGAGCCGGCCAGTCGCGCCCGTCGGCGGCGACCGCCTCATGCACGCCGCCGGTGAGGGCGAGCACCTGCTCCAGGCTCGCCACGCTCCCGCCGGTGATCATCACGCCGGCCAGGTGCAGCTCCGCGACAAGATCCGCCGCGACCGCGGGGTCGGTGCCTTGCAGCCGGCCGACGATCACCTGCCCGGCCACCTCTTCTGAGGTCATGGCGGCGGCGTCCTGTGTCGCGGAGGCCACCTCTTCCGGGCTCGGTCCCCACGGGTGCGCGTACGGCTGGAGGGTGGGCGACGGCGACGGCGATCTGGGCGCCGTCGCGGTCGGCTCACCGCCGCCCGCCTGGCCCGCACATGCGGACAGTGCCGCAGCGGCGGCCGCAGCCGTCACGAGCGCACGCGCGCGCCGAAGGCGCGGCCGGACGGTGCGGGCACGTGACGACATGCCGCGAGCATCGCCCGGGAGTGGCGTCGGCGCATCACGCACGGACGAGGTTCTCCACCTGGTGGCCAGTGTCGAACCCGAGCCGCGTGTAGAGCCGGCGGGCGTCGTCGCTGTCGGCCCAGATGCCCAGGTGGACCATCGCCGCCTCCCGCAGCGCACGCCGGGTGACCGCGGCCACCAAGGTCGCCGCGACGCCTCGGCGCCGGTGCTCGGGCAGGACGCCGACGGCGGACAGGTGCACCGGCGCGCCGGGGGCGGGCCGGCGCGCGGCCAGCACCGCAGCAGGTTCCTCGGCCGGGCCGGGGTACGCCCACCAGTCCAGCGAGGCGTCGTCGTCGTGCACACCGCGCTCGGGGTACGCCCGGGCCAGGATCGCATGCGCCTGCTCGACGCCGCCGGGCAGCGGCACCACCCGGTCATCACCGTCGTGGCGAGGCGGGTCGGCCGCGGTGGACAACCAGTCCCAGGGCCGGCCCGCCCGGAGCCCTGTACGGCGGCGGACGTCGTCGGGCACGAGCGCCCACGTGCCGCGGGTGAGCATCGCGCGGGAGACGGCGGGCACGTCGGCCGCGGCCTCGATGTCGGAGAGGAGCCGGGCCAGCGGGGCTGGTTCCCCCAGGCCGATCAGCACGGCTCCGCCGGCCCTGTCCACCTGGATCAGGGCGGCGTCGCCGTCGGTGTCCCACACTCGGTGCGGGGTCCACCGGTCGGCGTTGGCGCGCCAGAACGGCCAGCGGGCGAGGCGTGCCTCGCTCCCGCTGGCCGTCGGCGTAGGTGCGCTCGTCACCGCCGGGACGGCTCGACCTGCTTCGGCGCGTCGGCGACGGCGTCCTTCGGCTTGGCGTCGACGCCGGCCTCCTTGCGCTGCTCCGGCGTGATCGGCGCCGGCGCCTGCGTGAGGGGGTCGTACCCGCCGCCGGACTTCGGGAACGCGATGACGTCGCGGATGGAGTCCGAGTGGGTGAGCAGGGCGACGATGCGGTCCCAGCCGAAGGCGATGCCGCCGTGCGGGGGGGCGCCGAACTTGAACGCGTCGAGCAGGAAGCCGAACTTCTCCTGCGCCTCGGCCTCGTCGATCCCCATCACGGCGAACACGCGCTGCTGCACGTCGCGGCGGTGGATACGGATCGACCCACCACCGATCTCGTTGCCGTTGCAGACGATGTCGTAGGCGTAGGCCAGCGCCTCGCCCGGCGACTCCTCGAAGCGGTCGATCCACTCCGGCGTCGGGGACGTGAAGGCGTGGTGCACGGCGGTCCAGGCGCCGTGGCCCACGGCCACGTCGTCGTCCTCGCCGGTGGGCTTGAACAGCGGGGCGTCGACCACCCACACGAAGGACCAGGCGTCCTCGTCGATCAGACCGACCCGGCGGCCGATCTCGAGGCGCGCGGCCCCGAGAAGGGCGCGAGCGTCCGAGGCGCGGCCGGCGGCGAAGAAGACGCAGTCGCCCGGGTTCGCGCCGACGGCGGCGGCCAAACCCTCCCGCTCGGTCTCGGAGATGTTCTTGGCGACGGGGCCGCCCAGGGTCCCGTCCTCGCCGATCGTGACGTAGGCGAGGCCCTTCGCGCCGCGGGACTTCGCCCAGTCCTGCCAGGCGTCGAAGGTGCGGCGCGGCTGCGAGGCCCCGCCAGGCATGACGACGGCACCCACGTACGGGCTCTGGAACACCCGGAACGGCGTGTCCTTGAAGTAGCCCGTGAGGTCGGTCAGCTCCAGGCCGAAGCGCAGGTCCGGCTTGTCGGTGCCGAACCGCTCCATCGCGTCGCGGTACGTCATGCGCGCGATGGGCCGCGGGATCTCGAAGTCGATGAGCTTCCACAGCTCGGCGAGGACGTCCTCGGCGACGCCGATGACGTCGTCCTGGTCCACGAAGCTCATCTCGACGTCGAGCTGGGTGAACTCCGGCTGACGGTCGGCGCGGAAATCTTCGTCGCGGTAGCAGCGGGCGATCTGGTAGTAGCGCTCCATGCCGGAGACCATGAGCAGCTGCTTGAACAGCTGCGGGGACTGCGGCAGGGCGTACCAGGAACCGGGCGACAGACGCGCCGGCACGAGGAAGTCGCGGGCACCCTCGGGCGTGGACCGGGTCAGCGTGGGCGTCTCGATCTCGACGAACTCGCGGGAGTCGAGCACCCGGCGGGCGGCCTGGTTGACCTTCGCCCGCAGGCGCAGGGCGTACTGCTGCGGCTTGCGGCGCAGGTCCAGGTAGCGGTACCTCAGCCGTGCCTCCTCCCCCACCTGGCCGGAGTCCTCGGCGTGCTCGGAGACCTGGAACGGCAGCGCATCGGCCTTGTTGAGCACGACGACGTTCTCGGCGATGACCTCGATCTCACCGGTGGGCAGGTTGGGGTTGGTGTTGCCCTCCGGACGGCGGGCGACCTCGCCCGTGACCTGCAGGACGAACTCGCTGCGCAGCTCGTGCGCGACCTCCTCGTCCCGGATGACGACCTGGGCGATGCCCGAGGCGTCCCGCAGGTCGATGAAGGCGACACCGCCGTGGTCACGGCGGCGGTCCACCCAGCCGGTGACGGTGACGGTGGTCGAGATGTCGCTGGGGCGCAGTGAGCCGGCGTTGTGGGTGCGGAGCACGGATTTCCTTCCGACGGTGGGGCGCACCGCTAGACGGGCGGGCGCTCGGACGATCTTATGCGCCTTGCCAGGGACCGCCGCCGCACGGGTCGTTGGTGAGGCGCGGGTGGGCGCGGCGTGCGGCGTGCGCGATGATCTGGGGCGTGAGTGCCCAGGACAGCAGCGGCGTGGCGGCCGGCCCCGCGACCGAGCCCGGCTCGGCCACAGAACGCCGTGCCACGGGCGGCCGTGGCGGCGAACGCGGAGCCAGCAACGGCCTTGCCACCGACGGTGCCCGCTCACCGCACGTCGTCCGGCTCCTCATGGTCGCGTCGGTGGCGCTCATCACGCTGGCCGCCTTCGAGGCCCTCGCCGTCGCCACCGTGATGCCGGTGGTGGTGGACGACCTGGGCGGCCTGCACCTGTACGCCGTCGCCGCCGGCGCGCCGCTGGCCGCTCAGCTTGTGGCCACCGCCGCGAGCGGTGCCTGGGTCGACGCGCGTGGTCCGCGCGGCTCGCTCGTCGTGGGCGTGCTGGCGTTCTGCGTGGGCCTCGTCGTCGCCGGCCTGGCGCCCGCGATGGGAATCCTCGCCGTCGGGCGCGCCGTCCAGGGCTTCGGTGCCGGCCTGCTGATGGTCCCCCTCTACGTACTGGTGGGGGCGATGGTTCCGGCGGACCGCCAGCCCCGGTTCTTCGCGGCGTTCGCCGCGGCCTGGGTGGTCCCGGGACTGGTCGGTCCGGCCATCGCGGGCACGGTGGCCGACGCCGTGAGCTGGCGCTGGGTGTTCCTCGCCGTCCCGGTGCTCACCCTGGCCGCCGGCGCGGTGCTGGTCCCTCTCCTCCGCCACGTGCCGCGGAAGCGGCGAGCGACGCAGGACCCGGCCGCCCGGCGGGCGACGCGCAAGATCCTGCTCGCTGCGACGGGCGCCGGGCTCGCGGCCGCGGCACTGCAGGTGGCCGGCTCCGGCGGCGGCGCCTCGGGGCTGGTACTCGCGGTGGCGGCGGTGGCCGTGCTCGCGGTCACGGTCCGGCTCCTGCTGCCCGGCGGCGCGCTGCGCCTGAGGAGGGGTGTGCCGTCCGCGGTGACGTGCCGCGGTCTCCTCAACGCCGCCTTCGTCAGTGCCGAGACGTTCCTGCCTCTCCTCCTGGTCCGGGAGCACGGCTGGACCGTCCGCGAGGCGGGGTTGGTGCTGACCGTCAGCTCGTTGACCTGGGCGGGCGGTTCCGCCGTCCAGGGCCGCGTGCACGACCCCCGACGGCGCGCCCTCCTGCTCTGGCTGGGTCCCCTGATCCTTGTCGCCGGCACGCTGGTGGCCGCGGCCGCCAGCGTGCCCGGCGCCCCGGCGTGGTGGGTCGTGGTCGGGTGGACCATCGCGGGAGCCGGGATCGGGCTGGTCTTCCCCGCGCTGTCCGTGGTGGTCCTGCAGAGCACGGCACCGGCCCAGCACGGTGCGGTCTCCTCGTCGCTGCAGATCTCCGACGCCCTCGGCGCTGCCCTCGGCCTCGCCGCGGCGGGCGCCCTGTTCCTCGCCTTCGTCGCCCACGGCGCGCTCGGTTTCCTGGCCGGGCTGCTCGTGTCCGCCGCGCTGGCGGTGGGCGCCCTGGCGGCAGGCGCTCGGGCGACCGCGGTCTCGGCGCCAGCTCCGGCGTCGGCGTCCGGGTCGGCGTCCGCCGGGGCGTAGCGGTTCTCCGGGCGGCGCTCTGGAAGCGGCGTCGCCGCTGGTCCCGGCTGTGCGCGACGTCACCGGGCCCTGCACTGTCGCGGTCCGCCCCTGCACCGATAACCTTGGCTCTCCTGGAGTGAACGAAGACCGCCCAGGCCCTGTGCGGAATTTTCGCGTGTTAGGGCCATCGTGCGGATGGTGGGTTGCCGACCTGGTGATGTCACCCCCACTCCGTCGACGATGGGTTTGACTTTGACCTCCCCTGCCATTGACCTCGATCTCACGCGCCTCGACGACGCGGACACGGCTGAGCTTGCGATCGACGAGACCGCCACCGAGCTTGCGATCGACCAGACCGCCACCGAGCTTGCGACCGCCGAGACCGCCACCGAGCTTGCGATCGACGACACCGCTGACCACCTCAGCGACGAGGCCCCGGGCCGCACGTTCGCCGATCTCGACCTGCCCGCGGACCTGCTCGCCGCCGTCGAGGACCTCGGCTTCACCACCCCCACCGACATCCAGGCCGAGGCGATCCCGGTGCTGCTCAGCGGCCGCGACGTCGTCGGCATCGCGCAGACCGGCACGGGCAAGACCGCCGCGTTCGGCCTGCCGCTGCTCGCCGCCGTCGACCCGACCGAGCGCGCCGTGCAGGCCCTCGTCCTGACCCCCACCCGCGAGCTGGCGATGCAGGTGTCCGACGCCATCGCGTCGTTCGCGCACCGCACCCGCTCGCTGACCGTCCTGCCGGTGTACGGCGGCTCGAGCTACGTCCCGCAGCTGCGCGCCCTCAAGGACGGCGCCCAGGTGGTGGTCGGCACGCCCGGCCGTGTCATGGACCTCATCGAGCGCGGCGCCCTCAAGCTGTCCGGCGTGCGGTTCCTCGTGCTGGACGAGGCCGACGAGATGCTGCGCATGGGCTTCGCCGAGGACGTCGAGGTCATCGCCGGCCACGTGCCGGCCGGCCGTCGCACCGCCCTGTTCTCCGCGACCATGCCTTCCGCGATCAAGAAGGTCGCCGCCACCCACCTCACCGACCCGGTGCGCGTGGCCGTGACCCGGCCCGCATCCACCGTGTCGACGGTGCACCAGACCTACGCCGTCGTGCCCTTCAAGCACAAGGTCGGCGCCCTGTCCCGGGTGCTCGCGACCACCGAGGCCGCCGCCGCCATCGTGTTCGTGCGCACCAAGGGCACCGCCGAGGAGGTCGCCCTCGAGCTGGCCGCCAAGGGTATCCAGGCTGCGGCGCTGTCCGGCGATGTGCCCCAGCGCGAGCGCGAGAAGCTCGTCGAGCGGCTGCGCGGTGGCTCCCTCGACGTGCTCGTCGCCACGGACGTCGCCGCCCGTGGCCTCGACGTCGAGCGCATCGGGCTGGTCGTGAACTTCGACGTCCCCCGCGAGAACGACGCCTACGTGCACCGCATCGGCCGCACCGGTCGCGCCGGGCGGACCGGCACTGCGCTGACGTTCCTCACCCCCCGCGAGCGTGGCCGTCTGCAGCAGATCGAGAAGGCCACCGGATCCAAGCTCGAAGAGGTGGCCATGCCCACCCCGGCGGACGTCTCGCGCCACCGCGCGCAGCAGATCTTCGCCAAGGTCGCCGAGCGGCAGCAAGCCGGACGCCTCGAGATGTACCGCGACGCCGTCGCCGGCCACCTCGAGGAGAGCGGGCTGGATCTGACCGAGGTCGCCGCCACCCTGGTGGCCCTAGCCGTCGGGGACGAGGGCCCGCGCCGACGCGACGACGCGGACGACCGCGGCCCGCGAGTGCGCCGCGAGGAGGATGTGGATGAGAACGGCGAGTTCGTCGCCGCCTCCTTCGATGAAGGCTTCGGCCCGAAGACGCGCCACAGCCGCGGTCCCGCCGAGCGCGGCGGGCGCCACCCGCGCGTCGCCGGGCAGCGCTACCGCGTCGAGGTCGGCCACAAGGACGGCGTCCAGCCCGGCGCCATCGTCGGTGCGATCACCGGTGAGGGCGGCCTGCGCGGCTCGGACCTCGGCAAGATCGACATCTTCCCCAGCTTCTCCCTGGTGGAGATCTCCGGCGACCTCTCCCCGGAGACGACCCGCCGCATCGGTGCCGCGAAGGTTGCCGGGCGGGCGCTGAAGATCCGCCCCGACGAGGGCCCCCGCGCCGGCGGCGACCGCAAGCCGCACCGCGCCAAGCGGCACGACGGCGGTGGCTGGGGCGACAAGGGTCGCAGTGACTGGGGCAGCCGGCCCGACCGCGGCCTGCGGCCCTCGCGCCCGGCCGGTGGCCCGCGTCGGGCGGCCCGCTAGCCAAAGGCCTTCTTCCCGCCGCACCGTCGAGAACTACGGCTCTCGCCGAGCGCGCCACTTCCCGTCGACCGCTACAGCTCCGGCTGTAGCGGTCGACGGGTCGTGGCGCGCTCGTCCAGCAGCGTCGCCGACCCGCCTGACGACGCCGACCCGCCTGACGACGCCGACCCGCCTGACGACGCCGACGCTCGGCCTGATGGGCGCCCAGGACCTGGTCTTCCCCCGGCCGTCACCGCGCGTCTCCTGGCGGGCTGGGAAACGTACGCCGACCATGTCGAGCTCGGCACCATCGAAGCTGCTGGCCACTATGTGGTCGAGGTGGCAGCAGAGGACACCGTCGCCGCCATGCGGACCTTCTTCGGGGGCCGGTGAGTAGTCGGCGCGCCGGGTGCTCATCGGGTAGGCGCCGTGCTGCAGCGCACTGCGCTACCGCGGCGTTCAGCGCGCCAACGCCCCCACCAGGGCGCGGAACTTGGCGAACTCACCGAGGTGCGACTCCAGCGGCCCCACCACCTGCTCGACGACCGTCTCGGACACCACGGCCCGCAGCCGCTGCGCCACGCGCCGCGCCCGGCGGCGCGCACCGACACGCGCGGCCAGCGAGCCCAGCAGCGTGAGCACCAGCCCGACGATGAGGCCCCCGGCGAGCAACACCGTCGGCCACGGCATGGGACCCGCCATCGGCGTGACGGGCGCGGGCAGCTGGAGGTAGGCCATGCCGGCCAGGACCCCCAGCCACCCGGCGCCCGCGACCGCGGCGAGCAGGAACAGCCACTGCAGCACCCCGAGCAGGCGCCACCAGGACGGCTCCCGGGTCTGCTCTAGCTCGGTGCCGGCCACCTGCTGGTCCAGGGAGTCCACCAGCGCGGGGATCCGGCCCGTCACGTCCTCCAGGACGTCGGCGCGCCACTGGCCGGGCAGGTGGGTGGTGGACCGTGCCACCAGCGCGTGCGCGGCAGCGCGCACCGCGGCCTCCTGCACCGGTGTCGGGCCCGGCAGCGAGGTCCGCGCCAGGCGCACGTCCTGCGCGCGCTCCCCCAGGTGCAGCCGCTTGAGCGGGTCCGGGCGCAGCCGGGCGAGCCAGCGCACCGGCGGCCAGCCGACGTGGCGCCCGGCGGCGCGCACATAGCTGCCGCGGGTGGCGTCCCGCACGGCGTCGACTCCCGCGGCCTGCGCCGCGGCGCCCACCAGGCGGGCGACGTCCCGGTCCGCCGCCGCGGTCGGCGCCGGTTCGTCACGACCGCCGCCGACGCCGTCGCTGCCGGCACCGACAAGCGCCGCCGCGGTGGTGCGCACGTCCGCGGCGAGGCGCAGCTGCGCCGCGCGGGTCGTCGCGGCGACGGCGGCGATCCGCTCCCGGAGGGCATCGAGCCCGGTGCCCTGGCGGGCGGAGACCGGCAGCACGTCGACGCGGCCGAGGCCGTCATGCTCGAGCAGGACGGCGAGGTCGCCCAGCACACCGTCGCGCTCTTCCGGGTCAAGGGTGTCGACCTGGTTGAGCACCACCAGCGTCACGTCGGCATGGGCGGCCATCGGGGCGAGGTAGTCGCGGTGGACGATGCCGTCGGCATACTTCTGCGGGTCCAGCACCCACACCAGGACGTCCACCCGACCGGCCATGCGCGCGGCGATCTGCCGGTGCTCCACGGCGGTGGAGTCGATGTCGGGCAGGTCCAGCAGCACCAGCCCCTCCGGCCCACCGTTCGCCGAGGTCCGTTCTGGTACGCCGAGCCAGTCGAGCAGCTCTGCGGCGTCGTCCTCGCCCCACACCGCCGCCAGCGGCCGGTTGGTGGTGGGACGCCGGGCGGCGACCGTGGCCACGTCCCGGCCGAGCAGCGCGTTGAACAGGGACGACTTGCCTGACCCGGTGGCGCCGAGCAGCGCGACCACGGTCCGCCCGGCGGCCAGGTTCTGCCGCTCCTCGGCACGGTCCAGCAAGGCGGTGGCCGACTCGACGACCGTCGCCGGCAAGTGCCCCTCGGCGGCGTCGAGCGCGTCCCGCAGCCGGTGGAGATCGTCCGGGAGAGTCGCGGTGAGATCGGCATGGCGGCGCCGCAGCGGGCTCACAGACCGGCCTCCGCCCGCCGCGCGGCCCGCACACCGGTGACCGCGGCGGCCACCCGGTCCGGGGCGTCGGGGTCGATCTCCAGGGTCTGCAGCGCGCCGCGGTACGCGTCGGCCTGCGCGGCGAGGAACTCCCCCGCGCGTCGGTGCAGGTCGGTCCTGGCGGCCTTGGCCATCTTGCGGACGGCGTCGTCGCCGAAGACGGCCTCGAGGAGCTTCTGGGCGACGACGGCGGTGCCGCCGGCGATGGCGACCTCCGCGCCCGTCAGCCCGGCGGTCGAGGCGAAGATGACCACCATCAGTGCGATCGCGAGGCCGTTGACGCCGAAGGAGAGCATGCGGGCGGTGAACCGCTTGTCCGCGCCCTCCGCCCGGACCATCGAGAGCAGGTCGCCCTGCCAGCCCCGGACCTGGTCGGCGGCCTGCTCGACGAGCTGGTCCTCCGGGGTCAGCGCGGCCGTGGCCCGCGCCAGGACGGCGCGGGCGCCGGGCTCGAGGCGCCAGGCGTGGTCGACGTCGGCGGCCGCCCGGGCCGCCTCGGCGACCAGCAGGGTCTGCAGCCCTGTCTCGATCGCGACCTCGACCTGCTCGGCCGGGGCCGGCGTGCCGCGGAAGAAGCTGGTGACCCGGTCGCGGAGGCGGCCCACCTGCGCCTCCACCGACCGGAAGAACTCACCGGTGCCGACGAACTCCTGCCAGCGGGCGAGCACCTCGCCGCGGAGCATGGCGCCGTCCGCGGTGGCGGCCATGAGCCGCTGGTGCGCCTGGGCGTAGGCGTCGTCCACCTGCGCGGAGAGAGAGACGAGGGCACCGACCTGGCCGCGGGCGCCGTCACCGACGCGCGAGGCTCGGGTGAGGGCCGCGTCGACGGCGCCGCCGAGGGTCTGCCGGGCGACGGACGCACGCGAGCCGGCGTCGGCGGCGATCCCGTGCAGCCACCCTCGCAGGGCGGCGACGTCGTCGGCGGGCAACAGGCCGGCGGCGTCGAACGCGGTCTCGGGGATGACGAAGAGCGGTGCGCGGCCCAAACCCTCCTCGTCGAGGCGGGCGGCGAGGTCCTGGCGCACCTCGGCGCTGACGCCGGCCGGCACCCGGTCGAGGACGACGGCGATGACGATGCGCCGGGCGGCGGCCTCGGTCAGCAGAGCCCACGGGATGGCGTCGCCGTACCGGGCGGCGGTGGTGACGAAGACCCACAGGTCCGCCGCGGCGAGGAGCTGGTTGGCCAGCTGCCGGTTCTCCGCGACGACGGAGTCGATGTCGGGAGCATCGAGCAGGGCCAGCCCCGCGGGCAGCTCGGCGCTGGCGCGCAGCTCGAGCTCGCCGTGCGCGCCGTCGCCTGTGACGGGCGGCTCGGCACCGGGTGCGAGAGTCACCCGGGCGAGCCCGGGCAGGATGCGGTCGTCGCCGAACCAACTGGCGTCGTCGGGGTGATGGACGAGCAGGGGCCGGCGGGTCGTGGGCCGGATGGCCGAGGCCGCGCTGACCCGATCCCGCAGCAGGGCGTTGACCAGGGTGGACTTTCCGGCCCCGGTCGAGCCACCGACGACGGCGAGCAGGGGCGCCTCCAGCTGGGCGTAGCGCGGGATGACGTAGTCGGTGAGCTGGTCTAGCACCTCCGCGCGGTCGGTGCGGGCCTCCTCGGCGCTGGCGACGTCGAGAGGCAGCACCACGCCGTCGAGCACCTCACGCAGGTGGTCGAGCGAGGAGAGGACGACGCGGGCGCCCGCGCCCGTGCCCGACGGCAGGCTCATCGCGCCCCCGGAGCTTGCGCGCCCGGCGTCTGCGCATCCGGCGCAGTGCCGGGTGCCGAGCCCTGCGCCGTGCCGGCAACGACCCGCGGCCACAGGTCCTCCGCGGGGGGCGTCCAGGCGGCGGCGTCGGCGCCGACCTGCTCACCGGAGCGGATGTCCTTCACCTCGTCGGCGCCGTCGGCCCCCGGGAACCACACGAAGGGGATGCCGCGCCGGTCGGCGTAGCGGATCTGCTTGCCGAACTTCGCCGCGGTGGGGGCGACGTCGGTGGGGATGCCACGGGCACGCAGGGCGTGGGCGACCCGGTCGCTGGCGCGGCGGTGCTCCTCGTCGGTGACGGCGACCAGCACGGCGGTGGGCACGGGCCGGGTTGCGGCGGCGAGCCCGTCGCCGAGGATGCGAGCGAGGAGGCGGGAGACCCCGATGGACAGGCCCACCCCCGGGTAGGTCCGCTTGCCGTCGGTGGCGAGGGAGTCATAGCGCCCGCCGGAGCAGATGGACCCGAGGTTCTCGTGCCCGACGAGGGTGGTCTCGTAGACGCTGCCGGTGTAGTAGTCGAGGCCACGGGCGATCTTGAGGTCGGCGACCACGGTGCCCGGGCGCAGCTCGTGGGCGGCCTCGAGCAGGGCGACGAGCTCGCCGAGGCCCTCGTCGAGCAGGGCCGAGCGGTGCCCGAGCGCGAGGACCTTGTCGGCCACCGAGGCGTCGGTGGCGGAGATGGACGCGAGCTCGAGGGCGTGCACCGCCTGCTGCGGCGTCGCACCGGCCTCCTCCTCGAGGGCGACGGCGACGCCTTCGGGACCGATCTTGTCGAGCTTGTCGATCACCCGGAGGGCGGCCTCGACGTCGTCCAGGCCGATCGCCTCGTAGAAGCCCTGGGCGACCTTGCGGTTGTTGACGTTGATACGCACCGGCGGGATGGGCAGCGCGGCCAGGGCCTCGGCCATCACCACGGGCAGCTCGACCTCGTAGTGGAACGGGAGCGTGTCGGCGCCGACGACGTCGATGTCGGCCTGGGTGAACTCGCGGAACCGGCCGTCCTGGGGCCGCTCACCGCGCCAGACCTTCTGGATCTGGTAGCGCTTGAACGGGAACGTCAGCTGCCCGGCGTGCTCGAGCACGTACCGCGCGAACGGCACAGTGAGGTCGAAGTGGAGGCCGAGCTGCTTGTCGGGGTCGGCGCCGGAGCCGTCCTCGCCGTCCTCCTGGAGCCGGCGCAGCAGGTAGACCTCCTTGGAGGTCTCGCCCTTGCGCAGGAGCTGGCTGAGCGGCTCGACGGCGCGCGTCTCGATGCCGGCGAACCCGTGCAGCTCGAACGTACGACGCAGGGAGTCGAGGACATGGGTCTCGACGACCCGGCCGTCGGGCAGCCACTCGGGGAATCCGGACAGGGAGGACGCACGTGCCATGGGGCCGATCTTCGCATCCCGGCGCCCGGCCGTGCGATTCGCCTCGCCGCTACGACCCGCGGGTCACCGCCGCACCGACCCGCGGGTCACCGCCGGGCGAGCGCCGCGCGCAGGTGCGGGTTGGTGGCCACCTCCCGCTCGAGCACCGTGCCCGGACCGTGCCCGGGCAGCAGCACGGTCTCCGGCGGCAGCGATCGGGCCAGGGTGCGCAGGGTCTCCGCCATCTCCTTTTCATCACCGCCGGAGAGGTCCGTACGGCCCACTGAGCCGGCGAAGAAGACGTCCCCGCACAGGGCGATCAGGTGCTGGCCGTCGGGGCCGGCCGCGGCGCCGTCGGGCAGCACGTCGATCCCCGCCACGCTTCCCCGCACCAGAAGCACGGTGGAGCCCTCGGTATGGCCTGGGGCCGGGATCCCGCGCACGACCACACCCGGCACCAGCGTCGCTCCGCCGCCCGACATGCACGCCGCGGGCAGCGGCTCGACCCGCGCGGGGCGGCGCCAGGGTGTCGGAGCCACCTGCGTGAAGTAGGGGCCCAGTTGTGGCCCGAGCGCCCCGGCTGGATCGTCGAGCCGGTAGGCGTCCGGGGTGGCGACATAGACGGGGACGGCGTCGCCGGCCACCGCGGCAGCGTCCCAGACGTGGTCGGCGTGGCCGTGAGTGACGACCACGGCGCCCAACGTGAGCCGGTGCGAGGTGAGCAGGTCGTGGACCGCAGCGGCCGAACCTGCACCGGGGTCGACGACGACGGCGTGGCCGCCCTCCGCGCCCGCCACGACGTAGGCGTGGGTGTCCAGCACGGGGGCGGTGAGGCGCAGCAGCAGCATCCGGCCAGGCTATCTGGGCGGCGGCGCTGTCCCGTTCGCCGCGGGAACGCGCCGGCGAGCCGGCGGGGCAGGGCTGCGTCGGCCAAATCCGGTGTGATGCGCTCCGCCACAGTCCCTAGAATGGTGGTCTCTCCCGCGCGCCCACGGCCGTGCACCGGCCCATGGGGTGTGTCACCACGGCTCACACGCGCGCGAGGGACCGCGGCGGCGAGCCCGTCCGGGAGGCACGAGAACGGTGTGGCGCATGCCTACCCCGTCATCGAGAAGGAGTGACGTCGACAGTGACCGAGCAGACGAGCCCCAGCGACATCCGCGACGCCGGGTCCCCCGAGCAGGAACGGACCCCCGAGTCCCAGCCGGCCTCCCTGGAGCCCTCGGCCGCGTCGCACACGCCGGACGATGCCATGCAGGCGGACCCGGCGGCTGGTGTCCCGGCCGGTGACGACGTCGAGCCGCCCGCTGACGCGGCAGTCCAGCCGCCCGCCGACGCCGCCGCCCAGGCACCGGTCGACACGGCTCTCGAGCCGCCGGCCGAGGAGTCCCAGGCTCCTTCCGACACGGCTGCCGAATCGCCCACCGAGGAACCCCAGGCACCCGAGGAGCCCCAGGCACCCGCCGACACGGCTGCCGAATCGCCCACCGAGGAACCCCAGGCACCCGCGACACGGCTGCCGAATCGCCCACCGAGGAACCCCAGGCACCCGAGGAGCCCCAGGCACCCGCCGACACGGCTGCCGAATCGCCCACCGAGGAACCCCAGGCACCCGAGGAGCCCCAGGCACCCGCCGACACGGCTGCCGAATCGCCCACCGAGGAACCCCAGGCACCCGAGGAGCCCCAGGCACCCGCCGACACGGCTGCCGAATCGCCCACCGAGGAACCCCAGGCACCCGAGGAGCCCCAGGCACCCGCCGACACGGCTGCCGAATCGCCCACCGAGGAACCCCAGGCACCCGCCGACACGGCTGCCGAATCGCCCACCGAGGAACCCCAGGCACCCGAGGAGCCCCAGGCACCCGCCGACACGGCTGCCGAATCGCCCACCGAGGAACCCCAGGCACCCGAGGAGCCCCAGGCACCCGCCGACACGGCTGCCGAATCGCCCACCGAGGAACCCCAGGCACCCGAGGAGCCCCAGGCACCCGCCGACACGGCTGCCGAATCGCCCACCGAGGAACCCCAGGCACCCGAGGAGCCCCAGGCACCCGCCGACACGGCTGCCGAATCGCCCACCGAGGAACCCCAGGCACCCGAGGAGCCCCAGGCACCCGCCGACACGGCGCCTGCCGCTGCCGCGCCGGAGGCGGTCGGCGCGCGGCCGGCACCTCGCCCCCGTCCAATGCCCCGCCCTGCTCCCCGACCGCACACGCCGGCCGCCGCCGCGCCAGTCGTACCGGCGGCCCCGCCGGTTGACGCCCGCGATGCGGCCGAGGCTGCGGCGTGGGGTCGCGTCGACGACGACGGCACCGTCTGGGTGCGCGAGGCCACCGGCGAGCGGATGGTCGGCCAGTACACCGGCGCCGATCGGGAGGAGGCGCTCGGGTTCTACGTCCGCCGGTTCCTGGACCTGCAGGCACAGGTGGCGCTGTTCGAGGCGCGACTCCCCCAGCTCGCCGCCAAGGAGATCGACCAAACCCTCACGACCCTGACCGAGGCGCTCCAGGAGCCGACCGCCGTCGGCGACATCGACGGGCTCCGGGCCCGCCTGGAGCGCCTGACCGCGGCTGCCGACGAGCGACGCGCTCAGGCGGCCGCAGAGCGGGAGTCCGCCAAAGCGCAGGCGGTCGCTGAGCGCACCGCCATCGTGGAGCAGGCGGAGAAGATCGCGGCGCAGGATCCGTCTCGCACGCAGTGGAAGCAGTCCGGCGAGCGGCTGCGCACCCTCCTGGACTCCTGGAAGAACGCCCAGCGCAACGGGCCGCGGCTGGACCGGCCCACCGAGGACAGCCTCTGGAAGCGGTTCTCGCACGCCCGGACCGCGTTCGACCGCCACCGCCGGCAGTACTTCTCCGAGCTCGACGCCTCGCAGGCGCAGGTGAAGACCGCCAAGGAGCAGCTCATCGCGCGCGCGGAGGAGCTGTCGACGTCGACCGACTGGGCCCGCACCGCGATCGCCTACCGCCAGCTGATGGACGACTGGAAGGCCGCTGGGCGGGCCGCCCGGAAGGACGACGACGCGCTGTGGGCTCGCTTCCGTGCCGCGCAGCAGAGCTTCTTCGACGCACGCAGCGCGCAGAACGCCGAGGTCGACGCGGAGTACGGCGAGAACCTGAAGGTGAAGCTCGCACTGCTGGAGGAGGCGGAGAAGCTGGTGCCTGTCACCGACGTCAAGGCGGCTAAGGCGGCGCTGCGACCCCTGCAGGACAAGTGGGACGCCGCCGGCAAGGTGCCACGAAACGACGTCCAGCGGGTCGAGGGCCGGATGCGCGCCGTCGAGCAGGCCGTGCGCGACGCCGAGCAGGCGGCCTGGCACAAGACCGACCCCGAGAAGAAGGCCCGCGCCGAGGGCGCGGCCGCACAGCTCGAGGCCTCGATCAAGGCGCTCGAGGCCGACCTCGCCAAGGCCCGCGACACCGGTGACGACACGCAGATCGCCGAGGCCCAGGCTGCCCTGGACGCCCGCCGCGCCTGGCTCGACCAGGTGCAGCGCACCGCCCGGGACTGACGCCTACACTGGCCGGTGCCTCAGGGCGCCGGCCGGTGTGCGCGCCGTCGGCCGGTGCTCGTTCTCGACGGCGCATCGACGGGCCGAGCGCTGATGGTGCACCATGCGCGCCCGGTCCGTGGATGCGCCGTGGATGTTCCGGGAGCCGGAAATCTGCTACACCGAGGCGGCCGCGCGGGTGCCCTTGCCGCCAGTCACCCGGTAGGCGTCGAACACGCCGTCGATCCGGCGCACGGCGCTCAGCACGTGTCCCAGGTGTGACGGTTCGGCCATCTCGAAGACGAACTTGCTCAGCGCCACCCGGTCCCGCGACGTCGACACGGACGCCGACAGGATGTTGACGTGGTTGTCCGACAGCACGCGGGTGACGTCGGAGAGCAGGGCGTTGCGGTCGAGCGCCTCGACCTGGATCTGCACGAGGAAGGTGCTCTGGGCCTGCGCCGCCCAGCTGACCCCCACCATGCGTTCGGGCTGAGCGCGCAGCCCGTCGACGTTGCCGCAGTCCTCGCGGTGCACCGATACCCCGGAGCCGCGGGTGATGAACCCGACGATGGGGTCGCCGGGCACCGGGGTGCAGCACCGGGCGAGCTTGACCCAGATGTCGGTGTCCGCCATGCCCTCGACGACGACGCCGGAGTCGCCCGTACGGTGCCGCGGCCGGTGCTCGCCGGGCATCGTGGCCTCGGCGAGGGTCTCCTCCGCGCCGGGCTCACCACCCATGGAGTGCACGAGTTTCTGGACCACGTTGCTCGCCGAGACGTGGTTCTCACCGATCGCCGCGTACAGCGCGGAGACGTCGGCGTAGCGCATCTCGGTGGCCAGCGCGCTGAGCGACTCATGGTTCATCAGGCGCTGGATGGGCAGGTTCTGCTTGCGCATCGCCTTGGTCAGGTGCGCCTTGCCGGCCTCGATGGCCTCCTCGCGGCGCTCCTTGGTGAACCAGGCCTTGATCTTGTTCTTGGCACGGGGGCTCTTGACGAAGGAGAGCCAGTCCTGGCTGGGTCCGGCGCTTTCGGCCTTCGAGGTGAAGACCTCGACGTTGTCGCCGTTCTCGAGCACGGAGTCGAGCGGCACCAGCCGTCCGTTGACACGGGCGCCGACCGTGCGGTGCCCGACCTCGGTGTGCACCGCGTAGGCGAAGTCCACCGGGGTGGCCCCGGCCGGCAGGGCCAGCACGTCCCCTTTGGGGGTGAAGACGTACACCTGCGAGCCGGACATCTCGTAGCGCAGCGAGTCCAGGAACTCCCCCGGGTCCGCCGTCTCGCGCTGCCAGTCCACCAGCTGGCGCAGCCAGCCCATCTCGCCGCTGCCGGGTGGTCCGCCGTCGGCCTTGGCGCCCTTGGAGTTGGGGTTCTCCTTGTACTTCCAGTGCGCGGCGACCCCGTACTCCGCCCGGCGGTGCATGTCATGGGTGCGGATCTGGATCTCCACCGGCTTGCCGCCCGGCCCCACGACCGTGGTGTGCAGCGACTGGTAGAGGTTGAACTTCGGCATCGCGATGTAGTCCTTGAACCGCCCCGGCAGGGGGGTCCAACGTGCGTGCATCGCTCCGAGCGCGGCGTAGCAGTCGCGCACCGAGTCCACGAGGACCCGGACGCCCACGAGGTCGAAAATGTCGTCGAAGTCGCGCCCCCGCACGATCATCTTCTGGTAGATCGAGTAGTAGTGCTTCGGCCGGCCGGTGACGACGCCGCGGATCTTCGCGGTGCGCAGGTCGCCCTCGATCTGCTGGCGCACGGTGGCGAGGTACTCGTCCCGGGCGGGGGCCCGCTCGGCCACCAAGTGCTCGATCTCCTCGTACACCTTGGGGTAGAGCGTGGCGAAGGAGAGGTCCTCCAGCTCCCACTTGATGGTGTTCATACCCAGCCGGTGCGCGAGCGGGGCGTAGATCTCGAGGGTCTCGCGGGCCTTCTTGCCGGCCTTCTCGGCCGCCACGTACTTCCACGTGCGGGCGTTGTGCAGGCGGTCCGCGAGCTTGATGACCAGGACCCGGATGTCCTTCGCCATGGCGACGACCATCTTGCGGACGGTCTCGGCCTGGGCGGCGTCGCCGTAAGTCACCTTGTCGAGCTTGGTCACGCCGTCGACGAGCAGGGCGATCTCCTCGCCGAACTCGGCGCGCAGCTCCTCCAGGGGGTACCCGGTGTCCTCGACGGTGTCGTGGAGCAGGGCCGCCGCCAGGGTCGACGGCGTCATCCCGAGCTCGGCGAGGATGGTCGCCACGGCCACGGGGTGCGTGATGTACGGATCGCCGCTCTTGCGCTGCTGGCCCCGGTGTGCGCGCTCGGCGACGGTGTAGGCGCGGACGATCAGCTGGGTGTCGGCCTTGGGGTGGTTGGCGCGGACCGCGCGGAGCAGCGGCTCGATGGCCGGCGGGCTCGAGTGCCCGCGAGATCCCAGCCACACCAGCCGGGAGCGCACGCGGGAGCCGGGCACCACCGTCTCGGCGGCGCTCCCCTCACCGGTCGTCTGGACCTTCTCCCCGGCCATTGCACGATCTTACGGTGTGCCCGGCGGCGCCGACGACAGCGCCCGCTGGGCGGAGCCGCATGCGCCAGCTGGGCGGAGCCAAAGGCGCCCGCTGGGCGCAGCCGCAACCGCCCGCTGGGTGGCGCCCCAGGTGCCCGGCGAGCGCACCAGGCGCACCCGCACGGCTCAGTAGATCAGGACCGAGTCCACCCGGTGGCCGTCGAGCTTCGCGCGCCCGCTCAGCGCGGCGAGCTCGAGCAGCATGGCGAGGGCCACGACCTCGCCGCCGCTGCGCTCCACCAGCTGCACCGCCGCCGCGCCGGTACCACCGGTGGCCAGGACGTCGTCGATGATGAGGACGCGCTGGCCCTCGGTGACGGTGTCGGGCCGCAGCTCCATCCGGGCGGTGCCGTACTCCAGGGCGTAGTCGACACCCACCACCGGGCCGGGCAGCCGGCCCGCCTTGCGGACGGTGATCATGCCGACGCCGAGCTCGAGGGCGAGGGGCGCCGCAAGGATGAAGCCACGCGACTCCAGCCCGGCCACCGCGTCGACGTGCCCGCGGTACTTGTCCGCCAGGCCGCGGACGAGGGCACCGAAGGCCGGCCCGTCGGCGAGCAGCGGGGTGATGTCCCGGAAAAGGACGCCCGGCGCGGGGAAGTCCGGGATCTCTCGCACGTGCTCGCGCACCAGGTCCGTGAGCTCCGCGGGGAACGCGGAGGTGGGAGCGGTGGTCATCGTCGGCCCTTCTTTCGCTTCGGCTGGGCGTCGTGCCCGAGGTGCTGCCCCGCGACGATCCCCACGCCGAGGTCGGCGACGGACGGTGCCAGGTCGGCGTCCACTCCGTCCGGTGCCGCGACGTCGGTGGCCCGCGCCTTCGCACGGTGGGCGAGCACCTGCTTGGTGTGCTTGGCGATCGGGCGCTGACGCTCCCGTAGCGTCACCTCGAGCGGCGCGGCGATGAACACCGACGACCACGTCGAGAGGAGCATGCCCACGAACAGCGCGAGGGAGATGTCGCGCAGCGTGCCTGCCCCGAGGAGGAAGGCCCCGACGAAGAGGATCGACGCCACCGGCAGCAGGCCGGTGATGGAGGTGTTGATCGAGCGCACCAGGGTCTGGTTGACCGCGAGGTTCGCGCCCTCGGCGTAGGTGCGCCGCTTCTGGTGCAGGACGTTGGCGTTGTTCTCCCGCACCTTGTCAAACACGACCACCGTGTCGTACAGGGAGTAGCCGAGGATCGTGAGGAAGCCGATGACGGAGGCCGGCGTGACCTCGAAGCCAACGAGGGCGTAGACGCCCACCGTGACGACGAGGTCGTGGATCAGTGCCCCGATGGCCGCCAGCGACATGGTCCAGGTGCGGAAGTACGCGGCCATGACCACGGAGACCAGCGCCAGGAAGATCACCAGGCCCTGGACAGCCTTGGCCGTGACGCTCTGGCCCCAGGTCGGCCCGACGAAGGTGGCGGTGACGTCCTCGACCGGCACGTCGTAGGCAGCGGCCAGGTCCTCCTGGACCTGCTGCGTCTCCTCGTCGGTCAGCGCGGACGTCTGCACGCGCAGGGAGCTCGCACCGACCTCGGAGACGCGGGGCGGCTCGCCCTCGCCGAGGCCGGCGAGGACGTCGTGGGCCAGCTGCTGGTCCATGGTCTCGGTGCCGGAGACGGTGAACTGGGACCCGCCCTGGAACTCGATGCCGGCGTTGAGGCCCTTGAAGCCCACGAGCATCAAGGAAACGAGCATGAGGGCACCGGCGATGCCGAACCAGGTGCGGCGCTTGCCGATGAAGTCGATGGACCGTTTGCCGGTGTAGAGCTCGTTGCCGATGGTGGCGAGGCTGGTCATCACCGCTCACCTCCTGCGTTCGGGCTGTCGGTATCGTCCTGGCCGCGCTCGCCTGGCGAGCCCGGGGCGGCCCCGGCACCTGCGGCACGCGTGGCCGCGGCGGGGTCCGCGCCCGCTCCGCCGTCGGCCGCGGCGTCGGCCGCCTGCTGGCGGGCCCGTTCGGCGGCGCGCCGCTCGGCGATCGTCAGCCGTCGACCGTTGGGGCCGACCGCGGGCGCGGGCAGGGGTGCGGACGCCTGGCGTTCGGTGGAGGACGGCGCAGCCGGCGCGGCGTCCGACGTGTCCGGGCCCGTGCCGGGCGCCACCGAGCCGGAGCCCCCGGCGCCGGAGCCCTGAGCCTCCGACGAGCCGTGCGTCGTGGGGGCGGTGGCCGGGCGGGTGCCGGCCGCCGGCCGGGTCTGCGGCGCGGCGGCGCGGTCCCGGGCTCCACCGGCGACGCCGGCGCCTACCAGCTCCTTCTCGTCCTCGGACTTGCGGGCCGGGGCGGTGGGCGCGAAGCGGCCGCGGCCCTTGTACGTCACCGAGGTGGCGCCGAGCGATCGGGGCTCCAGGCCCGAGAGCCGGTGCCCCTCGCCGAAGAACTTCGTGCGGATGAGCAGCTGCATCACCGGGTGCGTGAAGAGCATGACCACGACGAGGTCGATGAGCGTGGTCAGGCCCAGGGTGAAGGCAAAGCCCTGGACGCCGCCGACGGCGAGGAAGTACAGGACGACGGCCGCGAGGAAGTTCACCGCGTCGGAGGCGAGGATGGTGCGTCGCGCGCGCGCCCAGCCGTGGTCGACGGCCGCGGAGAGCACCCGGCCCTCGCGCACCTCGTCACGGATGCGTTCGAAGTACACGATGAAGGAGTCCGCCGTGACGCCGACGGCGATGATCATGCCCACCACGCCGGGCAGGGAGAGGCGGTAGCCGATCGTCCAGGACAGTAGCGCGATGACGGCGTAGGTGAGGATGGCGGCGATGCCGAGGCTCGCGACCGAGACGAGCCCGAGGCCGCGGTACTGCCAGAGCATGTAGAGGATGACCAGCCCGGCGCCGATGAGCCCCGCCAGCACACCGCGGGCGAGCTGCTCGCTACCGAGCGTGGCGGAGATCTGGTCCTCGGACTGGACTTCGAAGTTCAGCGGCAGGGAGCCGAAGTTGAGCTGGTTGGCCAGTTTGTTCGCGGTCTCCTGGGTGAAGTTGCCGCTGATCTGTGCGCGCCCGTTGGGGATGGCCTCGGTCATCTGGGCGTTGGAGATCACCAGGCTGTCGAGGACCACCGCGAACTGGTTCTGTGGCGACGGCAGGCCCAGGAGGCGCTGGCTGAACTCCGCGAAGACTCGCGTGCCCTCGCCGGTCATCTCCAGGCTGACCACCCACTGGCCGGTGCTCGTGCCCTGGGAGTTGGTGCCGATGCCTGCGGTGGCGGACTTCACGCCCGTGCCCTCCAGCGCGGTCGGGCCGAGGATGAACTTCGCCGAGCCGTCCTCGGAGCAGGTGACGAGCGGGGCGGCGGGGTCGTCCTGGGTGCCGCCGGTGCGGCTGGCGGGGTCGGTGCAGTCGAGGGTGTAGAAGTCGTAGCTGACCTGCTCGGTGATCCAGTTCAGGTCCGAGCTGTCGGCGGGCTCGGTCGCCGGCTCGGTGGAGAGCTCGCCGTTGCCGTCGGTGTCGGCGGCCTTGAGGGCGGCGGCCTCGACCTCCTCGCGCGTCGGCGGCGCGGTGGGCCCCTCGCTCGCCCCCTCGGACGGTGCCTCGGTGGGCGCCGCCGTCGGGTCGGCCTCCGCCTCGGCGAGCGCGGCGGGGTCGATGGTGCCGGGGCCGGCCACGGTGAGCACCGGGCGGAAGCGCAGCTGCGCGGACTGGCGGACCAGGTCGAGGGTCTCGTCCGATGGCTGGCCGGGCAGGGCCACGACGATGTTCTGCCCGCCCTGGCTGGTGATCTCGGCCTCGCTGACGCCGGAGGCGTCCACGCGCTGGCGGATGATCTCGATCGCCTGGTCGACGTCGTCCTGGCTCACCTGGGAGTTGTCGGTCGCCTTGGGCGTGAGGATGAGCTGGGTGCCGCCCTCGAGGTCCAGCGCCAGCTTGGGCGCGAACGACGCCGCGTCCTCGTCACCCTTGGTGAGCTGGACGCCGCCCACCAGCGTCCCGAGCAGAGCGATGACCAGGACGGCCAGGAAGATGAGCTTCCGGCCCGGTCGTGGTCGGGGGGGTCGTTGCGCCACCGGTGTCTTCTCTCGTGCAGGGCAGGGCCACCGGCCGAGGCCGGCGGCGGGTGCGGGGTGCGGTCAGGCGCGCGGGGCGGCGCCCGGCTCCGTCTCGTCGTCGCCGGCGGGCCGGACCTCGTCCGACTGCGCGACCGGGCGCTCCTCGACCGGGCCGGCGTGAGCCGACGTGACCGGGTCGGTGGCGTCACCGGCGGTCAGCGCGGAGGCGTCGTCGGGCACGACGACGGAGTCGTCGTCGGCGTCCTCGATCGGTGCGAACGGGGGCTCCTTGACCTCCTTGATGGCGCTCCGCAGCCAGATGGTCTCGTCGCCGGCAGGGCTCTCAAGGGTCACGACGTCGCCGTCGATGTCGACGACCTTGCCGAAGAACCCGCCGATCGTCATGACCGAGGCGCCAGGCACCATCTGGTCGGCGAGCTTGTCGCGCGCAGCGGCCTGCTGCTTCTTCCCGCGGCTCGTGACGAACCACATCATGGCGATCATGAGGGCAAGGAAGATGAAGATTTCCATCAGGCAGGACTCCGGTCAGCAATCGAGGGCAACAGGCCCCATGAGTCTAGGCGGTTCGCGGGGGTGCACCCAACACCCGTGGGGCGTGGTAGCACCGAGACATCCCGCACAGCGGGCGGCGCCGTCTCACGAGAAGAGCATTCCCTCGGCCGGTGGGCGCAGCCCCAGGTGCGCGTACGCCTCGGGCGTGGCCATGCGTCCGCGGGGCGTGCGGACGATGAGGCCCTCCCGCACGAGGAAGGGCTCGGCGACCGTCTCGACCGTCTCCGGCTCCTCCCCGACGGTGACCGCCAGTGTGGTCAGGCCCACGGGACCGCCGCCGAAGCGCTGGCACAACGCCTGCAGCACGGAGCGGTCGAGCCGGTCCAGGCCGAGCTGGTCCACCTCGAAGACGTCGAGCGCGCCGTGCGCGGCGGCCAGGTTGAGCACCCCGGTGCCGCGCACCTGGGCGAAGTCCTGCACCCGGCGCAGCAGCCGGTTGGCGATGCGCGGCGTGCCGCGCGAGCGGGACGCCAGCTCGACGGCTGCGTCGTCGTGCAGCTCGGCGCCGAGGAGGCCGGCGCTGCGGCGCAGCACCCGCTCGAGCTCGGCCGCGGTGTAGAACTCCAGGTGCCCGGTGAACCCGAACCGGTCGCGTAGCGGGGCGGGCAGCAGGCCGGCGCGGGTGGTCGCGCCGACCACGGTGAAGGGCGGCAGCGCGAGCGGGATCGACGTCGCGCCGGGCCCCTTGCCGACGATCACGTCGACCCGGTAGTCCTCCATCGCGAGGTAGAGCATCTCCTCCGCCGGACGGGCCAGCCGGTGGATCTCGTCAATGAACAGCACGTCCCGCTCCTGGAGGGAGGACAGGATGGCCGCGAGGTCCCCGGCGTGCTGGATCGCCGGGCCGGAGGTCATGCGCAGCGCGCCGTCGACCTCGGCGGCGATGATCATCGCCAGGGTGGTCTTGCCCAGGCCGGGCGGACCGGAGAGCAGCACGTGGTCGGGCGGGGTCTGGCGGGCGTTGGCGGCGTCGAGCAGGAGGGAGAGCTGGTCACGGACCACCTCCTGTCCCACGAAGTCGTCAAGACGGCGCGGCCGCAGCGCCGCCTCGGCGGCGCGCTCGATGTCATCGGCGCCGGCGTCGACCACTGGGCGGTCGTCAGCCACGGCGGTGCCCGCCGAGGTGCTGCAGCGCCGCGCGGAGCACGGCCGGGACGTCGGCCGCGCCGTCGCCGGCGGTCACGGTCTCGACGGCGTCCACGGCCACCTTCTCGCTCCAGCCGAGCTGGACCAGGGCGGCGACCACCTCGGGGGCCACGACGGGACCGGCCGGCGCGGGGCTCTCCCCCGGGCCGCCGGTGGGGGCGCCGAGCTTGTCGCCGATCTCGAGGACGATGCGCTGGGCCCCCTTCTTGCCGATGCCGGGCACCCGCTGCAGGGCGGCGAGGTCCTCACCGGCGACGGCACGGCGCAGCGCGTCGGGAGTGTGGACGGCGAGCATGGCCAGCGCCAGGCGGGGGCCCACTCCGGAGACCGTCTGCATGGTCTCGAAGACCGCGCGCTCGTCGTCGTCGGCGAAGCCGTAGAGGGTCAGCGAGTCCTCGCGGACCACCAGGGACGTGGCCAGGCGGGCTTCGCGGCCCAGGACCAGACCGGCCAGGGTGGTGGGGGTGGCGTGCACGAGCATGCCGACCCCGCCGACGCGGACGACGGCATGGTCCAGGCCGACGGCCTCGACCTCACCGGTGACTGACGCGATCATGCGGTCCTTTCCGAGACTCCCGGCCCGGCCGGTACGAACAGGTGTACGACTGCCAACCTACCTCTTGGGTGCGACAGCCCCGGCCCGGCGCGCCGCGCGCTCGGCCTCGGCCCAGGCCCGCTGCGCCGCGGTCAGGCCCAGCCCGGTGGACCGCGGCAGGGTGTCGGCCCCGCCGTAGCTGGCCCGCACGGCGCTGCCCGCTCCCCCGCCGCGCCACGCGTGGCAGATGGCTAGCGCGAGCGCGTCGGCGGCGTCCGCGGGCCTGGGCAGCGACGCCAGGCCGAGGATGCGCCGCACCATCTCCTGCACCTGCGCCTTCTCGGCGCGGCCGTTGCCCGTGACGGCCGCCTTGACCTCGCTCGGGGTGTGCAGGGCCAACGGCAGGTGCGCCCGCGCCGCCGCCAGCATCGCCACCCCGGCCACCTGCGAGGTGCCGGTGACGCTGCGGACGTTGGACTGGGCGAAGACCCGTTCGACGGCGACCACGTCCGGGCGGTGCTCGGCGAGCCACTCGTCGAGCGCCTCGGCGACGGTGAGCAGCCGCAGGTGTGGGGACTGGTCCGCCGGGGTGCGCACGACGTCGACCGCGACGAGGACGACCTTGCGGCCGGGGGTCGAGTCCACGACGCCGAGGCCGCACCTGGTCAGGCCGGGGTCGACTCCGAGGATGCGCACGGGCCTACCCAATCACCCGCCGGTGACACCGCCGGGCAGCGACACCTGGGTGAGACAAGCCCGACACCCCCCAGAGAACCGCGAGATGTCATCTTCTCCGCGAGATGTCATGACATGTCGCGGAGAAGATGACATCTCGCGGGGATGGGGATGGGGAGGCGGCGGCGGGAAGTAGCGCCGTCAGTCGTCCTCGTCGAGGGCGGCCATGACCTCGTCGGAGGCGTCGAAGTTCGCGAACACGTTCTGCACGTCGTCGCAGTCCTCCAGCGCGTCGATGAGGCGCAGCACCTTGCGGGCGCCGTCGACGTCGACCTCGACCTCCATGGACGGGACGAACTGCGCCTCGGCGGAGTCGTAGTCAAGGCCGGCCTCGACCAGGGCGGTGCGCACGGCGACCACGTCGGTGGCCTCGGAGAGCACCTCGAAGGACTCGCCCAGGTCGTTGACCTCCTCGGCTCCGGCGTCGAGCACAGCGGCGAGGACGTCGTCCTCGCTGAGCCCGTCGCTCTTGGGGACCAGGACCACGCCGCGCCGGTTGAACAGGTACGAGACCGACCCGGGGTCGGCGAGGTTGCCGCCGTTACGGGTGAAAGCCACGCGCACGTCCGAGGCGGCGCGGTTGCGGTTGTCGGTCAGGCACTCGACCAGGACGGCCACGCCGCCCGGGGCATACCCCTCATACATGATCGTCTCGTAGTCGGCACCGCCGGCCTCGAGCCCGGAGCCGCGCTTGACGGCGCGGTCGATGTTGTCGGCGGGCACGGAGGCCTTCTTCGCCTTCTGGACGGCGTCGAACAGCGTCGGGTTGCCGGCCAGGTCACCGCCGCCGGTGCGCGCCGCCACCTCGACGTTCTTGATGAGGCGGGCGAACAGCTTGCCGCGCTTGGCGTCGATCGCCGCCTTCTTGTGCTTGGTTGTTGCCCACTTGGAATGGCCGGCCATGATTGGCTCCCTCAGCTCGTCGCTAGCGTGCGCGGCACGGCGGCGTCCCGGACCATCTCCACGAACAGACGGTGCACTCGGGTCTCGCCCCCGATCTCCGGGTGGAAGGACGTGGCGAGCAGCATGCCGTGCCGAACTGCCACGATCTTACCCGTGGGCGCGTCGGCCCGGCCCGTGGCCCGGGCGAGCACCTCCACGCCGTCGCCCACGTCCTCCACCCAGGGCGCCCGGATGAACACGGCACGAAGCGGTGCGTCGTCGGGCCCGGCGCCCAGCGCGGGGGCGAGCAGATCCTCCTCGAAGGAGTCGACCTGCCGGCCGAACGCGTTGCGGCGCACGGTCATGTCGATGCCGCCGAGGGTGGTCTGGTCCGCGGTCGCGCCCTGGACGCGGTCGGCCAGCAGGATCATGCCCGCGCACGAGCCGTACACCGGCAGGCCCTCGGCGATCCGGGTGCGCATCGGCTCGTAGAGGTCAAAGGCGCGCAGCAGCTTCTCGATGGTGGTCGACTCCCCACCCGGCAGGACCAGCCCGTCGACGGCGGCCAGCTCGGCCGGGCGGCGGACGGTGATGACCCGCGCGCCGCTCGCGGTGAGGGCGGCGACATGCTCCCGGACGTCGCCCTGGAGGGCGAGGACGCCGATGAGCGGTTGGGGGAACTGGCTCGTCACGGATCCGATCGTACGGCGGCCCTGGTACCTGCCGTTCCGGCTACCGTGCTGGCGTGAGCGCCTCCTTCACCGTGCCCCGTCGGTACTGCGGGCCACCGCACTCCGCCAACGGCGGCTGGGTCAGTGGTCACCTGGCGCGCCATGTCCCCACCAGCACGGCGCTGCCGGCGGTGAGCGTGCGGCTCCTCAGCCCCCCGCCGTTGGACCGGGCCATGCAGGTGCACCCGGTCGCCGACGGCGGGACCGAGGTGGCCGACGGCGTAACCCCCGTGCTCCGGGCCCACGCCGTCGGGGCCCTGTCCATCGACGACGTCCCTGCTCCCGTGACGTACGCCGCCGCCGTCGCGGCGGGCGCGGCCTACCCCGGCCTGCACGACCACCCCTTCCCCACCTGCTTCGTGTGCGGCACGGCGCGGACCCTCGGGGACGCGTTGTTGCTGCGGCCCGGCCCGGTGAACGGCCACGAGGTCTACGCGGCGGCCTGGGTGCCCACGGAGTCGGCGCAGGAGCTGGTGTGGGCGGCGCTGGACTGCCCGGGCGCCTGGGCGCTCGGCGTCGGGGGCCGGCCCATGGTGCTGGGCACCATGGCCGCCCAGGTGCTCGAGCTGCCGGTGGTCGGCGCGGAGCACGTGGTGGTCGCCTGGCCGCGGGGCGGGCAGGGCCGCAAGCACTTCAGCGGGACAGTGCTCTACACCGCCGACGGCGCGCTGCTCGCCCACGCCGAGGCCACCTGGATCGACGTCGACCCCGCCGCGGTCCGCCCGGCGACCTGACCCGGCGCAGTGCCATGCGCTGCGACATGGTGTCGACAGTGACGTTGTCGCGGCCACACGCTCAGACCGAGGACTCGTCCAGGTGCGGCGTGCTGCCGTCCCAGCCGCAGAGCAGTCCGCGCACCAGCGCCGGCAACGGCGCGGGATAGACCACGGCGCCTGCGGCGACGGCGGCGGCGAGCTCGTCGAGATGCCACCAGCGCATCTCGTCCAGGACGTCCCGCTCGAGCTCGGTCCACCCGTCGTCGGAGACGGCGTCGGCGGAGGAGACGCGGGCGAGGAAGAACTGCTCGTCCTGCCGGCAGGTGACGCGGGCGAAGTCGAAGACGGCGCTGCGGGTCAGCACCGGCCCGACCAGGTCGGCCGGGCCGACCACCAGGCCGGTCTCCTCGAAGACCTCCCGCGCGGCGCCGTCGCGCACGTCTTCCGAGGCGTCCACGCCGCCGCCCACGGTGAACCACCACGAGCGGGTGACCTCACCGGCGTCGTGGCCGCGGACGAGGAGCAGCCGGTCGTGCTCATCCACAAGGATCACCCGGGCGGCGCGCCGGAACGGCACGCCGTCGGGGCCGGGCGTCCACTCGGGGCCCAGTCCGTAGGTGAGCGGCTCGCTCATCCGGCCGCGCCGGGACGGAAGGCGCCCGAGGTGTACACGCCGGGACTGACGGCGCCCGAGGTGAACGCGCCGGGACGGACGGCGGCCCGCGACGGACGTGCCGCCGCGGGCCGGCGCCGCTCCGGCGCGTCCGCCGTCACCAGCCGCGCTCGGCGAGCCGGTGCGGCACGGGGATGTCGTCGACGTTGATGCCGACCATGGCCTCGCCGAGGCCGCGGGAGACGTCCGCGATGACACCCGGGTCGTCGTGGAAGGTCGTGGCCTTGACGATGGCGGCGGCCCGCTGGGCGGGGTTGCCCGACTTGAAGATGCCGGAGCCGACGAACACGCCCTCGGCGCCGAGCTGCATCATCATCGCGGCGTCCGCGGGGGTGGCGATCCCGCCGGCGGTGAACAGCACCACCGGGAGCTTGCCCGCGTCGGCGACCTCCTTGACGAGGTCGTACGGCGCCTGGAGCTCCTTGGCGGCCACGTAGAGCTCGTCCTCGGGCAGGTTCTGCAGGCGGCGGATCTGCTGGCGGATCTGACGCATGTGGGTGGTGGCGTTGGAGACGTCGCCGGTGCCGGCCTCGCCCTTGGAGCGGATCATCGCCGCGCCCTCGGTGATGCGGCGCAGCGCCTCACCGAGGTTGGTGGCCCCGCACACGAAGGGGACGGTGAACTGCCACTTGTCGATGTGGTTGGCGTAGTCGGCCGGGGTGAGCACCTCGGACTCGTCGACGTAGTCCACGCCGAGTGCCTGCAGCACCTGGGCCTCGACGAAGTGCCCGATGCGGGCCTTGGCCATGACGGGGATGGAGACGGCGCTGATGATGCTGTCGATCATGTCGGGGTCGCTCATGCGCGAGACGCCGCCCTGCGCGCGGATGTCCGCAGGCACCCGCTCGAGGGCCATGACGGCGACGGCGCCGGCGTCCTCGGCGATCTTGGCCTGCTCCGCGGTGACGACGTCCATGATGACGCCGCCCTTGAGCATCTCGGCCATCCCCCGCTTGACCCGGGCGGTGCCTCGCTCGGGGGTGGGCTCTGATACGGCGAACTCGTTCTCTGACACGGTGACCTCTGTGTTGAGGGAGGAGGGACGGGTCCAAGTCTAGTCGCGCGCGCAGGCCCCTCTTGCCCTCCCCCGCTCTTGCCCGTCCTAGCGCGGCGTCAGCCCTATCGCCGCACCGTCGCCGCCGCGGTGACCGCGGAGCGGGTGCGCACGACCTCACCGAGGAGGCCCTGCTCGTCGTGCCGCAGGCGGCGGTCCGCGCGCCCGGTCAACGCCCGCTGCCGGGTGAAGGCGAGCAACGTCGCCGCCCGCTGGAAGGACCGCATCGAGTCGGCCGCCGCGGGCCCCAGGCCGGCCGCCCACGCCCGGGCGCGGCGTCGCCCGCGCATGGACGCGAGCATCGTGACCTCGTGCGGGGCGAACCAGCCGGCTCGGGCGTACTCCCCGAGCCGGCCCGCGATCACCGCGCGCTCGTCGTTGCGCAGCCACAGGACCAGGCCGATGAGGCCGACGAACAGCGGCACCTGGAAGAGCCAGTAGACGGCGTCCATCACCGCGAGCACCGCCGAGGCGTTCCAGACGGCGTGCAGGAAGACCGCGCCGGCCAGCCCGAGCGGAAGATACGCGAGCCACGCCCCCGGGGCGCGGGACCGCGACGCCAGGCCCAGGGCGATGCCCGTGCAGGCCGTGAACGTCAGGTGGGCGAACGGCCCCTGGACGGCGCGGGCGATGAACACCTGTGTGATCAGGTCCTGGTACTGCACGAAGTACAGGACGTTCTCGGTGAACGCGAAGCCAGCGGCGACGGTGGCGGAGTAGACGATCCCGTCCACCGGGCCGTCGAAGCTGCGCCGGCGCACGAGGAAGATCAGCACGACGCCGGCACCCTTGGCCACCTCCTCCACCACGGGTGCCCCGAGCACGGTGCCAAGCACCTCGGCCTGCGTCTCGCTGCCGGTGGTCGCGAGGACCTTGAGCATGAACAGGTCGTTGAGGGCGAGCGCGATGGCGGTGGACACGCCCGCGCCCCACGCGAGCGCCGCGGCCAGCAGCCAGCGCGGCTCCGGTTCCCACCGGTCCACCCAGCCCACGACGGCCAGCACCCCGACGAGCGGGAGGAACGCGAGCACCGCGGCCATCGCCGTCGGGCCGGTGCCGCCGACGGCCAGGACAGCCGCGAGCACCCAGACGGCGCCCGCGAGCCCGAGGGCGATGCCGATCACCTCGACGACGAGCGTCGCTGTCCGGCGGCGCCGTACGGGGCCCCACTGAGGCTGTGTCGGCAGGCCGGCTCCTCCCGCGGCGCGCGCGGGGACGGCGCTCGGTGGGACGCCCGGTGAGGCGACATAGCGGCCACGGGAAGTACCGAGAGGATCGACCGGTCCGCTCGTCATGCGGGTCACCCTAAGGGCGCGTCACTCGCGCGGCAGCGCGTCGTCCATGTCGAACGGATCGGGCAGCGGCGCGCGGCCGGCGAGGCGGAAGGTGCGTACCGCCCAGCGAGAGCGGGCCTTGCGCACCTGCTCCACGTGCGCGTTGTGGAAGCGGCGGGCGACCTGCAAGCGGTACCAGGCCTGCTGGAGCTGGCTGAGGACGTCGGCTGCATGTGGGTCCTCCGCCAGCTCGGCGCGCTCGGCGCCCGTGCCCAGCACGGCGCGCAAGGTCCGGCTGAGCTCGCTCTCGAGCAGGCCCCGGTCGGGTGCGGTCCTCGCGCTGCCCGCGACGCCCGGCGCGGTGCGGGAGGTGGTGACGCCGTCGGCGCCGCCGCCCTCGTCCAGGGAGTCCGTAGGGCCCTCCAGGCCGTCGGGGACGAGGACGTCGGAAGTCGCGTCGGTGGCGCGCAGCGCCACGTCGGTCACGATCACGGACTCGGCCGGGTCCAGCACGCCGGACGCGGCCAGCTCGGTGGCGGCCGTGGCCCGGCGGAACAGCTGCGCCTCCAGCGTGGCGCGCGATCGCAGGACCGTGCGGTGCAGCCGGTCCACCCGGGAGGCCTGCACCCACAGCCACCAGCCGAGGACGGCGAGGACGCCGACGGCGAGGAGCACCCACTCGGTCATGCCCACGTGCCGCTCCCCTCGCCGCCGGTGACGGCCTGCGTCGCGGCGCGCAACCGGCCGAAGACGGTCAGCGAACGCGGATCCTCGCTCACGCGGGCGTGGGCGGTGGACAGCACCATGTCGTAGACGGCAAGCACCTGGCTGGTCACGGTGGACCAGTCGTAACGGCGCACAGCGGTGGAGGCTCGCTCACGCATCGGCGTGCCGGCCGCTCGCTGCCCGAGCACGTCCGTCAGGACGCGGGCCAGGCTTGCGGGATCTCCACGGTGGAAGAGCCGGCCGAGGGTGCCGCCGTCGAGCACGGCCTGGAAGGCGGGGATGTCCGAGGCGACGACCAAGGACCCGGCGCTCATGGCCTCGACGAGCACGATGCCGAAGCTCTCCCCGCCGGTCTGCGGCGCCACGTACGCGTCGACGGAGGCGAAGAGGCTCGCCTTCTCGGCGTCGCTGATGCCGCCGACGAAGCTGACGGCGTCGCCGAACGGCGCCAGCAGCTCACGGTCCTGCACGGCCTCACCGCGCCCGGCGACGAGGAAGCGGGCGCCGGGGATCTCCCGCAGGACGGGCTCGACGGCGGCAGCGAGGATGGGCAGGCCCTTCCGGGGCTCGTCCAGTCGGCCGAGGAATGCCACGGTCGGGCGCTCGTCGGTGCCCTCCCACTCCCGGTTCTGCGGGGCGTCGGCGAAGCGGTCCACGTACACGCCGTTGGGGACGACGACGGCGTCCCCACCCAGGTGCTGCACGAGAGTGCGGCGCGCCTCCTCGGACACGGCGATGCGGCCGGTGATCTTCTCGAGCATCGGGATGACGACCGGCGAGATCGCCTGCAGACCGCGGGAGCGCTCCATCGAGGTGTGGAAGGTGGCGACGACCGGGCCGTCGGCCACCCACAGCGCGAGCATGCTCAGCGAGGGGATCATCGGCTCGTGGATGTGCAGCAGGTCGAACTCGCCCTGCTCCACCCAGCGCCGGACCCGCCCGGCCACGACCGGGCCGAAGTTGAGCCTCGCGACCGAGCCGTTGTACGGGATCGCCACCGTCCGGCCGGTGGAGACCACGTAGTCGGGGACGGGCGTGGCGTCCTCCGCGGGGGCGAGAACGGAGACGGTGTGGCCGCGCCGGATGAGCTCCTCGGCGAGGTCGCGCACGTGAAACTGCACGCCGCCCGGTGCGTCGAAGGAGTACGGGCAGACGATCCCGACCCGCATCAGCGGCGCGCCTCGGGCGCGGGAGCGTGCCCGGCGGGCGGGGCACCGGCCTCGGTCGCGGTGGCCGCGCCGTCGGCCTCTACCGCCGAACGCTCCCCCGTCCCGTGGGCGCCCGCGCGGGCGAGCCGGTCCGCGTCCAGGTCGTCGACGAAGACCTTCTGGAGCATGTGCCACGCCTCGGGATAGCGGCGCAGCTCGGCGCCCACCCAGTCGACCCATCGCTCGGTGAGCTCGGCGACGGCGGCCTTCTCGCCAGGGACGTCCAGCCGCGGGCCGAACTCGATGACGATGCCCCACGGGCTGCCGGCGGCGCGGCGCCGTGCGCCGCGCAGGCGCTCGTGCCGGATCATCGCCGGGTGCAGGGCCTGTCGGGATGCCCGGCTGAGCGCGGCCGGCCCAGGCGCCACCCGGGCGCGGTGGCCGGCCAGGTCCACCTCGACACCGCCGCGGGAGAGGTCCCGGTCGGCCAGGAGCGGCAGGATGCTGGCGCTCGTAGACGCGTGGCGAAGCAGCTCCCGGAACACCGAGCCGTCCTGCTCGAACGGGATGATCGTCATCCCGAGCCCGGTCCGGAAGTCCAGGAACCCCTGGAAGAGCTCCTCGGGCTCGAGGTGCTCGGCCACGGTGACGACGGGCGCCAGCTCCTTGGTCGCCCAGGCCCCGGCCAGGTCCCAGTTCCCCGTATGAGCGAGCGCGGCGCAGACGGACCGGCCGGCGGCGAACTCCGCTCGCAGGGGCCCCAGCCCCAGGGGCCGCACCCGGGCGGCGATCTGGGCGGAGGTCAGGCGGGGCAGCTGGAACGCCTCGCGGTAGTACCTCATGTAGCCGCGCATGTTCTGCCGGGAGACCCGGCGCAGGTCGCGCGGGGACAGGTCGGGACGGATGCGGGCCAGGTTGCGCTCGAGCTGGCGCACGCCGCCTCCGCGGGTGAGCCAGGCGAGGTCGGCGACGGCGGAGAACACCGCCCGCACCACCGGCTCGGGGAGCCGCTCGGCGCCGAGCTGGGCGAGCCGGAACACACGCACCACGTCGACCGTCACGACGCCGCACCTCCGGCCGGGCCGTTCGTGCTGGCGGCACCGTCGGGCGCCGGCCGCGCGGCACCGTCGGGCGCAGGCCGCTCGGCCGGCGTACCGCCGTCACCGCCCAGCTCGTCGCCGTCGCCCGCCAGGGCGACGCTGTCGCCGCGGGCCTGCACGTACACGGTGCGCATGCGCTGGACGACGGTGACGGCGCTGGCCACGGCGAGCAGGGCCAGCGCGGCGGTGAGGACGGCGGCGGGCAGGCCGAGGCCGACGAGGAGCGTGGCCACCAGGACCACCACCAGCCGGTCGGCGCGCTCGGCGAGGCCGACGTTGGCGGTCATGCCCAGGCCCTCAGCGCGGGCCTTGGCGTAGGGCACCACGCCGCCGAGCACGAGGCAGGCGAGCGCCAGGCCGACGGTCCACGCCCCGAGGGCACCGTCGAGGTGGCGCAGCGCCCACAGCAGCACCCCGGAGAAGATCGCGGCGTCGGCGATGCGGTCCATCGTGGAGTCGAGGAAGGCGCCCCACCGCGAGACACGGTTGCTCATCCGCGCCATCTGCCCGTCGAGGTTGTCGGCCACGACGAGCGCGCCGAGCACGAGGGCGCCGACGGCGAGGTGGTCGGCGGGCAGCAAGGTAAGCGCGGCGGCCGTGACCGCGGCGGTGCCGCTGACCGTGACGACGTCGGGGCTGACCCCGAGGCGTACCAGCACGCGGGCAGCCGGCCCGAACACCACTGCGGCGAAGCCGCGACCGTTCCTGCTGAGCACTACCGCACCACCGTGTCGTCCTGGGCGGCGCCAGCCAGGCGCCGCCATCCGTCGGCGAGGAGCTCGCGGGTCTCGCCCAGCACCTGCGGCAGCGCCTTGGTCCCCGCGACGATCGGGAAGAAGTTCGCGTCCCCGCCCCAGCGCGGCACCACGTGCTGGTGCAGGTGCGCGGCGATCCCGGCCCCGGCAACGGCGCCCTGGTTCATGCCGAGGTTGAACCCGTGCGGGGCAGAGACCTCGGTCAGCACCCGCATCGCGGCCGCGGTGAGCGCGCCCACCTCATCCCGCTCGGCGTCGCTGAGGTCCACGTAGCCGGCAACGTGCCGGTACGGGCAGACGAGGAGGTGCCCCGGGTTGTACGGGTAGAGGTTGAGCACCACGTACGCCGTCTCCCCGCGGTGGACGACCAGGCCGTCGGCGTCCTCCCGCCCGGGGGTGCGGCAGAACGGGCAGGTGGTCTCGCCGTCGTCGTCGGGGCGGTCCGCGCCGTCGATGTAGGCCATCCGGTGCGGGGTCCACAGCCGCTGGAAGGCGTCGGGCACGCCGGCCAGCGAGCCGGCCGGTTCTGCGGCGGGCACGTTCACACCTGCTCCCGGCGGGCGATCGCCCCCGCGATGAGCTCGACCGCCTCCGCGATCGGGACCTGGTTGCGCTGGCTGCCGTCCCGGAACCGGAACGAGACCGCGCCGGCCTCGGCGTCCTCGCCACCGGCGATGAGCACGAAGGGCACCTTCTCCTTGGCGGCGTTGCGGATCTTCTTGCCGAACCGGTCGTCGGAGGTGTCCAGCTCGACCCGCACGCCGCGGGCGCGGAGCTGGTCGGCCACGCCGCGCAGGTAGTCGTCGAAGACGTCGGCCACGGGCACGCCGAGCACCTGGACCGGGGCGAGCCAGGCGGGGAACGCGCCGGCGTAGTGCTCGAGCAGGACCGCGAAGAACCGCTCGATGGACCCGAACAGGGCGCGGTGGATCATCACCGGGCGCTGCCGGGAGCCGTCGGCGGCGGTGTACTCGAGCTCGAAGAGCTCGGGCAGGTTGAAGTCGAGCTGGATCGTGGACATCTGCCAGGTGCGGCCGATGGCATCGCGGGCCTGGACGGAGATCTTCGGGCCGTAGAACGCCGCGCCGCCCGGGTCGGGCACCAGCTCCAGGCCGGAGGCCTCGCCGACCTCCTGGAGCGTGCGGGTGGCCTCCTCCCAGACCTCGTCGGAGCCGACCGACTTCTCCGGGTCCTTGGAGGACAGCTCGAGATAGAAGTCGGTGAGGCCGTAGTCCTTGAGGAGGCCGAGCACGAAGTTGAGCGTGGTGGTGAGCTCGTCTTTCATCTGCTCCCGGGTGCAGTAAATGTGCGCGTCGTCCTGGGTGAACCCGCGCGCCCGGGTCAGGCCGTGCACCACGCCGGACTTCTCGTTGCGGTAGACGGTGCCGAACTCGAACAGCCGCAGCGGCAGCTCCCGGTAGGACCGTCCGCGCGAACGGAAGATCAGGTTGTGCATGGGGCAGTTCATCGGCTTGAGGTAGTAGTCCTGCCCCGGCTTGCGGACGTTGCCCTCGGCGTCGCGCTCCTCGTCGAGGTGCATCGGGGGGTACATGCCCTCGCGGTACCAGGAGAGGTGCTGGGAGACCTCGAACAGCCGGCCCTTGGTGATGTGCGGGGTGTTGACGAAGGAGTACCCCTCCTCCACGTGGCGCCGGCGGGAGTAGTCCTCCATCTCCATGCGCACGATCCCGCCCCTGGGGTGGAAGACCGCCAGGCCGGAGCCGATCTCGTCGGGGAAGGAGAACAGGTCCATCTCCGAGCCGAGCCGGCGGTGGTCGCGGCGCTCGGCCTCGGCCAGGCGCTCGGTGTAGGCCTTGAGGTCGTCCTTGCTCGGCCAGGCGGTGCCGTAGATGCGCTGCAGCTGGGGGTTCTTCTCGCTGCCACGCCAGTAGGCGGCGGCGGAGCGCATGAGGGCGAAGCCGTTACCGATCAGCTTCGTGGTGGGCAGGTGCGGGCCCCGGCACAGGTCCTTCCAGGCGACCTCACCGCCGCGGCGCACGTTGTCGTAGATGGTCAGCTCGCCCGCGCCGACCTCCACGGACGCCCCCTCGGCGGCCTCGGCGCCGTCGGCGGTGGCGCCCTTGAGCCCGATCAGCTCGAGCTTGTAGGGCTGGTCGGCGAGCTCGTTGCGCGCCTCGTCCTCGGTGACGACCCGACGGCGGAAGCCCTGCCCCTCCTTGACGATCCGCGCCATGGCCTTCTCCAGCGCGCGGAGGTCCTCGGGGGTGAACGGCTCCTCGACGTCGAAGTCGTAATAGAACCCGTCGGTGATGGGCGGGCCGATGCCCAGCTTGGCGTCGGGGTTCACCTGCTGCACCGCCTGAGCGAGCACGTGGGCGGCCGAATGACGCAGGATCGACAGCCCCTCGGGACTGTCGAGGGTCACCGACTCGACGCCGGCGCCGTCGGGCAGGCTGTGCAGCGAAACGGCGAGGTCCGTGAGCTCGCCGTCGACGTTGAGGGCGACGACGTCGCGGCGGTCCGCGAAGAGGTCGGTGCCCGTGGTGCCATCGCTGACTTCTCGCGAGACGCCGTCGATGGTCAGGGTGCGCACGGACACGATGGGACTCCAGGCAGTTCACGGACAGGACCCCCCGATCCTAGCGAGCGCAGGTCACGCGTCCGCGCACCGCCGGCGGCCCGCGGATGACCTGGCCCGCCGCACTGGATACGTTCGTGGCATGACCACACCCACCGACGACACCCGCACCATGCGCGAGCGCATGCTCGCCGGGGACCCCTACATCGCCGACGACCCCGAGCTGGTCGAGCAGTACGCCGTCGCCGTGGACCTCATGGCGGCGTACAACGCGACCACCGTCCGCCAGGGCCCGCTGCGCCGCCGGCTCCTGGAGGCGCTTCTGGGGGGTGTGGGCGAGGGCACCGAGATCCGCCCGCCGTTCTACGTCGACTACGGCACGCACATCACGGTGGGTGCGCGCTGCTTCGCCAACTACGGCCTGGTCGCGCTCGACGTCGCCCCCATCACGATCGGCGACGACGTCCAGATGGGCCCGAACGTCCAGCTGCTCACCCCCACGCACCCCGTCGAGCCGGAGCCGCGGCGACAAAAGTGGGAGGCCGCACAGCCCATCACCATCGGCGACAACGTGTGGCTGGGAGGCGGCGTCGTCGTCTGCCCGGGCGTGACGATCGGCGAGAACACCGTGGTGGGCGCCGGGGCGGTGGTCACCAAGGACCTGCCGGCCGGCGTCGTGGCGGTGGGCAACCCGGCACGCGTGGTCCGCAGCGTCGAGGGCTGACAGCGAGATGGATAAGGGGGACCAGGCACCGGGGCCAGGTTCTAGCGGTGCCTGCACCCGCTGGGTCTGCATGTCGCCGAGCAGGTCGGCGCTGCGTCGACAGCAGGGGGCGGTAGTCACGTACCGGTGGAAGCGTCCCCCCGGCCGGGTTGGACGAGGCCGACCTCGTACGCCAGGACGACGGCTTGGGTGCGGTTGCCGAGGCCCAGCTTGGTGAGCAGGCGGTTGAGGTGGGTCTTCACGGTGGCCTCGCTGAGAAAGAGAGCCCTGGCCACGTCGGCGTTGCTCCCGCCGCCGGCCACGGACCGAAGGACGTCGACCTCCCGGTCGGTCAGGGTCTCGAGGGCGGCGGGACGCCCTGGTCCTGGTGGCGGCCCCGAGGTGAAGTGCTCGATGAGCCGCCGCGTGACCGTCGGGGCGAGCAGGGTCCCACCAGCGGCGGCGACGCGGACGGCGTCGATCAGCTGACCGCGGGCCACGTCCTTGGTGAGGAACCCGCACGCTCCGGCGCGGAGGGCGTCGTAGACGTGCCGGTCGAGGTCGAACGTGGTGAGGACGATCACCCGCGGCGTGGGATCGAGCCCCAGTTCGTTGAGCCGCCGGGTGGCTTCGATGCCGTCGGCGCCGGGCATGCGGACATCCATCAGCACCACGTCAGGAAGCAGGGCCCGGGCGGCGGTGAGGGCAGCGGCGGCGTCCTCGGCTTCGCCGACCACCACCAGGTCCGCCTGCGCCTCCAGGATCAGCCGTAGCCCACTCCGCACGAGCGCTTGGTCGTCGACGATCAGCACCCGGATCACGGCGTCGCCTCACCGATCGGCAGCCGGGCCTCGACCAGGAAGCCTCCGGCCGTTCCAGCGCCTACGGTCAGCTCGCCGCCGTACAGGGCCACTCGTTCCCGCATCCCGACCAGCCCGTGGCCGGGAACTCGGTCGGCCCGCGGGTTCGGGCGGCCGTCGTCAAAGATCGACAGCTGCACTCTCCCCGGCGCAAAGCAGACTCTGACCACCGCGTGGGTGGCGTCGACGGCGTGCTTGAGGATGTTGGTGAGCGCTTCCTGCACGATGCGGTAGGCGGCGAGGTCCACTCCCGCGGGGAGGGGATGGGCCTTCCCCTCGATCGCCAGCTCAACAGGGAGTCCTGCGTCCGTCACGCCGGCCACCAGGGCGCGCAGGGAGGCCAGCCCCGGCTGGGGCGCCTGGGTGGCGTCTGCGTCGGCGCTGCGGAGGATGCCGAGCAGCGAGCGCATCTCTTTCAGGGTGCTGCGGGCGGTTGCCTCGACGATGAGCAGCGGCTCGCGGGCTCGTTCGGACGTGCCGTCGAGCAGCTCGAGGGCTGCCCCGACGTGCAGGGCGACCACGCTGACGTTGTGAGCGACGACGTCGTGGAGCTCGTTCGCGATCCGTAGCCGTTCCCGGGCCACGGCCTCCTGCTCGGCGCGCTCCAGCTCGACTTCGCGCTGGCGCGCCAGAGCGGCGTCCAGTCGTGCGCGGCGCCGGCTCCCCACGTAAAGTCCCACCAGCCACGCCAGCGCGATGACCAACCACCAGTAGGACGCCTCCCCGACGTCGTCCAAGCTCTGGATGCGGGGGTCCAGCGCGTCGTGGACGGCAGTGGCGACGGCGGTCAGCGCCAGCCCGATCCACGCCTGCCGGCGCGTCCCGTACGCGGCCGCCGAGTACACCACCGTCAGGACGGGAGCCACCAGCAACAGCCCGATCGGCGGCTGCCCCGTCAGGGCGGCTTGGGCCGTCACCCCGGTCATCGACGCCGCAGTCGCTGCCAGCGGCGCCGTGCGTCGCCAGGCGACCGGCACGGTGACGAGGAGCAGCAACGCCGAGTTGAGAGCCGCCGGCCCAGCGACCGGGTCGTCGCCCCACACCGCGAGGTCGGGGCGCCACACGTCCACTTGCGCAATGACCGTGAACACGAGCGCCAGCACGGCGTCGGCCGGGACAGGGGGAGCAACCACCCGTCCTCGTGCCGCGTCCGCGTCGACAGCCACGGCTCACCGTAAGGCACTGGCCCCCTGCAGCGGGAGGACCCCGAGGCGGAGGCGGGTCATCCCGGTGGTTGACCCGCCTCCTCCGCCGGACCTCCACGGCGTCGCTTCCCGACAGCCTGGACCGTCCTGAGGGCTGACGACCGCGCCTTCTTCGCGCGCCTAGGTTCCTCGCACCACGACACGTCCCTCGGAGGTTCCCATGACCACCCACACCCGCCCCGCCTCCCACCCGACCACCCAGCACGCTGCGGATCGCGGTGTCCGGATCGCCGGAATGGCCGGCATGACGTCGGTCGCCGCGATGGCGGCGAGCTTCGTTGTCCTGCCCGCCGACCCGGGAGGAACAAGCGCCGCAGCGATCGCCGGGCGGTACGCCGACGGCAGCGCCGCCTACCTGACCGCCACCCTGCTCGAGACCGTGTCCATCGGGCTGCTGTGCCTCTTCGTCGCCGGGGTCTGCGCCGCCCTCTGGGCGCGACGTCCGGCGTCGGTGCTTCCGGTCGCCGCCGCGATCGGCGGGACCATGCTGGCCACCTGCCAGCTAGTCGGCTATGCCGTCATCGCGTCGCTCGCCCACGGGACGGCCGCCGCCGGCGACCTGCCCGTCATCATGGCGGTCTACGACCTGTCGTCGGTGTTCTTCGTGGTCGCGAACGTGGGTCTCGCGATCCTGGGCGGGTCCACCGGCGTCGTTCTGCTGACCGGCACCCCACGCGCCCGCACACTCGGATGGTCCAGCCTCGTGATGGCCGCAGCCGGGATCGCTGGTGCGGCCGCCCACGCACGGGACGGTCTCGCGTCCCTCCACGGCGACCTCGGGTTCCTGGTGCTCCTCACCCAACTGGCATGGACCGCTGCCGCGAGCGTGTGGCTTTTGCGGCCGGCCGCCTCCGGTTCGGCGTGAGGATCACGATCACAGCCCCCACTCCGAAGTGCTGCCTGGGTGCGGTCGCGGACCTGGAAACCTTTGCTGCCTCTGGGACCTCTGTGGACCTCTGTGGACCTCTGTGGACCTCCGGCGAAAATCGACATCCGACCTCCAGAAGGAATCGGGTACTTGCCAGCTACCGCGCCCTCAGTTTCGGAAACAGCGGTTTTCCCCGTACTGGTGAGGAACTCGTCCGGGCTGAATCTGGACGGGCAAATGGACCCTCGAGATTCCCGCCCGACCAAAGCAGCTCGAATGCTCGCGGTTCGGACGACGGACAGGTGTGCTCACTCGGTTCATCACCCGCCCTTCGGTCGTGGGCAACCCGAGGCGCCACGAGACCGTTCCACGCTCGGCACGCTTCCTATATGTCGGCACGCTTCCTATATGCAGGTCTGCGCGAACGGGCACGTGTCGCAGTCGAACGAGTTGACGCACGGCGTCGTGGCATGGTGGAAAGCCAGCTTCATGACTTCCTCGTACTCCGCGACGGTCTCGCGGTCGAGGGCGTAGTGGACCCGTGAGCCCACCTGTTGCCTCCGGACGAAGCCGGCGCGGTGCAAGATCGCCAGATGTTTGGTGGCAGTGGGTTGACTGATCTGCAGGGTGCGTCCGACCTCGCTGACCGACGGTGGCACGGCCTCCTGAGAGCCGAGCACCTTGATCATCTTCATGCGGACGGGCAGCCCGAGGGCGGCGTGCAGCTCGCAGGCCCGCTCCACGAGTCCCCGCTCTGGGCGCAGCCGGCCCGTACCGATCGAAACCTGGCTTCGGACCATCGGTCTCCTCCTCACCGGATGGCGACGAGGCCGCTCCCGCGGTCATCGAAAATGACATTCCCCGACGAGCTGCCCCGGGGAGTCCGTCCGCCCGATGGGGCCGGACCGACGTCGAGGCGCCACTTCTCGGGTGCCGCGGGCGGGCGGCCCAGAATCCTCGTCTGGAACGCCCGCCTGCACCACGCCAACCCGATGAACAGCAACGAGCCGACGACGCAGCACACCTCGTCACACCCCGGTCGGGACGACGCGGACGCCGAGGAAGCCACCTCCGCGCTGTCGCGCTTCGACGCCTACGCCCGCTTCGTGCTCGGCGCCGACTCCCCACGCTCGGGCCGATGTCGTCCATCCTGCTGCGCACCGAGTCCACGTCCTCGTCGCAGATCGAGAAGCTCACCGCCGGCGTCGAGCCGACGACGCAGCACACCTCGTCACACCCCGGTCGGGACGACGCGGACGCCGAGGAAGCCACCTCCGCGCTGTCGCGCTTCGACGCCTACGCCCGCTTCGTGCTCGGCGCCGACTCCCCACGCTCGGGCCGATGTCGTCCATCCTGCTGCGCACCGAGTCCACGTCCTCGTCGCAGATCGAGAAGCTCACCGCCGGCGCCCGCCAGGTCGCCCTGGCCGAGATCGGCCAGTCCACCTCCGGCAATTCCCAGGTGGTCGTCGCCAACGTGCGGGACATGGAGGCCGCGCTCGAGCTGGCCAACCAGCTGGACGAGCAGGCCGTGCTGACCATGCAGGCCGAGCTGCTGCACGCTCAGCCCGGCTGGGAGCCGCACCGGCCGCGCCATCGTGCACGCGCTGCTGCGCGGCAGGGGCGTGCTGCGCTCGACCACCGCGCCGGTGTCGGCCGGACTGCTCAAGGACACAGACGGCTACTTCGACGCGCTGACCGCCTACCGCGCCGGCGACGCCCGACCCATCGTCGAGCGGTTCTCCGACGCCTCCCGCCTCGCCGCCTCTTCCGACGCCCAGCTAGTCGACGACCTCGCCGCCCTACCCTCGGCCTGAACCAGATGGCCGCCCAGCGCGCCCTCGCCCAGCACACCGACGCCGGCGTGCTCGAGGAGCGCACAGGCAAGCAGCGCAACCGCGTCTGGCAGTACCCCGGGATCATCGAGGTCCTCGACGTCGCCGCCAGCGGCTGCGCCGGACCTGACCCCGGCGGGCGGCTGCCCCCGCAGCACCAGCCCTGTCCCGAGCCCGCGCCAGGTGGGGCGGTCACCGCACCCCACGTCGTCGTCGCTGGCATCGTCGGCTCCGCCAAGTCCTCGCTCGCGAAGTCGCTGTGTACCCGCCCATCCCCGTTCCCGGCCACCGGCCGGGCCTTCGCGCTGTCGACGCTGACCATCACCTACCGTTGGTGTGGTGACGTTGATCTGAGCTGGTTGTCAGGCGGACACTTTCGGACTCCGCCGAACCGAGAGGGACGGCCCGAGGTCGGCGTCCGGCCTCACAGCTCGAGATGGCCGCCCATGACGATCGTGCGTTCGAGCGGGAGGTGGAAGACGCCCGTGCGGGTGGCGGCGTTGGCGGACAACCACAGGAACAGTCGCCTGCGCCACCTCGGCAGCGAGGGGACGTCTCCCTGGGTGAGCCGAAGCGACGAGAGGAAGTAGCGCGCCTGGTCGGGGTCCAGGTCGATCTCCGGGCCCTTGCCCTTGGCCCACTCCAGCGCCTTGGGAACGAACTGGCTGTCGTTGAACCCGACGCGGTAGCGGATATGGATGAAGCCGTCGTCGGCGTAGCCCAGGTCGTCGACGCTCGCCCGGTCGACGTGCCGGACATGGGGCACGTTCTCGTTCACGATGCTGACGATCGCGTTGTGCTCGTGAAGGACGTGGTTGAACTCGAGGTTCTGGCGCAGCGCCAGCGGGGTGGTCTCGGCGTTCGGGTGGGGGAACACCGCCAGCCCGGCCACCCGTGGGATGTCGCTGGCGCGCACCATCGTGATGAAGTCCGCCAGCCGGCCCTCGATCTGGCGCCGCCGCTCCTGCACGGCTGCATACCCTTGGCGCCAGGTCAGCATGATCGTGACGACGCCGGCGGCGATGAGCAGCGGCAGCCAGCCTCCGTGGAGGATCTTGGCGACGTTGGCGAGGAAGAAGGCCAGCTCGAAACCAACGATGAGGAGGACGGCGAGCAGGATCTTCGCCCAGTGCGTCCGCCACACGAAGCGGGCCAGCAGCAGGAAGACCGTGATCTCCAGCAGGAGTGTTCCAGTCACGGCAAGTCCATAGGCGCTGGCGAGTGCCTCCGACGACTGGAAGACCCCGACGATGAGCATGACACCCACGAAGAGGATCCAGTTGATGGAGCCGATGTAGACCTGCCCGCCCTCCTCCGTGGACGTGTGCACCACATTGAGGCGGGGCAGGAGGTTGGCGCGGGTTGCCTGCCGGGACACCGAGAACGCGCCCGAGATCACTGCCTGTGAGGCGATGATCGTGGCCATCGTCGCGAGGACGACGAGCGGAACTTGCGCCCAGGCGGGGGCGAGATGGAAGAACGGGTTGTCGATGGTGGAAGGGTGACGCAGGATCATCGCGCCCATACCGAGATACACGATCGTGAGCGACGGGAACACGAGCCCGAACCAGGCCAACCGGATGGGGGTTCGCCCGAAGTGGCCCATGTCGGCGTACAGCGCCTCGACGCCGGTCACGGTCAGGACGACCGCACCCATGGCGATGAAGGCGACCCCGGGGCGGGCGACGGCGAACGCTATCGCGTGGTGCGGGGAGATCGCGCCCAGGATCTCGGGGTTTTTCAGGAGGTGCGGCATTCCGAGCGCGGCGAGCGACACGAACCAGACGCTCATGATCGGCCCGAAGAACCGGCCCACCGCCGACGTACCGAATCTCTGAACCGCGAACACCCCCGTAAGGATCACCAGCGACACAGGCAGGACCAGCGACCCGAAGCTCGGGCTCACCACAGCCAGGCCCTCGATGGCCGACATGACCGAGATGGCCGGAGTGATCACACTGTCGCCGTAGAACAGCGCCGCACCGATGATCCCCATCACGATGGACGCCGCCACCAGGCGCGTGTGCCCAGCGGCCCTACGGCGCAGCAGGGCGACAAGCGACAGGATGCCGCCCTCTCCCTCGTTGTCCGCGCGCATCATGAGGAACGCGTAGCCATACGAGACGATTATCGTGATAGCCCAGAAGACCATGGAGATCACGCCGAAGACGTCCTCGCGGGTGGATTCGACCGCATTGTGTTGCACGCTGAAGACCGTCTTTAGGGCGTACAAAGGGCTGGTGCCGATATCGCCGAAGACCACGCCCAGCGCTGCCAAGGACAGACCCAGACCCACGCCACGCCCGTGTCCCTTCACCTGGGATTCCGGCAGATCCGGCGCGGGCTGGGGTGCGGCGGCGGGAACATCTGCATCGGTGGACATCCGCGGACCTTCGGGAGAGCGCCCTGGGCACCGGGCTAACTAGTCCGGGGCATCGTCGACGGGTGACGACGCAAGGGGGACCCTACGCCTGCGCCCCACTCCCGGGAATGCCCCTGCTACGCCGTGCAGCGTCGAACTTGGCCCCCGGGGACGCTTGTCACGGTGACAGCCAGAGCAGCCCGATCCGCATCGGCCGCGGGGCTGTGGTGGGGCTGGCAGAGCCCCACCGAGGACATCCGGGTCCTCTCGTGTCCACCTGGGGCGGACACAGAACGGGCCCCTGACCTGCGCTTTCGCTGGTCAGAGGCCCATTGTGATGGTGGGCGATACTGGGTTCGAACCAGTGACCTCCTCGGTGTGAACGAGGCGCTCTACCACTGAGCCAATCGCCCGCATCGGGGAACCTCCGGAACCAGGCCGGCGTGTTCCTCGCGAGAAGTGATCGTAGCGAATGGTCACCCGGATCGTGAAACCGGCACGGCCCGCCCGGGGTGAGACGAGGCCCACACCGACCGGCCGCCGCGCGGTCACGGGTCCCGCTCGAGCACGTGCCGGCGCGCGTAGACCTCGCCGATCCGCCCGGTCAGGGGGCCGGGCTCGATCGGGCGACCGTCGACGGCGACGACCGGCACCATCCCCTTCGTCGACGACGTGAGACCGACGTGCGCGGCGCCGTCGAGCTCGGCGAGATCGAGCGCGTCCTCGCGGACCTCGATGCCGTCCTCGCGGGCCCACTCGATCACCACGGCACGCGTCACCCCCGCCAGGCAGCCCGACGTCAGCGGTGGGGTGAGAAGGGCCCCGTCGCGCTCGAGGAAGATGTTGGTCCCGGTGCCCTCGCACAGCTCACCGCGGGTGTTGGCGAAGATCGCCTCGTCGGCGCCGTGTGCCTTGGCCCAGGCCAGGGCCCGCACGTTCTCCGCATACGAGGTGGTCTTGAGGCCGGCGATCGCCGAGCGCTCGTTGCGCACCCAGGGGACCACCGCCACGCGCACCGCCCGCGGCACCCCGACCGCGGTGGCCGCGACGACCAGCGTGCCCGGCCCCCACGCGGCATCGGTACCGAGCGGCCCCTCCCCCGCGGTCCACAGGATCCGCACGCGAGCCAGCTCGTCGCCCCAGGCGGCGGCGACGGCGTCCACCGCCTTGCTCACCTCGTCGCGGTTTGGTGCGGGGAGCCCGAGGCCTTCGGCGGAACGCTCCAGCCGCTCCAGGTGCCGAGTGAGCGCGAACGGTCGCCCGTCGAGCAGCTCGCAAGCCTCGAAGACGCCGTCGCCAACCGTGAGTCCGTGATCAGTGGCGCGCACGACGGGCTCGGCCGGGTCCCGGATGGCGCCGTCGACCCAGAGAATCACGCGGTTTTCCGGGGACATGAGGGCACTGTGGCATGGCTCACCTCCCGAATCCAGCCCCACGGTTTGGACTTTCGCGGAGGTCCTGGTTTAAGGTTCTGGAGCACCGCCGGAGAGCAAAAGCCCACCGGAGGACGCATGCGGATGTGGCTCAGTTGGTAGAGCATCACCTTGCCAAGGTGAGGGTCGCGGGTTCGAGTCCCGTCATCCGCTCGGAGGTTCCACCACCCGGTGGGCACACAGCCTCAGGGTGGCGTGGCCGAGAGGCGAGGCAGCGGCCTGCAAAGCCGTACACACGGGTTCGAATCCCGTCGCCACCTCGGTTTGCCGACAGATATGGGCGATTGGCGCAGCGGTAGCGCGCTTCCCTGACACGGAAGAGGTCACTGGTTCGATCCCAGTATCGCCCACCAGCACGAACGAGAGGCCGCCCGGAGAGATCCGGGCGGCCTCTCGTCGTTCCCGAGGGTTCTTTCCCGTTCCCGAGGGTCGTCGTGTCCCGTTCCCCGGGGGCATGGCGCTGATCGACCCGCAGCGCCGCGGTCGCGGGCCGTGGTGCGCGGCACGTCACACGCGCGGCGGGGCCGCCTCGCCGGAGATCGCCGCGTCGTGAGGTGCGCGGCTCACCGGCTGTCGCTCCTCGCCGACGGTCGGCTCGGCCTTCGGGCGGCCGCGGCGGTGGTCCCAGACGTCACGCGCGATCACCTGGACCATGCTGGCGACAGGAATCGCCAGGAAGGCGCCGAGGATGCCGGCCAGCTCGACGGCCAGCAGGATCGCCACGATGACCGTGAGCGGGTTGAGCTTGACGGTCCGCGACAGGATCACCGGCTGCAGCAGGTGGTTCTCGAGCTGCTGGTAGATCAGGAAGAAGACGACGACCGCGATCGCGGCGGGCACCGAGTGGATGAGCGCCGCAACCGTGGCCACGACGGCACCGAGCGTCGCGCCGACGAGCGGGATGAGGTCGGCCAGCGCGACGAAGAGTGCGATCAGCCCGGCGAACGGGACGCCGCTGATCTTGAGCACGGCGTAGGCGAGCACGCCGCAGATCACGCTGATGAGCAGGTTCCCGGACAGGTACCCGGTGACGGACCTCGCACAGTCGCCGCCCACCGCCCGGATCCGCCGGCCGGTCCGCGGCTGGAAGAGCCCGACGAATCCCTCGACCACCTTCGGCCCTTCCAGGATCATCAGGAACGCGAGCACGAAGATCGTCAGGAGCCCGGCGATCCCGGTCGCAACGCTCCTCAAGGCACCGGCGGCCGGGCTGGTCAGACCCGTGGCGAACGAGCTGATCCGCTCCTGGTTGTTCTGCACGTACTCCAGGGCGTTGGTGCGCTCGAGCAGGTCCCCGACCGGTCCGCGGCCGGCGCGCGCCTCGTCGATGAGGTGCGGCAGCTGTCCGGCGAACTGAGCGCCCTCACGCGCGACCGGGACGGCGAACACCGCCACGATCGCCGCCAGCACGACCAGCACGACCACGAACACCAGGAGCGTGGCCAGGACGCGCCGGCGATGGCCCAGCAGGCGGTCCTGCACCCAGTTGACGACCGGGTAGAGCGCGACGGCGAAGAACGCGGCGATGACCATCCAGGTCAGCACGCGCTTGGACTCCACCACGATGTAGAGCAGCAGCGCCGTCGCCAGCAGCAGGCCGATGGTGGTGAGGATGGTGCGGACGATCCCGGGCGTGGGGGCACGCTCCGGCAGATCGACAGGTGTCGGACTGGTCACGCGATCAGTGTGACCCGACGCTCCGACATCGCGCGCGCCGGCACCCGCGCACCGGCAGCCGCGGGTCGGCCACTAGAGTGCGTCCCACGCGGCGCCGTCGCGCGCCCCGGCGGTGGGAGGCGTCATGGAGCGCGAGTCCCCCGGTCTGGTCCGCGGCCTCACCGCCCTGCGCGGGTACCGCCGCGAGTGGTGGCGCGGTGACGTCCTTGCCGGGCTGACCGTCACGGCCTACCTCGTCCCGCAGGTGATGGCCTACAGCACGCTCGCCGGGCTGCCACCCGTCGTCGGGCTGTGGACGATCGTCCCGGTGATGGTCGTGTACGCCGTCCTGGGCTCCTCACGGCAGCTGTCCGTCGGCCCGGAGTCGACGACGGCGCTCATGGTGGCCGCCGTGCTCGGGCCCTTGGCCGCGGGGGACCAAAAGCTCTACGCCACCCTCGCGGCGACCCTGGCCGCCATGGTCGGGGTGATCGCGCTCGTGGCGCGGCTGGTCCGCCTCGGCGCCGTGGCCGACGTCATCTCAAAGCCCGTGCTCGTGGGGTACATGGCGGGTGTGGCGGCGCTGATGGTCTCCGGGCAGCTCGAGAAGGTCACGGGGGTGCCGGTCCCGGACGGGACCTTCGTCGAGCAGGTCGTGGCGTTCCTCACCGGTCTGGACAGCCTGGACCTCACCACAACCGCCTTCTCCGCGGTGGTCCTCGCCGCGCTGTTCGGGCTGAGGTGGTGGGTGCCCCGGCTGCCGGGCCCGCTGATCGTCGTCCTGCTGGCCACCGGCGCGGTGATCCTGCTGGGTCTGCAGGCAGAGGTCGACGTCGTCGGCGAGATCCCCGCGGGGCTGCCCTCGTTCGGCCTGCCGACTCTCGACCCTGGGCTGCTCGGCTCCCTGGTCCTGCCCGCGGTCAGCGTGCTGCTCGTCGCCTACACCGACAACGTGCTGACCGCGCGCGCCTTCGCGCTGCGCGGCGGCTACCGGGTGGACGCCAACGCCGAGCTGCTCGCCCTAGGCGCGGTGAACGTCGTCGCCGGGCTCGTGCAGGGATTCGCCGTGTCCAGCAGCGGCAGCCGCACCGCGATCGCGGTGGCGGCGGGCAGTCGCACGCAGGTCTTCTCCCTGGTAGCGGCGGTGTCCGTGGTCGGCATCCTGCTGTTCGCCCGACCGGTCCTCGCGGCGTTCCCGATGGCGGCACTGGGCGCGCTCATCATCTTCGCGGCGACGTCCCTGGTCGACGTCCCGGAGTTCCGGCGACTGTGGGCGTTCCGCCGCAGCGAGTTCCTGCTGGCACTGGCCACGTTCGTCGCCGTGGTCGTGGTCGGCATCCTGCCCGGGATCGGTATCGCCGTCGGCCTGTCGATCCTCGAGCTGCTCCTTCGGGTCAGCCGACCGCACGACGCGGTCCTCGGACTGGTGCCCGGCGTGGCCGGGATGCACGACGTCGACGACTACCCGTCCGCGCACACCGTCCCCGGGCTCGTCGTCTACCGCTACGACTCCCCGCTGTTCTTCGCCAATGCGGAGAACTTCCGGCGCCGCGCCCTCGACGCCGTGGCCGAGCACGAGCACGAGCACGAGCACGACGACGACGACGACGACGACGACGACGGCAAGGTGGCGTGGTTCGTCCTCAACGCCGAGGCCAACGTCGAGGTCGATCTCACGGCGCTGGACGCCCTCGACGCCCTGCGCAAGGAGCTGCAGGACCGCGGCATCGTCTTCGCCCTGGCCCGGGTGAAGCAGGACCTGCTCGCCGACCTCCAGGCCCACGGGCTCGTCGACGCGATCGGCGAGGCGCGGATCTACGCCACGCTCCCGACGGCGGTGGAGGCCTACCGGGCGTGGCGCGCCGAGGGTGAGACCGAGCCGACCAGGGGGCGGTAAGACGCTCCTCAGGGGCGTACACCTGCCTCGGACCAGCGCCGTCGTTACCGGACCGTGTCCTTCGTCAGTGTTGACATCGTCACGGGGTGGCAAGAACATCGACACGTGATGGTCAGTGCGGACCTTGCACGTCCCGGCGCCTCACGGGCGCCGGACGGGCAGCGCCTGCCTGGCCGCCGGAACGGAGGCGGCGCGTGAGAACGGACGCCGGGGCACCCCGACACCCACAGCCGCGCCCCCGCGCCGTGCCCGCGGGCATCGGCGCGGCCGCCAAGTTCCTGCTAGGACCCCCACCCCACCCCACGCCGTGGCGCGAGCTCGTCGGCGCCGACCGTCGTGCGTGCCCGGCCACCGGCCGGGCAGGTGTCTGACCGAATCGGAGGAACGCCATGCGTGCAGGAACCAGATCGAAGGTCACCGGAGGCACCGCCGTGGTCACGGCCCTGCTGCTGCTCGCCGCCTGCGGTGGTGGGGGCGACGAGGGCGGCGACGGCGGGACCGCCACCACCGGCGGCGGCTCGGAGGACATCAGCGGCGAGAGCGTCAGCTTCATCGGCTCCTGGTCCGGCGACGAGCAGGACTCCTTCCAGGCGATGGTGGAGCCCTGGCAGGAAGAGACCGGGGCGACGGTGGAGTACACCGGCACCCGTGACCTCAGCCAGCAGATCACCACCGGCATCGCGTCGGGCAACTTGCCGGACATCGCGGGCCTGCCCGGCCCGGGACCGATGAAGGACTGGTACGACCAGGGGGCGCTGCAGCCGCTCGACTTCGTCGACTTCGACACATACTCCGGCGCCACGCCCGAGGGGTTCGCCGACCTCGGCAAGGCCGCGGACGACACGCTCGTCGGCGTCTTCACCAAGGCCGCCGTTAAGGGCCTGATCTACTACAACACCGCCGTCTGGACCGGGGACGAACCCACGTCGTGGGACCAGATGATCTCCACCGCCGACGGACTTGGCGGGCCGGACACCGCGACCTGGTGCATCGGCCTGGAGTCCGGTGCCACCTCCGGATGGCCGGGCACGGACTGGATCGAGGACATCGTCCTGCGCCAGGCCGGGCCTGACGCGTACGACTCCTGGGTGAACGGCGAGATGAAGTGGACCTCGGACGAGATCAAGAGCGCGTTCGAGACCTTCGGTGACGCGCTCGCGAGCTCTTACGGCGGCTCCGACTACATCGTCAACACCGCCTTCGGCCGCGCCGCCAACCCGATGTTCGAAGACCCGCCCGGCTGCGTGCTGCACCACCAGGCCTCCTTCATCACCGACTTCTTCGCCAACGAGGCCGGCGCCACCCCGGATCAGTTCGACTTCTTCCCGTTCCCGGACATCGACCCGCAGTTCGCCGGCGGCGTGGTGGGCGGCGGTGACCTCATCGGCATGTTCAACGACACGCCCGCCGCCCGCTCGCTCGTCGAGTACCTGCTCACCCCGGAGGCACAGCAGATCTGGGTGGAGCGCGGCGGGTTCATCTCCGCGAACTCCGGCGTGCCGCTCGACGTCTACCCCGACGAGGCCTCCCGCCGGTCCGCCGAGATCCTCCAGAACGCCGAGACGTTCCGCTTCGACGGCTCGGACAACATGCCCGCGGCGATGACCGACGCCTTCAACCGCGCCATGGTCGCCTTCGCGCAGAACCCGGACCAGCTCGACTCGATCCTCAGCGAGCTCGACACCGTGCAGGCCGACTCCTACAACCAGTGACAGCCCGAGGAAGCGAGTAGGCAGCCCTCCGGGGCGGCGGCCGGCCCGCCGCCCCGGACCGGCCCGATGAACCGGAGGCCCACGTGCTCGTCGACCTGTTCGAGAACCGGATCGCCCTGGGGCTGATCGTCGTCCTGGGGGTGCCCGCGGTGCTCGTGGGCTACGTGATGCTCGTGGAGGCGGTCATCGGGCGGCTGCCCCGCCGGGTCTCCAGCGGCGTCCGCCCCTGGCTGTGGCTGGCCCCGGCGCTGATCTTCCTCGGCGTCTTCCTCGTCTACCCGACGATCGCGACGATCTGGCGCAGCTTCTTCAACCGCCGCGGGGACGCCTTCGCCGGGCTGGAGAACTACGAGTGGTTCTTCACCCGCAACGACACGCTCACGGCGCTGCGTAACAACGTGCTCTGGGCGATCCTGCTGCCGTTGCTGGTGGTGGGCCTCGGCCTGCTCATCGCGGTGCTCGTGGACCGCGTGAAGTACGAGGTCATCGTGAAGTCGGTGGTGTTCCTGCCCATGGCGATCAGCTTCGTCGCCGCCGGGGTCATCTGGCGGCTGATGTACGACCTCAACCCCGAGACCGGCACGCTGAACGCGCTGCTGGCGACGGTGGGCGGCCCACAGGTCGGCTGGCTGAGCACCTCGCCGTGGAACAACGTCATGCTCATCATCGTCGGCGTCTGGATGTTCACGGGCCTGGCGATGGTCATCCTCTCAGCCGGACTGAAGGGCATCAGCCCCGAGCTGCTCGAGGCGGCCCGCATCGACGGCGCAAACGAGCGGGAGGTCTTCCGGCACATCATCCTGCCGCTGCTGTCCCCGACGATCGCCGTGGTCGCCACGACCGTCATCATCTTCGCGCTCAAGACGTTCGACATCGTCTACGTGATGACGAACGGCAACTTCGACACCGACGTCATCGCCAACACGATGTACAAGGAGCTCTTCGCCAACGGCCAGCAGGGCCGGGCGGCGACCGTCGCCGTCGTGCTCCTGCTCGCGACCGTGCCCGTGATGGTGGTCAACGTCAAACGGTTCAAGCAGCAGGAGGAGGTGCGATGACCCAGGCGCAGGCTCCCGTCGCTGTCGGCAGCGAGCTGGGCGAGGCGCGCGGACAGTCCGAGATCGGCAGGCGCCGGCCGGCACGACCCGTGCTCCACATCGTCCTGGCCGTCCTCATGCTCATGTGGGCGGTGCCGGCCATCGGTCTGTTCGTCGCCTCCTTCCGTACCGCCGAGGCGACGAACGCGAGCGGGTGGTGGACGGCGATCGTCCCGCCGTGGGAGTTCACGTTCAGCAACTACGACTACGTGCTCAACCGCGCGGGCTTCTGGGACTCGTTCCTCAACAGCCTGTACATCACCATCCCGGCCACCGTCCTGGTGGTGATGATCTCCGCGTTCGCGGCGTACGCCTTCGCCTGGATGAGCTTCCCGGGGCGCAACGCGCTGTTCGTCGTCGTCGTCGGGCTGCTGGTCGTCCCGCTCCAGGTCACGCTCATCCCGGTGCTGTCCCTGTTCCGGGACGCCTCGATCGGCGGCTACGAGATCAACGGCACGATCCTGGCCGTGTGGCTGGCCCACACCGGGTACGGGTTGCCCTTCGCGGTCTACCTGCTGCGCAACTACATCGGCGGGCTCCCGCGTGAGCTGTTCGAGGCCGCCGAGATCGACGGCGCCGGCCACGCCACCACGTTCTTCCGGCTCGTGCTGCCGATGAGCGTGCCCGTGCTCGCCTCGCTGGTGATCTTCCAGTTCCTGTGGGTGTGGAACGACCTCCTGGTCGCCCTGGTCTACCTGGGCCCGGTGCCCGCGAACCACCCGCTGTCGGTCACGCTGGCCAACCTCACCACAAACTTCGGCGGGAACTGGCAGTTCGTCACCGCGGCGGCGTTCGTCTCGATGATCATCCCGATCGTCGTCTTCTTCGCGCTCCAGCGGTACTTCGTGCGCGGCATCACCGGCGGTGCCGTCAAGGGCTGAGCCGACGACTCCGGGCGGGCAGGTTTCGCGAGGCGTGCAGGGGCGCCTCGCGCAGCCGCGTCAGGGCCGCGTCAGGACGTCGGCCCGCGCACCTCAGCGCGACGAGGTCAGGAGGTCAGCGCCAGCTCGTACCGGTCCCCGGCCTGGGTGAACCCGATCTTGGCGTAGTACGGCTTTCGCATGCGCGGGGCGGTGACGACCTTGCGGTAGCCGGCCTCGCGCAGCACGTCGGAGGAGTGGAAGACGAACTCCCCCGGGGTGAAGTTTCGATACTTCTCGATGACGTAGTCCAGGTCCACCTGCGCGACGCCGTCGCCCGCGTCGTGCAGGAGCACGTAGCCCACCGTCTCCTCGCCGCGGACGATGAGGTAGGCCTCCTGCTGCGGGGACGCCTCGCGGTAGGAAGGTGTGAAGCGCTGGATGTCGGCACGGTGCAGGGCCAGCAGGTGGTGCAGGTACTCCCCCGCCGGGTCGACGCGCAGGACGCCGTACTCGGCCGGCGAGTGCCGGGTGCGCAGCAACCGGTACAGGTTGAAGATCTGGACCCCGGCGAGGACCACGTTGAGCGCCACCACGGGCCAGACCTCCAGCACCCCGTTGTAGACGACCTGGATCAGGCACCCGACCAGGTTGATCACCCGCAGCCGGAGGATGCGCTGCTGCATCATCGACCAGACGACGACGGCGGAGCCGACCCATCCGATGATCTCCAGGACTGGCACGTCTGCTCCTCGTGGTCGCGGTCGCCCGGCGCGCGAAGGCCAGTGCGGCCGGCGCCGGCGCTGGGGATCATCCCACGTGACGGACGGTCGGCCGCACGTGCCACCGCAGCGCGGCCGTAGGCCACGCCAGCAGCCGTGGTCGGACATCGCGTGCCGTCCGACCACGGTGACACGGACCACACCCCGGCAGCGCCGGCTCGTACTGCCGATCCGTGCATGCCGTGCGAATCTGTGCAAATGCAGATCTGGCCCGGCCGCCCCTACCCTCTGGGCGCCACGTTCGACGGTTCCGGCACCAACTTCGCCCTCTTCTCCCAGGTCGCCGACAAGGTCGAGCTGTGCCTGCTGGACGACGACGGCACCGAGAACCGTATTCAGCTCACCGAGGTCGACGCGCACGTCTGGCACGCGTACCTGCCGGGCGCCCAGCCGGGCCAGCGGTACGGCTACCGCGTGCACGGCCCGTACGACCCCGCGGGCGGGCACCGGTGCGACCCGTCCAAGCTCCTCCTGGACCCGTACGCCAAGGCGATCGACGGCCAGATCGACGGGGACGCCTCCCTGTTCTCCTACGACTTCGACGACCACGAGCAGCGCAACACCGAGGACTCCCTCGGTCACACGATGACCTCGGTGGTCATCAACCCGTACTTCGACTGGGGCTACGACCGCCCGCCGGCCCTGGACTACCACGACTCCGTGATCTACGAGGCGCACGTCAAGGGCCTGACCCAGCTCCACCCCGCCGTCCCGGAGGAGCTGCGCGGCACGTACGCCGGCATGGCCCACCCGGCGATCGTGGAGCACCTCACCGAGCTGGGGATCACCGCACTCGAGCTCATGCCCGTGCACCAGTTCGTCCACGACCCCCACCTGCAGGAGAAAGGCCTGAGCAACTACTGGGGGTACAACACCATCGGGTTCTTCGCCCCGCACAACGGCTACGCCGCCTACGGCACCCGCGGCGAGCAGGTCACCGAGTTCAAGACGCTGGTAAAGGCGATGCACGAGGCCGGTATCGAGGTAATCCTCGACGTCGTCTACAACCACACCGCCGAGGGCAACCACATGGGCCCGACGCTGTCGTTCCGCGGCATCGACAACGCGTCGTACTACCGGCTCGTGGACGACGACCGCGCGCACTACTTCGACACCACCGGGACCGGCAACTCGCTGCTCATGCGCTCCCCGCACACGCTGCAGATGATCATGGACTCGCTGCGGTACTGGATCGAGGAGATGCACGTCGACGGCTTCCGGTTCGACCTCGCCTCCACCCTGGCCCGTGAGCTGCACGAGGTGGACCGCCTCTCCTCCTTCTTCGACATCATCCAGCAGGACCCGGTCATCTCCCAGGTCAAGCTCATCGCCGAACCCTGGGACGTCGGCGAGGGCGGCTACCAGGTCGGCGGCTTCCCGCCCCTGTGGACGGAGTGGAACGGCCAGTACCGCGACACCGTGCGCGACTTCTGGCGAGGCGAGCCCGCCACCCTCGGCGAGTTCGCCAGCCGGCTGACCGGTTCCTCCGACCTCTACGCGCACACCGGGCGCCGCCCCGTCGCCTCCATCAACTTCGTCACCGCGCACGACGGCTTCACGCTGCGGGACCTGGTGTCCTACAACGAGAAGCACAACAAGGCCAACGGCGAGGGCAACGCCGACGGCGAGTCCCACAACCGCTCCTGGAACTGCGGCGCCGAAGGACCCACGACGGACCCCAAGGTGAACCGGCTCCGCGCCCGCCAGCAGCGCAACTTCCTCACCACGCTGCTCATCAGCCAGGGCGTGCCGATGATCGCCCACGGCGACGAGATGGGCCGCTCCCAGCAGGGCAACAACAACGTCTACTGCCAGGACAACGAGCTCAGCTGGGTGGACTGGGCCCTCGGCGACGAGCAGGCCGAGCTGCTCGAGTTCACCCGCAAGCTCGTCCGGCTGCGGGCCGACCACCCGGTGCTGCGCCGACGACGGTTCTTCGCGGGCGCGGCCGAGCACGGCGGCGAGTCGGAGATCGGGGAGATCGAGTGGTTCACCCCTGAGGCCCACGACATGTCGGACGAGAACTGGGCCGACGACCACGCACGCGCCGTCATGGTCTTCCTCAACGGGCAGGCCATCCCGGAGCCTGACGCCCGCGGCGAGCGCATCGTCGACGACTCCGTCCTCCTGCTCCTCAACGCCGACGCCGCCGCCCGTAAGTTCACCCTGCCCGGCGCAGACTACGGCGCCAAGTGGTCGGTCGTCCTCGACACCAGCTCACGCCGCTCATCCGGCAGCGCGGTCCGCGCCGGCGCGACGGTCACCGTGCAGGATCGCAGCGTCGTCATCCTGCTCTCCCCCCGGGACAACGAGCAGTGACAGCCCCGCGCACCCACCTGCCCGGGCCGGGCAAGCGGCTGCCGGTGAGCACCTACCGGCTCCAGCTCGGCCCCGACCTGGACTTCGCGGCCGCCGAGGCGGCCCTGCCCTACCTCGTCGCCCTCGGGGTGACCGACCTCTACCTCTCCCCCGTGCTGCAGGCCGCTCCCGGGTCCACGCACGGCTACGACGTGGTCGACCACAGCCGGATCAGCGACGTGATGGGGGGCCGGGCAGGCCTGGAGTCCCTCGCCGCCGCCGCCCACGCGCGCGGCCTGGGGATCGTGGTCGACGTCGTGCCCAACCACATGGCGGTGCCCACCCCGGCATGGCACAACCGCGCGCTGTGGTCGCTGCTCGGGCACGGCCCGGGCTCCCCCTACGCAGCCTGGTTCGACATCGACCTGGTCGGCTCCGACGACGGCGTGCTCATGCCGGTCCTGGGCGCCCGCATCGGGGACGTGCTCGCCTCCGGCGACCTCGTCCTGGACCGGATGGTGGTGCCGACCGACCCCGACGCCGGCGAGCAGGCCGTGCTGCGCTACCACGACCACGTCTTCCCGGTGCGCCCGGAGACCGAGCACCTGCCCCTGGCCGAGCTCGTGGAGCGTCAGCACTACCGCCTGGCGTACTGGCGGGTGGCCGACGAGGAGCTGAACTACCGCCGCTTCTTCGACGTCGGCACCCTCGCCGCGGTGCGGGTGGAGGACCCCGAGGTGTTCGACGCCACCCATGCGCTGCTGCTGGAGCTGCACGCGCAGGGCGTCATCGACGGGTTCCGCATCGACCACCCCGACGGTCTGGCGGACCCGCGTGGGTACCTGCGGCGGCTGCACGAGGCCACCGGCGGGGCCTGGGTCGTGGCCGAGAAGATCCTCGAGGCCGACGAGGAGCTGGCGCCCGACTGGCCCGTGGCCGGCACCACCGGGTACGACGCCGCGTGGCGCCTGCACGCCCTCCAGGTGGACCCGGCCGGCTCCGCGCCGCTGGCCGCGCTCCAGCACGAGCTCACCGGGGAGGCCGCGAACCTCGCCGCCGTCGTCGAGGAGGCCAAGCGTCAGGTGGTCGCCACCTCCCTGTACGCCGAGGTGCACCGGCTCACCACCCTGCTCGCGGACATCTGCCACGCCGACGTGCGGCTGCGGGACCACACGTTCCGCTCCCTGCAGGACTGCGTGGTCGAGCTGCTCGTCGCCTTCGACCGCTACCGCGCCTACGTGGTCCCCGGCGAGCCGGCCCCACCGGCCGAGGAGCGCACGCTGCGCGAGGCCGCCGAGATCGCCCGCACCCGGCTGGACCCGGACCGCCACGACACGCTGATCGTCGTCGTCGAGCTGCTGCTCGGCGCCGAGGTGGGCAGCGCCGGGCGCACCGGCGAGGCGCGGCGCGCCGAGCTGATGGTCCGCTTCCCGCAGGTGTGCGGGGCGGTGATGGCCAAGGGGGTGGAGGACACCGCCTTCTACCGCTGGACGCACCTGGTGAGCCTGTGCGAGGTGGGCGGCGCCCCGGCCCGCTTCGGCATCGACCCCGACGAGCTGCACGCCTGGGCGGCGGGCACCGGTGCCGCCTGGCCCGCCACCATGACCGCCGGGTCCACCCACGACACCAAGCGCGGTGAGGACGTGCGCTCCCGCATCGGGGTGCTCGCCGAGGTCGCCACGGACTGGGTGGCCATGGTGCGGTCGCTGCGGGAGGCGACGGCGGAGCTGCGGCCCGCGGACATCGACGGGCGCACCGAGAACCTGCTCTGGCAGGTCCTGGCCGGCACCTGGACGGAGGCCGGGCCCATCGAGGCCGACCGCCTGACCGGTTACCTGCTCAAGGCCGCCCGCGAGCAGAAGGCCTGGACCACCTGGACCGCGCCCGACACCGCACGCGAGGAGGCGACGCTCGGCTACGCCGTCGCGCTGCTCGAGCACCCGGCCGTGGTCGAGGCGTTCACCGCCTGGGTCGCGCGCACCGCCGAGGCCGTGCGCAGCTCCGTCCTGGCCACCAAGCTGCTCCAGCTGACGGTGCTCGGGGTCGCCGACGTCTACCAGGGCAGCGAGATCACGCAGACCTCCCTCGTGGACCCGGACAACCGGCGTCCGGTGGACTTCGCCGCGCTCGCCGCCCGCCTCGAAGCGCTGGACGGCGGCGCCCGCCCCGCCGGCCTGGACGACGAGAAGCTCAAGCTCACCGCCGCGGCGCTGCGCCTGCGGCGCGCGCACCCCGCGGCGTTCGTCGGCGCCGAGGCCGGGTACGAGCCGCTGCCCACCACCACCGGGCACGCCGTCGCCCTCGCCCGCACCGACGCCGACGGCCCGCGGGTGGTGGCCGTGGCCGCCCGGCTCGGCGCCGCGACCGCCAGCGCGTACGCGCTCCCCGACGCCGCGGTGGTGCTGCCCGACGGCACCTGGCGCGACGTCTTCACCGGCGCGACCGTGCCGGGTGGCTCGTGCCGGCTCGGTGACCTGCTCGGCCCGCGCCCCGCGGCACTGCTGGAGCGGGTCACGTGAGCGCGTTCGTCGAGGTGTGGGCCCCCGCCGCCGGCCGGGTGGAGCTGGTGCTGCCCGGCGACGGCACCCGCGGGCCGATGACCCCCGACGACGGCGGCTGGTGGCGCTCCGCCGTCGCCCTGGCCCCCGGCACGGACTACGCCCTCAGCGTCGACGGTGGCCCCTCGCTGCCCGACCCGCGCAGCCCGTGGCAGCCCGCCGGGGTCCACGCCCCCTCACGCACCTTCGACACCGCCGCCCACACCTGGTCCGACGCCGGCTGGGAGGGCCGGTCGGCCCTGGGCGCGGTGGCCTACGAGCTCCATGTGGGCACCTTCACCCCGGAGGGCACCCTCGACGGCGCCGCGGCCCGGCTGGGCCACCTCGCCGACCTCGGCGTGGACATGGTCGAGCTGATGCCGGTGGCCCCCTTCCCGGGCCGGGCCGGGTGGGGGTACGACGGCGTGGCCCTGTGGGCGGTGCACGAGCCGTACGGCGGGCCCGCCGCCCTGCAACGGTTCGTCGACACCGCCCACGCCTACGGGATCGCGGTGTGCCTCGACGTCGTCTACAACCATCTCGGGCCCTCCGGGAACTACCTCGGTGCGTTCGGGCCGTACTTCACCGACCGGCACCACACCCCGTGGGGCTCCGCGGTCAACCTCGACGGACCCGACGCCGGCGAGGTGCGGGCGTTCATCATCGGCAACGCGCTGCGCTGGCTGCGCGACTTCCACCTCGACGCGCTGCGGCTGGACGCCGTGCACGCACTCGTGGACGACTCCCCCCGCCACCTCCTGGCCGAGCTGTCCGACGCCGTCGCCGCGCTGGCGGCGGAGGTGGGGCGTCCGCTCTCGCTGATCGCGGAGTCCGACCTCAACGACGCCCGCATGGTCACGCCCACCGCGCAGGGTGGTCTGGGCATGACCGCGCAGTGGGACGACGACGTCCACCACGCCCTGCACGCCCTGCTCACCGGCGAGCGGCACGGGTACTACGTGGACTTCGGGGCGCCGGCCACGCTGGCCAAGGCCCTTCAGGACGTCTTCGTGCACGACGGCGCGTTCTCCACGTTCCGGGGCACGGACTGGGGCGCGCCGGTGCCGCCGGAGATGGACCGGCGTCGGTTCGTCGTCTTCGCCCAAAACCACGACCAGGTGGGCAACCGGGCGCTGGGCGACCGGCCGAGCCGGGTGCTCGCGCCGGGGCTGCTCGCGGTCAGCGCCGCGGCGGTGCTCCTCGGGCCGTACACCCCGATGCTGTTCATGGGTGAGGAGTGGGGGGCCACCACCCCGTTCCTGTACTTCACGGACCACGCCGAGCCCGAGCTGGCGGCAGCGATCCAGAAAGGCCGCACGGAGGAGTTCGGCACGCACGGCTGGGCCGACCTGTACGGCGGCCACGTGGACGTCCCCGACCCGCAGGCAGCGGGCACCTTCGCCGCGTCCCGGCTCGACTGGGACGAGGCCGCGCGCCCCGCGCACGCCCGGCTGCTCGAGCTCTACCGCGACCTGATCCGGCTGCGCCGCACCGAGCCCGGTCTCACCACCGGCGAGCGACCCGCGGTGCAGGTGGACGACGGCGGGGCGTGGCTGATCGTGCGGCGCGGGGACGTGGCGGTCGTCCTGGTGCTCACGGACGGCGCGGTGACCGTCCCGCTGCCGGCCGCGGCCGCGGAGGTGCTGCTCGCCTGGGAGACCGTCACGACGGGCGACGACGGCGCGACCCTCATCGTGGCGGGCCCCGGCCCCGTGGTGCTCCGCCTGCGCTAACCCCCTCCCCCGTGACATGTCATCTCCTCCGCGACATGTCGTCTCCTCGGTGAGATGTCATCTCCTCCGCGACATGTCGTCTCGAGAGGCCCGTCTCCGTCTCAGGGACGAGACGTGCCGCGCCCGGTCGCCCGATCCACACGGTGGGAGAATGTGCCGGTGGGCTCACGCCCCCTGCTCGCGGCGCTCGCCGCGGGGCTGCTCGTCCTCGCCGGCTGCACGCCGGCGCGTGGACCGACCGAGCCTGCCACCGGACCGGCGACATCGGCGACGCAAACCGCCTCGCCCACCCCGCCGTCGGCCACACCACCCGGCGGCCCCACGTCGGGCGCGGGCGTCCCAACCTCGACGGGCGCGGTCCGGCCCGCGAAGGCGCCCCTGGTCGTCCCGGCGCCGACACCGGCCGCACCTGCGCCGTCGCGGTCCGCCACCTCGCCAACGCCCGGTACCACCGAGCCCGCACCGACCTCCCCGGGCCCCACCAGCTCACCACCTGCGCCCGTTCCGCCACCGTTCCACGCCACGGTCGCCGCCGTCTCCGAGGCGGACCTCGCCTCGTGGCATGCCGGCTGCCCCGTCTCACCGGCCGACCTACGCTCCGTCACCCTCACCCGATGGACCGGTGACGGCGCCGCGTCGGGCACGATCGTGGTTGCCGCCGCGGTCGCCGATGACGTGGTCGGGGTGATGCAGGCCCTGTACGAGGCACGCTTCCCGATCGCGCGGATGGAACCGGTGGAGGCGTTCGGCGGGGACGACGACGCGTCGATGGCGGCCAACAACACCAGCGCGTTCAACTGCCGCGCCGTCACAGGCGGCAGCTCGTGGTCGGAGCACTCCTACGGCCGCGCGATCGACCTCAACCCGCTGGTCAACCCGTACGTGCTCGGCTCCACGGTGCTGCCCGCGGGCGGCGCGGCGTACGCCGACCGGACGCTGCAGGCGCCCGGGATGATCCACGACGGCGACGCCGTCGTCCGGGCCTTCGCGACCCGCGGCTGGGTGTGGGGCGGCACCTGGAGCTCACCGAAGGACTACCAGCACTTCTCCACCACAGGACGCTGACGTTGCCGGCCTGTCGGCGGCTAGCCGCCGGGGTGGGCGGGCAGCGTCAGCAAGGGGTGGGCGTCATCACCTCAGTAGTAGACGGCGAGGGCACCGCGCGGACCGTCGATCACCTGCACGTCGGTGTCGAAGACCCGGGTCAGGACCTCGCCGGTCATGATGGCGGCGGGCGGCCCGAACTCGACGACCGTGCCGTCCTTCACCGCGCAGATGTGGTCGGCGTACTGTCCAGCGAAGTTGATGTCGTGCAGGACGATCACGATCGTGCGGCCCAGCTCCTCGGCCGCCCGCTGCAGGTGCTGCATCATCCTGACCGAGTGCTTCATGTCGAGGTTGTTCAGCGGCTCGTCGAGCAGCACGTACTGGGTGTCCTGGGCGAGGACCATGGCGACGTACGCACGTTGACGCTGGCCGCCGGAGAGCTGATCGAGGTAGCGCGTCTCGAGGTCGGTGAGGTCGAGGAAGTCGATGGACCGGCTGATGATCTCCTCGTCCGAGCGCGTCAGCCGGCCCTTGGAGTAGGGGAACCGCCCGAAGCCGACCAGCTGTCGCACGGTCAGCCGGGTGACGAAGTGGTTCTCCTGCCGCAGGATCGAGACGATCTTGGCGAGGTCCTTCGACGCGGTGGACGTCACGTCGTAGCCGGCGACCTCGATGACACCGTCGTCGAGCCCCAGCAGCCGGCCGATCATGGTGAGCAGGGTGGACTTGCCGGCGCCGTTGGGTCCGACCAGGGCGGTGATGCCGCCGGTGGGGATCTCCAGGTCGACGGGGCCGATGCAGACCTCGCTGCTGTAGTCCTTGCGGACGTTGGTGAGCGTGATCACAGGCGACCCTTTCTGAGGATGACGAGCAGGAAGACGGATCCGCCGACGAGCTCGATGATGATCGAGACGACGCCCTCCGCGTAGAAGATGTTCTTCATGACGAAGTAGGAGCCGGCCAGCACGACGAACCCGACGAGGACCGCGATCGGGAAGATGCGGTGGTGGTCGTAGGTGTTGGCGAACTGGTAGGCCAGGGTGGCCACGAGGAAGCCGAGGAAGGTCATCGGGCCGACCAGCGCGGTGGACGTCGCCATGAGGATGGAGACGAGCGTCAGCACCTTGATGAGCTCGGCCCGGTGGTTGAGCCCGAGGTTCATGGCGGCGTCGCGCCCCAGCGCGATGACGTTGAGGCGCTGGGACCGCACGAGCAAGAGGCCGCCGGCCACCAGGCAGAGCGGGATCGCCACGGGCAGGTAGCTCACGTCGGCGTTGGAGACCGAGCCGAACATCCGGGCGGTGAGGATGTCGAACTCGCTCGGCGTGAGCAGGCGCTGCATGAAGGTCGAGACCGCGCGGAGACCGCCACCGACGACGATGCCGATCAGCAGCATGACCTGCAGGTTGCCGAACCGGCCGGAGAGCAACCAGCCGTACAACGCGATCGACAGACCCACCATGAGGACGACCTGCAGCACGAACTGCGGCACGCCGGTCAGGGCGACCAGACCGGCGGCGCCGAGGAAGTACACCGCCGAAGTCTGCACGGCCACGTACAGCGACTCGAAGCCCATGATCGACGGCGTGATGATGCGGTTGTTCGTCGCCGTCTGGAAGCTCACGGTGGCCGCGGCCTGGCAGAAGGCGACGACGGCCATGACGACGACGCTGGTCGTGCGCATCTGGGCGATCCGCCAGAAGCCGTCGGACCCCAGCGGCATGGGGTTGTCCCAGACGACCAGACCGATGCCGAAGGCCGCCGCCAGGACGACAAGGACCGCCAGCACGATGCGGTAGCGGCGCTGCTCGCGCACCGTCGGGAACGGCCCGCAGCCGTGCCCGCCCCGCACCGGCAGCTGGAGGGACGCCGGGCGCTGCGCCGTCGGCCGGGCGATGACCTCAGCCACGACGACGCTGCCGGAGGAGGAGGGCGATGAAGACGACGGCACCGACGACTCCGAGGATCAGGGACACCGGCACCTCGAACGGCATGATGATGGTCCGTCCGACGAGGTCGCACACGGTGACGATGGCGATGCCGAGGAGGCAGACCCACGGCAGGTTGGACCGCAGGTCATCGCCCCGGAACATCGAGACGATGTTGGGGACGATCAGGCCGAGGAACGGCAGGGCGCCCACGACCACCGTGACGACGCCGGTGGCGACGGCGATCAGCGCCGTGCCGAGCAGGATGATGCGGTTGTAGTTCAGCCCGACGTTGGTCGCGATCTCCTCGCCGAGCCCGGCCACGGTGAGCCGGTCGGCGACCACGAACACGGCGACCCCGACCAGCGCGACGATCCACAGCACCTCGTACTGGCCCCGCAGGACCGAGGTGAAGCTGCCCGCGAACCAGACGCCGAGGCTCTGGAGCATGTCGGTCTGGAGCGCGACGAACGTCGAGATCGAGCTGACGACCGCCCCGAGCATGATCCCCACGATGGGCACGATGAGCGAGGTCCGCAGGGACACCCGGCGCAAGAAGGCGAAGAACACCATCGTGCCGACGAAGGCCGCCAGGATGGCGCCGGCCATCCGGGTCATGATGCTGGCGTCGGGCACGAGGATCATGACACCGAGGAGGCCCAGGCCCGCCCACTCGGTCGTGCCGGTCGTGGTGGGCTCGACGAAGCGGTTCTGGGTGAGCAGCTGCATGACGAGTCCGGACATCGCCATCGCAGCCCCGGCCAGGACCAGCGCGATGGTGCGCGGGATCCGCGTGATGGCGAACATCTCCCCGCCGTCGCGCCCGCCGATGTCGTAGACACCCGTGAACAGGGACAGGACGAGGAGCACGCCGACGCCCAGGACCCCAAGGAGGAGCCTCCAGTCGAGGAGCGCCCCCTTGGAGCTTGTCCGCGGGATCGTCGTTGTGGTGGTCATGCGCAGCAGCCGCTTCTCATCGATCGGTCATGTGCCGCAGTGGTGGAACCGGCCCGAGGGCCCGTCCCACCACCGCCCGACGACATGTGGGTCAGCTGTTGCCCTCGAGGGCGTCCGCCAGGGTGTTGAGGAACTCGGTGTAGGTCTGGATGCCCTCGTTGGTGTAGGTGTCGGCCGGCATGTAGACGATGTTGGCGTCCTTGACCGCGGTGACGTTCGCGAGGGCCTCGGAGGCCTCGAGGATCTCGTTGCCCGGCTTGTACGCGGGGTCGTCGGCGGCGACGGCGGCGTCGCGGTCCAGGACGAGGATCCAGTCGGGGTTGGAGTCGGCGATCGCCTCGACCGAGATGTCGTCGCCCTGGTGGTCGTCGCTGCCCTCGGCGATCTCCAGCGCCGGGGTCAGACCCAGGATGTCGAACAGCGGGCCGAGCGTGCGGCCGACGCCGGGTGCGATGTAGCCGATCTCGCCGCCGGAGGTGTTCACGGCCATCACGGAGCTCGCCGGGTCGTAGGCGGCCTTGACGCGCTCGATCGCCTCGTCCAGTGCGGCGTTGAGCTGCGCCGCCTCGTCCTGCTTGCCGAAGACCTCTCCCAGCACGGTGGTCTGGCGCTTGAGCTCGGAGTCGAAGGGCTCACCCTCGCGCGGGTCCAGCTCGAGGATCGTGGCGTCTGGCGCCAGCTTGGCGAAGTCCTCGTGGTAGTCCGCGAACCGCTGGCCGTTGATGATGAGGTCCGGCTCGACGGCGACGACGGCCTCGAGGTTGGGCTCGCGGTGGTTGCCGAGGTCGACGATCGAGTCGTCCTTCGTGTACGCGATGGTGTCGGGCATCAGTGCCACCGCGGCGGCGCTGAGCTCGACGCCCCAGTCGGAGAGGGTCTCGAAGGTGCGGTTGTCGGTGGCGACGACCGACTGCGGCGGCGTGGGAATCGTATGCGTGCCGTTGTTGTCCTCGACCTCGACAGTGGTCGGCTCCTCGACGGCGGTGGCCGCCGGCACGGCCTCGGCCGCGTCCTGCGCCCCGCAGGCGGTCAGCGTGAGCAGGAGCGAGGCGGTGAGGGCGGCAACAGCACCGCGGCGCGTGGTCAGACGCACATGGACTCCAGGTGTGAGCAAGGAAGGTTGACCTAACAAAGGCGAACCTAACCGACCTTTTCGCAAAGGTCACGTGCCGAAAATAACGATCGTCCGAATGCGGCGCATGTCACAGCGCGCACGGCCGCGCCGTCGGCCCGCGCACGGGACCAAGGTCCTGCTGGCGCCTCGGGGCTGTCAGCGCCCCAGGCGCCCGCGCACCGCGCGCACCCCGGCCACCAGGCGCCGCTTGGCGCCCAGCGCCGCGACGAGGGCCGCGTACCGGGCGGGGTGCACGGGCACGTCCCACGCGCCGTCGACCTCCGCGATCTCCTCGCTGAACTTGGTCTTGAAGTCGCGCACCCCGGTCAGCTGCGGGGCGCGCGGGGAGTCGATGCCCATGAGGTCGAACGTGCGCACGCCGGAGGCGCGCAGCGCCGTCGCCATGTGCCAGACCAGCAGGTCGGCGGCGCCGGACTTGCGGCCCTCGGCGCTGGAGGCGGCGTAGTAGTAGGTGGCGTAGTCACCGTTGACCGTGACGAGGCCCCACGCGAGCACCCGGCCCTCCCTTCGGGTGACGAAGATGCGGGCGTGCTCGGGCCCGAGCGAGTCCAGCATGGTCCAGTACACGCGTTCGTCGGAGATGCCGAACCCGTCGCGCCCGCCGGTCTCCACGAGCACCTGGTACAGCTCGCGGAAGGCCTCACGGGTCAGGCCCGTCTCCTCGGTGGGGAGCATGGACTCGTCGCGCAGGGCCTTGCGCACGTCCCGCCGTCCCCGCTTCTTCATCCAGGCGAGGATCTGCTCCTCCTCGGGCGTCAGGTCGAGCACGACCGTGCGGTCGTAGGTGACGGTCTGGAGCAGCTCACGCAGGTCCGGCGCCGGGTGCCGGGCGTGCAGTCGCACGAACACCAGGCCACGGTCTGCGGCGCGCACGTGCTCGACCAGCGCGGCCCGCAGGGCCCGCTCCCGTGCCGCCGTCGCCTCGGCGAGCCAGACCGGGCCGTGCTTGGCCCACAGGTAGCGGAAGCCGCGCCCGCGCAGGTGCGTGAAGGAGGCGAGCGCGACCAGCTCCTCCCCCTCCCAGGCACCGAGCCGCCGCCACGGGGTGCGGCCGGGGACGGCGTCGTCGAAGGCGTCCCACGCGGGCGCCTGCTCGAGCGGGATGGTGGCACCGGCGCCCAGGCGCAGGTAGGTGGCGTCGTCCAGGGGGCGGACCGTGACGGTCATGAGGCTCCTCGTCTGCCGGTCGGGATGGGTGCCGGCTAGAAGCCGGTGTCCGTCGGGCGTGGGTAGTGGGTGCGCAGCCCGCGGACCTGGTTCACGCCCGCCAGCAGCCGGTAGGCGGTGCGTCGCACGTTGCGGTCCGCGGGGTAGTCCAGGGGGTGCACCGCGCGGCGACGGCGCAGCACGCCGCGGACCTTCGCCCGCAGCGCCGGGTCGGTCAGGTAGCGCGGCAGCACCGCGGTGGGCACGTAGTGGAACACGCCCGTGGTGGTGGCCAGCTCGGGGGTGTGCGCGCGGCCGTACACGAGGTCCTCGACCATCACCCGCACGGGGTTGGCCCCGCCCACGTTGATGTAGTAGTTGGACCGACCGATGCGCGGGTTGATGTCGAGCAGGCGGGGGACGCCGTCGCGGGGGTCGATCTTGACGTCGATGCTCGCGTAACCCCGGTAGTCCACCGCCGTGAGCACCTTGCGCACCATGTCCACGAGCGCGGCGTCGTACTCCACCAGGGTGATCGCCGCGTTGCCGAGGAAGGCGGGCTGGTGCAGGCCGAGCAGCACCTGCCCCGAGGCGGCCATCGTCATCTCGCCGCGGCTGTCCACGTAGGCGTTGACCACCCGGTTGTAGGTGTCGTCCCCGGGCACGAGCTCCTGGACGAGCATCTCGCCAGAGAACCCGGCCTGCTTGACCGCGGAGAGGATGTCGAGCACCTCCGGGAGGGTGTCCGCGTCGTACACCTTCTTCCGGCCGGGGAACCGCAGCACCTCGTACTCCCCCGAGGTGGCGGGCTTGACGACCACGGGGAAGGTGAGCTCGGCCAGCAGGGCCGGCCAGGCGTCGCGATCGGTGCCGGGGACGTCCACGGCCACGTGCCCGGGACTCGCCACCCCCTCGGCGCGCAGCACGCGGTCGAGCACGCCCTTGTCCCCCACCCGCTCGATGACGGCGTCCGGCGGCGTGGGCACCACGAACCGGTCCTCGAGCCAGGCGCGCTCACGGCGCACGAGGTCGATGTGGTGCTCGACGTTGACCATGAGCACGGGTTTGGTGCCGGGGTGCCGCGCGGCGATGGCGTCCAGCGAGGCCAGGAGGCGGTCGTCGTCCGCACCGGCACCCATGTAGACGTTGTCGATGATCGAGGAGTGGTCGATGGGCCCGCGGGGGCCTTCGCTGACCACCACCGAGCGCACGCCGTAGGCCTCGTGGAACGAGCGCGCCATGGAGTACACGCCGATGTCCGTGCCCAGGATCACCGGCGTGAGGGGGCGGGGTGTCATTGCGTGCGGTCCTCCTGCGCGTGGGGGCGCGCGCCTGGTCTCCCCGTCCGGTCCGGGCCAGTGTAATCGGGCCGCTGCGGCGCGCCTCTCCCGCGCCGTCGGCTCCCGGCCTAGCCTGAGCACGTGAAGGAAGACGTCCCGGTGGCGCCACCGGACTTCCAGGACGCGCTGGAAAGCCTGCGCGGCCATCGGGTGCGTCCCGAGCTCCGCCTCGAGGAGGTGCCCGCACCGTCGCGGATCGCCCCCTACGCGCTGGCCCTGACGGGTGAGGTCAACGCCACCCCGGGCACGATGGACCCGGACGGCTTCCTGGGCCACGGCCGCTTCGTCGTCCTGCACGATCCCGCGGGCCAGGAGGCCTGGCACGGCACGTTCCGGGTCATCGTGATGGCCAAGGCCCGCCTCGAGGACGAGATGGGCGCCGACCCGATGCTCGGCGAGGTCGGCTGGACCTGGCTGACCGACGCGCTCACCGAGGCCGGCGTCGGTTACCACGACCTCTCCGGCACGGTCACCCGGGTGCTCTCCGAGACCTTCGGTGGCCTCGAGCTGCGCGGCGGGCAGGTGGAGATCGAGGTCCGGGCGTCGTGGACTCCGACGACGACGGACCTCGGCCCGCACCTGCTGGCCTGGGCGGCCCTGACCTGCACGACGGCGGGGCTCGAGCCGCTGCCCGACAATGTCACCTCCCTCACACGGCGACGCTGAGCGCGGTGCGACGCCGGGCGGACGGGCAGGGCGTAGCGTGACGGACGTGCCCGTCCCACCGTCCAACGCCGCCCCCGCGGTGGTGACCGCGCCGAGCTCAGGCACGCTCCCACCGGTCCCGCTTACCGAGCCGGCCGACGGTGTGCCCCCGGTCGTCGACACCCCCCAGGCTCTGGCCGACGTCGTCGCCCGCCTGGCCGCCGGCACCGGGCCGGTCGCCGTGGACGCGGAGCGGGCCTCGGGCTACCGCTACGGCCAGGCCGCCTACCTGGTCCAGCTCCGCCGTGCGGGCGCGGGCACGGTGCTCATCGACCCGGTCCCGCTGCCCGACCTGGGCAGCCTCGCCGCCGTGATCAACCCCGCCGAGTGGGTGCTGCACGCCGCCGACCAGGACCTGCCCTGTCTGCGCGAGCTCGGGCTGACCCCGGCGACGCTGTTCGACACCGAGCTCGCCTCCCGGCTCCTCGGCCGCGAGCGGGTCGGGCTGGCCGCCGTCGTCGCGGAGAACCTGGGCTACGAGCTGGCCAAGGAGCACTCGGCGGCCGACTGGTCCACCCGCCCGCTGCCCGAGTCGTGGCTGAGGTACGCCGCCCTCGACGTCGAGCTGCTGCTCGAGCTGCGTGCGGTGCTCACCGGGCAGCTGCAGGCCGCGGGCAAGCTGGCGTGGGCCGAGCAGGAGTTCGAGCACGTCCGCACCGCCGCGCCGAACCCCCCGCGGATCGACCCGTGGCGCCGCACGTCCGGCCTGCAGGCGGTGCGCAGCACCCGTGGCCTGGCCGTCGCCCGCGAGCTGTGGGTGGCCCGCGAGGAGCTCGGTCAGGAGCTGGACCGCTCCCCCGGGCGGGTGCTCCCGGCCGGCGCGATCGTGGCCGCCGCCCTGGCGCTGCCCCGTACGGAGGGCCAGCTGGTGCGGCTGCGGGAGTTCGCGGGCCGCGGCACGCGCAAGCGGGCCGCGTACTGGCAGGCCGCCATCAACCGTGCGCTGGAGCTGCCGGAGTCCGAGCTGCCACCCAAGCGGGCGGCGCGCGAGCCGGGGCAGCTGCCCGCCCCTCGCGCGTGGGGCGAGAAGAACCCTGACGCCGCCGCCCGGCTGGAGGTCGTGCGCACCTGTGTGCGCACGGTGGCCGCCGCGCACGACCTGCCCCAGGAGAACCTGCTCGCGCCGGCCACGCAGCGCCACCTGGCGTGGGAGACACCGGCCCGCCCCACCACGGACGACGTGGCCGACCGGCTCACCGAGCTCGGTGCGCGGCAGTGGCAGTTGGAGCTGGTCGCCGGCCCGCTCGCCGAGGCGATCACCGCAGTCTGACGCTCGCGGTAGGCTCCCAGCGACCTGCCCGACACCGCCGTCAGGAGCTCATGTCGTGCCTGGAACCGAAGAGCGCGTCACCGTCGTGCGGACCACCGACCTCGAGGTCACCGACCTCGGCACCGTGCTGGTCCTGACCCTCGAGCCCGAGGACGGCAGCGACCGGCCGTGCACACTGGGCGAACGGGGCCTCGACAACCTCGCGGACGCCCTGGCCGCGGCGCACGAGCGGGCACGCACGGGGCGTCTCGCCGCCGTGGTGCTCACCGGCACCGGCCGCACGTTCCTCGCGGGTGCCGACCTGGGGGCCGTCCGTGCCGTCACCGACATCGAGGAGGCCCGCCTGCTCGCGCGCCGCGGCCACGAGGTGGTCGCCGCCATCGCCGACCTGCCGGTGCCCACCCTGGCCCACCTGAACGGTGCCGCCCTCGGCGGCGGCCTCGAGGTCGCCCTCGCCTGTGACTACCGGACGGCGGCGCGGGACGTCCGGGCTATCGGGCTGCCCGAGACCCACCTCGGCCTGATCCCGGGCTGGGGCGGGTGCACCTTCCTCCCCCGCCTGGTCGGGCCCGCTACCGCGCTCGAGATCATCGTCGACAACCCGGCCCGCAACAACCGCCTCCTCGACGCCGGCGCGGCCCTGGCGCACGGGCTGGTGGACCTCGTGGTCGCCGCGCCGGACGACGGCCCGGGTGTGCTGGCCGAGGCCGGCGCCCACGGCCTTGGTGGCGGCGGGGCCACCGAGGAGGAGCCGCCGCCCCGGTCCGGGGTGCCGCGCCCGGTCATCGAGTGGCTCCGGCAGGCCGTCGACGGCCAGGTGCCCGTGGCACGCCGCGTCGAGCGGCCCACCGGCCCCCATCCGGGCGACCCGGCGAGCGACGACGAGTGGCTCGCCGCCGTGGACGCCCGCCATCCGCTGGCTCAGGCCCGCGCGGCCGGTGGCGCGCCCGCGTACGAGCGTGCCCTGCGGACGGTGGCCGCGTCTCGGAACCGCTCCCGGGCGGAGAGCTTCGCCGTCGAGGACGACGCCCTGGCCGAGCTCGTCATGACCGAGGCCCTGCACGCGAGCCTGTACGCGACCGACCTCCTCCGCCGCCGCCGCAAGCACCCCGCGGGCCGACCGGAGGGGACCGCGCCGCGTGAGATCCGCGCCGTCGGGGTGGCCGGGGCCGGGCTGATGGCCGGTCAGCTCGCCCTGCTGCTGGCCCGGTCGCTGCGGGTGCCCGTGACGATGCGCGACCTCGACGAGGAGCGGGCGCGGCGCGGCCTCGACGCCGTGCACGCGCAGGTGGACCGCCTGCGCACCCAGGGGCGGCTGGACGACCGGGGGGCGGCGGCGCTGACGGACCTGCTGCGGGTCACCACCGACGTGGCCGACCTCGCCGACTCCGACGTGGTCATCGAGGCCGTCTTCGAGGAGCTCGACGTCAAACGGCAGGTCTTCGCCGAGCTCGAGAACGTCGTCGGCCCGACGGCCGTGCTGGCCACGAACACGTCCGCCCTGTCGGTCACAGAGATGGCCGTCGGTCTGGAGCACCCCGGACGCGTGGTCGGGCTGCACTTCTTCAACCCGGTGGCCCAGATGCCGCTGGTCGAGGTGGTCCGGGCCGACCGCACCGACGACGCCACGTACGCCACGGCATTCGCGATCGCCCACGCGTGCCGCAAGACAGCGGTGGCGGTGGCCGACGCCCCCGGCTTCGTGGTCAACCGCCTCCTCGTGCGCCTGCTCGGGGAGGTGCTCGGCGCTCTGGAGGAAGGCACCACGGTGGCCGACGCCGACCGTGCGCTGGCGGGCATGGGTCTGCCGATGGGGCCGTTCCAGCTGCTCCAGCTGGTGGGGCCGGCGGTGGCCGAGCACGTGCTCGTCACGCTGCGGCGTGATCTGGGCGAGCGCTACGCCGACTCCCCCGGTCTGGCCCGCGTGGTGCGCGAAGGGCGTGCGTTCGTCACCTTCGAGGGCCGGCCGAGCGCCACCTCCCCGGTGGACCCGGCGGTGGGTGAGCTGTTCGGGTCACGGCCGGTGCCGCAGCCGCTGGACGCCGCGGGGCTGCTCGACCGGGTGCGGCGGGCGCTCGCGCAGGAGACCGACCTGCTCCTGAACGACGGCGTGGCTGCCGACGCCGGGGACGTGGACCTGGCGATGATCCTCGGGGCGGGCTGGCCGCTGCACAACGGCGGCCTCACGGCATACCTGGACCGCACCGGGGCCGCCGAGGCGGTCACGGGGCGGCGGTTCCACGAGCCGGGGGTGGCCAGCCCGCCGCGGTAGCCACCCGCCGCACCCCATCTCAGAACGGGTTGGCGGGAATCGTGGAGGCCGCGCGGCCTGCCAGAGTGGCGTCAGGGCGAGTGCACGCCCGGTCACCAGCTGTGACCCCTCGTCGTCCCGGACCCACCAACGGGTCCGGGACGACGCCTGTGCAAGGAGGAACTGATGCTCTCAACTGAGACCGTCGCCGCGATCGCCGACGAGCTCGCGGTCGCCGAGCGTGACCGCACCACCGTCCCACCGCTGGGCAAGCGGCACCCCGGCATGACGATCGAGGACTCCTACGCCGTGCAGAACGAGTGGCGCCGGCGGGCGATCGAGGCCGGCCGGCGGCCCGTCGGCCGCAAGATCGGGCTGACGTCGAAGGTGATGCAGGCGGCGACCGGTATCGACGAGCCCGACTACGGCGCCATCTTCGCCGACATGGTGCTCGAGAACGGCGCGGTCATCGAGCACTCCCGGTTCTCCAACGTGCGCATCGAGGTCGAGCTCGCCTTCAAGCTCGCCGAGCCGGTCGACGGCCCCCACGCGACGGTCTTCGACGTGCTGCGGGCGACCGAGTACGTCGTGCCGGCCCTGGAGATCCTCTCGTCCCGGGTCGAGATGAAGGACAAGACCATCGTCGACAACATCAGCGACAACGCCGCCATGGGCGCGATGGTCTACGGCGGCAACCCGGTGAAGATCGGCGACGTCGACCTCCGCTGGGTCTCGGCGCTGCTGTACAGGAACGAGACCATCGAGGAGTCCGGCGTCGCCGCGGCCGTGCTCAACCACCCCGCGATGGGCGTCGCATGGCTGGCGAACAAGCTCGCCCAGCACGGCGACCGGCTCGAGGCCGGGGAGATCGTGCTCGCGGGCTCGTTCACCCGCCCGATGTGGGTGGAGAAGGGCGACACCGTGCTCGCCGACTTCCGAGAGCTGGGAACCATCTCATGTCGCTTCGTCTGACGCCGACCTTCCGCGACGCGCTGGCGGCCCAGCCCGGACGCGGCGCGGCGGCTCGTCCGCTCGCGGGGATCTGGGTGTGCTCCGGCAGCCCGCTCGTCGCGGAGATCTGCGCGGGCTCGGGCCTGGACTGGATGCTCATCGACATGGAGCACTCCCCCAACGGCCTCGAGTCGGTGCTGGGACAGCTGCAGGCGGTCGCCGCCTACCCCATGACTCCGGTCGTGCGCGTGCCGACCAATGACGTCGTGACGATCATGCAGGTGCTCGACCTCGGCGCGCAGAACCTGCTGGTCCCCATGGTGTCGTCCGCCGAGGAGGCACGCGCCGCCGTCGAGGCCGCCCGGTACCCCCCGCGCGGGCGTCGCGGTGTCGGCTCGGCCCTGGCCCGGTCCGCACGGTGGAACCGCGTCGACGGCTATCTCACGGACGCCGACGCGCACGTGTCGCTGTTCGTGCAGATCGAGACCACCGAGGGCGTGGACGCCGCCGCCGAGATCGCGGCGGTCGACGGCGTGGACGGGGTCTTCGTGGGGCCGTCCGACCTCTCCGCATCGATGGGGCTGCTGGGCCAGCAGAGCCACCCGGAGGTCGTGGCCGCCGTCGGCCGGGCCTTCGAGGCGGTGCGCGCGGCGGGCAAGCCGGTCGGCGTCAACGCGTTCGACCCGGCGGTCGCCCGCTCCTACATGGACGCCGGGGCCTCCTTCGTGCTGGTGGGGGCCGACGTGGCGCTCCTCGCGCGCAGCTCCGAGGCGCTCGCTGCCACGTTCGTGCCCGCGGCCGACGAGAGCGCGCGCACGAGCTACTGAGACGACGGCCGCACGCGACTCAGCGACGGTGTGACGTCCAGCGCGGCTTCTTGCTCCGACCGCGCCTGTTCGCGGCTCGCGCGGGTGGCGCACCACCCGCGCGAGCCACAAGAACCCGCGCTCGGCGCACGAACCCACGTTCGTTGGGAGCTGTCCTCAGTACACCGTCAGCCCACGCCGCTGGAACTGGCCGCGCACGCGCTCGACGAGCTCCGCCGTCGGCGCCGGGGTGTCCACGAGCTCGTAGGCCATGCCCAGCCGCTCCCACTTGTCCTTGCCCATGTTGTGGAAGGGCAGCACCTCCACCCGGGCCACCGTGGACAGGCTCGCCACGTGGTCGGCGACGGCCTCGACGTTGTCGAAGTCGTCGGTCAGGCCCGGCACGAGCACGTACCGGATCCAGATCGGCATGCCGCGGTCGGCCAGGCGGCGGGAGAAGTCCAGCGTGGGCTGCAGGTCCCGGCCGGTGGTGCGGCGGTAGGTCTCCGGGTCGCCGGACTTGATGTCGAGGAGCACGAGGTCGATGTCGTCGAGCAGCGCCTCGGAGGCGTAGGCGCCGAGGAACCCGGAGGTGTCGATGGTGGTGTGCACACCCATCTCCTTGGCGCCGCGCAGCAGCCGGCCCAGGAACGCGGGCTGCATGAGCGGCTCGCCACCGGAGACGGTGAGCCCGCCGCGGGTGGCCTTGAAGATCGGCAGGTACCGCTTGACCCGGACGAGCAGGTCCTCGACGGCGATGGGCTCGCCGTCCTTCATCTTCAGGGTGTCGGGGTTGTGGCAGTACAGGCAGCGCAGCGGGCAGCCGGCGAGGAAGACGGTCAGGCGGGTGCCGGGGCCGTCGACGGCGGTGACGAGCTCCCAGGAGTGCATGGACCCGACCCTTCCGGCGCGGACCGCGGCGATGTGGTCGTGGCGGTCCATGAGCTCGGCCGAGGCGATCCCGGCGGTGCCGGCGCTGCGGCGCAGCCGAGGCACGTTGTCCTCGGGGACGGGCTCGTAGAAGCCGTTGATCCCGTCGGGCGCGACGATGCCGGCCGTGGGTGGCTCGACGGCGGTCATGGGGCCTCCTGTCGCGGGTCGGGGTGCCGGAGCCGCACCCGGTTCCGCAGGTGCGTCGGTGCTGGGCGAGCCCCGTCCGGCCCGGCGGTCGGCCGGGCCGGACGGCGGCTGCTGGCTACAGGGCGCCGTGGAAGGTGCGGGAGATGACGTCGAGCTGCTGCTCGCGGGTCAGCCGCACGAAGTTCACGGCATAGCCGGAGACGCGGATGGTCAGCTGCGGGAACTTCTCCGGGTTCTCCATGGCCTCGTAGAGGGTGTCCCGGTTCAGCACGTTGACGTTCATGTGGTAGCCCGCGGACCCGGTGTAGGAGTCCAGGAGTCCCACGAGGTTGGTGACCTGCTCGTCCTTGGTGCGGCCGAGCCCGGAGGGCACCACCGTGTTGGTCAGCGAGATCCCGTCCTGCGCCTCGTCGTAGGGCAGCTTGGCCACCGAGAGCGCAGAGGCGAGCATGCCGTGGCTGTCCCGGCCGTTCATCGGGTTCGCACCGGGAGCGAACGGCTCGCCCGAGCGGCGACCGTCCGGGGTGTTGCCGGTGTGCTTGCCGTAGACGACGTTCGAGGTGATGGTCAGCACCGACTGGGTGTGCACCGCGTTCCGGTAGGTCGGGACCTTGCGGATCTTCGCCATGAACTTCCGAGTGAGCGTGACGGCGATGTCGTCCACGCGGTCGTCGTCGTTGCCAAACATCGGGAACTCGCCCTCGATGAGGTAGTCGACGACGAGACCGTCTTCGTTCCGCACCGGCTTGACCGTGGCGTACTTGATGGCCGAGAGGGAGTCCGCGGCCACCGACAGGCCGGCGATGCCGCAGGCCATGGTCCGCAGCACCTCCTTGTCGTGCAGGGCCATCTCGAGGCGCTCGTAGGCGTACTTGTCGTGCATGTAGTGGATGCAGTTGAGCGCATCGACGTAGGTCTGGGCGAGCCAGTCCAGGAGCACGTCGTACTTGGCCACGATGTCGTCGTACTCGAGCACGTCGCCGGTCACCGCCGGGGTGACCGGGGCGATCTGCTTGCCGGAGTTCTCGTCCTTGCCACCGTTGACGGCGTAGAGGAGGGCCTTGGCAAGGTTCACGCGGGCGCCGAAGAACTGCATCTGCTTGCCCACGGCCATCGGGGAGACGCAGCAGGCGATCGCGGCGTCGTCGCCCCACGCGTTGGAGATCTGGGCGTCGGACTCGTACTGGATGGCGGAGGTGTCGATGGAGACCTGCGCGCAGAAGCGCTTGAAGCCCTCGGGCAGTGCGTCGCTCCACAGGACGGTGAGGTTCGGCTCGGGAGCCGGGCCCAGGTTGTACAGGGTCTGCAGCATCCGGAAGGAGTTCTTCGTGACAAGGGTGCGGCCGTCGGTGCCCATGCCACCGATGGACTCGGTGACCCAGGTGGGGTCCCCGGAGAAGAGCTCGTCGTACTCCGGCGTACGCAGGAAGCGGACGATGCGCAGCTTGATGACGAAGTCGTCGATCATCTCCTGCGCCTCGGACTCCGTCAGGTGACCGGCGTCCAGGTCACGCTGGATGTAGGCGTCGAGGAAGGTCGAGGTGCGGCCCAGCGACATGGCCGCGCCGTTCTGCTCCTTCACTGCGCCGAGGTAGGCGAAGTACAGCCACTGGATGGCCTCACGGGCGGTGGTGGCGGGGCGGGAGATGTCGTAGCCGTAGGAGGCGGCCATCTCCTTGAGCTCATGCAGGGCGCGGATCTGCTCGGTGTTCTCCTCGCGGTCGCGGATGACGTCCTCGACGCTGCGCAGGGTGTCGAGCTCGGCGCGCTCGGCCTTCTTGGCGGTGATGAGGGTGTCCACGCCGTAGAGCGCGACGCGGCGGTAGTCGCCGATGATGCGGCCGCGGCCGTAGGCGTCCGGCAGGCCGGTGACGATGTGGGCGCTGCGTGCCTTGCGCACGTCGGGCGGGTAGACGTCGAAGACGCCCTGGTTGTGGGTCTTGCGGTACTTGGTGAAGATGTCCTTCACCAGCGGGTCCACCTCGTACCCGTAGGTCTCCAGCGAGGTCTCCACCATCCGCCAGCCACCCAGGGGCATGATCGCCCGCTTGAGCGGGGCGTCGGTCTGCAGACCGACGATGAGCTCGTTGCCCTCGTCGATGTAACCCGGCGCGTGAGCGGTGATGCCGGCGGGGGTCTTCGGGTCGACGTCGTAGACGCCCTTCTCCCGCTCGGCGGGGAACATCGCCATGAGCGTGTTCCAGATGCCGGTGGTGCGATCGGTGGGCCCGGCAAGGAAGCCTGCGTCGCCGGTGTACGGCGTGTAGTTGCTCTGGATGAAGTCACGCACGTCGATCGCGCTGCACCACGGTCCCGGCGTGAAGCCGTCCCAGGCGCCGGTTCCCGATGTTGCGTGCTCGGTCGTGATGGTGGCCATCTCCGCTGCCTCCTCGTCCGAGGCGGCAACCCTTACCGCCTCGTCCTCAACGTTACGAAATAGGACCTTCCGACACGTGGGACCAACGACCGCGCCGGAGCGTGGGGCCGCTCACAGCGCCGTGACCTGCGCCTCAGCCCAGTCCTTGACCGGTGTGTGGACGCATTTTGACCGTGTTGGCGTAGCGAGCCGCTGCGCCGTGACAATCGCGGGTCCACGGCAATCGAGGTCGCCCATATGGTCGAAATTCTGACCATATGGGCGACTTCGTTGTGGCGCAGGTCCCCGCAGCCGGGGTGGCCATGCTCGCCGAAGTGATGACGGCCATGCTCGAACGCAGACCTCAACGGCCAGACTGCGCGTCCGGACCGGGCCGGGTGGAGTCCGCGGCCGCCGCCTCACCGGCGCGCGGTCCGACGGCGCGCGGTCCGACGGACGGGCTCGCCGACGGGGGCAGACCGGCGACGGCGGCCGCGGCCTCCCGCGCGATGTCCTGCCCGCGCAGGTGGAACTCCTCCACGAGCTCCCCGCGTGAGGCGTGCTCGAGGAACCGGGCGGGGATGCCGTGGGAGCGCACCGGCACGTCGCTGCCCGCGGCGGCGAGTGCGTCGCGCAGGGCCGAGCCGACCCCCGCGGTGACCAGCCCGTCCTCGACGGTGACGACGAGGTCGTGCTGACGGGCGAGGTCCACCAGGTCCGCGGAGACGGGCAGCACCCAGCGCGGGTCCACCACGGTCGCGCCGATGCCCTGGGCGTCCAGGCCCGTGGCGACCTCGACAGCGGTGTGTGTCATCACGCCGACGCCCACCACGAGCACCCGCGGCGACCCGGCGTGACGTGCCAGGACGTCGACGCTGCCGTGCCGGCCCAGTGCGGGCAGCGCCTCGGGCAGCGCCCCCTTGGGATAGCGCACCACGGTGGGGGCGTCCTCGACGGCGACGGCCTCACGCAGCTCGGCCCGCAGGGTGGCCTCGTCGCGCGGCGCCGCCAGTCGCAGCCCGGGCACGGTGCGCAGCAGCGCCATGTCCCACATGCCGTTGTGGGAGGCACCGTCGTCCCCGGTCAGACCGGAGCGGTCGAGCACGAAGGTCACGCCGGCGCGGTGCAGGGCGACGTCCATGAGCAGCTGGTCGTAGCCGCGGTTGAGGAACGTCGCGTATAGCGCGATCACCGGGTGCAGGCCGGCGAAGGCCATCCCGGCGGCCGAGGTGACGGCGTGCTGCTCGGCGATGCCGACGTCGAACACCCGGTCCGGGAACTCCTCTGCGAACGGTGCGAGCCCGACCGGCGCCAGCATGGCCGCGGTCAGGGCGACGACGTCGCTGCGCCGTCGGCCGATCTCGACGATCTCCTCGGCGAAGACCGACGTCCAGCCGAAACGCGAGGGGGCGACCGGCAGCCCGGTCTCGGGGTGGATGACCCCGACCGCGTGGAACCGGTCGACGACGTCGGTCTCGGCCGGGGTGTAGCCGCGGCCCTTCTCGGTGATGGCGTGGACGATCACCGGACCGCCGAAGGCCTTCGCGCGGCCCAGCGCCACCTCGAGCTCGACGATGTCGTGCCCGTCGATCGGCCCGACGTACTTGATGCCGAGGCCCTCGAACAGGCCCTGCGGGGCGATGACGTCCTTGAGGCCCTTCTTCATGCCGTGCAGGGCGTCGAAGGCCATCCGGCCGGGCGGGCCGGAGCGCTGCAGGGTCCGCTTGCCCCAGTCGAGGACCTTCTCGTAGTGCGGGGTGGTGCGCAGGGCGTCGAGGTGACGGGCCAGGCCGCCGATGGTCGGGGCGTAGGAGCGGCCGTTGTCGTTGACCACGATGACGACCGAGCGGTCCTGGCCCTCGGCGATGTTGTTCAGGGCCTCCCAGGCCATGCCGCCGGTCAGGGCGCCGTCGCCGATGACGGCCACCACGCTGCGGCCGGTGAGCCCGCGCAGCTGGTTGGCCTTGGCGATGCCGTCCGCCCAGCTCAGCGCGGTGGAGGCGTGGGAGTTCTCGACGACGTCGTGGTCCGACTCGGTCCGGGAGGGGTACCCGGACAGCCCGCCGCGGCGGCGCAGGTTCTCGAAGTCCTGCCGGCCGGTGAGGAGCTTGTGCACGTAGGCCTGGTGGCCGGTGTCGAAGACGATCCGGTCCCGCGGTGAGTCGAACACGCGGTGCAGGGCGACGGTGAGCTCGACGACGCCGAGGTTGGGTCCCATGTGCCCGCCGGTCCGTGAGACCGCGTTCACCAAGAAGTCGCGGACCTCCTTGGCAAGGACCTCCAGCTCCGGGATGCTCAGACCCCGCAGGTCTGCCGGACGCCGGATCCGCTCCAGGTGGCTCATCGTGCTCCTTCCGCGCCGACGGATCGACGCACCGGCGACCCACTGTAGGTCCGTCGCGGCCCATGTGCGAGACGCGGGACCCTGCTCAGGTCGCCACGACCCGCAGGTCCGCACCCGTGCGGACCACCACGTCGCGGGCGCGGCCGACGTCGACGGAGAGCTCGTGGCCGGCCAGCCGCAGCCCGGTCACGGCGAGGCCCTCGGTGACCGCCCCGCCGGCGGGCCGCACGTGGAGCTCGCCGGCGGGCACGTCGGCCCGCAGGCCGAGGGCTGCGGTGATCAGCGCGACGGCGGCAGCCGCCGACCACGCCTGCGGTCGGCACGCGGCCGGGTACGGCACCGGACCGGGGACCGTGCCGCGGGCGTCGCCGGAGAACAGCTCTGGCAACCGGTAGCTGAAGTGCGGCGCCGCCTCGAGCAGCCCCGAGCCGAGTCGCTCCGCCTCGGTGACGAAGCCCGCCCGCGCCATGGACATGACGGCGATGGCGGTGTCGTGCGGCCAGACCGTGCCGCCGTGGTAGCTCAGCGGCCAGTACCCGCCCGCCCGCGTGGACAGGGTGCGCAGGCCGTAGCCCGAGTCCATGTCGGCGCTGGTCAGCCGGACGACGACGAGCTCCTCCTCCGCGGCGGTGAGCAGACCGGTGCCGAGCAGGTGACCGATGTTCGAGGTGAGGGAGTCCACCGGGCGCTTCGCGCCGTCGAGCGCGACGGCCGGGTAGGGGCCGGCGCCGTCGTCGACCCAGAAGCTCTCCCGGAACCGTCCGGCGAGCCGGGCGGCCCAGTCGCGCCAGCGTTCGGCGCCGGATCGGCCGAACGCCTCGAGGAGTGCCGCGCCGCCCCGGGCGGCCTCGTGCGCGTAGCCCTGCACCTCGCACAGCGCGATGGTGCCCGCCGCCAGCGTGCCGTCGCGCCACTGGATGGAGTCGCCCGAGTCCTTCCACCCCTGGTTGGCCAGGCCCGTCCCGCTGGTGTCGAGGTACTCGAGGAAGCCGTCGCCGTCGGCGTCGCCGTGGTCGCCCATCCAGGTCAGGGCGGCCTCGAGGTGGGGCAGCAGCGCGGCGACGTCGTCCTCGGCCATCCCCCACCGCCACGCGTCGTGCAGCAGGCAGACCCACAGCGGGGTGGCGTCGATCGTGCCGTAGTACAGCGGCGGCAGCACGGTGTGCGCGTCGATCACCAGCTCCTCGCGGCGCAGCTCGTGGAGGATCTTGCCCGGCTGCTCGGCGGTGCGCGGGTCGGTTCGGGTGCCCTGCGCGGCCCCGAGGGTGCGCAGGGTCCCGCGGGCCAGGTCGGTCCCCAGCGGCAGGAGCATCCGGGCGGCCCAGAGGGAGTCGCGGCCGAACAGGGTGAGGAACCACGGCGCACCGGCGGCGAGGAAGGTGCTGTCCGGCGCGAGCGTGGACCGCAGGCGCAGGCTCTCCAGGTCCGCCAGGCTCTGCCGCACGAGCCCGGGCAGGCGCCGGTCGGCGGCGTCCACCCGCGGCGCGGACCACTCCGCCGGCCCGGGCGCGGGCAGGACGACGGCGGCGGTGTCGGTGACGTGGGCCGTCCACGTGAGGGTGCGCGGCGCGGCGGCCGCCACGGTGACGTGCCAGCGCAGCACCGCGCCGTCCGGCGTCAGCTCGACCTCCGCCGTGGGGGCGTCCACCCGCACCTCGATGCCGTCTGGCCCGGTCCACCGGGCGGGAGGGCCGGGCGCGGGGGCGTGCGCCGTCGTCCCGGCGCCGTACTTGATCCGGTCCATGGGGGCCATGTCGCTGGCGAGCGTGACGGCGACCTCCGCGACCACCGGCTCGGCGGTGGCGCAGCTGAGCGTGATCTCCTCTGTCATGCGTCCCGGGGCAACCAGCCGGCGCCGCTCCACGCGCGTGGTCGGATCGGCGCCGGGGCCGTCCACCGACCGCGCGACGGCGACGATGCGCACCGTGCCCGCGCCCTCCGGGCCGGCGGCGAGTACCTCCGGCTCCTCACCCCCGACGGTCAGGACGGCGCGGCTGAGCACCCGCACGTCCGCGTGCATCAGGCCCTGCGTGCCGCTGCCGCGGACCTGCCCGTCGGAGGCGGACCACGCCTGCGTCGGTGCGTGCAGGCAGACCAGCAGGTCCTGCAGGAAAGGTTGGCGCGTCATGAGCTGCTCCGTTGCCGCGATGTCCGCCAGCGTCCCACAGCCACGCGCAGCGAGCCTCACCCACGCGGGTCGTTGACCACGCCCATGAAGATCGGCCACTCGGTGCCGACATGCACGATCCGCACCGCGAAGGGCCGGTCGACGGTCATCTGGACCGGCCGCGTCGGTTCCGGGGCGGCGCCGGCCGCGAGGCCGGCCTCGGTGACGGCGGCCGCCACGGTGCCCTCCTCGTCGATGGCGAGGGTGGCCTGGTGCGCCACGGTGGACACGAACAGCGGTCCCTCCGCGGGCTCGGCGATGCCGCGCAGGTCCGCGGTGCCCGGGGAGAACAGGGCGTGCAGCCCGGCGTCCTGCAGCGCCTCCACGAGCTCGGTGCTGGTCGCGATCTCGACGGTGGGCAGCGCCAGCGCCACCTCGGCGGTGGTCTCGTAGGACCCCAGGGCGGCGCTGAGCGCGTCCCACTCCTCTGCGGTCAGCGACCCGGGAAGCCGGCCGGCGTGGGGCAGGACCACGTCCAGCGCGAACCCGTCCGCGTACGGCAGCCGGACGGCCTGCCACGGCCCGTCCGCGGAGTAGGCCATCATCCCCTGGCGGTGCATCGTGTCCACGTCCACGCGGTCCCCGCCGCCCACGGTGAACGGCTCCGGCGTGGTCAGCGCGGGGCTGAACGGCTCGGCCCACCGGGCGGCCAGGAGCACCGCGTTCTGCAGGACGAGGACGAGGTCCTCGCTCGGCTCGATCGCCGAGTGCTCCACCCGGCCGCCCGTGTGCTCGCTTACCCAGGCGTCCAGCGCGGCACGCCCCTCGTCGCCGGAGAGGTCGGCGCTGCGCATGCCGGCGCCGTAACCGGCGGAGAGCGCGTCGAGGAAGGTGTCCTTGACCTCCCGGCCGGTGTCGATCACCACGTTGTTGGCGATGTGGAGCAGCACCTGGTCGGGCAGCTCGGCGCGGGACGCGTCGGCGGGGTCGCCGTCGAACGTCGCCAGGTCGGCGAGCATCGCGTTGACGGCCCGGGTGCGGTCCGGGCCACCGGCACCGAGGAGCGCATCGAGCTCCTGAGCGGTCGACGCGCCCGCGCCCTCGCCGAGCATCGAGAGCACGACGGCGACCGACGCCGGCGAGACCAGGGCGTTCTCCTCGGCGCCGGGGCGCGTGAGGAGCGCGACGCCGAGGGCCGTCGTCGCGTCGACGATGTCGGGGACGGCCAGCGCGTCGACCACCGCGACGGGTTCGCGGGCGACGTCGGACCTGAGCGCCGTGCCCGTGCCGGGCGCGGCGCATGTGGCGACGCCGAGGGCCAGCGCGCCGACCAGCAGCGCGGACGCGACGCGACGACGGCGGACCATGCATGTGAACCTAGGAAGGCCCCGACGGCGAAGGAAGCACGACACGGTCACGATCCGGCCACGGACAGGCCACGGCGGCAGCGCGAGACGCCCCCTCCCGCGAGATGTCATCTTCTCCGTGAGATATACGTCTCACGGAGAAGATGACATGTCGCCGGAAGGGGGCGTGGGGGGCGCGGGGGCGTCCTTCGGGCCGGCTACCTCACGCCGCGACGAGCTGGCGCAGCACGTACTGCAGGATGCCGCCGTGGCGGAAGTACTCGGCCTCGCCGGGGGTGTCGATGCGCACGACGGCGTCGAACTCGACCACACCGCCGTCCTGCTTGGTGGCGCGCACCTTGACGGTGCGCGGCGTGGTGCCCTCGTTGAGCGCCGTCACGCCGGAGATGTCGAAGGCCTCCGTACCGTCCAGGCCGAGGGAGTCGGCGTTCTCCCCCGCCGGGAACTGCAGCGGCAGCACGCCCATGCCGATGAGGTTGGAGCGGTGGATACGCTCGAAGCTCTCGGTGATGACGGCCTTGACGCCGAGCAGCAGGGTGCCTTTGGCCGCCCAGTCGCGCGACGAGCCCGAGCCGTACTCCTTGCCGCCCAGGATCACCAGCGGCACGCCGGCCTCCTGGTAGGCCGTGGACGCGTCGAAGATGCTCTCCTGCTCCCCGGTCAGGAAGTTCTTCGTGAACCCGCCCTCGACGCCGTCGAGGAGCTGGTTGCGCAGCCGGATGTTGGCGAAGGTGCCGCGGATCATGACCTCGTGGTTCCCGCGGCGCGAGCCGTAGGAGTTGAAGTCGCGGCGCGCGACGCCGTGCTCGGCCAGGTACCTGCCCGCCGGGCTGTCGGGCTTGATGGCGCCGGCCGGGGAGATGTGGTCGGTGGTCACGGAGTCGCCGAGCTTGGCGAGCACGCGGGCGCCGGCGATGTCCTGCACCGGGGCCGGCTGGGCCGGCATGCCCTCGAAGTACGGGGGCTTGCGCACGTAGGTGGAGTCGGGCTGCCACTCGAAGGTGTCGCCCACGGGGGTCTCGAGGGAGCGCCACCGCTCGTCGCCGGCGAACACGTCGGCGTAGTCGGACGTGAACATCTCCCGGTCGATCGAGCTGGCGATCGTGGCGTCCACGTCGGCGGCGGAGGGCCAGATGTCCTTGAGGAAGACGTCGTTGCCCTCCTTGTCCTTGCCGAGCGGCTCGTGCGTGAAGTCGAAGTCCATCGTGCCGGCCAGGCCGTACGCGATGACCAGGGGCGGGGACGCGAGGTAGTTCATCTTCACGTCAGGGTTGATGCGGCCCTCGAAGTTGCGGTTGCCGGAGAGCACCGACGCCACGGAGAGGTCGTGCTCGTTGACGGCGGCGGAGACCTCCTCGGGCAGCGGGCCGGAGTTGCCGATGCACGTGGTGCAGCCGTAGCCGACCAGGTGGTAGCCGAGCTCCTGGAGGTAGGGCCACAGGCCGGCCTTGTCGTAGTAGTTGGTCACCACCTTCGAGCCGGGCGCCATGGAGGTCTTGACCCACGGCTTGACCTGCAGGCCCCGCTCGACGGCGTTCTTGGCCAGCAGGCCGGCCGCGAGCATCACCGACGGGTTGGAGGTGTTCGTGCAGGAGGTGATGGAGGAGATGACGACGGCGCCGTGGTCGAGCTCGGTCACGCGACCGTCGGCCATGGTGACGGGCACCTTCTTCGAGGCGCGACCCAGGCCCAGGTGATGGTGGGCCGCAGGCTCCTCCTCCAGACCGTTGGCGCCGGCGGCGATCGGGTCGGACGCGGGGAAGGTGTCCTCGACGGCCTCGTCCAGCTTGTTCTCGGTCAGCGCCGGCTCGTCGCCGACGTAGTGCGGCAGCGCGTCGGCGAAGGCCTCCTTGGCGTCCGACAGCGCGATGCGGTCCTGCGGGCGCTTCGGGCCGGCGATCGAGGGCACCACCGTGGACAGGTCGAGCTCGAGGTACTCGGAGAACTCCGGCTCGTGGGCCGGGTCGTGCCACATGCCCTGCTCCTTGGCGTACGCCTCGACGAGCGCGACCTGCTCGTCGCTGCGGCCGGTCAGGCGTAGGTAGTCCAGGGTGACGTCGTCGATCGGGAAGATCGCGGCGGTGGAGCCGAACTCGGGGCTCATGTTGCCGATGGTGGCGCGGTTGGCCAGCGGCACCTGGGCGACGCCCTCGCCGTAGAACTCCACGAACTTGCCCACCACGCCGTGCTTGCGGAGCAGCTCGGTGATGGTGAGGACGACGTCGGTGGCGGTGGCGCCGGCGGGGATGGAGCCGGTGAGCCTGAAGCCGACCACCCGCGGGATGAGCATGGAGACCGGCTGGCCGAGCATCGCGGCCTCGGCCTCGATGCCGCCGACGCCCCAGCCCAGGACGCCCAGGCCGTTGACCATCGTGGTGTGCGAGTCGGTGCCGACGCAGGTGTCGGGGTAGGCGCGCAGGACGCCGTCGATCTCGCGGGTCATGACGCCGCGGGCCAGGTACTCGATGTTGACCTGGTGCACGATGCCGGTGCCCGGGGGCACGACCTTGAAGTCGTCGAAGGCGGTCTGGCCCCAGCGCAGGAACTGGTAGCGCTCCTTGTTGCGGCCGTACTCGAGCTCGACGTTGCGCTCGAAGGCGTCCTCGCGGCCGAAGACGTCGATGACGACTGAGTGGTCGATGACCAGCTCGGCGGGTGCGAGCGGGTTGATCTGGGCGGGGTCGCCGCCGAGGTCGGTGACGGCCTCACGCATCGTGGCCAGGTCCACCACGCAGGGCACGCCGGTGAAGTCCTGCATCACCACGCGGGCCGGGGTGAACTGGATCTCGGTGCTGGGCTCGGAGTCGGGGACCCACTCGGCCAGCGCGCGGACGTGGTCGGCGGTGACGTTCGCGCCGTCCTCGGTGCGCAGGAGGTTCTCGGCGAGGACCTTCAGGCTGTACGGCAGCCGATCGAGCCCCTCGACGGCGGCCAGGCGGAAGATCTCGTAGCTCTTGCCCGCCACCTCGAGCGTGCCCCTGGACTTGAAGCTGTCTGTATTCACGTGTGCTCCTCGTGCTCCGGCGCCCGCAGCTGGCGCCACCCTGCGCTTCGGTGGCCATCGTCCCACGATGGCCTTCTCCCTGATATCTCGATATCAAGATACTTCGCGTCGTGGGGGTGTGTCCACCGACACGCGGCGGCGGCGCCGGCGCGCTCACCTGCGGTGTCGGTGAGCCGCCGCGCTGGTGGCCTCTCGTCCTCAGTCCCTGCGCAGCGCGGCGACGACCTCGAAGTGGTGCGTGTGCGGGAACAGGTCGAACGCCCGGATCGCGGCGACGGTGTAGCCGCGCTCCCGGGCCGCGCGCAGGTCCCGCGCCAGCGCCGCGGGGTCGCACGCCACGTGCACGATCGTCTCGGGGTTCACCTCCGCGACGGCGTGCATCACGCCGGCGCCGGCACCCGCACGGGGCGGGTCGAGGACGACGACGTCGGCCCGCGCCCCGAGCTCGGCGACGGCGGCCGGGTCCACCCGGCCGTGCTGCAGCAGCGTCTCGGGGTGCTCGTGGAGGTTGCGGCGGGCGTCCCGCACGGCGTCCTCGGTCCCCTCGAGGCTGATGACGGCGCCACCCGGGCCCGTGGAGCGCGCGAGCGGCAGTGTCAGCAGGCCCGCCCCGGAGTACAGCTCAAGCACCCGGCGCCCGTCGAGGGGCCCGGCGGCGGCGAGCACGGACTCGACGAGCGTCGCCGCGGCGAGGCGGTGTACCTGCCAAAAACCTGTGGCGCTGACGCGGTAGGCCAGTTCCCCCACCGAGGACTCGACCCGCTCGCGAACGGCCCGGCGTGGTGGACCGCTGCGCTTGCGCAGGGTGGCGACCTCGCCGTCCACCAGCACCATCGGCTCGCCCGCGCTGGGTGCCACTGCCTCCACGCGTGCGCCGGGGTGCCAGCCGCGCCGCCATGCCGACTCGCCCAGCAGGTCGAGCGCAAGGAGGGCAGGGTCGGCCAGGGGCATCTCGCGCAGGGCGAGCACGTCGTGGCTGCGGAAGCGGTGCATGCCGGCCAGCCCCGCAGCGTCGACGGTGAGGTCGATGCGGGTGCGCGTCCCGAGCCCGCCGCGGTCGTTGTCGCCGGGCAGGGCCTCGACGGTGAGGGGGTACTGGTTGCTGGCGGCGGCCGCGGCGACGTCCGCGGCCACCTCCTCGCCGCCGATGCGGCGCAGCGTCTCGGCGAGCACCTGGGCCTTCCACTCCCGTTGTGTGGGCAGCGCGACGTGGGCGAGCTCGCCACCGCCGACGCCGCCCGGCCCGGCCTCGGGCCACACGCTCGGAACGCGGTCGGCGGAGGCGTCCAGCACCTCGACGGCGTCGGCGCGCCAGAACTTCGAGCGCTTCTCGGTGATCCGGATCCGCACCCGTTCGCCCGGCAGCACGTGCCGGACGAAGACCACGCGGCCCTCCGCCAGCCGGGCCACGCAGTGGCCCCCGTGTGCGGGCGGCCCCACGGTGACCTCGTGCTCCTCCACGGGCAGCGGTCCGGCCAAGGGGCGCCCCGCAGAGCCGCGGCGAGCCCTGCCCTGGCGGCCACCCGCGCGGCCAGACGTATCGGGTCGGCCGGTGGGTTGGGGACGCCTCGTCGCCTGGGGGCGCCCGGATCTCGCCGGGCGCCCGGATCCCGCCGGGCGACCGGCGCTTCCCGGCCGGCCCGCGCCACGCCGGCCGCCGTCTCGGTGGGATCCTTCGCCGCCGGGCCCGCCGGGCCCGCCGGCGCCGTCGCGGACCTCGCGCTCGTCCTGCTCGCTCACATGTCTCCTTCGTCCTCGGTCCGGCCCGGTCCGGCAGCGAGGTGGTCCACCTCGTGCAGCTGGAACGGAACAGACGCCATGACCACGCCGGGGATGAACAGCAGCCGGCCCTTGAGCCGCAGCGCGCTCTGGTTGTGCAACAGCTGCTCCCACCAGTGGCTCACCACGTACTCCGGGACGAACACCACCACGAGGTCGCGCGGCGAGTCCCGGCGCACCGCGCGGATGTGCTCGACGACGGGCCGGGTCACCTCCCGGAACGGAGAGTCAAGCACGGTCAGCGGCACGGGGACGTCCGCGGCCTCCCACGCCACCCGCAGCCGTGCGGTCTCCTCCGCGTCGACGTTGACGGTGATCGCCTCGAGCGTGGAGGGCCGGGTCGCGCGGGCGTAGGCCACGGCCCGCATCGTGGGCTGGTGCAGCTTGGACACCAGCACGATGCCGTGCACGCGGGAGGGCAGGGCGCGGGCGGCTGCCAGGTCGGGCACCGTGAGGTCCCGGGCGACGTCGCTGTAGTGACGGTGGATGGCCGTCATGGTCAGGAACAGGATCGCCATGAGCAGCAGCGTGATCCACGCCCCGTGGGTGAACTTGGTGACGAGCACCACCACGAGCACCGCACCGGTCATCACGAGACCGAAGGAGTTCACCACCCGGGAGCGCTGCATCCGGGTGCGCGCCGCCGGCGCGGTCTCCACCCGCAGGTGCCGGGTCCAGTGCCGCACCATCCCGAGCTGGCTCACGGTGAAGGAGACGAACACCCCGACGATGTAGAGCTGGATCAGCCGGGTGACCTCGGCGTCGAACGCCACGATGAGCACGATGGCGGCGACCGCGAGCAGCACGATGCCGTTGGAGAAGGCCAGGCGGTCCCCGCGGGTGTGCAGCTGGCGTGGCATGAACCCGTCGCGGGCCAGGATCGAGGCGAGCACGGGGAACCCGTTGAAGGCGGTGTTCGCGGCCAGCGCGAGGATCACCCCGGTGACGAGGGTGACGACGCCGAACAGGATCGGCACGTCGGCGAAGACCGCGCCGGCGATCTGCCCGATCACGGGGTGCTGCACGTAGGTGTCACCCACCGGGGCGCCGTCCCGCAGCAGGTCGGTGGCCGGGTCCTGGACGAAACGCACCCCGGTGGCGCGGGCGAGGAGCAGGACCGACATGATCATGCTGGACGAGATCAGCCCGAGCATGAGCAGCGTCGTGGCGGCGTTGCGGGACTTGGGGCGCTTGAAGTGCGGGATGCCGTTGCTGATGGCCTCGATCCCGGTCAGCGCGGCGGAGCCGGAGGAGAAGGCCCGCAGCACGAGGAAGGCCCCGGCCAGCCCGACGAGTCCCTGCTCGAAGCCGGCCTGCGGGAGCACGTCGAGCCCGGCCGACTCCGCCGGGCGCAGCGACCCCGTCAGGTACTGCACGAACCCCATGACCGCCATGAGGCCGATGGCCGCCATGTACAGGTACACGGGCACCGCGAAACCGCGCCCTGCCTCGCGCACCCCGCGGAGGTTGAGCAGCGCCAGGACGGCGACGACGCCGACGGCGATGACCGTCTCGTGCCCGTCGGCCGCCGGGATCGCGGCGCCGACGTACTGCGCGGCGGAGGAGATGGACACGGCGACGGTGAGCACGTAGTCGACCAGGAGGGCGCTGGCGACCGTCAGCCCGGCACGGTGGCCCAGGTTCTCCCGGGCCACCTCGTAGTCACCGCCGCCGGAGGGGTAGGCGTGCACCGTCTGGCGGTAGGACGCGACCACCGTGAGCAGGACGACCACGACGGCCAGCCCGATCCACGGGGAGATCACCATGGCGGTCACCCCGGCGATCGCCAGGGTCAGGAGCACCTCGTCCGGGGCGTAGGCGACGGAGGACAGCGCGTCGGAGGCGAAGACCGGCAACGCGATCCGCTTGGGCAGGAGGGTCGCCCCGAGCCGCTCGCTGCGGATGGGTCGACCGACCAGGGCCCGCTTGAGGGCCTCCGTCATGTCCGGCACGAGGCACCATGCTATGCCCGGGCGCCCGTCGGTCACCTCGGTGCCGTGCCGATACCGGACGCCTCGCGCGCGCGGTAGCGTCGGCGTCGTGCACTTCGTGATCATGGGCTGCGGCCGTGTGGGGGCCTCCCTCGCCGGCCAGCTCGAGGACCACGGCCACTCGGTCGCCGTGGTGGACCAGAACCCGGACGCGTTCCGCCGCCTGCCGGCCAGCTTCGAGGGCCGGCGGGTCACCGGCCTCGGCTTCGACCGTGACGCCCTGGCCCAGGCCGGGATCGAGGACGCCTTCGCCTTCGCGGCGGTGTCCAACGGCGACAACTCCAACATCATCGCCGCACGGGTGGTCCGCGAGACGTTCGGCGTGCGCAACGTCGTCGCCCGCATCTACGACCCCAACCGTGCGGAGGTCTACCAACGCCTCGGCATCCCCACGGTGGCCACCGTGCGGTGGACGGCGGACCAGGTGCTGCGCCGCATCCTGCCGCTGGGCGCGGTCTCGGAGTACCAGGACGCCTCGTCGAAGGTCTCGATCATCACCTGCGACCTCCACGGGGCGTGGGTCGGTCAGGAGCTGGACCGCCTCGAGCACCTCACCGGCGCGCGGGTCGCCTACCTCACGCGGCTGGGTCAGGGCGTCGTGCCGGAGCCGGGCACGGTGGTGCAGGAGAACGACCTGGTGCACCTCGCCGTGCCCACCGACCGCATCGGCCGGGTCCAGCGTGTGCTGGCCGCCGCGCCCGCGAGGGAGGACTGATGCGCGTCGTCATCGCCGGGGCCGGGTCGGTGGGCCGCTCGATCGCCCGCGAGCTGCTGGGCCACGGCCACCAGGTCACCCTCATCGACCGGCAGCCGGCGGCCATGCGCATCGCCAGCGTCGCGGAGGCGGAGTGGCTGCTCGCCGACGCGTGCGAGCCCAGCGCCCTGGCGGAGGCGTCGGTGGACCAGTGCGACGTCGTCGTGGCGGCCACCGGTGACGACAAGGCCAACCTCGTCGTCTCGCTGCTCTCCAAGACCGAGTTCGGGGTGCCACGGGTGGTCGCCCGCGTGAACAACCCCAAGAACGAGTGGATGTTCGACGGCGCGTGGGGCGTGGACGTGCCCGTCTCCACCCCGCGGATCATGACCTCGCTCGTGGAGGAGGCCGTCTCCGTCGGCGACCTCGTCCGGATCTTTCGGTTCCACCAGTCGGGGGCGAGCATGCACGAGCTGACCCTGCCGTCGTCGTCCCCGGTCGTGGGCCGACGGGTGGGCGAGGTGACCTGGCCGACGGACACCGTCCTGGCCGCGATCATCCGCGAGGACCGCCCCATCGCGCCCAGCCGAGACGACACCCTGGAGGCCGGCGACGAGCTGCTGATCGTGGTCTCGGCCGGGGCCGAGGCGGAGCTCAGGACGCTGCAGGAGCTGCTGGCCGGCGCACCAGCACCCACGTCGCCCACAGAGTCAGGCCCCACAGCGGCACGCCCATGACGATGCGCGCGGTGCCCAGCCAGGCGACCGAAGAGTCCAGGTAGAGCGGCACCTGCACGGCCAGCCGCACGAGGAACATCGCGATCCACAACCAGGTGGCCAGCACGTACCGGCGCCGGCGCCCGGCGAGGGCCGGGTCCGTCCGCCAGGAGAAGTCCTCGCCCTTGAGCAGGGAGACCACGACACCGACGATCGGCCACCGCGCCAGCAGCGACACCACCAGCCCGGCGGCGTAGGCGGCGTTGGTCCACAGGCCGAGCGCGAAGTAGTCCTCCGCCTCCCCCGATCGCCACGCCCAGACCACGCCGATCACGACGCCGGCCAGCCCGCCGGCCGCCTGCGTGAGGGGCGTGCGCTGGACGAGGCGCAGCACCATGGCGAGCACGGCGACGGCGAGGGAGGCGACCAGGGGCGGCACGAGGGCGCCGGTGGCGATGTAGACCACGACGAACACGAGCCCCGGGGCGACGGCCTCCACCAGCCCCCGCGGACCCCCGACGGCCTCCTTGAGGTCGAACTCCTCACCGAGGATCTGGGTCATGCCCGAGCGCCGGGTCGCCGCCGCGGCGACATCGGCCGGGTCGCGCGGGGCGTCGTCGGCCGGGTCGCGCGGGGCGTCGTCGGGTAGGGCAGCATCGTCGGCTGGGGAAGCGTCGTCGAGGGGGGCGCCGTCGGCGGCGCCGGCCGGCTCGGGGCGGTGCTCGGTCATGCGGCGGGTCCCTTGGCGAGGAGGTGGTAGTCGGGGTTGAACATCACGCGACGGCCGTCCTCGATGGTGACCATGCCCTCGGCCACCAGCCGGCGGCCGCAGTCGACGCCGGGCACCTCACGCCGGCCCAGGAAGACGAGGTCGATCGAGCCCGAGCCGTCGAAGACCCTGGCCACCAGCGCGGGCGACTCCCCCCGCGGCCGGTACGTGAGCGCCGCGACGACGCCCGTCACCTTGGCGCGCCCCCGCGGGGCGAGGTCCGCGCAGGGAGTGGCCCCCCGGGCGAGGCTCGTCCGCCGCTCGTCGGCGGCGTCGAGCTCTTCGCGGGTGGCGGTCAGGCGGTGGAGGAGGTCACCGAAGGCGCTCACCGCACCTCCGAGATCTCCGGGCCGCGGCGGGTGACGTCCAGCGCCGGAGTCTGGGTGGGCGGCACCGCGGGGGCGGCGGCGCGACCGGGGGCGTGCAGTAGCAGCACGTCGCGGGGGGCGCGCGCCTCGGTCCCGCGCACCACCACGACGTCGGCCAGGACCGCTTCGAGCTCCGCCGCCGCGGTGACGTCGACGGCGGCCTGACCGGTGAGGACCGCCCGCAGGAACCAACGGGGTCCGTCGACGCCCACGAACCGGGCCGGCCGGTGGGTGGTCTGCCCCTCGGGGGTCTTCACGGGCAGGCGGGCGAGGAGCTCGCGGCCGAACGGGCCGTCGATCTCGTCGGTGGTGCCACCCTGCTTGGCCACGGAGGCGGTGATCTCCTCGCGGAGCTCCTCCCAGATGCCCAGCGTGCGCGGGGCGGCGAAGACCTGTAGCTGCATCGCGGAGCCGGACAGTCCGAGCGTGACGGCAACGATGTTCTTCGTCTTCTTCTCCACCTCCAGGCGCAGCTGCATGCCCGCCCGTGCGGGCACCCGCAGCGCGCCGAGGTCGAGGCGCTTGCCGAGGTCGGGCTCGTCGGCGACGTCGTGCGGACCGCGCCGCGGACCGGTGTCCGCGTGCTGCGTGGTCCCGGCCTCCGCCGTCGTCTCCTCCGCGCCGTCGCCCTCGGGGGCGCCGTCGGCGGCGGTGTCGCGGTTGCGGCGTGTGAACAGGCCCATCGGATACGTCTCCTCCTGTGTTGTCCCAGGCGACTCGCCGGATGACCAGACGAGCCTACCCGGGGCCGGGCCGGCGCGGTCGGGCCGGTCCAGCGGGGGCCGGCGCGTGTGGACGGCCCGCCGGACGTGCGGGCGCCGCCTGGCAGAGTGGGCGGTGTGGAGACCGCCGACGCCCCTGCCCTGTACACCGAACGGCTCGCACCGCCCCCCAGCGTGCACCTGATCTCGCTCGTGGTGGGCGGCATCGTGCTGCTCGGCATGACGCCGTTCACTACGCCGGTCCTCGCCGCGGTCGTCGGCCTGCTCGTGGCCGCCGGGTGCTCGGCGGTCCTGGTGCTGACCTCGCCGGTGGTGTCCGTGGTGAGGGGTGGGGACCCGGCCGACGGCGGCGCGCCCGGCGAGCCCCGGCTGCGAGCCGGCGGAGCAGTCATCCCGTTGGGTGCCCTCGGCGCGGCCGAGGTCGTCGACGCGGACGGCCTGCAGCGCCTCATGCGCACGGAGGCGGACGCCCGGGCGCACGTGTGCCACCGCGCCTGGGTCCGTGGGGCGGTGCGGCTAGCCGTCACAGACCCTCGTGACGCGACGCCCTACTGGCTGGTGTGCACGCGCCGGCCCGCGCAGCTCGTGGCTGCGCTCGGCCGGCGCGAGGGGTAGAAGGTCAGGCGGCGCACTCGGAGCAGACGAGCTGTCCGTTGTCCTCGTAGGCCAGCTGACTGCGGTGGTGCACCAGGAAGCACTTGGCACACGTGAACTCGTCCGCCTGGCGCGGGAGCACACGGACGGAGAGCTCTTCCCCGGAGAGGTCGGCGCCGGGGAGCTCGAAGCCTTCAGCAGCCTCGGTCTCGTCCTCGTCGACCGCCCCGGAGTTCTTCTCGGCGCGTCGCGCCTTCAGCTCCTCGATCGAGTCCTCGTTGAGGTCCTCTTCGTTCTTGCGGGGTGCGTCGTAGTCGGTCGCCATATCGGCGTCACGCTCCGGTTTCTTCGTGGTCGTCGGTTCTTGTCGCGGCAGCAAAAGCCAGATACCCGCCAAACGTCCTGAGGACGCGTTTGTTCCCGCGGTCACCGGATTGTGCACCACCGATGCGCGATCTGCCCACGGCTAGCGTCACATTTGTGGCCGGTCGTGAGTGACCTCACAAGGTCGCGGGTGCTCCGGCGTCCTCGAGCGCGGCGGCCAGCTCACCGACGAGGGCCGCGGGCCCGGCCACCGTCATCGCCCCCGACGGGCGGGCGCCGCCCAGCCCCTGCACGACGCCGCCCGCCTCGGTGACCACGAGGGTGCCGGCGGCGACGTCCCACGGGTTCAGACCACGCTCGTAGTGGGCGTCCAGGCGGCCGTCCGCCACCAGGCACAGGTCGATCGCCACCGAGCCGATCCGCCGGATGTCCCGCACCTGCGGCAGCAGGCGGGCGACGACGGCGGCCTGCTCGCGCCGTCGTTCCTCGGTGTACCCGAACCCGGTGCCCACCAGCGCCTGGCCCAGGGGCACGGCCTCCTTGATCCGTAGCGGTTCCCCGTCGCGCCGTGCCCCCATGCCCAGTCCCGCCGTCCAGGTGGTGCCCAGGCTGACGGCATGCACGCAGCCGGCCACCACCGTCCAGTGCTGCGGGTCGGGCTCTCCGAGGACCACGGCGACCGAGACGCTGTAGGACGGGATGCCGTAGAGGAAGTTCACCGTGCCGTCGATGGGGTCGACCACCCAGGTCAGGCCGGAAGTGCCGGCCTGGGCACCCTCCTCCTCCCCGAGCACGCCGTCCTCGGGGCGGGCAGCCGCGATGCGCCGGCGCAGCAGCTCCTCGACCTCGCGGTCGACGGCGGTGACCACGTCGTTGACGGACGACTTGGTGTCCGTCACCGTGACCTTCGCCAGGGAGCGCTGCCGCACCAGGTCGCCCGCCTCGCGGGCGAGCGTCTCGCACAGGGCCAGCAGGTCGGCCACCTGCTCCTGCGGCAGGACCGCCGGGTCGGCGGGGGGCACGGAGGTGCTGCTCACATCGATCCTTCCCATTCAGGACGCATCCGCCCTGGTAATCGGGCCATAAGTGTCGACCAGCCCACACCGAACACACCGGGGCCAATCCTTCCAGCCGGGGTGGCCAGATGGCACTCTCGGGTCTGAGAACCTCGAAGGAGGACCCCATGGTTGAGCTCGAACTGCTCGGGCTGCACGGTGACGGAGAGCATCTCACGCTCTCCGACGGGGACGGCCAGCGCTACCGCCTCGCGATCGACGACGCGCTGCGCGCCGCCGTGCGCCGGGACCGGCCGGGTCTCGAGGCGCTGCGTGCGGCCGGTGAGTCCGCCCTGCGGCCCAAGGACATCCAGGCGCTCGTGCGGGCGGGCGCCAGCGTGGAGGAGGTGGCCGCGGAGGCTGGCCTCACCGTGGAGCACGTGCGCCGCTACGAGGGCCCGGTGCTGGCCGAGCGCGCCTGGGTGGTGCAGCAGGCCCAGGCTCAGCGGCTCGGGCACGAGGCGGACGCTCCCCGCCTGGGCGACCTGGTCGTCGACCGGCTCGCGGCCCGCGGCGTCACGAGCACGAGCCTGCTGTGGGACGCGGTGCGCCGCCCCGGGCAGTCGTGGGAGGTCCTGGTGACCTTCGTCGCCGGCGATCGCGAGCGGGAGGCCCGCTGGCAGATCGACCTCGGGGCCCGCTCCCTGCACGCCATCAGCGACGAGGCCCGCTGGCTGTCCGAGACCGAGATGGGTCCGACCGCGCACTCGCGCCGCCACCTCACCCCGGTGGGCTCCTCACGACTGCGGGCCACCGGGCCTGAGCCCCTCGGCGCGGCCTGGCACGGCGAGGCGGTGAGCCCGTCGGCGCCGTCGCCCGCCGCCGCTCCCGCGACCGAAGAGCCCGCCGACTCACCCACCGACGCCCTGCTGGCCGAGCTCGCCGCGCACCGCGGCACCCGGGTGGACCTCGCCATGGACGACGACGCGGCTGAGGAGGACACCGAGGGGTTCGACGGCGCGCACCCGCCGGCGTCGCGCCCCGAGCAGGCCACCGACGCGCACGTGCTGTCCCTGCCGCGCCGGGACACCACCGCGAGCACCGCTCACGACGGCGCACCCGCGGCGCCCGGCACCACCCCGGCGTTGCCAGCGAACGCCGCCGAGACCGGCCGGGCCACCCTGGCCGAGTCACCACCTGGATCGCGCGAGGCCGGGCCCGCCGCGACCGGCGAGGAGCCGGCGGGCCGTCAGGACCCCGATGCCCGCGACGACGAGCCCGCGCGCCGTGCCGCCGGCGACGGTCACGGCGACCCCCGTGCAGGTAGTTCCCCGCGACGACGCAAGACCGTCCGGCGCAGCGTGCCGAGCTGGGACGAGATCGTGTTCGGGGCCAAGCCGGAGTAACCGGAGCCAAGCCCGAGTAGCCCTGGCCCGCGGCCGGTCCCACGCCACCGCGTCACCCCTCCACCCGACCGCCACATGGCCGCTGGCAGGTTCCCACCGCGTTGAGACCTGCAACTTGCGCCGACACCTGCAGGCGGAACAGCAGGTCTCGGTCGGAACGTGCAGGTCTCAACGCGTGGAACGCACGGGTAGCCCGGTCTGGCACCGACCTCGGCTACTCGCCCAGCGGCAGGGTCTGCGGGCTAAGGCTCGCGGCACGGGCCCGGGCGGCCGTCACCTGATGCAGGTGGTGGAACCGGCACAGCACCTCGTAGCCGACCTCGGCGGGCTCGCCGACGGCGGCCGGCGCCCCAGTGTGTTCTGGCTGCATGGCGGGGTTCGGCTGCATGGCGTGAGCCGGGTCCGCGGCGTGGTTCAGGTCCGCGACATGAGCCGGCTGCGCGACGTGGTCCGGCTGCGCCGCGTGAGCCGGCTCGGCCGCCGCCGCGTCACCGGGCACCGTGTCCCCCACCACGACCTGCGCACCTTCGGTGACCATCGCGCCGCCCACCGTGCGCGCGTTGTGCGTGGCACGGGCGCCGCACCAGCACAGCGCCTCCACCTGCAGGCGCTCCACCCGGTCGGCGAGCTCGAGCATGCGTGCCGAGCCGGGAAAGAGCCGGGTGCGGAAGTCCGTGGTGATGCCGAACCCAAAGACGTCCACGCCCATCTCGTCGACGAGCCGGGCGAGCTGCTCCACCTGTTCGGGGCTGTAGAACTGCACCTCGTCGCAGATGAGGTAGTCCACGCGGGCGCCGTGGGTACGCCGGCGCACCACCTCGGCCCAGAAGTCGGTGCCGTCGGTGACCTCCACCGCGGGCACGGCGAGCCCGAGGCGGGAGGACAGGATCGCCTCTCCCGCCCGGTCGTTGCGGGAGAAGATCAGGCCGTCACGGCCCCGGGCGGCGTGGTTGTGATCCATCTGGAGCGCGAGGGTGGACTTGCCTGAGTCCATCGTGCCTGTGAAGAAGACGAGCTGGGCCATCTACACCACCGTCGCGATCAGCGGGACGGCCATCTCTGCCTCGGTCAGCGAGCCGTGCATGCCGACGAGCCGCAGCGAGGTGGGGGTCTGGGTGCGCGAGTCGACCACCGCGTGACGCCCGCGCATCGCGACGACGACGTCGCCCACCGTCTGCAGCCGGTCCGGGGCGACCTCCCCGAGCAGCCCGGCGGCCACGACCTCCTCGCGCAGCGCGACCCACGCCCGCTCCCCCAGCACCTCCTGCCAGCGCCGGGCGACCGACTCGGCGGCGCCGGGGGCGGTATAGACGTGGTTGGCGCGCGGCTCCCCGGCCACCAGCTCCACGTCCTGGGCGAGGGCCGGGGTGGTGGCGACGTCGACCTTGTCGGTCACGTCGACCATGCCGTGGTCGGCGGTGATGACCAGCAGCGTGCCGCGCGGCAGGGTGCGGGCGAGGCGGGCCAGCTCGCCGTCGACCTTGGTGACCTCCTCGCCCCACTGCCACGAGCCCCAGCCGTGCTCGTGCCCGGTGTGGTCCACATCGCCCCAGTAGAGGTAGACCGCGGCGACCTCGTCGCGCCGCAGCTGAGCGGAGGCGGCGTCCACCCGGTCGGCGAGGGACTCCGCGGAGACGTTGCGCATGCCCCGCAGCGCGGCCTCGGTCAGCCCGGAGCCCACGAACCGGGCCGGGCCAACGCTGACCACCTCCCGCAGCCGCTCCCCGCCCAGCCGGCGGGTCGCGAGCTGCTCGAAGAGGGTGTCCTGGCGCTGCCACGATCGTGGCGTGAGCGTGGTGGCCTCCCAGCGGATGAGGTTGAGCACGCCGCCGGTGGCGGGGTCACGCACGGAGAACCCGAGCATGCCGGTGAGCCCGGGCAGCTCGCCGGTCCCCAGTGCGGTGACGGCGGAGGCGGTGGTGGAGGGGAAGGTGCTGCTCAGGGTCAGCGCGTCCGGCAGCCGGCCGCGCAGGAACGGGGCGTGCCCGCCCCGCTCGGTGAGCATGCGCATCCCCAGGCCGTCCACGAGCACCACGCACACCTTGGGCGCCTGGGGCAGCCCGAGCACCGCCCGGTCGGTGGCGCTGGGGCGGCCCGCCGAGGCGGTGTCGAGCCCGACGGCGTCCAGCGCGGCGGGCATGACGGCGCGCACGTGCAGGCCGTCCTGGCCGGGCGGCCGGAACTCCTCGATCACGCGCGGGCGGCGCGACCGGCCGTCGCGGAGGACAGCGCCTTCGCGAACGCCAGCGCCCCGTCCAGCGCGCCGGCACCTTCCGCCTGGGCGCTGATGCGCACCTCCAGGCCCTCCGGGGTGACGGTGCCCACGTATCCGTGGTCCGCCTCGCACTCGGGGTCGTCGCAGTGGTCGGGCTTGAGGTCCAGGCTGTCCGCGGTGCCCCAGCTGACGGCGACCGTGAGCTCCTGGGTGCGCATGCTGCGGGCGCGGGCGGGGTCGCTGACCCCGTGGGTGAGGGTCACGGACCGGACCTCGCGCAGCGGGACCGACTCGGTGGTGGCCAGCGCGGAGGGCCGCCCGTCCGGGCCGGGGCCATCGTCGACATGGGCCACCACGAGGCGCGACGGCGTGAGCACCAGCGCGGTGAGGTGCCGGAACACCTCGGTCTCGTCGAAGGTGGTCTCGGGGTGCACCAGGTAGGACACCACCGCCTCGTCGGCGAGGGCGACGTCGATCACGCCGGCGACGAGCTCTGGGTAGTAACCCGCGAGGTCGAGCTCGGAGCGCAGCTTGTTGGCGAGGTTGAGGTCCGGCACCGGGACATCATCCCACCTCGGCACCCCCGCCGTCCCCCGCGTCCCCCGTCGGCTCTGCGGGCGGTTCGGGCAGTGCCCGGCGCCCGGCGTCCTGGCGCAGCGGATGGGCGACGGTGACCACCGCCGAGGCGATCTGGACGCCCTCCTCGCCCACGATGACGGGGTTGAGCAGCACCTCGGCCACCTCGGGCAGGTCGTCGGTGAGCATCGAGACGCGCGCGACGACGTCCTCGAGGGCGGCGACGTCGACGGGGGGCAGGCCCCGGTGCCCGAGCAGGCGCGGCGCAGCGCGCACGGAGCGCACCATCTCGGAGACGTCCCGGCTGGTCAGGGGCGGGATGCGGTAGGAGACGTCGCCGAGCAGCTCGGTCGCGTCGCCGCCGAGGCCGAACGCCACGACCGGCCCGTACAGGTCGTCCTCGCTGCCGCGCACCACGCAGGCGACGCCGGGCGGCGCCATGGCCTGGACCTCGAAGGTGACCGGGTGGCCGAGCACCCGCTCGGACCGCGTGCGCACCTGGGTCATCGCCTCGCGCAGCGCGTCGGCGTCCGCCACGTCCAGCCGGACCCCGCCGAGGTCCATGCGGTGGCGCAGCACGGCGTCGGAGACCTTCAGGGCCACCGGCCACCCGGTCGCCTCGGCGGCCGCGACCGCCTCGTCGGCGTCGCGCACCGGCTCAGCCGCCAGGATCTCGATGCCGTAGCAGGCCAGGAGGGCCTGGGTGGCGGTCCGGTCGAGGGTGCGCCGCTCGTGCTGCGGGACCGCGCTGAGCAGGTCGGCCAGGACGCGGCGGGCGCCCGCGGGGTCGATGCCCGGAGGGGCCACCAGGGGGTCGGTGGCACCGGTGCGCCACCGGGCGTGCTGCACCACGCCGGCCAGGGCGGTGACGGCGTCCTCGACCGTGCCCGTCGCAGGCACCCGGCGCCCCTCGGCCGTGAGGGCCTCGTCCAGGCCGTGCAGGCCGTACACGGACGCGACCCAGGTACGCGGGTCTCGCGCGGCGGCGCGGGCGATGACGGCGGCGACCTCCCGGTCGGTGGTGGCCAGCGGCGCCGCGTGCGCGACGATGACCGCGTCGAAGTCGTCACGGGCGGTCAGGCGCGCGAGGGCGTCCTCGTACTGGGCGGCGCCGGCCAGGGGCGGGAGGGTCACCGGCTCCCCGGCCACCTCAAGGCCCTCGGCGCGCAGGACGTCCGACACCAGGCCTGCCAGGGCCGTGGAGGAGGAGACGACGGCGGTGCGTGGGCCGGCGGGCAACGGCTGGGTGAGCATCAGCGCGGCGACGTCGAGCATCTCCCGCACCGTGCGTGACCGGACGACGCCGGCCTGCCGCAGCATCTCGGTGAGCACCCGTTGCGGCTCGCGGGAGGTGCGCACGGCGTGACCGGGCGGGGTGGCCTGGCCGGTCTGGCCGGAGATGACAGCTACCAGCGGTTTGCTCGCCGAGAGCCGGCGGGCGATCCGGGAGAACTTGCGGGGGTTGCCCATCGACTCCAGCACGACCACCCCGACGGCCGTGGCCGGGTGCTGGGACCAGAACTGCATGGTGTCGTTGCCGGAGACGTCCATGCGGTTGCCGGCCGAGACGAATGTGGCCACGGGCAGGTTCCGTCGGGCGGCGGCGGAGCGCACGGCCAGCCCGGCGGCGAGGGACTGGGCGAAGAGCCCCAGTCCCTCGGGGGCCTCGCCAGACGACCCTGCCGCTCGTGAGTCGCCGGCCGACCCGGCCGCCGGGGCGTCTCCTGGCCCGGTCACGTCGCCGCTTTCCAGCCACAGCGTGGCGTTGTACCGGCCGGCCGGCCCGTGCCCGACCACCCCGAAGGAGGCGGGGCCCACCACCCGGATCCCGGCGGCGCGCGTGCGGCGCAGCAGCTCCCGCTGCCGGGCCATGCCCGCGGGCCCGGACTCGCCGAAGCCGTGGGAGAGCACCACCATCGCCCGCACGCCCAGGTCACGGAGCGCCGGCACCGATCCGACGACGTCCCGCGGCGGGCCGGACACCACGGCGAGGTCGACGGGCCCCGGCACCTCACCGATGGCTCGGTGCACCTGGGTGGGCTGCCGTGGGGCGCCAGGCTCCGCCGTCGGGCCTCCCGCAGCCGTCCCGACCACGTGGACCGGGCCGGTGAACGCACCGGCGGCGAGAGCCTGCGCCACGCGACCGGCGAGGACGTGGCCCTCCTCCCCCTCCGGGCCCAGCCCGAGGACCACCACCGACGCGGCCTGCAGGAGCCCGCCCATGCTCAGCGCCTCCGCGTGACGCTCCCGCTCGGCCATCACCTGCCAGGAGCGCTCCGTCTCCTCGATGCTGAAGGAGATCGACAGCACGCCGTCCTCCAGGCGCTGGGCCACCTCGTACCCGGCGTCGCCGAACACCCGGACCATCCGTGCGTTGGCGGGCAGCACGTCGGCGACGAACCGGGTGACGCCCAGCTCGCGCGCTGCGGCCGCGAGGTGCTCGAGGAGCACCGAGCCCAGGCCCCGGCCGCGCTCGGTGTCCACCACGTTGAAGGCCACCTCCGCGTCTCCGGGGGCGACGACGTCGAAGCGCCCGACCGCACGGATCTCCGCGCCGTCCACCATCACCAGGGCCACCCGGTTGTGGTGGTCGACGTGCGTGAAGCGGTAGAGGTCCTTCTCCCCCAGGCGCGGGACCGGGGCGAAGAACCGGAAGTAGATCGACTCCGGCGACTGCGCCAGGTGCATGCGCTGCAGGGCGTCGGCGTCGTCGGGCCGGATGGGGCGGATGTGCATGGTCGCGCCGTCCCGCAGGACGACGTCGGCCGCCCAGTGCCAGGGGTAGTCCTCGCCCACGCCGTCCTCGCCCATGCTGTGAGAGTACCGAGCGAGTCCGACACCACGGTCGCCGGTGCACCGAGCATGGGCAATCGTCAGGGACAATCTGCCCATGGCCCGTAAGACTCCGCCGCCGCCCGTGCCCGTCGACGAGAAGATCGTCGACATCGACGTCTCCGAGGAGATGCAGGGCTCGTTCCTGGAGTACGCCTACTCCGTCATCTACTCCCGGGCGCTGCCCGACGCCCGCGACGGCCTGAAGCCGGTGCAGCGCCGGATCCTGTTCATGATGGACCAGATGGGGCTGCGGCCCGACCGTGGGCACGTGAAGTCCGCGCGCGTGGTCGGCGAGGTCATGGGCAAGCTCCACCCGCACGGCGACACCGCCATCTACGACGCGATGGTGCGCCTGGCCCAGCCCTTCGCGCTGCGCCTGCCGCTGGTGGACGGGCACGGGAACTTCGGCTCCCTCGACGACGGCCCCGCGGCGTCCCGGTACACCGAGGCGCGCCTGGCTCCCGCGGCGCTGGCCATGACGGCCGACCTCGGCGAGGACGTCGTCGACTTCGTGCCGAACTACGACAACCAGCTCACCCAGCCCGACGTGCTGCCCGCGGCCATCCCGAACCTGCTCGTCAACGGTGCCACGGGCATCGCCGTGGGCATGGCGACCAACATGGCGCCGCACAACCTGGTCGAGGTGGTCGCCGCCGCGCGCCACCTCATCACCCAGCCGGACGCCACGCTGGAGGACCTCATGCGGTTCGTCCCGGGCCCGGACCTGCCCGAGGGCGGGAAGATCATCGGCCTGGAGGGCATCCGCGACGCGTACGCCACCGGCCGGGGCAGCTTCCGCACCCGCGCGACGGCCCGCATCGAGAACGTCACCGCCCGCAAGAAGGGCATCGTCGTCACCGAGCTGCCCTACATGGTCGGTCCCGAGCGGGTCATGGAGAAGATCTCCGACGCGGTCAAGGCCGGCAAGCTCCAGGGCATCAGCACCATCCAGAACCTCACCGACCGCCACCACGGGCTGCGCCTGGTCATCGAGGTCAAGAACGCGTTCAACCCCGAGGCGGTGCTGGAACAGCTCTACCGGCACACCCCGATGGAGGAGTCCTTCGGGATCAACAACGTGGCGCTGGTGGACGGCCAGCCACGGACCCTGGGGCTGCGCGAGCTGCTCCAGGTCTTCGTCGCCCACCGCCTCACCGTGGTCCGGCGGCGCACCTCGTTCCGGCTGAACCGGGCCACCGAGCGGGCGCACCTGGTGGCCGGTCTGCTCATCGCGATCGCGGACATCGACGAGGTCATCGCCGTCATCCGCTCCTCCGACGACGCCGAGGCCGCCCGTGCCCGCCTGATGCAGGTCTTCGACCTCTCCGAGGCGCAGGCGGAGTACATCCTCGCCCTGCGGCTGCGCCGCCTGACGAAGTTCTCCCGCCTCGAGCTCGAGGCCGAGGCCGACGAGCTGGCCAAGCAGATCGAAGAGCTGCGGGCGATCCTCGACTCCGACGAGCGGCTGCGCGGCGTGGTCTCCGACGAGCTCGCCGACGTCTCCGCCAAGTTCGGCACCCCGCGGCGCACCGTGCTCCTGGAGCATGCGGGTGGTCCGGCGACGACGGCGGCCCCCGGGTCCGCCGCGCGCGGCACCGCCGTGCCGCTAGAGGTCGCGGACGACCCGTGCTGGGTGCTGCTCTCGGGCACGGGTTTGTGGGCGCGCACCTCGACCGCGGAGGCGCCGCTGCGCACGGGCCCCCGCTCGGCGCACGACGCCGTCACGCACGCCGTGCCCGCGACCGCCCGCGGCCAGGTGGCGGCGGTGACCTCGGCCGGCCGGATGGTGCGCCTGGACGTGCTCGACGCCCCGTCCCTGCCGCCCAGCGGCGCCGCCTACAGCCTCTCCGGCGGCGTCCCGGTCGCGGAGGTCCCACAGCTGGAGAAGGGCGAGACCGTGGTCGGCCTGGCCCGGCTCGACGGCGACGCCCCACCCCTGACGCTGGCCACCGCGCAGGGTGTGGTCAAGCGGGTCACCGCCGACCACCCGTCGAACAAGGACGCCTGGGGCGTCATCTCGCTGCGCGAGGGTGACCGGGTCATCGGTGCCGGGCACGCCGGTGAGGAGGACAAGCTCGTCCTGGTCGCCTCCGACGCCCAGCTGCTGCGCTTCGACGCGTCTGCTGTGCGCGCCCAGGGCCGCACGGGCCAGGGCGTCGCCGGCATCAAGCTCGGCGAGGGCGCCTCGGTGATCTACCTCGGCATCGTCGCGGGCGAGGAGGTCTCCGCCTGCGTCGTGGTGACGGTCGCCGGCACCACCGGTGCGCTGCCCGGCACGGTCCCCGGCAGCGCCAAGGTCACCCCGCTCGACCGGTACCCGGCCAAGGGTCGCGCCACCGGCGGCGTCCGCACGCAGCGGTTCCTGCGCGGGGAGGACTGCCTGCAGCTGGCGTGGGTGGGCCCCGAGCCGGCCCGGGCCGTGGGGTCGGGTGGCCAGGCGGTCGCGCTGCCGGAGGCGGAGGAGCGTCGCGACGGCTCCGGGCACGCGCTGCCGGCCCCGATCGCGGCGATCGGCTGACCCCCATCGAATCCGGCGAGATGTCATCTTCTCCGTGAGATGTCATAGCCGCCCCTGCGGGGCGGCCCGGCAGGGCTGGAAATGCTCGCGCGCGCTTTGTACCGTCCGATGTCGCGAGCATTTCCGGATCAGATGTCATCTCACGGAGAAGATGACATCTCACGGAGGACTTGACATCTCGCGGGTGTGAAGGTGCTGGCGACGGTCCGTCAGAACTCGATGGTGTACATCGCGGAGCCGCGGGTGCGCTCGTAGCCCAGGTGCGCGAAGAGCGTCGGCGCGCCCGTCGGGTTGTCGGCGTCCACGTCGAGGCCGGCGTACTGCATGCCGTCGGCGGCGTAGGCACGCATCGCCCGGGTGAGCAGCGCGCTGGCCACGTGCCGCCCGCGCCACTCCGGGAGCACCCCGATGATCTCGGTGTACCCCTCGCTCCAACCCAGGGCCGGCCAGTCGTGCTCGTACCGCCCGGACAGGAGGTATCCGGCCACCTGGGTGCGGTCGGTGCTGCGGTCCAGCGCCACGAAGCTCCAGGACGCCGCGAAGTGGGTCCGGCCCTGCTGCCACGTCTCCGGCGTGTGCGGCTGGGAGCCCCAGTGGTCGCCGAAGGCCTTGTTGTGGGCGCGGCGCACCGCATCGTCGAGCTCGGGCGTCCAGGGTTCGACGGACAGGTGCGTCCCGAGCGTGACCTGCGGGATCGGCATGCTGAGGTCCCGGCGCATCTCCATGTACCAGCGCCGCGGGGTGAAGCCGCGGGAGGCGAGCACCGACGCCATGGCGTCCATGCCGTCGTCGACGTGGACGACGATCCGCGCCGGCGCCTCCCGGCCGACGGCGACGACCATCTGCCGCGCCCGCGCCACCTGCCAGTCCATCAGCGCACTCCCCACCCCACGACCGCGCCAGGCCGGGTCCACCCCGCCGGAGCAGAAGGCGCGCAGCAGGGTGATGTCGCCGTGCCGGATGCGCACGAACCCGAAGGCCCGCAGCGTGCCGTCCGCGTCCCAGGCACCCAGGCCGCTCCAGGCGTGGCTGTCGCCGTAGTACTCCGCCACCTCCTCCTCGGAGGTGCGGTACGGCGGGTCGTCGGCGTCCTCGATGCGGCGTACCAGTTGCCCCAGTGCGTCCAGGTCGCCGGTGTGGAGCTCACGCCAGTGCAGCCCGCCGGAGCCGTCGGGCACGCTGAGCCGCGCCGGGGCGTGGACACGCTCGGCCAGGGGCCGGAGAGCGCGCGCGCTACCGTCGGGTGTCAGGGCGGGGGTGGGCACCTCGCGACCCTATTCGCTGACCGCCGCGGGAGTCGACTTCGGCTGCGGGCGAGTTCCGTCGCCGCCGACCGCCGGGTGGGTGACGCAGCACGTCTCGCTCAGATCTCGATGGTGTACAGGATCTGCGCGCCCTGCCGCTGGTAGCCGAGCTCCTCGTAGAAGCGGTGCGTGCCCTCCGTGACCGTGTCCACGGCGAGCGCGGAGGACTCGATGCCGTCGGCCGCCAGAGCACGGATAACCTCGGCGAGGAGGGCACGGGCGAGTCCCTTGCCGCGGTGGTCCCGCCGTACACCGATCTGTTCGGTGTAGCCCTCGCTGAAGCCGAGCTGGCGCCAGGAGTGCTCGTGGCGGCTCGTCATCGCGAACGCGACCACCTCGTGGCCGTCGGCGCCGGGAGCGAGCACGACCTTCGACCAGGCCGGGGCGAGCTCCGGGTGCACGACCGACCACGACTCCGGGTCGAACGGCTGGGCCCCCCAGTGCTCCGCGTAGGCCTGGTTGTGGGTCTGGCGGACGGCGTCGTCGAGCTCGCGTGACCAGTCCACCAGCCGATGTCCTGCCGGCAGCGTCACCTCGGGCACCGGCCGGGACACGGGGCGCCGCATCTCCTGGTACACGCGCTTGGAGCTGAACCCGCCCGCGACGTAGAGCTTGCGGCGGTCCGCGAGGTGCTCTCCCACGTAGGCGCCGATCCGGGCCGGGAGGTCCCGCCCGTCCTCGGCGAGCAGCTGGCGGGCCCTGGCGTCCTGCCAGTCCAGCAGCGCCCGGCCGATGCCCCGGCCGCGCCACTCGGGATCGATGGTGGCGGTGACGAAGGCACGGAGCATGGCAGTGTCGTGCGGCGGCAGGTAGACCATGGCCATCGCGCGCAGCTCGCCGTCCGGGGCGAACCCGCCCAGGGAGTCGGTCACCATCCCGGTGGCGCCCCCGAGCCGGGCGGCGATCTCCACCGGGCACAGCCGCATCATGGCGCGGTCCACGGCGGCGCACCGTTCGAGGAGACCGAGGACGGCGGAGACGTCCGTTCCGTCCAGCCGCCGCCAGCTCAGCCCGAGGTGGGGAGTGGGGACCTCCGCCGTGTCCGGGACGTGCAGGCGTTCGGCGAGCGGCCGCTCGAGACGGTCGGAAGGCATGGCTCGATCCTAGGGTGCCGTGGCCGCGGGCCCGGGCACCGGGGGGTGACGTGCCGCACCCGGGGGTGACGTACCCCACCCGGGGTGGTCAGGCGTCGATGCGTTCGCGGTCGATGTGCTCGGCGCCGGCGACGATGAAGTCCTTGCGTGGGGCGACGTCGTTGCCCATGAGCAGCTCGAAGACGTCCTCCGCCTGGGCCACCGCCGCCTCGTCCGTCATGGAGATGCGACGCAGGGTGCGCCGGGCCGGGTCCATGGTGGTCTCGGCGAGCTGGTGGGCGTCCATCTCCCCCAGGCCCTTGTACCGCTGGATGGGCTCCTTGTACTTCCGGCCCGCGCGCTCGAGCTTCTTGAGCAGCGCGGTGAGCTCGGCCTCGGAGTAGGTGTAGACGACCTCCCCCTTCTTGCCGCCCGAGCCGGCCATCTCCACACGGTGCAACGGCGGGACGGCGGCGAACACCCGGCCGGCCTGGACCATCGGGCGCATGTACCGGAAGAACAGGGTGAGGAGCAGGGTGCGGATGTGGGCGCCGTCGACGTCGGCGTCCGTCATGAGCACGATCTTGCCGTAGCGGGCCTGCTCGGTGTCGAAGGTGCGGCCCGAGCCGGCGCCGATCACCTGGATGATCGAGGCGACCTCGGCGTTCTTGAGGATGTCGCCCGGGGAGGCCTTCTGGACGTTGAGGATCTTGCCGCGGATCGGCAGCAGCGCCTGGAACTCCGAGGACCGGGCGAGCTTGGCGGTGCCGAGCGCGCTGTCGCCCTCCACGATGAAGAGCTCGGTGTGCTCGATGTTCTCGCTGCGGCAGTCGGCCAGCTTGGGCGGCAGCGTGGAGGTCTCCAGGGCGTTCTTGCGCCGCGAGATCTCCTTCTGCACGCGCGCCGAGACCCGGGCCCGCATCTCGCCGACCACCTTGTCCAGCAGTGCCGCGGCCTGGACCTTCTCGTGCCGTCTGGCGGAGGTGAGCAGCGCGGTGAGCTCACGCTCGACGACCTTCGCGACGATCCCGCGGACGGGGGCCGTGCCGAGCACCTCCTTGGTCTGTCCCTCGAACTGCGGCTCGGGGAACCGGACGGTGACGACGGCGGTCAGACCGGCGAGGACGTCGTCCTTCTCGACCTTTCCCTCCTTGGCGGTGATCTTCAGCCGGCGGGCGTTGGTGTCGATCTGCTTGCGCAGCGTCTTGAGCAGGCCCATCTCGAACCCGGCGAGGTGGGTGCCGCCCTTGGGGGTGGCGATGATGTTGACGAAGGAGCGCACGGTCGTGTCGTAGCCGATGCCCCAGCGCAGGGCGACCTCGACCTCGCAGCTGCGCTCGACCTCCTGCGGGCGCAGGTGGCCGCGGGAGTCGAGCTGCTGGACGGTCTCGGTGAAGGTCTCGGTGCCGCGCAGCCGCCAGGTGTCGGTGACGGAGGCGTCCGGGGCGAGGAAGTCGGCGAAGTCGACGGCGCCGCCGTCGTGCCGGAACACCTCCTCCACGGGCCCGTCCTGGCCGGGGGTGTCGGGCAGGCGCCGCTCGTCGCGCACGGTCAGGGTCAGTCCGGGCACCAGGAAGGAAGTCTGCCGGGCACGGTCGATGAGGTCGTCGTAGGCGAAGTGGGCGCTGGCCGGGAAGATCTGCCGGTCGGCCCAGTAACGCACCCGGGTGCCGGTGCGGGTGCGGGGCACCTTGCCCACCACGGTGAGCTCGGAGGAGCTCGTGAACGGGTCGAACGGGGACTCCGGGGAGATCCCGGCGCGGTCGTCGTACACGCCCGGCTCGCCCCGGTGGAAGGTCATGCGGTGGGTCTTGCCGCCGCGGTCCACCTCCACGTCCAGGCGGGCGGACAGCGCGTTCACCACGGAGGCGCCCACGCCGTGCAGGCCGCCGGAGGCGGCGTACGAGCCGCCCCCGAACTTCCCGCCCGCGTGCAGCTTGGTGAAGACGACCTCGACACCGCTGAGCCCGGCGGACTGGACGAGGTCGACGGGGATGCCCCGGCCGTCGTCGCGAACCTCCACCGAGCTGTCGGGGTGCAGGATGATCTCGATGGTGGTCGCGTGGCCCTCGAGGGACTCGTCGACCGCGTTGTCGATGATCTCCCACAGGCAGTGCATGAGGCCCCGGGAGTCGGTGGACCCGATGTACATGCCCGGGCGCTTGCGCACCGCCTCCAACCCCTCCAGTACAGAGAGGTGCCGGGCGGTGTAGCTCGATGCGGCGTTGGCGGTGGCAGTCGACACCCGCCTACTCTAAGTTTCCGCACGCTCAGGACCGTGCATCGACCCGCGATCGTGGGGATCATCTCCTCAGCAATGTGCGGTGCACCACAACTTGCGGGACCTTCGCCCCTTGAAGGGAGTACGCCGGGAGCGAACCGGCGGGTTCTACGGGCAGGTTTGGGCCCGCGAGGTGGTTACATGCTGATGTGACCGCTACGACGATGACCCCCGAACTGACCGCGCAGGACCGGTGCGACGCCTGTGGCGCGCAGGCTTACGTGCGCGTCCAGCTGGAGGCCGGCGAGCTGCTGTTCTGCGCGCACCACGCGCGCAAGCACGCCGAGGCCCTGGCCGGCGTCGCCACCCACATCCATGACGAGACAGACCGTCTCCACGAGGACAAGACCGCCGCGGCGCGCTGACGCCGCTCGGGTCGACCAAGGCCGCCACCCCCGCCGGGGTGGCGGCCTTGGTCGTCCGTGCGTCCGGGACGCCGCCATGCGGCCCGAGGGTTGGCGTGGTTCGGTGAACCCATGACGGATGCGGTGGAGCACCACGCACGGGAGGCAGGGGCCGCGGCCCGGTCCTCGGCGCGCGGCGGATGGCTCCGGACACTGGGCAAGGTGGGGTACGCGGCGCAGGGAGTGGTCTGGCTGCTGCTGGGCTGGATCGCGCTGCAGCTGGCGTTGGGCAGCGGCTCCAGCGAGGAGGCCACGCAGGAGGGCGCGTTGGCGCGCCTGGCCGGGAACGGGCTCGGCCGGGTCCTGCTGGTCGTGATGATCGCCGGGCTCGTGGCCTATGCCGTGTGGCAGGCGGTCGAGGCCATCTGGGGTCACACGCATCAGGAGCAGAAGAAGCGGCTCGCCAAACGCCTCGGCTCCGCGGGCAAGGCGGTTCTGTCCCTCGCCCTGGTGGCCACGGCCATCGGGCTGCTCTCGGGGTCGGGCGGGGACTCGGGCGGCTCACCTGAGCAGGCGACCTCCGGTGTGCTTGGCGTGCCGGGCGGATTCGCCCTGGTCGTGGCAGCCGGTCTTGCGCTGCTGGTGCTCGGCGCGTACCTGGTCTATCGCGGCGTGACGGCGTCCTTCCGGGAGAAGCTCGAGCCGGGTGTGGACCGGCGGGTGATCGCCGCGGGCCGGGTGGGTTACGCGGGCCGGGGGGTCGCGGTCGCCGTGGTGGGCGTGCTGCTCGTGCTCGCCGCCGCGCGGCACGATCCCGAGCAGGCCGGGGGGCTGGACGCCGCGTTCACCGCGCTGCTGCAGCTGCCGCTGGGCGCCGTCGTGCTCGGCGCGGTGGCGCTCGCGCTGATGTTCTGCGGCGTCTACCAGGTGGTGGTGGCCCGTCACCTCGTCGAGGGCTGACGGCGGACTGGCCGGCTCGGTCTCCGGGCGGTCCCCGTTTCGGCCGGTGTTCCAGGCCGCCTCCTTTCCGCGCGAGGACCGCCCGCGGGATGGTCCCTGCGGGAAAGTCCCCCGCTACGAGCGCACGAGAAAGGCCCGCACCCTCGGGGTGCGGGCCTTCCTTCGTGCGTCGTGCGGCTGCCTGTCAGTCCAGGTAGTCCCGCAGCACCTGGGAGCGGCTGGGGTGGCGCAGCTTGGACATCGTCTTGGACTCGATCTGGCGGATGCGCTCACGCGTCACGCCGTAGACCTTGCCGATCTCGTCCAACGTCTTGGGCTGGCCGTCGGTGAGACCGAAGCGCATGGAGACGACGCCGGCCTCCCGCTCGGAGAGCGTGTCGAGCACCGCGTGGAGCTGCTCCTGCAGGAGCGTGAAGCTCACGGCGTCGGCCGGCACGACCGCCTCGGAGTCCTCGATGAGGTCACCGAACTCGCTGTCACCGTCCTCACCGAGGGGCGTGTGCAGGGAGATGGGCTCGCGGCCGTACTTCTGGACCTCGACGACCTTCTCGGGCGTCATGTCCAGCTCCTTGGCCAGCTCCTCCGGGGTGGGCTCGCGGCCCAGGTCCTGGAGCATCTGCCGCTGGACGCGGGCGAGCTTGTTGATGACCTCGACCATGTGCACCGGGATGCGGATGGTGCGGGCCTGGTCGGCCATGGCGCGGGTGATCGCCTGGCGGATCCACCAGGTGGCGTACGTGGAGAACTTGTAGCCCTTGGTGTAGTCGAACTTCTCCACCGCGCGGATCAGACCGAGGTTGCCCTCCTGGATGAGGTCCAGGAACAGCATGCCGCGGCCGGTGTACCGCTTGGCGAGCGAGACGACCAGGCGCAGGTTGGCCTCGAGCAGGTGGTTCTTGGCCAGGTGACCGTCGTTGGCGATCCACTGCAGCTCGCGGCGCAGCTTGGGCTGAAGGTCCTCGCCCTCCGCGGCGAGCTTCTCCTCCGCGAACAGGCCGGCCTCGATGCGCTTGGCGAGCTCGACCTCCTGCTCGGCGTTCAGCAGCGCGACCTTGCCGATCTGCTTGAGGTAGTCCTTCACCGGGTCGGCAGTGGCACCGGCGGTGACGACCTGCTGGACGGGCGCGTCGTCGTCGTCGGCGTCGGAGACGATGAAACCGGTCGAGGTCTCCTCCGCGATGGGCTCCTCCTCGGACGGCTCGTCGGGCACGGCCTTGAGCGTGGGCTTGGCGGCCGCCGCGGGCGCCGCCTTGGTCTTCGCGGCGGCGGCCTTCGTGGTCGCAGCCTTCGTGGTGGCGGCCTTCGCCGGTGCCTTGCGAGCGGCGGGCTTCTTCGCCGTGGCGGCGGTCTCACCCGAGGCGGCGGCTGTCTTGGCGGCCTTCGTGGCCGGCTTGGCGGCGGCCTTGGGCGCGGCCGTCCCCGTGACCTCGTCGACCGAGGCCTCGGCGGCGTCAGCGGTTCGAGCGGACTTGGAGGCAGGGGTGGGCGACACAGAGAACCTTTCGGCGGGGGGTGCGGGGCCGACGATCGACGTGGCGGCCCTACAATTATAACGTCCGGCTGGCATGTGGGGCGCGGCGTGGGAATGTGACTCCCGTGGGCGTGGAACCCGGGCGTCCCTCGCCACCTCTTCCAACGCGCGACGGGCCGGATCTATGCCCGACGGGGCGCGCGCCCGCCCTACACCACCGAGTCGAATGCCTCCACGGGCGGGCACGCGCACACCAGGTGCCGGTCCCCGTAAGCCCCGTCGACCCGGCGTACCGGTGGCCAGTACTTTCCGTCCGCGAGGCCCGGCACGGGGAAGACGGCCTCCGCGCGGGAGTAGGGGTGTGCCCAGTCGTCGGTGAGCGACAGTGCCGTGTGCGGCGCCCCCACCAAAGGGTTGTCGTCGGCCGGCCAGTCACCGGCTCCCACTCGCGCCGCCTCGGCGGCAATGGCGACCATCGCCTCGCAGAACCGGTCGATCTCGCCCAGGTCCTCGCTCTCGGTGGGCTCGACCATGAGCGTGCCCGCGACGGGGAAGGACATCGTCGGTGCGTGGAATCCGTAGTCGATGAGGCGTTTCGCGACGTCGTCGACCGTGATGCCGGTGGCGGCGCGCAGCGGGCGCAGGTCGAGGATGCACTCGTGCGCCACGTGCCCGTCCGCGCCGCGGTACAGGACCGGGAAGTACTCCCCCAGCCGGGCCGCGACGTAGTTGGCCGCCAGCACCGCGGCGTCCGTGGCGGCGCGCAGCCCCTCCGCCCCCATGAGGGCGATGTACGCCCAGCTGATCGGCAGGATCGACGGCGACCCGTAGGGCGCGGCGGACACCGCGCCGTCGAGGCGCAGGCGACGCTGCCCGGCGTCGGGCGCCAGGGGGTGTCCGGGCAGGAACGGGGCGAGGTGGGCACGGGCCGCGACCGGGCCGACACCGGGGCCGCCGCCGCCGTGCGGGATGCAGAACGTCTTGTGCAGGTTCAGGTGCGAGACGTCGCCGCCGAACTCCCCGGGCAGGGCGTGGCCGAGCAGGGCGTTGAGGTTCGCGCCGTCGATGTACACCTGCCCGCCGGCGTCGTGCACGGCGGCGCTCACCTCGCGCACCTGCGTCTCGTAGACCCCGTGGGTGGAGGGGTACGTGATCATCACGGCGGCGAGGCGGTCGGCGTGCTCGGCCACCAGGCGGCGCAGGTCGGCCAGGTCCACGTTCCCGTTGTCGTCGGTGGCCACCACGACCACGCGCAGGCCGGCGAGGACCGCCGAGGCGGCGTTGGTGCCGTGCGCGGAGGCCGGGATGAGGCAGACGTCGCGTGCGGACTCACCGCGGCTGGCGTGGTAGCCACGGATGGCGAGCAGCCCGGCGAGCTCGCCCTGCGAGCCGGCGTTGGGCTGCAGGCTCACTGCGTCATAACCGGTGGCGGCGGCCAGCCAGCCCTCCAGCTGGTGGATGAGATCGAGGTAGCCGGCGACGTCGTCGGCGGGCGCGAACGGATGGATGCGGGCGAGCTCCGGCCAGGTGATCGCCTGCATCTCCACGGCCGCATTGAGCTTCATGGTGCAGGAGCCGAGCGGGATCATCCCGCGGTCCAGCGCGTAGTCCTTGTCCGCCAGGCGCCGGAGGTACCGCATCATCGCGGTCTCGGATCGGTGGGCGTGGAAGACGGGGTGGGTGAGGAACTCGCCGGTGCGGCCCATGTCCGCGGGGAGGGCGTCGCCGGCCGTGGACGACGTGGCGGTGCCGTGGTGCTCCGCCGCGGGGTCGCCGGCGCCCGCGGTCTCACCGGCCGCGGAGACGACGGCGGCGGCCAGGTCCTCGACGACGGCGGGTGTGGTCAGCTCGTCGGTGGAGACCCGCACGTGGTCGGCATCCGCCACGAACACGGTGATGTTTTGGGCGAGCGCGGCCTTGGCCACCGACTCCGCACGGCCGGGCACGACGAGCTCGAGGGTGTCGAAGAAGTGCTCGTGCCGAGGGGGCACACCGCCTGTGCGCAGCCGCGCGGCCAGCTCGACGGCGCGGGCGTGGACCTGCCGGGCGATCGCGGTGAGCCCGTCCGGGCCGTGGTAGACGGCGTACATCGCGGCCATCACGGCGAGCAGCACCTGGGCGGTGCAGATGTTCGACGTCGCCTTCTCCCGGCGGATGTGCTGCTCGCGGGTCTGCAGCGCCAGGCGCATGGCGGGGGCGCCGTCGGCGTCCTTGGAGACCCCGACCAGCCGGCCGGGCAGCTGACGCTCCAGGCCGCGGCGCACGGCCATGTAGCCGGCGTGCGGGCCGCCGAAGCCCATCGGTACCCCGAAGCGCTGCGTGGTGCCCACCGCCACATCGGCGCCGTACTCCCCCGGCGCGGCGATCACGGTGGTGGCGAGCAGGTCCGCCACGACGACGGCGAGGGCGCCGGCGTCGTGGGCGGCGGCGGTGACGGACTCGAGCACCGCACGGGACGGCACGCGCCCGGCGGCGCCGGGCACCTGGACCAGCACGCCGAACACGTCGGTCAGGTCGGCCGCGGCCAGCCCGTCGGTGAGGTCGGTGGGCACCAGCTCGATGCCGACCGGTTCGGCGCGGGTGGCCAGGACGGCACGGGTCTGGGCGAAGGTGTCGACGTCCACGAGGAACCGGTGCCCCCGCCCCTTCGTGGCCCGCCGGGCCAGGAGCATCGCCTCGGCCGCGGCGGTGGCCTCGTCGAGCATCGACGCGCCCGCCACCTCCAGCCCGGTGAGGTCGATGACCATGGTCTGGAAGTTGAGCAGCGCCTCGAGGCGGCCCTGGGAGATCTCCGGCTGGTAGGGGGTGTACGCCGTGTACCAGGCGGGGTTCTCCAGGACGTTGCGCTGGATCACCGGCGGGGTGACCGTGTCGTAGTAGCCCTGGCCGATCATCGACGTGCGGACCGTGTTCCGGAACGCGATCGCCCGCAGCCGGGCGAGCACCTCGTGCTCGGCGGCGGGGCCGGGCAGCCCGGCGGGGACCTGCGCGTGCTGGATGGTGGCGGGCACGGCCGCCGCGAGGAGGGCGTCGACCGACGGCGCCCCGACCGCCTCGAGCATGCGCTGCTGCGCGGCGGCGTCGGTGCCGATGTGCCGGTCGGCGAAGCTCCTCACGAGTGCCCCTGCACCAGCTCGGTGTAGGCGGCGGCGTCGAGGAGGCCGTCGGGCACGGTGGTCACGCGCATCGTGTAGAGCCAGCCCTCACCGTGCGGATCGGCGTTGACCTTCTCCGGGCTGTCGACGGCGTCGTCGTTGACCGTGAGGATCTCCCCGTCCGCGGGCGAGACGAGGTCGGAGACGGACTTCGTGGACTCGATCTCCCCGCAGCTGGTCCCGGCCGTGACGGCGGCACCGACCTCGGGGAGCTCCAGGTACACCACGTCGCCCAGGGCCTCTGCCGCGTACGCCGTCACCCCGACGGTGGCCACCTCGCCGTCGACGGCGATCCACTCGTGGTCGGCCGTGTAGCGGCGGTCGCTGGGGTAGTCCATGGCTGCTCCTGTTCTCCTGACGACGGTGTCTGCTCGAGGCGGGGCCTGGTCTCCGCGGCCAGGGAGAAGCCCCTGGTGCCGTGGTCCACCGTCCCGCGCCTGCGGTGCTCGCGCAGCGTCTCACGAAGTGGCCGGCTCGGGGGAGCGCCGTGCTGACCTACTCGGGATCCGCCTTGACCGCCAGCACGGGGCACGGGGCGTCGAGGAGGATACGCTGCGCGTTGGAGCCGAGGATGAGCTTGCCGACCGGGGATCGCCGCCGCAGCCCGATCACGATGAGCGCGGCCTGTTCCTCCTCCGCGGCGGTGATCAGGTCCTCGGCGACGTCGTGGCCGCGGCGCAGCTGACGCACCTCGTAGGCGATGTCGGCGTCGTCGAGCCGGTCACGCACCGCGTCAGCCTCGGCCTCGAGGACGGCGTGCTCCTCGGCCTTGGCGCGTCGCGAGAGCACCACGACCAGCTTGTGGTCCCGACGGCGTGACTCGGCCACAGCGGCCGTGAGCGCCGCCTCACCCTCCCTGGTGGAGAGGTAGCCCACGACGATCGACATGCCCGGTCCCCCGTCCCTGGCGGGGTCGGTGCCCGCCACGCTGATGCGTCGGGACGTTACCTGATCCCGCCGTGCCGTGGGCGCCCGCGCACGCCTCGCAACGACCGGCGCGAGAACGCGCACCCAACGCTCACCACGACCCGGTCTCACGCCGGGTCACCACGGCCCGCCGGGCTCGTACCACGGCGGGGGCACCGCACCGTCGAGGCTCCGCAGCACCAGCAGCGCAAGCCGGTGGTCCGGCTCCTCGGCCAGGGCCTGCTGGGCGACGACGTCCGCGCGGGCGCCGTCGGCCGACCACCACGCGAGGAACGCGAGCACGCCCAGCGCCGGTGCGCCGCAACCGGGGGCGGCGTGCGCGGCGACATCGCCCGCCAGCGCCATCGCGGCGTCGAGCACGTCGACGTCCGGACGTCGCGGAACGTCGAAGACGGCACCCGCCGCGGCCTTCCCGAGATACCGGTGGCTCGCCTTCATGCCGCCGTCCGTGGTGCGCGCGAGCACCGCGTCGCGCAGGGGACGGTCGCCCAGGTGCACGAGCAGGCGCCCGAGCACCTCTGGGCCCGGGCGCGGTCGGCGCGCGGCGACCGCGCTGTCCCACAGACGGGCGCCCGCTCGGCGCCGGCGGTCGAGCGGGCCCTGGTCGCGGGCGGGTGCGGCGCCGGGCACCCCGAACGCCGCCCCACGCAGCAGCGGAGCGCCGCCGGTGGCGGCGAGGACCGCACGGTGGCAGGCCAGTTCCTCCTCGGCCGCACGCTGCGCCGCCTCCCGGGCGGGACCGGCGGGCACCCGCTTCACCGCCAGCGCCGCCCGCGACGGCGCGGCCGTGCGTCCCTCGAGCACGTGCGCGGCCGCCACCGCGCTGGCCTCGAGGTCCGCCAGGGCGTACCCCGCCGCCGGGCAGCAGTCCTCGCAGCTGAGGTGGCGCCACCCGTCCGGGCCGACCACCCACGGGCGGAGGTCCTCGACCCAGGGCAGCGCGGCCGACAGTGCCGCACTGGCCGCGGCCAACCCCTCGTCCACGGCCCGTTCGGCATGGGTGAGCGGGGTGTACAGCACCACGGCGGCGTCGTGCGCTCCGTCCGCGCGCAGGTGCCGGGCCAGCGCCGCGGCCACCGTCGGGCCCGCATCCGGGTGCGCGACGTCCGCGAGGTCCACCCGGATGACCAGCCCCGGGGCGTCCCTGCCCCGCTCATTCACCCGAGTCCCGATGAGCACCGCCGATCGTTCCGGGTGGAAGCCCAGTCGGTAGGGCACGAGCGCGAGGAGGTCGCGCGGGGAGCTCAGGCGGATCACGGTGTCGTCCATGCCGCCCATTGCACCGGTCGGTGGCGTGCCCGTGCCGGGTGCCTGTGGACAACCGCCGACCCGACGGGCTCCGGACGGTGGCCGGGGGGCGGGGGCGCGCGAATTCTGGGCGCCGACCTGCTCCACCGTAGGCTCAGGCCATGCCTTCCTCCCCCGCCGACGTCCGCGACCGGGTCTCCGATCGGGTGCTCGTGGCCCTGGGCGAGCACACCGAGCACTTCGCATCGGTCGGCGCGCTGACCGACTTCCTCGCCCCCGCCCGGGACCTCCTCGGCGGCGGCAAGCGGTTGCGCGCCCAGCTGTGCGCAGCGGGCTGGGTGGCCGCCGGGGGCGCCACGGAGCAGGACGGCCTGGCGCCCGTGGTGCTCGCGGGCTCGGCGCTGGAGCTGTTCCAGGGGACCGCGCTCGTCCACGACGACGTCATCGACGGCTCGCTCACCCGTCGCGGGCTGCCCGCGGCGCACCGCCGGTTCGCCGCCGAGCACGCCGAGAACGCCTGGCTCGGCAGTCCGGACGACTACGGGCACGCGGCAGCGATCGTGCTCGGCGACCTGCTGCTGGCCGTCTCCGCGATGGAGATGGAACGGGCCCGCGCGCTCGTGCCGACGGCCGCTGGTTCACGGGCCCGGGGCATCTACGACGTGATGACGGCGGAGGTCGCGCTCGGCCAGTACCTCGACATCCGTTCGCAGGACATGCCGTGGGGCGAGGACGCGGCGGCCGCCGTCGACCGTGCGTTGCAGGTGGTCCGGCACAAGTCCGCCCGTTACTCGGTCGAGCACCCGCTCCTCCTGGGCGCCGCCCTGGCCGGGGCGGGCGAGGACCTGCTGGGCGAGCTCAGCGCCGTCGGGCTGCCGTTGGGTGAGGCATTCCAGCTGCGCGATGACGAGCTGGGCGTCTTCGGTGATCCGGCGGTCACCGGAAAACCCGCCGGGGACGACCTGCGCGAGGGCAAGCGGACCGTCCTGCTGGCCATGACGATGACCATGTCCGGGCCGGCCGAGCGGGAGCTGCTGCGCACGCAGGTCGGCCAGCCGGACCTCAGCGGCGCGGCGGTGGCGCAGATCCAGCAGCTCATGAAGGACGGCGGTGCGTTCGACGCGCACGAGGCGATGATCGAGGAACGCCGCGACGCTGGCCTGGAGGCGCTGGGCCGCACTGCCCTCAACGACGGCGCCCGGCAGCTCCTCGAGGAGCTCGCCACCGCCCTGACGACACGGATCGCCTGAGCACGACGGCGGCCGGCCAGGACCGCACCTCGCCCGCCGGCACCCCACCGCGCCGGCGCGACGCGAACGTCGGCCAGACAACCCCCTCAGAAGGCCAGCGTCAGGGCGACACGCCGCACCGCGTGGGTGCGCCGCTCTCGCAGTGCCTGGACCGGCGTCGAGCCGAGCTCGTCGTTGGGCGTGAAGAGCCACCGGAAGGAAGCCTCGGCGTCGTAGCCGGAGTCGGCGAGAAGCGTGAGCGTGCCAGGCAACGAGCCGAGCACGCCGGGTGCGTCTGCCTCGTCACCGACGAGCAAGAACTCGGCCGGGACGGAGGTGGCACCGTTCGGTCCGTGCGGGACGGCGAGCAGCCGGTGGTCCTTCAGCATGGCGCGGACATCTCGCTGCCGCAGACCGAGCAGATCGGCCACCTCGGGCACCGAGTACCAACCGGACGGCGTGACGGGGGTGGGCTCCACCGGGGCAGCCTACGGCCTTTCACCTGGTGAAAGTCTTGTCGACACGCCACACCAGTCGCTATGGTCACGCTAGTTAACTGCAGTAACACCAGCCACACCGTTCCGCTGCGTCTGGCACGGGCGGTGCCGGCGACGTCGAGCCAACGCCCGGTGTCACAAGAACTCCCCATGGAGGATCGATGTCGAAGGCCGAACGACCCCGCACGGCCCCGCGCCGGCACGCGGGCCGCGCCGGCGTGGGCCTCGCCCTCGCAGCCACGACGGCCGTGGGCGCCACCGGCCCGGCCGCGCACGCCCAGGCCGCCACCCCGACCGCTCCCGCCGCGGCACTGCACGGCGCCACCGCCCGTGCCATCGCCTCAGCCGTCACCCCGGCGGCCGTGCCGCAGATGACCTACCAGGTGCAGCCCGGCGACACCGTCTCCCACATCGCGCTGCGCACCGGCTCGAGCGTCGACGCGATCGTCCGGGCGAACAACCTGGACGCCCTGGCGCTCATCCGCGTCGGGCAGATGCTCAAGATCCCCTCGGCGAGCGCGGTGGCGTCCGCGAGCTCCGGACCCGCCCCTTCCACGTCGACCGCCGGGACCGGGCGGCACAGCGTGCGCGGCGGCGAGACCCTCTCCGGGATCGCCAAGAGCTACGGCACGACGGTGGGCGCGATCGTCTCCGCGAACGGGCTGAAGTCGGCGCACCTCATCCGCATCGGGCAGCAGCTCACCATCCCGGGTGCGACCGCACGCCCGGCGACCGCGGCCCCGGTGTCCACCCCCGTCACCACGCCGGTGTCCACACCCGTCCCCGCGCGCACCCACCGGGTCGTCGCGGGTGACACCGTCTCGGTCATCGCCAAGAAGTACGGCACCACGGTGGCCGCGATCGTCGCGGCCAACAACCTCGGGCCGAACGCCCTCATCCGTATCGGCCAGACCCTCCAGGTCGGCGGGACCGCAACGGTGGTCCCGGTGTCCGCGCCGGTGGCGAGCGTCCCGGCCGCCCCGGCCCCCTCGGCGGGCACATACACCGTCCGGGCCGGGGACACCGTCTCCGGCCTGGCCCGCACGTGGGGCACCACCGTCCCCGCCGTCATCGAGGCGAACCGGCTGAGCGGTGCGGGCCTCATCTACGTCGGCCAGACCCTGAAGGTCCCGGCCGGCGCGTCCGCGCCCACTGCGGCCGCCCCGGCCACCGGCCAGCTCGTGCCGAACACCTTCCTCGGCCGCACCTACCCAGAGGCGACCGTCTCCGCGGCGAACGCCAACAAGGCGACCCTGCTGGCCCGTGGCGTCCCCTCCCGCGCCCAGATGCAGGCCACGGTGGTCCAGGTGGCCCGGCAGATGGGCGTGGACCCCGCGCTGGCCCAGGCCCACGCCTATCAGGAGTCGGGCTTCAACCACACCTCGGTCTCCCCTGCCAACGCCATCGGGACCATGCAGGTCATCCCCTCCTCCGGGGAGTGGGCGTCGTCCCTCGTCGGGCGCAAGCTCGACCTGCTCGACCCGAACGACAACGTCGTGGCCGGTGTGGCGATCATCCGTCAGCTCGTCAAGACGTTCCCCGGCGACCTCGACTCGGCCATCGCGAGCTATTACCAGGGCGCCGGCTCGGTCAAGCGCAACGGGATGTTCGCGGACACCGAGCGGTACGTCGCGTCGGTCAAGGCGCACATGGCCCGGTTCTGACCGTCCCGCACCGCCCGGCCCGGGTGCCCGCGCCTCCGACACGGCCCGGCACCCGGGCCGGCGCCGTCCGGCCAAGTAGGCTGCGCCTGTGGACACCACCGCCCTCGACCCGATGATCGGCCAGCTGGTCGACGACCGGTACGAGGTGACCGCGCGGGTCGCGCGCGGCGGGATGGCCACCGTGTACCGGGCCGTGGACCGGCGGCTCGAGCGCACCGTCGCCGTCAAGGTGATGCACCCGCACCTGGCGGAGAGCGCCGACTTCGTGGCGCGCTTCCGCCGCGAGGCGCGCGCCGCGGCCCGGCTGACCCACCCGGGCATCGTGGCCGTCCACGACCAGGGCGTCGCCGGTGAGGCCAGCTACCTGACGATGGAGTACGTCGACGGGCCGAACCTGCGCACCGTGCTGCGCGAGCGCGGTGCGCTGCCGCTCGGAGAGGCCCTCTCGCTGGCCGACGAGGTGCTCGACGCGCTCGCCAGCGCCCACCGGGCGGGCCTGGTGCACCGCGACATCAAGCCCGAGAACGTGCTCCTCACCGCCGACGGGCGCGCCAAGGTGGCCGATTTCGGGCTCGCCCGCGCGGTGAGCGAGGCCACTGCCGCCACCACCGGCACGGTGCTCGGCACGGTCGCCTACCTCGCGCCCGAGATCGTCACCGACGGCCGAGCCGACCCGCGCGCCGACGTCTACGCCGTCGGGGTGCTCCTCTACGAGCTGCTCACCGGCAGCCAGCCCTTCACCGGCGACGCGCCGATCCAGGTGGCCTTCCAGCACGTCAACTCCTCCGTGCCTGCCCCGTCGGCCGCGGTGGCGTGGCTGCCGGTCGAGGTCGACGAGCTCGTCGGGGCCCTGACCGCCCGCGACCCCGACGAACGCCCCCAGGACGCCGGCGCTGCGCTCATGCTCCTGCGCCGCACGGTTGCCACCCTGGACCCGACCACCCTCACGCGCCGTGCCGACGTACGGCCCGGGCCGGCGACGCCGTCGGGAGCGGGCGACGGTGAGGTGGACGACGACGCCACCCGCGTCACCGATCTCCGCAACGGTCACGGGACGGTCGCGCTGCCCATCGGTGCCATCACGCGCCCGCAGGCCGAGGCCCCCGCCCGGCCTCGCCGTCGGCGCGTGTGGCCGCGGGTGCTCGCGGTCCTGCTCGTCCTGGTCGTCGCGGCCGGTGCGGGCACGCTCTGGTGGTTCCAGGTGGGCCCGGGCGCGATGGTCACCGTCCCCACCGTCGTCGGTCAGGCGGAGGACGACGCTGTCGCCGGGCTGCGCGACGCCGAGCTGGAGCCGGCTGTCAGCCGCACCCACCATGACACCGTCCCCGAGGGCGAGGTCATCTCCACCGACCCCGCCGGTGGCGCGGACGCACGCAAGGGCAGCGAGGTGCAGGTCTCGGTCTCCCTGGGCATCCTCATGGTCACGGTCCCGACACTGGTAGACACCAGCCTGGAGGACGCCGAGGCGGCGCTCGCCGAAGCGGGCCTGCCAGCGCCGGAGGCTCGCGAGGAGTACCACGGCACGGTCCCCGCCGGCATTGTCCTGTCCTCGACGCCCGCCGCCGGCGAGGTGGTCCCCCACACCACGGGGGTCGAGCTGGTGGTCTCCGCCGGGCGCGAGCCCGTCGGGCTGCCCGACGTGACCGGGGCAGCGCAGGCGGACGCCGTCGCGACGCTCGAGGGCGCCGGGCTGGTCGCCGGTGAGGTCACCGAGCAGTTCTCCGACTCGGTCGCGGCCGGTGCGGTGATCGCCCAGTCCCCCGCGCCCGGTGCGGCCCAGCTCTACCGCGGCGACGCCGTCGCGCTGGTCGTCTCGAAGGGGCCGGAGCTGTTCGCGGTGCCCGACGTGGTGGGCAGCCAGGTACGGCAGGCCACCCAGGTGCTTGAGACCGCGGGCTTCCGGGTGCGGGTGGAGGAGGTCCTCGGCGGGTTCTTCGGGACCGTGCGAGCCCAGGACCCCGCCGCCGGCGCGATGCTCCCCCGCGACAGCGTGATCACCCTGACGGTGGTGTAGCAACGCCAGCAAATCCCGCGGGATGTCGTCTCCTCGGTGAGCTGTCATCTCGCGCCCCGACGGAGCGGCTACTCCTGGTAGGAGTACCGCTCCTCGCGCCAGGCGTCCCCGCGGAGGTGGTAGCCCCGCTCCTCCCAGAAGCCGCGCTCGACCGCGGTGAGGTAGTTCCACCCGCGCAGCCACTTCGGCCCCTTCCACGAGTACAGGTGGGGCAGGATCAGGCGCAACGGTCCGCCACGCTCGTCGTCCAGCGGGGCGCCGTCGTGGTGGGTGGCCAGGAGCGTGCGCGCCGACATGAGGTCCTCCAGCCGCACGGTGGCGCTGTAGCCGTACTCCGCGAAGACGAGCACATGCTCTGCGTCGCTGCGCGGCGGGGCCAGCTCGACGACGTCCCGGGCGAGCGGGCCGGACCACCGCTCGTCCACGGCGGACCACCCGCTCGCGCAGTGCAGGTCCGCGACGACCTCGTGCGTGGGCAGCTCGGCGAGCTGGGCGAAGCTGAAGGTCTGCTCGCCGCCACCCTCGCACGCCCCGCCCACGGTGAAGGTCCACCGCTCGGGACGACGGCGCGGCACCGGCCCGTAGTGCATGATCGGCGCCGGGTCGACCAGGTGCTGCCCGGGCGGCAGGTGCCGCTCCACAGGCAGGAGGGCCGGCTCGTCGGTGGTCACGGCACCGGGTCAGTGGCCGCGCAGCATCTCGGCCACGTCGAACGCCATCTCGAGCGACTGCTGGTGGTTCAGCCGCGGGTCCACGAGCGTCTCGTACCGGCGGGCCAGCGCAGCGTCGTCGACCTCCTCGCTACCGCCCAGCACCTCGGTGACGTCGTCGCCGGTGAGCTCGACGTGCAGCCCGCCGGGCACGGTCCCCAGCGCCTTGTGCACCTCGAAGAAGCCGCGCACCTCGTCCAGGATGGTGGCCAGCTCGCGGGTCTTGAACCCGGACGGGGAGGTGATGGTGTTGCCGTGCATGGGGTCGCACATCCAGGTGACCGGCCGCCCGTCGGCGGTGACCCGCTGGACGAGCCCGGGCAGGTTGTCCCGGACCTTTCCGGCACCCATGCGGGTGATGAAGGTCAGGCGGCCGGGCTCGCCGTCGGGGTTGAGCTTGTCCATGAGGGCGAGCGCGTCGTCGCCGGTGGTGGTGGGCCCGAGCTTCACGCCGATCGGGTTGCGCACCCGGGCGAGCATGTCCACGTGGGCGCCGTCGGCCTGGCGGGTGCGCTCCCCGATCCACAGGAAGTGCGCGGAGGTGTTGTACGGCAGCCCGGTGCGCGAGTCGATGCGCGTCATCGCCGACTCGTACTCGAGCAGCAGCGCCTCGTGGGAGGTGTAGAAGTCCACCGTCCGCAGCGCCTCGAAGTCGACCCCGGCGGCGTCCATGAACCGCATGGCGCGGTCGATCTCCGCGGCGAGCACCTCGTATCGGGCGTAGGCCGGGTTGGACATGAAGCCGCGGTTCCAGTCGTGGACGAGCCGCAGATCGGCGTAGCCGCCCTGAGTGAAGGCGCGGATCAGGTTGATCGTGGTCGCGGAGTGGTGGTAGGCGCGCAGCAGCCGCTGCGGGTCCGGGATGCGGGATTCCGACGTGAAGGCGTGGCCGTTGACGGCGTCGCCGCGGTAGGCGGGCAGGGTGACGCCGTCGCGCGTCTCCAGGTCGCTGCTGCGCGGCTTGGCGTACTGCCCGGCCATCCGGCCCAGCTTGACCACCGGCACCGAGGCGCCGTAGGTGAGTACCGCCGCCATCTGCAGGATCGTGCGGATCTTGTTGCGGATGCGGTCCGCGGTGGACTCGGCGAACGTCTCGGCGCAGTCCCCGCCCTGGAGGACGAACGCCTCCCCGCGGGCCGCCGCGGCCAGCTTGTCCCGCAGGCTGTCGGCCTCGCCGGCAAAGACGAGCGGGGGCCACTCGCGAAGCTCCCGGGTCGCCGCATCCACCGCGCCGGCGTCGGGCCAGGTGGGCTGGTGGGCGGCGGGAAGCTCGCGCCAGTGCTGCAGCCCGGTCAGGACCTCGTCAGTTGCCTCGATACTCACGCGGACCAGAATAGGTGCCCCGCGCTGATGCTTCGGACGGCGTCCAACGGCCGGGAACCACCCCGGCGTCGGCACCGCCGGCTGGCGCGCCGTCGTCCCCACCCGGGCTTGGCCGACGGCGCCCCCACCCGGGCGGGTGGGGGCGCCGTCGTCCTCGGTCACCTGCGCCGAGGGTGACCGGGTCCGCGTGGCGAGCCCGGGTCAGTGGGCCCGGGCCCGCGTGGCGGGCCCGGGTCGCTCAGTGGGACGCGGGCGCGGCCGCCGCGACGGGCTGGCCGATGCCGGCCATGAGCTCGCCGAACCAGTCCTGGGTGATGTCGAAGGCCTTGCCGCCAGCGATGCGGGGGAACGCGATGGCCTTGAGCCGGTCGCCGTCCTCCTCGTCGTGGCCGATGACGCCTGACTCGCCCTTGAGGGCGGACTCGACGGCCAGGTCGGTCATGGACTTGATGAGGCGCAGGTCCTCGGCGTTGGCGCGGGCAGAGCGGGAGAAGTACCCGGACTTCTGCACCATGACCTTCTCGGCACCGATGAGCTCGGCGAACTGCTTGGCGAACCAGGCACCGGGGTTGATGGTGTCGAGGCGGACGTGACCGAACGGGTCGCGCTGGACCTCCTCGCCCTTGGCCTCGAGCTCGGCGACGATCTCCGGCACGCCGGCCCCCTCAGAGAGGAAGATGTTGACGTTGCCGACGGTGTCCATCACGCCGCGCAGGCGCTCGGCCTCGCCCGCGATGTCGACCTTCATCTCCGGCAGGAACACCGCGTGGATGTCCCACCGCTCCTTGGTCAGCCCGATGCTGGGCACCCACTCCTGGGTGTCGAGCCAGCCGCGGTAGGACTTCGCGGCGGCGGCCGTGAGCCACCCGCAGTGCCGCCCCATGACCTCGTGCACGATGAGCTGGCGCGGCCCGGAGCGGTGCTCGCCGAACACGTTCTGCGCGAACTCGCTTGCCTCCTCGGCCGCGGTCCACGCGCCGAGGGACTGTCGGATCGGGATGATGTCGTTATCGATCGTCTTGGGCAGGCCCACCACGGTCAGGTGGTAGCCGTTGTCCTCGAGGTAGGCGGCCAGGTCAGCCGCGGTGGTGTTCGTGTCGTCCCCGCCGATGGTGTGCAGGACGTCGACGCCGTCCGCACGCAGCCGCTCGGCCGCCACCTGCAGGGGGTCCTCGCCCTCCTTGACGAGGCCGCGGGAGACCAGGTCCTTGGCGTTGGTGAGCTTCACCCGGGAGTTACCGATGGGGCTGCCGCCGAAGCGGTGCAGGATCCCGGCGCGCTTGCGGGCCTCGTCGTCGACCACGATCTTCGTACCGGTGAGCAGGCCGTGATAGCCGTGCTGGTAGGCGATGATCTCGACCTCGGGAGCGATCTCGGTGTACCGCTCGATCAGGCCGCCGACGGCGGAGGACAGGCAGGGGGCAAATCCGCCTGCGGTGAGCAGGGCGACACGACGGACCGACATCGGCAACCTTCCGTTGACTTCACTGAGTGGCCGCGGCGAGGGCCGCGGCGGACCGGTGCGCACCACGGTGCGCTGGCCGGCCCCATTCTAGGCTGCGGCCCGTGGGCCGGCCGGGACCGGGGTCGCAGCCGCCCGCTGGGGGCGGCTAGGCGCGCGCGGTGTCGGTGTCGCCGGTCATCGTGACTTGGCCCGCTGTACCGGGCTCGCCGGTCGTACCGGCTGCCGGATCTGCCGTACCGGTCAAGCCGGCCGGATCTGCCCTACCGGCCTTACCAATCCCGCCGGCCGGCTCGACTGCGCCGGCCGCGTCGGCCTCCCCCAACACCTCGGCGGCGGCGCGAATCTCGTCCTCGGAGGGTTCGGGCACGACCACCTCGGGCACGGGACGGCCACCCGGGGCGCCGATAGGTGCGGCCGCCGCGGCCTCGGCGACGGCGTCGGGATGCTTACGGCCCTGCTCCTTCTTCGCGGCGGCGAGCCGGGTCTTCATCGTCGCGGCGTACATGTCCACGTACTCCTGGCCGGACAGGCGCATGAGCTCGTACATGATCTCGTCGGTGATGGACCGCAGCACGAACCGGTCGTTCTCCAGTCCGCGGTAGCGGCTGAAGTCCAGTGGCTCCCCCACCACCGCGCCGATGCGGTGCAGCTTCGGGATGCGCTTGCCGATCGGCTGGGCGATGTTCGTGCCGATCATCGCCACCGGTACCACCGGCGCCCCCGACTCCAGCGCGAGACGGGCCACCCCGGTCTTGCCCCGGTACAGCCGCCCGTCGGGGCTGCGGGTGCCCTCGGGATAGATCCCGAACAACCCGCCCTCGCGCAGCCGGCGAAGCCCGGTCTGCAGGGCCGCCTCGGACGCCTTGCCGCCGGAGCGGTCCACCGGGATCGTGCCGACGCCGCGCATGAAGGCAGCGACGAAGCGCCCCTTGAGCCCGGTGCCCGTGAAGTAGTCCTGCTTGCCCAGGAAGACCACCTCGCGGCTGATCATCAGGGGCAGGAAGAAGGAGTCGATGACCGCGAGGTGGTTCGACGCGAGGATCACCGGCCCCGAGGACGGGATGCGCTCGGCGCCGCGGATCCACGGCTGGTAGAAGACCCGCAGGATGGAGCCCAGCGTCGCCTTCATCAACCGGTAGAACACTTGTCGTCAACCTCCGCCGTGGGCCGCGGGCCGTCGAACTGCCAACACCGCGGCGGCCTTCGTTCACTCTAGAGTGATCTCCATGGCAGGACCTACCCGCGACGGGGAGCACGACTCGAGCGACTCGCTCGATGACGCCACCGTCGCGGCCCGCTGGGCCGAGCTCACCGCCTCCCTCGGCGAGCTCGAGGTCCCGGCCGTCGCGGACCCGCCACGCGACCCCGCGCGAGGGCCCTCCGCCGACGGCGGCCCCACCACCGAGGGGGCCCGGCCGGACGGCCCGGGGAACACCGTGGGCTGGACGGACGACGGCACGGCCGACGCCGTCGGCCGGGTCGACGCCGCGAGCGGCGCGGCACCCGGCGCGACGGGTGCGTTACCGCTCCCCGGTCCGCGGGACTACGTCGCGGACGAGGACGACGACGAGGGGTACGTCCCGCCCGAGCCCGAGCCGCTCTCGCACGCCGACCCCGCCCTGACGCTGGGCTGGGTGGCCGCGGTCGGCTCGGTGGTGGTCGCCATCGTCCTGGCGATCGCATGGCGGCCCCTGCCCTCCACCGTGCTTACCGTGCTGGGCCTGACGATGCTCGCTGGGGTCGCACTGCTCCTGTGGCGCATGCCGGACGGCTCTGACCCCGACGACCGCTCCGACGGCGCCGTCGTCTGACGGCGCCGTCGTCTGACGGCGCCGTCGTCTGAGCGCGCTGCCCTATGAGAGCGCTGCCCCCGCGGCAGTTCCCCCGCCTCAGGTGCGGGCGAGGTCCGCCGCGCCGACCATGCCGGCCTCGTTGCCCAGCTCGGCGAGCTGGACGGTCAGCTCGCCGCGGTAGCCGCGCGCGGACAGGTGGCTGCGGAAGGACTCACGGGCCGGTTCCAGCAACAGGTCACCGGCCGCCGCCACGCCGCCGCCGATGACGGCGATCTCCGGGTCCACGATCGCGGCGAGGTCGGCGATGCCCGCGCCCAACCAGAACCCCAGGTCCTCGAACAGCTCGACGGCGAGCGGGTCGCCCGCCTGCGCCGCCTGCGTCACGTGCGGGCCCTTGATCTTCGGCCCACCGGCCAGGTCCACCAGCGCGCCCGCCCGGTCCGGGTAGGCCACGACGGCGGCGCGCGCCGCCCGGGTCAGCGCCCGCCCAGAGGCGTACATCTCCCAGCAGCCCTCGTGCCCGCAGCCGCAGTAGTGACCGCCCGGCACCATCTGCATGTGCCCGATCTCCCCGGCCGCGCCGAACGCCCCGCGCAGCAGGCGCCCGTCGACGACGATCGCGCCGCCAAGACCGGTGCCGACCGTGGCCATCACCATGTGCTCGGCGTCGCGACCGCTGCCGAAGCGGAACTCCGCCCACCCGGCGGCGTTCGCGTCGTTCTCGATGACGATCGGCAGGTCGATGCCGGCCGCGAGCCGGTTCCGCAGCGGGTGGTCACGCCACGCGATGTTCGAGCCGAACAGCACGGCGTCGCGCCGTGGGCTGATGAAGCCGGCCGCCGCCACGCCCACCGCGGCCACCTTGTGCTCCTCACGCAGCTCCGACACCGCCCGGATCACGGACTCCTCGATGGCGGCGGGGTCGCCCGGATCGGTGTCGTACCAGCGCTGCGCGCGCAAGGTGCCGTCGTCGGCGACCACCCCTGCCGCGATCTTCGTCCCGCCGATGTCCACGCCGATGGCGTCCATGCCCACGCTCCTCGTCCTCGTTGCTGCCCATCGTCGTGCCCGCGCAGGTCTTGCGGGCCCGCGCCACGCCGCTTGCGCCAACCCGTGCCCCGGCGGCGACCTGGGCCGTTACGCTCCGGGCAGCAGCCCTACTGCCACTGGAGACAGCATGGACGAATTCCGCGTGCCTCGTCGGGTCGAGGTCGACCCTGGCCGCAGCATCACCGACTACCTGGTCGACCACGCCAAGCAGCGGCCCACGGCGGTCCTGTACGAGGAGAAGGTCGACGGCGCCTGGGTGCGGCACGACGCCGCATGGACCCTGGCACGCGTGGAGGCGGTCGCCAAGGGCCTGATCGCGGCCGGTGTTCAGCGCGGCGACCGCGTGGGCATCATGTCCCGCACCCGCCTGGAGTGGACCCTCCTCGACCTGGCGGCGTGGCACGCCGGCGCTGTCCCCGTGCCGATCTACGAGTCCAGCTCCCCCGAGCAGGCCCAGTGGATCCTTGCCGACTCCGGCGCGATGGCGGTGGTCGTGGAGACGGCAGAGAACGCCGCCGTCGTCGAGCAGGCCCGGTCCGAGGACGGCGGCCTGCCCACGCTGCAGCACCTGTGGCAGATCGACGACGGCGCGCTGGACTCACTCGCCGAGCTCGGCTCGGCGGTGCCCGACGCCGAGCTCGAGGCGCGGCACACCTCGGTGGGCATGGACGACCTCGCCACCATCATCTACACGTCCGGCACCACCGGACGACCCAAGGGCGCCGAGCTCACGCACGGCAACTTCGTCAACGTGTCCCTCGAGGCGATCGAGGCGATCAAGGAGGTCTTCGAGCAGCCCGGGTCACGCTCGCTGCTCTTCCTGCCGCTGGCGCACGTCTTCGCGCGGTTCGTCGAGGTCCTGGTCCTGCTGTCCGGGCGACCGCTCGGTCACACCGCAGACGCCAAGCAGGCGGTCGCGGACTTCGCCACCTTCCGGCCCACGTTCATCCTCTCGGTGCCGCGCGTGTGGGAGAAGGTCTACAACGCCTCGGAGCAAAAGACCGGCGGTGGGCTGAAGCTGAAGATCTTCCGCTGGGCGGCGAAGGTGGCCATCACCTGGTCCCGTTCGCTCGACACGGGCGGGCCGGGCGCCATCCTCAAGGCCCAGCACCGGCTGGCCGACAAGCTCGTGCTGTCGAAGCTGCGGGCGGCGCTGGGCGGTCAGGCGACCTACGCCGTCTCCGGCGGCGCGCCGCTGGGCGAGCGCCTGGGCCACTTCTACCGGGGCGTCGGACTACGGGTGCTCGAGGGCTACGGGCTGACCGAGACGACCGCACCCACCAACGTCGTCCGGCCTGAGCGCATCAAGATCGGCACGGTGGGCCCACCGTTGCCCGGCACGGCCGTCCGGATCGCCGAGGACGGCGAGATCCTCGTCCAGGGCGTCCCGGTCTTCCGCGGCTACCACAACGACCCCGAGGCCACCGCCGCCTGCCTGCGCGACGGATGGTTCCACACCGGGGACATCGGGTCCATGGACGAGGACGGCTACCTGCGGATCACCGGCCGCAAGAAGGAGATCATCGTCACCGCGGGCGGGAAGAACGTCGCCCCGGCGCCGCTGGAGGACTCCATCCGGGCGCACCCGCTGGTCTCGCAGTGCGTGGTCGTTGGCGACCAGCGGCCGTTCATCGGCGCCCTCGTCACGCTCGACGCCGAGATGCTGCCCGGCTGGCTCGCCAACCACGGGCGCGAGGCGCTCACGGCCGAGCAGGCCAGGACCGACCCGATGGTCCGCGAGCACATCCAGATGGCCGTCGACCGGGCCAACGCGAAGGTCTCCCGCGCCGAGTCGATCCGGGCGTTCCACGTGCTCGAGGGCGACTTCACGGTCGAGAACGGCTACCTCACACCGTCGCTGAAGGTGAAGCGCGACAAGGTGCTCGGCGACTACGCCGACGCCGTGGAGGAGTTCTACGTGGGCGCCGCGGCGCGGCGCGCCACCGAGTCCCGCTGAGACTCGGCAACACCCGCCCCGCCCTGCCCGCGAGATGTCATCTTCTCCGTGAGATGTACATCTCACGGAGAAGATGACATCTCGCGGGTAGGCGGCGGGGGGAGCCGGGGGGAGAGGAAAGCGGGCGGGCTCGTCCGCCGCCTCGCCGGGGGCGCCTGCCGGGCGATGTCAGTGCCGGCACCTAGCGTGACCGGCATGCAGCGTTCGCTCCTCGAGGTCGCCCAGGGTCGCCGTCTGGCGCTCGACGACGCCACCCGCGCGGCGAGCGGCACCGGCACCCCCGTCCAGCTCGGGCTGGACGATCTGGGCACCCCCCTGCACGAGGTGACCTTCGTCGTCGTCGACCTCGAGACCACGGGCGGCTCCCCCACCGGGTCCGAGATCACGGAGATCGGCGCCGTGAAGGTGCGCGGCGGTGAGGTGCTCGGCGAGTTCCAGACGCTCGTGAACCCCGGCATGGCCATCCCGCCAACCATCACGGTGCTCACGGGGATCACCAACGCCATGGTGATCCAGGCGCCGCCGATCACCGAGGTGCTGCCCGCCTTCCTCGAGTTCGCCGGCCTGGACCGCGGTTCGGTCTTCGTCGCGCACAATGCCGCGTTCGACGCCGGGTTCCTGCGCCACGCCACGGAGCGGATGGACCTCGTCTGGCCCCGCCCGCCCATCGTGGACACGGTCAAGCTCGCGCGCCGGGTGGTGACCAAGGACGAGGCGCCGAACCACAAGCTCGGCACCCTGGCGGCGCTGTTCTCCACGGCCGTCACTCCGGACCACCGCGCCCTGCACGACGCCCGCGCCACCGTCGACGTCCTCCACGCCCTGCTCGGTAGGCTCGCCCCGGTCGGGGTGACCCACCTGGAGGACCTGGCCACCGCGTCGGACCCGGTCCCGCACCAGCGGCGCCGCAAGTCGACCCTGGCGGACGGCCTGCCCCACGCCCCGGGCGTATACCAGTTCATCGGCCCGGGCGGGGAGGTGCTCTACGTCGGCACCGCGACCGACCTGTACCGGCGTGTGCGCAGCTACTTCACTGCCGCGGAGAAACGCGCCCGCATCGGGGAGATGCTCGACATCGCCGCGGCCGTGCGGCACATCCCGTGCGCGACCGTCCTGGAGGCGCAGGTCCGCGAGCTGCGGCTGATCGCCCAGCTCGACCCGCCTTACAACCGCCGCTCCCGCCGTCCCGACCGGAGGCCGTGGGTGCGCCTGACCGACGAGGCGTACCCGCGCCTGAGCGTGGTCCGCAAGCTGCCCGCCTCGCTGATGGACCAGGCGCTCGGGCCGTTCACCTCGACCCGCGCCGCCACCGAGGCGCTCGAGGCCCTGCAGGAGGCGGTCGCCGTCCGGCGGTGCAACGCGCGGCTCCCGCTCGTCCCGCGAACCGGCGCGAGCGCCTGCGCGCTCGCCGAGATGGGCCGGTGCGGCGCCCCCTGCACCGGTGGGCAGGACGCCCACGCCTACGCCCGCGTGGCCGACGGCGTCCGGCAGGCTCTGCGCACCGACGTGGACGACGTGGTCACGGCCTTGCACGAGAAGATTCGCGCGCTCTCTGCGCAGCAACGCTACGAGGAGGCGGCCACCCAGCGTGATCGGCTCCATGCCCTGCTGGCCGGTGCCCGGCGCGCGGAGCGGCTGCGGCCGCTGGTGACCACGCCGGAGATCCTCGCCGCACGCCGCCGCGACGCCGGCGGGTGGGAGCTCGTCCTGGTGCGGCACGGCAGGCTCGCCGGCACCGCCGTCGCCCCGCGCGGCATCGACCCGGTCCTCGTGGCCGAGTCGCTGCGTGTCAGCGCCGAGGCCGTGCCCGCACCGGACACCGCGTGCGGTGCAGCTCCCGTGGAGGAGTCGGAGCTGGTCGCCACCTGGCTCGAGCGGCCCGGGGTCCGGCTGGTCGAGGTCGTGCAGGGGGAGGTGCCCCTGGCGTGCCCGGTGCGCGGCGCTGCACGACACCGCCTGCCGGCCAGAGGATGATGGGCTCAAGATCCCGCCGCGCGGCGCGCCTGCGTGCGCCCCGCGCCCCCATAACGATCAAGGAGCGAACATGCTGACCGCCATCGTGCTCATCGACGCCGACGTCGCCCGAATCCCTGAGGTCGCCCAGCAGGTGGCCGACCTCGAGGGCATCAGCGAGGTGTACTCGGTGACCGGGGACATCGACCTCATCGCCATCGCCCGGGTGCGCGAGCACGAGGACCTCGCGCGGGTCGTCGCCGACCACGTCGGCAAGGTGGAGGGCGTGAAGGGCATGAAGACCTACATCGCGTTCCAGGCCTACTCCCAGCACGACCTCGAGCAGGCATTCCACATCGGACTCGACTGATAGAGCATGCGCGGACAGAGGCGGACAGTGTAGTGGGCCGGTGACGTGGGGCGACCTCGTCCCAGCTGGTCCGCAGCCCATCGGACAGATCCGCCTCGATCGGGCCAGAGCCACCAACGAAATGGCCGAGGTGGTTGTTTTTTTCAGCCATTTCGGCCATTTCGTTTCCAGCACGGCTCCGTGTCGATGTCTGTCATCGCGCACGCACTCGTTTGAACCCCGACGACCCCAACCGCCGTGGCCAGCAAGGCCGAATAGTGCGACTGGCGCGAGGGTGATGTCCCCCGTGCTGGTCGGAGCTCTGCGGCGCGGGAGCTCGATCTCGTGAGCTTCTAAAGAGCGGCGAGACCTGCACTTAGCGACCCACACCTGCCGTTCCACCGGCAGGTCTCGGCGCAACAGGCAGGTCTCGGCGCAACAGGCCCGCGCCGCGGTGACTGTCTCCTGCTCAACCGTCACTGCACCAACCGTCACTGCACCAACCGTCACTGCCACGACCGACAGCGCCCCGGCACCGATGTCTCGGAGCCGGGGCGCGCGTGGGTGGCGGGGCTCAGCGCGTCAGCGTCACCCAGCGCTCGAGCAGGTCCGCAGCTGCCCCGGAGTCGACCGAGCGTGCGGCGTGCTCGAGACCGATGGCGAGCCGAGCGACCAGTCGACCCTCCGACGTGCCCGGGAGGGTGCCGTCGGCCACGAACGCGGCGGCGGCGTTGAGCAGCACCGCCTCACGGACCGGTCCGGCCCGCCCGGCGAGCATGTCCCGGGCCACGCCGGCGTTGTACGTCGCGTCCTTACCGCGCAGGTCCGCCACGGTGGCCGGGGCGAGGCCCAGCTCCCGCACGGCGTCGACCGTGTGCTCGGTGACGGCGCCGTCGCGGACCTCCCACACCTCGTTGAGAACCGTCCCGCTGAGCTCGTCGAGCCCGTTCTGCCCCCGGAACACCAGCGCCCGGGTGCCGCGGCTCGCCAGGACACCGGCCACGAGCGGGGCCGTGCGCGCGTCGGAGACACCGATCGCTCCTGCCCGGGGGCGGGCCGGGTTGGTCAGCGGGCCCAGCAGGTTGAACGCCGTGCCGATCCCCAGCTCCTTGCGGGCCACCGCCGCGTGCCGAAACGAGGGGTGGAAGAGGTTCGCGAAGCAGAACGTGATCCCCAGCTCGGCGAACACCGACTCGACGCGCGGGATCTCCAGGTTCAGGTCCACCCCCAACGCCTCCAGCACGTCGGCCGACCCGGAGCGTGAGCTCGACGCCCGGTTGCCGTGCTTGACCACCCCCACCCCGGCGGCGGCGATCACGAGCGAGGCCATGGTGGAGATGTTGACCGTCTGCAGCCGGTCCCCGCCGGTGCCCACGATGTCGACGACGTCGGAGCGCACGTGGATGGGCATGGCGTGATCGAGCATGGCGTCCGCGAGGCCGCGCAGCTCCTCGACCGTCTCCCCCTTGGTGGCCAGGGCGGCGAGGAACCCCGCGAGCACCGTCGGTGAGGTCAGACCCTGCATGACCTGGTCCATGGCCCACGCCGTCTCGGCGGCGGTCAGGTCCTGGCGGTGGACCAGCTGGAGGAGCAGACCGGGCCAGGTCGGCTCGGGCGCGTGAGTGCTGACCGCGGCACTCACTTCGCGGCCTGCTCGCGCAGGAGGAGCGCCACCGCCTCCTGCAGGTCGATCGGGTCGAGCGGGGCGGAGACGTAGGCGTCGGCCTCGGACCAGGTGGCCAGCCAGGCGTCCTGCGGACGGGCGATCAGCAGCAGGATCGGGGGGCAGTTGTAGATCTCGCTCTTGAGCTGCCGGCTCACCGCCATGCCGCCGACCTTCGCGGCCTCGCCGTCGAGCACGAGCAGCGCGAAGTCGCCGTCGGCGACCTTCTGGAGCACGCCCGCGTGCGTGGCGGCCTCGGTCCACCGGATCAGCGGCAGGCCCTTGGCGGCGCGCCGGCCCACCGCCTCGATCACCGTCCGTCGGGTGTCGACGTCGTCGCTGTAGATCAGCAGGTCGACCGTCCCCGTCTCATCCCCCGCACGTGCAGGTGTGGTCTGGGTGCTGGTCATCGTCGTCCTCCAGGAGGTCCCACGGGCGGCGGCCACGGCCGCGCCGGTTGCGTGTAAGGGTGCACGGGCGGCGCGCGCCGCGCGTCACCGTCCTGGCGCCAATGGTAGTGGCCCGGCGCCGCGGTCCCCCGCACCGGCCCACCGGCCGGAGGTCCGCACCACCATCCCGGACGTCGCGACCCGCGGGACAGACCCGGACGATCACGACAAAGCGGGCCGGGACCAAGGTCTCGGTTCAGCAAAGATCCCGCGCCAGTACGCTGATTCTGGGTTCTTGCGCGACTCGCGCGGCCGCTAACTGGCGATCCTGCCCCGGACCTGGGCCATAATGACGTCGTGTCGTCAACCACTGCTGCCCCGAGCGCTGCCCACGTATCGGTGACACGGCCGAACACCTTGTCGGTCGGCGTCATCGTCTGGTTGTCCAGCGAGCTGATGTTCTTCGCGGGTCTCTTCGCGATGTATTTCACACACCGGTCTGTCGCTGGGCCGGAGGTGTGGACCGAGACCTCCAGCATCCTGAACTTCCCGTTCTCCTTCGCGAACACCACCGTGCTCGTCCTGAGCTCGGTCACCTGCCAGATGGGGGTGTTCGCCGCCGAGCGCTTCCAGGCCACCCGCACGGGTTCTCTGCTGAACGTCGCGCGCTGGGGCATGGTCGAGTGGTACACGCTGACCTTCCTGATGGGCGCCTTCTTCGTGTCCGGTCAGGTCGCCGAGTACGCCGAGCTCGTCCAGCACGGGCTGACGATCTCCTCCGGCTCCTACGGGTCGGTCTTCTACATCACCACCGGCTTCCACGCGCTCCACGTCATCGGTGGCCTCATCGCGTTCCTGTTCGTCCTCGGACGGGCATTCAGCGCCAAGCGGTTCGGCCACCTCGAGGCGGGCAGTGCGGTCGTCACGTCGTACTACTGGCACTTCGTCGACGTGGTCTGGATCGCCCTGTTCTTCATCATCTACGTCCTCAGGTAGCACCGGCCCCTCGGCCTCTGCCCTGCCCGTCCCCACGAACCCGAACGAGGAATCGCCATCGTGAAGGCACTCGCCGCCAGCAGAAGGAGCCGGTACGCACCGGCCGTCCTGGTGCTGCTCGCCCTGATCCTGACCGGCGCCCTGTACGCCGTGCTCGCCCCGCGCCCCGCGGAGGCGACGACCACCGGAACCGCCCAGGACATCAAGCAGGGTGAGGCGTTGTTCCAGGCGAACTGCTCCACCTGCCACGGACTGGACGCCGAGGGCACCGACCTGGCGCCGTCGCTCATCGGCGTGGGTGCCGCATCGGTCGACTTCCAGATGGCGACCGGGCGCATGCCGATGGCGAACAACTCCCCGCAGGCGGAGGCGAAGGAACCGCAGTTCGACGGCGAGCAGATCAGCCAGGTCGCGGCCTACGTCGCATCCCTGGGCCCCGGCCCGACCATCCCCACCGCCGACCAGGTCGACCCCGCGGCCGGCGACTCCGCCAACGGCATGGCCCTGTTCCGCACCAACTGCGCCATGTGCCACAACGCCGTCGGCGCCGGTGGTGCGCTCAGCGAGGGCAAGTACGCCCCCGCCCTCTACGAGTCGACGCCCACCGAGATCTACGAGGCGATGCTCACCGGGCCGCAGTCGATGCCGGTCTTCAACGAGGCCAACATCAGCCCCGAGGGCAAGCAGGACATCATCGCCTTCCTCATGGAGCAGCGGGAGACCTCCGTCGGAGGGATCACGTTCGGATCCCTCGGCCCGGTCGCCGAGGGCCTGTGGGTGTGGGTGATCGGCATCGGCGGCCTCATCGGCCTGGCCGTCTGGATCGGAGCGAAGTCGTCGTGAGCAGCATCGACCAGTACAACCCCGCCCCGACGACGGAGGTTCCCGAGCGCTTCGAGAACCCCGGCCTCGAGGAGAACCTCCCGCGCCTGACCGACGCCGACTCCGGGGCGCGCAAGCGCGCCGAGCGGCTCGTCCTCATCCTCTTCACCCTGTCGATCCTCGCCTCGATCGGCGCGGTCGTCGGATATTTCGCGATCCCGCTGGACAGCACGCTCGGCAACGTGCGGCTCTCCACCCTGGTGCTCGGCCTCGGTCTGGGCATCGGGTTCTTCGGTATCGGTGCCGCCGCGATCCACTGGGCCAAGGCGGTGATGTTCTACTACGAGCGCATCGAGCTGCGGCACCCGACCGAGTCGGACCCGGAGACCAAGCAGGTCGCGGCCCAGATGATGATCGATGGCGTCAACGAGTCGGGCATCGCCCGCCGCCCGGTCCTCAAGGGCGCCATCGCCGGCGCCGCCGCGCTCGCTCCCCTGCCGATCCTCGTGCCGCTCATCGGCAACCTCGGCGACGACTGGGATGTCTCGAAGTTCAAGCACACGATCTGGGGCGACACCCCCGAAGGCACGTACGGCACCCTGCCGGACGGCTCCCGCGGGCGGCGTCTGGCCCGTGATCCCGAGGACACCCCGATCAAGGCGTCGGACGTCACCATCGGGTCGGTCTTCCACGTCATCCCCCAGGGCCTGAACGACGAGGAGGACTTCTACGAGGAGAAGGCCAAGTCGGTCGTCCTGCTGGTCCGCGTCGACCCGCGTGTGCTCAAGGAGCGCCCCGAGCGCGCGGACTGGTCCTACGACGGCATCGTGGCCTACTCCAAGATCTGCACCCACGTCGGGTGCCCGGTGGCCCTCTACGAGCAGCAGACCCACCACCTGCTGTGCCCGTGCCACCAGTCGACGTTCGACGTCACCGACGAGGCCAAGGTGGTCTTTGGCCCCGCCAAGCGGCCGCTGCCCCAGCTGCCCATCGCGGTCGACGACGAGGGCTACCTCGTCGCGCGCAGCGACTTCACCGAGCCGATCGGCCCGTCCTACTGGGAGCGTCTGAAGTGAGCACCACAGTCCCCCGCGACCACTACAGCGGGTACAAGCCGTCCAAGCCGATGGCCGCCACCGCGGACTACCTCGACACCCACACCGGCGCCGGCAAGGCCGTCAAGTTCATCTCCCGGAAGATCTTCCCCGAGCACTGGTCCTTCCTGCTCGGCGAGATCGCGCTGTGGAGCTTCGTCACCCTGGTGATCACCGGGATCTTCCTGACGATGTTCTTCGAGCCGTCGATGACCCACACGACCTACCCCACGGACGCCCTGCCGGTGTCCCACCAGGGCATGGAGATGTCCGCGGCCTACGCCTCGACCGTCTACATGTCGTTCGAGGTCAAGGGTGGTCTGCTCATGCGGCAGATGCACCACTGGGCCGCCCTGCTCTTCATGGCCGGCATCGTCACGCACATGATGCGCATCTTCTTCACCGGTGCGTTCCGCAAGCCCCGCCAGCTCAACTGGCTCATCGGGTTCACGCTGCTGATCCTCGGCCTCGCGGCCGGCTTCTCGGGCTACTCCCTGCCGGACGACGTCCTGTCCGGCAACGGCCTGCGCATCGCCGACGGCGTCGCCAAGTCGATCCCGATCATCGGCTCCTACGCCAGCTACGGGCTCTTCGGCGGCGAGTTCCCCGGCACCGACATCGTCCCGCGCCTGTTCACCGTGCACATCCTGCTCGTGCCCGGCCTGATCATCGCGCTGGTGACTGTGCACCTCATCCTGATGGTCGTGCACAAGCACACCCAGTACCCCGGGCCCGGCCGCACCGACGGCAACGTCGTCGGCTTCCCCGCCTTCCCGGTGTACGTCACCAAGATGGCCGGGTACTTCTTCATCGTCTTCGGCTTCCTGGCGCTGATGGGCACGTTCCTGTCGATCAACAACGTCTGGAACTACGGCCCGTACGACCCCTCCCCCGTCTCCGCCGGCGCCCAGCCGGACTGGTACATGCTCTTCCTCGAGGGCGCCCTGCGGCTCATGCCGGGCTGGGAGGTCATGATCGGCGGCTACACGCTGTCGCTGAACATCCTCATCCCCGGCGTGGTCATCCCGGGTCTGCTGTTCACCTTCATGGCCGTCTACCCGTTCCTCGAGGCGGCGGCCACCAAGGACGTTCGCGAGCACCACGTGCTCGACCGCCCGCGCAACGTCCCGGTGCGCACGGCACTGGGTGTCGCCTGGCTCACCTCGTTCGTGATCCTCGTGCTGGCCGGGTCGAACGACCTCCTCGCCACGCACTTCGACCTGTCCATCAACGACATCACCTGGGCCTTCCGCATCCTGTTCTTCGTCGGCCCGGTCATCGCCTTCATCGTCACCAAGCGTGCGTGCCTGGCACTGCAGCGCCGGGACCGCGAGCTCGCCCTGCACGGCCACGAGACCGGCCGCGTGGTGCAGCTGGCCAACGGCGCGTTCATGGAGGTCCACAAGCCGCTCGACGACCACGAGCGGTGGCTGTTGGTGGCGCACGAGCCGCGCCGCCCGATCGAGATCGAGCCCGCGACCGACCGGAACGGTGTGGACCGGCCCGGCTACCGCACCGACATGATCCGCCACAAGCTGTCCCGGTTCTTCTACGAGGACCGTGTCGAGCCAGTCACCCCGGCCGAGCTGGCCGCCACCGGCCACGGCGGCGAGATCCTCGGCGACGAGGGCCCGGCCCGTCAGGTCCGCGGCGGCGGCGTCGAGGTCGAGCTCGAGGTGCCGCAGGGGCACCACGACCCGGGCGTGCCCGCCTCCAGCTCCGTCGCGATGCTCGCCCGGTCGCGCGAGGACTGAGTTCCGCACGAAACGACGGCGGCCGGCTCCCCTTGGGGGCCGGCCGCCGTCGTTTCGTGTGTGCGCGCCGCGCGGTCCGCCTGCCGGCGCGAGAAGGGCAGGGTCGTCGACCAGTCCGCGGCGGCAGGTCCGTCCGACTGTCCACGTCTCCCGAGGTCAGGGCCCCGCGGGCGCGCTGGAGTGTGTCTCAGGCCATGGACAGGCGGGAACAGACGGCAACCGAATAGGTTGTCCCTTGTGACCGGGTTCTTCCCGGGACCACAAGCACACGGTGCCGGCATGGCACCCCACGACGCCTGGAGGACATTCATGGCTGTGTACACGCTGCCCGACCTGCCCTACGACTACGCCGCCCTCGAGCCGCACATCAGCGGCAAGATCATGGAGCTGCACCACGACAAGCACCACAAGGCGTACGTCGACGGCGCGAACGCGGCCCTAGACAAGCTCGCCGCCGCCCGTGAGTCGGGGGACCTCGCGGCCGTGAACCTGTTCGAGAAGAACCTCGCGTTCAACCTCGGCGGGCACGTCAACCACACCGTCTTCTGGAACAACCTCTCCCCCGAGGGCGGCGGAGAGCCCGAGGGCGAGCTCGCGGAGGCCATCAAGGACGGCTTCGGCGACTTCGAGAAGTTCAAGAACCACTTCACGGCCAACGCCACGTCCATCCAGGGCTCCGGCTGGTCGGTGCTGGCCTACGACTCGATCTCGAAGAAGCTCGTGATCTTCCAGCTCTTCGACCAGCAGGGCAACGTCCCGGTCGGCACGCTGCCCCTCCTCATGCTCGACATGTGGGAGCACGCGTTCTACCTCGACTACCTCAACGTCAAGGCCGACTACGTCAAGGCCTTCTGGAACATCGTGAACTGGCAGGACGTGACCGCCCGCCTCAGCCGCGCCACCCAGGCCTCGGGCCTCATCGTGCCGGCCTGACGACCTCTCGTCGGCGCGTGATGACCTCGGCGGGGCCATGATGCCCTCCAGGGACGACAAGGCCCCCAGGATGCGTCCTGGGGGCCTTGTCGTCCCTCGTGGCACACTCCTGGGCCCTTGGTCGTCCCTCAATGACGCTGGGTCCCCTCCTCGGGTTCCTGCAGCGGCCTCCTGGCACGCAGAAGGCCCCCGGACGTAAGTCCGGGGGCCTCCTTGCGCGAGGTGCGCTGCTCAGTGGGCGTGCATCCCGCGGGAGAACTCGGTGAGCTGACCGGCGACGGCGACCAGGGCGACGACGGCTCCGATGCCCGTGAGCCACCAGCCCACGCCCACGCCGAGGAAGGCGAGGGCGACGCCGGCGCCCATCACCAGCGGCCACCAGCTGTGCGGGGAGAACGTGCCGACGTCGCCGGCCCGGTCCTCGATGTCGGCGGTCGGGTTGTCCTCCGGGCGCGGGTCGATCCGCCGCGCGGTGAGCCACATGTAGCCACCGGCGAGGGCGAACATGCCACCGAGCAGGAGGAAGCTCACCACCCCGACGGGCTCCCAGTCCGAGGCCCAGCCGTAGATCACGCCGATGGGCACGAAGAAGACGACGCCGGCGCTGAGGAGCCACGCCTCGACACGCATCGGCTTGGACTGTGCCTGCTCGACATGACCGCCTGCATGCTCGTCGGCGTGGCCGACCAGTCGCTCACTCATCGCCCGGTCCCTTCGGTGTCGTCGTTACGCCGCACGCGCTCCTCGAGCACCTGCGTGCGGCCGGTGCGCTCCGCGCCGGCGTAGATGGAGTCGAGGACGTCCTGGTTCGGCTCGGCGTGGTCCAGCGCGGCGACCTCCGGGTGGTGCAGGTCGAAGGCGGGCCGCTCGGACCGGATGCGCGGCAGCGAGGTGAAGTTGTGCCGCGGGAAGGGCGACGCCGTCGCCCACTCGAGGGACTGCCCGAAGCCCCACGGGTCGTCGACGAACACGGTCCGAGGGCCGCGCTGCGTCTTGTAGACGTTGTAGAGGAACGGCAGCGTGGAGACCGCCAGGATGATCGCGCCGACCGACGACACCTGGTTGTACAGCTGGAAGCCGTCCTCGGGCATGTAGTCCGGGTACCGGCGGGGCATGCCCTGCACACCCAGCCAGTGCTGGACGAGGAACGTGCTGTGGAAGCCGAAGAAGAGCAACCAGAACTGGATCTTGCCGATCTTCTCGTCAAGCATGCGGCCGGTGAACTTCGGCCACCAGAAGTAGAAGCCCGCGTACATCGCGAACACCACGGTGCCGAAGACGACGTAGTGGAAGTGCGCGACGATGAAGTACGTGTCGTGGATCTGGAAGTCCATCGCAGGGCTCGACATGATCACACCGGTCAGCCCGCCGAACAGGAACGTCACGAGAAATCCGAGCGTGAAGAGCATCGGCGTCTCGAACGTGATCTTCCCCCGCCACATGGTGCCGACCCAGTTGAAGAACTTCACCCCGGTCGGCACCGCGATGGTCATCGTCATCAACGAGAAGAAGCTCAGCGCGACGCCGCCGGTGGTGAACATGTGGTGCGCCCACACCGTCATGGACAGGGCAGCGATCGCGATGGTGGCGAAGACCAGGCCCTTGTAGCCGAAGATCGGCTTGCGGGAGAACACCGGCACGATCTCGGAGATGATCCCGAAGAACGGCAGCGCGATGATGTAGACCTCGGGGTGCCCGAAGAACCAGAACAGGTGCTGCCACAGCAGCGCGCCGCCCGCCTCAGGGTTGTAGATCTGCCCGCCCAGCACCCGGTCGTACACCATGCCGAACAGGGCCGCCGCGAGCACCGGGAACGCCATCAGCGCCAGGATCGAGGTGATGAGGATGTTCCAGGTGAAGATCGGCATCCGGAACATCGTCATGCCCGGCGCCCGCAGCGTGACGATCGTGGCGATGAAGTTCACCGACCCGAAGATCGTGCCAAAACCGGTCATCGCCAGGCCCAGCACCCACAGGTCACCGCCCAGGCCCGGGGAGAATGTCGCGTTCGCCAGCGGCATGTACGCCGTCCAGCCGAAGCTCGCCGCCCCCTTGGGGGTGAGGAAGCCCGCGATCACGATGAGGCCACCGAAGAGGAACAGCCAGAACGCGAACATGTTCAGCCGCGGGAACGCCACATCCGGCGCGCCGATCTGCACCGGCACCAGGATGTTGCCGAACGCCACGAACAGCGGCGTCGCGAACAGCAGCATCATGATCGTGCCGTGCATCGTGAACAGCTGGTTGTACTGCTCCTTGGACTGCAGCAGCATCCCCGGCTCGAACAGCTCGGCCCGGATCAGCAGGGCCATCACACCGCCGATGCAGAAGAAGATGAACGCGGTGATCAGGTACATGTACCCGATGGTCTTGTGGTCCGTGGAGGTCATCCACGAGACGAGGGTCTTGCCGAGGCCCTGCTTGTGGGGACGCAGCCCCGGCACGACGTCCAGACCAGCCTGGGTGGTGGCCGCCATCAGTTCTGGCTCCCTTCGGTGCCGACCTCGTCGACAACGTTGTACTGGCGGTTGAGCTCGTCACCGAGGCGTCCGGTCTGCCCGGCCTGGCGGAGCTGGTCCATCTGGTCGTCGTAGGTGGCGCGATCCACCACCTCGACGTTGAACAGCATCTCGGAGTGGAACTCCCCGCACAGCTCGGCACACTTGCCGGAGTAGACGCCCTCGCGCTGCGGGGTCACCTGGAAGGTGTTCACGCGGCCTGGCAAGTTGTCGACCTTGTACAAGAACGCGGGGATCCAGAACGAGTGGGCGACGTCGCGGGACTTCACAGTGAACTCGACCGTCTCGTCCACCGGGAGGTACAGGGTGGGCAGCGTCTCCTCCACGCCCTCCTCACCGGTGAGGTTGACGCGGTGTCCCGAGAAGTAGACGTCGTCGCTGAGGTAGTTGAAGTCCCAGCTCCACTGCTTGCCGTAGACCTCGATCTCGACGTCGGGCTCGGCGGAGACGTCCTGGATGTCGCCCTGCACGCGGCTGGAGAAGAAGAACAGGGCACCGATCATCAGGATGGGCACCACGGTGTACATCAGCTCGAGCGGCACGTGGTAGCGCAGCTGCACCGGGAGCTGGTTGTCGTTCTTGCGCTTGCGGTAGGCCACGATGCACCAGATCGTCAGGCCCCACACGAGCACGCCGACGGCCAGCGCGGCGATCCACGACCCGTTCCAGAGGTCGATGATGCCGGAGGTCTGATCTGTCAGCCCTCGCTCGGAGGGCAGGAAGCCGACGTCGACACCCTTGCCCGGCTCGCTGGGAAACTGGCGCTCGGCGGCGCAGCCGGCGGCGACGAGCGCCACCGCTGCGGTGAGAGCGAGGGTGCGCGCTGGGCGCCTCACCTTGGAGAGAGACGGTGATCGCACGGGACCTGACCTTCCGACACGGTGCTGTGGTACTGGCGGACGAGGCCCAGCCGAGCGCAGCGCTCAAGCGCGCGCACGAACCCGGGACCAACGTCCTTCGTCGGTCACCCTACCGGTCCCCGGCGCCGGTTCGCGCCCGCCACGGCGGGGCTCAGGCCTCGATTTTTGACGATCCGTCAGATCCCTGCGGGCGTTTCGGCCCCTATTGTCCGCTTTACCGGACGCTCCAGCGCCGGGGCTGCTTCGGGGGTGAATGCGGCCAACGCGGCCGCTCCCGCACGACGGCGCCAGCCCGGACCTTCACCGCGCGACGCCGCCCCAACCCGTCACGGCACAACGACGCCGGCCCCGGGCCCGTCCCACAGGGGGACAGGACCGGGGCCGGTGGCGAAGCGTGGGTCAGGAGCCGGCGGGCGCGGGGACCACGGCGACGATGTCCACCACGCCGGCGATGGCCGGCGCGGCCTCCGCGCCGTCCGCGCCAGGCGCGCCGGGCTGCTGGAGCACGACACGCGAGCCGACGGGCACGCCGACGAGCTGGTCGAAGAGGCCACCCCCGCCGATCTTCACACCGTCGGTCACGCCGGTGGTCTCCCAGGTGGAGTTCGGCTGGCTGTTGTCCCACAGGTTCTCGGCGAGCTGGAGGACCAGCGTGGTCCCGGGCGTCTCGGGCACGGCCTCGCCAGTTCCAGTGGCGATGACCGTGACGCTGCCAACGGTGGGCTCCGGCGCCCCCTCCTCGACACGGACGGTGGCCGGGCCACCGAGGTCGCCCTCGACGACGACGGGCAGGTCGGGGGCCGGCTCGACCGGGGTGGCGTCCGCCTGGCCCGACGCGTCGGGGGCGATGGCGTCGACGATGTCGACGACGAAGACCAGGGTGGAGCCGCCAGGGATGCTCGGCGGGCGACCGTCGTCGCCGTACCCGAGGTCGGAGGGGATGGAGAGCAGCACCCGGTCGCCCTCGTGGGTACCGGTCAGGCCCTGCTTCCAGCCCTGGACGACGGCGTTGAGGCTGAAGCCGGTGGGGGCGCCACGCTCGAACGAGCTGTCGAAGGGCTCGTCGACGTCCCAGACCTGGCCCTTGTAGTGGGCGATGACGTAGTCGTCCGCGCCGACCTCGTCGCCGTCGCCGGACTCCACGACCTCGACCTGCAGGTCGGCGGGCGCGCCGCTGCCCGGGAAGGTGATCGTCGGGTCCTCGCCGAACCCGCCCTCGACCTGCGGCATCTCCGTGCCGGCGGGGGTGGCCTCGGCGGAGGCGGTCTCGTCGGCGCTGCCGCTCGGCTCCGGGTCGCTCTCCCCGCCCGAGCAGGCGGCGAGGGTCAGGGCGGCGGCAAGTGCCAGGGAGGTCAGGACGGTAGGGCGACGACGCACAGGTTCTCCATATCGGGGTGTCTTGGCACCCGGGGTGGCCGGGCAGCGCAACGGCCCCGTGCCGGGTGCTCCGGCGCGGGGCCGCGCGAGATCGACTGGCTCAGGCGCCGTCGGTCAGTGGAAGGAGTCGCCGCAGGCGCAGGACCCGCCGGCGTTCGGGTTGTCGATCGTGAAGCCCTGCTTCTCGATCGTGTCGGCGAAGTCGATCGTGGCGCCGTCGAGGTAGGGCACGCTCATGCGGTCCACCACGACCTCCACGCCACCGAAGTCGCGCACCGCGTCCCCGTCGAGCAGGCGCTCGTCGAAGTACAGCTGGTAGATCAGACCGGAGCAGCCACCGGGCTGCACGGCCACACGCAGGCGCAGGTCGTCCCGACCCTCCTGCTCGAGCAGGGTCTTGACCTTGTTCGATGCGACATCGGTCAGCTCCACCCCGTGGGTGGCGATCTCGGTGATCTCGCTCATTCGTCTCTCCGCTTCGTCGATGGACGGCCTCGACGGATGCAACCGTCATGGTGACGGCCGTGTTCCCGCCAGCCTACGCGCTGAGTTGCAGCCTACGTCGTTGCTGCCAGTTGTTGCACGGCCTGCGGCGTGTGGCACGACCCACGACGAAGGGCGCCGGACACGGCGTTGGCGCCACCCTCACGAGGACCAGGTGCGGGCGATCCGCGAGCCCCGGGCCGCGAGAAGCTCGGCCGGCGCGGGCGCCACGGGATGGCCCGTACCCGTCTCCCCCGCCGGGGCCGCCACGCCGGCGCGGCGCCGCTCCACCACCTCGTACGTGCCGCTGATCCCGATCTGGGCCACCTCACGACGACTCGTGTGGACCTCCTCGGCGACGGCCACGACGGGCAGGCCGCGCGCCATGGCCAGGCGCCCGACGGTGGCGGGCACCGACTCGGTCAGCGCCGCTGCGTCGAGCACCCGGCCGCCGGTGACGACGAGGTCTGCGCGGGCGACGTGCCCGGCCAGGTCGACGGCGTCCGCGACCAGCTCGGCCCCCGCCAGCGCCCGGGCCCCGAGGAGCCGCAGAAGGAACGCCGCGCCGCCGCCGGCGCCGGTGCCCGACCGGCGCGCCAACCGGGCCGGCTCGGCCGCGGCACCGTGCGCGTGGCCCGTGGCACCACCGGCCGAATGACCCTGGGCGCCGGGTGAGCGCGCAGCGACCGGTGGGCCGGGCCGGGCCGCGCCGTCCGCCAACGCCAGGCTCGGGCGCCGCGGGACGAGGCGCGCGGCGGTGCGCTCGAGCTCGGTGGTCGCGTGCCCGAGGGCGCGTTCGAGCTCCTGGGCGACGGCCGGGCCGACACCCGGATCCTGACCGAGGATGGCGCCGGCGCCGTGGAGCCCGAGGAGGGGGGCGTCGTCGGCGAGGGCCAGGACGACGTCGACCGTTCCGAGGGCGTCCCGAGCCGCCGCTAGGAGCACGTCATCGACCCGGAGGTCGGCGAGCGCGAGCCCACCTGCCTCGAGCAGGTCGTCGCGCCGGTCCCCCGCGGCGGCGGTGCCGCCCAGCACGGCGAGCAGCCCGGCTCCGGCGTCATGCACCACACCCGGTCCGAGGCCGACGACGACGCGACCGGCCCCGCTCCCCACTGCGGCGAGCAGCAGCTCACCCAGTCCGGCGGACGTGCCGGCGGTGGCGGCGCGACGCCGGTCGGCCGCCGCCACGAGGTGGGCGCCGAGCACCTGGTCGGCCTCGACGTAGGCGGTGCCCCCGCCCGGGCCGGGCACGTGGAGCACGGCAGCGGGCACCGCCACCCCGAGGGGGCCGGGAACCGTCACCGGGACGAGCGTGCCGCCCCGCGCGGCGGCGACGACGTCGAGCAGCCCGGCGGCGCCGTCGGACATGGGGACCTCGGAGACGACGTCATCGGCGGCGCTCTCCCGCCAGCCGCGCGCGAGGGCGCGGGCGGCGGCGACGGCGGTGAGGGTGCCGGAAAAACGGTCGGGGGCGAGGAGGACGTGCACGCTCAGACCTGCTTGGCCAGCCGGGCGAGCAGCAGCGCCTCGGCCAGCACCACCTTCTCCAGCTCGCCGAGGTGGACAGACTCGTCCTCGCTGTGGGCGCGCGAGTCCGGGTCCTCCACGCCGGTCACGAGGATCTTGGCCTGCGGGAAGACCTCCTGGAGCTCGGAGATGAACGGGATGGACCCGCCCACGCCGATGTCGACCGGCTCGTGACCCCAGGCCTGGTGGAACGCCCACCGGGCGCTGCGCATCTCCTCGGTGTCCTCTGTGGCGTCGAAGGCCTGGCCGCGTTCGCCCGGGGTGACCGTGACCTGGGCGCCGAAGGGTGCGTGGGCGAGCAGGTGCTCACGCAGCGCCCGCTCGGCGTCGGCCGGGTCCTGGCCGGGTGCGATACGCATCGACAGCTTCGCCCGGCTGACGGGGGCGATCGTGTTGGACGACTTGGCCACGGAGGTGGCGTCCAGCCCGATGACGGAGATCGCCGGCTTGGTCCACATGCGGGCGGCGAGCGGGCCGGTGCCGGCGAGCCGGTAGCCCTCAACCACGGAGGCGTCGGCGCGCAGCTCGTCGTGGGGATAGTCCACGGCAGCGTCGTCGCGGGAGACCAGCCCGGCGACGGCGACGGTGCCCTCGTCGTCGTGCAGGGTGGCAATGAGCCGGGCCAGCAGGGTGACGGCGTCCAGGACGGGCCCGCCGAACATGCCGGAGTGCACGGCATGGTCGAGCACCCGCACCTCCACCTCGCAGTCCACGAGCCCGCGCAGCGAGGTGGTCAGCGCCGGTATGCCGACCTTCCAGTTGCTGGAGTCGGCCACGACGATGACGTCGGCGGCGAGGCGGTCCCGGTGGGCGTGCAGGAAGGGGGTGAAGGTCGGCGAGCCGATCTCCTCCTCGCCCTCGACGAACACGGTGACGCCGACACCGAGGTCCTCGCCGAGCACGCGCAGGGCGCCCACGTGGGCCATGATCCCGGCCTTGTCGTCGGCAGCGCCGCGCCCGTACAGGCGCTCCCCGCGCTGGACCGGCTCGAAGGGGGCGGAGGTCCACCCGGCCGCCTCGCCCGGGGGCTGGACGTCGTGGTGGGCGTAGAGCAGCACGGTGGGGGCGCCGTCGGGCCCCGGTCGGTGGGCGACGACGGCGGGGCGGCCGGTCGCGCCGTCGGGTAGCTCCACCTGGAGGATGTCCACCTGGGGCAACCCGGCGCCGCGCAGGAGCTCCGCGACGGCCTCGGCGCTGGCGCGCACGTGGGCCTGGTCGAAGGCTGGCGAGGACACGCTCGGGATACGCACGAGGTCCTCGAGGTCGGCGCGCACCTGCCCGAAGGCGTCGGCGGTGCGCTGGGCGAGCTGTTCGACGGTGATCACCACCCGAGGTTACCGGCGAGCCGCCGGCTGGGCCGATACCAAGAGGTCGGCCCGGCTCGCTTATCCTGCTGGGGTGATCGGACGACGTAAGCCCACCCCTGTCGAGCCCGAGCCTCTCGAGGAGGTGCGGTCCGGCAAGGGGCGCCCGACGCCCAAGCGCCGGGAGGTCGAGGCGCAGAACCGGCGCCCGCTGGTCCCGGACGACCGCAAGGAGGCCAAGCGCCGCTCGCGGGAGCTCCGCAACGAGGCCTACACGAAGCAGCGGCAGGCGATGATCACCGGCGACGAGCGGTACCTGCCCGTGCGGGACAAGGGCCCGGTGCGCCGCTACGCCCGCGACTACGTCGACGCCCGGTGGAGCATCGCCGAGTTCTTCATGCCGGTCGCCCTGGTCATGATCGTCGTCATGCTCTTCGCGGGTTCCGTGCCGCAGCTCGCCCAGATCGTCGTGCTCGGGATGTACGGCGTGCTGCTGGTGTCCATCATCGACTCGACGATCATGGCCCAGATCCTCAAGCGCAGGCTCACCAAGAAGTTCGGCGCGAGCGCGATCGCGCCGTGGACGGCGTTCTACGCTTTCGGGCGCAGCTTTTACTGGCGCCGGCTGCGCCAGCCCAAGCCGCAGGTCAAGCGCGGCGAGTACCCGTCCTGAGCCACCGGGCGGGCTGACTCCTCGTCGCCTGCCGAGCCTCAGGCTCGGCGGGCACCCAGCGTGCGGTTGATCCGGCCGGGCCACGCGGGGCCGTGGTAGATGAAGGCGGAGTAGGCCTGCAGCAGGTCCGCGCCGGCGTCCAGCATGGCTTCGGCGTCGGCGTCGGAGGAGATCCCGCCGACGCCGATGATGACGGGCCCCTCCCCCAGCCGCGTCCGGAGACGACGCACGACAGCGAGGGCACGCTCGCGCAGCGGCTCGCCGGACAGCCCGCCGGGGCCCAGGTCGTGGGCGATGGTGGTGTTGGTGGCCACCACCCCCGTCAGGTCCAGCTCGCGAGCCAGGTCGGCGACGGCGTCGACGTCGTCGTCCGCGAGGTCGGGCGCGATCTTGACCAGCAGCGGCACGGGCCGGCCGGCGGCACGGTCGGCGGCGGTCCGGACGGCCGTGAGGATGGGGCGCAGGGTGTCCACGGCCTGCAGGTCGCGCAGTCCCGGCGTGTTCGGCGAGGAGACGTTCACCACCAGGTAGTCGGCCCAGCGGGCCACCTCTCGGGCGCTCGCCTCGTAGTCGGCGACGGCGTCGGCGAGCGGCGTGACCTTGCTCTTGCCGATGTTGGCGCCCACCACCACGGAGCGTCCGCGGCGGGTGCCGCGCAGGCGGCGCAGCTGCTCCCCCGCGGCCGCGGCGCCGCGGTTGTTGAACCCCATGCGGTTGCGGAGCGCGCGGCGCTCCACGTGTCGCCACAGCCGCGGCGCCTCGTTGCCCGGCTGGGGCAGAGCAGTGACCGTGCCCACCTCGATGAACCCGAAGCCGAGCATGTCCAGCCCCAGGACGGTGTCGGCGTCCTTGTCGAGCCCGGCGGCCAGCCCGAGCACCCCGGGAACGGGCCGTGCGAAGGGGCCACCGTCCTGGGCGGCCGGGACGGCCCGGTCCGGGCGTCGACCGAGGGTGGCGCGGACGGCGCCGGCGAGCACGGGGACGCCGCTGGCAGCGCGCATCAGCGCCATCCCCACCCGGTGGGCGCGCTCGGGATCGAGGCGCACGGCGACCGTGCGGAAGAGGAGTGGGTACACGCGGTGAGCCTACCGGCGCCCGGTGGCGCGGCGGTGCGGGCGGCAGTCGGCCACCGTCATGGGCGGCAGTCAGCCCGCGTTGCGGGCAGCACGCCGGCGGGCGAGCTCGTCCTCGACATCAGGTCCCTCGTCGTGGTGGGCCCGCTCGGTGGGCAGCTTCGCGAGGTCGCCCTCGACCTCCCGCCACACGCGGCCGACGGCGATGCCGAAGACTCCCTGACCGCCCTGGACCAGATCGATGACCTCGTCGGCGGACGTGCACTCGTAGACCGACGCGCCGTCGCTCATGAGGGTGATCTGGGCGAGGTCCTCCACGCCGCGCTCGTGCAGGTGGGTGATCGCGGTGCGGATCTGCTGGAGCGAGACACCGGTGTCGAGCAGCCGCTTGACGACCTTGAGGACGAGGATGTCGCGGAAGCTGTACAGCCGCTGGCTGCCGGAGCCCTTGGCCCCGCGGATGCTGGGCTCGACGAGGCCGGTGCGGGCCCAGTAGTCGAGCTGGCGGTAGGTGATACCGGCCGCCCTGCAGGCGGTGGGTCCGCGGTACCCGGTGTCCTGGTCGAGGTCGGGCAGCGTGTCACCGAACAGCATGCCCTGGGCGCGCTGGGGGACGCCGGGAACGGCGCCGGCCGTCGCATCAGTGCCGCTCACAGGGATCTCCGTTCGTCGCTGTTCCCTCGTCCCGCGCTGGCGCGCCATGGCCGAGGATACTGCTGAGTTGGTCGTGCGTGGTCCACGCTAGGACCCGGCCCCGGGCAGGTCAACGAGGCTGGCCGTGAGCATCGTCCGGCGTGTCGCTCGGGCGTGTCTTACCCTCAAGCGGAACTTGAGGTTCAGTGCCGCTGCGGCCCCTGGTCGGGCCCACGGGAAGAGCCGGGCTCACCGGGCTCCTCCTCGCCGGGTCCGGACTTGTCGGCCCGGTGCCGCGGGCCCTTCTCACCACCAGGCCCCTCCGGGCCACCCGCTTCCCCACCGGCGGGCGGCTCGTTCCCGCCCGGGTCCTCGAAGTCCTCGGGCTCGACGCCTTCGAGGAAGACGCGGAACTCCTCCAGCACCTCGGGCGACTCCTCGGCCCGGGCCGGAGGCGTGCCGGACGCCGCACCTGCCTCGCTGACCTCGGACGCGTCGAGGCCGGCGTCCTCCACGGGCACGCCCGCCAGTGCCAGGAGGCTCTCCTCGCACAGGACCGGGCAGTGCGCCCGCAGCGCGATCGCGATGGCGTCGGAGGGTCGCGCGTCGACCACCGCCCCGCCACCGAGCACGAGCTCGGCGTGGAAGATGCCGTGCAGCACGTGCGTGACGCGCACCTCGACCACCTTGACCCCGAGCCTGTCGAGGATGGAGACGAGCAGGTCGTGGGTCAGGGGACGCGGCGGGACGAGCCCCGCCTGCGCCGAGGCGATCGCCGCCCCCTCACGCGGACCGATGACGATCGGCAGCACGAGGTCGCCGCCGGGCTCACCGAGCACCACGACGACCTCGTTGCCGGGCACGCTGACCCGGACGCCGAGAACCACCATCTCGCGCATGGCGCAACGGTACGTCGCCGCCGGTCCCGACGCGCCCGGAACCACCGTCCCGCTCGTCCGGGTTCGCGGGGTCAGCCGAGCTGGTCGACGGCGGTGCGCAGCAGCTCGGCGTGCAGGCGCGCGTAGAGCTCGGCGAGCTCCGCCGCCTGCGCCGCGCTCCGCTCGCGCGCGGCCCCTGAGCGCTGTGCGCGCAGCGGGGCGACGACCTGGTCGATGACGTCGGCCTCCCGTTCGGCGCTCGTGCGCACAGTGCGCAGGTGCCGCGGGCTGATGCCGTGCCGGCGCAGGGCGAGGACCGCCTGCACCACCTGGACGGCGCGGCCGGGGAACCGGCCGCGGGTGTCGGCCAGGACGAGGCCCGCCTGGGCCATCTCGTCGAGCTCGGCCTCGGTGGCGCCCGTGAGCTCACAGACCTCTCGGGCGCTCACCCGGGCCCCGGTCGCCGGGGCGACCAGCTCGCCGTCGCGCGTGACCATGCGGGCGTGCGAGAGCGGCTCGACGCCGCGGCCGGCGTCCAGGTCTGCGAGCTGTTCGCGGATGATCCGCAGGGGCAGATAGCTGTCGCGCTGGGCGGTCAGGGCATACCGGATCCGCTCGGCGTCCGCGCGGGAGTACATCCTGTACCCGGAGCCGCTGCGGTGGGGTTGGACGAGCCCCTGCTCCTCCAGGAAGCGCAGCTTCGAGATCGTCACGGCGGGGAACTCAGGCTTGAGCGCGGCCAGGACCGCGCCGATGCTCATCGCGGGTTCGTGCGACACCCCTGGAGGCCATGAGGCCGCGGCCTCCGCCTCGGAGTGGGCCGCGACCGGCTCCTCGGCTGCCTGGCGCCGCTCGGTGGCGCCGCTCACCTGGCTTCCGCGCCGGCCGCGGAGGCGGCACCGCGCTGGGGACTGGGGTGGTAGGTCAGTCGGTACTTGCCGATCTGGACCTCGTCGCCGGCGCGCAGCGCGACGGAGTCGATCCGCTCTCGGTTGACGTACGTGCCGTTGAGGCTGCCGACGTCGCGGACGGCGAAGCCGCCCTCGACCGAGAGAAACTCGGCGTGCTTGCGCGACACGGTGACGTCGTCGAGGAAGATGTCCGAGCTCGGGTGACGCCCGGCCGTGGTGCGCTCGGCGTCGAGCAGGAAGCGGGCCCCGGCATTGGGGCCACGCTGGACGACCAGCAGCGCCGAGGACGGCGGCAGCGCCTCGATCGCGGCGGCGTCGTCGATACCCAGCCCCTGCGCGGCAAGCTCGGACTCGGTCTCGTGACCGATCGCGCCGAACCGGGCGGTGCTGGTGACGTCCGGGCGGCCGGGCTGCTGCTCCTCCGCGCGGTCGGGCCGGTCCTCCGGGCGGTCGGGTCGCTCCGGGGTGCTGGTCATGTGCCTGCCTCCAGGGGTTCGGGCGCGGTCAGGGGCGCGATCGGACGCCCACGGTGCTGGTCTCCACTCTAGAGGTCCGCGCACCGCACGTGCCTCTGAGCATCACCCGTCGCCGTTGGCGGGGGCGGGCGTGGCATGCTCCGGCGGCTCGAGTGGGCGTACCGAGGTGATCTCCAGGTCTTCGACCTCGTCGACGTCGGCCTCTCCGCCCGCGTTGCGAACCGCGGCAAGCGCCCCACCAGGGATACCGAGGGCCACGGCCATCGTGTCGGGGTCGCCGATCGCCACCCACTCGTAGGGCGGTGAGATGGCAACCCCGTCCACGACCACCCCATCGACGGCGTCGTCCAGGATCCAGCTGGAGGCAGTGATCCGCTGCCCCGAGAGCTCGACGGACTCGGCACCGGAGTTGCGCAGCTCCTCGAGGATGGTCACCAGCGTCTGAGCGCGGACCCCGCCCTGCGGGTCGTCGATCCTCAGGCGGATGCCGGGGCCGCGCACCGGCAGCGTGCCGGCGAGGACGCCCTGGACCCGGGCCTGCTCGGCGGCTGCCGTGGCAGCCGCCTCGCGGCTGCTGGAGCTGGAGCGGAGGTCGGAGAGATCCGACCGGAGCTGCTGCTGCTCCTCGGCCAGGTCGGCGTTGCGGCGGGTGAGCTCGTCGAGGAGGCGCACCAGGTCGTCCTGGCGCATGCCGGCCAGGGCGTCGTCGTGCGTCTGGCGCACCTGGACGACGACCCCGAAGCCGAGGGCCGCGCACAGGACGAACGCGATCAGCTGGGTGTTGTTGAGGCGCGGTGTCAGCAGGGTGCGCCAGCGCGGCGCCGCGGGTTGAGGTTCCGGCTGATCGGGCTTGTTCCGCTCCGCATCGGGCCGCCCGGCGGGTTGCCGGTCGGTGCCCTTGCTGCTGTGCTCGCCGGTCAAGGTCAAGCCTTGAAGACGTGCCGGCGGATCGCGGCGGCGTTCGAGAAGATCCGGATGCCCAGGACCACGATGACGGCGGTGGACAGCTGCGTGCCCACGCCTAGCTGGTCGCCGAGGAAGACGATGAACGCGGCGATGAGCACGTTGAAGACGAACGAGACGACGAAGACACGGTCGTTGAAGACCCCGTCCAGGCGTGCCCGGGCCGCCCCGAAGAGCGCGTCCAGGGCCGCGACCAGCGCGATGGGCAGGTACGGCTGCAGCCCGAGGGGCACGGTGGGCTCGAGCAGGAAGCCGGCCACCACCCCGATCACCAGGCCGATCACAGCCAGCATCAGCTCACCCCTCCATCAGTCGTCCCCGCACTATCCTGCCCCGACCCTGGCACACCCGGGCCCGGCGGCGCCGTTCCTGCGCCCTCCGGTGCGCCCGGTGCACCGGTCACTGGTTCGGCGAACCGCAACATGCGTGACGGGTTCCCGCCGAGGTCGAGGTCGTCGGCGGGGCGCATGGAAACCGTGATGTCGTAGGTGGTCCGCAGCACCGACAGGTGGTTGGCGGCCGCTGTGCGGGACAGCTCGGTCTGGAGGTCCACCGGGTCCCCGACGACCTCGACCACGTACGGGGAGACCACGGGCACGAGGTTGACCAGGATCGTCTGCCCGGCGGCGCGGATGGCGCTCGTCGAGCCCAGCCGCTGGCCGTCGATGGCGATCGCCTCGGCGCCGGAGGCCCACAGCGCGTTGACCAGCACCTGCAGGTCGATGTCCTGCACACGTTCGTCCTCGGTGCCCGGGGCGCCCTCCTGAGCGGCACGCGAGTCGGCCAGCTCGATCACGAGCCCCTCCCCGCGCACCCGGGTCTGGCCCGACGCGACGCCCAGCACACGGCCCCGCTCCAGGAGCTCCTCGGCCTGACCGGCCAGGGCCGCCTCCTGCAGCTGCTCGATCTCGGCGGCCGTCACGTCGTTGTCCCGGTGCAGCGCGTCGCCCTCGGCCCGGCGCTGGTCGATCTCCTCCACGAGGAGGCCGTAGGCGCTGGTGACGACCTCCTCGGCGGGGCGCAGGGCCCTCGCCGACCACACCGCGCCGGCGCCGATGACGGCGCACGCCAGCACGACGAAGCCGCGCCGCCACCAGGGCAGCGCGGACGGGGGCTCAGCACCGGCGGCGCGGGCGGCCCACGCGGTGTACCCGGCGTCCAGGGGGTTGTCGAGGACGTCACGCAGGAGGGACATCGACTCGTCGGGCCGGCGTCGCCCGCCGGGGCCCGGCGTCGGACCGGTGCCGCCCGCCGACGCGGCGCCGTCGTCGGTGGGGCTCATGCGGGGCGCGCACCGCGCTGGTCCGACCGGACGATCCGGACCACCTGGTCGACGTAGAGCACGGCGGCGAGCCAGTACAGGCCCACCCCCCACAGCGCGCTCGCCCACCCGAAGGTCCACGCCACCGTGCCGAACGTGCCCGGCACGTTGGCGAGGAGCAGCAGCGGGAAGGCGTACATGAGGGCGAAGGTGCCCGCCTTGCCCGCCAGGTGCACGGGCAGCGGCCCGTACCCGTGCCGGGTGAGGACCGGCAGCAGCGCGGCCAGGAGGACATCGCGCAGCGCGATGACGACCACGAGCCACCACGGGACCAGCTCGCGCCAGGCGAGGCCCACGAGCGTGACGAAGATGTAGAGGCGGTCCGCCGCGGGGTCGAGGAGCTGACCGAGCCGGCTCATCTGGTTGAACCGCCGGGCGATGACCCCGTCGAACCAGTCGCTCGCACCCGCGACGACGAGGACGACGAGCGCGGCGACGTCGCGCTCCGTAAAGATGAGCACCCCGAAGACGGGCACCAGCAGCAGCCGGGCGAACGAGATGGCGTTGGGGAGCGTGAGCACCCGCTCGGACGCCGTCGGGGGCGCCGGCTCGTCCCCGGTCTGCATGCTCACCGCCCCAGGTTACGCAGGCGCAACCGTTCTGCCTGGACACCGCGGCCGCGGAGCGGCGCGGCGCGCCCCGGCGCGTGGGACGCTGTGCCCGTGCTCGAGCTGCTCACCGGTTCGGGGCTGGCCATGGCCGCCGGCCTCAACGCCTACATCCCGCTCCTCGCCCTCGGCCTGCTCTCCCGGTTCACCGACGTCCTCACGCTGCCGGCCGGGTGGGGCTGGCTCGAGGGTGACATCGCGCTGGTGGTGCTGGCGGTCCTCCTCGCCGTCGAGGTGGTCGCGGACAAGATTCCGGTGCTCGACAGCATCAACGACGTGCTCCAGACCGTGGTGCGGCCCGCGTCAGGCGGTCTCGTCCTGGCTGCCGGCTCGGCCTCCCAGACCCCCGCCGTGACCGACCCGGCCACCCTGGAGGGGTGGGGCTGGGTGCCGGTGGTCCTCGGTGTCCTGCTGGCCCTGGCGACCCACACCGTCAAGAGCATCGCCCGGCCCGCGGTCAACCTCACGACGGCGGGTGCCGGCGCCCCGGTCGTCTCCACCGCCGAGGACGTCTCCGCGGTGGGCCTGGTCGTGGTCTCGCTCCTGCTCCCGGTGGTGGTGGCGGCGCTGGTGGCGGCGCTGGTCGCACTGCTGGTCCTGGCGGTCCGACGGCGGCTCACCGGGCGGCGCGAGCGCCCGCCCGGGCGGCGTCCGGCCGGGCCGGGTGGCGGGCTGGCCGGGTGACCCGCCTTTAGGCTTCCCCGCATGACACAGATGCGGTTCGGTCACTTCCTTCCCCAGGGCTGGCGCCTCGACCTCGTCGGCATCGACGACTCCCAGCACTGGCCGACCATGCGCTCCCTCGCCCGGCGTGCGGACGCCGGCGACTTCTGGGACTCGCTGTGGGTCTACGACCACTTCCACACCACTCCGCACGCCACGGAGGAGGCCACCCACGAGGCGTGGTCGCTGATGGCGGCGCTGGCCGCGATCACGGACCGCGTCCGGCTGGGGCAGATGTGCACCTGCATGAGCTACCGCAACCCGATGTACCTGGCGAAGGTCGCCGCCACCGTCGACCACATCAGCGGCGGCCGGCTGGAGATGGGCATCGGGGCCGGCTGGTACGAGCACGAGTGGCGCGCGTACGGCTACGGGTTCCCGCGGGCGGGTGAACGGCTGGCCCGGCTGCGCGAGGGCCTGGAGATCTTCGAGCAGGCGTGGCGCGACGGTGAGGTCACCTTCCACGGCGACCACTACGACGTCGACGGCGCGATCTGCCGCCCGCTGCCCCTCCAGCCCGGTGGGGTGCCGGTGTGGGTGGCCGGCGGCGGGGAGAAGGTCACGCTGCGTCTCGCCGCCAAGCACGCCCGGTACACCAACTTCGACGGCACGCTCGAGGGCTTCACCCGCAAGAGCGCGATCCTGCGCGAGCACTGCGCGGAGGTCGGCACGGACTTCGAGCAGATCACCCGCTCGGCCAACTACAACGTCACCATCGGTCGCGACGAGCGTGAGGTGGCCGAGAAGGTCGAGAGCCTCGTGGCCCGGCTGAGCCCGCACATGAGCGCCGACGACGTCGAGCGGCAGGTCCGTGGGTACAAGGACCTGCCCGCGTACGGGACGCCCGAGCAGGTCGTGGAGAAGCTGACGGCCCTGCGGGAGGCGGGCATGACCTACGGGATCTTCTACTTCCCGGACGCGGCGTACGGAACAGAGAGCATCGAGCTCTTCGAGCTCGAGGTCATCCCGGCGCTGCGGTGAGCCACAGCGCCGGCTAGCCCCGCGGGCCCGGCGCGCCGGCTAGCCCCGCGGGCCCGGCGCGCCGGTCAGCCGGCGCCGGCGCGGGTCGGTGCCGCGGCCCTGGCGGCGGCGACCGCGAGGGCGTCGGCGTGCTCGTTGTGCTCGTCGCCGGCGTGGCCACGCACCCACTCGAAGTCGGTGCGACCGGTCCGGGCCTCGAGCTCGGCGTCGATCGCCTGGACGAGCTCGAGGTTCTCGGGGACCTTCCCGTCGCCCTTCAGCCAGCCGCGCCGCTTCCACCCCTTCGCCCACTTGGTGGCGATGTTGATGACGTACTGGGAGTCGGCGCGCACGAGCAGGTCGACGGCGGGGCCAGCGTGGCGCAGCGCCTCGAGCAGGGCGAGCAGCTCGCCGATGTTGTTGGTGCCGTGAGGCAGGCCCCCGGACCCGGTCTCCCCCGTGGTCTGGTCGACCCAGGCCCAGCCGGTCGGTCCGGGGTTGCCGAGCGCGGAGCCGTCCGTCGCAACGACCTTGCCGTACCCCTCGGTGGGACGCGGCGGAGGGCTGGCTGCGGTGGAGCGCGCGGCGCCGGACCCGGCGCCGGCGGCCGGCCGAGCACGCCCGGTCCCACCGGCCGCGCCCGCTGCGGACGCCTCGAGCCCCCGACCGCGGAGCAGCTCGGCCACCCGGTCGGTGTGCCAGACGTAGAACACGGTGCCGTCACGCAGCTTGGCGTCCTTCGCCAGCCCCTCGTCCACGGCACGGTCGGTGGCGCGCGCACCGTCCTTGAGGCCCAGCTCCGACAGATGTGTGCCCACCTGCCGAGCCGTCAGCGAGAACATCGTGCCCAGCTGGGTCTGGGTGGACCAGGTCTTGCCTGCCAACGTCGATCCTCTCCTCGCCACGTCTCTCGCGGCCCCGACCACCCTGCTACGCGCCGCGGCGCGGCACCCAGCCGACACGCGGAGCCGTGCCGTGTCCCACACGGCCGCGTCGCTCCCGCTCGACGCACCGTCCGATCCGGTTGACGCACCGTCCGATCCGGCCTCGGCAAATGCTCCAGACGCCTCCGCCCCGGCCGCCCGGCCAACTAGCATTCTGGGTCAAGGCCGGGCACCGGCACGGCTGTCACCCACTCGACGGGGAGTGCGCAATGGGCGACGTCGTCACCACCGCCATCCGCAACGTGGTGCTGCTGGGGCACCAGGCCTCCGGGAAGACCTCGCTCGCCGAGGCGCTCCTGTACCGGGCCGGGTCCGCGACCCGCCTGGGGCGGGTGGACGACGGCACGTCGATCCTCGACGTCGAGCCGGAGTCGGTGCGCCGCCGCGCCACCCTGACCATCGCCGTCGCCGCCCTGGACTGGACCACCCAGGCCGGGCAGACCTGCAAGGTCAACCTGCTCGACACCCCCGGCCACGACGACTTCACCCAGGTGGTCGACGCCGCCCTGTCCGTCGCCGACCTCGCGGTGATCATCGTCAGCGCGGTCGACGGCGTCCAGGCCGGCACCGTCCGAGCCTGGGGCAGGTGCGAGGAGCTCGGCCTGCCCCGGCTCTTCTTCCTCAGCAAGGAGGACAAGGCCGGTGCCGACTTCGAGGGCACGCTGACCCAGCTGCGTGAGTCCTTCGGCGCCGGTGTCGTACCGATCGAGCTGCCGGTGGGGAGCCAGCAGGGCTTCCACGGCGTCACCGACCTGATCTTCGACAGCTCGCGGGAGTACGACGCCGAGGGGCGCGGCTCCCAGGTGGCGATTCCCGCCGACCAGGTCGACGACGAGCGGCGCCGCCACGACGAGCTCGTCGAGGAGGTCGTCTCCGGTGACGACGACCAGCTCGAGCGGTACCTCGCCGGCGAGTCCATCTCGGCGGCCGACGTCGAGCGCACGCTGGCCCGGGAGGTGGCCTCGGCCGCCGTCCACCCCGTGCTGCTTGGCTCGGCTGCGACGGGCGTCGGCGTGGACCGCCTGGGTGACTTCGTCTGCGAGCTCGGCCCCTCCCCCGACGTGCGCCCGGTCGGCATCCTCGTCGGTGGTCAGGAGGCCACGGTCACGGCCGACCCGGTCGGCGAGCCACTCGTCCAGGTGTTCCGGACCATGGCCGATCAGTTCGTCGGGCAGGTGTCGCTGCTGAAGGTGCTCTCCGGCACGCTGCGCGGCGACGACCACCTCACGAACACCACCACCGGGACCGAAGAACGTCTGCACGGCCTGTTCTTCCTGCGTGGCCGGGACCACCTGACTGCCGAGAAGGTCGTCGCCGGCGACATCGCGGGCGTCGCGAAGCTGGCCGGATCCCCTACGCGGTCGTTGCTCGCCCTGCCCGGCCGGCCCGTCGCGCTGTCCCCGCTGCCGGCCCCGGCGGCCGGGTTCACCCGGGCGGTCCGCCCGGTGACGCAGTCCGACGACGACAAGCTGCCCGAGGCGCTGCGCCGGCTGTGCTCGGAGGACCCGGGGCTGACGGTCGTGCAGGACGAGGAGGCCGGCCAGGTGCTCCTCACGGCGGTCGGCGACACCCACCTCGCCGTGGCGCTGGAGCGCCTCGAGCGGAAGTTTGGCGTGAAGGTCGAGACCGAGGACGTCAAGGTCCCGTACCGGGAGACGATCTCCCGGCCGGTCGACATCGAGGGCAAGCTCAAGAAGCAGTCGGGCGGGCACGGCCAGTTCGCCGTCGTCCAGCTGCGGGTCTCCCCCGCCCCGCGCGGGACCGGTCTGGAGTTCGTCGACAAGATCGTCGGCGGCGCCATCCCCCGCAACTATCTCCCGGCTGTGCAGCGCGGGGTCGACGACGCCATGCGCCAGGGCGGGCCGCTCGGGCACCGCGTGACAGACCTGCGGGTGGAGTGCGTGGACGGCAAGTACCACTCGGTGGACTCCTCCGACATGGCGTTCCGCACGGCCGCAGCGATGGGCCTGTCGCAGGCGCTCGCGCAGGCCGGCACCGTGGTGCTCGAACCGGTCGTGGCGGTCACGGTGGTGGTGCCCAGCGCCAGCCAGGGCGACGTGCTCGCCGATCTGGCGACCCGGCGCGGCCGGGTGGTGGACACCGGCGGTGGCACGGGCGGCGAGGAAGTGATCGAGGCGCTGGTGCCGGCCGCGGAGCTGCGGCGCTACGCCGTCGACCTGCGTGCACTGACCGCCGGGCGTGGCCACTACCGGGCCGTGCCGGACCACTACGAGCCGGTCCCCGAGCACCTGGTGGCCGCCACCCGGGCGTCCGCCGGCGCGGCACGCTAGAGGATCGCGACACACCTGTCGGCAGGGCCCACCTGTCGCCGCGTTCGGACTACCGGGCCCCGTAGCGCCCGCCCGGCGGTACCCGCTTGCGGGGGTGCACCACGGCCCGCGCGCCCACCAGGGCGATCTCGCCGTCGCCTACGGCGGCACCTGTTCCGACGGCGGCACCTGCCTCGACGGCGGCGTCCGCCTCCGCGGCGGGACCGGTCGGCGCGGGCGCACCCACCTCCGCGCGGCCCCGCACCCGGGCTCCCTCGTCCACGACCGCGCGGTGCACCTGGGCCCCGGGGCCGATCCGTACGTCGTCGAGAAGGACGGCGTCCGAGACCACCGCGCCCGGTGACACGTGCACACCGGGCCCCAGCACGCTGCGCCGCACGGTGCCCTCCACGACCGCGCCGGCGCTGACCAGCGCGCGGTCCACCTCGGCGCCGGCGGTGAGCCGCGCCGCGGCGTGCCGTAGCTGGCGGGTGGAGATGGGCCAGGCGGGATCGTCGAGGTCGAAGGGCGGCCGGGTCAGCAGGTCCATGTGTGCGCGCCAGTACTCCGCCACGGTGCCCACGTCGCGCCAGTAGCCGGTGTGCCGCAGCTCGACGGCGTCGCCCGCGTCCGCGACGCCCGGCATGAGGCGTTCCCCGATGTCCCCGAGGGCCCCGTCACCGGCGCGGTCCCGGCGCAGGCTGGTCAGGCGCGCGAGCAGCTCACGGGGCTCGAACGCGAGGACACCGGTCGCGATGACGTCCGTGCGCGCCACCCGTGGCCGGTGGGCGTAGTGGGTCACCCGGCCCTCACGCACCACCACCACACCGTGCCGGGAGCGGTCGCCGTCGTACCGCGTGGTCACCACGGTCGCGGCGGCCCCGATGCGCAGGTGCTCCGCGGCGACGGCTGAGTAGTCCATCCGGTAGACCGCGTCCGCCGGCGCGACGAGCACCACCTCCGGCTCGTACGCCCCGATCGCGTCCACCTGCGCCCACAGCGCGTCCGCGCTGCCGGCCGCCGCCCCGTCCGCCACCTCGCCCAGGCCGCGCACCACCAGACCGCCCCGGGTCCGGTCGAGGTCCCACGGGCGGCCGCCGGCGAGGTGCGCGGTGATCGCATGGTGCCGCTCGAGGACCCACACGTCGGGGATGCCACTGTTGCGGGCGTGCGAGAGCGGGAAGTCGATGAGGCGGTGGCTGCCCGCGAAGCGCAGCGCCGACGCCGCGGCCGCGTCGGCCACCGAGCCCAACCGGGCGCCCGCACCACCGGCGAGGACGATCAGCAGCGTCCGGGGCGGGGCCATGGCGCCTCCAGGGTTCGGGATGGGTCTCGTGACGGCGGTGTCAGCCGGGCGGGCGCCGGCGCGGCACCAGGCGGCGCCGGCGCGGCACCAGGCGAGGAGTTCGCGCGGCATACGCGCGGTAGCGCGACCCGAACCGCCCCTCGAGGGCCCGCTCCTCCAGGCGCACCTTCGTCGCCAGGACCAGGCCGAGCAGCCCGGCGCTGACCAGTGGCGCGGGGCGACGGCGCAGCACCGCCGCCCCGACCGACCCCGCCAGCAGGCCGGTGTAGATCGGGTTGCGGGTCACGGCGTAGGCGCCGGTGGTGACCAGCTGAGCGCCCGGCGGCGGGGCGACCCGCGGGGTGACGTGCGGCCCCAGCGGACGAACGCCGGCCACCGCTAGCGCGGCTCCACCGGCCACCAGCAGGCTCGCCGCGGCAGTGGCCACCGGCGGTAGGGCCCAACGCGCCCGCCCGGGCCACACGATGCCCGTGAGCGCCGCGGCCTGGGCGGCGACGAGCCAGTCGGCACGGTTCACCGGACCAGGATGTCACGCCCGGGCGCCCGGGCGGCGACGACGGCGGCCGGTGCCACGAGCATCAGCACACCTGTCCGCCGAGAAGGCTGAGCGCGTCCCACGCCCGGTAGACCATGCCCTCAGTCGTCGGGACGCCGCCGCAGCTGCTTGACCTGGCTGCGCTGCTGCTTCGCCGCGGCCCGCCGCCGCACCGCTCCGCGCGAGATCCGGGTGGGTCGGCGGGGCCGGGGCGGCGGTGCGAGCGCCTCGCGGAGCAGCGCGGTGAGCCGGTCCAGCGCGGCATGGCGGTTCTGCAGCTGGGACCGGTGCTCCGATGCCGTCACCGTCAGCACGCCGTCGACCACTCGGTCCCCGAGCCGCGCCAGGGCCCGCTCGCGCTGGGCCGGCGAGAACGCGGGCGAGCCGGCGAGATCGACGCTGACCTCGACGCGTGAGTCCGTGGTGTTGACCCCCTGCCCGCCGGGCCCGCCGGCACGGGAGAAGCGCCAGCGCAGCTCCCGGGGATCGAGCAGCACCGAGTCGGTCACCCGCACCTTCGACGTCTCCCTCATCAGCTCATCGCCGCGGGTTGCCGCGGCGTCCGTAGACCAGCGGGAACAGCACCCACCCAAAGAGGATCAGGCCCAGGGTGACCCCGCCGGCCGCGAGGGCCGCCCCGCGCCCGACGACGACGTCGAACACCAGCAGGATGGTGCCGGTGACCACGAGCGCCAGGCAGGCGAGCCCGCCGAGGGCGGCGCGGTGCCCGCCGCGCACCAGCTCGGGCTTGAGCCGCCGCTGGAACAGCAAGCGGTGCGCGCTGACCGGGGTGACCACGAGCAGGGTCGTCAGTGCCGCGAGGCTCACCAGCAGCAGGTAGACCGTCACCTGGAAGTCGTCCAGGTCCGCGAAGGCCGGCTGAAAGGGCAGTGTAAGGAGGAAACCGGTGAGGATCTGCGCGCCGGTCTGCGTCACCCGGAGCTCTTGGAGCAGCTCGTTCCAGTTGCGGTCCGACCGCTCCTCCGGGGTCTCCTTGCGCCCGTCGTCGTCCTGTCCGGTGGGCGCAGCCTGCTGCTGCGTCGTCATGTCGCCCCTCCTGGCTCGGGGCCGGCCGGCGCCGGCCCGCTCAGGATAGGCGCGGGGCCAGGACGACGCCGTCCGCCCGGCCGTCAGGCGCCCGGGCGACGCGGTGGCCGGCACCGACATGATGCGGTGGCCGGCACCGACCCGTCATGATGCGGTGGCCGGCATCACCCCGTCATGGTCTCTCGGGTTGCCGTCATGCCGGCGCACGACGGCGACGAGCGGCGCCTCGTGCAGCACCCCGCGGGCCACCGATCCCAGCCGCACTCCCGCCAGCCCGTGGTGGCCGCGCGCACCCACCACCAGCAGGCTGGCGTCGGCGGCCTCGCGCACGAGCTCGTCCACCGGCCGGCCCAGGACCGTCCGGGCCTCCACCGGCACCGCGGGGTGGCGCTGCGCCCAGCGTGCTCCCAGCTCGCGGGCCGCCTCCAGTCCGTGCCGGTCCGCCTCGGCGAGAAGGTCGTGGACCCGCCCGTCCGCCAGGTCGGCACGGAGCCTCTCGTGGTGCGCCGCGTGCACGATCCGCACTCCGACGCCGTGGGCCGCCGCGTGCGTGAAGGCGAACTCGAGCGGCTCGGGCGCGTCGTGCTCGGGGTCGACGCCCACGACCACCGGGCCGTCGGAGCGGGTGGCCCCCTCCCGCACGACGACGACCGGTCCCGCTGCGTGGGCGGCCACCTTCTGCGAGACAGAGCCGAGGAGTCGTCCCAGCACCGTCCCGAGGCCACGGGCGCCGAGGACGCTCATGGACGCGCGCCCTGAGGCATCCACCAGCGCGACGGCAGGTTCGTCCAGCTGCACCTCGGCGGTCACGTCGACCTCCGGATGGGCGGCGCGCAGCTCCGCAGCGGCGGTGGCGGTGATCCTCTCCCCCGCGGCGATCAGCTCGGCCGTCGGCAGCAGCTCGTAGGACCGGGCCGAGATCCGTGGGGAGAACGCGTAGAGCACGTGGATCGGCAACCGGCGCCGGGCGGCCTCCTCCCCTGCCCACACCAGGGCGTGCTGTGCCTTGCCGCTGCCGTCGACGCCGACGACCACCGCGCCGTCGGGGAAGGCGTGGTCCATGACGCACCTCTTCCCGCGCCGCCGGCCCGGCGCTCCCGGTTGGTCCCAGCGTGGCACCGGCTCGCCCGCGGCGGGAGCTCATCCGCCTACCCGCGGGCTGGTGACCGCGGGCGCCAAGGTGGTTGAGTGCCCAAATGAGCACCACGGCGAACCTGACCCGCACCGAGGCCCGCGAGCGCAGCACCCACCTGCGCGTGAGCGAGTACCTGGTGCGCGTGGACCTGAGCGGGGCGCCCGACCCGGCGCGCACCACCTTCCCCACCACCACGACCGTGCGGTTCACCGCCACGGCACCGACCACCTTCCTGGACTTCCTCGGTGAGGTGAGCTCCGTCGTCGTCAACGGTCATTCGGTCGAGCCGGAGCACGACGGCGCCCGTGTGCTCCTGACCGGGCTGACGGCGGACGGGTCCGAGAACGAGGTGACGGTCGAGGGTGAGGGTCTCTACTCCCGCACGGGTGAGGGCCTGCACCGCTTCACCGACCCCGTGGACGGCGCGACCTACCTCTACACCCAATACGAGCCGGCCGACTCGCGTCGGGTGTTCGCCACCTTCGAACAGCCCGACCTCAAGGGCTCCTTCACGTTCGAGGTGCTCGCGCCAGCCGCCTGGGAGGTGCTCTCCAACCAGGTCCCCGCGGAGGTGGAGGACCTGCCGGCCGACAGCGCGCACCCCGCGCTGCGCCGCTGGACCTTCGCCCCCACGCCGCGGATGTCGAGCTACCTCACCGCCGTCGTCGCCGGCCCGTACCACCGGGTCAACGGGCCCTGGTCCGCCCCGCTGCCCGACGGCGGCACCCTCGAGGTCCCGCTCGGGCTGCTCTGCAGGGCATCCCTTGCCGAGCACCTCGACGCTGAGCATCTCCTCGAGGTCACGCGGCAGGGGCTCGACTTCTTCCACGAGGCCTTCGCCTTCCCCTACCCGTGGGGCAAGTACGACCAGGTCTTCGTGCCCGAGTACAACCTCGGTGCGATGGAGAACCCCGGCTGCGTGACGTTCACCGAGAGCTACGTGTTCCGGTCCGCCGCCACGCGGGCGCAGTACCAGGCCCGGGCCAACACGATCCTGCACGAGATGGCGCACATGTGGTTCGGGGACCTCGTCACGCCCCGCTGGTGGGACGACCTGTGGCTGAAGGAGTCCTTCGCCGACTACATGGGCGCCCACGCCTCCGTGGCCGCGACCGAGTTCACCGACGCGTGGGTGGCGTTCGCGCACCGGCGCAAGGCCTGGGCGTACACCCAGGACCAGCTGCCCACCACGCACCCCATCGTCGCCGACATTCCCGACCTCGAGGCCGCCAAGCAGAACTTCGACGGCATCACTTACGCCAAGGGCGCCGCGGTGCTCAAGCAGCTCGTCGCCTACGTGGGCACGGACGCGTTCTTCGCCGGTGCACGGGCGTACTTTCGGCAGCACCAGTGGTCCGCCACCACGCTGGGCGACCTCCTCACCGCGCTGGAGGGCGCCTCCGGCCGTGACCTGGCCGCGTGGTCGCGGGTGTGGCTGGAGACCGCGGGCACCCCGGTTCTCACGGCGCAGGTCACCGCCGACGGCGGCCACGTCGCCCGCCTGGTCGTCACCCAGGAGGGCGCCGACCCGGTGACGGGGCAGGAGGTGCTGCGCCCGCACCGCCTGGCGGTGGGCCTGTACTCGGTGACGGACGGCGCCGGTCCCCGGACGGGTGGAGCCGCGCCCACGCTGGGGCGCACCCACCGGCTGGAGGTGGACGTCACCGGAGCTGCCACCGAGGTGCCCGACGCGAGAGGGCTGCCCCTCCCGGACCTCGTCCTGGTCAACGACGACGACCTCACGTACGCCAAGGTGCGGCTGGATCCGGCCAGCCTGGCCACCGCCCGGGAGCACCTGGGCGCGCTGACCGACGCGCTGCCACGCTCGCTCGTCTGGTCGGCACTGTGGAACGCCACCCGTGACGGTCTGCTGCCCGCCGCGGACTACCTCGACCTCGTGCTCCGGCACGGTCCCGGCGAGACCGACACCGCCGTACTGGCCGGGCTCACCGGCAACGCCCGCACCGCCGTCGAGCACTACCTGCCGGCCGCGCAACGCCCCCAGGTTCGGGACGAGCAGGCCGACGGCGCCTGGTCCCGGCTGCTGGCGGCCGCGCCGGGCTCCGACGTCCAGCTCGTGTGGGCGCGCGCCCTCGCTTCCGCCGCGGCGGTGGCCCCCGCGGCGGCACCGCGGCTGCGCGCCGTGCTGGCCGGTGAGGTTCCGGGGCTGCCACTCGGCCCGGAGCTGCGGTGGTCGCTGTGGCAGGCGTTGGCCGCCGTCGGCGACGCCACGAGGGAGGAGCTCGACGGCGAGCTGGCCCGCGACGCCACCGCAGACGGCGCCACCCAGCACCTCGCCGCGCTGTCCGCCGTCCCCGACCCGGAGGTCAAGGCCGCGGCGTGGCAGGAGCTGTTCACCCCCGGCGCGCTCACCAACGACCATGTGGACGCCACTCTCGCCGGCTTCGCCCAGCCGCTGCACCGCGAGCTGACCGCGCCGTACACGGAGCGCTACTTCGCGGCGCTGCGCCATGTCTGGGTCGAGCACAGCATCGAGATCGCCGACCGCCTGGTGCGCGGCCTCTACCCGGCCCACCAGGACGCCGAGCCGGCCCGCGACCCTGCCGACCACCCCGCCGTGCGTCGCACCACGGAGTGGCTCGAGGTGAACCCGGACGCGCCGGCTGCGCTGCGCCGGCTGGTTATCGAGGCGCGGGACCACCTGCTGCGGGCTCTGCGCGCCCAGCTCGCGAGCGGATAGGGCTCCCGCGAGCGCCACGTGGGCCGCGTTCACGGGGCCTGTCACCTTGACACCACCCACCCGGCCGCACCGGTCACGGCGGGTACTGGTCCAGGCCCTCCTATCGCCCCCCATCACCCCCCTGGTCGCCCCACCACCTCACCCTGGCCTTTCCACCCCGGTTCACCCGAACCCGTCTGAGGCCCGCCGTCGTACCTCTGTTGGACTCGAGACGAGCCAGCGCCGAGCCTGAACCACGTACGGTCCCGGCGCCCAACCGGGAGGACGTCCGTGACGGACCTGCGACCAGCAGCGACCAGCACACCAGGCACCGTCGGTGCAGAGCAGCCCGGCACGGCCCGCGCCCCCGCCGCACGGACGTTCAGCCCCGGGCCGGTGCACGCCCGGATGCAGCACGTCTTCGAGCACACCGTGGACGAACGGCCGGGCGCCGTCGCCCTCGAGTGCGATGGCGAGAGCCTGTCCTACGCCGAGCTCGACCGACGGGCCAACCAGCTGGCGAACCACCTCCTCGGTGACGGCCTGGCCCCTGGGTCGCGGGTGGGACTGCTCCTGCCGCGCTCGACCGAGATGTACGTCGCGTTCCTGGCGGCGCTGAAGGCCTCGGCCACCCTGGTGCCCATCGACCCCGCCTCGCCGGCGGACCGCGTGGCCTTCATCGCGGAGGACTCCGGTATCGACCTGATGCTCACCACCGGCGCCCTGACCGCGGTCTGCGCCGGGTTGGAGGCGCGGGTGCTGGCCGTGGAGACGGTCGCGGCCCAGGTGCGCGGCGCCGCGGCGGACCGGCCCCGCATCGAGGCGTCGGGGGACCCGGTCTGCTACATCATCTACACCTCCGGGTCGAGCGGCCGGCCCAAGGGCGTGGAGGTCTGCCAGTCCAGCATCTGCAACTTCCTCAGCGTGGTCCCGCAGGTGTACGGCGTCATGCCGTCCGACCGCGTCTACCAGGGCATGACCATCGCCTTCGACTTCTCCATCGAGGAGATCTGGCCCACGTGGGCCGTGGGTGCCACGGTCGTCGCCGGGCCCACGGACGCCCGCCGCATCGGCACCGGGCTCGCCGACTTCCTCGAGGACGCGGCGATCACCATGCTCTACTGCGTCCCGACGGTCCTGGCGACTCTCGACCGCACGCCGCCGGCCATCCGCACCGTCAACGTCGGCGGCGAGGCCTGCCCACCCGAGCTGGTGGAGCGCTGGGGCGGGACCGGCCGGCGCATCCTCAACACCTACGGACCTACCGAGACCACGGTGACGTGCACGTGGGCCGAGCTCGAGGTGGGCCGGCCCGTCACGATCGGCCGCGCGCTGCCCACGTACTCGGTCGTCCTGCTCGACGAGGACCGCCACCCCGTGCCCGACGGCGAGGTCGGCGAGATCTGCGTGGGCGGGCCCGGTGTCGCGCGCGGGTACGTCAACCGGCCCGACCTCACCGCTGACCGGTTCATCCCCGACCCCGACGGGCGGGCCGGTGAACGCCTGTACCGCACCGGCGACCTCGGCCGGATCCTGCCCGACGGCGAGATCGAGTACCTCGGACGCGCCGACAGCGAGGTGAAGATCCGCGGGCACCGGGCGGACCTGCAGGAGATCGAGAACGTCCTGATCGAGGACGAGGACGTCGCCGTCGCCGTCGTCAAGCTGCTCACCACGGCCGGCAGCGGCGGCGAGCTGGCCGGCTATGTGCTGCTCACGGACGACGCACCCCGCACCGACGACGTCGTCGGCCGCCTCCACGCGACGGCGCGGCGCAGGCTCCCTGCGTACATGGTTCCCGCCTATCTCGAGGTGCTCGACGCGGTCCCGATGCTGCCCAGCGGGAAGGTCGACCGCAAGAGCCTCCCGGAGCCCAGCAGTCCCCGCCTCATGGGCGGGGGCGGGCACGTGCCCGCCGCCACCCCCACCGAGGAACGGATCGCGGCGGCGTGGGAGGAGGTCCTGCGGCTGTCCCCCGGCTCGGTGTCCGTCGAGGCGGACTTCTTCGACGACCTGGGCGGCCACTCCCTGCTCGCGGCCACCGTGGTCTCGCGGCTGCGGGCCGACCTCGCCGACTCCGGCCTGTCCATCCTCGACCTGTACGCCCACCCCACCGTCCGCGCCCTCGCCCAGCGGCAGGACGAGATCCTCCTCGAGCGCGACGCCGCCGGCCGGACGGAGCCCACCGCCGCCGCCCGACCCACGCCGCCACGCCGGTGGCGGGTGATGCTGTTCGGCAGCACCCAGCTCGCGTGGGTCTACACGATGCTCGTGGTGTTCATGCTCCCGATCGGGCTCGTCTACGCCATCAACGACGGCATCCCGTCCGTGGCGATGATCGAGCAGCTGGTGCTGACCTTCCCGGTGTCCTACCTCATCGGGCGCTGGCTCCTCCCCCTGGTCGCCGTGCGCCTGTTCACCCTGGGGCTGCGGGAGGGCACCTACCCGCTGTGGGGGCACGTGCACCTGCGGGTCTGGGCGGCCGAGAAGGCCATGACGCTCTCGCCGCTGAACATGCTCTCCGGCTCGCCGTGGGCAGCCGCGTACCTGCGCCTGGGCGGCGCCCGGATCGGCGAGGCGTGCCACATCGGCACCGCGCAGATCTCGCTGCCGCGGTTCATCTATCTCGGCGACGGCGCGACCGTGGGGTACGCCGCGCACCTCAACGCCAGCCACCTCGACGACGGGGTGCTGACGATCGGGCACCTGGCGGTCGGCCGGGACGCCGTCGTCGGGGCGAACACCGTCCTCGAGGGACCGTGCGAGGTGGGCGCGCACGCCATCCTGCGCGAGCAGACGCTGCTCGAGGCCGGGCAGCACGTGCCCGACGGCGAGACCTGGGCCGGCTCCCCGGCCCGGGTGCTGCCGTCCGCGGGCGACCCCGTGCTCGAGCTGATGGCCCAGTGCCAGGAGGCCCCGCGGGCCTGGCCGCGGCGGCTCCTGCCGGGCTTCGCCGTCGGCCTGGCCGTCCTCGAGCTGATGCCGCTGGCGGCGCTCGTCCCGATCGTCGTGCTGGTCTGGTGGACGCTGCTCACCAGCGGCGAGGTCGCCGCCCTGGTGGTCACCGCCTGCTGCGGCCCGCTGTTCGTGGCGACCTCCTGCGTGCTCATCCTCGGGGTGCGGCGCCTGGCGCTGCCCGCCACGCCGGTAGGCGTGCACCACCTGCGCTCCCAGCTCGGCATGGAGAAGTGGTTCGGCGACAAGCTGCTCGAGCTCAGCCTGGACCTGAACAACACCATGTACTCCACGCTGTACACCCCCATGTGGCTGCGTGCCCTCGGGGCGAGGGTGGGCCGCGGCGCGGAGGTCTCCACCATCGCCAACATCGACCCGGACCTGCTCACCCTCGAGGACGACAGCTTCGTGGCGGACATGGCCAGCGTCGGCGCCGCGTCCTACGCCAACGGCCACGTCGCCTTCCGGGCCACGGACGTGGGCACCCGCACCTTCGTGGGCAACGCGTCCTACGTGCCGTCGGGGATCCACCTGGGCGACGGCTCCCTGGTGGGCGTGCTGTCGGTGCCCCCGGTGGGCGGCGTGCCGCCGGGCACGAGCTGGCTGGGCTCGCCGCCGATCTTCCTGCCGCGCCGGGAGATGTACGACGAGTTCACCGAGGCACAGACGTTCCGTCCCAGCCGCCGGCAGGTGCGCAACCGCTACGTCATCGAGTTCTTCCGGATGACGCTGCCCGCGTCGATCCTCTCCCTGTCGACCTTCGCCACCCTCTACGCGCTGTCCTTCGTGGCCGGCGCGGCCCCCACGGTCGTCACCGTCCTGGCCACCCCCGTGCTGGCGCTGACCGCCAGCCTCGGCGTGGTGCTCGCCGTCGCCGCCCTGAAGTGGGTCGTGGTGGGGCGGTACGTCCGGCGGGTGGAGCCGCTGTGGAGCTCCTTCGTGCGGCGCACGGAGTTCGTCACCGGCATCTACGAGGCGGCCGCGGTCCCCGCGCTGCTGGACATCCTGACCGGTACGCCCCTGCTCGGACCGATGCTGCGGCTGTTCGGCGTGAAGGCCGGCCGCCGCACCTTGATCTCCACCACCTACACCACCGAGTTCGACCTCGTCCGCATCGGGGACGACGCCGTCGTGGGCCCGCACGCCTCGCTGCAGACCCACCTGTTCGAGGACCGGGTCATGAAGATGTCGACGATCGACATCGGCGCCCGCTCGACGGTGGGCACCCGATCGATCGTGCTCTACGACTCCGCGGTGGGCGCCGACGCCTATCTCGCCCCGCTCTCGCTGGTGATGAAGGGCGAACGGCTCGAACCGGGAACCGCCTGGCGGGGCATCCCCGCCCAGACCACGCAGCACCCGGCCCGGGTGCAGCCCGACCGTACGCCGCACACGCAACCGCCGGCCGGGCAGCTGGTGCCCGCGCAGCCGCAGCCTGACCCGACGCGAGTCGACCCGACGCAGGAGACACAGTGAACGCACCCCACCCGCCGGGAAGCACCGCGCTCGCGCCGGCCCGGTCCGCCGGAACCGAGACGGCGGTGCTGTCCACGCCTGGTCCCGTCGACCTCGCGTGGCCCCCGCCCGCGGTCGACATCCCGCACGACTGCGTCCCGGCGCCCCCCGACACCTCCGCGCCGGCGCCGCAGCGGTCCGCCGCCCGCCTCATCGGGGTCGACGTGGCCCGTGGCGTCGCGCTGCTCGGGATGATGGCGGTGCACATCTTCGACCCGGCGACCGACGACGGCAACATGTCGCTGCCGTGGATCCTCTCCTCAGGGAAGTCGGCGGCGCTGTTCGCCGTCGTCGCCGGTGTGGGCATCGCGTTCATGACCGGTCGGGAACGCCGCCCCGGGGGCCGCCGCCTGGTGGCGGCCGGGGTCTCGCTGGTCGTCCGGGCGCTGCTCATCGGCGCGATCGGGCTGCTGGTCGGGCCGCTCGTGAACTACGACGACGCCCGCGTGATCCTGCCGTTCTATGCCGTGCTCTTTGTTCTCGCTATCCCGCTGCTACGCCTCTCGCCGAGGGCCCTCGCGGTGCTCGCGCTGCTCGCCGCCGTCTTCATCCCGGTCGTCAGCCACCTGCTGCGCGGCGACCTGCCGGTCCCGCCGTTGGCCAACCCGACCTTCGCCGAGCTCGTCGCCGATCCGGCCGCGGAGCTGGTTCGCCTGTCGCTCACCGGGGTATACCCAGCGCTGCCGTGGGTGGCGTACCTGGCCCTCGGGATGGCGGTGGGCCGCTCGCGGCTGTCCTCCCGCGGCGTGGTCATCCGGATGACGTTCGCCGGGCTGGTGCTGGCCGTGGCCGCTGCGGGCGCCTCATGGTTCGCCATGGTCCAGCTAGGCGGCCGGGCTGCGCTCGAGCCGGTCGCGCTGGCCACGATGCCGCTCGAGCAGTACACCGACCTGATGGTGTGGGGCGGGGACGGCACCCTGCCGACGACGAGCCCGTGGTGGCTGGGTGTCATGGCGCCGCACACGACCACACCGGTGGACCTGCTCTTCACGATGGGCGTCTCGCTGGCAGTGATCGGTCTGGCGATCCTGCTCGGCCGGGTGGCGTGGGCACCCCTCGCGCCGCTCGCCAAGGCCGGCAGCATGACGCTGACGCTGTACGTCGCGCACCTGCTCCTGCTCGGTGCCGGGTTCATGCCCGAGAACGAGGGACTGGACTACGCCGTTCAGGTGGTCGGGTTCGTCGTGTTCGCGATGCTGTGGGCCAAGTGGCTGGGCCGCGGTCCGCTCGAAGCAGTGGTGTGGTGGGCCACGCGGCTCACGCGCAACCTGGTCCTCGGCCGAGGCCGGGGCGACGGCGCACCGAGCGGCGGGGGCCCGACGGGAACCGGCTCGAGGGGCGCGGTGCGACGTGGTCGGCTCGCCCGTCCCCCGATGCACGCCCGGCCACGCAAGGCACACCTCGCCGGGGTACCCGCGGGGGTGCCCTCCGCCGCTGCTCCGCCGGCCGCCGTCTCGTTCGCCGCAGGGACCGAGACCCGCCGTCCGACGACCTCGGGCTGACCCATGGCCGCCCGCGCGCTGGTATACCGGGGGCCGGCGTCGTCACCGGGGTGTCCCGAGGCCGTCGCCGGGCTGCTGCGCACCTCCCGCTGGGACTTCGACGTGCGGTTCGTGGGGCCCCGGGAGGAGCTGCCCCTCACGCCGGACGTGCTCGGCGGTGCAGCGCTGTACGCCCAGCCCGGCGGCGGTGAGCTGGGCCCGGCGTACCGCCGGCTCCGCCGTCGTGCCCGAGCGGTCCGCGAGTACGTGGCCGGCGGCGGCCGCTACCTCGGGTTCTGCCTCGGCGCGTACCTGGCCGGCGAGACGCCCGGTTTCGGCCTGCTGCCCGGGGACACGGACCGGTACATCGAGTCGCCCGGCGCGACCGTGACCTCGGACGGGGACGCGGTCCTCCGGGTGCGGTGGGGCGGGCTTCGCCGCGAGGTCTACTTCCAGGACGGGCCCTACTTCGTGCTCGACCCCGCTCGCGGCAGCGCCGAGGTGGTCGCCCAGTACGACAACGGGCTGCCCGCCGCGGTGGTCACCCGGTTCGGCCACGGGGTGGTCGGGGTGGTCGGTCCCCACCCCGAGGCGACGGCCGACTGGTTCACCGACGTCGGGCTGCGCCCGCCCCGGCGGGCGGCCACCGACCTCGGGCTGGACCTGCTCGATCGGGTGATGGCGGCATGAGCGTGCGGTGCGACGTGTGGTGGGCGACGCCGTCGACGACCGGTCGGCACCACAGCCAGGGTCCGCACGATGGCCCGGCCGGGCCCGCGGGACTGCCCGCACTCACCCGGCTGCTCGAGCCGGTCGAGCGGCGCCGCGCGGCACGCCTGGTCGGGGGGGCGCGGGCAGGCTTCGTCACGGCCCGTGCGCTCCTCCGGCTGCTCCTCGCGCCGGCCGTGGGGGTCGCGCCGCACGAGCTGCGGCTGGACACCACCTGCCCGCGGTGCGGCGGGGACCACGGCAAGCCCCGGCTTCCGGGACCGGCTGCCGTGGAGTTCAGCCTCGCCCACACCGCCGGGCAGGTGGTCGTGGCGGTCAGCACCGGTCCGCCGGTCGGCGTGGACGTGGAGGCTTTGGCCCGGCTGACCGATCAGGACGCCGCCGGGCTGCTGAGCACCGCCGAGCTCGGCGAGCTCGGCGAGCTGCCGGCGACGGCGCGGCGGGCGGCGCTCGCGGTGTGGTGGACACGCAAGGAGGCCGTTCTCAAGGCGACCGGGGAGGGCCTCGCGGTTCCGCCTGAGACGATCCAGGTCACCGGCCCGAAACTGCCTGCGGCACTGCTCACCTGGCCCGGGCCTGCGCCACCGCCCGCGGTGACGCTGGCAGACCTGCACCCGAGCCCGGCGTTCGTCGCCAGCGTCGCCGTCATGGGCCCGGGCCCCCTGACCGTCGTCGAGCACGACGGCGACGCCCTCCTCGCGTCGTCGGCGGGGAACGTCGCGCACGCCCGGACGGCCTGACCCACGGTGCATGTGGGACGTGATCGCTAACGTTGGCGCGATGAGGCGCCGAACGCTCTCGGCCGCCGTCGTCACGGCGCTGCTGGCGCTCTCGGCGTGCACGGGAACGGACGCGCCCGGCGGCGGGGCGTCCGGCAGTGGGGCGCCCAGCCGGAGCGGGGCCGACGGGTCGTCCGGCCCGGTGCGCCCGGGCGAGGAACGGCCCGAGGCGACGGCGTCCGGTGCCGCGTCCTGGCCCGCACCTGACCCCTCACGACCCGTGATGGACCTGAGCTTCACGGTCGCCACGGACCTGCGCTCCGCCGTCGGGCAGGAGCGGGTGCGGTTCACCCCGGACCTCGACGTGTGCGAGCTGGTGTTCCGGGCGTGGCCGAACAACCCCTCCATCGCGGCGGCCGGCAACGCGCTGGTGATGGACGCGGTCAGCGTGGACGGGGCGCCGGCCGTGGCCGAAGTGTCCCCGGCGGGGGCGCCGGAGGGATCGCCGGGCACGCTCATCGAGGTGCAGCTGCCGGGCTGCGTCGACGCCGCCACGCCGATCGACGTCGACCTCGGTTTCACCCTCACGTTCGGTGAGGACTCCGGCGAGCGGGTCGGTGTCACGCCCGAGGACGAGGTCGCGTGGTTTGGATCCGCGTACCCGATGCTCGCCTGGGAGCGGGGTGTCGGGTGGGCGCGGGACGACGCCGTACCGGTCTCCGGCGAGACGGCCACCAGTGAGGACTTCGAGCTGCGGTCGCTGGAGGTGACGGCGCCGTCGGAGTACGACGTGCTGGGCGCCGGCGAGCTTGTCGGCACCACGGACGGTGAGGACCCGGGCACCACCATCCACCGGTTCACCGCTCCCGCGGTTCGGGACGTCACGGTGACGGTGGGCCGGCTCGACGTCATCCAGTACACCGTCGGCGACGTGACGGTCCACGTCGGTGCACCGACCATCGGCATCCGCTCTACGCCCCAGCGGTGGGCGGAGGAACTGGCGGGCTCCGTGGAAAGGGTCAGCGCCCTGCTGGGACCGATGCCGTACGACGACCTGTGGGTCAGCGTGCTGCCCGACACCGCAGACGGCGTCGAGTTTCCCGGGGCCGTCCAGTTCAGGGACACCAACCCCCGCAGGGACGGCTGGCTGGTCACCCATGAGGTCGCCCACATGTGGTTCTACGGTCTCGTGGGCAACAACCAGGGTCGTGACCCGTGGCTCGACGAGTCCTTCGCCTCGTTCGTGCAGGTCGTGGCCGACGACCGGGACCGGGACCCGGCGCCGTCCGGGGACGTGCCGCGCCTGGTGCTGGGTGACGTCGGCCGGCCGATGTCGTTCTGGGCGGAGCAGTTCGACCGGCCCGGCAACGCCTACATCCAAGGCGTCTACGTGGCCGGCACGGACGCCCTCATCGAGGCCCGCCGGGCCGTCGGCGCCGATGCGTTCGACGACGCGCTCCGCTCGTACATTCGCGCCAACGCGCATTCGGTCGCCACACCCGAGGACGTCGTCGAGGCCTTCGCCGACCTTCCCGAGGTGATCGAGGTGCTGAAGGACGCCGGTGCGCTGGAACGGTGAGGCGCCGAGCGTCCGCCGTGCTAACTGTCGACGGCGACGTCCATCCAGCCGTCGTAGGACGCGATGAGCCAGGTCGAACCGGCGTTCGCGCCGGCAGGTGAGAGCCAGTAGGACATCGTCTTGGTGACGTCGAGCTCGTACGGCCGGCCCGCCTCGGCGTAAGTGAGCACCGCCTCGTGCCTGAAGGAGACGAGCAGCCGCTCCGGGCTGTCGCCGGACGGCTCCTCGACGTCGACCGTGGCGTCGGTGATCTGCTGCCGGACGAGCACGTCACCGTCTGGCGGGAGCTCCGAGCCGGGCAAGTCCACGTTGTAGAACTGCAGGATCCGCAGGGAGTCCTGGGCGTCGGCGTCCCCGGCCAGCGCCAAGGTCACGAGCGAGGACCAGCCCTGTGCCGCCGTCGGCGTCAGATGCGGTGCGACACCCGCCGTCAGCTCCGCCGCGGTGTACGTCTTCTTGGCGGGGTCGAGGAACGCCTCCGGGAACGCCTGCTCGAGGGCGAACGTGGTGACCTCCTGATAGGCCTGCTCGGCCTTGTCGTCGCCGAAACGTTTGGCAGCGGCCGGGGAGACGGACGGTTGCTCGACGTACACCTCCGGCGTCACCTGATCAGGGCTGGTGATCACCGCACCGCATCCGGTCAGCACGAGCGCTGCCGCGCACAGCGCGGCGAGCCTGAGACGAGTTGTCACGGCACCCCCTCGACCGATGACGACGTTGGCTGTCGCGTTCCAGAGTAAGTACGGGCGGGCGGCTTGGGAGGCCTTTGGGACGGGTCCACGTACCGCGGATCACCGCTGCCGAGGGGCAGGGACGTCGTCCCGTCTGCAGCTGCACGAGGAGATGCCATGGAGCGCCGTCTTGGCCGTCGGCCCTGACCGTCAGCGGGCGGCGACGAGCCGCCGTCCGACCACATACAGCTCGCAGCCGAGGCAGAAGCCGAAGGCCGCGTTGAGGAATGCCGCGACGAGTGCGACACCGGCGAACACCGGCAGGGCCCACCCGAGACCGGCCAGCGCCAGGGCGAGACCGATGCCCGTGACGACCAGCCCCACGAGCTGCGCGAACCGCGGCGGCGCCTGGTCCTCGAGCTCGGCCGGTGGCGCCAGTCGCGGGCGGACAAGAGTCCGGAAGAGCCAGCCCTGCCAGGTGCCCTGGGTGCCACGTACCGCTCCCAGCGCGAAAGACGCGGTGACGACGACGAGCAGGATCGTGGCGGTCGGTGTCTGCCCGAGGAGGATGACGACGACGAGAAGCACGCTGGTGACCGCGGCACCGAAGCGCGGTCCGCGGGGGTCGATGCCGGTCGTGCGGGCGGTGGTTTCGGCGGTCATCGGTACTCCGGGATCGGGTGGAGGCCGGCCAGGATCTCCCTGGCCTGGGACGGGGTGGGCGGTCCGAGGACGCGGCCGACGGCTGTGCCGGCCGCGTCGAACACGAGGGTGGTCGGGGTGCGGAGCACGTCGAACGCCCGGGCGAGGTCGAGGTGCTCAGCGGCGTCGATCTCGAGGAAGTTCACGCCAGGGTGGTGAGGCGTGAGGCTCGACCAGGTGCGCGCGCTTTGCCGGCAGGGTGTGCACGTCTCGCTGGAGAGCTGGACGAGCGTGGCCCGGGCGCCGGGATCCAGTAGCGGGCCGACGGCGGCACGAACACGGGCGAGCGTCAGGGAGTCCGCCGCAGTGCCGGCGCGGACCGGGCGCAGCTGGCCACGGCGGCGCTCCCGCAGCAACCACAGGCCGCTGGCCACAGCGAGGACCACGGCGATCACCGCCGCGCGCAGGAGGATGTCCGGCATGACCGAAGGCTAGGGTTCGGAGCGGCCACCACGGCGACAGCGCGGCACTCGTCTCACATCACGGGATCTGGCGCCAACGAAGCGGCCCGTTCTCAGTCCGATTGCCCAGGTCAAAGAGGCTTTCGGGTCGATGTCAGTGGTCGCCGATAGCGTCGTTTCATGGTCAAGGACGACGGCGTGAGCGGGGCGGGCGGCGCGGTGGCGTTGGCCTTTCCCTCGGTCCGCGTCGTGGAGTCCGACGGCACGTTGATGGTGCACCTGTCGGTGCCCGAGGCGGCGCTGGGAACGGCGGCCGCTGAGGTCGCCGTGGACATGACCGAGCTGGTGCTTTCCGCGCCGTGGTGGGACCGGTACGAGGAGCTCGCCGCCGCCGCGGCCACCCGCGCCGGCTCCACCACCGGCGACGCTACGGCCACCGGCGCCGGCTCGGCCACCGACGACGCCGCGGCCACCGACGACGCGGAGGACGATCCTTTCGCCGATCTCGACCCCGGCCGCGGGGACGTGGCCGGGCGTGGCGAGCTCGACCCGGCTGAGCTCGTTGGCTCTGCAGTCGCCCCCCGGCCGGCGGTCACCGGCCCTGTGATTGACGCCGTGGACGACCTCGATGCGCCACCGGACGACCTTGAGCCGGAAGGGGACGAGGGGCCTGGCGTCCGGCAGGAGTGGGAGTCGGGGTACGGGCTGACGTCGGCGCCGGCGGTCTTCCTCGAACGCCTCGCCCCGGGTGGGCGGCTGGCCTCGGTGCTGGGCGGGATGTGCGTCGGTGACGCGGACGACGCCACGATCGTCGAGGCGATCGCCGGCGCGGAGCGGTTGGCGTCGTGGGCGATGGCCGTCCAGGCCCGCGCGGTGCGTGAGCTGACCGACCGGCGGGGCCCGACCTCCCTGGCCCTGACCAGTGCCGGCGCGGAGATCTCCGCCCGGCTGGGCATCACCGGTTACGCCGGGCAGGCCAAGGTCCACTTCGCTGCCGGGCTGGACCTGTTCCCCGAGGTCGCCGACGCCCTGACCACCGGCCGGATCGACAAACGCAAGGCCGACGTGCTCCTCAACCGTGAGGACGGGCTGTCCGTGGCCGACCACCGCAAGGTCGTCGCCGACATCCTCGGCGTGCCGATCCGCACCCACCTCCACCCCGACCACCCCACCACCGACACCGACACCGCCGGTGCCGGCGCCGGCGACGGCGCAGGTGGCGGCGGCGACCAGCCGGATTCGGACACCGCCGACACCACCGCCACCCCTGACCAGGACGCCACACAGGCGGATGCGGTCACAGACGGCGACGCCATCGACACGGACACGGACACGGACACCGCCGACGCCGACGCCGACGCGGACGCGGACGCGGACGCGGACGCTGACGCAAACGCCGAAGCCGCGGACGCCGATGCCGATGTCGATGCCGACGTGGAGGGTGCGGAGGCGGTGGCGGTGACGTTGGGGGTGGAGGACCTGACCGGGTCGCAGCTGCGTGATCTTCTGCGTTTGGCGGCGGTGGATGCCGGTGGTGTCGACGCCGCGACCAAACGCCGGGAGAAGGCTTTCGCCGACCGCCATGTGCGGTTCGAGCCCGCCCCGGAGAACATGGCGTGGGTCTCGGCGTTCATCCGCGCCGACCAGGCCGGGGCCACCCGGATCTGTCTCGACGCCCTCGCCCACGCGGCCAAGGGGCCCAACGACCTCGACACCCGCACCCTGGACCAACGCCGCGCCGACGTTTTCACCGACTTGTTCACCACCGTGCTCACCCGCGGCGTCGACCTCGACGGCCACGAGCTCCCCACCTACCACGGGGTCAAACCCCAGATCCAGGTCACCATCGCCGCCCCCACCCTCCTGGGCCTGGACGACGAACCCGCCCAGCTCGGCGGGTACGGCCCCATCCCCGCCGACCTCGCCCGCGAGATCGCCCAGGACGGCACCTGGCGTGGCCTGTTCACCGACGCCACCGGCTGCTTCCGCGCCCTGGGGTCGAAGAAGTACCGCCCCGGCGCGGACCTGACCCGCCAGGTCATCGCCCGCGACATCCAATGCACCTTCCCCGGCTGCCGCCAACCCGCGTGGAAGGCCGACCTGGACCACATCGCGTCCTACGACCCCGCGATCGCCGAGCTGATCGAGCAGACCACCAAGATCCGCCTGCAGGCCCTGTGCCGGCGCCACCACAACCTCAAGACCAACAAATGGTGGACCGCCACCCGCGAGGAGACCACCGGCAACATCATCTGGACCGCCCTGACCGGGCACACCTACATCCGACCACCGCCCAAACCCCTCGGCAAACGCCTCCCCCCACCCAGCGACGACGACCCGCCCTACTAACACCGACCCGGGGCCACGGCCCCCGGGTCGGGATTCTCCCGACACCGTTCCCGCGGCGGTCGATCAGCAGCCGCGCAGGCCCGGCCTCCGCACCCCCCGCCCCACCGTCCATCCACACCCCGCCCCACCGTCCATCCACACCCCGCCCCACCGTCCATCCACACCCCGCCCCACCGTCCATCCACACCCAGCCCCGCGGTCCCCACCCCGCCGCCCGGCTACCGCTCCTAGGATCAGGCCGTGTTCGACGAGGTCTTCTCGATGTTCGCCCCGGACTCAAACACCTGACCGACGAACGCGAACGCCAACGCCTCGAGATCGAACGACCCGGCGACGGCGCCCCACCCTTCGGCATCGACCTCGACGCCGGCATCGCCTACCCACAAACCAAACCCGCACGAAAACCAGAAACCAAACCGGCACGAACACCCAACCCCCCGGTCACCCCCGAGGCATGACCCACAGCCCGTACCGCGGCACGCGGTCCTGGTACTTCTCGTAGGTCGTGCCGAAACGCTCGACTAGAGCCCTTTCCTCACGCAGGACCTCGTGGTGCACGATCCTCACGGCCACCGGCAAGACCGCCAGCGCCCATCCATTCCGGGAGGTCAGGGCGCCGCCAAGGTAGAGCAGGGCCCAGCCGACATACATCGGGTGCCGCACGCGCCCGTAGACGCCATCGGTGAGCAGCCGACCGGGCTCGATCAGATACACATCTCGGGCCGCGAGCCACGCCCACGCGATCATCGAGCTTCCGGCGACCTCCAGCGCGGTGCCCAGGATCGACACCAGGCGGGGCCCTGGCACCCGGAGAGGTATAGCCCGCCCTGCGACCCACGCCGCGATAGGCGCTATCACGAACGCTTCCGGCACCGGCACGTTGCTCGCGGCCCGCCGAGCACGCCCGACGGAGACCGTCGCCCCGGTCAACTCACACCTGACCAGCCCGCAATGCACCGGCGCCCGTACCTTGCCGCGACCGACGGTGTGACGAGATATGCCGGGCCACATAGGCGCTGTCCCGCCCCACGCCGAGGATGAGCATGGAGGCGAAGGCGTATTGGAACGGAAGTCCCACGAAGTACAAGCCAGGCGCATCGTCGACGACGCCCCGGTAGCTGCGCGGGAACCCGTCCTCGTCCAACGGCGCCGGCTCGACCCACCGGTAGTCCTCTCGGTAGCCCGTGCACCACAGCACGTTGCGCACGTCGAGGACGCGTCCGTCGTCCAGCACCGGCAACCCGTCCTGCACCCCGACCGTGCGGGCTTCGATCAGCTCCACGCCCGCGGCTTTCAGATGAGCACGCTTGACCCGGATGAGCGGGCCACCTCCTTGACGGACGCTGGGGGCCAGCCGCCGTCCGATCGGCGTCCTGAGCGTAAGCCCGTGCTTGAAGACGAACGGGATGAACAAGGTGGCCAGGTACCCCGAGGGACGCCCGAGCGTGTACGGGATCTCGCCGTGGATGCGGCCGGACAGATGGGTCTGGTGGGCGCTAGCCACCTCCAACGCCAGGTCGGCGCCGGAGTGGCTGGCGCCGACCACCAGCACCGGTCCGTCCTGCAACTGACTCGCGTTGCGGTACCCGGCGGAATGGATCTGCACGATGTCCGGGTCCAAGTCGCCCGCAAACGCGGGAACGAACGGTCGATGGTGACCTCCCGTGGTTACCACGACCTGGTCCGCCGCAAGCTGCTGACCGTCCGCGGTGTCGACGAGGTAGCCGCCGTCGGTCCGGGCACGAACCCGTTCCACGAAGACGCCCGTGCGAACTGGCAGGGCCATCGACTGCGCGTAGGACTCGATGAAGTCGGCCATCTGCGTGCCCGTGGGGTAGCTGAACCGGGGCGCCGGGAACGCCATGCCCGGCAACCCGTCACCGATCGCGGGCGAGTAGAGCTGGAGGGAGTCGTATCGCTCCCGCCACACGTCGCCCACTCGGGCTCGGGACTCAAGGATGACGACGTCCGCGCCCTGCCGGGTGAGGTGGTACCCGGTGGCCAGGCCCGCCTGTCCTGCGCCGATGACGACGGTGTCAAAGTGCTCGCTCATGATGGTCCCCTCCGGCCCCCGCCCGGGGCCCTCACCGACGACGCTAGGGACCGTCCACCTCGTGGGCGTCGGGCGGCCTACCCAAATGGGGCGCCGGACACCATGGGCAGTTCTGCCCACGGGACCTCGTCGACGGTGCTGGGGAGACGGCCCTCCCCGTGGAGACCGGCTCCGGACGGCGCAGCGCGCAGTGCCACCAGCGAGGCCACCACCGAGCAGCAGCGCTCCGCGCCCATCCGCCTACACGAGGTGATGCTCGTACGCGTACGCCGTGGCCGCAGCGCGCGAGGGCAGGTCCAGCTTGGTGAAGATGTTGCTGAGGTGGCGCGCCACCGTCTTCTCGCTGAGAAAGAGTTCGGTGGCGATCGCGCGGTTCGTCCGCCCGGTCGCCACCAGCCGCACGACCTCGACCTCCCGAGCGGTCAGCCGGCCCGTCCCTGCGGTACGGCGCGCCAGGGCCTCGACCGCAGTGAGATCGGACCGGGCGCCCAGCTGGCTGAACGTCCAGCGCGCCGCGTCGAGCTCGAGCTGAGCGGCTTCCTCGTCCCCGAGTGCCCGGTAGGCCTGGCCCATCAGCACCCGGGTGCGAGCCGCCTCGTACGGCACGCCGAGCTCACGCCAGGTGGTCCACGCGCGACGGAGCGTGCCCCGCGCGCCGTCGGCGGCGCCTTCGGCGAGCTGCACGGCGCCGACCGCCTGGGCAGCCACCGCGGAGAGCCAGGTGCTGTCCAGCCGCCCCGCGATCTCGGCCAGCTCATCCACTGCCTGCCGGGCAGCCGTGACGTCGCCGGCCGCCAGGGTGACCTCGACGACGGCGGGCAATACCACACCCCGCACCGGCCCCTGGCCGGCGGCATCAAGAGCGCGCCGCACGGCCGTCACGGCCTCCTCGGTGCGGCCTTGCCGTGCCCGCAGCAGCGCAAGGCCGGGCTGCGGGTCCCAGCCGAGCTGGTTTGCCCGCCGGTAGGCCTCCTCGGCATCCACGTCCTCGCCGAGCACGCGGAGGATCTCCGCCCGGTGATAGATCGCCCAGCCCAGCTCCGGCTGGCCCGGCGGGTCGGAGAGGCGCTCGACGGCCCGGTCCGCCTCGGCCAGCGCATCTGCCCAGTCCCCTTGCGTCATCATGACGTAGGCGCGGTTGGCCAGACACTCCCCGCGGAAGGGCACCAGGTCGGGCTGCTGCTCGCACCAGCGGGTCAACGCGGCCGTCCACTCACGAGCGCGCCTGAGGTCATAGCACTCCCGGCACACGTGGATAACGGTGCAGTAGACGATCCCTGCCGGGATCTGTGAGATCTCACCGGCGGTGACACCAGCCATGACCTCGTCGAGCAGGGCGTTGCCGGCCGTCACCTCGCCGAGGCCGACGCGGGTGCTGCCCAGCCCGAGCCTGGCAAGTGCCACGAGGTCGAGATCGTGCCAGCGCTCCCCCACCTCCAGCGCCGCGGAGTACCCCTCGAGCGCGCGTGGGAAGTCACGGGCGCGCAAGGCCTGGATCGCGGACGGCAGGCTGAGGTAGCCGTGGACCACGCCATCCGCCGGCCCATCGTCGGCGGCCCGGCGCGCCTTCGCGATCCATCCGGCGCCCTGCTCGGGGTGCCCGTGGCTGAGCAGCAGCATCCCGGCCCAGAATGCGCAGCTGGCCGCCCCCTCGGCGTTCCCCGCATCGAGGTAGGCGTGGTAGGCGCGACCCAGCGTGTCGCAACCCTTGGCCTCCTCGCCGAGCAGCACCGTCGCGGTGGCCAGCCGCGCAAGGTCCGCGGCCGCGATCTGCCCGTCGCGATCGGCCGCTGCGAGCTGGTCGTAGGCCTCGGCCCACCGAGCGCGGGAGAACGCCACCCTGCCGCGGTCCACCAGCTCGGCGTCGGCCATGGCCCCTCCCCGGCGCGCACCGGGAGCGAGCAGCCCACCCGCGGGCAGTCCCGAGGCGCCGTGCTGACGAGGCTACTCCGCCCACCGAACGAGCTCACGACGGGCGGCACAAGGTCGGCAGGGCCCCTGGACGCCTGCTGCGGTCCGACGACGGCGATGCCCCCGGAACGTAACCCCCGGCGATACCCCGGGGTTGGCGTCGTACGCCAGGCCGTGGGTGGCCTGACGCCGTACGCGATCGCGGGCGACCAGCGCGTTCGCGGGCTACGGTGCCGACCATGAGCCGGACGCTGCACGCGGACCCGCTGTGGCCGCGTGCCGGCGGCTGGCCGCCACTGGACGAGCTCGGTGCGGCGGGCGCCGACCTGGTGCTCCTCGGTATCCCGACCTGGCGCACGTCCCTGTCCCCCACCGGCGCCGCAGCCACCCCGGCCGCCGTGCGGGAGGCGCTGCGCCTGTACGCACCGTTTGTCGCCGCCGGGGGCACGGGCTCGGCCGTCGACCTGCTCCCCCTGCGCTGCGCCGACGCCGGCGACGTCACCGAGCCCGACGGCGCCGACGGCGAGAACCGCGCCCTTGCCGCCGTCGCCGCTGCGGCCGCCAGTGCTCGAGTGGTGGTCGTCCTCGGCGGTGACAACGCCGCCACCGTCCCCGCGGCGCTCGGTGCCCTGGGCCCCGGCCTCGGCACCGCGGGGCTGGTGACCGTGGACGCGCACCACGACCTGCGCGACGGCGTCTCCAACGGTTCACCGGTGCGGCGCCTGATCGCCGCTGGCCTCGACGGGCACCGGGTGGTCCAGGTCGGCATCGCCGACTTCGCGAACTCGCCCGCCTACGCCGAACGGGCAGAGGCGGCCGGCATCACGGTGGTCCACCGCGACGAGCTCCACCGGCGCCCGATGGCGGCCGTGATGGCCCAGGCCCTGGACCGGGCCGCGTCGGGCGGTGGCGGCGTCCATGTCGACCTCGACGTCGACGTCTGCGACCGGGCCGTCGCGCCCGCCTGCCCCGCCGCCCTGCCCGGCGGCCTTGCGTCACATGAGCTGCGGGCCGCCGCCCGCACCGCCGGCGCCCACCCCGCCGTGCGGTCGGTGGACCTCACCGAGGTGGACGCGACGGCGGACGCACCCGATGGCCGCACGGTCCGGCTCGTCGCCCTGTGCGTCCTGGAGGTGCTCGCCGGGCTCGCGACCCGCCCCACCGGCGAGTAGACCCCACGGCGGCAGCCGGCGTGCGCCCCCGCACCCCGCCCGCACTGGCCACAACGCCACGAACGCGGTGTGATGTGCCCGTGGACAGCGTGGTCACGGACGGAGCCGGGGCGCCGGGGACGAAAGGAGCCGGCGCGGCGGGGGCGGTCGCCGTCGGGCCCGGGGCACCGACCCCGGCCGACGTCGTCGCGGTCGCCCGCGGGGGTGCCGCGGTGCGCCTGACCGAGGAGGCGCTGGCCGCGCTCGACTCCGGTCGTGCCTTCGTGGAGGCCCTGGCCGACGACGACCAGCCCCACTACGGCGTCTCCACCGGCTTCGGCGCCCTCGCCGTCCGGCACATCCCACCCGCCGACCGCGCCCGGCTCCAGCGCAGCCTCGTGCGCTCCCACGCCGCCGGCTCCGGCGCCGAGGTGGAGCGGGAAGTGGTGCGGGCGATGATGCTCCTGCGCCTGTCCACCCTGGCCACCGGCCGCACCGGGGTGCGCCGGACCACCGCCGAGGCCTACGCCGCCCTGCTCTCCGCCGGCCTCACCCCGGTGGTGCCGGAGCACGGCTCCCTGGGCTGCTCCGGCGACCTCGCCCCGCTCGCCCACGTGGCCCTGGCCCTGACCGGAGAGGGCGACGTCCGCGACGGCGGCGGCGCGCTGCGCCCGGCCGCCGAGGCCCTCGCCACCGCGGGGCTGACGCCGGTCGTGCTCGCCGAGAAGGAGGGGCTGGCCCTCATCAACGGCACCGACGGCATGCTCGGCATGCTGGTGCTGGCCGAGGCGGACCTGCACCTGCTGCTGCGCACCGCGGACATCGCGGCCGCCATGAGCGTCGAAGCACTGCTGGGCACCGATGCCGCCTATGCCGAGGATCTCGTCGCGCTGCGCCCCCACCCCGGCCAGGCGGCCGCTGCACGCAACCTCCGCACGCTCGTGGCCGGGTCCGCGATCATGGCCAGCCACCGCGGCCCCGACTGCCCGCAGGTCCAGGACGCCTACTCGCTGCGCTGCGTCCCGCAGGTGCACGGCGCCGCGCGCGACACCCTCGCCCACACCGAAGTGGTCGCCGGCCACGAGCTCGCCGCCGCCATCGACAACCCGGTGGTCACCACCGACGGTCGGGTGGCCTCCAACGGCAACTTCCACGGTGCGCCGCTCGGTTACGCCGCCGACTTCCTGGCCATCGCGGTCGCCGACGTCGCCGCCATGTCCGAGCGCCGCACCGACCGGTTCCTCGACCCGGCCCGCAGCCACGGCCTGCCGCCCTTCCTCGCCCACGACCCCGGCGTCGACTCCGGCCTGATGATCGCCCAGTACACCGCCGCCGGGATCGTCGCCGAGCTCAAACGGCTCGCCGTCCCGGCGTCGGTCGACACCATCCCCTCCTCGGCGATGCAGGAGGACCACGTCTCGATGGGCTGGGCCGCCACCCGCAAGCTGCGCCGCGCGCTCGACGGCCTGGCGCAGGTGCTCGCCGTCGAGCTCCTGACTGCCGCCCGGGCGCTCGACCTGCGCGCCCCGCTGGCACCGGCCCCGGCCACCGCGGCCGTGCGGGACGCCCTGCGCGGCGCCGGCGTGCCCGGCCCCGGACCGGACGCCCCGCTCGCCCCGCAGCTCGCCGCCGTCGTCGCTGCCGTACGCGACGGCGTCGTGCTGGCCGCCGCGGAAAAGGTGGCGGGCGAGCTCGCCTGACCAGCCGGACACCCCGGCGCCAACGAGGAGAGGAGGACGCCGTGGAAGGATCCCAGCCGGTCCGCGCCCCGCGCGGCACCACCCTGACGGCGCGTAGCTGGCAGACGGAAGCCCCGCTGCGCATGCTGATGAACAACCTCGACCCGGAGGTCGCGGAACGGCCCGAGGACCTGGTCGTCTACGGGGGCACCGGCCGCGCCGCGCGGGACTGGGCCAGCTTCGACGCGATGGTCGCCACCCTGACCACCCTGGCGGACGACGAGACGATGCTCGTCCAGTCCGGCCGCCCGGTCGGCGTGCTGCGCACCCACCCGTGGGCACCCCGGGTCCTCCTCGCCAACGCCAACCTCGTGCCCCAGTGGGCCACCTGGCCGGAGTTCCGCCGCCTCGAGGCCCTCGGTCTGACCATGTACGGGCAGATGACCGCGGGCTCGTGGATCTACATCGGCACCCAGGGCATCCTGCAGGGCACGTACGAGACCTTCGCCGCCGTCGCTGCGCAACACTTCGGCGGCACCCTGGCCGGCACGCTGACCGTGACCGCAGGCTGCGGCGGGATGGGTGGCGCGCAACCACTGGCGGTCACCCTCAACGGCGGCGCGTGCCTGGTGGTCGACGTCGACCCCGCCCGGCTCCGCAGAAGGGTCGCCGGGGGGTACCTGGGCGCCGTCGCCGAGAGCCTGGACGACGCCGTCGCCGACCTGGAGGCGGCGCGCCGCGACCGGCGGGCGGTCAGCGTGGGGCTGGTGGGCAACGCCGCGACGGTGCTGCCCGAGCTGCTCCGCCGCGGGGTGGAGGTGGACGTCGTCACCGACCAGACGTCCGCGCACGACCCCCTCGCCTACCTGCCGGAGGGCGTCGCGCTCGAGGAGTGGCACGACTACGCCGCCCGCAAGCCCGAGGAGTTCACCGACCGGGCCCGGGAGTCGATGGCGCGGCACGTCGAGGCGATGGTGGGCTTCCTGGACGGCGGTGCCGCGGTGTTCGACTACGGCAACTCCATCCGGGCCGAGGCCGTGGCCGGCGGCTGCGAGCGTGCCTTCGACGTTCCCGGGTTCGTGCCCGCCTACATCCGGCCACTGTTCTGCGCGGGCAAGGGTCCGTTCCGCTGGGCGGCACTGTCCGGGGACCCCGCGGACATCGCGGCCACCGACCGGGCGGTGCTCGACCTCTTCCCCGACGACGACCACCTCGCCCGGTGGATCCGCGCCGCCGGCGAGCACGTCGCGTTCCAGGGGCTGCCCGCCCGGATCTGTTGGCTCGGGTACGGCGACCGGGACGCCGCCGGCGTGCGGTTCAACGAGATGGTCGCCGACGGCCGCCTCGCGGCGCCGGTGGTCATCGGCCGGGACCACCTCGACGCCGGGTCGGTCGCCTCGCCCTACCGGGAGACGGAGTCGATGGCCGACGGCTCCGACGCCATCGCCGACTGGCCGCTGCTCAACGCCCTCGTGGCCGCCTCCTCCGGTGCCACCTGGGTCTCGATCCACCACGGTGGCGGGGTGGGCATCGGCCGGTCGATCCACGCCGGGCAGGTGTGCGTGGCCGATGGCACCGATCTGGCCGAGCAGAAGCTGCGCCGCGTGCTGACCAACGACCCCGCCACCGGGGTGCTGCGCCACGTCGACGCGGGCTACGACAGGGCGGCGGAGGTGGCCGGCGCCACCGGCCTGCGGGTGCCCATGCGCGAAGGCACCGGCGGGCACCGGTGAGCACGCTGGTCACCGGCATCGGCGAGCTGGTCACCAACGACCCGGCTCTGGGACCGGGACCGCTCGGCATCGTCGAGGACGCGGCGGTGGTGGTCGACGGCGGAAGGGTCGCCTGGGTGGGCGCCGCCGCCCGGGCCCCGGCGGCAGACGCGCGCCTCGACGTGGCGGGCCGCGCCGTCGTGCCCGGCTTCGTGGACTCCCACACGCACCTGGTCTTCGCCGGTGACCGTGCCGCGGAGTTCACCGCCCGGGCCGCCGGCGTCCCGTACGACGGCGGCGGGATCCTCGACACCGTGCGCGCCACCCGCGCGGCCGGCGACTCGGCGTTGCGGGCCCGGCTGCGCACCCGGTTGGCGGAGATGCGCGCGCAGGGCACCACCACGGTGGAGATCAAGAGCGGCTACGGGCTCACCACGGCCGAGGAGGCGCGGGCGCTGCGCCTGGCGGCCGAGGTCACCGAGGAGACCACCTTCCTCGGCGCCCACGCGGTGCCACCCGAGTTCGCGGGCCGCACGCACGAGTACGTGGACCTGGTGACCGGGGCGATGCTCACCGCGTGCGCCCCGCACGCCCGGTGGATCGACGTGTTCTGCGAGCCGGCCTCCCCGCACGCCTTCGACGGTGACGCCGCCCGCGCCGTGCTCTCCGCCGGTGCGCGGGCCGGGCTGGGCCTGCGGGTGCACGCCGGTCAGCTCGCGCCCGGCCCGGGGGTGCTCCTCGCCGTGGAGCTCGGTGCCGCGAGCGCCGACCACTGCACGTACCTGACCGATGCGGACGTCGCCGCCCTCGCCGACGGCGAGACGGTCGCCACGCTCCTGCCGGGCGTCGAGTTCTCCACCCGGCACCCCTACCCCGACGCCCGCCGGCTGCTCGACGCGGGAGTCACCGTCGCGCTGGCGACCGACTGCAACCCCGGTACCTCCTACACCAGCTCGATGCCCTTTTGTGTGGCGCTCGGCGTGCGGGAGCTGCGGATGACACCGGCCGAGGCGGTCTGGGCGGCGACGGCGGGCGGGGCGCGGGCGCTGCGCCGCGACGACGTCGGCCGCCTGGGCCCCGGGGCGCGGGCCGACCTGACGATCCTCGACGCGCCGTCCTTCGTCCATCTCGCCTACCGGCCCGGTGTGCCCCTGGCCCGCGCGCTCGACCTGCCCGAGTGAGCGGGAGCGGCGGTAGCCCAGGCACCACACCAGCATCAGCGCCTGGCTGAGCACGTAGAAACCGTGCAGCGCCCACACCGGCCCGAGCGGCAGGGAGAGCACGTACAGGGTGTGGACGACGTTGCCCGCGTTGACCAGCACCACGTTGCCGAGGCTGTAGGAGCCGAGGTCCTTGGTGCGCGCCGCCTTGGTGAGCATCGGAAGCATGCTTGCCCCGAAGATCACTGTGGAGACCGCGCCCGCCGCGACCTGGACGTCCATGGCCGCGACGCTAGGCCGCGAGCGCCCCGACGCACATGGGGTGAACCGCTCGACCCGCCGGCACGGCATCCGCAGAACTGTGCAGCGCGCGACCGGCAGGCGCCCACCGGCCCACCGACCCGATGCACGGCCGGCGGCCCGATACGAGGCTCGGGCGCGCCCACGCTCCCCTACCCTGACGCCATGGCGCGCAACGAAGCGGGCGGCAGCATCGCGGGTCATGTCGCCGCGGTGGCGGGCCTGGTCCTCATGCTGGTGCTGCTGCCGTTCTACCTGGCCTCCGGGCTGATGGCTCCGTACTGGGCCGTCGCCCTTCTCGTGGTGGTGTGGCTGGCGCTGTTCCTCCTCGGGATTCTCTGGTTCCGCCGTCATCCCTTCCTCGTGCTGCTGCTGCCGGTGGTGGCGGTCGCCGTGTGGTTCGTCGTGATGATCGGCGGGGAGAGCCTGTTCGGCTGGACGCCGTAGGTCCGTTGTCCGCCTGCGGCGAACCGCGGTATGCCGGCGCCCGGCTCAGGCGTTGCCGCCTTCATGGTCGATCCGCTCGACGCCTACTCCGAGGTGGTCACCTCGGTCGCGGCTACGCTGCAGCCCTCGGTCCTGTCCGTGCTGGTGCGCTCACGCCGGGGCAGCGGCGCGGGCTCCGCCGTCGCCTTCACCGACGACGGGCTCCTGCTGACCAGTGCGCACGTGGTCGAAGGCGTGCGCGGCGGTGGGGTGGTCGCGGCCGACGGCGACGAGGCCCCCTTCGACGTCCTCGGCGCCGACCGCCTCTCCGACCTCGCCGTGCTGCGCACCCGCAGCCACCTCGCCCCACCCGCGACGCTCGGCGACGCCGACCACCTCCGCGTCGGTCAGCTCGTCGTCGCCGTCGGCAACCCCCTGGGGTTCGCCGGGTCCGTCACCGCCGGGGTGGTCAGCGCGCTGGGACGCTCCCTGCCCGTGCGCACGGTCCACGGCGCCCACTCCATCGACGACGTCATCCAGACCGACGCGGCGTTGAACCCGGGCAACAGCGGCGGCGCGCTCGCCGACTCCACCGCCACCGTGGTGGGCGTGAACACGGCGGTCGCGGGCATCGGGCTGGGGTTGGCCGTCCCGGTCAACTCCACCACCCGCCGCATCCTCACCGAGCTGATCAGCACGGGGCGTGTGCGCCGCGCGTGGCTGGGCATCGGCGGGGTGACCATGGCGATCCCGCCGGCCCTGGGCGAGCGGCTCGGCCGGCGCACCGGGCTGCACGTGGCCGAGGTGGTCCCGGGCAGTCCGGCCGCCGCGGCGGGCGTCTTCCTGGGGGACATGGTCATCGCCTCCGGCGCCACACCCGTGACGACGGCGCAGGACCTGCAGCGCCTCATGCTCGGCACCGCGGTGGGCCGCTCGTTCCCGGTGACGGTCTACCGGCGCGGCGCGCTCGTGGACGTCGTCGCCACGCTGGCGGAGCTGGTGCCATGAGTCGCGCGCACGTCACTCGGTCGGTCGAGGCCAATCCCGTGCGCGGGCTCACCGGCCGATGGACGCGATAAATCGCGCGAGGTCCGCGGCGACCCGCTCCGGGGCCTCCCACAGGACCAGATGCCCTGTCTCCTCGTAGACGGTCAACCGTGCGCCCGGTATGGCGGCCGTGAGGGCCTCCTGCTCCCGCCGGGGAAGGATCTCGTCCAGGTCTCCCCAAATGACGAGGGTCGGAGCGGTGATCGCGCCGGCCTCGGTCGGCGGCACGGCGTCCAGCAGACCCGCGAGCGCCTCCCGCCAGACGTGTGCGGGTATACGTGCGCCGTCGGCGACCCGCTCCACCAGGTAGTCGTCCGGGATCGGGTCGAACGTCGGGAACCACGCGAGGGATGCCCGCACCCAGGCCTCACCGACGGGCTCCGTGAGCCGGTCCACCTCGTCGGCGAACGCCGGTCGGGTGTGCAGGCTGCGCGGTGCCCCGACGAGCACGAGCCCACTGACACGGTCCGGATGCTCCAGCGCGAGCTGCTGGGCGACGTAGCCTCCGCTCGAGCTGCCCACCACCACCGCGGCCGGCACGCCGACGGCGTCGAGCAGCGCCGCGGCATCCGCGGCGAGGCTGCTCAGCGCATAGCCGTCCGCCGGCTTGTCGGCCTCGCCATGCCCTCGCTGGTCCGGGACGAGGAGACGGAGGGCCGGCGGGAGGAGCGGGACGACGCGGTCGAAGACGCCCCGCGACTCGCCCCAGGCGTGCAGGAGGAGGACCGGGATCCCGGCGCGGTCGCCGAGGTCGGCGCACGTCAAAGTGACTCCGGTGCCCAGCCGGGCCCGCAAAATCATGGGTCGATGATGGTCCGGCGCGGACGGGCCCACGAGCGGACGGGCGCACGAGGGAATGAGCCCACGAGGGCCCGGTGGTCGACGGGGCACAAGCTGCTGCCGGGCCGGGCGCTCAGTGGCCGCGGAGCCGTTCGAGCTGCCGGCGCTCACGCTTGGTGGGCCGCCCGGCACCGCGCTCGCGCTGCGGCACCGCGGCACGGACCTCGACCGGCGGGGGCGGCGGGCTGTGGTCGGTCAGCGCCTCGGCGGCGACGACGGCACCCACCCGCTTGACCAGCAGACGACGCACGACGACGATCCGCTCGCGTTCCCCGCCGCGGACGACCACCCGGTCACCGACCTTCACGGGCGTCGACGGCTTGGCACGCTCGTCGTTGACCCGCACGTGCCCCGCACGGCAGGCCGCCGTCGCCTGGGAGCGGCTCTTGAACAGGCGCACCGCCCACACCCAGCTGTCCACGCGCACCGACGACGGCTCCTCGACTGCCACGCCACCGACCCTACGACGGTGACGTGGTCTCAGGCGGGTGCGCCGGGCTGATCGCCGTGGGAGGCGGGGTCGGCGCCGTCCGCGCCGGCACCGCACCGTCCGCGCCGCCGTCGGCCTCGAGGTACGTGGCCAGCACCGCCAGATTCATCCGCAGGATCTCCAGGGCGAGCGGCGGGTACAGCGTGGCCAGGGTGTCGCGGGCGGTGTGGACGTCGTCGTTGGCGGTGTCGTTGCCCTCGATGGTGAGCACCGCGGGGATGCCGGCGTCGATGAACGGGACGTGGTCGCTGGCGTAGGGATGCAACGACGTCGAGACCGCCAGCGACGTCCACGTGGCGGCGGCCGCGGCGAGCTCGTCGACCAGTGTCCGGGATACCTCGGCCCCCTCCAGGAGCACCCCCGGTGCGGGCGTGTTCAACCGCGCGATCATGTCCATGTTCAGCACCGCCCGGACCCGGCCGCGGTCGGCCTCGTCGAGCGCGGCGACATGCGCTTTGCTCCCGAACAGGCCCTGCTCCTCCCCGCCGAAGAGGATCAGCCGCAGGTCGTGGGGCCACCGGCGCGTCACGAGCGCCCGCGCCAGCTCGAGCAGGCCGGCGGCGCCGCTGGCGTTGTCATCCGCACCCGGTGCGGGGGCGTCCGGCCCGTCGGCGTGGTTGACGGAGTCCAGGTGGGCGCTCACCACGACGAGGCCACGTGGGGCCTCCGCCGTCCCGGCCAGGTCGGCGACGACGTTCTCGCTGTGCCCGGCACCCACGATGATCGGCTCACGCACGACGACATAGCCCAGCGCCTGCAGCACCGCGGCCGCAGTCTCGGCGGCGATGACGAACCCGGGGTCCAGGGAGTGACGGGTCGGCGGCGCCGTCACCACGTGCAGCGTCTCCTCGTAGGACGGCTGGGAGAGCAGGGCGAGCAGCTCGCCCAGCGCAGGGTCCGCGCCGCGAGCCGACGGCGTCGGCCGGTCCACGACGACCTCGTCCCGCGGCAAGGGACGCACCACCCAGTCGAGGCCCTCCCCGGCGTGGGTCCCGGCAGCGTCGACCACAAGATGGGCGGCATCGACCACAAGATGCCGCCCACGATCGAGCAGCACGGAGACCTCGGGATGCGCCCGTTGGAACGCTCGGCCTACCTGGATGACGAGGTTCAGGCCACCGGCGTCACGCACTGCGGCTCCCGGCCCCGCCGCCCGGTGCACCGGATCCGGTCCCTCCGCGAAGAGGACGACGGAGTCCCCCAGCCGTGTCCAGTGCAGCAAGGGGTCGTGGCCGCCGGCCGCGGGAGGACCGGTGCGCCCGGCGGGGCCCGAGCGCGCTGCCCTGGCCGTCCGTGCCGCCGGGTCGTCGACCGGGAGCACCGTCCAGGCGACGCGGCTCACCGGCGGAGCTCCAGCCTGTCCGGCTCGGCGGTGAGGATCGTGAGGACCTGATCGTCCCCGCCGGGCCCGGCGACCTCGAGCCGGGTGCCGGACGGGTCGGCGTCCCAGCGTCCTTCGTGCGGCTCGGGGGCGTCGCCCGGGCCTACCGCCCACTCCACGAAGGTGCCGTCCGCTCGCAGCTCGATCCCGGCCCGTCCGCGAGCGCGGGGGAAGTCGTACCCGGCGGGCCGGTAGACCTCGATGCCGTCGTGGTCCTCCTCGAAGGAGTGCCCCCAGCGCCCGGTCACCGGGGGGTCACTGTCGGGGGGAGCCACCGTCACCGCCCGCGCGTCCCAGGGACTCCCAGCCGGTCTGCGAGGGCTGCCATCCGCCGTCGACCCACCGCTTGTGGTAAAGCATCTGGTCCGGGCCGACGGCGAAGACGTCGAGCGTGCCCGGGCCGGCGACGACGATCGGGGTACCGGCGCCGTCGACGCGACCGGGCACTGCCACGGTGCCCGGCGCGGGGGCGGGTTCGGTGCCGCCACCCGGCGGCTCGGGCGCCCCACCAGCCGGCGGCTCGGGCGCCGGGCCGGCCCCGGGGCCGCCCGGGGCCGGTGTTCCTGGCGGCGTGGGTACGGGCTCGCCCGCCCACAGCGAGGTACGCACCCCGGTCAGGCAGGCGGACATCCGCGCCACCTGCCCTGAGCTGAACATGACCATCGCGGCGTCGTCCACGTAGTCCATGTAGTCCATGAACAAATCGCCGTGCGGCCCGTTGGAACAGGTGACGTGCGGGAACGCCGGGCGGCCGTAGTTCGGTCCGCCGGCGTTGGGCGTGTCGTCGACCTCGTCCGAGCCGCGGCAGCCTGTGCCGTCGTCGCCCCAGATATGGAAGAGGTTGAGGTAGTGGCCGATCTCGTGGGTCGCGGTGCGGCCGAGGTCGAAGGGTGCCCGCGCGGTGCCGGTGGTCCCGAACGCCGATTGCAGGATGACCACGCCGTCGGTCTCCGGCGGCCCACCCGGGAACTGGGCGTACCCGAGCAGCCCGCCACCGAGCTGGCACACCCACACGTTGAGATACCGGTCGGCGGGCCAGGCGTCCTGGCCGCCACGGGCCGTGAACTTCACCTGGTCGTCGGCCCCGAAGCCGTTCACGGTGGTCGAGGTGCGGGTGATGCCGTCGGTGGGGTTGCCGGCCGGGTCGGTGGTGGCGAGGTGGAACTCGATCTGCGGGTCTGCCACCAACCCCTGGAACGGTGCCGGCACGTCGGCCGTGTCCGGGTTGGTGGCCCGGAAGTCGCGGTTGAGCACGTCGATCTGGCTGTGCACCTGCTCGGCGGTGATGTCCTCCGCCGGGGTCCGGGCCACCACGTGGACGACGACGGGGATCCGGGCGACGCCGCGGTCCGCCTCCAGGCGCTCGAGCTCGATGGTGAGGTTCTCGATCCGCGTGCGGGCGACCCGGTAGGACTCCGACTCGGTCAGCAGCCGCCGGTGGACGTCCATGACCGCGCAGCTGCGGCGGGTGGGCTGTGCGGCGGGAAGATCGGTCGTGGTCATGGCGGTCGCTCCTTGGGAGGTTCAGGTGGGGCGGGCGGGCAGGTCCAGGACGATGTCGTCGAGGCGGATGAGCTCGCGCGGCAACGGCGTGGTCTCCAGCGCGCCGAGCGGGTCGCCGGCGGCGAACGCGGCAAGGTCGAGCCCCGTCAGCCGGGCGAGGCGGGTCACGGGCACCTGGAAGGTTCGGTAGGCGCCGAAGGAGAACTCCTCGGGGCCGAGGTCGTCGAGGAAGGCCGCCTGGCTGAGCAGGTAGCCGGTGGCCGAGAGCCGCCCCGCACCGGTGACCATGGCGACGACCTTCCAGAACTGGCGCGGCAGCGCGACCCCGCGGTAGCGCGGGTCGCCCGGGTCGAGCAACGGGCCGGTGACCACGGTGACCCTGAGGTCGAGGTTGTCGGCGTGGCGCAGGACGTAGTCCTCCAGGCCCAGCCACAGCGTCTGGCCGGCGTTGAACTCGTGGTGCTGCGGGGTGCAGTTCGTGAAGTGGAAGGTGTCGTCGTTGGCGGCCTTGGCCACCGGCCCCCAGGCCGGGTCGAGCCGGCGTACCAGGTGGCCGCGGTCCAGCGGGTTGTCCCGGTAGACGTCCTCGCCGGTCTGGTCCTCGGCGGGCAGTCGGGGGTCGCGTATCCACTTGTCGCTCTCGCGGCGGATCTGCTCGGACTGCTTGCCGTCGATGTTGACGGCGGTGAACAGGGCCAGCCGCCGGGGCCGGTGCATGACGACGCTGAAGTGGTGGTAGCGCAGCTCGTCGGAGGCGACGGCGGACAGGTCCGGGCCGCGGCCGGGCAGCGGGAGGGGGACGGTGAGGAAGGCGCGGTCGTACCCGGAGCGGGTGGAGTAGTCCGGGTCGATAGAGATCGCCTCCCCCGCCGCGGGCGCGCCGCCGTCGGCGGGGGCTCCGGTTCCGCCGACGGCGGTAGGTGGGGCGCCGCCGGCGGCCGCGGGTGCGAGCCCGGGCCCGGGAACGGCCAGGCCCGGCGTGCCGACCCGGAAGGTCACGTCGACCGGGACCCGCACGTGGACCGCGCCGTCCCGGTCCGGTCGGGCGGTCCAGGCCCCGTCCGCGGGGAGGGCCCACATGCCGTCGTCGACCTCTCCGGCAACGGCCGGGCCACCGAGCTGGGGGCGTGCAGGAGGCACCGACGCCGGCACCGCCGCGGCCGCCGCGGCCGCCGCCACAGCGGCGGGGACGGTACCGGGAGCCATGACCACCGGGCGGGCCACCTCGGGCGGCTGGAACATCTCGTCGAGGAGCGGGCGCCACTCCGGCGGCAGCTGATCCACGCGCGCGGCGAGGAAGTTGAGGATCCGGCTGATCCGGATGCCCTCGTTGACGAACCCGCCGAGGTCGTCACGCGTCGGCGCCGGGACGGAGGCGTGGTGGAGGGCCACCACCTCCCACTGGTCGTTGAACACGGGCGACCCCGAGGAGCCCGGTTCGGTGTCCGCCGCGTAGTGGACCACGAGCTCCGGGATGTCGACGATCTGGTTCTCCCGCAGCGCCACCTGCTTCTTCTCGCCGCGCGGGTGCTGCACGATCGTGACGAACTCGCCGATGATGATTGTGCCCTGGGCCGCGGTGAGCCGGTTGAACCCGAACTGCGCGAGGACCCCGGTCGGAGCGCCGACCGCGACCAGGGCGAAGTCGAGCCCGCGGTCCGCCACGAAGAAGCGTGCGGGGTCCAGCGGGAAGACCTGCGGGGCCAGCGGTCGCCCGTCCACGCCGTCCTGGTAGTCGAACTCGATGACACTGCTGCGCGCGGTCGGCGCGTCGGGCAGCACGTGGTGGTTGGTGATCAGCAGCGACGGGCTGACGAGGAATCCGGTGCCGTACCCGCGGACCGTGCCGCGCACGTCCCGGATGTTCACCCGGCCGATCGCGTGTGCCGCGATCACGCCCGCGTCGAGATACCGCACGCCCACGAAGTCGGCGGTGTTGATGATCTTCTCGAGGAGCAGGGTCGACGTCTCTACCGCGTGCGCCTCGTCCGGCTCGACCATGTCGCGGGCGCGCTCGACCGCCGCCGCGACGAGAACCTCGGGCTGGACGTCGGCCGGTGACTCGGCGGGATCCCCGCCGGTGTAGTAGCGGCTGAGGCGGTCCAGCCGCTTCGCGATACGCACGGGGTCGTCCGCCTGGGCGAGGCCGCCGGCCTGTTGCAGCGCCTCCTCGTGCTCCTGCCGCTCGGGGGCGCGCTCGTCCACCCGCTCGCGGGCGGCGGCCCGCTGGGCAGCGAGCTCGCGCTGGTAGGTCTCGTCGACGTCGCCGGCCGCGCCACCGGTCTGGTGGTCGTCGGGCAGGTGGTCGTCGGGCCGCTGGCGCGTGGCGTCCGGTGGCTGGACTGCGACCATGACCGATCCTCACGTGGTTCTCACCAGCACGGTAGGCGCGCCGACGTGACCTGGGCATTACGGACAACGCACCCGGATGGCGTCCGGCAGGCTGACAGCGAGCGCGGTCAGCCGCGCGGGCGACCGGTGCCGCGGAGTCAGCCGCGCGGGCGACCGGTGCCGCGGGCCGCCGTCGCGGTCAGCGGGTCCTCCGGCCAGGCGTGCTTCGGGTACCGGCCTCGCATCTCCGCGCGCACCTGCGGGTACCCGGTGGCCCAGAACGACGCGAGGTCCGCGGTCACGGCGACCGGGCGGCGCGCCGGCGAGAGCAGGTGCAGCACCAGCGGCACCCGCCCGTCCGCCAGGCGCGGCGACCGCCAGCCGAACACCTCCTGCAGCCGCACGGCAAGGACCGGTTGCTCCGCCGAGTAGTCCACGCGCACGCTGGACCCGCTCGCCACGGTGACTCGCTCGGGGGCCAGCTCGTCGAGCCGCGCGGCCGCCGGCCAGGGCAGCAGGCGGCGCAGCGCCTGCAGCACGTCCACGCGGCGGATGTCCCGCACACCCCGGATGCGGGCCAGGTCCGGTCCCAGCCACACCTCCACGGAGTCGAGGAGCGCAGCGTCCGACACGTCTGGCCACGGCGCCCCACACGCACCATGGAGGAAACTGAGGCGCTGACGCAGCGCACGCGCGGCGTCCGACCACGGCAGCATCGAGAGCCCCTCGCGGGCCAGGCCGTCCCGCACCGCGGCAGCGACCAGCTCGGCCGGCGGGTTCGCGATGGGCGACGCCGACAGCTCGATCGCCCCGAGCGCGGTGGCACGCCGAGCCACCACCTGGCCGTCCGTCCAGGTCACCGTCTCCGTCTCGTGCAGCAGCGCCGCACCCGCCTCGAGCGCCACGGCCTCGTCGATCGGCGCCGCGGAACGGATGGTCGCATCCCGCCGACCGGCGCCACGGTCGGCGTCGGCGACCGCGAGCCACTCGGCGCCGGCCAGGGGCGAGTACTCGGCCGGCAGCATCGCACCCGTGCCCGAGGCCATCAGGTAGCTCGATCCGCCCGGGCGGCGCCTGGCGATCCGGCCCGGGTGTGCCAGGGCGGCGACGAGGCCGACGGCGAGGTCGTCCGGCAGCACGGCGCTCCCCCGTCCCCGGGTGCCGCCGTCGGACGCCGGGCTGCCGCCTCCCCGCGCGGCGCCGGCGGGCAGCGAGGCGCGCAGCCGGCGAGTCTCGGTCTCCCAGGCCGCCGTGTCGGGCCCGCCGCGGCGCGCCGCCCGCAGGGCGGCGACGAGGTCGCCGCCGGGCGCCCGCACGTCGAGGGAGAGCAGGGCGACCACCTCTGCGGCGCGCCGCTCCCCGATCACCGCGGCGGCGTCGAGCAGCGACCGGGCCAGCCGCGGGTCCGCGCCCACGGCCGCGATGAGCCGGCCTCGCGGGGTCACGGCACCGTCCGGGCGGACCGCGCCGAGCTCGGCCAGGTTCAGCTGTGCAGCCGTCAGGGCGGCCGGCGGTGGCGGGTCGAGCAGGGCCAGTCCCGCGCCGTCCGGGCTGCCCCAGCAGGCCATCTCGAGCGCGAACGCGGTCAGGTCCGCCGTCGCGATCTCCGGCTCGCCGTACCGGGGCAGCCGGGCGTGCTCCGCCTCTGACCAGCACCGGTACACCGCCCCGGGCCCCTCACGGCCGGCACGGCCGGCGCGCTGGGCCGCTCCCGCCTGGCTCACGCTCACCGTGACGAGCCCGGCCAGACCCCGACGGTGGTCGGTGCGCGGCTCACGGGAGAACCCGGCGTCGACCACCACCCGGACGCCGGGCACGGTGAGCGAGGACTCCGCCACCGCCGTGGAGATCACCACGCGCCGACGCGGGCCGGGGGTGAGCGCGAGGTCCTGCTCGCGGTGCGGCAGGCGGCCGTGGAGGGGGTGCACGTCCGCGGCCACGCCGGCCAGCCGCCGCGCCACCCCGGTGACCTCCCCGGCGCCGGGCACGAAGACCAGCACGTCGCCGTCGCGCTCGGCCAGCGCGCGGCGGGTGGTGGCGGCGACGTGGTCGAGGAACCCGGGGGTGACCCCGCGGGCGTCGGCCCGCGGGACGGTGGCCGGCGGCGGGCACCACTCCTGCGCCACGGGGTGCAGGACCCCGGGCACGTCCACCACCGGCGCCGGCGTAGCCCCGCCCAGCAGAGCGGCCGTGCGCGCCGCCTCGACGGTGGCGGACATCGCCACCACGGGCAGGTCCTCGCGCAGGTTCGCGCGCACGTCGACCAGCAGGGCCAGGGCGAGGTCGGCGTCGAGGTGGCGCTCGTGCACCTCGTCCAGGACGACGGCGCCCACCCCGGGCAGGTCGGGGTCGCGCTGCAGCCGGCGCAGGAGGACGCCGGTGGTCACCATCTCGATGCGGGTGGCGGCGCTGCGGCGGCGGTCCCCGCGGACGGCGTAGCCCACCGTGCGTCCGACCGGCTCGTCGAGCAGGTACGCGAGCCGGCGGGCGGCGGCCCGGGCGGCCAGGCGCCGGGGCTGGGTGACGACGACCGTCCCGGGCACCGCACCGGCGAGGGCAGGCGGGACGAGCGTGGTCTTGCCCGTGCCAGGCGGGGCCTGGACCACCGCGACCCCTCGGGCTCGGACGGCCTCAAGGACGGCCGGCAGGCCATGCCGGACCGGCAGCTCGGGCGGGTGCGCCAGCAGCCGGGAGATCGGGTCGTCCACAGGGGCAGTCTGCCTCCCGCCGGCGCCGGTGACCGGCCGAGGCCTGTCGGCGAGACGCACAAGGCGCTAGGGGCCTTGATCGCCGTCGCGCCCGGGCTTACCGTCGTGGTGCCGATCGACCGACGGTCGTTCGATCGTGCCCGGGAGGACGCCATGCTCTCCGACTTCAACCCCGTCCCGACGCTCGCCGTCAAGGACCTCGACGCTGCCCGCTCGTTCTACGAGGGCACCCTCGGGTTCACCAGGTCAGAAGGTGATGTGCCCGACGTGGTCCTGTACTCGGTGGGCTCGGGCAAGGTGATGGTCTACGCGTCGTCCTACGCGGGCACGAACAAGGCCACCGCGGTGTCGTTCCAGGTCCCGGCGGACGGGTTCGACGCCGAGGTCGCAGCCCTGCGTGAGAAGGGCGTGACCTTCCTGACCTTCGACATGCCGAGCGGCTCCTGGGACGACGGCGTCCTCAGCGACGGCTCGATGAAGTCGGTCTGGTTCGAGGACCTCGACGGCAACATCTTGAACGTGGGCACGTACGCCTGACCGTCCGAACCCTGCTGACGGTCCCGGGCCGCCCGGCAGTCCGGACCCGTCCGACAGTCCTGGGCCGTCCGACGTTTCGCGGCGTGCTGGAACCGCGCCCACCGTCACGGCCCTGAAAGTCCTCAACGCGGTGCACCGCGCCTTCCTGGTGGTCACCGGCGGGCGAATCGGGTGGCAGGTGGCGGGCATGCCGGTCGTCGAGCTGACGACGACGGGACGGCGCACCGGCCGGCCCCACCGGGTACTGCTGACCTCGCCGGTGCAGGACGGCCCTACCCTCGTCGTCGTTGCGTCACGGGGTGGTGACGACCGGCCACCGGAGTGGCTGCTCAACATCCGGTCAAACCCGGCCGTCCGGGTCCGCACCGGCCGCGGGCGAGCTCGGCCCACGCGGGCGCGCGTCGCCGGCACCGACGAGCACGCCGCGCTGTGGCCGCGGGTGACCCGCGAGTATCCGACGTATGGCACCTACCAGGCCCGCACGAGCCGGCAGATCGCGCTGGTGCTGCTCGAGCCGGACCCCGGCCGGCCGTGAGGCACCATCACCGGGCCCGCCGCCGCAGGCCCAGGAGGGTCAGCACCAGCCCGGCCACCGCGACCACAGGGCCGATGACGGCCCACAGCGTGACGCCGGTCATCACACTCCCGCCCAGGAGCCCCACACCCTGCAGGGTCCAGACCACCCCGACCGCTACCAGCACCGCGCCGCCGCCGATCCGCCACCCGTTGCGCCGCATCTTGGCTCCTCACTCCCGGTCGGTGTCTGTGACCGAGGTTGCTCCCGGGCGGCCCGCCACGCAAGGGGGCACCCGTGCAGCGGGTGACCGCTTGCCCGCGCGCCGTCCGGGGGCAAGGCTGGGGGCATGTGCCGCAACATCCACACCCTGCACAACTTCGAGCCTCCGGCCGAGCGGGCGGAGGTGCGGGCCGCCGCGCTGCAGTACGTGCGCAAGGTGGCCGGCATGACGAAGCCCTCCCAGGCCAACCAGGCGGCGTTCGACGACGCCGTGGCCCGGGTGGCCCGCGCCACGCAGGACCTCCTGGATGCGCTCGTGACCTCCGCGCCTCCGAAGGATCGGGAGGTCGAGGCGGCCAAGGCCCGCGAGCGCAGCCGGTTGCGCTTCGCCACCGCCGAGGTCGGGTGACCCTCGTGCGCGGTCGCTGAGCCGGCGCGGGAGCCCGCTCTCGGGCACGGCACAATCGTCTCGTGGCCGACTTGAACGACGACGCCCGCTGCCCGTGCCTGTCCGGCGAGACCTACGGCGCGTGCTGCGGCCGCTTCCACGCCGGGCTCGCCGCCGGGGGACCGTACCCGCCCACGGCCGAGGCGCTCATGCGGTCGCGGTACAGCGCCTTCGCCGTCGGGGACGTCGCCTACCTCGAGGCGACCTGGCACCCGCGGACCCGACCGCCCGACCTCGCGCTGGACGGCGTGACGTGGCGGCGCCTGGACGTCCTCGCCGCCGTGGCCGGTGGGCCCTTCGACACCGACGGCGTGGTGGAGTTCGTGGCGCACTACCGCTCCCCCGCCGGCGGCGGCCGCCTGCACGAGGTGTCCCGGTTCGTGCGCGAGGGCGGGCGCTGGTTCTACGTCGACGGCGAGCAACCGGCGTAGCCCGGCTGGGTAGCCGGCGTAGCCCGGCTGGGCCAGGAGGGCCGACGCCGGCCGGGCGGACCGGCCCGGCGGTCACGCCACGCGCGCGGCGTTCCGCTCGAGCAGCACCATGACCTCGTAGTGATGGGTCTGCGGGAACATGTCGAGCACCCGGGCACGCCGCGGCACCAGGGACGGCATCGCGGCGAGGTCGCGTGCCAGCGACTCCGCCTTGCACGAGGAGTACACGACGTGCTGCACGTCGGACGCCTCGAGCCACATGCACAGGTCGGGCCCGATGCCACGTCGCGGCGGGTTGACGATGACCAGCTCGGGTGCCGCCGTCGTCAGTGCGAACGCGGTGGCGTCCCCGGCCGCGAAACGTGCGTCCAGCCCCGCCTCCCGGCTGCTGAGCTCGGCGCTGGCCACGGCCTCGCGGCTGGTCTCGATGCCGACGACGTCGCGTGCGGGGGCGGCGCTGTGCAGCGCGAAGCCGCCGACGCCGCAGTACAGGTCCCACACCGAGGCAGGCGCGATCTCCTCGACCCACGCCCGGCCCTGCCGGTAGAGGGCCGCCGCGATCTCGGTGTTGGTCTGGAAGAAGCTCTGCGGTCGCAGGTGCAGGGCGATGTCATTGATCCGCATGGTCAGGGTCGACCGCTCGGTGAGCAGGAGCTCTCGCTCCCCCTCCAGCACCGCCTTGTGCTGGGGGTGGAGGTTGACGGAGACCACCTGCAGCTGGGGAAGCTCTGTCAGCAGGGCGGGCAGGTGCTTGCGGATGCGCGGGACCGACTCGTCCGTGCGCAGTACGAACCGCAGCATCAGCTCGCCGTCGGGCGACTCGGTGAACAGCAGGTACTTCAGCTCGCCGCGCCGTGCGGGGACGTCGTAAGGAGTGAGGCGGGCGCGGGTGATGAACGCCGCGAGCGCGGGAAAGGCGGCCCGGAGGCCGGGGCCGCTCAGGCCGCACCGCTGCAGGTCGACCCCGTGCCCGTCGGCGTCGAGGATGCCCAGCCGCGGCTGCTCCACGGTGCCCCCGACCACCATCTTGGCCTTGTTGCGGTACCCGCCCTCGGGGCTCGGGACGGCGGGGAGCCACTCCAGGTCCGGGTAGGCGGCGAGCAGCTCGTGGCAGTGCCGCTCCTTGCCGGCGAGCTGCTCGCCGTACGGCACCGCGAGCAGAGTGCACGAACGGCACCGGCCGGCGTCGAAGTAGGAGCACTGCATAGCCCGCCCATGCTACGCGGCGACGTCGCGGCGATACCTGTGCGGTGGCACACCTCACGGGCCCCTGTTCCTGCCCACGGCGGTCAGCTCAGGCGTGGGCGGGCTCGGGTGTCCGGGCGGCGGCGTCCGTCGAGCCGCCCGGGAGCGCGGCGAGGATCGCCTGCACGCTGGCCTTGGCGTCGCCGAAGCACATCGCCGAGTTCTCCCGGAAGAAGAGCGGGTTCTGCACCCCGGCGTAGCCCGGGCTCATGCTCCGCTTGAACACGATGACGTGGCGCGCCTCCCACGCGTGCAGCACCGGCATGCCGGAGATCGGTGAGCCGGGCTCCATGGCGGCCGGGTTCACCGTGTCGTTCGCGCCGATGACGAGCACGACGTCGGTGTCGGCGAAGTCATGGTTGATCTCGTCCATCTCCAGGACGATGTCGTAGGGCACGTGCGCCTCGGCGAGGAGGACGTTCATGTGCCCGGGCAGGCGCCCCGCGACCGGGTGGATGGCGAACCGCACCGTGGTGCCGTTGGCCTGGAGCCGCTTCGTCAGCTCGGCCACCGGGTACTGCGCCTGCGCGACGGCCATGCCGTAGCCGGGGGCGATGATGACGTTGCCGGCCCCCGCGAGCGCCGCGGCGACCTCGCCGGCGCTCAGCTCGCGGTACTCGCCCTGGTCGACCGGCCCGCCCACGGCGGCGGTCTCGCCGAAACCACCGAGGATCACGGACACGAACGAGCGGTTCATGGCCTTGCACATGATGAAGGACAGGATCGCGCCGGAGGCCCCGACCAGGGCTCCGGTGATGATCAGGACCGTGCTGTCCAGCATGAAGCCGCTGAACGCGGCGGCCCATCCCGAGTAGGAGTTCAGCATCGAGATGACCACCGGCATGTCGGCACCGCCGATGGCCGCGACCAGGTGGATGCCGAGCAGGAGCGCGATCGCCGTCATGAGCGCCAGCGCGGTCAGGCTGCGGGTGGGCACGAACCAGAACGACATCGCGACGACGGCGACCAGGCCGGCCAGGTTGAGCCAGTTACGCCCGGGCAGCATCAGCGGCCTGGAGGCGAGCCTCCCGGAGAGCTTGCCCCAGGCGACGATCGACCCGGTGAACGTCACCGCCCCGATGAAGATGCCGATGTAGACCTCGGCGAGGTGGAAGCTGTCGCTCCCGCTCTCGAGGTAGGAGTTGTACCCGACCAGCACGGCGGCCAGGCCGACGAAGCTGTGCAGCAGCGCGATGAGCTCCGGCATGCCGGTCATCTCGACCTTGACCGCCTTGCGGATACCGATCACCGCACCCAGGGCCATGGCGACCGCGAGGAGCATCAGGCCCTCGCCGTCGAGCGCGGTGCCGCCGGCCGGCGGGTCGAGCACGGACACGATGGTCGCGACCACTGCCAACGCCATGCCGAGGATGCCGAACGCGTTGCCGCGCCGGGAGGTCTCGAACCGGCTCAGCCCGGCGAGGGCGAGGATGAACAGCAGACCGGAGACGATGTAGGTCGCATTGACGAAGTTGGTCATCATCGCCTTCTCACGCCTTCCTGAACATCTTGAGCATGCGCTGGGTGACGGTGAACCCGCCGAAGATGTTGATGCTCGCCAGCAGCACCGCGACGAACGCGATGACCCGGATCGTCATGTTCTCGCTGGGAATCTGGGTCACGGCACCGACGACGATGATGCCGCTGACGGCGTTGGTCACGCTCATCAGCGGTGTGTGCAGGGCGTGGGTGACGTTCCAGACCACGTAGTACCCGACCACGACAGCGAGCACGAACACCCCGAAGATCTGCACGAACAACGACGGCGCCACGGTCAGCAGGGCGATCATGAGCACCGCGCCGGCAGCGACCACCCCGAAGGAGTGCGTCCAGGGCCGGGACCGCTTCGCCGGGGTCGGGGCGGCGGCGGCCGCCGGTGCGGGCGCCGGGGTGGCGGACACGGTGATGGGCGGCGGCGGGAAGGTGGTCACGCCGTCGTGGCACACGGTCATGGTGCGCACGATCTCGTCGTCGAGGTCGAGGACGAGCCGTCCGTCCTTCTCCGGCGTCATGAGCTTGAGCGCGTTGACGAGGTTTGTGCCGTACAGCTGGGACGCCTGCCCGGGCAGCCGGCTGGAGAGGTCGGTGTATCCGACGATGGTGACCCCGTTGTCGGTTGTGTACTTCTCCCCCGGCCGGGTCAGCTCGCAGTTGCCACCGCCGGCCGCGGCGAGGTCGACGATCACGCTGCCGGGTCTCATCGTGGCGACCATCTCGGCGGTGATGAGCCGCGGGGACGCCTTCCCGGGGATCGCCGCGGTCGTGATGACGATGTCGACGTCCCTGCACTGCTCGGCGTAAAGCTCGGCCGCGCGCTGGGTGTAGTCGTCGCCCATCTCCTGGGCGTAGCCGTCCGAGGAGACCTGCAGCGCGGCGGCGCGCACGTGGAGGAACTCGGCGCCCATCGACTCGACCTGCTCGGCCGTCTCGGGGCGCACGTCGGTGGCGCGCACGACGGCGCCCATGTTCTTCGCCGCCCCGATGGCCGCCAGCCCGGCGACGCCGGTGCCCGCGACGAGCACCTTGGCCGGCGGTACCTTCCCGGCGGCGGTGACCTGGCCGGTGAAGAACCGGCCGAACGCGAAGGACGCCTCGACGACGGCCCGGTAGCCGGAGATGTTGGCCAGGGAGCTGAGGGCGTCCAGGGACTGGGCGCGGCTGATGCGCGGGACCATGTCCATCGACAGCGCGGTGACGCCGCGCTGGGTCAGCGCCGCGACGAGCTCGGGGTCCTGCCGCGGGCGCAGGAAGGTGATGAGGGTGGCTCCGGGGCGCAGCATGGCGATCTCCGCCTCGCCCGGCTCGTTGACGGCCAGGACGACGTCGCTGGCCCACGCCTCGGCGCGGTCGACGATCCGGGCACCGGCCTCGAGGTAGGCCGGGTCGGGCGCACTCGCCCGCTCCCCCGCGCCCTGCTCGACCACGACGTCGTAGCCGAGCGTGATGAGCTCGGGCACCGTCCTGGGGGTGGCGGCCACACGGTTCTCGCCCGGCAGGGTCTCGCGCGGGATGCCGATCCTCATCGGGGCGCCACCGCGGCTCCCGGTACCAGCCTGTCAGTCATCGACGACTCCTCTCCGCGGGGTGCTCGGTCCACAACCGCGGGGCGGCGAACTGGCGAGTGGACTCGTGTGCCCGACGGCTCCCAGGTGATGGAGGAAACCCTCTGAAACATCGTACTCCGTGCAACCGATCCTCCTGGGGTGCCCGCCACGGCCGTTGGGCCGAAAGTCCCAGGTGGCGCCATGACGCCGCCGTGGGCTGCGGTGACGCCGGAGAGGCCCCTCGACGCCGCTCCCCTGCGGGACCTGTGGACGACAACAACAACCTGCAACAGCTAGTTGAACCGTCCAGCGTGCTGCCTACCCTTCGGCGCCCCATTTCTGGATGACGTCCCCCGGCGCCGTGGCGCGTGCGCGGTGGGCGGCACCGAAGATCAACCGTCCCGCTCGGGGCGACACAGAGGAGCTGACCGTGACCGCGCAGACCGTCACACGTGAGACGACGTTCGACAAGGACCTGGATCCCTATCTGCTGGATCCGGCCAACGTCCGGGAGGCCCCGAGAACAATTCGCGGCAGCCTGAAGTACCTCGGCCCGGGCATGATCACGAGCGCCGCTGTCGTGGGGTCGGGCGAGCTGCTCACCGCCACGGCGCTGGGCGCCAAGGTCGGCTTCATGCTGTTCTGGCTCATCCTCATCTCGACATTCGTCAAGGTGTGGGTCCAGGTCGAGCTCGCCCGCTGGTCCATCTCCACCGGCAAGCCGGCGATCACCGGCTACAACGACGTGCCCCCGAAGTTCCTGGGCCGCGGCTGGATGGCGTGGCTCGTCCTGCTGATGTTCCTGCAGTTCCTCATCGGCCAGGCCGGCGTCATCAGCGGCGCGGCGCTGGCGTTCTCCATGCTGCTTCCCATCGGCGGCGACCCGTTCTCGGTGCTGTCGATCGGCGCGTGGGTCGCCATCCTCGTGGTCGTCGCCATCGGCATCCACCTCGCGAACCGCTACGAGCTGGTGGAGAACGTCTCGACCTGGCTCGTCCTGATGGTCACCCTCTTCGCGGTCGCCATGGTCTTCATGGTCCAGTACACCGAGTTCGCCTGGAGCGGCGCCGACATCGCCGACGGGCTCCGCTTCCAGGTCGCGGCCGGGGCCATGGGCATCGCCCTGGCGATGTTCGGCATGACCGGCGTGGGCGCCGGCGAGATCACCGCCTACACCTACTGGGTGGTCGAGAAGGGCTACGCGGCGTGGACCGGCCCGAACGACGGTTCTGAGGGCTGGGTCAGTCGGGCCCGCGGCTGGATCAAGGTCATGAAGCTCGACGCCTGGGTCTCCTGGGCCATCTACACCATCTCCACCGCGGCCTTCTACATGCTCGGCGCCTCCGTCCTGAACCCCCAGGGCCTGGAGCCCGAGGGCACCCAGGTCATGGAGGTCATCTCCGGCATCTTCTCGACCACCGTCGGGCAGTGGGGCGGGACGATCTTCCTCTTCGGTGCCGGGGTGGCGCTGTTCAAGACGATCATCGCCAACGTGCCCAGCCTGGGCCGGCAGGTGGCCAACACGCTGTCCGTCTTCGGCGCGTTCGACTGGATGAACATGGTCGTGCGCGACAGGTGGATGCGGGTCATCATGATCATCCTGCCGATCACCTGGGGCACCCTCGGCGTCCTCGCCAACTCCCCGCTCGCGCTGGTCGTCATCGCCGGCATCCTCAACGCCCTGTTCCTCATGGGCGTCGCCGTGGCGACGCTGTACCTGTCACGCACGCAGACGGACCCGCGCGTCAAGGACGGCAACGGGTTCATGGTGATGCTGGTGGTCTCCGCGCTCGCGATCTTCGCCGTGGGCACCCTTGCGCTGTACGACATGTTCTGACGACACGCCTGACCGCGAGCCCCCCGGGTCACCCGGGGGGGCTCACGGTCCGTTCGGCTCGATGACGCGGGGCGACCCAGGCTCCGCACGTCGGGGCCCTGTCTGGGCGTCGGTCAGTGGATTCTCGTGGGCGCGCCGAACCAGGCGCACCTGCTCGTCCACGGCCCGGACGGCGAGGCCGAACGGCCGCAGCGTGGGTCGATACGCCAGCAACGCGGCTCCACCGCAGCAGAGCAGGCCCACCGCAGCAGGGGCCAGCAGGCCCACCGACACGGACCGCGTGGGACGGCCTCAAGCCGTCCCACGCCGTCGGCCGTTACTCGCCGATCTGCAGGAGCACCTTGCTCGACCCGGTCGAGCGGTCGCCCGCGGTCTCGAACGCGGCGAGCGCGTCGGCCAGCGGGAAGGTGTGGGTCAGCAACGGCTCGACGTCGAGGCCCTCGCCCAGAAGAGTGAGCGCGTCGCTGATCTCGTCGGCGAACCGGTACGAGCCGCGGTACTCGATCTCGCGGGTGACGATGTTGCCGAGCGAAGCGCTGACGTCGCCGACCGGCAGGTTGCCGACCTGGACGAGGACGCCGCCGCGGGCGGTCGCGGCGATGACGCCCCCGAGCGCCGCGGGCGCACCTGACGCCTCGAAGCTGACGTCGACGTCCTGCGGCAGGTCCTCGCCGGCCGCCGGGTTGACGACGCGGTCGGCGCCCATGCGCCGGGCAATCTCGAGGGATGCCGGCGCGAGGTCGGCGCCGACCACCTCGGCGGCACCGCGGGCCTTCGCCGCAGCGACCGTGAGGACACCGATGGGCCCGCAGCCGTTGACGAGCACGGTCTTGCCGGTGAGGTCGCCGGCCCGGTTCACCGCATGGAGGGCCACGGCCAGCGGCTCGGCCACGGCCGCCTGACGGGTGGTGACGTTCGTGGGCAGCACGCGGATCTGGTCCGGACGCACCACGCGGTACTGGCAGAAGCCGCCCTGCTCGTGCGGCAGGAAGGCGGCGGAGCCGAAGTAGCGCACCGTGTGGTACAGGTTGGACCGACCCGCAAGGCGCTCAGGCATGACGCCGTCGCCCACGTTCGTGGCCGGGTGGACGGTGACCGGCGTGCCGGTGACCAAGCCGCGGACGTTCGCGCCGACCTGGGCGATCCGGCCGGCGACCTCGTGCCCCAGCACAAGGGGCTCACGCAGGACGGCCGTGCCGGAGGCGCCGTGCCGCCAGTACGCGAGGTCCGAGCCGCAGATGCCGCCGAACTCCATCTCGACGAGCACCTCGTCCGGTCCGCACTGCGGCTCCGGGATGTCCTCGACCCGCAGGTCTCCCGCGCCGTGCACCACAACTGCCTTCATGTCCCGCTCCGCTCCTGTGAGAACGGCGGTCCTCGGGCCGCCGTCGCCCCAACTGAACACGATCGGTGATCTGACCGATCGCAGGTATTAGTCATACTTTACCACTGCTCAGGTCGGCTATTCTGAGGTCTATATCCCGACTGCGAGCGACAAGGAAGACGTGATGACGGGAAAGAACCTCCACCAGCAGATGCTTGACGACCTCGGGCACGCCATCGTCACCGGCACCTACCCGCCGGGCCACCGCACCACGGTGCGTGAGCTCGAGGAGCGCTACGGCGTCTCGCGCTCGGTGGCGCGGGAGGTCGTCCGCGTGCTCGAGAGCCTGCGGCTCGTGCGCTCCAGCACTAAGGTCGGGCTCACGGTCACGAAGCCGGGCGAGTGGGCCATGCTGGCCCCCGAGGTGATCCGGTGGCGCCTGGACAGTCCCGGGAAGGCCTTCCAGCTCAAGACGCTCACCGAGTTGCGCCGGGGCATCGAGCCCACCGCGGCCCGATACGCCGCGGCCCGGGTGACGTGGCAGCAGCTCGAGGAGCTGCGCAGCAGCGCGGCGGAGATGAAGCGCCTGGGCGAGGCGGGCGAGGGCAACTCCGCGGCGTTCCTCGCCGCCGACATCCGCTTCCACGCCGCGCTGCTCGCGGCGAGCGGCAACGAGATGCTCGCCGCCCTGGAGGAGACGATCACCGCGATCCTCACCGGGCGCAACGAGCTCGGGCTCACTCCCCCGCACCCCGCGGCGGAGAACCTGGACAACCACGCGGAGCTCGCGGACGCACTGGCGGACGGCGACGTCGCCCGCGCCGAGCGGCTCGCCACGGCGATCGTCGACGTCGTCGCCCACGAGGTGGTCCAGCCCGCCAGCGCCGGCTGACTCTGCTCGGTCTTCTGACGAAGTACTACCAGGGCGCGACGAACGACGGCGCGCCGGCGTGGCTGACCATCCGGCACGACCGCCGGAGGGCTCGCCCCCCTCCCCGCACGACCGCCGAAGGGCTCGCCCCCCTCCCCGCACGACCGCCGGAGGGCTGGCTCACCTCCCCGCACTACCGCACTGGCGGGACGGCCCGGGTGTACGAAGGGGCGGCAGCGGCCATCTGGCCGCTGCCGCCCCGTCTTCCGTGCGAGACCTCAGGCGATCGAGATGCCCATGAGGTCGAGCAGCGACAGCAGGCCGACCGCGAAGACGGCGATCGAGGAGATGACGAGGTAGAGCTTGAAGGTCGAGCCGTCCTTGACCCGGGGGTCGGTCTGGGTGCGGCCGAGGTACCAGACGGCGACGACGATGGCCATGAGGTACACGGCGTTGCCGATGCCGGCGATGATGATCATCGCGACCGGCGACTGCACGAAGAGGTAGAACGCTCCCCAGACGATCGGCAGGGCGATCATCAGCACGCGCAGCCACTTGTTACGCACCTCGACGTCGTTCCAGTCGAATGCGCCGAAGATGGCCAGCGTGTTGGAGACCTGCCGGGCGAAGCCGGGGACGTTCGCCAGGATCGTCTTGATCAGCGCCGCCGCGGCACCGACCAGGAAGATCGTCTTGGTCCAGTCACCCGCGACGTCGGTGAACATGCGGGACAGGACCTCGAGCACCTCGGTGCCTTCCGGCACGAGCCCCTGCGGGTGCAGCACGGCCGCACCGAGGATGAAGAAGGCAGCGGTGGAGATGGTGTAGATCACCCAGGAGAGGAACGCGTCCTTCTTCATGACCGAGATCCAGCCGCGCGCGCGGTCGACCCAGGCCTGGGAGCCGTCGTTCGGGCCGGCGAACCGGGCGTAGCCCTTCTCGACCACCCAGTAGCTGTACGCGGTGATCTCGCCGCCGCCGACGCCAGTCATGCCGAACATGGCGAGCGCGACACCCATGGTGCCGACCTGGATCTTGAACTGCATGCCCTCGGCGATGTCGGTCGCCGACCATGCGAAGGGGGTGAACTGCAGCCCGATGACCATCGCGATGACGCCCAGGGTCACCAGGGCGACCAGCACCGTGGAGACCTTCTCGATCACGCCGTAGCGGTTGGTGAGGTGGACCGCGACCGCGAGGACGACGATGACGGTCACCCAGGTCGCGATCGAGACCAGGGAGAACGGGTCGCCGCCGACCGGCATGACCATGCTGAGCGCGAGCGCCCCGGTGCCGAGGACGCCGCCCTGGCCGATGACGATCTGGAGGATCATCAGGACACCGATGTAGGAGATCCAGCCGCGCCCGGCGATCTTCGGCGTGACGTCGTTGTAACCGGTGACCGAGGTCTTCCCGGTGGAGATCGACCAGCGCGCCAGCTCGATCTGGACCGCGACCTTGACGAAGGTCGAGACGAGCACCAGCCACAGCAGCAGGAAGCCCACCTTGGCGCCCAATGCGGTGGCGGTGATCAGCTCACCGGAGCCGACGACCGCGGCGCTCGTGACGAAGCCGGGACCGAAGAACTTCCAGCTCTGGCGCCATCCGCGGGGCGGATCTTGGATATCGGCCGGGTCGAGCTTGTACGGGTCGCGTTCACGGATGGACGAGGGAGTCGCGCTCTGGGCGCTCGTCGTCACTGACATGACTGGTCCTCTCAAGGAGATGCCCGGGAGGTGTTGACGGTCTTCGAGGACCTTGCGTACGTCGCTGTCGCCGGCTCCGGGCGTGGAAGGTGTGCCGCGTTGGGACCTTCGCCCCATCTGACTTTAGACATATTAATCACACGTTCTGGGATGTCACAACTCCGTCATCCGTATGTGTTTGGTGAGTCGGATCACGTCATGGGTTACGTAGTGGCCCATGCGAACCGACTACGCGCGAACGTCTACGCACGGCCGGGACAGGAGGACGCGGCGGGCGGGTACCGTCACCGTTGCCGGGCCGCCCCACCGTCTGGCCCGAACGGTCGAACAGCCGCGATCCAGGGAGAGACCATGCCCCGTCCCGTGCACTTCGAGATCCACGCCGGCGACGTCCCGCGCGCGCAGGCGTTCTACGGCGCCGCGTTCGGCTGGACCTTCGAGGACTGGAGCGAGTACGCCGGCGTGCCCTACGTCGGCGTGCGAACCGGTGAGGACCAGCCCGGCATCGACGGTGCCATCATGCAACGCCACGGTGACGCCCCGGCCACCGGTCAGGCGGTGATGGGCGCGGTGCTGACCATCGGCGTCGAGGACTACGACGCGGCGGAAACGGCGATCCTGACCGCCGGTGGGACCGTGGCCCTGGCCAAGCACGCCCTTCCCGGGATGGCCTGGCAAGGCTATTTCCTCGACACCGAGGGCAACGTCTTCGGCATTCACCAGCCCGACGAGCAGGCCAAGTAGCGCCGAGCTCCGCACGACGAGGCGCCACCTTGCCGAGGCAACAGGTGTTGCCGTAGTTCCGGCGCGCGGACGACGGCGCGGTGACAACCGCGCCCCTCGTTCTCACGCTGCCGCGGCGGCCTTGATCGGCCGCCGGCCCGTCAGGTTCGGTCGACCACGTGCAGCTTCCGCACGGTCAGGTCGTCCACCTCGAGCTCGCGGATCCTGAGGTGTCGGATGACGGCCTTGTTGACCGAGAGGCGCCAGACGGCGACCACACCGAGCGCTGCCGCGCCCATGGCCGTGCCAAGGAGGCTGGCGAAGCCGATGCTCCTGGCACCGGTCGCGAACGCGCCGATGGCGAGCGCCGGCATCGCGTGCGGGCCGCTCACGGTCGGCCCCTTGCCGCCGGGCGGCCAAGATCCTTTCCCCGCGCCTCGCCGCGCCGCCATGCGCCCCGCGGGACGCTTCGGCGATCTCATCGCCATGTGCATCGCGGCACCCTTGGGCGACTTCATCGCCATTCGGGTCGCGGCAGCCTTCCCCATCCGCCGATGTGGTGCGGGCATCGTGCTGTGCCCCATGGCACACCTCCGTTGCGTGGTGATCGTCCAGCGTGACCTTGGTACCGAAGTGCGGAACGCCAGCATCCTGTCTACTCCCATCGCGCCGATGTGGCAGCCCCTGGAAGGATCTGCACCAGCTGGACGGCCCACCCGGACCTAGGAGGAGACATGACGTGGACGCCGGACGAGCTCGACAAGGTCGGGCGCGCCGAGGAGCTGCAGGTCTCGTCGTTGCGCCGGGATGGCAGTGCGCGACCGTTCGTCACGATCTGGGTCGTGCGGGCCGCCGAGGACATCTTCATCCGGTCGGCATACGGGCCGGAGAACGGCTGGTTCCGCCGCGCGCTCGCGAGCGGGTCGGGCCGTGTCCGTGCGGGCGGGGTGGAGAAGAACGTGACCTTCGAGCAGGTCGGCCAGGAGCTGCAGGAGGCGGTCGACGCCGCGTACCACGCCAAGTACGACCGGCACGGGCCGCGGATCGTGAACACGGTGGTGGGGCCGGGCTCCGAGCTCACGACCATTCGCCTCGTGCCGCAAGACGCCTGAGCGCGAGGCCCCGCGCCTGCACCTCAGGCGCGGGCCCCGCGAGTTCACCCGAGTACCGCGGCCGGTCAGGCGGCGGTGCCGGTCACCAGCGCGAACCGATCTGCGGGGCGATCAGCTCGTCGTACACGGACCGAATGGCAGCCAGCGCATCGCTGGGCACGGGCGCCATCTGCGCCGCCGCCGCGTTGCCGCGGGCCTGGGCGGCGTTGCGCGCACCGGGAATGACCGTGCTGACACCTGGCTGGTCGATGATCCAGCACAGCGCGAACTGGGCCATCGTGGCGCCGTCGGGTACCAGCGGCGCGATCCGGCGCACCGCCTGGAGGCCCACGGTGAAGTCGACGCCGGCGAACGTCTCGCCGACGTCGAACGCCTTGCCCTCGCGGTTGAAGTTGCGGTGGTCGTTCGCCGCGAACTGCGTGTTCTCGTCGTACTTCCCGGACAGCAGGCCGCTGGCCAGGGGCACCCGCGCGATGATGCCGACGCCCGCGGCGGCCGCCGCGGGCAGGACCTCGGCGAGTGGGCCCTGGCGCAGCATGTTGAACACGATCTGGACGGTGGCCACGTTGGGGCGCGAGATCGCGGCCAACGCCTCGGCACGCGTCTCCACACTGAAGCCGTAGGCGGCGATCCGACGCTCGGCGACGAGCGTGTCGAGCGCGTCGTACACGGCATCGTCGCCGTACACGGATGTGGGCGGGCAGTGCAGCTGGACCAGGTCCAACGTCTCGACACCGAGGTTGGCGCGCGAGCGGTCGGTCCACTCCCGAAGGTTGTCGAGGGAGTAGGTCTCGGCGCGCTGCGGCATCACCCGCCGTCCGGCCTTCGTGGCGACCACCACGTCGTGCCCAGGCCGAGACCGCAGGAACGCACCGATCAGCTGCTCGCTGCGCCCGTCCCCGTAGGCGTCAGCCGTGTCGAGGAATCGCACACCGCTGTCGTGGGCGGCCTCGAGCACCTCGAGGGCCTCGTCCTCGCGGACGTCGCCCCAGTCCGCGCCGAGCTGCCAGGTGCCCAGGCCGATGACCGAGACGTTGCGGCCGGTGCGGCCCAGTGTGCGCTGCTCCATGAAGTTCTCCTATCGATGCCGAATGGCTACAGTCTCGGCCACCAGAGGGAGCAACGGACAATCGATAGGTCCTACGGGTGTCGGCCCTAGGCGGGGACCCGCTCCGTCAGCGCGTCGGTGAGGAGCGTGACCAGCGCCTCCAGCTGGACGTCGGTGGAGGACGACAGCTCCTCGTCGGAGCCGTCGAGCGCCCGGGCGGCGAGGCCCGCCTTGGAGTCGATCAGCTCCGCGATCCGTGCGTCGAGGGTCTGGGCGGCGATGATGCGCCACGCCGTGACGGGTTCGGCCTGCCCGATGCGGTGGATGCGGTCGATGGCCTGGGTCTGTTCGGCGTCGGTCCACGACAGCTCAGCGAGCACCATGTTGGAGGCGACCTGCAGGTTGAGGCCCACCCCCGCGGCCGTCAGCGAGCAGACCGCGACGGCGACGTCCGGGTCGGTGATGAAGGCATCGATGTTCTTCTGCCGCGCCGACGGCGTCTGGTCGCCGCGGATCGACGCGTATCGCATCCCGCGGCGGGCGAAGGTCTCCTCGGCGGCGTCCATCACGTCCACGTGCTTGGCGAAGAAGACCACCTTGCCGACGCTGCGGGCGAGCTGCGCGGCATAGTCGGCCGCGAGGCCGGCCTTGGCCTGGCCGATGCGTCGCATCATGCTGAAGACGTTCTCGTCGGACTTCTTGTCGGTCTTGGCGCCCCGCTCCCACTTGGCGACCTGACGCACCAGCTCGTGGTCGATGCCCTCCACGACGTCGGCGTGACGCGCCTCGAGCGCCTTGTCGTAGCGCGACACGAGGCGACGCGTGAGCGCTTGCTCGGCCACGCGGATGGACCGGCCCGCCTCGTCGTCGAGCTCGACGGGCAGATCGGCCACGCGGCGGGCCGGGATGTCCGCGGCCACGTCGATCTTGCGGCGGCGCACGATCCCCCGGTCGATCACGCTGGCACGCGCCGCGGCGTAGAACCCGTGGTCGGCGGGGGTCAGCCCGGTCTCCTCGAGCGCCTCCATCAGCTCGCCGAGCGGCTTCTTGTCGTCGATCCAGCCCAGGAACTCCCAGATCGCGTGGAAGTCCTCGATGTCGTTGATCAGCGGCGTGCCGGTGAGGGCCAGCAGCAACGGGTTCCCCATCCGGGAGCGGAGCCGTTCGGCGATCTGCAGCACGTGCTGGGACCGCTGGGACTTCTTGTTCTTGATGTAGTGCGCCTCGTCGACCACCATGCCGCGGAACCCGAGCTCGCCGAGCCACCCCACGTGCCTGTCGAGGACCTCGTAGTTGACGATGATGATGTCCGCGAAGCCGTCGACCGTGTCACCGTCGCCGTGGATCACGGTCGCGCGGCGCTCGGGCGTCCACAGGCCAGCCTCGCGTGCCCAGTTGGCCTTGACCACGTTCGGCACGACGGCGAGCAACGGGTACGCGTTGGCCGCCTGGGCGGCCAGGAGCGCCTGCGCCGTCTTGCCCAGGCCGGGCTCGTCGGCGAGCAGGAAGGTCCGGTGCCCCGCCGCGGCGGCCCCGACGACGCCCGCCTGGTGCGGCATCAGCCGGCGACCCTTCGGCACGCGGACCGCCGTCGGCTCGGGCAGGTCCATGCAGGACGACGCCCCGCCCATCTCGAACGAGCGGAACAGGGGCCCGAGGAGCTCCCAGCCGGCCAGTCGGCGGGGGCGGGCGCTTCGCTTCGCGAACGAGGAGTAGTCCGGGGCGAGGAAGGGGTTGGCCATCTGACGCGAGACGACCGACTGCGGCACCACCCGACGCGAATCGGGTGCTGTCTCCGCGGGCGGCTCGGGCGGTGCGGCCTCCTCGGCGGGCACCTCCATGCCGGCCTCAAGGAGCAGCTCGCGCTTGAATGCCCGAGCGTCCTCCGAGAGGGCCACCTCGCCGTCGAGCAGGGAGAACAGGGACATGTCGCGGGCCGCGGTGGTCGCCAGGATGACGGCGATGCCGTCGAGGCGCTTGAGCTCCTCGGCGCGCCGCGCCTCGCTGACCGTTGCGTCCGACTTCAGCCGGGACCGCTCCTCACGCACCAGGAGCGCGAGGACCTGGAACTTCTTCCGCACCGACGGCACCACCCGACCGCGCTGCACGGCCGTCTCGACCTCGCGTGCGACCCGGGCGAGCACCGGCATGATGCCGTCGTCGTCGTGGTGGTGGCGGGCCGGTCGCTGATTGCGCGGCGCAGCGCGGCGTGCGCCCGACTGGCGCGGGGCAGCGCGGCGTGCGCCCGACTGGCGCGAGGCTCCTTGAGCCACGGGTCCTCCTCTAGCGTTACCTGCCGGTGACCGTGGCGAGGACAAGCCCGCACACAGCCCCGCGACCGGGACGATGGACGTCCGGTCGGAGCGGGCAGAAGCACCCCTCCGGGACGTGAGCCGGCCTCGCGGATCCGCGCGCGAATCAACACGTAGGACGCGGACGACCCGACCCCCTGGCCGTCCGACCCCTCGAAGGCCGATCACCAACCTCAGCGCACGGGTCGTCATCGCGAGCGGCCCGGCCGATAGCCAGTGAAGTTCCGATGATACCGCCTGTCGCCCTCGGACGGTACGGCCGGGATGCGGAGACGAAGACCTCGTCGAGTCCGCCCGGGACACCGATCGAGGAACCGACGCCGGCCAGCAGAGGCAGCAGAGGCAGCAGAGGCAGCAGAGGCAGCAGAGGCAGCAGAGGCAGCAGAGGCATCAACAGGGTCGGGTGAGCGGGCACCTAGGTCCCTGCGACGTCACATGGAGCTGACGAGCGTTTTCAACCGGGCGTGGCCGGTGCTCGAGGCCACCGATCTTGTCGGAGACCTATGGGAGGTACCCGCCTACCTGCGCGCGTGCGCTCCGTGGCTCAGCCGGGAGGAGGTGCCGCAGCTGCGGCGCGCAGACCCTCAGGCGTGGACGGTGTCCGACCTGCCCCTCGTGGACGCAGCCCGGCAGCGCCTCGGAGACCCGGAGGCGTCACGACGCAAGCGCCGGCAGGACGTCGCGCTCGCTGCCGAGCGCGAGGAGATGGCACGGGTGGTCGACCACCTCATCGCCGCGGACGACTCCGCCCTGCAGATCATGTCGATGCTGCGCGGACAGGACCTTCAGCAAGCGCTCGTCGACGAGGCCGAGGCGCCCAGCACCGACCCGGACCTGCTCGCCGGACCGTTCACGCACGTCGTCGTGGACGAGGCGCAGGAGCTGACTGACGCGGAGTGGCAGATGCTGCTGCTCCGCTGCCCGTCCCGAAGCTTCACCATCGTCGAGGACCGCGCACAAGCTCGCCACGGGTTCACGGAGTCGTGGCTCGAGCGGCTCGAGCGGATCGGACTCGGTGGGATCAGCCTGGCGTCGCTGAGCATCAACTACCGGACACCGGAGGAGGTCATGGCCGAGGCGGAACCGACCATCCGGGCCATGCTCCCGGGCGCGAACGTGCCGACCTCCGTCCGCCGCACCGGTGTCCCCGTCGTGCACGGAACCAGGTCGGAACTGGCCCAGATCCTCGACGCGTGGCTCGCCCAGCACGCTGAGGGACTCGCGTGCGTCATCGGCGATCCCACGTTCCGGGTCACCTCCCGCGTGCGGTCGCTGCGCCCGGAGCTGGCGAAGGGGCTGGAGTTCGACCTGGTCGTCCTCGTCGATCCGGGGGCGTTCGGTGACGGGATCGAAGGAGCGGTCGACCGCTACGTCGCGATGACGCGGGCGACGCAGCGGCTGGTGGTCCTCACCGGGTGACTGGGGCGCGCGCTCGCCTCACCCCGACAGCGCGCTCGCCTTCCCGACACGAACCCGTCCAGGGGTGGACCAGGCGCGGGAGAGTGACAGTGTGACCTGGGTGCACGGCATCAGGCGGGGACGGTGCGGCTCCCGGCCGCGACGAGGGCCGCGTCGGTGTCGGCCGTGGCCAGGGCCGCGTTGATGTGGGCCCCGGCCAGGGCGCCGGCCGCGGCAGCGGCGCCCACCTGGGCGGTCAGGTCGGTGGCGTTGCCGGCCACCCACACGCCCGGCACGTCGGTCGCACCGGACGGGCCGGCGGCGAAGCGGCGGCCCCTGCCGTCGGGCAAGTCCTCCATCGGCAGCTTCAGTCCGTCCACGCCCTCGGTGCGCGCCCGCATCGTGGTCGCCACCGCGAGGACTCTGCGGGAGACCACCCGACCATCAACCAGGCGCACACCAGCGATCCCGCCGTCGTCCGACGTGACGACCTCCGCCACCGGGGTGTCGACGATGCGGATGCGGCGTACGGCGAAGCGCGCGCGGGTGTCCTCGTCCAGCTCGGTGCCACGTGCGAAGTAGACGAGATCGTCGGTCAGCTGCCGGAACAGGAGCGCGTGGTGCGCGGAGGCGGGCCCGACGGCGAGAATTCCGATCGGTTCGTCGCGCACCTCCCAGCCGTGGCAGTACGGGCAGTGCACCAGGTCGTGCCCCCAGTGCGGGGCCAGCCCGGGTAGGTCGGGCAATACGTCGCGTAGTCCGGTGGCGACCAGGAGGCGGCGCGCGCTCAGCGTGCGGCCGCCGGCCAGGGTGACGGTGAAGCGCAGGTCACCGTCGGCGGACGACGCCGCCGGCTCGGCGGTGGCCACCTCGCCGGCGACGACCACGCCCCCGTAGCGGCGCACCTCCTCCCGCCCGCGCTCGTACAGCTGGGCGGGCGCGGTGCCGTCGAGCCCGAGCAGGCCGTGCACCGCCTCGGCCGGCGCATTACGGGGCGTGCCGCCGTCGACCACGACCACCCTGCGGCGGGACCGGGCGAGCATCAGCGCACCGTTCAGCCCTGCGGCACCGCCACCGATCACGACGGCGTCCACCGTCTCGCCGGACGGTGTGTGGGTGGTCTGCGCAGGTGTGGTCACCGTCATGGCGTCGCCTCTTCCGTCGGTGCGAACGACACCGGATGTACGTCCGCCCTGTGGGCGCGACGCTATCCGCACCTTCCAGGTTGGGCATAGGATCTTGCTTATGACGCAAGGTTTGGCGGAACTGGACGGCCTCGTACGCCAGCGCATCCGCGCCCTTCGCGTGGCGCAGGGCTGGACCTTGGAGGAGATGGCCTCTCGAGCCCGGCTCAGCCAGTCCACCCTCTCCCGCATCGAGAACGGGCAGCGCCGCCTCTCTCTGGACACCCTCGTCACGCTCGCCCGCGCCCTGGACACGTCCCTGGACCAGCTGGTGGAGGACGCGTCGGACGACGTCGTCACGAGTCCGATGATCGACGCTCCTCACGGGCTGATGCGCTGGCCCATCAAGGGCGATCCCGGGATGACCGTGGTGCGTCAACGGATGACCGAGCCGCCACCAGAGATCGCCTCGCGCCTACGCGCACACCCCGGTCGCGAGTGGCTCGTCGTCCTCTCGGGCACCGCGATCCTCATGCTGGGCAACCGGCGCTACCGGGTCGAGACCAACCAGGCCGCCGAGTTCCCCACGATGATGCCGCACGCCATCGGCGCCGAGGGCGGCCCCTGCGAGATCCTGGGAATCTTCGACCGCGACGCCCGTCGCGGCCACCAGCGAACCGATGGCGACTGAGCCAGGAAACTCGCGGCCGACCGCACTGCCGCAACTGCGAGCTATGCGCGTCCGGCACCGGAAACGGTGGACCCGGACCACGTCCCCAGCGACCCCTCAGCTGCCGGCGAAACCGGTGTCGACGTCGAGCACCGCTTGGATCAGCACGCGAACGCCTTGCTCGATGTCAGCCAGCTCGGTCCACTCCTCCGGGCAGTGGCTCCGCCCGCCCGCCGAAGGCACGAAGATCATCGCGGTCGGTGCCAGTTGTGACATCTGCACGCTGTCGTGGGTCGCACCGGAGTAGAGCCGAACGGCCTCGTGGCCAACCGTCGCGGCTGCGCCGGCGACGATGGCGGACAAGTGCCGGTCCATCACGGCCGGCGGATCCGTGTGGCCCCAGGCGAGACTGCTCGTGGTCCGGTGCGCCGCGTCGAGTCGCGGAATGTCGGCCTCCAGCTCCTCCGCGAGGGCTCGAAGACCGGCCATGTGCGGGCTCCGGAACTCTCCGGTGACCCGGGCGAGCTCGGAGATCACATTGGTGAGTGGGCTCGTGGTGGTGAGTGCACCGACCGTCCCCACGGTGTCGCGCCCCGCGGCGGCGATGCGCTGAACGGCGAGCACGGCGTCCGCCGCGCAGCACATGGCGTCGCTCCGCGTGGCCATTGGCGTGGTACCGGCGTGGTCTCGGCGCCCGTGGACGTCGAGGTGAAAGGTACTGATGCCGCACACGCGGGTGACGACGCCGATCCTGGCGCCGTTTCGTTCGAGGACCGGGCCTTGCTCGATGTGCAGCTCAAGATATGCGGCGATGCCGGCGCTGTCCCAGCGGCACGTGTGGACCTTCTCGGGTGAGTGGCCGGCGCGGCTGATCAGATCGGCGAGGCTGACGCCACCCTCGTCTGTCGCCTGGAGGTGGTCGTGGCCCAGGGTTCCGGAGGTCGCCCTGCTGCCGACGAGCTTGACTCCTTGGGGGTTTCCTTCCTCATTGGCGAAGTCGACGATTCGCAGCTCATGGGTGAGGCGGGTGCCCGCGCGGCGGAGCGTGCGTGCCACCTCGATGGCGCCCAGGACGCCGACGATGCCGTCGAAGCGCCCTCCGCCCGGAACGGTGTCGCTGTGGCTGCCGACGACGATGGCGGGGGCGGCGGGGGCCGTGCCCTCGAGGGTCCCGATGACGTTGCCGACGGCGTCGACGTGCGTACTGAGCCCCGCGGCGCGCATCTGGTGGGCGATCCAGCGGCGACCCTCGACGTCCTGAACGCTGAAGCCGGTGCGGGACCAGCCGGGCAGTGCCGGGTCGACGAGGGTGGCGAGGTGATCCAGCCCTTCTTGCACCCACCCGATCTCGGGGTCGATGGTGGCGCTCACCTGACCCTCATGACCGTCTACCCAGGTCGTCCAGGGACTCCAGGACCAGGTTCCAGTACCGGGTGGCGTCCAGCTCCATCGCCACCCGGGCATTGGGCTCTCGATCGGGGTACCGGCCGTACAGGTCGACCACCGTGGTGCCCCGGGTCCACCGGCCGTCGAGCTCCACGGCGACGAAGGCCTCGCGCCAGCGGACCACCTCCGGGTCGATCAGGGCCGCAACGGTGCAGGGGTCGTGGACGGGTGGCGCCTCGAACTCCCAGAGCTTGTTGTAGGAGTCTCCGAAGAAGCCCATCCACGCGGCGCAGACCTCGCCGATCCGGTGGTTCATCCGTCGCATCCGGTCGACGACGTCCTGCGTGGCCACGGCCTGGTGAGTGAGGTTGAGCCCGACCATGCGGACGGGGACGCCCGAGGACAGGACCCGGTCGAGGGCCTCGGGATCGGCGTAGGTGTTGAACTCGGCGGTCGGTGTGTGGTTCCCGCGCTCGGTGGAGCCGCCCATGAAGATGACCTCACGGACCTTGGGACGCAGCTCGGGCCGTTCGGTCAGCAGCCGGCCGATGTTGGTCATCGGGCCCGTGACAGCCAGTGTCACCGGGTCGTCATGGTCGCTCAGCGTCCTGGACAGCAGGCTGACGGCGCTCTCCTCGAGCGGCTCGAAGGCCGGTGCCGGCATCTGCGGGCCGTCGAGGCCGCTGGCTCCGTGCACGTAGTTGCCCAGCGTGGCGTCGCCCTGCAACGGGCCGCCCGCGCCTGCGGCGACCGGGACATGGGACACCCCCGCCAGGGTCAGCACCTGGATGGCGTTGCGCGTGGCGTCCTCGACCGAGCAGTTGCCGAAACAGGTGGTCACCGCCAGCAGCTCGACGGCGGGCGAGCTCACCGCGAGGAGCAGCGCGACCGCGTCGTCGTGTCCCGGGTCGCAGTCGATGATGATCGGGAGCGGCATCAGTGGTCCCGCTCCCCCGCCAGCCAGCGGAGCATGGCGCCGACCAGCGTGGAGAACCCCTGCCAGTCGAGGAACTCCTGCGGGCACCAGTGCGGCCCGATGTCCGAGGTCCATGCGAGGCTGCGGCCGGCGCCGACCTCGCGCGTCGCGAGCAGGACGTCCCCGTTCACGGTCGCCACGACCGTGGAGTCCGCCAGCGCCGTCACCTGGTTGTAGCCCAGCAGCTGTGGCGCGCCGGTGCAGGCCGAGCTCAGCGGGTGGTCGGCTTCTTGCACCTCGACACTGGCGCCCTGCGGGACCTCGACGCGGTCGTCACCGGGAATCATCGCGACGGGGAGGACGTCCGCGATGGGGCTTCGGGCGAAGTTGGCCAGGCCCTGGATTCCCTGGAAGCTGAGGTAGCCGCCCGCCATCATCAGGCCCCCTCCCTGTCGCGTCCAGTCCGCCAGCGCGGCCATCGAGTTGTCGCTGCGCTGTCCGTGCTTCCACGTCTCGGGTGTCAGGACGAACGAGTTGTAGCCGATGTCGGAGATGATGACGCCGTCATAGGCGGAGAGTGCTTCGACCGTGCGCGGAAAGTGCCGAGGGACGTCATGGCCGTACATCTGCTCCACCTGGACTCCCTGCTCGGCGGCCGCGGCGATGAAGGCGTCCGCGCCCGTGTCGAAGGTCGTGCTGCTGAAGTGGTCGAACCCCTTCTGGTGGGTCTCGTGAACGATCCAGCTCTCGCCTGCCAGCAGGATGCGGGCCATCGTGTCTCCTTCGTCGAGGACTCTGGTTCTAGCCGCGCCCGTCGAAGAGGGCGCGCGGATTGTCGATGAGCAACTGGTCGGTCACCGTCTGGTCGAGCCCGTGGCGGTGCAACCGCGGGACGAAGTACTGGAGGATGTGGCCGTACCCGGGCCCGCCGTGACGGCGCAGCAAGGACTTGAGGAAGATGTCCTGCGAGATGAGCAGCTGGCTCAGGTGACCGCGCTCGACCAGTCGGGCGAGCCAGCGAGCGTTCTCCTCGTCGGAGGGGCACTGCACCTGCTGGTCGGCGTAGAAGACCTCCATGCCGATCATGTCGTACTGGACCCAGGCGCCACGTCCCAGCAAGCGCTCCTGGTAGGTGACGTCGTCGCCGGAAGGCCCCATGTGGCAGAGCACGATACGGGTGGGGTCGACGCCGAGCCCCTCCGCGATGTCGAGGACTTCGTCCGCCCGCCGGAACCAGCCCGGGAGGTGCACCTGGACCGGCAGGCCTGTTTCCCGCTGGGCCAGGAACGCGCCTTCGAGGCTTCGTCGCTCGGCTGCCGTGAAGTCCGAGCTCACCCCGATCTCGCCGATGACCCCGGGCCGTATGCCATCTTCGCCTTCGGAGAGGTCGTCGAGGATGCGTTGGGCGATCTGTTCCCGGCTGAGGGCGTCCACGCCGGGTGGATGGCTCGACTCGAGGTAGTACCCGGTGCCCGCGATGATGGTGACGCCGGTGCGCCGGCTGATCTCCCGGAGCCCGATCAGGTCCCGCCCTGCGCCCAGGCCGGTGGTGTCGATGATGGTGCGCCCGCCGAGCCGGGCGTACCGGCTGACCTCCTCCACGGCGGCATCACGGTCCTCGAGCAGGCAGTTGTCGCGGTTCCCGAAAGGGTCCTGCCGAAGGTCCCAGAGGATGTCCTCGGCCACCGGACGGTTCGCGTAGTCCTCGGGGTCCCAGCCGGTCGAGGACGTCGCGTGGGACCAGGACGTCACGTCGTTGAGGACATGCTCGTGGGTGAGCGTGACGCCCAGGTCGGTGCTGGCGATGGGCCCGGTGACGGTGCTGATCCGGGTCATACGCTGGCTCGGGAGAACCGACCGAAGAGCTTGCTGTTGAGCAGGATCGCGACGACCAGGATGATGCCTTGGACGATGGGCACCCAGTAGACGTCCACCCGGAGCAGCACGAGCCCGTTGCTGATGATGCCCAAGGTGAGGGCACCGATCGCAGATCCGATCACCGAGCCGCGTCCGCCCATGAGGCTCGTCCCGCCGAGGACGACCGCGGTGATGACCTCAAGCTCGAACATCGTCCCGGAGTTCGGTGATCCGCTCGAGAGACGCGCGGCGGTGATGACGCCGGCGAGAGCGGCGGCAAAGCCGGTCATCCCGAGCACGATCATCCTGATGCGGCGGATGTCGACGCCGGAGCGTCGCAGCGACTCGGCATTCGAGCCCACCGCCACCACGTAGCGGCCGAAGCGCGTCTGGCTGAAGACGTACCACGCGAGCACGACGACCGCGAGGGCGATCCAGGTCGGTGTGTAGAGCCCGAGCAGCTTGCCCTGGCCGAGCGGGACGATCCAGGGCGAGTCGATCGGCGTGCTGAATCCCTCGGTGAGCAGCAGGGCGACTCCACGTACCGCCGTCAGGGCCGCGAGTGTGACGATGAAGGACTGCAGGCGGCCGTACGCGGTCAGTGCCCCGCTGAGGAGCCCGATCCCCAGCCCCATCACCATCGTGAGGGCCAGCGCGACGATCGCGTTCCCGCTCTCCGCCCACAGCCCGAGTGCGGCGGCGCTCAGGCCCACGATGGACCCGACCGACAGGTCGATCTGGCCTGTCGTGATGACGAACGTCATGGCCATGGCCACGATGACGGTCGGGGCGACCTGCCGCAGGACGTTGACCAGGTTGTTGGCTGTGAGGAAGGCGTCGGCCTGGACGGAGAACACGACGAAGAGGACCAGGAATACGACGCTGATGGACAGGACGCCGAAGTGGCGGGCGACGAACGACGAGCTCCCGCCGGCTGGCTTACGGCGGCTGGCCGGCTCAGTAGTGGTGACGGTCATCTGCGTGGGTCACTTCCCCATCATGGCGGTCACGAGCTCGGCCAGATCGGTGTCCTCCGGGGCGAGCTCCCGGTGCAGGACGCCTTCGTACAGGACGACGAAGCGATCGCAGACCTCGAAGAGGTCCTGCAGGCGGTGGGTGATCAGAACGACGCTCACCCCCCGGCCGGAGACGTCGCGAATGAGCTGCAGCACCATCTCGACCTCTTTGGCTGCCAGGGCCGCCGTCGGCTCGTCCAGCACGAGCACCTTCGGGTCGAAGGTGACCGCACGGGCGATCGCCACCGCCTGTCGCTGGCCACCAGACAAGGTGCCCACCTCTTGGGTGGTGTCGGTGATCCGGATGTGCAGCTTGGCGAGGTCATCGGCCGCGTCGGCGTGCATCCGGGTGAGCCCCAGCCGCCGGCTCCACGGCTGGTAGAGCTCGCGACCCAGGAACAGGTTGGCCGCGACATCGAGGTCGTTGCACAGCGCAAGGTCCTGGTAGACCATCTCGATGCCGTGCGCCCGGGCGGCGCGAGGCCCCGCCCCGGTCATCTCGTGACCGTCGATCAGGATGCGTCCGGAGTCCGGTGTGACGGCGCCGGCGAGCATCTTCATCAGCGTCGACTTGCCCGCGCCGTTGTCACCGACGAGGCCGATGACCTCGCCCGGCTCCACCCTGAGGTTGACTCCGCGCAGCACCTCGAGAGGCCCGTAGCGCTTGCGGATGTCGACCATCTCGACTCGTGCGGTCGGGGTCGGGAGATCAGTGCCGGCCTGGCTCATGGGTGTCTCGTCCTCTTCGGCGACGTCAGGGCACCTCGCTCACGGGAAGATCGAGCGGTAGTCATCGACGTTGTCCTTGGTGACGATCTCGATCGGCACCCCGATGAAGCCTTGCGGTTCGGCCCCGCCCAGGATGGCCTTCAGCTCGTTGATGGCCTCGATGCCCTCCTGCTTGGGGTTCTGCTGGATGACGGCGCGCACGAGACCGCTGTCGATCCCGGCGATGACCTCCTTGGTCAGGTCCCAGCCGATGATGACCGTGTCGGTGTTGCCCTGAAGCGCCGCGACCGCACCGACGGTGGCGGGCTCGCCGGTGGTGTAGACGAAGTTGAGGTCCGGCTGCGCGGTGACGAGATCCTGGGCCGCGGTCGCCGCCTTCTCCTGGACGTTGTCGCCGTTGACGCTTTGCGTGTAGACGGCACCGGCCGCGTCGATCACTCCGCGGAAGCCCTCCTCGCGCTGGTTCTGGATGAAGGAGTTCTTCGCGTCCACGACGCCGTAGCGCTGCCCGTCGGCGAGCCCCTCGTCGACCAACCACTGACCGGCCTCCTTCCCGGCCGCCTCGTTGTCGACGCCGACGAAGGTCTCGACTCCTTCGAGCTCCGCGTCGATGGCCACGACCGGGATGCCGTCGCCCCGGGCCGCTTCGACGGCCGGCTTCACGCCGTTGACGTCGATCGCGACGACGATGATGGCGTCGACGCCCTGCGAGACGAAGTTCTCGATGTCGCTGCTCTGCCGGGCCGAGTCGTTGTTGGCGTTCGCGATCGTGAGCTCGCAGCCCGCTTCGTCAGCGGCTTGCTGCGCGCCTTCGTTCATCTGCGTGAAGAACACAGCGGTCTGGTTGATCTGCGTCATGCCGATCGTGCAGCTGTCACCGGCCGCGGACGTTGCGCCGTCACCGGTGTCGCCGCCGGACGGCTCCTCGTTCCCGGTGCTGCACGCGGCCAGCAGCAGTGCGGCAGCCAGTCCGATCCCGACGCCGATGCGGGCTCGAGGGCGCACGTGCGAGTTCATGGTGCCTCCATTGGCAGTCGATTCCACCTGTGCGTTCGGTCACACTAGCGTGCGGTCGCGCGGCTGCCCGGTGTTCCCTTGCTCGTGGGTGGCTCTGACGTCCGCTGGGGCCAGGACGCGCGGACTGGTTGCTTGAGCAGGGGCTCGCGCGAGGGACGCTCATTGCCGAGGCGGAGGTCATCGCACTGGGCCTGATCGGGCGTCTGCAGCCCCGAGGGTTCAGCATCCCCGGAACCTTCGCGTCGTCGGATTCGACGTCGTTGACGGGACATGGCGGGATGAACTCACGACCTGCCGAGCGTATGAGCCCGCTTGAGCCGTCACACGCCGGTCTCGGCCAGATACTGATGGACCAACGCCACCGCCATGGCGCCCTCCCCCACCGCGGACGCGCAACGCTTGATCGAACCGCTGCGCACGTCGCCCGCCGCGAACACCCCCGGCATGCTCGTCTCCAGCCGGTACGGCTCTCGCGAGAGGCCTTGCCAGGCCTCCCCCTCGAGCGCGAAATCGGCCATTGCTCTTCCCGTCAGAACGAAGCCACGTCTGTCGAGCTCTGCGGTTCCGCGCAGCCAGCCCGTGTTGGCCTGCGCCCCGATGAAGACGAACAGCGCCTTCGCATCGAGGCTTCGACCCTCGCCCGTGCGGTTGTCCCGGACCACGACCTGGTCCAGGCGATCCGTCCCCACCAGCAGCTCTACCTCGGTGTGTGCGAGCAGCTCGACGTTCTCGGCGTGCCTCACGCGATCGACGAGGTAAGTCGACATGCCCTTGCTCAGGTCGCCGCCCCTGATGAGCAGGTAGACCCTGCGCGCGCGTCCCGCCAAGTACACCGCCGCCTGTCCCGCGGAGTTCCCACCACCGACGACGACGACCTCCTCGCCTTCGCACCGCTGAACCTCTGACTCGGTGGCCGCGTAATGGACGCTGACGCCTTCAAACTGCGCGAGTCCGGGTACGTCCAGCCTCTGGTAGCGAGCCCCGGTCGCGGCGATCACGCTGCGCGCCACGATCTCGGCGCCCTCAGCGAGCCCGATCCGGTAGTGGCCGTTCACCCTTCGGAGCCTCACGGCCTCCTCGGGCACGGCGGTCTGGGCGCCGAACTTGTCGGCCTGGGCCAGGGCGCGGGTGGCGAGCTCGAAGCCGGACAGACCCACCGGGAACCCCAGGTAGTTCTCGATCCGAGAGCTGGTGCCCGCCTGCCCGCCCAAGGCCACTGACTCGAGGGCGAGGGTAGCGAGGCCCTCAGACGCCCCGTAGACGGCCGCGCCGAAGCCTGCAGGCCCTGCCCCGACCACGATGAGGTCGTAAGTCTTCTCCCGCGGAAAGTCCACCTTGACGCCCATGATGCGCGCCAGCTCGGGGGTCGTCGGGTTCGTGAGCACGTCTTCGCCCTGCCAGATGGCCACCGGCGCCTCGGAAAGGGTGGCACCGAACCTCTCGAGCAGCGCCTCTGCCTTGCTGCGGTCCTCCTCGACCTCGATCCAGACGTGGGGCAGCCGGTTGCGGATGGCGAATTCCCGGAGGCGCGTCGCGTCTCTCGAGTGACGGGAGCCGATGAGCCTCAGGCCCACACCCGTCCTCATCAGGAACAAGCGCCTGGCCATGAAGGTATCGAGGATGAGATTGGAGAGCTTGGACTCCTCGGTGACGACCTTCTTCAGACGCTCCCGCGGGATCGCCAGCAGCTCTCCGCCCTCGCTCACCACCGCCGAGAGGGGCACCCCTTGCCCGGTGAGCATGTAGAGGTCGCCCAAGAAGGTGCCTGGGCCGAAGACGCCCATCGTCCGCACCTCGCCGGCGAAGTCGTCGACCACCCGTACCTCTCCGTCTAGGACGACAAAGAAGTCGTTCGTGGTGTCGCCCGCTCGGAAGAGGACCTCCCCGGCCTGCGTCACTCTCGTCTGCCCGTAGTTCCTCAGGACCTCGATCTGATCCGCCCGCAGCGGAGTCGGAGCCCGCGTAGCCCGGGACGGCGCAGGGGTTCCCGAGCTCCCCGTCTCGATCGATCGGTCAGTCAACGCGGCTCCTCATGGATGGCCCGAGTCGCCACCAGTATGGCGGCGCCGCCGCTTCTCGTAGGGCTGCCGGGACGCCAGAGCACGTCACCGTCTCGAAGCGATCATCACCGAGCGCGCTGTCGACGGCGCGTGAGAGCTGACCCGCGACACCAGACGGAAACTTCCCCCTGCCGAGATCCTGACCTGCAGCTCACGGTGGATGTTCGCTCTGCTCGCGCAGGATCGGTCCATGCAGGCCAGGCGCAGGAGGCTGTGAGCACGTCCCCACCGAAGTCCTGCTGAGTCGCTTACTGCCCGGCTATCTCGCGTGCCGCCTCGGCCGCGGTCTGGGCGGCAACCCTGACGAACTCGTCGTCGGCAGCGGCGTGCCCGAACCTGGTGCGCCCAGATCTTTCCTCGATCTTGGCGAGCAGCAGACGGATCAGGTCGAGGTTATGGGGAGTCTCCCCGTTGCGCTTCCTCCACCCGTTGCGCCGCCAGTTCGGCCCCCACACCGTCGCGGCCTTGACGAGATCCTCAGATGCGGACCTGATAAGAAGGTTGGCCCCCGCCGGCGAGTGGTTCAGAAGGTGGATCGCGGCAGTCAGTTCCCCCACCTGATCCGTCCCGTCAGGCAACCCACCCGAAGTGGATGCCCCGTTCTCCTGATTCACATACGCCCACCCAGTCGGGCCAGGGTTCGGCTCAGCGACAGCCTGCAGTGCGACCACCATGTCGAACGTCGTGCCCGGTACCCGCACGGGGCGATCCGCTGCCGCCGTCCGCCGTCGGGTCGTCCGCGCGGGCCCCTTACTGACAGTCGGCGTCTCACTGCGCTGTACCAAGGGTTCGATGATGGGCAGCACCTCGGCTGCTCGCCACCGTACGAATGGTCGCCCGAGCTCCGACATACCCGGTTCCGCAAGTCCTCGTCGCAGAGCGTCATCCGTTGCCTGCCGCCCGACCTTCAGTCCTGCGGCCACCAGGAGCTCACCCACTGCCTGAGCGTCGACGCCCAGTCGCTCACCGAGCTCGGCCTGGGTAGACCAGTCCTCCACGAGCCCTCCTCCCCGATGCCGGTAGCCCGCGGCCGCCTCCGACGACGGGAGGGAGCCGCCGGACGAGCCTAACCGACATGGTGCAGGGCATCCGCAGCCGGTTCGGCAGCACGAACCCCACACCACCCGGGCCCACCAACGACCAAGGCGGCACCCACGTTCGTGGGTGCCGCCCGGCGCCGATGTCTTAGGACATCACGCGTGCTGGTTCACGACATGGGCGACTGGTCTCTCAAGACATCGTCGAGGTGCCCCGCACCGGCCGCAACGGGCGGGAGCGCACCCGTTCTGCGCCGACCCAGTGGGGCACCCGGGCACCTACGCTGCTGGAGGGGTTCCTTCCGCGTTTGACACAACTGCTTCGATCTGGACGAGGGCGTCTCCGGGTAGAGCTGACACGCCGACTGTCCTTCGTGCAGGCACATAGCTCGGGAAGTATGTGGTGCAGACTTCGTCCACAGCGTCGATCTCTGCCATATCCCTGAGATAGACGTTGAGCTTTACCACATCGTCCATGCGGTGATCGATGCTCTCCAGAATCGCCTGGATATTGGCCAGGCACTGGGAAGCATGCTCTTTTGTGCCGCCAGGAACCATTCCGCCAGTTCTCGGGTCCAACGGCAATTGAGCTGAAATGTGGTTGTAATGAGAGAACGCTACGGTCTGCGAGGAGCGCGGATCCTTGGGCGCATTTTCCGTGTCGTTGGCCTCAATGACGAGACGACGCGCGTCCTCAGGGGCTTGTGGGGGTGTGCCGTCTCCGTGCGACACAACTGCTTCAACTTGCACCAGAGCGTCCATCGGCAAACCTGCAACTGCAACCGTCGTCCGTGCAGGCACATAGTTCGGGAAGAACGTCGCGTAGACTTCGTCCACGGCGCTAACGTCGGAGATGTTCTTGAGGAAGATGGTGTTCCTCACAACATCGTCCATAACATGGCCGATGCTCCCTAGAATCGTCTTGACGTTGTTCAGACACTGCCCGGCCTGCTCTCGCACACCACCAGCGACCAAATTGCCGGACTCGGGGTCGATCGGGAGCTGAGCTGAAATGTTGTTGTAGTGCGAGAAAGCTACGGTCTGCGTGGCTCCTGGACTCGTTGGCGCATTCTCTGTGTTTCTTGCGACCTTGACGAGGTCGCCTGCCTGCGGTGCACCCGGAATTGTTCCCTCCCCGTTCGAGACAACTGCCTCGATCTGCACCAGAGCATCCATAGGCAAGTCTGCAACCGCGAGTGTCGTCCGCGTAGGAACATAGCTCGTGAAAAAGGTTGCGCAAACGTCGTCGACGGCCTCGATGTCGGAGATGTGCCTGAGAAAGATGGTGATTCTGACAACATCGTCCATGACATGGTCGATGCTCTCCAGAATTGCCTTGATATTGGCGAGGCACTGCCTGGCCTGCTCTGCCACACCACCAGCGACCACCTTTCCAGATCTAGGATCGACAGGCAGCTGGGCAGAAATGTTGTTGTAGTGAGAGAATGCGACGGTTTGAGTGTGCAGCGAACTCCTCGGGGCAGTGTCCGTGCCTCTTGCATAAATGGTGTTGTAGGTGCTCATGATGGTATCTACCTCCTGATTGCGGGTTGAAACATCTAGCTGAAGTACCTTTTCGAAGACACCTCTAATCAATTTGCAATCCAGCCGTACAGCACCCCCTTTCTGGATCTCCCGTGCTCGTCGGCATCACCCTGGCCATTGCCTTGTCGTAGCGGTGACATGGCTGACCGACACTGCCCTTGCCCGCGTGCGCCCAGGCACCTCACACTCGGCCGCCGTCAGCTGGGCCTGTCGTGGTTCAGGCAGACGACCTCATCAGCGACGTGTCCGCCCCGGTCAACGACTCCGGGCCTCAGGATGCGGATCGATACCTCGGACAGCCGGTGACGATTCACGGCTGTGAGGCGCGACTTGCTTGCGCGACCGGACTCGGTCGACCACCAATCCATCGCGACCGAATCTCACGGAACGGCGGACGCGCCGGGAGTACCGCAAAAGCCCACTACAACATGGAGGCTGCAGAACTTATCGCCTCACGACCCGCCACCTGCTCTCGTCATTAAGATCCGGGGCCTCACTCTTGCACTCGCCTAGTACGGTCGTACTGTGACCATGGTCCCATCGCCTCATGTTGTGCCGCCTGGGTTGCTGGCGTCATACCGGGTAAAGCACCCCGAACGCATCGACTCCGGCGTCATCAGTGACCACCACTTGGAAATGGACAGTCCTCGCGGGTAGTACGCCCGTGCAGTCGTGGATGGAACCCCGCACATGGTGTACGTGGAGGGGCAAGCTGGGCCAGACGCTCGGCATCACGGCCTTGTCGACCTCCGGGTCAGCGAAATGGTCAACGACCCCCATGCCCACGTCAACGACTCCCGCACCCGTCCGTGGGATGCCGGCCTGTACACGGTCGCCGCCGCGGACGCGTTGAGGATGAAGGTCCGCGGCGGCGGCAGGGTCATCAACGATCGGTCATGGTGGCTACCGGGGGAACCACGGCGGCCATGGCGAGGTCTGCGGCGTCCTGGTCGCCACCGGCGAGACCGGTGCCGCTCGCCGGCGTCTTCCGCGACCTTGTCGCCGAGAGCCTGATCGGGTGGCGCCGGTGACCACTGAACCCACTCCGGCCTCGTCGACGCGATCGCCCCCGCGTACTGACGCGTGAGGTCGTGAAGGCGGAGGCGCGCCTACTGCGAATGGGGGTTGCCGTAGGCTCCGGCCACGCCACCAGCCAAACTGCGCTCCCGGCATGCAACCGCTACCAGTGTCAGGACCACACGGATGGTTGGATGCGCCCCGCAACGCCGCTGCATGCGCTCCGCAAAGCCGCCTCGGGCTCCCAGAACGGCTGATTCCCAACGGTTCGCAGCGGAGTTCCTACGAGGCTGACCGAGACCCTAATCGCCGAGAGACACCGAGAGAACCTCGGCCGGATTCAACGGGCCGAGGCTCTGAGCATGTGCAGTTGGGCTGGGCCGGAGGTCCGGGTATGCGCCCACGGGGCCGTGGAACATTGGTGGGCCGGACCAAAGCAGACGAGTGGACGAGCGGAGGAGTGGAGGAACGATGACACAGTCGACCGGTGCGCCACAGCAGGCGCCCGCACCGTCGACCGTCCCCGTGGCCACGCGGCCTATCACGCCCGACCTGCGCCAGGCCGAAGTTGGCCGCGTGCTGTCCCTGCTGGGCGAGCGTACGAGCGTCACGGTCGTGGGCCGTCGGGGCGCCGGTCGGTCCACGCTGGTGCGTCATGTCGTCGAGAGACTCACCAGCGAGGGCGTCAACGTCGTCCATGTACGCGGGCTGCGGGCGCTTCGTGACCGGCCGCTCAGTGCGCTTGCGGTCGCCGGCGTGCACATCAGCGCCACGCCGGGGCAGCTGCCGGCGCTGACATCTGCGCTCACCTCGCTCGAGTCGCTCGTCGGAGCGCGGGGGTCGTCGGTGCTCGTCGTCGACGACGCCGACGACCTGGACCCGACGAGCGCAGGTGCGATCGCGGCGCTCCACGAGCACCGGCAGGTGCCGGTGCTCCTGACCATGCGCCACCGCGGGCGCCGCCAGAACAACAACGCCGGGCTGATCACCGCCGGGACGCGTGCTGCGCGCGTCGCACTCGACCCGCTGACGTTCGACCAGGTGCTCATGTACGTGCACGGTCTGCTGCCCGGAGCGGTCGACCCGACGGCGGTCGCACGCATCGCAGCGAAGTCCGGCGGGCTGCCCGGCCTCGTCGCCGCCATCGTCGAGCACGGTCGGCGTGACTACCGCCTAGTTCTGCGTGATGGTCTCTGGACGGTCCGCGGGGACCTGTGGACCACCGCGCTCGCCGAGGCCGCCGAACCGATGCTCGTCGATCTCGGGGAGGTCGAGTTCGACGCGCTCACGCTGCTCGCCGCGGCCGGCACGCTGCCCCTGGTTACCGCGCGCGAGCTCGTGGCTCCGGAGGTGCTGGCCGACCTCGACGACCGGGGGCTGCTCCAGGTGCTGCCGACCGACGCCACCGAGGTGGTCGGTGTGTTCCCCCCGCTGCTCGGCGACTACTGCACGCACGAGGGGCCGACCGTGCGGAACCTGTTGGCGCGGGAACGGCTCGCGGCCGCGGGGCTGGGCGCGGTCAGCGGCGCCGACGGTACGTCGAAGGCGGGGCAGGCCGTCATCGTCCGGATGCTCAGGCAGCACGTGACCGCCAGGTGCGAGGCGCGACGACGCGCGTGGGAGGCGGACGCTTCCGCCGCCCACGGGTCGGCGCTCGTGGAGGCGATGCTCGAGGCCCGTTCGCGCCCCTACGAGATCGACGCAGTCCTGGAGCGGACCAGGGTGGCGGAGGCGGACGGCGACGGCGCCACCCTGGCCACCTGGGCAGCGCTGTACCGCGCGTCGGCAGGCGGGACGCGGGCCGAGGCCCTCGCCGAGCTGGACGCCGCGTGTCAGGCGGGGAGCCGGGCGCATGCTGTGCTCCGCGCGGGGGCCGCACGTGTCGAGCTCGTCGCGGGTGACTTGGAGCAGGCACGGGCTGCCGTGCGACCGCTCGACCCCGGCGCGACCGGTCATCCTCTGCTCATTCCGGTGGCCGCCGAGATCGAGCTGGCCTCCGGTGACGCGGACCGGGCGCTCGCACTGCTGGACACTCTCCCCGCCGAGGCGGGCGAGCACATCTCGGCGCTGCGGGGCCTGGCCGCGGTTCTGCAGTGTCGCCTCGATGACGCCGTGCGAGACGCACTGGAGGGTGTGCGGCGAGGACGCGCCGCGCTCGAGCCGGTGACCGTGCTGGAGCATGCGTACGTCGCGGCGTTCGCGCTGTGGCTCCAGGGCCGCGCGGTCGAGCTCAACGGTCTCGTCTCATCGGTGCTCGAGCTCGGTGCCGCGCCCCTGCACCGCAGGCACGACGAGGCGGCGCTGCTCACCCTGGCCGCGTCCGGTGCCCATTGGCGGAACCAGCCGGGGTACGCCCGGGTGCTGGCAACGGAGGCCGCCACCCTACGAGGTCTGCGGGGACCCCACCCGTGGATGGACGCGGCGGAGGAACCGGCGCTGATGCCCGACGCCAGCGACCGGGACGTGGCGCAGGCCCTGTGGGACCTGGCGAACGAACGGCTCGAGCGCGGCTTCGTCAGTGCCGGCGTGGTTGCCGGGGTCCGCTCTCTCGAGCGCAGCGGATGCCCGGAGCGGGCACACACCATCGCCCGGATCGCGGCCGGTTCGGGGTCCCCGTTGCTCGTGCGGCTTGCGGACTACGCGACGGCGCTGGCGTCGCGGGACGTCGACGAGCTCGAGCGCCAGGAAGCCGTGCTACGCCACGCCGGCCTGGGGCAGATGGCCGTGCGCACCGCGGTGGCCCGGTCCGTTGAGCTGATGGACCGGGGGGAGATGACCGCGGCGATCTCGCACGCCGACGCTGCATGGAGCCAAGCCGGGTTGCGCGGACGTGACCTGTGCGGGCTGTTCAACCCGCTCGACCAGGCGGTGAACCTGACGGCCCGTGAGCGCGAGCTCGCGGTCGCGGTCGCTCGCGGATACACCAACCAGGAGATCGCGGCACGGATGGTGCTGTCGGTCCGTACCGTGGAGAACCACGTCTTCGCGGCGTGTCGGAAGTTGCAGGTCGACAACCGCGAAGACCTCGGGCGCGCCGCGCGCACCTGGCTCACCTGCGGGCGGCAATGACCGCCCGTCTCCCGGGCGCGACGACGCCCCGCCGGCGGACCGGCGGGGCGTCGTCGCGTGCTCAGCCCTCCCGGAACTGCACCCCCATGCCGCCGCGCGGGTAGCGCCACGACAGCGCTCCGGGCGGGGCGACCGCCAGGCACGCACCGCACTCGCAGCACGCCGCGTACTCGACGGACAGCGAACCGTCCGCCTCCTTGCTGTAGACCCCGGAGGGGCACACCCGAACGAGCAGGTCGACCGCGCCCGCGCGGCGGGCGACCTCCTGGTTCACCTCGATGTGGCTCTCCTGCTCGTCGGTCTCGAAGCGGTTCTGGGCCAGCCGCTCGGCCGCGCTCCCGATCTTCACAGTGCTCGTACCCCCGCCAGTGCGTCGGACATCAGATCCCGCACGCGCACGGGTGAGCGCCGCAGCGCGTCCCGGGCGACGTCGCGCAGATGGCGACGCGGGGTCAGGTCGTGGTTGAAGGCGCCGTGGAGGACGTCCGCGAGCAGGGCGCCGTACTGCTCGTAGAGGCGCTCCCGCTCGAGGAATGCGGGCGCCTTGGCGTAGGTCTTCATGTCCATGCCCGCGAACGACTCGAACAGTGCCGAACGGTAGCCCGCCAGCCCTGCCGCACTCGTGTCACCGGTGGTGAGAGCCGCGTCGATCGCCGAGGCGGCTGCGATGCCCGAGGCGGCGGCGAGGTCCATGCCGCGCACGGTCAGCCCCGTGTTGAGCGCCAGCCCGGCCGCCTCCCCGACGACGATCATGCCGTCGGTATGGATGTCGCCCACCATGTCCAGGCCGCCCTCTGCGACGAGGTGCGAGCCGTACTCGACGATCTCGCCGCCGCGCAGGAGCGGTTCGAGGAACGGGTGCTGCACATACTGCTCGAACACCTCCGCGGACGACTTGCCCGAGTCGACGAGGGCGTCGAGGCGGAGCACCACACCGACGGAGATCGACTCGCGGTTGGTGTAGAGGAACCCGCCGCCGCCGATCCCCTGCGTGCAGTCGCCGACGATGGCATACGCCACACCCTCGTCGCCGCGGAGGTGGAACCGATCCTCGATGGTCTCGGCCGGCAGTGCGAGGACGGCCTTGACCCCGAGCGCGACCTGGTTCGTCGCCGGCTTCGTCCGGAGTCCCGTCGTCCGTGCGAGGAAGGAGTTCACGCCGTCCGCGGCCACGACCACGTGGGCACGCAGCTCGTCCTCGCCGGCGCGCACCCCCACGACACGACCGTCCTCGCGGAGGACGTCGTCGACCCGCACACCGGGCATGAGGAAGACGCCGGCCTCCTCGCACCGCTCGGCGATCCAGGCGTCGAGCTTGGCGCGCAGCACCGTCACCGCGTTGGTGGGGGCGCCCAGTCGCTCGTCCTGGTAGTCGATGCCGACCGAGGAGGAGCCGTTGAGGAACTGGACGTAGTTGCGCGTGATGCGGCGTTCGACCGGCGCCTCCTCGAGCAGGTTCGGGAACACCTGCTCGAGGACGCGCGAGTACAGCACGCCGCCGGAGAGGTTCTTCGAGCCGGGGGTCTCGCCACGCTCGATCACGACGACGGACCGGCCGGCCTCGGCAAGGCGGTACGCCGTCACCAGCCCGGCGATACCCGCCCCGACGACGACGACGTCGAAGTCCGGCTCGACGGCCTCGGTCATGACAGCGCCTCGGTCACGGCCGGGACGACCGAGTACAGGTCGCCGACGACGCAGTAGTCTGCCTCGGCGAAGTACGGGCAGTCCTTGTCGGCGTTGATCGCCACGATCGTGCCGGACCCGCGCGCGCCGACGGCGTGCTGCAGCTGGCCGGAGACGCCGACGGCCACGTAGAGCTCGGGCTGCACGTGCTGACCCGTGACACCGATGTACCGGTCGCGGCTGTACCAGCCGACGCCCTCGGCCAGCGGGCGGGAGCACGCCGACTCCGCATCCAGCGCGGAGGCCAGGGCGTCGACCAGGGCAAGGTCCTCGCGGGCCTTGACGCCGCGTCCGGCCGTGACGATCCGGGGCGCCCGGGACAGGTCGACGGCGGCACGCTCGGCGGCGTGGTCCTCGACGACGGTCGTGCCGGGGGCGGGCTCGACCGTGCGCTCCGTGACCTCGACCGGCGTGCCGGCCTCGACCGCCGGGCCGCCGTCGACGACGACCACAGCGGTGCCGGCGACCCTGAGCGTCTCCTGCGCGATACCGCCGAAGGCGTCCCGGGTGAGCTCGACAGACCCGTCGGACACGTGCACCGAGCTGACCATGGTGAACACCGGGGCACCGGTGCGGGCGACGACCGCGCCGGCGAGGACGCGCTCGGCGGGCCGGGTCGCCACGAGCACGAGGTCGGGGGACGCCTCCGCGACGATCTCGGCGACGGCGGCGGCGTACGCCTCGAGGGGGGCGTCGTCGACGGCGCCGACCAGGCGGACGACCGTGTCGACGCCGGAGGTGGCGACCCGCTCGGCCACCTCCCGCGATCCGACGACCAGTGCGGTCGTGGTGGTGGCGGCGGCGGCGGCGACGAGGTCGCCGATCCGGGCGTCGTCGGCGACAAGGATGTAGGCGCTGCTCATGGGATTCTCCTGCTCTTCGGTCACGGGCTCAGACGAGGTTGTCGGCGCGCAATGCGGCAACGAGCTCGGCGGCGGCGGCCGCTGGGTCGGAACCGTCGATGATCTGGCGCTTGCGGGCCTTCATCTCCGGGGGCGCGGTGGCGACGACGCTGACGGGCTCGGCGTCGGGGACGGGGACGTCGAGGACGTCCGTGGGCTTCTTGCCGGCGGCCAGGATGTCCTTCATCCCGGGCACGCTCGGCATCGCCGCGTCCGGTGCCACGGCGAGGACCGCGGGACCGGTGACCCGGAGCGTCTGGGTGCCGCCCTCGCGAGAACGCTCCACGGTCAGGTCGCCGGCGGAGCCGGTGATCGCGGTGACGTTCGACAGGACGGGCCAGCCGAGCACCGCGCCCAGCACCGACGGCACGAGCTGGGCGCCGAGGTCCACGGAGGAGTCCCCGGTCAGCACGAGATCGACGTCGCCGACCTGGTCGACGACCTCGGCGAGCACCCGTGCGGTGCGGCCGGCGGTGGCACCGGCGAGCGCCTCGTCCGTCACGATCGCGAGCCGGTCCAGACCGCGGGACAGGGCGGCCTTGCGGGCCATGCTGCTCCCGGCGTCGGCGGGGCCTGCGCTGATCCCGACGAGCTCTGCGCCAGCTGAGTCCGCCAGACGTCGACCCACCTCGAGGGCGACCTGGTCGTACTCGGAGATGGCGGCCTTCGCCCGGCCCCAGTCGACGGTCCCCTCCTGGGAGACCGATGCGTCCTGCGGGTTCGGGGCCCACTTGTAGGCAACTGCAATCTTCATCGTCATGCTTCCTTCGTGGATCCGCTCGTGGCGGCTGGTTGGGACGGAGGGGTGGCGCCGGGGCTCGGAGCGGGTGAGGGGGCGCGCCGGGAGCCGACGCCGAGCTTGCTGGACTCGTTGAGGGTGAGACCACGGGTCTCCGGGGCGAAAAGCACCGAGACAACGAGTCCGAGGCCGGAGATGAGGGCGCCGGCGATCATCGTGGCTCGCGGGCCGTGGCTGGCGAGGAAGCTCGGCAGCACGTAGGTCGAGATGACCGTGCCGATCCGGCTGAACGCCATGGCGGCACCGGTGGCGGAGGCCCGGATGTCGGTGGGGAAGAGCTCGTTCGGGTAGAGCCACTGGAGGTTGCCCGGCCCGCCCGAGAAGAACGCGTAGGTCGCGAGGCAGATGATGACGAGGACGGTTCCGGCGACCGGCACGATCCCCAGCACGCCGAGGGCCACCGTCATGACGAGGAAGCTGCCGACCAGCAGCTTGCGCCGCCCCATGGAGTTGGCCAGGAACATGGCGGGGATGCAGCCCACCATGAAGAACGTGCCGATGACGATCTGCCCGAGGGTCGCCGTCTGCACCTCACCGAAACCGAAGTCCGCCATGATCTGCGGACCGAAGGTGTAGATGGCGAACATCGGAACCGCCTGGCACATCCAGATCGTCCCGATGAACAGGACCTTGCCAATGTGACCGCGGCGGAACAGGGCCGCATAGCCGACCTTCGTCGTCGTCTCGGGCTCGAGCTCGACGTCGGTCCCGAAGATGCGGCGGACGATGGCCGCGGCCTCCTGGGACCGGCCGTTGCGCACGAGCCAGCGGGGCGACTCGGGGATGTCCCAACGGCCGACCAGGATGACGAGGCAGGGGACGACCGCGGAGGCGAGCATCCAGCGCCACCCGCCCTCGACCGACAGCAGGAAGTAGCCGACCAGGAAGGCGACGTTCGCACCGACGTACCAGGCGGCGGCGGCCACGCCCATCGAGACGGCGCGGTGCCGGCGCGGCGTGAACTCCGCGATGAGGGAGGTCGCGATCGGGTAGTCGGCCCCGACGACGATCCCGATGAGGAACCGCATCACGACGAGCATGACCACGTTCGGGACGAACGCCGTGCCCACTGAGATGAGGGCGATGCCGACGATGTCGATGACGAACATCCGCTTGCGGCCGATGCGGTCCGTCATCCAGCCCCCGACCGCCGTGCCGAGGAACAGCCCGACGATCGCCGCGACCCCGATCGCCCCGGTCGCGGCGGCGTCCAGCTCGAGCTCGGGCCCCAGCTGGATGAGAGCCACGCCGATGATCGACAGGACGTATCCGTCCAGGAACGGGCCACCGCTGGCGAAGACGGTGAGCCGCTTGAGGAATGGGGTCATGGCGACGTCGTCGAGCAGCACCCGACCGGCGGGGGCCGCTCCGACGCCGTCCCGGCCGTTCACCGCCATTCGATGACACCCCAGTTGAGGAACGGCTTGGCTGAGGGGTCGTCGGCGTCGACGAGGCGGAAGTGCACCCGGTTCTCGTCCATGCGCCAGAACTGGCTGGCCACGGTCGTCCCCGGCAGCAGCGAGGCCGTGATCCGCGTCTTGAACCTGGTGAGTCGCTCGGGCTCGCCGGGCACGAACGCGCGGACGAAGTGCCGGCAGACGATGCCCGCGAAGCTGACCGCGTGCAGGATCGGCCTGGGCTGGCCGTTCTCCGCGGCGTACTCCCAGTCCACGTGCTGCGGGTGATAGTCCCCGGAGAGTCGGTAGATCAGCGCCTGGTTCTCCGGCACGCGCTCACGCAGCTCGACGTCGGGCTCGCGCTCGGGCATCTCGACGAGGTCCTTCGGGGCCGCCGGGCCGCCCCAGCCGCCGTCGTAGATCAGGCAGTCCCAGCTCTCGTTGGTGAAGATCAGGTTGCCGTCGGCGTCGTAGGTGTCGCCCACGTGCTGGGCGAGCAGGCCCTTGCCCGGTCCCCGGTCGTACAGGCCCTTGAGCAGGACCTTGGTGCTGAGCCGGTCGGCGAGCTTGGTGATCGGCTGGTGGAACGTCAGGTCGAAGCTCCAGTGCAGCGAACCGGCGTAGTTGTAGCCGTAGTCGATGGTCTTGGTGACCTCGGAGTCGACGATCGGCATCGCCCCGAAGGTCGGCAGGACCTTCATGTCCTTCTCGTAGACGTACTCCAGATCGGTGCGACCGTCGATGCCGCTGCCCGAGCCGAGCGCGAACAGGCTCAGGTCCTTGAACGTGTACTCGCGCTCGAACGGCCCGAACCACTGGCCGACCATGTCGGTGTTGATGCCCATCTCTGTCCTGCTCTTTCCGCCTCCGAGGAGGCACTTGTCATGCAAGGTCGTTCTTGGCGACCTTGAAAGTTGTGGTCAGCGGCAGTGCCGCCACGATCTCGACCTGGGTGGGGACCTTGAAGTCGCACAGCCGCGCGGCGACCCATGCCTGGATGTCCGCGATGCTCAGGCCGGAGCCCGGCACCCGCACCACGAAGGCCTTGACCGCCTCGTCGAGCACGGGGTCGGGTACTCCGATGACCGCCGCCTCGGCGATCTCCGGATGCGCCGTCAGGGCCTCCTCCACCTCGGTGGGCGAGATGTTCTCCCCGGCGCGCTTGATGAAGTGCACGAGGCGGTCGACGAAGTAGAACCAGCCGTCCTCGTCGAACCAGCCGATGTCCCCGGTCCGGAACCAGCCGTCGTCCGTGTAGGTCTGCGCGGTGCGCTCCGGATCGCCGTGATACCCCGCCATGAGGGTGCGCCCGGGCACTCCCTTGACCTGGATCTCGCCGTGCTGGAACGGCCCCAGCTCGCGACCGTCCGTGTCGGCGACGCGCACCTCGTAGCCGAGGGCGACGCGGCCGATGGAGGGCCAGCGGCGCGGCCCCGACGGGGGGTCCGTCAGGACGCCGACGAGGGTCTCGCTCGTGCCGTAGGAGTTGAGGAGGCGGGCACCGAACCGTTCGTCGAACTCGGCCTTCTCCTCGTCGCTGATCGGCAGGTAGTAGAGGATCTCGCGCACGCGGTGGTCGCGGTCGTGCGGGTCGCGCGGCTGGAGGAGCATCGTGCGCGCGATCGTCGAGATGCTCTGGACGATCGTGGCGTCGTGCGAGCGGACCTGCTGCCAGAACCGTCGGGCGCTGTACCGCTCGACGGCGACGAGCTCGGCACCCACGGTGAGCACCGGCATGAGCGCGTTGAGCACGAAGTTGACGTGGCAGGCCGGCATGGTCGTCAGCAGCCGGTCGGCCGATGTCATCGTTGCCTGCCAGGCGACGAAGATGCCCGAGAACAACAGGTTCGCGTGCGTGAGCACCACCCCCTTCGGCTCGGCCGTGGAACCGGAGGAGAAGACGATGACCGCGGGGTCGTCGCTCGTGAGCGGTGCCGGGTCCACGAGGGTGTCCGGTTGCCGGTCACGCGCGTCGTCGTAGGAGTCCGGCCCCGGGACCGGCTCGCGAGCCACCAGGACCCGGACACCGGCGGGGTACCCCTCCGCGGGGCGTACCTCCGGCTCGCACACCACGAGGGCGGCTCCCACCCGGGCGAGGCTCCGGGCGCACTCGGCCGCGGTGCTGCGCGGGTGGAGCGGCACGGCCACCGCACCGATGCAGGCGAGCGCGAAGAGGCACTCGAGCTGCTGCGGGCCGTTCCCCATGTGCATGCCCACGCACTCACCGGGCCGGATGCCCAGGCTGCGCAGGAGGTTCGTCGCGCGCACGATGCGCGTGCCGAACTCGCCGTACGTGAACGATGTGGTGTGACCGTCGGGGTCCTCGTGCACGAGGAACACGTCCTCGGTGCGCGTGCGCGCCAGCTCGTCCCAGAGGTCCCGCAGGGTGCGGTTGCCGATGATGTCCATGGTGGTGGTGCCGTCGGCGCGTGCGGAGCGGGGTCGCCCCGCACGCGCCCGTGGCTGGTTCAGCTCCTTCTGACGGTTCCGTTGTCGGCCAGCTGCGCGATCTGGTCGGGCGTGTACCCGGCCTCGGCGAGCACGTCGTCGGTGTCCTGCCCGAGGTCCGGCATGGGCCGCCAGATCTGGCCCGGGTTACGCACAAACTTCGGGAAGATGCCGACTCCCTTGACCGGGCTGCCGTCCTGCCGCTCCCACTCGACGAGGGCCTCGCGCTGGGCGAGGTGCTCCTCGGCGACGAGCTGATCGAACTCGAGCACGGCGTTGGCGGCGATGCCGACGCCGGAGAACTCCTTCTCCAGCTCCAGCGCCTTCTGGGTCAGGCAGAACTCGTCGAGCTTCGCCTCGATGAGCTCCGCCTGGGGCCCGTCGAGCCACAGCGCGCTGGTGTCGTCGGGGTACTCCTCGGTGCCCCACAGGTGACCCAGACCGATGCGCTCGAGCAGGTACTTGTTCTGCTTGACGCCGTACACGCACAGCCCGATGAACCCGTCGGACGTGCGGTACTCCCCGATCCCGCACAGGTTCGGGTGCCGGGCGCCCGGCCGGGGGTACACCGTGCCGTCGTTGAGGTAGTCCATGAGGTAGTACGCACCGACGCGCAGCATCACCTCGTACATCGCCACGTCGACGCTGTCCCCCTCGCCCGTGGCCTTGGCCCGGTTGAGCGCTGCGAGCGCCGACGAGACGACCATGAGGGAGGTGAAGTAGTCACCGACGTACGGCACCGCGGCCATCGGCTGCTCGGGCGTGCCGTTCTGCGCCATGTAGCCGCTGTAGGCCTGGACCGTCAGGTCGTACGCCGCACGGTTGACCCGCTCCGGCACGCCGTACTGCCCGAAGCCGGACACGTGGACGATGACGAGCTTCGGGTTGCGCTCCCAGAGCAGCTCGTCGGTGATTCCGCGCCGCACGTACGTCGGGCCCTTGGACGACTCGATGAAGATGTCGGCGTCGGCGATGAGCGAGAGCAGCACCTCCCGGCCCTCGTCCGTGAACGGGTTGAGTGCGATCGAGCGCTGGTTGCGACGCTCGAGCTCCTTGATGTGGGTGGTGTCGCGCATCGAGTCGCCCGTACGGGTGTTCTCGATCCAGACGACGTCGGCTCCCCACTCGGCCATGATCGCGGCCGCGGACGGGGCGGCGATCTCGACGGCCGAGTAGACGACCTTGACGCCCTGGAGCGGGCCGAAGGCGGGGACGGTGGTCATGGCAGGCTGCTTCTTCTCGGCGCTGTTCATCGGAAGTCCTTCAGCGCCGCACGGCCGGCCGTGAGGACCATCATCTCGTCGGTGCCGCCCGAGATCCGCTCCACGCGCAGGTCGCGGTAGAAGCGCGCCACCCGGTGGTCGCCCGTGACGGCGATGCCGCCGAGCACCTGGATCGCGTCGTCGACGACCTCGCCGGCCGCCCGGGTGCAGTAGAGCTTCGCCATCGAGGCGTCGCCCTTGCCGAGCAGGCCGTTGTCTGCCTTCCACGCGACCTCATAGATCATGTTGCGCATGTTCGTCAACGCGATCTTCATGTTGGCGAACTTGTCCTGGATGAGCTGGTACCGGGCGATCGTCTGACCGCCCTGCACCCGCTGGTTGGCGTACCTGGCCGCGTCCTCGAACGCGCACAGGGCCCACCCGTAGTCGCAGGCGGCGACGAGGAACCGCTCCAGGTCGAAGTCGGCGACGGTGCGGGCGAAGCCCTCACCCTCGCCACCGAACATGTCCGCTTCGTCGAGCTCGACGTCGTCGAAGTAGATCTCGCAGCAGGAGTCCATGCGCAGCCCGAGCTTCTCCAGCGGCTCCTTGGTGATGCCTGCCTTGGTCATGTCGACGAAGAACTCGGTGTACTGCTCCATGTTCTCCGCGTTGCGCGCCATGACGATCAGGTACGGCACGTACTTGCTGGAGGTGATGAACGTCTTGTGGCCGTTGAGGTAGAACTTCCCGTCACGGCGGGTGTACGTCGTGGCCATGGCCGCGAAGCTGGAGCCCGCGCCCGGCTCCGTCATGGCGAAGTTCCAGATCTGCTCGCCGGTGCCGACCTTGGCGAGGATCTTCTTCTGCTGCTCCTCGCTGCCCACCCGGACGACGGTCTCGAGCGTCGGGAGCTGGTAGAGGACGTAGGTGGGGGCGCCGAGGCGGCCCAGCTCCTCCCACACCGCCGCGATCGTCGTCCAGCCGGCGTCCAGGCCGCCGTGCGCCTCGGGCAGGAGGATCGTGTCGACGCCGATCGCCGCCAGCTCGGCGACCCAGCGCTGCGGGTACTTGTGCTCGGCGTCGCACTCGGCGAAGTACGGCTCCCAGTTCTCGCGTGTCATGAGCTCGCGGACGGCCTGGACCATCAGGTCCTGGTCCTCGGTCAGAGAGAAGTCCATGGGTGATGCCTTTCGGTGTCTTGGTGGTGTCCGTCGGTCAGTGGTGGGCGGTAGCCGGCTGCCGGCCGGCGACGACGGATCGGTGGAACGCAGCTCCCTCGGCCAGTGCCTCCACCGCTTCGGGGAGGAGTCGGGAGTAGTGCAGGAAGCCGTGAAGGACGCCGTCGACAAGCCGCAGCTGGTGCGGCACGCCGTACTCCTCGAGGGCGTCCATGAGGGCGAGGGTGTCGTCCAGGAGCGGGTCGAGCGTCGCTGCGAGGAGATACGTCGGCGGCAGGCCGAAGGAGAGGTCGGCACCGAGGCAGTCCAGGTAGGGGTCGGCGAGGTCCTGCGACCCGGACGTGTATGCCTTGAGGTAGAACTCCAGGTCCGACGGCGTCAGACCGTCCCACTCGTTGCCCAGGCGGCGTCGCGAGCGGGAGTCCACGAGCCCGTACATCCCGTAGTAGAGGAGGAGTGACTCGACCTCCGGGCCGCCCTGGTCGCGCAGCAGGAGCGTGGCTGCCAGCGCCAGGCTGGCTCCGCCGGAGTCGCCGGCGAGGGAGATGGCGCCTTCGGCGACCCCGTGCTCGTGGGCCCGTTCTGCCACGTGGCGGGCAGCAGCGGCACACTCGTGCACCGCCTGCGGGAACTTGGCCTCCGGGGAGAGGCTGTAGTCCACGCCGACGACGACGGCACCGGAATCGGCCGCGAGGGCTCGCATGATCCGGTCGTGCGTGTCGAGGCCGCCCACGACGAACCCGCCGCCGTGGATGAAGACGATGACGGACCGTACCGCGCCTTCCGGGCGGTGCCAGCGAACGGTCAGCGGCCCGTGGGGGCCGGCGACCAGGTCGTCGACCGTCTCGGCCATCGTGGGCCCGCCTTCGTTCCAGTACGCGCGTTCAGCCGCGTACTGCCGACGCTGCTCCGCGGGGGTCGTCTCCCTGGTGGAGCCCACGTTCTGTCGGGACTGGATCCGGAGCACCTCGCGCATGGGCTCGGTCAGCAAGGGAAGGACGTCGGTGCTCATGACGCTGCAGCCATGCGGGACTCGCGGTCCTTGGTAGAGGCAGCGGCCGCGGCCTCCGCGGCGGCATACTCATCCTCCAGCTTCTGCGCGTTGCGGCGGACGTAGACAGCCAGCATCTGTGCGCACACGACAGCGATCACGGCGGAGCCGGCGAGGATCCAGAAGATCACCGGGTAGGCGGAACCCTCGTCACCTGCAGCGGCGGCACCGTCGATGATCGTGCCGAACCACGTGCTGGAGAAGGTGTCCGGCAAGAACCCGACGACCGAGATCACGCCGGTGGCCGCACCGAAGACCGGCAGCGGAACCTTGCCCTCGGTGAGCTGGCTGGAGACGATCCCGAACACGCCATTGGCGATGAAGCCCAGGGCCACACCCAGCAGGGCCACGGTCAGGACGAGGGCCATGGTGGCGGGCAGGGAGGCCGGTGCCGGGGTCGGCACGAGCGCGAGCACTGCGAGCCCGACGACGGCGATGAGGGAGCCGATCGAGATCACACGCGACGGGCGCTTCGCCTTGAAGGCCAGCGCGCCGAAGATCGGGCCGGCGAGCAGCGTGACGCCGTACGTGCGCACCACGGAGGTGATGTTGTTGAGGTTGGCGTCAGCGCCGAGGTACGCCAGGTAGGTCGTCGCGTAGTTGACACCCGTGTAGTAGAAGTAGACGAAGAACATGGTCGCCGCGGTGATCAGGACGACCGGGTTGCTCAGCGAACCGACGGCGTCGACGAAGACCTGCTTGACGGAACGACCCTCGACGATCTCCCCCTCGAACTTGGGGATGACCACGATCGAGAGCAGGCCCAGGGCCAGGATGAGGAACGCGTAGACCAGCAGGAAGGCGCGGAACGCCTCCGGGGAGGTCGATCCGAGCCGGGCGAGGATCGCCGAACCGACAAGCCCGACCAGGAGCCCAGCGGCACCGTAGAACCCGTAGCTGATCCCGATGTTGCGGGAGTACTCGGACTCATCGGCGATGAGGCGCACCAGCTTGTAGCGCACGCCCCACCACAGCAGGATCGTGGTGACACCCATCGCGACGAAGATCAGCAGCAGGGTGTTGAAGGACGGGAGCGTCGCGTACCAGAACGTCAGGCCCGCCGTGAGCAGGAACCCGGTCGCGGACAGTGTCCGCATCCGCATCCGGTCCGCCACGAGGCCCGAGGGCAGGTAGCAGATCATCGCGGTGATCGCGTACGCCGAGAGCAGTGCGCCGACCTGCGTGTTCGTCAGGTCCAGTGCGACGCGCTGCGAGTCGTAGAACGCGTTCTTGAGATAGGCAGGTCCGTAGATGGTCGAGCTCCCTGCACTCACCAGGATCAGCACGAACCATCGGCGGGCCGTCGAGAGGTCGGACGCCCTCTTCTCACCCTTGGCGGTAGCCGCCATCTTTGTCTCCTCGGCCGGAGCGCCGTGAGCCGGCGCTGTACGAGAGCCAGGTTCGGACGGTTGGCGCACGAATTCGTAGGACGTTCGGGACCGGAAGGGAGGCCTAGGTACCGACCGAAGGCAGGTTGAGTACCGTCGCTGGACGATCTGGGTGCGGGGTGAGGCCCGTTCTCGTCATCCCTGGTGCGAAGGTCGAGCGCCGGCGAAAGCCGCGGAGGCCGCCGGGCGCGGCGAACGAAACTCTGGGCGCAGAGGCCGAGACTGGCCGCGCGCGACGTCCCTCCGCTCGGCCGCTTCGAACCGCCAGAGGCGCCAGATAACCGATCGGCAATCGCTCACGCGGCGTCCGCGTCCACGCTCCCGACGCCGCGCTCGCCTACGCGAGGGCCGGCGCTGCTCTGACCCGCGGCGGGTCGCGTGGTGGTGGCTCGCTCTGAAGGCGGCCCTCCACGGCGTCGGCATACACACGCTTCGGCACCCCGCCGCGTCCACCATGCTCGAGGCCGGCGTCCCCTTGCGCACCGTCTCGGAAATCCTCGACCCTGCCTCTGTCCAGGTCACAGGGAACCTCTACGGGCACGTCTCCACCGAGGGGGCCGATCCGCCATCGATCGTCTCGCCTCGGCGCTGGGGCGGTAGCCGCCGCGCGCCCGAGTCGACCGAACTCAAGCGCGCCTCGTACCTGTAGGCACCTTGAGGGTGCCCGTACGCATCGTGCGATCCATCCCGCGAAGGGAAGCGACCGTCAGGGCAGGGTTCGTGTGTCATGGCTACATCCGTGGCCATATGACCGCGTGGGGAACGGAAAAGGGGCACCAGACCCAGGACCCGCTCCTCCTCGACGACCACGCGCAAGATCTGCTCTTCCACCACGCCCGCACGGCCAGCGCCTTCACGCACGAGCCAGTCACCGACGAGCAGATCGCCGCGATCTTCGAGCTCGTCAAAAGGGCGCCCACGTCGACGAACACCCAGCCGCTGCGCGTCGTCATCGTCCGCTCCGCCGACGCCAAGGAACGCCTCCTCCCCCACATGGCCGAGGGCAACCGGGCGAAGACGGCGGCCGCCCCCGCCAACACGCTTCTCGCTGCGGACATCGACTTCCACAAGGAGCTGCCGCGGACCTTCCCGCACTTCCCTGGCGCCCGCGACATGTTCGCCGGCGACGAGGAGTCACGCGCCCGCACGGCGGAGCTCAACACAGACCTCCAGGTCGGCTACGCGATCATCGGCATCCGCGCGGCCGGCCTCGCCGCCGGGCCGATGACCGGCTTCGACGCCGACGCGATCTCCCGCGAGTTCTTCCCGGACGGCCGCCACCGCGTACTCGTCGCCATCAACATGGGCGAGCCCGCCGAGGACGCGTGGAAGGACCGCCTGCCCCGTCTTCCCTTCGACGAGGTCGTCACGGCCCTCTGAGCTTGATTGAAACGGCCCCCGCTCGGGGTCCGCGCCCGCTGGCGCCTGTCGCCGGCCGGGCACAGCCTGCGCACCACCACCAAGACGGAGAAGTCCCGTCGCGTCGTGCCGCTCTCGCCCGCGGCGGTCACCATCCTCGGCACCGTCCGCGAGCGGCAGAAGATCGAGCGGCGCTCCGCAGGGTCGGCGTGGGTCCAGACGCCCTACGTCTTCACCACCGAGACCGGCCAGCCGAGCGACCCCCGTGACGCGCTGCGGGCATTGAAGGCGGCCGCGAAGAGGGCGAACCTCCCCGGGGTCGGTCTCCACACGCTGCGGCACTTGGCGGCCTCGGTGATGCTCGAGAACGGCGTGCCCCTCAAGGTCGTCTCTTAGCTGCTCGCCACAGCTCGATCGCCATCACCGGCGACGTCTACGGGCACGTGACGCCCGAGTCGTCCCACGCCGCCCTCTCCGTGCTCTGCGAAGCCCTCCGGAAGTAGCGCGCCGTGACCGCTGCGGCACGGCCGTTGGACGTGCCGGAGCCGGCCGCGGCAGCCGAAACCCGCCGTTTGATGTCAAACCTGATGTCAACGCGTGAAAAGAGGCCCGCCGCGAGACTCCGAAAAGTCCCTCTACGAGCCTCTGACCTGCGGTTATACACCAATTTTGTCGGGCTGACAGGATTTGAACCTGCGACCCCTTGACCCCCAGTCAAGTGCGCTACCAAACTGCGCCACAGCCCGTCCGACCCGCTCAGCGGGCCGAGAGGAACACTACCGCAGCGGTCCCGGCGCTACCGAATCCGCCTCGCTGTGACGGTGACCTCACCGAAGCGGCCGCGGTCGCCGAGCCTGCGGCGATCGTGCGGTGCGATGGTCGGACGCCGAGGCGCGCCCACGCGCGGAGCGGGCCGACACACGACACAGCACCGGGCCGGCGGGACGGCAGCGCAGGTAGCCGGGGCCACCTGCCCTTACCGCCGGCCGCCGGCCCGGGCGTCTAGGTTGGTCAGTCGCCCTGTCAGCCGTTGGTGCTGTGCGCGCCCTGCGGGACGTGCGCCGGTGCCCGGACTCCCCCGCCGGTGGCCACGTCGCAACGGAACAGCTGGCCGCCGATCTGGGTGATGGGGCACTGTTGGTAAGTCTCGTAGACCGTCTGGGTCGTCGAGGCCAGGTGGGCGTCTGGGTCCGCCGCACTGGCCGCCGGCGCCAGAGCCAGCATGGTCAGCGCCGCCGCGCCGGCCGCAGCCGCGAGCCTTGTGAGGGAACGGTGCTGGTTCATGGTGATCTTCCTTCTGCGCACGAGGTCGTGGGCCCCACGCTCCCTAACGCACACCCTTACAAGCATCGGGGGTCACCCCTTAGATCGGGGGGCCGCCGCGGCCTATCGCCCGCCGTGGGCCGGTGCGAGACTGAGCCGGTGAGTGTCGGTGCCGAGTACCCGGTGCTGGCGGGGCGCGACGTCGAGCTGGCCCAGCTCCTCGAGGTGGTCGACGACGCCGCCGCCGGCCGCTCCGGGATGCGCCTGCTGGTCGGCGCGCCGGGTATTGGGAAGACGGCACTGCTCTCGGAGGTCTGCCGTCTCACCTCGTCCCGGGCCGAGATCATGATGGGTGCCGGCCTGCCACTGACCTCGCTGTCCGTGCCCCTGCTGCCGATCGCCGCCGCGGTCCGCCGCTGGGCGAGCACCACCGGAGCGCCCATCCCGACGCTGCCCCAGCCCGGCGAGGGCACCGATCACGTCGTGGTCGAGTTCGACTCCTGGCTGGACCGGCTGTGCGCACGCCGGCCCGTGCTGCTCGCCGTCGACGACCTCCACTGGGCGGACCAGAGCACCCTCGACCTGCTCACCTACGTGCTGGCCGGCCCGCCGGAGCGCCCGCTGGCGGTGCTCCTCGCCTCCCGCGACCTCACGCTTCTGCGGGACGGGCACCCGCTGCACCGCTGGCTGGCCGACTCGGCCCGGATGCCGCGCTTCTCCCAGACACCGGTCGGCCCGCTCGACCGGCTCGGCACCGCGAACCAGATGGCCGCCATCCTGGGCGGCCCAGCCCGGGAGTCGCTGGTCGACGACGTCTACTCGCACACGCGCGGCAACGCGTACCTCACCCGCCTGATCGTCGAGCACCTCCCCCTCGACGCTCACCGGCTGCCGGCCGAGCTCCCGACCACGTTGCGCGAGGCGGTGCTCCAGCCCTGGCACGACATGACCCCGGCCGCCCGCGAGCTCACCCGGCTGCTCGCGGTCGGCGCCGCGCCGGTGCCCGCGGCCGTGCTGAGCACCGTCAGCGCCGCGGTGGGACTGCCGGACGACGTCGTCCCCCTCCTCCACGAGGCCGTCGCGGCGGGGCTGCTCGAGGTGCATGCCAGCGGCGCGTACTGGTTCCGGCACCCGCTGCAGGCCGAGGTGCTCGAGAGCGGGGTGCTGCCGGAGGAGCGCCGCGCCTGGCACACGGCCTTCGCGACGGCGCTCGAGCCCCGGACGGCGTCCCACGGCGTGCGGGCGGTGGCCGCCGTCGCCGACCATCACTTCCGCGCCGGGAACGACGAGCTCGCCTATCGCTGGGCGTTACGCGCGGCCCGGGCCGCCGCGGACGCCCACGGCACCGCCGAGATGCTGCGGCTGCTGCGCCGTGCCGTCGTGCTCCACCGCCGTGTCCACGACCCGCCGGAGTCACGCGTCGAGCTGCTCCAGCAGGTCCGGAGGGCGGCCGAGCGGGTCGGCCGGCAGGAGGAGGAGCTCACCGCGGTGGACCAGCTGCTCGCCGAGCCGCTGGACGACCCGCTGGAGGCCGCCGCGCTGCGCGTGCGACGCATGAACCTGCGCCACTCCACCGGCCGGAAGTTCGCCGGCCTGGACGACGTGCGCGAGGCCGTCCGCCTCGCCGCCCCGTGGCCGCACAGCTGGCAGTACGCCTACGCCCTCGCCGAGCTGGCCCACGCGGAGATCTGGCACGACGACCCCGCAGGCGACGCCCACGCCGAGGCGGCGGTCGAGGCGGCCCGCGTCGCCGACGACCGGCGCGCCCTGCCCTACGCCCTCGCCGCCCGGTCCATGGCCCGCACCATGTGGGGCGGTGGTCGCCCGGCCCCCGACTGGGCCGACGAGGCCATCGACGCCGCGGTCGACGCGCAGGACTGGTGGGCGTTCAGCCACGTGGCCCTGTGGGAGGCCAACGCCCTGGCCGCCGGGTCCGAACCCGCCTACACCGTGCCCCTGCGTGCCCGGCGCCGGCAGCTCGCGGCGCTCGGCGCCCCGCACACCTACGTCGGGTTCTTGTGCGCGGCGGAGGCCTCCTCGCTGCTGACGGTGGGGCGCTGGCGGGAGTGCCAGGAGAACCTGCGCGTGGCGCTCGGGTCCTCCCCCGGTCCCATGGGCGAGGTCACCGCCCGCCTCACCGCCGCGCTCCTCGCCACCCGTCAGGGCCGGCTGCCCGAGGCCCAGGGTCACCTGCACCGGGCCGAGGAGCTCTACGAGGAACGGTCCGAGTTCCTCGCGTTCGAGTTCGACGCCTCCCGGGCCGAGGTCGCCCTGGCGGCGGGCGACCTCGAGGGCGCCGTCGCCGCGGCACTGACCGGGGTGAGCACGCCGGGCCCGCCGCCCACCCGCGCCGAGTGGCTCCTCCCGCTGGCGGCCCGGGCGCTGGCCGACCTGGCCCAGGAGCACCGGGACCACGGCACCGCGCTGACCGAGACCTTCGACCGGCTGCGCGAGCTGCGCCGGGCGCACCCCGCCGTCCTGCAGGACGGCGGGTCCGCCCCGCCCTGGTACGCGGAACAGCTCGCCGCGCTGCAGGCGATGTACGACGTCGAGTGGCTGCGTGCCCAGGCCGACCCCGGCGCCGGTCCCGCGTGGGCGGAGGTGGCAGACCGGTGCGCCGCGGTGTCGCTGCCCTGGGACGCCGCCTACGCCGCGTGCCGGGCGGCCGAGGCGTACCTGACCGACCGGCGGGGCCGGGCCCGCGGGACGGCGTGGTTGCGGCGCGCCCACGAGATGGCCTCGGACCTGCGCGCCGTGCCGCTGCTGACCGAGCTGGAAGACCTGGCGCGCACCGCCCGGATCAGCCTCTCGGCCATCCCCGGCCCGAGCCGGGACACGGACGGCAAGCCGGCGAGCGCGGGCCACGCGTTCTCGGCGCTGGCCGGCATCACGGCGCGCGAGCAGGAGGTGCTCGGTCTCGTGGTCGCCGGACGGACCTACGGCGAGATCGCGCGTGCCCTGTCCATCAGTGAGAAGACGGTCAGCGTGCACATCTCCCACCTGCTGCAGAAGACGGGGACGGCCAGCCGGCTGGAGCTGGCCCGGCTCGCGCAACGTGCGGAGCGGCCCGGCTCGGAGCAGGCGGGACAAGCCGGGCCAGAACATCCGGGACAGCCGTCGGACGAGGCGGGACGGTCGGGCCCGGAACGGCCGGGCCCCGAGCGACCGGGCCCGGAACGGGCGCGGCGGCCCGGACGCGGCCCGCCCGGCTGAACAAAGCGGTGCCTGAGTGCCTATCGAGCGCGTGTAAGGGTCCTCAGGCGATGCCTGTAAGGGGTCCGGCGGGGGACGCTTCGACCACGCCGTCGAAATGGCCCGTCATGACGCCTCCAGCCGCGGTCCGTACCCCCCGTCCGCTCCTTCGGGCGGGCCTGCGGCCATGGGCGGCGATGGCCACCTCGCACCTGACCGCCCGCGGCCGGGCGTTCACCATCGCCGGCGGTGCCACCGTCGTCGTGGGCCTGGTGGTCGAGGTCCCGGACGTCACCCGCATCGGCCTGCTGCTCTTTCTCCTGCCCGCCGCGCTGGTGCTCACGGGCCGCCGCACACCGTCCCTCGCCGCCCACCGCGCCGTCTCCATGCCCCTGCTCCCGCACGACGGGGCGGCCCAGGTCGAGCTCCGGATCACCAACCCAGGGTGGCGGACCGCGCCGCCCGCGGCCGCCGTCGAGCACCTCTCCCCGGCCCTGGGCGGCTCGCACCCCCTTGTCCTGCCCACGACCGAGCCGGGCACGTGGAGCTCCCACGCGTACCTGGTGCGCGGCACGGCCCGCGGCCGGCACACCCTCGGCCCGCTGGTGCTGCACCGCTCGGACCCGTTCGGTCTGACCCGGACCGACCTCGAGCTGCTGCCGGCCACCGACATCGTGGTCCTGCCGCGGGTGGAGGCCTTGCCCGGGGAGACCGGGCTGGCGGGGGCTGGTGCCCGGTCCCTCCCCTCACCCACCGCCGGGGAGAACGACGTCGCCACCCGTCCCTTCCGCGTCGGCGACGACCTGCGGCGCGTCCACTGGCCCGCCTCCGCCCACCACGGCCATCTCATCGTGCGCCAGGAGGACCACCCGGTCGGGCCGCGGGCCCGGCTGCTCCTGGACGCGTCATGGTCGGCCCACCGCGGCACAGGCCCGACCTCGTCCTTCGAGTGGGCGGTCACCGCGCTCGCGTCCGTCGCGACCGCCCTGGCCACGCACGGCTGCGGTCTTCACCTCGTCACGGCGGAGACGGTGCGCGACGACGTCGCCGACCGGCCGCTCGTGCTCGCCACGGTGCTGCGGTACCTGGCCGTCGCGGACCTCGTCGACGACGACCTCGGCGGCCTCCTCCCCGTCCTGGGCCGCGCCGGTGGGGGCACGACCGTGGCCGTCGTGCCCGACCGGGACCTGGCGCTGTTCCTCGCGGGCGCGGGCACCCGCTCGCGCGCCGGGGACGATGTGCTTCTCGTCCTGCGGACCAGGACGTTCGACGGCGCAGGCCGCCTCTCGTACGGCGGCCCGGTACCGGCAGCGCCCGCCCCGCTCCCCGGGCTCCCGCGCACACCGGGATGGCGATGCGTCGAGGTGCGGGCCGGCACGACCGTACGGGCGGCCTGGCATCACGCCGCCGTCCCCGGTCCTGTCCCGGCCGGCTGGAGCCGGCGGTGACGGCCGCACGTCAGCCGCGGCCGCCGCGGCCACCGCGGCCGCCGCGGCCGCCGCGGCCGCCGCGGCCCGGCGCCGCGTTGCCACGGCTGCGCCACGTGGTGGACCCCGCTCTCGCCGGTCTCGCCACGGTGGCGGCGGGCTGGTCCCTGCTCCGCGTGGTGGCCGACCCCCGCTGGATCGGCCCGTTCGTCGCGGCGGCGGTCGCCGTCGTGGCGGCGGGGTCGATCGGGCGCTCCAGAGCGTGGGGGGCCGCCCCGACGGCGGGTGCCCAGGCGGCCGCCGCGGCCCTCGTCACGTGCTGGCTGCTCCTGCCCGACCACACCTGGCTCGGTCTGCCCCGGCCTTCCGCGATGTCCGCGGCGGCCCGCCTCCTCGAGGACGGGGCCTGGACAGCCCGCCGGCACGTCGCCCCCCTGGCTGCGACGGACGGCGTCGTCCTGCTCCTCATCGCCGCGCTCATCGGTCTCGCCATCGCCGTCCACGCCGTCGCGGTCTCGTACGAGTCCCCCGCGCTCGCGGGAGTGCCGCTGGCGGTGGTGTGCCTGGCCGCGGCCCCCAACGACGGCGGCCCGCTGCCCGCGGCGTTCTTCCTCGCCCCAGCCGCCGCGTGGCTGCTCATGCTCGGCCACGGGACCAGCCGGCCGGGCGAGGCGCCTGTCTCCCGGGGCCGTGGCCGCATGGGTGCGGTGTGGCTGGCCGGTGCGGTGACCGTAGCCGCGACGGCCGTGCCACTCCTGGCGCCCCAAGTCCCGCGGAGCACACCCACGGCGGTCGCCGCGGCCACGGGCGGGACCTTCACCGGCTCGCTGGACCTCGCGGCCGACCTGCCCGACCGGAGCCAGGCTCCGATCCTGCGGGTCCACGCCGACGAGGCCGAGCCGCCGCCGCTGAAGGTGGCCGGCAGCACGCGCTTCGTCGACGGTCGGTGGCTCGTCGGCCCAACGCGCGGGGTCGACGAGTTCGCCCCGACGCCACCACCCGCCGGCGCCGAGGAGCACACGCTCGAGGTGACCCGCAACGCGCTGCCCCGGCCCCGCCTCGCGCTGCCGGAACCGCTGGCCGGTGCGGACGTCCCGGCCGGCTGGGGCGTCGACTCCCTCGGGGTCGCCCGCGTGCAGGACCCGGTCACCACGTACACCGCGACGTACTACGCGTACGGCAGCACGCTGCCGGCCGGTGTGGGCCGGCCCGGCGCCCCCAGCGAGGTCGGCCCCGACCTCCTCGCCGTCGACGAGGAGGCCCGCGACCGGGTCACGAAGCTCGCCACGGACCTGGCCGGGGACGCGACGAACCAGGTGGACCGCGCCATGGCGATCCAGCAGCACCTGCGCAGCCCGGCGTACACGTACTCGCGCGAGCTCGCCGACCCCGGACCTGGCAACCCCGATCCGCTCACGAGCTTCCTGGACTCCCGGCAGGGCTACTGCGTCCAGTTCGCGACGGCGATGGTCATGCTCGCGCGGGCGCTCGACATCCCCGCACGGCTCGCCGTCGGGTTCGCGATCGGCGACGTGGGGAGCGACGGCGTGCACACCGTGGTGCTCGCCGACTCTCACGCGTGGCCCGAGCTGTACATCAACGGGCTGGGCTGGACCCGCTTCGAGCCGACCCCCGGGGTGGGGGGCGACGTGCCGCTGTATTACGTGCCGGCCGGCGGGGACGACCCGGGGCCGGTGCCCGGCTCGCGCGCCACGGCACCGCCCACCGAGACCGTCCCGGACGCTGCGGCGGCGCCGACCGAAGCCGCGGCGCGGGCTGCCGGCAGCACCGCGGCCCTGGGCTTCGGGGTGGCGGTGGTGGGGGCCGGCGCCGTGGTCGCGGCCGCCGTCCTGCACCGGCGGCGCCGGCCGGTTGAGCCGGACGCCGACCGGATCGAACGGGAGTGGCGGCGTCTGGTCGCCGACCTCGGTGACCTGGGCGTGCCCGCCCTGGCGGCGTCGGCCACGCCGCGGCAGGCCGGTGGGCAGTACGGGCCGACGGTGGGGACGGCCTCCGGGGCGCTGGGCCGGGTGGTCGCCACGGTCGAGCGGTCGCGGTACCACCCCGGTGGTGCCGCGGCGGGCGACGTGGGCGCGGACGTGCGCGCCGTCGTCGACCAGGTGCGCCGGGCCGCGCCGTGGCGTGCACGGGCCCGGGTGCGGCTGTGGCCCTCGCGCCGGGCCGGTGCGCTGCGCGGCGTGTTCCTCTCGCCGCGCGCACGACGGCGTTAGGACCGGTGGGCCACCGTGCGCGCACTCCGGGGCGTCCTCGTCATCGCCCTGGCCGTCGCGCTCGGTGGGGCGTGCGCGCCCGGCCCGCCGGACGGGGCAGACCAGGCGAGCGCGCCGGCCGCCGCCGCGCCGGTCGCCCGCCGCTCCGCGCCCACGCCTGTCCGGTCCAGCGTGCCCCCGGCACCGGATCCGGCCGACGTCGTGACCCTCTTCCCGCTGCCGTTCACGACCGCGCCGCTCGCCCGCGCCCCGGACGGCCCGGTGCCGGCCCCGCTGGCCCGCGCGCTCCAGCGCGCCGTCGACCGGGCCGCGGCACCGCGATCCACCGAGGGGATCGCCGCCCGCTTCGACGGCGGCATCAGCGCCGCCGTCATCTCGCCGCACGGCCGCTGGAGCGGGGCGTCCGGCAGCGCGGGCGACGGCGTCGCGCTGACCCCGCGGCACGTGTTCGCCGCCGGGCGGCTGACCCAACCCGTGGTCGCTGCCCAGGTGATGCGGCTCGTCGAGGACGGGGTGCTCGGTCTCGACGACCCCGCCCGTGCGCACCTGCCGGGGACCCTGGCGGGCGCCGTCGGTGAGGCGACCGTCCGGGAGCTGCTCGGCATGCGCAGCGGCCTGCGTGACGTGGACAAAGCCTGGTACACGGCCGAGCTACGGGCCGAGCCGGCGCGCACGTGGGAACCGGCCGACCTGCTCAGGGCAGCGACGCCGGCGCAGACCCGCCGTCGGCCCGGTCAGGACGTGGCGTACTCCGGGACGAACTACGTGCTGCTCGGGAAGCTGCTCGAGCACGTCACCGGCCGCCCCCTCGCCGCGGTCCTGCGCGGCGGTGTGCTCGCGGACCCCGCGCTCGGGGGTCTCGCGGTGCAGCCCGACGAGGTCGTGACCGGGCCGTCGGCGCGTGACGTCGACGCGGCACCGTCCGGCGGGCCGCTCCCCTCCCAGGCGGTGGTGTCCGCGCTCGGCGGTGCCCGGGCGCTGGCGGGCGACCCGGCCGGCCTCGCACGCTGGTGGCAGCAGCTGGGCGGGGGGCGGGTGGTCTCGCGGACCTCCCTGTCCGAGATGGCCGCGTTCCCCGCGGAGGGTGCTCGGACGCTGCGCAGCTACGGCCTCGGCCTGATGGACCTCTCCGAGGTCGCCGACGTCCCGGCGGTCGGCTACGCGGACACCCTGCCCCTGGCGCGAGCCTGGGCGTACTGCCAACCGGTGGACGGCGTCGTCGTGGTCGTCATGACGAACGACGGGCTCGGCGACGAGCTGCTGGGCCTGGTGGCTGAGCTCGCGACACTGACGGTGCGCGGCTGACGGGCTGACGCCGCCGCGGTGACGGGCTCACCCGCCTTGCCGCCCCGGCGACCCGGGCCCACACTCGGAGGAAATCCCGAACCGAGGAGGGCTCGATGAGCACGCACAGCCAGGAATCGTCCGAGGCTGCTGGCGCGGCGGAGACCAAGGACGCGCAGACCGCACCGCCGGAGGAGGGCGGCGTGCCCAACCCGGAGACCGGGGCCGGCATCGGCGCGGGCAAGAGCAGCTCGTTCGAGGCGGAGGAGGACGCCGACACCGAGGCGGATCGATAGCCCGGCGCGCGCCCGTCATCAGGGCTATGCCGGCGCCTGGCGCAGCCGCTCCAGGCGACGCAGCTCCGCGCCGGTGACGCCCAGCGCGGCGACCGCGACGGCGAGCCCGGCGCTGGCCAGCCAGGGTTCGAGGCGGTACAGGGCCACCAGGGTCAGCAGGAGCGTGATCAGCGCCGCGCCCCGTAGCCACCGGAACGCGAGGTACCGGTCGCGGCGCAGCAGCAGCCAGCCACGGCCCGCGGCGAGCAGGGTCAGCGCGGTCGCGGCCAGCACCCCGGCACCGGCCCAGCCGGGCGGGGCCTGCCCCTCGGCCAGGTGGGCGGCGAGCGTGGCCGGGGCTCCGGCGATCAGCGCGACGAGCAGCACGGTCGTCGCCCGGGTCGCCCACCGGCGGGTCACGACCGTGCCCAGCAGGTTCCGCAGCCGCTGCCGCGCCATGTCCAGCGGGTCGAGCACCTCCTCGTCGTCGTCGCTGATGGCGGCGACGAGGGCGGCGGTCTCCGCACCGCCCGGCGCGTCCCGGCCGCGGTCGAGCAGCTCCCGCGCGACGGCGCGACGGCGCTCGCTGAGCCCGCCCACCAGGCCGGCGACCGCGTGGTCCGCGGCGGCGGCGAGGTACTCGGCAGGGTGGTGCGCCCGCCGGCCGTGCAGCACGTCGGCCCCGATCATCACCAGCACCAAGGTCACGTACATGACCGTCGGTGCCGGGGCGTAGAAGTAGTCGTTGTCCTGCGTGAGGAACTTGCCGACCTCGTCGATGAACAGCCCGAACCCGATGCCGCCGAGGAACGCCACGAGCGGCCGGATCACCGGGCCGGCGAACGACAGCGCGAGGATCACCGCCACGCCCATGAGCAGCCCGCCCCACAGCACGTGTGCCACGTGCAGGCCGCCCCCGCCGATCTGCGGGAACCCCGCCAGCTCCAGGAAGCCGCGGGTCACCAGGATCGTGAGCACCGTGGTGACCACGAACCCGGTGACGTGCTCGGTGGCGTACGGGTCGCGGGGCAGCCCCCAGCGCAGGAGCCGAGGTGGCGGCCCGCCCGGCGCCGAAGGCACGCCCGCTGCGGACTCACCCGCCGTCGGCCGGCCACCGACCCACCGAGCGCGGGCCATCAGCGGCGCCGCTTCTCCCGCACCCGCACGCTGATCTCGATGGGCGTGCCGGTGAAGCCGAAGCTCTCCCGCAGCCGGTTCTCCACGAACCGGCGGTAGCCCGCCTCGATGAACCCGGTGGCGAAGAGGACGAACCGCGGCGGCCGGTTGGAGACCTGGGTGGCGAAGAGGATGCGTGACTGCTTCCCGCCGCGCACCGGGTGCGGGTGGGCGGCGGTGAGCTCACCGAGGAAGGCGTTGAGCTTGCCGGTGGGGATGCGGGTGTCCCACGACGCCAGGGAGGTCTCCAGCGCCCGGACCAGCCGGTTGGTGTGCCAGCCCGTCTTCGCCGAGAGGTTGACCCGCGGCGCCCACTGGATCTGGACGAGGTCCATCTCGATCTCTCGTTCCAGGAACGGGCGGCGGTCCTCGTCCATCAGGTCCCACTTGTTGTAGGCCACCACGAGGGCCCGGCCGGCGTCGATGACCTGCTGGATCACCCGGGTGTCCTGCTCGGTCATGGGCGCGGACGCGTCGACGAGCACGACGGCGACCTCCGCCTTCTCCAGCGCGGCCTGGGTGCGCAGCGAGGCGTAGAAGTCGGCCCCGGAGGTCTGGTGGACGCGGCGGCGGATGCCGGCGGTGTCGACGAACCACCACGGCGTGCCGCCGAGCTCGATGAGCTCGTCGACCGGGTCGCGGGTGGTGCCGGCGGTCTCGTGGACGACGACGCGCTCGGCTCCCGCCAGGGAGTTCAGCAGCGAGGACTTGCCGACGTTGGGCCGGCCGACCAGGGCCACCCGGCGTGGTCCGCCCCGCGGCATGGCGTCGGCGACCTGGGAGACCTCGGGCAGCACCTTCATCGCGGCGTCGAGGACCTCGCCCGAGCCGCGCCCATGCAGGGCGGAGACGGCGTACGGCTCGCCCAGGCCCAGGGCCCACAGGGTGGCGGCGTCGGACTCCTGCATGGGCGAGTCGACCTTGTTGGCGGCCAGCACCACGGGCTTGCCGGAGCGACGCAGCAGCTTGACCACGCGCTCGTCGGTGTCGGTGGGGCCGACGGTGGCGTCGACGACGAACAGCACCGCGTCGGCCATGCGGACGGCGACCTCGGCCTGCTCGGCGACCCGGGCGTCGATGCCGGCGACATCGACCTCCCAGCCGCCGGTGTCCACGAGGGTGAAGTTCCGCCCGGCCCACTCGGCCGGGTAGGTCACGCGGTCGCGGGTGACACCGGGGACGTCCTGGACCACGGCCTCGCGCCGTCCCAGGATGCGGTTGACCAGGGTCGACTTGCCCACGTTGGGCCGGCCGACGACGGCCAGCACCGGCAGCCCGGCCGGGGCGGGGGCCTCCATCTCCTCCTCGCCGGACTCGAGGAGCGCGAGGTCGTCCTCCTCGAGGACGTACTCGGCCAGGCCGGCGCGCAGCGCCTCGGCGCGCCGGTTCTCCTCCGCCTCCTCGGCGGCGATCACGGCGGGGTCGCGCAGCTCCGGGCCGTCGTGCTCGGGGGCCGTGACATCGTGGCGCTCGCGCGCGGGGTCGGTGCTCATGGGGGTCATTCTCCCTTCTCGCCGGGGGCCAGGCCGACCGAGTCGATCGGGCCGACAGGGTCCGGGCCGGACCCGGCGGTGGTGGGGTCGCTCGCCGAGGCGGGCAGCGCGACGCCGGTGAGGGCGACCGCCGTGGCCACGTGGGCCGCCAGGCCAGCGCCGATGGCGTCCATGGCATGGCTCATGCGCTCCCGGCGAGTGGCGCCGTCGGGCATGGCCATCGGGATGGGCTCGCCGAGGACGACGTGCAGCTTCGCGCGTGGCGGGGGGACGTAGCCACGCGTGTCACCGCTGCGCCGGGTACCCAGGCAGGCGGCGGGCACGACCGGGGCGCCGGTGTTCACCGCCAGCCAGGCGACGCCGGCGCGTACCTCGGAGACGTCGCCGCGCCCGCGAGTGCCCTCGGGGAAGATCCCGACGACGCGGCCCTCGTCGAGCATGGCCTTGGCCACCGCCAGGGCCGCGCGCCCGGAGGCGCGGTCCACCGGGATCTGCCCGGCCCACGTCATGAGGAAGCCGATCTTGGAGTCGAAGAACTCCTGCTTGACCAGGACGTGCGAGCCGCGCGGCAGGGCGCCGTGCAGCACGGGACCGTCGACGATCCCGGTGTGGTTGGAGGCGATGATCACGGGCCCGGTGGTGGGCACGTTCGCGGCGCCGTGCACCTCGGTGTTCCACCAGAGGTGGTCGAGCGCCCAGCCCACGCGCCGGGACCAGATCGGCCCCCACCGGTAGATGTCGTCCGGCTGGACCCGCTGCCCGCGGCTCCGTGCGGCCATCACCGCTCCCCGCCGCTGGCCGGGCGGGTCGAGGCGGCGCGGATCACGGCGAGCACCGCGTGGAACGTCTCCTCGACGCCGTAGCCGGAGGTGTCCACGGTGGTGACGCCGTCGGCGGCGGTCATGAACGTGGAGACGGTGGAGTCGTCGGCGTCGCGGCGCACCACCTCGTCACGGGTGGCCTCGATGGTGGCGGCGTCGGCGGTGCCGTGCAGCTCCTTGGCGCGGCGGGCCAGGCGGGCCTGCTCGTCGGCGGTGAGGAGGATGCGCACGTCGGCGTCGGGCGCGACGACGGTGGTGATGTCCCGGCCCTCGGCCACGATCCCGCGGCCGGCCGAGCGGCTGCCGGGGGCGCCGGTGGCCTCGGCCTCGATCTCGGCGCGCTGGAGCCGGCACAGCTCGGCGCGCACCTCAAGGTTGGTGGCCACCTGGGAGACGACGGCGGACAGCGCCGAGGCGCGGATGGCGTCGGTGATGTCCTCGCCGTCGCACACCACGCGCGGGCGTGCGGGGTCGGTGACCATCTCCAGGGGCATGTCACGGACCGTGGCGGCGACGGCGTCGGTGTCGGACAGCTCGACGCCGCGGCGCAGGCACCACCAGGTGGCGGCCCGGTACGTGGCGCCGGTGTCGAGATAGGCGAGCCCGAGCTCGGCCGCGACGCGCCGGGAGACGGTCGACTTCCCCGACCCCGACGGCCCGTCGATCGCCACGACGATCCCCCGCGTGCGACCCGTGCCTGCCTGCTCCACCGTGTCCTCCTGCATTTCCTGAGTAGCCCGAGATGTCATCTTCTCCGCGAGATGTCATCTCCTCGGCGACATGTCATCTTTCTGTTGCCGCTGGTGCCGCGCCGCGCCGCGGCCGGGCGAAGCCGACGCCCACCGACGGCGCCTGCCTCATCCCACAACGACGCGCCAGCCCCGCAGCCCCAGCTCGGTCTCGAGCCGTGCCGCGGCGGCCGGGTCGACCGAGACGGTGGCCATCCCGACCGGCTGCCTTGCCGAGTGCTCCAGCTGCAGGTCCTCGATGTTGACCCCGATCTCCCCCACCTCGCCGAACAGCCGGCCGAGCTCGCCCGGCTCGTCGGGGACCAGCACGGTCACCTCGGCGTAGCGGCGCGGCGCCCCGCCGTGCTTGCCCGGGATGCGGGCGACGCCCGTGTTGCCCGCGGCGACCACCCGCGCAAGAGGCCCGGCGGCACCCTCCGCGAGCGGGCCATCGGCAGCAGCCCGCTCGAGGGCCTCGAGGGTGACGTCGACGTCGTCGCGCAGAGCGCGCAGCGCCGCGGCCACCGGGCCCGCGTTGCCGACCAGGATCGTGGCCCACAGCTGGGGGTCGGAGGCGGCGATGCGGGTGACGTCGCGCAGTCCTTGCCCCGCCAGGGCCAGCGCCGTCTCGGGCGCCTCGCGCAGCCGGGCGGCGACCAGCGACGCAGCCAGCTGGGGCAGGTGGGACACGAGGGCGACGGCGTCGTCGTGCTCCTGAGCGCCGAGCGTGACCGGGGTGGCGCCGACGTCGACGGCGAGCGACCGCACCACCAGGACGGCGTCGGGCGTTGACCGCGCCGAGGGGACGATGACCCAGGGACGGCCGGCGAACAGGTCGGCGTCGGCGGCGGCCGCGCCCGAGCGCTCCCGCCCGGCCATCGGGTGGGAGCCGACATACCTGGCGGCGTCGTCACCGCCGTGGGCCTCCACATGCTCGGCCACGCGTGCCTTGACCGAAGCGACATCGGTGACGACGGCGGCCGGGTGCGCGCGCAGCTGGGCCAGCACCACGGGCCCGGCGACGTCCGGCGGGGTGGCGACGACGATCAGTCGCGGGTCCGGCAGGTCCGGGGAGACGGGCCGCCCAGCGCCGAGGTCACGGCCGAGCGCGACGGCGGCCGGCGAGGCGTCCTCGAGCTGCACCTCCACGCCCGCGGCGCTCAGCGCCAGGCCCAGGCTCGCGCCGAGCAGGCCGGTGCCGACCACCCGCACCGGTCCCCTGGTGGCGACGGGGACGCTGTGGTGAGGGTTCACGGGCACCGGGGCAGACTACCCCGCAGCGGGATCTGCCCCGTTCTCGCGGTCGGCGGTCAGAGCCGGGACCCGGCACCTGAGCGAGGACATCTGACCGAGGAGATGACATCTCACGGAGAAGATGACATCTCGCCAGCGCGACGCAGGGGGTTAGAGGTCCACCTCGCGCATCAGCGTGCCCAGCTCCGCGCCCGCGATGACGCGGGTGCGGCCCGGCTTGAGCGCCCCGAGCCGGATCGGGCCGATGCGGGTGCGCACGAGCCGGGTGACCGGGTGCCCGACGGCGTCCATCAGCCGGCGCACGATGTGGTTGCGCCCCTCGTGGAGCACCACCTCCACGAGCGACGCGTCCGCCGTCGTCTCCTTCACGACGAAGGAGTCCACCCGCACCGGGCCGTCCTCGAGCTCGACGCCGCTCTTGAGCTGCTGTGCGAGGGACCGGGGCACCCGCCCCTCGACGGTGGCCATGTAGGTCTTGAGCACCTCATAGGAGGGGTGCGCGAGGCGGTGGGCGAGCTCGCCGTCGTTCGTGAGCAGGATCAGGCCCTCGGTCTCCGCGTCGAGGCGGCCCACGTGGTAGAGCCGCTCGGTCCGGTCGGCCACGAACTGGGCCAGGCTCGGCCGGCCGAGCTCGTCGTCCATGGTGGAGACGACACCGCGCGGCTTGTTCAGGGCGAGGGTGACCAGGGAGTCGTCGAGCTGGACGCGCAGCCCGTCGACGTGGATGACGGCGGTGGCCGGGTCCACCCGGGTGCCGAGCTCGCGCACCACCTGCCCGTCCACGCTGACGCGGCCGGAGGCGATGATCTCCTCGCAGGCGCGGCGTGAGCCCAGTCCGGCGCCGGCGAGCACCTTCTGCAGGCGCACGCCGTCGGGGACGTGGGGGTCGGTTCCGGTCATCGCAGCTCTCCATCAACGTCGTCCAGCGCGTCCACCTCGGGGAGGTAGGGCGCCAGTGGGGGTAGCTCCTCCAACGAGCGCAGGCCCATGCGCTCGAGGAAGTAGGAGGAGGTCCGGTACAGCATCGCACCACCTTCGGGGTCGTGGCCCGCCTCCTCGACCAGCCCGCGGGCCACCAGGGTACGGACGACGCCGTCGACGTTGACGCCGCGGATCGCGGCGATCCGGCCGCGGGCGACCGGCTGGCGGTAGGCGATGACGGCGAGTGTCTCCAGCGAGGCCTGGGTGAGCCGGGCGGTCTGGCCGTCGACCACGAACCGGCCCACGACGTCGGCGTGCGCGGGGGCGGAGTAGACCCGCCAGCCGCCGCCAGCCTCACGCAGCTCGAAGCCGCGCCGACGGCCGTGCCGTTCACCCCGGTAGTCGGCGCCGAGCTCGGCGAGCAGCTCGAGGACCTGGCCGGTGGGCAGCCCGAGCACGCTCGCGAGCTGCGCCGCGGGGACGGGCTCGTCGGTCACCATGAGGACCGCCTCGATGGCCGCCAGGTGTTCCTCCGGCAGCACGTCGTCGGACACGCTCCCGTAGCGCGGCTCACTCATCGTCATCCTTCTGGGCTGCGGCGTCGTCGAAGCCGGCGTCGTCGTACTCGTCGTCCACGGCCACCTCGCCCTCCTCGGCGCCGGACCAGCGGATGGTCAGCTCCCCCAGCGCCTCGGCCTGCTCGAAGGACACCGCCCGCTCCCGGAACAGCTCCAGCAGGGCCAGGAACCGGGCGACGACGACGGCGGTGCTCGTCGCGTCGGCCGTGAGCGCGCGGAAGGTCGCCGACCGCAGGCGCCGGAGCCGGTCGACGATGAGGGTCGCCTGCTCCCGGACCGGGACCGCGGGGTCGTGCACGTGGGTGATGTCGACCTGCGGCGCCCCGGGACGGGGCGCGAACGCCGCGGCGGCCAGGCGTGCGAGCTCCTCGGGGCCGATCTGCATGACCAGCTCGGGCAGCAGGGCGGCGAGGTGCGGCTCGAGGGCGACGCTGCGGGGGTAGGTCTTGGCCGTCTGCGCCCACCGCTCCCCCAGGTGGTCGGCGACATCTTTGAACGCGCGGTACTGCAGCAGCCGGGCGAAGAGCAGGTCCCGGGCCTCGAGGAGCTCGAGGTCGTCCTCGTCGTCGACGGCGCCGCGCGGGAGCAGCCGGGCGGCCTTGAGGTCGAGCAGGGTCGCGGCGATCACGAGGAACTCGCTCGCCTGCCCCAGGTCCCACTCGCTCTGGGCGGAGATGTAACCGATGAACTCGTCGGTCACCTGCGCCAACGCCACCTCGGTGATGTCGAGACGGTGCTTGGCGATCAGGGAGAGCAACAGGTCGAACGGGCCGGAGAAGTTCTCCAGGGTGAGCTCGAACGTGCGGGCACCGGTGGCGGCGGGCGGGGCGGCGCCGTCGTCCACGTCGGCAGGTACGGGTGCGGCGGCGCCGTCGGAACGGCGCGTCACTGCCGGGGGCGCCGCAGGGTCAGGCGGCGTCGCCACGGAAGATGAGCTCGCGTGCGAGGCGGCGGTACGCCTCGGCGCCGGGGTGGGTCGGCGCGAACGTGGTGATCGGCTCGGTGGCCACCGACGCGTCGGGGAACTTCACGGTGCGGGCGATCATCGTGGTGTAGACCTTGTCGCCGAAGGCGTCCCGGACCCGCTCGATGACCTCGCGGGAGTGCAGCGTGCGCAGGTCGATCATGGTCGCGAGGATGCCGTCGATGCGCAGGCGCGGGTTGATCCGGTCCTGCACCTTCTCGATGGTCTCCACCAGCAGGGCCACGCCGCGCAATGCGAAGAACTCCGCCTCGAGCGGCACGATGACGCCGTGCGCGGCGGCCAGCGCGTTGACGGTGAGCAGGCCGAGGGAGGGCTGGCAGTCGATGAGGACGACGTCGTAGTCGTCCTGCACCGGGCGCAGGACACGGGCGAGGGCCTGCTCGCGGGCCACCTCGTTGACCAGCTGCACCTCGGCGGCGGAGAGGTCGATGTTGGCGGGGACCACGTCGAGACCCTCGACGTCGGTGTGCTCGATGATCTCCCGCACGTCCGAGCGGGGCGTCATGAGCATCGTGTAGATCGTCTCGTCCAGCTCGTGGCCGTTGATGCCCAGGCCGGCGGAGGCGGCGCCCTGCGGGTCGAAGTCGACGATGAGCACCCGGCGGCCGTACTCGGCCAGCGCCGCGCCGAGGTTGATCGTGGAGGTGGTCTTGCCCACGCCGCCCTTCTGGTTGGCCATGGCGATGATGCGGGCGGGCCCGTGGGTGGAGAGCGGGGCAGGGACCGGGAAGTCCTCCACCGCGCCGTCGGGGCTCTCGCCCACGCCCGCGGCGGTTCTGGTGATCAGTCCTGGTTGCTCGGTGCTCACTCTGCGAGGGTAGTCGACGCCTCGCGGCGGTCCTGGGCACTGCCCCGGCGCGCCGTGGTCGGCGCGCGCCCGGCTCGTCACCCCTGCCACTCCCGCCCCTTCCGTGGCGAGATGTCATCTTCTCCGCCAGAGGTCACAGCTCCCGTCCGGCCACGTCCCGTCGTCGCTCAACCCACCCAGACCGCCGTCGAGCGCCACCTTGTCCACAGCGTTCGCGGTAGCTCCTCGTGCCGCGGGTCGGCTCCCTGCCAGCCTGCGGGCATGACAACGACAGACCTGCCCACCGACCGGCCGATCACCCTCGACTCCGCCCGCGCCGCCGGGGTCGGGCCGAACCAGCTCACGGACCTGGTGCGCGACGGCCCGCTGGTCCGGCCGTTCCGGGGCATCTACCTGCCCGTCGACACCGCCGAAGACCCCGAGGCGCGTGCCCGCGCAATCGGGATGCTCCTGCCCGACGGCGCCACGCTCGGCCGCGAGACCGCGGCCTGGCTGCACGGCGTGGATGTCCGACCGCCTGACCGCTTCCGGGATCCACCAATGCTGGAGTGTTTGAGCGACCGTGAGATCTTCCTGAACCCCCTCCGCCGGCCGGAGATCCGCGGCTACCTCACCGACCTGGGCCCGGGCGACATCGTCGAGGTCGACGGCGTCCCGATCACGTCACCCGCTCGCACCGCACTGGACCTGGCCAGGCACAGCGAGAGGTACATGGGTTTGGCGGCCCTGGACATGTTCAGCCACGCCGGCCTCATCACTCTCGATGAGATTACCGAGCGGATCCGAGAGCTGCGGGGACGGCGCTGGATCGCCCGGGCGCGCGCCGTCCTCGCGATGGCCGACCCCCGCGCCGAGCTGCCCGGTGAGTCCTGGACGCGGCTGCGTCTGCATGAGGCGGGCCTGCCCATCCCGGACCTGCAGATCAGCCTCCGGGACGGGTTGGGGCGTGAGATCTACCGCCTCGACATGGGCTATCACGAGAAACAGGTGGGCCTGGAGTACGACGGGGAGCGGTTCCATCGGACCACTGTCGAGCAGGGGCGGCACGACGTCCGTCGCCGCGAGGACATCGAGAACCGCTGGGGCTGGACGGCGTTCGCGTTCCACGCCGGGGACGTGCTGGGCCGGCGGCCGGTGGTGGAGGCCACGGTGATCGAAGCGCTCGGGCTCTCGGTGGTGCCGACCCGCCGCCGATGGCGGGGCATGCACGACTTGCCGTGACATGTCGCGGAGAAGATGACATCTCGCGGGCTAGTCATGGTCACTTCTTCTGCAGCTCAGTCGCGGGCGCGGGGGTGCGCCGCGGCGTACACCTCGCGCATCGTCTGCACGGTGACCTGGGTGTAGATCTGCGTGGTGGTCACCGACGCGTGACCGAGCAGCTCCTGGACCACGCGGACGTCCGCGCCGCCGGAGAGCAGGTGGGTGGCGAAGGAGTGGCGCAGGGTGTGCGGGGAGATCCGCTGGTCCAGCCCGGCCCGGCCGGCGGCCTGCTGCAGCACCGCCCAGGCGCTCTGCCGGCTCAGCGGGTTGCCGCGGGTGTTGAGGAACACCTTCGGGTTGCCCCGCCCCTCACGGGCCAGCGCGGGCCGGGCCCGCACCAGGTAGGCCTCCAGCGCCTCGACGGCGTAGTGCCCCACCGGCACCACCCGCTCCTTGCGGCCCTTGCCGAACAGGTGCACGGTCGCGACGTCCCCGGTCATGTCGAGGTCGTCCACCGCCAGCCCGACCGCCTCGCTGATGCGGGCACCGGTGCCGTAGAGCAGCTCCAGCAGGGCACGGTCGCGCAGCGGCACCGGCCCCTCCCCCAGCGACGCCGCCTCCAGCAGCCGCTCGACCTCCTCGACGCTGATCGCCTTGGGCAGCCGCTTGCCGGGGACAGGCGGGCGGACGGCGGCGCTGGGGTCCGCCGTCGTCGTCCCCTCCTCCAGAGCGAACCGGTGCCAGCCGCGCACCGCGGTGACGGCGCGGGCCGCGGAGGACGGCGCGAGCACGCTGCGCCCGTCCGCGCCGGACCGCACGACCTCGACGTAGCCGGCCACGTCGGGCTCGCGCACGTCGGCAAGCGTGGCGATGCCCCGGGCGGTCAGGTAGGCGGTGTACCGCTCGAGGTCACGCCGGTAGGCGGCGATGGTGTGGGAGCTCATCCCGCGCTCGACGCCCAGGTGCGCGAGGTAGTCACGCAGGGCGACGCCCAGCGCCGTCACCACGTCACCGCCCGCACCCTCGCCTCAGTAGGGCAGGAGCGGGTCGACGGCCACGGCGACGAACACGATCGTCAGGTACGTGATCGAGACGTGGAAGACCTTCATCGCCGCCAGCTTGCCCCGCTCGGGGTGCAGGGCCCGGCGGTACAGCCGCACGCACGCGGACAGGAACCACGCCGCGGCGACGACCGCGGCCGCGACGTACACCCAGCCCAGCGACGCCACCGGCGCCAGCACGAAGGTGCAAGCGATCATCGCGGCGGCGTAGAGGAGGATCTGCCGGGCCACCCGGACGTCGTCCGCGACCACCGGAAGCATCGGCACCCCGGCGCGGGCGTAGTCCTTCTTGAACTTCATCGACAGCGGCCAGTAGTGCGGCGGCGTCCAGAAGAAGATGATGAGGAACAGCACCAGCGCCGCCCAGTCCAGCGACCCGGTCACCGCCGACCAGCCGATGAGCACCGGCATGCACCCCGCGGCCCCGCCCCACACGATGTTCTGGGACGTGCGGCGCTTGAGGATGATCGTGTAGAAGACCACGTACAGCAGGATCGCGGCCAGCGTCAGCCACGCCGACACGGCGTTGACCAGCAGCGCGAACCAGCCGATGGACACCGCGCCCAGCGCCGTGGCGAACACCACCGCCTGGCGCGGGGTCAGCTCGCCGGTGACCAGCGGACGCTGCTTCGTCCGGTTCATCAACCGGTCGATGTCCCGGTCGAGGTACATGTTGAACGCGTTCGCCGACCCCGCGGCGAACGCGCCGCCGACCAGCGTCACCAGCGTCAACCACCAGCCCGGCCAGCCGTCGGCGGCCACGATCATCGTCGGCACGGTGGTGATGAGCAGCAGCTCGATGATCCGGGGCTTGGTCAGGGCCACGTAGGCGCGCAGCTTCGACCGGGCCGGCCGGCCCGAGACGGTCGCCTGTGGGTGCAGCGGTCCGGCGGTCGTCGTCTCCGCGGCCCCGGTGGGCCCGCCGTCGCGCGTGCCGCCGTCGCCGGTACGGTCGACGGGCCGCTCGGCGGCTGGGTGGGCACTGTGCACGCGGATCCCTGCTCCCCATCTCCCGGAGCTGGCCTCCGAGACTCGTATGGGCGGAATATCCTTCCGCCCCCGGTCATTCCATCGTACGTGGCCACGTGGACGGGTCGCCGCCGCCTTGCGCACGAGGCGGCCCATGTCCGTCGCGGCCGGACCCGTCACCGGCTCCACCCGCCGCCCGTGACCAGCACCACAACCGTGACCGGCACGACAGCCGACCTCGAGGTTCCCCGCCGGGGCGCCGACGGTAGGGTCGCGAAGGTAGAGATCGTGCCGCGCCGCGTCGCTCCGCAGGCGCCACGTCCAGGAAGTTCGGGGAGAGCTCCCCGGAGAGAATTGAGGATCTGTGAACGCAACGCCCGCCGCAACCGACCGCGCCACGGCGCTGGAGTGGACCGAGCTGGACCAGCGCGCCGTCGACACCGCCCGTGTTCTCGCCGCCGACGCCGTCCAGAAGGTCGGCAACGGACACCCCGGCACCGCGATGTCCCTCGCCCCGGCCGCGTACCTGCTCTACCAGAAGGTCATGCGCGTGGACCCCGCCGACGAGCACTGGCTGGGCCGTGACCGGTTCGTCCTGTCCGCCGGCCACTCCTCGCTGACCCAGTACATCCAGCTGTACCTGGCCGGCATCGGTCTCGAGCTCGACGACCTGAAGGCCCTGCGCACCTGGGGCTCGAAGACCCCGGGCCACCCGGAGTACCGGCACACCACCGGTGTGGAGATCACCACCGGCCCGCTCGGGCAGGGTGTGGCCTCCGCCGTCGGTATGGCCTTCGCCGCCCGCAAGGAGCGCGGCCTGCTCGACCCCGACGCCGCGCCGGGCGCCAGCCCGTTCGACCACCACATCTTCGTCATCGTCTCCGACGGCGACCTCCAGGAGGGCGTGAGCGGCGAGGCGTCCTCGCTGGCCGGCACGCAGCAGCTGGGCAACCTCGTCGTCATCTACGACGACAACCACATCTCCATCGAGGACGACACGAACATCGCGTTCACCGAGGACGTCCTCGCCCGGTACGAGGCGTACGGCTGGCACACCCAGCGGGTGGACTGGACCCACGGTGGGGGCGAGTACGCCGAGGACGTCCCGGCGCTGCACGCCGCCGTCGAGGCCGCCAAGGCCGAGACCGGACGGCCCTCGATCATCTCGCTGCGCACCATCATCGGGTGGCCCGCCCCGAACAAGCAGAACACCGGCGCGATCCACGGCTCCGCGCTGGGCGCGGACGAGGTGGCCGCGGTGAAGAAGGTGCTCGGCTTCGACCCCGAGGCCTCCTTCGAGGTCACCGACGAGGTCATCGCCCACACCCGCGACAACGCCCGGTCCCGCGCCGCCGAGGCACGCCAGACCTGGGACACCGCGTACGCGACGTGGCGCGAAGCCAACCCCGCGGCGGCCGCACTGCTGGACCGGCTGCGCACGCACAACCTGCCCGTCGGCTGGGAGGCGGCGCTGCCCACGTTCGACGGCGGCAAGGCCGTGTCCACCCGTAAGGCCTCCGGCGAGGTGCTCTCCGCTCTCGCCGAGACCCTGCCCGAGCTGTGGGGCGGCTCCGCGGACCTCGCCGGCTCGAACAACACCACCATGAAGGGCGAGCCGTCCTTCCTGCCCGAGGAGCGCTCCACGGAGATGTTCCCCGGCCACCCGTACGGGCGCACCCTGCACTTCGGGATCCGTGAGCACGCCATGGGCGCGATCCTCAACGGCATCGTGCTGCACGGCCTGACCCGCCCCTACGGCGGCACGTTCCTGACGTTCTCCGACTACATGCGCCCCGCCGTGCGGCTGGCCGCGCTCATGGGCATCCCGTCCACCTTCGTGTGGACGCACGACTCGATCGGTCTGGGCGAGGACGGCCCCACCCACCAGCCGGTGGAGCACCTCACCGCGCTGCGCGCCATCCCGGGCCTGGACGTCGTCCGCCCGGCCGACGCCGCGGAGACCGCCTACGCCTGGCGCGGCATCCTCGAGCGCATCGACCGGCCCGCCGGCATCGTGCTCACGCGCCAGGACGTGCCCAACCCCGTCCGTGGGGACGGCGCGGCCGACGGCGCGACCCTCGCCTCCGCGGCCGGCACCCTGCGCGGCGCCTACGTGCTCGCCGAGGCCGCGTCCGGTCGCCCCGACGTCATCCTCATGGGCACCGGCTCCGAGGTGCAGCTGGCGCTGGCCGCCCGCGAGCAGCTCGCCGCCGAGGGCGTCCAGGCCCGGGTGGTCTCCGTGCCCAGCCAGGAGTGGTTCGCCGAGCAGGACGAGGCGTACCGCGAGCAGGTCCTGCCCGCCGCCGTCCGTGCGCGCGTCTCCGTCGAGGCCGGCCTCGCCATGAGCTGGCGCCACCTGGTCGGCGACGCCGGCCGGTCCGTCTCCCTCGAGCACTACGGCGCGTCCGCCGACTACAAGGTGATCTACGAGAAGTTCGGGATCACCGCCGAGGCGGTCGCCGCCGCCGCGAAGGAGTCCATCGCCGCCACCGCCGGTGACGCCGCCCCGACCCAGGGCACCACGCCGACCCAGGCAGGCACCGGCGACCTGCCCAAGTAACCCCTGGTCACGCCCACCACCCACCCACGACCGACTGGAGCAGCAATGACCGAGAACACCGCAACCGACCGGCTCGCAGAGCTCAGCGGGCACGGCGTGTCGATCTGGCTCGACGACCTCTCCCGCGGGCACCTGCGCGACGGGTTCCTCGCCGACCTGGTCGGGACCAAGCACGTGGTGGGCGTGACCACCAACCCGACGATCTTCGCCGGCGCCCTGGCCAAGGCCCACGACTACGACGAGCAGATGGGCATGCTCGCCGCCGCCGGCAGCGGCGTGGACGACGCCGTCATCGCGACGACCACGGACGACGTCCGGGACGCGGCAGACCTGTTCGCCGACGTCTACCACCGGACAGGCGGCCAGGACGGGCGCGTGTCCATCGAGGTCGACCCACGCCTCTCCAAGGACACCGACAAGACCATCGAGCAGGCCCGCCTGCTGTGGTCCACCGTCGACCGGCCGAACATCTTCGTGAAGATCCCCGCCACCAAGGAGGGGCTGCCCGCCATCACCAAGGCGATCAGCGAGGGCATCAGCATCAACGTGACGCTGATCTTCTCCCTGGACCGCTACCGCGCCGTCGCCAACGCCTACCTCGACGGGCTCGAGCTCGCCCAGCGCGCCGGGATCGACCTGAGCGGCATCCGTTCGGTGGCCTCCTTCTTCGTGTCGCGGGTGGACACCGAGATCGACAAGCGGCTCGACGCGATCGGCACCGACGAGGCGAAAGACCTGAAGGGCAAGGCGGGCATCGCCAACGCCCGGCTGGCCTTCCAGGCCTTCGAGGAGATCTTCTCCACGCCGCGCTGGGAGGAGCTGGCCGCGGCCGGCGCCCATGTGCAGCGTCCGCTGTGGGCCTCCACCGGTGTGAAGGACCCGGCCTACCCGGACACCATGTACGTCGACGAGCTGGTCGTGGACGGCGTCGTCAACACCATGCCCGAGAAGACCATGCGCGCGGTGGCCGACCACGCGAACCTGCGCGGCGACACCGTCCACGGCACCTACGAGGAGTCCCGTCGGCTGCTCGACCAGCTCGAACGCCTCGGCGTCTCCTACACCGACGTCACCGACACCCTGGAGGAGGAGGCCGTGGTCAAGTTCGAGAAGAGCTGGGCGGAGCTCGCCGACACAGTCACCGCCGCCCTCGCGCGGGCCGGGGTGGCCCGATGAGCGCCCCGGCCGGCACGGTGGCCTGGGCGGGCCCGGAGGACGGCGCCCTCATCGAGGTCAGCGCCACGGGTGACGCCGCGCACGCGGTCCAGACCCACGTCCCGACCCTCGTCGCGGACAAGGTGGCCAGCCGCCTTGCCGCGCGGGACGCCACCTTGTGGGGCGAGGCCGCCGAGGCCGAGGCCGCGATCCGGCTCGGCTGGACCGCGCTGCACGAGACCTCCCGCCCGCTGCTCGCCCCGCTCAAGGCACTGCGGGACGAGCTCGCCGCCGAGGGCATCGACCGGGTGGTCCTCGCCGGGATGGGCGGTTCCTCCCTCGCGCCCGAGGTCCTCGCCGGCACCGCCGGCGCCCAGCTCGTGGTCCTGGACTCCACGGACCCCGGGCAGGTGCACCGGGCCCTCGAGGGTGACCTGACGGCCACCGTCCTGGTGGTCTCCTCGAAGTCGGGCGGCACGGTCGAGACCGACTCCCAGCGCCGCACCTTCGAGGCCGCGTTCACCGCAGCCGGCCTCGACGCCGCCCGGCACATCGTCGTCGTCACCGACCCCGGCTCGCCCCTGGAGACTGTCGCGAAGGACGCCGGGTACCGGGCCGTGTTCGCGGCCGACCCCGAGGTCGGAGGCCGGTTCTCCGCGCTGACGGCGTTCGGGCTGGTCCCGGCCGCGCTCGCCGGCGTGGACGTCGAGCAGCTGCTCGACGACGCCGCCGCCGTCGCCCCGTTCTTCGCCGAGGACTCCGAGGCCAACCCGGCCCTGGTGCTCGGCGCGGCGTTGGGCGGCACCAAGCCACTGCGGGACAAGATCGTCATCCGCGACGCCGGCTCCGGACTGTTCCACTTCGGCGACTGGGCCGAGCAGCTGGTTGCGGAGTCCACCGGCAAGAACGGCACCGGGCTGCTGCCGGTGGTCGCCGGCGCCGACGCCCCCGAGCTCACGGAGCCCGTCGCCGCGGACGTCCTGCCCGTGCTGCTCACCCCGCTGACCGACGAGCCCGAGGACGCCGACGACGACGGCGAGAGCGCCGCCGTCGAGGTCACCGTCTCCGGCACGCTCGGCGGCACCCTCCTGCTGTGGGAGTACGCGGTCGCCGTCGCCGGCCGGCTCATGGGCATCGACCCGTTCGACCAGCCCAACGTGGAATCCGCCAAGGCGGCCACCCGCGGGCTGCTCGAGGAGACCCCGGCCCCAGAGCCTGCTGCGTTCGCCGACTCCGGCGTCGAGGTCCGCGGCCCCGCGGACCTCCTGCGCGGCGCCACCTCCGTCACGGAGGCGGTGGACAACCTCCTCGCCACCCTGCCCGAGAACGGCTACCTCGCCGTCATGGCCTACCTCGACCGCGAGGGCCGGCCGGCCGAGGCGCTCGGCGGGGTCCGCGCGGCCCTGGCCGCCCGCACCGGCCGGCCGGTGACCTTCGGCTGGGGCCCACGGTTCCTGCACTCGACCGGGCAGCTCCACAAGGGCGGCCCCGCCGTCGGGGTGTTCCTGCAGATCACCGGGGCCGCCAAGCACCTGGTGCAGATCCCGGGCCGGGACTTCGACTTCGCCACCCTCATCGCCGCCCAGGCGGCCGGAGATGCCCGGGTGCTCGCCGAGCTGGGGCGGCCCGTGCTGCGCCTGCACGTCACCTCCTCCGACGCCCTCGCCTGGCTCGCCGGTGTCCTCGGAGGTCGCCTCGCATGAGCAGTGCGCCCACCACGGCGGCGAACCCCCTGCGGGACCGGCGGGACCGGCGCCTGCCGCGCATCGCCGGGCCCGCGGGACTGGTGATCTTCGGGATCACCGGCGACCTGGCCAAGCGCAAGCTCATGCCCGCCATCTACGACCTGGCCAACCGCGGCCTGCTGCCGCCCTCGTTCGCGCTGACCGGGTTCGGCCGGCGGAAGTGGAGCACCGCGGAGTTCGCGGAGGTCGTGCACGACGCCGTCCGGGAGCACGCTCGCACGCCGTTCAACGAGCGGACCTGGGACCAGCTGGTCTCCGGGTTCCGGTTCGTCCAGGGCGAGTTCGGCGACGACGACGCCTTCGACCGGCTCGCCGAGACGGTCCAGACGCTCGACGAGCAGCGCGGCACCGGCGGCAACCACGCGTTCTACCTCTCCGTGCCGCCGGACGCCTTCCCCGTGGTGCTGCGCCAGCTCGCCCGGTCCGGCCTGTCCGGACGTCGCGCGGAGGGCTGGCGGCGGGTGGTCATCGAGAAGCCGTTCGGCCACGACCTCGCCTCGGCGCAGGAGCTGGACCGGGTGGTCTCGGAGGTCTTCCCGCCCGACTCGGTGTTCCGCATCGACCACTACCTGGGCAAGGAGACCGTCCAGAACATCCTGGCGCTGCGGTTCGCCAACCAGTTCTTCGAGCCCGTGTGGAACGCGCACTACGTGGACCACGTGCAGATCACGATGGCCGAGGACATCGGCATCGGCACCCGGGCCGGCTACTACGACGGTATCGGCGCGGCGCGGGACGTCATCCAGAACCACCTGCTCCAGCTCCTCGCACTCACCGCGATGGAGGAGCCCGTCTCCTTCGACTCCGACGCGCTGCGTGCGGAGAAGGAGAAGATCCTCGCCGCCGTCACCCTGCCCGAGGACCTCTCGCTGCACACCGCCCGCGGGCAGTACGCCGCCGGGTGGCAGGGCGGGGTGCAGGTGCGCGGCTACCTCGGGGAGGACGGCATCCCGGCCGACTCCAACACCGAGACGTACGCCGCGATGCGCCTGGACGTGGACACCCGCCGCTGGGCGGGTGTGCCGTTCTACCTGCGCGCCGGCAAGCGTCTGGGCCGCCGGGTGACCGAGATCGCCGTCGTCTTCAAGCGGGCCCCGCACCTGCCGTTCGACCTCACCGACACCCAGGAGCTCGGGCAGAACGCCCTGGTGATCCGGGTGCAGCCGGACGAGGGCGTGACCATCCGGTTCGGTGCGAAGGTGCCGGGCACCGCGATGGAGGTCCGCGACGTCACGATGGACTTCGGTTACGGCCACGCGTTCACGGAGAACTCTCCCGAGGCGTACGAGCGGCTCATCCTCGACGTGCTCCTCGGTGACCCGCCGCTGTTCCCGCGCCAGAAGGAGGTCGAGCTGTCCTGGCAGATCCTCGACCCGGTCATGGAGGCCTGGGCGCGCAGCGGGCAGCCGGAGACATACATGCCCGGCTCGTGGGGGCCGCCCGGCTCGCACGACATGCTCGCCCTCGATGGGCGCGCCTGGCGCCGTCCCTGACCCCACCCCTTCGCCCGCGAGATGTCATCTTCTCCGTGAGATGTACATCTCACGGAGAAGATGACATCTCGCCGCACTGTGAGCCACTCCCCCGGCCGTCCGTCCGAAGGAAACCGATGATCGTCACGCTGAACGACACCACGTCAGCTGCCGTGGGCAGCCGGCTTGTCTCGCTGCGCGAGGAGGGCGGCGCCGTCGCCCTCGGGCGGGTGCTCACCCTGGTGATCCTCGCCGACGACGAGCGCTCCGCGGAGCAGGCCATCCGCGTCTCCAACGTGGCTTCGCACGAGCACCCGGCCCGCGTGCTGGCGGTGCTGCCCGACGCCGACGGCGGCGGCCGGGCCGGGCTCAACGCGCAGATCCGCGTCGGTGCGCACGCCGGCGCGTCCGAGGTGGTGGTCCTGCGCCCGTACGGCGGTGCCGGCTCCCGGCCCGACACGCTGATCATGCCGCTGCTGCTGCCCGACGCCCCGATCGTGACCTGGTGGGCCAACACCCCGCCGGAGGCGCCGTCGAAGGACCCGATCGGTCAGATGGCGCACCGCCGGATCACCAACAGCATCCACTGCGCCGACCCCGGCGCGGTCCTGGCCACGCTCCGGGAGAACTACTCCCCCGGAGACACCGACCTGGCCTGGGCCGGCCTGACGATGTGGCGCACGGTCCTGGCCGCCTCGCTAGACGAGCCACCGTACGAGCCCGTCACCGCGGTCACGGTCTCCGGCTCGTCCTCGCACCCGTCGATCGCGCTGCTGGCCGGCTGGCTGGCGCTGCGGCTGCAGGTGCCGGTCACCATGGTCGCGGACGGGCACGACGCGATCAGCGGCGTCATCCTCGAGCGGGAGTCGGGACCGATCAGTCTGACCCGGGCACAGGGGTCCACCGTGGCGCTGCTCTCCCGGCCCGGCCGACCCGACCAGCCGGTGAACCTGCCCCAGCGTGAGCTCGAGAACTCCCTCATGGAGGAGCTGCGCCGGCTCGACCCGGACATCACCTACGGCGAGGTGCTCACCGAGGGGCTGCGGCTGGTGGAGATGGACTGACTCGACGGCCCGGCCCCGGACAAGGGGCGGGCACACAGAGGCCGGGCCTACAACATGCAGGGCACGCGAAAGGCCGGGCAGCGTCATCGCCGCCCGGCCTTCTCGTTTTCTATCCGCCTGTGTGTGCCGCGGAGCGCCCCGCACTCTCCCACGGTCGGCTCCCGCCGCCGATCAGCCCCCGCGACGCTCGCGCAGGGCGGCCAGGGCCTCGTCGAGAAGTGCGGCGCCGTCCTCGTCGGAGCGTCGCTCCTTCACGTAAGCCAGGTGGGTCTTGTACGGCTCCGTCTTCTGCGGCATCGGAGGGTTCTCCTTGTCCTGCCCAGCGGGCAGGCCGCACCGCGGGCAGTCCCATGTCGCCGGGATGACGATGTCGGGCTCCTTGGCGAAGCTCGGCCGCACCTCGTGGCCCTGTGAGCACCAGTAGGACACCCAGACCCGAGGGGCTGCCTCGCCCCGCTCGGCCTCTCCCATCGGTCCTGCGCCGACACGCGAGCCGCGGATCGCACTTCCACCAGCCACGTCAGTCTCCCTACAGCTCGAACTTCTGGATAAGCCCGATGAGCACGATGCACGTGATCCAGACCAGCGAGATGCCGATCGTGATCCGGTTGAGGTTGCGCTCCGCCACGCCGGATGACCCCACGCTGCTCGAGAAGCCACCTCCGAACATGTCAGAGACGCCGCCGCCCTTGCCCTTGTGCATGAGGATGGTCAGGATCAGGAACACGCTGGTCAGTACCAGCAGCACCTGCAGGATGATCCGCAGTGCATCCACGGGGCAGTATCCGTTCGTCGTCGTGTCGTTACCGGCGCGCTGGGGCGCCGCGTCAAGGATAAGCGATGCTTCGGTCCGTTCGGGGCGCCGCGACGGGCGCGTCGGCACACGCAGGGTGAGCATGGCCCCATCGGGCACGGCAACTCAGGCGGGCCGTGGTCGCAGCGCTGTTATACGACGGCGCCCCAACACGCGGACGCCGCGCGGCGAAAGGCTTGCCGCGCGGCGTCCTGGCCCGTCGTCGTCGTGACCGCTCTAGCAGGAGATGACATCTCACGGAGAAGATGACATCTCGGCGGCCGTACGCGTGTGGGTCAGACCTGGTGGTCGCGGAAGCGCGCGATCGCCGCGAACTCCTCGGCCTTCAGGCTCGCACCGCCCACGAGGGCGCCGTCGACGTCCTCCTGGGCCATGATCGATGCCACGTTGGAGGACTTCACCGAGCCGCCGTACAGCACCCGCACGGCGTCGGCGACGTCGGCGGAGTACAGCTCGGCCAGACGGCCGCGGATCGCGCCGCACACCTCCTGCGCGTCCTCAGGCGTGGCGACCTCACCGGTGCCGATGGCCCACACGGGCTCGTAGGCGATGACCGTCTTCGCGGCGTCCTCCGCGGAGATCCCGTCGTACGCGCCGTCGACCTGGGCGAGGGTGTAGGACACCTGGTCGCCGGCCTTGCGGACGTCGAGCCCCTCGCCGACGCAGATGATCGGCGTGATGCCGGCGCCCAGCGCGGCCTTGGCCTTGGCGCCCACGAGCGCGTCGTCCTCGGCGTGGAACTGGCGCCGCTCGGAGTGGCCGACGACCGCGTAGCTCACGCCGAGCTTGGCCAGCATCGCCGCGGAGATCTCACCGGTGTAGGCGCCCGAGGCGTGCGCGGAGATGTCCTGGGCGCCGTAGCGGACGTCCAGCTTGTCGCCGTCGACCAGGGTCTGCACGGAGCGGAGGTCCGTGAACGGCGGGACCACCACCACCTCGACGGCGCCGAAGTCGTGCTTGGCGTCCTTGAGCGTCCAGGCGAGCTTCTGGACCAGTGCGATGGCCTCGTGGTGGTCGAGGTTCATCTTCCAGTTGCCCGCCATCAGCGGGGTGCGAGTGGTCATTCAGTCCTCCAGGACGGCGATGCCGGGGAGGGTCTTGCCCTCCAGGTACTCCAGGGACGCGCCGCCGCCCGTGGAGATGTGGGAGAAGGTGGACTCGTCGAAGCCGAGCGTGCGCACGGCCGCGGCGGAGTCGCCGCCGCCGACGATGGTGAAGCCGTCGGCCTCGCTCATCGCCTGCGCCACGGCCTTGGTGCCGGCCGCGAAGGCGTCGAACTCGAACACACCCATGGGCCCGTTCCACACCACGGTCTTCGCGTCGGCGATCTTCGTGGCGAACAGCTGCCCGGACTCGGGGCCGATGTCCAGGCCCATCTGGTCGGCCGGGATGGCGTCGGCGGCCACGGTGGTGGCGGGCGCGTCGGCCTTGAACTCCGGCGCGACGACGATGTCCGTGGGCAGGACGATCTCGACGCCCTTGGCCTCGGCCTCGGTCAGGTAGCCCTTGACCGTGTCGATCTGGTCCTTCTCGAGCAGCGAGCTGCCCACCTGGTAGCCCTTGGCGGCCAGGAACGTGAAGACCATGCCGCCGCCGATGAGCAGGCGGTCGGCCTTGCCCAGCAGGTTGGCGATGACGCCGAGCTTGTCGGAGACCTTCGAGCCGCCCAGGACGACGACGTAGGGCCGCTGGGGGTTCTCGGTGGCCTTGCTCAGGGAGTCGATCTCCTTGAAGACCAGCTTGCCGGCGGCGTGCGGGAGCTTCTTGGCGACGTCGTAGACGGAGGCCTGCTTGCGGTGAACCACGCCGAACCCGTCGGAGACGTAGGCGTCGGCCAGGGCCGCGAGCTCGTCGGCGAGGGCCGCGCGCTCGGCGTCGTCCTTGGACGTCTCGCGGGCGTCGAAGCGGATGTTCTCCAGCAGCGCGACCTCGCCGTCGGCCAGGGCGGCGACGACGGCCTTGGCGTCCTCGCCGACGGTGTCCTTGGCCAGGACGACGGCGGCACCGAGGAGCTCACCGAGGCGGTCGGCGACCGGGGCGAGGGAGTACTTGGGGTCGGGAGCGCCCTTGGGACGGCCGAGGTGTGCGGTGACGACGACCTTGGCGCCCGCGCCGGTCAGCGCCTGCAGGGTGGGCAGCGCGGCGCGGATGCGGCCGTCGTCGGTGATGGTGGTCCCGTCGAGCGGGACGTTGAAGTCGGAGCGGACGAGCACGCGCTTGCCGCGCAGGTCGCCGAGGTCCTCGATGGTCTTCACGAGCTTCTCCTTTACGTCGTCGTGGGCGCGCCCGGGCCACCTGGGCCCGGACGCGCGGACGTCCGCGTGCGCGAGCAGGTGCTGCGCACGCGGACGTCCGTCACTGCTGGGGTGCGACTGCGATCAGAGACGCTCGCCGACGTACTCGACCAGCTTCACCAGCGAGCTGGAGTAGCCGTACTCGTTGTCGTACCAGGAGACGACCTTCACCTGGTCGCCGATGACCTTGGTCAGGCCCGCGTCGAAGATGCTCGTGTGCGGGTTGCCGACGATGTCGCTGGAGACGATCGGGTCCTCCGTGTACTCCAGGACCCCCTTCATCTCGTTCTCGGCGGCCTTCTTGATCGCGTTGTTGACCTCCTCGACCGTGACCTCGCGGCCGGCGGTGAAGGTGAGGTCGGTCGCCGAGCCGGTGGGGGTCGGCACACGCAGCGCGTAGCCGTCCAGCTTGCCCTTGAGCTGCGGGAGCACGAGGGAGACGGCCTTGGCCGCGCCGGTGGAGGTCGGGATGATGCTCAGGTTCGCGGCGCGGGCGCGGCGCAGGTCCTTGTGGGGGCCGTCCTGGAGGTTCTGGTCGGCGGTGTAGGCGTGGATCGTGGTCATGAGGCCGCGGACGATCCCGAACTGCTCGTCGAGCACCTTGGCCATCGGGGCCAGGCAGTTGGTGGTGCAGGAGGCGTTCGAGATGACGTGGTGGTTCGCCGGGTCGTAGTCGGTGTGGTTGACACCGATGACGAACGTGGCGTCCTCGTTCGTGCCGGGCGCGGAGATGATGACCTTCTTGGCACCGGCGTCGATGTGGGCCTTCGCCTTGGTCGCGTCCGTGAAGCGGCCGGTGGACTCGATGACGATGTCCGCGCCGAGCTCGCCCCACGGCAGCTTGGCCGGGTCCTTCTCCTCCAGCGCCTTGAACGTCTGCTTGCCCACGGTGATGGAGTCCTCGGTGAAGGACACGTTCTCCTTGAGGACGCCGAACACGGAGTCGTACTTCAGCAGGTGGGCGAGCGTCTTGTTGTCGGTCAGGTCGTTGACGCCAACGATCTCGATGTCAGCGCCCGACTCGAGCACGGCGCGGGTGAAGTTACGGCCGATGCGGCCGAAGCCGTTGATGCCGACGCGGATGGTCACTATGTCCTCCTGGAGTGCGCCGGGACGGGCGCACGCATTGTCCGGATTCGATCAGCACCGCAATGGTGCTCCTGGCTGAGGCTGCCCGACGAGCGGCGCGCGCCCGTGGGGCTTCGTCGCCAGCACTCAAAGTCTAACCAATGAGCGGACAAAACACCTGGGGACCATGGTCCGGGCACCCGCTGTGAGGCCACTCACAGGCCGGAGCGCGCGGCGCACCCTCGGCCCCGTCGAGCGCGACGGCGCACCCTCGGCCTGCTCAGAGGTCGAGCATGTCCGGGGTCAGTGCCGCCTCGGTGTCCGCGATGCCGAGCTCGCGGGCGCGCTTGTCCGCCATGGCGAGCAGACGGCGGATGCGGCCGGCGACGGCGTCCTTGGTCAACGGCGGGCTGGAGAGCTGCCCGAGCTCCTCCAGGCTCGCCTGCTTGTGCTCCAGGCGCAGCCGGCCGGCCTGGACGAGGTGCTCGGGGACGTCCTCGCCGAGGATCTCGAAGGCCCGCTCCACGCGCGTGCCGGCGGCGACCGCCGCGCGGGCGGAGCGGCGCAGGTTCGCGTCGTCGAAGTTGGCCAGCCGGTTGGCGGTGCCGCGCACCTCACGGCGCATCCGCCGCTCCTCCCACACCAGGACGGCGTCGTGGGCGCCCATCCGGGTGAGCATCGCGGAGATCGCGTCGCCGTCGCGGATGACCACCCGGTCGATGCCGCGCACCTCGCGAGCCTTCGAAGCGATGCTCATCCGGCGAGCGGCGCCGACCAGCGCGAGGGCGGCCTCGGGGCCCGGGCAGGTGACCTCGAGCGAGCTCGACCGGCCCGGCTCGGTCAGCGAGCCGTGCGCGAGGAACGCCCCGCGCCAGGCCGCCGTCGCCTCGGCGACGCCGGCGGACACCACCTGCGGCGGCAGCCCGCGCACGGGGCGGCCGCGGTTGTCCAGCAGGCCGGTCTGCCGGGCGAGGGACTCACCGTCGCGGACCACCCGCACCACGTAGCGGTTGCCGCGGCGCAGTCCGCCACCGGAGACCACGATGATGTCGCTGGAGTGCCCGTAGACCTCCTGCATGGTCTGGCGCAGGCGGCGGGCCGCGATGCCCGTGTCGAGCTCGGCCTCGACCACGATGCGGCCCGAGATGATGTGCAGCCCACCGGCGAAGCGCAGCGTGGCGGCCACCTCCGCCTTGCGGGCGGAAACCTTGTCCACACGCAACCGGGCGAGCTCATCCTTCACGGCAGAGGTCAACGACATGCCGGCCATCTTCGCACTCATCGGGGAGTGGTTCCCGCCTCGCCCGTGCCGACGTCCCCCAGCACACCCGCGAACGCGTCGCGGAATGCCGCGGCAAGACGCAGGGTGTCGTGGTGTGCGGTGCCGTCGCCCACGCCCACCTGCCGCAGCAGCAGGCTGGCCCCGCAGTCACGGACGGCGGCGGACAGGGCGTCGAGGTCCTCCACCGCGGCGGGGTCGGCCACCACCACGTCGAGCCGCAGGTCCGGGGCGTGCTCGTGCAACGAGCGGACGTGGTCGGCGGCGGTCATGCCCTCGGTCTCCCCCACCTGCGCGGAGAGGTTCAGGGTCAGGGCGCGGCGCGCCTTCGTCTCGTGCAGGGCCGTCGCCAGCGCAGGCACCATCAGGTGCGGCAGGACGGAGGTGTACCAGGAGCCGGGTCCGAGCACGACCCAGTCGGCGGCCCGCACCGCGGCCACGGCCTCGGGGCACGCCGGCGGGTCCTCCGGGAGGATCCGCACGTGCTCGACGCCGTGGGTCACGGCCACGAGCGACTGGCCACGGACGGTGCGGGTGCCCTCGCCGTCGGCCACGCGGGCCTCGATCTCCAGCGGGACGGCGGCCATCGGCAGGACCCGCCCGCGCACGCCGAGGAGCCGGCCCACCCAGTCCAGGCCGGCGACCTCGCTGCCGAGCAGCTCCCACAGCGCCACGATCAGCAGGTTGCCGACCGCGTGGTTGTTCAGCGGGCCGTCGGACGTGAAGCGGTGCTGGAGCACGTCGCGCCACGTCAGGCCCCACTCGCCGTCGTCGCACAGGGCCGACAGCGCCATGCGCAGGTCCCCGGGAGGCAGTACGCCGAGCTCCTCGCGCAGCCGGCCGGAGGATCCGCCGTCGTCCGCGACCGTGACGATCGCGGTGAGGTTCTGGGTGAGGTGCCGCAGAGCGCCGAGGGTGGCGGAGAGCCCGTGGCCGCCGCCGAGGGCGACGACGGCGGGTCCCCGCACGCCGGGTTGAAGCACCCCGCGGTCGGGCGGCCGGCCGGGCAGGACCCCCGGCAGGACGGGGTCGGGCGGCCGCCCCGGCAGGACGGGGTCGGGCGGCCGGTCGGGCAGGGGTTCGGTGGCCCCGGTCCGCTCCGGGGACGGCTGAGGGGTCATTCGCGCCCCAGGTCACGGTGCAGGGTGCGCACGGACTGGCCCCGCTCGCGCAAGCGGGCCGAGATGGCCTCGGCCATGGCGACGGAGCGGTGCTTGCCGCCGGTGCAGCCCACCGCGATGGTGACGAAGGGTTTGAGCTCGTTGATGTACCCGTCCAGCACGGGGGCGATCGCGTCGACGTAGCGGTCGGCGAACGCGCTGGCGCCGTCCTGCCCGAGCACGTACTGGCGCACCGCCTCGTCCTGCCCGGTGAGGTGGCGCAGCTCGGTGACCCAGTACGGGTTCGTCAGGAAGCGGACGTCGACGACGTGGTCGGCGTCCAGCGGCAGGCCGTACTTGAACCCGAAGGACACCACGCTCAGCCGCAGCGGCCTCGCCGACTCCCCCGCCACGACCTCGCGGACCTTGCGGGCAAGGTCGTGCACCGACAGGTCGGTGGTGTCGATGAGGACGTCGGCGCGGCGCCGCAGGTGGGTGAGCAGCCGCCGCTCGGCCGTGATGCCGTCGAGCAGCCGGCCGTCGCCCTGCAGCGGGTGCGGGCGGCGCACCGACTCGTACCGGCGCACGAGCGTCTCATCGGTGGCGTCCAGGAACACGATGCGGTAGTCGGTGCCCTGCAGCCGAAGCTCGTCCAGGACGGCGACGAGCTCGGCGAAGAACTCGCCACTGCGCACGTCGACCACGGCCGCGAGCCGGTGCACGCCCCCGCCGGTGGGGGTCATCATGCGGGCGAGCGCGCCGAGCATGCGCGGCGGCAGGTTGTCCACGACGTACCAGTCGAGGTCCTCCAGGGCCGCAGCCGTGCGGGAGCGGCCCGCGCCGGACATGCCCGTGAGGATGAGCAGCTCGGGCGGCTCGGCCTCCGGCAGGCGCGCGGCGTCGTCGAGCATCGGGATGCCCTCGGGGACGGTCGGCGGCCTGGTCTCGTCGCTGCCTGCAGTCATGCCCTCAGGATGCCAGGTGCGCGTTTCCGGTGCGGGCTTCGTCCGATTCGCCGGACGGGGTGGGGGCATCGGGAGGCACGACGGCGGAGCCGGCGCCGTCGTGCATGGCGGCCTCGGAGCTCTCGCCGTCCGGCGCCTGGACGTCCCCACCCAGCGCGGCCAGGACGGCCCGGGCCGTCCGGGGCCCGAAACCCTTCACGGCGGCGATCTCGGCGACGCTCGCGGCACGGACGTTCTTCACGGACCCGAACGTCTTGAGCAGCGCCGCCTGCCGGGCCGGACCGAGCCCGGGGACGTCGTCGAGCACGGAGCGGGTCATGGCCTTGGCGCGGCGGGAGCGGTGGTGGGTGATCGCGAAGCGGTGCGACTCGTCGCGCAGGTGCTGGAGCAGGTACAGCGCCGGGCTGGTGCGCGGGAGCACGACCGGGAAGTCGTCGCCGGGCACCCACACCTCCTCCAGCCGCTTGGCCAGGCCCACGAGGGCGACGTCGTCGATGCCGAGGTCGTCGAGCACCCGCTGGGCGGCGGCCACCTGCGGCGGGCCGCCGTCGACGACGACGAGGTTGGGCGGGTACGCAAACTTCCGTGCCCGGCCGGTGGCGGGGTCGACCGGACCGGACCGCAGGGGCACGCCGTCCTCGTCGAGCGCATCCAGGTCCGGGCCACGGTTGGGGTCCTCGCCCTCCAGGGCCGCCGCGACCGGGTCCGTGGCGGCGGCCGCCGCGTCCGGGCCGGCCTCGAGGGCCTCGCGCTCGGCGAGGTAGCGCTTGAACCGGCGGCGGAGCACCTCGTCCATGGCCGCGGTGTCGTCCCGGGCGCCCTCGCCGTTCTCGCCACGGATCACGAAGCGCCGGTACTCGGACTTCTTGGGCAGCCCGTCCTCGAAGACCACCATGGACCCCACCTGGTGGGTGCCCTGGGTGTGGGAGATGTCGTAGCACTCGATGCGCAGCGGCGGCTCGACGAGCTCGAGGGCCTCCTGCAGCTCGGTGAGGGACTTGGACCGGGAGGTGAGGTCGCCGGCCCGGCGGGCCTTGTGCAGCGCCAGGGCCTGCTCGGCGTTGGTGTGGACGGTCTGGGCGAGGGTCTTCTTGTCGCCGCGCAGCGGCACCCGGATGCTCACCCGGCCCTCGCGCAGCCCGCTGAGCCACGTGGTCATGCCCTCGACGTCGGTGGGCAGGACCGGCACCAGGATCTCGCGCGGGACGGCGGTGGTGGGCGTGTGCGGGCGGTCGTCCACGCTGGTGGCCTGGCCGTCGGCGGCGCGGGCGCGGGCCTTGCCCACGCTCCGGGTGTCCCTCGGGGCCATGGGCTCACGCTCGGCGTCGCCGTAGACCTGCTGGAGCAGGTGCTCGACGAGACCTGCGTCGTCGAGCTCCTCGACCCGTTCCACTACCCAGCCGCGCTGGCCGCGGATGCGCCCTCCGCGCACGTGGAAGACCTGCACGCTGGCCTCGAGCTCGTCCCCTGCCAGGGCGAAGATGTCCGCGTCCGTGCCGTCCGACAGGACGACCGCGTTCTTCTCCACCACCCGGCGAAGGGCGCCGACGTCGTCGCGCAGCCGGGCGGCGCGCTCGTAGTCCTGCACCCCGGCCGCCGCGCGCATGTCCTTCTCCAGGCGCCGCAGGTGGGGGCCGGTCTCGCCCTCCATGAACCGGCAGAACTCCTCGGCGAGTGCACGGTGGTCGTCGGTGGAGATGCGGCCCACGCACGGCGCGGAGCACTTGTCGATGTACCCGAGCAGGCACGGCCGGCCGGACGCCTGCGCGCGCTTGTAGACGCCCGCGGAGCAGGTCCGCACCGGGAAGACGCGCAGCAGGAGGTCGACCGTCTCGCGGATCGCCCAGGCGTGGGTGTAGGGCCCGAAGTACCGGGTGCCCTTCCGCTTGGCGCCGCGCATCACCTGCACGCGGGGCACCTCCTCGCCCATCGTGACGGCGAGGAAGGGGTAGGACTTGTCGTCGCGGTACTTGACGTTGAACCGCGGGTCGAACTCCTTGATCCAGGCGTACTCCAGCGTCAGGGACTCGACCTCGGTGCTCACCACGGTCCATTCCACCGACGCGGCGGTGGTGACCATCTGCTGGGTGCGGGGGTGCAGCGCGGACAGGTCCTGGAAGTAGCTCCCGAGCCGGCTGCGAAGACTCTTCGCCTTGCCGACGTAGATGACGCGGCCGTGGGGGTCGCGGAACCGGTAGACGCCCGGGGAGTCGGGCACCTCACCCGGCCGCGGGCGGTACGTGGACGGGTCGGCCATGATCGGCAAGCCTACGTCAGGGCCGACGGCGGTCTGCCGGGGCGCGACGGCGTCACGGTCGGCGCCGGGGGCTTGGACTTGTCCTGGCTACTGCGGCCGCGACGGTGCGGGCCTCCCATCGGCCCGCCACACCTCACACATGTCACACCCGACCTGAGTGCCGCTGACGCGACCCCTGGTGCGACGTTGGTGCTGACTCACATCCCCGCGACACAGCTACAGCGTCACAGTCGGCGCTTCCCTGTCCGTTCCGGCGCTGCGCCTCCGAGCATGCACGGATAGCGGCAAGCCAGCGGTACGAAGCTGACTCCGTGCTGGTCCGCAGCCTCACAGGACATCACCGTCTCGGTCCGCCGGTACCGACCAACGACATGGTCAAAGTGGTCGCCGTACCAGCCAATTTCGCCATTTCGTCTCAGCCGCCATCACGCACGCTCCGCGCAGGATCCGCGCGCGCTCGACGCAGGTCTACTCGGCGGGGACCGCGGCGCGCTCGACGCAGGTCTACTCGGCGGGGACCGCGGCGCGCTCGACGCAGGGCTACTCGGCGGGGACCGCGGCTCGCTCAGCCTGGGGCGCCACCACAGCGGGCTCGACCCGCACCGGAAAGTGGACCGACCGGGCGATGTGGTTGTGCTCCCGGGCCTCGTGATGCAGGCGGGCGGCGAGCTCGGCGCTGACGCCCGGATCGGCGTAGGTCACGCGCGGGCGGAGCACGACCTCCACGAAGGGGCCGGAGCCGGCGCCCTCGACGCGTTGGGTACCGGTGGCCTTGTCCGCGTACCCGAGCACCACGACGTCGTGCTTGGCGGCCGTGCGCAGGAACCAGAGCATCTGGGCCTGGGAGATGGCGCCGACAAAGAGCTCCTCGGCGCGGTATCGGCTCACGTCGGTGCGGACCTTGAGGTCGGAGGTCGCCAGCAGCGTGGGTTTGCCCTCCACCCGCACCTCGTGGTCGCGGGAGTAGCTCGTATAGCTCGCGGTCCCGCGCTCGTCGGCGCCGGTCCAGTCGACGGTGACGTTGTACGTCTGGAGCGCTCCCATGGCAGCCACGCTAGCCGCACGCCGAGGGGTGGGCGAGGCATTCGCGACGGTGACCCCTCCCGTGCCAGTCGCCCGAGCGGCGAGATGTCACCGTCTCCGCGAGATCTGGTTGACGTCCCGCGGAGAAGACCACGTCTCACCGAGGAGATGACTCGCGGAGAAGATGACATCTCGCGGAGGTTGGGGCTGTGGCCTCAGCCGACCGCCACCGGCGCGCGGCGCCCGGCCAGCACCTCGGCCAGGAACTGCCCGGTGTACGACTCCGGCACCTGCGCCACGTGCTCAGGTGTGCCGGTGGCCACCACCGTGCCGCCGCCAGAGCCACCCTCGGGCCCCATGTCGATCACCCAGTCGGCGTTCTTGATGACGTCGAGGTTGTGCTCGATCACGATGACGGTGTTGCCCTTGTCCACCAAACCCTGCAGGACCATGAGCAGCTTGCGGATGTCCTCGAAATGCAGCCCGGTGGTCGGCTCGTCGAGCACGTAGACCGTCCGCCCGCTCGAGCGTCGCTGCAGCTCCGCGGCGAGCTTGACGCGCTGCGCCTCGCCGCCGGACAGGGTCGTAGCCGACTGGCCCAGGCGCACGTAGCCGAGCCCGACGTCGACGAGCGTCTGCAGGTACCGGGTGATCTTCTGGACCGCGCCGAAGAACTCAACCGCCTCGGCGATAGGCATGTCGAGGACCTCGGCGACGGTCTTGCCCTTGAAGTGGACCTCGAGGGTCTCGCGGTTGTACCGCGCCCCGTGGCACACCTCGCAGGGGACATAGACGTCCGGGAGGAAGTTCATCTCGATCTTGATGGTGCCGTCGCCCTTGCATGCCTCGCAACGCCCGCCCTTGACGTTGAACGAGAACCGGCCCGGCCCGTAGCCGCGGACCTTGGACTCGGTCGTCTCGGCGAAGAGCTTGCGGACGTGGTCCCACACACCGGTGTAGGTGGCGGCGTTGGACCGAGGGGTGCGGCCGATGGGCGACTGGTCGACATGGACGACCTTGTCCAGTCCGTCCAGCCCGGTCACCCGGGTGTGCCGGCCCGGCACGGACCGGGCGCGGTTGAGCTCCGCCGCGAGGACGCGATAGAGGATCGAGTTCACCAGAGTCGACTTCCCCGAGCCCGACACACCGGACACGGCCACGAAGGTGCCGATGGGGAACGACGCGGTCACGTTCTTGAGGTTGTTCTCGCGCGCCCCGACGACGGTGATCTGGTTCTTCTTGTCGATCTTGCGCCGCTTCGCCGGTGTCGGGATGGCCCGCCGCCCGGACAGATAGGCCCCGGTGACGGACTCCTCGGTGGCGAGAAGTCCAGCGAGGTCGCCGGAGTGGATGACCTTGCCGCCGTGCTCGCCGGCACCGGGGCCGATGTCGACGATCCAGTCCGCGGCCTTGATGGTGTCCTCGTCGTGCTCGACCACGATGAGGGTGTTGCCCAAGTTGCGCAGCCGCGTCAGGGTGTCGATGAGGCGATGGTTGTCGCGTTGGTGCAGGCCGATGCTCGGCTCGTCGAGGACGTACAGCACGCCGACCAGACCGGACCCGATCTGGGTGGCCAGCCGGATGCGCTGCGCCTCCCCGCCGGACAGCGTGGCCGCCGCCCGGGACAGGGAGAGGTAGTTCAGGCCGACGTCGAGAAGGAACTGCAGGCGCGCGTGGATCTCCTTGAGCACCTGACCGGCGATGGCCGCCTCGCGCACGCCGAGCCGGAGGCCGTCGAGGTAGGTCTTCGCCTCGGAGATCGACAGGTCGCTGAGCTCGGCGATGCTGAGCTCGCCCAACCGCACGGCCAGCACTTCGGGCTTGAGCCGGGCGCCCTTGCAGGTGGGGCACGCGATCTCGCGCATGTACCCCTCGTACCGCTCGCGCGACCACTCGGACTCGGTCTCGGTGTGCTTGCGCTTGATGAAGTCGATGGCGCCCTCGAAGCCTGAGGTGTACGCACGCTCTCGTCCCCAGCGGTTCCGGTACCGGACCTTCACCTCGTAGTCGTTGCCGTGCAGGACCGCCTGCTTCGCCCGCTGCGGCAGCTGGCGCCAGGGCACATCCACGGAGAAGTCGAGCTGCTCACCCAGGGCACGGAGCTGGCGCAGGAAGTACTCGCTCTGCGCCGCCCAGGGCGCGATCGCGCCATCGGCGAGGCTGAGCTCCTCGTCCGGCACGACGAGCTCGGGGTCGATCTCGAGGCGGGAGCCGAGGCCGGTGCAATCCGGGCAGGCGCCGTACGGGGCGTTGAACGAGAAGGTCCGCGGCTCGATCTCCTCGAGCGTCAGCGGGTGGTCGTTGGGGCAGGCACGCTTCTCGGAGAAGCGCCGCTCCCGGTCGGGGTCGTCGGCGGGGAGGTCGACCAGCTCGGCGACCACCAGGCCCTCGGCGAGGCGCAGGGCGGTCTCCACGGAGTCGGTCAGCCGCTGCCGCACGTTCTCCCGCACCACCAGGCGGTCGACGACGACATCGATGTCGTGCTTGATCTTCTTCTCGAGCTTGGGCGGGTCGGCCAGCGGCACGACCTCCCCGTCGACCCGGGCGCGGGCGAACCCCTGGGACTGCAGGTCTCGGAAGAGCTCGGCGTACTCGCCCTTGCGTCCGCGGATCATCGGGGCGAGCACCTGGAACCTGGTGCCCTCGGGCATCTCGCGCAACCGGTCGACGATCTGCTGGGGCGTCTGGGCCGTCACCCGCTCCCCGCACACCGGGCAGTACTGGGTGCCGGCGCGCGCGAAGAGCAGGCGCAGGTAGTCGTGCACCTCGGTGATGGTGCCGACCGTCGAGCGCGGGTTGCGGCTCGTGGACTTCTGGTCGATGGAGACCGCCGGGGACAGGCCCTCGATGAAGTCGACGTCGGGCTTGTCCATCTGGCCGAGGAACTGCCGGGCGTACGAGCTCAGCGACTCGACGTAGCGGCGCTGCCCCTCCGCGAAGATGGTGTCGAACGCCAGGGACGACTTCCCCGATCCGGACAGCCCCGTGAAGACGATGAGCTGGTCCCGGGGAAGGTCGATGCTGACGTTGCGGAGGTTGTGTTCGCGCGCGCCGCGCACAAGAAGCTGGTCGCTCACCCGGTGATGATATGCGGCCCCACCGACACGCCGCACATCTGTTCGATCGCTCGTGGCGGATGTCACCACCGCACGTTGAGCGGCGCGGCGTCCAACGCTGCACGTAGGCGGCGTCCCGTGAGCGCGTGGGGCCGTCGCCCCAGCCCTAGCAGAGCGCCTCTTCGGCGAGCCAGACATCCCCCGGACGGCGGCCAGCGTACGTGTGGTGGGAGGATGACGCAGATGAGGTCACACGACGTCGCGACGACCGACGGGGCCGGCACCACGCCGATCGAGGAGTACGCGGTGCTCGGGGACGGTCGGTCGCCGTGGTCTCCCGGCGGGGCTCGATCGACTGGCTCTGCCTGCCCTGGCTGGACTCCGAGGCGTGCTTCGCCGCCCTTCTCGGCACCCCTGAGAACGGGCGGTGGCTGCTCACGGCGGTCAGCGAGGACGACGGCGAGGTGCAGGTCGAGCGGCGCTACCTCGGGGACAGCTGGGTGCTGGAGACGACGTACACGACGCCCACCGGCCAGGCCCGGGTGATCGAGGCGATGCCGTTGCGGGACGAGCGATCGGACATCATCCGCCGCATCGAGGGCGTGTCGGGGACCGTGACGTTCGTCCACGAGTTCGTGGTCCGCTTCGGCTACGGCAAGACACGGCCCTGGGTACACCGGGAGAAAGACCCTGACGGCCGCACGGTGATCCGCGCCGTCGCCGGCCCGGACGCCCTCACCATGCACGGTGACCGGCTGCCCCGCGCCGACAACGGCCGCCACCTCGACCACTTCGACATCACCGCCGGTGAGGCGCACGACCTGGTGCTCACCTGGAACCACTCCTGGGAGCCCGTGCCGCGGCTGCCGGACGTGGACGACGAGCTGGTACGCACGGAGCAGATCTGGGCGGGCTGGGCACGCACGAGCACGTACGACGGCGAGTTCGACGACCAGGTGCGCCGCTCGCTGCTCGTGCTGCGCCTGCTGACCCAGGATCCGACCGGCGGCATCGCCGCCGCCGCGACCACATCGCTGCCCGAGGAGATCGGCGGCGAACGGAACTGGGACTACCGCTTCTCCTGGCTGCGGGACGCCGCCCTCACCCTCGAGGCGCTGCTCGAGCTGGGCTTCCGCGGCGAGGGCGAGACGTGGCGCCAGTGGCTGCTGCGCGCCGCGGCCGGTGAGCCCGAGCACCTGCAGATCATGTACCGCCTCGACGGCTCGCGGGAGCTGCCCGAGCGGGAGCTGGCCCACCTCCCCGGATACGCCGGGTCCCGGCCCGTGCGGGTGGGCAACGCCGCGGTGGACCAGCACCAGAACGACGTGCTCGGCGAGGTCATGCTGGCCCTCGACCTCGCCCGCCGGGCCGGGCTGCGCGCCGACGACGACGGGTGGGCCCTGCAGCGCCACCTCGTGGACAGCCTGCTGGCGCGCTGGACCGAGCCGGACCACGGGATCTGGGAGATCCGGGGCCCGCTGCGGCACTTCACCCACTCCAAGGTCATGTGCTGGGCGGCGCTGGACTGCGCGGTGCGGGCGGTGGAGGACTACGGCTGCAGCGGGCCGGTGGAGAAGTGGCGTGAGGCCCGCGCGCAGGTCCACGCCGACGTGCTGGCCCACGGCTGGGACGACGAGCTGGGTTCGTTCGTGCAGTACTACGGCGCCAAGCACACCGACGCGTCCCTGCTCCAGATGGTCCAAGTGGGTTTCCTGCCACCGGACGACCCACGCCTGCACGGCACCATCGCCCGCATCCGCCAGGAGCTCGCCGACGGCCCGTGGGTGCGCCGGTACCTGACCAGCACCGGGGTGGACGGGCTCGCCGGGGACGAGCACCCATTCCTGGCGTGCTGCTTCTGGCTCGTCGACGCCCTCGCCCGCACCGGCGACGTCGCGACCGCCCATCACCACATGGAGCAGCTGTGCGCCGTTATCAACGACGTCGGGCTGCTGGCCGAGGAGTACGACCCGGTCGGCGACCGGTTCACCGGGAACTTCCCGCAGGCCTTCTCGCACCTGACCCTGGTCCGCGCCGCGCACGCCCTCGACGCGGCCCGCGCCGCCGCGGCGCCCGTGGGCGCCGCGGCCCCCACCGACGAGGTAGCGCCGTCCGAGCGCGGCACCCGCACCCGGGACGACGTCGCCGCTCCGGGCGTCGCCGAGAAGGAGCCCGCCCGACCATGACCGACCCCCTCCCCGGCGCCCACGTCGCGCACGGCGGCCCGAGCACCGTGCACCGGCTGGGCGCGGTCAGCGTGCGCAAGGCCAGCGTCTCCCCCGAGGACAACAACGCCTACCTCGTCACCGCCGCCGACGGCGCCCAGCTGCTCGTCGACGCCGCCTTCGACAGCCCCCGGCTCCTGGCCCTGGTCGCCGAGGGCACCGGCCGGCTCGACGCCGTCGTCACCACCCACCAGCACTGGGACCACCACCGCGCCCTGCCGGACGTGCTCGCCGCCACCGGGGCGCTCGCGCTCGCCGGCGCCGCGGACGCCGCCGCCCTGCCCGCGCCGGTCGACCGCACCCTGGCCGACGGCGACCGCGTCGCCGTCGGGACGCTCACCCTCGAGGTCGTCGCGCTGCGCGGGCACACCCCCGGCTCGGTGGCGCTCGCCCTGACCGAGCCCGACGACGGTCCCTCCCCCGGCCGGGTGCACCTGTTCACCGGCGACTCGCTCTTCCCGGGCGGGCCCGGGCGGACCCGGTCGCCCGCGGACTTCCGGTCGCTGATGACCGACCTCGAGCGCCGGGTGTTCGACCGGTTCGCCGACGACACCCGGGTCTACCCCGGCCACGGCGACGACACCACCCTCGGCCGCGAGCGGCCGCACCTGGCCGAGTGGTGGGCGCGGGGTTGGTAGCGCGGCGTGCAGGCGGGTAGCGCGGCGCACCGGCGCGCGCGTCGGCGAGCGGTGCGGCGGGTGAGGCACGGCCTCCCTGCGCGGGCAGCCGCGCGGGCAGCCGGGTGGGCAGCCGGGTGGGAGCGGGTCCGGTTCTCGGTACGCTGACCCCATGACGCTCTTCGCCGTCGAGTACGCCTACGACATCGCCCGTACTCAGGACACCGAGACTTTGCGCCCGCAGCACCGGGCGTTCCTGACCGGGCTGCACGAGGCGGGTGTGCTCGTGGCCTACGGGCCCTGGCTCGACGCTGCGGCCCCCGGCGCCTTGCTGCTGGTGCACGCGACGAACCACGACGAGGTCCTCAAGACCCTGGACGCCGACCCGTTCCACCGGGCGCACCTGATCGTGCGGCGGACCGCGCGCGCCTGGCAGCCGGTCATCGGCCAGCTCTCCTGACTGTGCGCGCCCTGCGCGCGTGGGTCGACCCGTTCCTCCTGGCCCTCGCGGCCACAATGGTGGTGGGCCTCGTGGTGCCACTGCCCGCCGCGGCGCGTGCCGGCGTGGCCGTCGCCGCGGACGTCGCCGTCGTCGTCCTGTTTCTTCTCTACGGCGCGCGGCTGTCCACGCGGGAGGTGCTCGGCGGGCTCCGCAACGTCCGGCTGCAGGGCGGGATCCTGCTCGCCACGTACGCCCTGTATCCGCTGCTGGGGTTGGCACTGCACGCCGTCACCGGCCCGGCGCTCGGCACGGCCCTGGCGGCGGGGGTGCTGTACCTGACGCTGCTGCCCTCCACCGTGCAGTCCTCGGTGGCCTTCACGTCCGTCGCGCGGGGCAACGTGGCCGGGGCGATCTGCGCGGCGACGGTCTCGAACGTGCTCGGCATGGTCCTGACGCCGCTGCTGGTGCTCGCGCTCATGGGCCGGAGCGGGTCGGTGGGCCTCGGCGGGCTGCGCGAGGTGCTCCTGCAGCTGCTGCTGCCGTTCGTCGTCGGCCAGCTCGTGCAGCCCTTCGTGGGCACCCGGGTCCGGGCGCACCGGTCGTTCACTCTGGCCGTGGACCGCGGCACGATCCTGCTCGTGGTCCTCGCCGCCGTCACCGCGGCCACCGCGGCCGGGGTGTGGGCGGCGGTGTCCTGGCAGATGCTGGTGGCACTACTGGCGCTGTGCGCGGTGCTCCTCACCGTGGTGCTCGCCGCCACCTGGGAGGGCGGTCGGGTGCTCGGGCTCGACGTGCCCGACCGGATCGCCCTGCTCATGTGCGGGTCGAAGAAGTCCCTCGCCACCGGGCTGCCCATGGCGGCCGTGCTGTTCCCGGGGGCGGCCGCGGCCGCGGTGGCCGTGCCGGTGATCGTGTTCCACCAGCTGCAGCTGATGGTGTGCGCGGTGCTCGCGCGGCGGCTCGCGGCGACCCGTCACGCCTCAGGCTCCCTTGACACCCCTGCTCGGCCCCCGCGATGATGTGTTCAAGAAGCGGCCACTTGTGCGCATGACGAACAACTGAGGAGCGGCGGCGAGGATGCTGCAGATCACCGAGGACACCGCCCACGCGGTCGAGGGCATCCCCGACGGGGCCACCGTCATGATCGGCGGGTTCGGCACCGCCGGTCAGCCGGTCGAGCTCATCGACGCCCTCATCGCCCAGGGCGCGACCGACCTGACGGTCATCAACAACAACGCGGGCAACGGCGACGTCGGCCTCGCCGAGCTCATCCGCCTCGGCCGGGTCCGCAAGATCGTCTGCTCCTTCCCGCGGCAGAAGGACTCCTGGCACTTCGACAAGCGGTACCTCGCCGGCGAGATCGAGCTCGAGGTGGTCCCGCAGGGCAACCTGGCCGAACGCATCCGCGCCGCGGGCGCCGGCATCGGCGCCTTCTTCACCCCCACGGGGTACGGCACGCTCCTGGCCGAGGGCAAGGAGACCCGTCGCATCGACGGGCGCGACTACGTCCTCGAGCACCCCATCCGCGCCGACTTCGCCCTCATCAAGGCGCTGCGCGCCGACCGCGCCGGCAACCTCGTCTACCGCAAGACCGCCCGCAACTTCGGGCCCATCATGGCTGCGGCGGCCACCACCACCATCGCCCAGGTGAGCGAGGTCGTCGAGACCGGCGCCCTCGACCCCGAGGTCGTCGTCACCCCGGGCATCTACGTCAACCGCGTCGTGCAGGTCCTGCCCGCACCGGCGCACGAGGAGGCCGGACAGTGAGCGAGCCGCTGACCCGCGACCAGATCGCCGAGCGCGTCGCCCGGGACATCCCGCAGGGCGCCTACGTCAACCTCGGCATCGGGATGCCGACGAAGGTCTCCGACTACCTCGAGGCCGAGCGCCGCGTCACCCTGCACACCGAGAACGGGATGCTGGGGATGGGCCCGGAGGCACGCGGGGCCGATGTCGACCTCGACCTCATTAACGCCGGCAAGATCCCGGTCACCGAGCTGCCCGGCGCCGCCTACTTCCACCACGCCGACTCCTTCGCGATGATGCGCGGCGGGCACCTCGACCTGTGCGTGCTGGGCGCCTTCCAGGTCTCCGCCACCGGTGACCTGGCCAACTGGCACACCGGCAAGCCCGGCGCCATCCCCGCCGTCGGCGGCGCGATGGACCTGGCCATCGGGGCCAAGCAGACCTACGTGATGATGGAGCTGCTCACCAAGAAGGGCGAGTCCAAGCTCGTCGAGGCGTGCACCTACCCGCTGACCGGGGTGGGCTGCGTGTCCCGCGTCTACACCGACGTCGCGGTCTTCGACATCACCGCCGACGGCGTCGCCGTGCTGGAGATCTACGGCGAGGACACCATCGACACCCTGCGCGAGACCACCGGCCTGGCGCTGATCGACGCGACCGTCCCGGTCGGCTCAGGAGGATCCGCATGACCGCCAGCTTCATCTACGACGCCGTCCGCACCCCGTTCGGCCGTTACGGCAAGGCCCTGGCCAAGGTGCGGCCCGACGACCTCGGCGCCACCGTCATCCAGGCGGTGCTCGAGCGCAACCCCGGCCTGGACCCGGCCCGGATCGACGACGTCATCTTCGGCAACGCCAACGGCGCCGGCGAGGAGAACCGCGACGTCGCCCGCATGTCCGCCCTGCTGGCCGGGGTTCCCGTCACGGTGCCCGGCGTGACGGTCAACCGGCTGTGCGGCTCCGGTGTCGAGGCGGTGATCCAAGGCTCACGCGCGATCGAGACCGGGGACGCCGACGTGATCCTCGCCGGTGGAACGGAGTCCATGTCCCGCGCCCCCTGGGTGGTGCTCAAGAACGACCGGCCGTTCCCCGCGGGCGATCAGACGCTCGTGTCGACCACGCTCGGTTGGCGCCTGGTGAACCCGCGGATGCCGAAGGAGTGGACCGTCTCCCTCGGTGAGGGCGCCGAGATCCTCGCCGACCTGTATCGCGTCTCGCGCGAGGAGCAGGACGCCTTCGCGCTGCGCAGCCACCAGCTCGCGACGAAGGCCTGGGACGAGGGCCGGTACGACGCCGAGTTCGTCGCCGTGCCCGGGGTCGACCTGGAGCGCGACGAGAACATCCGCCCTGACAGCTCCCTCGAGTCGCTCGGCAAGCTCAAGCCGGCGTTCCGGTCCGTCGAGGAGGGGTCGGTCACCGCCGGCAACGCCTCACCGCTGACCGACGGCGCCTCCGCCGTCCTGCTCGCCGGCGAGGACTTCGACGGCGAGCCGCTGGCCCGCGTCGTCTCCCGCGGCGTCTCGGCCCTGGAGCCCCAGCTGTTCGGCGCCGGGCCCGTCGAGGCGGCGAACATCGCGCTGCGCCGGGCTGGGAAGACCTGGAACGACGTCGACCTCGTCGAGCTGAACGAGGCCTTCGCCTCGCAGTCCATCGCCTGCCTCAAGCAGTGGCCGGACCTGGACCCGGAGAAGGTCAACGTCGACGGCGGCGCGATCGCTATCGGGCACCCGCTGGGCGCCTCCGGTGGGCGGATCATCGGCCACCTCGCGCACGCGCTCAAAGCCCGCGGCGGCGGCATCGGCGTAGCGGCCATCTGCATCGGCGTGGGCCAGGGGCTCGCGGTCGTCCTGGAGGCCTAACCCCACCCGCGAGATGTCATCTTCTCCGTGAGACGTACATCTCACGGAGAAGATGACATCTCGCGCTACTCGCAGGTCTCGCGCTACTCGCCGGTCTCGCGCTACTCGCCGGTCTCGCGCTACTCGCAGGTCTCGCGCTACCTGGAGACTTGGGCGCGCACCGCCAGCTCGGTGACCTGCGCCGCCGTGGCGCGAATGGCGTCGACGAGCTCCTCCGGCACCTGCCCGTCCGGCAGCGTGTAGGTGCTCAGCGGCAGGTTGACCGCCGCGACGACGGCGCCGGTCACGTCCCGGACCGGCGCCGCGAGCGTGGTCAGGCCCCGCTCGAACTCCTGGTCGACGCGGCAGTAGCCCTTCCGGCGCACCTCCTCGACCGCCGCCCGCAGCGCGGCGCGTTCGACGGTGCGTCCGGGCATGGCCGGGCTCGTCGGACCCTCGAGCGTGTCCCGGTCGAGCACCGCGTCGAGCTCGGCGTCGTCGAGTGCCGCCAGGAGCACGCGTCCCATGGCGGTGGCGGCGGCCGGCAGGCGGGTGCCGACGTGGATGACGGCGTCGATGATGCGCCGGCCCGGCACGCGCTGGACGTAGACGATGTCGGCGCCGTCCAGCACCGCCATCGAGCACGACTGCCCGGTCGTCTCCACCAGCCCGCGCATCGGACCCAGCGCGAGCTCGGGCAGGCGCAGCGCGGTGCGGTAGGCCTCCCCCAGCTCCAGCACCCGGGGCCGCAGGCTGAACTCCCGACCGCGGGCGAGCACGTAGCCGACCTCGACCAGGGTGAGCAGCACCCGGCGGGCCACCGCCCGGTTGAGCGAGGTGGCCTGGGCGACCTGCGCGAGGGTGAGCGGCTCACCGGCTGCCGCCAGCGCCCGGATGACGGCGAGGCCCCGGCCGAGCGACTGCAGCCCCTCCGTGGGGGCGTCGGGGTCGGTGCCGGCCGCCACTCAGAGCAGCCCTTCGTCGCGGAGCACCTCTGTGGCGAGCGCGTAGGCGTGGTTGGACACCGGCACCCCGGCGTAGACGCCGACGTGCAGGAGCACCTCGCGGATCTCGTCGACGGTGAGCCCGTTGCGCAGCGCCGCGCGCACGTGCATGGCGAACTCGCCGTCGTGGCCGAGCGTCATCAGCAAGGCGAGGGTGACCGCGCTGCGGGTGCGGCGGTCGAGCCCGGGCCGGGACCACACGTCGCCCCAGGCGTAACGGGTGATGAAGTCCTGGAAGTCCGCGTTGAGCGGGGTGGTGGCCTCCTGGGCGCGGTCCACGTGGGCATCGCCGAGCACCTCGCGGCGCACCCGCATGCCGGTCGCGTGCCCGGGCCGGTCGGCGTCGAGGTGGTCCAGGAGGAGCCGGGTGACCGTGGCGGGCTGCTGGACGGCGGCGATGTGCGCGGCGTCGTCGACGGTCTCGTACCGCACGTCGGCGCCGCCGGCACGGATGCCGGCGGCCACCTCCTCCGCCAGGGCGGGCGGCAGCGCGGTGTCCTGCCGGCCGGCGACCACCAGCACCGGCCCGGCGACGGCGGACAGGTCCGGGCGCAGGTCCATGCCCGCGATCGCCTCGCAGCACTGGGCGTACCCCTCAGTGTCCACGGCCAGGAAGGTCTGGCGCAGGCGGGCGCGGGTGGTCTCGTCGTCGTAGGTGTCGGTGAACCAGCGGGCGGTCACGGCGTCGACGATGGCGCCCATCCCCTGTTCGCGCACCGTCGCGGCCCTGGTGAGCCAGCTCTCCTCGGTGGGCGAGTGGGCGGCGCTGCACACCACGGCCAGCCGGCCCACCCGCTCGGGGCGGTGCTCGGCGAGCCACAACGCGATCATCCCGCCGAGGGAGAGGCCCACGTGGTGGGCCCTGCCGATGCCCAGGTGGTCCAGGAGCCGCACGACGTCCTCACCGAGGTCCGCGATCGTCGTCGGCGCCGCACCGGCCCGGGGCGCGCCGGAACGGCCGTGCCCGCGCAGCTCGTATCGGACCACGCGGTAGCGCCGCTCGAGGAGCCGCACCTGCGCGTCCCACATGTGCCGGTCGGTGCCGAGGGAGGAGCCGAGGACGACCACCGGGGCGTCCTCGGGGCCGGTGATGTCGTGGGCGGGCAGGTACGGGGCGGTGCGGCTGGCCACGGGCGCAGGTCCTTTCGTGGGGTGAGGTGCTCAGCCGCGCACGGCGGCCAGTGCGGCGTCGATGAGCGGGTCCACGCCCTCGAGCGCGGCGCGGGGGTCGAGCGCGGCGGCCGGCAGGTCCGCGGCCGCCGGGTGTCGCCGCAGCTCGGCGAGCAGCGCGTCGTCGGTGGGGACGCCGTCGCGGGCGGCGTCCTCGAGGGCGTGCTTGACCAGGTCCTGTGCCTCGGCCCGGCCCAGCCGGGGGGCCAGCCGGGTGGCCAGCGCCTCGGCCATGACCCACGGCCGGGCGGCGTCGAGGTTGGCCGCCATCCTGGCCGCGTCCACGTCAAGCCCCTCGAGCAGCTCGCGCACCCGGCGGGCGGAGCCCGCGGCCAGCCGCAGGAGCTCCTCGAGGGGCTGCCACTCCGCGTGCCAGGCACCCGCGGCACGCTCGTGCTCTTGCAGCGCGGCGGCGTGGACGGTGCCGAGGAGGCCGGGTGCGCGCACCGCCGCCGCCCGCAGCAGCACGGAGGTCACCGGGTTCTGCTTGTGCGGCATCGCCGAGGACCCGCCGTGCCCGGGGCCGCCGCCCTCACGCAGCTCACCCACCTCGCTCATGGCCATGAGGACGACGTCGGTCGCGACCTTGCCGGGTGCGGCGACGGCCCCGGCGAACGCGCCCGCGAGCTCGCGCACGCGGGAACGTTCCGTGTGCCAGGGGCCCGCGGGCACGGCCAGGCCCAGCTCGGCCGCGAAGGCGGCGACGACGTCGGACGCTTTGGCACCGTAGACGGCCAGGGTGCCCGCCGCGCCGGCCAGCTGCACGGCGAGCCGGCTCTTCACCCGCTCGACGTCGGCCGCGGCTGCCGCCAGCCCGGCGGCCCAGCCGGCGGCCTTGAGACCGAAGGTGGTCGGCACGGCCACCTGGCCGAGGGTCCGCCCGGCCATCACGGTGCCGCGGTGGTCTGCCGCAAGCGCGGCTGCGGCCTCGGTGGCCGCCCGCAGGTCCGCGGCGACGACGGCCGAGACGTCCCGGGCGAGCAGCATGAGCGCGGTGTCCACGATGTCCTGGCTGGTGGCGCCGTAGTGCACCCAGGGTCGGGCGTCCTCGGGCACCGCGACCAGGAGGGTCTTCACGAGCGGCACGACGGGGTTGCCGGCACCCCGGGCGCGCAGGCCGAGGTCCGCCACGTCGATCGTGAGCCGCGCGGCCGCCTCCGCCAGGGCGAGGGCCGGGCCGCCGTCGGCATCGGGCACCACGCCGCAGGTCTGCAGCGCACGGAGCAGGGCCACCTCGGCGCGCAGCATGGCGGCGACGACGGCGGCGTCGTCGACCACGACGCGGTGGTCGGCATCCGCGCCGCCGGGACCGTAGCCGAACAGCTCGTCGTCGAACACGGCAACCTCCGCGGGATCGTCCACGCTCCGCGCGATCGCGAAGGCGGTTTGATCGGCCCGACGATGCGGGTGACCTTCGCCCCATTCTGCCCCAGGGCTGTTCGCTCTACGCACCGACACCCGGGGGGCGGACAAGGCACCGGGGCCGCGACCCGCTCACGTCCGTGCGGTTCAGGTGTCCATGTGCGCGAAGGGGCGCAGATCGGCGTCGATCGCCTCCGCCGCGCGGCGAAGCTCGGGGAGCACGCGCGCCACCATGTCGTCGGCGCGGCCCGGTACGACGGCGGTGGCGACGTTGATCGCGGCAACCACCCGCCCTTCGCGGCCGTGCACGGGCACGGCGAGCGAGCGCAGTCCCTCCTCTAGCTCCTGGTCGACCAGGGCGAATCCCTGCTCCCGGACCCCCGCGAGGACGGCCCGGAGCTGGCCGGTGTCGGTAGTGGTGTACGCCGAGCGACGCTCGACGCGCACCGAGGAGATGAACCCTTCGAGCCACTCCGCGGACCGAGAGGCGAGGAGCACCCGGCCCATGGACGTCGACTCGGCGGGGAACCGGGTGCCCGTGCGGATGTGCACCCGCATGATGGAGCGGGTCGCCACCCGGGCGATGTAGACGATCTGGCCACCGTCGAGGACCGAGGCGGAGGCGGACTCCCCCAGCCTCCCGGACAGCGCCTGCAGGTGTGGGGTGATGACGTCCGCGAGCGTCAGATCGGCCAGGAGCTCGAAGCCAAGCTCGAGGAGGCGCGGGCGCAGGTAGAAGTCCCGGCCGTCCTGCCCGGCGTACCCCAGCTCCACGAGGGTGTTCAACGCGCGTCTCGCGCCCGCACGGGGCATGCCGGACAGCGCCGCCGCCATGCTCAGGGTCAGGCGCGGGTGCTCCGCGTCGAAGACGCGGATGATCGCGAGCCCGCGCTCGAGGGAGCGGACGATCTCAGTCGCGCGCTCCGCGTCGTCGGCCGCGTCCCGCAGGGCGCCACCGTCCCGGGCCGCGTCGTCGAGAGTACTCACGCTCGCCGATGCTACTGGCCGTCACCCGGGCGCCCGGGGCAGGCCCCGCCGGGTGCCCAGGAGGTTGCCCGTCAAGCAAGCCGGCCCGCCTCTCGCGGTGGCGAGGGGCGGGCCGGGAGGTGGGGCCTGTCGGCTCAGTCGGCCGTGTGGGCGATCGTCCGGTCGTCGCCGGCGGGGTCGGTCTCCCCCGGCCCGGTGGCGTGGGAACCGGCGCCGGTGTCGTCCGTCGCCGGCCGGTGCGTCGTGTCGACCGGCGGGATGGTGTGGGGCTGCGTGCCGGCGGGCGCTCCGGCGATGGCGCGCTCCGCGGACGCCAGGCGGGCGTCCTTCTTGTTCTTGGCGAGGCTGGTGACCACGACGAGCGCAAGCACGCCCAGGATCCACGCGAGAGAGATGATGATCGTCGGCTCGGGGATAGCGTCCCAGTTCTGGCCGCCGTTGATGAAGGGCAGCTCGTTCTCGTGCAGGGCGTGGATGACGAGCTTGACGCCGATGAACCCCAGGATGGCCGCGAGGCCGTAGTGGAGGTACACGAGCTTGTCGAGCAGGCCGTCGATGAGGAAGTAGAGCTGGCGCAGGCCGAGCAGCGCGAACGCGTTGGCCGCGAACACGATGTACGGCTCCTTGGTCAGACCGAACACCGCGGGGATCGAGTCCACCGCAAACATGAGGTCGGCGGTGCCCAGGGCGAAGATGCAGATCAGGAGCGGCGTGATGAAGGTCTTGCCGTGGGCGCGGTGCACCACCTTGTCGCCGACGAAGCCTTCGGTCACCGGCATGACACGACGGATCAGCCGCACGACGGGGTTCTCGTGGTAGGTCTCGTCCTCCTCGGACGGAGCGTCGGTGCCCTGGCGAGCCTGCGACCAGGCGGTGTAGAGCAGGAATGCGCCGAAGAGGTAGAAGACCCAGGAGAAGTTCGCGATCACGGCGGCGCCGACGAGGATGAAGATCAGGCGCAGAACCAGCGCGATGATGATGCCGGAGAGGAGCACCTTCTGCTGGAACTCTCGCGGCACCCGGAAGGCGCCGATGATGATGATGAAGACGAAGAGGTTGTCCACCGAGAGGCTGTATTCGGTGATGTACCCGGCGAAGTACTCCCCGGCATACTGCGCGCCGTAGATGGCCCACAGGATCAGGCCGAACACGATGGCGAGGGAGACGTAGAACGTCGTCCAGCGGGCAGCCTCGCGAATTGTCGGTGCGTGCGGAGTCCTGACGTGCCCGACGATGTCGATGGTGATCAGGACGACGACCACCGCTGCGAGGGCGATCCAGCCAATTGCGTGGACTTCCACGTCTTTTCCTCCGGTACGTAGGGCCGAGTACCGGAGGTCTCTTCCGCCAGGGCGGGCGGGACGATCCACCGGTACCTGGGGTGGATGACCGCCATGGTCCGGGCCGGTGGTACCGAGCGAGCTGCGTCACCCACCGTGATGACGGCACCACTGTTGGGGGAATACTCCCCTCCGCTGCCAGCACAATACGGCACGGACGGGGCCGCCGCGATACCCCGACCCGGCGTGGTGACCGAAGTCGCAGATCCGGACATCCCCCGCAGACCGGCACCCGCGTCATCAGACTGGACTCCGGTCAGGAGTTGGCGGCGGCCATCTGCCGCAGCTCCTTCTTCAGGTCGGCGATCTCGTCGCGCAGCCGCGCCGCGAGCTCGAACTTCAGCTCCTCGGCGGCGGCGTGCATCTGGCTCGAGAGGTCCTGGATGAGCTCGGCGAGATCGCTCGCCGCCGCACCGGCGAGCTTCTCCCGCACGCCCTCCCCGGCCTTACGGCGGTCCTTCGCACCGGCACCCTTGCCCGAGCCGCGGTAGCCGCCCTCGAGCAGCTCGGCGGTGTCGATGTCCTCGCGGGCGAGCATGTCGGTGACGTCCGCGATCTTCTTGCGCAGGGCGGTGGGCTCGATGCCGTGCTCGGTGTTGTAGGCCACCTGCTTCTCGCGCCGGCGGGTGGTCTCCTCGATCGCCTGCGCCATCGACGCCGTGATGGTGTCGGCGTACATGTGCACCTGGCCCGACACGTTGCGGGCGGCGCGGCCGATCGTCTGGATCAGCGACGTGGACGAGCGCAGGAAACCCTCCTTGTCGGCGTCCAGGATCGCGACGAGGGACACCTCCGGCAGGTCGAGGCCCTCACGCAGCAGGTTGATCCCGACGAGCACGTCGAACTGCCCGAGCCTCAGCTCGCGCAGGAGCTCGACGCGGCGGAGCGTGTCCACGTCGGAGTGCAAGTACCGCACGCGCACGTCCCGCTCGAGCAGGTAGTCGGTGAGGTCCTCGGCCATCTTCTTGGTCAGGGTGGTCACCAGCACCCTCTCGTCGCGCTCGACCCGGTCGTGAATCTCGCCGAGAAGGTCATCGATCTGGCCCTTGGTCGGCTTGACGACCACCTCGGGGTCGATGAGGCCGGTGGGCCGGATGATCTGCTCGACCACGCCGTCGGACTGGCTCAGCTCGTAGGGCCCCGGAGTGGCGGAGAGGTAGACCGTCTGGCCGATCCGCTCGAGGAACTCCTCCCACCGCAGCGGCCGGTTGTCCATCGCGGAGGGCAGCCGGAAACCGAAGTCGACCAAAGTGCGCTTGCGGGACATGTCGCCCTCGTACATGGCCCCGATCTGCGGGACGGTCACGTGCGACTCGTCGATGACCAGGAGGAAGTCCTCGGGGAAGTAGTCGAGCAGCGTGTTCGGTGCCGTGCCGGCTCCGCGGCCGTCGATGTGCCGTGAGTAGTTCTCGATACCTGAGCAGGTGCCGATCTGGCGCATCATCTCGATGTCGTACGTGGTGCGCATACGCAGCCGCTGGGCCTCGAGCAGCTTGTTCTGCCGCTCGAGCTCGTCGAGCCGCTCGGCGAGCTCTGCCTCGATGCCGCCGATCGCGCGCTCCATCCGCTCCGGCCCCGCCACGTAGTGCGTGGCCGGGAACAGGTGCACCGCCTCCTCGGTGCGCACCACGTCCCCGGAGAGCGGGTGCAGCGTGCTGAGCGCGTCGATCTCGTCCCCGAACAGCTCGATGCGGATGGCGAGCTCCTCGTACACCGGGATGATCTCGATCGTGTCCCCCCGCACCCGGAACGTGCCGCGGGTGAACGCCATGTCGTTGCGGGTGTACTGCATCGACACGAAGTGGCGCAGCAGCTCGTCCCGGTCGACCTGCTGCCCCACCTGGAGCTGGACCATCCGGTCGACGTACTCCTGCGGGGTGCCGAGGCCGTAGATGCACGAGACCGAGGCGACGACGACGACGTCGCGCCTTGTCAGCAAGGAGTTGGTGGCGCTGTGCCGCAGCCGCTCGACCTCGTCGTTGATGGACGAGTCCTTCTCGATGTACGTGTCCGTCTGGGCGATGTACGCCTCGGGCTGGTAGTAGTCGTAGTACGAGACGAAGTACTCCACCGCGTTGTTCGGCAGCAGCTCGCGGAACTCCGTGGCGAGCTGGGCGGCCAGAGTCTTGTTGGGCGCCATCACGAGCGTGGGGCGCTGTACCTGCTCCACGAGCCACGCCGTGGTCGCGGACTTGCCGGTGCCGGTGGCGCCGAGGAGCACGATGTCCTTCTCACCCGCGCGCAGCCGCTCGGTGAGATCGGCGATGGCGGTGGGCTGGTCACCGGAGGGGGTGTACTCCGAGATCACCTCGAAGGGGGCTACCGAACGCTGCAGGTCGGTCACTGGGCGCATGTGTCAACGGTACGTCGCCCCACAGACACGCAGGCGCCCGGTCTGCTACCGGCGGACGTCGGTCCGCGTGCGCGACTACTGGCGGACGTCAGTCCGCGTGCGCGCCTGTTGCCGGACCAGCGGCGGCCGCCTCCCGGCGAGGCCCGCCGTCGAGCGTCTGGGCGAAACGGCCGAGCAGCCGGGCAAACGTCCGACGGTCGCTCTCGGTCCAGTCGGCCATGCCTTCGGAGAGGACGTCGCCGCCGACGGCACGCACCCGCTCACGCACCTCGCGTCCGGCGGCCGAGAGGGTGAGCAGGGAGGCGCGCCCGTCCACGGGGTCGCGGTGCCTGTCGACGAGCCCCGCCTGCTCCAGCCGGCGGACCTGCGGCGTCACGGTGGACTTGTCCACGCCCTGCCAGGTCGCGAGCATCGTCACCCGCATGGGGCTGTGCGTGGCCAGCGCCTCGAGCAGCCACGCGTCGGTGGGCGTGAGCTCGACCCCGCCGTCGGCCCACAACCGCCCGCGGACGGCGGAGCGGCTCGCCCACCGGAGGACCGAGACGAACGCGGCATGGATGTCGTCCGCGACCTCACGCTCGAGGGCCGCATCGCGCTCCACGACGCCGTGGCGCTGCAGCACGCCGTCCCGCGCCTGGTTCGCAGCCATCGCCGAGGCTCAACCCCTTCCGTCGCAGTCATTAGTGAGGCTACCCCAACCAACCTTGGGCCACACCTGGACCCACGGCGCGGTGACGGCGACCTCAGTGGCCGCCTGCGGCCTCGCCGTCCGAGGCCTCGGGTGCGGGCCGCACGGAGAACTCCGGCACCCACGCCGCGTCACCCATCTCGGCGTTGGCGCCGCGGGCGATGACGAACAGCAGCGTGGACAGGTGGTTGAGGTACCGGCCGATGTCCCGGTTGACGTCGTCCTGGTGCGCCTCGATCGCCCGCCAGACCGCCACCTCCGCGCGCCGCACCGCCGCCCGGGCCTGGTACAGCAGGGCCGCACCCACCGTGCCGCCGGGCAGCACCATGCCGCTGAGGTCCCCGGCCTGCTCGGCGAAGTATCCGACGGCGCGGTCCAGCCGCTCCACGTGAGCAGGCACGATCCGGCACTGCACGGGCTGCGCCCCGACGGCGGGCACCCCGAGGTCCGAGACGAGGTCGAGCAGGTCGTTCTGCACGCTCACCAGCATCGTGGCGACGTCCCGGGGCAGCGGCGCGGCCGCCATCGCCACGCCGATCGCCGCGTTCGCCGCGTCGCACTCGACGTAGGCCGACACCCGCAGGTCGGTCTTCGGCAGCACGCCGCGACCTCCCAGACGGATACGCCCGGTGTCGCCGTCGTGGTGCTCCAGCCCTGGCTCGCCGCCGCCGTTCATGGGTGCCACCATACTTCCGCCGGTGCCGCCACAGTCGCCCGTCCCGACGACGCGTCCTCGGACCCGAGGTCCGCCGGCCGATCGAGAGGCGGGATCACCATGGACATCGACCAACCGGACGAGCACGTGGTGGTGACGCCGGCCGACCCGTTGCCGGTGGACTCCGGGCCGGGCGGCTGGGCGTCCGTCGACAAGGTCGTCTTCGGCGTCGCGGTCGCGTTGGTCGTCGTGATCTGCCTGCTCGGTGTGCTCTTCACCGATGCCGTCGAGGAGGTGGCCGGGTCGGCCCTCACCTGGGTGACCACCACCTTCGGGTGGGCCTTCATCCTGGCGGCCAGCGCCTTCGTCGTGTTCTCCCTGGTGCTCGCCTTCGGGCGGTTCGGGAGCATCCCGATCGCCCGCGCCGGAGAGGCGACGGAGTTCTCCACGCTGTCCTGGATCGCGATGATGTTCAGCGCCGGGATGGGCATCGGCCTGATGTTCTTCGGCGTCTACGAGCCCGTCACCCACATGGCCAGTCCCCCACCGTTCGTCGACTCGGTGCCTGGCAGCGCGGACGCGGCCGAGACCGCCATGGCGTACACCCTCTTCCACTGGGGTCTGCACCCGTGGGCCATCTACTCCGTCGTGGGGCTGGCCCTGGCGTACTCCACGCACCGGATGGGACGCGGCAATCTCATGAGCTCGCCGTTCCAGGCGATCTTCGGCAAGGAGCGCATCGAGAAGAGGGGCTGGGGCAGGCCGATCGACATCCTGGCGATCCTGTGCACGAAGTTCGGGTCCGCCACGTCGCTGGGCCTGGGCGCCCTCCAGATCGCGGCCGGCCTGTCGCTTTTGCGCACCGGGGAGTTCGAGGAGAACCCCAGCGCGGCCGCGCCGGTGATCATCATCTGCATCCTGACCGTCGGCGTGATCATCTCGGCGGCAAGCGGCGTCTCGCGCGGGATCAAGTGGCTGAGCAACACCAACGTCGTCCTCGCCGCGGTACTGCTGGTGTTCGTCTTCGTCGTCGGGCCCACCGTCTTCATCATGGACCTGGTGCCCCAGTCGCTGGGGTCCTACTTCTCCACCCTGGTGCCCATGAGCCTCCAGTCCGCCGTCTTCGGCGGCGGCGACTGGCTCGCCAGCTGGACCATCTTCTACTGGGCGTGGTGGATCTCCTGGACGCCGTTCGTCGGCACGTTCATCGCGCGGATCTCCAGGGGGCGCACCATCCGAGAGTTCGTCCTCGGCGTGATCCTGGCCCCCACCGGGGTCAGCGTGATCTGGTTCGCGGTCTTCGGCGGCGCCGGCATCAACCTGCAGCACAACGGCGTCGACATCGCCGGCACCGGCAGCGAGGCGGCCGGCTTCTTCGCGATGCTCAACCAGTACCCATTCTTCACGGGGGCCACCCTGGTCGTGATGGTCCTGACGGCGGTGTTCTTCATCAGCGGGGCCGACGCCGGCTCGCTGGTCATGGGCACGCTGTCCTCCCGGGGGCGCACCACCCCGTGGACGCCGTTGGTCATCGTCTGGGCTATCCTCACCGGCGCCGTCGCAGCCGTCCTGCTGTTCGTCGGCGGGCTCGGCGCCCTGCAGACGTTCACCATCCTGGCCTCGACACCGTTCGTGCTGATCATGCTCGGCCTGTGCGTGGCGCTCTACGTGGATCTGCGCCGCGACCCCCTGCGGCGGCGCAGGCCCGGCCCGGTCCGGTCCGCCACGGTGGTGCCCACCGAGGTGCCGTTCGCCGAGCCGCCCACGCCGCAGGGGCCCGGCCAAGAGGGTGCGCCGCCGCCGGAACCGCGCTAGGGACGCCCGGTGGTGCCCGGGCCTGTGCTGTTCGGGGCCAGCAGCTCGCGCCACAGGCGGCCGACGGCGCCGAGCAGCTCCTCGGGCGTGCCGGAGTTGTCCAGCCACACGTCGGCGACGGCGCGGCGCTGCTCGTCCGTGGCCTGGGCCCGGATGCGGGCGAGCGCGTCCTCGCGGGACATGCCCCGGTCGCGCACCAGCCGCTCGAGCCGCACCGCCTCGTCGGCGGCGACGACGACGACGAGGTCGTAGCTGTCGGCGAGCCCGTTCTCGACGATGAGCGGGACGTCATGGACGACGACCGCGTCCGGCGGCGCGGCCGCCTGCCTGCGGGCGCTCTCCTGGGCCACGAGCGGGTGGGTGAGTGCGCCGAGTCGCTGCAGCGCGGCCGGGTCGGCGAACACCCGGCGCCCCAGGGCGGGCCGGTCCAGGGAGCCGTCCGGCAGCAGCACCGCGGGTCCGAACTCGGTCACCACCGCGGCCAGTCCTGGCGTGCCGGGCGCCACCACGTCGCGGGCGATCTGGTCGGCGTCGACGATCACCGCACCGAGGCGCGCGAGCTCGGCCGACACGGAACTCTTGCCCGAGGCGATGCCGCCCGTCAGCCCGACCTTCACCCGTACGACCGTTCGGCGCCGACCACCTGCAGGGCCGAATCCAGCCTGGTCAGGCTCGGCGGGAGCGTGGCCGTGCCGGGAGCGGCGCCGTCGGTCATGCCCCGACCTTAACCGGCCGTCACGCTGCGGGTGGGCGCAGGCGCGGGCAGGATGGAGGTTCGCGAGCAGGCCCGGACCAGCCGGGCTGCGAAGGAGGAGCAACCATGCCGACGCCCATCGTGAGCAAGGGCAGCACCACCTGGAACGGGGACCTGTTCTCCGGCTCCGGCCGCACCTCGTTGGACACCTCGGGGCTGGGGACCTTCGACGTGAACTGGAAGGCTCGTGCGGAGGAGTCCGGCGGCGGCACCACCTCACCCGAGGAGCTCATCGCCGCCGCGCACGCGACGTGCTTCGCGCAGCAGTTCTCCCTCGAGCTCGCGCAGAACGGCACCCCGCCCGCAGAGCTGCGCAGCTCCGCGGAGGCCACCTTCGTCGCGGGCGAGGGCATCACCGGCATCCATCTCACCGTGGAGGGCGAGGTGGAGGGAATTTCCGCGGAGGACTTCCAGCGGATCGCGGAGTCCGCCAGCAAGGGCTGCCCCGTCAGCCAGGCGCTCAAGGGCACCGAGGTCACGTTGACCGCCTCCCTGGCGTAGACGTTCACGTCCGGCGGTCGGGCGAGGGTTCGGCCGTCGGACGGGCCGCGGGTTCGGCCGCCGGATGTCGGTGCTCATCGTGCCCGGTGCAGCACGCCGCAGCGCACTCGGGGGGTGCCACCTCCCAGCAAACTGGGATGTTTCGGGCAACACCCCGCACCGTAGTGTTCGCGCAAAACGGCACCATCGGGTGCCCGAGCGGAGGTCAGGTCCATGCGCACCGTCTACCGGGTTCTCGCTGTGCTGGTCGCAGCCGGCGTTCTCATCCAGTCCGCCGCCATCGCGTTCGGCGTGTTCACCATGGTCAACGAGGTGGAGAGCGGCACGGTCATCGATGCCAGCTACGACACGTTCGCCAACCCCGGGCTCGCGACCCACTCGATGGGTGCCATGGTGGTCGGCGCGCTCGCCATCCTGCTGCTGATCGCCTCGTTCCTCACCCGCTTCCCGGGCGCCAAGACGTGGGCGGCGTGGACGTTCGTCGCCGTGCTGCTGCAGTGGGCCTTCGGCATCTTCGCCTTCGAGACCCCGGCCATCGGGATCCTGCACGGCGCCAACGCCCTCGCGATCTTCGCGCTGGCTCTGCTCGCTGCGCGCGCCGCGGGGCGCACGGCGCAGGCGGAGCCGGTGCGTACGCGCCGCACCGCTTCGGTGGACGTCTGAGCCCGCACAACTGGGGGCAGTTGGGGGGCGGTTCTGCGGCGTAGCGTTGCGCACCGTCAGGGGTCGTCCCCCGACCCCGCGGGCTGCCCGGAGGTAGTCATGCGTACGGTCTACAAGGCATTCGCACTTCTCACCGCGCTGGGCGTCGCCGCCCAGGCCGCGGCGATCGCACTGGCCGTCTTCACGATCGTCGACATGGTCGAGGGCGGCGGCGTGCTCGACTCGAGCTACGACCCCATGGACAACCTCGGCTCCGCGCTGCACTGGTACGGCGCCATTGTCGTCGCCTCGCTCGGCCTGATCCTGCTCGTGGCGTCCTTCTTCAACCGCTTCCGCGGGGCGAAGATGTGGGCGGCCATCACCTTCGCCCTCGTCGTGCTCCAGTGGGTGCTCGCCTTCACCGCGTTCGAGGTGGTGTCCGTGGGCTACCTCCACGGCCTCAACGCGCTGGCCATCTTCACCTGTGCCCTGCTGGCGTTCCGCGCCGCCCACCGCGCCGACCAGCGCGCGACGACGGTCCCGGCCCGGGCGCCCGCCGCCCTGTGAGCCGTGCTCCCGGGCGTTCGCTGCTGCGCCGGCCCGCGACGTGGGGACTGTTCCTCCTCGTGGTGGTACTGACGGTCCTCGGCACTGCCTGGTGGACCTCGCTCGTGCCCGGCACGATCTCGGTGATGGACATGGGCTACCCCGACTACGGCGGGGGCTCCGCCGTCGCCCACGGCCCCGACGAAGGCGCCGGCGCCGTCGCGGAAAGGCACCACGGGCAGGTCGCCGCGGCAGCCCCGGCCGCGGGCGCCGCGGCCCGGGCCACCGGCACTGTCGCACCGGGCGGCGCCCAGCGCACCGTCCCGGACCTCGCGGGGCCACGCGAGGGCACGCCCGACGTCGCCGTGACGCTGACCGCGCGTGCGGGGACGATCGAGCTAGCGTCCGGCGAGCGGGTGCCGGGCTTCACCGTCAACGGGACGTCGCCCGGCCCCACCATCGAGGCCGCCCAGGGCGACCTGGTGGAGGTGACCCTCGTCAACGAGTCGGTCGCCGACGGCGCCGCGCTCCACTGGCACGGCATCGACGTGCCCAACGCGGAGGACGGCGTGGCGGGCGTGACCCAGGACGCGGTCCCGGTGGGCGGTGAGCACGTCTACCGGTTCGTGGTCGAGGACGCCGGCACGTACTGGTACCACTCCCACCAGGTCTCCCACGAGCAAGTGGTCGGCGGGCTCTTCGGGACGGTCGTCGTCCGGCCCGACGACGCACCCATGGCCACCGGGGACCTGGTGCTGCCGGTGCACACCTACGACGGCGTGCGCACCATCGCGGGGCACGCTCGCACCCACCACGTGCCACTCGTCGCCGGGACCCAGGCGCGGCTACGGGTCGTCAACACCGACAGCGCCGCCACGAACGTCTGGGTGGCCGGCGCCGAGTACCGGCTCCTCGCCGTCGACGGTCACGAGGTCGACGGGCCCGAACCGCTGACCGACGTCGCGTTCACGGTGCCCGGCGGGGGCCGCGTCGACCTCGGGCTGGTGGTCCCGGCCGACGGCGTCGTCCTGCACGCCGGCGGTGGGGCGGCGGTCGCGGTGGGCGGCCAGGACCCCGGGAGTCTGCCCGCGACAGCTGGCCCGGACGCCGTCGTCGACCTGCTGACCTACGGGACGCCGTCGTCGCTGCCGTTCGACCCCGCGGCCGCGGACCGGCGCTACGAGTACGCGATCGGCCGCAGGCCGGGGTTCGTCGACGGCCGGCCGGGCCTGTGGTGGACCATCAACGGGCACCTCTACCCGGACGTGCCGATGTACATGCTGGAGGAGGGCGACCTGGTCGTCATGACCATCTCGAACTCCTCGGGCACGGTGCACCCCATGCACCTGCACGGCCACCACGTGCTGGTCCTCAGCCGCGACGGCGTGCCGTCCACGGGCAGCCAGTGGTGGACCGACACCCTCGACGTGCGCGACGGTGAGACCTACGAGGTCGCGTTCGTCGCGGACAACCCCGGCATCTGGCTCGACCACTGCCACAACCTCCAGCACGCCGCCGACGGCATGCTGGCCCACCTGGCCTACGCGGGCGTGACCACGCCGTACGTACTCGGCGGCGAGGCGGGGAACCGGCCCGAGTAGCCGCCCACCCCCAACCCGCGAGATGTCATCTTCTCCATCAGATGTCATTGACATGTCGCGGAAAAGATGACATCTCGCGGGCGAAGGGTGCGAAGGGTGAGGAGACGGCGAGGCCCGCCGCCCCGGGATGGGGCGACGGGCCTCGTACGTGCTCAGCGGGTCAGACCCGCGGGCCGGCTCAGTGACCGGTGAGCTTCTCGCGCAGGGCAGCGAGGGCCTCGTCCGAGGCCAGCGTGCCGTGCGCCTCGACCGGGGCCGAGGTGTAGGACGTCGGACCGGCGGTCCCGGCACCCGGGGTGCCGACCTCGGCAGCCTCGGTGTCGGCGTCGATCGCCGCGGCGACCTGCTTCTTGTGCGCCTCCCAGCGGGCGTGCGCCTGGGCGTACTCGGCCTCCCAGGCCTCGCGCTGGGTGTCGTAACCCTCGAGCCACTCGTTGGTCTCCGGGTCGAAGCCCTCGGGGTACTTGTAGTTGCCCTGCTCGTCGTACTCCGCGGCCATGCCGTACATCGACGGGTCGAAGTCCTCGCTGGCCGGGTCCACACCCTCGTTCGCCTGCTTCAGCGACAGGGAGATGCGGCGACGCTCAAGGTCGATGTCGATGACCTTGACGAACACCTCGTCGCCGACCTTGGCCACCTGCTCGGGCACCTCGACGTGGCGCTGGGCCAGCTCGGAGATGTGCACGAGGCCCTCGATGCCGTCCTCGACGCGCACGAACGCACCGAAGGGGACGAGCTTGGTGACCTTGCCGGGCACGACCTGGCCGATGGCGTGCGTGCGGGCGAAAGCCTGCCACGGGTCTTCCTGGGTGGCCTTGAGGGACAGGGACACGCGCTCGCGGTCCATGTCGACGTCGAGAACCTCGACGGTGACCTCCTGGCCGACCTCGACGACCTCGTTCGGGTGGTCGATGTGCTTCCAGGACAGCTCGGAGACGTGCACGAGGCCGTCCACGCCGCCAAGGTCGACGAACGCACCGAAGTTGACGATCGAAGAGACCACACCGGGGCGGACCTGCCCCTTCTGCAGGGTCTGCAGGAAGTGCGAGCGGACCTCGGACTGGGTCTGCTCGAGCCAGGCGCGACGGGAGAGGACCACGTTGTTGCGGTTCTTGTCGAGCTCGATGATCTTCGCCTCGATCTCCTTGCCCACGTAGGGCTGGAGGTCGCGGACGCGACGCATCTCCACCAGGGAGGCCGGCAGGAAGCCGCGCAGACCGATGTCGAGGATCAGGCCGCCCTTGACGACCTCGATGACGGTGCCGGTGACGACGCCGTCCTCGTCCTTGATCTTCTCGATGGTGCTCCAGGCGCGCTCGTACTGCGCGCGCTTCTTGGACAGGAGCAGGCGGCCCTCCTTGTCCTCCTTCTGGAGGACGAGCGCCTCGATCTGGTCGCCGACCGCGACGACCTCGTCGGGGTTGACGTCGTGCTTGATGGAGAGCTCGCGCGAGAGGATGACGCCCTCGGTCTTGTAACCGATGTCGAGGAGGACCTCGTCCCGGTCGACCTTGACGATAGTGCCCTCGACGATGTCCCCGTCGTTGAAGTACTTGATGGTGGCGTCAACGGCGGCGAGGAAGTCCTCGGCCGAGCCGATGTCGTTGACGGCGACCTGGGGGGACGTCGGCTGCGTGGGCGTAGTAGTGGTCATTGAGGAATGGACTCCGATGCGGACAGGGATAGTACGGACAGGATGGGTCGTGCTCGACGGGTGCAGCCCGGAGGCATACGTGCGCCGCAGGCGATCCTACCGAGCCTGGTTCCGCCCCGGCAACCGACCTCCGACCCTTCCGGGCGAGGGCTGGCTCACACCCGCTGGTTAACCGGTCACCCGCCGGCTCACCGGTCACCGCCTGGCGGCCGGCTCAGCCGCACGCTGGCGCACACTGGTCGCATGACCGCACTCCAGTCTGCCGCATGAGCGCGCCCCAGCCTCCCGTCGGAGGCGCCGGGTACCACGACGTCGACGCCGCAGCCGCCGCCCGGGCCAACGCTGCCTGGTGGAGCGACGCAGCGAGCCAGTATCTCGCCGAGCACGGCGCCTTCCTCGGCGACGCCGACTTCTGCTGGTGCCCCGAGGGACTGCGGGAGGCCGACGCGCATCTCCTCGGCCCGCTCGAGGAGCTTCGCGGATCGCGAGTGCTCGAGGTGGGCTCCGGGGCCGCGCAGTGCGCGCGGTGGCTGCGCGCCCAGGACGTGGAGGTGGTGGCCACCGACGTCGCCGCCGGCATGCTGGAGCGGGCCGCGGAGCTCGATGCCGTGACCGGGATCAGCGTGCCCACCGTCCTGGCCGATGCCCGCGACCTCCCCTTCGCCGACGCCTCCTTCGACGTCGCCTACACCGCGTTCGGCGCGATCCCGTTCGTGCCGGACGCCGACCGCGTGCACGCCGAGGTCGCGCGGGTGCTGCGCCCCGGCGGGCGCTGGGTGTTCTCGGTGACCCATCCCGTGCGGTGGGCCTTCCCCGACGACCCGACCGCCCACGGGCTGACCGTGCAGCGCTCCTACTTCGACCGCACCCCCTACGTGGAGACCGACGCCGCGGGGGCACCGCTGTACGCCGAGTACCACCGCACGTTCGCCGACCACGTACGCGACGTCGTCGGCGCGGGTCTGGTCATCGAGGAGCTCGTGGAGCCTGAGTGGCCCGCCGTCAACACCAACGTGTGGGGCGGGTGGGGGCCAGAGCGGGGGGCGCTGCTGCCGGGCACCGCGATCTTCCGCACCCGGCGCACCTGAGGGCATTCCTCTCGCCCGTGACCTGGGCAGCCGCGTTGCCGGTCGGCACGGTCCCGGGCACCAACGGTGCACAATCACGGCATGAGACCTCTGGGATTCGCCATCGTCGGGGCCGGTGCGATCGGCCGGGTCTTCGCGGACGCCGTCGCCGCGACGGCGGACGCGGAGCTGCGTCTGGTGGTCGCCCGCCGGCCGGACCCGGCGCGCGAGCTGGCCGCGACGCATGGGGCGGCGTGGAGCACTGACCTCGACGGCTACCTCGCCACAGCCGAGGACGTCGACGTCGTGATCGTCGCGACGCCGTCGGGCACCCATGCGGACCGGGCGGTCCCGGCGCTGGAGGCGGGCAAGCACGTGCTCGTGGAGAAACCGCTGGACGTGAGCCTCGCCGCCGCCGACCGGATCGTCGAGGCGGAACGGCGCACCGGCAACGTGGTCGCCGTCGTCTCCCAGCACCGCTTCGACCGGTCGGCCGAGCGCGTGGCGGCCGAGGTGGCCACGGGCGGTCTCGGGCGTCTGACCTCGGCGACGGCGTCGTGCGCGTGGTGGCGCGGGCAGTCCTACTACGACTCGGGGGCGTGGCGCGGCACGTGGGCCCTCGACGGCGGGGGCGCGGCGATGAACCAGGCGGTGCACATCATCGACCTGCTGCTCTCGGTGATGGGCACGCCCGAGGAGGTCTTCGCCTACACCGGCACCCTCGCGCACGAGCGCATCGAGGTGGAGGACACCGCCGTCGCCGTGGTGCGCTTCGTCTCCGGCGCGCTCGCCACCATCCACGCCACCACCGCGGCGTACCCCGGGGTCGACTCCGCGCTCCGGGTCTACGGCGACGGCGGCTCGGCCGTCATCGTCGACGACGAGCTCGTCTTCCTCCACGCCACCGACGGCGCCGCGCCCGAGGTGCGGATGGCGGAGTCCGGAGCCGCCGCGAACCAGGTGACGACGGCGGACCGGCTGGCCGACGACGAGCGTGGGCTCGGGCCGGCGCACGTGCGTCAGCTGGACGAGCTGGTGGCGGTGGTGCGCGCGCGGCAGCGCGGCGACGGGTCGGCGCGACCCCGGGTAGGGACGCCGGAGGCGCGTACCGCCCTGGCGCTGATCCTGGGCATGTACGAGTCGGCCCGGACCGGGTGTCCGGTACGCCTGGACGCGGCGCCGGCCTGAGCCGAAGGACGGCCGGCCGCCGTCCGCCGTCTCGCGCGTACCAGCTCAGCGACGGCGGCTCGGTGACCGGGCCGCTCCGGGATCAGTGGGCGGCGTCGCGCCAGGACCGGCCCGTGCCGACCGAGACATCCAGCGGCACCGACAGCTGCGCCGCCGAGCCCATCTGCTCGCGGACGAGGGCCTCGACCTCCTCACGCTCCCCCGGGGCGACCTCGAGCACCAGCTCGTCGTGGACCTGCAGGAGAATCCGTGAGCCAAGCCCGCGCTCGTCCAGCGCCCGCTGGGTGTCGACCATGGCGACCTTGATGAGGTCGGCGGCCGAGCCTTGGATCGGGGCGTTAAGAGCCATGCGCTCGGCCATGTCGCGGCGCTGCCGGTTGTCGCTGGTGAGGTCGTGCAGGTAGCGGCGCCGGCCCATGATCGTCTGCGTGTAGCCAGTCTTGCGGGCGTCGCCGACGACGCCGTGCAGGTAGTCCCGCACACCGCCGAAGCGCTCGAAGTAACCCTCCATGAGGTCCCGTGCCTCGGCGACGTCGATCTTGAGCTGCCGGGAGAGCCCGAACGCGCTGAGCCCGTACGCCAGCCCGTAGCTCATCGCCTTGATCTTGCTGCGCTGGGCGGGGGTCACCTGGTCGGTGGGCACGTCGAACACGCGGGAGCCGACGAAGGAGTGCAGGTCCTCCCCCGAGCGGAACGCCTCGATGAGCCCGGCGTCCTCCGACAGGTGCGCCATGATGCGCATCTCGATCTGGGAATAGTCGGCGGTCAGCAGCGCCTCGTACCCCTCCCCCACGATGAAGCCCTCCCGCAGGCGCAGGCCGTCGTCGGTGCGCACCGGGATGTTCTGCAGGTTGGGGTCGGTAGAGCTGAGCCGGCCCGTGGCCGCGATGGTCTGGTGGAAGGTGGTGTGGATCCGGCCGTCCGGGGAGACCGACCGCAGCAGGCCCTCCGCCGTCTGCCGCAGCCGGATCTGGTCGCGGTGCTCGAGCAGGTGCTGGAGGAACGGGTGCTCGGTCTTGGCGTAGAGGTCGGCCAGCGCGTCGGCGTCGGTGGTGTACCCGGTCTTGGTCTTCTTCGTCTTCGGCATGTCGAGCTCGTCGAAGAGGACCTCCTGGAGCTGCTTGGGGCTCGAGAGGTTCACCTCGCGGCCGATCGCCTCGAACGCGAGGGCGGCGGCCCGCTCGACGGCCTGGTCGAAGCCGGTCTGCAGCTCCTCGAGGTTCGCCACGTCGGCGGCGATGCCGTGCTTCTCCATGCGGGCCAGGACCCGCTGGACCGGAAGCTCCAGCTCGCCCAGGAGCGCGTCGGCGCCCCGGTCGGCCAGCTCGGTGGCGAGCGCGCCGGCCAGCTCGACCACGGCGCTGGCCCGTACGCCGGCGTGGTTGTCGGCGCTCTCGCCCTCCAGGTCGAGCACACCCTGGCCGTCGTCCGTATCCTCCTCGCGCAGCTCACGCTTGAGGTGACGCAGGCTCAGGTCGGGCAGGGCGTACCGGCGCTGGTCCGGGTAGCACAGGTACGCGGCGAGCGCCGTGTCGAACGTGACGCCATCGAGCGTGAGGCCGCGCCCGTCCAGGGCGTGCCAGGCGTTCTTCGCCTCGTGCAACGCCTTGGGGGACGCCGGGTCGGCGAGCCACGAGGCCAGCGCGGTCTCGTCCGTCTCATCCAGCGCCGTGAGGTCCATCGTGACCGCCGTGCCCTCGCCGTCGGCGACCGCGAGCGCCCACGCGTCCCCGGTGCCCTGCGCCGCGGTGCCGGTGACGTCAAGGCCGAGGAGGGTGCCGCGGCGGGCGTCGAGCCAGGCAGGCAACCCGCCGTCCACCTTGGTGACCGGGACGACGTCGACGTCGAGGCCCGCGGCGGGCTCACTGGTCTGCTCCTGGGGCAGCGACTCGAAGAGCCGCTGCCGCAGCACGTCGAACTCCAGGGAGTCGAAGACCTGGTGGACCGCCTCCCGGTCCAGCGGACGGCGGGCGAGGTCGTCCACCCCCACGGGCAGCTCGAGGTCGGTGAGCAGGCGGTTCAGGCGCCGGTTACGGATCACCTGGTCGAGGTTGTCGCGCAGGTTCTGTCCGGCCTTGCCACCGATGAGGTCCGCGTTGGCGATGACGTTCTCGAGGCCGTCGTACTGGTTCACCCACTTGGCGGCAGTCTTGGGACCCACCCCCGGCACCCCGGGGAGGTTGTCGCTGGTCTCCCCCACCAGCGCCGCGAGGTCGGAGTACCGCGCGGGGCCCACGCCGTACTTCTCCTCGACGGCCTCGGGTGTCATCCGCGAGAGGTTCGTGACGCCGCGGATCGGGTAGAGCACGGTGACCTGGTCGGAGACGAGCTGGAAGGTGTCCCGGTCCCCGGAGCAGATGAGCACCTCCTGGCCGGCGGCCGCGGCGCGGGTGGTGAGGGTGGCGAGGATGTCATCCGCCTCGTAGTTCGCCTTCTCCAGCACCGGCACGTGCATCGCGTGGAGGACTTCCTGGATGAGCGGGACCTGACCCTGGAACGGCGCCGGGGCGGCCTCGCGGGTCCCCTTGTACTCCGCGTACTCCTCCGTGCGGAACGTGCCGCCGGAGACGTCGAACGCGACCGCGAGGTGGGTGGGCTGCTCCTCGGCGAGCAGCTTGATGAGCATCGACAGGAACCCGTAGACGGCGTTGGTCACCTGACCGGTCTTGGTGGAGAAGTTCTCCGCCGGCAGGGCGTAGAACGCTCGGAAGGCCATGGAGTGGCCGTCGACGAGCAGGAGGCGGGGGGACTGGCTCTCGGGGTTGCTGTCGGTCACGGAGGACACCCTAAGGCGCGCCACCGACACCGTCCCACAGCCCTCGCTGCACCGGAGGGTGGCTTTGACGACAGGCCCGCCCGCCGTCGGCCCGCAGGGATTGTGGCTCTCGACCCCGGGGGCGGCCCGCGACGGCACCGCACGACCAGGACGCCGCGACGCGCCGGTGGCACGCTGGAGCAGCACTGACCACCGTCTCCGAGGAGCACCCGTGCCCGTCGAACCTGGACCTGTCCACGAGACTGACGCGCCAGGCGCGGCCGGCGCACCTGCGGCGCCACGGCCGGCGGGCCGCGTCCGCCAGCTCCGGCTCGTCGTCGAGGTCGACGACCACGACGCAGCCGTGGCCTTCTTTCGGGACGTGCTCGGCATGGCCGAGGAGATCGCCTACGACGGAGCGGCCGGGGAACGGGTGGTGATCCTGGACGCCGGGCGGGCCACGCTCGAGCTGGCCAACACCGCGCACCGGCGTGCGGTGGACGAGCTCGAGACCGGCTCCCCGGACGGCCCGCGCGTCCGCCTCGCCCTCGAGGTCGACGACACCGCGGCCCGCACCGCCGAGCTCCTCGCGGCCGGCGCGGCCCCCATCGCCCCACCGACGCAGACGCCGTGGCGGTCGCTGAACGCCCGCGTCCACTCCCCCGCCGGGCTGACCGTGACGCTCTTCCAGGAGCTCGAGCCGCCCGAGGAGCAGCGGCGTCACGCGGGCCTCGAGGGCTGACCGAGCTAACCCGAGCCCCGGCGCTGCCGGGGCCCGACCGTTGCGCCCCGACACAGCCCGGCCCCCGGCCGTGCCACCCTGACGACATGACGGACGATCTCCTCCCACGCCTTCAGGCCGCCTTCGCGGGCACCCTTCCCGAACGTCTCGGCATCGAGCTCCTCGAGGCGGCGCCCGGGCGGGTGGTCGGACGCATGCCCGTGGCCGGCAACACCACGCCCGCCGGCCTGCTGCACGGCGGCGCGTCGGCGGCCCTGGCCGAGACCCTCGGCTCCCTCGCCGCCACCGTGCACGCCGGCCCGGGGCGCGCGGCGGTGGGGATCGAGGTCAGCGCCAGCCATCACCGCGGGGCGAGGGCTGGACACGTCGTCGGGACCGCCTCGGCCCTGCACGAGGGCGGCCGGATCGCCAGCTACGAGATCCAGGTGCTCGACGACGATGGCCAGCGCATCTGCACGGCGCGCCTGACCTGCATGCTCATCGACACCGGTGGTGGGTCACGAATCAGACACGACGACAAACATGTGTGACGAAGGTTACAACTCTGTGGGTTCGCTCCTCTAGGCTCTCGACCACTCGGACGGCTTCCGGCCGCCCGGGCGACGGAATAGTCGAAGAGGACGGAGCCCGCCGGTGACACCCGGTGCCACATCCACCCATGCCCGACCCGGATTGCTCGCGCTCCTCCTGGTGCTGATCGCCGGCACCCTTCTCGCGATCGCACCGACGCCGTGGACCCCGCACGCGGCGGCTGCCACGGCCGAGGCATGCGTCCCGGACGCCGCGACCGGCTGCCTGGGCGGCACGATCCGCACCGCGGACGGCGAACCCGCCGTCGGCGTCGTCCTGAGGGTCACCGGCGAGGGCGCCACGGTCGAGGCCACCACCGACGCCACCGGCCGGTGGACGGCCGCCGTCACCGCCGCCGGGGAGTACGCGGTGGAGGTCGACCCCGCGACCCTGCCGGCCGGGGAGACGCTGCGCGACCCCGCCAACAACCCGCGCACGGTCGTCGCCGAGCTGGGCAGCAGCGCCGGGGCGCTGTTCCCCCTCGGAGCCCCCACCGGGGGCGGTGCCACTCCCTCGTCGGCGGGTCCCACCGAGACCGGGAGCGGCGACGCCGGTGAGGGCGGCGTCGCCGAGCCGGGCACCGCCGAGGGGGGCGGCGACGTGGCCGTCTCCGCCGAGACCGCCGCCGCGGCGGGTGCCTCCACGACAGGCCGGGTGGCCCAGCTCGTCGTGAGCGGGCTGATCTTCGGGCTGCTGTTCGCGCTGGCCTCGGTGGGCCTGTCCCTGCTGTACGGAACCACCGGGCTGAGCAACTTCGCCCACGGTGAGCAGGTCACGCTCGGGGCGCTGCTCGCGTACTTCTTCGCCCAGACGCTCGGCATGCCGCTGGCCGTCGCCGGGGCCCTCGCCGTCCTCATCGGGCTGATCTCCGGCTACCTGCAGGACCGCGGGATCTGGGCGCCGCTGCGCCGTCGTGGGGTGGGTCTGGTCCAGCAGCTCATCGTGACTATCGGGCTCTCCCTCGCCCTGCAGTACACGTTCAACCTCTTCGCCGGCGGCGGGGTGCTGCGCATCGTCACCTCCAACCCGGAGATCATCGAGATCGGGCCGGTGCGCCTGACCATCCAGTCGCTGGTCTCGGTCATCATCGCGATCGTCGTGCTCGGCGGCATCGGCTACGCCCTCACCAGCACCCGGATCGGCCGCGCCACCCGGGCGGTCTCGGACAACCCCGCCCTCGCCGCCGCATCGGGGATCAACGTCGACCGGATCGTCCGCATGGTCTGGACGGCCGGCGCCGGGCTGGCCGCCCTGGGTGGCGTGCTGCTGGGCCTGTACTTCAGCGCGACCCGCTGGAACATGGGCACGGCGCTGCTCCTGCTCATGTTCGCGGCCGTCACCCTGGGTGGCCTGGGCACCGCGTTCGGCGCCCTGGTCGGCTCGCTCGTGATCGGGCTCGTCGTCGAGCTGTCCACGCTCTTCATCCCCAGCGACATGCGCTACGCCGCCGCCATGGCCATCCTCGTGCTCGTGCTGCTGGTCCGGCCGCAAGGCATCCTCGGCCGCTCGCAACGGGTCGGGTAACGGAAGGGATCGACCACATGGACTGGGCAAACCTGCTCACCAACGTCGCCGGCGAGCTCTTCGCGCCGACCACCGCAGCGCTGGCGCTGGCCGCCATCGGGCTGAACGTGCACTTCGGCCTCACCGGCCTGCTCAACATGGGCCAGGCGGGGTTCATGCTCCTGGGCGCGTACGGCTTCGCCATCACCACCATCGCCGGCTGGCCCCTGTGGGCCTCGGTGCTGGCGGCCATGGCCAGCGCTGTCGTCTTCGCCGTCCTCCTCGGCATCCCGACGCTCAAGCTTCGCGGGGACTATCTCGCCATCGTCACCATCGCCGCCGCGGAGATCGTCCGCATCGTCGGACGCTCCACCGCGCTGTCGGACGTCACCGGTGCGTCCAACGGCCTGCTGGGCAACTCCTTCAAGCACACGTTCGTCGGCGCCTCCCCGTTCCCGGACGGCCGGTTCACGCTCGGGCCCTTCACCTACGCGCTCAACGCCTCCAACAGCTGGTGGCTGCGGATCGTGGCGTGGGCTCTGGTGCTGCTCGCCTGCCTGCTGGTCTGGCGGCTCATGAAGAGCCCGTGGGGCCGGGTGCTCAAGGGCATCCGCGAGGACGAGGACGCCGTCCGGGCGCTGGGGAAGAACGTCTTCTCCTACAAGATGCAGTCCCTGGTCATCGGCGGTGTGCTCGGTGCGCTCGCCGGCGTCCTGTTCGTGCTGCCCCGCGCGGTGCAGCCCGACTCGATGGGGAGACCCACCACGTTCTGGGTCTGGACCATCCTGCTGCTCGGGGGCGCGGCCACCGTGTTCGGCCCGATCCTGGGGTCGATGCTCTTCTGGGGAGCGCTGATGCTCATCAAGGGCATCATGCGCACCGTGGTCCCCGAGGATGTCATGTCCGTCGCGGAGATCGAGGCCTTCGGCTGGATCCTCGTGGGGATCGCCCTCATGCTGCTGATCATCTTCCGACCACAAGGCATCCTCGGCGACAAGAAGGAGCTGGCGATCAATGTTCGTTGAGACCGAGCCGACCGCGCCGGCGACACCGGCGCCGGACTTCTCGAGCGTGGAGCGGGTCCCGGGCTCGGTAAAGGCCGATCCCATCCTCGTCGCCGACGACGTCTCCCGGAGCTTCGGCGGGATCAAGGCCGTCGAGGTCGAGCACCTCGAGGTGGCCCGCAACGCCATCACCGCACTCATCGGCCCGAACGGGGCCGGCAAGACCACCCTGTTCAACCTGCTCACCGGGTTCGACCAGGCCGACACGGGGCGGTGGAGCTTCGACGGACAGCGCGCGGAGAAGCTCAGCGCGGCCCGGGCGGCCCGGGCCGGCATGGTCCGCACCTTCCAGCTGACCAAGGCGCTCAACCGGATGACCGTGCTGGACAACATGCGGCTGGGCGCCACCGGGCAGCAGGGTGAGAAGTTCACCGTCGCCCTCCTGCCCACGCTGTGGCGCGCCCGCGAGAAGGCGATCACCGAGAAGGCGATGACGCTGCTCGAGCGCTTCAAGCTCGACACGAAGAAGGACGACTTCGCCGGCAGCCTCTCCGGCGGCCAGCGCAAGCTGCTGGAGATGGCCCGGGCGCTGATGAGCGACCCGAAGCTGATCATGCTGGACGAGCCCATGGCAGGCGTGAACCCGGCCCTGACGCAGTCCCTGCTCGGGCACATCACCCGGCTGCGGGAGGAGGGCATGACGGTCCTCTTCGTCGAGCACGACATGCACATGGTCCGGCACGTCTCCGACTGGGTGGTCGTCATGGCCGAGGGCCGCATCGTCGCGGAGGGCCCCGCCCACACCGTGATGCACGAGCAGGCGGTCGTCGACGCCTACCTCGGGTCCCACCACGACACCGACCTCGGCGACGACTCGCTGCTCGAGGACTGAGGAGGCACGGATGAGCACCACCGTCACTGCGACCGGCCCGCACGCGGGCGCCCCCGTGGGTGAGCCGCTGCTGCTCGCCGAGGACGTCGTCGCCGGCTACCTGCCCGGCGTGGACATCCTGCGCGGGTGCAGCCTGGCCCTGCACCCGGGCGAGCTCGTCGGCATCATCGGGCCCAACGGGGCGGGGAAGTCGACCCTGCTCAAGGCCCTCTTCGGGCTGGTGACGGTTCGCTCCGGCACGGTCACGCTCGCCGGGGAAGACATCAAGAACCACCGCGCAGACTCGCTCGTGCGCCGCGGCATCGGCTTCGTGCCTCAGAACAACAACGTCTTTCCCACCCTGACCATCGAGGAGAACCTCCAGATGGGGCTGTACCAAGCCCCACGGCGGTTCGCGGAGCGGTTCGAGGCGATCGTCGACATCTTCCCCACGCTGAGCGAGCGCCGGAAGCAACGTGCGGGGTCACTCTCCGGCGGTGAACGGCAGATGGTCGCCATGGGCCGCGCCCTGATGATGGACCCGAAGGTCCTCCTCCTCGACGAGCCCTCGGCGGGCCTTTCCCCCGTCCGGCAGGACGAGACGTTCATCCGCACGCGGAAGATCAACAAGGCCGGCGTCTCGATCGTCATCGTCGAGCAGAACGCGCGCCGGTGCCTGCAGATCTGCCACCGCGCCTACGTGCTGGACCAGGGCACGAACGCGCACAGCGGCCCCGGCCGCGAGCTCATGGACGACCCCAAGGTCATCCAGCTCTACCTCGGCACGTTGGCGGCCGACGTCGAGAAGGCCGACGCCGAGCGGGCCGGGTCGGCGCAGATCTCAGGCTGATCGCGCAGATCTCGGGCTGATCGCTCGGGCGCTGCCTCCGCTGCACGCCGACGGCCCGGCGGGTTGCTCCGCCGGGCCGAAGGTGCGTCGCGCGGGAGGGGGCCGCGCCGTCGTCGCTACTTGATCTCGCCGAACTCCACCCGCTGGAAGGAGTTGTTGTTCTCCCCGTCGAACAGGTAGATCCCGATGTTCGCGGCGGAGGGGTCGTTGTCCCCGTTGAACGCCCCGACGCCGGAGACGGCCTGGTAGATGATCTCCTCACCGTCCGCCAGGAGCGCGGCGCACTCCTCGAAGCCGGTGCACTCGGTGCCACCCTCGGCACCGGAGACCGCCGCCATGCTGGCCTGGACGTCGGCGGGGGTCACGCTCTCCGCGCGCACGGCGGCGAGCGCCACGAGCATCGCCGCGTCGTAGGACTCGGCCGCGTAGTTGAAGTCCTGGAGGTCGGGGTCGACCTCCTTCAGGCGCCCCTGGAACTCATCGCTTGGGAACACGCCGGGCTGGGTGCCCTGCGCGCCATCGAGGGTGCCGGGGTCGAAGTCGGCGCCGAAGTTCTGCAGGTTGCCGTCCACGAAGTAGGTCTTCGACATGTCGAAGCCCTGGTTGACGAGCTCCTGCACGATCAGCGGGGTCTGCGTGGTGAACGCGATGATCGCGATCGCGTCCGGGCTGGTGGCGAGTGCGTTGCCAACGATCGTGCTGAAGTTCTGCTCGGTGGGGTCGAACTCGTCCCCGGCCGTGCCGAAGGTGACAGTGCCGCCGTTCTCCTCCACGACGCCCTGGACGACGTCGCGCAGGCCGGTGCCGTAGTCCTCGTTGAAGACCAGGACGCCGAGGTTGGCATGGCCGTCGGCGAGGATCAGGTTGCCCAGCACGTCGCCCTGGACCGTGTCCGGCGGGGCGGTACGGAAGAAGAAGTCCGAGTACCCGGAGAGCTTCGCCGCGGTGTTCGCCGGGGAGACCATCAGGGTCTCCGAGCCCACGACGTCGTCGATGACGTTCAGGGTCACCTGCGAGGAGGCCGCGCCGATGATGGCGTGGGCGCCCTCGCTGAGCAGCTCGGTGACGGACTGGGTCGCCACCTGGGCGTTGTCGGCGTCGGAGGAGTCCTTGTGGGAGACCTCCACGTCCGCGCCGAGCACGCCGCCGGCTGCGTTGATCTCCTTCACGGCGAGGTCGACGCCGGCGATCTCGGGCGGGCCGAGCTGGGAGAGCGACCCGGTCTGCGGGAGCAGGGTGCCCAGGAGCAGCGCGTCCCCCGCCGCCCCTTCCCCGGCGCCGGGGCTCGCGGCGTCGCCGTCGTCGTCGCTCGCCGACCCGCAAGCGGCCAGGGTCAGTGTCACCGCCGCGGCGAGTGCCAGCGATCGGAGCGCTGTCTTCCTGCGAATCATGCCTTCTCCTTCGTCACGAGGCGGGACGGTCGGGTGACCGCGTGCGTCCGTGCGCGCCAACGTATTGGCCACGGGTGTCCGTGTCCTCGTGATGGGCCGCTTGTGTGTCACAAGAAGATCACGATTGTGGTCCGTATCACACACGCCTGACGGCGTCTCCGCGGCGGGACGACGACGGCCCGGTCCCCGAGCGGGGACCGGGCCGGTCAGGTGCTGTCGTGTGCTACTTCGAACCGACCTGCTCGATGACGGCGTCGGCGACCTCGCGCATGGTGAGGCGCCGGTCCATGGAGGTCTTCTGGATCCAGCGGAAGGCCTCGGGCTCGCTCAGCCCCATCTTGGTCATGAGGAGGCCCTTGGCGCGGTCCACGCGCTTGCGGGTCTCGAACTGCTCCGACAGGGACGCGACCTCGGCCTCGAGGGAGGTGATCTCCTGGTGGCGCGAGATGGCGATCTCGACGGCGGGCACCAGGTCGGCCGGGGTGAAGGGCTTGACCACGTAGGCCATGGCGCCGGCGTCGCGGGCCCGCTCGATCAGCTCCCTCTGGGAGAAGGCGGTGAGCATGACGACGGCGCAGGTGCGGGCGCCGATGATGCGCTCGGCGGCGGTGATGCCGTCCATCACCGGCATCTTCACGTCCATCACGACGACGTCGGGCTCGAGCTCCGTGGCGAGCGCGACGGCCTGCTCGCCGTTGCCCGCCTCGCCGACGACGTCGAAGCCGGCCTCGGTGAGGCTCTCGACGATGTCGAGGCGGATGAGCGTCTCGTCCTCGGCCACGACGATGCGACGCCGCTTCGCCGGCTCCTCCGCCGCGCCGGCCTCGGGGCCGGGCAGCTCGAGCTCGATCGCCCCGCCGTCCGCGGGGGACGCGGTGTCGTCGCTGGTGGGGGCCTCGCTGCGCTTCTTCGTGGTCACGGCGGTAAGCCTATAGCGCGTTCCGTCGACGGGCAGCCCGCGAAAAGCCCACGTGACGCGTTCAACACGGCCGCGACGGCCGTCTGGTGCTCCCGGCGGGACTCGAACCCGCATGCCTCTCGGCGCCGCATTTTGAGTGCGGTGTGTCTGCCAGTTCCACCACAGGAGCGTGGGGCGGGGCCACAGTAGCGTGGCCGGCGGCCGGTCCACGCCGACGCACGTCGGCCGGCCGGGAGTCCCCCGGCCGGCCGCGTCAGCGTGTGTCGCAGTCCCGGCGTCAGGCCTTGCTGTAGGTCTCGCCGATCTTGTGCACGCGGATCGAGTTGGTCGAGCCGACCTGGCCCGGGGGCATACCGGCCACGATGACCACCCGGTCCCCCTCCTCCGCGAGACCGGTGGTCTGCAGCAGCTGGTCGACCTGGTTGACCATGTCGTCGGTGTGGCTGACCGCGGGCACCGTGTAGGTCTGCACGCCCCAGCTGAGCGCGAGCCGGTTGCGCACGTCGGTGTCGGGGGTGAAGGCCAGCAGCGGGATGGGCGAGCGCAGGCGGGACATGCGCCGGGCGGAGTCGCCGGACTGGGTGAACGTGACCAGATACTTGGTCTCGAGCATCTCGCCGATCTCGGCCGCGGCGCGGGTGATGACGCCGCCGCGGGTGTGCGGGCTGGAGCCGAGCGGGGCGATGCGCTCGCCGCCGTTCTCCTCGGTGTTCTCCACGATCCGGGCCATGGTGCGCACGGTCTCGATCGGGAACTGGCCCACCGAGGTCTCGCCGGAGAGCATGACCGCGTCGGCGCCATCGAGGATGGCGTTGGCGACGTCGGAGGCCTCGGCGCGGGTCGGCCGCGGGCTGGTCACCATGGACTCGAGCATCTGCGTGGCGACGATGACCGGCTTGGCGTTGCGGCGGGCCAGCTCGATGGCGCGCTTCTGCACGAGCGGGACCTGCTCCAGCGGGAGCTCGACGCCCAGGTCGCCGCGGGCGACCATGATGCCGTCGAACGCGTCGACGATCTCGACGAGGTTCTCCACGGCCTGCGGCTTCTCGACCTTCGCGATGACCGGGACGCGGCGTCCCTCCTCGTCCATGATCGCGTGGACGTCCTCGACGTCCGCGGCGGAGCGGACGAAGGACAGGGCGATCATGTCGGCGCCGATCTTGAGGGCCCAGCGCAGGTCCTCCTTGTCCTTCTCGGACAGTGCGGGGACGGAGACGGCGACGCCGGGCAGGTTCAGGCCCTTGTGGTTCGACACGGGGCCGGGCACCTCGACGCGGGTGACGACGCGGGTGCCGTCGACCTCGAGGACGCGCACCCCGACCTTGCCGTCGTCGATGAGGATGCGGTCACCGGGCTGGCAGTCGCCCGGGAGGCCCTTGTAGGTGGTGGAGGCGAGCTCGGCGGTGCCGGGGACGTCCTCGGTGGTGATGGTGAAGGTGTCACCCTCCTTGAGGTCCTCCTTCCCGTTGGCGAAGTTGCCGAGGCGGATCTTCGGGCCCTGCAGGTCGACCAGGACGGCGACCGCGCGGCCCGAGGCCTGGGCGGCGGCACGCACGTTGCGGTAGACCGCCTCGTGCTCCTCGACCTTGCCGTGCGACCGGTTGATCCGGGCAACGTCCATGCCGGCGTCGACCAGCTCCTGGACCTTCTCTGGGGACTCTGTGGCGGGGCCGAGGGTGCACACGATCTTCGCTCTACGCATGGGCCCCAGCCTAGGGCCTGGCGGTCCCACGCCGCCCGTCGCAGCCCCCTGATGCCACCTGTTGCCGCCCGCCCGGGGGCCCGGAGGCCTGGGCCCCCGGGCCGCCGTCGGGCACTGCCCTGCCGCTGCGCGTGTCAGACCGAGACGGACACCGTGGACGGCAGCAAAGGCGCCGGAAGCTCGGTCTCGCCGCGCAGAAAGGCGTCGACGGCAGACGCCGCGGAGCGCCCCTCGGCGATCGCCCAGACGATGAGCGACTGGCCGCGCGCGGCGTCGCCGGCGGCGAAGACCCCCGGCACCGAGGTGGCGAAACTCTCATCGCGCAGGACGCGCCCACGCGCGTCGAGCGCAACGCCCAGCTGCTCGACCAGACCGGCCGCCGGCACGCCGGTGAAGCCGAGCGCGAGGAGCACGAGCTGGGCGGGGACGACCCGCTCCGTGCCCTCGATCGGCACGGCCACCCCGGACGTGCGGTCGACGTCGACGAGGCGCAGGTGCGTGACCTGCCCCCCGCCGACCGAGCCGTCGCTGAGAAACTCCACCGTCGAGGTGGCGTAGACCCGCTCACCGTTCTCCTCGTGGGAGGTGGAGACCCGGTAGACCTTCGGGTAGGTCGGCCACGGCTGGTCGGCGGGCCGCTCCGGCGAGGGCATCGGGTTGATGTCGATCTGGGTGACCGACCGCGCGCCCTGCCGGGTCGCGGTGCCCAGGCAGTCCGAGCCGGTGTCGCCGCCACCGATGATGACCACGTCCTTGCCCGTGGCGAGGATCTGACCGGGCACGTCCTGCCCCATGACGACCCGGTTGGCCTGGACCAGGTAGTCCATGGCGTAGTGGATGCCGCCGAGGTCACGGCCTGGCGCCTCGAGCTCGCGCGGCACCGTGGAACCGACGGCGAGGACGACGGCGTCGTAACGCTCGCGCAGGTCCGCACCGCTGAGCGCCCCGGCACCCGGACCTCCGACGTCCACCGACGCGCGGAACCGGGTGCCCTCGGCCTCCATCTGGGCGATGCGCCGGTCCACCTGCGCCCGGTCCATCTTGAAGTCCGGGATGCCGTAGGTGAGCAGGCCGCCGATCCGGTCGTCGCGCTCGTACACGGCCACCGTGTGGCCGGCGCGGGTCAGCTGCTGGGCGGCGGCCAGCCCGGCCGGGCCGGAACCGACGACGGCGACCGTCGAGCCGGTCAGCCGCTCCGGGACCTGCGGGTGCACCAGGCCGAGCTCCCAGGCGTTGTCGGCGATGGACTGCTCGATGTTCTTGATGGTCACCGGCGGCTGGTTGATGCCCAGCACGCACGCCGTCTCGCACGGGGCGGGGCACAGCCGCCCCGTCCACTCCGGGAAGTTGTTGGTGGCGTGCAGCCGTTCGATGGCGCCGGCCCAGTCCTCCTTCCGGGTCAGCTCGTTCCACTCGGGGATGAGGTTGCCCAGCGGGCAGCCGTTGTGGCAGAACGGCACGCCGCAGTCCATGCAGCGGGTGGCCTGGCGCACGAGCGCGGGGGCGTCCTCGGCGCGCCGCTCGTAGACCTCCTGGCTGTCCAGGATGCGCACGGGCACCGGTCGGCGGCGCGGGAGCTCCCGCTCGCGGTACTGCAGGAAACCTTGGGGGTCAGCCACGGGAAGCCTCCATGATGTTGGCCCACACGTCCGGCGAGCTCGGGTCGAGGCCGTCCTCGGCCGCCTTGACGAGCGCGGCGGAGACGGCGGCGTACTGGCGCGGGAGCACCTTGGTGAAGCGGGTGTCGAGGCCGGCGAGGTCGGCCAGCAGACCGGCCGCGACGGTCGAGCCGGTCAGCGCGACGTGCCGGCGCAGGAGGTCGACGACGATCGCGTGGTCCTCGGCGTCCAGCGGGGACAGGATCAGCTCCCCGCCCGCCAGCGCCGGGGCGTTGACCTGCTCGGTGCGCAGGTCGAGCACGTAGGTGGTGCCGCCGGACATGCCCGCCCCGAGGTTGCGGCCGGTGGGCCCGAGGATGACCAGGGTGCCGCCGGTCATGTACTCGGCGGCGTGGTCGCCCACGCCCTCGACGACGAGCGTGGCGCCGGAGTTGCGGACGCCGAACCGCTCACCGGCCCGGCCCCTCAGGAAGATCTCCCCGGAGGTGGCGCCGTAGGCGATGACGTTCCCGGCGACGACGTTCTCCTCGGCCGCGAAGATCGACCGCTCGTCCGGCCGGACGACGATGCGTCCGCCAGAGAGGGACTTGCCGACGTAGTCGTTGGCGTCGCCGATCAGCCGCAGGGTGATCCCGTGGGGCAGCACCGCGCCGAACGACTGGCCCGCGGAGCCGCGCAGGGTGATGTCGACGGTACCGTCGGGCAGGCCGTCGCCGCCGTACCGCTTGGTCACCTCGTGGCCCAGCATGGTGCCGACCGTGCGGTTGACGTTGCGGACCTGCGCCTCGATCGCCACCTTCTCCCGGCGCTCCAGGGCCGGGGCGGCGGCCGCGATGAGCTGGTTGTCCAGGGCCTTCTCCAGGCCGTGGTCCTGGTCTCGGACGTGCCGCAGGGCGGAGCCGGGCCGGGGCTCGACGGGCTGGAGCAGCGGGGCGAGGTCGAGGCCGGAGGCCTTCCAGTGCTCGACGGCCTGCTCGGCCTCGAGCAGGTCCACCCGCCCGACGGCGTCGTCGACCGACCGCAGCCCGAGCACGGCGAGCAGCTCGCGGACCTCCTGGGCGATGAACTCGAAGAAGGTCACCACGTGCTCGGCCCGGCCGGTGAAACGCTGGCGCAGCTCGGGGTTCTGGGTGGCGACACCGACCGGGCAGGTGTCCAGGTGGCACACCCGCATCATGACGCAGCCCTCGACCACCAGCGGGGCGGTGGCGAAGCCGAACTCCTCGGCGCCCAGCAGCGCGGCGACGATGACGTCCCGGCCGGTCTTCATCTGCCCGTCGGCCTGGACGACCACGCGGTCGCGCAGATCGTTGAGCACCAGCGTCTGCTGGGTCTCGGCCAGGCCGATCTCCCACGGGGCGCCCGCGTGCTTGAGGGAGGTCAACGGCGCGGCGCCCGTGCCGCCGTCGTGCCCGGAGATGAGGACGACGTCGGAGTGCGCCTTGGCGACGCCGGCCGCCACGGTGCCCACGCCGATCTCGCTGACCAGCTTGGTGTGGATACGGGCGGCGGGGTTGGCGTTCTTCAGGTCGTGGATGAGCTGGGCGAGGTCCTCGATGGAGTAGATGTCGTGGTGGGGCGGCGGGGAGATGAGTCCGACGCCCGGGGTGGAGTGCCGGGTGCCGGCCACCCACGGGTAGACCTTGTGGGCGGGGAGCTGGCCGCCCTCCCCCGGCTTGGCGCCCTGCGCGATCTTGATCTGGATGTCGTCGGCGTTGGTGAGGTAGTCCGCGGTCACGCCGAATCGGCCGGAGGCGACCTGCTTGATGGCCGAACGACGGCGGGGATCGTGCAGGCGGTCGGTGTCCTCCCCGCCCTCGCCGGTGTTCGACTTCCCGCCGAGCATGTTCATGGCGATCGCGAGGGTCTCGTGCGCCTCCGCGGAGATGGAGCCGTAGCTCATGGCGCCGGTAGAGAACCGCTTGACGATCGCGCTGACCGGCTCGACCTCCTCGAGGGGGACAGGGGTGGCCGCCTCCTTGAGCCGGAGCAGCCCGCGCAGGGTCATCAGCCGCTGCGACTGGTCGTTCACGCCCGCGGTGTAGCGGCGGAAGACGTCGTACCGGCGAGCGCTGGTGGAGTGCTGGAGCCGGAAGATCGTCTCGGGGTCGAACAGGTGGGCCTCGCCCTCCCGGCGCCACTGGTACTCCCCGCCCATGCGCAGGGTGCGGTGTGCCGGGGAGATGCCGGAGTGCGGGTGGGCGGTGGCGTGCCGGGCGGCGACCTCGGCGGCGATGACGTCCAGTCCCACGCCGCCCAGCGGCGTCGGCGTGCCGGTGAAGTACTCCGAGACGAGGTCCTCGGACAGGCCGATCGCCTCGAAGACCTGGGCGCCGCGGTAGGAGGCCACGGTGGAGATGCCCATCTTGGACATCACCTTGAGCACACCCTTGCCCAGGGCCTTGATCAGGTTGGTCACCGCCTGCTGGGCGTCCACGTCCACGACGCCGGAGCGCACCAGGTGCTCGACGCTCTCCATCGCCAGGTACGGGTTCACGCACGCGGCGCCGTAGCCGATGAGCAGGGCCACGTGGTGGACCTCGCGGACGTCGCCCGCCTCGACGATCAGCGAGATCTTCGTGCGGGTGCGGCGGCGCAGGGTGTGGTGATGCACCGCGGAGGTCAGGAGCAGCGACGGGATCGGGGCGAGGGCCGCCGTCGACTCCCGGTCGGAGAGCACGATGACGTTGCGGCCCTGCTCGATCGCGGCGTCGACCTCGGCAAAGATCTCCTGCAGGCGGGCCTGCAGGGCCGCCCCGCCCCCGGCGACCGGGTAGAGCCCGGAGATGGTGACGGCGGTGAAGTCGTGCCCCTTCCGCGGGGTCCGGCCGATGTTCTTGATCTTGGCGAGCTGGTCGTTGTCGATCGTGGGGAACGGGACGACCAGCTTGCGGGCGTGCTCCGGGCCGTCGACGAGGATGTTGGGCTCCGGACCGATCGCCCCGCCCAGCGCGGTGACCAGCTCCTCGCGGATGGCGTCCAGCGGCGGGTTGGTCACCTGGGCGAACAGCTGGGCGAAGTAGTCGAACAGCAGCCTGGGCCGGGAGGACAGGGGCGCGACCGGGGTGTCGGTGCCCATCGAGCCGATCGCCTCGGCGCCGGCGGCCATCGGCGCCAGGATCAGGCGCAGCTCCTCCTCGGTGTAGCCGAAGGTCTGCTGACGGCGGATGACGGACAGCCGGGAGTGGTCCACGTGGTCCCGGTCGGGCAGCTCCTCGAGGTGGATGAGCCCCTCGTCGAGCCACTGCTGGTAGGGCCGCTTGTGCGCGAGGGACCGCTTGATCTCCTCGTCCTCGACGATGCGACCGGAGCCGGTGTCGACCAGGAACATCCGGCCCGGCTCGAGGCGGCCCTTGCGGACGACCTTCTCCGGGGCAAGGTCCAGCACGCCGGACTCGGAGGCCAGGACCACCAGGCCGTCGTCGGTGACCCAGTACCGGCCCGGCCGCAGCCCGTTGCGGTCCATGACGGCGCCGATGAGGGTGCCGTCCGTGAAGGTCATGGCGGCGGGACCGTCCCACGGCTCCATGAGGGTGGAGTGGTACTCGTAGAAGGCCCGCAGCGCCGGGTCCATGGAGGCGTGGTTCTGCCACGCCTCGGGGATCATCATGAGGACGGCGTGGGGCAGCGACCGGCCGCCGAGGTGCAGCAGCTCGAGCACCTCGTCGAAGGTGGCCGAGTCCGAGCCGCCCGGGGTGCACACGGGCAGCAGCGGCGAGAGGTCGCCGAGGACGGCGGAGGTGAGCACGCCCTCACGGGCCGCCATCCAGTTCCGGTTGCCGCGCACGGTGTTGATCTCGCCGTTGTGGGCCACCAGCCGGAAGGGCTGCGCCAGCGGCCACGACGGGAACGTGTTGGTGGAGAACCGCGAGTGGACCAGCGCCAGCTCCGAGGTGAACCGCTCGTCGGACAGGTCGGGGAAGAACGGCCGCAGCTGCGCCGTGGTGAGCATCCCCTTGTACACGAGTGTCCGGGCCGAGAGCGAGGCGAAGTACAGGCCCAGCTCGCGCTCGACGCGCTTGCGCACCCGGAAGCTACGCCGGTCCAGGTCGAGCCCGGTGGCGGCGTCGGCGGCCGCACCGGCCGCACCGGCCGCACCGGCCGCACCGGCCAAGAACAGCTGGCGGAAGGTGGGCATGGTCGCAAGCGCGCTGGGACCGATCATCGAGGCGTCCACCGGCACGTCTCGCCAGCCGAGGACGTCCAAGCCCTCCTCGGCGGCGACGCTCTGGATGCGCACGACGGCCTCGGCGATCGCAGCCTCCCCCGCATCCGAACCGGGGAGGAACGCAGTGCCGACGGCGTACGAGCCCGCGGCAGGCAGGCCGAAGCCGGTGACGGCACGGAGGAACCTGTCGGGGACCTGCGTGAGGATGCCGGCGCCGTCGCCGGTGTTCTCCTCCGCGCCCACGGCGCCGCGGTGGTCGAGGTTGTGCAGCGCCGTCAGGCCCGCTTCGACGATGTCACGCCCGGCCCGGCCGCGGAGCGTGGCAACAAAGGCGACGCCGCACGCGTCGTGCTCGTGCGCGGAGTCGTACAGACCCCGCCGCTGCCGGGCGGGGAACGGGCCGGCGGTCGCCTCGTCGAAGTCCATGCGCGATCTCCTCACCGCGGAAGACCCGTTGCGGCCCACCGCATCGTCAAGCATGTTGATGCCGGTTTGGGGCGCCGTCGACCCGATGGTGGCGCGATATTACTCGCAGGTGACGCGCACGTGACGCAGCGTGTCCACATTCTTGACGCTCACACCCTGATGCGCAGGTTGCAGGCCCCAGACAAGAACGTCAGCGCCGGGGTGTCAAGGTGTCGAGGCGCGAGTCCACAGCCATGGATAACCAAGCATCGGATGTCAGTGGCCGTCGATAGCGTGCACATATGTTCGATGAAGAGCTGGACTGGGACGGCGCCGCAGGCGTGTCGGCGCCACTGGCGCGGATGCTGCTCGGGGTGGCGGCGGTGCCCGACTATCGCGCGGACATGTCCTACGCCGGGCCGGAGGGCTACCTCCCGCCGCGGCGCACCGCCCCGGGCACCACGAGGTCGGTGGGGTGGCGGCAGGCAGAGCTCGACCCGCAGCTCAGCGACTTCCAGCTGACCACGCTGGCCGCGATCCGCCTCGAAAGCCTGACCCCTGGGGCGGGCATGGTCGCCGTCCCGGGAAGCCTTGACGGCGCGGACGTCGACGATCAGACCCTGGTCGAAGCGATCGCCGCCCACGAACGGCTGATGGCCTGGGGCGCGGCGACCCAGGCCCGGCTCGTCGCCGAGCTGGTCGCCCGACGGCCGGCGGCCAGCCCGGGGCCGACCCCGCTGCACATGGCCGCGTTCGAGCTGCAGGCACGCCTGGGCACCACCCGCTACGGCGCGGAAGCCAAGGTGAGTCTGGCCGTCGAGCTGGAGAACTTCCCCAGGGTCGCCGACGCCCTGGCCACCGGGAAGGTCGACGTGAACAAGGCCAAGGTGCTGCTCCACACAACCCCGGGCCTGCCCGACGCCGAGCTGCGCCGTATCCACGACACCCTGCTACCCGACGCGGCCACCCTGACCGGGCCCCAGCTGCGCGACAAGCTCCGCCACGCCGCCCTCCTGGTCGATCCCGACGCGGTGGCCAAACGCCATGCGAAGTCCTTCGCCGACCGCACCGTGACCATCGAGCCGGCCTACGACGGCATGTCCTGGGTCTCGGCCCTGCTGCGGTGCGACGACGCCGAGGCCGTGCGCACGTACGTCGACGCCCTCGGCACGGCCGCGAAGGCTTCCGGGGATCGTCGCACCGCGGATCAGCGCCGCGCCGACGCCTTCCGCGACCTCTTCCGCACCTTGCTCGACCGTGGACTGGACCTCGACGGGGCCGAGCTTCCTATGTTCGCTCGCCGCCGCCCCCACCTGCAGGTCACCATCGGCGCCGGCAGCCTCCTGGGCCTGGACGACCAGCCCGGCCTGCTCGCCGGGTACGGTCCCATCTCCGCCGACCTTGCCCGCGAGATCGCTACCGACGCCACCTGGCAAGCCCTGTTCACCGACGCCACCACCGGCGAGGTCACCGCCGTGGGCACCAAGGTCTACCGGCCCGGTATCGTCCTGGCCCGTACTGTCATCGCCCGGGACGTGACCTGCACGTTCATGGGGTGCCGAATGCCTGCATACCGCTGCGACCTCGACCACACCCCCGAGTACGACGCCACCAAGGCCGCCACCGTGCAACAGACCCGGCTCGACACCCTCTACGCCCGCTGCCGATCCCACCACGGCGCCAAGACCATCAAGGCCCGGCACGTCGAACGAGATCCCGAGACTGGCGACTCCATCTGGACCGCCCCGACCGGCCACCAGTACCGACGCCGAGCTGACAAACCACCCGGCACCACACCACCGGATCCACCGGATTCCACCTCACGGGGCGCGCCGGTCACCGCGAAACCGCCACCACCGGACCCGATGCCACCGCCGCGTCCACGTGCGAGCGGCACCCCGGCTGAGGCAGGCGCGGACGACCCGCCGCCGTTCTGAGCGCGACCGACGGACGTGCGAAAAGCTCCACCGTAAGGGGGGTCGACCGCGATGAGAGACGGCTCACCGCACGAGGGTTTTGCTCAAGCCCGCCCGGACGGGCTGGCTGTGCCCGTCTCCGAACCGCTCTCGGTGCCCTCCTCAGGGGAAGTCGCGGAGGTAGGCTCCGGCGTTCGCAGGCCGGGCATGGCCGGTTCTCCCGTGTACGCCGCGGCCGTGTCCGACCCGGCCTCGCTCACCGTCATCGATCCCGGCCCGGCCTCGCCCACCGTGGCCGTGGGTGTCTCCGCTGCACGGTCGGCATCGTCGACTGCCGTCCCGCCCTCCTCGGCAGCGGCCGGCTCCCGACCCGGTAGCCACAGGCTCTCCTCCTGACCCCGCGTGCGCCGCCCGATCACAACGAAGAACGCCAGCGCCACGAGGAAGATCAGAATCGACGTCCACACATTCAGCCGGAGCCCTAGAACAATCTCGGCGGTGTCGATCCGCAGGTACTCGATCCACACCCGTCCGACCGTGTAAAGCATGACGTAGAGCCAGAACACCCGCCCATGACTGAGCCTGAAGCGCCGCTCGGCCCACAGGAGCACCGCCACCATCGCGAGGTTCCAGATGAGCTCGTAAAGGAAGGTGGGGTGGAACAAGGTGCCGGAGACGTAGCCGGGCACGAGGTGGGCGTCGTCGATCTCCAGGCCCCACGGCAGCGTGGTGGGCGCGCCATAGAGTTCCTGGTTGAAGTAGTTGCCGAGCCGGCCGATGGCCTGGGCGACGAGCAGGCCCGGGGCGAGTGCGTCGGCGAATGGGGCCAAGCGCAGCCCTCTGCGACGCATACCGATCCACGCCCCGACGGCCCCCAGGGCGACGGCACCCCAGATGCCCAGGCCGCCATTCCAGATCGCGAATGCGGCCCATGGGTCCCCGTCAGGGCCGAAGTACGGGTCAGGCGTAGTGATGACGTGGTACAGCCGGGCCCCGATGATGCCGAACGGCACCATCCAGAAGACCACGTCGATCGCCGTGTCTTTCGGGCCGCCCTTCGCGGTGTAGCGCCGGTCGAGGATCCACCAGGCGACGATGCCGCCGATGAGGATGGCGATGGCATAGGCCCGCAGTGGGACGGGGCCGAGGTGCCACTCCCCCTGCGGTGGGCTGGGGATCGACGCGAGGATCACGGGTGCAGAGTAGCCGGTCGCGACCGTGCCCCCGGGCGGGCGCTCACCTCCGGGCGATGGTCGAGACTGCGGCCTGAGCTACCGACGCCGACCCGTGAGCAACCGAGCGAAGCCGACGGCGCGGCTGAAACGAGCGACGCCCCCGGCGCGGCCGACACCAGCGACGCTTTCGGCATCACCGGAGGGCGAGTCGGCAGAGTCGGCGACGCGGGGAGGTCAGCTGCCGTGAGCGCCGGCGGCCAGCTCCGCCCCCAGGGCGGTGAGGTCCTTGATCGCGGCATCGGAGTCGCCGTCGGGACGCATGAGCGTGCGCACGAGCGCGGAGCCGACGATCACGCCGTCGGCGTACTCGGCGATCTCCGCGGCCTGCTCCCGTGTCGAGACGCCGAGCCCCACGCAGACCCGCGGCTCGCCGCCGGCCTCGCGCGTACGGGCGACGAGCCCGCGGGCGTGGCTGTCCACGGCCGTGCGGGCACCGGTCACGCCCATGGTGGACGCCGCGTACACGAATCCGCGGCATACACCGGCGGTCATCCGCAGCCGGACGTCGGTGGAGCTCGGCGCCACGAGGAAGACGCGGTCGAGCCCGTGCGCGTCCGAGGCCGCGATCCACTCGCCGGCCTCGTCCGGGATCAGGTCCGGGGTGATGAGCCCGGCACCGCCGGCGTCGGCGAGGTCGCGGGCGAACCGGTCCACGCCATAGCGGTACACGGGGTTGTAGTACGTCATGACGAGCACCGCGGCACCGGTCGCCGCGACGCGCTCGACGGCGTGCATCACGTCCGCGGTCCGGGTGCCGCCCTCGAGCGCGGCCTGGGTGGCGCGCTGGATGGTCTCGCCGTCCATGCCGGGGTCGGAGTACGGCAGGCCGAGCTCGATGACGTCGGCACCGGCGGCGACGAGCTCGCGCGCGGCCCGGACGGACGTGTCGAGGTCGGGAAAGCCGACCGGGAGGTAGCCGATGAGTGCGGCACCACCGCGGGCCTTCGCGGCGTCGATGGCGGCGGCAGTCCGGGAGGTGGCGGCCGTGGTCGAGTCGGTCGTCGTCATGCTCACTTCTCCACGCTGCCGGTCGCCTCGTACCCCGCCGCGTCCACCGCGCCGGTCTTGGCCTCGTCCTCGGGCCCTGCGGCGACCGGGACGTCGCCGTCGTGCTCGTCCTCGTCAAGCAGCTTGAACCACGCGGCCGCGGTCTCGACGTCCTTGTCCCCGCGCCCGGACAGGTTGACGAGGATGGTGGGCGCAGGCTCGCCCGCCGCCTGGGCCTCCAACCCGAGGCGGACCGCACCGGCCAGGGCGTGGGCGCTCTCGATCGCCGGGATGATGCCCTCGGTGCGGCACAGCAGCCGGAACGCCTCCATGGCCTCGCTGTCGGTGACCGGCTGGTACTCCGCCCGGTGGATGCTGGCGAGCCAGGAGTGCTCGGGGCCGACGCCGGGGTAGTCCAGCCCGGCGGAGATCGAGTGGGACTCGACCGTCTGCCCGTCCTCGTCCTGCAGCAGGTAGGTGCGGGCGCCGTGCAGCACGCCCGGGGTCCCGCCGGTGATGGAGGAGGCGTGCCGGCCGGTCTCGACGCCGTCCCCGGCGGCCTCGAGGCCGACCAGGCGCACCCCGTCGTCGTCGAGGAAGGCGTTGAAGATCCCGATGGCGTTGGAGCCGCCACCCACGCAGGCGCACACGACGTCGGGCAGCGCCCCGGTCAGGTCGAGGACCTGCTGACGGGCCTCCTCGCCGATGATCTTCTGCAGGTCGCGCACCATGGCCGGGAACGGGTGCGGGCCGGCGGCGGTGCCGAAGATGTAGTTGGTGCTCTCCACGTTCGTGACCCAGTCCCGGAACGCCTCGTTGATGGCGTCCTTGAGGGTGCGCGACCCGGTGGAGACACCGATGACCTCCGCGCCCAGCAGACGCATCCGGGCGACGTTGAGCGCCTGGCGGCGCATGTCCTCCTCGCCCATGTACACCGTGCAGTCCAGGCCGAGGAGTGCCGCGGCGGTGGCGGTCGCCACACCGTGCTGGCCGGCCCCGGTCTCGGCGATCACGCGCTTCTTGCCGACCTTGCGGGTGAGCAGGGCCTGGCCGAGGACGTTGTTGATCTTGTGCGACCCGGTGTGGTTGAGGTCCTCGCGCTTGAGGATGATGCGCGCGTCACCCGCATGTGCGGCGAAGCGGGGCACCTCGGTGATGATGCTGGGCCGGCCCGTGTAAGTCCGGTTGAGGTGGTCCATCTCGGCGAGGAAGCCCGGGTCGACCCGCAGCTCCTCCCACGCCTGGGTGAGGTCATCGAGCGCGGCGACCAGCGCCTCGGCCACGAACCTCCCGCCGAACTCCCCGAAGTACGGGCCGGTCGCCGCGTCGAGCCGCTCGGGCGGGGCGCCCGCGGCGTCGGTGGTGCTCACTTACGTCCCGCCCGGATGGACGGGTGCGAGCCGGCAGCGACCATGTCAGCCACGGCCTGGCGCGGGTTGCCCTGGGTGACCAGGGCCTCCCCCACGAGAACGGCGTCCGCGCCGGCGCGGGCGTAGTCCAGGACGTCATGCGGGCCGCGCACACCGGACTCGGCCACCTTGAGCAGCCCCGACGGGACCACGTCGACCACCTGGGCGAAGACGCTGCGGTCCACGGTCAGGGTGTGGAGGTTGCGCGCGTTGATGCCGACCACCCGTGCGCCGGCGTCGACGGCGCGGCGGGCCTCCTCACGGTCGTGCGCCTCGACGAGCGCGGTCATGCCGAGGGAGTGCACCCGCTCGACGAGCGAGGTGAGCACCTCCTGCTCGAGCGCGGCGACGATGAGGAGGACGAGGTCGGCGCCGTAGGCGCGCGCCTCCCAGACTTGGTAAGGGGTGACGACGAAGTCCTTGCGCAGCACCGGGATGTCGACGGCGGCGCGGACTGCCGCGAGGTCCTCCAGCGACCCACCGAAGCGGCGGCGCTCGGTGAGGCAGGAGATGACGCTGGCGCCGCCCGCCTCGTACTCCGCGGCGAGGCCGGCCGGGTCGGCGATATCCGCCAGTGCGCCCTTGGAGGGGCTCGACCGCTTGACCTCGGAGACGATGGTCACCTCGCCGTGCTCGCCACGAAGGGCGGCGACCGCGTTCTTCGCGCCGTCCCGACGGGTGGCCATCTCCTTGAGGACGTCCAACGGTCGGTGCGCCTCCCGCTCGGCGAGGTCCTCCCGAACCCCGGCGACGATCTCTTCCAGCACGGTCACGGCGCGCTCTCCCCTCGTTGTCCTGCGGCCCATGGTAGGCGGCCCCACCGACACGCCTGGACCATGTCCAAAGGACGGCTGGCGCCGGGCTGTGCGGGCAGAACGAGACAAATCAAGCGCCGAGCGTCAGAACGAGAACCCCGGATCGGAGCTGCTGAACAAGATCACCGCGCCGATGATGAGCAAGAGCAGGAGCAAGAGCAGGAGCAAGAGCTGCACGGCGCCGACGACGATGCCCGCCACACCCATGCCGCGGTTCGTCGCACGCCCCGCGGCAGCGGCGCGCACCGACATGATGCCCACGACGATGCCGACGATCCCGCCGATCGGGGCGACGAGATTGACGCCCGGGATGAAGGACGCGACGACGCCGACGATCGCCGCGACGAGCGCGATCACGCCGAGGTTGTTCTGTTCGGTGCTCGCGCCACCCCACCCGTACGGTGACGGTCCGGCGGCGCCGTACACCGCGGCACCGTACTGGCCGGGCCCGTACTGCCCGGCGTTGTAGCCGGGCTGCTCGCCGAACGGCGGCTCGCCGGCCGCGCTCATCAGGCGGAGTACCAGTCGCGCCCGTCCTGGCCGACCGTGACGGGGGCAGGCTGGCCCAGCCCCATCCCGCGCATGACCATGCTGACCACGACCGACCCGACCGCCAGGATGACGCCGATGATGATGACCACCATCTCGGACAGCATCAGCCCCAGCGCGGTGACGAGGAAGCCGAGGCACACACCCCACATGAGCACCCACGCGGCCTTGGTCCGACCGTGGTTGGTGAACGGTGCGGCGGGCGGCAGGGTGTAGCTCTGTGGCTCCGGGGTCTGCGGCATGGTCTTTCCCTTCGGCGGACACGGCGATAGGCCTTCACCTTAGCGGTACCGCGCGGATTTCCCGGTGCGCGCCACCGCCGTGACCCGCCCTCTCAGGAAAGGGCGGGACCGCCGGGTGCGGAGCCGTCCGGGTCACGACCCGACGGGTCCTCGCCCCGGCCGAGGGCGTCCCAGTCATCCATCGCCCGCGTGCGCGCGTCGCTCGCCTCGCTCGACGCCGAACGGGCCGATGGCGCAGCCGGCCGTTCGAACCGCCGGCCGGCCGCCTGCCACCGCCCGGCCGCGACGAGCGGCACGAGCCCGAGCACCGCCAGGCACGCGGCCACCACCAGGGCGACCCACGGCCACAGGGTGACCCGGGGCTCGCCGGCGAGCTGCGGCACACCGCTGAGCTCCGCGGCAGCGGCGACCGCGGGCGCCGCCGGGTCGCCCAGCACACCGGCCACAGCCGTCCCGGCGAGCACCGCGGCACCCAGCAGCGCCACACCGCCGACGGCGGCACCGACCCGGCGCCCGATACCCACCGTCACGGCCGCGGCGCCGACCACGAGCCCGGCGGCGGTCAGGGCCGGTGTGGCGGCGGCGCCGCTGACGGCGATCTCGCGGACGTCGATGACGGTGCGGACCGACGCCTGCACCCACGGCAGGGCACCGACCGCGAGGAGCGCCGCACCCAGCAGCAGGGCGAGCACGACCACGGTGCGCCGGCGGGGTGGCCAGGTCACGCCGTCGTCCTCACGCCCTGCCGACCGGCTGCGGCGCGGACCCGACCGGACCCGCTCCCACCGGCCGCAGCCCTGCCGCGACCTGGATCGCCCGGACTGCGGCGGCGGCCTTGTTGCGGGTCTCCTCGTACTCGGTGGCCGGCACGGAGTCGGCCACGATGCCGGCCCCGGCCTGCACGGACGCCTGCCCGTCGCGGATGACGGCGGTGCGGATGGCGATGGCCATGTCGAGGTTGCCGGCGAGGTCGAAGTAGCCGACGACGCCGCCGTAGATGCCGCGGCGGGCCGGCTCGAGGTCGTCGATCAGCTCGATGGCGCGCGGCTTGGGCGCCCCGGACAGGGTGCCGGCCGGGAAGGTCGCGGTGAGGCAGTCCAGCGAGGTGACGCCCTCGCGCTGGCGGCCCACCACGGTGGAGGAGATGTGCATGATGTGGCTGAACCGCTTGACCTCCATGAGGTCGACCACCTCGACCGTCTCCGGCCGGCACACCTTGGTGAGGTCGTTGCGGGCCAGGTCGACGAGCATGACGTGCTCGGCGATCTCCTTGGGGTCGGCAAGCAGCTCCTCGGCCAGCGCCCGGTCCTCGGCCGGGCTGGTCCCGCGGGGCCGGGACCCGGCGATCGGGAATGTGGTGACGGTGCCGTCCTTGACGTGCACGAGCGTCTCGGGGCTGGAGCCGACGACGGCGAAGGTGCCCGGGCCGTCCGCGGCGGGCGGGCCGTCGGGGTCGGCGAGCTGGAGGTAGTACATGTACGGGGACGGGTTGATGGTCCGCAGCACCCGGTAGACGTCCAGCGGGTCGGCGACGCAGTCGATGTCGAGCCGCTGGGAGAGCACCACCTGGAACGCCTCACCGTCGTAGATCGCTTGCTTGGCGGCCAGGACGGCGCTCTCGAAGTCCGCCCGCGGCGTGCGGAACCGCAGCTCCGGCTCCTGGACGGGCACCCGCACGGCCGCCGCGGTGGTGGTGGGCCGAAGCAGCGCCGCCTCCATCGCATCCAGGCGCGCGACCGCGTCGGCGTGCGCGGCGTCGAGCCGGTGCTCGGTGTTGTCGAAGTTGACCGCGTTGGCGATGAGCCAGACCGACCCGTCGTGGTGGTCGACGGCGGCCATGTCGGTGGCCAGGCACAGCGCCACCTCGGGGGTGTCGTGCTCGACGGGTGCCTGCACCCGCAGCGTGGGCTCCCACTGGCGCAGCACCTCCCAGCCGAGGGTGCCGACCAGCCCGCCGGTCAGCGGCGGCAGGCCCGCGATGGCCGGGGTGCGCAGCTCGGCGAGGGTGGTGGCGAGGACCTCGAGCAGGGGGCCGGCGGCGGGGACGCCGACCGGGACGTCGCCGTGCCAGACGGCGTGCCCGTCCCGGCTGGTCAGGGTCGCCCGGGAGGCGACGCCGACGAAGGACCACCGCGACCAGGCGCCGTCGTGCTCGGCGGACTCGAGGATGAACGTGCCGGGGCGACCGCCCGCGAGCTGGCGGTACAGGCCGACCGGGGTGACGTCGTCGGCTAGCAGGCGGCGGACTACCGGGATGACGCGCCGGTCGGCGGCCATCTCGCGGAACTCCGGCAGGGCCGGCCAGGTCTCGCCCCACTCCACGCGCGGGGTGGACAGGTAGGTGGTCTCGGTGCTCATGCGTCGGTCCCGGGGGTGTGGCCGACGACGGCGCCCAGGTCGCCGCCGGCGTCGAAGCAGGTGCGGGTGCCGGTGTGGCAGGCCGCACCCACCTGGTGGACCTTGACCAGCACGGCGTCGCCGTCGCAGTCCAGCGCCACCGCGCGCACGTGCTGGGTGTGCCCCGAGGTGTCACCCTTGCGCCAGTACTCCTGCCGGGAGCGGGACCAGAAGGTCACCCGCCCGGAGGTGAGGGTGCGGTGCAGGGCCTCGTCGTCCATCCAGCCGACCATGAGCACCTCACCGGTGTCGTGCTGCTGGATGACGGCGGAGATCAGCCCGTGCTCGTCGCGCTTGAGGCGGGCGGCGAGGGCGGGCTCGAGAGGGCTGGTGGGCACCGGTCGATCTTGCCACGGCGGCGCGACGACCTGCCGCGACGTCTCGCCCCCGCCACCCCTCCGGCGAGATGTCATCTCGAGACGTCATCTCCTCCGCGAGATGTCATCTCCTCGGCGAGATGTCACCTGATCCGCGCGCTGCCCTGCCCCGGCTGCGGGTCGGGATCGCCCGCGAAGTGGTCGAGAAACCTCTCGACCGTCTTCGGGCGGCCCATGACCTCGACGTCGGCCGCCGTCCGGCGCCCGGAGGCGTGCAGGGCGAGCTCGACCGGGTCGCCGGTGAGGACGACGGCGTCGGCGGCGCGCCGCACCACCGCCCGCGGCCCGCCAGGGACGGCGAGCACCACACCGACCGGACTGCGGCGGTACCCGAGCTTGGCGAACGGTGCCAGTCGCGCCCAGATGGCCCGTACCTCGTCCGGCGGCAGGACGCGCGGTTCGGCCGGCTCGTCGCCGCCGCGGCGGACGTCCTCGTGGTGGATGACGTACTCCAGGAGGTGGGCCCCGTCCCCGGGCCACGACACGGGGTTGGCCGCGCTCATGCCGCCCGCGAACCGCTGGAGCAGCGCGGCGTATCCCGCGGGCGTCCGCGCCCGCTCGACCAGGGAGCCAAGGAACACCTCCCGGCCAGGGGGCCGCCGAGCCGCCAGCTCCACCGCGTTCCGCACAGGCCGGTGCTCACGCAGCACGAGGTGGGCGAGCAGGTGCCGCACGGTCCACCCTTCGCACAGCGTGTCGGCGTCGGGATCGGCGTCGCGAAAGGTGTCAACGAGCGCGGCGCGCTCGGTCTCCATCCAGGTCATGGGCCCTCCGGGTGTTGGTGGACGGTCAGCGGACGGCGATGCCGGCGGCGCGCATGTGGGCCTTGACCTCGGCGACCGTCAGGGTGCCGAAGTGGAACACCGACGCGGCGAGCACGGCATCGGCCCCGGCGCGGGCGGCCTCGGTGAAGTCCTCCACCTTGCCCGCCCCGCCCGAGGCGATCAGCGGGACGCGCACCTGGTGGCGGACGTCGCGCAGCATGGTCAGGTCGAAACCATCCTTGGTGCCGTCGGCGTCCATCGAGTTCAGGAGGATCTCGCCGGCGCCGAGCTCGGCGCCACGCACCGCCCACTCGACCGCATCGATCCCGGTCCCGCGGCGGCCGCCGTGCGTAGTGACCTCGTAGCCCGACGGCGTGCGGGTCTCCCCCGTGCACCGGCGCGCGTCCACGGACAGCACGATGACCTGGTTGCCGAACCGCTCGGCGACCTCGCTGAGGAGCTCGGGGCGGGCGATGGCCGCGGTGTTGATGCCGACCTTGTCCGCCCCGGCCTTGAGGAGGCGGTCGACGTCGGCCACGGAACGCACGCCGCCGCCGACGGTGAGCGGCACGAAGATCTGCTCGGCGGTGCGCGAGACGACCTCCATGGTGGTCTCGCGGGCCTCGGCCGAGGCGGACACGTCGAGGAACGTGACCTCGTCTGCGCCCTCTCGGTCGTACCGGCGGGCCAGCTCCACCGGGTCGCCGGCGTCGCGCAGGCCCTGGAAGTTGACGCCCTTGACCACCCGGCCGTCGGCGACGTCGAGGCACGGGATGACCCGGACCGCCACACTCATCTCGCTGTCCCTCTTCCCGGCCGTCCGTGTCGGCCAGGACGAGATTATCCCGGCAGGTACCGTCAGCCGACATGACCGCCCGCCCGCCGGACCCGCCATCCGACCCCGTCGGTGCCGTGACCGCGCTGGTGCAGGTCGCCCTGGCGGGCCACGTGGGGCCCGGCCCGTTGGTGCTCGGGATCGACGGCCGCTCCGGCTCAGGGAAGTCCGAGCTCGCGCGGGGGGTGGCCGCCCGGCTGGCTGAGGTGCTCAAGGTGGCCCAGGCCGACGGCGGCGTCACCACCCTGGCACTGGAGGACTCCTACCGCGGCTGGGACGGGCTGCGGGAGGGGCTGGAGGTCGTGGTGGCCGGGATCCTTGCCCCGCTGACACGCGGACGGCACGGTCGGGCGGTTCGCTACGACTGGGTAACCGGTGCCCTCGACGGCGAGCTGCTCGTACCCGCACCGGGCGCCCCGATGCCCCGCGTGCTCGTGGTCGAGGGGTGCGGTGCCGGCTCGCTGGTGTGCGCACCCTTCCTCGACCTGCTGGTCTGGCTCGACGCGCCGGAACGGGTGCGGCGGCACCGGGCGCTCACCCGCGACGGAGGCGGCTGGGCCCACCTGTGGGACTCGTGGGCGGCACAGGAGCAGGCCCTGCTGGACGAGCGGGACGCCCGGGTGGCCGCGGATCTGGTGCTGCGGACCGGGTGAACGCCGCTCAGTCGAGCGGCGTGGCCTCGGTGTCGGCGGGGGCCGGCGTCGGCTCGGACTCGGACGGGTCCGGCGTCGTGTCCTTCCCGGCCGAGCCCGGGGGGTTCTCCACCACCGAGTCCGTGTCACCGCCGGAGGTGGCGAGCACGTCGACGACCAGCACGAGCGTGTCGGTGCCCCGGGCCTGCGCCGGTGGGATGACGAGGAGCACCTGCGAGCCGACCGTCTGGTCGAGCAGGCCGTCCCGCAGACCGGGGATCGTGTCCCCGAGGACCAGGGTGCGCGGGACCTTGCCCGCCGCCCACGTGGAGTCGTAGAGCTCGCCGGACTCCCACGCGACACCGGCGTACTGGACGGTGACGTCCTGACCGGGGCGCACCTGTCCGCCGTCGCCGCGCAGCAGCGGCTGGACCACCAGCTGGTCCGGCGGGTCGCCCTCGGGCAGCGTGATGGTGGGCGTGCCGTCCTCGGCGACGGTGACCGTCGGCAGGCCCTCGGCGGGCTTCACCGGCTCACCCCGGGCGGTGGTGTACCGGACGTCGATGACGAGCACCAGCATCCGGTCCGTGCCCGCCTCCTCGACCGGCTGGCGCACGAGGAGACGGCTGCCCTCACGGGCGCCGACGAGCACCGGGTAGAGGTCCGCGCCGACGTCCTCCGGGGTGAGCGTGAGCGTGCGGACCTCGCCGACCCCCCGGTTCTCGACCAGCCCGCCGTCGTCGCCGTCGTACGCGGTCAGCGTCAGGACCACCGGCTCGTCCGCGGCGAGCTCACGCCCGTCCCCCTCGATGATCGTCTCCACGGAGGACTCGGTCAGCGGCAGCGGCGGGGTGAACGTGACCACGGGCACCGAGCCGAACGCGCCGGAGACGCCCACCTCGGGCGCCTCCTCGGGCGGCTCCTCGCTCGTGCAGGCGGTGAGCAGGACCAACAGCACGGCCGCGAACCACGCGGCTAGCACGCGGGATGCTCGCCGGGACGGGGCCGGAGTTCGCTGAACCACGAAGGGCAGCCTACGTCGCGGTGACCTGCGTCGGCCCCACCGGTCGGCAGGTGACGTGCCCCGCGCGATCTCGGGGCCGCCGTCAGGCCTGCAGCGCCGCCATCAGGGCGTCGACCCGCTCATCGACCGGGGCGAACGGGTCCTTGAGCACCACCGTGCGCTGGACGGCGTCGTTGATCTTCAGATGCACCCAGTCCACGGTGACGTCGCGGCGCCGTTCCTGCGCCCGGGCGACGAAGTCGCCGCGCAGCTTCGCGCGGGTGGTCGGCGGCGGCTCGGTGACGGCGGCGGCGACCTCGTCGTCGGTGGTGATGCGGGCCATGAGACCGCGGCGGGCCAGCGTGGTGGCCAAGCCCCTCGTGGGCGAGATGTCGTGGTACGCCAGCGAAAGGCGGGCCACGCGGGGGTCGTCGAGGGCAAGGGTGTGCTTGCTGCGGTACCGCTCGAAGAGCCGGGCCTTGATCGCCCAGTCCAGCTCGGTGTCCACCAGCGAGGGGTCCGCGTCGCGCAGCGCCCGCAGGCCCCGCTCCCACAGCTCGAGCACGCGGCGCTGCACGCCGGTGAGCCCCTCGGTGAGGCCCCGGGAGTCGAGGTAAGCGGTGACACGCGTGAGGAACTCCTCTTGGATGTCCAGGGCGCTCATGCGCCGGCCGGTGGCCAGCTCGACCGGCACCGTGCCGGTGGTGTCGTGCGAGATCTCCCGGATCGCCCGCATCGGCTCGGCCAGCGCGAGGTCTCGCACCCGCACACCGTCCTCCAGCATGCCGAGCAGGAGGTCGGTCATGCCCACCTTGAGCATGGTCGTGGTCTCCGCCACCGAGGAGTCGCCCACGATGACGTGCATGCGGCGGTAGAGGTCGGCGTCCCCGTGCGGCTCGTCCCGGGTGTTGATGATGGGGCGCGAGCGGGTGGTCGCCGAGCTCATGGCGTCCCACATCTGGTCGGCGCGCTGGGAGAACGCGTAGGTCGCCCCGCCGCCCGCCCGGGCGCGGATGTGGCCGGCGCCGGTCAGGATCTGCCGGGTGATGAAGAACGGCACGATGGCGTCGCCCATCGCCTGGAAGTCGCGGCGCCGGCGCACGAGGTAGTTCTCGTGGCAGCCGAAGGAGTTGCCGGCGGAGTCGACGTTGTTCTTGAACAGGTGGATGGTGCCCGGCACGCCCTCGGCGGCGAGGAGCTGGTTCGCGTCCTCGACCATCTCGTCGAGGATGGCCTCCCCCGCGCGGTCGTTCACGACCAGCTGGTGGACGTCGTCGCACTCCGCGGTGGCGTACTCCGGGTGGGAGCCGACGTCGAGGTACAGCCGCGCGCCGTTGCGCAGGAACACGTTCGACGACCGGCCCCACTGCACGACCTTGCGGAAGAGGTACCGGGCGGCGTCGTCGGCGGTGACGACCGTGCCCGGGTCGCCGCCCGGCGGGGCGGCGCAGGTGATGCCGTACTCCGTCTCGACGCCGAACACGCGTCGGACGGTCACTGGCCGCCCTTCTGCACGAAACCCTGGACGAAGGTCTCGGCGTTGGCCTCGAGGACGGAGTCGATCTCGTCGAGCAGGTCGTCGACCTGCTGGGTGCGTGCCTGTGCCGCGGCGGCGACCGGGGGCTCGGGGTCGATCCCGGGCTCGTCCCGGCGGGTGCTGTGGCGCTGCTCCTGGTGTGCCATGGCGGTGCTCCTCCTCGGGGTCTGCTGTGATCCTACGTTCAGGCGGGCGCGGCGGGCGGGCCGGTGGCCGGGGGCGCGGTCAGGGCCTCGAGCAGCTCGACGGCGGTGCCGGCCCGTTCGAGCAGGGCGCCCACGTGCGCGCGGGTGCCGCGCAGAGGGTCGGTCATCGGCACTCGGACGAGGTGGTCGTGCCCGGGCAGGTCCAGCACCACCGACTCCCAGCTCGCCCCGGCAACCTGCCCCGGATAGCGGGCGATCACCTGGCCGCGAAACCAGGCGCGGGTGTCCGCTGGCGGGGTGCGCATGGCGGTGACGACGTCGGCGTCCGGCACCAGCCGTTCCACGCGGCCGGCGGCGACGAGCCGGTTGAAGACCGACCGCTCCGGGCGAAGGTCCGACCACTGCAGGTCCAGGGCCGCGAGCTTCGGGTGGTCCCACGGCAGGCCACCGCGGCGGCGCATGCCGTCGAGGAGCTGCAGCTTGGCCACCCACTCGACCTCCGCGGCGGCGCCCGCGGGGTCGGTGGCGAGCCGGTCGAGCACGCCCGCCCACCGCTCGAGCACGTCGCGGGTGGCCTGGTCCGTCCTGCCCGCCTGGGTGAGCGCGGCCGCGACGACGTCGAGGTAGACCCGCTGGATCGCCAGCGCGGTCATCTCCCGACCGTCGGCGAGGGTCAGCCGATGGGAGAGCGTGAGGTCGTGGCTGACCTCGGCGGTCTCCCCCACGGGGTTGGCAAGCATGAGGCTGTCCAGCTCGAGGGGTACGGCGTCGGCCTCGAGCAGCCACAGCACCAGGGAGGTGGTGCCCATCTTCAGGTACGTGGAGACGTCCATGAGGTTGGCGTCGCCGCCGATGACGTGCAGCCGCCGGAACTTCCCGGCGTCCGCGTGCGGCTCGTCGCGGGTGTTGATGATGGGCCGGTTGAAGGTGGTCTCCAGGCCGACGTCGTTCTCGACGTAGTCGGCGCGCTGAGACATCTGGAACCCGGCACGCTCGCTGCGCTGGCCCAGCCCCACCCGGCCGGCGCCGCAGAAGATCGGCCGGGTGACGAAGAACGGGGTGAGGTAGCGGATGATGTCGCCGAAGTTGACCTCGCGGCGCACGAGGTAGTTCTCGTGGGTGCCGTAGGCGGCGCCCTTGCCGTCGACGTTGTTCTTGTACAGCACGACGTCGGGCAGGCCGGGGGCCGCGTGCAGGGCGTCCATGGCCCCGCGCATGACGAGCTCGCCCGCCCGGTCCCAGCGGACGGCGTCGAGCGGGTTGGTGACCTCCGGGCTGGAGTACTCCGGGTGGGCGTGGTCGACGTAGAGCCGGGCCCCGTTGGTCAGCACGGCGTTGTTCGCGACGGGCAGCGCGAGCTCGGCCGGGCTGGGGCGGCGCAGGGTGGTGGTGCGCACCCCGCGGGCCGCGGGCACAGACCCGTCGGTTCCCGCGCCGTCGTCACCCTCCTCCGGCGGTGCCGGGTGGTCGGGGTCGTCGGTCAGCTGGGAGGGGTGGGCGCTGGCCCGGTCGAGCCGGAAGCCGCGGGCGTCGGACAGCGGGTCCTCCCCCGCGTAGTCCCAGCGCACGTGGCCGCCGCGGCCGCCGGTCTCCGCGTAGGCGGCGACCACGTGCGCGGAGAGCACCATCGGGTTGGCGCCGGGGTTGCCGGGCTCGATGAGCCCGTACTCGGTCTCGATGCCCATCGGGCGGTGGACGCTCATCGCGATCCCCCGGTCACAGGTAGCCGCCGGCGGGTGTGACGTTGTCGACCTCGCGGCCGTCCACCCGGTCCGGCCCGTGCCTGCCGCCCACGGTGGTGGGCGCCGCGGGCGAAGGCCCGACACCGGCTCCCAGCCCGGGACCGGCCCCCGCGCCCGCTCCGGCGGCCGGCCCCTCGACCGTCACGGCCACGCCCGCGTCGGCGAGGTCGTCGCGGCCAGTGCCGAGCGTGCGGATGTAGGTGATCCGCTCGCCCTTCTTACCGCTCACGCGCGCCCAGTCGTCCGGGTTGGTGGTGTTGGGCAGGTCCTCGTTCTCGCGCATCTCCGCGGCCAGCGCACCGAGCAGGTGGGCGGTGCGCAGGCCCCGGCCACCGGTGGCGAGCAGATCCTTGATCGCCCGCTTCTTCGCGCGGTCGACGATGTTGGCGATCATCGCGCCCGAGGCGAAGTCCTTGAAGTACAGCACCTCGCGGTCGCCGTCGGCATAGGTCACCTCGAGGAACTCGTTGCGTGGCTCCGTGGCGTACAGGGCCGCGACGACCGACTCGATCATGGCGCGGACGGTGGCGTCGGGGTCGCCGTCGTGCCGTGCGAGCTCGGCGTCGTGCAGGGGCAGGTCCGCGGTGAGGTACTTGGCGAAGATCTCCCGGGCGCCCTCGGCGTCCGGGCGCTCGATCTTGATCTTCACGTCCAGGCGGCCGGGCCGCAGGATCGCAGGGTCGATCATGTCCTCGCGGTTGGACGCACCGATCACGATGACGTTCTCGAGCTTCTCGACGCCGTCGATCTCACTGAGCAGCTGCGGGACGATGGTGGTCTCGACGTCGGAGGACACCCCAGTGCCACGGGTGCGGAACAGCGACTCCATCTCGTCGAAGAAGATGACGACCGGGATCCCCTTGACCGCCTTCTCCCGGGCACGGGCGAAGATGACCCGGATCTGCCGCTCCGTCTCCCCCACGAACTTGTTGAGCAGCTCGGGACCCTTGATGTTGAGGAAGTAGCTGCGCGGCGAGGCGGTGTCGGCGTGCCCGTCACGGTCCTCGCGGCGCTGGGTGGCGGTGGTGGCCAGGGAGGTGGCCACCGCCTTGGCGATGAGGGTTTTGCCGCACCCTGGCGGCCCGTACAAAAGCACGCCCTTGGGCGGCTTGAGGCCGTGCTCGCGGTAGAGGTCTGGGTGCAGGAACGGCAGCTCGACCGTGTCGCGGATCTGCTCGATCTGCGGGCCGAGGCCCCCGATGTCGGAGTAGTCGGTGTCCGGGACCTCCTCCAGGAGCAGCTCCTCCACCTCCGAGCGCACCACGCGCTCGATGACGAAGCCGGTGCGCATGTCCGCCGTCAGGGCGTCCCCGACCCGCACATGGGTGGTCAGCAGGGGGCCGGCCAGCCGCATCACCCGTTCGTCGTCGGTGCGGGCGAGCACCAGCACCCGGTCGCCGTCGAGGACCTCCTTGACGGTGACGATCTCTCCGGTGGTCTCGTACGAGCCGGCCCCGATGAGGAGCAGCTGTTCGTTGAGACGCACCTCCTGGCCGGCGCGCAGTGCGCCGAGGGGCACGGCCGCGGAGACGGCGACCCGCATCTTGCGACCGCCGACGAAGACGTCCGCCTCGCGGTCCTCCAGGTGCCCGGTCAGGAAGGTGCCGTAGGAGCCGGGCGGCCGGGAGACGGCGTCGAGCTGATCCTGCAGCTGCACGAGCCGCTGGCGGGCGGTGTCGAGCGCCTGCGCGAGGCGCTCGTTCTTGCTGGCCAGGGAGATCGCCTGCTGCTCGAGCTCACGGGCGCGGGCCTCGCTGTAGCGGTCCGCATCTGCCATGACGGCCCCTTCCTCTTCTCGTCCACCCAGCCTAGGTGCCGCCGGTGACAACGTGATGCGGCCGTTCGCGTGCGGCGGCGCCGGCGTTCGACGGCGGGGTCGTCACTCCTCCGGGTGGCTGAGGAGGTCCTCGTCCTGGGTGTCGGCCGGCCGCACGCCGGGCTGGGAGGCCATCCCGGAGACCTCGATATCCGCGCGGCGGTGGATGTCGCGGCGGACCCGGCGCACCTTCTTGTCCGAGATGGTGCGCTCTCCGACGTCGGACGGCGACCACTCCCCGTCGGGCGAGTACGCCCCCTTCGCGGGCCGGCGGGTGCGCTGCTGCGGCGTCGTGCCGGGTGCGAGCCGGCGGGTGGTGACGAGGAAGCCGGTGTGCGCGACCATCCGGTGGTCCGGCCGCACCGCCAGCCCTTCCAGGTGCCACGTGCGCACCATGGCCTCCCACGCCTGCGGCTCGGTGAAGAGCTCGGTCCCGCGGGCCTCCTCGACGAACCGGCTCAGCTGAGTAGTGGTGGCCACATAGGCCACCAGCACCCCGCCCGGCGCGAGCGCGTCCGCGACAGCCTCGAGGTTCTCCCAGGGGGCGAGCATGTCGAGGACCACACGGTCGACGGTGCCGGGCTCGACGGCGTCGGGCAGCACGTCCGCGAGGTCGCCGACGCGCACGTCCCAGGCCGGGTGCGGGCCGCCGAACCAGGACTCGACGTTGCCGCGGGCGATGTCCGCGAAGTCCTCGCGTCGTTCGACCGAGAGCAGCCGGCCCCGCTCGCCGATGGCCGAGAGCAGGCTCATGGTCAGCCCGCCGGAGCCGACCCCGGCCTCGACCACCCGGGCGCCGGGGAAGATGTCGCCCATCTGCACGATCTGACCGGCGTCCTTGGGGTAGATCACCGCGGCGCCGCGCGGCATCGACAGCACGTAGTCGCTCAGCAGGGGCCGAAGGGCGAGGATCTGGTGCCCGGTGGTGGTGGTGAGGACGGTGCCCTCGGGCTGGCCGATCAGCGCGGAGTGGCGGAACGAGCCGCGCTGGCTCTGGAAGTAGCCGTCGTGGGTGAGCAGGATCGTGTGGAGGCGGCCCTTGGAGTCGGTCAGCTGCACACGCTCCCCCGCCCGCAGCGGGCCGCGACGGTGCGCGGGGCCCAGGGGCAGCTCGGTGTCGGCGGTGGTGGTCGGCTCAGGTTGCTGGGTCACGACCGGCGAGTCTACGGTCCGGCGGCGGTGGGACTACCGCGCCCCGAAGCGCTGCACCTGCCGTGCCACGCGCGCGACCTCCACGACGCCGAGCACGCCGCCGTCGACCAGGAGCACCACCACCGGGCCGTGCCTCTGCGCGCGGGCCACGGCGGCCAGCGCGTCCGCACCGCGCAGCGCGTCGACGGCCTGCTCCGGGGCCAGGCCGCGGGCGACGGCAGTGAGCGGGGTGGCCGCGTAATTCTCCGGGGGGACCTGCCGGACGGCGGCCGGGTCCAGCAGGGCGACGGGTCGCCCCTGCTCGACGAGGACGACGGCGCTGCCCTCGCGACCGGCGAGCGCCGCGGGCAGGTCCGCCAGCCGGGCCACCGCGGGCAGCGCGAGGGCAGGCGTGGCGAGGGCCAGCAGGTCCAGGCCCTGGGCCGAGCGCTGTACCTGTGCCGCGCGCAGGGTCTGGCCCGCGCCGGACCACAGGAAAGAGCCCAGCAGCGCGACCCACACGACGGTGGTCAGGCCCGGCTGCATGCCGCGGACGGCGTAGTACAGCGCCGCGCCGAGAACACCGCCGACGACGACCACCCGGCCCGCCCAGGCGGCCACGGTCATGCCGCGCACACGGTCCCCGGTCACCGCCCAGACGAGCGACTCCAGGACGCGGCCGCCGTCCAGGGGCAGGCCGGGCAGGAGGTTGAACGCCGCGACCAGCGCGTTCGTGAAGAACGCCCCGTACACCACCAGGAACGCCGTCACGTCCGGCGGCACGGCGCGCAGCGCCAGCCAGGCCAGAGCCGCCAGGACGGCGTTGGCCGCCGGGCCCGCCACGGAGACGAGGGCGGAGGAGCCTGCGGTGGGCAGCTCCCGGTCGAAGGCGGTGTGCCCGCCCCAGAAGGTGATGACGTACTCCCGCGGCGGTGCACCGAAGCGGGTGGCGGTCAGGCCGTGGGCGAGCTCGTGGACCAGGACCGAGACGAACAGCATGACGACGACGGCGAGCGTGGTCAGGACCACCGCCGTGGTGGACGCGAACGGGGCGACGCGACGCACGACCGGGAAGTACAGGGCGACGATCACGGCCGCGATGAGCAGCCAGGAGGGTGCCAGCATCACCGGGGTTCCGCCCACCCGCCCCAGCACCCAGCCGGGCCGGCTGCGGGCAGCGCCCTGCCGCACGGAGCGGTCCGGGCCGGGTCTGGGCTGGTACATCACCTCAGCCTACGGGCCGAACCTGGACGGCTGTGGGGGCCGCGCCATCCACACGCCTGCACAGCCTTGTCGGTGGCGGCGGTTAACGTGACAGACATGCCCTCACCCAGTGCCACGATCACCCAGCAGGACGCCGTACCGGCGCCGCCGCCCGCCGCCGGTGCGCCGCGTCGGCGGGCCGCCCTGTCGCCCTCGCGTGCCAAGGACTTCCGTCAGTGCCCGCTGCTCTTCCGGTTCCGGGCCGTGGACCGTCTGCCCGAGCCGCCGAGCCAGGCCGCGGTCAAGGGCTCCCTCGTCCACGCCGTCCTCGAGCACCTCTTCGACCTGCCCGCCGCCGAGCGCACCGAGGAGTCCGCGCAGCGCCTCCTGGACCCGCAGTGGGCACAGCTGCGCGAGAAGCGGCCCGAGGTGGCCACGATGTTCGCTGGCCCGGAGGATCTGGGCGCCTGGCTCGCCCAGGCCCGCAGCCTCCTCACCCAGTACTTCCGCATGGAGAACCCGCAGCGGCTCGAGCCCGCGGAGCGCGAGCTCCTGGTGGAGACCGAGCTGAGCTCGGGCGTGCTGCTGCGCGGCTTCGTCGACCGCATCGACGTGGCCCCCAGCGGCGCGGTCCGGGTGGTGGACTACAAGACCGGGAAGTCACCGAAACCACGGTTCCAGGACGAGGCGCTCTTCCAGATGCGCTTCTACGGCCTCATGCTGTGGCGTTTGCACAAGGTGGTGCCGGCCCGGCTCCAGCTGGTCTACCTAGGCGACGGCCGCACGCTGGCGCACGACCCGGACGAGGCGGAGCTGGTCGCCATGGAGCGCGAGCTCGACGACCTGTGGCGCACCATCGCGGCGACCGCCCGCGCGGGTGACTTCGCGCCACGCCTCTCCCGGCTGTGCGACTGGTGCAGCTTCCAGGCGCGGTGCCCCAGCTTCGGCGGTGAGCTGCCGGAGCTGCCGGAGGGCGGCGTCGAGCACCTGCTGTCGGTGCAGACCGCCGGCTGAGGGGTCCGCCCTAGCGCGAGGTCCGGCCGGCCGGTTCGAGATCGTCGACGACGTCACCGTCAGCGATCCGCGCGAGGAGGTCGAGCTCGACGTCCTCGAGCGTGCGCAGCCGGCTCAGCCCCTCTCGTGCCTCGATGGGGAGCATCAGCGGCACGGCGATGGTGCGGGCACCCGACGCCAGGGCGGATACGACGCCGGTCGGTGAGTCCTCGACGGCCACGCACCGGGTGATGTCCACGCCGAGCCGGTCCGCCGCCGTCAGGTAGGCCTCCGGGTGCGGCTTGCCTCGGGTGACCTGGTCGCCGGTCACGACGACGTCGAAGGTGCCCGGTGGCGCGGCCTCCAGCACTGCGGCCGCGAAGACGTCGTAGGACATCGTGACGAGCGCGCAGGGCACCCCGGCGCCGCGCAGCCGGGCCAGCAGGTCGAGCGCACCGGGCCGCCACGGCGCGCCATGGGTGCGCACACGCTCGACGACGCCGGCGAGGACCTGCTCGACGATCTCCTCGTCGGTGCCCGGGATGCCGGTCTGCGCCCTGATGATCCGGGCGGAGGTGATGAGGTCGTTCCCCACGAGCTGGAGGCCCTGCTCGTGCGTCCAGATGCCGCCGTGCCGCGACACGAGCTCGGTCTCGGAGGCCATCCAGTAGGGCTCGGTGTCGACGAGGGTGCCGTCCATGTCCCACAGGACCGCGGCAGGAGGTGGGAGGTTGTGCACCAGCCGAGCCTACCTTTCCGGTCCGGTTCACCGGTCGGCCGCTTCGCGCGCCGGGGTCGGGCACACGCCTAAGGTTGAGCGCATGACGACTTCGCAGGACGGCCCCACCGGCCGGCCCCACGAGGAGGACGACGCCGCGGACCCCGCGCGTGACGTGCCGCCGGCGTTGCTGCTGGCTGCCTTCGAGGGCTGGAACGATGCCGGTAGCGCCGCCACACAGGCGCTGGACGTCGTCGCCGACGCGTGGGACGCCGAGGTGGTGCACGAGCTCGACCCGCAGGACTTCCACGACTTCCAGGTCAACCGGCCGCACGTGGGCATGGACGACGACGGCCGCCGCACCCTGACGTGGCCGAGCACCACGGTCTCGGTGACCCGTGCGCCGGTGTCGGGCCGCACGGTGGTGCTCGTCCAGGGGGTCGAGCCGTCGTTCCGGTGGCGGGACTACTGCCGGGAGATCCTCGACGTGGCCGAAGGGCTGGGCGTCGGCACGGTGGTGGGGGTGGGTGCGCTGCTCGCGGACGTCCCGCACTCGCGGCCCATCCCGGTGCAGACGTCGTCCAACGACGCCCAGGTGCAGGCGCTGCTCGGCGTGGACGGCTCGGACTACGAGGGCCCGTCGGGCATCGTGGGGGTCCTCGTGCACGCCGCGGCCGAGCGGGACATGCACACCCTCAGCGTCTGGGCCGCCGTGCCGCACTACGTCGCCCAGCCGCCCTCGCCGAAGGCGACCCTGGCGATCCTGCTGCGCCTGGAGGAGCTGGTCGGTGAGCCGCTGCCGGTCGGCGACCTGCCCGACGACGCCCGGGCCTGGCAGGCCGGGGTGGACGAGCTCGCCGGCCAGGACCCGGACGTCGCTGAGTACATCCAGCAGCTCGAGGAGGCCAAGGACACCGCCGAGCTGCCCGAGGCCACCGGCGAGGCGATCGCGCGTGAGTTCGAGCGCTACCTGCGCCGCCGGGACATCCGCCGGGACAAGGGCGAGCGGGGCGACCCGCCCGGGCCGCGCGGCCCCAGCGGAATCTGACTAGACCGCCACCCCGAGCAGGGCATCCACGACGCGCCGGGCCAGCTCCGGCGCCGCCTGGGACATCTCGGACGAGCCGGCGCCCGCACCGGCGAGCGCGGCGTCGACCCACTCGTCGACCGCCTGCACGGCGGCCAGGGCGTCCAGGTCGTCGGCCATCGCCGCCCGCACCCGGGTCAGGAGGGTCTGGGCCTCCGGCCCCTGCGCCTGGTGCATGGCCGTCCGCCACCGGCTCAGCCGGGCCGTGGCCTCGGTGAGGTCGGCGTCGGTGTACTCCCAGTCCTCGCGGAAGTGGTGGCCGAGCAGGACCAGCCGCACCGCCATCGGGTCGGTGCCCTGGGCGAGAAGCTCGGAGACGAGCACGAGGTTGCCGCGGGACTTGCTCATCTTCTCGCCGTGGTAGCCCACCATGCCGCCGTGCACGTGCAGCATGACGGGGGCGGGCTGCTCGGTGAGGACCCGCAGGTGCGACTCGCTCATCTCGTGGTGGGGGAAGACGAGGTCCCGGCCGCCGCCCTGGACCTCCACGACGCCGGTGAGGTGCTCCATGGCGATGCACGCGCACTCGATGTGCCAGCCGGGCCGGCCGCGGCCGAGGGTGGCGCCGTCCCAGTCCGGCTCGCCCGGGCGGGTGCGCCGCCACAGCAGCGGGTCGAGCGGGTTGTGCTTGCCGGCGCGGTCCGGGTCGCCGCCGTTCTCCGCGAAGACCTTCAGCATGTCGTCCCAGCTCATGCCTACCCCGGTCCCGAACAAGGAGTCGTCGGTGACGTTGGCGTAGACGTCGCCGAGCCCGGGCTCGTTCCCGCCGGCACCAGCCGGCAGGTCCACCCGGTACGCGTGGCCCTCGGCGAGCATCTGCTCGACGGCGTCGACCACCAGCGGGATCGCCTCGACCGCGCCCACCAGGTGGGTGGGGGCGAGAACACGCAGGGCGGCCATGTCGGTGCGGTACAGCTCGATCTGGCTCTGGGCGAGCTCGTGCCAGTCCTGGCCGGTCTGCGCGGCGCGCTCGAGGAGCGGGTCGTCGATGTCGGTGACGTTCTGGACGTACTGCACCTCCCGACCGGCGTCCCGCCAGGCGCGCACGAGCAGGTCGAACCCCACGTAGGTGTTCGCGTGGCCCAGGTGGGTCGCGTCATACGGGGTGATGCCGCACACGTACAGCGTGGCGGGTTCCCCCCCGCGGCGGGTCGGGGCGAGGGCACCGGCGAGGGTGTCGTGCACGTGCACGGGGTCCCCGACCCCGGGCAGGTCGGGCAGAGAGGGTGAGGTCCAGGCATGCACAGCCCGACCTTAACGGCCCGGCGTCGCCCTGCCCCGCCTCACCCGGCCTGCGAGACCGCCACGTCCGGGAGGGCGCTGACGAGACCAGTCAGGATCAGCACCACGACCACCACGGCGAGCACGAGCCGGTAGACCACGAAGGGCAGGTAGCCGCGGGTGGAGACGAGCCGAAGGAACCAGATGATGACGAAGTAGCCGACGACGAACGCGACGGCGGTCGCGACAAGCGTCGGGACCGGCTCGATGCCGCCGTCGAGCCCGTCGGTGAAGAGCTTGTAGAACCCCGAGCCGAGCACGGCCGGGATGGCGAGCAGGAACGAGTACCGGGCCGCCGCCTCGCGGGTGTAGCCCATGAGCAGCCCGGCGGTGATGGTGCCGCCGGAGCGGGAGACGCCGGGGACCAGCGCCATGGCCTGGGCGAGCCCGAACAGCAGCGCGTCGCGCCAGGTCATGTGCTCCAGTTGCTTGGTGCGACGCGACAGCGCGTCGGCCACCCCGAGCAGGACGCCGAAGCCCGCGAGGGTCAACGCTGTGAGGTAGAGGTTGCGGAAGGTGTTGTCGATCGCGTCCTCGAGGAGCAGACCGAGCAGGACGATCGGCACGGACCCGGCGATGACGTACCAGCCCATGCGTGCGTCCGGGTCCGTGGTCGGCACCGTGTGCTTCCAGGGGCCGACCGGCAGCGCACCGAACCAAGCCTTGATGATCCGGGCGATGTCCTTGCGGAAGTACAGGACGACCGCGGTCTCGGTGCCGATCTGCGTGATGGCGGTGAAGGCGGCCCCGGGGTCGGTGCCCATGAGGTCGCCGACGATGCGCAGGTGCGCGCTCGAGGAGATCGGGAGGAACTCGGTCAGGCCCTGCACGAGCCCCAGGATCACTGCTTCGAGCCACGTCACGGTCGGCCACCCTACGGCACCTGCACCGCCCTCCCCCGGTGCCGCGGGGCGCCCGTGCGGAACCTCACGCGTCCGCCCTTCCCGATTCGGCCACTACCGTTGGCCTATGCAGCAGCGCAGGGTCGGACGCACAGGTCTGTCGGTCTCCAGCGTGGGCCTGGGCACCATGACGTGGGGCCGGGACACGGACGAGCACGAGGCCGCCGAGCAGCTCGAGGTCTTCCTCGACGCCGGCGGCACGCTCGTCGACACCGCCGCCACCTACGGCGACGGCGACGCCGAGCGCCTCATCGGGTCGCTGCTGGCCGGTGCCGTGGACCGTGAGGACCTTGTGCTCGTCTCCAAGGCCGGCGTGCGCAGCCGCCGCACCCGCGACGGCGGCGGCGTGGTCGACGCCTCACGCGGCAGCCTGCTCGACACCCTCGACGCCTCGCTGACCCGGCTCGGCACCGACCACCTCGACCTCTGGCTCGTGCAGTCCCCGGACGCCGGGACTCCGCTCCAGGAGACCCTCGGTGCTCTGGAGCACGCCGTCCGCACGGGCCGCACCCGGTACGTGGGCCTGTCCAACTACCCGGCATGGACGACGGCGCAGGCCGCCACGCTGCTCTCCCCCGCCGGGCCGCTGGGTCCGGGCGCCCCCGGGCTGACCGCCGTCGAGGTGGAGTACTCCTTGCTCCAGCGGGGTGTCGAGCGGGAGCTGGTGCCGGCTGCACGGGCGCTGGGCACCGGCGTGCTGGCGTGGTCCCCGCTCGGGCGGGGCGTGCTGACCGGCAAGTACCGCCACGCGGTACCGGCGAGCTCGCGCGCGGCCTCGCCGCACCTGCGCGGGTTCGTCGAGCCGTACCTCACCGAGCGGGCGCACGGCGTGGTCGAGGCGGTGACCACCGCCGCCGCCGGGCTCGGCCGCAGCGCCCTGGAGGTGGCGCTGGCGTGGGTGCGCGACGCGCCGGGCGTGTGCTCAGCCATCGCCGGGGCCCGCACCGCGGGGCAGCTGCGCGGGGTGCTCGCTGCGGACGACCTGGAGCTGCCCGCCCCCATCCGTGCCGTCCTGGACGAGGTCACGAACCCGGGGATCGGCTACCCGGAACGCTTCTGAGGTTGGCTGACCGCCGCTGACCGCCGCTGACCGGGCAGGCCGCGAGGCCGCTCGGCTCACTCGTCGTCGAGGTCGTCCAGGTCCTCGTCCTCGTCCTCGTCCTCGAGGTCGTCGTCCTCGTAGTCCTCGTCCTCGTCGGAGTAGATGTCGAATGGCGTGTCGACCCCGAAGCCGGTGAACAGCGCGTCGTCGTAGGTGTCGAAGGCGTCCATCAGCGTGTTCGCCGCGGCGACCACGGCAGGTGCGTCGCTGTCCTGCGCAGCGGCGACAGCGTCGTAGTGTGCCTCGAACGCGGCGACGAGTCGGTCGAGCGCCGCACGGGGGTCGGTAGCCATGAGCCAGAGCCTAGCGCCAGGACAGGTGTGGAACAGACCTGCGCCTGCCGGGGTGGGTATGGTCTGGGGACCAGCTGGAAGGAGCTTGTGCGGATGGCGAGGATGAGCCGCTACGCGTCGAGTCGCGCGTCGCTGAACGCGACCTACTACGAGTACCGCACCCTTACCCTGCCCGGCTCGCTGGGCCGCGGGGACGTACGCCGGCTTCTCACCGAGCAGGCCGAGTACGGCCGCTGGGAGCTGGCCCGGACCCGCGTGTACATCGGGGGGTCGCGCAAGGTGTGGCTGCGCCGCAAGGCGATGCGGGTGGACAGCACCCTCTGAGGTCAGCGGAGTGCGGGCGCCGTCAGCAGGTCCGCAGCAGCCGCCCGAGCACCGACGTGCCGAAGCGCAGCGCGTCCACCGGGACCCGCTCGTCGACGCCGTGGAACATCCCGGCGAAGTCGAGGTCCGCGGGCAGGCGGAGCGGCACGAAGCCGTACCCGGTGATCCCCAGGCGGCGCAGTGCCTTGTTGTCGGTACCGGCCGAGAGCATGTAGGGCAGCACCTGCGCGCCGGGGTCGTGCACGCCGAGGGCGGCGACCATGGCGTCGACCAGGGCGCCCTCGAAGGGCACCTCGTACCCGGGGTCCTCGTGGATCGTCTCGAACCGCACGCCCGGGCCGGCGAGATCGGCGAGCGTCGCGCGCGCCTGCTCCTCCTCGCCGGGGACAGGCCGCAGGTCCACGGCCGCGGACGCGGCGCCGGGGACGACGTTGACCTTGTACCCGGCGTCCAGCTGCGTGGGGCTCGCGCCAGTGCGCAGCGTCGCCCCGACGAACTTCTTCGCCGGGCCGAGCGCGTCGACGAGCCGGTCGATGCCGTCCGGGTCCTCGGGGTCGAACGTGGTGCCGGTGAGGTCCGCCACGCCGTCGAGCAGCCGGCGGACGGTGCCGGTCAGGTGCAGCGGCCAGGCGTGCGTGCCGATCCGGTGCACGGCGCCGGCGAGACGGGTGACGGCGTTGTCCTCGTTGACCTGGGAGCCGTGGCCCGCCGTCCCGTCGGCGAGCAGGCGCAGCCATGCGAGGCCCTTCTCGGCGGTCTGGAGCAGGTAGACCCGCCGCCCGTCCACCTCCACCGAGTACCCGCCCACCTCGCTGATCGCCTCGGTGGCGCCGGCGAAGACGTCCGGGCGGTGGTCGACCAGCCAGTGGGCACCGAACTTGCCGCCGGCCTCCTCGTCGGCCATCAGCGCGACGACGACGTCCCGGGGTGGGCGCCAGCCGGTGCGACCCATGTCCCGGACCAGCGCAAGGATCATCGCGTCCATGTCCTTCATGTCCACGGCGCCGCGTCCCCAGAGCATGCCGTCACGGATCTCGCCAGAGAACGGCGGCACCGTCCAGTCCGGGGCGTGCGCCGGGACGACGTCGGTGTGCCCGTGCAGGACGAGGGCGCCCCGGTCGGGGTCGGTGCCGGGGATGCGGAGCAGCACGCTGGTGCGCCCCGGTGCCGCCTCGATGAGCTCCGGCTCCCAGCCGACCTCCGTGAGGAGGGCGGCGACGTGCTCGGCGGCCGCCCGCTCCCCCGGCCCCGAGCCGTCACCGTAGTTGGAGGTGTCGATCCGGACGAGGTCCTGGCAGATGCCGACGACCTCGTCCTCGGGCCGCAGCGCGGCGGTGGGCGTGGGGGTGGTCGAGGGCTGTGCGGGGTCGGGGGTGCTCACACCCGAAGGCTACCCAGCACCGGCGCACCCATGGCGGCGGCGCGAAGGAGCTTTCAGACGTGGGCGGTGCGCAATCCCGGATGACATCTCACGGAGGAGTTGACATCTCACGGAGGTCAGTGAGTCAGGCCGCGGCGCACGAGCAGCGGGTCGATCACCGCGTCCCGGCCCCGCAGCTCGCGGAAGGAGGCCAGCGGGTCCTGGGAGTACCCGCGGGAGAGCAGCGCCTCGCGGAACCGTGTGCCGGCCGCCCGGTTGAGCCCGCCGTCGCCGTCCTGCGCCTGCTCCTCGAACCACTCGACGGTGTCGGCGTCCAGCACCTCGGACCAGATGTAGGAGTAGTAGCCCGCGTCGTACCCACCGCCGAAGGTGTGGTTGAAGTACGTCGACCGGTAGCGCGGGGGCACGAGCTCTAGACCGACGCCGGCGCGGTCGAGCGCCTCCCGCTCGAACGCCTCCACCTCGGTGGGCTCGGTCGGCACCTGGTCGGGGCCGACCTGGTGCCAGGCCTGGTCGAGGAGCGCGGCGCCGAGGTACTCGGTGGTGGCGAAGCCCTGCCCGTAGGTGCCCGCGGAGAGCACCTTCTCCAGCAGCTCGGCCGGCAGCGGCTCGCCGGTCACGTGGTGGCGGGCGAACCGGGCGACGACGTCGGGGTGCGCCATCCACATCTCGTTGACCTGGGAGGGGTACTCGACGAAGTCGCGGGGCACTGACGTGCCGGACAGGGACGGGTAGCGCACGTCCGAGAAGAGTCCGTGCAGCGCGTGGCCGAACTCGTGGAAGCAGGTGCGCACCTCGTCCCACGTGAGCAGCGTGGGCATGCCCGGCGGGGGCGGGGTGATGTTGAGGTTGTTGACCACGACGGGGCGCTGGCCCAGCAGGCCGGACTGGTCGACGAGGTTGTGCATCCACGCGCCGCCGCGCTTGCCCGGACGCGCGTAGAAGTCGCCGACGAACAGGCCGACGCCGGTGCCGTCGGCCTCGAGCACCTCCCACACGCGCACGTCGTCCGCGTACCCCGCCAGGTCGTCCCGCTCGCGGAACGTCAGACCGAAGAGCTTGCCGGCCGTGTAGAAGACGCCCTCGGTGAGGACGCGGTCCAGCTCGAGGTAGGGGCGCAGGACGGTGTCGTCGAAGGAAAGCCGCTCCTTGCGCAGCCGCTCGGCGTAGTAGGTCCAGTCCGACGGGGCGAGCCGGGTGCCGTCGGGGACGGTGGGGTCGGCATCGAGCATCTCCTGCAGCTCTGCCGCCTCGCGGGTGGCGTTACGAGCTGCGGGGGCGGCGAGCCGGGCGAGCATCTCGCCCACGACGTCGGCGGAGGCGGCGGTGCCGTCCTCGACCACGTACGCGGCGTGGTGGGCGTAGCCGAGCAGCTGGGCCCGTGCCGCGCGGAGCCGGGCGAGCTCGAGCAGCACCGCTCGGGTGTCGGAGGCGGCGTCGACCCCGGTGCCCCGTGTCAGGGAGGCCTCGAGGAGACGGGCGCGCAGGCCGCGGTGGGAGGCCCGGGCCAGCAGCGGTTGCTGGGTGGGCAGCATGAGGGTGACGAGGTGGCCTCCGCCGGGCATGGCCAGCGTGGACCCGGCACGGTCGGCCGCGTTGCGGGCGAGTGCCGCGACCGTGCCCTCGTCCAGCCCGGCGAGCTCGGCCGGGTCCTCGACCCGGACGACGCCGACCTCCATGGCCTTGACCACCCGTTGGGAGAACTCGGTCTCCAGGGTGACGATGCGTCCGTTGAGCGAGCGGAGCTGCTCGTGCTGGGCGTCGGCCAGGCGGATGCCGGCCCGCTGGAAGTTCTTGCGATAGGTGTGCAGCAGCCACGCCGTCTCGGGGTCGAGGTCCAGCAGCGGCGCGGCGTTGGCAAGGGACTCCAGGCGGTCGAAGATGCGCCGGTCGAGCCAGAACGCGTCACCGTGGGCGGCCAGGCGCGGGGCCACCTCGGTCTCGACGGCGTGGATCTCGTCCCCGCCCACGGAGCTGGCGAGGGTGTGGAAGACGGTCATCACCCGGCGCAGCAAAGTTCCCGAGCGCTCGATCGCCTCGAGGGTGTTGGCGACGTCCGGCATGCGCTCGTCGGTGGCCACCGCCTCCCACTCCGCCCGTTGGGCCGCCATGCCGGCAGCGACGGCGGGCCGGAGGTGCTCGACCCCCACGGCCGCGAAGTCGGGGAGCCCGTACGGCAGCGCGGACGGGGCGGCGAAGGGGTTCGAGGCGTCGAGGGCGGCTCCCCCGGCGGGCTCGAAGGTGGCGACGGTCTCGGCAGGCATGCGGGTCATTGTGCCGCCTCGATCCGGTACCGGCTCGCGAGGGTCCAGATGTGCCCGCCCGCGCCGCTCAGCCGCGGGCGGGCGGGCGGTAGCCGTGCCGGGCCAGGACGGCGGGGATGTCTGGGGGGAAGAAGCCCGGGCCCTTGAGCACCTTGCCGTCCTCGCGGTAGATCGGCTGCCCGTCGGCGCCGAGCTTGGACAGGTTCGAGGCCTGGATCTCGCGCAGCACGTCACCGAGCGGGATGCCGCACTCGAGGGCCATGCCGTAGATGACGTAGATGAGGTCACCCAGCGCGTCGGCGGCCTCGACGGTGTCCCGGGTGCCGTCGTCGGCCGCCACCGCCCGGGTGAACGCCGCGGACATCTCCGACCCTGCCGCCTCGCCGTAGACGGCGGCGACGAGCTCGGCGAGCTCCTCCGCCACCAGGGCCATGCGCATGTGGACGCGGTCGCGGTCGACGGTCGGGGCGTCGTCGACGACCGGCAGCCGGTAGGTCTGGTGGAACTGGCGCACGAGCGCCTCCGGGTCGCGCGGGTCCGGGGCGAGCTGCGCCGTCGTGCCGGGACCCCTGAGCGAGTCGGGGCCGTCCCACGGTGCGACCGGTTCGCGGATGTCGCCGCGCTGGAGCGTGCCGATCCACCCGTCGACCCACCGTCCGCGCTTGGCGTTGAGCGCGCGCACGGTGCCCTCGTGGCGGAACCCGTGACGCCAGGCGACCCGCCACGACGCCCAGTTGCCGACGTCGGCCCGCCACAGCACGGTGTCGAGCTCGAGCCGGTCGAAGGCGGCGTCGAGCACGAGGCTCACCGCGCGGGTCATCACGCCGCGGCCACGGGTCTCGCCGGCGAGCCAGTAGCCGAGCTCGCCCCTGCCGTCGCGCACGTCCGCCAGGCCCGCCATGCCGACGAGGGTCGTCCCGCCGTCGTCCACCGTGCGCACCGCCCAGGTGGGCGAGCCCTGCTGCCACCCCTCGGCGACGAGGCCGCCCACGAACCCCTCGGCGTCGCCAGGGGTGTACGGGCTGGGCACGGTCGTCCAGCGCTGGATGTCGGGCTCGGCGCAGATCTCGGCGATCCGGCCCACGTCGGCGGCGGTGGGGATGGTGAGCTCGAGCGTGCCGTCGGCCGAGCGCAGCGCGAAGGGTTCCATGGGCCCCGACCGTACTTGCTCGGCGGGCCCTGCCGGCGACGGCCTCACCAGCGGGCTGCGGGTGTCCACCGTACCGTCTGTGGTATCGGTCACCTGAGCCCCGTTTCCGACGGGCGCGTTCGATCACGCCTCATCCTGCGTGCTATCTTTTACGGCGTTGCCCACGGGGAACGGGGAGGCCGAAAGGCCGCCTCGACACCGCGGAGCACCACCCGTCCGGGTGGCGGAATAGGCAGACGCGCTAGCTTGAGGTGCTAGTGCCCTTTATCGGGCGTGGGGGTTCAAGTCCCCCTCCGGACACTCGTTGAGACAGCGACGACGAAGGCCTCGGCCGGCGGAAACGCCGGGCCGGGGCCTTCGTCGTTCGTCATCCTGATCCCGAGCGCGGCGACGGCTCTGTCGGGCGTGCGGCGGGCCGGCCGCCCGTGCAGCGCGCGAAGGGCCCGGTGACCGATCGACGGTCACCGGGCCCCGAAGGCACCGTGGGTCAGCGAGCCGCGACGGGCTCGTCGATGGCCTCGTTGTCCAGGCCGACCTCAGGGTCGCCCTTGCCGGCGTGGACGGCGGCCTGGATGCGGTCGCCGATCTCGTTGTCCACGTTCTTCCAGTACTGGAAGGCGTTCTGGAGGACGACGTCGTGCTGGACACCCAGCAGCGCGCCCGCGACGGTGTCGACGAGCTGCTGGCGCTGCGCGTCGTTGTACACCTCGCGCACGAGGGTGCCGGGCTGGCCGAAGTCGTCGTCCTCGGCGTGCAGGGCGTAGGCGCTGCGGACCAGCTCGCCGTCGGCCTCCCAGCCGTCGTTGACCGGGCCCGTCTCGTCCGACCACGGGCGGCCGAAGGAGTTCGGCGCGTAGACCGGGGCATCACCGGAGTGCTCGAACGTCATGTTGCCGTCGAACGTGTACGAGCGCACCGGGGCGATCGACTTGTTGACCGGCAGCTGCTGGTAGTTGGTGCCGATGCGGGCGCGCTGGGCGTCGGCGTAGGCGAACACGCGGCCGAGCAGCATCTTGTCCGGGGAGACGCCGATGCCGGGCACCGTGTTGGACGGGGCGAACGCGGCCTGCTCGATCTCGGCGAAGAAGTTCTCCGGGTTCCGGTTCAGCGTCATCGTGCCGACCTTGATCAGCGGGTAGTCCGCGTGCGGCCAGACCTTGGTCAGGTCGAACGGGTTGAAGCGGTAAGCCTTCGCGTCCTCGTACGGCATGACCTGCACGGACAGCGTCCAGCTCGGGTGGTCCCCGCGCTCGATGGCGTCGAACAGGTCCCGGCGGTGGTACTCGGCGTCGGAGCCGGCCAGCTTCTCGGCCTCCTCGTTGCTGAGAAACTCCATGCCCTGGTGGGTGTGGAAGTGGTACTTGACCCAGAACTTCTCGCCCGCGGCATTGATCCACATGTAGGTGTGGGAGCCGTAGCCGTTCATGTGCCGCCACGTCTTGGGCAGGCCGCGCTCACCCATGAGGTAGGTGACCTGGTGGGCCGACTCGGGGTTCTGCGTCCAGAAGTCCCACTGCATGTCGGCGCTGCGCAGGCCGGAGGCGGGGGTGCGCTTCTGCGAGCGGATGAAGTGGGGGAACTTCATCGGGTCGCGCACGAAGAAGACCGGGGTGTTGTTCCCGACGAGGTCGTAGTTGCCCTCGGTCGTGTAGAACTTCAGCGAGAAGCCACGTACGTCGCGCCAGGTGTCGGGCGAGCCCTGCTCGCCGGCGACCGTGGAGAACCGGGCCAGCATGTCCACCGTGGCGCCCGGCTGGAAGAGGGCGGCCTTGGTGTAGCGGGAGACGTCCTCGGTGGTCTCGAACGTACCGAAAGCACCGGACCCCTTGGCGTGCGGGTTGCGCTCCGGCACCCGCTCACGGTTGAAGCTCGCGAGGGTCTCGACCAGGTGGACGTCGTGCAGCAGCAGCGGGCCGTTGGAGCCGACGCTCAGCGAGTTGCGGTCCGAGACGGCGGGGGCGCCGAACTGGGTGGTGGAGGGCGCGTGCGCGCCGTTGCTCTGGGTCAAGAGATCTCCTTCGTGGAAACGGTTTCGGACAGGCAGGAGGGGCACGTGCCCCAATAGATGACCTCGGCCGTGTCGATGACGAAGCCGTGGTCCGTGCTGGCGTGGAGGCACGGTGCGGCGCCGACGGCGCACGGCACGTCCTCGAGGCGCCCGCACCCCCGGCAGACGAGGTGGTGGTGGTTGTCCCCGCGGTGCATCTCGTAGCGGCCGGGCGAGCCCTCAGGCTCGATGCGCCGCAGGATGCCGGCCGAGGTGAGGGCGTGGAGGACGTCGTAGACGGCCTGGGTCGACACCGCGCCCAAGCGGTCGAGCACGCCCCGGCGGATCGTCTCGACGTCCGCGTGAGGATGTTCGGCCACCTCCGCCAGCACGGCGAGGCGGGGCGCTGTCACGCGCAAGCCCGCCTGCCGGAGCAGTTCAGGGAAGGTGGCGGCCATAAATTCAATTCAAGCAGATTAACTGGAATGACTCAAGTTAAGGAGCCGTTCCAGTCCGCTTCGCGCGGTGATTCAGGGCCGCGTGGTGCCGGCGTTCCCGACCATCGGCGTCCAGCCCGTACCAGCCGCCTGTGCCGCCCATGGCCATTCCCTCGCCGTAACGCACGAACCCGCAGCCACTGGCTGCGGGTTCGTCAGCGGGCCACCGGCTTACCGGCTCGCCGGCATCGCTCAGGCCTTCGGCGCCACGCTGATCCGTGCGGTCATCGTGTGGCTCTGGTCGGCGCCGAGCGTGATCGCGTGCTCGAGCGCGTTCGCCGTCTCGACGCACACCATGGTCGGCCACTCGGCGTCGTCGTAGTCGGCCATGGCGGCAGCCTTGGCCGCCCACGGGTTCCACACGACCGTGTTGGCCGAGCTCTCCTTGGCCACGGTGATCGTCCGGGCACTGCCCGGATCCACCGCCACGGCGGTGCCCGTGGAGACGTACACGCGGTCGGTCTCGCCCGTGAAGGCCACCGGCCCGGACTGGTTAAGCCGGTCGGTGCCTGCCCCGGGTGCCTTGTCCAGGTAGGACGCGCCGTCCAGGCCCTCGACGGTCACCGCGGTGGCGTCCTTGACGTGGAAGTACGTGTGCAGGGCCTCCTCGAAGGAGTACTCCTCCCCGCTCGTGTTGCGCACCGACAGCGCGAGGGTCAGCTCGGGCCCGAACGTGACGACGTAGGTCAGCTCGAAGCCGTGCGCCCACGCCTCCACCCCGGGCAGCGCGGCCACGTCGGTATCGGTGAGCCGGAAGGTCAGGCGCACGACGCCGTCGGCGTCGTCTGCGCCGACGAGGGTCCAGTCGGCGAGCCGGGCGAAGCCGTGCGCCGGGGCCATGCCGGCCTCACGTCCGGCACCGAACCACGGGAAGCAGACGGGCACCCCGCCACGGATCGGCTGGCCGGCGGCGAACATGCTCGCCTTGCTCATCCAGATCACCGGGTCCTGACCGGCCGGGGTGTACGCACTGACGTGAGCGCCGTGGAGATACACCTCCCCGGTGGCGACGGGCGTGGACACGCGGAGGACGGGCAGTCCACCCTCGCCGTCCGTGCGGGTGACCGAGGCGGGCAGATCGACAGCGATCAGGTCTTCAGGCATGAGCACGACGCTAGTTGTCCAGCGTGCCCGCCGACACCGGTTGCACGAACTTGCCGCCTACGGCTCGAGCTGGTGGTCCTCGCGCTGCTCGTCGACGTAGGCCGAGAGGATCACCGCGGACAGCTCGTCGATCCGCTCGTCGACGTGCCGGGCCTCGCGCGCCGCGGCCTGCGGGCTCATCGCGGTGAGCAGCGGGAGGGACGCCTCGATCTTGTCCAGCTGGCGGCGCCAGTCCTGCGCCCGGTGCCGTTCGCCGTCGTCGTCGGCCGAGGCGAGCAGGTAGGCCACCTGGTCGCGCATGACACCGATCCGGCGGCGCAGCCCCTCCGGTCCGTGGCTCTCGCGGCGGGTCCGGGCCAGGCGGGTGACCTGGTCCGAGACGAGCTTGTAGATCTCCGGGTTCTCCTCCCGCAGGCGGGTGAGGGTGGGGCCGAGCCGGCGCACCGCCTCCCAGACCGCGGGACCCGCGGCCACCGCGACCTTGATCAACGTCCCGACCTTGCCCACGACACTCCCGTTCACGCTGTCACGTTCCGAGAGGTCAGCCTGCCATGCCTGCCGGGCCGCCGCCCGGCGCGCGGCGGGGCCTCCCAGGCCTGGCCCAGCCGCACCCCGACCATCGAGGGCCCCCAGGTAGGAGGCAGCCCGTCGCGGTCCAGGACGGCCCCGGGCCGCCGCGCCGTCACCAAGGTCACGGAATCCACCCTATGGCCGTCGGCGTTCCGCAATCAGAGACGTGTCTACCCTGACCGCGAACCGGAAGGAACGTATTCCCTTGACTGTCAACGCCGATCCCGCCAGCACCGCCCCCGCCCCCGCCGCGTCCCGGCGGCCCGGGCTGCGACCGACCGCGGTGCTCTTCGACCTCGACGGCACCATCACCCACTCCGGCCCGGCCATCACCCGCTCGATCGCCGAGGCCCTGGCCGCATTCGGCTACGCCGCGCAGACGCCGGAGCAGCTGCTGCGCTTCGTCGGCCCCCCGATCCGGGTAGGCCTGCAGCGCTTCGCCGGCGTGAGCGACGCCGACCTGGAGCCTGTCGTCGCGCACTACCGCGCCGCGTACACCGAGCGGATGCTCGACGTCGACCTCTACCCCGGCGTCCCCGAGCTCATCGCCCGGCTGCACGCCGCCGGCGTCCCGCTGGCCGTGGCCACCTCCAAGACGCAGGTGATGGCCGAGCCGATCCTCGCCCACGCCGGGCTCACCCGGTACTTCACCGTGATCCGCGGCGCGACGGCGGACGAGACCCGCAGCGCCAAGGCCGACATCGTCATCGACGCCCTCACCGGGCTCGCTGCCGCCGGCGCCGACATCTCCCGGGCCGTGATGGTCGGCGACCGTCACCACGACGTCGAGGGAGCCACCGAGCACGGCATCCCCGCGATCCTGGTGCGGTGGGGCTACGGGCAGCCCGGCGAGGAGGACGGCGCGCACGCCGTCGTCGCCGACGCCGCCGAGCTCGCCGCCCTCCTGGGCCAGCCGGTGCCGGCGCGCCGATGAGCCCACGCGCCGGGGACCGGGATCGCCCCGGGGACGCCCCCGCGGGCCCCGGCCCGGAGGCGGTGCCCGTCCCCGACGCCCTGCGTCGCGGCGCCGGGACCACCCCCGACGGCGCAGCCTGGCTGACCCGGCTGCCCGCCCTGGTGGACCGGGCCCGCACCCGGTGGGGCCTGCGGCTGGAGCCCCCGTTCGAGCCGGGTACCACAGCGTGGACCGCGCCGGCGCGCACCCGGGACGGCGCTGACGCCGTGGTCAAGATCGTCCTGCCGCACCCGGAGGCGGCCGGCGAGGCCGCGGCGCTGCGCGCCTGGACAGGCCAGGGCGCCGTCGAGCTCCTGGACGACGACACCGAGGCCTGGACGCTCCTGCTGCGCCGCGCCCGTCCCGGGCACGGCCTCGAGGAGGACCGTCTCCTCGCCGAGCGGCCGGCGCCGGCACGGCTCGACGTCGCCGGTGAGCTGCTCGCCCGCCTGCACGACGCTCCCCACCCGGCCGACGGCGTGGCTGCGTTGCCGTCCCAGGTGGTGCCCTGGGCCGAGCTGCTGCAAGACCGGGCGGCCCGCCTGGCCGGTCCCCTCGAGCTGGACACCGGGCTGGTCGCGGAGGCCGCGGGGCTGCTCGAGGAGCTGCCCGGCTCCGCCGCCCGCACCGTGCTGGTCCACGGGGACCTCAATCCCGGCAACATCCTCGCCGCGAGCGACGGAACCGGGCGCACGTGGCTGGCCATCGACCCCAAGCCCGCCCTGGGCGACCCGGCATACGACCCCTGGCCGCTGCTGACGCAGGTGGGCGCACCGTTCACCGACGACAACCCTCCCGCCACCCTGCGCACCCACACCCGGGTGCTGTGCGCGGCGGCGGGCCTGGAGGCCGACCGGGTGGCCGCCTGGGCGCTGGCCCGCAGCTGCGAGTCGGCGCTGTGGCGCGCCGCCGTGCAGGGCGACCGGGACGGCGCCCTGGCCGAGCTGGCGCAGGCCCGCACCTGGGCGCGGATGCTCTGAGGCGCGCGTCGGAGGTAATCCTCGCCACGGGTGGGGCACACTGAACCCGATGGCATCGATCGGCGGACGCTCCCGCAAGCTGCTGAGCCAGATGAGCCGGCAGCTGACCGGCCGCGCCTCGCGGCGGGTACGGCCGTCCCACCCGACCGCCGTCGACCAGGTGATCTCCCAGGCCGAGGTGGCGCCCCGCAGCGCGCGCGGCGAGGTGACCCGCACCATGCGGCCGACCACCGCGGGCCGCCTCTCGCTGCGCCGCATGCCCGACCGGGCCGTGCGGGCGGAGACCTACGCCGACGGCGTGCCCCGGTGGATCCGCAGGTACGGGCTCATGGCGTGGCTGTTCATCGGGATCGTCATCGTCGTCGCCATGATCGTCTTCGCGACCTCGCGCATCCAGGTGGTCTTCATCGCGGTGTTCATCGCCCTGGTGGTCACCTCGCTGCTCGACCCGGTCGTCACCGCGCTCGCGCGCTACATCCCCCGCGCGCTGGCCACGGTGCTGGGGCTCCTGGGCTCGTTCGCCGTCGTGGCGGGTCTGGTCACCTACGTGGTCACCTCGGTCACCACCCAGTGGGCCACGCTCTCCGAGCGGTTCGGCGACGGCATCAACCAGATCCTCGAGTTCTTCGAGTCCGGGCCGCTGCCGTGGCACTTCACCCAGGCGGAGATCAACAACGCGATCAACCAGCTCATCGACCAGGCCACCACGTACGTGCAGGAGAACGCCGGCGACCTGGCCAGCACGGTGCTCAGCAACGCCGGGGCCGTCGCGCTGATCTTCACCGTGCTCGCGCTGAGCCTGTTCATCACGATCTTCTTCCTGGCCCGCGGCGCCCAGATGTGGCGGTGGTTCCTCAACCAGCTGCCCACCAGGAACCGCGAGCAGGTGCACACCGCCGCGAGCGCCGGCTGGTACACGTTCTCCGGCTACGCCCGCGGCACGATGATCGTGGCGTTCGCCGACGGCGTCCTCGCCTTCATCCTCCTCACGGTGGTCGGGGTGCCGCTGGCGGCGCCGCTCGCCGTGCTGGTGTTCATCGGCGCGTTCATCCCGCTGATCGGTGCCCCGGCCGCGATGATCGTCGCCGCGGTCGTCGCACTTGCCGCGAACGGCATCGTCTCCGCCCTCGTCGTCACCCTCGGGGTGGCCCTGATCGGGCAGATCGAGGGACACATCCTCGAGCCGCTGGTGATGGGCAAGCAGGTGTCCCTGCACCCGGTGGTCGTCGCGGTGGGCGTGACGGCCGGCACGTTCCTCGGCGGCCTGCTGGGCGCGGTCGTGGCCATCCCGCTGATTGCCGTGGCGTGGGCGGTGTACTCCTCGGTGCGGCAGGTGGACCCACCCATGGAGGAACCACCGGCGGCCACACCGCGCGCACGCCGGGCGCTCGAGCAGCGCGGGGAGCTCGAGGCACGCGGCCGCATGAGCGATGACCTCGGCGCGGAGGGCTGACCGCGGCCGCCACGCCGCCACGGCGTCGGGGTTGTCCGACGCTGGCCCGCAACCGGCGCACCGGTTACCGGAAGTCCCGGGACACGGACGGCACCACCAGGCTGAGCGGGGCGATCTGGTCCGCCACGAGGTTCGTCACGCCGTCGGCCCGCTCCAGGGTGCCGCGGACCACCAGGGCCGCGCTGGTGCGGGCCACCTGCCGGTACCGCGCCCACAGGCCGGGCGAGCAGACCACGTTGAGCAGACCCGTCTCGTCCTCCAGGGACAGGAAGGTCACCCCGCCGGCGGTGCCCGGGCGCTGCCGGTGCGTGACGACCCCCGCCACCCGCAGGCGCTCCCCCGCCGCGTGGACGGCCAGGTCCGCCACCGTGAGCACTCCCCCGGCCACCAGGTCGCCCCGGCGGAACTGCGTGGGGTAGCTCTCCGGGGAGACGCCGGTGGCCCACACGTCCGCCACCGCGGTCTCGACCTCGTCCATCCCGGGCAGCAGCGGCGCACCGGCCCCGACGGCGGTGCCCGGCAGCGGGGGCTGGTACCAGACCGGCCCGGCCTCCTCCGGCGACGACGGCGTGCCCCGGTCCGTGGCGTGCCCGGCGCGGCGGCGACGCCGGCCCGCGTGCCGGGTGCCGTGCTCCCCCGCGAGAACCCCCGCGGCCCACAGCGCCTCGCGCCGGTCCAGCCCGAAGCAGCCCAGCGCCCCCGCGGTGGCCAACGCCTCGAGCTGGGCCGCGGTCACGTCCACCCGCCGGGCGAGGTCGGCGAGGTCGGTGAAAGGCCCGCCACGCTCGCGCTCGGCGACGACCCGTTCGGCGGTCTTCTCCCCCACCCCGCGCACCGGCGCCAGCCCCAGCCGGACGGCCAGGTGGGGGTGGGGGCGGACGAGGTGTGCGACGTCGCCCCCGCCCTGATCCCGTGAGATGACGGCGTCGGCGGGGAGGCGCTCGACCTGCGCCTGGACCGCCGAGGCGTTGACGTCGGCGCGCAGCACGGCCACCCCGTGCCGGCGGGCGTCGGCCACCAGGGACTGCGGGGAGTAGAACCCCATCGGCTGGGCCGCCAGCAGCGCGGCGTAGAACGCCTCCGGGTGGTGCACCTTGAGCCAGGCGCTGGCGTAGACGAGGTAGGCGAAGGAGAAGGAGTGTGACTCGGGGAACCCGAAGTCGGCGAAGGCGCGGAGCTTGTCGTAGATGGCCTCGGCCACCTCGTCGGTGACCCCGTTCTCGGCCATCCCGGCCAGCAGCCGGCCGTGCAGGGCCTCCATCCGCTCGGTGGAGCGCTTGGAGCCCATGGCCTTGCGCAGCTGGTCCGCCTCAGCGGGGCTGAAGTTCGCGACATCGATCGCGATCTGCATGAGCTGCTCCTGGAACAGCGGCACCCCGAGGGTCTTCGACAGCGCCGGCTCCAGCAGCGGGTGCAGGTAGGTGACCTCCTCCCGGCCCAGCCGCCGGTTGATGTAGGGGTTGACCGAGTTGCCCTGGATGGGTCCGGGCCGGATCAGGGCGACCTCGACGACGATGTCGTAGAAGCACCGCGGCCGCAGCCGCGGCAGGGTGGCCATCTGGGCGCGGGACTCCACCTGGAACACCCCGACCGTGTCCGCCGCGCACAGCAGGTCGTAGACGGCCGGGTCCTCCTGGGGCAGGGAGTGCAGGCCCAGCTCCGGCGGTGCGCCGTCGACCCCGCGTCCCTCAGCGGCGTTGATGGCGTCGAAGGCCAGCCGCAGCGCGGTGAGCATGCCCAGACCCAGCAGGTCGAACTTGACCAGCCCGGCGTCGGCGCAGTCGTCCTTGTCCCACTGCAGCACGGTGCGCCCGGGCATGGTGGCCCACTCCACCGGGCAGACCTCGATGACGGGGCGGTCGCACAGCACCATGCCGCCGGAGTGGATGCCCAGGTGCCGGGGCAGGCGCAGCATCTGCTCGGCGACGTCGAGCACGTGCTCGGGGATCCCGCCGAGATCGTCCGCGGGCGGGGCGGCCCGCCCGTCGCGGGTGGTCGGCCCCGCGCCGCCGTCGCCGTCGTCGGCGGTGCGCAGGCTCCCCCACCGCTCGATGCTCTTGGACCAGGCGTCCTGCTGGCCGACGTCGTAGCCGAAGGCGCGGGCGGCGTCGCGCACCGCGGACCGGGGCCGGTAGGAGATGACGTTGGCCACCTGGGCGGCGTGTTCGCGCCCGTAACGCTCGTAGACGAACTGGATGACCTCCTCGCGGCGGCCCGACTCGATGTCCAGGTCGATGTCCGGCGGGCCGGAGCGCCCCGGGGAGAGGAACCGCTCGAAGAGCAGGCGGTGCTGCACGGCGTCGACGGCGGTGATGCCCAGGGCGAAGCACACCGCGGAGTTCGCCGCCGAGCCGCGGCCCTGGCACAGGATGTGCCGGTCGCGGCAGAACTCCACGATCTCGTGGACGATGAGGAAGTAGCCGGGGAAGCTCAGCTGCTCGATGATCGCCAGCTCGTGCTCGATCATGTCGTAGGCGCCGGGCACCCGCTCCGCCCCGCGCGGCCCGTACCGCTGCGCGGCGCCGCGGTAGGTCAGCTCACGCAGCCAGGTGGCCTCGGTGTGCCCGGGCGGGACCGGGTGCGGGGGCAGGTTCGGGGCGACGAGCTGCAGGTCGAAGGCGCACTCGGCGGCCAGGGCCACCGAGGTGGGGACGGCGGCCGGGTGGCGGTGGTGCCGCTCGGCCATCTCGGCCCCCGAGCGCAGGTGCGCCGGTGCCGCGGGCAGCCAGCCGTCGATCTCCTCCAGGCTGGCCCGGGCGCGGGTGGCGGCCAGGACGTCGGCGAGCAGCTGGTCCCCGGGGCGGGCGCAGTGCACCGCACCGGTGGCCACCAGGGGCAGACCGGCGGCGCGGGCCAGCGCCGCGAGGGCGTCGTTGCGGGCGGAGTCCGGCGGGGAGCCGGTGTCGGTGATCTCCACCGCCACGTTGTCCCGCCCGAACAGGGCGGTGAGCCGGTCCAGCTCGGCCCGGGCGGCCCGCTCGCCGTCGGAATACCCGACGGCGGAGCGTGGGCTGGTGGCAGCGCCCTGGCCGACGACCGAACCAGGGCCGGTACCCTCCAGTGCCTGGCGCACCGCACCCTTGCGACACCCGGTGAGCACGAGCCAGTGCCCGTCCGCCTGGGCGGCGAGGTCTTCCAGGTCGTAGTCCGCCAGACCCTTGGCACCGGCGCTCAGGTGCGCCTGCGCGATCGCGCGGGACAGGCGCCGGTAGCCCTCCGCGCCCCGGGTCAGGACGAGCAGGTGGGTGCCGTCCGGGTCCATCTGCCCGTGCGCCCCCGCGGCGGTGGCGCCACCGGCGCGCCCGGTGGTGCCCAGGTTCAGCTCGGCGCCGAGCACGGTGGGCAGGCCGAGGGCGCGGGCGGCCTCGGCCAGGCGCACCACGCCGTAGAGGCCGTCGTGGTCGGTCAGGGCGAGGGCCTCGAGCCCGAGCCGCGCGGCCTCGACGGCGAGCTCCTCGGGCTGGCTCGCGCCGTCGAGGAAGCTGAAGGCCGAGTGAGCGTGCAGCTCGGCGTAGGGGACCACCACCGCCCCAGCATATCGAACGTCAGTTCGAACGTACTCGCCGGTGGTGCAGCAGCACGACGCCGTTGCCGAACGTCCGGGTCTCGACCAGATCCAGCCGTGCCCGCCCGTCCCGGGCGGGAAACAGCGGCGTGCCGCGGCCGATGAGCACCGGGTGGACGTAGGTGCGGAACTCGTCGATCAGGTCGTGCCGGAGGAACGCCGCGCCCAGGTCCGCCCCACCGAGCACCAGGTCGCCGCCGGGCTCGGCCTTGAGCGCCGCGACCTGCTCCGGCACGACGTCGCGCACGATGGTGCTGTTCCAGCCCGCCTGCTGCAGGGTGCGCGAGTACACATACTTCGGCTTCTCCCGCCAGATCGCGGCGAACTCGCGGATGACGCCGGGGGCGGCGGGGTCGGCGTCGGCGGTGGGCCAGTAGTCCGCCATGAGCTCGTAGACGACGCGGCCGTGGAGGAACGCGCCCATGGGGCCCAGCACGTCGTTCATGTGCTGGTGCAGCTCGTCATCGACGACGTGCCAGTCGATCTCCCGGTTCGGGCCCTCGATGTAGCCGTCCAGGGAGACGGACATGTGCAGGACGATCTGGCGCATCGCAGGCCTCCGGTGGCTGACGGACCGCCCCAAGTCTCCCCGCCGCGGGCCCGGCGTAGGGTCGGATCGACTCAGGTCTCGTCGTCGTGCTCGCCGGTCACCCAGGCGACATGCCGGGCGGCCGAGTACCGCACGGCGGCCTTGGCGCCGGTGGGCACGACCCCGGCGAAGTTGCCGTAGAGCCGGTCGAAGGCCAGCGGCTCGACGCTGCGGGCCAGCCGCTCGACCACGCCACCGGAGAGCGGGATGCGGTTGGGGTAGCTGCGCATGAACGAGACCGTGGCACGGTCCGGGTTGGGTGCGATGGTGTCCCCGGCCAGCAGAGCACCGGCGCCACCGGCCCCCGCCGGCCAGTGTGCGACCGCGCTGCCGGGAAAGTGCCCGCCGATCTGGTGCAGCCTGAGCCCGGGAACCACCTCGAACGTGCCGGACCAGTAGCGCACCACCGCGTCCGGGCGTGCCAGCCAGCGGGCGTCGGCCTCGTTGACGAGTACCGGGACGTCCCCCAGAGCCCGGCTCCACTCGACCTGGACGCCGAACATGTGCGGATGGCTCGCCGCGATGGCCACGACCGGGCCGAGGTCGCCGAGCCGTCGCCCGGTGTCCTCGTCGAGGTAGCCGGTGGGGTCCCACAGCAGGTTGCCCGCGGGTGTGCGTACAAGGAGGGTGCGCTGGCCGATGCCCACCTCGGGGTCGACGGTGATGCCGAAGAGGTCGGGCTCGACCTCCTCGACCGCCATCTTCCGGTCGGGCGTGCGCAGCTCGTCGAGGGTGGTCCACTGCTGGCCGGCGGCCGGGACCCACTGCCGTTCGTCCGCGCAGATCGCGCACACCTGTGGCGGTCGGTCGGCGTCGGGGTGCTCGACGGCGCACGTGCGGCAGATCCAAACGGTCATGGGAGTCGATCCTGCCCAGTCGGCTCGGCTTTGCCCAGTCAGTCGTACACCCCCTCCACCTGCCAGGCGCCGCGCTCGACGGCCAGGAGCAGCGCCGGCACCCCCTCCGGGACCACCTGGACGTAGGCGCGCCGACGCCCCTCGGGCGACCACCACCGTTCGGTCACCGGCCACGGGCCCGCCCACGCGCGCAACGGGTACTCCCCCGCCGCCACCGGCGCGGGGGCCTGCCCCGCCACCGTCCGCGGGTCCGGGGGCACGACCACGCACGCGGGCGCGGCGCTGGCCCGACCCCGGGCGTCCACGCGCACCGGCGCGCCGGCGGCGTCGATGAGCCGGACCGGCACCGGCTCGGCGGGCACGGTGGCCGGCCAGGGCGCGGGCACCTGCCCCGGCCAGGGCGCGTCGGGACGGCGCAGCGGGGCCGGGTCGTCACCCCAGGCCACGAGCCGGGCGGCGGCACGGGGGTCCCGCCCGCCCTGGAGCACCGGCACGAGCACGCCCTCCGCGCCGAGCAGCCCCTGCACCCGCAGGGCAGCCCGGCCCGCCTGCGCGTGCCCGCGCAGCGAGCGTCCCCACAGCCCGTCCTGCACCGCACCCGCCGGGCTGACCTCCTGAGCGGTCAGCTCCAGGTGGGTCAGCGGCGCCGAGGGGGCCCGCCCGCTGCGCCCGGAGAGCCACCCCTCGAGCTGCCAGCGCACCCGGTCGGTCAGCTCGGCGGCGGTGGGCGCGCCGTCGATGCTCCAGGTGCGGACCAGCTCGTTGCCGTCCTCGGTGCGTGCCGTCACCCGCAGCCGGGCGCAGACCACCCCACGCCGCAGCATGCGCTCGGCGAGCTGCTCGGCCAGCGCCCGGGCGGCGAACGCGGCGACGTCGGCCCGTTCGGCGGGCGGGTCGAGCTCGCGCGCGGCGACGACGTCGTCCTCGGGCCGGCGCGTGGTGGGCGGGCGCATGTCCAGCCCGCGGGCGAGGCGGTGGGCGGCCAGTCCGCGGGTGCCGAACCGGGCGGCGACGTCGCCGGTCTCCAGGGCGGCGAAGGCCCCAAGGGTGCGCAAACCGAGGCGTTGCAGCAGGTCCACGAGCTCGACCGTCTCGGTCTCGGCCTGCCGGGTGCTGGCCGCGAGGGTCAGGGCCCCGACGTCCTGGGCGCCGAGGAAGTCCGCGGTGGCGCCGGGACCGGCGGGGACGAGCACCCCGGCCCGCGCGGCGAGCATGGCGGCGAGCAGCCCGTCCCCCAGACCCACCTGGCACTCGGCGCCGGTCTCGGTGGCAACGGTGCCGACGAGCAGCTCGGCCAGGGCGTCCTCCGAGCCGACGTGCCGCACGGGTCCGCGTGCGAGGAAGACGACCATGCCGGGCCGGACCACCTCGACCTCGGCGACCACCGTCTCCACCGCCTGGACCAGCGGTTCGAAAGCGCGCGCGTCGCGCACCGGGTCGGCGGCCAGGAGCACGAGCTCGGGGCAGACCTGCTGGGCGCTGCGACGTCGCATGCCGCGGCGCACGCCCGCGCGGCGGGCCGGGGCGGAGGCGACGACGACGCCACGTCCGTCGTGCACCGCGACCGGGACCTGCGGGTCGACGACACCCTCGGCGAGGGCTGCGGCCACCGGCCAGTCGGGGACCCACAGCACGGCCCGGCGGGCGGCCCGCCCGGTTCCGGCGGTGGCCATCTCACACCGCCTGGAGCAGGGGCGCCTCGTCCGGGGAGGCCGAGGACGCCGGGGTGGCGACGGCCGCCAAGCCGGACGACGGCGCACCCGGCACGGGGACGAGCAGCCCTGCGGTACCGAGGTGGACCCGGACCTCGCGGGCCCGTGTGGCGCCGGCCCGGCCGGTGGCCCGCACCGCCAGCTCCTGCCGTGCCAGATGGCCCCACCCCTGGCCGAGGCCGTCCCAGGACTGCACCGTCGCCCGCAGCACCAGCTGGGCGCCGGGCCAGGGGTGGGTGCTGAGCAGCACGGCGCCCCGGGTGCGCAGCCGGGACCCGAGGAGCCGACGGTCCCGCTCCCCCAGGGCCGGGCACCGGCCCACCACGAGCACGTCGAAGCCGTCGGCCAGCGCGCCGACCACCGCCGCGGCGTCCGGACCGGGCGCGGGCACCACGGCCACCCGCTCCGGCGCCAGGCCGGCCGCGGCGGCGGCGCGCCACCCGACGTCGGGCATGGCCGCGAGCGCGCACCAGGCCCCGTCCGCGCTGGCGGCCCCGGCCAGGGCAAGGAGGACCGAGGTGGAGCCGGTCACCTGGACCACGCTGCCGCGGGCGAGGGCGCCGCCGGGGAAGAGCGGCGCGAGGACGCCGGGCACCGGGAGGTGCCGGTCGTCGCCGGGCACCGGGAGGTGCCGGTCGTCGCCGGGCACCGGGAGGTGCCGGTCGTCGCCGGGCACCGGGCCGGCGCCGGTCGCCACCGTCGCGAGCGGGGCGGCCGTGTCGGAGACAGCCCCGCCGGAGACGGCGACCAGGGCAGGGCTGGTGCCCACCACCGTCGGCCCGGCCAGCCGGGTGCGCAGGCCGGCCGCCAGCTCCGCCCGGGTCAGCGCGGCTCGGGCGGCGGCGAGCTTGCCAGCCGGGTCCGCGGGCCGGCCTGGCGGGCCGGTGGGGGCCGGACGGGAGCCGCCGGGATCATCGGGGGTCCGGAGGTGCACGTCGGGGGCGGTCGTGACCGTTCCCATGGGCTCCTCCTCCCTCTCCCGAGCGACCCGCCGTAACCGCGAGTCGAACATGCGTTCGACATCAGTGTTCGTCGGCGAGCGGGCAAAGTCAACCGAGCACCCGCCACCGAGAACGGCCGTATCGGCCCTCACCAGCAGCATGCCGCCGACCACCCACATCGGCCCGGATCCAGCGCTCCGCCCAGGTGCCCGCCCGACAAACGGTCCATCGAACATGGTTTTCCAGATGCACCATCCCCCGGTCCGGGTTCACGATGGACACCCTTGGTCCGGACGCCGGACCGAAGGTCAAAGGCGAGGTGCCCGGGCCGCGATGTCGCGGTCCCCGGCAGTTGCCGCTCAGAGGCAAGCCCATAATGCGCCGACCTCACAGTCGGCACTTGAGGAGACCCGATGTTCTTCCACAAGCAGGAGCTGCAGTACTCGTCCACGCCGGACCAGCCCGACGCCGTCTACGCCCGCAAGCTCCAGGAGGTCCTCGGCGGCCAGTACGGCGAGATCACGGTGGCCATGCAGTACATGTTCCAAGCCTGGAACATGCACATCCCCGGCAAGTACCGCGACCTGGTCTTCGGCATCGGCGCCGAGGAGATGGGCCATGTCGAGATGCTCGCCACGATGATCGCCCAGCTGCTCGAGAAGGCCCCGGTGGGCATCACCAAGGACGCGATCCAGGACGACCCCACCGTCGCCGCGATCATCGGCGGCACCGACGTCCAGCACGCCATCGTCGCGGGGGCCGGCGCGCGGGCGGTGGACTCCAACGGCAACCCGTGGCAGGGGTCATTCATCACCGCCAGCGGCAACCTCCTGGCCGACTTCATGGCCAACGCCAACGCCGAGATGCAGGGCCGCGTCCAGGTCGCCCGGCTCTACCACATGACCGACGACGCCGGCGTGCGCGACCTGCTGTCCTTCCTCCTGGCCCGCGACACGATGCACCAGAACCAGTGGCTCCGCGCCGTCGAGGAGCTCAAGGCGGACGGGCTCGAGCAGCTGCCGGTCCCGAGCAACTTCCCGCAGAAGAAGGAGCACACCGCGGTGTCCTACCAGTACCTGAACTTCTCCGACGGTCAGCAGGCCGGCGACGGGTCCTGGGCCAAGGGGCCGACGCCCGACGGCAACGGCGAGTTCTCCTACCACGACGGCCCGACGACGACGGCGCCCATGCCCGACGTCACCCGCCCCGACGCCCGGATGTACGGCACCACCGACGTGCCCAACCGGGTCGAGAAGATCGCCGGCTCAGTCCAGGACAAGCTCAAGAAGGAGTAGGGCCGCTACGCCTCCTCGGGCACCATCTCGATCGCGCCGGAAGGGCACTCCTCCACGCAGATGCCGCAACCCTTGCAGTACTCGTAGTCGATCTCGTAGCTGCCGTCCGGCAGCTTCTTCACCGCGTTGTCGGGGCACACCCCGAAGCAGTTGTCGCAGCTGAAGCAGTTCCCGCAGGCCATGCACCGGCGCGCCTCGAACAGGGCGGTCTCGGCACTCAGCCCCTGGACCACCTCGTCGAACGTGCCGGCGCGGCGCGGCCCCTCCAACCGGGGGCGCACCTGGTGCGCGGCGTCGGCGTAGTACCAGGTGTTCAGGGCGCCCAGCTCGGCATCCGGGGCGGGGGCCGGCTCGGTGTGTGTGGTGCCGCGCAGGTAGGCGTCGATGTTGAGGGCGGCGAGGTTGCCGTGACCGACGCCGACGGTGACGGTGCGCTCGGAGGGCACCATGTCACCGCCGGCGAACAGCCCCGGCCGGCCGGTCATCATGTGCGCGTCCACCCGGACCACGCCGTCGTCGATGACGAGGCCGTCCACGTCGTCGACGAGGGACAGGTCGCTCTCCTGCCCCACCGCGAGGACGACGGCGTCGGCCGCGAGGTCCTCGAGCACGCCGGTGGCGCGGGGGAACCCGGACTCGTCGAGCTCCATCTTCTCGATGGTGACCGTGCCGGCGTCGGCGTAGCTGATGGTGGAGAGCCACCGCACGGTGATGCCCTCCTCCAAGGCCTCGGTGACCTCGGAGTCGTGGGCAGGCATCCGGTCGCGGGTGCGCCGGTAGACGACGATCGCCTCCTCGGCGCCGAGCCGTTTGGCGGTCCGGGCCGCATCGACGGCGGTGTTGCCGCCGCCGTAGACCACCACGCGCCGACCCAGCATGGGGGCGTCGGCGTCCTCGACGTCGTGCAGGAGCTGGACGGCGTCGAGGATGCGGGCGGCCTCACCGGCCGGCACGTAGGCGCGCTTGCCGATCTGAGCGCCGACCGCGAGCAGGACGGCGTCGTAGTGCTGCAGCTCGGGCGCCACACTGCCCACCCGGGAGTCGAGCTCGAAGCGCACGCCCATCTCGGCGATCCGGGCGATCTCGGCGTCGAGGACCTCGCGCGGGAGCCGGTAGGCGGGGATGCCGTAGCGCATCATGCCGCCGGGCCGCGGCGCGGCGTCGCGCACGGTGACGTCGTGCCCGGCCAGGCGCAGGTGGTACGCCGCGGACAGCCCGGTGGGGCCGGCGCCGACCACGAGCACCCGCCGGCCGGTGTCCGGCGCGGTGACGGGGATCGTCCAGCCCCGCCGGATCGCCTCGTCGCCGAGGAACCGCTCGACGGCGTTGATGCCGACCGCCTCGTCCACCTGGCCGCGGTTGCAGGCGGTCTGGCACGGGTGGTAGCAGACGCGGCCCATCACGGCGGGCAGCGGGTTCTCGCGCACGAGGGTGCGCCACGCCCGCTCGTAGTTGCCGTCCTCGGCGTCGTAGAGCCACTCCTGGACGTGCTCACCGGCCGGGCAGGCCTTCTGGCACGGCGGCAGGAAGTCGCGGTACACGGGACGCTCCACCCGCCAGGCGCCGGTGCGGTTGACCAGCGAGGACCCCACGTCGAGGGTGATCGCGAAGGGCTTGTCCATCTCAGACCTCCTGGTGGGGCGTCCGCCCGGGGGCGGGACGGAAGTGCACGTCCAGGGCCGGCCCGGCCGACGTGGACGGCGCGTGGTCGTCGCTGCGCGGGGCCGGGTGCTCCAGGTGCGGGGCGGGGCCGGTGAGCACCGGTTCGCCGTGGGTCGGTTCGGGGACGGCGGCGGGCTCGAGCAGACCGTAGCGGCGGATGTTGCGGTCGGCGCCGGCCTGCAGGCGGGCGAGCACCGCCTCGTTTCGGGCGGGCCGGAACAGGTGGGCGTAGCGGCCCTGCAGCCGCAGGTACTCCTCGACCGGCACCTGCCGGCGGATCCGCCGCACCGCGGTGACCTCGCCGTGCTCGGCCTCGAAGACCGGGAAGAGGCCGGACTCGGTGGCCAGCCGGGCCACCCGCACCGTGTGGCTGGAGGCCGAGGACCAGCCCAGCGGGCACGGCACCAGCACGTGGATGTAGCGGGCCCCGCGCATGGTCATCGCCTTGGCGACCTTGGCCTCGAGGTCGCGCAGGTCGGCGACGGTCGCGGTGGCCACGTACGGGATCTCGTGCGCCATGGCGATGCGTGGGACGTCCTTGCCCTGGCCGAAGACGTTGCCCGGCTCCGGGCCCACCGCCTGCGTCGTGGCGGTGCGGGCGGCCGGCGGCGTCGCGCCGGAGCGCTGCACGCCGGTGTTCATGTACCCCTGGTTGTCGTAACAGACGTACAGCACGTCGTCGTTGCGCTCAAACATGCCGGACAGGCAGGCGAAGCCGATGTCGACCGTGCCGCCGTCGCCGCCCTGGGCCACCACGCGGACATCGTCGCGGCCGGTGGCGCGCAGGGCCGCGGCCACGCCGGTGGCGACGGCCGGGGCGTTGCCGAACAGGGAGTGCAGCCAGGGCACCCGCCAGGAGCTCTCGGGGTACGGGGTGGAGAAGACCTCCAGGCACCCGGTCGCGTTGACGGTGACCATCCGCCCGTCGGTGGCGGCCATGGCGGCGTCGAGGGCGTACCGCGCGCCGAGCGCCTCCCCGCAGCCCTGGCAGGCGCGGTGGCCGGAAGTCAGGGCGTTGGTGCGGTCGGGCTGGGACTGCACGCTCGCCAGCGCCGGGTCCAGCAGCCGGTTCCCGACGGCGAAGCTACCCACCTGGTAGAACTTCACGGGCGTGGTGGTCATCGCCTGCTCCCTTCCTGGGCCAGGGCCGCCGGTGCGGCGGCCGGCTCCGTCCACCCGGGTGGTGCCGCGGTGGGGTCCGCCCGCAGGGCCCGGTCCCGGGCGATCTCCCGCTCGGTCACGGCCCGGTCGAGGTCCAGGAACGTCAACGGCTCGAGGTGCCCGACGGCGTCGAGCACCCCGTGCAGGGACGCCTGGGTGACGGGTCGGCCACCGAGACCGGCAACGACGGTGCGCACCTGCGTGCCCGTGCCGGCCAGCGCGGTAGCCAGGTCCTGCGCGACGATGCCGCCGACGCCGGGCGCGAACGCCTTCTCCACGAGCACCACGTACCGGGCGCCCTCGAGCGCGGCGCGGAGCGCCGCGTACGGGAAGGGCCGGAAGGACGTGATGCCCAGGACGCCGATCTGCTCCCCGCGCTCGCGGCGAGCGTCGACCACGTCCTTGATGGTGCCGAGCACGGAGCCGAGCGCGACGACGACCGTCTCGGCGTCCTCCATCCGGTAGGGCCGCACGAGGCCGCCGCTGTCGCGGCCGAAGACCTCGCGGAACTCCCGCGCCACCCGGTCGACCACCTCGACGGCGTCGAGCTGGGCCTGGTGGGCGAGGTAGCGGACCTCGGTGAACGCCTCGGGCCCGACCATGGCGCCGATCGTCACCGGGTCGTCCGGGTCGAGCCGCTGGCGCGGGACGAACGGCGGCAGGAACGCGTCCACCTCGGCCGCCTCGGGCACGTCCACCGCCTCGACGGCGTGGGTGAGGATGAAGCCGTCCATGCACACCATCACCGGCACGGAGAGCTCCTCGGCGATCCGGAAGGCCTGCACGTGCAGGTCCGCCGCCTCCTGGTTGTCCTCGGCGTAGAGCTGGAGCCAGCCGGAGTCGCGCTGGCTCATCGCGTCGGTGTGGTCGTTCCAGATGTTGATCGGCGCGCCGATCGCCCGGTTGGCCACCGTCATGACGATCGGCAGCCGCATCCCCGCGGCGTTGTAGACCGGCTCGACCATGTACAGCAGACCCTGGCTTGCGGTGGCGGTGTAGGCCCGCGCACCGGTGGCCGAGGCGCCGATGGCCACCGACATCGCGGCGTACTCGGACTCGACGTTGACGTACTCGCACACCAGCTCCTCGGCCTTCACCAACCGGGAGAGCTGCTCGACGATGTGGGTCTGCGGCGAGATGGGGTAGGCGCAGATCACCTGCGGCCGGCACGCGGCCACAGCCTCGGCGACGGCCCGGGAGCCCTCGATCTGCTTACGCATGCGCCTTCTCCTCCTCGTGCGGGGTGCGGGTGCCGCCGTCGTCCGTGGTGCGGGTGACCGCGTCGACGGCGCGATGGGCCGCGAGCGCCGCCGCCGCGTTCCGCTCGCCGGTCTCGCCGGGGAACCGGGCCCGCAGGGCGTCCAGGACCGCGCCCAGGTCCAGACCGGGGTGCAGGGCGGCGAACGCCCCGAGCAGGACGGCGTTGGGCAGCGGTCGGCCCAGGTGCTCGACGGCCAGGTCGGTGGCGGGCACCGTGACCGCGTGCCCGCTCGGCAGGTGGCGGACCCGGTCGGCGACACCGAGGTCGGCGAAGGTGCGGCGGGAGTTGAGCAGCACGTACCCGTCGGGGGCGAGACCGTCGAAGACGTCGATGCCGCTGAGCAAGGTGGCGTCCTGGACGATCAGCGCGTCTGGGGCGAGCACGGGCTCGCGCACACGGATGGGGTGGTCGGCGATGCGGCAGAAGGAGACCACCGGGGCGCCGGTGCGCTCGGAGCCGAAGCTGGGGAAGGCCTGGGCGTGGCGGCCCTGGCGGAACGCCGCGTCGGCGAGGAGCTCGGCGGCGGTGACCACCCCCTGGCCACCGCGGCCGTGGATGCGGACCTGGAACACGAGTGGACCTCCTTGTCCGAGCCTTCCCTCGTTTCTATGCCGTGCGTCCCCTCCGCGGAGGGGACGAAGGTCCTCAAGCTCAGGCGTGGCCTGTCGCGGGACGGCCCGCCGCCGTGTGCGCGCAGGTCAGGCGCGCGGGGAGAGGTTCGCGGCGCCGTCGCCGCCGAGGGCCTAAGTTGTTCGGGACCGGGGCGAGCGCCCCGGCTCCCGAGTCCCGGAGGATCCATGAACCTTGACCGCCCCCACGCCCAGGACCCGTACGGCAAGCTGCCCGGCGTGCCGTCCTTTCCCGTGACCTCCACCGACATCGCCGACGGCCGGCCGATGGCTGCCACGTTCACCGCCGGCGGCGGCAACGTCTCCCCGCAGCTGGCCTGGTCGGGTTTTCCCGACAGCACCCGAGGGTTTGTCGTCACCTGCTTCGACCCGGACGCGCCCACGCCGTCGGGCTGGTGGCACTGGGCCGTGGTGGACCTCGCCGCAGACCTCACCGAGCTCGAGCAGGGGGCCGGGCAGTCCGACCTCATGCTCCCCGGTGCCGCGATGCACCTGCGCGGCGACGACGGCGAGCACGCCTATGTGGGGGCGGCACCGCCGCGGGGCGACCGCGAGCACCGCTACTACTTCGTCGTGCACGCCCTGGACACCGAGACACTCGAGCTGGACGAGGACGTCTCGCTGGCCAAGGCGTCCATGCGCATCCTCAACCACACGGTCGCCCGCGGCGTCCTGGTGGCGACCTACAAGAACTGAGGAGGAGCGCCATGACCGCGGCCCAGTCCCCCGCGACCGGCGCCTCGGCAGCCGGCGAAGCGTCGCCGGACCTCCCCGAGGTCGCGGGCGAGCCGACGGCGGTGCTCGGCGAGACCGGCGCCGTCGCCTTCGGCACGCTCGTGTGGGTGCCCGCGCTGGAGCGTCGGGACCTGCTCGCCGAGCCCGTCCACGTCGCCCTCGCCGAGCTGGCCGACCGCCACCCCGACCTGGCCGAGCAGATCCTCGTCGCGGAGATCGACCCCGAGCACGCGGACACCGCCGCCATGACGACGGCCTACGCCCTGCCCCTGGAGGTCTCCGCCAACTGCGTGCTGGTGGCGGGCAGACGGGCCGGGGAGGAGCGGGTCGCGGCGTGCGTGGTGCGCGCGACCACCCGTGCCGACGTCAACAACGTGGTGCGGCGGCTGCTCGACGTGCGCAAGGCGTCGTTCTGGCCCACCGAGCAGGCGGTGGCCGCCTCCGGGATGGAGTACGGCGCGATCACACCCGTCGGGGTCCCTGACGGGTGGCGGCTGCTGCTGGACCCGCGGGTGACGACCGGGCACGCCATCGTGGGGTCGGGGATCCGCGGCTCGAAGCTGCTGCTGCCGGGCGAGGCACTCGCCGTCCTGCCGGGCGCCGAGGTGGTCCCCGGGCTGGCGCAGCCCGCGTAGGCGCTCCTGCGGCCTGGCGCTGGCCGTTGGCGGTGGCGGTGGCGGTGGCGGTGGCGCCGAGCGGGAACCATCGCCGGTGTGGGCGCCGGCGCGTAGCCTGGCGCGCATGAGCGAGCCGACGACGTCCCAGTTCCTCCGGCTGCTGCACGAGCAGGTGGGCCACGAGTTCGACGCCCACCAGCAGTACGTCGCGATCGCGGTGTGGTTCGACATCCACGACCTGCCCCAGCTGGCCCGGCACTATTACCGCCAGGCCCTCGAGGAGCGCAACCACGCGATGATGATCGTGCAGTACATGATCGACCGCAGCCTCGACGTGCAGATCCCCGCCGGCTCCCCGGTGCGCAACGACTTCGCCGACGTCACCGAGCCGCTGCGCCTGGCGCTGGAGCAGGAGAAGCAGGTCACCGCGCAGATCGAGGCGATCTTCCGCGCGGCCCGGGCGGAGAACGACCCGCTCGGCGAGCAGTTCATGCTCTGGTTCCTGCAGGAGCAGGTGGAGGAGGTCGCCTCCGCGACCACGTTGCTCACCGTGGCCGAGCGGGCCGGGTCGAACCTGTTCGACCTGGAGAACTACGTGGCCCGGGAGCAGATCGGCGACGGCGGGGTGTCGCCAGGCGCACCGGCCGCCGCGGGCGGGGCGGCGTAGCTACCGCTCCCGCATCTCGTTGGCGCACGGTGCAAGATTGGCCGGTGTTCCACGTCGTCTTCTACGAGCCCCGCATCCCACCGAACACCGGCAACGCCATCCGGATGGTTGCCTGCACCGGGGCGACCCTGCACCTTGTGGAGCCGCTCGGGTTCAACCTGACGGACGCCAACCTGCGCCGTGCGGGCCTCGACTACCACGACCTCGCGAACGTCGTCGTCCACGCCGACCTCGACGCTGCGCTGGCCGCCGTCGCCCCGGGCAGGGTCTACGCCTTCACCGGGCACGCCACCCGCAGCTTCGCCGACGTCGCCTACGCCCCGGGCGACGCGCTGCTCTTCGGGCCCGAGCCCACCGGCCTGCCGGCCGAGGTGCTCGCCGACCCGCGGCTGACCGACCGGGTGCGCATCCCGATGATCCCGGGCATCCGCTCCCTCAACCTGTCCAACTCCGCCGCCGTCGCCGTCTACGAGGCGTGGCGCCAGCATGGGTACACCGAAGGGGTGTAGCGGGGAGACCCCTCACAGTGCCATCGTTGACGACCATGGCGACGACGTCGCGGTCGATCGTGCGTACCTACCTGGTGCTGACGCTCGGCAACACCCTCGCCGCGTCCCTCATCTGGGGCATCAACACGATCTTCCTGCTGGACGCGGGGCTGTCGAACTTCGAGGCGTTCGCTGCGAACGCCTTCTTCACCGCCGGCATGGTCCTGTTCGAGGTGCCCACCGGGGTCATCGCGGACACGCTGGGACGCCGCTACTCCTTCCTGCTCGGTACGGTCACCCTCGCCGCCTCGACCCTGCTGTACGTGCTGCTCTGGTACGTCGGCGCGGCGTTCTGGCTCTGGGCCGTCGTCTCGGTGCTCATCGGGCTCGGGTTCACGTTCTTCTCCGGCGCGGTCGAGGCCTGGCTGGTCGACGCCCTGAAGGCCACGGGATTCACCGGGGACCTCGAGGTCGTCTTCGGGCGCGCGCAGGTCGTCGGCGGGGCGGCCATGCTGGTCGGCTCGGTGGCGGGCGGCATCATCGCCCAGGCCACCAACCTCGGCGTCCCGTACGTGCTGCGGGGCGTGATCCTCGTCGCGATGTTCGTCGTCGCGTACCTGATGATGCGCGACCTGGGCTTCACCCGACGGCGCGGACGGTCCCCGATGGGCGAGGTGCGCCGCCTCGTGCGGGAGTCCGTCGACCAGGGTTTGCGGCGTCCGGCGGTCCGCTGGCTCATGCTCGAGGCGCTGTTCACCGGCGGCGTGGGCATCTACGTCTTCTACGCCCTCCAGCCGTACCTGCTCGAGCTCTACGGCGACCCGCACGCGTACACCGTCGCCGGCCTGGTGGCGGCCGTCGTGGCCGGCGCGCAGATGCTCGGCGGGCTGGCCGCCTCCCGCCTGCGCAAGCTCTTCCACCGCCGCACCTCCGCGCTCCTGCTCGCGGCCGGCATCAGCGCCGCCACCCTCGTAGGCGTCGGCGCCATCGAGCGGTTCTGGGTGGTCATGGCCCTGGTCGTGGTCTGGGGCCTGCTCTGGGCCGCGTCCGAGCCGATCCGCCAGGCCTACCTCAACGGCATGATCCCCTCCGAGCAGCGCGCGACGATCCTGTCCTTCGACTCGCTGATGTCCTCCGCCGGCGGGGTCTGGGCCCAGCCCGTCCTCGGCCGCGCCGCCGACCTCGGCGGATACGGCGCCTCCTTCCTCGTCAGCGCCGGGATCTCCGTGCTCGGGCTGCCGTTCCTGGCGCTGTCCCGGCGTGAGCGCCACCCCGCCGACACCCAGATGGGCGCACCGGCCGAGGAGCCCCCTGGCTCCCCGCCGGTGACGCCGTCTCAGGAGCCGCCCATCGCCCCGGGCCAGGTGTGGGACGCCGAGGCGCCCGGTCCCGACGCCGGCCGGGCGTGAGGCCCGCCCATGGTGATGTCCGCCGGACCCGACGCGGACTCGGCCCCTATCCGAGCGGGTCGAACAGGAGGTTGAGCCCCTCCCCCATGGTCGGGTGCGTGATGACGGCGTCGCGCACCTGCTGGTAGGTCAGGCGCCCGAGCATCGCCATCTGCACGGCCGTGACCACCTCGCCGGCCGCGTGGCCCAGCAGGGCGACGCCGAGGATCTCGTCAGTACCGGCGTCGACGACCGCTTTCCACAGGCCCACCGTCTCGCGGAGCGTCTTCGCGCGCGGGATCGCGGCGACCGGTAGCCGAGCCACCTTGATCTCCCGGCCTGCCGCGCGGGCCTCGGACTCGCTCATGCCTACCCGGGCGAGCTCCGGGGTGATGAAGACGCAATAGGGCACCAGCCGGCCCGTCACAGTGGCGTCGCCGCCAGAGAGCTGGGCCTTGAGCACACGGAAGTCGTGCCAGGAGGCGTGGGTGAACTGCGGGCTGCCGGCGACGTCGCCCGCGGACCAGACGTGCTCGGCGGAGGTACGCAGGTGGTCGTCGACCACGACGAACCCGCGCTCATCCAGCTCCACGCCGGCCGCGGCCAGACCCAGGTCCGCGGTCACCGGTGCCCGGCCCGTGGCGACGAGCAGGTCGTCCGCGCGGACCTCGGTGCCGTCGGTGAGCGTGACCACCACGCCGCCGGCGTCGCGCCGGGCCGCCGAGGCGCGGGCACCGAGCCGGACGTCGACGCCCTGGTCGGTCAGCACGTCGGCGACGGCGGCGGCGACGTCGGGGTCCTCGCGCGGCAGGACCTGGTCGCGGCCCTGAAGGAGCGTCACGCGGGAGCCGAACACGGCGAGCATAGACGCGAACTCGCAGCCCACGTAACCGCCGCCGAGCACCACGATGGAGTTGGGCAGCCGCTCCAGGCGCAGGATGCTCTCGGAGTCCCAGGGCCTCGCGTCGGCCAGACCGGGCAGGTCCGGGTGTGCGGGGGTGGTGCCCGTGTTGATCACGACGTCGCGGCCGCGCAGCCGTCGGGTGCCGCCGCCCGCCGTCGAGACCTCGACGGTGCGCTCACCCACGAACCGGGCGGTGCCGAGGATGAAGTCCATCCCCGAGTCGGCGAAGAGCTTCTGGTGGGCGGCGACCATACCGCCGACCACGCCCTCCTTGTGGGCGCGGAGCCTCTCCAGGGCCACAGCAGGCTCGCCGTCGACGACGACGCCCAGCGCGCCGGCGCGGCGCGCGGTGAGAAGCGTCCGGGCAGAGGCGACGAGGGCCTTGGTGGGGATGCAGGCGACGTTGATGCATGTGCCGCCGATCTTGTCCCGCTCGACCATGGCCACTGCCTGACCGGCCTTGGCACGGTCCATGGCCAGCGACTTCCCCGCCTTGCCGCCGCCGATCACCAGCAGGTCGACGTCCTCGATCGCGTGCGATGGCATGTTGCTCTCTTCAACGGGCGACGGCGTGCGTACCGGGCCATCATCACCCTGACCACCGGTCGCAGGCCCCTCGATGTGCCGGGGCGGCAGCACCTGCTAGTGCCGCGGCGCCCTCGGCGACGGGCACACAAGCACTTGCGCACTTGATACAGTCATCAAGTCGCCAAGTCCCTGTCGGAAACGAGTGGATCGTCCGTGCCCGAACCTGTGGCCCTTCAGGCCCCCATCTACGAGATCAAAGCCGAGCTGTTCAAGGCGCTCAGCCACCCGGTGCGCATCCGCACCCTGGAGCTGCTCAGCGCCGGTGACCGGCCGGTCAGCGCACTGCTCGCCGACATCGGCATCGAGGCGTCGCACCTCTCGCAGCACCTCGCGGTGCTGCGCCGGGCGGGGGCGGTGACCAAGGCACGCCAGGGCAACTCGGTGACCTACTCGCTCGCCGACCCCTCGGTCGCGGACCTGCTGACCGTGGCACGCACCTTCCTGCTGCACCGCCTGGGCGAGGCCAGCGGCGTGCTTGCAGATCTCACGGAGCCCGACGAGGTCGGCGCGGTGCGCGGCGCGGCGGGGGAACGGGCATGAGCGCCATCCCCGCACTCCAACCGCGCCTGACCTGGCGCAGTGCGGCGCGGCACGCCGCCGGCCTGCTGGTACCGCGCCGCAGCGACTACGCCGAGCTCCCGCGCTCGTGGCGTCGCGACCTCATCGCGGGCGTCACGGTCGGTATCGTGGCGCTCCCGCTCGCTCTCGGCTTCGGAGTCGCGTCTGGGGTTGGCGCCGCCGCGGGGCTGGTCACCGCGATCGTCGCAGGGTTCGTGGCCGCCGTCTTCGGCGGCTCGCACCTGCAGGTCTCCGGCCCCACCGGTGCGATGACTGTGGTGCTCGTGCCCGTCGTCGCCCGCTACGGCCCCGAGGCGGTCTTCGCACTCTCGATCCTGGCCGGGCTGCTCGTCGTCGTCATGGGTCTGGTGGGCATGGGCCGGCTCGTCTCGGTCATCCCCTGGCCCGTGGTCGAGGGCTTCACCCTGGGCATCGGGGTGATCATCTTTCTCCAGCAGGTGCCCCTCGCCCTGGACGTGCCCAAGCCCGACGGCGAGAACGCCGCCCTCGTGGCGGTGTCGACCTTGCGGGTCGCGGACTGGTCGGTGGCCACCGTGCCCTTGATGCTCACGGTCGGTGCCATCGTCCTGATGCTCGTGCTCGCCCGGATCCGCCGCTCGCTGCCCGGCTCGCTGATCGCCGTCGCCGCCGTCACGGTGGTGGCCGAGGTAGCGGACCTGCCGGTGGCCCGCATCGGCGAGCTGCCTGCCTCGCTGCCCTCCCCCACGTTCCCGGCCTGGGACAACGAGGCGATCGCCGCGTTGTTCCCCGCCGCCCTGGCCATTGCCGCACTGGCGGCGCTGGAGAGCCTGCTCTCCGCGCGCGTGGCCGACGGCATGGTCGAGGAGGTCCCGAACACCCAGGCCGACCGCGAGCTCGTCGGGCAGGGCCTGGCCAACATCGCCAGCGGCATCTTCGGCGGCATGCCGGCCACCGGGGCCATCGCCCGGACCGCCGTCAACGTGCGCGCCGGCGCCCGGACCCGGGTGGCCTCGGCGAGCCACGCCGTCGTCCTCGTGGCCGTGGTGCTGCTCGCGACGCCAGTGGTGGCGCTCATCCCGACCGCCGCGTTGGCGGGGGTGCTCATCGTCACCGCCGTGCGCATGATCGACCTGGGCACGGCCCGTTCCATCCTGCGGTCGACCCGGTCGGACGGTCTGGTCTTCGTCGTGACGGTCGCCGTGACGATCGTGTTCGACCTCGTGGTCGCGGTGGAGGCGGGCGTCGCGGTCGCGGCCTTCCTGGCACTGCGGGCGATGTCCCGTGTCTCCGGGCTCCGCCGGGAGGGTGTGCCCGAGCTCGACGCGGCCGAGGAGGATGCGCTGCTGCACGAGCACATCGCCGTCTACCGCTTCCACGGTGCCCTCTTCTTCGGTGGCACGAAGCAGTTTCTCGACGAGCTCACCAGCGTCAAGCACGTGCACGTGATCATCCTGGCCCTGACGGACGTGCGCATGATGGACGCCTCCGGCGCCAACGCCCTGACCGAGATCGTCACCAGCCTCCAGCGACGCGGGATCACGGTGCTGCTCAAGGGTCTCGACGCCCGCCAGCTGCGGGTGGCCGGCGCGGTGGGCGTGCTGGCCGCGATCGGTGAGCTGCACTACTTCCACGACATCTCCGCCGCCGTCGCCCACGCCCGCAACCACGTGCGCCACGAGCTGAACGGCCGCTCGCAGCTGGACTGCGCCACTTTGCCGGCGCGCTGACGCGATCGTCCTGACGCGTTCGTCCGGGGCGGCCCGGTCCTCGGACGCGGGCGTTGGCAGCGTCGGCGTCAGCGGCGTCGGTGCGCCGCCGGGCCGCCCTCGGCGTCGAGCCGGGTGACGAGCCGCGGACCGGCGACCTGCCGGTAGGAGCCGTCGAGGAGCTCGGCGACCTCGTCCCAGTCCACATCGTCGGGACCGTCGCGGCCCCGAGCGGTCAGGTCGACGCCGATCCACCCCGAGGGCGCCAGGTACGCAGGGACGAAGTACCGCGGGTCCTGTACCAGCGCCGGCCGCTCGGACTCCTCGGGCAGCACCACCAGACCGTGGTCGTACCTCACCCGCGTCGCCGCGGGACCCTTGGTGCCGGAGCCATAGACGGCGAAGACCTTCCGCACACGGAAGTTCGGCCGGCCGTGCGAGACCACCTCCTCGGCCTCCGGGAAGGCCAGCGCGATGGTGCGCAGCAGGGCAAGGTAGGGATCGGCGTCGTGGAACATCGTCGGGTGGGCCATCCTCGCCACCTCTCGGTCGGGCCGTGCGGCCAGCGTACGGCGCGGTACCGACACGGCCGTGGCCGGCGCCTTCAGACGCAGACGGGAGGCCGCGGATGAGCCCCTTGCCGCGATGGCTCGGGCGGGCGAACCGGCTGGTGCTGAACAGGGTCATGGGCCTGGTCGCCCCGCGCCTGCCCGGCTTCGCCGTGCTGACCCACGTGGGCCGCCGCAGCGGTCGTGAGCACAGCGCCGTGGTCAACATCTTCCGTGCCGGCCCGGGCTACCGGGTTGCGCTGACCTACGGGCGCGAAGCGGACTGGGTGCGCAACGTGCTCGCCGCGGGTGGCTGCTGGATCACGACACGCGGCCGCCGGGTCGAGCTGGCCGAGCCCCGTCTGGTCCACGACCCCACTGTGGCCTGGGCGCCGCCGCTGGTCCGGGAGCTCCTGGGACTCCTCGATGTGCCTGACTCCCTGTCCTTCACCATCCGGCCTCCGCGCGGTTGAGCGCCGTCAGGGTGCGTGCCGTGCCTCGTGCAGCAGATGCCGGGTTTCGCGACACGCCCTCGTCACGAGGTCTTCCGGTCGAAGGTCAGGTGGGTGACCCCGCTGGGCGCCGAGACGGCCTCGATCTCGTAGTCCTCCTCCAGCGCCTCCAGTCCGTCCCACACACGGACACCACGGCCGAGCACGATCGGCACCTGGACCAGGTGCATGTGGTCGACCAGGCCTGCGGCGAGGAAGTCGCGCACGACGGTCGGACCACCGCCGATGCGGACGTCCCGTCCGTCGGCCAGCCCACGGGCGGCGTCGAGCGCCTCGGCCGGTGCGGCGTCGAGGAAGTGGAAGGTGGTGCCACCCTCCATCTCGATCGAGGGTCGCGGGCGGTGGGTCAGCACGACGGTCGGCGTGTGGAACGGGGGGTTCGGACCCCACCACCCCTGCCAGTCGGCGTCGTCCTGCCAGCCAGGTGGGCCGAACTTGCCCGCACCCATGATCTCGGCGCCGATGCCGGGCTCGTGCTGCTGGGCAAAGGCGTCGTCGACGCCGAGGGTGCCGCCCTCGCGTCCCATGATCGGGGCGCCGAAGCGGGTGGCGATCATCCACTCGTGCAGCCGTTGGCCGGCGTGGCCCATGGGTGCTTCGGATGCCTGGCCGACGCCGGTGGCGAACCCGTCCAGCGAGATGGAAAGGTTGTGGATGCGGGTCCGTGTCATGTGCTGGCTCCGTCTGCTCGGCCGTCTTGCGCGGATGGAGAGACCTCCGCCGACCCGGGCGTTCATCGGTCCCGCGCGGAAGCTCTGAGCCTGGATCGTGCCACGCGGCTCCAGCTCGGCCGCCTGAATTGCTCAGGACGACGCGACGGCCGTTGTCGGCACAGTCGATACCGGGCGCTCAGGCCCGCGTGGCCCAGAAGGCGACGGCGGACGCCGCGGCCACGTTGAGCGAGTCCACCCCGCCGGCCATCGGGATGCGCACGACCACGTCCGCGGCCTCGACGGTGCTGCGTGCCAGCCCGTCCCCTCGGTGCCCAGCACCAGCGCGACAAGAGAGCCGGGACACGTCTGAGCCCGGACGACGAGAGTTTGGATCTAGTATCTCCGTTAACCCACTGAACGGAGAACCCAATGGCGACTTCCAACGCCTACCCGAAGGTGCCTGCTAAAGCTTGGAAAGTCCTACGGGCTCGTGCCTCGGCCGCACCCTCCACGAAGTTCACACCAGCTACAGTCGCAGCCCTCCTCGACATGTCAGGTCCAAGGAGCGCTCAGGACAACGTCGTCTCACCGCTCAAGAAGTTAGGGCTACTGGAAGAAGATGGCACGCTTACGGAGCGCGGTAACAAGTGGAGAATCGACTCCACGTATGCCGATGCTTGCCAGGAAATCCTCGACGAGGTCTACCCAGGAGACCTCGCGGCATTGACGACACCTGCAGGCGAGCCGGACAAGGCACGGATCGCGACCTGGCTCCAGCACAAGGGTTTTGGGGGGTCAAACGCCGCGTCTATGGCAGCCACGTACGCCCTGATCGCTGACAAGAGTCCCACCGAGCCGCCAACGGGAGGGGATTCGAAGAAGAACGGGCCCAGGAAGGCGAGCCGAAAGGCGCCAATAACCGGTGACGGGTCACCGAAACAACCACACGCCTCGATGGTCGACGTCCCGGACGCAACTGGTCCGGTCCCGCCCGCTGGGCAAGGAACTCAACCTGTGGTGCACCTAGACATCCAAATCCACATCCCTGCGACGGCGGACGGCGAGCAGATCGATCAGATCTTCGCGAGTATGGCGAAGCATCTCTATCAGCGATGACGGGGGTCGATTACTGGAAAACTCCGATACGGCTAGCCGTCCGCCTCGGCAGTGAACTAGCTGAGTACGCCAGTCCCACGTTTGAGAACGACGAACCTCCTGCCGAACAGGTGCCCACTCTGCATCCGGGTGGGGAACTGCTGCCCGACTTCGATAACCGCATTACGGATACCGATCTCCGTCAGGCAACACGGTCACGGTTCGTCTCGCAGCACTATGCTGACGCAGTTGAGGCTGCAGTGAAGACACTCAACGAATGTGTACGCTCGCTCAGCGGTCGACATGAAGATGGTGACGGCCTCATGACGGTAGTCTTCTCCCCCTCGAATCCAATCCTGCGGATCAACTCCGGTAGAACCAAAAGCGATGAGAGTGCCCAACGTGGCCACATGCAACTGTGTCAAGGCGTCATAGGCGCATGGAGAAATCCTCGTGCGCATCGGCTACTGGATGACGCGCCAGAGAGGACGCTCATGATGCTTGAAGTGATCAATGATCTGATCGGTGTAACGAAGTCAGCCAAACGGACCCGCCGACGGAAGACGGCTTAAGAGTCGTGTGCGGCTTCAAACTCGGGTCGCCCAGAAGGCGACGGCGGACGCCGCGGCCACGTTGAGCGAGTCCACCGCGCCGGACATCGGGATGCGCACCACCACGTCCGCGGCCTCGACGGTGCTGCGTGCCAGCCCGTCGCCCTCGGCGCCCAGCACCAGCGCCACCCGAGAACCGGGGGCGCGGACGGCGTCGGACGCCGCGAAGTCGTCGAGGCCGACGGAGTCGTCCGCGAGCGCCAACGCCGCCACGGTGAACCCGATGGCGTGCAGCTTCTCGATCCCCTCGGGCCAGGTGGTCAGCCGGGTCCACGGCACCTGGAACACGGTGCCCATCGACACGCGCACGGAGCGCCGGTAGAGCGGGTCGGCGCAGCGCGGCGTGACGAGCACCGCGTCCACGCCGAGCCCGGCCGCGCTCCGAAACATGGCACCGACGTTGGTGTGGTCCACGATGTCCTCGAGGATCGCCACCCGCCGGGCGCCCGCCCCGCCGCGAGCGCCCTCGAGCAGCTCCCGCACCCCGGCCAGTGGCGGGCGGTGCATGGCGGCCAACGCCCCACGGTGCAGGTTGTAGCCGATGACGGCACGGAGCACCGACTCCTCGGCGACGAACACGGGCACGTCCGTGCCGCCGTCGGCCACTCCCCCGCTGCCCGGCGACGCGGCGATGACCGGTGCCATCGACTCGAGCCACTTCTCGGCCATGAGGAAGGAGCGGGGCCGGTGCCCGGCCCCGGTGGCGCGGCGGATGACGTTGGCACTCTCCGCGATGTACAGGCCCTTCTCCGGCTCGTGCCGCGAACGCAGGGCGACGTCGGTCAGGTTCGTGTAGTCGGCCAGGCGCTCGTCTGCGGGGTCGGTGATACGGATCAGGGGCACGGGGTCATGATCCCGCACCCACGGCGGCGCGCCGGACTCCCGTGGCCGGACGGTCGTCAGGCCTGCTCGACGGCGGGCGCCGCGAACTGGGCGTCGTAGAGCTGCTCGTACGCCCCGCCGGCCGCGAGCAGCTCCGTGTGGGTGCCCTGCTCGACGATGCGGCCGTGCTCCATGACGAGGATGAGGTCCGCGTCACGGATGGTGGACAGCCGGTGGGCGATGACGAAGCTGGTGCGGCCGCGGCGTAGCTGTGCCATGGCCTGCTGCACGAGCACCTCGGTGCGGGTGTCCACCGAGCTCGTCGCCTCGTCGAGGATGAGGATCTGCGGGTCGGCCAGGAACGCGCGGGCGATGGTGATGAGCTGCTTCTCGCCCTCGGAGACGCCGCCGCCCTCCTCGTCGATGACGGTGCCGTACCCGTCGGGCAGGGAGCTGACGAACCTGTCCACGCTGGTGGCCCGGGCGGCCGCGTGGACCTCGTCCTCGGTGGCGTCCGTGCGGCCGAAGGCGATGTTCTCGGCGATGGTGCCCTGGAACAACCAGGTGTCCTGCAGGACCATCCCGATCCGGTCGCGCAGGTCCTGGCGGGTCATCTCGCCCGTGTCGACGCCGTCGAGGGTGATGCGCCCGCCGTCGATCTCATAGAACCGCATGATCAGGTTGACCAGCGTGGTCTTCCCCGCGCCGGTGGGCCCGACGATGGCGACCGTCTGCCCGGGCTCGGCCACCAGGTCGAGGTCGTCGATGAGCGGGACCTCGGGGTCATAACGGAAGCTCACGCCGGCGAACTCGACCCGGCCGCGCACCTCGGCCGGGCGGGCGCTCGGCACGGGGTCGGGGATCTCCTCCGGGGCGTCGAGCAGCTCGAAGATGCGCTCCGCGGAGGCGACCCCGGACTGGACGAGGTTGGCCATCGACGCCAGCTGCGCCAGCGGCTGGCTGAACTGGCGGGAGTACTGGATGAACGCCTGCACCTCGCCGAGGGTGAGCGCACCGGAGGCCACCCGCAGGCCGCCGACGACGGCGACCAGCACGTAGTTGAGGTTCGAGACAAAGCTCATCACCGGCATGATCGTCCCGGAGATGAACTGTGCCCGGAAGCTGGCCCGGTAGAGCTGGTCGTTCTCGGCCTCGAAGGTCTTGCTGAAGCTGTCCTGGGCGTTGAACGCGGTGACGAGGTCGTGGCCGGTGAACGCCTCCTCGACGTGCCCGCCCATCTTGCCGGTGGAGGCCCACTGCTGGACGAAGTGCGGCTGGGCGCGCTTGGCGATGACCATGGTCAGGGCGGCCGAGACCGGCACCGTGACCAGCGCGATGAGGGCGAGCTGCCAGGACAGCACGAACATCATCACGAGCACACCGAGCACCGTCAGCAGGCTGGTGACGAGCTGGGAGAGGGTCTGCTGGAGGCTCTGGGTGACGTTGTCGATGTCGTTGGTCACCCGGGACAGCACGTCGCCGCGGGGCTGGCCGTCCAGGTGCCCGAGGGAGAGGCGGTCGATCTTCGCCTGGACGTCCTCGCGCATCCGGAATCCGGTGCGCTGGACGACGCCGGCGAGGATCCGGCCCTGCAGCCAGAGGAAGATGGCGGCGAGGACGTACACCACCAGCACCACCTGCACGGTGGTCTGCAGCGCGGTGAAGTCGATGCCCTGCCCGGGCACCACGTCCATGCCGGAGACCATGTCCGCGACCCTGCCCTGGCCGGCTGCCCGCAACCCCTCGACGGCCTGCTCCTTGGTGAGCCCGGCGGGCAGCGTACGGCCGACGACGCCGTTGAAGACGATGTTGGTGGCGTCGCCGAGGATCTTGGGGCCGAGCACCGACAGGGCCACCGAGGCGGTGCCAAGCACGACGACGGCGACGAGCCTCGCCCGCTCCGGGACGAGGCTGCGCAGGAGCCGGCGCAGCGACGGGCCGAAGTTCATCGACTTCTGGCCGGGCGCGACGACGGGCCCGCGCCCCATGGGACCGTGGCCGCTCATGCGGCCTCCGCCGCGCTGAGCTGGGACAGGACGATCTCGCGGTAAGTCTCGTTGGTCTCCATCAGCTCGTGGTGCGTGCCGGTGCCCACCACGGCTCCGCCGTCGAGCACCACGATCTGGTGGGCGTCGCGGATGCTGGCCACCCGCTGCGCGACGATCAGGACGGTCGCGCCGCCCGTGGCGGCCGGCAGGGCGGCCCGCAGCCGGGCGTCCGTGGCGTAGTCCAGGGCGGAGAAGGAGTCGTCGAAGAGGTAGACGTCGCCCTGACGCAGGAGCGCCCGGGCGATCGCCAGCCGCTGGCGCTGCCCGCCGGAGAAGTTGGTCCCGCCCTGCTCCACCGGGGTGGCCAGCCCGTCGGCGAGCTCGTCGACGAAGTCACGGGCCTGGGCGGCGTCGATGGCCCGCCACAGGTCGTCATCCGTGGCGCTGGGCCGGCCGTGACGCAGGGTCGAGCCGATGGTGCCGGAGAACAGGTAGGACTTCTGCGGCACGAGGCAGATCCGTTCGCGCAGCTCGCCCGGGTCGACGGCGCGCACGTCGACCCCGCCCACGCGCACCGCGCCGGCGGTGACGTCGATCAGCCGCGGGATGAGGTTGACCAGGGTGGTCTTGCCCGCGCCGGTGGAGCCGATGATCGCCGTCGTCCGGCCGGGCTCGAGGCGCAGGTCCACCCCGCGGACCACAGGCACCTCGGCGCCGGCGTAGCCGAAGGTGGCGCCGTCGAGCTCGACGACGAGGCCCCGGTCAACGGGCGTGCGGCGCTGGCCGTTGCCGGACACGGCGACCTGGGTGGCGACGCCGGGCTCGCGGCGCTGGCCGTTACCGGACACGGCGACCTGGGTGGCGATGTTGCCGGAGTGGCGCTGACCGCTGCCGGCGGCGGTGACGGCGGCGCCGGCCATGCCGCCGCGCGGCAGGGGGGTGGGTGCGGCGGGGGCCACGATGGCGGGCTCGGTGGCGAGCACTGCCCGGATGCGCTCGGCGGCCACCTCCGCGCGCGGCACCATCATGAACATCATGACCGCCATGAGGACGGACATGAGGATCTGCATGAGGTAGTTGAGGAACGCCACCAGCGAGCCGACCTGCATGTCGCCGGCGTCGATGCGGCCGGCGCCGAACCAGATCACGGCGACCGAGGAGACGTTGATGATCAGCATCACGGCGGGGAACAGCATGGCCATGAGCCGGCCGACGCTGAGCGCGGTGGTCATCAGCTCGGTGTTCGCGCCTTCGAACCGCTGCCGCTCGGTGGCCTGCCGGTTGAACGACCGGACCACCCGCACGCCGGCGATCTGCTCGCGCAGCACCCGGTTGATCCGGTCGAGTCGCACCTGCATCTGCCGGAACAGCGGGCGCATACGCCAGACAGCAAGGCCCATGACGAGGACCAGGACGGGCACGATGACGACCAGCAGCCCGGAGAGCACCACGTCCTGCCGCAGCGCCATCACCACGCCGCCGACCATCATGATCGGGGCCATCACCATGATGGTGAAGGTGAGCAGGGTGACCATCTGGACCTGCTGGACGTCGTTGGTCGTGCGGGTGATCAGCGACGGCGCCCCGAACCGGCCCATCTCCTCGAGCGAGAACTGCTGAACGCGGTCGAACAGCGCCGAGCGCAGGTCACGGCCGACCGACATCGCGGTACGGGCCCCGATGTAGACCGCGACGATCGAGGCGGCGATCTGCACGGCGGTGATGCCCAGCATCAGCGCGCCGGTGCGAAGGATGTACCCGGTGTCACCGGTGACCACACCGAGGTCGATGATGTCGGCGTTCAGGCTGGGCAGCGACAGCGCGGCGATGGTCGCGGCGGCCTGGAGCAGCACGACCACGGCGACGGCGCCGCGGTAGGGCCGTAGGAAGAGCCTGAGGACCCGCAGCAGCATCGATCACCCTCCGTCGCGCCCCAGAACATCGGCGGTCCAGCGTAGGCGCGCATGGTGCCCGGTAGCGCGTCCGCTCGCGCAGGGCGAACGGCCCCCACCGTTCGGCCCACGCCGGGCGCTACTGCCGGGGCGTGTCGGGCCCCTGTGCCGGGTCGGCACCGGCGTCGGTCGGCCCGGTCTGCTCGCCGGGCGGCGGGGCGAAGCGTGAGGTGTCGTCCTGGCCCGCGCGCTCCTCGGCGCGTCGCAGCGCCTCCCGGCGGGCCCGCTCGCCGCCGTCCTCGATCGCATCCTCGACGCGTTCACGGGAGGCGCGGCGCCGCTCGGCGCGGCTGGGCTCGTCCTCTGCGGGGTGCTGGCCCCGCTCGGCGCTCTGGGAGAAGGGCATCCCGGAGGCTGTGCCGGCCGAGGTGGCCTCGGAGGTGGCACGCTCGGCCTCCCCGCGGGCCTCGGCGAGCGCCTCGTCGGGGTCCTGCAGGCTGGTGTCGCGCAGCCCCTCCGCGAGCTCGCTGCCGCCAGGGCCGAAGTCGACCACGGGGTTGGGGTCGCCATCGTCCACCCCGTTGCCGCCGTCGGCTCCGCCGCCGCCGAACGCGCGGGTGATGGACGTCAGGGCGGCGGTGAACTCGGTCGGGATGATCCACATCTTTGACGAGTTGCCCTCGGCGATCTTCGGCAGGGTCTGCAGGTACTGGTACGCGAGCAGCTTCGGGTCGGCGTTGCCGCGGTGGATGGCGTCGAAGACCTGCAGGATGGCCCGCGACTCACCCTGGGCCCGGAGGATCGCGGCCTGCGCCTGCCCTTCGGCCCGGAGGATGGCGGACTGCTTCTCGCCCTCGGCGGTGAGGATCTGGGACTGCTTCACGCCCTCGGCGGTGAGGATCGCGGCACGGCGGTCACGCTCCGCGCGCATCTGCTGCTCCATCGCGCCCTGGATGGACGGGGGCGGGTCGATCGCCTTGAGCTCGACCCGGTTCACGCGGATGCCCCACCGGCTGGTCGCCTCGTCCAGCACCCCGCGCAGCTGGCCGTTGATCTGGTCGCGGCTGGTCAGGGTCTGCTCCAGGTCCATCGACCCGATGACGTTGCGCAGCGTGGTGACGGTGAGCTGCTCGATGCCGGTGATGAAGTTCGCGATCTCGTAGGTGGCCGACTTCGGCTCGGTGACCTGGAAGTAGATGACGGTGTCGATGCTGACGACGAGGTTGTCGGAGGTGATCACCGGCTGCGGCGGGAAGGAGACGACCTGCTCGCGCAGGTCCACGCTGGCCCGGACCCGGTCCACGAACGGGATGAGGAAGTGCAGGCCGGCGTACATGGTGGTCTGGTACTTGCCCAGCCGCTCGACGATGAGCGCCACCGCCTGCGGCACGATCCGCACAGCCTTGTAGATGGCGACGATCACCAGGACCGCGAGCAGGGCGAGGATGATCACCGCGATGATGCTGCCGACGCTCTCGGTCATGGTGCTCCTTCGGACGTGATGCGGTCAGGGGTACAACGTGGTGTCGGCAGTGGCCTCGACGACGGCGATCGCGCCGTCGATCCGCACCACCCGGACGCTGGTCCCGGCGGGCAGCACCACACCCGGCCGCGACGCGCGGGCGGTCCAGACCTCGCCGACGAGCTTGACACGACCGGCCCGGTCCGTGACGTCGATGAGCACGGTCGCCTCACGTCCGACATGGGCGGCGACGTTCGTGAGCGTGTCGGGGGTGGAGCGCTCGAGGAGACGCTTGCCCCAGGGGCGCACACCGAAGAGCAGCACCACGGAGACGACGGCGAACACGAGCACCTGCACCCACAGCGGCGTCCCGATGAGGGCCACCACCGCGGCGGCGGCAGCGCCACCGGCGAACATGAGGAAGATCAGGTCGACGGTGACGAGCTCGATGACGCCGAGCACCAGCGCCGCGCCGAGCCACCAGAGCCAGGCCATGCGTCGCTCCCCTCGCTCCAGACCGCTGCACGTGTCTGTGACGTGCACCGACGGCCGCGCGTGTCACTCAGATCCTACCCGGCTGACGGCCATACCAGGGGTGATACCACGCCGCCAACGCCCGTTATCACCGAGCTTCGTCGTCGCCGCGAGATGTCATCTTCTCCGCGAGATGTCACGACATGTTGCGGAGAAGATGACACCGTGGGAAAGGGTGAGGCGGGAGGGAGCGTCAGTGCGCGCGGGCGCCGACGTGCGCGCCGGCCGCGCGTGCGGCGAAGCGGTCGCGGTGCCGCTCCACCTCGAGGTCCAGGCCGAACGCCCGCGACAGGTGCTGCGGGGTGATGACCTCGTCGATCGGTCCGACGGCCTCGACGGTGCCCTCCTTCAGCAGGAGAGCGTGCGTGAAGCCGGGCGGGATCTCCTCCACGTGATGGGTGACCAGCACCATCACCGGCGAGCGCCGGTCACCGGCCAGCTCGGCGAGGGCCTGCATGAGCTCCTCACGTCCACCCAGGTCGAGCCCGGCGGCCGGCTCGTCGAGCAGCAGCACCTCCGGGTCCGGCATGAGGGCGCGGGCGACCTGGACGCGCTTGCGCTCACCCGAGCTGAGGGTTCCGTAGGCCCGGCCGCTCAGGTGGCCGACGCCGAAGACGTCGAGCAGCGCCTGCGCGCGGTCGGTGTCGAGATCCTCGTACTGCTCGCGCCAGCGCCCGGTGATGCCGTAGGACGCGGTGACGACGACGTCGAGAACCTTCTCGTCGTCGGGGATGCGGTGGGCGAGCGCGGCCGAGGCGAGCCCGATCAACGGACGCAGCTCGGCGACGTCGGTCCTGCCGAGCGGCTCGCCGATGATCGTCACGGAGCCGGACGTGGGGTGCATGCGGCCCGAGACGAGCTGGATGACGGTGGTCTTCCCGGCACCGTTGGGGCCGAGCACGACCCACCGTTCGCCCTCGTTCACCGACCAGCTCACGTCGTCGAGGATCATCTTGGTCCCGCGGCGCACCGAGACCGCGTCGAGCTCGAGCACATCACCCATGCCCTGACCCTAGAACACCTCGGCGCCTGGTCCCGACCCGCACGCGCCCGCCGGGGTCGCTCCCCGGGCGACGGCGGAAGTCGCGCGCGGACGGCAGAGGTCGCGCGGACGACGGCGGCAGCCCCGCCCGGGCGACGACGCGCGATTCGTCGCGCACCGGTCCGCTGCGTCTGGGAGCGGCGGCCGACCGCTACAGGTCCGCATGTTCGTAAGGTGTACCCATGTCCGGCCCGGCGATCCTCGCGCTGCCCGCCTCGGTGACGCTCGCGCTCTGGCTGCCTGTCGCCAACGACCGTGACTCCGCCTACCGGGCCGCACGCGCCGTCGCCCGGTCCGGTGAGCATCACGAGGTCCACAACCGTAGAGCGGTCCACCGTTCGCGTGCCGACGAGCTCGAGGCACGACGGCGGGCACCGGCGGTGAGCTCCTCTGCCTGGCTCGCCGCCCTGCACGACCTGGTGGTGGGGCTGACCCCGGTGCTCGAGGTAGCTGCCGTGATGCCCCGCGCGGGGGATCCCATGGGCGCGCCCGCCGCACGCTCGGCGGACCTCCTCGACGCCGGCGAAGGCCTGCTGCTACGCCGCACCGACGGGCATGGCATCGAGCAGTGCAGCGTGGTCGTGCCGATGCGCAGCACCTACGGCAGCGTCTACGAGCGCGGGGAGCTGGTGACCTGGACTGTCGAGGATGACATCACCGACCTGGTGCCCGCCCCGAGCCTCCTGCTCGCCGGGGTTGACTCCCTCTCCCATGCTCGCCGCGAGATCCAGCTGGCGCTGACCGAGGCGGTCGAGACCCTCGAGGCGCTCGACGTCGCCCGCAACCGGCCCGACCTGGCCGACCAGCTGCTCGACCTCTCCCTCGCCACGCTCCCCGACCGGCTGGTTCCCCCGCACGTGGAGCCGCGCCAGCTCGACGTCCTCGAGCGCGCGGCGCGCCTGCTGGCCATCGTCGACCTGGCGCTGGACGACGCCGGCGCCGCGGTCACGGCGGCGCAGATCGACCAGCGCGCCCACGCGCTGGCCCACGTGGAGCGCGCGGCCCGGCACGCGATGTGCGCGGCGAGCGCGACCAGGCCGGGCCGGAGCTGACGACGCCGCCGAGTCCGATCGTGACATCTCCCGGAGAAGATGACATCTCGCGGGTTAGGGAGGGCGGGTAGGGAGGGTGCGTGGACTCAGCCCTGAAGGACCGCGCGGTAGACCTCCAACGTGCGATCGGCGACCGCGTCCCACGAGAAGTGGTCCTCCACCCGGCGCCGAGCGGCGACCCCCATGCGGGCGGCTCGTTCGGGGTCGCCGGCCAGCGCGGTGAGCGCCTCGGCCAGGTCCCGCTCGAAGGCACGCGGGTCCACCGGCGTGCCGGTGCCGTCGGTCACCTGCTCGATCGGGACCAGGGTGCCCGTCACGCCGTCGTCGATGACCTCGGGGATGCCGCCGGTGGCGGAGCCGACCACGGGCAGGCCCACGGCCATGGCCTCGAGGTTGACGATGCCGAGGGGCTCGTAGATCGACGGGCACACGAACACCGTCGCGGCGGCGAGCACGGCGACCAGCTCAGGCCGGGGCAGCATCTCCTCGATCCAGACGACGCCGTCCCGCTTGTCCTGCAGGCCCTCCACGAGGCCGGTGACCTCCGCGGCGATCTCGGTGGTGTCGGGGGCGCCGGCGCACAGCACGAGCTGGACGTCGGCGGGCAGCTGCTCGACGGCGCGGAGCAGGTGCGGCAGGCCCTTCTGGCGGGTGATACGGCCGACGAACACCACGGTCGGCCGGGTCGCGTCGATGCCGAGCCGGGCGAGGGTGGCCTCGGCGGCCTCCCGGGCGGCGTCGTCGTCCGGGCGCCGCCAGCCCTCGAGGTCGATGCCGTTGTGGACCACGTGCACCTTGGCGGGGTCCACCTGCGGGTAGGCCCGCAGGATGTCCTCCCGCATGCCGCCCGACACCGCGATGACCCCGGCGGCCCCCTCGTAGGCGGTGCGCTCGGCCCAGCTAGACAGCGCGTACCCGCCGCCGAGCTGCTCGGCCTTCCACGGGCGCAGCGGCTCGAGGGAGTGGGCAGATAGCACGTGCGGCACGTCGAGCAGCAACGACCCGAGGGTGCCCGCGAGGTTGGCGTACCAGGTGTGGGAGTGCACGAGGTCGGTGCCGTCGAGGTTGGCGGCGATCTGCAGGTCGACGCCGAACGTGCGCAGCGCCGCGTTCGCGCCCTGCAGCTCGGGGAGGTCGTCGTAGCCCGTCACGGGGACGACGTCGTCGTTGTCGGAGTCGCCGTTCAGGCGCGGGCCGTCGAAGGCGTGGACCCGGACGTCGATGCTGCGGCGCAGCACGCGCGCCAGCTCGGTCACGTGCACCCCGGCACCCCCGTAGACGTGGGGCGGGTACTCGCGGGTGAGGAGGTCGACCCTCATGGCTGTCCTTCCAGGTACTGGCATGTCGGCATGTCGGCCAGGCGGCCGCCGCGGTGCGGCCGGGTCCCAGCATGCCCCCACGCCGGGTGAGACGCGCAACACGGTGCAAGATGTTGCCGTTCGCCACGCCGTTCTCGGCGGTCGGCAATATGGTCGGTGCTATGGCATCCCCACGCGTTCTGGCAATCGTCCTGGCAGGCGGAGAGGGCAAGCGCCTGATGCCGCTGACTGCCGACCGGGCCAAGCCCGCAGTGCCCTTCGGGGGCATCTACCGGCTGATCGACTTCGCTCTGTCGAACCTGGTGAACTCCGGCTACCTCAAGATCGTGGTGCTCACCCAGTACAAGTCACACAGCCTGGACAAGCACGTGTCCAAGACGTGGCGGATGTCGAACCTGCTCGGCAACTACGTCGCGCCCGTGCCCGCGCAGCAACGGGTGGGCAAGCACTGGTTCCTCGGCAGCGCCGACGCGGTGTACCAGTCGTTGAACCTCATCGACGACGAGCGGCCCGACATCGTGGTCATCACCGGTGCGGACAACATCTACCGGATGGACTTCTCCCAGATGGTGGAGCAGCACATCGACTCCGGCTTCCCCCTCACGGTGGCCGGCATCCGACAGCCGCTCTCCCTCGCGGACCAGTTCGGCGTCATCCAGGCAGACCCGCACAACCCCCACAAGATCGGGGAGTTCCTGGAGAAGCCGAAGGACGCCGTGGGCCTGGTCGACTCCCCCGACAAGGTCCTCGCCTCGATGGGCAACTACGTCATGAACGCCGACGCCCTCGTGGAGGCCGTCAGCGCGGACGCCAAGAACGAGGCCTCCAAGCACGACATGGGCGGCTCGATCGTCCCGCGCTTCGTGGCCGACGGCGCCGCGGGCCTGTACGACTTCACCTTCAACGAGGTGCCCGGCTCCACCGACCGGGACCGCAGCTACTGGCGCGACGTCGGGACCGTGGACGCGTTCTACGACGCCAACCAGGACCTCATCTCCGTCTACCCGATCTTCAACCTCTACAACGACCACTGGCCCCTGCACACCGGCTACACCGGGCTGCCGCCGGCGAAGTTCGTCTACGGCCACCGCGAGCGCCTCGGCCACGCGCTGGACTCGCTCATCTCCCCCGGGGTGATCGTCTCCGGCGGCGAGGTCGTCGGCTCGGTCCTCTCCCCCGGAACCCGGGTGAACTCCTGGTCGTCGGTGCGTGACTCGGTCCTGTTCGACGGGGTGGACGTGGGCCGCAACGCCACCGTCAGCCGGGCGATCCTGGACAAGAACGTGCGCGTCGAGGAGGGCGCGCAGGTGGGCCTGGACGTGGAGAAGGACCTCGAGCGCGGCTTCACCGTGACCGAGTCCGGCATCACCGTGGTGCCCAAGGGCGCGGTGGTCAGCCGCTGAGACGGACCCGGCGGACGCCGTCCCCGCCGAGCCGCCGCGTCACCGTAGGCTGCGCCCGTGAGTCTTCCCCCCGTCCCCGGCTCCGCCGTGCGCGCCGGCCTGGTCTCCGCCCGCCCCATCCCCGAGACGCTGGTGCGCCACGCCGTCGCCGTCATCGAGCAGGGCGCCGACGGCGTCAGCGTCACCGACACCTCCCGCGACGGCTGGTTCGGCCTCGCCGTGGCCGGCACTGCACGTCCCGGTGGGCGTTCGCACGCGGAGCTGGGCACGGAGCTCCGCGGCCCCGCCACCGCCCTGGGAGTGGACAGCGCGGTCACAGCCGGCCCGCTCGCGGCCGATGGCGTCGGCCTGCTCGTGACGGACGTGGACTCCACCTTCGTCACCGCCGAGGTCATCGAGCTCATCGCCGAGCACGCCGGTACCCGCGAGATGGTGGCCGCGGTGACCGACCGGGCGATGCGCGGCGAGCTGGACTTCGCCGCCAGCCTGCGCGAGCGGGTGGCCACGCTGGCCGGTCTCGACGCCCGGGTGCTCGACGAGGTGCGCGCGGCCGTCCGCCTGACCCCGGGGGCCCGCGAGCTCGTCGAGGCTGTCCACGCCGCCGGCGGGACGGTGGGCCTGGTCTCCGGCGGCTTCGCCGAGATCGTGCGCCCGCTGGCCGAGGAGCTGGGCATCGACCACGTGGTCGCCAACACCCTCGAGGTCGACGGCGGCCAGCTCACGGGCCGCACGGCCGGCGCCGTCGTCGACCGGGCCGCGAAGGAGCGGCACCTGCGCGCGTGGGCGGCCGAGGACGGGGTGCCCCTGGAGCGGGTGGTCGCCGTGGGCGACGGCGCCAACGATCTGGACATGCTGGCGGTCGCCGGGCTGGGCGTGGCGTTCTGCGCCAAGCCGGTGGTGCAGGCCGAGGCGCACGCGGCACTGACGTTCCCGCGCCTGGACGCGGTCCTGGGCCTGCTCGGCAGGTGACAACGCGCGCCGGGCACGCGCGCGAGCCCGCCCTGCGCCTGAGCGCCGGACGGGCCACGTGGTGTGCAGCCGATCCCTCACCACCTCACCGGGCGGCGGGTTCGAGCTCCTCGATGATCATCTCGACCGGCGCGTCCTCGAACGTCTCGGGTGCCGCGGTGGTCTTCTCCTCAGGGGTCTTCGCCTGCTCCTGGGCGCGACGGCGACGTTCCTCGCGCTCCTCCCAGAAGCGTTCTCCGTAGGCTCCGTAACACATGGTCACTCCCTTCGCCGTGCCTCCAGTGTGCGCCGCGCAGCCACCGCGCACCACCCCTGCGGCAGGCCGTCGAGAGTGAGCCTGAGGTCAGTGCGACGGGCGGATCAGCCTGCTCAGGTGGGCGGTCGAGCGGTCGAGCTCCTGCCAGGTGCCGGGCACCTGGAGGACGCACGCCGTCGCCGTCGGCACCCCGAGGCTGACCTGCCGGGCGAGGTCGTCGCGGGCGTCGTGCAGCAGGGACGCCAGGCCGGAGATAGTGGGCTCGTGGCCGACCACGAGCACCGTGGCGGCCGCCTCGTCCACGTCCTGCAGGAGGCCGAGCACCGTGCGCGGACCCCCCTCGTAGATCTCCCCGACCACCTGCTGCGCCCGCACCTTCATCCCCGCGGCGACCAGCTTGTAGGTCTCCGTCGCCCGCAGGGCGCTCGACACCAGTGCCACGTCCACGGGTCCGACGAGGTCGGCGAGCTGGGGGCCCAGCGCGGTGGCCTGCTTGCGGCCCTTCCCCGCCAGCGGGCGCATCGCGTCGCCGAGGTCGCCCTCCGGCTCGGCCTTGGCGTGCCGCAGCAGTACGAGCGTGCGCGCCATCACACGCCCATCGCGTGGACGCCGCCGTCGGCGTGGACGATCTCCCCCGTCGTGGCCGGCAGCCAGTCGGAGCACAGGGCCAGCACGGTGCGGGCGGTGGGCTCGGCGTCGGAGACGTCCCAGCCCAGGGGGGCACGGTCGTCCCAGCCGCCCTCGACCTGGTCGAAGCCGGGGATGGACGTGGCCGCCGTGGTGCGCACGGGGCCCGCGGAGACGAGGTTGACCCGGATGCCGTCCGGCCCCAGGTCGCGCGCCAGGTAGCGGGAGGTGGCCTCGAAGGCCGCCTTCGCGACGCCCATCCAGTCGTAGACCGGCCACGCGAAGGACGCGTCGAAGGTCAGGCCGACGACGGCGGAGCCCCGGCCCATGAGGGGCTTGGCCGCCACGGCGAGGGCCTTGAGGGAGTAGGCCGAGACCTCGATCGCGGTGGAGACGTCCTGCCACTCCCCCGCGAGGAAATTGCCGCCCATGACGGACTGCGGGGCGAACCCGATGGAGTGCACCACCGCGTCCAGGTGGTCGGCGTGCTGGCGGACGGCGGCGGCCAGGCCGGCGAGGTCCTCCTGGCTCTGCACGTCGAGCTGGACCACCGGTGCGGGCTGGGGCAGGCGGCGGGCGGTGATCTCCGTGAGCCGGAGCTGGCGGCCGAAGGAGGACAGGATCACCGAGGCGCCCTGCTCCTGCGCGAGCCGCGCCACGTGGAAAGCGATGGAGTTGTCCTTCAGCACCCCGGTCACCAGGATCGTCTTGCCCTCGAGCAGGCCCATGTCGTGCGTCTCCTTCATGTGGCGGCGCGCGGGCGCCGCGGGGATAGATCTGGGGGCGGTGGTCAGTGACCCATGCCCAGGCCGCCGTCCACGGGGACGACGGCGCCGGAGATGTAGGCCGCGGCGTCGCTCGCGAGGAACTGCACGGCGGCCGCGACATCGTCGACGGCGCCGAAGCGGCCGGCGGGGATGGCGGCGAGGTAGGCCTGCTGCTGCTTCTCCGGCAGCGCCTGCGTCATCGCGGTGTCGATGAACCCCGGGGCGACGACGTTGGCGGTGATGCCACGCCCGCCGAGCTCGCGGGTGATCGAGCGGGCGATGCCGATCAGGCCCGCCTTCGACGCGGAGTAGTTCACCTGACCGGGCCCGCCGTACATGGCCACCACGGAGGAGATGAGCACGATGCGGCCGCGACGCAGCCGGATCATGCCCTTGCTCGCCCGCCGGGCCACCCGGAACGCACCGGCGAGGTTGGTGTCCAGGACGGTGTCGAAGTCCTCGTCGCTCATGCGCATGAGGAGCTGGTCGCGGGTCACCCCCGCGTTGGCGACGACGACCTCGACGGGGCCGTGCTCGGCCTCGATCTGCGTGAACGCCGCGTCGATGGAGGCGGTGTCGCGCACGTCCCCGACCACGCCGAGCACGCCGTCGGGCAGGTCGCCGGACCGGTAGATCGTGGCCACCTTGTCACCGGCGGCCACGAACCGCTCCGCGATCGCGCGGCCGATACCCCGGTTCGCCCCGGTCACCAGCACGCTGCGCGCACCCTGTTCGTCCACCCGTGTCTCCCCGTTCGTCTGCCGGTCGCTGTCGCTGCGGGGAAACCGTAGCCGACGGCGACCGGCACGGGGAAAAGCCCGGTGCCCTGGCCGCCCGGTGCGCGGGTCCGGCGGGTGGGTGAGGTCACCCTCCGACGAACAGCGAGAGGAGCAGCACCACGCCGAGGCCGACGAGGGAGTTGCACAGCTCGAGCAGGCCCCAGGTCTTGAGCGTGTCCTTGACCGACAGGTCGAAATAGCCCTTGAACAGCCAGAACGAGGCGTCGTTGACGTGGGTGAGGGTGTTGGACCCGGCGGCGGTGGCGAGCACCAGCAGCGCGGGGTCGACCCCTGCCACCATCTGACCGGTCGCCGGGTCGATGACCGCGGAGCCGATGATCCCGGCGGCGGTCATCGCCGACACCACACCCTGCCCGGTGGCGAGCCGGATGAGCACCGTGATCAGCCAGGCCATGATGTACGGGTTCGCCGAGGATCCCGACATCAGGGTGCCGATGTAGTCACCGATCCCGGTCGCGATGATCATCTGCTTCAGCGCGCCGCCCGCACCGATGATGAGGACGACCATGGCGATCGCCTTGACAGCGCCGCCGAAGGAGTCCATCACCCACTCGAACGACCGGCGCCGGGCGGTGCCGAAGAAGTAGAACGCCGCGATCATCGCGAGCGAGATCGCGACGATGGGTGAGCCGACGAAGTTCACCCACATGTGCACGGTTGTGCCCTCGACGAGGAACGCGTTCGCGATCGTGGCCCCGATCATGATGATCGCCGGGATCAGCGGCACCAGCATCGAGATCCCGAACGAGGGCCGCATGCTTACCGGCACCTCGTTCTCGGCCTGCAGCAGCTTGGGCACCGGGTAGTCGAGGTTGCCCAGCAGCCGGGGCAGCACCCAGCCGGTCACGGCGATCGTGGGGATCGCCACGAGAATCCCGTAGATGTAGACCATGCCGGTGTCGGCGTTGTACGCCTCGACCAGCGCGACCGGGCCGGGCTGCGGCACGAACAGCGAGTGCGCCGTCGTCGTGGCCGCCACGGCGGGGATCGCGATCTTCATGAACGGCATCTTCGCCTCGTGGGCGACGGCGACGATCAGCGGCGCCATGATGATGAAGGCGACCTCGTAGAACATCGCCAGGCCGAAGACGCTGCCCGCGATGACCATGGCGATCTTCACGAAGCGGATCCCGAACCGGGCGATCAGGGTCTCGGCGATCTGGTTCGCGGCGCCGGAGTCGACCATCAGCTTCCCGATGACCGCGCCGAACACCACGATGATGGCCAGGGACCCCAGGGTCGAGCCGAAGCCGGTCTGGATCGTCTCGAGGATGACCGCGGGATTCAGCCCACCCTCCGGGGTCGGCAGCCACCCCAGGGCGATCCCGCCCATCTCCAGGAACCCGATGAACAGTGTCGCCAGCAGCAGCGCCAGCATGGCGTTGACGTTGAACTTGATGTTCAGGAACAGCATGAGCGCGATGCCGAGCACCACGAACAGGATGTGCACCCATTCCATGAGACAGGCCCCCTACTGAGTGGTTGTGGCGGCCCGGGCGGCCTACCGGTCCCGGGCTCGGCGAGGTGCCGGACGGGGCACCCGCCGGGGCGCCCCGCAGCTCATCGGCTCGCGGTCCGGTCGTGCAGCGCCCGCGCTGCCGTCACGATCACGTCTGCCGCCGTGTCGAACCCGAGCACCACGGTGTCGAGCACGACGGCGTAGTGCCGCAGCTCGTTCGGGTCGACCCCGTAGTGCACCCGGGCGACCGCGACCCGGGAGGCGTCGTGGGCGGCCTGGCGCCGCTCCGCGGTCGCCGCGTCCACGCCCTCCTGCGCGGCGCCGGCCGCGACGCGGGCGTCACGCGGGCCGTCGAGGAGGACCCGCAGCACCGCGGGGTCGTCGCGCAGGAGGTACGGGCCCGCCCGTCCGACGACCACGCCGCCCGTGGTGAGCAGGGCGCGCACCTCCTCGTCGCTCTCCTCGAAGAAGGACCGGCTCTCGAGCTCGGCCAGCGCGGAGCGCGCGGCGTCGTCGTCCGTTGCCAGGTCGCCACGCACGCGGTGCTGGAGGTAGGCGGCCGACGGGTTCGCCGCGCCGCCCTCCCGGTGCGCCTGCTCCATCTGCTCGGAGCTGAACGTGTGCGCCAGGAACGGCACACCCAACGCGTCGGCGACCCGTTGGCCGACGACGGCCCCACCGGCACCGTAGGTCGCCGAGATGGCGATCAGCGGCCGGCTGCGTCCGGGCCGGCTGCTCTGCATGGGGGCTGCGGACTCGGACATGGAACCTCCATCGCCGGATGACGGCAGCGTAGTGGCGACCGGGTCGCACCGCCTGTGCGCCCGAGCGCCGCCCGGCCGGCCGGCCCGGCCGGGCTGGCCGGCCCGGCGGGTGGCGGGCGGGCCACGCCGACCGTCCCCGTGCGGCGTAGCCTGGTGGAGTGAGGGGACGACACGGCCAGGAGTCGCGGGTCTACGCGATCACCTCGGCGCCGCGTGCGCTGGCGGAGGATGTGCACGCCCGCACGGTGCGGTACCTCACCTCGATGGGCATCCGCACCGGCTGCATGCTGCTGCTGTTCGTGGTCCCCGGCTGGTGGAAGTGGGTGGCCGGCGCCGGCGCGATCTTCCTGCCGATGATCGCGGTGCTGTTCGCCAACGCCGGGCGTGAGCGCCCCGTGCCGGCCGAGACGTTGCTCTCCTCAGGCGACGAGCCGCCTGAGCTCCCCCGCCTGCCCTACGACCCGAACACGGAGTACCTCGCATGAGCCCGGACGCCGCCCTGCCCTACGTGCGCGACGTCGGGCAGCTCGCCTGCAGCGCCAAGGGCTGCGGCGAGCGAGCGGTGCACGCGCTGCTGTGGAACAACCCGCGCCTGCACACCGAGGGCCGCCGCAAGGTGTGGCTGGCCTGTGAGGCTCACCGTGAGCACCTTTCACAGTTCCTAACGGCCCGGTCGTTCCTGCGCGAGGTGGTCGGCGTGGACGAGCTCGACGAGTCGCACGGGTGAGCGCGCCGACGACCGGTCGCTACGCCTTCCTCACCACTCCTCGCTGGCTCAGCCTGATCGCGTTGATGGTGGCCGTCTCCCTCGCGTGCGTGCTCCTCGGCCGGTGGCAGTGGAGCCGGTTCGAGGAACGCTCGGCCGACTCCCGGCAGGTCAACGCCGTCTACGACGCCTCACCCGAGCCGCTGATGGAGGCGCTCCCCACGCTGACGGTGCGGCCCGGGGACGAGTGGCGGCCCGTCGAGCTCACCGGCCACTACGTCGACGATGCCACCGTGGTGCTGCGCAACCGCCCGGTGGACGGCAACGCCGCCGCCCACCTGGTGACCCCGTTCGTGGCCTCGGGCGGCGGCGGGAACGGCCTGGTCGTGGTGGTCGACCGCGGCTGGATCGCGGCCGACCGCGCGGACGAGCTCGGCGCCGACCTGCCGGCGCCGCCGTCCGGCGAGGTGCGGCTGACCGGACGGCTCCGCCTCGCCGAGGACCCCGCGGGTCGCGCCCGTCCCACCGGGCAGATGTACACGCTCGCGCCCGAGGAGGTGCTCGCCTCCGCCGCGGAGGTGACGGACCTGACCGAGGTGGCCGGCCTGCCCGTGCTCGACGGGCACGTGCTCGCCGCGAAGGAGTCTCCTGCGCCGCCGCAGCCGCTGGGCGGGTACGCACGGCCCGCCTTCAACTACGGGATGAACCTGTCGTACACGATTCAGTGGGGGCTGTTCTCGGTCGCGGCGCTCGGCGCCGTGGTGGTCCTCGCCCGGCGCGAGGCCGCCGACCGCTCCGGCCGCGGCCCGGTGCGCACGCTCAGCCGGGCGGAGTTCGAGGAGGACCTGGAGGTCTACCAGCAGCTGCGGGCAACGACTGCGCTGCCCGGTGGGTCCGGCGTGTCCGGTGGGTCCGGCGCGCGGCTGGACCCGGCCGAGCAACAGGGTCGCGACCGGGTCATCGAGGCGGCCGGGCCGGAGGTCGAGCGGGACTGAGGCCGACCAGCCCCCAGGTCGAGCCGGGCCAGGTCTCAGGCGAGCGTGACCAGCTCGAGGTACTGCTCGCTCCACAGGTCCTCGTCGGCGTCGGGCAGGAGCAGCACCCGTTCCGGCTCCAAGGCCTCGACCGCACCCTCGTCGTGGGTGACGAGGACGACGGCGCCGCTGAACGTGCGCAACGCGCCCAGGATCTCCTCGCGGCTGGCGGGGTCGAGGTTGTTCGTGGGCTCGTCCAGGAGCAGCACGTTCGCCGAGGACACCACCAGGACCGCGAGCGCGAGGCGGGTCTTCTCGCCGCCGGAGAGCACCTTGGCGGGCTTGTCGGCGTCGTCGCCGGAGAAGAGGAAAGAGCCGAGCACGCTGCGCACGCCGGTGTCGTCCATGTCCGGGGCGGCCGAGCGCAGGTTCTCCACCACGGTTCGCTCGAGGTCGAGGGTCTCGTGCTCCTGGGCGTAGTAGCCCACCTTCAGGCCGTGGCCGGGGATCACCTCGCCGGTGTCCGGCTCCTCCACGCCGCCGAGGATGCGCAGCAGCGTCGTCTTCCCGGCGCCGTTGAGGCCCAGGATGACCACCTTGGAGCCACGGTCGATCGCGAGGTTGACGTCGGTGAACACCTCGAGAGAGCCGTAGGACTTGCTCAGCCCCTCGGCGGTCAGCGGCGTCTTGCCGCACGGCGCCGGGTCGGGGAAGCGCAGGTGTGCCACCTTGTCGGCGCGGCGCGTCTCCTCCAGCCCGGACAGGAGCCGCTCCGCGCGGCGCGCCATGTTCTGCGCGGCGACCGTCTTGGTGGCCTTGGCGCGCATCTTGTCCGCCTGCGCCATCAGCGCGCCGGCCTTCTTCTCGGCGTTGGCCCGCTCGCGGTGCCGGCGCCGCTCGTCGGCCTCGCGCTGCTTGACGTAGGCGTCCCAGCCCATGTTGTACACGTCCAGGACGCTGCGGTTGGCGTCGAGGTAGAAGACGTGGTTGACGGTCTGGCGCAGCAGCTCGACGTCGTGGCTGATCACGACGAAGCCGCCGTTATAGGTCCGGAGGTACTCGCGCAGCCACTCGATCGAGTCGTGGTCGAGGTGGTTGGTCGGCTCGTCGAGCAGGAGGGTGTCGACGCCGGAGAAGAGGATCCGGGCGAGCTCGACCCGGCGGCGCTGACCGCCGGAGAGGGTCTCCAGCGGCTGCTCGAGGACGCGCTGGGGCAGGCCGAGGTTGGAGGTGATGCGGGCCGCCTCGGACTCGGCCGCCCACCCGCCCTGGGCCTCGAACTCCGCGTCCAGGCGCACATACTTCTCCATGGCCTTGACCTGCGCGTCCCCGGTTGCGGTGGCCATCTTCTCCTCCGCCTTGCGGATGCGACGCAGCAGGAGGTCGATCCCCCGGGCGGAGAGCACCCGGTCGCGGGCGAGCACCTGCAGGTCGCCGGTGCGGGGGTCCTGCGGGAGGTAGCCGATCTCCCCGGTGCGGACGATCTGCCCCGTGTGCTGGATGACCGACGCCGTCTCCTCCTGCCCTGAGAGCAGCTTTGTCAGGGTCGTCTTGCCCGCGCCGTTGCGGCCGACGAGCCCGATGCGCATCCCGGTGTCGACACGGAAGCTCGCCTCGTGCAGCAGCTCCCGGGCGCCGATGCGCACGGAGACGTCGTGGGCGGTGATCACAGGGCAGACCTCAAGACATGGCTCAGGAGAGTGGGGAGCACGCCGGGACGCGCCGTTCCAGTGTACGGCGGTCCGCTTCGCCCGGTTCTGCCAGGTTCGACACGTCTGACGACGGACCGAGAGCGTCATGCCCGACGGCGCAGCCGGGCGTCCGTCGTCAGCCTCCGAGCACCTCGCGCAGGGTGTGCTCACCCACCGCGCGCAGCAGCGGCACGTCGTCGGAGTGCGCGAGCAGCGCCGTCGCCAGGGACAGCGCCCAGCCACGGGCGCGGCGCCAGGTCGCCTCGTCGTAGGCCCCGGCCAGGGCGCGGGCAAAGGAGTCGCGGCCGGGGGCGTCGAACGTGAGCCAGGCGGTGGCCAGGTCGGTGGCCGGGTCTCCGGCAGTGAGGTCGCCGAAGTCGAGGACGGCGGTCAGGACGCCGTCGCGGACGAGCATGTTCGCGGGGTGAAGGTCGCCGTGCAGCCACAGCGGCGGTCCGGTCCAGGCCGGTGCGCGGCTGAGGTCCTCCCAGAGGGTGAGAACACGGTCCGCCTCGGGCACGAGCCCCGAGCCGAGCCGCTCTCGCACGGCGTCGTGTCGTCCGCGCAGCGGCACACCGCGCACCGGGTTGTGCGGGGCGTCCGTGGGGGCGGGCCGATGCATCGCAGTGACGAACGCGGCGAGCGGCTCCGCCAGCGGCCGTCGCTCCCCCGCGGCGAGGACGGCCGCCGTCGTCCCCGGCAGCCACGGGGTCACGCTCCACGCCCACGGGAAGTATGCCGTCGGTTCCCCGTGGCGCAGCGGGACCGGGGTATCCACCGGCAGGCGCGGGGCCAGCACCGGTAGCCACCGCTGCTCGTGGCGGATCAGGTCGGCGGCGGCCGCGCGGCGCGGCACGCGCACGGCGAGGTCCTCCCCCGCCCGGACGATCGCGTTGTCCCAGCCGCTGGCCACCAGGCGCAACGGGCGTGCGGCGAGGTCCGGGTGCTGGTCGGCGAGGAGCCGTGCGACCAGTGCCTCGTCGACGGCTACCTCGGCAGCGGGCTTGTCGGCCATGCGCTCTCCTTCCTCCGGCCCGGTGCTCACGACCGGCCGGGACGTTCGCCGACCCCGCACGGGAAGCCTGGCGCCGCGGCGTGCGACGGGCACGTGCGACGCGCCGAGGCTACGTTCTGCCCATGACGTTCAACGAGGGCGTGCGTGCCGACACCGGGCGGGTGGGCCGTTCACGCGGACGGGGCATCGCCGTCGGGGGTGGCGGCCTGGGCATCGTGGCACTGCTGATCTATCTCTTCACCGGCCAGGACGTCTCCGGCGTCCTCGAGGGCGGTGAGCAGCCCACCGCGGAACAGGGGTCCTTCGAGCACTGCCGCACCGGCGCCGACGCCAACGAGTTCACCGACTGCCGGATGCTCTTCACGGCGGACGCGCTGGACCAGTATTGGGGCGCGGCGCTGCCCGACCAGACCGGGATCGCGTACCAGCAGCCCGACTTCTGGGTCTTCGAGCAGAGCGTCTCGACCGGGTGCGGCAACGCCACCGCCGCCGTCGGCCCGTTCTACTGCCCGCCGGACGCCTCGGTCTACCTCGACATCGGGTTCTTCGACCAGCTCGAGACGCAGCTGGGTGCGGAGAACGCGCCGCTGGCACAGATGTACATCGTCGCCCACGAGTGGGGCCATCACATCCAGAACCAGCAGGGCACGATGGCCACCATCGACCGGCAGGGCACCGGCCCCGAGTCCGACGGCGTCCGGCTGGAGCTGCAGGCGGACTGCTACGCCGGGCTGTGGGTCGGACAGGCCGCGAACGTCGTCGACCCGGACTCGGGCGTGACGTTCATCCAGCCGCCGACGCGCGAGCAGGTCACGGATGCGATCGACGCGGCCGCCGCAGTGGGCGATGACCGCATCCAGGCCGGCGCCGGGCAAGAGGTCAACCCTGAGACCTGGACCCACGGCGCGGCCGAGCAGCGGGTGCAGTGGTTCACCACGGGCTATGAGCAGGGCACGATGGCCGCGTGCGACACCTTCGCCGCGCCGCAGCTCTGAGCCCGCGCCGCGGCGCACACCGATGACATCTCGCGGAGAAGATGACATCTCGCGGGGCGGACGAGCCAGACGGGTCAGACGTTGAACTGTGCGTACCCGCCCTGACCTGCAAGCCAATGTGAGCCGGGAGGCTGTGGGGGAACCATGGGGGAATCGGGCACGTGTGCGCTCCCCCGCCGAGACGGAGGTGGCGAGACCCTGACGGTCACGTCTTGATCTCGAGTGGGCAACATGCCCACCATCGGCAACTCTACCGAGCCCTGGGTCATCCGCAGCAACGGACCGCCTTGGGCTCCCGAATGACCGAACTCAGGACCAACGCAGGGTCCTGGCCTCGAAGACAACTCACCCAAACGAGGCGGCGGCGGAGCCAAAGGGGCTCTTCAGAATCGAGGGTGTAGTCGGGTTCTGAATCCGCCGGCCTCGAGCAGCGACCGTCCGATGTAGTTGATGAGGTCGCGGTACCCGAGGGCGGAGCCTCGGAAGTGCTCGAGGCGACCGTTCATGGCCTCGGTTGGCCCATCCGATGTCCCGAGCCGATCGAAGCCCTAATGTCGCCGCCGCCGAACAGCACGACGATGGGCAGAAGGCCGCCGTTACTTCGGCCTCGAAGTCCTGGCCAAGTCCCCTCACCCTCGTAAGCGAACCGAAGAGGTCACCACCGCCGAGATCCCCGCCGCTGTGAGCGCCTAAGCAACCCGAACGGATCACGCCGTCCGATACGGCACTCCCGCGGGTTTGACCTCGCTAGATTGTCCGTCACAGCTGGCACATGGAGCCGGCACTTTTGCTTGCAGGAGGCCCGCTCATGACCCCAGACCGCGATCGCTCCACCGCCGGCCCGCGCATCGTCGGCGCGAGTTGGGTGCTGACCGCGACCGACGACCGGCTGGAACTCGTCCGCGACCACGAGGTGGTCATCGATCGGGGTGTCATTGCGGATGTGCGGCCCGCTACCGATCCGCGCGGCAGCGACGACCGGATCTGGCTTGAAGGGCACCTGCTCTTGCCAGGTTTCATCTCGGGACATAGCCACATCGGCGCGCTGAGCTCCACACGCGGCTACGTCGAGAGCAATCCCCGCACCCGCCGCGGCCGCAACTTCCTGCATACGATGGAGCTCCTCGAAGAGCTTACCGACGATGAGCGGGACGCCCTGACAGCGGCGAACGTGCTAGGGATGTTGCGCGGCGGATGCACCACACATGTCGAAATGTCGCTCAGCCTCAAGCAGATGCAGTCCTACGTACGGGTTGCTCGGCGGTACGGCGTACGCGGCTATCCCTCGGCGATGGTCCCTGGCATGCATCGGATCATGGAACTCTGGGGCGCTGATCAACACGTGCTGCGCGCTGCCGCGGCCGAAACCGAGACGGAGATTGCGCTCGCCGTGGACTTCGCGGCGTCCATCGAGGACGATCTCCTTCGGCCGATGATGGCAGTTGGAACCAGTGCCGCGCACACGCCCGAAACGATCCGACAGGTGCGAGAAGCGGCGGAGCGGTTCCACGGTGTGCAGATTCACCTGCAGGCCGGCTTCACTGGTGGCCCGACGGGGACGGATGAGCAGTTTCGCCGGGTATGGGGCAATGATGAGGTCCCGTGGCTTGCGGCGCTTGGCTTGTTTGACCCGGGAACGCCCGTCTTCGGCGCTCATTGCCTTGGACTCGAGCTCGAACGTGACCTGGACCTGCTTCCCCGCGACAACTTCACCTATGTCAACTCGCCTTCCGCTACCGGCGGTGGGGTCTCGCCGGGGATCGCCCCCTGGCCTGAGATGCTCGCGGCGGGCGTCAACACCTCGATCGGGATCGACGCGCACTCGGCGGACTATCTGGAGAACATCAAGCTGGCGGTGATGTACGGCCGGGCGCGCACGGATTTCCTCGTCGACCGTTCGGCGGTGGCGATGGACCGACCATCGATCTGGACGGCGCTGCATGCCGCCACGATCGGCGCTGCGGCGGGTCTGGAGCGGCGGGATCTGGGCCGCCTCGTCCCAGGTGCACGCGCCGACCTGTGCTCGATCGACGTCGTGGGGGCGCCGCACGGCGTCGGTGTGGTGCCGCCGGAGCCACTGAACCTCCTGCTTTACGCCAATGGACTGTCGGTGCGCAACGTACTCACCGAGGGTGTGTGGCAGCTGCGTGACGGCGAGTTTGTCTTCGACGACGTCGCCGAGGTTATCAATACCGCCGGTCGGATTAACGCGCGGATCTGGGAACGTCTGGAGGCAGAGGACTTCTTCGTCGAGGTGCCCCGCGAGGACCGCTTGGAGCCGCGCTGATCTCAGCCGTGCTCCAGCCGCAATACTCGGCTTTGAAGTATAGGAGAGGAGTCCCTGTGTGCCACTTTGGCGGCTCTTCGCAGTTGAGGGTGTAGTGAGGGGCGGTGCGTCGGTCGCCCGATAGGGGTCGAGGTCTTCCGAGGATGGAGGTTCTCACGCCACCCATCCGGAAGACCCCGACGGCCGCCACCCCGAGAACCTCGACCTGCGCGACGCCCCCGGAGCCGACCCGGGTGGCGGCAACCTCCCGCTCGAAGAACTCCAACACCTGCGCGACAGCCATATGGTGGGCCCTCGACGATCAGCTCCTGGGTGTGGGCATCGGCCACGCCCCACAGCACCGAGACGGACTTCGGCACCGAGAACGTCAGGTCGAACCCGGCAACCGAGGTGCGCGGTCCCCGCGTGGTCTCATCGGCCTCGATCCGGGCGACCTCGGCGTCGTACTCCGCGACGGGCAGGCTCCGGTCGATCCCTGCGACGCGGGCAGCGATGCGCTCCGCCACGGTCGCGTACCGCTGGTAGGGGCGTCCAAGGCCGGCACCGGTCATCGGGTCGCACCCGCAGCCCAGGAGCGCCTGCAGCTGCTCCGGGGTGACGGTCATGCCTGCCTGCAGCTCGCCCTTGCCGAACTGGGTGACGCCCGCGCCCATCCAGGTTCCCGACGGTGTGCCGGCCGCGGCGTAGTACCGGGACAGTGCAGAGGTATGCGACGCCAGGCCGTCGCCGGTTACGACCGAGCGCAGCAAGAACGCATAGCCGTCCCCGGCCGACATCACCCTCATCGAGACCGTCACATCACACCTCCACGATGAAGGTGTGTTCGCTCAACCGGCCTCAGTGCCAGACGTGTGACCAGCCTCGAGACGACACCACGGACCGCGGCGGCGAAAGGCAACGACGGCGGCAGCGGCCGCCGGGACGCCGCCGAGCGACGGCGACAGCGACCGCCGCACCGAACGACGACGAGCCGGAGCCCGGGCGAACGTCGCCTGTGACGGAACGCGGCGCCATGACCGACCAGGTCGCGGGTGCACCCGACATTGCCAACCGCCGAGCGCGCGACCATCACCTCCCCCGCATGTGGCTCGGCATCAAAGCGCGCATCACGATCCCGCACACACGTGCCGCGTGCCGCGTGCCGCGTGCCGCGTGCCGCGTGCCGACAGAATCGTGGCCCGCCAACGCGGACAGGAGTTGCCCGTGTACCCGCCGACGACGTCCTCGTCGACCTCGAACGCTCGCGTGAACGTAGGAGGAGCCGCAATGCGCACGGTCTGGAGGACGCGCGCACAAGTCCGTCCGAAGTTCGCGCAGACTCTCGACCGAGTCGATCCTGGCCAACTTCTCGACCATCACCAACGCACCGTGGCCGAGGCCGCCAACAAAGATCACTTGCCGCCGCCGCATACACGCTTCCCGACGAGGGGACGCTCTGACCTGCATTGTTGCCGTGCCTCTCCTCGGGGGGCTGGGAGGACGCGGTCAGAGGGGACGGAAAGGGGTACGCGCCGCCGCCATCGTTGGGGCACGGACAGCTCGACCGCTTCGGCGGGCGCAGCGCCGGCGGCGATGGTGCGCTCCGCCAGCGTGTCGTCACCGCCAGCCGCCTCGGTGAGGTTGCGATCCTGCGTTTCCCTCCGTGCCGAGACGCAAGCCGCTGTCCCCGCGAGGCGGCGCCCCTCGGCTGCTGGCCGAGGACCGCAACGCGGCCGGAGGCCTCGCGCTTCGGAGACGAATCAGCGGAGGACTGAACGGTGGGCGTGACTCACGCCCACCGCAGAGACCCCGCCCTCGCCAGCCCGGCGAGCGTCTGACCGACGGTCCGCCCGACGTTGCCTTGCGCGGCGCCCCCAGTACACCTGATGGACAAAGGCGTCGATCCGATTGTAGACGGACATGGCCCGCAACGACGTCCCACCCACGAGCGCTCACCTGGTCCCCCTGAGCGACGCCGCAGCATGTCAACCGCCGCTCGGATCGCTGACCTACGCCAGGTCTGTTCTACCGAGACCGGCGTCCCGTGCCCGTGCCACCGCAGACGCGCGGTCCGTCACGTGCAGCTTGGCGAAGACGTTGGAGACGTGGTTACGCACCGTCTTGCCGGACACGACGAGCCTGCTCGCGATCTCCGTGTTCGTCAGACCTCGGGCCACCAGGGTGAGCACCTCCCTTTCGCGTTCCGTCAGCTCGGGAAAGGGGGCCAGCGACTCGCGGGCTGCACCTCCGGTGCGGAACCAGGCGAGCACCCGCGCGGCGACGCCTGCACTGAAGACGACCTCCCCGCTGGCGACGGCGCGCAGGGCCCGCTCGATCTCGCCGCGGTCGGCGCCCTTGAGCACGTAACCGCGGGCCCCCGCTCGCATCGCGGCGAACACGGACTCGTCGCCCTCGAGCATCGTCAGCACCAGCACGCCGGTCGACGGAGCGACTTCCAGGACCTGCCGCGTGGCGTCGATGCCGTTCAGACGCGGCATGTGCAGGTCCATGACGACCACGTCGGGCTGCAGGCGCTGCACTAGCGGCACCGCAGCCTCGCCGTCATCCGCCTCTCCCACCACCTCGACGGCGTCCATGCGGCCGATCACCGCGCTCAGACCCTCCCGGTAGACGGGGTGGTCATCCACCACGACCACCCTCACGGTGTCACCGCCGGGAGGACCGCGCGGACGCTGGTTCCGCGGCCGTCCCTGCCCGGGCCGAGCAGCAGCCGACCACCAACCTCGGTGGCCCGCCCCGTCATCGACTGCAGCCCGACGCCACCCGGTCGGCTCACCTCGATGCCCCGGCCGTCGTCCACCACGTCGACGCTCACCTCATCCCCGTACCGCTCCAGCCAGACGACGATCTCCCCTGCATCGGCGTGCCGGCTCGCGTTCGCCAGCGCCTCGGCGACGATCCGATAGGTCGCCACCTCGGTCGCTGCCGGCAGATCCGACAGGTCGCCGTCGACCTGCACGCGCACCAAGAGGCTCGGCCCGGCGAAACCAGCGGCCAGCTCCCGCACGGACCCGGCCAGTCCCAGGTCGTCGAGCGCGGGCGGCCGCAGACCGAGGACGACGGTCCGGACGTCGTCCACCGTCCCCTTCAGCCGGGGCAGGGTCCGGTCGAGCAGCTCGACGGCCTCCTTCGGTTCGTCCACAACCAGGTCACGCGCCAGCTCGATGGTCAGCGCCAGAGCGGCGAGGGAGGGTCCGACCCCGTCATGCAGCTCCCGGTGCAGGCGTCGCCGCTCCTCCTCTCGCGCGTTGACGAGCTCCTCGCCGGACCGGCGCAACGCGTTGACCAAGAGGACGTTGTGGGCCGCTACGGCGACCTGACTCGCCAATCGTGCCAGGCGGTCTCGATCCCTGCGCGACAGGCCCGCACGCCGGCCACCGACGACGAGGAAGCCGACATCGGCACCGTCGTGGACCAGCGGCACACGCACGTGCTCTCCCCCGACCTCGCCACTGGAGATCACCGACCCATCGGCGAGCTCCACCGCCGCGTAGCCCAGGTGCATCGTGCTGGCCGTCGAGGCGAGCAGCCTCGGCAGCAGGTGCTCCCCGACCGTCGAGGCGTCATGAGCAGCAGCCGCCCGGGACCCCATCTCCGCCAGGGCCGTCAGAGGGTCCGACATGCTGCCGTGCACGACGCGGTTGACCACCCTGCGCAGGCGGCGGTGCAACGGTTCCACCAGGACGGCGACCAGCGCGGTCGCGAGCACCGGCGCCCCCGTAGTGGCGCCCAGCAACCCCCCGAGCAGCCCGACGACCGTGACGTAGACCGTGGCGACGGCTGCGGCCAGCGCCAGGTACAGGAGCGACCTGCTGATGGCCACGTCCACGTCCCACAGCCCGTAGCGCAGCACCGCGACCACGATGCCGGCGGGGACCGGCAGCACCGCGGCCGCCGTCACGAGCGGGCCCAGAGCGAACCCCGCCGCGAACAGCACCACCGCCCAGACCAGCCCGAGAAGGATCCACTTGAGCTGCTGTCTCGTCGCCCCCTGCGACGCCCTCCACCGGACCACCAGGCCCCCCGCGGCCGCGAGCGGGCCGGCCAGCACAACCAGCGCGAACATCGTCTGGGCCGCTGGCGTCGCCACAACGTCAGCACCGACCGGGTTGACCGCACCCGCGTCGGCGATAACGGGAGACCAGGCCTCGTACGGCATCAACGCCCACTGGACGCTCGCCGCGACCACGGAGAGCGAGCCGAGGACGAGAACAGGCCACCACGTTCGGTTCGGCAGGCGGCCCTCGGGCAGCAACGGGGGCAGCAGTGCCGCGACCGCGACAACCGCTGCCGACCACGCCCAGTTGCCGACCCACAGGAGGAAGTCGGAGCCGGGTACGCCCGGGTGGTCAAGGCCGTAGACGCCGTACTCGAGCGACAGCATGGACAAGGAGGCCGTCACGCCGATGGAGAGCATGAGCCAGCCGATGACGAGCTGCGAGCGGCGTCTCGCCAACCACCCTCCCGTGGTGGCGAACGCCACGGTCATCGACACCGCCATGAGCCACCAGTCGGTGACCCCGGCACCGGTGGGTGTCCCGCGCTGCATCAGGTGGAGGGCCGATCCCGCACCGAGGAACAGGGCAGCCGACGCGATAGCGGCCGGCACCGCCGCGCCGCGAGGTGTCATGAGCCCATGGTCGCCGTTTCGGACCGCTCTGTCATGGGACTCGGCGTCCCGATCTGCCGGGACGAGGAGACCTGGCGCGATACGGGTCCGCCGCCCCTCGCGGGCGGGACATCGTCGCGCGGATGCTGACGGCAAGATCCCCCGAGAACGAGGAGACAGCATGTCCAGCACCCGCACGACCGCGGTCAAGACCACCGTTTCCGACCGCCGCAGCCGTCCGGCCACCGTCTGGGTCGCCACGGTCCTCACGTACGCGCTCGCCGCCGTGACATCCTACGGCGCCACCTACTTCACCCTCTTCTGGGAGGGCGCGCCGCAGCGCTCGGTGTGGACGGTGCTCTTCGTCGTCGCCTTCATCGCCGTGGCGGTCACGGGCGTTGCCGCGGCCATCAACATGTTCAAGGGAAGCAACACAGCCCGCAAGGTGCTGATCGCCTACGCATTGTTCGGCATCTGCTTCACGGTCGCCAAGCTGATCTGGTGGCAGGAGACGGAGGCCATCGCCTTTGGCGCGGCCGATGTGGCGCTCATCGCGCTCGCGATGTCCCGTTCGGTCCGCTCCTACACGGCCTGAGTCGTGGGGACGACCTCGGCCGAGTGGCTCCACCGGTGTTCGGGCGTCAAGCAGCCGCCGGCGGTGGTCCCAGGATCCTGATGTGGTGGAGAGCGGCGGCTCCCCGCGCCCGGCGCGAGGAGCTGCGCGAGCAGAGGAAGGCCGAGCAGGAACTCGTGCGCGAACGCGAAAAGCTCAAAAGCCAGCACCATCTCGCCACACTGGCCGCGCCGGAGGCCCGTGGCGACCTCGAAGGTGCGGAGAAGGTGCGAGCCCCGCTCGCCGACACTCAGCAGGCCATCGAGACCGTCGACTATGTCAACGGCACGTGAAAAATGACCCCTGGCGGCCGTCGCCAGGGGGTCCACTTTCAGCCGTCGTTGACAGGCAACGACAGAGACGACAGAGCGATCGACGACGATCCGGCGGCCGGAGCTACCTCACCCTGCTGGGGGACGCGGCACCACGACCGCCCAACTCGATGATGCAACCGACATCGCCAACCGCCGAGCGCACGATCACATGCCCCGCCTCCGCAAATGTCGCGGCATCGACGCACCCAGCGGGATGCCGCACATGCCGCCTGTCGACAAAATCGAGGCCCGCCGGCCCCGCCAAGGAACACCGGATCGGCCGTGGGTCTGGCGACGACCTCCTCGTCGACCTCGACCCGTTTCAGTTCTTGCGTGCACGTGGGAGGGGCCGCAGTTCGCACGCGTGGCATCCGCACACGTCCGTCCGGTACTGGCGCAGTCCTCGAGGGTGCCGCTCCTGGCCGACTTCTTGATCGTCGCCAATGGCACCGTGGGCGGAGGTTCCAACACAGATCCTCGCCGCCGAGCCAAGGCGCTTCACGACGAGGGGGACGCCGTGTGACCAGCACTGCTGCCGTGCCTTCGACGGGGGGACGCTGGGAGGACCCGGTCAGGGGGACGGAAAGGGGTACGCGCCGCCGCCATGGTGGGGGCATGGACTGCTCGACCGTTTCCGCAGGTAGGGCGCTGGCGACGATGATGAGTTCGGCCGACGCGTCGTCACCGGCTGCTGCTTCGGTGAGGTTGCGTTGCTGCACTTCCGTCCGTGCCGGGACGCAGCGTCGTCGCCGTGGGAGGGGGCGACGCTCTCCCGAGAACTGAAGGAACTGCTGGCCGAGAACCGTGACGCTGACGCCGCCAGGAGGGTGCCTCGCGCTTCGAAGGCGACATCAATGGAGGACTGAACGGTGGGCGTGACTCACGCCCACCGCACAGACCGCGCCCCCAAGCCGGGGCCGGCCCATGTCCCGTCGGTCCGATGCGCTCGGCGTCACGCTTACCGCGCCGCCGGGATCGTGATGACGAGTGCCCGCCGGAACTCGTCGAGATCGACCCGGATCACGCGACCAATCTTGTATCCGGTGACGGTGCCGTCGGCGATGCGTCGCCGGATCGTCTTCGTGCAGACGCTGAACTCTGCTGCGGCATCGGCGAGAGCGACCAGCTTGCCGCTCGGCACCCGCGTGGCCGGCCGATTCGTGTTCATCTGAGGGCCTCCTGGTGGACGTGGACGGCGCACTCCGCCGTCATCCATGAGGTGTGTGCCGGGCCCCTCCGGCCCCTCGCGGTCCGGTGGCGTCCACCATCAATGCGACTGCCCGGCACCTTCGCCGCCGGTCGTGCGACGAGCACGTCGTTGGGTGAGCTCGTCGGTGAAGGCAGCCCCCACCTTCTCCGCGATGGCGTGCCGGCGCTCTTCGTCGCCGATGTGCTGGTAGCGCAGCGCGATGGTGGGGTTCTTGTGGCCCGCGATCGCCATCAGCTCGGCCAACGTCGCACCCGAACGCGCGGCCCACGTCAGCGCCGTGTGCCGCAGGTCATGGATGTGCAGGTCGTCCAGTCCCACCTGCTTGCGCCACGGCCTGCCAGTTCGACTCGACGACGGAAGCGTGCAGCACCGCGCCCTTCCGCCCGACGAAGACGAAGCCGTCGTCACCGGGCTGTGCGTGCTTGTCGAGGTGAGCCTTCAAGATCGGCACGACCAACGACGGGATCGCGACGTCACGCTTGGATGCCTTCGTCTTCGGTTCTCCGATCTCGTTGTACCTCCCGCTGACCTTGTTGTTGGCAGCAGTACCGCGAACATGCACGACGGCCCGCGCCGGGTCCTCCAGGTCCAGGTGCTGGCGCTGCAGCGCCCGCAGCTCGCCGTGTCGCAGCCCGGTCGTCGCGGCCAGCGGCACGAGCGCCGCCAGATAGTCGGGCATCAGTTCGTGCAGCGTCCACATCTGCTCTGGCGTCAGCACCACAGGCTCGTGGACGGCGTCATACCGCAACGCCCCCTTGACGCGGGCCGGCGACGTTTCGAGAAGTTCGTGGTCGACCGCGTCGTTCAGTACTGAGGACAGCACCTGATAGGCGGAGAACGCCGCGCCACGGCCGTCGCCTCTGCGATGCGCGGCCCGGGCCTCGGCAGCGAGCTGCGCCCGCATCTTCGTGTACCAGTTGGTGACGTCCAGCCGCGACAGCTCCCTCAGCGGGATGTCGCCGAGCTCGGGCAGGATGCGCTTACGCAGCGTTCCCTCGTACCGATAGCGGGTGGACGCGCGCAGCGGCCTGCCGGCGATCGATCGTTCCGCCCACTCGGCGAACGTGATCCCGCGCTGCGCATCCAATCGAGCACGGCGCGCCCGCTCGCGCGGTGGGGTCCACAGGTCGCGGTCGATCAGGAGCCGCTCGGCGTTGAGCCAGGCCTCGGCGGCCATCTTGTCGCCAAAGTTGCGCGAGTGCCGCTTCAGATCGGGCCCGGTGTAGCGGGCGCGCCAGCCGATGACCGCGCCAGCCGGCTGGCTCTTGCGCCGCTCGAGCTCACCGAAGGTCCGCCTTGGTCCGGTGTTGCCTGTCATGGGTGTGCCTCCACCCATCAGGTGTCCCGCCGGGACCTCCTCTGGTGGGGGAATCGCACACGCGCCAACGCCGGCAATCCGGGCTCCGACCTGCACAAAGGGACCGATCTCCGTGGGGGACCAGTGGGGGAATGAGGTGCCCTGAGAGGGCCTTTCAGTCCACCTGAGTCCCCAACGGAAACGGCGTCGTCGCAGGTCAGGCAGCATTCCCGCTGATCTGACGATCAGCGGAACGCCGCCCAAGAGCTAGACGTTGAACCCCAGCGCCCGCAGCTGCTCGCGGCCGATCGGGGTGATCTTGTCGGGGCCCCACGGCGGCATCCACACCCAGTTGATGCGGATGCTGTTGACCAGGCCCTCGGTGGCGATGTGGGCCTGGTCCTCGATGACGTCGGTCAGCGGGCACGCCGCCGAGGTCAGGGTCATGTCGATGACCGCCTCGTTGTTCTGGTCCACGGTGATGCCGTAAACCAGGCCGAGGTCGACGACGTTGATACCGAGCTCGGGGTCGATGACGTCCCGCATGGCCTCCTCGACGTCGGCCGCCGTGGTCGGCGACGGGTTGGTCACCGTGGGCTGGGTGGTCTCGCTCATGCGTTCTCCTTGGGGTCGGACCCGGGGGTGTCGGTGGTGTGCGGCTCGGCGGTGAGGGCGTGCGCGAGGGCGTCGCGCAGCGCCATCCAGCCGAGCAGCGCGCACTTGATGCGTGCGGGGAACTTCGCCACGCCGACGAAGGCGGCGGCGTCCTCGAGCTGCTCCTCCTTGGCGGGTTCGAGCGCCTTCCCGCGGCCGTGCATCAGCTCACGGAAGGTCTCGTTGAGGCGGTCCGCCGTGGCGATGTCCTGCCCGGTGACGAGGTCGTTGAGGATCGACAGCGAGGCCTGCGAGATGGAGCAGCCCTGCCCGACCCAGCCGACGGCGGCGATGGTGGGCCCGCCGACCGAGTGGTCCAGCCGGACCCGCAGGGTCACCTGGTCCCCGCAGGTCGGGTTCACCTGGAAGGACTCGCCGTCGAACGGCTCGATCTCCCCGGCGCCGTGCCGCTCGCGGGAGTGGTCGAGGATCACCTGCTGGTACAACTGCTGCATCGCGTCAGCCATGATCCACCCCGAAGAAGCGCCGGACGCCGCCGAGCTTGTCGACGAACAGCTCGATCTCCTCGGCGGTGGTGTACACGCCGGCCGAGGCGCGTGCCGAGGCGTGCGCGCCGAGGCGGCGGTGGACGGGCTGGGCGCAGTGGTGACCCACCCGCACCGCGATCCCGTCGTTGTCGAGGACCTGGCCGACGTCGTGCGGGTGCACCCCGTCGACGACGAAGGAGACGACGGCGAGCCGGTCAGCCGGGTCGGTGGGACCGAGCACTCGCACGCCGGGGACCGAGGAGATCCCCTCGAGCAGCAGCGCGGTGAGGTCGGTCTCGTGGGCGGCGACGGCGTCCATGCCCAGCTCGGCGAGGTAGTCGACGGCGGCGCGTAAGCCCACCGTCTGGGCCACCATCTGGGTGCCCGCCTCGAACCGGGTAGGCGCCTCGGCGTAGGTGGTGGACTCCATGGTCACCACCTGCACCATGGACCCGCCGGTAAGGAACGGCGGCATGGCGGCGAGCAGCTCACGCTTGCCGTACAGCACACCGATACCGGTGGGGCCGAGCATCTTGTGCCCGGAGAACGCGGCGAAGTCGACGTCCAGCGCGTGCAGGTCCACCGGCAGGTGCGGCACCGACTGGCAGGCGTCGAGCACCACCAGGGCGCCGACCTTGCGGGCCAGGGCGACGACGTCGGAGACCGGGCTGACCGCGCCGGTGACGTTGGAGGCGTGGGTGAGGGACACGACCTTCGTGCGCTCGGTGATGACGCCGTACGACGCCGGGTCCAGCCGGCCGTCGTCGCCCACCGTGATCCAGCGCAGGGTTGCGCCGGTGCGGGCGCACAGCTCCTGCCAGGGCACGAGGTTGGCGTGGTGCTCGGCCTCGGTGACCACGATCTCGTCGCCGGCCCCGAGCCCGAAGAGCTCACGGGCCCGGTCCCCGCCGCGCCCGAGAGACGCGTTGGACATCGCGTAGGTGACGAGATTGAGGCCCTCGGTCGCGTTCTTCGTCCAGACGATCTCGTCCTCGGCGGCACCGACGAACGCGGCCACCGCCGCGCGGGCGGCCTCGTAGACCTCGGTGGCCTCCTCCGCGAGGGCGTGTGCGCCGCGGTGGACGGCGGCGTTGGTGCGCTCGTAGAAGTCCTGCTCGGCGTCGATGACGCACTGCGGCTTCTGGGAGGTGGCGGCAGAGTCGAGGTAGACCAGCGGCCGGCCGTCGCGCACGGTGCGTGCGAGCAGCGGGAAGTCCCCGCGGACGGCCGCCAGCTCCGCGGCGCTCAGGGAGCGCGCGGAGCCGGCGGCCGGTGCCGGGAGCGGGCCGGTCGTCGACGTTCCGGCGGCTGTCATGTGCGTGGTGCTCCTCAGACCGTGGTGGTCAGGTACTTGTCGTAGCCCTCGGCCTCGAGCCGGTCGGCCAGCTCGGGGCCACCCTGCTCGGCGACCCTGCCCTCGACAAAGACGTGCACGCGGTCGGGCTTGATGTAGTTCAGGATCCGCGTGTAGTGCGTGATGAGCATGACGCCCAGGCCGGTGTTCTCGTGGACGCGGTTGACACCCTCGGAGACCACGCGCAGCGCGTCGACGTCGAGGCCGGAGTCGGTCTCGTCCAAGACGGCGAACTTCGGCTCGATCAGCTCCATCTGGAGGATCTCGTGGCGCTTCTTCTCACCGCCGGAGAAGCCGTGGTTGACGTCGCGCTGGGCGAACTCGGGGTCCATGCGCAGCTTGGCCATGGCGTCCTTGACGTCGCCGACCCACTTGCGCAGCGCGGGGGCCTCGCCGGTGATGGCGGTCTTGGCGGTGCGCAGGAAGTTCGAGACGGTGACGCCGGGGACCTCGACGGGGTACTGCATGGCGAGGAACAGGCCGGCGCGGGCGCGCTCGTCGACGCTCATCTCCAGCACGTTCTCGCCGTCGAGGAGCACCTCGCCCTCGGTGACCGTGTACTTGGGGTGGCCGGCGATGGAGTACGCCAGGGTCGACTTGCCGGAGCCGTTGGGGCCCATGATGGCGTGGATCTCGCCGGAGTTGATGGTGAGGTCGACGCCGCGCAGGATCGCCTTAGGGCCGTCGTTGGTCTCGACGCTGACGTGCAGGTTCTTGATCTCAAGAGTGGACATCGTGATGGTTTCTTCTCTTCCTGGGGTCTGGGCGGCGGGGGGCGTCAGCTGACGACGTCGGCGGTGGTGTCGACGTCGACCAGGACGCGCTCCCCGTCCACGGTCACGGGGTAGACGGGAACGGGCTGGGTGGCGGGCAGGCTGAGCGGCTTGCCGGTGCGCAGGTCGAAGGTGGACCCGTGCAGCCAGCACTCGATGGTGCGGCCCTCGACCTCGCCGTCCGACAAGCTCACCTGCCCGTGCGAGCAGATGTCGGAGATGGCGTGGAACTCCCCGTCCTCGTCGCGTACGAGCGCGACCGGGAGGGGTGCGCCGTCCGCCGTCTCGAGCTCGAGGCGCATGGCCTCCCCGGGCTCGAGGTCGGCGGTGTCGCAGGCGTGCTGTCTCATCAGGACGCGGCCCCCATGGTGCGGGACAGCTCCTCCTCGATGGCGGCCATGAGGCGGTCCTGCACCAGCGGCACGCCGATCTGGTTGATCAGCTCCGCGAAGAAGCCGCGCACCACGAGGCGGCGGGCCTCGGTCTCGGGGATGCCGCGCGAGCGCAGGTAGAACAGCTGCTCGTCGTCGAACCGGCCGGTGGCGCTGGCGTGGCCGGCGCCTTCGATCTCGCCGGTCTCGATCTCCAGGTTCGGCACCGAGTCCGCGCGGGCGCCCTCGGTCAGGACCAGGTTGCGGTTGAGCTCGTAGGTGTCGGTGCCCTCGGCCTCCTTGCGGATGAGGACGTCGCCAACCCACACCGAGTGCGCGCCGTCGCCCTGCAGGGCGCCCTTGTAGGTGGCCCGGGACTTCGCCTTGGGCACGGCGTGATCGACGAACAGGCGGTGCTCGAAGTGCTGGCCCGCGTCGACGTAGTACACGCCGAGGAGCTCGACGTCCGCGCCGGGTCCGGTGAAGGCCACGTCCGGGGTGACCCGCACGACGTCGCCGTTGAGGGTGACGACGATGTGCTTGAGGTGCCCGTCCTTGGCGATGCGGGCGCGGTGGTTGGCCACGTGCACGCCGCCCTCGGCCCAGTCCTGGACCGAGACCAGGGTGAGGCGAGCGCCGTCGCGCACGTCGATCTCGACCGTCTGGGCGAGCTCGGCGGTGCCGCGGTGGTCCAGGACCACGAGGGACTCGGAGAGCTCCTCGGCGACCACGAGCACGTGCTGCGCGGCCGGGGCCAAGGCGGTCACGTCGTCGCCGTTGACGGCGAGCATGGTGTGCCGCTCGGCGACGTGGTTCTTCGGGACGGTGACCACGAAGGCCTCGCCGAAGGAGTGCCACGCGGCGGCCGAGATGCGGTCGCCCGGTGCGCCGACCTGACCCAGACGGGCGTCGTCGCGGCCCACGCGCTCCACGCGCACGGCGTCGTCGGTCTCGACCGTCACCACGGGCCCGGTGCCGGTGAGGTCACCGGCGAAGAGCCGCTGGAGGCGGTCCACCGGGGAGAAGCGCCAGTCCTCCTCCCGGCCCGTGGGGACCGGGAAGTCGGCCAGGTCGAACGACGAGCGGCGGTCGGCGCGGGAGGACTCCGGCACCGTGCCGCCGCCGTGGGTGTGGGCGGCGTCCGCGGCGGCGCGGGTGTGGTCGGTGGACATGTTGGTCGTGGCGGTCATCAGCCGACGGCCCCTTCCATCTGCAGCTCGATCAGTCGGTTGAGCTCGAGGGCGTACTCCATCGGCAGCTCACGCGCGATGGGCTCGACGAAGCCCCGGACGATCATCGCCATGGCCTCGGTCTCGGTCATGCCCCGGGACATGAGGTAGAAGAGCTGGTCCTCGCTCACCTTCGACACGGTGGCCTCGTGCGCCATCTCGACGTCGTCCACGCGCACGTCCACGTAGGGGTAGGTGTCCGACCGGGAGATCTGGTCCACCAGCAGCGCGTCGCACAGCACGATGGACTTGGAGTGCACGGCACCCTCGAGCACCTGCACCAGGCCGCGGTAGGAGGCGCGCCCGCCGGAGCGGGCCACGGACTTGGACACGATCGAGGAGGAGGTGTGCGGCGCCAGGTGCACCATCTTGGAGCCGGTGTCCTGGTGCTGCCCCTCGCCGGCGAAGGCGATGGACAAGGTCTCGCCCTTGGCGTGCTCGCCCATGAGGTACACGGCCGGGTACTTCATGGTGACCTTGGAGCCGATGTTGCCGTCGATCCACTCCATGGTGCCGCCGGCGTCGACCGTGGCGCGCTTGGTCACCAGGTTGTACACGTTGTTCGACCAGTTCTGGATCGTCGTGTACCGGACGCGGGCGTCCTTCTTGACGATGATCTCCACGACGGCGGAGTGCAGCGAGTCGGACTGGTAGATCGGGGCGGTGCAGCCCTCGACGTAGTGCACGTAGGAGCCCTCGTCGGCGATGATCAGCGTCCGCTCGAACTGGCCCATGTTCTCGGTGTTGATCCGGAAGTAGGCCTGCAGCGGGATCTCCACGTGCACGCCCTTGGGCACGTACACGAAGGAGCCGCCGGACCACACCGCGGTGTTGAGGGAGGCGAACTTGTTGTCCCCGGCGGGGATCACGGAGCCGAAGTACTCCTCGAAGATCTCGGGGTGCTCCTTCAGGCCCGTGTCGGTGTCGAGGAAGATGACGCCCTGCTTCTCGAGGTCCTCACGGATCTGGTGGTAGACGACCTCGGACTCGTACTGGGCGGCGACGCCCGAGACGAGACGCTGCTTCTCGGCCTCCGGGATGCCCAGGCGGTCGTAGGTGTTCTTGATGTCGTCCGGCAGGTCTTCCCAGCTGGTGACCTGCTTCTCGGTCGACCGCACGAAGTACTTGATGTTGTCGAAGTCGATGCCCGAGAGGTCGGCGCCCCAGTTCGGCATGGGCTTCTTGTCGAACAGCTTCAGCGACTTGAGGCGACGCTTGAGCATCCACTCCGGCTCGCTCTTCAGGGCGGAGATGTTGCGCACGACGTCCTCGCTCAGACCACGCCGGGCGTTCGCGCCGGCGTCGTCGGCGTCGTGCCAACCGAACTTGTAGTTGCCGATCGAGGCGATCGTCTCGTCCTGGGTCATCGGCGCGTCGGGCGCCTTGACCTGCTCCTGGGTGGGACTTGTCATCAGTTTCCTTCCGTGACGTCGCCGGGCGACGTGGTGGTCTGGGAACGGGCGAGGCCGGGCTCCCGCCTGGTCAGCGGTGTCGGGACCGCGGAGAGCGGGATATGGGTGGTGCAGACGTGGCCGCCGGTGGCGAGGGTCGCCAGGCGCTGCACGTGCACGCCCAGCAGCCGGGAGAACGCCTGGGTCTCGGCCTCGCACAGCTGCGGGTAGTGCTCGGCGACCTCCTGCACCGGGCAGTGGCCCTGGCACAGCTGCAGCGCGAAGCCCTTCGGCCCGACGGCGCGGGTGGTGGCCGCGTAGCCGTCCGCGGTCAGGGCGACGGCGAGGGCGTGCGCACGGGCGGCGGGCACCGGGCCGGCCTGCGCCAGCAACGGGGCGTAGCGGCGCTCGAGCTCCCCGACCCGGGACTCGGCGAAAGCGTCGAGCGCCCCCTCCCCGGCGACCTGCTCCAGGAAGCCCAGGGCGTGGGTGGCGAGGTCGGAGTAGGCGTCGGTGAACGTGGCACGACCGGCGTCGGTGGCGACGTAGTGGCGGGCGGGCCGGCCGCGGCGGCGGACCTCCGGCCCGGCGAGCTCGTGCACGACGATCTGGCCCTGCGTCTGCAGGTGGGAGATGTGCCGGCGGACCGCTGCGGGGGTCAGCTGAAGGACGCGCGCGAGGATCGCGGCGGTCACAGGCCCCTTCTCGACGACGAGCTCGAGCACCCGCTCGCGGGTCCCGGCCTCGTCGGGGACGGGGCTGCGGTGCGGGGACGCCGTCGACGGCTGTGTCATGGGCGTGGTCTCCCCTCGGCTGGTCGTCGTGCGTGCTGCGGGCGCTCCCCGCGCGGGACACCGGGAAGCTCCCGGTCATTAGGAAACATTGTCGTGCCCAAAATTGATCCCCGCAAGGAAGGTCAGCCTCACCGGCGGTGTGAGACCCCGCACCCCACGGCATGGCGGACGTCACCCCTCGACCTGGCCGTCTCGCGGATCAGCCTGCCCGGATCGGCGATCAGCCTGCCCGGATCGGCGATCAGCCTGCCCGGCCTGTCTCGCGGATCAGCCTGCCAGCGCGGGCAGGGGGGCGCCGTCAGCGCCGAGGGTGAGACCCCTCACGCCGAGCGTGATGGCCCGCACAACGGCAGGCCGGCGCGACCGGCACACGCGGCTTCGGCACGGGTCCCACGCGGCGAGACCTGCAGTTTCCGACCGACACCTGCCGTTCCACCAGCAGGTTTCGGCGCAACAGGCAGGTCTCGGCGCGGTGGAAAGCTCGCCGTGTCGTGTACCGGAAAGAGCAGGAGAGCGGGACCGGATCAGTCAGTGAGGGGATTGGCGCACGCTGTGACGCCGGGACGTGCGGCCGTGCGCCGTCGTCGGCCACCTACGCTGGGCGGGTGCATGCCCTGACCCGATCCGACATCTCAGCGGGCTCCCCCGCCCGCGCCGACGTGCCGGCGCTCGCCGTGCGCGGCCTGCGCAAGTCCTACGGCGGCAGGGAGGTGGTTCGCGGCCTCTCCTTCACCGCCGCGCGCGGCCGCCTGACGGCGGTGCTCGGCCCCAACGGCGCCGGCAAGACCACCACCGTCGAGTGCTGCGAGGGCCTGCGTCGCCCCGATGCCGGCACGATCGAGGTGCTCGGGGTGGACCGCCGGAGCCCCGGCGCGGACGCCGCACTGCGTGAGCAGGTCGGGGTGATGCTGCAGGACGGCGGGCTGCCGATGGCCCCGCGCGCCGGCGCCGTCCTCTCCCACCTCGCCCGGCTGCACGCCCAGCCGCTCGACCCGACGGCGCTGCTCGGCCGGCTCGGCCTCGCCGACGCCACCCGGACCGCGGTGCGACGACTCTCCGGCGGCCAGCGTCAGCGGCTCGCCCTGGCGGGGGCCATCGTCGGCCGGCCGCAGCTCGTGTTCCTCGACGAGCCCTCCGCCGGCCTCGACCCCCAGGCGCGGCTGGCGGTGTGGGACCTGCTCCGCGAATTGCGGGCCGGTGGCACGTCGCTGGTGCTGACCACCCACCTGATGCACGAGGCGGAGGAGCTGGCAGACCACGTCGTGATCATCGACGCCGGCCAGGTCATCGCTCAGGGCACGCCGGCGGAGCTGACCGGGGGGTCACGGGTGCGGATCGACCCGCTGGGCACGTTGCCGCCGGAGCCGCTGGCCGAGGCGCTGCGCGCGCGGCTGGCGGGCGAGGGCCGGCACGACCTGGCGGTCCGGGAGGTCCATGGTCTCGTCGAGGTCGCCGCCGCCGACGGCGAGGTGGACGCCGGCACGCTGGCTGCGGTGTCCACCGCGGTGACCGAGGCCGGGGCGCCCGGCGCCCGGGTGACCGTGCACCGCCGCACCCTGGAGGACACGTTCCTCGACCTGACCGGTCGAGAGCTGCGCGGGATGGAGGACGTGGCATGACCGGCACGAGGACCGTCGGCGAGCCCGGCGCACCCGGCGCACCTGGCGAGCCCGGTGCACCCGGTGCACCCGGTGCACCTGCCGCCACCGGCACCGCCGGCCTGCGCACCCACGCGCGGCGCGTCCTCGCGCAGACCCGCTTCGAGACCGCGGCCGTGCTGCGCAACGGGGAGCAGCTCCTGCTCACCTTCGTCCTGCCGGTCATCGCGCTGGTGCTGCTCGTGCGCACCGACGTGGTCGATCTCCCCGGCGAGACCCGCACCCCGGCCGCGCTCGCCGGGGCGCTCGCGCTGGCCGTGGCGTCCACCGGGTTCACCTCCCAGGCGATCGCCGTCGCGTTCGACCGCAGGTGGGGCGTGCTGCGGTTGCTCGCCACCACCCCGCTCGGCCCGCGCGGGCTCATGGCGGGCAAGCTCGGCGCCGTCGCCTGCGTGCTCGCGGTGCAGACAGTCGTGCTGCTCCTGGTGGCAGTGCTGCTCGGGTGGCGCGGCGAGGGCGCCGGGCCGCTCGCCGTCCTCGGCGGCGCGCTGCTGATCCTGCTCGGGGCGGCCGCGTTCGTGTCGCTGGCGCTGCTCGTCGGCGGCACCCTGCGGCCCGAAGCCGTGCTCGCCGTCGCGAACCTGCTCTGGGTGCTCATGGCCGGCGGCGGGGGGCTGCTGGTCCCGCTCGCGGTGCTGCCGGACCCGGTGGCGGCGGTGGTCGCGCTCCTGCCGCCGGGTGCGCTCGGTGAGGGTCTACGGACGCTGGCCACCACCGGCGCGCTCGACCTCAGTGCCGTCGCGGTGCTGGCCGTGTGGACCGCCGTCGGCACCTGGCTGGCCACACGATGGTTCCGCTGGGACTGAGCGACCGCAGCGCCTCCTGGTCTGGCTGACGAACCGGTCGTGCCGGGTGGTGCCGCGCCCCGACGTGTCGGTGCGCGCACGTACCCTGGTGCCGTGAGCACCACGATCGATCCGAGCCGGTCCGACGACGGCGCCCGCGGCTCCGCGGCGACCACAAGCACGCCCCACGCGGCCACGAGCACGGGCGCGGCGGCCGGTTCCGGCACCGGCGCCGGGCCCGCCGCCCCCACGCGTCCCGCGCGGGTGGACCGGCTCACCTGGGGGCTGGCCGTGGCGAACCTGGTCGCGCAGATCGGCATCATCGTCACCGGCGGCGCAGTGCGCCTGACCGGCTCGGGCCTCGGCTGCTCCTCCTGGCCGATGTGCGAGCCGGGCTCGTTCACCCCGGTCTTCCACGAGGAGACCTCGATCCACCAGTACATCGAGTTCGGCAACCGCACGCTGACCGGGGTGCTCACGGTCATCGCCATAGCGCTGCTGTGGGCCGTGTACCGACGCGAGCCCGTCGCCTCCCGCCCCGCCTCGCTCAAGCGGCTGGCCTGGTTGCCGCTGGCGGGCATCGCCCTGCAGGCCGTCATCGGCGGCATCACGGTGTGGGTGGACCTGCACCCCGCGATCGTCGGCTCGCACATGCTGATCTCGCTGGCGCTGGTGGCCGTGTCCGCCTACCTGCTGGTGCGGCTGCGCGAGGGCGACGGCGCGCTGGTGCGGCTCGCCCCACCGGGGCTGCGGCCGCTGCCCTGGGTGCTTGCGGGGCTCACCGTGGTGCTGCTGACGCTCGGGACAGTGGTCACGGGGACGGGCCCGCACTCCGGCGACGCGGACGAGCCGTTCCGCTACGCACTCGACCCGATCGCCGTCACGCGCATGCACTCGGTCTCGGTGTGGCTGTTCGTGCTCGTCTCGATCGCCGGCGCCGTGCTGCTCCAGCGCCGCCGCGACGACCTGCGCCTGGACCGCGCCCGCCAGGTGTGGCCGTGGCTGCTGGCGGTGGTGGTCGTCGAGGGTGTCATCGGGTACACCCAACACTTCCTCGGCCTGCCGGAGGTGCTGGTGGGCCTGCACATGCTCGGTGCCGGCCTGGTGACGGTCGCCGTGACATACGCCTGCAGCTCGTTCTACACGCGCCGCGACTAAGCCGGCTGCTGAACGCGAACCCCCCGCCACGACCAAGGGTCAGGCAGGCACCGCGCGGACCGCGGCGAGCACCGCCTCGTGTGCGTCGTCCTGCGTCGCCTGCAGCACCCGGATGTCCATGCTCGCGAGCATGCGGACCATGCCCGCACCCATGTGGTCGACCACCACGGCCCCCACCTGGTGGTCGAGGAGGAAACGCGCGACCCGGGCGTGGTGCGAGCCCTCGGTGCCCTCGTCGTGCGAGACGTCCCAGCGGACCTCGTGCTCCTGCCAGTCCGTGATGGCGCCGTCGCTCACGGTGGCGACGGCGACGCGGGGCGCCTTGCCCCAGCTGTGCCCGGTGCGGCCCTCGGCGGTAACGGGGACGACGGCGATCATCGGTTCTCCTCTCAGCGCAGCCACGGGGACGTCACCGTCCGTAACGGCTGCCAGTCACGGGCGCGGGCGCTGGCGGCGGCCAGGATGCCGACCACCGCGCTCGGGTTGTGCAGGCGCCCCTCGTGCACGGCGTCGACGGCGTCGTCGAGCCGGACCCAGGCGGTGGGCATGTCCCGCTCCTCGTCCTCGCGGGCATGCTGCTCGTGGTCGGCGACCTCCGAGACGTCCCGGGCCAGGTAGATCCGCAGCGACTCGCTCGAGCCACCCGGGGTGGTGAAGTAGTCCACGAGCACGTCCCAGCGGGATGCGCGCAGATCCGCTTCCTCGAGCAGCTCCCGTTGCGCTGCGGTGAGGTGATCCTCGCCGTCGACGTCGAGCAGGCCGGCGGGGATCTCCCACAGCTGGGCCCGCACGGGGTGGCGGTACTGCTTGATGAGCAGCACCTCCTCCCCGTCGGCGCCGTCCCGCAGGGCGACTACGGCGACCGCGCCGGGGTGGTCCAGGTACTCCCGGACCACCGGCGCGTCGTCGTCGGGGTTCAGCCGCACCTCGTCGGAGACCAGGTCGAACACGCGCCCGTCGTGGAGCCGGCGGTGCGTGAGGACCTCGCGGTCGGTGTCCTTGGCGTCGGCGACGCTCAAGCCCGGTCGCCGCCGGTCTCGGCCACCGCGCCCACCGGCTCCTCGTGCTCGAGCCCGACCGTCTCGGGCTCGTCGATGTCGAGCAGGCGGGTGGCGCGCTGCCGCTCCAGCGCCGCGCCGACCAGCCCGGCGAAGAGCGGGTGCGCCCGGGTGGGCCGGGACTTGAACTCGGGGTGGGCCTGGGTGGCGATGTAGTACGGGTGGCGGTCCCGGTCGAGCTCGACGAACTCCACGAGCGAGGAGTCCGGGGACCGGCCGGAGATCTTCAGACCGGCCTTCTCCAGATCCTCCCGGTAGGAGTTGTTCACCTCGTACCGGTGGCGGTGCCGCTCGCTCACGCGCTCGGCGCCGTACACCTCGGCGGCCAGGGAACCCGGGGTGAGCACGGCCTCGTACCGGCCCAGGCGCATGGTGCCGCCCAGGTCGCCCTCGCCGCCCACGATGGCGAGCTGCTCCTCCATCGTGGCCACCACCGGGTCGGGGGTGGCGGGGTCGAACTCCGTCGAGCTCGCCTTGTCCAGGCCGAGGAGGTTACGGGCTGCCTCGATGACCATGCACTGCAGGCCCAGGCAGATCCCCAGGGTGGGGATCTGGTTCTCGCGGGCGTGGCGCAGCGCGCCGAGCTTGCCCTCGATGCCGCGCACGCCGAACCCGCCGGGCACCAGGACGCCGTCGACGCCCTCGAGTGCCTTGCGCGCACCCTCCGGGGTCTGGCAGGTGTCTGAGGGCACCCAGCGCAGGGCGACCTTGGCACGGTGGTGGAAACCGCCGGCGCGCAGCGCCTCGGTGACGGAGAGGTAGGCGTCGGGCAGGTCGATGTACTTGCCGACGAGCGCGATCTCGACATGGTCCTTGGGGTGGCGCACCCGCTCGAGGAGCCGGTCCCACACCGACCAGTCCACGTCTCGGAAGCTCATCCGCAGGCGCTGGACGACGTAGGCGTCCAGGCCCTCGGCGTGCAGCACGGCGGGGATCTCGTAGATGCTCGATGCGTCCTGGCACATCACGACGGCCTCACGGTCGACGTCGCACATCGACGCGATCTTGGCCTTGACGCTCTCGGGCAGCTCACGCTCGGAACGGCACACGATCGCGTCGGGCTGGATGCCGATGGAGCGCAGCTCGGCCACCGAGTGCTGGGTGGGCTTGGTCTTCAGCTCCCCCGACGCCGCGATGTAGGGCACGAGGGAGACGTGCAGGAAGAAGACGTTGTCGCGGCCCAGGTCCTGGCGGACCTGCCGGGCGGCCTCGAGGAACGGGAGGGACTCGATGTCGCCGACCGTGCCGCCGATCTCGGTGATGATGACGTCCGGCGGCTCCTCGCCGTCGGCGGGCTCGGCCTGGGCCCGCATGCGGGCCTTGATCTCGTCGGTGATGTGCGGGATGACCTGCACGGTGTCGCCGAGGTACTCGCCCCGGCGCTCCTTGGCGATGACCGTGGAGTACACCTGCCCGGTGGTGGCGTTGGCCTTGCCGGAGAGCTCGACGTCGAGGAAGCGCTCGTAGTGACCGATGTCCAGGTCGGTCTCGGTGCCGTCGTCGGTGACGAAGACCTCACCGTGCTGGAACGGGTTCATCGTGCCGGGGTCGACGTTGATGTACGGGTCGAGCTTTTGCATCACCACCCGCAGACCGCGGGCGCGGAGCAGGTGACCCAGGCTGGAGGCTGTCAACCCCTTGCCCAGTGAGCTCACGACCCCGCCGGTGACGAAGATCTGACGGGGGATGCTGGCCTGGTTGCCGGGCAGCCGGCTCGGTTGGTTGACCACGGACTTTGACCTTAGCAGCCGGTGTGCCGACACGCCCGGACCGGTGGGCACGGCGGCTGTGCGATGAGCCACGGGCGCCCCTCAGCCGAGCCCGCCGTAGACCTTCTGCAGCTGGGCCAGCACGTCGGCCGGGCCGGGCAGGACGGCGGCACGCTCGAGCGCGGCCACCCGCAGCGCCGCGCGGCGCCCGTCGTCGCTGAGGACCGCGCGGATCGCGGCGGCCAGGGCCGGTGCGTCCCCGGCCGGGACGAGGACGGCGGCGTCGCCGGTGACCTCGCGGGTGCCGCCCACGTCGGTCGCCACCAGCGCGGCCCCGGCCCGCAACGCCTCCTGCACGGCGATGGGCTGCCCCTCCCAGGTGGCGGTGGAGACGACGGCGTCCGCCGCGGCGAGCAGGTCCGGCACGTCGTCGCGGCGCCCGGTCAGCAAGATCGGCAGGTCCTCGGTGCGCGCGCGGCGCGCGAGGGCCTCGCGCAAGGGCCCGTCGCCGACGACCACCCACCGCCAGCCGGTCCGGCGCGCGCCGTCCTCGGTGCGTTCCTCGGCGTGGCGGCCCGTCGGTGCGGCTGCGTCCGGCCCGGCGCCGCGCCCCGCGCCCAGCCCCGCGCCGGGACCGGCGTCCGACCCCGCGAGGATCGCGGCCGCGTCGGCGAGCAGGTCCAGACCCTTCTGCGGCGCCAGCCGGGCAACGGTGAGGACCAGCCGCTCGCCGCTGGCCAGCCCCAGCCCCTCGCGCAGCTGCTCGGCGGGGACGGTGGACGCCGGCCGCTCGGGCGCAGGCACGAGCGCCCGCTCGACCTCTCGTGCGCCCCGCGCACGCATACGCTCCACCAGGTCGCCGCTCACCCCCAGCACGGCGTCCGCGCCGCGGGCCACGAGGGTCTCCAGGACGGCCGCGACCGCCCGCACCCGCGGGCCGCCCACGGGCAGGTTGTGCACGGTGACGACCAGGCGGGGGCGGCGCCGGCCGAGGCTGCGCACGGCCAGGACGGCCAGGGCGCCGGCACGCAGGCCGTGGGCGTGGACCACGTCCGCGCCCGCGGCCAGGCGTCGGACCTGCCGGACGGCGCTCGCGTCCCGCGGGCGGGGCCGGTCGGCGATGTCGACGACGACGGCGCGCACCTTCCCGGCTCCGGACTCCCCCGGGCCCGCCGGCGTGACGACGTCGGCCGGGCCGGCGAGCACGACCGGACCGTCCGCGCCGAGCAGCGCGGCGACCTCCCGGGCGTGCCGACCCACCCCGCCGGCGCTCGACCCGGTCAGCTGCAGCACCCGCATGCTGGTCCTCTTTCGTGGGCAGGTCCCCCAGTATGTCTCAGCCCGGGCGGCCGGCACCCGGGCCCTGGGCGGCCTGCCGCTCCCGCGACCACGTCCCCACCCGGATGGTGCCGCGATCGAGGAGCAGCACCGCCGCGGCCACGAGCCCGCCCGCGGGCAGCGCACCGCCCACCGCGGCGACGACCGCGCCGCCCAGGCCCGCGCCGAGTGCGTCGAGCAGGCTCGTGGCGACCCACCGGCCCACGAGGCCACCGGCCACCGCGGGCAGCGCGCCGACGGCGAACGTGCGAGACAGCCCCGCCAGCGCACCGGGGCCGCCGGCTCGGCGCACGGCCCACAGCAGCAGCGTCCCCGCCACGACCATGCCCGCGGACGAGCCGGCCCCGAGCGCCGTCAGCGTGGCGGGTCCGTCGCCGCCGTCGGGGGCCAGCAGAAGCACCCCGGCCCAGGAGGCGGCGGAGACCACGAGCCAGCCGGTCGCCGTCGCCAGCACCGCGGCGCGGCCGTGGTCGACGGCGTACAGCGCCCGGGAGAGGTGGAATATCAGTGCGTAGCCGACGATCCCGGGAGCGAACCAGGTGATCGCCTGTGTCATCCCGGCCATCTCGAAACGCAGGGAGAAGACCGCCGTGGCGGCGGGCGCGACGGCCACCAGCAGGGCGGCGCCCACCAGCGAGGCGGCGACCACCAGGCGGGTGGACCCGGCCGCCATCGCGGCGAACCCGTGCCGGTCCCCCGTGCCCGCGCGCTCGGACAGGCGTGGGAACACGGCGGTCGACAGCGGTACCGCGAGCACGGCGTAGGGCAGGAAGTACACCGCCTGCGCGTAGGTGTAGACGTTGATGGTGCCGGTCTCGCCGTGGGTGTTCGCCAGCAGCAGGACGACGACGACGCTGGCCTGCTGGGCGAGCAGCGCCCCGATCCCCGCGGCGGCGAGGCGCCCGGCCCGCCGCGCGACGCCCGGCGGGAAGCGCAGCGCGGGCCGTGGCCGCACACCGGCACGCAGCACGGGGACCAGTTGGCACAGACTCATGGCCGCGACGCCGCCGGTGGTGCCCCAGGCGAGCCAGGCGACGGCGGCGAGCGGCAGGGCGGCGGGGTCGTCCTGCCGGCCCTGGGACACCGCCCCGAAGGCGAGGTAGCTGACGATGACGACCAGGGAGGACAGCAGCGGGGCGAACGCCGGCCAGAAGAACCTCTTCTGCGCCTGGAGCACCCCGGAGAAGATCACCCCGACCCCGTACAGGGGGATCTGGAGCGCGAAGATCCGCAGGTAGCTGGTGGTCAGCTCCCGCAGGGCGGGGTCGGTGCCACCGGGCAGGAGCAGCCCCGCGACCGGGCCGGCCGCCGCGGCGACCAGCGCGGCCAGTGGCACCAGCACCAGCAGCGCCCAGGTCAGCAGCGCCGACGCGGTGCGGTCCACCTCCGTGCGCAGGTGCCGGGCCAGCGGCACCGCGAGCAGGGGGACGACCGCGCCGGCCAGCGCCCCGCCGGCCGCCACCTCGAAGAGCACGTTGGGCACCTTGTTGGCGGTCTCGTAGGCCATCGCGGCGTCGGAGGCGCCCAGGGTCCAGGACTGGACGAGCCAGCGCACGAACCCCACGGCCCGGGAGGCCAGGGTCACGACGGCGATCAGGCCCGCGGCGCCGAGGACGCCGCCGAGCATTCGCGTGCGGGGACTCATCGCCTCAGCGGGGGCGCCGGCCCAGGGCGTCCACCCGGCGCAGCACGCCGTTGCGCTCGATCACGCCGGAGAAGCTCACCCGCTCGCTGAGCAGGGTCAGCGCAACGACGGCGCTCAGCGCCCCCGCGCGCAGGGTGCGGGACGGGTGGGCGGCCAGGGCGGTGCCCACGAGCGCGCCGACGGCGTTGGCGCCGGTGTCACCGAGCATGGTGCGCTCCGCGAGGTCGTCGGGCAGGGCCGCGCCGGCCACACCGAGGGCGGTGGCGGCCAGGGTCCCGTGGGGCGTGCCGGGCCCGGTGAGGGCGAGGGGGCCGCTGACGGCGGTGGCGACCTTCAGGGCACGGCCCGGTCGCAGGTCGAAGAGGTTGTGCAGGTTCGCGGTGCCGGCCACGAGGGCGGCCCCGCCCAGAATCTCCACGATCCGCCCGGTTCCCGAGGTCCTGCGCGGGGTGGCGACGGCGGCGGCCGCGAGGGCGCCGGCACCGATGCCGAGGATCTTCAGCGCTCCGGTGGTGACGTGGCCCTGACGCAGTGCACCGAGGTGGCCGCGCAGCCCCTTGGCGGCACCGGTGGCGTCCTCGGTGAGGTCGTCGAGGAGGCCCATGGCGGCGCCGGCCGAAGCGGCGAGGACGGCGGCCGCGGAGGTGCGGGCAGCGCCGGCGCCGCCGTGGGCGGCACGGGCGGCACGAGCGGCGCCGGGTGGCGCCGTCGCCGCGGCTGCGAGCACCGGGCCCGCGACGGCTCCCACGCCGGCGGCCGCGCCGCCGAGCAGGCTGACAGTGCGGCCGGCGAAGTTCGTGCGTTCCCAGCGGCGCCGGCCACCGGGTGGCCGGTGCTCGAGGACCGCGGCAGCCACTGTGGTGGCGGCCGCCCCGAGCACGGTGGGCAGCGCGACGTCGACGAGGCGGCTCACGCGGCGTCCTGGACGGGCGCGGCCTCGGTCCCCGCCGTCCCGTCCTCGGTCCCGGCCTCCGCATCGGCGGGCGCCTCGCCCTCTGGCTCGACCACCGGGGGTGCGAGCTCGACGCGCGGCGGGACGGCCGCGTCCGCGCCGCCGAGGAACCCGAAGTGGCCGTGGCCACCGGAGAGGGCGACGGCGGTGGCCAGCGGCGTGGACAGCGCCGCGGTGATCTCGCCGACCGAGTCCACGGTGGTGACCGCGGCGGCAGCGGCGTCGTCCGCACGGACCGCCGCGACCAGGTCGAGGTCGGAGGCGGCGGCACCGACGGTGACGGCGGGTGCGACGCCGCTCAGCGCCTGGGCCAGGCGGACGTGGCTGCCGAGCACCGCGGCGGCCGCGTCGGTCTCCTCGGGGTCGGCGTCGGGGGCGGGCGGCGCGGCGGCGGGCGGCCCGACGAGCACGGTCGCGTCGGCCTGCCCCGTGGGTGCCGTCGTCAGGCTCACCAGCGGTGCCTCGGCGGAGCTGAGCAGGTCGAGCAGCGTGGCGGCGTCCTCGGTCGGGGCCCCGTCCTCGCCGGTGTCCGTGAGTGCGTGGGCCAGGGCGAGCCCGAAGATCGTCTCCACGCCGGCGTCGCCACCCGGCGCCGGGTCGATGTACCCCAGCAGCTGGCCGGCGAAGGTCTGGCGGAAGGTCAGGTTGGCCGGGTCGGTCCACGCCTCGGTGACGGCCACCTCGCCGAGGACCTCGGCGCCGGCCTGCGCAAGCCGGTCCCGCACGGCCTCGACGTCGTCCGCGGCGGTGCCGGGCACGGTGACCACGGTGACCGACTGGTCGGTCAGTGCCCCCTCCAGCAGGACACCGGCGGACTGCTCGAGGTAGGTGGTCCGCTCGGTCACGTCCGCCTCGGAGGCCTCGAGATCGCCGCGCAGGCGTTCACGGTCCGCACGCAGGTCCTGGACCTGCCCGGTGAGGGTATCGCCGATGGTGTCGCGCAGCGGGCCGGCGCCCAGCACGATCCCCACGGCCAGGGCCAGGAAGACCGCGATGAGCGAGACGAGGTGGTAGCGGAAGTCGATCAATGTGCGCTCCGGGGGTCAGGTCGTCGGTGCGGGGGCGATCCCCACGAGCGACCGGAAGAAGTTCACGAGGTCGTCGAACCAGGCGCCGGCGAGGCCGAAGGTGGTCTGCCCCACGTTGGTCGTCGCGAGCGCAACGAAGAGGGCGAGGAGGCCTGCCAGGGCGAGGATCACGAGCTGCCAGGTGGAGATACGGGTGCGGTAGAGCCGGGAGACGCCCTTGGCGTCGATGAGCTTGCTGCCGACCCGCAGCCGGGTGAGGAACGTCGAGGCCATGCCGGCGCGGCCCTTGTCGAGGAACTCGATCATCGTGTCGTGCGTGCCGACGGCGACGATGAGCTCGGCGCCGAGGTCGTCGGCGAGCAGCATCGCGATGTCCTCGCTCGTGCCCGTGGCGGGGAAGACGACGTGCTCGACGCCGAGGTCCTCCACCCGCCGCTGCCCGGGGGCGCGGCCGTCGCGGTACGCGTGCACCACGATCTCGGCGCCGGAGGTCAGTGCCTTGTCAGAGACGGAGTCCATGTCGCCCACGATCATGTCCGGGCGCAGCCCGGCCTCGATGATCGCGTCGGCGCCGCCGTCGACGCCGATGAGCAGCGGCCGGTACTCCCGGATGTAGGAGCGCAGCATCGCGAGGTCTTCCTTGTAGTGGTACCCGCGCACCACCACCAGGGCGTGCCGCCCCTCGAACTTGGCGCGCACCTTGGGCACACCGACACCGTTGACGAGCAGGTCCCGCTCCCGGTGGACGTAGTCCATCGTGTTCACCGCGAAGGCCTCTAGCTGGACCGACAGCCCCTCGCGGGCCTTGTCGAGGTTGGCCTCGACCGTCGAGGCGTCCTGGACGGTGCCCTCGGCCACCAGCCGGTCCCCGGTATGGACCTCGGCGCCCTCCAGGCGCAGCTGCTGGCCCTCGCGCACCGACATCACCGCCGGGCCGAGATCGTCCACGAGAGGGATCCCCGCCTCGACGAGGATGCCCGGGCCGAGGTTGGGGTACCGCCCCGACGTCGACCGGGCGGCGTTGAGCACCGCGGCCGGCCGGCAGGCCACCAGCGCCTCGGCGGAGACCCGGTCGAGGTCCTCGTGGTCGATGACGGCGACGTCGCCCGGGCGCAGACGCTTGGTCAGGTTCTTCGTCCGGGGGTCGACCCGGGCGGGGCCCGAGGTCCCGGGCCCACCGTCGACGACCGCACGTCGGCGTCGGAAAAGGGCAGTCACCGCTTCATCGTCGCACGTCCGCCCGCTCCAGGAGCTCAGCGGCGTGCTGCAGAGCGGTGTCGGACTCCTCCTGCCCGGAGAGCATCCGGGCCAGCTCTCGCACGCGATCTGGCCCTTCCACCTCGGTGACGTCGGTGGCCGTGACGACGGCGTCGTCCCCGGGGGTGGGCTTGCTCACCACCAGGTGCCGGTCGGCGAAGGCAGCGACCTGCGCGAGGTGCGTCACGACGACCACCTGCGCGGTGCGGGCCAGCCGGGCCAGCCGCCGGCCGACCTCGACCGCGGCCTTGCCGCCCACCCCGGCGTCGACCTCGTCGAACACGAACGTGCGCTGCCCGTGGTCCGGCTCCGTGCCGGCAAGCGCGACCTCGATGGCGAGCATCACCCGGGACAGCTCACCGCCCGACGCGCCCTGGCCCAACGGCCGGGCGGGCGCGCCGGGATGGGCGGCGAGCAGCAGCTCGACGCCCTCGACGCCGTGGGGTCCGGGCTCCTCCAGCGGCGTCAGCCGGCCGGTCAGGTGGGCACCGGCCATCGCGAGGCCCGCGAGCTCGTCGTCGACGGCGGAGCCGAGGAGCTCGCCGACGCGGCGGCGTGAGGCGGTCAGCGCGGCGCCGGTGCGGGTGACCTGCGCCGTCGCCTGCTGCAGGCGCTCGCGTAGGGCGGTGGCGGTGTCGGTGGGGCCGTCCAGGTAGGCCAGGCGCTCCCGGGCCTGCTCCGCCCAGGCGAGGGCGGCGTCGACGTCGGGACCGTGCAGCCGGGTCAGCTCCGTGAGGGCGGCACGGCGCTCGTGCACGACCGCCAGCCGTGCGGGGTCGGCGTCGAGCCCGTCGAGGTACGCGGCCAGCTCGCCGGCCACGTCGGACAAGAGGTAGGCGGCCTCGGCGAGACGGGTGGCCCAGCCGGTGAGGGCGGGATCGCTGTCGGCGGCCTGCTCCAGGGCGCGGCGGGCGGCGTCGACGAGGCTGGTGGCGTCGAGGGCGTCGGGGGCGTCGACGCCACCGGTGAGGGCCTGGTGGGCGGTGCCGGCGGCCACCCGCAGCTCCTCGACGTTGCCGAGCCGCTGGGCCTCCTCGCGCAGGGTGTGGTCCTCCCCCGGCTGCGGGTCTAGGGCGTCGACCCGGTCCAACCCGGCGCGCAGCAGGGCGATCTCGTGCTCACGCGCCCCCGCCTCCCGCTCCCACGTCGCCAGCTCCTCGCGGGCGGCGACGAGCGCGGCCCAGGCCTCGCGGTAGGTGGCCAGCAGCGCGGCGTGCTTCGGTCCGCCGAAGGCGTCCAGGGCGGCGCGCTGCTGGGACGGGGCCCGCAGCCGCAGCTGCTGGGACTGGCCGTGCACGGTGACGAGCTGCTCGCCGATCTCCGTCAGGACGGCGTGCGGCACCGTGCGTCCGCCCAGGTGTGCCCGGGAACGGCCGGCGGCCGGGACGGTCCTGGCCACGAGGAGCTCGCCGTCCTCCACGGTGGCCCCGGCCTCCTCGGCGCGGGCGGCCGCGGCGCCGTCGACGGGGACGGTGAAGGTGCCCTCGACGACGGCGCGCTCGGCGCCGCGACGCACCAGTGCGGCGTCGGCCTTGCCGCCGAGCAGCAGCTCGAGGCTGGTGAGCACCATGGTCTTGCCGGCGCCCGTCTCACCGGTGATGACTGTCAGGGCGGGGTCGAGGTCGAGCTCGGCGGTCGCGATCACCCCGAGGTTCTCGATCCGGACCTGCTCGATCACGCCCGCTCCCGCACGCCGCGCCAGCCCTGGACCGGCAGTCGGAACTTGGCGACGAGGCGGCCGGAGAAGGGGACCTGGCTCATCCGGGCGAGCCGCACCGGCTGGGCGCCCCGGCACACCCGGATCCGGGACCCGGCGGGCGCGTCGAGCATCCGCCGCCCATCGCACCACACCACCGCGTGCTTCTCCTCGTACGGCAGCACCTCGACCTCCAGCACCGAGTTCGGCCCCACGACCAGCGGCCGGGCGAACAATGCGTGCGCGGCGACGGGGACGACCAGGAGCGCGTCGACGTCGGGCCACACGATGGGGCCGCCGCCGGAGAAGGCGTAGGCGGTGGACCCGGTGGGGGTGGCCAGGACGATGCCGTCGCAGCCGAAGGTGGACAGACCCCGCCCGTCGACGCCGATGGTGGCCTCGACCATGCGAGCGCGTGCGCCCTTCTCCACGGCGGCCTCGTTGATGGCCCAGTCCCGCTCGACCGTGCCGTCCGGGCGGGTGATCGTGATGTCGAGCGTCATCCGTTCCTCGACGAGGTAGTCGCGGGCGACCACGCGGTCGACCACGTCGGGCAACGCCTCCTCCTCGGCCTCGGCGAGGAAGCCTACGTGGCCGAGATTGACACCGAGGAGGGGGACGTCGTGGCGCCGGGCCACCTCCGCCGCACGCAGGATGGTGCCGTCGCCGCCGAGGACGATGGCGAGCTCGACGCCCTCCGCGCTGCCGTCGCGGATGGTGTCGATACCGTTCGCCTGGAGGGCCGCGCTGAGGTTGTCCGCGGCGGCGACGGCGTCGGGTCGGCCCTCGTGACAGACGACCAGGATGCGGCGGCTCATGCTGGCTCCCCCTCGGGGTCGGTCGGTACGGCGGCGGTCCCCGCCGGGCCCGTGCGCACCGCGGCGGCGACGGCGTCGCGCAGCGCCTCACCCCGCAGGGCACCGGGGTGGTCCCGGCGCAGCGCCACGAAGTACTCCACGTTGCCCGAGGGGCCCGGCAGCGGGCTGGGCACGACGGCCCAGGTGTCGAGGCCCTCGCGGGTGGCGGCCTCGGCGACCGTGAGCACGGACTCCACGTGCAACGCGGTGTCGCGGACGACGCCACCGTGGCCGAGGCGCTCCTTGCCCACCTCGAACTGGGGCTTGACCATGAGGAGAACGTCGGCGTCCGGCGCGGCCGCCCGGGCCAGCGCCGGCAGAACCAGGGTCAGGGAGATGAAGGACATGTCGCCGACCACCAGCTGCGGGGCCGGCGCCACCATCTGGGGGGTCAGCGTGCGCACGTTCGTCCGGTCCAGGACCGTCACCCGGGGGTCGGTCTGCAGGGACCAGGCGAGCTGGCCGTAGCCGACGTCGACGGCGACCACGTGGGCGGCCCCGCGGCGCAGGAGGACGTCGGTGAAGCCGCCGGTGGAGGCGCCCGCGTCCAGGCAGCGGCGGCCGGCGACGAGTGGGGCCGCGTCACCGAGCGCGTCGAGGGCGCCGGCGAGCTTGTGGGCGCCGCGTGAGACGTAGTCGTCGGCGGCTCCGGCGTCGTCCACCAGGAGCGCCTGCGCGGGGTCCACCTGACGGGCCGGCTTGGTCACCACCTGCCCGTCGAGTCGCACATGGCCGGCGGCCAGCAGCTCACCGGCGTGCTGACGCGACCGGGCCAGGCCGCGGCGGACGAGCTCGGTATCGATACGGACGAGCCGGGCCACGTCAGCTCTCGGCGTTCGCGAGACGCGCGGACAGGTGCGAGTGGATGGTCTCGAACACCGCGACCTGCTCCGCGAGCGGGATCTCCTCGAGGTCGTCGAGGCGCGCCAACGGGTCCCCCGCCGGCACCGATCGCGCCGCCAGATCGGCAGGCGTTACGTCCATCCGTCGCTCCTTCCCACCTCCGCAGTCCGTTCGAAGGCTATCGCGGCGCGACCACCTGGAGCGCAGGCACCTGCGAGACGGTGAGCGGCGCGCCGTCGTCGGCCGCTTCCCACGCTGCGGCGGCGAGGCATCGCCACGTGTCCAGGGAGACGGTCACCGGCTCGCCGGGCTCCAGCGGGACCTCCCGGTCACCGAGCCGGATCTCCAGATGGGGCTCCGCACCACTCACGCGGGCCGCCGCGGCGCCGCAGCGCCACCACGCGCCGTCCCGGCTGGGGACGGGGTGGGGCTCCACCAGGCCGCGGAGGTCGACGGCGAGGTAGCTCGGGCGCTCGTGCGGTGCGGCGAGGACGACGTCGCGGGCGTCGCTGACGCCGGTGAGGACATGCACGCTGGGGATGCCGGCGGCGCGGGCGCCGGCGATGTCGGTGTTGAGCCGGTCACCGACAGCGATCGGGCGGCTGCCGGCGCTGCGACGGGTCGCCTGCCGGAAGATCTCCGGCTCAGGCTTGCCCGCGGAGATGGGGACGACGCCGGTAGCGTTCGTCACGGCCGCCACGAGGGAGCCGTTCCCGACCGCCATACCACGCTCGGTGGGCAGGGTGGCGTCGAGGTTCGTGGCCACGTACCGCGCACCGGCGTTGATCGCGTAGGCGGCCTCGGTGAGCTCGCGCCACCCGAGGTCCGGCGAAAATCCCTGGACGACGGCGACCGGTGCGTCGTGCGCGCCCGTGGCCAGGGTGAACCCGGCTTCCGTCAGGGCTGTCCGCAGGCCGGCGCCGCCGATAGGCAGGACGACCGAGCCGGTGGGCAGCACCGCGGCGAGGATGGCGGCCGCCGCCTGGGACGAGGTCATCACCTCGTCCGGGGACGTCGGGATGCCCAGGGAGCTGAGCTGGTCGGCCACCGTCTGCGGCTCGCGGGCAGCGTTGTTGGTCACGAACATCATGCGGAGCCCGAGGCGCCGTGCCTCTTCCACCGCCGCGTCGGCGTGGTCGACCGGTTCGGCGCCGCGATAGCAGACTCCGTCGAGGTCCATCAGTGCAACGTCATACGCGGTGGCCAGGGGCTCCGCGCTGGCGAGAAGCATGGTGGGGGTGCTCATGCGCGCTCCTCGTCCGCGGTCTCCTCCGCACCGGGGGCGGGCTGTTCGGTCTCCGACGCCGTCGGCTGCTCGGCTCCGGCGTCTGGTGTCTCGTCGGTCGGGGCTGCCGGCGCCTCGTCCGCTGCGGCATCCGGCTCAACGTCCGCTGCGGCATCCGGCTCAACGTCCGCTGCGGCATCCGGCTCAACGTCCGCTGCCTCGTCCGCTGCGGCATCCGGCTCAACGTCCGCTGCCTCGTCCGCTGCGGCATCCTCATCGGCCGGCAGGTCCGTCAAGGGCTCAGCGTCGGTCGTGGCCACGTCATCCGTCGGTTCGGCGAAGTCCTCGTCTTCTGCCTCGGCCTCGGACGCCTCCAGGTCCACGACGACGATCGGCTCATCGTCGTCCATCTCCGGGCCGGCGGCCGCCCGCGCGGCGTCGGCCTCGTCCATGCGGCCGAGCTCCTCGAGCCGGTCTGCCCGCACGAGCGTCAGCCGACGGAGAAGCTCAGGGTCCTTTACGTGGTCCACGAGCCTGGACTCGAGCACGAGCAGGCCCGCCTCATGCTCACCCAGGTCGGAGCGGGCGCCGCTAGCGACGATGGCGAGCTCGACACGGTCCTCCTCGGACAACGTGCCAGGGTCTGTCTCGGCCACGACTGTCAGGGCGCGCTCCGGTCGGCCGAGGCCGCGCTCACAGTCGGCCTCCATGGCGCGGTGCGCGTCGATGCCGGAGAGACGACGCACGGTCCGCAGTTCACGCAACGCCTCGGAGTACCTACCCGTTGCGTACGCGGTGAGGGCAAGAGCCTCCCGGACGACGTCGACGCGACCCGCACGCCGCATGGCGGCCTGTGCATGGCCATAGGCGGTCTCGGGTTCATCGTCGATAAGACGGCCGGCCATCACGAGGTGACGAGCCACGAGCTCTGCATTGTTCTTGCCGAGGGTCCGCAGCCGGGTACGCGCAGCGCGGTCAAGCATCTGCGCCTCGACCTCGTCCGAGATGTGAGGCTCCGCCGGGCGGTCCTCGTAGTCATCGCGGCGCGGACCGAACCCACGTGCTTCTCCGCCCGTGTGTCGGCCATCGTCTCGCCGTTGGAAGCCACCATCGCGCTGCTGATAGCTACCCCCACGAGGGCTGCCCTCACGCTTCTGGAAGCCGCCGTCACGCCGCTCGTCCGAGCGTCCTTGATGGCCGCCTGCGGGGCGGTCGTCCGAGCGCCCCTGGTAGCCACCCTGGCGGCGGTCGCCATCACGCTGCTGGAAACCACCCTCTCGGCGCTGGTAACCACCTTCACGACGGTCATCGGAGCGACCTTGGTAACCACTCTGGCGACGGTCGTCCGAGCGCCCCTGGTAACCACCTGCGGGGCGGTCGTCGGAGCGACCCTGGTAGCCACCTGCGGGGCGGTCGTCCGACCGACCCTGGTAGCCACCCTGGCGACGGTCATCGGAGCGCCCCTGGAAATCACCCTGACGGCGGTCGCTGTCACGCTGCTGGTAACCACCTGCGGGGCGGTCATCGGAGCGACCCTGGTAGCCACCTTGGCGCCGGTCGCCCTCACGCTGCGGGGCGCCACCTTCGCGGGGCTTGTAACCGCCCTCGCGCCGATCATCGGAACGCCTCTGGTAACCGCCCTCGCGGCGGTCGTCCGAGCGCCCCTGGTAACCACCTGCGGGGCGGTCGCTATCACGCTGCTGGTAACCACCTGCGGGTCGGTCATCGGAGCGACCCTGGTAGCCACCTTGGCGCCGGTCGCCCTCACGCTGCGGGGCGCCACCTTCGCGGGGCTTGTAGCCACCTTCGCGGGGCTTGTAACCGCCCTCGCGGGGCTTGTAACCGCCCTCGCGGCGATCATCGGAACGCCCCTGGTAACCGCCCTCGCGGCGGTCGTCCGAGCGCCCCTGGTAACCACCTTCGCGACGCTGGTAACCACCTGCGGGGCGGTCGTCCGACCGGCCCTGGTAACCGCCCTGGCGACGGTCGTCCGACCGCCCCTGGTAACCGCCCTGGCGACGGTCGTCCGAGCGCCCCTGGTAACCACCTTCGCGACGCTGGTAACCACCTGCGGGGCGGTCGTCCGAGCGGCCCTGGTAACCACCTTCGCGACGCTGGTAACCACCTGCGGGGCGGTCGTCCGACCGGCCCTGGTAACCGCCCTGGCGACGGTCGTCCGACCGGCCCTGGTAACCACCCTGGTGCCGGTCGTCCGACCGGCCCTGGTAACCACCCTGGCGCCGGTCGCCCTCACGCTGCGGGGCGCCACCTTCGCGGGGCTTGTAACCGCCCTCCCGGCGATCATCAGAGCGACCCTGGTAACCACCGCTGCGACGGTCGTCCGACCGACCCTGGTAACCACCGCTGCGACGGTCGCCCTCCCGCTGCTGGTAGCCGCCGTCGCGCGGCTGGTAACCGCCCTCGCGGCGCTCGCCCGTGCGTTCGCCGCGGCCGTCACGACGCGCATCATTTGGGCCGCTGCCGTAGCGGCGCTGGGCGCGTTCGCGGAAAGCTTCGTCACCACGCCCCGAGCGGCTACCGCTCCCGGACGCCCGATCCCCACCGGGACGCGAGGTTTGCTTGGGCCGGCCGGAATCATCGCGGCGGCGGGGGCGGTCCTGGTTCTGGCCCTCTTGGTTGGTCGACATGGTGTTTCCTCTACTCGTCATCACACGCCTATATCTTCACGTCGGCGCAACTCAAATTGGGCCATAAATGACAAGGAGGCCGCAACGAAATCGTTGCGGCCTCCTTGTTAATGGGTGTTCGGCGGTGTCCTACTCTCCCACACAGTCTCCCGTGCAGTACCATCGGCGCTGAGGGGCTTAGCTTCCGGGTTCGGAATGGGACCGGGCGTTTCCCCCTCGCTATGACCGCCGTAACTCTATGGAGATGTACCCGTGGGCCCTTTGTCCAACATGGGTGTTGGGGGTGGGTTTCTCGGGAACCGTACAGTGGACGCGTATGCAGTGCTTTTACTTCTTCTCACCGGGGTGAGTGTTGTGGCAAGTTGTTGGCCAATTAGTACCGGTCAGCTCCACGCGTTACCGCGCTTCCACGTCCGGCCTATCAACCCAGTGGTCTGCTGGGGGCCTTCCCACCTCGAAGGGTGGTGGAAACCTCATCTTGAAGCAGGCTTCCCGCTTAGATGCTTTCAGCGGTTATCCCTTCCGAACGTAGCCAACCAGCCATGCTCCTGGCGGAACAACTGGCACACCAGAGGTTCGTCCGTCCCGGTCCTCTCGTACTAGGGACAGCCCTTCTCAAGTTTCCTGCGCGCGCAGCGGATAGGGACCGAACTGTCTCACGACGTTCTAAACCCAGCTCGCGTACCGCTTTAATGGGCGAACAGCCCAACCCTTGGGACCTACTCCAGCCCCAGGATGCGACGAGCCGACATCGAGGTGCCAAACCATGCCGTCGATATGGACTCTTGGGCAAGATCAGCCTGTTATCCCCGGGGTACCTTTTATCCGTTGAGCGACGGCGCTTCCACAAGCCACCGCCGGATCACTAGTTCCGACTTTCGTCCCTGCTCGACCTGTCAGTCTCACAGTCAAGCTCCCTTGTGCACTTGCACTCGACACCTGATTGCCAACCAGGCTGAGGGAACCTTTGAGCGCCTCCGTTACATTTTAGGAGGCAACCGCCCCAGTTAAACTACCCACCAGGCACTGTCCCTGGTCCGGATCACGGACCGAGGTTAGATGTGCAGTACGACCAGAGTGGTATTTCAACGTTGACTCCACACTCACTGGCGTGAATGCTTCACGGTCTCCCACCTATCCTACACAAGCCGTACCGAACACCAATACCAAGCTATAGTAAAGGTCCCGGGGTCTTTCCGTCCTGCTGCGCGTAACGAGCATCTTTACTCGTAATGCAATTTCGCCGAGTTCGCGGTTGAGACAGCGGAGAAGTCGTTACGCCATTCGTGCAGGTCGGAACTTACCCGACAAGGAATTTCGCTACCTTAGGATGGTTATAGTTACCACCGCCGTTTACTGGGGCTTAAATTCTGAGCTTCACCACTTGCGTGGTTGACCCGTCCTCTTAACCTTCCAGCACCGGGCAGGCGTCAGTCCGTATACATCGTCTTGCGACTTCGCACGGACCTGTGTTTTTAGTAAACAGTCGCTTCTCCCTGGTCTCTGCGGCCCGAAAAGGCTAGCCAGCACGTGGCTTCACCTCTCAGGCCCCCCTTCTCCCGAAGTTACGGGGGCATTTTGCCGAGTTCCTTAACCACGATTCTCTCGATCGCCTTAGTATTCTCTACCTGACCACCTGAGTCGGTTTCGGGTACGGGCGGCTAGTCCCTCGCGTCGAGGCTTTTCTTGGCAGCATAGGATCACCCTGCTTCCCCCCTACGGGGTCACCATCGGTCCTGAGGCTTGATGGGGTGCGGATTTGCCTGCACCCCGCCCTGCAACCTTGGACGTGCATTGCCATTAAGCACGCGGTGGCTACCTGTCTGCGTCACCCCTGTTAACACGCTTACCTACTACCGGATCGGGTCCCACGCGCCGGTGGCCGGTGTTCCCCGAAGGGAACGGTGGCCACCGTTGGGTGGTTAGCATCACCGGGCTCGGTATGGTCGGTCCTTCGCCGGTACGGGAATATCAACCCGTTGTCCATCGACTACGCCTGTCGGCCTCGCCTTAGGTCCCGACTTACCCAGGGCGGATTAACCTGGCCCTGGAACCCTTGGTCATTCGGCGGACGGGTTTCTCACCCGTCATTCGCTACTCATGCCTGCATTCTCACTCGTGTGGGATCCACACCTGGGTCACCCCGGCGCTTCACCTCCCACACGACGCTCCCCTACCCACCCACGCCCCGGCACCAGGATCAAGTCCTGGCGAGGGTCTGCGTGGATGCCACAGCTTCGGCGGTGTGCTTGAGCCCCGCTAAATTGTCGGCGCAGAATCACTTGACCAGTGAGCTATTACGCACTCTTTCAAGGGTGGCTGCTTCTAAGCCAACCTCCTGGTTGTCTGTGCAACTCCACATCCTTTCCCACTTAGCACACGCTTAGGGGCCTTAGCTGGTGGTCTGGGCTGTTTCCCTCTCGACTACGAAGCTTATCCCCCGCAGTCTCACTGCCACGCTTCACTTACCGGCATTCGGAGTTTGGTTGACGTCAGTAACCTTGTAGGGCCCATCGGCCATCCAGTAGCTCTACCTCCGGCAAGAAACACGTGACGCTGCACCTAAATGCATTTCGGGGAGAACCAGCTATCACGAAGTTTGATTGGCCTTTCACCCCTACCCACAGGTCATCCCCTCAGTTTTCAACCTAAGTGGGTTCGGTCCTCCACACGCTCTTACACGTGCTTCAACCTGCCCATGGGTAGATCACTTCGCTTCGGGTCTAGAGCACGCGACTCATACGCCCTGTTCGGACTCGCTTTCGCTACGGCTTCCCCACCCGGGTTAACCTCGCCACGCACCACTAACTCGCAGGCTCATTCTTCAAAAGGCACGCCGTCACCCCTGCAAAGGAGGCTCCGACGGATTGTAAGCATCCGGTTTCAGGTACTATTTCACTCCCCTCCCGGGGTACTTTTCACCTTTCCCTCACGGTACTAGTCCGCTATCGGTCACCAGGTAGTATTTAGGCTTACCAAGTGGTCTTGGCAGATTCACACGGGATTTCACGGGCCCCGTGCTACTCGGGATCCCCACAAGGAGGCCCAGGCGTTTCGTCTACGGGGGTCTCACCCACTATGCCCGGCCTTCCCAGACCGTTCGACTACACCTGGACTTTCTCACTCCTCACCACCCCGGCAGAGATGGTCAGTGGGTCCCACGACCCCGAAGGTGCAACGCCCGCCGGCTATCACACACCCCCGGTTTAGCCTCATCCGCTTTCGCTCGCCACTACTCACGGAATATCTCTTCCTGTGGGTACTGAGATGTTTCACTTCCCCACGTTCCCTCCACACGCCCTATATATTCAGGCGCGGGTAACCGCACATGACTGCGGCCGGGTTTCCCCATTCGGACACCCTCGGATCACAGCTCGTTTGCCAGCTCCCCGAGGCTTATCGCAGGCTACAACGTCCTTCATCGGCTCCTGGTGCCAAGGCATCCACCGAATGCTCTTAAAAACTTGACCACAAAAGATCAAAGATGCTCGCGTCCACTGTACAGTTCTCAAGCAACCCACCAACACCGACCCACCACCAGCCGCAAACGACTAATCTGGCACCGGCATGGCCACGGCCGAGACGAACACACCCCCAAACCCCACGAACACGTCCGCGGGCGGGGGGCCTGTTCCCTCAGGACCCAACAGTGCACCAAGACTTTCGACGTTCCACCCATGAGCAACCACCCGGCGAACTGTCGCCGCCGCAGGTGGCCACCAACACCCCCACCCGTACCACCGGTTCCACCACCGACCCCCCAGGTCCGAAGACCCGGCCAGCCGGTGCGTACTAGGCGATACCAGGGGATCCAGTGAGCTCCTTAGAAAGGAGGTGATCCAGCCGCACCTTCCGGTACGGCTACCTTGTTACGACTTCGTCCCAATCGCCAGTCCCACCTTCGACGGCTCCATCCCACAAGGGGTTAGGCCACCGGCTTCGGGTGTTACCGACTTTCGTGACGTGACGGGCGGTGTGTACAAGGCCCGAGAACGTATTCACCGCAGCGTTGCTGATCTGCGATTACTAGCGACTCCGACTTCATGGGGTCGAGTTGCAGACCCCAATCCGAACTGAGACCGGCTTTTTGGGATTCGCTCCACCTCGCGGTATCGCAGCCCTTTGTACCGGCCATTGTAGCATGCGTGAAGCCCAAGACATAAGGGGCATGATGATTTGACGTCATCCCCACCTTCCTCCGAGTTGACCCCGGCAGTCTCCCATGAGTCCCCGGCATAACCCGCTGGCAACACAGGACAAGGGTTGCGCTCGTTGCGGGACTTAACCCAACATCTCACGACACGAGCTGACGACAACCATGCACCACCTGTACACCGACCTTGCGGGGCACCCATCTCTGGATGTTTCCGGTGTATGTCAAGCCTTGGTAAGGTTCTTCGCGTTGCATCGAATTAATCCGCATGCTCCGCCGCTTGTGCGGGCCCCCGTCAATTCCTTTGAGTTTTAGCCTTGCGGCCGTACTCCCCAGGCGGGGCACTTAATGCGTTAGCTGCGGCGCGGACCCCGTGGAAACGGGCCCCACACCTAGTGCCCAACGTTTACGGCATGGACTACCAGGGTATCTAATCCTGTTCGCTCCCCATGCTTTCGCTCCTCAGCGTCAGTAACGGCCCAGAGACCCGCCTTCGCCACCGGTGTTCCTCCTGATATCTGCGCATTCCACCGCTACACCAGGAATTCCAGTCTCCCCTACCGCACTCTAGTCTGCCCGTACCCACTGCAGGCGCGAGGTTAAGCCTCGCGTTTTCACAGCAGACGCGACAAACCGCCTACGAGCTCTTTACGCCCAATAATTCCGGACAACGCTTGCGCCCTACGTATTACCGCGGCTGCTGGCACGTAGTTAGCCGGCGCTTCTTCTGCAGGTACCGTCACCTTGCGGCTTCTTCCCTACTGAAAGAGGTTTACAACCCGAAGGCCGTCATCCCTCACGCGGCGTCGCTGCATCAGGCTTGCGCCCATTGTGCAATATTCCCCACTGCTGCCTCCCGTAGGAGTCTGGGCCGTATCTCAGTCCCAGTGTGGCCGGTCACCCTCTCAGGCCGGCTACCCGTCGAAGCCTTGGTAGGCCATCACCCCACCAACAAGCTGATAGGCCGCGAGCCCATCCCCCACCGATAAATCTTTCCACACACCCCCATGCGAGGATGCGTCATATCCGGTATTAGCACCGGTTTCCCGGAGTTATCCCGAAGCGGGGGGCAGGTTACTCACGTGTTACTCACCCGTTCGCCACTAATCCCCCAGCAAGCTGGGTTCATCGTTCGACTTGCATGTGTTAAGCACGCCGCCAGCGTTCGTCCTGAGCCAGGATCAAACTCTCCGTAAAAAACCAACTGCCAACCCCCGACAACCAACCCCACCCCGAAGAGCAAGACCAGCCATACCAGGAGCGACAAACCATACGAAGACAACCCCACCGAAGCGAGGCCAATCCATGGCATCACACCCACCACCCGACGAGGCAGACGATGAGCATGTAACCAAAACAAAACAAAGACCCCACACACCACACACCCCACCCACAAAAGGCAGGACAAGCGATGCACGGAATCAAATGGCATCAAAAACTTGGCACACTGTTGAGTTCTCAAAGAACAGACACACACCAGAAACCAACCAGGACCCAAGTCCCAACCGCCTCCGGGGCAACCTCTCTACCTTAACCATTCAGATCCGGTTTGTCAAGTCGCGATTTTCGCAACCTGCGGACCGTTCCCGCCTGGTCCCTCCGACAACCGGCCGCCGGTGACTGTGTCACCGGCTCGTGTTGGCTGAGGATCTGCTCCGTGGGACCGACCGTGGAACCTCTCGGTTCCCGCGTTCGTTGCTCCCGTCCGGCGCAGCAAGAAGAACATTACGGCGCCCCGTCGGGCCCGTCAACTTTCGGTTTCGAGGAGGTTACGGCGACGCGAACGGGCTCGTGACCTGCGCTTTCACTGCTCCGAACCGCCAAGAACGGCTCCGTCGGGGCGTCATCCGATATTCGAGACCTGGCGCACATCCGAGCACCGGAGCGCACCACCCCTGGTCGGTGTCAGCCGGACCCTTCCGGGTACTGCTCCGCCCCCGTCATACCTCGGGACGAGGGACGACGGGGGCGGACGACCCGGCCTGCTGCGCGCAACCTGCGGCGCGCGACGTGCAACTCCGTTCGCCGATCAGGACGCGTGCACGCCCACAGCGAGGTTCCGACGGCCCTTGCGCACCAGGACGTAACCGCCGTCGAGGAGGTCACCGGCGTCGATGACCCGGTCCTCGTCGTCCACTTTGTCGTTGTTGAGGTACGCCCCACCACTTGCCAGCGTGCGTCGCGCGGCGGAGCGCCCCTTTTCCAGGCCGGTGGCCACGAGCAGGTCGACCACCGTCGTCTCCCCGGGCGTGACGCCGCCCCGGGGAAGCTCGGCAACCGCGTCACCGAGCGTCACGCCGTCGAGCTCACGCAGGTCGTCGCGTCCGAACAGGGCCTGCGACGCGCGCCGTACCCGCTCGGCAACCTCGGCGCCGTGCACCAGGGCGGTGACGTCCTCGGCGAGGGCGCGCTGCGCCTCTCGCGCCTGGGGGCGTTCGGTCACCGCCGCCTCGAGCTCGGCGATCTCCTCACGCGAGCGGAAGGTGAAGACCTTCAGGTAGCCCAGGACGTCGGCGTCGTCGGTGTTGAGCCAGAACTGGTAGAAGGCGTACGGGCTGAACATGTCGCCGTCGAGCCAGATGGCCCCGCCCTCGGACTTGCCGAACTTCGTGCCGTCAGCCTTGGTGATGAGCGGGGTGGTGGCGGCGTGCACACCGTGCCCGTCGGCCTTACGGATGAGGTCTACCCCCGAGAGCAGGTTGCCCCACTGGTCGTTGCCGCCGGTCTGCAGCACGCAGCCGTGCCGACGGTGGAGCTCGAGATAGTCCAGGCCCTGGAGGATCTGGTAGCTGAACTCCGTGAAAGAGAGGCCCTCCTCGCTCGCCAGCCGGCGGGCCACCGTGTCCTTCGCCAGCATCGTGCTCAGGCGGAAGTACTTGCCGATGTCGCGAAGGAAGTCGATCGCGGAGAGGTCACCCGTCCAGTCCAGGTTGTTGACCATGCGAGCCGCGTTGTCCCCGTCGAAGGAGAGGAAGCGCCCGATCTGCGTGCGGAGCCGCTCGGTCCAGCCGGCGACCGTCTCCTTGTCGTTGAGCACCCGCTCCCCCGACATGCGGGGGTCGCCGATCATGCCGGTGGCGCCACCCACCAACGCGATCGGTCGGTGCCCCGCCCGCTGCAGGTGGCGCATCAGGACGAGCTGGACGAGGTGGCCGTGGTGGAGGCTGGGAGCGGTGGGGTCGAACCCGCAATAGAAGGTGACCGGACCCTCGCCCAGCGCCGCGCGCAAGGCGGCGATGTCTGTTGACTGTGCCAGCAGCCCACGCCACTGGAGCTCGTCGAGGATGTCAGTCACTCTTCTGCCTCTCGTCATCACCCGGGACGTCTGCCCGGGCACGCCTCCCAGTGTGCCGTGCGGTCGCCGCCAGGCCAGCATCCGCTGCTGTGCGACCGGTGTCACGAGCAGCGTCGAACGCGGGTCAACCCGGGGTGAGCACCAGCGTCACCGCCGCCGTGGCGCGGCGGGCCGGTACACCGACACGGTCGGCTCACCGTCGAGCCAGTACCGCCAGGGGAACTGGCGGGCATCGCCGCCCGGGCCTGCCACGCCCACCCGAGGCCCGTGACGCACGACGGCGGGATCCGGCGACGGCCCCAGCTGCAGCTCGGCACGGCCGCCGGCGCGCAGGACGAGGCCGCTGTCGGCGCCGGTCAGCCCGAGGGCCTGCGCCAGGCGCGCCGGGCCGCGGGCCAGATCGCGGTCGGTCCGGGCGGCGGGCCGGCGAGCTCGCGCGTGACGGTGGCCGGCGACCACTTCCCCGCCGCGCAGCAGCACGGCCGAGGCGCTGCCTTCCGGCCCGCACACGATGTTCGCGCACCAGTGCATGCCGTAGGTGAAGTAGACGTACAGCCGCCCGCCGGCCGCGAACATCGGCGCAGTGCGTGGGGTCAGACCGCGGTAGGCGTGCGAGCCCGGGTCCACCTCACCGTTGTAGGCCTCTACCTCCGTCAGGCGCAGTGCGACGGCCCCGTCGGTGGCAGCGGCGGTACTCCCGCGCACGGTGAGCACCGAGCCGAGCAGCCGCGGCGCCACCTCGAGGGAGGGGCGGCACAGCAGCTCCGCCCAGTCCTGGTCCGGCCCCGTGGTGGTCACACCGTCGCCGCGTCACCCTCAGCCCACCGGCGCAGGCGGTTGGCACGGTCGGCGGCGCGGGCGAGCTGCTCGACGACGCGCACCGGGGCGGTGCCGCCGTGCCCGTCGCGCGAGGCGATGGAGCCGGCGACGGTGAGGACCTCGCGCACCGCCGGGGTCAGGTGCGCGCTGATCTGGGCGAGCTCGGCGTCGGTGAGGTCCCACAGCTCCTTGCCCTGCGCCTCGCAGGCGCGCACGCAGGCGCCCGCGACCTCGTGGGCGTCGCGGAATGGCACACCCTGGCGCACCAGCCACTCGGCGATGTCGGTCGCCAGGGAGAAGCCCTGCGGGGCCAGCTCGGCGGTGCGGGCGGTGTCGAAGGTCAGGGTCGCGACCATGCCGGCGACGGCGGGCAGCAGCAGGTCCAGGGTGTCGACGCCGTCGAACACCGGCTCCTTGTCCTCCTGCAGGTCGCGGTTGTAGGCCAGGGGCAGGCCCTTGAGGGTGGCGAGCAGGCCCGTGAGGTCGCCGATCAGCCGGCCGGCCTTGCCACGCGCCAGCTCGGCGACGTCGGGGTTCTTCTTCTGCGGCATGATCGACGACCCGGTGGAGTAGGCGTCGTCGAGCCGGACGAAACCGAACTCCTTGGTGGCCCAGATGATGACCTCCTCGCTGAGCCGCGACAGGTCCACCCCCGTCATGGCCACGACGAACGCGAACTCGGCGACGACGTCGCGGGCGGCGGTGCCGTCGATGGAGTTCTCCACGGCGGCGTCGAACCCCAGGTCCGCGGCGACGGCGTCGGGGTCGAGGCCCAGCGAGGACCCCGCCAGCGCGCCGGACCCGTACGGGGACACCGCCGCGCGGGCGTCCCAGTCCACCCAGCGCTCCACGTCCCGCAGCAGCGGCCAGGCGTGGGCGAGCAGGTGGTGCGCGAGCAGCACCGGCTGGGCGTGCTGCATGTGGGTGCGGCCGGGCATCACGGCGTCGGGGTGGGCGGCGGCCTGGTCCACCAAGGCGTCGACGACGTCGAGGACGCCGCCGGCGAGCTCGCGGGCGCTGTCGCGCAGGTACATGCGCACGAGCGTGGCGATCTGGTCGTTGCGGGACCGGCCCGCCCGCAGCTTGCCGCCGAGCTGGGCACCGGCCCGCTCGATCAGGCCCCGCTCGAGAGCGGTGTGCACGTCCTCGTCGTCCGGGGCGGGCCCGAAGGCACCGGTGACGACGTCCTCCTCGAGCCGGCCCAGGGCGGTGAGCATGCCGGTCAGCTCGGCGTCGTCGAGCAGACCCGCGGCGTGGAGCACGCGGGCGTGGGCCCGGGAGCCGGCGATGTCGTAGCGCGCCAGGCGCCAGTCGAAGTGGGTGGACTTGCTCAGCGCCGCGAGGGCGTCGGCGGGGCCGCCGGCGAAGCGGCCGCCCCACAGGCTTAGGTGTGCGGCTGGCGCGTCGTCGGGGCGTGCGTCGGCGGAGGCGGAGTTGTCCATGGGGCGATCTTGCCGCGCGCGGGGTCGGTGGTGCACCCGCGTCCACGCCGTCCATGCCGCATGTGCCCGGTACGGGGGTTGTGTCCGAAATGCGGGTGAGAGGAGTCGCCCCCGTCTGATTCGTCCCTCACCCCCCACTTCAGACCCGGGTTCAGCCCAGGGACGGACCCGGAGAATCGTCCGCGCCGCGATCGTGTGACCAGGCACGACGACGGAGTTGCGCCGCCTTGCCTGCTGTATTCACAACGACGGCAGGAGAACTCCCATGCATCAACGAAGGTGGGCGGCGCTGGCCGTCCTCGCGCTCTTTCCTCTCGTGGCGGGGCAGCTTCCGGCGACTGCCGCACCGCGCGCGACAGCCGGACCGCAGTCGCCCGTCGACTCGACCAAGGTCCCGCACTACTACGGTCCGTGGCCCAACTGGGCGAACAGCCCGCTGACCCTCGACAACGCCGCCGTGACCATCGAGGGTGCGGGGGCGGGAGCGACCGCCGTCGCGCAGGTCGACCCGGTCAGCGGCGGCATCGCGTCGGTCGAGATCACGTCCCCTGGCCGTGGGTACGCCGCGGACACGACGACGGTGACCATCGACGGCAGCACCGGGACGACGGCGAGCGCCGCCGCAACCGTGAGCGCCAGCGGCGTCGTCACCGGCTTCACCGACATCACCCCGGGCTCGGGGTACACCTCCTTCGGTGTGACGCTCAGCGGCGGCGGTGGCAGCGGCGCGACCGCGGTCGCGTCCGGCGGGGTGGAGGCTGTCGCGATCACCGACGGCGGCAGGGGCTACACCATGCCGACCGTCGACTTCGACCTGCCCGACGACCCCAACGGCACCCGGGCCACCGGACACGTTCCCATGATCGCGAACGGCGACACCGAGGACGGCATGGACGCCGCCGGCACCATCACCAAGGTCGTCGTGGACAACCCCGGATCTGGGTATGTCACCGCACCGGCCGTCGCCATCCGCAACGGCACGCAGTTCGACCCCGTCGCGCTGGCCGACGGCGGGAGCCTCGCCGCCGTGACCACGACGCTCGTACTCACGGCCGTCAACGTCGACGCCTTCGGCACCGGCTACACCTCCGCGCCGGACGTCGCCGTCACGGGCGACGGCACCGGCGCCGCGGGGACCGCCCACACCGACGTCGGCGCCGTGACCGCCGTCAGAGTCGACACCGCCGGCGACGGATACCTCACCCCCGGCATGCGGAAGTTCGTCGACGACCTCCCGCTCACGTGCACGCCCGGCGACGCTGCCTCCCCCTGCCCGACGGACGGCGGCAAGTACATCCCCAACGCCGTGCCGGCGGAGAAGGACTACAACGGGGTGAAGTCCGACGAGTACGTCATCGGTCTCGTGCAGTACCACACCCAGTTCTCCTCCGACCTGCCCGGCACCGGCACCCTCGTGCGCGGCTACGTCCAGCTGGAGACCCCGGAGAACGCGGGCATCAGCCAGCACGTCGCACTGACGAACACCCTGCAGGACGGCACCGTCGTGCCCGTGACGGACGCCGACGGCAGCCCCGTCCTCGCCGTCACCCCGCCGCAGTACCTCGGCCCGTTCATCGGCGCCACGAAGGACAAGCCGGTGCGGATCGTGTTCCGGAACCTCCTGCCGACCGGCGCGGCGGGCGACCTGTTCCTGCCCACCGACAGCTCCATGATGGGCTCCGGCATGGCGCCGATGACCATGGCGATGCCCGACCCGGTCGACGACTCCTCCGTCACGGACGAGGTACGCAACCCGCTGTGCAGCGAGTCACCCAAGAGCGACCACTGCTTCGCGGACAACCGGGCCACGCTCCACCTGCACGGCGGCACCACACCCTGGATCAGCGACGGCACGCCCCACCAGTGGATCACCCCGGCGAACGAGAGCACCTCCTGGCCGCAGGGCGTCGGCGTGGAGAACGTGCCGGACATGGTGGATCCCGCCACCGACGCGCCCGTGTGCGAGGCCGCCGACGACGGCTGCTCGACGTTCTTCTACACCAACCAGCAGAGCGCCCGGCTGATGTTCTACCACGACCACTCGTGGGGCATCACACGCCTGAACGTCTACGCCGGCGAGGCCGCCGGCTACACCATCAGCGACGACACCGAGAAGCGGCTCGTCGCCGACGGCGTCATCCCCGGTGCCGACGCGACCCTGCCGCTGGTCGTCCAGGACAAGACGTTCGTCCCCGCCGACAGCCAGCTCTACGACACCACTGACGCCGCCGGCGCCATCACCGGGTACGGCCAGGACCCCACCTGGGACAAGTCCCGCTGGGGCGCCGAGGGCGACCTGTGGTACCACCACGTCTACATGCCCGCGCAGAACCCCGGCGACCCGTCCGGCATGAGCGCCTACGGCCGCTGGATGTACGGCCCCTGGTTCTGGCCGCCGGCGGCGGACACGAAGTACGGTCCCATCCCCAACCCGTACCACGACCCCGCCTGCAAGCTCGACGACCCGGCCACCTGGCAGTACCAGACCGACCCGTTCTGCGAGCCCGAGCAGATCCCGGGCACACCGAACGTCTCGGCGGGCATGGAGCAGTTCAACGACACCCCGGTCGTCAACGGGGTGGCCTACCCGAAGGTGACGCTGGAGCCCAAGGCCTACCGGCTGCGGATGCTCAACGCCGCCAACGACCGGTTCTTCAACTTCCAGTGGTACGTCGCCGACGCGACCCAGGGCGACGGGACGACCGAGGTCGCCCTCAAGCCGGCCGAGCTCGCCGCCGCCCAGACGGACACGACGATCTCGCCCACCCCGGTCGACGCCAACAACGACGCTGCCGGCCCGGACTGGATCCAGATCGCCTCAGAGGGCGGCTTCCTGCCCGCGCCGGCCGTGGTGGACGGTCAGCAGCCGACCACCTGGATCACGGACCCGACCCGGTTCGACGTCGGGAACGTCGACAAGCACTCGCTGCTCCTGGCACCGGCCGAGCGGGCCGACGCCATCGTCGACTTCTCGAAGTTCGCCGGGAAGACCCTGATCCTCTACAACGACGCCCCCGCCGCCTTTCCCGCGCGCGTGCCGTCCTACGACTACTACACCGGCGCGCCGGACCTCAGCCCCGTCGGCGCCCCGCAGATCCTGCCCGGCTACGGGCCCAACACCCGCACGGTCATGCAGGTCACGATCGCGCCGACGGCGCCGGCACCGGCGTTCGACATCGCCAGGCTCCGTGCCGCGTTCCGGCACAACGCGAGCGGCACCGGTGTGTTCGAGTCGGGCCAGAACCCGATCATCGTCGGTCAGGACGCCTACGACTCCGCCTACGGCACGAACTTCCCGGCGGCGGCCAGCTGCAACGCCCCGAACAGCACTGCGAAGAGCTGCGACGGCCTGGTCCGGGTGAACGACACCACGGACTTCGGCTTCAACACCCTGCGGTCGCCGGGCGCCAGGACGGTGATGAAGCTCGAGCCGAAGGCGCTGCACGACGAGACGAACTCGACGACGTTCGACGAGTTCGGGCGGATGCAGGCCACGATGGGGCTCGAGGCCCAGCCACCCACCCCGGGGGCGCAGAACGTCACGCTCTACCCGTACGTCAACCCGCCCACGGAGCTGATCGACGCGACGGGCCTGCCCAGGGCGGAGGTCAGGCTCGATGCCGACGGCCGACCGTCCGGCGACGTCCGGGTGGCACCGCTGGGCACCGCGCCCGACGGCAGCCAGATCTGGCGCTTCACCCACAACGGGGTGGACACGCACCCGATCCACTTCCATCTCTACGACGTCCAGGTCCTCAACCGGGTCACCTGGGACAACATCATCATCCCGACGGAGGCGTCCGAGCTGGGGTGGAAGGACACCGTGCGGATGAGCCCGCTGGAGGACACGATCGTCGCCCTCCGGCCGATCATCCCGAGGGTGCCGTTCGAGGTGCCCAACGCCGTGCGGCCCCTCAGCCCGATGATGGAGCTCGGCGCGACCGCCGGGTTCAACAGCGTCGACCCGCAGGGCAACCCGACCGCGCCGATCACCAACAAGCTCGTGAACTTCGGGTGGGAGTACGTGGTCCACTGCCACATCCTCAGCCACGAGGAGATGGACATGATGCGGCCGGTGTCGGTGGCGCTACCGCCGCAGACGCCGGACGGGCTCGCCTGGGCCGTCACGGGCAACGGCAAGAACGCCCGGGTCAGGCTGACGTGGAACGACCAGTCGATCACCGAGACCAGCTTCCTCGTCCAGCGCACGACCGACGGCAGGGCCTGGACCGACGTCGGGACGGTCGCCTCGCCGCTCGACCAGCCCAACGTCCACGGGGCGCGGGCCTTCACCGACCCCACCTCGAACGCGACCACCCCGTACCGCTACCGGGTCGTGGCCCAGAACACCGTGGGCTACGGCGGGGCGTTCCCGTCCGTCACGGCGGCCTCGACGTCCGCCACGGTCGGGGTCAACACGCCGGCCGCGCCGACGGCCCTGACGGCGACGCTGCAGAGCGGCCCCCGGGTGAGCCTCACCTGGCGGGACAACGCCACCAACGAGTCCGGCTTCGTGGTGGAACGGTCCGCCGACGGCGGAGCGACCTTCACTCAGCTCACGACGGCGCCCGCGCGCAACAGCACGGGCAACGTCACGTACGTGGACACCACACCGGCCCTGGGCTCCACGTACGCCTACCGGGTGACCGCGGTGAACGCCGCGGGGAGCTCCGCCCCGGCCCAGCTCGCCGTGACCGCCGGTCCGCCGGCGGCGCCCACGAACCTGGCGGGCAAGGCCGCCCGCCAGGGTGGCAACGAGCGCATGACCCTGACCTGGACAGACGTCGCCGACAACGAGGCGAGCCAGACGATCCAGTGGAGCACCACCACGGCCTTCACCTCGGTGGCCGGGAGCACCAGCGCGCCGGCCAACGCGACGAGCCTCACCACGGGGAACGTCGCACGGCAGCAGTGGTTCGTCCGCATCCGGGCGACGAACGTGCTCGGTTCCTCGGCCTGGTCGCCGGTGGCCACGGTGGCTCCGGCGCCGTGAGCGGCTGAGCAGGCGCCGGACGGCGCACGGCCGGCGGCGGTCCTCGGGCCGCCGTCGGCCCTTGCGCGTCCAGGGCCACCGCAGGCGTCGGCGCGCCGCCCGCGCACGCCGTCGCCTTTCGGGCGGCCGCGGCCTGTGGCAAGTTTGGCCTGCCCGCCGCATCCGCCGACCCGAGCGAGGAGACATGCTCACGGAGAAGCCCGCGCCCGGCCCGGCGCCGACCCCCGCCGGCACGCTCGGCGTCGCCTCCGAGGTGGCCCGGCTCCGGCAGGTGATCCTGCACCGGCCCGGCCGGGAGATGACGCGGCTGACGCCGCAGAACAAGGACGAGCTGCTCTTCGACGACCTGCTGTGGCTCCCCCGCGCCCAGGAGGAGCACGACGAGTTCGCCGCGGTCCTCGCCGCCGCGGGCGTGGAGGTGCTCTTCCTGACGGACCTGCTGCGCGAGATCCTCGCCGTGCCCGAGGCCCGCCGGTACGTCGTCGACCACACCTTCGGGGTGCGCCTGCACGGGCCCAGCGCCGCGCCGGTGCTGCGCGCGATGGCGGAGGCGATGGACGACGCCGAGCTGACCGACGTCCTCATCGGCGGCATGACCAAGCGCGAGATGCTCGAACGGACCGTGGAGCCGCGCTCGATCGTGCTCGCCTCCCTCGGGCTCGACGACCTCGTGCTGCCCCCGCTGCCCAACCACCTGTTCACCCGTGACACCTCCTCCTGGGTGTACGACGGCGTCGCAGTGAACTCGATGCGGATGCCGGCCCGGGTGCGCGAGTCCGTCCACCTCGAGGCGATCTACCGGTGGCACCCGCGGTTCGCGGGCAGTGCGCACCACCGCTGGTCGGCGCCGCTCGCGGACGCGATCACCACCGTGGAGGGCGGGGACGTGCTCGTGCTCGGCGACGGCGCGGTGCTTGTGGGCATGGGCGAGCGCTCCACCCCGCAGGGCGTCGACCTGTTCGCCTCCCGGCTGTTCGCCGCCGGCGCGGCCGACCGGGTGGTGACCCTGTCCATGCCCAAGGCCCGGGCATTTATGCACCTGGACACCGTCATGACGATGGTGGACGAGCGTTCCTTCATCAAGTACGCGGGCCTGGGCATGCTGCCCTCCGCCACCCTGACCCCGACGGGTGACGGCCTGCGGGTGGTGCCCCACGAGCCCGAGCACATGCACGGCGTGATCGCCGAGGCCATGGGTGTGACCGGCCTGCGCATCCTCGCCCCGGAGCAGGACGTGCACTCCGCCGCCCGGGAGCAGTGGGGCGACGGGTGCAACGCGTTGGCGATCGCCCCGGGCGTGGTCATCACCTACGACCGCAACGCCACCGCGAACGCGTACCTGCAGGACCTGGGCATCGATGTGCGGGTGGTCCCCGGCGGGGAGCTGGGGCGCGGACGCGGCGGACCGCACTGCATGAGCTGCCCTACGATCCGGGAGGGCATCTGAGGATACGAGACTGGGGTACGAGCGTGACCATCGACCTGCGCGGACGCAGCTTCGTCAAGGAGCTGGACTTCACCGGTGAGGAGTGGCGGTACCTGCTCGACCTGTCCGCGACGCTAAAGGCCGCCCGCCGGGCCGGCACCGAGGAGCCGCGCCTGCGTGGCAAGAACATCGCCCTGATCTTCGAGAAGACCTCCACCCGCACCCGGACCGCGTTCGAGGTGGCCGCGCACGACCAGGGCGCCCACGTCACCTACCTCGACCCCGCCGGCTCCCAGATCGGGCACAAGGAGTCCGTCAAGGACACCGCCCGCGTGCTCGGCCGCATCTTCGACGGCATCGAGTACCGCGGCGCCCGGCAGGCCGACGTCGAGACGCTCGCCGAGCACGCCGGGGTGCCGGTGTTCAACGGGCTCACCGACGAGTGGCACCCCACGCAGATGCTCGCCGACCAGCTGACCATGCGCGAGCACGCGCCGCTCGTGGACGGCCGGCGCAAGCCGGACGAGGAGATCGCCTTCGCCTACGTCGGCGACGCCCGCAACAACACCGCCCACTCCCTCCTCGTCGCCGGCGCCATGCTCGGCATGGACGTCCGGCTCGTCGCCCCGGCCGGGCTCCAGCCCGAGCCCGCGGTGGTGGCGCAGGCGGAGGAGGTCGCGGCCCGGACCGGCGCCCGGCTCCTGGTCACCGAGGACGTGGCCGACGGCGTCCGCGGGGTCGACTTCGTCTCCACCGACGTGTGGGTCTCCATGGGCGAGGCGAAGGAGACCTGGGACGCGCGCATCGCGCTGCTGCACGGCTACCAGGTCAACGCCGACCTCCTCGCGGCAACCGGCAACCCGGCCGTGAAGTTCATGCACTGCCTACCCGCGTTCCACGACCTGGGCACGTCCCTCGCGCGCGAGATCCACGAGCGCACCGGGATGGACGCCCTGGAGGTCACCGACGAGGTCTTCGAGTCCTCGGCCTCTGTGGTGTTCGACCAGGCCGAGAACCGCATGCACACCATCAAGGCGGTGCTCGTCGCGACCCTCGCCGGGCCGCGAGGATGAGCGGTCCCCCCGAGCATCCGTGAGATGTCATCTTCTCCGCGAGATGTCGATGACATGTCGCGGAGAAGATGACATCTCGCGCGCTCTGGGCGGTTCGCTCTACAGCTCCACGCCGTTGCCGAAGCGCTCGTCGCGGGCCGCCGAGAGCTTCGAGGTCATGCCGAAGATCTCGATGAAGCCCTTGGACTGGGACTGGTCGTACGCGTCGCCGGTGTCGTAGGTGGCGAGGTTGAAGTCGTACAGGCTCTGGTCACTGCGCCGGCCGGTGACCGTGGCGCGGCCGCCGTGAAGCACCAGGCGGATGTCGCCGGAGACGTAGCGCTGGGTGTCGTCGATGAAGACGTCCAGGGAGTGCTTGAGCGGGGAGAACCACTGGCCGTCGTAGACCAGCTCAGTCCAGCGCTGCCCGACGCCGCGCTTGAAGCGGGCCTGCTCGCGCTCGAGGGTGACGTTCTCCAGCTCCTGGTGGGCGGCGATGAGCGCCATCGCGCCGGGTGCCTCGTACACCTCGCGGGACTTGATGCCCACGAGCCTGTCCTCGACGATGTCGATCCGGCCCACGCCCTGGGCACCGGCGCGGCGGTTGAGCTCCTGGATGGCCTGCAGGGGGGTCACGGCCTGGCCGTCGAGCGCGACGGGGACGCCCTCCTTGAAGGTGATGACGACCTCGTCCGGCAGCGGCGGGTAGGTGGGGTCGTCGGTGTAGGAGTAGACGTCCTTGGTGGGCGCGTTCCAGATGTCCTCGAGGAACCCGGTCTCGATGGCCCGGCCCCACACGTTCTGGTCGATCGAGAAGGGGTTGTGCTTGGTGGTCTCGATCGGCAGGGAGTGGGTGTTGGCGTACTCGATGGCGACGTCGCGGGTCAGCGCGAGGTCCCGCACCGGGGCGATGCAGCGCACGTCCGGCGCCAGGGAGGTGATGCCCACCTCGAAACGCACCTGGTCGTTGCCCTTGCCCGTGCAGCCGTGGGCCACGGTGGTGGCGCCGAACTGACGTGCGGCGCGGACGAGGTGCTTGACGATGACCGGGCGGGACAGGGCGGAGACGAGCGGGTAGGCGTTCATGTACAGCGCGTTCGCCTTGAGCGCCGGCATGCAGTACTCCTCGGCGAACTCGTCGCGCGCGTCCGCCACGTAGGCCTCGACGGCCCCGCAGTCCAGGGCCCGCTGGCGGATGACCTCCAGGTCCTCCCCGCCCTGCCCGACGTCCACGGCGACGGCGATGACCTCGGCCCCGGTGCGCTCACCGATCCAGCCGATCGCGACGGAGGTGTCCAGGCCGCCGGAGTAGGCGAGCACCACCCGTTCCTTCTTGGGCGCGGTGGGGCTGGAGGACTGGGGCAGGGTCTGGGTCATGAGGGTGTCTCCTGGGTGGTTCTTCTCCCGGCGGGCAGGCGCCCACGGGGTCGTCAGGGCTGGGGGCGGCCGCGTCCGGCGAGGTCGAGCAGGCGCGCGGCGACCGACTGGGCCGACGCGGCGTCCCGCGTGATCACCAGCACGGTGTCGTCCCCGGCGATGCAGCCCAGCACGTTGGGCAGCACGGAGTGGTCGATGGCGGACGCGAGCAGCTGCGCGGCCCCGGGCGGGGTGCGCAGCACCACCTGGTTGGCGGTGGTGTCCGCGGCGACGAGCACCTCGGCGCACCAGCGCTGCAGCCGTGCGGCGATCTGCTCCAGCTCGCTCGCCGGGCGGCCGGCGCCGCCCTCGGGCGGCAGGGCGTACACCTGGTCGCCGTCGACACCGCGCACCTTCAGGGCGCGCAGCTCGTCCAGGTCGCGGGACAGCGTGGCCTGGGTGGCCTGGATGCCGCGCGCAGCGAGGGCGTCCCGGAGCTCGGCCTGGGACTTGACCGCCGAGTGCGTCAGGATCTCGGCGATGACGGCGTGCCGACCGGTCTTCGTCGCGGCCACCCGGGTGGTGGGCCCCTCACCGGGCCCGGCCACGGCGCTCATCGTCGTCCCTCCGTGCCGACGGCGGCGAGCGCCGTCGGCAGGGCGTCGACGAACGTCTGCGCCTGCTCCTGGGTGAGGATGAGCGGCGGTGCCAGGCGCAGCGCGTCCTCGCGGACGGGGTTGACGATGAACCCCGACTCCAGGAGCGCGGCGCTGACCTCCTTGGCCACCGGGTCGGCGAGGTCGACGGCCAGGAGGAGGCCCTCGCCGCGCACCTCCCCCACCCCGGCATGGCCGAGCCCGCCGAGCTTCTCCTTCAGCCACGTGCCCACCTCGGCGACGTGCTCGAGGAGCCCGTCCTCCAGGACGCCGATCACGGCCAGGGCCGCCGCGGCGGCGAGCGGGTTGCCGCCGAAGGTGGTGCCGTGCTGGCCCGGGCCGAGCAGCGTCGCGGCGTGCTCGCCGAGCGCGACCGTCGCGCCGATCGGGAACCCGGCGCCCAGGCCCTTGGCGAGGGTGACGACGTCGGGCACCACGCCGTCGCCCCAGGGCAGGTGGTGGGCCATCCAGGTACCGGTGCGGCCCATGCCCGACTGGACCTCGTCGAGCACGAGCAGCGCCCCGGCGGCCGTGGTGAGCTCGCGCGCCCGGGCGAGGTAGCCAGGGGGCAACGGCCGCACCCCCGCCTCGCCCTGCATGGGCTCGAGGAACAGCGCCGCGACGTCGTCGCCCATGGCGGCCTCGAGCGCGGCGACGTCCCCGAACGGGACGAACTCCACGCCGCCGGGCAGCGGTTCGAACGGCTGGCGGTACGCGGCCTTGTGGGTCAGGGCCAGGGCGCCCATGGTGCGGCCGTGGAAGGCGCCCTCCAGGGCCAAGATTCGCGGGCGGTCGGGGCCGCCGTGGCGGCGGGCCATCTTGAAGGCGGCCTCGTTGGCCTCGGTGCCGGAGTTGGCCAGGAACACCCGGGACCCGGTCGGTGCCCCGCCGGGGGTGACGATCCCGAGGAGCTTCTCGGCCAGAGTGATCTGCGCCGGGGTGGCGAAGAAGTTCGAGACGTGGCCCAGGGTGCTCAGCTGCTCGGTCACGGCGGCGACGACGGCGGGGTGGGCGTGGCCCAGGGCGTTGACGGCGATGCCGCCGAGCAGGTCGAGGTAGCGCCGGCCGTCCGCGTCCCAGACGTAGGCGCCCTCGCCGCGCACCAGCACCCGCTGGGGCGGGCCGAACGTGTTCATCAGCGCGCCGCCGTAGCGCTGCGCCCAGTCCTGGCTCATGCCTCTCCCTCCCGGTCGGGCACCACGAGCGTGCCCACCCCGGCGTCGGTGAAGATCTCCAGCAGCATCGAGTGGGGCTGCCGGCCGTCGATGACGTGGGCCTGGGGCACGCCGCCCCGCACCGCCCGCAGGCAGGCCTCCATCTTGGGCACCATCCCGGTCAGCAGCGCCGGCAGCATCGCCTCGAGCTCGGTCGCGCGCAGCTGGCTGATCAGCGAGGCCGGGTCCGGCCACGCGGCGTAGAGGCCCTCGACGTCGGTGAGCATCACGAGCTTGGTGGCGTCCAGGGCCACGGCGAGCGCGGCGGCGGCGGTGTCCGCGTTGACGTTGAGCACCTGGCTGGGGTCGGCCGCGTCCAGGGCCACCGTGGAGACCACCGGGATGCGCCCGGCGGCGAGGAGGTCCTCCACCGCCTGCGGGTCGACCGCGACGACGTCGCCCACCAGCCCGACGTCCACCGGGGCGCCGTCGACCGTGGCCGGGCGGCGCTCGGCGGTGAGCAGCTGGCCGTCCTCGCCGGACAGGCCCACCGCGTGGGCGTCCTCCGCGTTGAGCAGGCTGACGAGCTCGCGCTGCACCTGCCCGGTGAGCACCATGCGGACGACGTCCATCACCTCGGGCGTGGTCACCCGCAGCCCGCCGCGGAACTCCGTCTCCAGGCCCAGCCGGTCGAGCAGCAGGGAGATCTGCGGGCCGCCGCCGTGCACGATGACCGGCTGCAGGCCCACCTGGTGCAGGAAGAGGACGTCCTGGGCGAAGGCGCGTTTGAGCCGATCGTCGACCATGGCGTTGCCGCCGTACTTGATGACCACCCGGGCGCCGGAGAAGCGGCGCAGCCAGGGCAGCGCCTGGATCAGGACCTCGGCCTTCTGGGAGGCGAGGAGGTCGCGTTCGGTGTCGAAGTTCTCGTCGGCCGGGACCAGTGCCCCGGCGCCGTCGGGGTGCCCGCTCATGTGGAGTACGCGCTGTTCTCGTGGACGTAGTCGTGCGTGAGGTCGTTGGTCCAGACCGTGGCCGTCGCGGGCCCGGCGTGCAGGTCGATCTCCACGTGGACCTCGCGGGCGGCGGCCAGGTCCACGAGGGAGCGGTCCTCTCCCACCCCGCCGGCGCGGCAGACCGTCATTCCGTTGATGGCCACGTCGACGGCGTCGGCCTCGAACGGGGCGACCTCCACGGGCACGGTGCCGACGGCGGAGAGCACCCGGCCCCAGTTGGGGTCGTTGCCGAACACGGCGGCCTTGAACAGGTTCGAGCGTGTCACCGCCCGGGCCACGGCGACGGCGGCGCCCTCGCTGGTGGCGCCGCGGACGGTGACCGCGATGTCGTGGCTGGCGCCCTCGGCGTCGGCCACCAGGGCCCGGGCCAGCGCTGCGCACGCGGCGGTGAGCGCCTCGGTGAGCTCCGCGGCGTCCACGACGACGCCGGAGGCGCCGGAGGCGAGCAGGACGACGGTGTCGTTGGTGGACATGCACCCGTCGGAGTCGACCCGGTCGAAGGTGACCGCGGTGGCGGCGCGCAGGGCGGCGTCGGCGTCCGCGGCGGGAACGACGGCGTCGGTGGTGAGCACGCAGAGCATGGTGGCCAGGCCGGGGGCGAGCATGCCGGCCCCCTTGGCCATGCCGCCCACGGACCAGGCGCCGTCGCCGCGCTCGAGCGCGACCTCCTTCGGCACCGTGTCGGTGGTCATGATCGCCGTGGCCGCGGCCGGGCCGCCGTCGCCCGCCAGCGCTGCCGCGGCGGCGTCGATCCCGCCGAGCAGTGCGGGCATGTCGAGCCGCTCGCCGATGAGCCCCGTGGAGCACACGAGCACGTCACCGGCGGAGACGCCCAGGACGTCGGCCATGTGCTCGGCGGTGCGGTGCGTGTCGGCGAAGCCGTCGGGGCCGGTGCAGGCGTTGGCGCCGCCGGAGTTGAGGACGACGGCGTGCGCCACGCCGTCGCCGACCGCGGTGCGTGACCACACCACCGGGGCGGCGACCACCCGGTTGGTGGTGAACACGCCGGCGGCGACATGCTCCGGGCCGTCGTTGACGACCAGCGCGACGTCCGGTCTGCCGGAGGCCTTGAGACCGGCGGTCACGCCGGCGGCGCGGAAGCCGCGGGGGGTGGTGACGCTCACGGGGCGACCCCCACGGCGGTCAGGCCGGCGGTCTCTGCCAGGCCGAGGGCGAGGTTCATGGACTGCACGGCGGCACCTGCGGTGCCCTTGACGAGGTTGTCGATCGCGCACAGGGCGACCACGCGGCCGGCCCGCTCGTCCACCACCACCTGCACGACGGCGGTGTTGGCGCCGGTGACCATCGCGGTCGTGGGCCAGGTGCCCTCGGGCAGCAGGTGCACGAACGGCTCGTCGGCGTAGTGCTGCTCCCACGCCGCCCGGACCGTGGCCGCAGTGGTCCCGGCCGTGAGCGGTGCGGTCACGGTGGCGAGGATGCCGCGCGAGACCGGCGCGAGGACGGGAGTGAAGGACACCCGCACCTCCCCGGCGCCGGCGGCGCGCAGGTTCTGCTCGATCTCCGGGACGTGCCGGTGCGTGCCGCCGACGGCGTACGGGGCCAGCGAGCCGAGCGCCTCGGCGGCCAGCAGGTGCGTCTTGGCGGCCTTGCCGGCGCCGGAGTAGCCCACCGCCAGGACCGCGACGACGTCACGCGGGTCCACCACGCCGGCGGCGACCCCCGGCTGCAGGGCGAGCGTGACGGCGGTGACGTTGCAGCCCGGCACGGCCACGTGCCGGGCCGAGCGCAGCACGTCGCGCTGACGGGTGCCGCGGTCCGCGAGGATGAGCTCGGGCAGCCCGTACGGCCAGGTCCCGGCGTGCGCGCTGCCGTAGAACTGCTCCCAGGCGCCCGCGTCGGTCAGCCGGTGGTCGGCGCCGCAGTCGAGCACGAGGGCCGTCGAGCCCGCCGCCGCCAGCGCCGCGGTCAGCTCGCCGGACTTCCCGTGCGGCAGGGCGAGGACGACGACGTCGTGGCCGTGCAGGCTCTCCACGCTGGTGGGCCGCAGCACACGGTCCGCCAGCGGCAGCAGGTGCGGGTGGGCGTCGCCCATGCGCTGGCCCGCGTTGGTGTGCGCGGTGAGCGCGCCGATCTCGATCTGGGGGTGCGCCAGGAGCAGGCGCAGCACCTCGCCGCCCGCGTACCCGGAGGCGCCGGCGACAGCCACGGTAAAAGTCACGTGCATAAGCATACAGACTCCTGCATGTGGTGCGTGACATCTCACCATCTGCTCGCGCCGGGCCGCCCGGACGCGGCGGCGGCATGCTGACCCCATGCGCGCGATCCATGCCACCGCGGCCGGTGGCCCCGAGGTCCTGTCCGTCGTCGACGTCCCGGCTCCCGAGCCCGGACCGGGCGAGCTGCTGGTCGACGTGGCCGCCGCGGGCGTCAACTTCATCGACACCTACAAGCGTTCGAACGTCTACCCGATGCCGTTCCCGCACACCGCCGGCGAGGAGGGCGCGGGGACGGTGCGCGCCGTCGGTGAGGGGGTCACCGAGCTCGCCCCCGGCGACCGGGTGGCCTGGGCCAGCGCGCCGGGCTCCTACGCCGAGCAGGTGCTGGTCCGGGCGGACGTCGCGCTGCCGGTGCCCGCCGGGGTGGACCTGGAGACGGCCGCGGCCCTGCCGCTGCAGGGGATGACCGCCCACTACCTGGTGGCGTCCACGTTCCCCGTCCAGCCGGGCCACACGGTGCTGCTCACCGCGGCCGCCGGCGGGGTGGGCCTGCTGCTCACCCAGCTCGCCACCGCGCGCGGCGCCAGGGTGATCGGGCTGGTGGGGAGCGCCGAGAAGGAGGCCTTGGCCCGCGAGGCGGGCGCGGCGGAGGTGATCCGGTACACCGAGCTCGACGACCTGACCACCGAGCTGCCTGCTCTGGTGCGCGACCTCACCGACGGCGTGGGCGGGGACGTCGCCTACGACGGCGTGGGCAAGGACACCTTCGACGCCTCGCTCGCCAGCCTGCGCCGCCGCGGCATGCTCGTGCTGTTCGGCGGCGCGAGCGGGCAGGTGCCGCCGTTCGACCCGCAGCGGCTCAACGCGGCCGGCTCGCTGTTCCTGACCCGGCCGAAGATGGCCGACTACACGGCGGAGAAGGCGGAGACCCGCTGGCGCGCCGGCGAGCTCTTCGACGCCGTCGCCGCCGGCACCCTGGACGTGCGGGTCGGGGCCCGGTACCCGCTGGCCGAGGCCGCCCGGGCGCACGAGGCGCTCGAGGGCCGCGCGACCACCGGCAAGGTGCTGCTGGTCCCGTAGGAGTCAGCGCGTGAGCAGGCTGCCCTCGCCGCTGGGGGTGAGGTGCTCGCGGAGGTTGGCGGCGATGCCCCGGCCCCAGGCGCGGATCTTGTCCCACTCGCGGTAGTCGCCCTCCGGGGCGCTGCTGAGGCGGGTGACGGACCGCTCACGCAGGCCGAGCGCCGTCGCGTCGAGCCGGCCGCGGAAGGTCGTGGAGTCGATGGGGTCGATCTGGCGGACGAGGCCGGACGCCCGGGCCGGGTCCTGCACCTGGCCCGTGGTGGCCACCCCGGCCAGGCCGCAGGAGAACACCCACACGGGCAGCCGGCGCAGCGCGTCGCCCTGCCGGGCGACCAGGTCCCGCATGGACTCCATCCACTGGGTCATGTACACCGCGGAGCCCAGCACGACGGCGTCGATGCCGTCGAACGAGCGGACCTCGGCCGGGGCCACCCGCTTGGCCTGCAGACCGGCGGCCCGCAGCTCCTCCACGATGACGTCACCGATCTCGGCGGTGGCGTTGTGCTTGGACGCGACGACGACGAGGACCTTCATGCTCCCACTCTGACCCTCGACGGCGAGAGCTCCGCGGGACCTATGTCCCGTTCTGCCCGGTCCTCCCCGAGGGCCAGTCGCGAACGCGCAGCCGGCGGGTGTCCGGGCCGAGCTCACCCAGGGAGCCGCGGAACCGCAGAGAGGCGGGGGTGTCGGTGCCGGCCCGCAGGTACCGCCCGGACAGGTCGTCCAGGCCGCCGCGGGCGATGACCACGACCAGCTCGACGACGTCGGCCACGTCCGTCCACTCGGTGCGGGCGGTGTGCGCGCGCATCGACCGGGTCATGTCGGTGACCACCACCCCGGGTGCCACCTCGAACGTGCGCAGGCCGCGGGCGTACCCGGCCTCGTGCAGGCTCCCGCCGATGCGGAACAGGGCGGTCTTGGACACGTTGTAGGCGGTGGCGTCCGGGGTGTCGCGGGTGCCGGCACCGGAATTGAGGTCCACCACGCGGCCACCGCCGCGGTTCAGCATGCCGGGCACGACGGCGTGGGCGAGGAGGAAGGGTCCGCGCACGTTGGTCTCGACCACGTCCCACCACTCGGTGGGGTCGGCCTCCCACAGCGGCACCTCGGTGTCGATGCGGCCGGCATTGTTGACGAGCAGGTCGATCGCACCGAGCTCGGTCTCCGCCGCCCCGACGGCAGCCGTAACGGCACCGCCGTCGGTGACGTCCGCGGCGAGCACGACGGCGCGCCGCCCGAGCCCCCGGACCTCCGCGGCCACCTCGGCCAGGCGGTCGGCGTCGCGGGCCAGCAGGGCGACGTCGAGGCCGGCCCGGGCCAGCCCGCCCGCCACGGCGCGGCCGATGCCGCGCGAGGCGCCGGTGACCAGGGCGGTGCGGGCGGGCGGGACGACGGCGTCGACCGGTCCCTGGCGCCCACCCGCCACGGGGCTGCTCATCAGCTGCGCAGCTCCGCGCCCACACGGGCGCCCGCCACCTGGACGATCCGGTCACGCACCGCGGCGGTCTCCTCCGCCGTGAGCGTGCGGTCGGCGGCGCGCAGCCGCAGGGCGAACGCGAGGGACTTCTTGCCCGCGCCGAGCTGCTCGCCGGTGAAGACGTCGAAGAGACGCACCTCCTCGGCGAGCTCTCCGGCGCCCTCGCGCACCGCCGCGAGCACGTCGGCCGCAAGCACGGCGGCGTCGACGACCAGCGCGACGTCCTCCTTGGCGAGCGGGAACGTCGAGACCGGCGCCACCTGCACGGGGTCCGCCGGGCTGGCGGCGAGCACGGCGTCGAGGTCCAGCTCGAAGGCCACGGTGCGTGGCGGGAGCTCGAGCGCCTCGCAGACCTTCGGGTGCAGCTCGCCGGCGTGACCGACCAGCTGCTCCCCGCCGCCCGTGCGCACCACGAGCTCGGCGCACCGGCCGGGGTGCCAGGGCGCCGCGGCACCCGAGCGCACGGTCAGCGCCACGCCGACGGTGCAGGCCGCCTGCCGGGCGGCCTCGACGGCGTCGGCCCAGTCGCTGGGCCGGCCGGCGCCCCACACCCCGTCGGGGCCCCGCTGCCCGGCGAGCACCCCGGCGACGTGCCGCGGCTGGGCCGGGACGGCGGCGTGCAGGGCGGCGAGCTCGGCGCCGCCGGGGCGGCGGTCCACGCCGGGCCCCCCGGTGGCGACCATCCCGTCGGGCCGGGTCACCAGGCCGATCTCGAAGAGGGCGAGCTCCGTGGCGCCGCGGCCGACGTTGCGCCGCGCGGTCTCCAGGAGCGTGTCGAGCAGCGAGGTGCGCAGCGCGGGTGTGTCGTCGGCGATCGGGTTGACCAGCCGCAGCGTCCGGCGTCGCACGTCGTCGGCCGGCAGGCCCATCTTGTCGTGCACGTCGCCGATGAACGGGTAGGACAGCACCTGGGTCAGGCCCTGCTCGGCCAGGGTGCGGGCCACGTCACGGCGCTGCCGCTGCGCCACGGTCAGCCCGCGGCCGGCCGGCGCGGGGGGCAGCACGGACGGGATCGCGTCGTAGCCGGCGAGCCGGGCGACCTCCTCGACCAGGTGCGCGGGGCCGACCAGGTCCGGGCGCCACGTGGGCGGGTTTACGGTGACCGTCCCGGCGGCGTCGTCAGCGCCGTCGTCGTCAGCGGTGGTGAGGCCGTCGGCCACCATGGTGACGGCGCAGCCGATCTGACGCAGGAGGTCGAGCACCTGCTCGCGCGGGTAGTCCACACCCACCAGGCGCGGGGCCTGGGCGGGGTCGAACTCGATCGGCGTGGGCGCGGCCGTGGTGTCCAGGTCGCTGACGGCCGGGTCGGCGGTGCCGCCGCCGTGCTCGACGAGGAGGTCGACCACCCGCTGCGCGGCGACGGCCTGCAGTGCGGTGTCCACGCCGCGCTCGAAGCGCTTGGCCGCCTCGGTGGGCAGCCGGTGGCGCCGGGCGGTGCGGGCGATGGAGACGGGGTCGAAGTGGGCGGCCTCGACGAGGATGTCGGTGGTCGCACCGGAGACCTCGGTGTCCGCCCCGCCCATGACGCCGGCGAGGCCGAGCACGCGGGAGCCGCGTGCGCCGTCGGGCGAGTCGGTGATGAGGAGGTCCTCGGCGTCGAGGGTGCGCTCGACGTCGTCCAGGGTGGTCAGGCGCTCCCCCGCGACGGCGCGGCGCACCACGATCGGCCCGCTGACCGTGGCCAGGTCGTAGGCGTGCAGCGGCTGGCCGAGGTCGAGCATGACGTAGTTGGTGACGTCCACGGCCAGGGAGATCGGGCGCATGCCGGCCTGGACGAGACGCTCGGTCATCCACGCGGGCGACGCCGCGACCGGGTCGACGCCGCGCACGACCCGGGTGACGAACCGGTCGCAGCCGACCTGACCGTTGAGTGGGGCGGTGTCGTCGACCTCGACGGGGAAGCCGTCCGGGGTCGGGGCGGGCACCGTGCCGCCTGGGAGGTTCTCCGGCAGGCCGGGATCGGTGAAGGGCGCCCCGGTGGCGTGGGCGTACTCCCGGGCCACGCCGCGCATGGAGAAGCAGTAGCCCCGGTCCGGGGTGACGTTGATCTCCAGCACCTCCTGACCCAGGCCGAGGAGGGCCAGGGCGTCGGTGCCGGGGGCCGGGACGCGCTCGGCGCCGAGCAGCTCTTCGAGCACGATGATCCCGGAGTGGTCCTCGCCCAGGCCAAGCTCGCGGGCGGAGGAGATCATGCCGTCGGAGATGTGCCCGTAGGTCTTGCGGGAGGCGATGGGGAACGGGCCGGGCAGGACGGCGCCCGGCAGGGCGACGACGACGTGGTCACCCTCGGCGAAGTTGTGCGCGCCGCAGATGATGCCGCGGCTGGGCACGTCAGCCGGCTCCTTCCCGGTGCCGGGGGCGTCGTTGTGCTCGCCGACGTCCACGCGGCAGTAGTTGATCGTCTTGCCGTTCTTCTGCTCCTCCTTGGAGATGCTGAGGACGCGGCCGACGACGAGCGGGCCGGTGACGGCCGGCGGGACGATCCGCTCGGGCTCGAGCCCGACCTTGACGAGGGCGGCTGCGAGGTCGGCGGCGGTGGTGGCCGCGGGCACGTCCGTGTGCTCGGCGAGCCAGGTCAGCGGGACGTACGGCATGTCAGTTGCCCCTTCCGGTGGCGCCGAAGTGCTGGGAGAAGCGGGCGTCGCCCTCGACCATGTCGTGCATGTCGGCGATGCCGTGGCGCAGCATGAGGGTGCGCTCGATGCCCATGCCGAACGCGAAGCCGGAATAGACGTCGGGGTCGATGCCGGCCGCGACGAGCACGGCGGGGTTGACCATCCCGCAGCCGCCCCACTCGATCCAGCCGGGTCCGCCCTTCTTCTGCGGGAACCACAGGTCCATCTCGGCACTGGGCTCGGTGAACGGGAAGAAGCTGGGCCGCAGCCGGAAGCGGGCCTCGGGACCGAACATGGCGCGGGCGAAGTGGTCGAGGGTGCCCTTGAGGTGGGCCATGGTCAGGCCCTTGTCCACCGCCAGGCCCTCGACCTGGTGGAAGACGGGGGTGTGGGTGGCGTCGAGCGCGTCGGTGCGGAACACCTTGCCCGGCACGGCGATGTAGACGGGAAGCTCCCGCTCCAGCAGCGTGCGGGCCTGCACCGGGGAGGTGTGGGTGCGCAGCACGAGGTGGCTCTCGTCCGCGGGCTCGACGTAGAAGGTGTCCTGCATCTGGCGTGCCGGGTGGTCCGGGCCGAAGTTCAGGGCGTCGAAGTTGAACCACTCGTGCTCGACCTCGGGCCCCTCGGCGATCTCCCAGCCCATGGCCACGAAGAAGTCCGAGACGTCCTCCATGAGGGTCTCGAGGGGGTGGCGGGCGCCGTGCGGGGCGCGGCCGGTGGGCACGGTGACGTCGACGGTCTCGGTGCGCAGCACCTGCTCGTCGCGCTCGGCATCGAGCACGCCCTGCCGCTCGGCGATGGCCGTGTTCAGGCGGCCGCGGGCCTGGCCGAGGAGCTTGCCGGCGCCGGCCTTGTCCTGGGGCTCGAGCCCGCCGATCGCGCGGTTGGCCAGCGCCAGCGGGCTGCGGTCGCCGGTGTGGGCGAGCCGGGCGAGCTTGAGCTCGTCAAGGGTGGACGCGGCGGCGACGGCGGCCAGGCCGGCCTCGAGTGCGGCGGCGACGGCGGAGGCGTCCAGGGGTGAGATCGGGGCTGCGTCAGCAGACATGCGTACCTTCCGGGCGGTTCGGGGCCGGCAGGCGACACCGTCCGAGGAGGTTCACGCGCTGCCAGCGGGTCAGTCTAGTTGGGCGGCCCGCCCGGGCCCGGTGCGGTCTCAGCGCGCGGCTGCGACCGGGCCCTGGGCGGGCCCGGTAAATCGCCGTCTGGCGGCGGTCACGGCGCGGAGCACGAGGTCATGCTCTCACAGGCGTGCACTCGGGCCGTTGCGGGGACGGGCACGGGAGCGCACGCTAGGCGTGCGCCCCGGTGAGGAGGCCCGATGGCAGGCGACACCCTGATCTCCACCGGGACCGTGGCCCTCGTGGTGCACATCGGGCTCGGGCTGGTCTCCCTGGTTCTCTTCCTCGCCGCCTTCGGCTGGCAGGCTGAGGGCTTCCTTGACCCGTCGTCACTCGTGAGCGCGGGCGCCACGAAGGCAGCGCTGCTGCGCTGGGGTGCCGCAGCGGACCTGCTCAGCTACTACCTCGCCATTCCCGTGATCGCCTACGTCCTGTGGCGCTGTACGCGGCCCCGGTCCCCGCACGTGGCCGACCTGTCGTTCCTGGCGGCGTGCGCCTACGCAGTGGCCGGAGGCATCGCTGCCTCGCTGCTGGCCGTTGTCGGTCCATCCCTGATGGAGAGCTACGCGGAGTCGGGGGCGGACCAGGCTGTCGTCGCCGTCGCCTTCGGCCTCCTCACTGGGGCGGTGTACGCGGTCTGGCAGTTCCTGGACCCGCTGCTGCTGGCCGCCTGGTGGCTGGGCACTGCGCTGCTCCTGCGCGTCGACCAGGTGGGGTTCGCGCGGCTCTCAGGGCTCCTCGCCGTGGTGGCGGCGGTCGGCGCGTTCGCGAACCTCCTGGGGTTTCAGGCGGTGCTGACGGTGCTGCTCGCGGTCCTCGCCCCGGCGTGGTTGACGTGGGCGGTGTGGCTCCTCGTGCTGCTGCGACGCCGACGGGTGCCGTTCTCGTTCGGGCGCCCGGGGTCGCCGGTCCGGTAAGTCAGGCGGGCGTGGCGGTCTGCCACAGCCCCAGGACGTTGCCCTCGGAGTCGCGGAAGTAGGCAGCGAAACCCATGTCGCCCACGGGCGCCTTGGGGATCAGGGTCGAACCGCCCAGAGAGGACACTTTCTCGAGCGCGGCGTCGATGTCGTCGACGTCGACCGTGACCACGGGGGCGTTGATCGGCGCCTCCCGCTGCATCATGCCGCCGCCGATGTAGCCCGGTTCGCTGGGCCCGCCGGTGTCCGGCGCCGTCGGCCCGGTGGTGACCATCGTGTAGTCCAGGCCCGGCATCGACTGGATGCTCCAGCCGAAGGCGTCGCGGTAGAAGCTCCGGGCGCGATCGCCGTCGTCGAACGGGATCTCGAAGTGGACGACTCGACCTGACATGTCCCTCTCCCCTCCGGTGGTGACCGGTGCGCCGTGGCACCGGCGGAGCCAGCGTAGGGGCGCCCGCACCGCCCGCACCAGGCCCTGGGAAACCGAGCGGGACGGCCGGCGATCAGGCGCCCAGCGGGATCGTGCCGACCACCTCGTACAGCGGCCCGCCGCTGCGCCCGGCGCCCGGCCGGGAGGAGACCAGCTCCGCGTGCGTGGCCCTCCACGGCGGCCCCTCGTACACCGACAGCGCGTGCGCCCGGCCCGCCAGCTCGTCGAGCTCGGGACGCCGGGCACTGAGGCGGGCGAGCGTGACGTGGGCCCGGTGCCGGTCGCGGCGCTCCATGCGCGTGAAGTCCTCCCCCACGTCCTCGCACCGCGCCATCAGCGTGAGCAGCCGGTCGGTCCTTGCACCGTCGGGCCCGATTTCGCCCGGCTCGGCGCCGTACTGGTCCTCCTGCACGCCCACCCACAGCGTGCGGCGCGAGAAGACCCCGGCGCCGCGCAGCCGCAGCCGCAGCGGCCCGAAGGCACCCAGGGCGACGGCGAGCGCGGCCTGGATCCCCGGGGCGGCGCCGTCGGGCACCTCACCGAAGAACGCGAGGGTGATGTGGCGCTGCTCCTCGGGCACCCAGCGCACGGGGCGGGGCCCGCCGCGCCCGCCCGGCCCGTCAGGTGCGTCAGGTGCGCCGTCGGTGAGGGCGCTGACGGCGAGGTCGAGGTGCTCCTGCACCGCGGCGGGCAGCGGCAGGGCGACGAAGAGCCGCACCGTTCAGCAGACCTGCTGGGCCGACGGCGGGGTGGCGAGCTGGGCGAGCGACTCCGCCAGGCCGGCCGCGAGCTGCGCCGCCTCGGCGGGCTGCAGCCTCGTGGTGGCGACGCACTCGTCGTCGCGCCAGATGCTGAGCACCACGACACCGGCCTCGGGGTGGCTCGAGATGCGCAGCCCGCGACCGTCCCCGCGCTGGTCCGCGACCCAGCGGCTGTGCAGCGGCATCGGCACGATGCTCATCTTCGGGATGATCCCCTCGCGCCGTGCCGCCGTCAATCGGGTGCGGACCAGCGCTGCGTCACTTGACCGCGGCGGCCGCCTTGGAGATGAGGTCGACGTAGGTGTCCAGGCCCCAGTCGATGGAGAGGGCGGTGGGGGGTGACATGGCGGCGATGAGCTGGTCACCGGTGATGTTGGCGACCGCGCCGGCCTGCACGGCGGGGATGGCCTGGGCGTAGGACTTGCCGAGGAAGGTGTCGACCTCCTCCTGCGTGCTGGCGTAGTTCACGAGGATGTCGGAGTCGAGGCGGTCGGTCTCCTCGGTGCTCAGGGTGTACACGAAGGACTCCTCGTCGGTCGCGAGCTCGTCCACGGCCGGGGCGCTCACGAGCCCGAGGTCGAGCAGGAAGTCCACGCGGGAGTCCTGCGCCTTGTACACGTAGAACGTGCCGCTGAGGTCCCACACCGCCGCGACGGTCTTGCCGGCGAGCTCGGGGTGGGCCTGGGCGGCCTCGGTGATCTGGGCGTCGAGGTCGCCGACGAGCGTGTCGGCCTTGTCGGGGACCCCGAGGGCGGTGCCGACGGTGGTGATGACGTCACGCCACGGCGTCGTCCACGGCTCCTCCGGGTACGCCACCGTGGGGGCGATCTCGGAGAGCAGCTCGTACTGCTCGGCGGTGATGCCGGAGTAGGGGGCGAGGATGACGTCGGGCGCCAGGGCGCCGATCTCCTCGTAGGCCGGCTCCTCGACGGTGGCCGGGAGCATCGTCGGCTCGGCGCCGGCGTCGGTGAGGGCCTCGGCCACCCAGGGCAGCTGGCCGTTCTCGTCGGCGGCGTAGGTCTGGGACTCGATACCGACCGGGACGACGCCCAGGGCGAGGGCCGCCTCGGTGCTGCCCCACCCGAGGGTGACGACGTTCTCCGGCTGCTCGGGGATCGTGGTCGAGCCGAAGGCGTGCTGGATCGTGACGGGCGCGGGCTCACCCGCCGCGGAGGCTGAGGCGGGCGCCTCCTCGGCGCTGCCGCCCGAGCTGCAGGCGGCCAGGGCGAGGAGCGCGGCGGCGGCCGTCGCGACAGCCGCGACGGGTCGGGAAAGGGTCATGTGGAACTCCATGAGGTGAGGGGGACGGAACTCGAGCGCCGGGTCGAGGGCCCGGTGGTCGTGGTCGGGGTCGCGGCCGGCTCGGCCGCAGCGGCCGGCTCGGCCGCAGCGGCCGGCTCGGTGGCGCCGTGGAAGCGCCCGATCGGCACCACCATCGGGGAGCCGCAGACCGGGTCGGGCAGGATCTTCGCCTCCAGGCCGAACGCCCGGCCGACTAGCTCCCGGGTGAGCACCGTGGACGGCGCCCCGGTGGCCACCACCCGCCCGTCCGCCATGACGACGAGGTGGTCGGCGTACCGGGCGGCCATGTTCAGGTCGTGCAGGACCATGACCACGGTGGTGCCGCGCTGCCGGTTCTGCTCCAGGAGCAGGTCGAGGACGTCGATCTGGTGGGTGACGTCGAGGAAGGTCGTCGGCTCGTCGAGGAGGAGCACGTCGGGGTCCTGCGCGAGGGCCATGGCGATCCACACCCGCTGGCGCTGGCCCCCGGAAAGCTCCTCGACGCGGCGCGTGGCCAGGTCGAGGGTCGCGGTGGCCTCGAGGGCGGCGTGGACGACGGCGTCGTCGGTGGTGGTCCACTGCCGGAACCAGCCCTGGTGCGGGTACCGGCCGCGGCCGACGAGGTCGGCCACGGTGATGCCCTCGGGCGCCGTCGCGGACTGCGGCAGGATGCCGATGGTCCGGGCGACCTCCTTCGCCGGACGGTCGTGCACCGGGGTGCCGTCGAGGACGACGACGCCGGAGCGCGGGCGCATCAGCCGGGCGACGCCGCGCAGCAGGGTGGACTTCCCGCACCCGTTGGCCCCGACGATCGCGGTGATCGCGCCGGGCGGGATCTCGAGGTCGAGGTCGCGGACGACGAGGTCGCCGTCGTAGGCCAGGCTCAGCGCCTCGGCGCGCAGCTCGTGCTCTCGGCGTCTGGTCACGCGCCGCGTCCTTCCCGGTTCGCCGTGGCCAGCAGCCACAGCAGGTACGGAGCCCCGAGGACTCCGGTGACGATGCCCACGGGGACCTGCAGGCCGAGCAGGTGCTGGCCGGCGAGGTCCGCCGCGAGCACGAGCGCGACGCCGACCAGGGCGCTGGGCACCAGCGCCAGTCCCGCCGTCGGCAGCAGACGCCGGGCGACCGGCGCTGAGACGAAGGCGACGAACGCGACCGGCCCGGCGAACGCCGTGGCGACGGCGGCGAGGGCGACGGCGGCCCCGAGGACCGTCAGCCTGGTGACCTCCACGCGCACGCCGAGGCCGCCGGCCGTGTCGTCGCCGAGCTGGAGCACCCGCAGGCGCCCGGCGAGCAGGGCCACGCCGGGAACGAGCACGACGAGCGCGGCCGCCAGTGCGGCGACGTGGGCCCAGGGCGGGGTGCCGAGGCTGCCGACCATCCACACCAGGGCCTCGCGGACGTCGTTGATGTTCGCGCGGGAGATCAGGTAGCCCAGGCCGGCGTTGACCAGGAACGCGATGCCGACGCCGACGAGGACGAACCGGTAGCCGCTCACCCCCGACCGCCAGGCCAGGGCGTAGATCGCGACGGCGACACCCACCGCGCCGCCGAGGGCGGCGAGGGAGACGGCCACGCCGGACAGGCCGCCGAGGAGGATCACGCCGGCGGCGGCGAGCGACGCGCCGCCGCTGATACCGAGGATGTCCGGGCTCGCCAGCGGGTTGCGCAGGACGGTCTGGAACAGCGCGCCGGCAAGGGCGAAGGCGGCGCCGACGAGGGCGCCGAGCACCAGCCGCGGCAGGCGGAGCCGGAAGACGACGAAGTTCTCCCCGCTGGTGCCCTGCCCGGCCAGGGTGCGCAGGAGGTCGGGCACCGACAGGGTGTTCTCGACCGTCAGGCCCAGCCAGAGCAGGGCGAGCACGAGCGCGACGAGCACGCCGGTGACGACACGTCTGCGGCGCGCGGGCCGCCGCCGCGGGGCAGGGGCGTGGCCGGCGGGCGCGGTGAGGACCGTCGCGGCGTTCACAGCCCCGCCAGCTTCACGCGGCGCACGATCGCGATGAGCGCCGGGGCGCCCACGACGGCGACGACGATGCCCGCCTCGAGCTCGCCGGGGCGCACGACGAGACGCCCGACGACGTCGGCGGCGATGAGAAGCAACGGCCCCAGCACCGCGGAGAACGGCAGGATCCAGCGGTAGTCCGGTCCGGTGAAGGGCCGCACGACGTGCGGGACCACCAGACCGACGAAGACGATCGGCCCGGCCAGCGCCGTCGCGGACCCGGCGAGGAGCACGATCGCCGCCGCGGCCACCACACGGGCCAGGTGGATGTTCTGCCCCAGGCCGCGGGCGACGTCGTCGCCCATGGCCAGCAGGTTCAGCGTCCGGCCGGTCGCCAGGGCGAGGACAGTGCCGACGACGAGGAAGGGGGCGAGCGACACGACCATGTCGGCGTCGCGGCCGGCGAGGGAGCCGACGGACCACCGCCGCCAGCTGTTGAGCGTGTCGGAGTCGGAGATGAGCACGAGCGAGATGATCGACGTCGCCCCGGCGGTCACCGCCGTGCCCGCGAGGGCGAGCTTGACCGGCGTCGCGCCCTCGCGGCCGATCGCACCGACGCCGTAGACGAGCGCGGCCGCCAGGGCCGCGCCGGCGAGCGCGAACCAGATGTACGCGCCCGGGCTCGACACCCCGACCAGCGCGATCGCCAGCACCACGAAGAGCGACGCGCCGGCGTTGACGCCGAGCAGTCCCGGGTCGGCCAGCGGGTTGCGGGTGATGCCCTGCATGATCGTGCCGGCGAGCCCGAGCGCGGCGCCGACCGCCAGGCCCACGAGGGTGCGTGGCACCCGCTGGTCCAGGACGACGTCGTGGTCGGTGTTGCCGGGCACGGGGTGGAGCAGGGCGGCGAGGACGTCGCCGGGGGCGACGTCGCGGGCGCCGAGCGCGAGCGACGCGAGCAGGACGAACCCGAGGAGCGCGACGGCGGCGAGCAGCACCGCCACGCGCCGGGTGGCCGGGGCGGCGGCGGTGGGCGCGGCCTCGCTGACGATGGCGGTCATGTTGTGGCAGGCGCTCTACTGGGCCTCGGCGCGCCCGAGGCGCCAGTAGCCCATGAAGGCGACCCGGCGGCGGCACACCCCGGCCTCGGAGACCAGCAGGCGGCGCAGCGTCCGGATGATCCCGGCCTCGCCGGCGAACCAGGCGTAGAAGTCGCTGCCGCAGCGGGCGCTCCGCCCGCACAGGTCGTGCGCGAGCACGCGCACCACCGGGGAGTCCCACAGGATCTCGGAGTCGACGTCGACGTCCTCGAGGGGCTGCTCCCCCAGGGCCCTGGCCGGCTCGACGACGCGGGCGTTGGCGCCGATCCACTCCCGCACGGCGGGCACGAGGAGCTCACCGTGCGCCCGGCCACCACGGGCCAGCCAGGTGATCTCCGCGTGGGCGGGCAGGGCGACGTCGAGGAAGTCCTCGGCGTCGGGGACCTCGATGAAGGCCCGGGCCCGCCGCCCGGCGGGGAGCGTCTCGAGGATGGCGCAGATGGCGGGCGCGGCGGTCTCGTCCCCGGCAAGGAGCAGCTCCGTGGCGGTGCCCGGCGCCCAGTCGATGCCGACGTGGGACTCGTGCGATCGCACGTCGGGGCCGACCACAATAAGCTCCTCGCCCGGCGCGGCGGCCGCGAGCCAGCGGGCGGCGGGCCCGCCGTCGTCGTGGACCACCATGTCGACGTCCAGCTCACGATGCTCGGGCCGCACGTCCCGCACGGTGTAGGTGCGGAAGGGGCCGCGCTCGTTGGGGGGCAGGTCGCGCCAGCGGGCGTACCAGGTGCCGTCGAGGTGGGTGCGCGGGTCGGTGGCGCCGATGTCGCAGAGGCGGCCGTGGAGGGGGAACACGATCTTGACCCGCTGGTCGAGCCGGTCGGTGCCGAACCACCGCAGGTCCTCGCCCGTGAGGGTCACCCGGGTGAAGTGCGGGCTGAGGCGATGCAGCCTCGCCACACGCACGGCGAACGGGCGGTAGGCGGGCCGGTCGTCCTTGACGCCCGCAGCCTGCGTCGCTGAGGTAAGCATTGCCTTACCTTATAACGACACGGGGGCGTGACGTATATACCTTCACGCCCAGGTCGCTCGGGAATGTGTGTGTGCTGGATCACACGCGTATTCCCTAGTACGGTCAGATATGCGCATCTCCGACGTTCTTCGCCGCAAGGGTGACGCTGTCGTCACCATCCGTAGCGACGCCACCGTCGCGGACCTTCTCGAGGTGCTCGCCGAGCATCGCATCGGCGCCGTGGTGGTCTCCGACACCGAGGGGAGCGTCGACGGCGTGGTCAGCGAGCGAGACATCGTGCTGCACCTGCGCACGAGCGCCGACTCCACCCGGGCCAGCGCCGTGCGCGACCTCATGACCACCGAGGTGGTCACCTGCACCCCCGAGGACGACCTCGAGTCCCTCGCCCGCACCATGACGGAGCGGCGCGTGCGGCACTTGCCGGTCCTGGTCGAGGGCCGGCTCGTTGGCATCGTGAGCATCGGCGACATCGTCAAGCAGCGCCTGGACGAGCTGCAGGACGAGCGGGACGAGCTGGTCAAGTACGTCCAGCGGTCCGTGACCTGAGCCGTCCCGGCCCGCGTGCGACGATCGGCCCATGAGCCGTGTCGTCTGCTGCGGGCTGACCACCCTCGACCTCACCCAGGTGGTCGACCGGGTTCCCGCCCCGGACGAGAAGGTCGTCGCCCGGTCCGTCACCGTCGACGTCGGGGGCCCCGCCGCGAACGCGGCCCGGACCGTCGCGGCCCTGCAGCACCCGGTCACGCTCGTCACCGCGCTGGGGACAGGCCCTGTCGCCGGCCTGGCCCGCGAGCTGCTGGCGGCGGAGGGCGTCGAGGTCGTGGACGTCGCGGCCGACGACGGCGCTCCCGCCCTGTCCACCGTGCTCGTCACCGCCGGCACGGGTGAGCGCGCGGTGGTCTCGACCAACGCCGTCGGCCGGGCGACCGCCACGCCGGCGGGTGACGTCCTCGACCGCGCGGGCGCCCTGCTCGTCGACGGGCACCTGCTGGCGGCCCAGACGGCGCTCGCCCGCGAGGCCCGGGCGCGTGGCGCCGTCGTCCTCCTCGACGGTGGCTCGTGGAAGCCGGGCCTGGAGGACCTGCTCGCGCACGTGGACCTGGCGCTGCTCTCGGCCGACTTCACCCTCCCGCCGGAGCTGACCGGCAACTCGCGGGCACGGGACGCGGTGCTCGACGCCACCGCCCGGCTCGGGCCCGTCTTCGTGGCGCAGTCCCACGGCCCGGACCCTATCCGGGTCCTGGCGGAGGGCCGGCGGTACACCCTGCCGGTGCCGCACGTGCCGGCCGGAGAGGTGGTCGACACCCTCGGCGCCGGGGACGTGCTGCACGGCGTCACCGCCATGCACCTGGCTGACGGCGCGTCGTGGTGCAACGCGGTCGCGCGCGGGGCGCGGGTGGCGAGCCGGTCGGTGCGCTACGCCGGGGCGCTGGGCTGGGCGGCCGGCGGCTAGTGGACCGACGGGTCCGTGTGCCAGCGCACGATCACGTCGGCGCGGGCACGGTTCGCGCCGATCAGCGCGGCGTTGCGCTCGTCCGAGCCGTGGGCGAACGCGGAGGCCACCTCCGGCGGGCGGCCGTGGGCGAGGTGACGGGCAAGCAGGCGCGCCCGCCGCTCCACGTCGTCGACCTCGACGAACCAGGTCTCGTCGAGCAGCCGTCGCAGCCGGTGCCACGGCTCCTCCGGGAGCAGCAGGTAGTTCCCCTCGGTCAGGACCACCGGCGTGGTGGCGGGCACCGGGACCGCGCTGCCGACGGGCTCCTCGAGGCGCCGGTCGAACAGCGGGGCGTAGACGGTGGCGGAGTCGGGCCGCTGCACGCGGATGCGGCGCACGAGCGCCACGTAGCCCTCGGCGTCGAAGGTGTCCGGCGCGCCCTTGCGGTCGGTGCGGCCGAGGCGCTCGAGCTCGGCCTGGGCGAGGTGGAAGCCGTCCATGCCGACGACGGCGCAGGCGGTCCCGGCGATCTGGACCGCGGCGGCGAGCAGCCCGGCGACGGTGGACTTGCCGGCCCCGGGCGCACCGACGAGGCCGATGAGTGCGCGGCCGCCGCGGTCGGGGCCGCCACGGCCGCGCACCGTCGCCACGCGGTCGAGCAGGGCGGCGAGGTCGGTGGGCGAGGCCTCGAGCTGTGCCTGGTCAGTCACGGGTCTCGCGCCGCTGCGCGCGGGCCGAGGCGTACAGGCACAGCGTGGCCGCCGTCGCCAGGTTGAGGGACTCGGCCAGCCCGTGGATGGGCACGCGGACGACGGCGTCGCACGCCGCCCGCTCGGCCGGGCCGAGGCCGTGGGCCTCGTTGCCGAACAGCCAGACCGTGGGCGCGGCCAGCTCGGGGGCGACGAGCGCGGTCGCGGCGAGCTCGTCGTCCCAGCCGGCGCCGCCGCCGGTGGCGGCGCTGTGGGCGCGGTCCGCGAGCTCGTCGAGGTCCCACTCCCCCGCCGCGTCGGCGGCGAGGACCGCCTTCACGCTCCCGGCGCCGCGCAGCGCGCCGAGCACCTCCTCGAGGGAGACGCCCGTGACCACCGGGAGGTGGAACAGCGAGCCCGCCGTCGAGCGGACCACCTTGGGGTTGAGGAGCTCGACGCTGCCCCCGGTGAGGACGACGGCGTCGGCGCCGGCGGCGTCCGCGGCCCGGATGACGGTGCCCGCGTTGCCCGGATCGGCCACCTGGGCGAGCACGGCGACGAGCCGGGGACCCGCGCCGTCGTGCAGCGCCCGGAGGTCGGCGACCGTGGCGGCGGTGGTGGGGCCGTCAGCGTCGAGGACGGCGAGCACGCCCTGCGCGTCGGCGCTCATGGCGGCGAGCACCTCCGGCGTCGCGGTGTGCAGGTACCTGCCGGCGGCGGCGGCCTCGACCGGGATCTCGGGGTGGCGCTTTGCAGCCTCGGGGGTGAGGTAGACGTCGCGGACCTGGGCGGGGGCGTGCCGGACGGCCTCGCGCACCCCCTGCGGGCCCTCGACGAGGAACTGGCCGTGCCGTTCACGCGCCGAGCGCCTGGACAGCCCCGCGACCCGTCGCACCCGCTCGGCGCGGGGGTTGGTCAGCTGGGCGTCCAGGCGCTCGGTCATGTGATGCTCCCCGCCGACGGCGAGGGACGGCTCAGGCGGCCGGGGCGTTGACGTCCGTCGGCAGCGCCTCGCGGGCGGTGGCGACGAGCGCGTTGAACGCTGCGATGTCGCTGACGGCAAGCTCGGCGAGCATGCGACGGTCCACCTCGACACCCGCGGCCTTGAGGCCCTGGATGAAGCGGTTGTAGGTCATGCCCTCCGCGCGCACCGCGGCGTTGATGCGCTGGATCCACAGGCGACGGAAATCGCCCTTGCGGGCCCGGCGGTCGCGGTAGGAGTAGGTCATCGAGTGGAGGACCTGCTCCTTCGCCTTGCGGTACAGGCGCGAGCGCTGGCCGCGGTAACCGCTGGCGCGCTCGAGGGTCGTACGGCGCTTCTTCTGGGCGTTGACCGCCCGCTTGACGCGTGCCACGTCAGTCTCCTTAAAAAGTTGGGGGCGGCGTTACTTGCCGAGGAGCTTCTTGATCTTCTTGACGTCGGCGGGGGCGACAACCTGGTCCTGCGAGAGACGGCGCGTACGCCGGCTGGACTTGTGCTCGAGCAGGTGGCGCTTGTTGGCCTGCTCGCGCATCAGCTTGCCGCTGCCGGTGACCCGGAAGCGCTTCTTCGCACCGGAGTGCGTCTTGTTCTTCGGCATGTTCGTCCCTCGGTCGCTGTGCCGGCGGCACAGATCTTCCTGCCCCGGAGCCGGTGGGATCGGGGCGTCTTTCAGGTATGTGGTGCGCGGGTCAGGCGCTCGGCTCGGCGGGGGCCGCCTCGCCGCTGGGCGCAGCCTGCGCGGGCGCGGCCTGCGCGGGCGCGGCCGCTGCGTCGTCAGCGTGCTTCTTGGCCTCGGCGTCGGCCTCGCGCTTGCGGCGCTGGTCGCTCTTGGCCTCGGCCTTTTTGCGGTGCGGCCCGATGACCATGGTCATGTTGCGCCCGTCCAGACGCGGGGAGGACTCGACCGAGCCCAGGTCGGACACATCCTCCGCGAGGCGCTGCAGCAGCCGCATGCCCATCTCGGGGCGGGACTGCTCACGGCCGCGGAACATGATCATGACCTTGACCTTGTCGCCACCCTTGAGGAACCGGACGACGTGACCCTTCTTGGTCTCGTAGTCGTGCGGGTCGATCTTGAGGCGGAACCGGATCTCCTTGAGGATCGTGTTCGCCTGGTTGCGACGGGCGTCGCGTGCCTTCATCGCGGACTCGTACTTGAACTTGCCGTAGTCCATGAGCTTGCACACGGGCGGGTGCGCGTCAGGCGCGACCTCGACCAGATCCAGATCTGCCTCCTGCGCCAGGCGCAGGGCGTCCTCGACCCGGACCACGCCGACCTGCTCGCCGGCGGGGCCGACCAGACGTACCTCGGGAACGCGGATCCGATCATTGATGCGGGGCTCGCTGATGCTGTGCTCCTTCTGCCTGTTGTGCTCCTCGACCCAGCAGGAACGAAGAAGGCCTCCGCCGTGCAGGTGCACGCGGAGGCCTCAAGGTCGACGTGCCGGCGCCGCCCACGGGCGTCGCTCACACGCGCGAGGGAAAAAACACCCCTCGCTGACCTGAACCCGGCCTCTGTCGTCCTGGCGGACAGTCGAGGTCAAGGTGGGAGAATCTCCACTTGCACACCCGGGGCTTGCCACGCGCATGGCGTGACCCGGACCGGGTTGGTCGATCTGGAACACTACCACGCATGCAGGTGACTTCCAGCGGGGTGGTCCGATGAGCGACGAGACTCGGACCACAGTCCTGCCCATGCCCGACGGCGCCCTCTCGGCTGCCGCCGCACGCCGGCCCAGGCGCTGGGTCGCCGTCGTCCTGGCCGTGCTGCTCGTCCTCACCCTGGCCGCCGGTGCCTATCTTGCCGTGCTCGCCCGGGCCTGGTCCGTGCGCGCCGGCGAGCTCGACGCCGTCGCCACCGACCTCGGTTCGCGCCTGGCGCAGTCCCAGGCCGACCTCGACCAGCGCACGAGCGAGCTGGGTACCGCCCAGTCGCAGCTGCAGGCCTCGCGGGACCGCATCGTGGAGCTCGCTGACGAGAAGGCCCAGACCGGGGACGAGCGGGAGGCACAGCGCCAGCTCGCCGAGTACCAGGAACGGGTCTCGGCCGCGGCCGGCTCGGTGGCCTCCGCGCTGCAGGAGTGCGTCAGCGGCCAGGAGCAGCTGATCGGCTATCTCAAGGACGCGGAGCTGTTCGACGCCTCGGCGCTGGAGTCGTTCGAGGCGGAGGTCGCGACGTTCTGCGACCAGGCCGAGGCCGCGAACGCCGACCTGCAGCGCGAGCTGGACCGATGAGGCCGTCAAGGGGCCGGGCGGGCGCGCTCGCCGCTGTCGTCGCGCTGGCCCTGGGCGGTTGCGGGGTGCTGCCCGCCATGCCGGAGGAGCTGGCGGAGTCCTACGTCCCGGAGGTGCCGGCCCCGCAGGTGGGCTCCTCGGGCTCGCTGACGCCGGACGGCGTCGCCGCGGCGGAGCGGATGGCCGTGCGGGTGCGCAACGTCGGCTGCGGGACGCTCTCGGTCGGCTCGGGGTTCGCCCTCGACGAGCACACCGTGGTGACGAACCGGCACGTCGTCGAGGGCTCGTCCGAGCTGCAGGTGTCCACCTACGACGGCAACGACATCGACGTCGTCACCGTCGCCTCCTCCTCCGTCGCCGACCTCGCCCTGGTGCGCACCACCGAGCCCCTGCCGCAGGTGCCCGGGCTCGCGGAGGGCGACCCAGCGAACGACACGCCGGTGACGGTGGTGGGCTACCCCAGCGGCGGGGCGCTGACCACGAGCAGCGGCACGGTGCTGGGCCGGGTGCCCGACCCGCTGTCGATGGGCATGGACGAGGTGATCGTCACCGACGCCCAGGTGGTCGGGGGCAGCTCCGGCAGCGCGGCGCTCGACGCCGACGGCCGCGTCGTCGGCGTGGTGTACGCCGGCGACGACAAGGGCCACAGCTTCCTCGTGCCCCTCAGCCTGCTCGCGGAGCTGCTGGCGGATGAGTCGGCGTTCGCCCCGCTGGAGCCCTGCCGGTGAGGCGCTGCTACGCGTCCACCGCGACGGGATAGAGCTCGAGGGAGTCCACCCGCTCGCGCAGCTCGTGCTGGTCCGCCAGCGCCTCGCTCGCCCGGGCCACGGCGGCCTGGAGCCGGCCCGGCGCCAGTCCCGCCCGGACCGCGAGGACCACTCGGAGCTCCGCCTGGGCGCCGCGTTCCAGACGCACCCCGACCAGCTCGTCGATCCCGCGCAGCGCGCCGGTGACCACGCGCGGCAGCTCCGGGTCCGCCCACGACGGGGTCCAGTCACGCTCCTGGGCCAGCGCCCAGACGGCGGGCCGGGGCACCAGCACCGAGACATCGCTGGCGGCGTCGAGGACGAGCAGGGAGTCGGTCTCCCCGACTGCGGAGACCGCGGCCCGCGTCGCCTCGACCGGCACGGGCCGCGCCGTCGCGTCCCACCGCAGGAGCGACTCCACGGAGGAGAACACCGGCAGGGCGGCGCGCCCGTCCGGCGTGCGCACGGAGACCATGGCGGCCGACGCCATCGCGTCCCCGGCGCGGTCGCCGGTCTTGAACTTGTCGGGGTCGTGCTCGCGGATGGTGCCGTCGGGCTCGGTGCCGGGGTGCTCGTGCGCGACGACCGGCACGAGCACCCGTCCGGTGCGCAAGGCCTCGACGACGGCGCGCACCCGCTCGCCGTCGTCCTCCAGGGCGAGGGCGGCGGCCATCGCGGGCTGGACCTTGCCGTCGTCGCCGGAGAAGGGGTTGGGCTTCAGGGTCCGCCCGGCCCACGGCTGGCCGGCCGAGTCGCCCAGGGCGGCGTGCGTGAGGCCCTCGGCGATACGGATCGGCTCGTGCTGACCGGTCATGGGCGGCCGGCGATGTCGAGCGCGTCGGAGAGGGTGAAGGCTCCGGCGTAGAGCGCCTTGCCGACGATCGCGCCCTCGACGCCCACCTCGGTGAGCTCGCGCAGCACCTCGATGTCACGCAGGTTCGCCACGCCGCCGGAGGCGACCACGGGTGCGTCGGTCCGGGCGCAGACCTCGCGCAGGAGCTCGACGTTGGGGCCGCGCAGGGTGCCGTCCTTGGTGACGTCGGTGACCACGTACCGCGCGCAGCCGTCGTCCTCCAGCCGGGCGAGAACCTCCCACAGGTCGCCGCCCTCCTGGGTCCAGCCGCGGGCGGCGAGGGTGGTGCCGCGCACGTCGAGGCCGACGGCGACGCGGTCGCCGTGCTCGCGGATGACCTTGGAGGTCCACTCGGGGTCCTCCAGGGCGGCAGTGCCGAGGTTGATCCGGCGCGCACCGGAGCTCAGGGCCCGCTCGAGGGAGGCGTCGTCGCGGATGCCGCCGGACAGCTCGACCTTGACGTCGAGCTCGCCGACGATGCGGGCGAGCAGGTCGTGGTTGCTGCCCCGGCCGAAGGCCGCGTCGAGGTCGACCAGGTGGATCCACTCGGCGCCTTCCTCGACCCAGGCGCGGGCGGCATCGGCGGGGTCGCCGTAGGACGTCTCCGAGCCGGCCTCGCCCTGGAAGAGCCGGACGGCCTGCCCGTCGACGACGTCCACGGCGGGCAGCAGCTCCAGGCGCGGTGTGCTCATGGTTTCTCTTTCTTCTTCTCAGCCCAGCGAGGCGACCCAGTTGCGCAGCAGCTGCGCCCCGGCGTCACCGGACTTCTCGGGGTGGAACTGGGTGGCGGACAGCGGGCCGTTCTCGACCGCCGCCACGAACCGGGCACCGTGCTCGGCCCAGGTGATCAGCGGCTCACGCATCGGGGCGTCCGAGCGCAGCGCCTCCGCGGGGTCGGTCTGGACGGCGTAGGAGTGCACGAAGTAGAAGCGCTGGTCCTCGACCCCGCGGAACAGGACCGTGTCCTCGGGCGGGGCGACGGTGGACCAGCCCATGTGCGGGACGACGTCGGCCTCGAGGCGCACCACTTCACCGGGCCACTGGTCCAGGCCCGGCGTGGTCACGCCATGTTCGGTACCGGCGGTGAACATGACCTGCAGGCCCACGCAGATGCCTAGCACCGGGCGACCCCCGGCCAGCCGGCGCTCGATCATGCGGTCTCCGCCGACGCCGCGCAGCTGTTCCATGACGGCGGCGAACGCACCGACGCCCGGCACGACGAGGCCGTCGGCGGCCGCGACGGCGTCGGGGTCGGCGGTGAGCTCGACGTCGGCGCCGACGCGCTCAAGGGCACGCACCGCCGAGCGCACGTTCCCCGAGCCGTAGTCCAGGACGGCGACGCTGCTCACGGCTTGCGCTTCCGCAGGCCGCGGGTGAACATCCGGGCCGCCTTCCACCGCGGGATGGTGCCAGAACGCTGGTGACCGTTGACGTCGGCGGCGCGCACCCGGCCGAGGATGAGGTCCTCGACCACCTGGTCGGCACTGGCGAGGACGAGGCCGGCGGGGACGTCGCCGTCGGGCTCGCCGCCGATGTAGCGGCGGGCGTGGATGTGCCCGGACAGGCCGGACTCGATGCCGACGTCGGTGGCGAGCTCCGCCGTCATGAGGACGACGCCGGCCCGCGACATCCGCGAGAGGTTTGCGGCGAGGTCCTCGGCCTCGGGCGGCAGGCTCGGCCCACCGGCCTCGCCGACGAGCTCACCGATGTCCCACTCGTCCTTCTCGCGTGAGGCGATCTCCAGGACGGCGACGGCGCCGGAGGTGGTGGGCACGACGTCGACGTCGATGCCGCTCATGGCGCACAGGCCCGCCAGCGCGGGGGCGGAGGCGACCGGGGTGAGCACGAGCGCGATGACGCCCGGTCGGCCCTGCGAAGGCTCGGCCATGGTCGCCTGGGCGTCCGGTGCGGCTTCCTGCCCGGTGCCCGGTTCGGGCGCCTCCGCGACGGCGTCGAGGGCGGCGAGCATGCGTTCGACGTCTGCCTCGGTCAGGGGCGCGTCACCACCGTTGCCCTCGTCCGCCGGGGTGCGGTTGTCGCCGTCGTCGCGGGGCCCGTTCCCCGGCCCGCCGGGAGCGGTCATAGCGCCCCCTTGGTGGACGGCACGCCCTCCACGCGGGGGTCCAGGGCGACGGCGGCCCGCAGCGCGCGGGCGAGCGCCTTGAACTGCGCCTCGACGATGTGATGGGGGTCGCGGCCGGCGAGCACACGCACGTGCAGGCAGATCCCGGCGTGGTGGGCCATCGACTCGAAGACGTGACGGGTCAGCGACCCGGTGAAGTGCCCGCCGATGAGGTGGTACTCCTGGCCGGCCGGCTCCCCGGAGTGCACCAGGTAGGGGCGGCCGGAGACGTCGACGACCGCCTGGGCGAGCGCCTCGTCCAGGGGCACGAGGGCGTCACCGAAGCGGGAGATGCCCTTCTTGTCGCCCAGTGCCTCACGCAGTGCCTCACCGATGCTGATCGCGACGTCCTCGACCGTGTGGTGCGCGTCGATGTCGGTGTCGCCCGAGGCCTGCACGGTCAGGTCGATGAGCGAGTGCTTGCCCAGCGCCGTGAGCATGTGGTCGTAGAACGGCACGGTGGTGGAGATGTCCGTGCGGCCCGTCCCGTCGAGGTTCAGCTCGACGACGACGTCGGACTCCGAGGTCTTGCGCACCACCCGGCCCGTGCGACCCGTGTCCTGCTCCGTCACCAGCGCCGTGCGCCCGCTGCCCTGCTCCGTCGTCACCAGCCCAGCACCTCCTCCAGGGCCGCCTTGAAGGCGGCCGTCTCTCGCGGCGTCCCCACGGACACGCGCAACCAGCCGTCGGGTCCGACCTCACGGATCAGGACGCCGCGTTCCAGCAGACCATTCCACACGGCGTGGCGGTCATCGAAAAGCCCGAACAGCACGAAGTTCGCATCGGAGTCCGCCACCTGCAGGCCGTGGTCGCGCAACCAGACCACGAGATCGTCCCGCTCGGCGCGCAGAGAGGCCACCTGGCTCATCAGCTCCGCGCGGTGCCGCAGCGCCGCGAGGGCCGCAGCCTGGGTGACGGCCGAGAGGTGGTAGGGCAGGCGCACCACACGCAGCAGGTCGACCAGCGCCGGCGCGGCGGCGAGGTAGCCCAGCCGCAGGCCGGCCATGCCGAACGCCTTGGACATCGTCCGCGAGACGGCGAGGTGCGGGTGGCGCGGCAGCACGGTCAAGGCGCTGGCGGTGCCCTCGCGACGGAACTCGCCATAGGCCTCGTCCACCACGACGACGGAGGCCGTGGTGCCGCCGTCGGGCGCGGGAGGTCCGGAGGTGGCGGCGGCCTCGCAGACCGCCTCGATGGTGCTCAGCGGCAGCGCGGTGCCCGTCGGGTTGTTAGGACTCGCCAGCAGGATCACGGCCGGGCGGTGCTCGGCGATCTGAGCGCGGGCGTGGTCCACGTCGAGGGTGAAGTCCTCGGCCCGGCGGCCGGCCACCCAGCCGGTGAGCGTGTCGCGCGCGTACTCGGGGTACATGGAGTAGGTCGGCGCGAACGAGAGCACCGACCGACCCGTACCGCCGAAGGCCTGCAGCAGGTGCAGCATCACCTCGTTGGAGCCGTTCGCCGCCCAGATTTGCTCCGGCACGACGGCGACGCCCGACTCCACCCGCAGGTACTCGGCCAGCTCCGCGCGCAGCTCGTGGAAGTCACGGTCGGGATAACGGTTGAGCCCGTGGGCGGCCTTGGCAACGGCGTCCGCGATGTCCGCGACAACGGCGTCGGACGGCGGGTACGGGTTCTCGTTCACGTTGAGCAGGACCGGTACGTCCAGCTGCGGGGCGCCGTAGGGGGTGAGGCCCTCGAGACCCGCGCGCAGGGGCAGTCGCACCGCTCTCTCGGTCGCCTCGAAGGCAGGGGTGGTCACGCCACAAGTCTAGGTGGCGGCTGCCGGGCCGTCGGACCGCGGTTCGAGGAACGGACCGGTCACTCTTCCGCGGAAGCATCGACGTGGCACTCATCCACGTGCTTCTGCACGTGGACGCCGCGGTGGCTCGGGCGCTTCCGCGGAAACACCTCTGGGCTTCCGCGGCTTGGGCGCTTCACCGAACCGCCCGGGCCCCGGGCTTCTGTGACGCCTCGGCGCGCTTCCGCGGGAAGGCTAAACGACGTTTACGTCAGTTGCGTGCACGTCACATGCGCTTTGTCGGTCCTCACATCCCTCCGCGACGCCCGCCTGGCGATCCGTTCGTCCACCCCGTCGATCGGCCGTTCGGCCGGATGTCAGTGCCCGGCCGTAGGGTCGAACAAACGTTCGAGGAGGCGCGATGTCCACGATGACCGCCGTTCCGATCGCACGCCCGACAACCCACCACCGCCCCTGTCACCCGTGCCCCCAGAGCTGCCCGCCACCGACCCACAGGTGGCCGCCGGGTGGCTCGGCGACTGTGAGAGCGTGGAGACCCACCGAGAGGACCGCCCATGACCGACCTTGCCCCGAGCACCACGCCCGCCGCTGCGGACAGTCCGCTGCGCCACCAGGCCGAGGCAGCCCTGCGCGCCCTGGTGGACCGGCCCGGCGCGCGCCTTCGGGAGGACCAGTGGACAGCGATCGAGGCGCTCGTCGCCCACCACCGCCGCGCCCTCGTGGTCGAACGCACCGGATGGGGCAAGTCCGCGGTCTACTTCGTCGCCACGGCGCTGCTTCGTGCCGGTGCGGCAGGCGGCGCACCCGCCGGACCCACTGTCATCATCTCCCCGCTCCTCGCGTTGATGCGCGACCAGATCAGCGCAGCGGCACGCGCGGGCATCCGCGCCGTCACCATCAACTCCTCCAACGTCACCGAGTGGGACGACGTCCACGCCGCCATCGCCGCCGGCGAGGTCGACGTCCTGCTCTGCTCGCCCGAGCGCCTGAACAACCCCGACTTCCGCGACGCGGTCCTCCCCCGGCTCGCCGCGAGCGCGGGGCTCGTCGTCGTCGACGAGGCCCACTGCATCTCCGACTGGGGCCACGACTTCCGTCCCGACTACCGCCGCATCCGCACCCTTCTCGGTGACCTGCCCGCAGGAATCCCGGTGCTCGCCACCACGGCCACCGCGAACGCACGGGTGACCACCGACGTCGCCGAGCAGCTCGCCGTCGGCCAGCGCGACGACGACGTGCTGGTCCTGCGCGGGTCCCTGGACCGTCCGTCCCTGCATCTGGGCGTGCTGCGCCTGCCCGACCAGCCCAGCCGGGTCGCCTGGCTCGCCCAGCAGCTCGGCCGCTACGACGGCTCCGGCATCGTCTACACGCTCACGGTCGCTGCCGCCCAGCAGGTCGCCGAGCAGCTACGGGCCGCCGGGCACGAGGTCCGCGCCTACACCGGGCAGACCGACACCGCCGAGCGCGAACAGCTCGAGGCCGACCTCAAGGCCAACCGCGTCAAGGCACTGATCGCGACGTCGGCGCTCGGCATGGGGTTCGACAAGCCCGACCTGGCCTTCGTCATCCACCTCGGGGCGCCGTCGTCGCCGATCGCGTACTACCAGCAGGTAGGCCGCGCCGGCCGTGGCGTCGACCGCGCCGATGTCGTGCTGCTGCCCGGGGCCGAGGACCAAGACATCTGGGACTACTTCGGCTCTCTGTCCTTCCCGCCCGAGCCGGCGGTGCGCGACACCCTCAGCGCGCTGGCCACCGGCGGCCCGATGTCCACGGCCAGGCTGGAGACCCAGGTGGACCTGCGCCGGAACCGGCTCGAGACCATGCTCAAGGTTCTCGACGTCGACGGCGCCGTCCGCCGGATCCGCGGCGGATGGGAGGCCACCGGGCAAGAGTGGTCCTACGACGGCGACCGCTACGCCCGCGTCGCCGCCACCCGCGAGGCCGAGCAGCAGGCGATGCTCGACTACCAGCGGCTCGGAAGCAGCGACTGCCGGATGGCGTACCTGCGCGCCCAGCTTGATGATCCCGAGCTCACGGCCGGGTGGCGCTGCGGGCGGTGCGACCTGTGCGGCGGCATGATGCTGGACCCGGGCGTCGACGCGTCAGCCGTTCAGGAGACCCGCTCACGCATGGACCGCCCGGGTATCGAAGTCAGTCCGCGGCGGCAGTGGCCGACCGGGATGGACGCCCTGGGGCTGGACCTGCGCGGGAAGATCTCCGACGACCAGCGGGCCGAGGACGGCCGGGCGCTGGCCCGCCTCGACGGGCTCGGCTGGTCCATGCCGCTCCGGGAGCTGCTCGAGCCCGGGCACGGGGCCGCGCCGGCGGCGGTCGAGACCGTCGAGGCCGCACACGGCCGCGACGGCCGCCTGCCCGCGGCGTTGCAGCGGCCCGTGCAGCAGGTCCTGCAGGAATGGGCCTCGGCACTGAGGCGCGGCGACGGGTCTGCCGGTGTCGACGGCGTCGTCATGATCGGTTCCACGACGCGGCCCGAGCTCGTCGCCCACCTGGCCCACGGCGTCGCACAGATCCTGCGTGCCCCGGCCGTGGGCAAGGTCATGCCGGCGCCCGCCTTGCCGCCCGGCCGGCACGACGTCAACTCGGCCCAACGCCTCGCCGGGGTGCACCGGCGGCTGCAGCTGCAGCTCTCCGACGCCGCGCTGGCCGGGCTGCCGGGGCGGACTGTGGTGCTGGTCGACGACTTCACCGACTCCGGCTGGACGCTGACGGTGGCGGCACGCCTGCTGCGCGAGGCCGGCGCGGCGGCGGTCTACCCGTTCGTGCTCGCCCAGCGCTGATCCCGAGGCGGCCGCCGGCCTACTCGAACCGGACGTTGACCGCCTCGGCGTGGGCGGGCAGGTCCTCCGAGGTGGCCAGCGCGGTGAGCGGCGCGGCCAGCTGCTTGAGCGCGGTCTCGTCGTACTCGATCTCCTGGACGGACTTGATGAACGCCGTGACGTTCAGCCCGCTGGCGAACCGGGCGGTGCCGCCGGTGGGCAGCACGTGGTTGGAGCCGGCGAGGTAGTCACCGAGCGGCACCGGGGAGTACGGGCCGACGAAGATGGCGCCGGCGTTACGGATCCGGGCGGCGACTGCGGCGGCGTCCGCGGTCTGGATCTCCAGGTGCTCCGCGCCATAGGCGTCGGCGACGGCAACGGCCTGGTCCAGATCGGCGACGAGCACGGTGCCCGACTGTGGCCCGCTCAGTGCCGTGCGCATGCGCTCGGCGTGCTTGGTGGCCGGCACCCGGCGGGCGATCTCGGCGTCGACCGCGTCCGCGAGCTCCGCTGAGTCGGTGATGAGGACGGAAGCGGCGGCGGGGTCGTGCTCGGCCTGCGACATCAGGTCCACCGCGACGTGCACCGGGTTCGCGGTGGCGTCGGCGAGCACGGCGATCTCCGTGGTGCCGGCCTCCGCGTCGATGCCGACGGTGCCCATGACGGCGCGCTTGGCGGCGGCCACGTAGATGTTGCCCGGGCCGGTGACGACGTCGACGGGCTCGCAGAGCAGGTCACCGGTCAGCCCGGCCGCCGCGGCGTCGGCCCTGTCGGTGTCGGTCTCGACCCGGGCGCCGTGGGCGAACATCGCCACAGCCTGGGCGCCGCCGACGGCGTAGACCTCCTTCACGTCGAGGAGCGCGCAGGCTGCCAGGATCACCGGGTGCGGCAGCCCGCCGAAATCCTTCTGGGGCGGACTCGCGACGGCCAGCTGCTCGACCCCGGCCACCTGTGCCGCCACGGCGTTCATGACGACGCTGGAGGGGTAGACGGCGAGGCCGCCCGGCACGTACAGGCCCACGCGGCGCACCGGCACCCAGCGTTGGCGCACCATGCCGCCGCCGATGATCTCAGTGGAGGTCTCGCGGGGCAGCTGCGCGGTGTGCCCGGCCCGGTTGTGGGCGATGGAGATCTCCAGCGCCTCCCGCACCGCCGGCTCGAGCTGCTCGAGGGAGTTGGCGATGACGTCGGCCGGCACCCGCAGGTGCTCGGGACGCACGCCGTCGAAGCGCTCGCCGAGGTCGCGCAGCGCGGCCGCACCGCGGGCGCGGACGTCGTCGATGACCGGGCGGATCTGGGCCATCGCGGCCTCGACGTCGAGCGCCGCACGCGGCAGCACGGACGTGAGCTCGGCTGCGGACAGGGTCTGACCACGCAGGTCGAGGCGTTGGAGCATGAGGCCGATCCTAGTTCCCACCGCACCGCGGCCCCTGGGCCGCCCGTCCCGTCGGCGGCGCGCCCGTCCCGGCGTCGCCGCGCACGGTCGGGTCCTCGTCCTCACGAACTGGGCCGGCAGGCGTCTTTATGGAGTGCAGAATTTACTCTCTACCTCTTTTCGTGGCGCGGAACACATGCCTAAGGTCCTACTCCACACGTTTCAGTCGCCCGACCGGAACAAATCCCCTCAAGGAGGCCCGATGGCGGCGCTCACCCAGGAGCAAACCCTCGGATCAGCAGCTGCGGACCAGGTCGTGCTTCAGCCGTCCCGGCTGAGCCGGCGCGGGCTCGCGGCAGTCGTGGTCGCGTGGCTGTTCGTCGTCTTCGACGGCTACGACCTGATCGTCTACGGCACCGTGCAGGCCCGGCTCCGGGAGGAGTGGGCGCTGGACAGCACGCAGGCCGGCACGCTCGGGTCCGTCGCGTTCCTCGGCATGACGCTCGGGGCGCTGGGCGCCGGACGGTTGGCCGACCACTTCGGCCGCAAGCGGACCATCATCGGCTCCGCCGTCGTGCTGTCCGTGTTCACCGCCCTGTGCGCCGTCGCCACCGACCCGATGATGTTCGGCGCGCTGCGCCTGCTGGCCGGGCTCGGCCTCGGCGGCCTCGTGCCGAGCGCGAACGCCCTCGCCGCGGACCTGGTCCCGCTGCGCTGGCGGGCGGCCACCGCCACGATGATGATGTCCGGCGTCCCGATCGGCGGGTCGTTCGCCGCGGTGGTCGGCATCCCGGTCATCCCGGCGTTCGGCTGGCGGCCGATGTTCGCCGTCGCGCTGGTCGCGCTGCTCCTGCTCGTCCCGCTCGCCGCGAAGGTCCTGCCCAACGACGCCGGGCACGCCCGCGCGCACGCCAACCATGTGCACCGGCCCGGCTTCGGCACCCTGCTGCGGGCACCGTTCCTGCTGATCACCGTGATGTTCGCGCTGGCCACCGTCGTCACCCTGATGGCCTGGTACGGGCTGGGCACCTGGCTACCGAACCTCATGGAGATCGCCGGGTACGACCTCGGCTCCGCACTCACCTTCGCCTTGGCCCTCAACCTCGGCGCCGTGGTCGGGTCCGTCGCCACGGCATGGGCCGGGGACCGGTTCGGCACCGTGCCCACCGGCATCCTCGCCGCCGCGCTGGCCGGCGTGGCCCTGCTCACGCTCATCACCCAGCCACCGGTCGCCCTGGTCTACCTCGTCCTGGTCCTCGCCGGGGTGGGGACCCACGGCACGCAGGCCCTGATCATCGCCGCCATCGCCACGTACTACCCGGCCAACCTGCGCGGCACCGCCCTCGGCTTCGGCCTCGGCGTGGGCCGCGTCGGCGCCGTCGCCGCCCCGCAGCTCGGCGGCCTTCTGCTGGCCGCCGGGCTGGGCGTGGGCTCGAACTTCCTGCTCTTCGGCGGCTGCGCCGTGGCCTCCGCCGTCCTGCTCGCCGCCATCTGGCGCCGCTTCGGCATCACCCACGACGCCGACGCACGCACCGCCTCCCCCACCGCCCACTGACCCCACCCGCCGAGCTGCCAGTTGCTCCCGGGAGGTCCCATCACGGGAGCAACTGACATCTCGCGACCAACGCCGGGGCGGGGGCCTGGCACGATCGGTGTCATGACCGTCGACGACGTCCCCACCGTGCCCATCGAGGGCACCATCCGCCTGGGGCAGTTCCTCAAGCTCGCCAACCTCGCCGAGTCCGGCGCGCACGCCCGCGACCTCGTCGCCGACGGCGAGGTCAGCGTCGACGGCGAGGTCGAGACCCGCCGGGGCCGGCAGCTCGAACGCGGGATGCTGGTCGAGGTCGACCTGCCCGGGGGCACCGTCGCGGCCCGCGTGGGCTGAGCGGTCAGCGGTCGTGGGCGAACGCCCGCAGCCGCTCGATCGTGGAGCCGTCGGCCAGGTGGATCGTCAGCTCGAACTGCCCACCGGCGCCGGGCCACCACGCGTCGTAGTAGCCGCTCCCCACGGTCGCCTGCACGGACTCGGGCAGCTCAGCGGGGAGGGCCGGGGCATCGTCGGGTGACACGAGCGGGTGCACGTCGACGCCGACGACGTCGGTGCCTACCCGACCCAGGATCGCCATATATCTCTCGGCGCCCGTGCCGCCGCCGACGGCGAGGACAGAGTCGACGTCCGCCGGCCCCAGGCCCGCCGGACCTTCCACGAAGCTTCCCCAGCCGGAGCTGTGGGGTGCCCGTCCACGAGCAGGCAGTGCGCCATCGCTACGGGACTGGCGGTCACCACGAACGTGATGTCGCCGCGTTCTTCCGCGAGGACCACGTCGCCGGAGCTCATGCTGGGGCCGCCCGACGAACCGGGGTCGCACGGGAGCTGGCCGAGCAGATTCTCCAGCTCGGTGGCCGGGACTTCCTCCGGCACGGCGGTCCAGGTGGCGAATGCGTGGTCCGGTGCACCCCAGGGCGGCAGGACGACCAGGCCGGCGGCCACCGCGGCGACGTCCTCCGCCCCGGCCGGCCCGGTGCGGCGCTCGACGAACCGCACCAGGTCGTCGTGGAGGTCCTCGAACATGCTCCGGAAGGCCGCCGCGTCGGCGCCGTCGAGGATCGGCGTCCCACAGGCCATGTCGCACCGGACGGCCGTGCCGGTGCGCAGGTGGGTCGAGGCGCGCTTATACCCCTACATGTCCGGCAAGGCCGGGAGCCCTACATCCACGTGTGGACAAGCCGCGTCGCACGCGCAACCACCGCCAGAGGATGACATCTCACGGAGAAGATGACATCTCGCGGGCAGGAGGCGGGCGTGGCGGGTGGGGCGGCCGCTCAGTGCACCAGGCAGCTCGGCCCGAGGAGGGCCTTGAGATCCCCGAACAGCGCCGAGCTCGGCGCCACCCGCAGGTTGTCCGCGAGCTTCATCACGGTCGCCCGGCCCGGGCTGGTCAGCCGCAGCCGCACCTCGGAGGGTCCGGGGTGGTTGACGAGGATGCCGCGCAGCTGCTCGACGACGGGCCCGGTGCACCGGTTGGCCGGGAGCGTCAGGCTCACCGGGCCGTCCTGGGGGTCGGAGACGTCCGGCAACGTCATCTCCTGGGCGTAGATCGTGGGGATGTCGTCGCGGCGGTTGAGCCGGCCCTTGACCGTGATGATGGTGTCCTCGGCCAGCGCCGTGGAGACGGTGGCGAACGTCTGCGGGAAGAACAGCACCTCGATGGCGCCGGTGAGGTCCTCCACCGTGGCGATGGCCCACGGGTTGCCGTTCTTGGTCATCTTCCGCTGCAGCGTGGTGACCAGGCCCGCGATGTTCACGCTCGCGCCGTCGGGCCTCGAGTCGTCCTCGATCAGCGACGCGACCTGGGTGTCCGCCGCCCGCTGGAGCACGTGCTCGAGCCCGGCGAGGGGGTGGTCGGACACGTACAGCCCGAGCATCTGCCGCTCGAAGGTCAGCTTCTGCTTCTTGTCCCACTCGGGCAGGTCGGGGATCTCGACGGTGAACCCGGCGCCCGCCGCGTCGTCGCCGCCCAGCGCGGCGAAGAGGTCGAACTGGCCCACGGCCTCGTTGCGCTTGACGTCGACGACGGCGTCGATCGCCTCCTCGTGGCGGGCGACCAGCGCCCGGCGGGTGTGCCCGAGGGAGTCGAACGCGCCGGCCTTGACGAGGGACTCGATGGTGCGCTTGTTGCACACCACGACCGGCACCTTGTCGAGGAAGTCGGTGAAGGCGGTGAAGTCGCCCTTCTCCCGGGTCGCGAGGATCGCCTGGACCACGTTCGCGCCGACGTTGCGGATGCCCGCTAGGCCGAAGCGGATGTCGTCGCCGACGGGGGTGAAGTTCGCGGCGGAGGTGTTGACGTCCGGGGGCAGCACGGTGATGCCCATGTGGCGGCACTCCGCCAGGTACATCCCGAGCTTGTCCTTGTTGTCCTGCGTCGAGGTCAGCAGGGCCGCCATGTACTCGACCGGGAAGTTCGCCTTGAGGTAGCCGGTCCAGTACGAGACGACGCCGTAGGCCGCCGAGTGCGCCTTGTTGAAGGCGTAGTCGGAGAACGGCAGCAGGATGTCCCAGAGGGTCTTGACGGCGGCTTTGGAGAAGCCGCGCTCGAGCATGCCCGCCTCGAAGCCGGCGAACTGCTTGTCCAGCTCCGACTTCTTCTTCTTGCCCATGGCTCGGCGCAGCAGGTCGGCCTGGCCGAGCGTGAACCCGGCGACCTTCTGCGCGATCGCCATGACCTGCTCCTGGTAGACGATCAGGCCGTAGGTCGTGCCGAGGATGTCCTGGAGCGGCTCCTCGAGCTCGGGGTGGATCGGCTCGATCTTCTGCTGGCCGTTCTTGCGCAGCGCGTAGTTGGTGTGCGAGTTCGCGCCCATCGGGCCGGGGCGGTACAGGGCGCCGACGGCGGAGATGTCCTCGAAGTTGTCGGGGCGCATGAGGCGCAGCAGGGTGCGCATGCCGCCGCCGTCGAGCTGGAACACGCCGAGGGTGTCGCCGCGGGCGAGCAGGGCGTAGGTGTCGGGGTCGTCCAGCGTGAGGCGCTCGAGGTCCGGCGCCTCCTTGCCGTTGGCCACGATGTTGCTCAGCGCGTCGTCGAGGACCGTGAGGTTGCGCAGGCCGAGGAAGTCCATCTTCAGCAGGCCGAGGCCCTCGCAGGTGGGGTAGTCGAACTGCGTGATGATCGCCCCGTCCTGCGGGCGGCGCATGAGCGGGATGATGTCCATCAGCGGGTGGGAGGACATGATCACGGCGCAGGCGTGCACGCCCCACTGCCGCTTGATGCCCTCGAGCCCCTGCGCCGTGGCCACGATCTTCTGCGCCTCGGGATCGGCGTTGTAGACCTGCCGGAACTCCTCGGCCTCGGCGTAGCGCTTGTCCTTGGGGTCGAAGATGCCCTGGAGGGTGATGTCCTTGCCCATGATGGTCGGCGGCATCGCCTTGGTGAGCTTCTCCCCCATCGCGTAGGGGTACCCGAGCACCCGGGAGGAGTCCTTCAGGGCCTGCTTGGCCTTGATCGTGCCGTACGTGACCACCTGGGCGACGCGGTCGTCGCCGTACTTCTTGGTGACGTAGTCGATGACCTCTCCGCGCCGGCGCTCGTCGAAGTCGACGTCGAAGTCGGGCATGGACACACGGTCCGGGTTGAGGAACCGCTCGAAGATCAGCCCGTGCTCGAGGGGGTTGAGGTCGGTGATGCGCATCGCGTAGGCGACCATCGACCCGGCACCGGAGCCACGGCCCGGCCCCACGCGGATGCCCTGCTCCTTGGCCCACCGGATGTAGTCGGCGACGACGAGGAAGTACCCCGGGAAGCCCATCTGGGTGATGATGCCGACCTCGTACTCGCCCTGCTTGCGCACGTCGTCCGGGATGCCGTTCGGGAACCGGTAGTGCAGGCCCCGCTCGACCTCCTTGACGAACCAGGAGTGCTCGTCCTCCCCCGCGGGCACCTCGAAGACCGGCATGTAGTTGGCGCCGTCGCGGGTGGTGCGGAAAGTGACGTCGCACTGCTCGGCCACGACGAGGGTGTTGTCGCAGGCGTCGGGGTGGTCGCGCCAGACCTCGCGCATCTCGGCTGCCGGGCGGACGTAGTAGGTGTCCCCGGTGAACCGGAACCGGTTCGGGTCGGCCAGGACCGAGCCGGAGTTGATGCACAGCAGCGCGTCGTGCGTGGTGTGGTCCTCGGCCTTGACGTAGTGGGAGTCGTTGGTGGCCAGCAGCGGAGCGCCGATGTCCTTCGACAGGCGCAGCAGGTCCGGGATGACGCGGGACTCGATGTCGAGCCCGTGCTGCATCAGCTCGACGTAGTAGTTCTCCTTGCCGAAGATGTCCTGGAACTCGGCGGCGGCGCGGCGCGCCTCGTCGTACTGGCCCAGCCGGATGCGGGTCTGGACCTCGCCGGAGGGGCAGCCGGTGGTGGCGATCAGGCCCTTGCCGTAGGTGGTGAGCAGCTCGCGGTCCATCCGCGGGGCCTTGCCCATCTGCCCGTCGAGGGAGGCGAGGGAGGCCATCCGGAAGAGGTTGTGCATGCCCTCGGTGGTGCTGGCGAGCATGGTCATGTGGGTGTACGAGCCGCGCGCCGAGACGTCGTCGTCGGACTGGGACTCGTCGCCCCAGCGCACCCGCGTCTTGTCCGCCCGGGCGGTGCCGGGCGTGAGGTAGGCCTCGACGCCGATGATCGGCTTGATGCCGGCGCTCTTGGCCTTGTTCCAGAAGTCGAAGGCCCCGAACATGTAGCCGTGGTCGGTCATGGCGATGGCCTTCTGGCCCAGCCGGTCCACCTCGGCGAAGAGCGGGTCGAGCTTCGCGGCGCCGTCGAGCATCGAGTACTCGGTGTGCACGTGGAGGTGAACGAAGTCTTCAGATCCACCGGCAGCCATGCGGGTCAGTCTAGGTCGGCCCACCGACAGTGCTGGGACGCGCCGGTGTGTCACGCGCGGCGCGTCCCACACCCCTTCTGGAGCCTCAGGAGGCGACCGTGTGGGCCATGTCCTGGTGCCAGATGCCGGCGTCGAGGTACCGCTCGCCGTTGACCACCGCGTAGCCCAGCCGCGCGTAGAAACCCATCGCGGCCTCCTGCGCGGAGAGCACCACGGTGACGGCGAGCGTGCCGGGCGCCGCACCCCGCACGGCGTGCTCGGCAAGGGCCAGACCCTCGATGGCGACGACCAGTCGGGCGCCGACACCACGGCTCCGGGCCGCGGCGCGCACCGCCAGCCGGCCGAGGTGCACCTCGCCGGGGTGGTCCGCCTCGGAGAGGAGCCGAGCGGTGCCGATCACCGCGCCGGTGGCGGTGTCGACGGCGAGGACGTGGGAGGTGGTCGCGGCGGTGTCGAGGTCGTCGATCTCCTCCTCGGTGGGCACCTGCTGCTCGTCGACGAAGACCTCCATGCGTACCTCCCACGCCTGCTCGAGCTGCTCGCGGGTGGTCACGCGCACGACGGCGACGCCGTCCGGGGCGCCGTCGTCCAGCACGACGGGCTCGCCGCCCGGGTGCGTAGGTGTGCCGCTCATCGCAGGGTGCCCTCGCGCATCCTCTCCAGGGCCGAGGCGAGGTCCTCGGGATAGGGGCTGGTCACCTGCATCCACTGGCCCCTGGGGTGGTCGAAGCCGAGCCGCACGGCGTGGAGCCACTGGCGGGTCAGGCCCAGCCGCTGCGCCAGGCGCGGGTCGGCGCCGTAGGTGAGGTCGCCCACGCACGGGTGCCGTACCGCGGCGGCGTGGACGCGGATCTGGTGGGTGCGCCCGGTCTCCAGGTGCACCTCCAGCAGCGACGCCCCGGGCATCGCCTCGAGGGTCTCGTAGTGGGTGACGGACTCCTTGCCCCCGGCGACCACGGCCATCTTGTAGTCCTGGACGGGATGGCGGCCGATGGGGGCGTCGATGGTGCCGGCCGAGGGGTCGGGGTGGCCCTGGACGAGCGCGTGGTAGACCTTCTCGACGGTGCGTTCCTTGAAGGCCCGCTTGAGCACCGTGTAGGCGAGCTCGGACTTCGCGACGACCATGAGCCCGGAGGTGCCGACGTCGAGGCGGTGCACGACGCCCTGCCGCTCGGCCGGCCCGGAGGTGGAGACGCGGTGCCCGGCGGCGGCCAGCGCACCGACGACGGTGGGCCCGTCCCAGCCGGGGCTGGGGTGCGCGGCGACGCCGACGGGCTTGTCGACCACGACGACGTCGTCGTCCTCGAACCGGATCTCCATGCCCTCGACGGCCACCGGGGCCGCGGTGGTGGCGGGGGCGACGTCGGGCAGCGTGACCACGAGCCAGCCGTCCGCCACGAGCCGGTCGGACTTGCCCAGGGCGCGCCCGTCGAGGGTCACGTGGCCCGCGGTGGCGAGCTCGGCGGCGCGCGTGCGGGAGAACCCGAGCAGCCGGGCGAGGCCGGCGTCGACCCGTTCGCCGGCGAGGCCGTCGGGGACGGGCAGGGAGCGGGTCTCAGGCATCGTGGGTGCCCCGGCCCGCGGCGGCCTCCGCGCCGTTCGCGGCCGGCTCCGTCTCGTGCCGGTGGGCCGCGAGGGATCCGTCCACCTCGCGCCCGCGCACCGCGAGGAGCGCGATGAGGATCGCGGCCCCGACGATGGCGATGTCGGCCACGTTGCCGATGAAGTATCCGCCGTAGCTGATGAAGTCGACGACGTGCCCCTCGGGGAAGCCGGGCTCGCGGAAGAGCCGGTCGTAGAGGTTGCCCAGGCAGCCTCCCAGGAGCATGCCGAGCGCGACCGCCCACCACGCCGACCCGAGCCGGCGGGCGATGCGCGCGACGACCACGATGACGACCACGGAGACGATCGTGAAGATCCAGGTCATGCCGGTGGCCAGGGAGAAGGCGGCCCCGGGGTTGTAGATGAGCTGCAGGCCGAGGAGGTCACCGAGCAGCGGGGTGACCTCGCCCCGGGTCAGGCGCGCCTCGGCGAGGTACTTCGTCGCCTGGTCGACGACGGCGATCGCCACGGTCAGGACGACCAGCAGCACCAGGCGGCGGCGGCGTCGGGCGGGTGCGACGGGCGGGGAGGCAGGCTGGTTGTCCATCGAGGGGAAGTGTCCCATGAACGACGGCGGTGACGACCCACCGGGTCGTCACCGCCGTCGTCTGCGGGTGGGCCTAGAGGGCCTCGGCGCGGGCGCCGCCCTCGACATTGCTCAGGAGCGACTCGAGGTAGCTCTTCAGGCGCGTGCGGTAGTCGCGCTCGAAGGTGCGCAGCTCGTCGATCTTGCGCTCGAGGAGCGAGCGCTCCTGCTCGAGCTGGGTGAGGGTCCGGTTGTGCTGGTCCTCGGCCTCCTTGACGATCCGCTGGCCCTCGAGCTGGGCCTCGCCGACGATCCGCTCACCCTCCTCCTTGCCGTTGCGCACGTACTCGTCGTGCAGGCGCTGGGCCAGGGCGAGCATGCCGGTGGCGGACTCGGGCTCCGAGGCGGAGCCGGCGGTCGGGGCGGCGTAGGCGGGGGCCGCAGCGGGCGCCGCCGGGGCGGGCTCGGGCTGGACCTCCTCGGCGGCGGGGCGGGCAGCCCCCTCGCCGCGGCTCAACTCGGTCACGCGGCGCTCGGCGGCCGCCAGCTTGGCCTTGAGCTCCTCGTTCTCCCCGGCCACCACACGCAGCGTGTTGACCACCTCGTCAAGGAAGTCGTCGACCTCGTCCTGGTCGTAGCCCTCACGGAACTTCGTGGGCTGGAACTTCTTGTTGAGGACGTCATCTGCCGTGAGCAGCGCCATTAGTCGTCACCTCGGTGTCGTGTGTCGTTCTTCTGTGGGCCTGGGACCCGCTGCCCACGGAAGCAACCGTAGCGGACCGTCAGGAGGACTTGACCGAACAGTATCGGCCGCAGGGCGTCTCAGGAAAGTCCGGCGAAAACGCCGCGCAGGATCGAGACGGCCAAAAACAGGACTAGGAAGCCCAGGTCGATCGAGATCTGCCCCAGGCGCAGCGGCGGGATGAGGCGCCGCAGGGCGCGCAGGGGCGGGTCGGTCAGCGCGTAGACACCGTTGGCGAGCACGAGCACGGGTCCCGTGGGCCGCCAGGTACGGGCGAAGACCTGGATCCAGTCGAACACCAGCCTCGCGATGAGGACGAGCATGTAGAGCAGGAGCAGGAAGGCGATGACCGCGAAGATGGTGTTCAAGACTCAGCTCTGGTTGAAGATCCGGTCCGGGGACCGGTCGTCGGGACGGCCGGACTCGACCTCGACGGTGGCGGGTGAGAGCAGGAAGACACGGTTGGTCACCCGCTCGATGGTGCCACGAAGTCCGAAGATCAGGCCAGCGGAGAAGTCGACCATGCGCTTGGCCTCGGTCTCGCTCATCCCGGTCAGGTTCATGATGACCGGCGTGCCCTCGCGGAACGCCTCGCCGATGACCCGGGCCTCGTGGTAGGTCGCGGGGTGCACCGTGACGATGCGACGCAGGTCCTCCACGGCCGGGGCCTCCTCCGTGTGCAGGACGGCGGCGCGGGAGATCGGGGTGACCTCCGCGCGGTGCTCGCTGCGCTCGGTCACGTCCGCTCGCACGGCGTCCTCCTCGCGGTAGGTCTCGGCCTCGGGGCCGTCCTCGTACTGCTCGTCCTCGGGCTCGGCCAGGGACAGGTACTCCATCATCTTGCGCATTGTTCCGGCCATCGCTGCTCCTCGTCGCTCATCCGCCGGCCGGACGCTGGTCACGCCGATCCGTCCCTGCCGACGCTAGACCAGGCCCCGCACGCGTCGCAGCACGTCAGACGGCGTGTCGCACCCTACCCCCGGGGACCCTCACAGGGACGACGCCGCCCGTGCGGACCACGCCGGCGAACCGGCCGGTACGGTTACCGGCCGCCGGGCCGGCCCGGCGGTAGGAGTAGAACCGGTCGTCCTCGCGCGTGCACAGGGCGAGGTGGTGGACGCGGGTGACACCGGCGCCGGCGAGCGTGTGCAGGACGCCGGCCGGGAGGTCCAGGGCGGGGGTGCCCCACGACGTCGTCGCGGCCGTCCCGGGCACCGCGGCGGCGACGTCGTCACGCAGCTGGGTGGGCACCTCGTAGCAGCGCCCGCAGATGCTGGGCCCGACGGCGGCGTACAGCGCGTCCGCGGGCACACCGTGCTCGGCGAGGCGGGCGAGGGTGACCTCGAGCACACCGCGGACGAGCCCCTGACGGCCCACGTGGGCGGCGGCGACGACGGTGCCGTCGGCGGCGGCGAGCAGCACCGGGACGCAGTCGGCGACGAGGACGCCGACGGCCGCGGCAGCGGTATCCGGCCGGCCCGCCGAGGTGGCGACGAGCCCGTCGCACTCCCCCACCGAGTCACCGGGTGCCGACGTGTCCCCGGGCTGTCCGCCGACCACCCGCACCGCCGCGCCGTGGACCTGGTCCATCCAGGCCACCGGCGCGCCGAGGGTGGCCGCCAGGCGGTCGCGGTGGCCGCGGACGGCGGCGGGGTCGTCCCCGACGTGGAGGGCGAGGTTGCCCACGGCGCGCGTGGTGAACCCACCTCGCGCACCGGGACCGAGCTCGCCCCAGAGGATCACTTGAGGAAGTCGGGGATGTCCAGGTCCTCGTCGCGGCGGGCGCGCACCGGCTCCTCGTCGAAGACCCGCGGGACCTCGAAGGACCGGGTCCGCGGGAACTCCCCGTCGGCGCCGATGAAGGCCGGCACCGGCTCGGCCACCGGCTCCGGGGCCAGGGGCGCCGGCACGGGCTCGGCCGGGCTGGGCGCGGCGCGGTGGGTGGGCTCGCTGAGCTCCGGCGCCGGCTCGCTGGGAGTCACGACGGCCGGAGCCGCGGGCGCCGCAGCGGCGGGGTTGATCCGGCTGGCGAGCTTGCCGCTGGAGGACGGGCCGCTGCCCTCGTCGAAGCCGGCGGCGATGACGGTCACGCGGACCTCGTCGCCCAGCGCGTCGTCGATGACCGCGCCGAAGATGATGTTGGCCTCGGGGTGGGCGGCCTCCTGGACCAGGCGGGCGGCCTCGTGGATCTCGAACAGACCGAGGTCGGAGCCACCCTGGATGGACAGCAGCACACCGTGCGCGCCGTCGATGCTGGCCTCGAGCAGCGGCGAGGAGATCGCCAGCTCGGAGGCCTGGACGGCGCGGTCCTCGCCGCGTGCCGAGCCGATGCCCATGAGCGCGCTGCCCGCGCCCTGCATGACGGACTTCACGTCGGCGAAGTCGAGGTTGATCAGGCCCGGGGTGGTGATGAGGTCGGTGATGCCCTGGACGCCGGAGAGGAGCACCTGGTCGGCGGACTTGAAGGCGTCCAGGACGGAGACGCCGCGGTCGCTGATCGAGAGCAGCCGGTCGTTGGGGATGACGATGAGGGTGTCGACCTCGGCACGCAGGGCGTCGATGCCGGAGTCGGCCTGGACGGAGCGGCGCCGCCCCTCGAAGGTGAACGGCCGGGTGACGACGCCGATGGTCAGCGCACCGAGGCTCCGGGCGATGCGCGCGACGACGGGCGCGCCTCCGGTGCCGGTGCCGCCACCCTCGCCAGCGGTCACGAAGACCATGTCGGCCCCGCGCAGGACCTCCTCGATGTCCTCCGCATGGTCCTCGGCGGCCTTCTTGCCGACCTCGGGATCGGCGCCGGCGCCCAGCCCGCGGGTCAGCTCGCGGCCGACGTCGAGCTTGACGTCCGCATCGGACATGAGCAGGGCCTGCGCGTCGGTGTTGATGGCGATGAACTCCACGCCCTTCAGACCGACTTCGATCATCCGGTTGACGGCGTTCACGCCGCCACCGCCGATGCCCACCACCTTGATCACTGCCAGGTAGTTCTGCGGTGCCGCCACGTCGGTCCCTCTCGTCGTCATCCTCGAGCCAACCCTCAACCTCTACTTCAGGGTTAGACTTATGTCATTTCCTGCCCCCACCGAGGACGCTAGGTCCCCGGCCGGGGCGGGGCAATCACCATGGGGTGCGTGTCGCGCGGCATGTGGTGCGCGCCTCCTCGGCCGCCCTCACGAGGTGGTCGGCGAGCGGGGCACGCTCACGTCGTACACCCCCGCGGTCTGCTGCCGGAGCACCCGCAGCACCTGCGTCTTCAGCTCGCTCTCCTGCGCGCTGCCCCACCGGACCGTGGCGCCGTCGTCCAGGGTGAGCGTGACCTGCGCGGTGCCGGAGGCTCCCGCGGTGGCGACCTGGCCGAGGACGTCCTCGGGCAGGGCGGCCAGCACCGCGAGCACGGCCCGCAGTGCCGGCGCCGTCTCGTCGGCCGCGTCCAGCGGGACCGTGACCTGCGGCAGGCCCTCGGGCACCGCGCCGCCCGCGGCGACCTGCACGCCGTCGGCGTCGAGCAGGACCCAGCCCTCGCCCTGCGCGACGGCTGCGACCGGCTCGCGAGCCACGACGCTCACGGCGACGCCCCGGGGCCAGGACCGGACCACCTGCGCCTTCTCGACCTGGGGGATGTCCCTCAGGCGTGCGGTGATCGCGGAGGTGCTCACGCGCAGCAGCGGCGTGCCGAGCTCAGGCTCGACGACGGCCCGCACGGTGGCCTCGTCCACTGTGGTGCCGGTGAGGGTCACCTCGACCTCCTCCAGCGCCAGCACCGGCGAGGCCAGCAGCACCCAGGCCACCGCCGCGAGGACGGCGAGCACCCCGGCGGCGACGGCGGCACGCACCAGCCGCAACCGTCGGGCCGCGGCTTCGCGCTCGGCCATCCGGGCGGTGAGGCCGGTGCTGACCCGTTGCCCGCCGCCGCGGCCGAGCACGTTCCCGGTGCCGACCGGCCGTGCCTGGGCCGGGCGCGCCTGGGCCGGGCTTGCCGGTGCGCGGCGCTCCGCGGGTGGGCGCACGGTCACCTCGGTGCCGGCGGCCGGTCGAGCGGTGGAACGCGGGGCGGGCCGGGGGGCGGGGCGACGCGGCTGCCGGGGTGCGGCGGGCGGCCTCATGCCCGCTCCCGCAGCCGGTCGAGGATCACCGCGCCCAGCTCGGTGACGTCCCCGGCGCCGACCGTCATGGCCAGGTCGCCGGGCCGGGCGAGGTCGGCCAGGGCACGGGCGGCCTCGATCCGGTCGGGCACGTACCGGGCGGCGGCGGCGCTCATCGCGTCGGTGATGAGCGAGCCGTCCACGCCGGGCAGGGGGTCCTCCCGCGCGGCGTACACGTCGGTCACGACCACCTCGTCGGCCAGGGCGAGCGCCTCGGCGAAGGCGCCCGCGAAGTTCTGGGTGCGCGAGTACAGGTGCGGCTGGAACAGCGCCAGCACCCGGCCACCCGCGGCGGCGAGCCGGGCGGTGCGCAGCGTGGCGGCCACCTCGGTGGGGTGGTGGGCGTAGTCGTCGACCACGCGGACGCCGGCGGCGGCGCCCTTCTCCTCGAAGCGGCGCCCGGTGCCGGTGAAGGCGCCCAGCGCCCGCGCCATGACGTCCGGCGCCACGCCGAGCTCGACCCCCGCGCACCACGCGCCGGCGGCGTTGAGCAGCATGTGCGCCCCGCCGACGGCGAGCTCGAGCGGCTCCTGGCGTGCGTCGTCGTGCAGGACGGCCGTGGACCCGCGGGGCCCCAGCTCGGTGAGGTCCATCCGCACGTGCCCGGGCAGGTCCCCGGGGCCGGTGCCGTAGGTGCGCACGCGGATCCCGGCCGCCGCGGCGTGCCGGGCGAGCGCGAGGGCGCCGGGGTCGTCGGCACAGGCCACGAGCAGGCCGCCGGGCACGATGCGGCCGGCGAAGTCCTCGAAGGCCTGCCGGAAGGCGGCCTCGGAGCCGTGGTGGTCGAGGTGGTCGGGCTCGATGTTGGTGACCACGGCGACCGTGGGGGCGTAGTTGAGGAAGGAGCCGTCCGACTCGTCGGCCTCGGCGACGAACGCGCGCCCCTGCCCCAGGTGGGCGCCGGTGCCCAGGGCCAGGACGGTGCCGCCGATGGCGTAGGAGGGGTCCTCGCCCGCCTCGCGCAGGGCGACGGCGAGCATGGCGGACGTGGAGGTCTTGCCGTGCGCGCCGGCCACCGCCACGAAGTCCAGGCCCGCCGCGGCCAGCGCCAGGGCCTGTGAGCGGTGGAGCACTTGCTGCCCCCGGGTGCGGGCCACCGCCAGCTCGGGGTTGGTCTCGCGAACGGCGGTGGAGACGACCACGGCGGCGTCGGCGGGCACGTGGGCGCCGTCGTGGCCCACGTGCACCTGGGCGCCGAGGCCGCGCAGGCGGGCCAGGACGGCGGAGTCGCGCTGGTCGGAGCCGGAGACGGCGTGGCCGCGGCTGAGCAGGAGCTCCGCGACCGCGGACATGCCGGCGCCCCCGATGCCGACGAGGTGGAAGCGGTCAGCCACGGTCCTCCCCCTCCGGCGCGGCGGGGCGCCCGGCGGCCTCGGCGACGATCGCGGCCAGGCGGTCGGCGCCGTCGCCCGGGCCGGCGCCGGCCGCGGCGGCACCCATGCGGGCCAGCGCCTCGCGGTCGGCGAGCAGGGCGGGGACGTGGCCGGAGACCCAGGCGGCGTCCAGGTCGGCGTCGGCGACGAGGACTCCCCCGCCGGCGGCGACGACGTCGGCGGCGTTGAGCCGCTGCTCGCCGTTGCCCACCGGGAGGGGGACATAGACGGCGGGCAGCCCGAGGGCGGCGAGCTCGGCGACGGTGCCGGCACCCGAGCGGCAGACCACCAGGTCCGCGCACGCATAGGCGAGCTCCATCTCGGGAAGGTACTCACGCACGTGGTACTGCGCGGGGTCGGCGGAGGCCAGGGCGGCACGCACGGGCCCGTCCTTGCCACGACCCGTCAGGTGCAGCACCTGCGCGCCGGCGCGGAGCACCGCCGCGGCTGCCGCGGGGACCGCCTCGTTGAGGCGCTGGGCGCCGAGGGAGCCGCCGGTGACGAGCAGGGTGGGCCGGTCCGGGTCCAGGCCCAGCTCGGCCGCCGCCGCGGCCCGGCGTGCCGCGGCGCCGGCCAGTGTGGCCCGGTCGGCCACGAGCGCGGCAACGGGGGTGCGCAGCGGCAGTCCGGTCACCTCGGTACGGCCGCGGCCGGCGCGCAGCGGCGTCGAGGCGAAGGTCAGGGCGACGGCGGTGGCCCAGCGGGCCCCGAGCCGGTTGGCCAGCCCCGGGCGCGCGTTCTGCTCGTGGATCACCACGGGTACCCCGAGGCGGCGCGCGGCCAGGTAGGCGGGCGTGGCCACGTAGCCGCCGAACCCGACCACCACCTCGGCCCGGGTGTCCCGGATGGCGTCGCCGGCCGCGCGGACGGCGCGGGTCAGGTTGACCGGCAGCCGCAGCAGGTCGAGCGAGGGACGGCGGGGCAGGGGCACCCGGGGCACGTGGCGCAGGGGGTAGCCGGCCGCCGGCACGAGGGTGTCCTCCAGGCCCGCCGCGGTGCCGAGCGCGGTCACCTCGGCCCCGCCGGGCCGGGCGGTGAGCGCGGCGGCGGTGGCGAGCAGGGGGTTGACGTGCCCGGCGGTGCCGCCACCGGCGAGCAGCGCCCGCAGCGGCGCGGTGCTCTCAGCCACGGCGACGCCCCCCGACCACCGCGAGCGAACGGCGCACCACACCCTTGCGAGACGCCAGCGCCCGAGCCGCCCCCGGCTCGGTGCGCGCGAAGGCGAGCACCACGCCGATCGCCATCAGGCTGGAGATCATCGCCGAGCCGCCCGCCGAGACCAGCGGCAGCGGCACGCCGATGACCGGCAGCAGCCCGATGACCACGCCGATGTTCACCAGGGCCTGGGCGAGGATCCAGGTGGCGATGGCCGCCGTCGTGATCTGCGCGAAGGGGTCGCGGTGGCGCCGGACCACCCGGAACATCCCGAGCGCGAGCACGGCGAACAGGCCGAGCACCACCAGGGTGCCGAGCAGGCCCAGCTCCTCGCCGAGGATGGCGAAGATGAAGTCGTTCTGGGCCTCGGGCAGGTAGGACCACTTCTCCCGCGAGGCGCCCAGCCCGATGCCGGAGACGCCGCCGGTGCCCAGCCCCCACAGGCCGTGCCGGGTCTGGAAGCCCACGCCCGACGGGTCGGCCTCGGACGCGCCGAGGAAGCTCATCACGCGGTTCACCCGGCTGGGGGAAAGCGCCACGAGAAACGCCATCGCCCCGGCACCCAGGACGCCGGCGACGCCGAACCAGCGCAGCGGCAGGCCGGCCACGAAGTACGCCCCGGCCACGAGTGCGACGATGACGAGCACGGTGCCCATGTCGTGCCCGGCCATCACCAGGCCGACGGCGGCGCCCGCGCCGACGATTCCGGGCAGCAGCACGTGCCGCCAGTCCGCGAGCAGGCGGCCCTTGCGGGCCAGCACCAGGCCCAGCCACAGGGCCAGGGCGAGCTTGAGGAACTCCGAGGGCTGGACGGTCTGCCCCACGCCGGGCAGGTAGATCCAGTTCACGTTGCCGCCCTGCCCGCGCGCGAGCGGGGAGAAGATCAGCATCTGCAGGCCCAGGGCGCCGATGAACGCGGGCCATGCCAGGCGGCGGTACCACTCCACCGGCACCCGTGAGGCGGCGATGCCCAGCGGCAGCCCGATGAGCACGAACTTGGCCTGGCCGACGAACTCGGCGTAGGGGTTGCCGTCGTTGTCGCGGATGGACTCGATGGTCGACGCGGAGAGCACCATGACCACGCCGATGGCGAGCAGCAGCAGGGCCCCGCCGGCCACGAGGTAGTAGCTCAGTGCGGTGATCTCACGGTCTGCGGCGGCCGCGCTGCGGCTGCCACGGGAGCCGGCACGCGGGGTCGCGCGCGCGGGCCGTGGCACGCCGGTGGTGAGCTTGCGGGGGCGTCGGACACCGTCGAGCGTGGTCATGACCGCCTCTCGAGCTCTCGTGCCGCGCGGGCGAACGCCTCACCCCGCTCGGCGTAGCTGCGGAACTGGTCCATCGACGCGCACGCCGGGGCCAGCAGCACCGTGTCGCCGGGCTGGGCGAGCCGGGCCGCCTCGGCGACGGCCGTCGGCATCACCTGATCATCGTCGGCGGTCACCTCGATCACGGGGACGTCCGCCGCGTGTCGCGCCAGCGCGGAGCGCAGCGGCTCACGGTCGGTGCCGATGAGGACGACGGCGCGCAGGTGCTCGCGCTGCCCGGCCACCAGGTCGTCGAAGCGGGCACCCTTGGCCAGGCCGCCGGCGATCCACACGCACGTGCCGGCCCGAACGGCCCGCAGGGACGCCGCGGCGGCGTGGGCGTTGGTGGCCTTGGAGTCGTCGACGTACGCCACGCCGTCGACCTCGGCGACCCGCTCGATGCGGTGGGCACCGGCCGGGAAGTCCCGCAGCCCCTGCTGCACGTGCTCCGGGTCCACCCCGTGCGCGCGGGCCAGCGCGGCGGCGGCCAGCGCGTTGGCCACCACGTGCGCGGGGACGTCCCCGCCGGCGGGGGCCAGGTGGGCGAGGTCGGCGAGGTCGGCGAGCTCGGCGGCGCTGTGCCAGCGCTCGGGGATGAAGGCGCGGTCGACCAGCAGGTCCTCCACCACGCCGACCTGTCCCACTCCCGGGCTGCCCAGGGTGAAGCCGACGGCGCGGGCGCCCTCGACGACGTCGGCGTCCTCGACCATGCGCCGGGTGACCGGGTCGGCCTCGTTGTAGACGGCGGCGACCTGCGTGCGGGCGAAGACCCGTGCCTTGTCGTCCCGGTAGGCCTCGTAGGAGCCGTGCCAGTCGATGTGGTCGGGGGCGAGGTTGAGGCAGGCGGCGGCCTGCGGGGAGACGCTGTGGGTGGCGTGCAGCTGGAAGCTGGACAGCTCCACGGCGAGCACGTCCGGCGCGTCGGGGCCGGTCGTGGTGGCCACGCGCACGATCGGGGTGCCGACGTTGCCGACGGCGACGGCCCGCTCCCCCGCCGCGTGAAGGATCGAGGTGAGCATGCCCACCGTGGTGGTCTTGCCGTTGGTGCCGGTCAGGGTCAGCCACGGGGCGCGTGAGCCGTCGGGCCGCGGCGCACGCAGCCGCCAGGCGAGCTCCACCTCGCTCCACACGGGGACGCCCGCGGCGGCGGCCCGCGCGTAGAGCGGGGAGACGGCGGGCACGCCCGGCGAGACGACGACGAGGTCGGGCCGGCCCGTCAGCACCTCGTCGGCGAGCCGGTCGGGGTCCGCGACGGCGAGCAGGCTGGTCACCGGCGGCACCTCGCCGCTGTCCCGTGCGGCGTCGAGGGCGGCCTCCGCCGCGTCGTAGCCGGCAAGCCGCGCGGCCGCGGTGGCGCCCAGCGCCTCGAGTGCCGCCCGCCCGGAGGCGCCGAGCCCGACGACGGCGACGCGGGCGCCGTCGAGCACGGGTTCGGAGCTCATGGCGCTCATGACGCGGACACCCACTCGGCGTAGAAGAGGCCCACCCCGGCCATGACGAAGAGGGCGGCGATGATCCAGAACCGCACGACGATGGTGACCTCGCCCCAGCCCTTGAGCTCGAAGTGGTGGTGCAGGGGGGCCATCCGGAACACGCGTCTGCCGGTGGCCTTGAAGAAGCCGATCTGGATGACGTCGCTCATGACGATGATGACGAACAGGCCACCGATGATCGCGCCGAGGATCTCGGTGCGGGTGAGGATCGACAGCCCGGCCAGGGCCCCGCCCAGGGCCAGGGAGCCGGTGTCGCCCATGAAGATCTGCGCCGGGGACGTGTTCCACCACAGGAACCCGAAGCAGGCGCCGACGATGGCGGCCGTGACGATCGCGAGGTCGCGGGGGTCGCGGACCTCGTAGCACTCCGGTCCGGGTTCGAGGAGGAACTGGCAGGTCTGGTTGGACTGCCAGATGGTGATGACCGTGTAGGCGCCGAAGACGAGCATCGAGGTGCCGGTGGCCAGGCCGTCGAGGCCGTCGGTGAGGTTGACGGCGTTGGACCAGGCGGTGATGAGGAAGTTCGCCCACAGCACGAACAGCACCAGACCCAGCGCCGTACCGGCCCAGGCCAGGTCGATGCCGGTGTCGCGGATGAAGGAGATCTCCGTCGAGGCCGGCGTGCGGTTGTTCTCGTTGGGGAACTGCAGGGCGAGCACCGCGAAGGTGATGCCGATGGCGGCCTGCCCGATGATCTTGCCCTTGGGGTTCAGGCCGAGGGAGCGTTCCCGGGAGATCTTGATGTAGTCGTCCAGGAAGCCGATGATCCCCAGGCCGACCATGAGGAACAGCAGCAGCATGCCCGACGCGTTCGGCGGCCGGCCCGTGACGAGGTTGCCCACCGCGTAGCCCAGCACGGTGGCCGAGATGATGACCACCCCGCCCATGGTGGGCGTGCCGCGCTTGGTGAAGTGCGCCGTCGGGCCGTCCTCGCGGATGAACTGGCCGTAGTTCTTGCGCACCAGCAGCCGGATGAACAGCGGGGTGCCCAGCAGCGAGAGCACAAGCGCGACGGCGCCGGAGATCAGGACGGCCATCATGAGGGCATCCTCCTCTCCGCGGTGGCCGGGGCTGCGAGGAGCTCGTCGGCGAGCCGCCAGATGCCCGAGCCGTTCGAGCCCTTGAGCAGGACGACGTCACCGGCGCGCAGGCGGGTGCCGAGAAGGTCGGCGGCGCCGGACACGTCGGCCACCTCGACGACCTCAGTGGCGCGCGGGACGGTCTCGCCGGCTCTGCGGGCGCCCGCCGCGAGCGGCGCGGTCCCGGCGCCGACGGCGACCAGCAGGTCCACGCCCAGGCGGGCGACCTCCGCGCCGAGGTCGGCGTGCTCGGCGGCGGAGTCCTCGCCCAGCTCGAGCATCTCCCCGAGCACCGCGACCCGGCGGGTGGCGGCGGGGTCGGTGCCGCGCAGGCCGGCCAGGGCACGCAGCCCGGCGCGCATGGAGTCGGGGTTGGCGTTGTAGGAGTCGTCGACGATGCGGACACCGTCGGCGCGGGTGCGCACGTCCATGCGGTGCGGGCTCGCCGCACCGGCGGTGCCCAGCGCCGCCGCGACGTCCGCCAGCGGCAGGCCGAGCTCGAGCGCGACGGCCGCGGCGGCGAGGGCGTTGGTGACGTGGTGCTCCCCCACCAGCGCCAGCGTCACCGGGACGCTGCCCGCGGGGGCGGTGAGGGTGAAGCGGGCGTGCCCGGCATCGTCGAGGGTGACGTCGTGCGCCTGCACGGACGCGTCCGGGCCGCGGCCGAAGGTGACCACCCGGGCGGGCGCCAACGGCGCCATGGCGGCGACGCGGGGGTCGTCGGCGTTGAGCACGGCGGTGCCCTGCGGGGCCAGGCCGGTGACGAGCTCGGACTTCGCCTTCGCCACGTTCTCGATGCCGCCGAACTCGCCCAGGTGGGCGCGGCCGACGGCGAGCACGACCGCCACGTCCGGCGGGGCGACGGAGGTGAGGTAGTCGAGGTTGCCCACCCGGTCCGCGCCCATCTCCAGCACGAGCGTGGCCGTGCTCGGCCGGGTGCGCAGGACGGTCAGCGGCAGCCCGATCTCGTTGTTGAAGGACCCGGGCGGGGCGATGCGGTCCCCGAGCGGGGCCAGGAGGTGGGCGAGGAGGTCCTTCGTCGTGGTCTTGCCGACCGACCCGGTCACCGCGACCACCCGCAGCTGGTCGTGCGGGCCGCGGGCCGCGCGGACCTGGGCGAGGACGTGCCGGGCGAGCGTGCCGAGGGCCGCGGCGACGTCGTCGACGACGACGAGGCGGTCCTGGGCGTCCGGGGCGGCGCCCGCGCGTGCGACGAGCGCCCCCGTCGCGCCGGCGGCCAGCGCCCGGGCGACGTAGTCGTGCCCGTCGACGTGCTCACCAGCGAAGGCGGCGAAGAGGTCGCCGGGGCCGGCGGCGCGGGAGTCGGTGACCACCTCGCCGTCGATGACGGCGCCGGTGGCCGGTCCGGCGAGGCGCCCGCCGGTGGCGGCGGCGACCTCGGCCAGGGTCATGGTGATCATTCGGGTCCTCCGGTGCGCTGCGCGAGCGCCGCGCGCACCTCGTCTCGATCGTCCAGCTGGTGTGCGGTGCCCGCGATCTCCTGGACGGTCTCGTGCCCACGACCGGCCACGAGCACCGTGTCCTCCGCGCGGGCCTCGAGGACCACCGTACGGATGGCCTCCGCCCTCAGGGCAATCTCACGGACGGTGGCGCCTCTCACAGCGCGGGCGCCGGCGAGGACCTCGGCGCGGATCTGGGCGGGAGGCTCGTCGTGGGGGTCGTCGTCGGTGACCACCACGACGTCGGCGGCCTCGGCCGCCACACGGCCCATCTCGGGGCGTTTGGTGCGGTCCCGCTCCCCCGCGGCGCCGAAGAGCACCACGAGGCGGCCGGTGGTGGTGGGGCGCAGCGCGGCGAGGGCCTGGGCCAGGGCGTCGGTGTTGTGGGCGAAGTCGACGAGGACGCGGGGCGCGTCGCTGAGCTGCTCCATCCGGCCCGGGACGGCGGGGCTGAGGCCGCCGGCGGCGTCGAGCGCTTGCTGCAGCGCGACCGGGTCCACGCCGGACTCCAGCACCATGGCCGCCGCCAGGGCGGCGTTGGCGAGGTTGAAGGTGCCGGGCATCGCGGTGGTGGCGCGCAGGGTGCGGCCGTCGGTGTGGGCGAGGGTGAAGGCGGTGCCCGTGGCGTCCACGCGCACGTCCTCCACCCGCCAGTCGGCGGGGACGTCGGCGGCGGCGGTCACGGCCAGCGCGACGGTCGGGGTGCCGGCGGCGCGCGCCTGGTCGACGAGCCGGCGACCCCAGGCGTCGTCGACCAGCGCCACGCCGCGGCGGGACCGCGCGGGGGCGAAGAGGCCGGCCTTGGCCTGGAAGTAGCTCTCCAGGTCGCCGTGGAAGTCGAGGTGGTCCTGGGTGAGGTTGGTGAAGCCGGCGACGTCGTAGACCAGCGGCTCCACCCGGCCCAGGGCGAGCGCGTGGGAGGAGACCTCCATGACCAGGTCGTCCACCCCGGCGTCGACCATGGCGGCCAGGAGGGCCTGCAGGTCGGCGGGCTGGGGGGTGGTCAGGGTCGCGGGGACGGCCCGGTCGCCGACCCGCACCTCGACGGTGCCGATGAGCCCGGTGGTGCGGCCGAGCGCACGCAGGGCGTGGTCGACCATGAACGCCACGGTGGTCTTGCCGTTCGTGCCGGTCACCGCGAAGGTGCCCAGGGTCTGGCCGGGGAGGCCGTAGAGCTCGGCGGCGAGCCGGCCGAGCAGGGCGGGGACGTCCGCCGCCACGAGGACGGGGACGCCGAGGTCGGTGCCGGCGAGCAGCTCGGCGCCGGCGGGGTCGGTGAGGACCGCGGCGGCGCCGGCGGCGACGGCGGCCGGGGCGAACCGGGCGCCGTGGACGTGGGCCCCGGTGTGCGCGGCGAACAGCTCACCGCCGGCGACCTGCCGGTTGTCGGCGCGGACGCCGGAGACGAGGACGTCCTGCCACCCGGGTGCCCCGGACGGGTCGAGGCGGAAGGCCGCGGCGAGATCGCCGAGGCGGTGCGGCGGTGGTGCGGCGGGGCGCAGCGGGGCGTCGTCTGGCGAAGCGGTCACCGCTCCATTGTTCCCGCCGGCGCCGGCGCGGCCATCCGACGTGACCGCCCTCACTCCTGCCCCGGGCCGCGCGACAGGTTCGGCGCCGGGGTCGTCGACGGCGGCACCCCCAGCTGGCGCAGGCCGAAGCCCATGACCTCGCGGAACACCGGCGCCGCGATGACGCCGCCGTAGGACATGCCGGCCGGCTTGTACATGACGACGCCGACGGCGAGCCGAGGGTCCTCGGCCGGCGCCAGCCCCACGTAGGAGCCGAGCCGGGAGTTCAGCCCGCCCGAGCCGTCGACGATCTGCGCCGTGCCCGTCTTCGCGGCGATCCGGTACCCCTCGACCTGCCCGAGCACGCCCGTTCCGCCGTCGGCCGCGACACCCTCCATCATGGCGATCACCTCGCCGGCGGTCTCCTCGCTGATGACCCGTTCGCCCTCGACGGTCTCGGTGGGCAGAAAGTCGCCGTCGCCGTTGGTGCGGCCGTCGACCACACGGGGGTCCATCCGGACCCCGCCGTTGCCGATGGTGGCGACCATCGACGTGTTCTGCAGCAGGCTCACGCTCATGCCCTGCCCGAACATGGTGGTGTAGCGGGTGCGGGAGTCCCAGCTGTCCGGCTCGCGCAGGACGCCGCCGGTCTCGCCGGGCAGCTCGATGCCGGTGGGCTGGCCGAAGCCGAACCCACGGAGGTAGCCGTAACGGACGTCGTCGGCGATGCGGTCGCCGATCTGGACGGTGCCGGTGTTGGAGGAGTCGGCGAGGACCCCCGCCGTGGTCAGCCGCTTGGTCTCGTGCGGGTCGTTGTCGCTGAAGGTCTGGCCGTTGGGCATGGTGAGCCGGTCGGGCACCGTGAAGAGGGAGTCGGTCTCCACCACCCCTTCCTCCAGGGCGGCGGCGAAGGTGGGCAGCTTGCCGGTGGACCCCGGCTCGTAGGGCGCCGAGACGGCCCGCGAGCCGCGGTCCCCCTCCGCCCACTTCTGGTAGTCCCCCGGGTCGACCGTGCCGGAGTCGGCGATGGTGAGCACCCGGCCGGTACCGATCTCCTCGACGACGACGGCGCCCCACTGGGCGCCCCACTTCGCCACGGCCTCGTCGATCTGTTGCTGGGCGAAGAACTGCAGGTCGCGGTCGATGCTCGTGTGGACGGTCTCGCCGGGCACCGCGGGCTCCTCCTCCCGCAGCCCGGTGGGGATGACCTGGCCGGTGCCGCCGATCTCCACGGTCAAGGAGCCGTCGGTGCCGGTGAGCTGCTCGTTGAAGCGCTGCTCGAGCCCCGCGAGGCCGTGGCCGTCGCGGCCGACGAAGCCGACGATGTTGCCCGCGGTGGTGCCGTTGGGGTAGATCCGCTCGGTGGTCTCCTCCGGCTCGATGCCCGGGATGCGGAGGGCGTCGATCGCTCGCCAGTCCTCGGGGGTGAGCCCCTTGGCGAGGTAGACGAAGGTGGACTCCCCCACCAGCTCGGCGCCGAGCTCGGCCTTGTCCCGGCCGAGCAGCGGGGCGAGCATCCCGGCCGCCGCGGCGGCGCCGGTGCCCAGCACCTCGCCGGTCGCGGGATCCTTGCGGACGTAGTTGCGCACCAGCAGCTGGTTGACGCCCACGTTGAACCGTTCGACGGAGGTGGCGAGGACCTCCCCGTCGCTGTCGACGATGTCGCCGCGCGGGGCACGAATGAGGGAGGTGCGGGTGCGGTCGTCGCGTGCCTGGTCGGCGAGCTCGGGGCCCTGGACGGCCTGGACGTAGACGAGCCGCCCGCCGAAGACGAGCAGCATGGTGAGAACGGCGACGAGGGCGACCTGCCGGCGGAACCGACGGTCGCCCACCACCGGTGGAGGGGTCTGCCGGGTGCTCACCCGGCCTCCCCGGCACCCAGCAGGGCGCCGTCGGCGAGGCGGACGAAGCGCAGGCCCTCGGCCGGCACCATGCCGAGCTCGGCGGCCCGCCGCTGCAGGGTGGCCGGTGCGCCCGCCTCCTCCACCTGGGCGCGCAGCGATGCCTCGGCCTCGTCCAGCCGGCTCAGGGCCACCTGCTGGTCGTGGATCTCGTAGGCGGCGGCGGCCATGTGCGTGTTGAGCAGGAGCGCACCGAGGAGTGCGGCGGTCAGGATGGCCGCGCACAGCAGCAGGTAGGGCACCAGGCTGCGGGCCGGCCGGGGGCTGGGGACCACCGACAGGCGCGGGCGCCAGGCCGGGGTGGGGCGGGGCGCGGAGGCGGCCGTCGTCCTCGGGGCGCGGGCGGGTGCGGCGCTCATGCGGCGGGACTCCTTCGGCTCCGGTAGGTCGGGCGGTCGAGCAGGTGCTCGGGGGTGGGGCGCAGTCGTTCGGCGGCGCGGAGCCGCACGGACTTCGCGCGGGGGTTGCGGGCCTGCTCGGCGGCGTCGGCCTCCTCGGCGCCGCGGGTGAGCAGCCGCAGGTAGGGGCGGTGCGTCTCCGGCTCGACCGGCATGTCGGGCGGGGCGGAGGACGTGGCGCCCCGGGCCAGCACCGTCTTCACGGCCCGGTCCTCGAGGGAGTGGTAGGACTCGACGACGATCCGTCCACCTACGGCCAGCGCCTCGACGGCGCGCGGCAACGCACGCTCGAGGACCTCGAGCTCGCCGTTGACTGCGATGCGCAGCGCCTGGAAGGTGCGCTTGGCCGGGTTGCCACCGGTGCGGCGCGCGGCCGCGGGGATGTTCTCCCGCACGATGTCGACGAGCTCGCCGGTCCGGGTCAGCGGGGCGGTCTCGCGACGGGCGACGATCGCCTTGGCGATGCGGCCGGCGAACTTCTCCTCACCGTAGACGCGCAGGATCCTGCGCAGCTCGGCCTCGCCCGCCTCGGCGAGCAGCTCGGCGGCGGAGATGCCGGTGCTCTGGTCCATCCGCATGTCCAGCGGTGCGTCCTGGGCGTAGGCGAACCCGCGGTCGGCCTCGTCCAGCTGCAGCGAGGAGACACCCAGGTCCATGAGCACGCCCTGGACACGGCCGCCGTCGCCGTACTGGGCGGCGACGTCGTCGATGTGGTCGTAGGTGGTGTGGACCGCGGTGAACCGGTCGAAGGAAGCGAGCCGGGTGGAGGCGAGGGCGATGGCCTGGGGGTCCCGGTCGATCCCCACCACGTGCAGGGTCGGGAAGCGGCGCAGCGCGGCCTCGGTGTGGCCGCCCATCCCCAAGGTGGCGTCGATGAGCACCGCGCCGGCCCGCTCGACGGCGGGCGCGAGCAGGTCCAGGCAGCGCTCGGCGAGCACCGGCAGGTGCCGGGATGCCGCGTCTGCCTCGCTCATGGTGTCTCCTGGTCCGCTGGGGACGATCGGTGGTGGGTGCTGACCGCCGCCCGGCCAGGACTCCCTCCGCCTGCTCTGGCGCCGGGGAAGTGCGTCAGAGTCGCGGTGAGAGACCTCGTCGTGCGGGGCTCAGTGGTGCCGGGGCTCGGTGGTGCGAGGTCAGAAGAGGCCGGGGACCACCTCCTCGGCGGTCTCGGCGAACGCCTCCTCCTGCTCGGCGAGGTAGGTCTCCCATGCCCCGGCATCCCAGATCTCGATCCGAGCACCGGCCCCGATGACCGCCAGGTCGCGGGTGAGCCCGGCATAGGTGCGCAGGTTCGCGGGGATGGTGATGCGGCCCTGCTTGTCGGGTGCCTCGTCGGTGGCGCCGGACAGGAAGACGCGCAGGTAGTCCCGGGCCTGCTTGCTCGCGATCGGCGCCTGCCGGAGCGTCTCGTGCATGCTCTCGAACTCGCTGATCGGAAAGGCGTACAGGCAGCGTTCCTGCCCGCGGGTGAGGACGACTCCGGGAGCGAGCTGGTCACGGAACTTCGCCGGGAGGATGAGCCGGCCCTTGTCGTCCAGGCGAGGCTCATAAGTCCCCAGGAACACACCGGCACCTCCTCCCTTACGCATCCAGTGCCCCCCAGCGCTCTCCACATTACTCCACATCCCTCCCCCGTCAACGCGAACGACGGCATTAATCGCCGACACTGCGAACAAATCCGCAGGTCAATGCGGTGGGTGGAAGTGGAGGGCAAATTGGCTCCACCAAGGGCCATGGGTGTGGAGCCGCCGTGAACGGGCGCAGGCGTCGGTGGAGGACCGACCGGGGAGCCGCCGGTTTCCGCGGAACTCCGCCACTTCCGCGGCCCGGACGCGTGAAGTCGACCGCGCGGCCCTGCGGGCCGGGCGAGCGGGTGGAGGGAAGTGGGGCCCGCCCGTGGAGGGAAATGGTGCGAGCAGCTAAGACCGCGCGACCGCTCGCATCACCACCAGCACGGCCACCGTCGCGCGCGTGACGATCGAGCGGGTTCGTGGGGGCGCCGGAAACGCCTCAGCCCGCGGCAGGAGCCGCGGGCTGAAAGGTGTGCTGTGGTGGTGCCGACCTGGTTACCGACCGCGTTCCTCGTTGCGCCGGTTCCACTTGTCCTCCTGGCGCTGCATGAAGCCCCCGGAGGACGGGGTGGTGGTGGAGGTGCCGGCCCCCGGACCGCCCGCCCGCTTGGCTCCGCGTCCTCGGACGCCGCCGGCCGCGCGCGGCCCGCTGATGGCGAGCATGACGCCACCGAGCATCGCCAGGAAGCCGAGCACCCCGAGCCAGACGTAGCTGGTCGCCACGCCGCCGATCAGCCCACCGAGGCCGAGAAGGAAGAGCAGCACCCCCAGGCTCAGGCGGCGCACGTCCGGCCGCGGCTTGTCAGCCAGCGTGTTGGCGAGCCGCGGGTCGTCAGAACGCAGCTGCTGCTCCATCTGTTGGAGCATGCGCTGCTCGTACTCGGAGAGAGGCATGGGACCTCCATAATTCCCGCGACCCGTCGTCCCCGGATGTCGACGGTGTACGGATCAGGATATGTCCCCGCGCGCGCCCGGGAAAGCCGAACCCCGTGTGGTGTCCATCAAAGAGGCGGGCCGCAGCACGCCCGGCCCGAAACGCGCCCGCACGCCGTCCATCGCCCGCTCGGCGCGGGCACGCTGGGGGTCCTCGTCGAGCGCGCCCTGGACCCCGGTGCTGCGGGCGTCCACCAGACGCTCGGCCCGCACGCCCAGCAGCCGGACGCCGTCGGGCGGGATGCTGACGGCGCCGAGCAGGTCCCGGACGGCGGTGACCAGGTCGTGCGCCAGGTCGGTGGGTGCGGGCAGGGTGCGCGAGCGGGTCAGGGTGGTGAAGTCCGCCATTCGCACCTTGATCGACACGGTGGCGGCGAGCACCGCGTCGGCGCGCAGGCGCGCCGCGCACTGGTGGGCCTGGTCGAGGAGGACCGTCTCGAGGATCGTACGGTCCGTGATGTCCTCGGGGAACGTCGTCTCCGTGCCGACCGACTTCTCCACCCGGCCGGGTACCACCCGGCGGTCGTCGATCCCCCAGGCGAGCTCGTGGAGCTTCTGCCCGGCGGCGACCCCGAGCATGCGGTGCAGGGCGGCGAGGGGGGTGGCGGCGATGTCGGCGACCGTCTCGAGCCCGCGCCGCTCCAGCACCGCCCGGGTCTTCTCCCCCACGCCCCACAGGGCACCGACCGGCAGCGAGTGCAGGAAGGGCAGGGTCGCGGCGACCGGGACGAGCATCAGGCCGTCCGGCTTGGCATGGGTCGAGGCGAGCTTGGCCACGTGCTTGGTACCGGCCGCGCCCACCGACGCCGTCACGCCGGTGCGGGCCCGCACCTCCGCGCGGATCCACCGGGCGATGGCCACCGGGGACCCCATCCGGCGCACGGCACCAGCCACGTCGAGGAACGCCTCGTCGATGCTGACCGGCTCCATCACCGGGGTCACGTCGCCCAGGACCGTCATGACCTGGCGGGAGACCTCGGCGTAACGCTGGTGCCGACCGGGCAGGAAGACGCCCTGCGGGCAGAGCATGCGGGCCCGGGTCACGGGCATCGCGGAGTGGACCCCGAACGCGCGTGCCTCGTAGCTCGCGGCGCTGACCACGCCGCGGTGCTGACCCCCGACGATCACCGGCTTGCCACGCAGCTCGGGGTGGTCGAGCAGCTCGACGGAGGCGAAGAACGCGTCCATGTCCACGTGCAGGATGGTGCAGCCGGCGTCGTCGTCCCCCCACGACCGGCGCGCGGCCTCGCTGCGCGGGGCTCGGCTCATGTTCTCCCCCCGTCCTGTTCCTGCCGCCAGGCTAACGTGGCTGCGATGACCGAACGCCGCCGCCGGTCGAGGCCGCTCCGCGTGCCCGACCTCCCCACCGAGCCGGTGCCGACCTCGCTCGGCACCGCCAGTCTGCGACGCGAGCCCGGCGCCCCGCACCGGGTGACCCTGCTCCTGGACGGCACGGAGAGCTCCCACCTCGACCTGGCCGACCCGGCGCACCTCGAGTTCGAGTACATGCAGCAGATGCTGGTGGTGCTCGACGCCTCGCGGCCGGAAGGCCCGGTGCGCGCGGTGCACCTCGGGGCGGCGGGGTGCGCGCTGCCGCGCGCCCTGGAGGCCCGCCGTCCCGACTCCCGGCAGCTGGCGGTGGAGATCGACGAGGAGCTGGCGCGGCTCGTTCGGGAGTGGTTCGACCTGCCCAGGGCGCCCCGGCTGCGCATCCGGACCGGCGACGCCCGGGCGGTCACCGAGGGCCTGGCCGACGGCGCGTGGGAGGTGGTGGTCCGGGACGTCTTCGACGGCGGCGCGGTCCCCCGGCACGTGCGCACGGTCGAGGCTGCCCGCCAGGTCCATCGCGTCCTGACGCCGGGCGGCCTTTACCTGGTCAACCTCACCGACCATCCGCCGCTGCGGAAGGCGCGGGCCGAGGTCGCGGCGCTGCGGGACGTCTTCGCCCACGTGCTGCTGGTGGCCGACCCCGCGATCCTGCGCGGACGCCGCTACGGCAACCTCGTGCTGGCGGCGTCGGACGCGCCCTTCCCGGCGGCCCCGATCGAGCGCGAGCTCCGACGGCTGCCGTTGCCGGTCCGGCTGGTGCACGGCGAGGATCTGGTCAAGCTCCAGGGCACGGCCGCGACCGAGCTCGACCCGCCCGCCGAGGACCCGGGCGCTCCCTGGTCGGGGCCGGACGCGTGAGAGCCCGCACCGGCCGTGGTGCGGGCTCTCCCGAGATGGGGGTCTACAGCGCGCGGACGTTCTCCGCCTGCGGGCCCTTGGGTCCCTGGGTGATCTCGAACTCGACCCGCTGAGCATCCTCGAGCGAGCGGTAACCGTCGGACTGGATCGCGGAGTAGTGGACGAACACGTCGGGGGCGTTGCCACCGTCCTGCTCGATGAAGCCGTAGCCCTTCTCAGCGTTGAACCACTTCACAGTTCCCTGTGCCATCTTCCTGTGTCCTTCCGGGACGTAGGGTGGGCCGGCCCCGTGCCGACCCGCTGCGCCGCATGCCGTCCCGTCTCCTTGCTCCGGAACGGCAGCCGCCGAGCGGCGGGACCGCACCGTGGGACCGGCGCTCGTGCCGTTCCCGGGTCGCTCGTCAGGGAAACTCAGATGCAACGCGCCCAGCATGGCAGAAGTCACATCCGACGTCCCAGCGAATCGGACTGCCACTCGGTGCTGTCCTGATCCTGCTCGGCAGGCGCTCAGGGCTCGCGCCGGCTGCCGTCCTCACGAGCGCTGAGCATCCGCGCGATGGCTTCACGGACCGGCGGCACGACGACGCCCCGCTCGGCCATCCGGCGCCGGGCGGCGCGGCGCGCGGCCAGGAGCCCGATCAGCCCGGCCACCCAGGGCACGGCCTGCGCGGAGAACGCGAGCCGGAAGTCGTCCAGGACGTAGCCGCCCCCGGGCCGCACGAGGTCGAGGACGAGGCCCACCAGGAAGATCGAGACGAGGGAGGCGACGAAGCCGCCGACGTTGACCATCCCGGTCGCGGTGCCCAGCCGGTCGGCCGGCACCGAGGTGCGGGCGAAGTCGAAGCCGATGTTCGACGCGGTGGCGGAGGCGGTCAGGGCGACCACCAGCACGACCAGCTGCCACATCGGCCGCGGCGTGCTCGGCACCAGGACGCTCACCCAGGCGACGAACACGAACCCGAAGGCGCCGATCACGAGCCAGGAGCGGCGCAGCGGGTGACGTGACTGCAGCACGCCCGACACGGGGCCCAGGACGATCCCCGCCAGCGCACTGATCGTGAGCAGCGCGCTGGCCGCCCCCGCACTCAGGCCCTGGCCCGCCGTCAGGAAGGGCACACCCCACAGGAGGAGGAAGGTGTTGGTCGGGAAGAGGGAGAGGAAGTGGGTGAAGAAGCCGAGCCAGGCGCCCGGCTCGCGCACCACCTTCGAGAGCGAGGCCTTCTTCTTCCCCGCCGGGGCGGGAACTCTGGACGGGGGCACCTCGGCACCGGTGCCCACGGGCTGGACGGCGTCGTCGTCGCGGGCGTTGACGTCGGCGTTGACGTCGGCGTTGACGTCGGCGACGGCTGTGCGCGTCGTCTCCGGGGCGGCCGCGGGCCTGTCGCGTACGAGCAGGGCGGCGACGCCGGCCATGAACACACCGAGCGCGGCGAGCGACACGAACGCCGGAGTCCAGCCGTAGCCCAGCAGCACGGCCATGAACGGCACGGCCGAGATGATCTGGCCCGTCGAGCCGATGATGCCGGTCATCTGGGTGAGCACGGGGACGCGCTGAGCCGCGAACCACGCCGGCACCAGCCGCAGCACGGCGATGAACGCCGTGGCGTCGCCGACGCCGACCAGCACCCGGGCGACCAGCGCCAGGGGCAGGGTGTCGACCAGCGCGAGGAGCAGCTGCCCGGCGGCCAGGACCACCGCGCCGACCACGAGGACGCGCCGGCTGCCAACCTTGTCGAGCAGGATGCCCACCGGGATCTGCGCGGCGGCGTAGACGGCGAGCTGGACGACGACGAACAGGGAGAGGCTCGCCGCGCTGATCTCGAACCGGTCGGCAGCCTGCAGGCCGGCGACCCCGAGCGACGTGCGGCCGGTGACCGCGACGACGTACGCCGCGAGCGCGGCGCCCCAGACTGTGAAGGCCAGCCACGACGGGGCCGGCTCACGAAGTGGGGACACGACGGTCAGTCTCCCAGTTCCGGCCAGGAACGTCCGACGGACGGGTCACGGGGCCGCATGAGCATGCTCACACGGCCGTCGCACCACGCTGCCCCGGGTCGGCGCCACGGGCGACCATCTCCAGGGTGGCGCGGGCGACGGCGAGGCGGGTGGCGACGTCGGCGTCGAGCGGACGCACGGCGACCTTCGCACCGAGGATGAGGTCGGCGCCGTCCGCGGCCGCGAGCGCCGCGCGCACCTCCTGCGGGCCCAGCAGCGAGTCCGCCGAGGCGGCGAGCGCGGGGTCGTCGCCTCGTGGCGGGAGATGCCCGTCCTCCCACGCCGGTCCCCAGGCCGTCGGCCCGGCGGCCGCACCGGAGAAGATCAGCGCACGGAGCAGGCGGGCCTGGGCGGCCGCGGCCACGTGCTTCGTCGCCGTGGCGGCGCCGCGGCCCTCGATGGCGGACCGTCCCCAGTTGATCCCCGCGCCCACCCGCCCACCAAGGCCGCGAAGGACCTCGAGCTCGTCCGCGAGGGGGAAGAACCCCTTGGCGGGCTCCTGGCCCGGGACGCGGGCGTCGCAGTGCTCCACGACGAGCGCCGCGCCGGCAAGGTCCCAGCTCAGGGCCTCCTCCAGGCTCCGGGCCAACGCGGCACCCGAGCCGAGGCCGGGACCGGGGGCGCTGTGCACCTGCACGGCGGTGACGACCTGCCGGCCGTGGCGGTCCGCAAGGCCGAGCGCGAGGGTGCGCACCCACGCGAGATCGTCGAGTGCCCGACGGCGGCCCTCGTCGTGGTCCGAGGCGAGCCCGTAGGCGGGTGACTGGCCCAGGCGCTGCATGGTCCGCGGGATGCAGGTGACCACCAGGTCCCAGCCGGGGGCGACGTGCCGGGCGATCCATGCCGGGTCCAGGCTCGGCGCACCCTCGGCGAGCAGCGGGAACTCCAGCGCCCCGAGGTCCACCTCACGCAGCCCGTCGTAGAACGCCGACTCCTCGGGTGTGCCGGCGGCCGGGGCCATCGCGTAGGCACCCAGGACCAGCGTCGCGCCGTTTCGTGCCGTCATGGTCTGTCTCCGTCTCCGTGCCTGCCAGTCTGCAGCCCGGCCCGTAGACGCCGCGCACCCGGCGACCGATGTTCAGGTCGCCGGGTGCGCGGTACGAGCTCCGACGCGGTGCCCGGGGTGCGTCGTGCGCGGTCAGGCTGGTCCGGAGCCGGGCGCCTCGACCGGTCCGGGGGCCTCGCCGTCGTCCGTGGTCGACGTCCCAAGGTCCGTGGCTTCCCCGGTGCCGGGGTCCGTCGTGGCGGTGCGCCCGCCGCCGGGCGGCAGGCCCGGCACGTCGCCGCGCTCCCGGGCTGGTGCCCCGGTCTGCTCGGCCAGGAAGGCCTCGAGCTCGGCCCCGATCTGGTCCGCCGTGGGCAGCGCGCCCGGTTCGGCGAGCAGGGTGGTGTGACCGGGCTGGGCGGCGGCCTCCATGAAGGCGTCGTACTGCTGCTCAAGGGCGTGCACGACGGCGCCGACCTCGGCCGAGGCCGACACCTGCGCCTCGATCTGCTGCATCGTCTCGGCAGCAGCCGCCTCCAGCTCACCGACCGGCAGCGCGAGGCCGGTGCTGCCGGCGATCTGCCGCACCAGCTCGGCCGCGGCCTGCGGGTAGTCCGCCTGGGCGAGGTAGTGGGGCACGTTCGCCGCGAAGCCGAGCGCGTCGTGACCGGCGCGCCCCAGCCGCAGCTCCAGCAGCCCACCGACGGAGCCGGGGATCTGGACCATGCCCATCATGTGCCGCTGGGGGTCGATCAGCTCGTCGCGCGTGGCGTGCGCGGTCACCGTCACCGGGCGGGTGTGGGGCACGGCCATCGGGATGCCCTGGACCGCGATGGTCCGCTGCACGCCGAACTGCTCGACGAGGCCGACGACCGCCGTCGTGAACGCGTCCCAGCGCAGGTCGGGCTCCGGACCGTGCAGGAGCAGCAGCGGGGTGCCCTCGTCGTCGCGCAGGAGGTCCAGCGCGATCACGGGCTCGTCGTAGTCGGTGTAGCGCCAGTCCTCGAAGATCATCGGGGGACGGCGGGACCGGTAGTCGATGAGCTCGTCGGGCTCGAACGTCGCGATCCGCTCGGTCGGCAGGGACTCGAGCAGGTGTCGAGCGACCAGTGACCCCGCGTGGCCGGCGTCCAGCGAGCCGCGCAGGGCGTGTACGAGCACCGGGACCGGTGCGGCGTCGTACGCGTGCTCGCTCACGGTGTACAGGTCCAGTGGATCGCGCATCGGGCGGCACTCCTTTCACGTCTGTCCTTCAAGGTATATACGACCCAACATCGGCAGGCGCCCGGACATTCCGAGGACATGCCCGACCCTGGCCGCCTCCCCGGTGAGAACCCTCACCCACATTCTGCTGTCCGCCGGCCGGGAGCTGCCTGCACCGGCCGCCCGGGAGGCGGATAATGGATGGCCGTGCCGTCGGCACCCCACCACCACCGGTGGTCAGATACGAACAGAACCGGGAGCGCGCGTGCCAGGTCCGGCCACCACGCCCGAGAACGCGGCGAGCGCCGCCGTGGCGGTACAGGCCGCCGTCGCCGAGGAGCAGGCCTACGTCGACACGGTCTACGAGCGTCTCGACGCGCTGCGGGCGGCGTACGGGTCCCGCCTGGCCGACGTCCGCCGCCAGGGCCCGTCCGGCTCCCCGCAGAACCGCTCGGAGCGCGACGCGTTCGCCGCCCACTACGCCGACGCCGTCGCCCGGCTGGACCAGGTGGAGAACCGGCTCGTGTTCGGCCGGCTGGACCTGCGCAGGGACGAGCCGCGGTACGTCGGGCGGGTCGGGCTCTCCGACGCCGAGCACAACCAGCTCCTCGTGGACTGGCGCGCGCCCAGCGCCCGGCCCTTCTACCAGGCGACGGCGGCCCACCCGGGTGGCGTCGTCCGGCGTCGTCACCTCATGACCCGGGCCCGGGCCGTGATCGGGGTGGAGGACGAGCTCCTCGACCACGAGCACCTGGACGAGGCGGTCGCCGACGGCCTGACCGGCGAGGGCGCGCTGTTCGCGGCGATGTCCGCCGCCCGCGAGGGCCGGATGCACGACATCGTGGCCACCATCCAGGCCGAGCAGGACGCGGTGATCCGCTCCCCGCTCGACGGCGTGCTGGTGGTCCAGGGCGGGCCCGGCACGGGCAAGACCGCTGTGGCCCTGCACCGCGCCGCCTTCCTCCTGTACGCCCACCGCCAGCGCCTGGAGCGCTCCGGGGTGCTGCTGGTGGGACCCTCCCGGGTGTTCCTGCGCTACATCGAGCAGGTGCTGCCGTCCCTGGGTGAGAGCGACGTCGTGGCCACCACGATGGCGGACCTGCTGCCCGGCACGACGGCGACGGGCGAGGAGGGCGAGGAGGTCGCCGCCGTCAAGGGTCGCGCCGCGATGGCGCAGGTGCTCGCCCGGGCCGTGCGCGGGCTGCAGCGCGTGCCCGACGCCGAGCAGGAGCTCGTGGTGGAGGGGACGCGGCTGCACCTGAACCCGGACCAGGTGCGGTCCGCGATGGCCCGCGCCCGGCGCACCGGGCTGCCGCACAACCAGGCGCGGGACACGTTCGTCCTGGCGATGCTGGACCACCTCGTGCGCGAGTACGCCGGCACCCGCGGCATGGAGGACGACCCCGCCGAGCGTGCCTACCTGCGCGAGGACGTGCGCACCGCCCGGGACGTGCGGGTCGCGCTCAACCTGTGCTGGATGCCCACGACGCCGCACGGGCTGCTCGAGCGGCTCTTCGCCCGCCCCGACCTGCTCGAACGTCACGCCGGCGGCATGTCCGCGCGGGACCGGGCGCTGCTGCGACGGGAGAAGGGCTCCCCGTGGACCGAGGCGGACATCGCGCTCCTCGACGAGCTGGCCGAGCTGCTGGGGCCGCACGAGCAGGCGCAGGCCGGCCGGGCCCAGGCCGAGGCGAAGATCCAGGCAGCCGAGGAGGTGCGGTTCGCCCAAGAGGCGATCTCCTCCCAGGGTCTGGGCATGGGCATGGTCACCGCCGAGATGCTGGCGGAACGGTTCACGGCCACCGGGCCGCGGCTGACGACGGCGGAGCGCGCCGCCACCGACCGCACCTGGACGTACGGCCACATCGTCGTCGACGAGGCGCAGGAGCTCAGCGCGATGGCGTGGCGGGCGCTGCTGCGCCGCTGCCCGGCCCGGTCGATGACCGTCGTGGGTGACCTCGCCCAGCGCAGCGGCCACCACCCTGTGGCGTCGTGGTCCCAGGTGCTCGGACGGGCCGCCGGCGAGCACCTGCGCGAGTCCGTCCTCACCGTCAGCTACCGCACCCCGGCCACCGTGATGGACGCCGCCACTGCGGTGCTGGCGGGGTTGGGCGTCGCGCCGGCCTATCCCGTGCGGGCGGCCCGTGACCTGCCCGACGCCCTGGCCGTCACCCGGGCCGACGGCGGGGCGCCCGCCGCCGCGGTGGTCGAGGCCGCCCGGGCCGAGCTGGCGCGCCTGGACGCCTCCGACGGGCCAGGCGCCGGCCGGGTGGCCGTGATCGTGCCGGCCCGTCGCCGCGGCGAGGTGCTCGGTGCGCTCGCCCGAGCCGACGGGGTGCGCGACGCGCTCGCCCCGGCGGGCACCGACCCGCTCGAGGCCCGGCTCGCCGTCCTGAGCACCCACGACGCCAAGGGCCTGGAGTTCGACGTCGTAGTGCTGGTGGAGCCGGCGGAGGTGCTCGAGGGCGGCACCGGTGACATCTACGTCGCGATGACCCGGCCCACCCGCCGGCTGCACGTGGTGCACGCCCGCGACCTGCCGGAGGGCTTTCCGGTCGGTTGACGGCGGTCCTCCGCGCATCCGCCGGGTGCGGCACCCGGGACATGACGGATCTCACCCCGCCCACCCAGTGGACATACTTGCTCCGCATGCCGAGACGGGCGGACCATGGGCGGGTGGCCCGCGCACTCCTTCTTGAGAACCCGCACCCCAACGCCGACCCCATCTTCGCCTCCGCCGGCGTGGAGGTGGTCCGCCACCCCGGTGCCCTGGACGAGAGCGAGCTGATCGCCGCGCTCGACGGCATCGACATCCTCGGCATCCGGTCCACCACCCACGTGACCGAGCGTGTCCTCGCCGCGCACCCCAACCTCCTGGCCATCGGCGCTTTCTGCATCGGCACCAACCAGATCGACCTGAAGTCGGCCGCGCGGCGCGGTGTCGCCGTGTTCAACGCGCCGTTCTCCAACACCCGGTCCGTGGTCGAGCTCGCGGTCGCAGAGATCATCGCCCTCACCCGGCGCCTGACCGTGCGGGACAAGTCGCTGCACGCCGGCGTGTGGGACAAGTCCGCCGCCGGCTCGCACGAGGTCCGTGGCCGCACGCTCGGCATCGTCGGTTACGGCAACATCGGCACGCAGCTGTCGGTGGTCGCCGAGGCGCTGGGCATGCGGGTCGTGTTCTACGACACCGCCGAGAAGCTCGCCCTGGGCAACGCCCAGCGCATGGGCTCCCTGGCCGAGCTGCTGGCCGTGGCCGACATCGTCACGCTGCACGTGGACGGGCGCGAGGGCAACGCCGGGATGTTCGGCCGCGAGCAGTTCGAGCAGATGAAGCACGGCGCCGCGTTCCTCAACCTCTCCCGCGGCTTCCTCGTCGACTACTCGGTGCTGCGCGCGAAGATCCTGGACGGGTCCGTGTCCGGCGCGGCCGTCGACGTCTTCCCCGACGAGCCGAAGCGCACCGGTGACGCGTTCGAGTCCGAGCTGCGCGGCCTGCCCAACGTCATCCTCACCCCGCACGTCGGCGGGTCCACGCAGGAGGCGCAGGAGAACATCGGCCACTTCGTCTCGGGCAAGCTGACCAAGTACCTCCAGGCGGCCTCCACCGACCTGTCGGTGAACCTTCCCAGGCTCTCCCTCGAACCGTCCGACGCGGCCCGGTACCGGGTGGCCTTCGTGCACCGCAACACCCCCGGTGTCCTGGCGCTGGTGAACCAGACCTTCGCTGAGCACGGCGCGAACATCGAGGGCCAGATCCTGGGCACGCGCGGCGAGATCGGCTACGTGGTGACCGACATCGGCTCCGAGCTCCCGCGCGAGGCGGTCGAGGCCGTGCGGCAGATGGAGGACACCCTCCGGCTGCGCGTCATGACCCGGCCCGCGGCCGACTGACCCGGCCGCTCGCCGACCGACCTCGCCGCTCGCTGACGGCGCGCGCGGCGCGTTACGGTCGGGTCATGTTCAGCCCTGCTCCCGAGCGTTACGACGCCATGACCTACCGTCGCTGCGGCCGCAGCGGCCTCGACCTGCCCGCCATCGCCCTCGGGCTGTGGCAGAACTTCGGCGAGGCCAACCCCTACGAGACCCAACGTGCCATCGTGCTGCGCGCCGTCGACCTGGGCATCACCCACATCGACCTCGCGAACAACTACGGACCGCCCCCGGGCTCGGCGGAGCGGTCGTTCGGGCGGATGCTCGCCGAGGACCTCGCGCCGCTGCGTGACGAGCTCATCATCTCCACCAAGGCCGGCTACGACATGTGGGCGGGCCCGTACGGCAACGGCGGCTCACGCAAGTACCTGCTCGCCTCCCTGGACCAGTCCCTCGCCCGGATGGGCCTGGACTACGTCGACATCTTCTACTCCCACCGCTTCGACGAGACCACGCCGCTGCGCGAGACGCTCGGCGCGCTGAAGACCGCGGTCGACTCCGGCCGCGCCCTGTACGCCGGGATCTCCTCCTACTCGGCGCAACGCACCCTCGAGGCCTACGAGATCGCCGACGAGATCGGCCTGGACCTGCTGGTGCACCAGCCCTCCTACTCGATGCTCAACCGGTGGATCGAGAACGGCGAGCCCAGCCTGCTGGACGTGCTGGGCGACCGCGGCACCGGCTCGGTGGTCTTCTCCCCGCTGGCCCAGGGCATGCTCACCGACAAGTACCTCGACGGCATCCCCGAGGGCTCGCGCGCCACCCGCGACGGCTCCCTACGGGCCGAGTTCATCAACGACGTCTCCATCGGGCACATCCGGGCGCTGAACGACATCGCGGCGCAGCGCGGTCAGACCCTCGCCCAGATGGCGCTCGCCTGGGTGCTGCGCGACCCGCGCGTGACATCGGCGCTCGTGGGCGCCTCCAGCGTCGCCCAGCTCGAAAGCTCCGTCGCGGCCCTGGGCAACCTCGACTTCACCGACGAGGAGCTCGCCCGCATCGACGAGCACGCGGTGGACCAAGGCATCAACATCTGGGCGCCGCGGTCCTCCGACCGTTGAGGAAGGGGGCGGTGGGACGCTTGGCCCAGCGAACCTACGGTCACGTAGGTTAGCGTTGTCGCACCACCCGTTGCCGCCCCCCAGCGGCCTCCTGAGATCAGGATCAATGAGCGAGACGCTACTTCCCGCCCGCCCGCACTACGCCGCCGGCGTGCCCGCCGAGATCGACGTGCCCGATCACGGCGTCGACGCGCTGCTCGAGCAGGCCGCGCTGCGGTTCGGTGACCGCGTCGCCCTCGAGTTCCTCGGGGCGAGCACCACGTACGCGGACCTGTCCGACCAGGTCTCCCGCGCCGCGGGGTTGCTCGCCGCGGCGGGCGTGCGTGCGGGTGACCGGGTGGCGCTGGTGATGCCGAACTGCCCCCAGCACGTGGTGGCCTTCTACGCGGCACTGCGGCTCGGCGCCGTCGTGGCGGAGCACAACCCGCTCGCGCCCGCCGTGGAGATCCAGGCACAGCTCGAGGCGCACGGGGCCACGACGGTGGTGTGCTGGGAGAAGGCCCTGGACCAGGTGGCCCCCGGCGGGGACCGCGGCGGGCGCACCGTCTGGGCGGTCGACCTCACCGCGGCGCTGCCCCGGCGGTCGCGGCTCCTGCTGCGCCTACCCGTCGCCGCCGCCCGGGCAAAGCTCGCCACGATGCGCGGTCCGGTGCCGCCCGGTGTGCGCAGCTGGGACCGGGAGGTCAGCAGGGCGCAGCCGCTGCCCCCCGGCCACCCCCGGCCCGCCACCGGCGACCTCGCCGTGCTCCTGCACACCGGCGGCACCACCGGCACCCCCAAGGCCGTCGCCCTCACGCACCGCAACCTGCTCGCCAACGTGGCGCAGGGCCGGGCCTGGGTCCAGGGGCTGCGCGAGGGCGCCGAGACCTTCTCGGCGATCCTGCCCTTCTTCCACGCCTTCGGCCTCACGCTGTGCCTGACGTTCGCCGTCCACCTCGGCGCGACACAGGTGGTGCTGCCCAAGTTCGACGTCGACATGGTCCTGGCCGGGATGCGGCGCCGGCCCACCACGTTCCTGCCCGGCGTGCCCCCGATGTTCGACCGGCTGGCCCGGCGCGCCGCCGAGACCGGCGCCGACCTGTCCAGCGTGCGATTCGCCATCTCGGGGGCCATGGCGCTCGACCCCGACGTGGCAAAACGGTGGGAGGAGGTCACGGGCGGGCTGATCATCGAGGGCTACGGCATGACCGAGAGCTCCCCGGTCGCGCTGGGCAACCCCTTCGGGCCCGACCGCCGGCCGGGCACGCTCGGCGTCCCGTTCCCCTCGACCGAGATCCGCATCGTCGACCCCGAGGATCCCACCACCGAGGTCCCGGCCGGTCAGCAGGGCGAGCTCGTCATCCGGGGCCCGCAGGTGTTCGCCGGGTACTACGGCCGGCCGGAGGAGACGGCCCAGGCGCTCCTCGACGGCGGCTGGCTGCGCACCGGTGACATCGTGCGCCTCGACGACGGGTTCGTGGTGCTCGCCGACCGCCTCAAGGAGCTGATCATCTCGGGCGGCTTCAACGTCTACCCCTCCCAGGTCGAGGACGCCGTGCGCTCGATGCCCGGCGTCAGCGAGGTGGCGGTGGTCGGCCTGCCCGACGGCGCACGTGGCGAGTCCGTCGTCGCGGCGCTCGTCCTGGAGGCCGGCGCCCGCGTGGACCTCGAGGCCGTGCGCCGCTGGACGCAGGAGCGGCTGTCGCACTACGCCATGCCGCGCCGCATCGCCGTGCTCGACGAGCTGCCCCGCTCCCAGCTGGGCAAGGTGATGCGCCGGAAGGTGCGCGAGCAGGTGCTGACGCTGAGCGAGCAGGTGCACGCCGCCGCCGCCGACCTCGCCGAGAGCGCGGCGCTCCGGAGGCGGGGTGCCGCGGGATGACGGGCCACTGACCGTCGGTGGTGGCGGCTTCCCCTCCGCCACCACCGACGGGGTCAGTGCGCCGGAGCCTGCTCGGGCTCGACGGCACCGCCCAGGCTAGCGGACCCGTCGCGGTCCGCGAGGCCAGATGCCTCGCCGTCGTCGGAGCCGGCGGAGGAGTCCGGGTCGCGGTCGGACCGGTCGGACCGCAGCGTGGCGATCGCGGCCTCGAAGTCCTCCAGCGAGCTGAACGAGGAGTAGACGCTCGCGAAGCGCAGGTAGGCCACCTCGTCGAGCTGGCGGAGCGGCCCCAGGATGGCCAGGCCGATCTCGTGCGCGTCGATCTGCGCGGCCCCGCTCGCCCGCACGGCCTCCTCGACCTGCTGCGCGAGGAGCGCCAGGTCGTCGTCCGAGACCGGCCGGCCCTGGCAGGCCTTGCGGACACCGGCCACGACCTTGTCGCGGCTGAACGGCTCGCTCGCGCCCGAGCGTTTGACGACCGTGAGGCTGGAGGTCTCCAGCGTGGTGAACCTCCGCCCGCAGCTGGGACACTGTCGCCGACGGCGGATCGAGGCGCCGTCCTCGGCGGTGCGCGAGTCGATCACACGGGAGTCGGCGTGCCGGCAGAACGGACAGTGCACCTCACAGCTCCTTCCCGCACCCGCCGGTGGTGGCCTGTGGTGCGTGGCGCCCATCATCCCACCGCCGCCGGCGCGCTGTGTTCTCCCCCGTCAGTGGGTGGGGACCAGGAGCTGTTGCCCGGCACGCAGCTCGTGGGTGCCGAGCTCGTTGAGCGCGGCGATCTCGGCGACCAGCTCTCGGACGTCCGCACCGGGTACCGACGCGGCGCTGGCGACGGTCCACAGGTTCTCGCCGGCGGCGACGGTGACGGTCGCAACGTCGTCGACCGACGGCGCTGCGGACACGGCACGGCCCGCCGCGGTGCCGACCCCGATCGCGAGGCCGGACGCGAGCACCAGTGCCATGCCGGCGACGATGCCTCGACCGAGCGGGGTCAGCCGGAGTCGGCTGCGCGTGACGGACGCCGGGCGGCGCGCGGCGGAAGCCGGCACCACCGAGGACGAGGCGGTGCCGGACGGTGCCGGCTGCGGCACGAACCCGGGACCGACCAGCAGCAGGTTCCCCCGGCGGGCCGGCTGCGTGGACGCGGGACGCCGGCGGGCCGGCCGCACGGTGCTGGGCTGCCAGACCGGCTGGACCACGAGAGCACTCATGACATCTCCTTCTCGAACGGGTGTTCGTCGAACGTCTGTACGACAGAGTAGGGCCTTCGGGTCCCGATGTCGACACACCCTCGAACAGGTGTTTGATATCGGGCCCCGGGGCTTCTACGCTGACCTCACGAAGCCCATCACCGACCACTGACATCGGCGGATTACCAACGATTCGCCGGTCGCCGGCACCGCGGGCGCGGTGCGCGAGGAAGGACCGCCGTCGTGAGCACCCTCGAGGAACCGATGCAGGACCAGTCCCCGGCCGAAGGGCTCACCGAGCGTCAGCGGCTGATCCTGGCGACCATCCGCCGGGCGGTGACCGCGCACGGTTACCCGCCGAGCATGCGCGAGATCGGGGAGGCGGTGGGCCTGACCAGCCCGTCGTCGGTCAAGCACCAGCTGGGGGTGCTCGAGCGCAAGGGCTACGTGCGCCGCGACCCGAACCGTCCCCGGGCGATCGAGCTGATCGACGACGAGCCGCGCGCCGGCTCGACCGCCGCCCTGACCGCCTTCGACGGTGACGGGCTGCAGGCGGGCGCCGCGACGATGGTGCCCGTGGTCGGGCGCATCGCGGCCGGTGGGCCGATCCTCGCCGAGCAGTCGGTGGAGGACGTCTTCCCGCTCCCCCGCCAGCTGGTCGGCGACGGCGAGCTGTTCCTGCTCAAGGTGGTCGGTGAGTCGATGATCGAGGCGGCCATCTGCGACGGCGACTGGGTCGTGGTGCGCCGTCAGCCGGTCGCGGAGAACGGTGAGATCGTGGCGGCGATGATCGACGGCGAGGCGACCGTGAAGACGTTCCAGCGCCGCGACGGCCACGTGTGGCTGATGCCGCAGAACCCCGCCTTCGCCCCGATCCCGGGGGACGGGTCCCAGGTGCTCGGCCGCGTCGTCACGGTGCTCCGGAGCCTGTGACCGGGGCTCCTTCAGCGGGCTGTCAGGCGGTCAGAACCCGAACTGCTTCGCGACGGCGCGGATGGACTCGGCGCTGCGGGCGAGCCCGTAGCGCTCGGTCTCGGTGACCACCGGGACGAGGCGCCGTCCCACGCCGTCGTGCCCGACCACGGTGGGCACCGACATGCAGACGTCGGAGATCCCCAGGTAGTCGTCCAGCAGCGAGGAGACGGAGAGCACCCGGTGCTCGTCCCGCAGCACGGCCTCGATGATCCGCACCACCGCGAGGCCGACGGCGTAGTTGGTGGCTCCCTTGCCCTCGATGATCCGGTAGGCCGAGTTCATCACCTCGGACGCGATGCTCGCGCGCACCCCTTCGTCGAGCAGACTGCCGTCGGTGGTGGGGCCCCACTGCAGCAGCGGGACCGCCCCGATCATCGCCGAGCTCCACAGCGGGATCTCGGAGTCGCCGTGCTCGCCGGCGATGTAGGCGTGCACGCTCTGCACGGCGACGCCGCACTGGCGGGCGATGAGGTAGCGCAGCCTGGAGGAGTCGAGCACGGTGCCGGAGCCGAAGAACTGCCCATCCGGCAGGTCGGAGATCTTCAGGCCGGCATAGGTGACCACGTCCACCGGGTTGGCGACCATGATGTACACCGCGTCGGGGGCGACCTCGACCAGCTGCGGCACGAGGGTCCGCATGATGTCGATCGTGCCGCCGGCGAGGTCCAGTCGGGACTGCCCGGGCTTCTGCCGCGCACCGGCCGTGATGACGACGACGTCGGCGCCCGCGCAGATGGCGACGTCGTCCGAGCCGCGCACGGAGCCCATCGGGGTGAACTGGATGCCGTGGGCGATGTCCAGCGCCTCCGCCTCGACCTTGGTCTTGTTCAGGTCGTGGAGCACCACCTCACGGGCGGCGCCGCGCAGGAGGCACGCGTACGCCAGGGTCGAGCCCACGGCCCCGGCCCCGACGATCGCTACCTTGCTCGGACGACGCTCGCCGCGGCTGTCGCCCGGCATCTCGTCGCGCCCGACCTCGTCGACCTCGGTCATGGTCTCGCTCCTTGCTCCCGTGGACATGCGTTTCCCCACCATAGGGAGGCCGACGCCGGGTCGCGGCCCGGGTCCGCGGTGTCAGCCCTGCACGGCCGCCAGCTGATCGGGCTCCGCAACGACCGCGCCGGCCTGCTCCGCCGGGGGCCGCACGGTGCCGGCCGCGAGGCGGCGCAGTGCCGCCCGGGTGGTCTCGCCGTCGTACGTGCGCCACAGCGGCGGCATGGACCGGGTGAGGAAGGTGCCGTACCGGGCGGTGGCCAGCCTGGGGTCGAGGACCGCGACGACGCCGCGGTCGGTGGTGGTGCGCACCAGCCGTCCCGCCCCCTGGGCGAGGAGCAGGGCGGCGTGGGTGGCGGCGACGGACATGAAGCCGTTGCCGCCCGCGGCCGCGACCACCTCGGACCTGGCGGACTTCACCGGGTCGTCGGGCCGGGGGAACGGGATGCGGTCGATGACCACCAGCCGGCAGGTCGGCCCGGGCACGTCCACGCCCTGCCACAGGGACAAGGTGCCCATGAGCGAGGTGGCCTCGTCGTCGGCGAAGCGGCGCACGAGCGTGGGCAGCTGGTCCTCGCCCTGGCAGAGCACCGGTGTGTCGACCTCGGCGCGCAGCCGCTCGGCGGCCGCCTCTGCCGCCCGCCGCGAGGAGAACAGCCCCAGGGTGGCGCCGCCGGCGGCCCGGACCAGCTCGACGAGCTCCTCCATCGCCTCCTCGCTGCTGCCGTCCCGCCCCGGTGGGGGCAGGTGCCGTGCCAGGTACAAGATGCCCTGGCGGGGGTAGTCGAACGGCGAGCCGACGTCCAGCCCGCGCCAGGGCCGGTCCTCGTCGAGGGTCAGGCCGAGCGAGCGGGCCATGGCGTCGAACGTGCCGCCCAGCGTCAGGGTCGCCGAGGTCAGGACGACGGCGCGGCCGGCCAGCAGGTTGTCCTTCATGGGCCCCGCCACGTCGAGCGGGGCGAGGCGCAGCCGGGGCTGGTCGCTGCCGATGCGCGGCCGCTCGCACCACAGCACGTCGCGGCGCTGGGCGACGCCGTCGCCGAGGATCCGTTCGGCCGTCTCGAGCAGCACGACCATCGCCGAGCGGGCCATCGACCGGCCGCCCGCGTCCTCCGCCGTCGCGCCGGGCTGGGGCTTCATCGCGCTGACGGCCTCCCGCGCCCCGGCCTCCACGAGGACGACGGCGTCGCGCACCGAGGCGGGAAGCCCCGCCGGCAGCCGGCCGTCGGGCAGCACCTCGAGGTGCTGGCGCAGCGCGGCGGCGGCCTTGTCCAAGGTCTCGCTGTTCACTCCGGCGTGGCGGCGAGCCAGCCGGACGGTGCGCTCGACGACGCCCGCGCTCAGCTCCAGGCTGGCCTGGGCGGTGACCCGGTCGGCGAGCTCGTGGGCCTCGTCGACCACGAGGACGTCGTGCTCGGGCAGCACGTTCGCCGAGCCCGCCGCTGCGATGCCGAGCATCGCGTGGTTGGTCACGACCACGTCGGCCTCGCGGGCGGCCTGGCGGGCGGCCTCGGGGAAGCACTCGGCGATCATCGGGCACTTGTTGCCCAAACACTCCATCTTCGTCACCGCGACCTGCCGCCAGGCTCGCTCGGTGACGCCGGGGACGAGGTCGTCCCGGTCGCCGGTGCCGGTCTCCTCCGCCCATTCCCGCAGGCGCAGCACCTGGTCCGCGAGGGACTCGCGCTCCGTCGGGACCCCGCCGCCCCCGGGGGCGGCGGGGTCGACACCGGTGGCGGCGGACGCGGCGAACAGGCCGGGCTCCTCATCGGCCGGGTACCCGCCGGCGACCTTGTGCTTGCACAGGTAGTTGTGCCAGCCCTTGAGAAGCGCGACGTCGGGGCGCAGGCCCGTGCGCTCGGCCACGACGGCGGCCACCCGCGGCGCGTCGTGCACGAGCACCTGGCGCTGCAGGGCGAGGGTGGCCGTCGAGATCACGGCGCGCTGGCCGGACTCCACGGCGTGCGTGAGCACCGGGACGAGGTAGGCGAGCGACTTGCCGGTGCCGGTGCCGGCCTGGACCAGCAGGTGGCTGCCGTCGTCCAGGGTCTGGGTGACGGCGTCGGCCATCTGCTGCTGGCCCTGGCGCGCGGTGCCGCCCAGCGAGGCGACGGCGTCGGCCAGGATCTCCGGGACGTCGGCCATCAGGAGGCGGGCCGGGCGACCGGGGCCTCAGGCTCCGGCAGGCCGACGGCGCGCAGGTCGGCGGCCAGGTCGGGCCCGACCCGGGCGTGCAGCCGGGTGCCGCCCTCGACGTACTCCTCCGCGAGGATCTCTCCGTCGGAGTGCGCGCGGGAGACGAGGTCGCCCCGCGGGTAGGGCACGACGAGGTCGATCTCCTCGGTCGGCCGTGGGAGCAGCTCGGCGACCCGCTGGGCGAGCTCCTCGATGCCCAGCCCGGTGCGGGCGGAGACGACCACCGCCCCCGGGTACCGGGTGCGCAGCGCCGCCAGGTCCTCGGGCGCGGCCAGGTCGGCCTTGTTCAGGACGATGAGCTCGGGCACGTCGGCGCCGCCGGGGATGTCGGCGACCACGCCACGGACGGTGTGCACCTGCCCCTCGGGGTCGGGATGGGCGGCGTCGACGACGTGCAGCAGCAGGTCCGCCTCGGCCACCTCCTCCAGGGTGGAGCGGAACGCCTCGACCAGCTCGGTGGGCAGGGACCGCACGAAACCGACGGTGTCGGTCAGGGTGTAGGCACGCCCGTCCGGGGTGGTGGCCCGGCGCACGGTGGGGTCCAGCGTGGCGAAGAGCTGGTTCTGCACGAGGACACCGGCGCCGGTGAGCCGGTTGAGCAAGGAGGACTTGCCGGCGTTGGTGTACCCGGCGATCGCCACCGAGGGCACCTCGTTGTGGCGTCGCGACCCGCGCTTGGTACTGCGGGCGGGGGCCATCTCCTTGATCTGACGGCGCAGCCGTGCCATCCGGGTGCGGATGCGGCGCCGGTCCAGCTCGATCTTCGTCTCACCGGGACCGCGGGAGCCGATCCCGGCACCGCCGGCCACCCGGCCACCCGCCTGGCGGGACATCGACTCGCCCCAGCCGCGCAGGCGCGGCAGCAGGTACTCGAGCTGGGCGAGCTCGACCTGTGCCTTGCCCTCCCGGGACTTGGCGTGCTGGGCGAAGATGTCGAGGATCAGCGCCGTACGGTCGATGACCTTGACCTGGACGACGTCCTCCAGCCCGCGGCGCTGCGAGGGGCTGAGCTCGCCGTCGACGATCACGGTGTCGGCCCCGACGGCGCGGACCATCTCCGCGAGCTCCTGGGCCTTGCCGGCGCCGAGGTAGGTGCCGGGGTCGGGACCGGTGCGCCGCTGGAGCAGCCCGTCGAGGACCTCCGAGCCGGCGGTCTCCGCGAGCGCGGCCAGCTCGCGCAGCGAGACCTCGGCCATCGCGCTGGTGCCGGTGGACCACAGGCCCACGAGCACCACCCGCTCGAGGCGCAGCTGGCGGTACTCGACCTCGGTGACGTCCTCGAGCTCGGTGGACAGGCCGGCGACGCGACGCAACGCCGCACGTTCTTCGCGCTCGAGCTGGTCCCCGTCGTACCCCTCCGCTGACTCGTCGTCACCGCCGGCCTGGAGCGCGGTGCCCTCCGTGGACCTGAGCGACGACCCGGCGCGGGCGAGGATCCGCGCGACGACGTCCTCGGCGGCCTGCTGCGCGGCTCTCGTGCTCTCGTCCGGGTTCGGGCTGTTCGGGTGGGGAGTCTGGGTCATGGTGTCCTTCCGTGGCTCCTCCAAGGATCCCATGCGGTGCTGGCACCGGCCATCGCTTTTCCACAGACCGGGCGGTGCACGGGTAGTTTGGCGCCGTGCCGACGCCCGACCACTACTTCTCCGCGGAGCCCGCCTCGGCGGCGGAGCTCCGCCCGCTGCACGTGCACCTGCGCGGACACGACGTGCGGGTGCTGGCGGCGCCCGGCGTGTTCTCCGGGGACAGGCTCGACCTGGGCACCCGGGTCCTCCTCGACGCGGTGGGCGACCCACCGGCCGCCGGCACGCTCGTGGATGTCGGCTGCGGCTGGGGGCCGATCACCCTGGCGATGGCGCTGGCCTCCCCCGGTGCGCAGGTCTACGGGGTCGACGTGAACCGACGTGCCGTGGAGCTCACCCGCCGTAACGCGGCCGCGCTGGGTCTGGGCCACGTCACGGCGCTCGACGCCGAGGACGCGCTGTCCACCTTCGCCGGGTCGGGGACTCGGATCGACGAGATCTGGTCCAACCCGCCCATCCGCGTCGGCAAGCCGGCCCTGCACGAGCTGCTGCGCCGCTGGTTGGGTCTGCTCGCGCCGACCGGGCGGGCGCACCTCGTGGTGCAGAAGAACTTGGGCGCCGACTCCCTGCACCGGTGGCTCGAGGTGGAGCTGGCCCAGGACGTCACCCGGACCGCGACCTCGAAGGGGTTCCGGGTGCTGACCGTCCGGCCGCGGTCGCGCTGACGGCGGTCAGTGGTCGTCGACCATGGACATGGCCGCCGGGACGATGGGGAAGAGCTCCTTCGGCAGCCGGAACGTGTCCCCCTTCCGCTCGAGGACGCCCACCTCGGTCAGCGTCCTGAGGTCGTGCGCGAGGTAGTAGAGGCGGCGGGCGTCGAGGTCCCACGCGAGCCGGTCGTCCAGGGGGCTCGGTGCGACGACGGCGACCCCGGCCGGGTCGGCGGCGCGGAGCAGCGCCCCCCAGACCAGGGCCGGCTCCTCGCCGTCGCTGGCGTGGTCGGTCCGGGCCTGGACCAGGGCGTGGAGGACGGCGGCGTGGACGGCCGCACCGGCCGTGACCACGTCCTGCGCCGACGCACCCGCCGGGGGCAGTGACTCCTCGCCCGGGCGGACGCGGGTCTTGCTGATGTCGAGGTAGCCCAGCCGTGCCAGGGCGAGCCAGACGACCGTCAGCTCGGTGACGTCCCACATGGACTGGGGCTCGAACTCGCGGTGCAGCCCGAGCCGTTCCATCAGCGCCGCGGTGTCGGCCCGGCGCAGGGCTCCGGTGCTGGTGACGGGCAGCCCGGCCCCGACGTGCTCGGCGAGCACGCGGGCGCGGGTCAGCAGGAGGGACTGCTCCATCCACGCCGCCGTCTTGACCAGGTCGAAGGGCCCGCGCTCGAGGGCTGCGGGGTCCGGCAGCGGGCCGAGGGCCTTCGGCCAGATCTGCGCGAGGGCTCTCGTGGGGCGCGAGGAGCCGGCCGGGCGCGGCGCGGCGACGCCGGCGTCGACGCCGGCGTCGACGCCGGCGCCCGCGCCCAGGCCGAAGGCGGCGCCGTGTCCGGCCGGCGCACCGCCGGCGGCACCGTCGGAGATTGCCACCCGGTCGGCGTGCGGGAGGCTGTTGTAGTGCTCCATGAGGGCGGCGATCGCCGCAGGGTCGGAGACGTCCACGCCCTGCTCGACCGCGTAGGCCATGATGTTGCCGCCCATCGAGCGGCCCGACGGCGCCGCCAGCGCCCGCGGCACCTCAGCCGCGAGCGCCTCCATGAGAGCGGTCAGCTGCGGCTCGGACAGGTCCGTGCGCAGCCGCTCGGTCTGGAGCAGGAACGTCAGGTACAGCGTGATCGTGGGCGTGAGCAGCTGCCTGTCGCCCGGCTCCAGCACGACCCGGGTGGGGAACAGCTCGGTGAGGACCGCCCGGATGTCTGCCCCGCTCCACGCGGTCGGGTCGGCGGAGCCCAGCCAGTCACGCTTGAGGTCGATAGCGGCCCCCACCAACCAGGTGCTGTCCTTCACCAGGAGGTCGTTCGCGTACGCCCACTCCTCGAACTCCCTCAGGAGGGCCTCGGGTGCGGTGGACCGGTGTGCCCCGGCACCGCCGGCGTGACGGCGGTGCTGCGAGGCGGTCTTGCGGGGCTTGCGCTTCTTCTTGGGCATGATTCTTCCGGGCCGCTGGGAGGAGCTTGCCGCACCACGCTACCCGGCGGGCCGGCACGTCCTGGGCACGCCGGTACCCGTCGGCACGCGGGTACCCGTCCGGGCCCGGATCAGCCGAGCAGCGTGACGTCGGCGGTCAGCGCCGCCGGACCGGTGAGCGTGACGGTCTCGCCCAGCACCCGCACGGTGACCTCCCCGCCGGGCACGAGCACGCGCCAGGTGTCCGGGGCTCCGGGACCGGCCCAGGCCCGGACCGCCAGCGCCGCGGCGCAGGTGCCCGTGCCGCACGAGCGGGTCTCCCCCACGCCCCGCTCGAGCACCCGCATCCGCACACGGCCGACGGGCTCGCCGTCGCCGTCGTCCTCGCCCAGCGGGACCACCAGCTCGAGGTTGGTGCCCTGGGGCGGGACAGGCTCGTAGGCCGGCTCACCGGTGAGGACGGCGGCGGCCAGCTCCCCCTCGTCGGGCAGGGCGACCACGGTGTGAGGGTTGGGCATGGTGACCCGCAGCCCGCCGCGCGGCGCGTCCAGCCCGGGGATCCGGACCACGACGTCGTAGCCGGCCGCCACGGCCTCGGCCCCGCCCGGCATGGCCCAGGTGCCCATCTCCACCGTGTACCGCTCGCCGTCGAAGGTGACCCGCCGCGCCCCTGCACGGGTGCCGACGACGACGCCGCCTCCCGCCGGCAGCTCGACCAGGCCACGCTCGCGCAGGTAGTGCACGAAGACCCGCACCCCGTTACCGCACATCTCCGCGACCGAGCCGTCGCTGTTGCGGTAGTCCATGAACCACTCGGCGGTGGGGTCCTCCGCGAGCGCGGCGGCCCCCTCCGGCAGCGCGGCCGAGCGCACCACGCGGATGAGTCCGTCGGCACCGAGCCCGGCGTGCCGGTCGCAGGCGGCGACGACGTCGGCCGCGTCCAGGCGGAGCTCGCCGTCGGGGTCGGGCACGAGGATGAAGTCGTTCTCGGTCCCGTGACCGGTGGTCAGGGCACGGCCGGTCAGGGCGCCGAAAGGGGTCATAGGCCCAGGGTACGCAGCGCCTGGTCCCGCACGGCGCGCGCGTCCCCGGCAGGGAGCCAGGTGATGCGCGGGTCGCGCCGGAACCACTTCTCCTGACGGCGGGCCAGCTGCCGCGTCGCCACGGCGATGGCCTCGGTGGCCTCCGCCGGGGTGAGGCGACCGGCGACGACGTCGGCGGCCTGGGCGTACCCGACCGCGCGGCGGGCGGTGACACCCTCCGCCAGACCGTGCGCGAGCAGCGCCTCGGTCTCCTCCACCAGCCCGTCGCGCATCATCGCGGCCGTGCGGGCGGCGATCCGGGCGTCCAGCTCAGGGCGCGGCACGTCGATCGCCACCTGGACGGCGGGCACGGCGTAGGTGTGCTCGGGCATGCGGGCGGAGAACTTGTCCCCGGTGAGGGTGATGACCTCCAGGGCGCGCACCACCCGCCGGGTGTTGCGCGGATCGATGCGAGCGGCGGCCTCGGGATCCGCCCGGGACAGCTCCTCGTGCAGCAGCCAGGTGCCCTCGGTGGCGGCCCGCTCCTCCAGGGCGGCCCGCACGGCGGGGTCGGTGCCCGGGAAGTCGAGGTGGTCCAGGACCGCGCGCACGTACAGGCCGGAGCCACCCACCAGGACGGGCACGCGGCCGCGAGCACGTACGGCGGCGAGATCGGCCCGGGCGGCCACCTGGTAGGCGGCGACGTTCGCCTCCTCGCGCACGTCCAGCACGTCGAGCTGGTGGTGGACGACGCCGCGCCGCTCGGACACGGCGAGCTTGGCGGTGCCGACGTCCATGCCGCGGTAGAGCTGCATGGCGTCGGCGTTGACGGCCTCGACGCCGTCCGGGCCGCCCAGGGCCTCGGCGAGGTCCAGCGCCAGGGCCGACTTGCCGGACGCCGTCGTCCCGACGACGGCGAGGACGGGAAGTGGCTGGGGGGCTGGGGGCTGCACGGACAACCAACCTACCGGCGCGCCGTGAGACGGGCCGCACGCGTAGGCTCATGCGCATGGCCCGGCCCGGTTTCGAGGACGCGGGGCGGCCCGGCGGTCACGGCGCGGCGACCGGCGCGGCTGCGGCCCGCGACGTCGTGCTGCCCCTGAGCCGGTCACGGGTGGCCGCGATGCTCGAGGAGCTGGACTACCCCCTCTTCCGCGACCGCAACGGCGACCTCGGCGCGATGTGGGCGCAGGCGGTGTTCCACATCTACCTCCTCGGGCCGGACGAGTCGGTGCTGCAGGTGCGCGGCTCCTGGCACCGCCGTCTCGCGCTGGAACGCCTCGGCGAGGTGCTCGCTCTGGTGGACGGCTGGAACCGCGAGTTCGTGGGGCCCAAGTGCTACGTGCGGGTGCTCGACGACGGCCGGCTCAGCGTGGTCGCCGAGGTCTCCACCCCTCTCGGTGGCGGCGCGAGCGACAACCAGCTCGAGCGGCTGATCCAGCGGGGGGTGGGTCAGGGCATGCGGATGATGCGGGACCTCGAGGTGCGCTACCCCGACCCTGCGGAACAGCCGCCGGGTGGTCTGTCGTGACCTGGGCATGGTGGCGCCGGCCCCGGCCCGGGGCGGCACCGCCGGCAGAGCAACCTGACCAGCCGGGGCAGCGCGACCCGGAGGCGGGGGGTGCGGCCCCACCGGCGCGTGATGCCGGCCGCCGGCCGCCGGGCCCGCCGACGCTGCGGACGTCCCCGGTCGCCGCGGCCCGGCTGCACGACGTCATCGCCGCTCGCGGGTACCACGTGCGGGAGGAGCCGGACGGGTCGATGTCGGGGCTGTGGGACGGCTACCAGTTCCAGGTGCGGCTCACCGGGGAGGAGCAGGACTTCCTCAGCGTGCGTGGCCTGTGGGGGCGGCTCGTGCCGCCGGAGCTGCGCGGCGCCGTCGCGCAGGCCGCCAACGACTGGAACCGCGACAAGATCTGGCCGACCATCTTCACGGCCGAGACCGCCGAGGGCCTGTCCGTCCGCACCGAGATCATGGCCGACGTCGGCGCCGGCGCGACCGACCGCCAGCTGCTCGACATCGTCGAGGGCGGCCTCTCGGCCGGGGTTCAGTTCTTCCAGGCGCTGGGTCGGTCGATGCCGCCGATCGAGGAGCCCTCGCCGGAGATCTGAGCCGGGGCTACCGCCGCAGCGCCGGCATGCCCAGCGTGACGGGCCCGGCCGGGGCGGCCTCGCCGTGGCTGTGCGGCTCCTCGACCAGGCCCGCGCGGCGCGCCCAGGCCTCCCCGGCGCGGGTGCGCCTCAGCCGGTAGGTGCCACCGGTCAGTGCGGAGTCGGCCACGAGGTGGTGCGGGGCGCCGTGGGTGACGGTCGCCGTGACCATGTCCCCCGGGCGGGGCCGCTCGTCGTCGGCAAGCCCCGGAGGCAGTGCGACGTGCACGAGCCGGTTGTCCGCGGCGCGCCCGGTGACCCGGTGGGTGGCGCCGTCCTTGCGGCCCTCCCCCTCGGCGACGAGGACGTCGACCGTCCGGCCCTCCTGCTGCTCGTTCTCCTCGGTGGAGATCCGCTTCTGCAGGGCGAGGAGACGCTGGTAGCGGTCGGTGACCACCTCGGCCGGCACCTGCTCGAGGTCGGCCGCGGGCGTGCCCGGCCGCGGGGAGTACTGGAACGTGAAGGCCGAGGAGAACCGGCTGGCCGCCACCACGTCGAGGGTGGCCTGGAAGTCCGACTCGGTCTCACCGGGGAAGCCGACGATGATGTCGGTGGTGATGGCGGCCTCGGGGATGGCCCCGCGGACGCGGTCGATGATCCCGAGGTACTTCCCCTGCCGGTAGCTGCGGCGCATGGCGCGCAGCACCGCGTCCGAGCCGGACTGCAGCGGCATGTGCAGGCTCGGCATGACGTTCGGGGTCTCGGCCATCGCCTCGATGACGTCGTCGGTGAATGCGGCCGGGTGCGGGGAGGTGAAGCGGACCCGTTCGAGGCCGTCGATCTCGCCGCAGGCGCGCAGCAGCTTGGCGAAGGCGCCACGGTCGCCGAACCCGACGCCGTAGCTGTTGACGTTCTGTCCCAGCAGGGTCACCTCGATGGCGCCCTGGGCGACGACGGCCTGCACCTCGGCGAGCACCTCGCCGGGCCGCCGGTCGCGCTCCTTGCCGCGCAGATGCGGCACGATGCAGAAGGTGCAGGTGTTGTTGCAGCCCACGGAGATCGACACGAACGCCGCGTAGGCGGACTCGCGGCGGGTGGGCAGCGTGGACGGGAAGACCTTCAGCGCCTCCTCGATCTCCACCTGCGCCTCGGCGTTGTGCCGGGCCCGCTCGAGCAGGGCGGGCAGCACGTCGAGGTTGTGGGTGCCGAGCACGACGTCCACCCACGGCGCCTTCTCCACGATCCCGGTGCGCATCTGCTGAGCCAGGCAGCCGCCGACGGCGATCTGCATCCCGGGGCGTCGGCGCTTGACCGAGGCCAGCTGGCCGAGGTTGCCGAACAGTCGGGTGGCGGCGTTCTCGCGCACCGAGCACGTGTTGATGACGACGACGTCCGCTCCGCCGTCGCCGGCGTCCGTGGCGCGGGCGGCGGCCTCCGGGACGGACTCGACCGGGACGTAGCCCTGGGCCTCGAGCATCCCGGCGAGGCGCTCGGAGTCGTGCACGTTCATCTGGCAGCCGAGGGTGCGCACCAGGTACGTGCGGGGGCCCGCGCCGGTGTGCGGGACGGCGGCGGAGGGGGCCGGCGGAGCAGCAGTCATGGTGGCAGCAGTCTAAGTGCCGCTGGGGCGGCGCCGATCAGCTGCGTCCGCCGATCGGGTGCCTCCGGCTCGCGGGGCCACTACGTTGCCCGGAGGGGAGCGAGCCGGCCCGCCCCGCTGGGAGCCGCGGGCCGCCGTCGTGCAGGACGAGGAAGGTGCGTCGATGAACCAGGCGGTCCGGACCACGGCACTGGAGGCCGAGCACGAGCGCCTGGGGGCGACGTTCACCGACTTCGGGGGGTGGCGGATGCCCCTGCGGTACACCTCCGAGCTCGCCGAGCACCGCGCGGTCCGCGACGCCGCCGGCCTGTTCGACCTCAGCCACATGGGCGAGGTGACGGTCTCCGGCCCGCAGGCGGGCGCCGCCCTCGACCACGCCCTGGTGGGGCGGCTCTCCAGGGTCGCCGTGGGCCGGGCGAAGTACTCCCTGCTGTGCGCGCCGGACGGCGGGATCCTCGACGACGTCATCACCTACCGGCTCGCCGAGGACCGCTTCCTCGTGGTCCCCAACGCGGGGAACACCCCGGCGGTGGTCGCCGAGCTGGAGGAGCGGGCCGCGGGGTTCGACGCCGCGGTTCGCGACGAGTCGGCCGCCACGTCGCTCGTGGCGGTCCAGGGACCGCAGGCGGAGGCCATCGTGCGCGCGCTCGTCCCGGCCGACGAAGCCGAGGTGGTGCGCTCCTTGCGGTACTACGCCGCGACGCCGACGACCGTGGCGGGCCGGGAGGTGCTGCTCGCGCGGACGGGCTACACCGGGGAGGACGGCTTCGAGCTGTTCGTGCCCAACGCCCAGGCCCCGGCGCTGTGGGCTGCGCTGCTCGAGGCCGGTGAGAGCCGCGGGCTCGTCCCGGCCGGGCTGGCCGCCCGGGACTCCCTGCGCCTCGAGGCGGGCATGCCGCTGTACGGCAACGAGCTCACCCGGGACGTCGACCCGTTCACGGCCGGGCTCGGCGGCGTCGTCGCCCTGACCAAGGAGCAGTTCGTCGGCCGCGACGCGCTGGACGCCGCCCGGGAGCGCACGGCGGCGGGCCTGGGCCGGGTCCTCGTGGGCCTGCGTGGCCTGGGCAAGCGGGCCGGACGTCCGCACCAAGCCGTGCTGGTGGATTCGGAGGTGGTCGGTGAGCTGACGTCCGGTGCGCCGAGCCCGACGCTCGGCCACCCGGTGGCGCTTGCCTACGTCGACGCCGGGCACAGCGCCGTGGGCACGGCGGTCACGGTGGACGTGCGAGGCACTCCGCAGCCGTTCGAGGTGGTCGAGCTGCCGTTCTACCGGCGGCCCGAGGCCGGCGGGGCGTGACCGCGGGACGCCGGGCGGGTGGTTCTGCCGACCGAGCCGCCTACGACACGCATGGCCGTTCTTGGCCCTTTCCGACGACAAACGTTGCCCGGACCGTCAGGCCGTGGACCATTCGTGTGACACACGCCACCGCGGGGGCCCTCGTGTGCGGACTAACCGGACATGTCGCACCGCGACGCCACGCCCGGACCTCGTCGAAGGTCAACATCTCGTCAAGCCCCCACTATTGTGGCCACACTGTTACCACCGTGACGCGAGCCACACAGGACCGCCCAGTTAGGTTGACGCACATGACGGACCCCCAGGTGCGCGGGGACGAGACCGCGCCCGCCCCCGCCGCGCAGGCGGCCCCGACGCTTGGCGCGCCGCTCGTGCGGCTCACGGACGTCAACAAGCACTTCGGCGACCTCCACGTGCTCCGAGACATCAACCTCACTGTCCGGCGCGGCGAGGTGGTCGTCGTCATCGGCCCGTCCGGCTCCGGCAAGTCGACCCTCTGCCGCACCATCAACCGCCTCGAGCCCATCGACTCCGGCTCCATCACCATCGACGGCAAGGAGCTGCCCGAGGAGGGCAAGGACCTCGCCCGGCTGCGCGCCGACGTCGGCATGGTCTTCCAGTCCTTCAACCTCTTCGCGCACAAGACGATCCTGGAGAACGTCACGCTCGGCCCGGTCAAGGCCAAGGGGATCAAGTCCGCCGAGGCGAAGCAGCGCGCCATGGACCTGCTGGAGCGGGTCGGCGTGGCCAACCAGGCGGGCAAGCACCCTGCCCAGCTCTCCGGCGGTCAGCAGCAGCGCGTCGCGATCGCCCGCGCCCTGGCCATGCAGCCCAAGGTGATGCTCTTCGACGAGCCCACCTCTGCCCTCGACCCGGAGATGATCACCGAGGTCCTCGACGTCATGACGGCCCTCGCCCGCGACGGCATGACGATGGTCGTCGTCACGCACGAGATGGGCTTCGCCCGCAAGGCCGCCGACCGCGTGATCTTCATGGACGCCGGCGTGATCGTCGAGGAGGCCTCGCCGGAGGAGTTCTTCAACAACCCCACCTCCGACCGCGCCAAGGACTTCCTCTCGAAGCTGCTCAGTCACTGACCTTCCGCACCACCACGTGCCCCGCCGGGGACCGACACAAGGAGACGACATGCGACGCATGCGCAACGCCGGCATTGCCCTGTCCATGGCTGCCGCCCTCACCCTGGCCGCCTGTTCGGCCGGGGAACCCGGGGACGACGGCGGGGAGACTCCCGCCGGAACCGCAGAGGCGACCGAGGGCGGCGGCGGGTCCGGCGGTGAGGGCCTGACCATAGGCATCAAGTTCGACCAGCCGGGCCTGGGGCTGCAGGAGGGCTCGGAGTACACCGGGTTCGACGTGGACGTCGCCAAGTACGTGGCCGGGAAGCTCGGGTACACCGAGGACCAGATCCAGTTCGAGGAGTCCGTCTCCTCCCAGCGCGAGACGCTGCTGGAGAACGGCTCGGTGGACATGATCTTCGCGACGTACTCCATCACCGACGCTCGCAAGGAGCGCGTGGCGTTCGCGGGTCCGTACTTCGTCGCCGGCCAGGACCTCCTGGTGGCGGCAGACAACTCCGAGATCACCGGTCCGGACACCCTCGATGGCAAGGTTCTGTGCTCCGTCGAGGGCTCGACCTCCGCCGAGCGCATTCGCGACGAGCACTCCGAGGGCGTCGAGCTCTACCCCGCCCAGACCTACTCCGAGTGCGTCGAGCTCCTCAGCGCGGGCACCATCGACGCCGTCACCACCGACGACGTGATCCTCGCGGGCTACGCCGCCCAGAGCGAGTACGAGGGACAGTTCAAGGTGGTCGGCAACCCGTTCTCGGAGGAGAACTACGGCGTGGGCCTGCCCAAGGACAACGACATCTGCGAGGACGTCAACGCCGCGATCACCGAGATGATCGACGACGGCACCTGGGAGAAGCTCATCGCCAAGAACGTCGGCGAGGCGTTCACGCCGAACTCCGACCTCAACCCGCCGGAGCCGCAGCCCTGCGCCTGACGGCACGATGCCCGGGCGGCTCTCGCCGCCCGGGTCACGGCTGTCCCGGTCCGCGCACACGCAAAGGAGTCCTGAGTGGGCGGCTATCTCGCCGACATGGGCGAGCTGTTCAGCACCTACGACATCGTGGGCGCTTTCCTCGTCAACGTCCAGCTGACCTTCTTCTCGGCCATCTTCGCGTTCCTGATCGGCACCGTGCTGGCGGTCATGCGGGTCTCGCCCGCGCCCAGCCTGCAATGGGCGGGCACCGCGTACGTGAACCTCGTGCGCAACACACCCCTGACCCTGATCATCCTGGCCTGCTCGCTCGGACTGTGGGGCCAGCTCGGCATCGAGCTCGCCGGCCGGGGGACCGAGGGGTTCATCGCGACCAACAGCTTCCGCCTGGCCGTCCTCGGGCTCTCCGCCTATACCGCGGCGTTCGTGTGCGAGGCGCTGCGCTCGGGCGTGAACACGGTTCCCGTCGGTCAGGCCGAGGCCGCCCGGGCCATCGGGCTCGGTTTCGGGCAGTCGATGCGCATGATCATCCTGCCCCAGGCCATCCGCGGCGCCATCGCACCCCTCGGCAACACCCTGATCGCGCTGACCAAGAACAGCACCGTCGCCCAGGCCGCGGGTGTGGTCCAGGCCGGGTCCGTGATGCTCGCGATGTTCGAGTTCCGGCCCGACCTGATCGTCGCGATCTTCCTGATCATCGCCCTGGGCTTCATCGCCATCGTCCTGCCGATCGGGCTTGTGACCACGTACCTCTCCAAGCGACTGGCGGTGTCCCGATGAGCACGATCCTCTTCGACGCCCCGGGGCCGCGCGGCCGCCGCCGGATCATGGTCGTCAACATCGTCGGTGCCCTCGTGGTGCTCGGCGTCCTCGCGTGGGTGATCTGGGCCCTGGCCCAGAAAGGACAGCTCACCGCCGCCAAATGGAGCCCGTTCCTCACGGCCTCGGTGTGGCAGGACTACCTCCTCGTCGGCTTGTGGAACACGCTGCGCGCGGCCGGTGTCTCCATCGTCACCGCGAACGTCTTCGGCCTGATCTTCGGCCTGGGCCGGCTCTCGCAGCTCGCGCCCGTGCGATGGGTCAGCGGCGTGGTCGTGGAGTTCTTCCGCGCCGTGCCCGTCCTTGTGCTGATGTTCTTCTTCTACTTCTGGCTGTCCTTCTCCGGCATCGTGCCGGCCAGCGATGCCCCGTTCTACGGCGTCGTCTTCGGGCTGACGCTGTACAACGGCTCGGTCATCGCCGAGCTCGTCCGCTCCGGGGTGTACGGGCTGCCCCGGGGTCAGCGAGAGGCCGCCCTCGCGATCGGCCTCACACCCGGCAAGAGCCTGCGCCTCGTCGAGCTGCCGCAGGCGCTCATCGCCATGATGCCCTCGATGATCAGCCAGCTCGTGGTCATCCTCAAGGACACCGCCCTGGGCTACCTCATCGCCTACTCCGAGCTGCTCCGCTCGGCCCGTCTGGTGGGTTCGTCCTTCGCCAACTACCTCCCGGCGCTCATCGTGGCCGCCGTGATGTTCATCGTCATCAACTACACCCTGACCTGGGTCGCGTTGCGGGTGGCGCGGCGCCTGGACAAGCGGACATCCGGCCGAGCCCGGCCGGCCGACCTGGAGCTCGCCGCCGCGCCGCCCCTCGGGGCGGTGCCGACCGGGAACCAGCGACTCTGACCGGCCCTGGACCGGGCGCCGGTCGGCCAACCGCCGGCGCTCAGTCCTGGGAGTCCCACTCTCCCGGCTCCGCCAGCGGGTCGATACCCTCCTCAGCGAGCACCTCGTCGATGACCCGAACGGCCACGCCGGGGCCGAAGCCCTTGCGCGCGAGCATGGCCGCGAGCCGGCGGCGGCGCACCTGCCGGTCGAGCCCGGCCGTGCTGCGCGCCTTCTTCTCCACCAGACGGCGCGCCGCAGTCTCCTCGTCGGCGTCGTCGACCTGCTCCAGCGCGACCTCGGCCACCTCGGCGTCGATGCCCTTGCGCCGCAGCTCCTGGGCGAGTGCCCGCCGTGCCAGTCCACGCTCGGCGTGCCGGGTGCGCACGAGCATCTCGGCGTAGGCGGTGTCGTCGATGAGGCCCACCTCGGTGAAGCGGTCGAGCACCCGGGCGGCGACGTCTGCCGGCACGCCGCGGCGGGCCAGCGCCTCCTCGAGCTGGGCGCGGCTGCGGGGTGCGGCGGTGAGCTGGCGCAGCGCGATGGTGCGGGCGACCTCCTCGGCATCGGGCTCCGGGTCGACCGCGGCGGCTCCGGCCGACGGCGGCTCGGGCTCGTCCCGGCGACGAGCCCGCGGCCGCCGGCCGGAGGCATCGGGTGCCACTGTCAGAACTCGACCGCAACCTCGGCGTCAGCGGCCGCCGCCGCGGCGGCAGCGGCGGCCGCAGCCGCCTCCTCGCCGATACCGAGCTTGAGGAGGATCTTCTTCTCGATCTCCTCCGCGAGCTCGGGGTTGTCCTTGAGGAACTGGCGGGACTTCTCCTTGCCCTGTCCCAGCTGGTCGCCCTCGTAGGTGAACCAGGCACCGGACTTGCGCACGATGCCGTTCTCCACGCCCAGGTCGATCAGGCCACCCTCACGGGAGATGCCCTCGCCGTAGAGGATGTCGAACTCGGCCTGCTTGAAGGGCGGGGCCATCTTGTTCTTGACCACCTTGACCCGGGTGCGGTTACCCACCGCGACCGTGGCCTCCTTGAGGGTCTCGATGCGGCGGATGTCCAGGCGCACGGAGGCGTAGAACTTCAGCGCCTTGCCGCCGGTGGTCGTCTCGGGGGAACCGAAGAAGACGCCGATCTTCTCGCGCAGCTGGTTGATGAAGATCGCGGTGGTGCCGGACGCGGAGAGCGCACCGGTGATCTTGCGCAGCGCCTGAGACATCAGGCGCGCCTGCAGGCCCACGTGGGAGTCACCCATCTCGCCCTCGATCTCGGCCTTGGGCACCAGGGCCGCGACGGAGTCGATCACGACGATGTCCAGCGCGCCGGACCTGATGAGCATGTCCATGATCTCCAGCGCCTGCTCACCGGTGTCCGGCTGCGAGACGAGGAGCGCGTCGGTGTCGACGCCCAGCTTCTTGGCGTACTCGGGGTCCAGCGCGTGCTCGGCGTCGATGAAGGCCGCGATGCCGCCCGCCCGCTGGGCGCTGGCCACGGCGTGCAGGGCGACGGTCGTCTTGCCGGAGGACTCCGGGCCGTAGATCTCGACGACGCGGCCGCGCGGGAGCCCGCCGATACCGAGAGCGACGTCGAGGGCGACGGAACCGGTGGGAATCACCGCCACCTTGGGCCGTGTGTCGTCACCCAGCCGCATGATCGACCCCTTGCCGAACTGGCGGTCGATCTGGCTGAGCGCGGCCTCCAGGGCCTTGCTGCGGTCTGCTACAGGAGCGGGCATGTCGATTCACCTCTCGGCAGGTGGGCCACCCGGGGTGGCCCAGCGGTTCGGTCAGGGCTGGTCTGTGGCAGGGCCCGCCCTCTCCGGACGGCTACCTGCTGGCGACGCTATGCCCGACCACTGACATCCGGCCGAGAGGCTCCCCTGCGCTGTGGAGATCCCCGGCCGTCGCCGCCTGCGCAGGAGACTACGCCGAACGGGTGTTCGAAGCCACGTGCGACACGCTGGTGTGTCACCGGCGCTTGTCGCGCTCCTTCGGGTCCCGGCGGTGGCGCCACCGCGTCGCGTCGTCGACCTCCATCTCGTCACACAGCGCGGCCCACACCTCCCGCGGCGCGACGCCCGCGTCCAGCGCCTGGGCGGCCGTGCGGCCGCCGACACCCGTGAGCACCAGGTCCGCGGCGAGCGACCGGCCGTATCCCGCGCCGAACGCTTCCTCGACCACCTGCCAGAACTCCGAGTGCTTCACCCCCACAGGGTGCCACGTGCGCCGCGCGCGTCACGCCTGGCCGAGCAGCACGCCAGTCCGGAGCCCCTCCCCGGCCGCGCCCGCCCCGCCGGCCCGGACTGCGCCCGCCGCGCGGTGTCGGTGCCGGGCGGCACAATGGCGACCGTGCCGTTCTCCGAGCCGACCCGCGCGTGGTTCGACAACGCCTTCGCGGCGCCCACCGCGGCCCAGGAGGGGGCATGGGACGCGATCTCCTCCGGCGACCATGCCCTGGTGGTCGCGCCCACCGGGTCCGGCAAGACCCTCGCGGCCTTCCTCTGGGCGATCGACCAGATGTTCACCGGAGACGTACCGGACGACGGCGAGCGCTGCCGGGTGCTCTACGTCTCACCGCTCAAGGCGCTCGCCGCGGACATCGAGCGCAACTTGCGCTCCCCGCTCGTGGGCATCTCCGCCGCCGCGGCCCGGCTGGGCCGGCCCCTCAACGACGTCCGGGTCGGCATGCGCACCGGGGACACCCCCGCGAGCGAGCGGCGCCGGATGGCGACACACCCACCGGACATCCTCATCACCACCCCCGAGTCCTTGTACCTCGTCCTCACCTCCGCCGCCCGGGAGGGCCTGCGCGGGGTGCGCACCGTCATCCTCGACGAGGTCCACGCCGTCGCCGGCACGAAGCGCGGGGCCCATCTGGCCCTGTCCCTCGAACGCCTGGACGCGCTGCTCCCGGCGCCCGCCCAGCGGGTCGGCCTCTCCGCGACCGTGCGGCCGGTCACTACCGTGGCCACCTTCCTCGCCGGGCACCGGCCCCTCACCGAGGGCGGCCGGCCCGTCCGGGTCGTCGAACCGCCGTCGAGCAAGGCGCTGCGGGTCGACGTCGTCGTCCCGGTCGAGGATCTGAGCGACCCCTCCGCCACGCCGCTGCGGGCCGCCTCCCGTGCGGCGGACCCGCCTTCGGACACCCGGTCCCCCGGCGCCGCCCGGGGGATCGGCGGCCCCGACCTCTCCGGCGACGCCGCCGGGGCACCACCGGACCAGCGGCACCCCTCGGTCTGGCCGCACCTGACCGAGCGGGTGGTGGACCTGGTGGCCGAGCATCGCTCGACCATCGTCTTCACCAACTCGCGCCGATCCGCTGAACGGCTCACGGCACGCCTGAACGAGGAGTGGCAGGCGCGCACCGAGGGCGACGGCGCCGCCGCGGTGCTCGACGCCGCCGGCGCCTCGTGGGCAGCCGCGATGCCCGGACAGTCGGGCACGGCCGTGCCGACGGCGGAGGTCGTCGCCCGCGCCCACCACGGGTCGATGAGCCGCGAGGAGCGGGTGCGCACCGAGACCGCGCTGAAGTCCGGCCAGCTGCGTGCCGTGGTCTCCACCTCCTCCCTCGAGCTCGGCATCGACATGGGCGCGGTGGACCTCGTGGTCCAGGTCGGTGCCCCACCCTCGGTCGCCTCGGCGTTGCAGCGCATCGGCCGGGCCGGGCACCAGGTCGGCGCCCTGTCCCACGGCGTGGTCCTGCCCACGCACCGCGGTGACCTGTTGCCGGCCGCCGTGGCGGCCGCCCGTGCCAAGGCCGGCCAGATCGAGGCGATCCACGTCCCGGCCAACCCCCTGGACGTCCTGGCCCAGCAGATCGTCGCGATGCTCGCCGTCGAGGAGCTGACGGTGGAGGAGGTCACCACGCTGGTGCGGCGTGCGGCCCCCTTCGCCGGGCTCGGCGAGCGGTCGTTCACGGCGGTCCTCGACATGCTCGCCGGCCGGTACCCCAGCGAGGACTTCGCCGAGCTGCGCCCGCGCATCGTGTGGGACCGCACGGCGGGAGTGCTGCGCGCCCGTCCCGGTGCGCTGCGCCTCGCCGTCACCTCCGGGGGCACCATCCCCGACCGCGGGCTCTACGGCGTCTACCTCGCCACCGGGTCGGTGAGCGGGGTCGGCGACGACGGCGCCGGCTCGGTCACGGCCGGCGCACGCGGCACCGGCCGGCGGGTCGGCGAGCTGGACGAGGAGATGGTCTACGAGTCACGCGTCGGGGACACCTTCACGCTCGGCACCAGCACGTGGCGCATCGAGGCGATCACGCCGGACCGGGTGCTCGTCTCCCCCGCCCCGGGGCAGCCGGGCCGCCTGCCGTTCTGGAAGGGGGACACCCCCGGACGGCCGGCCGAGCTCGGTCAGGCGCTCGGTGCCACGACCCGTCAGCTCGCCGCCCACCTGGGTGACGGCGCCGCGGCCGAGATGCTGACCGGCGCCGGGCTGGACACCTGGGCCACGGAGAACGTGGTGGCCTACCTCGAAGCTCAACGCGAGGCCACCGGCCACCTGCCCGACGACCGCACGATCGTCGTCGAACGGTTCCGCGACGAGCTCGGCGACTGGCGCGTCGTCATCCACTCCCCCTACGGGGCCCGGGTGCACGCCCCCTGGGCGCTGGTGCTGTCGTCGCGGCTGCGGGACACCACCGGGATGGACGTCAACGCCGCACCGAGCGACGACGGGATCGTGCTCCGCCTGCCCGACGTCGACGGCACCACCTCTGCCGAGCGGGGCCCGTTCGAGCTGACGGACCTGCTGCTCGACCCGGCCGAGGTCTCCGGGCAGGTGGTCGGGGCACTGGCCGGCTCCGCACACTTCGCGGCCCGCTTCCGGGAGGGAGCGGCGCGGTCGCTGCTGCTGCCGCGGCGCCGTCCGGACCGCCGCCAGCCCCTGTGGCAGCAACGCCAGCGAGCGGCGCAGCTCCTGGCGGTCGCGGCGCGGTACCCGGACTTCCCCGTGGTGCTCGAGGCGGTACGAGAGTGCGTCCAGGACGACTTCGACGTGCCGGCGCTGACGGAGCTGATGCGCCGGGTCACGGCTCGGGAGGTGCGGGTGGTCGAGGTGGCCACGCAGATGCCCTCGCCCTTCGCCCGCTCGCTGCTCATGGGGTACATGGCGCAGTTCCTCTACGGCGACGACGCCCCCCTGGCCGAGCGGCGCGCGGCCGCGCTGTCCCTGGACCCGGCGCTGCTGGCGGAGCTGGTCGGCTCTGACCTGGGCGACCTGGCGGACCTGCTCGACCCCGAGGCGGTCGCTCAGGTCGCCGCGGAGGTGGGCCTGCGCACCGACGCCGCACGGGCACGCGACGCCGAGGGCATGGTCGACCTCGTCCGCCGCCTCGGACCGCTGACGACGGCGGACCTCGCCGTCCGCGCCGTCGAGCCCGCCGCGGCGCCCGGTTGGCTCGCCGACCTCGAGGCGCAGCGCCGGGTGATGGCCGTCCGGGTCGCGGGCACCGAGCAGTGGGCGGTGGTCGAGGACGCCGGCCGGCTGCGTGACGCCCTAGGGGTGGCCCTCCCGCTCGGGCTGCCGGCCTCGGTCCTCGAACCGGTCGCCGACCCCCTCGGAGACCTGGTCCGCCGCCACGCCCGCACGCACGCCACGTTCACCGCCGCCGACGTCGCCGCCCGACTCGGGCTCGCGCCCGGTGCCGTCCTGCCGGTGCTCGCGGACCTGGTCCGCACCGGGTCGATGATCGAGGGGCGCCTGAGCCCGGCCCAGACGCCGGATTCAGGCGACGGCGCTCTGGGCGGGACCGTCGCCGGCGACGGCTTCGCCTCCCGGGCGGTGGAGTACTGCGACGCGGAGGTCATGCGACGCATCCGGCGCCGCTCGCTCGCCCGGTTGCGCAGCGAGGTCGAGCCGGTGGTCCCGCAGACGCTGGGCGTCTTCACGCCGCGCTGGCAGCACGTGGCGCCGGTCGGCGCGGCACCGGACCTGCGCGGCGTGGACGGTGTGCTCACCGTGGTCGACCAGCTCGCCGGGGCGCTGGTGCCCGCGTCGGCGCTGGAGTCCCTGGTGCTTCCCGCCCGGGTGCGGGGCTACTCCCCCGCCATGCTCGACGAGCTCACGAGCTCGGGCGAGGTGGTGTGGGTGGGCGCGGGTGCACTTCCCGGGGTCGACGGGCTGGTCGCGCTGCTGCCGGCGGACGCCGTCACCGACCTCGCCCCCACACCGGCGCGGCCGCAGCTCAGAGAGCTGCACACGCACCTGCTCGAGACCCTCGCCGGCGGTGGTGGACGCTTCTTCCGCGACCTCCAGCCCCCCGACGCGCTCGGGCCCGAGGGCCGGGCCGTCAGCCCCCGACCCCAGGAGGTGCTCGAGGCGCTGTGGGAGCTCGTGTGGGCGGGCCTGGTCACCAACGACACCCTTGCCCCGATGCGCGCTCGGCTCGGCGGCGGCCGACCCACCCACGCCGCCGCGCGGGTGCCCGCCCCTGCCCGGTCGCTGCGCCCGGGGGCGGGGCTGCGACGCGCCGCGCTCTCCCGTGCGGCGCTGGCCGGGGCCCGGGCGGCGACGGCGGTCGCGCTGCCCGCGGCAGCGGGGCGATGGTCGCTCGTCCGGCCCGCAGCACCGGACGCCGGCCCCGGGGACGACGCCGAGGCCCGCACCGCCAAGGTCACGGCCCTGACTGTCGCGCTGCTCGAACGCCACGGCGTGCTGGTGCGCGGCGCCGCAGGCCTCGAGGAGCTGCCCGGCGGGTTCGGGGCGGCGTACCAGGTGCTCCGCCGGCTGGAGGAGTCCGGTCAGGTGCGGCGCGGGTACCTGGTGGAGGGTCTCGGCGCGGCGCAGTTCGCGCTGCCCGAGGTCGTGGACCGGTTGCGCGGCGACGCCGCCGACCTCACCGCCCGCCGTGAGCGTGCCGCCGCCGGCACCGCCCAACCCCGCGTGGTGCTGCTGGCGGCGACCGACCCGGCCAACCCGTACGGCGCGGCTCTGGGTTGGCCGCCGACGACCGCAGGTGAGGGCCACCGCCCCGGCCGCAAGGCAGGGGCCGCCGTCGTGCTGGCGGACGGCATCCTCGCGCTGTACGTGGAGCGCGGTGGCCGCACCCTGCTGTCGTTCACGTCCGACCCCATGCTGCTCGGCCCGGCCGCGGGCGCGCTGGCCGAGATGGCCCGCACCGGTGCGCTCGGCCCCCTCACCCTGGGCCGGGTCGACGGGGTCGCCGCTCTGGAGACCCGGGGGCCGCTGCGGCAAGCCCTTGACGCGGCAGGCTTCGGCCCGACCCCGCGCGGGCTGCGGCTGCGCACCGCCCACCAGAGCCACCGCTGATCACCTGCGATCCGACGCGACGCGACGAACGCGCCGCCGGGTCGGACGTGGCCTGGTCCTGGCATGTTCATGCCGTGGCAGGAACTGTTCCTTCATTCAGCCTTGACCCACGCGCAGCGGAACGGGACGGTCAGAAACCGCCTCAATTCGGGCGGCACGATCCCGTAGTCCCCCACGGCCCCGACCGGGCCTCACCAGCTGGAGGAAGCACACGTGCAGATCGACAGACGACGCCTCGCGGCCCTTTCCGCCGCCACGATTCTCCTGACCACGGCGGCAGCCACGCCGGCCCTCGCCAAACCCAACCCGAACAACTCCAAGAAGCTCACCCGGGCGGTGACGGTCGAGGCGGTCCACGACCACCTCGAGGCGTTCCAGGCCCTCGCCGACGAGTACGACAACCGCGCGTCCGGCACGCCGGGGTACGAGGCCGGTGCCGACTACGTCGAGGCCCAGCTGAGGGCGGCGGGCTACGAGCCCCAGCGGCAGTACTTCGAGTTCGACTACTGGGAGCTCCAGTCGGCCACGCTCGAGCAGACCGCGCCGGTGGAGCGGGAGCTCGCGGGCACCCCGATGGAGTACTCCCCCTCCGCCCCGGCGGGTGGGGTGAGCGGCGAGCTGGCGGCGCCGGCGGGCCCGCAAGGTTGCGACGCGGCCGCTTACGCCGGGGCGGACCTGACGGGCAAGATCGCCCTGGTCCAGCGCGGCACCTGCGCCTTCAGCGCGAAGGCCGTCGCGGCCGGTGCGGCGGGCGCTGCGGGCGTCATCATCTACAACAACGGCCCCGGCGAGCTCAACGGCACCTACGGCGGCCTGGACGACGCCCAGGTGCCCGGTTTCGGCATCACCCAGGAGCTCGGCCAGGAGCTGCTCGGCCAGGTGGCCGCCGGCGCCGTCACCGTGAACCTGGACGTCCAGGCGGTGTCGCGACGAGAGACCACGTTCAACGTCATCGCCGAGACAGGCACGGGCCGGTCGGACAACGTGGTCATGCTCGGTGCCCACCTCGACGGCGTCATCGAAGGCCCAGGCATCAACGACAACGGCAGCGGCTCGGCCGCCATCCTCGAGACGGCCATCCAGCTCGCCGAGGTCAACAAGCTCAACAACAAGGTGCGCTTCGCCTGGTGGGGCGCGGAGGAGAACGGGCTCCTCGGCTCGTGGCACTACGTCGACGACCTCGTCGCGAGGGACCAGGAGAACGGCACCGACGAGCTGGGGAACATCGCGACGTACCTCAACTTCGACATGGTCGCCTCGCCGAACCACGTCATCGGCGTCTACGACGCCGACGAGTCCACCCACGAGGCGCCCGTCGAGGTGCCCACGGGCTCGGCCGAGTCGGAGGCGGTCTTCACCGGCTACTTCGACCGCATCGGTCAGGCGTGGGTGGACACCGAGTTCTCCGGCCGGTCGGACTACCAGTCGTTCATCTCCAACGGGGTCCCGGCCTCGGGGCTGTTCACCGGCGCCGACGGCGTGAAGACGCTCGAGGAGGTCACCCTCTTCGGCGGCACCGCCGGCATCACGTACGACCCGAACTACCACACCGCGCAGGACGACCTGGCCAACGTCGACCTCGAGGCGCTGGACGTCATGAGCGACGCGATCGCCCATGCGGCGATCACCCTCGCCCAGGACACCGCCGCCATCAACGGCAAGCACAGCGCCGGCAAGTCCGGCAAGCCGCACCCGCGGGAGTTGCTCCCGGTGGGCGACCACGACGCAGCCTGACGCCGTGGGCCGGCGCGGGGCCGGGGTTGCAGAGCCCCGGCCCCGCGCCTCGTGCTCCCGCAACAGCAGACTCGCCCGCTGCCTCGCTCCGGCGGTGCTGCACGACGTCCGGCGCAGCCCTCCAGGCACTTGCATACTTTATGTGCACGAGTATTGTGCACGTTCATGGAGACCACGCCCGCCCCGACCACCCGGCTCGACGAGCACGCCCTGAGCGTGCTCGCCCACCCGCTGCGCTCCCGCCTGCTCAGCGCCCTCCGCCTGGACGGACCGGCCACCGCCACCACCCTGGCCCGCGCCCTCGGCACGAACACCGGGGCAACCAGCTACCACCTGCGCCGGCTCGCCGAGGTCGGCCTGGTCACCGAGACCGGCGAGGGCGCGGGACGCGAACGGTGGTGGCGTGCCGCCCACGGGAGCCACTCGATCGTCGCCAGCGACGCCGCCGGCTCCCCCGACGCGCAGGCCGCCCAGTCCTGGCTGCGCGGGGAGTACCAGCGCCAGTACCTCGCCTGGGCCGAGGCGTGGCAGGCCCGGGCCGCGACGTTCCCGCCGGCGTGGCAGGACGCCGCCGGGAGCTCGGACTATGCCCTCGATCTCACCCCGGACCAGCTGAACAGCTTCGTGGACGAGGTGGACGCGCTCGTCGAGCGCTACCGCACCGCACCGCCGGCGCCCGCCGGGACAGAGGACGCCCACCCGGTGTTCGTCATCCTCCACACGTTCCCACGCGTGCCGGACGGCACCTCGTGAGCCTGACCGCCCGCTCCGCCCGCCGCCGGTTCCTGGCCCTGACCGCCCTGCGCTGGTTCCCGGTGGGGCTGGTCATCCCGGTCATGGTGCTCCTGCCGCTCGACCGGGGCCTGAGCCTGACCGAGGTGGGGCTGGTGACGTCGCTGCAGGGCTTCGTCGTCCTCGCCCTCGAGCTGCCCACCGGTGGCCTGGCGGACACCATCGGCCGCCGCCGCGTGCTCCTGCTCGCCGGCGTCGTCGGCGTCGCGGCGATGACGACGTACGTGGTGGCGGACGGCCTGGCCCTCTTCGCCGCCGCGTTCGCGCTCCAGGGCGTCTTCCGCGCGCTCGACAGCGGTCCCCTGGAGGCGTGGTACGTCGACGCCGCCCTCGAGGCGGACCCGCGCACCCGGATCGAGATCGGTCTGAGCGCGCAGGGCACCGTCCTCGGCGTGGCCATCGCGGGCGGCGCGCTCGCCGGCGGGGGGCTGGTCGCGTGGGCCCCGCTGCCCGGCGTGGAGGCGCTGGCGACCCCGGTCCTCGCCGCGCTCGCCGGGCAGGTCCTCGCCCTCGTCGGGGTCGCCACGTTGATGGCCGAGCCGCCTCGCGCTGGCGCGGCCGGTGGGACCTGGCGGGCGGCGGCCCAGACGCCCCGCGCCATCGCCGACGGCGTCACCCTGCTGCGGCGGGGCCGCGTGCTCCGCGCCCTCGTGGCCGTCGAGCTGTTCTGGGGCTTCGGGATGGTCGCGTTCGAGACGCTGACCCCCGTCCGGCTCGCGGAGATCGTCGGCGACGCGGAGGCGGCGGCCGAGATCGCCGGCCCGGCGGGCGCGGCGGCCTGGCTCGCCTCAGCCGCCGGCGCGGCCATCACGCCGTGGCTGGGCCGCCGGCTCGGGATGGCCTGGACCGCCGCGCTCCTGCGCGTGCTGCAGGGCGTCACCGTGGTCGGCATCGGCCTCTTCGGTGGCGTGCTCGGCGTCGTCACCGCCTACCTTGCGTGCTACGTGGTGCACGGGGCGGCAAATCCGGCACACCTGACCCTGCTGCACCGTCAGGTCGACGGCGCACGCCGCGCCACGGTCTTGTCGCTGAACTCCATGGTCGCCCAGCCCGCCGGTGCGCTCGGGACCATCACCCTGACGGCGCTGGCGGACGCCGCCTCGCTGAGCGTGGCCATCTGCGTGGGCGCCGCCGTCCTCGCCGTCGCGGCGCCGCTGTACCTGCCCGCCCGTCGGCAGGAGCGGGCCGAGCAGGGCCGACGCGCCCCGGGGCACGTGCCCCACCCCGCCACCACTGCCGCGAGCAACACCGACCCGAGCTTTGACACGGACGAGGTGGGCTCCGATGCCCGAGGGTGACGTCGTCCTGCGGGTGGCCCGCCGGCTCGACGCCGCGCTGGCGGGCCAGGTGCTCACCCGCGGGGAGCTGCGCTGGCCCACGCTGGGCGGGGTCGACCTCACCGGCGCCGGGGTGCTGGGCCACGGCACCCACGGCAAGCACCTCCTGACCCGGCTCGACGACGGCCGCTCCCTCCACACCCACCTGCGGATGGACGGGCTGTGGCGCGTGCACCCCACGGCCGACCTGGCCGCCGGGGTGAGCCGCGCCGACCGGTCCCACCGGGTACGGGCGGTGCTCGGCACACAGCAGTGGACCTGCCTCGGCATCGACCTGGGCATGATGGACCTGGTGGCCACAGCCGAGGAGGACCGGCTGCTGGGCCACCTAGGGCCCGACGTGCTGGCGCCAGACCTCGACGTCGCGGCGGCCGCGGCCCGGATCCTCGCCCAGGGCGAGCGGGGCATCGGTGAGGTGCTGCTGGACCAGACCGTGGTGGCGGGACTGGGCACCATCTACATGGCGGAGTCGCTCTGGGCGCAGCGGGCCTCCCCCTGGGCGCCGGCCGGCGGTCTAGGGCCGACGGCGCGGGACCTCGTCACCACCGCGCGCCGCCTCATGCTGCGGTCCGCGGCGGCGCGGGTGCCGACTGCCACGGGCGACACCCGCCGTGACACCAACGTGCACGGGCGCGAGCGGCGGTCCTGCCCGCGCTGCGGGACCCCGATCCGCCGCGCCGAGGTCGGCCGGCCGCCGACGGCACGCCGGGTGTACTGGTGCCCACGGTGCCAGCCCGGGCAGCCCCCGACATAGCTGCGGACACGACGAGGCCCGGACCGCATGGTCCGGGCCTCGTCGGTTCGTTGACGGAGCGGCGTCAGCCGACCGGCGCGAGAATCTCGCGGCGGAGCAGCTCGTCGGGGACGGTGTCCGGGACGTGCACACCCTCCTCGACGGCGACACGGTCGGAGACGACACGGAGCACGAAGCTCATCGGGACGTTGAGGGCCTCGCAGATGGACGCGAGGAGCTCGGACGAAGCCTCTTTCTGTCCACGCTCGACCTCGCTGAGATAGCCGAGGGACACACGTGCGGCTGAGGAGACTTCACGCAGGGTCCGGCCCTGACGCTGGCGGGCGTCACGAAGCACGTCCCCGATCTCGCGACGGAGCAAGATCATCGTGCGGCCCTCCTCCCCTGCCCTGATGGGCGTTGTGGTCCTACCGTACCCCGCGGCGGGGGACGGGCGCTTGCCTGGCCGTGCATCGGCACGACCGTGGGGTCGCGTCGGTGCAGCGGTGGATCCGCGCAATGTGTTGGCACGGTACACGTACTTGCTGGTGGTCATCACTCGTCACAACGGTTCGGGGTGGTCCGTTGTTCCCCGTGCCGTCTACGCCGGGCCCCCGCGGCGGTCCTCATCGGCCGTCGTCGAGGACGCCGGCGAGCAGCGCGAGCGCGGCGGCGGTGGCGGCGTCCCGGACGTCGGCGCGCGTCCCGCTCAGCCGCAGGCCACGCACCCGTTCGGTCCCAGGGCCGCACGCGGCGACGAAGACGGTGCCGGCCGGCTGGCCGTCCGCCGCCCCCGGGCCGGCGACCCCGGTGGTCGCGACGGCATGGTCGGCGCCCAGCCGCCGAGCGACGCCCCGGGCCATCTGCCGTGCGACGTCGGGGTGGACCGGCCCGCTGGCGGTGAGGAGCTCGCGGTCGACGCCGAGCAGGTCGGCCTTCAGGTCCGTGGCGTACGCGACGACGGCGCCGCGCAGCACGGCCGACACCCCGGGGACGGTGACGAGGGTGGCGCTCAGCTGTCCGCCGGTGAGGGACTCCGCCACCGCAAGGCTCGCCCGGCGGGCGAGCAGCGCAGCGACGACACGGTCGACGGGGGTACGCACTCAGCGCCCCGGTTCGGCACCCGGCCGCTCAGCACCCGGTTCGGCACCCGGCCGCTCAGCACCCGGTTCGGCACCCGGCCGCCCGGCGTCCGCACGCGCCGACGGGCCCGCGCGGGCGATCCGGATGGCCTGGACCACGTAGTCGAGCCCGGTGATCACCGTCACCGCGACGGTGACCAGCACCAGCACCTCGGTGATGACGTTGATGACGTCCGCCACCCCGGTGGGCAGCGCCGACGCCCACGGGACCAGCAGGAGCAGGATGAAGGCCACCTGCAGGGTGGTCTTGAGCTTGCCGCCCTTCGACGCCGCCATGACCGCCCGGCGAACCATGAAGAACCGCAGCACGGTGATGCCCAGCTCGCGGACGATGATCACCACCGTGACCCACCACGGCAACGAGCCGTCGGCGGACAGCAGCACCAACGCGGTGATGACCAGGGCCTTGTCGGCGATGGGGTCCGCCAGCTTGCCGAAGTCCGTGACGAGGCCGCGGCTGCGGGCCAGCGAGCCGTCGAGCTTGTCGGTGGCGGCGGCGATCGCGAAGACCACCGCCGCCCACATCCGGGTGCTGGGCGTGCCCTGCAGCATCAGGTACGCGAAGACGGGGACGAGCACGATCCGCACCATCGTGAGCACGTTGGCGATGTTCCACAGCGGCACGTCAGCGGGTGGGGGGCCGGCGCCGGGCGGCGTCGTCGCGGGATCGGTCGTCACATGCACAGCGTATGGCCCGTGGCGCTCCCCGGCGTCCGCGGCTCGGCGGCCTACGCTGAAACCATGGGCAGCGGCGCCCGGCACAGCACGCCGTCCGGGCGGCATCTCCGCCGGGGCGTGCTGGCTTGCTGCGCCGCGGCGGCCCTCGCGGCGGCCTGCGCGGCCCCTCAGTCCTCGGGCGGACCGGGCCCTGCAGCACCGACCTCCGCCGCCACCTCCTCGGCCGGCTCGGGTGCGACGAACCGCTCCCCCTCGGTCCCGCCGTCCGACGACGCCGCATCGCCCCCAGTGCCCGAGCCGCCCACCGGCAGCGCCCCGGGCGACGGGCGCGCGGCCACGTTCACGATCGTCTCCGCCGGGGACGTCCTCCCCCACGCCTCGGTGAACCGCGCCGCCCAACGCCCGGACGGCAGCTACGACTTCGTCCCGCTGATGGCGGGGCTGGAGCCGTGGACCGCCGGCGGTGACCTCGCACTGTGCTCGCTCGAGGTGCCTCTCGCCCCACCGGGCGAGGAGGTCACCGCCTACCCAGCCTTCGGGGCGCCGGACGAGCTCGTGGCCGCACTGGCCGACCTCGGGTGGGACGGCTGCGCCACCGCGACCAACCACGCGCTCGATCGCGGGCTGCCCGGTCTCAGGCACACCGTCGACGTCCTCGCCGCCGCCGGGCTGGGCTACGTCGGCACCGCCCGCACGCCCGCGGAGGCTGCTGCGCCGCAGCGCTACGTGCTCGAGCGCGCCGGCCGGCGGCTCGTCGTCGCGCACCTGTCGACCACGCTGGTCCTCAACGGCCCGCCCTTGCCCGCAGAGTCTGCGTGGTCGCTGGGCACGAACGTCGCCGTCCTGGTCGCCCAAGCGAGGCTTGCTCGCCAGACCGGGGCGGACCTGGTGGTCGTGTCCATGCACTGGGGCACCGAGTACCTCGGCGCGCCCGACGCCACCCAGCGGGAGGCCGCCGCCACACTGGCGGCCTCGGGGCAGATCGACCTCGTCCTCGGCTCGCACCCGCACGTGCCGCAGCCCATCGAGCACCTGCCCGGCGGACCGGACGGGACCGGCACGTGGGTGGTGTGGAGCATGGGCAACTTCATCTCCAACCAGGACTCGGTGTGCTGTGTGCCGGAGACCGCCACCGGCCTGGTCGTCACCGCCACCGTCCTCGCGCCCTCAGGGTTCCCGGCGCGCGTGACGGCGGTGGACTGGACCGCCGTGACCGTCGACCGGGCGGGCGGCCAGCGCATCTACCCCCTGCACGCGCTGAGCACCGCGCCGGCGCCGGGCGTCACCCTCGACGCCGCGACGCTGGCCGACCGTTCCGCCCGCGTCCAGCAGGTGATGGGCTCACCCGAGCGGACGGTGCCCCCCACCTCGACGGGCGCGGCGCCCGAGGTCCAGCCACGGCGCGGCGAGTGACCCCCGAACCGGCGAGTGACGCCGCCAGGGCGAGTGACCTCAGCCGCGGCTTGAGCCCTCAGCGGCCGGTCAACCGCCAGGCGTCCTCGTCGCTGCCCTCGTCCTCGCCGTCCCAGGTCTCCGCGACAGCCGGGCTGTGGCCCTCGATGCCGTCGGAGTAGCGGTCCTCGACGGCGTCGGACTCGACGTCGTAGGCCTGCTCGCCGTCGTCGTCCCCCGGTGGGTCCTCGCCGCGGAGCATGGCCAGGGTCGCGGGGAGGTCGTCGGGCTGGACGAGCACGTCGCGGGCCTTGGAGCCCTCGGACGGGCCCACGATCTCGCGCGACTCGAGCAGGTCCATGAGTCGCCCGGCCTTGGCGAAACCCACCCGCAGCTTGCGCTGGAGCATCGACGTCGAGCCGAACTGCGTGGTGACCACCAGCTCGGCGGCCTGGAGCAGCAGGTCGAGGTCGTCGCCGATGTCCTCGTCCACCTGCTTCTTCACCACCGGGGCGATGACGTCCTCGCGGTAGGTGGGCTGCAGCTGGGTCTTGACGTGGTCGACGACGGCGTGGATCTCCGACTCGGTGACCCAGGCGCCCTGCACGCGCATCGGCTTGGCCGAGCCCATCGGCAGGAACAGCGCGTCGCCCTGCCCGATGAGCTTCTCCGCGCCGGGCTGGTCCAGGACGACGCGGGAGTCGGCGAGCGACGACGTCGCGAAGGCCAGGCGGGACGGCACGTTGGCCTTGATGAGGCCGGTGACCACGTCCACGGAGGGCCGCTGGGTGGCGAGCACGAGGTGGATCCCGGCCGCGCGCGCGAGCTGCGTGATGCGCTGGATCGAGGCCTCGACGTCGCGCGGGGCCACCATCATGAGGTCGGCGAGCTCGTCGACGATGACCAGCAGATAGGGGTACGGCGAGATCTTCCGCTCACTGCCGGGCAGGGGCTGGATTTTGCCGGCGCGCACCGCGGCGTTGAAGTCGTCGAGGTGCTTGTAGCCGTACATGGACAGGTCGTCGTAGCGCGCGTCCATCTCGCGCACCACCCACTCCAGCGCCTCGGCAGCCTTCTTGGGGCTGGTGATGATCGGGGTGATGAGGTGCGGGATGCCCTCGTAGATGGTCAGCTCGACCCGCTTGGGGTCGACCAGGACCATCCGGACCTCCTCCGGGGTGGACCGCATCATGATCGAGGTGATCATTGAGTTCACGAAGCTCGACTTACCCGCACCGGTGGCGCCGGCCACCAGCAGGTGCGGCATCTTCGCGAGGTTCGCGACGACGTACCCGCCCTCGACGTCCTTGCCCACGCCGACGACGAGCGGGTGTTCGCTGCGGCGGGCGACCGAGGAGCGCAGCACGTCGCCCAGCGCCACCGTCTCGCGGTCGGTGTTGGGGATCTCGACGCCGATGGCGGACTTGCCCGGGATCGGGGACAGGATGCGCACGTCGGCGCTGGCGACGGCGTAGGCGATGTTCTTGCTCAGCGCGGTGATGCGCTCGACCTTCACGCCGGGGCCGAGCTCGAGCTCGTAGCGGGTGACCGTCGGGCCCCGGGAGAACCCGGTGACCTTCGCGTCCACGGTGAACTCGGTGAGCACCTGGGTGAGGGCCTCGACCACCCGGTCGTTGGCGGCGGAGCGCAGCTTGTGAGGTGCGCCCTTGATGAGCACGTCGTCGGCGGGCAGCGTGTAGATGACGTCCGGGGCCAGCTCGAGCTGCTCGGCGCGTGCCGGCAGCGCCTGGGTGGGTGGCGCCTCCAGCTCGGCGGCGTGGTCCTCCCCCGCGGTGTCGGCGGTCGGCGCGGTCTCCGCAGCCTTCTTGCGGCCCTTGCCGCGCCGGGCCGCCGCCAGCGCCGCGGTGGCGGCGTCGTCATCGGCGGGGGCGAGCTCGTGGGGCTGGACGAAGGCCTCGTCGGCCACGTAGTCACCGGGGACGACGGCCTCGGCCGCGTCCGCCTTCTTCTTCCGGCGCCGCGGCAGCGGCGGACGGGTGGTCCCGTCGGCGGCCACCACCTCCGTGGCGTCCTCGTCGACCTGCGCGGGCCCGCGGCCCAGCATCCAGCCGCCCGCCGCGGCGAGCCGCTGCGGGACCGCGGCCACCGGGGTGGCCGTGACGACGAGAAGACCGAACACGGCCAGCAGCACGAGGAGCGGGACGGCGCCCCACTCGGAGAGCAGGATGGTCAGCGGTGTGCCCACGGCCCAGCCGAGCAGCCCCCCGGCGGACTCGACCGCCGCGAAGCCCTCCGCGGGGGCGGGCAGACCGCGGCCGATGTGGATGAGCGCGCACACCGCCGCCGTGATCGCGACGATGCCGATGCTGACCCGCACGTTGGCCTGGGTCCGCTCCGGGTGGCGCATGAGCCGGACCGCCATCGCCACCAGCAGCACGGGCAGCAGGATGCCGAGCACGCCCACGACGCCGGCAGCCACGTGGTGGATGACGTCCCCGGCGATGCCGGAGAGCCCGAACCACTCGCGCAGCGCGATGACGATCGCGACCCCCAGGAGCAGGAACGCCAGCCCGTCCCGGCGCAACGCGGGGTCGAGATCCTTCGCGCTGGTCCCGACGCTGCGCGCCGTACCTGCCACCATGTGCGCTCCTCCCATCCAGATGCCACGGACCAGGCGTACCGGGAATGAGCTGCGACGAGGGCGCGACGATGACGTCGAGCGCCCGCGGCCACGAGATCCCTTGCCTCCGCGAGAACTGCGCGCGGATGAACCACGTGCCGTCGAGGCCGACCGTCCGGGGGAAGTCGCACGGCTAGCCATGATTCGCCCAACCTAGCGTCGCCGTCCGGGCACGGCACCCCGCCGCGCCGCTCGTGCCGCGCGTCACGCCTCGAGGAGCAGCTCGTCGAGCTCGGCGCGGCTGGGCGCGGTGGCCGGCCCCGGACGCGTCACAGCGAGGGCGGCGCCGAGGTTGGCACGCCGGACGGCGTCCGGCAGTCCTGCACCGGTGAGCAGCGCGGCGGCGAGGATCCCGGTGTGGGCGTCCCCGGCGCCGGTCGAGTCCACGGCCCGGACCAGCCGGGAGGGCACCAGCCGCGCGGGTGCGCCGGCCGCTTCGCTCACCCAGCAGCCGCGCTCGCCCACCCGGACCAGCACCGCACAGCTGCCGGGGACGAGCCGGCGCACCGCGGCCAGGACCGGCGGTGGTGAACCGGCGTCCGCCAGCACGTCGCCCGCGCCCACGCCCGACAGCAGCATCGCCTCGCGAGCGTTCACGGTCAGCACATCGCACCGCGCCAGCACCGGGCCCAGGACCACCGCGTCGATCTCGCCCGCGAGGGGGCCAGGGTCCAGCAGCAGCCGCACCCCGGCGGGCAACCGGGCGGCCCAGGCACTCACCACGGGCGCGGCGGCCGGGTAGGCGAGGTCGTAGCCGGAGACGTAGACGACGTCGCCGGGTTGCACCGGCACGGCAGCGAGCTCCTCCGCCCGGGGCCGTCCCTCGACCCCGACGGTGGTGACGAAGGTGCGCTCGCCGTCGGGCTCGACCAGGGTGAGCACCAGCCCGGTGTCCCCCTCCGCCGGCGCGGTGAGCACCGTGACGCCCTCGGCGCCCAGGGCGGCGCGCACGAGCGTGCCCCACTGGCCCGTGCCGACGGGGCTGGCGAGGGTGACGTCGGCGCCCTGCCGTGCCGCGGCTGCCACCACGTTGAAGCCGCCACCGACGACGGCGCCGCCACCGCCGGCCAGGACGTCGCCGCCGCGCTCGGGCAGGTGCGGCACGGACAGGGGCACGTCCACCACGACCGACCCGGTGGAGACGAACCGGGTGCCGGGGGCCGCCGCGGCGGGCCCCTCAGCCGGGGCGGGCGCCGTCACCGCCGATCCCGCAGGGCGAGGAGGTCGTCGGCGAGGGCATCCAGCGCGAGCCCCGGGTTGGCGGCCGCCACCTGCTCACGTGCCGCCGCGGGCAGCGCGTCGACGCCGCCCAACGCGCCCGAGACCGCTCCCGCCATCGCCGCGATCGTGTCACTGTCCCCGCCCAGGCTCGCTCCCAGGCGGCACACCAGCCACGGGTCGGCCGCTCCCCCGGGCCGGACCGTGTCCGCCAGGGCGAGCACGGCGAAGGCGGCCGGCACGGACTCCTGGGTGGCCATCGACGTGCCCACCACCTCGTCGATGACCTCGCAGCCGGCGTCGATCCGTTCCTCGGGGTCCCCGTCGCCCGCCTCGGCGCGGACCAGCCGGACGGCGTTCTCGAGCCGGGCGGCCACCGACGGGGCCGTGGTGTGGAACCCGCGCTCCGCGCCGGCCCGGGCGGCCAGCGCCGCGGCGTCCAGGACGGCGGCGAGGTTGCCACCGTCGATCGCGGTGGAGACGCCGGCGGCCACGGCTGCCGCGCCGGCCAGGGCGACGTGGGTGTTGTGCGTCGGTTCGCTCGTCGTGACGACGGCGTCGACGAGCGTCGCGAGCGGCCGGCCCGGCACGGCGATGCCGACGGGGGCGATGCGCATGGCGGCACCGTTCGTGTCGCCCCAGCGCCCGGAGGTGGGCGAGGGACCATCTGCCCGGATCGACTCCAGGGCGCGCCGGGTGGACGGGCCGAGCAGGCTGGCCACGCCGGCCGCCTGCATCCGCTCCTGCCAGGCGAGGAGCTCCTCGGCGAGGTCAGCGTGGTCGACCCGCCCCCCGCCGGCGACCAGGAGGCGGCCGACGATGACGGCCTGGTCGGTGTCGTCGGTGACGTGCGCGGCCGGCAGGCCGGGTGCGATCTCGCTATCGGTCGGACCAGGGTGGAAACGATCGACCAGGCCGTACCGGACGAGCACGGCCGCGCGGGACAGCCCCTCGGTCGGCATGCCGAGAGCGTCGCCTACCGCGAGCCCCCACAGGGCGCCCCGGGCGCGGTCACGCACGGTCGCCGCCGTCACCGGACGACCGCCGTCACCGGGTCGCCGTCACGGTGTCACCGCCGTCAGGAGCCGCCGCGCCGTCGGCCGTGGCCTGCTCCTGGCGCCGGATGCGGCCGCGGTTCGCGAGGCCGACGAGGAAGCCGCCGACCAGGGCCACCGCGACACCGACCCCCGAGAAGCCCCAGACATCCACGTCGAGACCGAGCGGCTCGAACAGGTAGCCCTGCCACGTCAGCCCCTGGACAGAATTGGTGACCAGGCCCCACCCGACGGCGGTGAGCGCGAGCATGCCGATCACGTTGGTCCAGTTGACGGCGCCGTAGACGCCTCGGGCGTCGAACAGGGAGGCGACGTCGTAGTCCCGCCGGCGCAGGATCAGGTCGGCGATGAAAAGCCCGGCCCAGGCGGCGATGGGGACGCCGAGCGTGATGAGGAAGCCCATGAAGGGCCCGAGGAAGTCGTCGGCGAACCACACCAGCACGATGGTGCCGATGATCATGAGCACCCCGTCGATCGCGGCGGCCACCCAGCGGGGCACGCGCAGGCCTACGGCGAGCAGGGTCAGGCCTGAGGAGTAGATGTCCAGCACCGCGCCGGAGGCGAGCCCGCCGACCGCGACCAGCACGAACGGGATGAGATACCAGGTGGGCAGCAGGGTGGCGAGGGTGCCGATCGGGTCTGCGGCGATCCCGTCGGTCAGGCTCGGGTCGGAGCCGACGAGCAGGAGGCCGTACACGATGAGCACCACGGGGGCGAGCGCGGCGCCGAAGGTCGTCCAGAACACCACCCCGCCGGAGGAGGCCGAGCGGGGCAAGTACCGCGAGTAGTCGGCGGCGGCGTTCACCCAGCCCAGCCCGAGGGCGGTCATGACGAGCATGAAGGCGCCGAGCACGGCCTCCCAGGAACCGGTGGGCAGCTCACTCAGGGCGGCGAGGTCGATCCGGTCGATCGTGAGGGCGACATACCCCAGGGTCACCACGCCCAGGACGATGGTCAGCACGGTCTGGACCCGCATGATCATGTCGAAGCCGAGGATCCCGGCGCCAACGACGACGGCGATCACGACGAGGAACGCGATGATCAGCGCGGTGTTGCCGCCTGACCAGCCCAGCTGCCGGATCACCGTGTCCGTGGCCAGGGTGGCCAGCGCGACCAGCACGATCTCCCAGCCGACCAGGAGCAGGTAGGACACCACGCCCGGCACGAGGTTGCCGCGCAGCCCGAAGGCGGCGCGCGAGAGCGTCAGGGTCGGTGCGGAGCCGCGCTTGCCCGCGAGCGCGATGATCCCGACCAGCAGGAAGGACAGGATGCTGCCGGCGATCGCGACCAGGGTGGCCTGGGCGAAGGAGATGCCGAAGCCGAGGATGAACGAGCCGTAGCTGATGCCGAAGACGGAGATGTTCGCTGCGAACCACGGCCAGAACAGCGAGGAGGGCCGGCCCTTGCGGTCGGCGTCGGCGATCACCTCAATGCCGGTGGTCTCGATACGCAGCGCGGAGGTGGGTCCCTCATGGCTGAGGACCTCGGCGGGGGTGGCGCTCGATTCGGTGGTCACGATGTCTCCTTGGGTCGGCCGGCCGCGGAGGCGGCCGGCACGCGTGCGGCGGTGAGCACGCGGCTCAGGGTGGGGCCGAGCCGCGCGGCGGAGGCCTCGGCGACGGCGACCACCTCGTCGGGGTCGATCTGCTCGCCGGAGCCCTCGTGCGCGGTGACGGTGGACAGCGCGAGGACGCGCATCCCGGCCTCGCGGGCGGCGATGGTCTCCAGCACGGTGGACATGCCCAGCACGTCCGCCCCGAGGAAGGCGGCCATCCGCGCCTCGGCGGCGGTCTCGTAGTGGGGGCCGCGCAGCATGGCGTAGACGCCGGTGGCGAGGTCGAGCCCGTCCTCGGCCGCCGCGGCGAGCAGCGCCGCACGCAGGGCCGGGTCGTAGGCGTCGGTGAGGTCGACGAAGGCGGGCCCGGTCAGCGGTGAGGCGCCCGTGAGGTTGAGGTGGTCGGTGAGGGCGACGACGTGTCCGAGGGGCCAGTCGGTGCGCAGGGCGCCGTTGGCGTTGGTGAGGACCACGGTGCGCGCGCCCAGCGTGGCGAGGGTGCGCACGCCGTGGGCGACGGCGCCCGGGCCGTGCCCCTCGTACAGGTGGGTGCGGCCGGCGAGGACCACGACCGTCAGTGGTGCGTCTCCGCCGCCGAGCTCGAAGCGGAGCACCCGGCCGGCGTGCCCGGGCGCGACCGGGGCACGGAAGTGGGCCACCTCGGCGGCCGCCACGTCGGCGGCGGGGGCACCCCAGCCCGCGACGAGCGGGCCCCAGCCGGAGCCGAGCACCACTCCGACGTCGGCACGCCGGATCCCGAGCCGGTCGCGCAGCTGCGCGGCGGCCTCCTCGGCCTGTGTGTCCACAAGGCGAATCGTACGAATATTGGGGCGTCGGTGCAGGTCCTTGCGCCGGCGACACGCGCACCGAACCGTTTCCGGGCCGCCGCCCGCCGTTCACACGACCGCCGTGACGTCCGGCCGCCACCGCTGTCAACCCGGCCCGCCCGAGGGCGTCGGCCCTGCGAGCCGAGGACCGCACATGCCCGGTCGTCTAGCGACGGGGACGAGCGAGCGGGGGTGGCGCACCTCCCCTTGAGCCGGGCGGGACGCCTCGCGGCGTCCCGCCGGACCGACCGCTCAGGCCTCGACGACGGTCGGGATGATCATGGGGCTGCGGCGCAGGCGCTTGGCGGCCCACCGGCCCACCACGCGGCGCATCGCCTGCTGCATCTGGTGCAGGTCGGCGTTGCCGCGGCCCACCACCTCGTTCAGGGCCGAGGTGACGTCGGGCAGGATCGCGTCGAAGACGGAGTCGTCCTCGGCCATGCCGCGGGCCTGGATGTGCGGGCCGGTGAGCACCTTGCCGGTGGAGGTGTCGACGACGGCGAAGATGGAGATGAAGCCCTCCTCACCGAGGATGCGGCGGTCCTTGAGCTCGGCGTCGGTGATCTCCCCGACGCTCGAGCCATCCACGTAGACATACCCGCACGGGACCGCGCCGGCGATCCGGGCGCGCCCGTCCACGAGGTCGACGACGACGCCGTCCTCGGCGAGCACCACCCGCTCGGGCGGCACCCCGGTGGAGACGGCGAGAGAGCCGTTGGCCACCAGGTGGCGGATCTCGCCGTGCACCGGCATGACGTTCTTGGGCCGGACGATGTTGTAGCAGTAGAGCAGCTCGCCGGCGCTGGCGTGGCCGGAGACGTGCACCTTCGCGTTGCCCTGGTGGACGACCTTGGCGCCCAGCCGCATGAGCCCGTTGATCACCCGGAACACCGAGTTCTCGTTGCCGGGGATGAGCGAGCTGGCGAAGATCACGGTGTCGCCGGGGCCGACGGCGACCCGGTGGTCCTTGTTCGCGATCCGGCTCAGGGCCGCCATCGGCTCACCCTGGGATCCGGTGGCCATCAGGACGGTGTCGCTCGGCGGGTAGTCGTCGATCTTCTTGACGTCGATGAGGGTGTTCTCCGGCACACGGAGGTAGCCGAGGTCGGCGGCGATGCCCATGTTGCGGACCATCGACCGGCCGACGAAGGCGACCTTGCGCTCGTGCAGGGCCGCGGCGTCGAGCACCTGCTGCACGCGGTGCACGTGCGAGGCGAAGGACGCGACGACGATCTGCCCCTCGGCCTGGGCGAAGACGTTGTCGAGGACACCGCCGATGTTGCGCTCGTGGGCGGTGAAGCCGGGCACCTCGGCGTTGGTGGAGTCGACCATGAACAGGTCGACCCCCTCCTCGCCCAGGCGGGCGAAGGCCCGCAGGTCGGTGACGCGACCGTCCAGCGGGAGCTGGTCCATCTTGAAGTCACCGGTGTGCAGGACGTTGCCGGCGGCGGTGCGGATCATGACCGCGAGCGCGTCGGGGATGGAGTGGTTGACGGCCACGAACTCGAGCCCGAACGGACCGAGCTGCTCGGTCTGCCCCTCGCGCACCGAGAGGGTGACCGGCGAGATGCGGTGCTCGCGGAGCTTAGCCTCGATGAAGGCGAGGGTGAGCTGGGAGCCGATGAGCGGGATGTCGTGGCGCATCCGCAGCAGGTATGGGACACCGCCGATGTGGTCCTCGTGCCCGTGCGTGAGCACGATGGCCTCGACGTCGTCCAGGCGGCCGGCGATGTAGTCGAAGTCCGGCAGGATCAGGTCGACCCCGGGCTGGTTGTCTTCGGGGAAGAGGACGCCGCAGTCGACGATCAGCAGCTTGCCACCGTGCTCGAACACGGTCATGTTGCGCCCGACCTCACCGAGCCCGCCGAGCGGGACGATGCGCAGGCCGCCCTGCGGGATGGGACCGGGCGCGGACAGTTCAGGGTGCGGATGGCTCACGGGCCCCATCCTGCCAGGCGACACCCTCCCGCAGCGCCCCGGACCACGCCCGGGCCGCATCCCGGGCAGGGCCGGGAGCCGCCGCCGGCGGACGGGGCCGCGGAACGGCGCGCGGACGGCCGCCGGCACCGGGTGACCAGACTCACGGCCGGCGGACGCCGTCTCCGGCGCGGGCGGTCAGGCCGGGATGAGCGTGTGCTCGCGGAGCACCTGCTCCAGGGCGGCAACCTCTGCGGGCGTGGCCTCGACCAGCGGCAGGCGCACGGTGGTGCTGGGGAGCACGCCCTGCAGGTGCAGGGCGTGCTTGGCCATGACCGCACCCTGCCCGCCACCCATGATCGCGGCAACGAGCGGGCGCATGCGGGCCGCGACCGCGCGGGCGCCGGGCAGGTCGCCGGCGTCGACGGCGCGGACCATCTCGGCGTAGGCGCCGGCGGCCACGTGGCCCACCACCGAGACGACGCCGGAGGCACCGTGGGCGAGCCAGTCGAAGTTGAGGCCGTCGTCACCGGAGTAGAACTCCAGCCCGGTGCGGGCCATCCGCTCGAAACCGGCCGGCACGTCACCGGTGGCGTCCTTGACGCCCAGGACGCGCGGGTGCTCGGCGAGGCGGTCGAGCGTCTCGTCACCGATGGCCACACCGGTGCGGCCGGGGATGTCGTAGAGCAGCACCGGCAGGTCGACGGCGTCGGCCACCGCCTTGATGTGCCGGTAGACGCCCTCCTGGGAGGGGCGGTTGTAGTAGGGCGAGACGACCAGGACGCCGCGGGCGCCGGAGCGCTCGGCGCCCTGAGCGATGCGCACGGCGTGCGCGGTGTCGTTGGACCCGGCGCCGCCGATGATCATGGCGCGCGCCCCCACCGCGTCGACGACGGCGCGCACCAGGTCGTCCTTCTCCGGCTGGTGGGTGGTGGGTGACTCGCCGGTGGTGCCGTTGAGGACGAGGGCGTCACAGCCGTCGTCCACCAGCTTGACCGCCACCCGCACCGCGGAGTCGATGTCGATCGAGCCGTCGGCGTGGAACGGCGTGACCATCGCCGTCGAGACGGACCCGAACGTGCGCGACGGGTGAGAGGCGGAGGCCGGCTGCTGAGTCATGTGCAGACGGTAGCGCCGACCGCCCACACCGACAGGGCCGCATCCCACATGGTGGTGGTCACAGGCGGACCGGGAGCGCCGACGACGGCGGGGGCCGGGCCGCCGTCGTGCCCGGTTAGCCTGGTGCGGTGACTTCCGGCGACGCCCTCTCCCCCGACGACGACCTGCTCGGCCGCCTCCTGGACGACGCGGCCGGTGACGCGGAGGGGCCGGCCGGCACCGGCGGCCTCGGTGCAGGCAGCACCGTCGCGGCGGCCGCCGGTGCGGCAGACCCGCATGCCGGTCATGAGCACGCCGACCCGCACGCCGGGCACGCGCACCTCGACCCCCTCAGGCCGACCGCGGACCTTTCCGTGCGTCCGGCGCTCCCGGAGGACGCCCCGTTCCTCGGCAGCATCCAGGCCCGGACCTTCAAGGCATCGCTCACGGCCGCCGTCGGCGACCTCCCCTCCGAGGTGGCCGACGCCATCGACCCCGTCGCCTTCGGTCAGTTCTGGGCCGCGGCGATCACCTCCCCGCCCACGCCCCGCCACCGCGTGCTGACCGCCGTCGCCGGGGCCCAGGTGGTGGGCTTCGCCGCCTTCGCGCCGGCAGAGGTGACGGTAGAGGTGACGTACACCATCGAGGAGCCGGACGCCGGCTCCGGGGCCTCGGACGCCGAGCGGGACAGCACCGCCGTCGTCGCCGAGATCCTCGCGCTGGAGGTGCCCGCCGCCCACGCCCGGCGCGGGCACGGTTCCCGCCTGCTGGCCGCATGCGCGGACCTGCTGCGCGACCAGGGCGCCACACGGGTGCAGACCTGGACCGTGCAGGACGACGAGTCACGGACCCGTTTCCTCAGCCAGGCGGGGTTCGCCCCGGCCGGGTTGCGCCGGGTCCTGGACGTCGGCGGTTCCCAGGTGACCGAGATCTGCTGGTACGCGGATCTGTAGCTCGTCTGGCCGGCACGACGCCGACCGGCAGGTCAGCTGAGGTCGAGCACCTGGTCCAGCCCGAAGGTGAGACCGGGACGACGGGCCACCTCGCGCACGGCCAGCAGCACGCCGGGCATGAAGCTCGACCGGTCGAAGGAGTCGGTGCGGATCGTCAGCTGCTCGCCGGGGTTGCCTAGCAGGATCTCCTCGTGGGCCACCAGGCCGCGCAGCCGGACCGCGTGGACGTGCACGCCGTCGACGACGGCGCCGCGGGCGCCGTCGACCTGAGTCTCGGTGGCGTCCGGCATCGGCCCGAGACCTGCCTCGGCGCGGGCCGCCGCGATGTGCCGGGCCGTGGTCATCGCGGTGCCGGAGGGGGCGTCCACCTTGTTGGGGTGGTGCAGCTCGATCACCTCGGCGGACTCGAAGAACCGGGCGGCACGCTGGGCGAACGTCATGGCGAGCACGGCGGACAGCGCGAAGTTCGGGGCGATGAGGACGCCTAGCCCTCCTCCGGTGCCGGAGTTGACCTCCTCCAGGTGGTCGCGTACACGCCCGAGGGACTCCTCGGTCCAGCCGGTGGTGCCCACCACCACGTGCAGGCCGGCGTCGAGAAGGGCGTGGACGTTGGCCTCGGTGACGCTGGGAACGGTGAAGTCGACGGCTACCTTGGCGGGGCCGCCCGCGAGGCCGGCGACGTCGTCGGTCGCGTCGAGCCGGGCGACGAGCTCGAGGTCGGGCGCGCCGTCGACGGCGTCGCACACCGCCCGGCCCATCCGCCCGTGGGCACCGACAACTGCTACCGAGAGGTGGGAGGTCACGCGGGCAGCGTAGGCGATCGGGCCGCGCGCGTATCACGGCGGGTCATCAGCCGGGCCCCAGCTCGCGCGATGACATGCGACGGCGCCCGTGGCCTTCGCCACGGGCGCCGTGCGCTAGTCCCTACCGGTCAAGACCCTCAGGCGGGATGCCCGCCGTCGTGGTCATCTAAATCCGCCAGGCGATCCCTGCACCCACGGTGCGGGCCGGCGGCGAATCGAGTCCGCACCTCCGCAGCGACAGCGAAGGACCCGCCCACCAAGGTGAGCGGGTCCTCCGTCGTGCTGCGTCCGGCGACTGGTCGCCGGATCAGCGCCCTGCTAGTACGTCAGGCCGAAGGCGAACGGGAACAGGGTGTCCTCGTCCTCGTAGCCCGGGCGGTCCGGCGCCTGCGTCTTGATGGCTTCCACGTTGTTCGCGAGAGCGAACGGCATCTTGCCCTGCGGGGTGAAGTTGCCGGCGAGGACGTCCCACAGCGCGGCGTCGGTGACCCCGAACCCGGCGACGATCGCGCCCGCGTCCGTCAGTCCGCTGGCGTCGTCGAGGACGTACGGCTGGCGGAAGTAGACGCTGAGGACGACGTTCTCCGCGCCGACCTCGTTCATGACGGTCTGGATCTCGTCGAGCGAAGGTGTCACCTTCCAGGACTGCGAGTCAGCCATGCCCGTGAAGTCGAGGACGTTGGACTCCCACGGGAGCGCCCCGCCGAATCCCAGGCGGTTGTCGGTGCAGGACGGCGTCGGGCTGGGGTTGTTGATCGCAGCCTCGCCACCCTCGGCGACGCAGCGGTCCGAAGCGCCCCACGGGCTGTTCCCGTCGAGGCCGGGAACGCCGTCCATGACGACCGGGTTGTTCCCGTACTCCGGGTCCATCCCACCGATGACGTAGAAGTCGGCGGTGGTGCTCGGGTCGTCGGCGTCGGCGAACTCGCCGGTGGCCGGGTTGAACCAGCCGGTGTCGTCGAAGTTCGACCGGTAGGCGCCGGTGACCGCGCGGTCGGTCGCGGCCGTCACGTTGATGACCGCGACATCCGCAACCGCGGCCGCCCCGGCACCCGCCTTGTTGCCGTTGATGACGTCGAAGCCGAACTCCGCCACCTGGTCCTCGTTGTAGTTGCCCATCACGAAGACGCTCGAGCCCGCCTTGAGCGGCAGCACGCCCGAGTTCTGCAGCGGCACGACGGACTTGCGCTGCAGCAGCTGGGCCATCTCACGGTTCTCGTCGCTGCCCACGGTCGCCGTGGCCAGCGCCGGGTCGACGTACGGGTCCTCGAACAGACCGAGGTCGAACAGCGGCGCGAGCAGGCGCTCGGCCGCGAGGTCGACCCGATCCTCGGTGACGAGGCCGGCGTCCACCAGGCCGAGGATGGTCTGGACGTCGCTAAAGCCCGACAGCGTGTCGGTGCCCCCGTTGACGGCAGCCGCCACACGCTGGGGGACGGTGGCCGACTCCAGCCCCCACGCCCGGTCGTTGATGATGCCGGTGTCGGAGTTGACGTAGCCCTTGAAGCCGAGCTGGTCACGGAGCAACCCGTTGACGATCTGGTCGGAGAAGGCGAAGCCGGTCTCCTGGAAGGTGACGCCCTCGTAGGTGACGTCGATGGGCGCGCCGTAGTACGGCATGATCGACGACACGCCGGCGTCGATGGCGGCCTCGAACGGCTTGAGGGCCTCCCCGAACCCGTCACCCGGGTAGACCTGCGTCTTGCCGTGGGCGTAGTGCGGGTCCAGGCCGAGCGCCTGCGGGCCACCGCCCGGGAAGTGCTTCATCGTGAGCGCGACGTCGGTGTCCGGGCTGAGCGACAGTCCATCCTTGTCGACCGGGCCCTGCAGGGTCTCCACCAGCGTGCCCATGATGTCCGCGCCGAGGTCCGCGTCCTCGGTGAAGGTCTCGTGCACGCGGTACCAGCGGGGGTCGGTGGACAGGTCGGCCATGTAGCCGTACATGCCGCGCAGTCCGATCGAGGACCACTCGTCACCCATGACCGTGGCGAAGTCCTCGACCACGCCCATGTACTCGTCGTCGCCGAGTGCGGCGGAGGCGATGCCGGCCTCCTTCGGGAACGCGCTGAAGGCGCCGGCGGCCTCGCTGATCCCGACGCGGGCGTCGTGCTCGATGTGGTTGCGGGCGTTCGACTTGAACAGGGCCGGGATGCCCAGGCGCGTGGCCTCCGTCTTCTCCTGAACCGCGTTGGTGAACTCCGCCGCCTGCGCGGGGGTGACCTGCGGCGTGCCCGGTGCACCACACTCGGAGGCTGTGGAGTTGACCACGTTGCGGAAGATGAACCGGTGCATGTACTGGTTCTCGATGTAGTCCGTCGCCGGATCCACGACCGTGCCCTCACACCCCGCGTTCAGGGTCTGGATGAGCATGAGGCCGGCCTTCTCCTCGAGCGTCATCTGCTCGACGAGGTCCGCGACGCGCTCGGAGGTGGGCTTGCGCCAGTCCTCGTAGACGTCGAGCTTGCCGTTGTCGTTGAGGTCCTTGAAGCTCCGGCCCTTGACCTTGATGACGTCCTTGACGCGGGCCTCGAGCTCGGGCGGCTTGCCGTGGTTGCCCTCGTTGGACTTCGACGCCGCCGCCGCGCGGTCGCTGTTGTTGGCGTGCTCCGGTGGTGCGGCCATCGCGCCACCGGCCAGGACCAGCGAGAGAGGCAGAGCGACAGCGAGGCCCGTAAGCCCACGCCGTCCGATCCGCCGGGAAGTGCTGCTCATGAAGATGGTCTCCCTCGACCTCGGTTCCACTACACGGGCGCACGCAGGTCGCGGCACGCCCCCATACCGCTTTCGCTTACCCGGGTCTGGCGACCCGCAACCGCGATCCCCCCTGTGGAACCACGCCGCTCCCAGCAGATCTCCAGGAACGTGTGGCCAGTCTGTTAGCCGCGCCACAGGAAACCTAGCAGTTGCCACTTGTTGCCGTCCGATACTCAGGGGACGTCCCGCGCATACGATTTGCCGATGGCCACAACCCCCTCGGGACCCGACCACGCGTCCGCGAGCGTCGCCGAGGTCACGACCCCGCACGGTCCGGCGCGCGTCCACCTCGACAGCCCGGCGGGATCCCGGGCGACGGTCATGCTCGGGCACGGCGCGGGTGGTGGCGTGACGGCTGGTGACCTGACGCTCGCCGCGTCGGTGGCGCGTCGCGCCGGGTTGGGGGTGGCGCTGGTCGAGCAGCCCTACCGGGTTGCCGGCCGCCGGGCCCCCGCCCCCGCCCGCCAGCTCGACGCCGCCTGGGTCGCGGTCGCGGCATGGCTGCGCGAACAGGCCGGCGACCGAACGCCGCTGGTGACCGGCGGACGGTCCTCGGGTGCGCGGGTCGCGTGCCGCACCGCCGCCGAGGTCGGCGCCGTCGGCGTGCTCTGCCTGGCCTTCCCGCTCCGGCCGCCCGGCCGGGCCGACCGGCCGAGCCGGCTGCCGGAGCTCGACGGCGTCACCGTGCCGACCCTGGTGGTCCAGGGCTCACGGGACCCCTTCGGCATGCCGCCGTCGGGCCCCGACCGCCGCGTGGTGGTGGTCGACGGCGACCACAGCCTGGCCAAGGACCACCCGAACATCCGCTCGGCCGTCGAGGAGTGGATGACCGAGCTGCTGAGCCCGTAAAGGAACCGGACTACGCGGTGAGCAGCCGGGCGGCGACGTCGTCCTCGAACGGGCCCACCGCGACCAGCGAGCGCGGTCCGGCGGCCAGGTCGGCCGCGAGCTCGCGCACCTGAGGGGCGGTCACCTTCGAGATGCGGTCGATCATCTCGTCCAGGCTGGTCAGCTCGCCGTGGACGATCTCCGCGCGGCCGAGCCGGGACATCCGCGAGCCGTTGTCCTCCAGGCCGAGGACCATGTTCCCGCGCAGCTGGCCGACGCCGCGGCGCAGCTCGTCCTCGCTGATGCCGTCGCGGACGAGGCGGTCCCACTCGGTGGTGAGCAGCTCGACCACCTGCGTGACGTTGCCCGGCGCGCACCCGGCGTAGAGGCCGAACGTGCCGGCCTCGGCGTAGGACGAGGCGAACGCGTAGGTGGAGTACGCCAGTCCGCGCTTCTCGCGGATCTCCTGGAAAAGCCGCGAGGACATGCCGCCGCCGAGCACCGTGGTGAGCACGGAGAGCACGTACCGCCGCTCGTCACCGGCCGCGATACCTGGCCCGCCCAGCAGCACGTTGGCCTGCTCGGTGGGGCGCTGCACGGTCACCGCGCTGCCCTGCTGCGGCAGCAGGGCCGTCTCGGGCCCGGGGACGATCACGGCCCCCGACCCCGGTGGCACGCCGCGTGCCCCGGCGACGGCGGCCCCCACGCGCCGTTCGGCGGGGACGGCGTCGGCATCCAGCGCCCAGCCGCCCTCCTGGACGGCGCGGAGCACCTGCTCGCACAGGGCGTCGTGGTCCACGCTGCCCGCCGCCGTCACGACGAGCTCGCGCGGGACGTAGGTGCGGCGGTAGTGCTCGACCACCGCCTCACGGGGCACCGCGCGGATCGTCTCCGGGGTGCCGCCGATGGGCCGGCCCAGGGGGTGGGCCCCCAGCACAGCGGTGGTGAAGCGTTCGTGCGCGACGTCGACGGGGTCGTCGTCGTTCATGGCGAGCTCTTCGAGGATGACGCCACGCTCGGTCTCGAGCTCGGAGGCGTCGATGACCGAGGAGGTCACCATGTCGGTGATGACGTCCACGGCCATGGGCAGGTCGGCGTCGAGCACCCGCGCGTAGTAGCAGGTGTGCTCCTTGCCGGTGGCGGCGTTGGCCTCCCCGCCGACGGCGTCGAAGGCCTCGGCGATGTCCAGCGCGGTGCGCGTGGGGGTGCCCTTGAAGAGCAGGTGCTCGAGGAAGTGCGTGGAGCCGTGGTGGCCGTTGGTCTCGTCACGCGAGCCGACGGCCACCCAGGCGCCTACCGCCGTCGAGCGCTGACCGGGCATGGCCTCGGTGAGTACCCGGATACCGCCGGGCAGGACGGAGCGTCGGATGACGCTGCCGTCCTGCTCGGCGCGGATCTCCGTGCCGGGTGCGCCGGCCGGGCCCAGGTTCAGCTGTTCGGGCATCCTCAGGCGTCGGTGCCGGGCGCTGCCGCCGGCTCCTCGGCGCCTTCGGCGCCGTCGTGCCGGCGCGTGCGGGTGCGCTGGCGGCGGCCGCCGTCACGGCGCCCACCGTCCCGGTCGCCGTCCCGGTCGCCGTCGCGGCCGTCCCGGTCGCCGTCGCGGCCGTCCCGGTCGCCGTCGCGGCCGTCCCGGTCGCCGTCGCGCTGGGTGGAGGCCCCGCCGTCGGCCGAGGCACCGTCACCGGACGCCTCGCCCTCGGCGTCCTCCTCGCCCTCGACGACGGCGTGCAGGGACAGCTTGCCGCGCGGGTCGATCTCGGCGAGCTCGACCTGGACCTTCTGGCCCACGGAGAGGACGTCCTCGACGTTCTCCACGCGCTTGCCGCCGGTCAGGCGACGGATCTGCGAGATGTGCAGCAGGCCGTCCTTGCCCGGGGTGAGGGAGACGAAGGCACCGAAGGAGGTGGTCTTGACGACCGTGCCCACGAAGCGCTCGCCGATCTCCGGCATCTGCGGGTTGGCGATGGCGTTGACCGCCTGCCGTGCCGCTTCCGCCGAGGGACCGTCGGTGGCGCCGATGTAGACGGTGCCGTCGTCCTCGATGGAGATGTCCGCGCCGGTGTCCTCCTGGATCTGGTTGATCATCTTGCCCTTCGGGCCGATGACCTCGCCGATCTTGTCGACCGGGACCTTCACGGTGATGACGCGCGGGGCGGTCGGGGCCATCTCGTCCGGGACGTCGATCGCCTCGTTCATGACATCGAGGATGTACAGGCGGGCGTCGCGGGCCTGGGTCAGCGCACCGGCCAGGACCGAGGCGGGGATGCCGTCGAGCTTGGTGTCGAGCTGGATGGCGGTGACGAACTCGCGGGTGCCGGCGACCTTGAAGTCCATGTCGCCGAAAGCGTCCTCGGCGCCGAGGATGTCGGTCAGGGCGGCGTAGCGGGTCTCGCCGTCGACCGTGTCGCTCATGAGGCCCATGGCGATGCCCGCGACAGGCGCGCGCAGCGGCACACCGGCGTTGAGCAGCGACAGGGTCGAGGCGCACACCGAGCCCATGGAGGTGGACCCGTTGGAGCTGAGTGCCTCGGAGACCTGCCGGATCGCGTAGGGGAACTCCTCGCGGCTGGGCAGGACAGGCATGAGGGCCCGCTCAGCCAGTGCGCCGTGGCCGATCTCGCGGCGCTTGGGCGAGCCCACCCGGCCGGTCTCACCGGTGGAGTAGGGCGGGAAGTTGTAGTTGTGCATGTAGCGCTTGCGCGTCACCGGGGACAGGGTGTCGAGCTGCTGCTCCATGCGCAGCATGTTCAGCGTGGTGACGCCCATGATCTGGGTCTCGCCGCGCTCGAACAGCGCCGAGCCGTGCACGCGGGGCAGCACCTCGACCTCGGCGGACAGGGTGCGGATGTCCTTCAGGCCACGGCCGTCCATGCGGATGCCGTCGGTGAGGACGCGGTGGCGCACGGCGGTCTTCGCGACGGCGCGGAACGCGGCGGAGAGCTCCTTCTCGCGGCCCTCGAAACGCTCGGTGAGCGTCTCGAGCATGGCGGCGCGAATCTCGTCCTGGCGGGTCTCGCGCTCCTGCTTGCCGGCGATCTGGATGGCCTGGGCGAGGTCGGCGGAGACCGCTGCCTCGACGGCGGCGTAGGCGTCGTCCTCGTAGTCGAGGAACCGGGGGAACTCGGCGGTCGGCTTGGCGGTCTCGGCGGCCAGCTGCTGCTGAGCCTCGACGAGCGCCTTGATGAAGGGCTTGGAGGCCTCGAGGCCCTCGGCCACGACCTCCTCGGTCGGGACCGTGGCGCCTTGCTCCTTGATGAGCGTCCAGGCGTTGTCGGTGGCCTCGGCCTCGACCATCATCACGGCGACGTCGTTGGTGCCGTCGTCCTTGGTGACGACGCGGCCGGCGACGACCATCGAGAAGACGGCCTTCTCGATCTCGCTGTAGCGGGGGAAGGCGACCCACTGGCTGCCGATGAGCGCGATGCGGACGCCGCCGATCGGGCCGGAGAACGGCAGACCGGAGATCTGGGTGGACATCGAGGCGGCGTTGATCGCCAGGACGTCGTAGGAGTCGTCGGGGTGGATCGCGAGGATGGTCTCGACGATCTGGACCTCGTTGCGCAGGCCCTTGACGAAGGACGGGCGCAGCGGGCGGTCGATGAGGCGGCAGGCGAGGATGGCCTCGGTCGAGGGCCGGCCCTCGCGGCGGAAGAACGAGCCGGGGATCTTCCCGGCGGCGTACTGGCGCTCCTCGACGTCCACCGTGAGGGGGAAGAAGTCGAACTGCTCCTTGGGGTGCTTGCCGACCGTCGTGGCCGACAGCACCATCGTCTCCTCGTCGAGGTAGGCGACGGCGGAGCCGGCGGCCTGCCGGGCGAGCCGCCCGGTCTCGAAGCGGACGGTGCGGGTGCCGAACGAGCCGTTGTCGATGACGGCTTCGGCGAACTTGATCTCGGGACCCTCCATGGGTGCCCTCCTTCGTGGTTCGTCCGCCCGGCGGCCCGGCGGTCATCGATCGAGGCCCACGGACGGGCGCGGGTTGTCCCGCGTTCCGGAGGCCACTACCGAGGACCGACTCGTGCGTGGCCGGTGCGGAGGTGGTGTGCGTGTTCAGTTGTGGGCCCGCGGGCCCGGGTTCCTGCTGTGGGCCCTGAGGCCCGGGTGCCCGGCGGCGACGGCGCCGCACGCCGGACGGGCATGCACGACCGGCTCGGACCCGCAGGTCCGAGCCGGTCGGAGGTTCAGCGGCGCAGGCCGAGCCGCGCGATGAGGCTGCGGTAGCGCTCGATGTCCTCGGCGGCCAGGTATGCCAGGAGGCGCTTGCGCTGGCCGATGAGGAGCATCAGACCACGACGGGAGTGGTGGTCGTGCTTGTGGGTCTTGAAGTGCTCGGTGAGGTCCTTGATGCGCTGGCTGAGCATCGCGATCTGGACCTCCGGCGAACCGGTGTCACCCTCGTGGGTGGCGTACTCAGCGATGATGGACTGCTTCACGTCGGCAGCGAGGGCCATTGGTTCTCCTGTTGGTCGTTGCACGGAGCACCGGGGCATGTTCTCCCGGGCATGACGCATCCGTGGCCGGCTTGACGGCAGTGGGCAGCCTATCAGGCACGCGGCGGGCGGCTCGACCGGACGTTCGCCACACACTCCCCCGAGCCACCAGCTCTCCCGCGAAGTGTCATGTCCTCCGCGACATGTCATGTCCTCGGGAGCCGTCACGCGCCGTGACGCTTGAGGCCCGACGACATCTCGCGGAAAAGATGACATCTCACGGGGTGGTGGCGGTGCGGCTCACGGGAAGGTGGAGGTCTCGGGCCGCTGTGGTGCGGGCACCCCGAGAATCTCCGCACTCCGTGCGACGTCCTTCGCCATCTGGTCGAGCAGCGCGGGGATGCCGTCGAACGCGATCATCGGCCGCAGGTTCGCCACGAGCTCGACCACGACCTCCTCGCCGTAGAGGTCGAGGTCGGTGCGGCCCAGCACATTGGCCTCCACCGTGCGCTCGACGCCGTGGAACGTCGGGTTGGTCCCGACCGAGATCGCGGCGGGCAGGCGCTTGGAGCTGCCGTCCGCGGGGGCGTGCGCGGGGCGGATGAGCCAGCCGGCGTACACGCCGTCGGCGGGGACCACCCCGAGGTCGTCCGCGAGCAGGTTCGCGGTGGGGTAACCCAGCTCGCGGCCCCGCTTGGCGCCGTGCACGACGACGCCGCGCACCCGGTGTGTCCGGCCCAGCACGTCCGTGGCACCGGCGACGTCGCCGGCCGCGAGCAGCTCACGGATCCAGGTGGACGACCAGCGTCGCCCGTTGGCCTCGCAGGCGATGTCCTCGACGATGCGCACCCCGAAGCCGAGCTCGTGACCGAGGTCGTGCATGGTGTGCTGGTCCCCGGAGTTGCGCCAGCCGAACCGCACGTCCTCCCCCACGACGACCATCGCGGCGTGCAGGGTGTCGACCAGGTAGGTGCGCACGAACTCCTCGGGGGTGTTGCGCGCGAGGTCGAGGGAGTACTCGAGCACGAGCACCGCGTCCAGACCGGTCGCGGCGAGCCGCTCGAGGCGGTCGGTCAGGGAGGCGATGAGCTCGAACTGCTCGTCGGGCCTGTGCACCGTGGCCGGGTGGGGGTCGAAGGTGATCGCCACCGAGACCAGGTCGGCGGCCTCCGCCTCGCTGACCGTGGCGCCGAGCACCACCTGGTGCCCCCGGTGCACGCCGTCGAAGATGCCGAGGGTGGCAACGGTCGTGCCGAGGTCAGCCGGGACCTCCCCGGTCCCTCTCCACACCTGCACGCACAGACCTCCTGGCTCGTTCTCTCTGTGGCTGCCGTGCCCCGAGGAGGTCACGACCACCGGTCCCAGCGGGCGGCCCCTCTCAGGCCGGCCTCGGCTGGTGGGGCCTCAGTGCCGCCCGCAGGCGCAGCCGCCACCGGGGCGGGGCCCCTGGTTGGCCAGCGTCTCGGGGTCGGTGCCCTCACCAGGCCGGGCCGAGGTGAGGCCGAGGTTCCGCCGACCGGCGGCGAGGTCCTGCGGCAGACCGGGCTGGTGGCTGCCACCGTGCTGGTGTCCGGCGTGGTGCCCGCCGCCGTGCCCTGCGCCGTGGTGCCCGCCGCAGCCGCACCCGCCCGTTCGCACCGTCGTCTCGGCTGCCGTCGTCTCGGCTGCCGTAGTCTCGGCTGCCGTGGTGTTGGCCGCCGTCGTCCCAGTGTTATTCACGGTTTTCTCCCCTCGTCGTCCGCGTACCTGGCACACACTCTATGCGGGGTCGAGCACGAGGATCGGCCGCGCCTGCCCGGCGCGGTCGCCCAGCAGGGCGACCACGTGCCCGTCGGGCGCCAGCGCGGCGGTGACAGCCTCGTCCCGGCCCGAGCCGAGCTGCGCCGTCGGGTGCAGGAACTTGCCCACCCGCACGGCCGCGGTCTGGTCGGCGTCGAGGTGGCGTACCGGGAAGCAGGCCGTGGCGGCCTCGGTCATGGTGGTCGTGCGCAGTCCGGTCGGCTCCAGCTCCTCCGCCTGGGCGGCGACCTCGGCGACCAGCTCCGCCACGGTGCGAGCGCCGTCGAGCGTGAAGGGACCGACCCGGGTACGGCGCAGTGCGGTCAGGTGCCCGCCAGTCCCCAGGGCGGCACCGAGGTCGCGGGCCAGGGCACGCACGTAGGTACCGGAGGAGCAGCCGACCACCACGTCCAGGTCGAGCACGGCGGTCTCCCCGACAACGGCGGCACGCGGCGGCGCGGTCAGCTCGAGGCGGTGGATGGTCACCGGCCGTGCGGGGAGCGCGACGTCCTCGCCCTGCCGGACGCGGGCGTACGCGCGTTTGCCGTCGACCTTGATGGCCGAAACGGCGCTGGGCACCTGCTCGATCGGGCCACGCAGGCCGGCCAGCGCGGTCTCGATCGCGGCCGTCTCGGCGGTGCCGTCGGCCCGCAGCAGCGGCTCGGCGCCGGGCTGGCCGACGATGTCGCCCTCGGCGTCGTCGGTCACGGTGGCCTGGCCGAGGCGGACGGTGGCGGTGTACTCCTTGTCCGCGCCCACCAGGTAGGTGAGCAGCCGGGTGGCGCGCCCGACCCCGAGGACGAGCACGCCGGTGGCCATCGGGTCCAGGGTGCCGGCGTGGCCGACCTTCTTGGTGGCGGCGAGCCGCCGTGTGCGGGCGACGACGTCGTGGCTGGTCCAGCCCTGCGGCTTGTCCACGACCAGGAGCCCGTCGGCCGCCGTGACGCGGCCGCGTGGGATGTCCGCGCCGCGCCGCTCGGTGCGCGCCTCGGTCACGGGCGCGCGGGGCCGGCGTCCTCGGCGGGGGCAGGCCCGGCGCCGTCGTCCTCGTCCTCGTCGGCCGGACGGCGGTACGGGTCGGGGTCGCCGGCGTAGGTGGCCTGGGCGGCGAGCTGGGCGACCTCGGCGTCGCGTTCGGCGGCGGTACGCAAGGCCTCCTCGAGGCTCGCGGCGGTCTCGGGCACAGCGTCGAGCACGAACTCGATCGTGGGGGTCAGGCGGATGCCGGTCTGCTTGCCCACCTCGGAGCGGATGAGGCCCTTGGCGGACGCGAGCGCGGCGGCTGAGGAGGTGCGGTCCAGCTCGTCGCCGAGGACGGTGTAGAAGATCGTGGCGTTCTGCAGGTCACCGGTGACCCGGACGTCGGTGACGGTGACGAAACCCAGACGCGGGTCCTTGATGCGGGTGTCGAGCATGCGCGCGACGATCTGCTGGATCCGTTCGGCGAGCTTGCGGGCGCGGGGTGCGTCGGCCATGAGCGTTCTCCTGGGGTGCTGGGACGAAGAGGGCCGCCCCCGGGCGGGGCCTCGGCCCGCGCCGTCGCACGAGGCGACGACGCGGAGCCGGGCTCCACCCGGTGGCGGCCGGTGGGCGATCAGGCGCGCGGCTTCTCGCGCATCTCGAAGGTCTCGATGATGTCGCCCTCCCGGACGTCCTTCGCGCCGAGGCCGATACCGCACTCGAAGCCCTCGCGGACCTCGGTGACATCGTCCTTCTCGCGGCGGAGGGACTCGATGGTGAGCTTGTCGGCCACCACCACGCCGTCGCGCGTGAGACGCGCGCTGGCGTTGCGGCGGATGAGACCCGACCGGACGATCGAACCGGCGATGTTGCCGAACTTGGAGGAGCGGAACACCTGACGGATCTCCGCGGTGCCCAGCTGGACCTCCTCGAACTCCGGCTTGAGCATGCCCTTGAGCGCGCTCTCCACCTCGTCGATCGCGTCGTAGATGACCGAGTAGAACTTCAGGTCGACACCCTCGCGGTCGGCCAGCTCGGCGACCCGCTCCGCGGGGCGCACGTTGAAGCCGATGATGACGGCGTTGTCCACCGTCGCCAGGTTGACGTCGTTCTGCGTGATGGCACCCACACCGCGGTGGATGATGCGCAGCGCGACCTCCTCGCCCACATCGATCTTGAGCAGGGCGTCCTCGAGTGCCTCGACGGCACCGGAGACGTCACCCTTGATGATGAGGTTGAGGTTCTCGACCTTGCCCTCCTCGAGGGCCTTGGTGAAGTCCTCCAGGCTGACCCGCTTGCGGCGCTTGGCCAGCGTCGCGGCACGCTCGGCGGCCTCGCGCTTGTCGGCGATCTGCCGGGCGGTGCGGTCGTCGGGCGCGACGAGGAAGCTGTCGCCGGCGCGTGGCACCGACTGCAGGCCGAGCACCTGGACCGGACGGGCCGGGCCCGCCTCGTTCACGGTGTTGCCGTGCTCGTCGAACATGGCCCGTACGCGCCCGTGGGCGGTGCCGGTCACGATCGAGTCGCCGACGTGCAGCGTGCCGGTCTGCACCAGCACGGTCGCGACGGCGCCGCGGCCCTTGTCGAGGTTGGCCTCGATGGCCACGCCGCGCGCGTCCTTGTCGGGGTTCGCCCGCAGGTCGAGCGCCGCGTCCGCGGTGAGCAGGACGGCCTCGAGGAGGTCGTCGATGCCCGTGCGGGACTTGGCGGAGACGTCGACGAACATGGTGTCGCCGCCGTACTCCTCGGTCACGAGGTTGTACTCGGTCAGCTGCTGGCGGATCTTCGCCGGGTTGGCCTCCGGCTTGTCCACCTTGTTGACCGCCACGACGATCGGCACACCGGCCGCCTGGGCGTGGTTGAGCGCTTCCACGGTCTGGGGCATCACGCCGTCGTCCGCGGCGACCACGAGGATCGCGATGTCCGTCACCTGCGCACCACGGGCACGCATGGCGGTGAAGGCCTCGTGACCGGGGGTGTCGATGAAGGTGATCGGGCGCTCGACGTCCTCGTGCTCGGTCGTGACCTGGTAGGCACCGATGTGCTGGGTGATGCCGCCGTGCTCCTCGGCGACGACGTCCGTGGACCGGATGGCGTCAAGGAGCTTGGTCTTGCCGTGGTCGACGTGACCCATGACGGTGACCACCGGCGGACGCGGCATGAGGTCCTCGTCGGTCTCCCCGGCCTCCTCGGCCTGGAGGTCGATGTCGAAGCTCTCGAGGAGCTCGCGCTCCTCCTCCTCGGGAGACACGATCTCGATGACGTAGCCCAGCTCCGTGCCGAGCGTCGAGAAGGTGTCCTCGTCCAGGGACTGGGTGGCCGTGGCCATCTCGCCCAGGTGGAAGAGCACCGTCACCAGGCTCGCGGGGTTGGCGTCGATCTTGTCCGCGAAGTCCGCCAGCGAGGCGCCGGCGCGGATGCGCACGATCGTGGAGCCGTCACCGCGCGGGACCTGCACGCCGCCGATCGACGGCGCGGACTGCTGCTCGAACTCTTGGCGCTTCGCGCGCTTCGACTTCCGTCCGCGCACCGGGCGGCCACCGGCGCGCCCGAAGGCGCCCTGCGTGCCACCACGACCACCACGGCCGCCGCCACCACCGGGACGGCCGGCGAAACCGCCGCCACCACCGGGAGCACCGCCGCCGGGACGGCCGGCGAAGCCACCACCGGCACCCGGACGACCGCCACCGGGGCCACCGGCACCGGGACGGCCGCGGCCGCCGCCTGCGCGGGCGGGTGCGCCGGGGCGTCCCACCGAGCTCTGACCGGGCATCATGCCCGGGTTCGGGCGGGGACCGCCCGGACGGGGCGCTGCCGCGGGACGCGGGCCACCGGTGCCACCGGGTCGGGGCGCGCCGGGGCGCGGACCGCCGGTGCCACCCGGCCGGGGCATGCCCTGCGAGGCCGCGAACGGGTTGTTACCCGGACGCGGACCGCCGGGACGCGGGCCAGCGCCGCCACCGGGCCGCGGCATGCCCTGCGAGGGCGCGAACGGGTTGTTGCCCGGACGCGCGCTCGTGCGGGGAGCCTTCTCATCGGGTCGGGATGCGGCACCGGGGCGGGCCGCCTGGGGGCGGCTCTGCTCGGGGGCCGGCCGGGCACCGCCCGGCTTCGGCGCGTCGGTGCGCGCCGCGGGGCGTTCCGGGGCCGCCTGGGCGGCGGCCGGCGTCGGCGCAGCCGGGCTGGGCGCAGCAGCGTCCGGCGCGGCCGGGCTCTGCGGTGCCGGCGCCTGGGCTGCTGGCGCCTGGGGTGCGGGGGCCGCGGGGACGGCCGGGGCCGCGGGTGCGGCCTCTGCTGCCGGAGCCGCGGGCGCGACCGCGGGAGCGGCCGGGGCCGGGGCCGGAGCGGCTGGGGCCGGGGCGGCCGGTGCTGGGGTCTCGGGCTTGGCGGGCCCCGGGGTGGGGGCGGCCTTGCTCGTGGGCTTGGCGGCGGGAGCGCCGCTCTTGGATGCGGGCTCTTCCGCCGCCTTGGCGGGGAATGCCTCGCGCAGCCGACGGATGACGGGGGCTTCGATCGTCGACGACGCCGACTTCACGAACTCCCCTTGCTCGCGAAGCTTCGCGAGCACCGTCTTGCTGTCGACGCCGAGCTCTTTCGCAAGCTCGTGGACGCGGACCTTTGCCACAACTCTCCTGTCTCGGTCCGTCCCGGGACAGGGAGGACCGCTGTTTAACGCTGGCAGCTCATCGCTGGGTACTCATCGGGTGCCCATCGGCTTCCAACCCGCTTTCTTCTTCGATGACTCGTTCCCCGTGGGCGCATCTTGCGCCGCACGGGCGTTCTGGTCGAACCACTCACCCGCCGGGCCGGTGTCCACCGGGCCTGCTGCACGCAGGGCCCGCGGGATTGCCCGGCGCCTGAGGGCGAGGTCCAGGCAGTCCCGGCTCGGGTGGAGCCAGGCGCCCCGCCCTGGAGCGCTGCGCCCTACGTCCACCGTCGCCACGTGGGTGGCGGTGTCGAGGACGAGGCGGACCAGGGCCGACCTCGGGGCCCGTTCCCGGCACCCCACGCAGGTGCGCACCGGCCCGGTGAAGGGCGTAGGTGTCTCGCTGCTTGTACTCATGTGGGGATTTCCGGGCGCGTGCCCAGGGGACACTCTACCCCTGCGCGCCGGAGGGCCGCTCATCCTGTGTCGAAGTCGACTCGGCGGCACCCGGGATCTCCGCGGCGGCCGCGTCGGCCTCGCTGTCGGCCCCGGCGGCGGCCTCGTCGGCCTCGGTGTCGGCGTGGATGTCGATGCGCCATCCCGTCAGGCGGGCGGCGAGCCGGGCGTTCTGCCCCTCCTTGCCGATGGCCAGGGAGAGCTGGTAGTCGGGCACGACGACGCGGGCGGCGCGGGCGTCGGCGTCGACCACCTCGACGCTGCTCACCCGTGAGGGCGAGAGCGCGCTGGCGACAAACCTGGCGGGGTCGTCGGAGTAGTCCACGATGTCGATCTTCTCGCCGGCCAGCTCGGTCATCACGGCACGCACCCGCTGGCCCATGGGGCCGATGCAGGCGCCCTTGGCGTTGAGGCCCGGCACGTTCGCTCGGACGGCGATCTTGGTGCGGTGCCCCGCCTCGCGGGCGAGGGCCATGATCTCCACGCTGCCGTCGGCGACCTCGGGCACCTCGAGCGCGAACAGCTTGCGCACGAGGTTGGGGTGGGTGCGCGAGAGAGTGACGGAGGGGCCCTTCGGGCCGCGGGTGACGTCGAGCACGTAGGCGCGCAGCCGGTCTCCGTGGACGTACTTCTCGGTGGGGACCTGCTCGTGTGCGGGCAGCACGGCCTCGAGGTCGCCGATGTCCACGAGCACGACCCGAGGGTCGCGGCCCTGCTGGACGATGCCGCTGATGAGCTCACCGGCCTTGTCCCGGTAGTTGCCCATCACCTGCTCGTCCTCGGCGTCGCGCAGGCGCTGGACGATGACGGACCGTGCCGTCGCGGTCGCGATGCGGCCGAAGTCGGATGGGGTGTCGTCGAACTCGCCGGCGTCGTTCCCGTCCTCGTCCACCTCGGTCGCCAGCACCGTGACCCGCCCGCTGCGCCGGTCCAGCTCCACCCGGGCCTTGTCCATCGCGCCGGGGCTGCGGTGGTAGGCCAGCAGGAGGGCGTCCTCGATCGCCCGGACGAGCACGTCGAAGCTGATGCCGCGTTCGCTCTCGATCAGCCGCAGTGCGGTCATGTCGATGTCCATGGCGTCCTCCTCAGGCTGTCTCGGGGCGGTTGAGCTCGATCTCGACCCGCGCGCGGTCGATCGCGGGGTACCCGAGGGTCTCCCGGCGCCCGTCGACGTCGAGCGTGATGCCGCCGTCGTCCGCCTCCTGCAGCCGCCCGGTCACCTGACCACCGCCGGTGGTGTGCACGGCGACCAGTCGGCCGACGGCGCGGCGGTAGTGCCGTGGCTCGGTCAGCGGGCGGTCGGCGCCGGGGGTGGAGACCTCGAGCGTGTAGGCGCCTTCGAGCAGGTCGACGTCGTCGAGGACCCGGGAGATCTCGCGGGAGACGTCGGAGAGCTTGTCGGAGTCCACCCCGCCGGGGCCGTCGGGCAGGTCGATGACCACGCGCACGATCTTGCGGCGGCCGGCCGCGGCGGCCGACGCATCCTCCAGGAACAGCCCCGCGGCGTCGACGACCGGCTCGAGGGCGGCCCGGAGGCGGCCTGGCAGGTCGGTGGCTCGGGCGGGGCTCATCGTGACTCTCTCCTTTTGTGCGAACGCACGCGGCGTCGTGCTGGTCCCACAGACTACCCACCCTGCGCCCGACCGCCGCGCCCGGCGTGGGAGGATCACGACGATGCGCACCCCTGCCCTGACCTCCCCTGCCGACCACGTCCCGGTTGCTGTGCGGGGCGGTGCGCGGCGCCGTCGGCGCGTGCTCGCGGCGGCCGCCGCAGCGGCCCTGCTGGCGGGCTGCGGGGCGGTCCGGCTGGACACCCCACCGACCCTGCCGGCCAGCCCCGACGCCGCCGAGGTGGCGCGTCAGGACGAGGCGGTGAGGGCGGCGACGATCGAGCAGACCGTGTTGCAGGTCACGGCCGACGACGCCGACGCGGGCCTGCTGCAGGAGGTGCGCGCCCACGCCGAGGCGCACACCGACGCCCTCGGCGGGGTGTGGGTGGCGTGGCCGGAGGGGGCGCCGGAGGACGTCGCCACCCCCGAGGTCTCCACCGCCGCCCCGACGGCGGAGCCCACCGCCTCGGACGTGCTCGCCCTGCTCACCGCGGGCGCCGGCAGCGCCCGTGAGGCGGCCCTGACCGCGGACGACGACGCGGTCGCCGCGGCGATGCTAGCCATCTCGCTCTCCCGCTCGGCCGATGCCGCCGACCTGGCGGCCGCGACGGGGGCCGAGGCTCCGGCGTCCTCCGCCGCACCCCTGACGCCCGAGGCGCTGCTGGCGCGGGGCGCCGACGGGCCCACCGTGCTGGTCCTCGACTCCGCCCGCTTCGCCCTCGAGACCGTGGCGGCCCGCAGCGATGGCGGAGCCCGGGAGCGGGCGACGGCGCGGGCGGCCTACCTGCAGGAGCTCGTGGACACGGCGCTTGCCGCCGGGGCGCCGGACCCGCGCGAAGGTGCCTACGACCTGTCCGTGGGCGAGGTCGGCCGGGACGCGGCCGGTGGGGTACCGGGCGACGGCGCGGCGACCACGGACCCCGCGCTGACGGCGGAGCAGGCGGTCGCCGTCGCCGCGGAGGAACGACTCGTGCGGCACTGGACGTTCAGCCTCGGCCTCGTCGGCCCTCACGAACGCGAGGCGCTGGTCGCCGCGGCGGAGGACGCCGCGGAACAGGTCCGTGCCTGGGGTGGCCGGCTGCCGGCCCTGCCCGGGATCGGCTGAGCCCACCGGCCCCCGGCCGACCACGGCCCCCGGCCCGGGCACCGCGGCCTCCGCGACCTCGGGCCGTGTGCGCATCGCAGCGGGCCCGGCCGCCGGTGCCCGCCCTCGCAAGTGGTCCACCATGCGGGCGATCACCGCCGCCACGGGTACGCCGAGGAACGCGCCCAGGATGCCCATGACCAACCCGCCAGCCGAAGAGGACGAGCACCGCCAGCGGCAGCACGAGCGGTACGCCGAGCAGCCACAGGCCGAGGCCGATGAAGAGGGCGTCGACGAGCGCCACGAGCAGCAGGCCGCGCAAGAACGCCCCGATGGTCCACTGCCGGTCCGCCGCATCCTGGCGGACCGAGGCGCAGCGAGGGGCTAGCCGGCCAGGGCCGCGTCCACCAGCTCCCGCGCACGCGCGACGGCGAGCTCCGGCGCGATCTCCTCCCGCTCGCCGGTGGCCCGGGTACGCACCTCCACCACGCCGTCGGCCAGGCTCCGGCCGACGACCACGCTGAGCGGGACGCCCAGCAGCTCGGCGTCGGCGAACTTCACACCGGCCGAGACCTTCGGGCGGTCGTCGTAGAGGACCTCCACGCCCGCCGCCTCCAGCTCCCGGGACAGCCGCTCGGCCACCTCGAAGACCTGCTGGTCCTTGCCGGTGGCGAGCACGTGGACGTGGGCGGGCGCCACCTGCATGGGCCAGACGAGGCCGTGTTCGTCGTTGTTGGCCTCCGCGAGCGCGGCGAGGGCGCGGGTGATGCCGATGCCGTAGGAACCCATCGTCACGACCACGGCCTTGCCGTTGGCGTCGAGCACCTTCAGGTCCAGGGCCTGGGCGTACTTGCGGCCGAGGGCGAAGATGTGGCCGATCTCGATGCCCCGGGCCAGCTCGAGCGGGCCGGAGCCGTCGGGCGCGGGGTCGCCCGCCCGGACCTCGGCGGCCTCGATGGTGCCGTCGGCGGTGAAGTCCCGGCCGGCGACGAGGTTGAACACGTGCTTGCCGTCGGCGTCGGCGCCGGTCACCCACGCGGTGCCCGGGACCACGCGCGGGTCGAGGAGGTAGCGCATCGCCCCGGCGGTGACGCGCCCGGCGTCGTCGAGGGTGCGTGGGGCACCGTTCGGGCCGAGGACGGCCGGGCCGATGTAGCCCTTGACCAGCTCGGTGCGGCCCTTGAGGTCGTCCTCCGTGGCGGGCTGGACCTCGGCGGGCTCGACGCCGGCCTGGAGGCGCTTGAGATCCACCTCGCGGTCACCGGGCAGGCCGACGGCAATGATCTCGCGCAGCCCGTCGGGGTGGACCAGGGCGAGCACGACGTTCTTGAGGGTGTCGGCGGCCTCCCAGGGCCGGTCCTCGCGCGGGTGGAGGCGGTTGGCCGCGTCGACGAGGGTCTCGATCGTCTGCGAGTCCGGGGTGTCGAGGACCTCTGCGGCGGGCAGACCGTCGAACGGGATCGGGTCGGGCACCGGGGTGGTGACCGCCTCGACGTTGGCGGTGTAGCCGCCGGGTGAGCGGACGAAGGTGTCCTCGCCGATGGGGGTGGGGTGGAGGAACTCCTCGCTGCGCGAGCCGCCCATCGCCCCGCTCATGGCCTTGACGATGACGTGCTCCAGGCCGAGCCTGGCGAAGATGCGCTGGTAGGCCTGGCGCTGGAGGTCGTAGGACCGATCCAGGCCGGCGTCGTCGACGTCGAAGGAGTAGGCGTCCTTCATGATGAACTCGCGGCCGCGGATCAGGCCGGCGCGGGGCCGGGCCTCGTCGCGGTACTTGGTCTGGATCTGGTACAGCGCGAGCGGCAGGTCCTTGTACGAGGAGTACAGGTCCTTGACCAGGAGCGTGAACATCTCCTCGTGGGTGGGTGCGAGGAGGTAGTCCGCGCTCTTGCGGTCCTGTAGGCGGAAGATGTTCGGCCCGTACTCCACCCAGCGGCCGGTGGCTTCGTAGGGCTCCTTGGGCAGCAGCGCCGGGAAGTGCACCTCCTGCGCGCCGATGGCGTCCATCTCCTCGCGGACGATCTGCTCGACCTTGCCGAGGACCTTCAGGCCCAGCGGCAGCCAGGAGTAGATGCCGGGGGCGGCCCGGCGGATGTAGCCGGCCCGCACGAGCAGCTTGTGGCTGGCCACCTCGGCGTCGGCGGGGTCCTCGCGCAGGGTCCGAACAAAAAGGGACGACATCTTCATCAGCACGCGGGCCAGCCTAGTGGGCGGGCGGCCACGCGCTCGGCACGGTCCGGCCGTCGGCAGGCGGCACAAAGACCACCTTCTTCATCGCGTTGAGTTGTCAGCCAGTGGTGGCCCCGTCCCGAGGCCCTCGAGCAGGACCGGGTCGTCCGACACTGCGGCGTCGCCGCGGCCGGTGCGCCAGGATGGGCACCATGCCGGAGATGCCGGAGGTCGAGGGGCTCGTCCAGTTCCTGCGCGAGCACACGGCCGGCCGGGCCGTGGCGGCCGTCGAGGTCGGGGCGATCAGCGCCCTGAAGACCTTCTCCCCTGCGCCCACGGCGCTCGTGAGACGCGTGGTCCGGGACGTCACCCGGCACGGCAAGTGGCTCGACATCGCCACCGTCGCGGGCGCCGCGGCCCCGGAGGCGGACGACGGCGAGCTGCACCTGGTCTTCCACCTCGCCAAGGCGGGCTGGCTGCGCTGGTACGACGAGGTGCCCAAGACGACGGTCAAGCCCGGCCGCTCCCCCATCGCGCTGCGCGTGCGGCTCGACGACGGCGCCGGCTTCGACCTCACCGAGGCGGGCACCCGTAAACGGCTGGCGGTGCACGTGGTCGCCGACCCTCAGGACGTGCCGCAGGTGGCCACCCTTGGCGTGGAACCGGCCGACCTCACGCTCGAGGGGCTGCGCGGGCTGCTGGCGGCCCGCAACCAGCAGATCAAGGGGCTGCTGCGCGACCAGTCGGTCATCGCCGGGATCGGGAACGCCTACTCCGACGAGATCCTCCACGCCGCGAGGATGAGCCCGTTCGCGCTCACCAAGACGTTCGACGACGACGCCTCCGCCCGCCTGCACGCCGCGATCGGCGAGGTGCTCACCGCCGCCGTCGCCGAGGCCGCGGGTCGGCCGGCGGCGGAGCTGAAGGACGCCAAGCGGCGCGGCATGCGGGTGCACGGGCGGACCGGACTGCCCTGCCCGGTGTGCGGCGACACGGTGCGGGAGGTCTCGTTCGCCGACTCGGCGCTGCAGTACTGCCCCACCTGCCAGACCGGCGGGAAGCCGCTGGCAGACCGGCGGATGTCGAAGCTGCTGAAGTGACTGCGGTGCTGCAGCGGAGGACGCGGAGGACGACGCAATGGCGGGTCGCCGCGCCGAGACCTGCGCTTTCCGACCGACACCTGCAGTTCCGCGGGCAGGTCTCGGCGCAACAGGCAGGCCTCAGCGCAACAGGCAGGCCTCGGCGCAACAGGCAGGCCTCGGCGCAGTACGGCGAGTGGCAGCGCCACGGTCGGGGGACGTGCCGACAGTCAGAACAGCACAGTCGCGTATGCCCCGACCTCGCGGAACCCCACCCGGCGGTACGTCGCCAGGGCCGGCGTGTTGTAGCTGTTGACGTAGAGGGAGACCACCGGCGCCAAGCGGGCACGAACGTCGGCGACCACCGCGGCCATCCCGGCGGTCGCCAGGCCGCGGCCGCGCAGCTCCGGGTGCACCCACACCCCCTGGATCTGAGCGACGCCGACGGCGAGTGCCCCCACGTCGGCCTTGAAGACCACACGCGGTCCGCCGTCGCCGTCGTCGATGCGCACGTAGGTCTTGTGGGTGGCGACCAGCTCGGCGACGCGCGCCGCGTAGGAGACGCCCATGAGGGTGGGGTCGTATCCCACCTCCTCGGTGAACATGGCCACCGACGCGGGCAGCACGAGAGCGACCTCCTCGGGCTGCGCCAGCCTCACGTAAGGGTCTGGTCGCACGGCCGGATCGTGGTCGATGACCATCGAGGGCTGATCCGCCCGCACTTCTCGCGGGATGGACCACACGGGTGCGAGCCGCTCCCACAGCGGCAGCACCTGGTCGGCCGGGCCGACGATCGAGGAACAGCGGCGGCCGCGTCGTCGCACGTGCTCGACGAGCTCGTCCAGCGCGTCGCCGAAGACCTGGACGGGCACCAGGTTGGCGCCGGCCCAGCAGAGCGCGACGGGCTCTTGCGCGGGGACGCCGTCGTAGATCCCGAGCACCTCGGTGCCGGGCGGCCCGGGGCTACCGAGCCGCTCGACCTGCACGGCGGCGAGCACGGAGCCGACGGGGTCGCGCAGACAGACCTGCAGGGCAGCCTCGCGCTCGTCACCTCCGAGCGAGCGCACGGCCGGAACTGTCCGGCGCCACAACGGCACGGCGGGCGGTCCTTCAGCTGACGGTGACGACCGGCGACCCCGGGGAGGCGGGCTCCCCCGTCCCCTCGCCCATCTCGGCGGCGATCCGCTCGGCCTCGGCGATGAGGGTCTCGACGATCTGATCCTCGGGCACGGTCTTGATGACCTCGCCCTTGACGAAGATCTGGCCCTTGCCGTTGCCGGAGGCCACGCCAAGGTCGGCCTCGCGGGCCTCGCCCGGGCCGTTGACGACGCACCCCATGACGGCCACCCGCAGCGGCACGGTCATGCCTTCCAGGCCTGCGGTGACCGAGTCGGCCAGGGCGTAGACGTCGACCTGGGCACGCCCGCAGGAGGGGCAGGAGACGATCTCGAGCTTGCGCGGGCGCAGGTTCAGCGACTCGAGGATCTGGTTGCCGACCTTGACCTCCTCGACCGGCGGGGCGGAGAGGGAGACGCGGATCGTGTCGCCGATGCCCTGGGAGAGGAGCGCACCGAAGGCGGTGGCGGACTTGATCGTGCCCTGGAACGCCGGGCCCGCCTCGGTGACGCCCAGGTGCAGCGGCCAGTCGCCCCGCTCGGAGAGCATCTGGTAGGCGCGCACCATGACCACGGGGTCGTTGTGCTTGACGGAGATCTTGAAGTCGTGGAAGTCGTGCTCCTCGAAGAGCGAGGCCTCCCAGACGGCCGACTCCACGAGGGCCTCGGGGGTCGCGCGCCCGTACTTCTCCAGCAGGCGCTTGTCGAGCGAACCGGCGTTGACGCCGATACGGAGAGAGACGCCGGCATCCTTGGCCGCCCTGGCGATCTCCTTGACCTGGTCGTCGAACTTGCGAATGTTGCCGGGGTTGACGCGCACGGCGCCACAGCCCGCCTCGATCGCGGCGAAGACGTACTTGGGCTGGAAGTGGATGTCCGCGATCACCGGGATCTTCGACTTCATGGCGATGATGGGCAGCGCCTCGGCGTCCTTGTCCGTGGGGCAGGCGACCCGCACGATGTCGCAGCCTGAGGCGGTGAGCTCGGCGATCTGCTGCAGCGTGGCGTTGATGTCGTGGGTCTTCGTGGTGGTCATCGACTGCACGGAGACGGGGGCGTCGCCGCCCACCTCGACCGACCCCACGCGGATCTTCCGCGTCTTACGGCGCGGGGCCAGCACGGGCGGGGTTTCCTTGACCTTCGGCATACCCAGGGAGATCGGTGCAGTCACCGAGTCAGTATCGCATCAGCCTTCCGCCGCCTGCAGCGCCGGGTGCGGACTGTGACAGGGTCCATCGGTCCGGAGCACCACACCGGGCGCCACGTGCGACGACGCGCGGCGAGCAGTACGTGCCCCGCCCCGACCACTCGCCACACGGTCGTAGCTGGGTCGGCTGGTGACAGCGGCGAACGACCAGCCGCAGAGGCGCAAGAAGACGCACCAAGGTCCTGGGCCGGAGCGGACCTCTCAGCCCGTGAGGCTCAAGGGGTTGACGATGTCCGCGTACGCCAGCAGCGCGCTCATGCCGAGCATGACGGCCACCACGGCATAGGTCAGCGGCAACATCTTCGCGGTATCAACGGGGCCGGGGTCGGGCAGTTCGCGGACGCGAGCGACGCGGCGGCGTAGCCCCTCCCAGAGCGCGCCCGCGATGTGGCCGCCGTCCAGCGGAAGCAGCGGGATGAGGTTGAACACGAACAGAGCCATGTTGAGAGAGACGAGCAGGGACAGCATGTCGGCACTGCGCTCAACGAGCCCGTAGCCCTCGCCGTCGACGGAGGCGATCTCGCCTGCGAACCTTCCCACACCCACGAGGCCGACCACACCGGGCTGACGCTCCTCGGCCCCGAACGCGGCCTGGCCGACGTCGACCAGCCGCTGCGGGAGGGTGGCCACCACCTTGACCGTGCCGGTGAACGTGTCCCACACGAGTCCGGGCACGGTGGTGACCGGTTGACGCACGAGGTCGAACGAGGGTCCGATGCCGACGAAGGGGCGCGGCTCGGTCCGTGGTGCGCCACTGGGGTCGACGACGGCGTCGCCCGCCTCGTCCACAATCGGCCGCTCGGCCAGTTGTGGGGTGACCTGGAGGGTCAGTCGCTCCCCGTCGCGGTCCACGACCACGGTGGTGGCGCCGGTACCGCCGTCGGCGATGGCGCCGCTGATGTCGTCCCAGGCGTTGACCTCGGTGGTGCCCCACCTGAGAATGTCGTCGCCGGGTCGCAGGCCGGCCGCGGCGCCCGGCGACGACGGGTCGGCGTCGGTGCACTCGGTCTGTGACGCATTGGCCGGCACGCACTCCTGCACCGCGCCGAGGGTGCTCGTGAACTGCGGCAGACCGATGCCGACAACGATCACCGCCAGAAGCACACCGGCGATGAGGAGGTTCATGACTGGCCCACCGAGCATCACCACGAGCTTGCGCGGCACGGTGAGCCGGTAGAACGCGCGGTGCTGCTCCCCCGGACCGAGCTCCTCCAGCGCCGCTTGCCGGGCCTCCTCCACCAGGGTCGGTCGGCCGTTACGACGTGCGCGGGCGGTTTCGACGTTTCGGCTGGGCGGGTACATGCCCAGCAGCCGCACGTAACCCCCGAGCGGGAGGGCCTTGACGCCGTACTCGGTGCCGCGGATGGTCCGCGACCACAATGTCGGTCCGAAGCCGACCATGTACTGAGGCACCTTGACGCCGAACTTCTTGGCAGGAACGAGGTGGCCGATCTCGTGCAGCGCAATCGAGACGACCAGGCCCAGGGCGAGGATGAGCACGCCGATGGCAAAGTCCATGGGTCCCTCTCCGTCGTCAGCAGGGCAAGTGGATCATGAGGTTGGTTCTCGTAGCGAGAGCCCGAGGTCGGTTCACGGCACTAGGAAGTGTTGTTCGTTCGCCACATCATCTCTCGCGAACCTGGGAACAGTCATGGTCCCGAGGGCCGCGTCATGTGGCACGGCGCCACGCCCTCAACGGCGACTCGCGGCACCGCTCGACGCCCGACCACCTGAGGCACCGCTCGACGCTCGACCACCAGCGACGCTGATTTCCCCGCCACCGCCGTCGCCCCGGCGGGCGATGAGCTCGTCGGCTCGCCGCCGCGCCCACGCCTCCGTACCCAGCACGTCCGCCAGGTCGGGCGCGCCCAGGCCGTCATGGTCGGCCAGCACCTTCTCGACCACCTCGACGATCGCGAGGTAGGGCAGGCGGCCCGCGAGGAACGCGGCGACGCACTGCTCGTTCGCGGCGTTGAGCACCGCGGGGTGGGTCGCGGACGCCGCGGCCGCCTCGCGGGCCAGGCGGACGGCCGGGAAGACCTTGCCGTCGAGCGGCTCGAACGTCCACGCCGTTGCCTCGTCCCACCGGCACGGGGTGGCCACCTGCTCGGCGCGCTCGGGCCACGTGAGACCGAGCGCGATCGGCAGTCGCATGTCCGGCGGCGAGGCCTGCGCGAGGGTGGAGCCGTCGTGGAACTCGACCATGGAGTGCACCACCGACTGCGGGTGGACGACGACGACGATGTCCTCGGCCGGCACGTCGAAGAGCAGATGGGCCTCGATGAGCTCGAGGCCCTTGTTGATCAGCGTCGAGGAGTTGATGGTCACCACCGGGCCCATCGACCAGGTGGGGTGCGCGAGAGCCTGCGCAGGTGTCACACCGGCCAGGTCGGTGCGTGACCGGCCACGGAAGGGACCGCCGGAGGCGGTGAGGATGATCCGCCGCACCTCGCTGCGACCGGTGACGACGGGGCTGGTCATGCCCTTCTCGTGCCGCCCGCCCCGCAGGGCCTGCGCGATGGCGGAGTGCTCGGAGTCGACGGGGACCACCTGACCGGGCAGCTGCTGCGCCGCTCGCACCAACGCCCCGCCCACCACCAACGACTCCTTGTTCGCCAGCGCCAACGTGGCGCCGGAGCGCAGGGCGGCGAGGGTGGGGGCCAGACCCACCGAGCCGGTGATGCCGTTGAGGACGACGGCGCGCGTGGGCTTTGCGCTCGCCGGTCGCGCGCCGCCGTGTCGAGCCGACCCGGCCGCGCCCTGTGCTGCCGCCGCACGACCCGGCACTGCGAGCAGACCGGCCACCTGCGTGGCGGCGTCGGGTCCGGCAAGGACCTCGGGGCCCGGGCCGGTGCCACCAGCGCGTGCGACCTCGTCTGCGAGCAGCTCGCGGAGTCGCCGGACGGTGCCGGCGCTCGCGTCTGCGACGGCGACGACCTCGACGTCGTGCGTGATCGCCTGCTCGGCCAGCAGCTCGAGGTGGCCACCGCCGGCCGAGAGTGCCCGCACGCGGTACGTGCCGGGGGCGGCGGCGTCGATGACCTGCAGCGCCTGGGTGCCGATGGAGCCGGTGGAGCCGAGCAGGACGACGTCGGTGCAGGTGGCGGCGGCGGTCACCGTGCCGGTGCCTGCGGCCTCGTCGGAGGTCGCGCTCACTCGACCGCCACGAGCACCTCGACGGTGCGGTCGAGGAAGGCGTCGACGGTGCCCTCGTGGTAGGCCTGGGAGGCCCGCGCGGCGGGGAACGTGGTCGAGCGAACCTCGGCCGCGGTGAGCTCACCGCCGTCGTCGAAGTAGGCAACGAGCCGCTCGAGCAGGGTGTCTACGGCCGCGCGGTCGTAGCCGCGGCCGCGCTCGGGGGCGCGGAACCGCTGCCCGGCGGGTCGCAGCAGCCGCGGGTAGAGGGTGGTGGCGAGCTCGGCGATGTGGTCCATCCACGCCGCCTCACCCTGCGCGGCGACGTACGTGGTGCGCCGGCGCTGCACGAAGGCGGCCTCGAGCCGGTCCAGGGCCGCATCGACCGCGGCGGTGGTGTACCCGTCCCGGACGAGGTCGAACGCCGCGCCGCGCACGTCCTTCTCGTCGAAGGTGCCCTGCCCGCCTGCGGTCCCGGGCGCACCGGTCGGCGCGGGGCCGTTCTCGTACGCGGCTCGCGCCCGCGCGAAGAACTCCTCCACCTGCGGGCGGTCGTAGCCCGTACGGGCCTTGCCCGCCGGGGGGAACATCGTGCTCATCCCTGCGTCTGCTCCTTCGCCGGAACTGATTTCTCCACCAGGACCTCGGCGGCGAGCTGCCCGCAGGCACCGTCGATGTCGCTGCCCCGAGTGTCGCGCACCGTGGTCGGGATTCCGGCCAGGCGCAGCGTGTCGACGAACTTCTGCTCGACGTCACGGTCGGAGCACGTCCAGATCGATCCGGGGGTGGGGTTGAGCGGGATCGGGTTCACGTGCACCCAGCCGCGCCCGCGTTTGTTCAGCTCGTCGGCCAGGAGCTGAGCGCGCCAGGCGTGGTCGTTCATGTCCTTGATGAGGGCGTACTCGATGCTCACCCGGCGGCCCGTCGCCTCGAAGTACCGGCGGGCCGCGTCGAGCAGCTCACCCACCTTCCACCGTGAGTTGATGGGGATGAGCTCGTCGCGCAGCTCGTCGTCGGGGGCGTGCAGGGACACCGCGAGGGTGACCGGCAGGCCCTCCTTCGCGAGCTTGTCGATGGCCGGCACCAGGCCCACCGTGGAGACGGTGATGTTCCGGGCGGACAGACCCAGGCCCGCGGGCGCGGGGTCGACCATGCGGCGCACGGCGTTGACCACGGTGCGGTAGTTCGCGAGCGGCTCCCCCATGCCCATGAAGACCACGTTGCGCAGGTGGGTGGGCCCGCCGGCGAGGTCGCCGTCGCGCGAGGCCTTCGCGGCCAGGCGCACCTGCTCGACGATCTCCGCCGTGGAGAGGTTGCGCGTGAGCCCTTGCTGCCCGGTGGCGCAGAACGGGCACGCCATCCCGCAGCCGGCCTGGGAGGAGACGCACAGGGTGGTGCGGTGGGAGTAGCGCATGAGCACCGACTCGACCATCGCGCCGTCGAACAGCCGCCACAGCGACTTCACGGTCATGCCCTGGTCGGCGACCATGTCGCGCACCTTCGTGACCAGCTCGGGCATGAGCGTCGCGGTGAGCTCGTCGCGGGCGGCGGCGGGCAGGTCGGTCATGTCCGCCGGGTCGCGGGTGAGGTGGCTGAAGTAGTGGCGGGAGAGCTGGTCGGCGCGGAACCCGGGCAGGCCCAGCTCCTTGGCGACCTCGACGCGTTCGGCCGTGGTGAGATCCGCCAGGTGACGCGGCGGCTTACCGCGGCGCTTGGCGGTGAACGTCAGTGTGGGCCGGCCGCCCGGCTCCACCTGGTGCGAGGGCTTGACCTGGACGGGGGCGGGGGTCTGCTGCGTCATGACGCCGACCATCCTCTCAGACGGCGAGCTGCCCGGTGGTCGCGCTGAGGATGACATAGCACACCGGGGCGGAGATTAGGAGCGAGTCCAACCGGTCCATGATCCCCCCGTGGCCGGGCAGCAGCGAGCCCATGTCCTTCAGCCCCAGGTCCCGCTTGAGCAGCGACTCCGCGAGGTCACCGGTGGTCGCGGCACCGACGACCGCCACCCCGAGCAGGACGCCGTGCCACCAGGCCCCGACCGGCAGCAGGCCCACGAGCAGGGCGCCAAGGGCCGCGGCCAGGATCAGGGAGCCGGCGAAGCCCTCCCAGGACTTCTTCGGGCTGATCGAGGGGGCCATGGGGTGCTTGCCGAAGAAGATCCCGGCGGCGTACCCGCCGATGTCGTTGCTGACGGTCACGACGATGAACGTCGCCACCAGCCAGACGCCGTAGGTCTGCTGCAGCAGCAGGACCGCAAAACCGGCGAGGTAGGGCACGTAGGCGGCGGCGAACACCCCGGCGGCCGCGTCCCGCACGGCCGCCCGGCCCCCGCCGTCGAGCACCCGCCAGACGAAGACCCCGCCCCCGGTGAGCGTGAAGGCGACCAGCATGGCCTCGGGCCCGGCGGTCGCGGCGGAGACGAGGATGCCGACGGTGCCGACCCACAGGGGCAGCAGCGGGATGCGGATCCCGCGCTGGCCGACGGCGCGCGCGAGCTCCCACAGGGCCGCGCCGCAGGCGACGATCACCAGGGCGACGAAGGCGTAGGGGACGAACAGGCTCCCGGCGACCACGACCAGCAGACCTACCCCAACCCCGATCGCGGCCGGCAGGTTCCGACCGGCGCGGCCGGTGGGCGGGAGCGGGTCCTTGGGTCGCGGCGGCGGCGCGGCCACGAGGGCGGAGCGGGCACGACGGCGCGCCTCGCTCATGCGCCGCAGGGCGCCGGAGAGGGGGTCGGGGTGGTGCGGGGCCTCGCTCACCGGCTCAGACCTCGAGCAGCTCTTTCTCCTTGGCCTCGAGCACGTGGTCCACGACCTCGACGTGCTTCTTGGTCAAGGACTCCAGCTCCTTCTCGGCCCGGTCGACCTCGTCCTCGCCGGCCTCGCCGTCCTTCTTGATGCGGTCCAGCTCCTCCTTGGCCTTGCGGCGGATGGAGCGGATGGAGATGCGGGCGTCCTCACCCTTGGTGCGGGCGAGCTTGACGTACTCCTTGCGCCGCTCCTCGGTCAGGGCGGGCAGCACCACGCGGATGACGTTGCCGTCGTCGGTGGGGTTGACGCCCAGGTCGGACTCACGCAGCGCCTTGACGATCGCCGCCGTCGCGGACCGGTCGTACGGGGAGATGAGCACGGTACGAGCCTCGGGGATGGTCAGCGAGCCGAGCTGCTGGAGGGGGGTGGGCGCGCCGTAGTAGTCCACCGAGATGGGGTTGAACATGCCGGCGTTCGCGCGCCCGGTGCGGATGTGGCTGAGGTCCTCGCGGGCCCGCTCCACCGCCTTCTCCATCTTCTCCTCGGCCTCGAGCAGGGCGTCGTCGATCACGGCGTCACTCCTTCGTTCAGTGGGGTAGCGGTCACGAGCGTTCCGATCTTCTCACCCCGGAGGGCGCGGGTGACGTTGCCGGGCTCGCCCATGCCGAATACCCGCATGGTCAGGCCGTTGTCCATGCAGAGGCTCAGCGCGGCTGCGTCCACCACCCGCAGGCCCTGCTGGATGGCTTCGGCATAGGTGATGTGGTCGAGCTTGACGGCGGTCGGGTCCAGCCGGGGGTCGGCGGTGTAGACGCCGTCGACACCGTTCTTGCCGACGAGCACCTCGGCACAGTGGGTCTCGAGCGCACGCTGGGCGGAGACGGTGTCGGTGGAGAAGAACGGCAGGCCCGCGCCGGCCCCGAAGATAACCACGCGGCCCTTCTCCAGGTGGCGGATGGCACGCAGCGGGATGTACGGCTCGGCCACCTGCCCCATGGCGATCGCCGTCTGCACCCGGGTGCGAACGCCAGCCTGCTCCAGGAAGTCCTGTAGGGCCAGGGCGTTCATGACGGTGCCGAGCATGCCCATGTAGTCCGCCCGGGAGCGGTCGATGCCCCGCTGGGACAGCTCGGCGCCCCGGAAGAAGTTGCCGCCGCCGACCACGATGGCGACCTGGACGCCGTCGGCCACCGCCGCGGCGATCTGCCGGGCGGCGTCGGAGACGACGTCGGGGTCGAGCCCGACCTGGCCGCCGCCGAAGACCTCGCCGGAGAGCTTCAGCAGGACGCGGCGCGGCTGCGCGCCGTCAGTGGGCTGGGACATGGTGGACCTCCTGCGAGCGACGGTATGACAGGGCGTGCCGGCGTGGCGACGGTGCGAGGTGGGAGCTGGTGCGCCCGTGCCCTGGGTGCGCCGGTGGCCCCTGGGTGCGCCGGTGGCCCCTGGGTGCGCCGGTGGCCCCTGGGTGCGCCGGTGGCCCCGGCCCGAGGAGGGCCGGGGCCACCGGTCAGAGCGGATACGTCAGTTGCCGACGCGGAAGCGGACGAAGCCCTGGACGTTGCCGCCGGCCTCCTCCACGATCTTGCCGACGGACTTCTTGTTGTCCTTGGCGAACGCCTGGTCGAGCAGGACGTTCTCCTTGAAGAAGCCGTTCATGCGGCCCTCGACGATCTTGGGCAGCGCGGCTTCCGGCTTGCCCTCGTTGCGCGAGGTCTCCTCGGCGATCCGGCGCTCGCTCTCGACGACGTCGGCCGGGACGTCCTCACGGGTGAGGAACTGCGGGGAGAACGCGGCGATGTGCATGGCCAGGTCGTGCGCGACCTCGCCACCGGCGGCGTCGGTGGCCACGAGCACACCCACCGACGGCGGCAGGTCCTTGGCCGTGCGGTGCAGGTACAGGGCGACCTTGTCGGCGGTCACGCGGGCGACACGACGGACGGCGATCTTCTCACCGATCGTCGCGGCGATGCCCTCGACCTTGGCCTGGACCGTCTCGCCGTCCAGCTGGGCGGCGAGGAGCGAGTCGACGTCGGCGGCCTCGGACGCCACGGCGGCGGCGAGGACGCTGTTCGCGAAGTCGATGAAGGTCTGGTTCTTCGCGACGAAGTCCGTCTCGCAGTTGACCTCGACCATCACACCGGTCTCGCCGGTGCCGTCAGCGGTCACCTGTGCGGCGACCAAGCCCTCGGCGACGGTGCGGCCCTCACGCTTGGCCACGCCCTTCAGACCCTTGACGCGGATGATCTCCAGCGCCTTGGCCTGGTCACCGTCGGCCTCGTCCAGGGCCTTCTTCACGTCGAGCATGCCCGCGCCGGTCTTCTCGCGCAGGGCCTTGATGTCAGCGGCGGTGTAGTTCGCCATGGATGCTTCTCTCCAGACTTTCGGGGGTTCTCAGGCCTGCTCGGACTCGGCGGACTTGGCGTCCTCCGCGGCGACCGAGCTGTCGGCCACCTGAGTGACCTCGGGGGCCGCGACGTCGACGCCGGGGGCCTCCTCGGTGGACTCGGCCGCGTCGGCCACCTGCTCGGCGTCGTGCGTGGCACCGGCGGTCTGCTGCGCGGCGGCGACGTCCTCGGCCGGGGCCTCGCCGGCAACTGGGCCGGTCTTGGTGGGCTGGTCGGCCTCGTGCGCCTCGAGGAGCTCGCGCTCCCACTCGGCCAGGGGCTCCTCGGCCGGGGTCGCACCGGCGCCGCCACCGTGGCGGGCGACGAGGCCCTCAGCCGCACCGTCGGCGATCACGCGGGTCAGCAGGGAGACGGCGCGGATGGCGTCGTCGTTGCCCGGGATCGGGTAGTCGACCTCGTCGGGGTCGCAGTTGGTGTCGAGGATGGCGACGACGGGGATGTTGAGCTTGCGGGCCTCGGCGACGGCGAGGTGCTCCTTCTTGGTGTCGACGATCCACACGGCGGAGGGGACCTTCGCCATGTCGCGGATACCGCCGAGGGTGCGCGCGAGCTTGTCCCGCTCGCGGCGCTGCATGAGGAGCTCCTTCTTGGTGAAGGCGCTGCCGGCGACGTCGTCGAAGTCGACCTGCTCGAGCTCCTTGAGGCGCTGCAGGCGCTTGTGCACGGTGCCGAAGTTGGTGAGCATGCCACCCAGCCAGCGCTCGTTCACGTAGGGCATGCCCACGCGCTGCGCCTGCTCGGCGATGGACTCCTGTGCCTGCTTCTTGGTGCCGACGAAGAGGATGTTGCCGCCGTGGGCGACGGTCTCCTTGACGAACTCGTAGGCCCGGTCGATGTCCGTGAGGGACTTCTGCAGGTCGATGATGTAGATGCCGTTGCGCTCGGTGAAGATGAACCGCTTCATCTTCGGGTTCCAACGGCGGGTCTGGTGCCCGAAGTGCACGCCGCTCTCGAGGAGCTGGCGCATGGTGACGACGGCCATGGCACGTCCTTTCCCGGTGCGGGTTGCCCCGCACACTGAGGGGCCCGAGGCGCCGAGGTTCGGTCGGCGCACTACGTGACCCGTGTTCCGGTTGTCCGTCCCGTGGCCGGTTGGCCCGGGACCCTGGTGCCCGCGACGCGAAGCACCCGTGACGAGTCACGGGACCGCTGCTTCGGGCGTCCCGCCGACTTGTGCCGGACCAGCAGGCCCGGCGACCCGACGGTGTGCGGGCACGCGATGTCAGCCGGCCGAGGCCGGTTGCGTCACACATGCTAGCGGATCGGCTCGCTCGCCCAGAGATCGGCAGGTGGGAGGAGGGTCACGTCGCGGCCGCCGGTGCCGTCGCGAGCGCAGCCGTGCGCCGAGCCGGGACCATGCCTGTGGAGGTACCGCCACAGCCGTGGTGCCCAGGCCCAGGCGCAGGCGTGGCGCCCAGCCGTAGCCGTCGTGCCTCGGTTTCCACAGGTCGGCAATCCGCTGGCTCGCCGCCGTCCCTTCAAGGGTCACCGTGTGGGCATGGCACAGATTCCGCTCGCCCGTCTCGCCCTGCTCGCCGGACTGGCTGCGGCGCTGTCCTTGGCGGCCGTGGGCACCCTCCCGACCGTCGCCGGGACGGCCGCCTTGCCCACGTCGCCGCCGGGCATGCTTTCGGACGCCAGCGTGTCACTCGTCGTGGCCTCGTCGGCACTGCCAGAACGGACCGTGGCGGTGCCCGCCGTGCCCCAACGGGCTCCGGCGTGGCCGGCCGTGCCACTCCGGACGGTGAGGTTCACCGACGTAGGCATGGTGGGCGGCGCCGTCACCGGTATCACCGGCGGTGGTGCTGACGCCTCGGCCGGGGCGACGCCGTCCGTCGCGCGGAACGGGGCCACGGTCGCGGAGGTGATCTACCAGTGGCCCACCGGTGATCCGGCCGAGGTGGTCCGCGCCTTCGACCCGCCGGACCGGCCCTGGGACGCCGGGCACCGCGGCGTCGACCTCGCCCATGGCACCGGGGCGCCCGTGCTGGCCGCGGCGGACGGTGTGGTGGTGTTCGCGGGCACGGTGGTGGACCGGCCGGTGGTGTCGGTCGACCACGCCGACGGGATCCGCACCACGTACGAGCCGGTGACACCCGTGGTGGCGGCGGGACAACGGGTACAGGCCGGGGACGTGCTGGGGCACCTGGCTGCCGGGCACTGCTTCATGTGGCAGCCCGGCTGCCTGCACTGGGGTGCACGGCGCGGCCGGGACGTCTACGTCGATCCCCTTCGGCTGGTCGGCGCCCAGGTCGTGGTCCGCCTGCTACCGGACGACGTGGGACTGCCATGACCAACGTTCAGGCCCGCGGGTGGGCCTGACTGTACGCGGCGAGGAGCCGTTCGGGGGTGATGTGCGTGTAACGCTGCGTGGTGGCGAGGGAGGTGTGGCCGAGGACCTCCTGGACGGTGCGCAGGTCCGATCCACCGGCGAGCAGGTGCGTGGCAGCGGTATGGCGCAGGCCGTGCGGGGCCAGGTCCCGCACGCCCGCTGCCGCGGTCAGCCGGTGGAGGGCACCGCGCAGCGTGCGCGGGTCCACCCGGCCCCCGCGCGCGCCGAGGAACAACGCCTGCGCCGACGTCGGCCCGGCGAGGGCCGGACGGCCCCGGTCAAGCCACGCGGTGAGTGCCCGCAGGGCGGGTACACCGAAGGGCACGACGCGCTGCTTGTCGCCCTTGCCGATGACGCGCACGGTCCGCTCGCGGGCGTCGACGTCGGGCACGTCGATGCCCACGAGCTCACTGATGCGTACCCCGGTGGCATAGAGCATCTCCAGGGCTGCCCAGTCGCGCAGGTGCACGGGGTCGTCGTCCGCGGCGCGCTCCTCCGCGGCCGTCAGGAGGTGCGCGGTGTCGTCGACGGCGAGCACGGTGGGCAGGTGCCGGTCGGGGCGCGGGCTGCGCAGCCGGGCGCCGACGTCCTGCTCGAGATGGCCGGCGCGGAACGCCCATCCGCAGAAGGTGCGCACCGCGGCGGTGCGGCGCGCCAGGGTGGCCCGCGACATGCCGCGCCCACGCTGCTCGGCCAGCCACGCGCGCAAGGTAGCCAGGTCCAGTCCGGCCAACGGGCCGTCGCCAGCAGGCGCGCCCTGCGCGAGGTGGTCGAGCAGCTGACCGACGTCGGTGAGATAGGCGCGCACCGTGTGCGGGCTGTGACCGCGTTGCAGGGCAAGGAACCGGGCGAAGGCCTCGACAAGCTCCTCCCGGGCGGCTTCCCGCTCGCCGGCGTCCGTCAGACCCATACCCCCACGTTACGGCCGGTGCGGATGAAGGGCGCGTAACGGCGCGGGCGTGACCGATCACGGTGAACCACGCCTGGTACCGCGGTCGCGTCCGCGCTCACCACGCTCAACGCGGGCACGCCGCCACGCGCCGCCGTCGCGCTCCACCTGTCCGCCGAGCTCGAGGTGCCCGAGGGCCGAGCGGACCTCCGCCGGGGACAGGCCCGCGGCCCGCGCGATGCTCGGCACGACGGCCGAGCCACGTGCCGGCAGCGCGTCGAGCACCCGGGCGGCGCCGGGGTCAAGATCGTCGAGCAGGCTGGGCTGGACCGGTGGCGACTGCGGTGCCACCGCTCCGAGCGGCATGACGAGCTCGAGCACCTCGCCGGCGTCCGTGACGCAGACGGCGCCCTGCTCACGCATCAGCCGGTGGCAACCGGCCGAGGCCATGGAGGTCACCGGTCCGGGGACCGCGCCGACCGGGCGGGACAGGCCGGCGGCGTGCGACGCGGTGTTCAGCGCCCCCGAGCGCCATGCGGCCTCGACCACCACGGTGGCGCCGGCCAGGGCCGCGATGAGCCGGTTGCGGGCGAGGAACCGCGAGCGGCTGGGAGCGCAACCCGGCGGTACCTCGGCGAGCAGGGCGCCGTCGGCCGCGATCGCCTCCAGCAGGGCGGCGTTGCCCGCGGGGTAGAGGCGGTCAACACCGCCGGCAAGGATCGCCACGGTGTACCCGCCCGAGGTCAGCGTGCCGCGGTGCGCCGCGGCGTCGATGCCGTAGGCACCGCCGGAGACCACGGCGACCCCGGCCTCCGTGAGGCCCACCGCCAGCTCGGCGGCCACCCGTTGCCCGTATGCCGTGGCGGCCCGGGCCCCGACGACGGCGACGGCGGGCGTGTCGGCGCGGGCCGATCCCGGCTGCGCCATCGGTACCTCGCCAGGCAGCCGCCCGCGCACCCACAGCGCGAAGGGGCGCTCCTCGCCCAGGTCGTCGAGCTGGGCGGGCCACCCCTGGTCGCCGGGGAGCACCAGATGACCGCCCAGCCCGGCGAGCACGTCGAGCTCAAGACGAATGTCCAGATGCTCCAGGCGTGGCACCAGCCGCGCGGCCGCCTGAGCCGACGGCCCGGCCTCGGCGTCGACCCCGCGACGGCCGACGCTCACCAGCCACTGGAGCGCCTCCACGGCGCCGAGCCGGGAGACGAGCGCGGCGGTCACCTTGTCGCCGGGCTCGAGCAACCGGCTCCACGCGGCCGCGGCGAGCCGGGGGTCGTCGATGTCGAACGGCAGGTCACGCACCGGTACCACCTCGGGTGCGCAGGCCGATCGCGGTGCCGACATCCGCCTCGCTCGGCCGGGTCCGCCCCTCGAGGTCGGCGAGCGTCCACGCCACGCGCAGCACACGGTCCACGCCACGCATGCTCAGCGAGCCACGGTCCAGGGCACGCTCAAGGGTGCGGCGCACGCCGTCGGGCAGGTGGCTGTCCGCGCCGCGCAGCCAGGCCCCGGGGACCTCACCGTTCGTGCGCCAAGGCGTCCCGGCGAGCCGCGTGGACTGGCGGGCACGGGCGGCCGCGACCCTGCCGCCAACCACCTGCGTGGTCTCGGGTGCGGCGGCCAGGGCGAGCATCGCGCGGGTGACCGGTTCGACGTCGACCTGCATGTCGATCCGGTCCAGGAGCGGCCCGCTCAGCCGCCCGAGGTAACGGCGCCGCTCGACCGCCGTGCACGTGCACCGCAGTCCCTTGCCCACCGCCATCCCGCACGGGCATGGGTTGGCGGCAAGGACGAGCTGGAACCGTGCGGGGTACCGGGCCGTGCCCGCGGCCCGGTGCAGCACAAGCTCGCCGTGCTCGAGGGGCTGTCGCAGCGTCTGGAGCACCCGCGGAGAGAACTCGGGCGCCTCGTCGAGGAACAGCACCCCGCGGTGCGCCCGGCTCGCCGCCCCGGGGCGCGGCAGGCCCGAGCCGCCGCCGATGACTGCCGCAGGGGTGGCGGTGTGGTGCGGGTCCTCGAACGGGGGCCGGCGCAGCAGCCCGCCGACGGGGTCGAACGTTCCCGCGACGGAGTGGACCGCCGTCACCTCGACGGCGTCCTCGTCGTCGAGGTCGGGCAGCAGCCCGGGCATGCGGGCGGCGAGCATCGTCTTTCCCGAGCCGGGCGCCCCCATGAGCAGCAGGTGGTGCCCGCCCGCCGCCGCGACCTCGACGGCGAAGCGTGCCTCGTCCTGGCCGACCACCTCGCCGAGGTCCTCCCCCGTCTCGGGGCGGGGGGTGGCCGGTGAGCCCGGCCGGGTCGTCGTCATCGCGGCGACGTCGGGCACGTGCGCGACGCCGCCGTACAGGCGGACCACCTCGGCGAGATGGAGCACGCCCCGCACGCGCGCGCCGGGCACGAGCGCGGCCTCGGTGGCGTTCGCGGCAGGCACCACCACGTCGCTGCGACCGGCCGCCACCGCTGCCGCGACCGCGGGCAGCACGCCCCGCACCGGCCGGACCCGCCCGTCGAGCGCGAGCTCGCCGAGGTGCACCGTGCGCGCCGCGACGTCGGCGGCGGGCAGGTCGTCCGCGACCAGCACGGCAACGGCGAGGGCGAGGTCGAGCCCCGCGCCGGACTTGGGCAGGGAGGCGGGTGAGAGGTTGACGGTGCGCCGCGCCGACTGCCACGCCAGCCCGGAGGCCGTCACCGCGGACCGGACCCGCTCGCGGGCCTCGTTGACAGACGCGTCCGGCAGCCCGACGACGGTGAACGCGGGCAGCCCCGGGCTGCGGTGCGCCTCGACCTCCACCAGGTGCCCGGTCAGGCCCACCAGCGCGACCGTCCAGGTCCGGCCGAGCCGCACTCAGCCCACCCCCACGAGATGCTCGACCTGAGCGGGCCCGCTCGGCTGGGGACGCACGGCGACCACATCCATCCGCATCCCGCCCGCGCGAACCTCGTGCTCGCTGAGCCAGCGCCCGGCCAACCGACGCAGGCGCGCGAGCTTCAGCCGGTCGACGGCCTCGGCGGGGTGCCCGAAAGCGCTGCCCCGCCGGGTCTTGACCTCGACGAACACGACCTCGTCGGTGCTCCGGTCCAGGGCGACCAGGTCGATCTCGCCCAGCTGGCAGCGCCAGTTGCGGTCGAGCAGCTCCAGGCCCACCTCGCGCAGCTTCCGCGCCGCGACCCGCTCCCCGTAGGCCCCGACGGCGTCCTTGGCTCGCATGGCACCACCTCCACCCTCAGGGTGGCCGGAACGGTGCAGCCGTCGCACGACACGGGATCGGTCCTGTGGACGGCGGGACAGCTCAACCCGAGAAAGGCGGCGAGCAGGTGCGCCGTGAGGGTCCGCAGTCGCACGGGGCCGCGGGGCCGCGGGGGTAGCGTGCTCGTCGTTGAGGGGAGCACGACGATGCGCCGGATCTACGCCTTTCTGCTCACGAGTCTCGATGGTTACTACGCCGACCCAGACGGCGGGCTCGAGTGGTTCCGCACCGACGACGAGCTCGAGCGGTACTCCCGGGGACAGGCGGACGCCATCGACACGATCGTCATGGGCCGCCGCACCTTCGAGATGATGGCCAGCTACTGGCCCACCGAGGAGGCCTCCCGGGAGGACCCCGTGGTCGTCGGCTTCATGAACGACCTACCCAAGATCGTCGCCTCCCGCACTCTCTCCGCCCACCCCTGGGGGCCGACGACCTTCGTGGCCGACGACGTCGCGGGGCATCTCGCGGCAGTCAAGCGCCTGCCCGGCAAGGACATCGCCATCTTCGGCAGCTCCACACTCGTCGGCACCTTGCTCCCCACCGGTGTGGTCGACGAGCTGCGCGTCGTTGTCAACCCGGTCGTGCTCGGCGCGGGCCGATCGGTCTTCGCCGGCGCAGCGGACCCCGTGGGCCTTCGCCGCTCGGACGTGCGTCAGTTGGGCAACGGCAACGTGCTGCTGACCTACCGCCCAGACGCTTGAGCCGGCCTCCGCGGGAACGACGTCGCTACGGCAGCTCGAGCTCGCGCTTCGCGAGCTCCTCGATGTTGACGTCCTTGAACGTCACGACCCGCACCGACTTCACGAACCGGGCCGAGCGGTAGACGTCCCAGACCCAGGCGTCGGAGAGGGTGAGCTCGAAGAAGACCTCTCCACCCGTCGAGCGCACCTGCACGTCGACGTTGTTGGCGAGGTAGAACCGCCGTTCGGTCTCGACGACGTACGAGAACAGGCCCACGACGTCGCGATACTCGCGATACAGGTCCAGCTCGAGCTCGGTCTCGTAGTTCTCCAGGTCCTCTGCGCTCACGGGACCATCATCCCCTGCCCGCGGGGACGGCCGACCACGCCGGCCGGCTCGAGAGCTGTGACGACCTCCTCGACAGACCCGGCGTACGGGTCGTGGTCGTACGCGCCGAACAGGTCGGCCGCGTCCTGTGTGCGGGGGTCATGGTCGTCCGAACCCACCCCACCGCCGTCAGGGTCGAGCCCCGCCTCCGCGGACCCGAAGCCGACCTCGCCCGAGGCGTGCACCGTCACCTCGACGTCCGCGTCGTCGCCGGTGCCGACGTCGTCGCCGATGCCCGGCAGGTGCCACGAACGGCGGTGCAGCGCGCAGGCGCCGTGCTCGCGCAGGGCGGCGATGTGCTCTGCGGAGCTGTACCCCTTGTTGGCGGCCCAGCCGTACTCGGGGTGCTCCGGGTCCAGCTTGACCATGATCGCGTCGCGCTCGACCTTCGCCAGCACGCTTGCGGCCGCGACCACGGCGCTGGTCATGTCGGCCTTCACCTGCGTGCGCACCGGCGGGACCACCGGCTCGAGGTCCGTGCCGGGGATGTGCACCGGCGGCGGCTCCGGCGCAAACAGCTCACCTTGGGCCGGCTCGCTCAGCCAGTCGTGGACGCCGTCGAGAATGATCACGCCCGGCGACAGCCCGGCGGCGGCGAGGTCGGCGAGCGCGCGTCGCCCGGCCAGGCGCAGGGCCGCGATGATGCCGAGCTCGTCGATCTCGTCCGGGCTGGCGTGCCCGACGGCCCAGCCGGTGCACCAGCCACGTACGGGCGAGACGAGATCCTGGCGCGCCTGGGGCGTGAGGAGCTTGGAGTCGGCCAGCCCGGGCGGCATCCGGCGGGAGGTCTGCTCCGTGACGACGGCGACGCCCACCGTGACGGGCCCGGCCAGCGCACCGCGCCCCACCTCGTCCATCCCGGCCACCAGCGCGCCGGGGCCGAGCCCGCCCAGCAGCGAGTTCTCGAGGCTCCGCGAGGGCCGGGTCCGGCCCCTTGCGGTGGTCTTGCGGGCGGTCGCGGTGCGCTCCGCCGTCGTGCGGGCGGTCGCGGTGCCCTCCCCCGTCGTGCGGATTCGTGCTGGGCTCGTCATAGAGCGGGCTCCGGCACGTTGGCGAAGGTCGTTTCGGGGTTGTTGAGGATCTTGATGCGCTCGGCCGGCCACAGGACCACGAAGGCCCGCCCGACGACGTTCTTGATCGGCACCATCCCCCCGCCGGGCTGCCCCATGTGGGCGCGGGAGTCTTCGGAGTTCGACCGGTTGTCCCCCATCACCCAGATCTTGTCCGGGTCGACCGTCGTCTTAAACTCCACGTCGCTGGGGTCGGTGCCGGGCTTGAGGTACGGCTCCTCGATCGCCTGGCCGTTGACGGTGAGCTGACCGGCGTCGTTGCAGCACGCGACGGTGTCGCCCGGCAGGCCGATGAGCCGCTTGATCAGGTGGTGCCCGGCGTCCTGCGGGAGCAGACCCACGAACGTGAGGACCTCGGTCATGGTCTGCTGCCACTCGGGGCGCGCGTCCGGCGGCAGGTCACCGAGCCAGCCGCCGGGGTCGACGAACACGACGATGTCGCCGCGGTCGAGGTCGAAGGGGCCCGGCGCGAGCTTGTTGACCATCACCCGGTCACCCACGGCGAGGGTGTTCTCCATGGAGCCCGAGGGGATGTAGAACGCCTGGGCCAGGAACGTCTTGATGAGGATGGAGAGCACGAGCGCGCACACCATCACGGTGACGCTCTCGCGCAGCCAGCCGCCCTTGACCGGCTTCGTGACCTTGGAGTGCGGGGCCGCGCCGTGCCCCTTCGTGGCGGCACCCCGCACCGTCGGCGCGGCACCGCCGGCGACCTCCGGCCGCGGGGGCATGGCACGGACGCCGTCGGACGGCGGGAAGCTCGGCGGGAGCGGGTCCTCGTGCGCCGTGGGGGTCTCCGGGGTGGCCGGGAGGATCTCCTCGGGCGTGGCGTTGGCCGTGCTGGCGGCGTCGCCACGAAGGCGCCGCCGGTGCGCCGGGAGCGGCGTGGCGGGGTCGGGCGTCCCGGCGCTGTGGGTGGTCACGCCTCGTCTCCCTCGTTCGTCGATACCGGCTCGGGCCAGCATCGTGTACGGGCCAAGCACGACCTTAACCGCGCCGTCAGGCACCGCTGCCCGGCACACCTGAGTGTGCCGGGCAGACGGTGGAGGCGCAGGTCGATCAGCGGGCGACGGTGTCGCGCTTCTCCTTGATCTTGGCCTTCTTGCCGCGCAGCTCGCGCAGGAAGTACAGCTTCGCGCGGCGCACGTCACCGCGGGTCAGGACCTCGACGGAGTCGATCGACGGGGAGTGCACGGGGAACGTGCGCTCGACGCCCACGCCGAAGCTGACCTTGCGGACCTTGAAGGTCTCGCGGACGCCGGAGCCGGAGCGGGCGATCACGATGCCCTGGAAGACCTGGATGCGGGAGCGGTTGCCCTCGACGACCTTGACGTTGACCTTGACGGTGTCGCCCGCACGGAAGGCGGGGATGTCGTCGCGCAGCGAGGCGACGTCGACGATGTCCAGAGTCTGCATGATGATCTCTTCCCGCTCGTGCCACAGGTCACGCGCGCTGTCAGGGCGGCTCGATGCCGCCGCGTTCGGTCGTGGGTGCTCGGCGCTCGCGAGCCCTGGAGACCCCCTGAGGCAGGTCGGACGGGCAGGATGCCGCGGCGCGCGGCCGTCCTAGTCTGCCACACCGCCGACGGCGTGCCTAACGCGTGCCGGACGTCGGCCCTGTGGTCTCCCCCACCTCCGCCGCCTCGCCGGCGCGCAGGTCGCGCACCATGACGAGGTCCTCCTCGAGGCTGTCCCCCACCCGGAAGCGGCGGGTGCCGACCACGGTGAACCCGGCCCGCTGGTAGCTACGCTGCGCCCGGCGGTTCGCCTTGTTCGTGCCCAGCCACAACGCCGCGGGCGCCACCCCGTCGACCACCCGAACGGCCAGGTCCGCGGCGGTGGCCTCCAAGAGCACCCCGGCGACGCCGGAGCCCTGGTAGTCGGGCAGGACGTAGACCTTGCTGAGCTCGGCGGCGGGCCGTGCCGTCACGAGCGCGGCCACGTCGTCCGCGTACGGCGGCTCGTCGGCGCTGAGCGGGAGGACCGTGAGCGTGTACCCGACCAGCACGCCGTCGGCGGACTCCGCCGTCAGCACCTGGTAGCGGGCGGCGTCGGCGAGGTACGCGTCGAAGTGCGCGGACGTGAGGTGTTCGCTGATGAAGGCCTGGATGTCCTGGACCGCCATGTGGGGCGGGCAGGCCAGCGGGAAGGTGAACGCTGCGAGCTCGGCGAGCGCCGCGGCGTCCTCGGCGCGCCCGTGGCGCACCGTCACCCGGGCGGGGCGGCCCCCGGCAGGGACGAACCAGCCCTGACCGGCGAGCACGACCCGGTCGGCGCGGTCGAGCTGGTGGGGGTCGAGGGCGGCCACCATGTCGGGGCGCCGCCGCGCGGTCCCGACCAGGGCCTGGTCGCGCCGCCAGCGCGCGACCTTTCCGTGGTGTCCGGAGGTCAGGACCTCCGGGACCTCGAGCCCGGCCCAGACCGGTGGCTTCGTGTAGACCGGGTACTCGAGCAGGCCGGCCGCACCGTGGGACTCCTCCACGAGCGAGTCCGGGTTGCCGAGGACACCGGGCAGGAGACGGGCGACGGCCTCGACGATGACGAGTGCGGCCACCTCTCCGCCGTTGAGCACGTAGTCGCCGAGCGAGACCTCGCGCACCTCGACGGAGGAGGACGCGCCATAGTGCTCGGCGACGCGCGCGTCGATGCCCTCGTAGCGGCCGCAGGCGAGGACGAGCTGGTCGGCGCGGGCGAGGTCCTCCGCCATGGCCTGGGTAAACCGCTCGCCCGACGGGGTGGGCACGAGCAGCACCTGACGAGGGGCGGGGGTGAGCGTGACGGCGGCGGCCGGGGCGGGGTGGTCGAGTCCGACGGCGGGAGTCTCGGTGGCAGGAGCAGGCACGCTTCCGGTGGCGAGGACGTCGTCGAGCGCCTTGCCCCAGATGTCTGGCCGCATGACCATGCCGGCGCCGCCGCCGAAGGGTGTGTCGTCGACGGTGCGGTGGCGGTCGGTCGTCCAGGCCCGCAGGTCGTGGACGCGCAGGTCCAGCAGACCGTCCCGGCGTGCCTTGCCCACGAGTGAGAGGTCGAGTGCGTCGAGATAGGCGGGGAAGATCGTCAGGACGTCGATGCGCATCTCAGGGCCGGCCGCCGGCGTCCTCGGCGTCGTCCGCGACCGGCTCGTCCTCGGCGGCGTCCGCGACCGGCTCGTCCTCGCCGGCGTCGTCCGCGACCGGCTCGTCCTCGTCGGCCGGGTCGGCAGCGAAGAGCCCGCGGGGCGGGTCGAGGGTGACCGTGCCGGCGTCGGGGTCCACCGCCGGGACGAGCTCGGCGACGAACGGCACGCGCGCCTCGGCGCCGTCGGGCTCGGTGATGACGAGGACGTCCTGGGCGGGCAGGTGCTCGAGGTCGGCGACGGTGCCCAGCTCACGGCCGTCGACGTGCACCGCACGCAGGCCCACGAGCTGGTGCGGGTACCAGCCCTCGTCGTCGTCGTCCTCGTCCTCATCGCTCTCGACGACGAGGCGTACCCCGCGCAGCGACTCCGCGGCGGTGCGGTCGCGGGCCTCGTCGAAGATCACGTAGGTCGCCTCAGCCGACCGCCGCGCCCGTACCACGGTGAGCGGTCCGGCGTCGGCGGGCTCGGTCTCCAGGACGCTGCCCTCGGCCAGGCGCCGCTGGGGATCGTCGGTACGCAGGTCGAGGCGGACCTCCCCCTTGAGCCCGTGGGGCCCTCCGATGATGGCGACGGTCAGCAGCACGCCGGCTCCTTGGGTTGTCGTGGCCCCGTTGCCGGGGCGGTGGTGGACCCGCACGTGGGGCCAGGTGGGGTGGACCCGCACATGCGGGCCGGGGTGAGGTGGACCCGTGTGCCCGGGCCCGGGTGCACGCAGACCCGGCCCGCGGGTGCGGACCGGGTCTGCGGGTGGTGCTGGGCTCAGCGCCGGTCGGTGTCCACCACGTCGACCCGGACCGGGCCGGAGGTGGACAGCGCCCCGATGACGGTGCGCAGGGCGCGCGCGGTGCGACCCGAGCGCCCGATGACCCGGCCGAGGTCCTCGGGATGCACGCGGACCTCGAGCAGCTCCCCGCGGCGCAGGGAGCGGCTGGAGACACGCACGTCGTCCGGGTGGTCGACGATGCCGCGCACGAGGTGCTCGAGAGCGTCAGCCAGCACTGAGATCAGGCTTCCTCGGCGGGGGCCTCGGCGTCGGCCGACTCCGCGGCCTCGGCCTGCGGGGCCTCGGCCTCGGCGGACGCCTTGGCCTCGGCGGCGCGCGCCTTGCGCTTCTCGGCCTCGTCCTCGGCGGCCTTCACCGCAGCGGCCTTCGCCTCGGCGAGGACCTCGGTGGAGGTCTCCTTGGTGCGCAGCGTGCCCTCGGCACCCGGCAGGCCCTTGAACTTCTGCCAGTCGCCGGTGACCTTGAGCAGCACGGCAACCTGCTCGGAGGGCTGTGCACCCACCGAGAGCCAGTACTGCGCGCGCTCGGAGTCGATGTCGATGAGCGAAGGCTCCTCGGTCGGGTGGTACTTGCCGATCTCCTCGATCGCACGGCCGTCGCGCTTCTTGCGCGAGTCCATGACGACGACGCGGTAGTACGGCGCGCGGATCTTGCCCATGCGCTTGAGACGGATCTTGACTGCCACTAGGTGGTCGCTCCTGGTTTCGTAAAGGGTTGGACCGCGCGGGACCCCGGTGGGTTTCGGCGTCTCGGTTGGTCGCAGGACACGGCGTCGGTCGGTGAGAGGGGCCGGCCGGGCCGAGTACAGCGGGTCATTCTGCCAGATCCGTGGGCCTCGCCGAAACCCGGGCGAGCCGGGCGTGAGCGTGCCGTCCGCCACGTCTGCGCCACACCCGCTCCCCCGCTCACGACCAGCGGAACAGCCGGGCCGCCAGCGGGTAGAGCACCACCACCCACCCCGCCAGCACGATCAGCTGCAGCGCGGGGAAGGAGTCGGTGAACCAGGCGGCGGTCAGGGCCTGGGTGGCCGCCCCGAGCGGTGTCCAGGCGGCCACGGCGGCGACGGCGGCGGGCATGGCCGGCCCGGGTGTCCACATACCCGCCAGGAACAGCATCGGGAAGTACAGCAGCATGCCCATCGAGGCGGCCGTGGCACCCTTGCGCGCCCGCGCCGCGACCAGCAGGCCGACGCCGAACATGGCGGCCGCGCCGAGCCCGAACGCCAGCACGGCCGTCGCCACCTGGCCGGGGCCGGGCGTGGCGAACACCATCCCCGCGACCGCGAGCGCCAGCACCGCCGCCAGCGCCAGGGCCGCGACGTTGATGACCACGTGCGCGGTGAGGACGGCCTGCGGACGCATGGGCGTGGTCGACAGCCGCCGGAAGACACCCTGCTGGCGGTACGTCGCCAGCGCCACGGGCAGGGTCGTCAGCGCGGGGCTGGCGATGGCCGCCGCGAGTGCCACCGGGACGTACACGTCGACGGGACGCAGCCCGCCCCACGCCTCGGGGACGCCGGTCATACGTCACGCATGCCGGGGATGGCGAAGCCGACCCCGACCATCAGCACGGTCGGGAAGACGAGGGCGAAGAACACCGAGCCGCGGTCGCGTAGGAAGAGGCGGCCCTCGGTGCGCGTGAGGGTGCGCCAGGCCCGGGCGGACGCGCCGCCGCGGCGCCGGGTCGAGACGGGGCTGAGCACGGTCATGATGCGCTCCCTTCGGCGGGACGGGCCCCGTGACGTCCGCGAAGACGTCCTCGAGGGAGCGGGAGATGGTGCGGATCTCGTCCGACACGACGTCCCGCTCAGCGAGGGCGAGGACGACGGCGGGCAGCACCCGCCGTCCACCGGTGACCTCGAGGCCGCCGTGGGCCGGGACGACGGCGTCGACCTCGGCGAGCTCTTCCAGACCGGTGGCCAGCGCCGGGTCGGCACCGGCGGGCAGCCGCATGCGGAAGGTGCGGCGGTCCTCCCCGGCAGCGATGAGGTCCGCGGGAGTCCCGGCGGCGACCACGCGGCCGGCATCGATGATGACGAGGCGGTCGCACAGCCGCTCGGCCTCGTCCATGAAGTGGGTGACGAGGACGATGGTGACGCCGACGTCGCGGACCTGCTCGATGAGAGCCCACGTCTCCCGGCGGGCCTGCGGGTCGAGCCCGGTGGTCAGCTCGTCGAGGATGGCCACCTGAGGGTTGCCCACCAGCGCCAGGGCGATCGACAGGCGCTGCCGCTGCCCGCCGGAGAGGTCCCCGGCCGCGGTGCGCCGTTGTTCGGCGAGCCCGAGCAGGGCGAGCAGCTCGTCGACGTCCGCGGGGTCGGGGTAGAAGGAGGCGTAGAGCGCCATCGCCTCCCCCACGGTCATGCGCGCGGGCAGCTCGGACTCCTGGAGCTGTACACCGAGGTGGGGACGCACCGCGGCGGGGTCGCGCTGGGTGTCCACGCCGAGGACGACGGCGGTGCCGCCGTCGGCCTGCCGGAGCCCGGCGAGCATCTCGACGGTCGTGGACTTGCCCGCCCCGTTGGGGCCGAGGATCCCGAAGATCTCACCGCGCTCGACGGCGAAGGAGACATCGGCGACGGCGACATGGCCGTAGGACTTGCGCAGGTTGCGAACCTCCACGACGGGGACCATGTCAGGAGCTCACCTTTCGGATCGGCACGTCACGGACGAGCAGGTAGTACGCGAGGGCGGCGAGCGCCAGGACCGACACAGAGACGACGGCCGTCACCAGGGCCGACAGGTTCAGCGGCCCGAGCAGCAGGAACTGGCCGGTGTCGAGGCTGCGGGAGCCGACGAGGTAGATGGGCGCCAGGGTCAGCGGCAGGGCGAGGGTGCCCCACCAGCCGCCCAGCCGGTAGTACCCCATCCCCACCAGCAGCCCGCTGAGCTGACCAGCCACGAAGGACAGGGCGAGCGCGGGAAATGTCGTCACGAACCCGGCACCCGGATCGAAGCTGCCGTCGTCGAGACCCGCGCTGTGGCTCCAGCCGTTCGCCTGGTACACGGCCCCTTCGATCTGGAGCCCGACCGCGGCGAGGACGGCGTACGCGACACCAACGACGACGGCCATGGCGACGGTGGCCCGGAAGAAGGCCCGGCGGGTCAGTCCGTTGGCCACGTGGACGGCCAGGGTGCCCGTGACGAGGATGATGGCCAGCGCGAAACCGGTCCACAGGGCGCCGTGACGGCTGAACTGGAAGATCGAGAGCTCGACCGCGGCGAAGCGGTTGAGGAGGGTGATGACGACCGCGCCGACCACGGCCATGGTGATCCACAGCCACGCGACGATGGTCACCTGCGCGCGCAGCAACCAGCGAGCGGCACGCAGCCAGGGCGCGCGGGCCGGCGAGGTGGTAGTGGGCGCGGTCATCGGGACTCCTTCGCGGTCAGGTGGATGAACAGGTCCTGCAGCGGGACGCCGCCGAGCTCGAGGCCGGCCTCGGTGGCCCGGGCGAGCGTGCCGTCGTCGAGGTCGTCGAAGACGGTGACCTGTCGTGTGTGGCCCAGGTCGCGTGAGCCCACCACCTGCAGGCCCGCCACGACGGCGTCCACCCGTGCGGCGGGGCCGGTGATGGTCAGTCCCTTGGCGCGCAGGGCGTCGGTCCCCTCGCACAGGAGCACACGGCCGGCGTCGAGGATCACGACGCGCTCGAGGAGATGCTCGATCTCCCCAATGAGGTGGCTGGAGAGGATCACCGTGCGCGGGTGGGCGATCACGTCGGCGAGGAGCTCGTCGTAGAAGCGCTGCCGCGATGGTGCGTCCATGCCCAGGTAGACCTCGTCGAAGATGGTCAGCGGCGCCCGCGTGGCCAGCCCGATGACCGCGCCGAGCGCGGAGCGCTGCCCGCGGGAGAGGCTGTCCGCGGTCTTGCGGCGGTCGAGGGCGAAGGCGTCGAGGAGCTCCTCGGCCCAGGCGGTGTCGAACCCCGGGCGCATGCCGGCGACGAACGTGAGGTTGGCGGCCACCTTTTCGGTGGTCAGCACGTCGCCGCCCTCGCGGACGATGGCGGTGCCGCCCATGACGCGGGCGTTCTCGAAGGGCTCCTCCCCGTCCACGCGCACCAGGCCCGACGCGCCCCGCCGCATGGCGGCGAGCACGGACAGCAGCGTGGTCTTGCCCGAGCCGTTGCGGCCCAGCAGGCCGTAGATGCCGCCGGCGGACAGATCGAAGGTGACGCCCTCGAGCGCGGTGGTACGGCCGTAGCGCACGGTCAGGTCGCGGACGGCGACGTCGAACCCGGCCGTACGGGTGTGCAGTGGTGCGCTCATCGCGCGGTCCCCCTCGGGTGGTTGCGGGTGATGTGCTCGATCAGCTCCTCGACGCCGATGCCGAGCAGGTCGGCCTGGGCGAGCGCCGGGTCGAGCACGTCGGTGAAGTACGTGTGGCGGTGCTGGCCCAGCAGGCGCTCACGGGCGCCGGTGGCGACGAACATGCCCACGCCGCGTCGCTTGTAGAGCAGGCCCTCGTTGACCAGCTCGGCGAACGCCTTGGCCGCCGTGGCCGGGTTGATGCGAAAGGTCGTGGCGTACTGGGTGGTGGACATGACCTGCCCCTCCTCGGGGAGCGTTCCGGCCAGGATCTCGGCACGGATCCGTTGGGCGATCTGCACGTAGATGGGCTCTCGTCCCTCGAACATGCTGCCCCTCCTGGTCCTGCGGTTCATTACTCGACTAATGAACCATATAACCTCCGTTGGAGGCAAGGTCATTCGCCACGGCTCTGGTGCGATCGGGGCCGGGCCCCACGGGCCACCCCATGCGATCGGGGCCGGGGCCGGCGGCATCCTGGGTAGCGTGGCGTCATGCTGCTCGCCGAGGACCTGCTGCTCCTGCTGACCGACGACCACACCGGCAAGGCGACCACCGACGGCACCAAGCTCTCCCTGGCACTCGCGGGCGCCGTCGTCCTGGAGCTGGCGACCGAGGGCCGGGTGGACGTGAGCGGGCCGGGCGAGGAAGTGCGGGCCGGGCGGCTCGTGGTCCGCGACGCGACACCGACCGGTGACCCGGTGCTGGACCAGTCGCTCGGCCACCTCGCCGCGCGCCGGCCGGGCAGGCCGCAGGACGTGCTCGGCGGGCTCGGCAGGGGCCTGCGCGCGACGCTGCTCGACCGCCTGGTCGGCCGCGGCATCCTGCGGGCCGAAGAAGGGCGAGTGCTCGGCATCTTCCCCACCCGCTCGTGGCCGGCGGCCGACTCCGCGCACGAGGAGTCGCTGCGCCGCGCACTGCACGACGTGCTGGTCCTCGGGCGCACGCCGGCGCCCCGGGAGGGCGCACTGATCTCGCTGTTGCACGCCGTCGACCAGGTCCCGAAGCTTGTCGGCGGACCCGGGTCCGACCGCCGTCAGCTGCGCCGCCGCGCCAAGGAGATCGCCGAGGGCGAGTTCGCCGGGACGGCGGTGCGCAAGGCGGTGGAGGCAGTCAACGCCGCGACGATGGCGGCCATCACGGCCACGACCGTGGCCACCGCGGGCTCGAGCTGAGCCTTCTCAGACCAGCTGTCCACGCAGGACGACGGCGGTGGGCCGCGCAGTGACGGTCACGTCCGTCCGGGGGTCGGCGTCGTAGACGACGACGTCGGCGCTCGCCCCTTCCTCGATGCCCGGCACGCCGAGGATCCGCCGGGCCCGCCAGCTCGCCGCGGCGACGACGTCGCGGGTCGGGACACCGGCGCGCACCACCTCGTTGAGCTCGCCGGGCAGCGAACCATGCGCGATGGTCCCGCCCGCGTCAGAACCCATCAGCAGCGCCACCCCGGCGTCGTGGAAGGCGAGGACCTGCTCGTAGCGCCGCGTGTGCATGTGCCGCATGCGCTCGCCGAAGAGGGGGTACCGCTCCCCCGCCTGCTCGGCGAAGGTGCCGAAATGTCCCACCTGGAGCAGCGTGGGGGTGACGGGGATGCCGCGGCGGGCCACCTCGGCGATCTGGTCGGCGTCCATCCCGGTGCCGTGCTCGATGCCGTCGACACCGGCGTCGAGCAGCGGGTCTATGGCCTCGCGGGAAAAGGTGTGCGCGGTGACCCGGGCGCCGTTCTCGTGCGCGGCGGCGATGGCGTCCGTCAGGACGTCGGCCGGCCACAGGGGCCGGAGGTCGGAGTCGGCGCCCTCGGAGCGGTCGATCCAGTCGGCCACGATCTTCACCCAGCCGTCCCCGAAGCGGGCCTGCTCCGCCACCGCCTCCGGCAGGTCGGCGACGTCGTCGAGCTCGAGGCCGTAGTGGCGCAGGTAGCGCTTGGGGCGGGCGAGGTGGTGGCCGGCGCGGATGAGCCGGGGCAGATCGTCGCGCTCCTGGACCCACCGGTTGTCCATGGGTGAGCCGGCATCGCGGATCAGGAGGGTGCCGGCGTCGCGGTCGGCCTTCGCCTGGACGAGCGCCTCCTCGTGGTCCACCTCGCCGTGCGGGCCGAGGCCGACGTGGCAGTGGACGTCGACCAGGCCCGGGAGCACCCAACCGGTGAGGGTGCGGGCGTTGTCGGCGCCGGCGGGCGCGGTGAGGGTGAGGCGGCCGTCGACCACCCAGGCGTCGATCAGCTCGGTGGCGTCGTCGACGACGACCGTCCCGGTCAGGTGCAGCACGTCCGTCATGGGGCCTACGTTCTCACGCCGGCCCGTCACCCCCGCGAGATGTCAACTCCTCCGCGACATGTCAACTCCTCCGCGAGATGTCGTAACCGCCGAGGCGCGGCGGGATCCAGGCCGGGCAGGTTCGGTGCCGCTCGGCCGCCGTCCCGGCTCACCCGCCACGCGCGGCGAGCTGCAGAGCCCACGCGCGGGCCGGGTCGGCGCCGGGTATCCCCGACGGCTTCGCCTGAGACCGCCGGTCGGCGAGCCCCGTCGGCGCGGTCCTGGGCCGGACCGGCACGCTCCTCCAGGTACCGGTCCGCCGCTCGTCGGGCTCGGGTGGACGTGGCAAGCAGCTCGGGCCTGGAGGCAAACATCAGGCTCCTCGCGTCAGGCCGGCGCCGGTTGGGATGACCATCGCCCGTTGGGATGACATCTCGCGGAGAAGTTGACATCTCACGGGGAGGGGTGGGTTGGGGGGAGCGGCGGCGGGTCAGCGGAGGTACTTCTGGAGCTCCTCGAGGTCCGGCATCTCCTGCTTCGCCTGCGGCTGGCCGAGACCGAACGCCGAGCCGGCCGGCTCCTGCGCGGTGCGGTTCGCGGACTGCTGCTCCTGCAGCGCACGCTTGGCGGGGTTGCCGCTCTTGCCCTTCTTGCCCTTCTTGGGCGGGGCCTGCATGCGGCCCTTGGCCTTCTTCCCGCCGCCCGGCATCATGCCCATGCCCGGCATGCCCTTGCCGCCGCCGCGGGCCATCTGCCGCATCATCGTCTTGGCCTGGTCGAAGCGCTCGACGAGCGAGTTGATCTCGGCGACCGTGGTCCCCGAGCCCTTGGCGATGCGCTGGCGCCGGGAGCCGTTGAGGATCTTGGGGTTGGTGCGCTCGGCCGGGGTCATCGAGTGCACGATCGCCTCGACGCGGTCGACCTCGCGCTCGTCGAAGTTCTCCAGCTGCTCGCGCATCTGGCCCATGCCCGGCAGCATGCCGAGCATCTTCTTCATCGAGCCCATCTTCTTGAGCTGGTTGAGCTGGCCGAGGAAGTCCTGGAGGGTGAAGTCGCCGTCGCCGGCGAGCTTCGCGGCCATCTCCTCGGCCTCTTCGGCGTCGAAGGCCTTCTCGGCCTGCTCGATGAGCGTGAGGATGTCGCCCATGTCCAGGATGCGCGAGGCCATCCGGTCGGCGTGGAAGCGCTCGAAGTCGGTGAGCTTCTCGCCGGTGGACGCGAACATCACCGGCTTGCCGGTCACCCCGCGCACGGACAGCGCCGCGCCACCGCGGGCGTCGCCGTCGAGCTTGGTCAGGACGACACCGGTGAAGCCCACGCCCTCGGCGAAGGCGTTGGCCGTGGTGACCGCGTCCTGACCGATCATGGCGTCCAGGACGAAGAGGATCTCGTCCGGCGACGTGGCGTCGCGGATGTCGGCGGCCTGCTGCATCATGTCGGCGTCCACGCCGAGACGGCCGGCAGTGTCGACGATCACCACGGAGTACTGCTTGTCCCGGGCGTGCTGGACGCCGGAACGGGCGACGGCGACCGGGTCGCCCACGCCGTTACCCGGCTCGGGCGCCCACACCGGCACGCCGGCCTGCTCACCGACCACCTGCAGCTGGGTGACGGCGTTGGGGCGCTGGAGGTCGGAGGCGACCAGCAGCGGGGTGTGGCCCTGCTCGCGCAGCCACCGGCCGAGCTTGGCCGCCAGGGTGGTCTTACCGGCACCCTGCAGACCGGCGAGCATGATTACCGTCGGCGGGTGCTTGGCGAAGCGCAGGTCGCGCGCCTCGCCGCCGAGAATCTCGACGAGCTCGGCGTTGACGATCTTGATGACCTGCTGCGCCGGGCGCAGCGCCTGGGACACCTCGGCGGACTTGGCCCGCTCGCGCACGTTGGCGGCAAAGGTGCGCACGACGGGCAGCGCAACGTCGGCGTCGAGCAGGGCGCGGCGGATCTCCGCGACCGTCGCGTCGATGTCGGCCTCGGATAGCCGCCCCTTGCCGCGAAGCTGCTTGAAGGAGGCGGTGAGCCGGTCGGACAGGTTGGCGAACAAGGCGGTACCTCAGCTCAGCTGTTCAGGTGCAGGGACTGAGGATCAGGGTAATGCCAGCAGCGCCGCGACCCGAGCGGTCAGGGTGTCCACGAGGCTCGCCCGCCACGCCGTCCATGCCTGCGGACCGGCCGCGCGGGCGTCCGCCTCCGTCAGACGGCGCAGCAGGCCCAGCGCCTCGCGGGAGCCGACGGCGGTGGCCACCTCCCGCAGCACCTGCGGGTCGGCGATGTCCCGCGTGGTGGCCACGGCCGGCAGCAGCAGGTGCTCGCGCACGAGCAGGACCACGAGGTTGCGGTCCCCGCGCGCCAGACCGAGCCGGTCCAGCAGCGGGCCGGCCAGTCGTGCGCCGGTGGCGCTGTGGTCGTGCCCGCCGGGCACCTTGCCGATGTCGTGGAAGAAGGCGGCGAGGAGCAGGAGGTCCTCGCGGGAATCCCCGTCCCGGGCCGTGCCCCCCGCTGGCGGCGCCGTCGCGGGGACCAGGGCCGCCGTCTGCACCAGGTGCCGGTCCACGGTGTGCCGGTGCAGCGCGTTGCGCTGGGGCCGGTTGCGCACGGCCGCCCACTCGGGGAACCAGCGGGTGACCACGCCGGCCAGGTCGAGCGCCTCCCACACCGGCACCTGCGCCTCCCCCCGGGCGAGCAGGTCGAGCAGCAGCGCCCGGGCCTCGGCCGGCCACGGCTCGGGCACCGGGGCGGTGGCCGCGAGGCTGTCCAGGGTGACCGGGGAGAGCGGCAGCCCGGTGCGGGCCGCGGTAGCAGCGGCCCGCAGCGCCAGCAGTGGGTCCGTCACCGGGTCCGCGTCGCCCGCCAGGACGAGCTCGCCGTCGTGCTCGGCCAGGCCCTCGCCCAACGAGGGCAGCCGCGGCGGCAGTGCCCGCCCACCGGCCACCAGCGGGCGGACGAACCGCGACGGCCGCGTGGCGCGCCGGGCGCGGCGCACGGTGGCGTCCAGGGCTGCGGAGACCACCCGGGCGGCCTGCGCAAGGGAGGCGAGCAGGTCGTCCGCCGCGTCGGAGACCACCGCGGCGGCCGTGGCGCCGGGGTGGCCGAGGCCGAGCCGGTGGGCGACGTCGTCCTGCTCGGGCAGGAGGAGGCGGGCGGCGCGGCGCCCCGTCACGAGGGAGAGGGCGTCGCGCACGTCGAGCAGGTGGGCCCAGGCGGTGTCGAACTCGCCGTGCGGCCGGTCGGTCAGCCATGACACAGCGAGCGCATGGACGACGACGGCGTCGCGCAGGCCCCCGCGCGCCTCCTTGAGGTCGGGCTCGATCAGGTAGGCCAGCTCCCCGGCCCTCTCGGCCCGCTCGGTCACCGAGTCCAGGAGCTCGGGCAGGCGCCGGCGGGCGGCGCGGCGCCAGTCGGCCAGCACGGCGGCCGACGCGGCCTCGGCGAGCGCGGCGTCGCCCGCGACCGCGCGCACGTCCAGCAGCCCGACCGCGGCCGGCACGTCCCGGGAGGCCACGGACCGGCACTCCGCCAGGCTGCGCACGGCGTGGTCGAGGTCGAGGTGGGCATCCCAGAGCGGGTACCACAGCGCGTCCGCGAGCGCGGCGACGTCGGCCCGACCGAGGGTGTGGCCGTCGTGAACGAGCAGCAGGTCGAGGTCGGAGAGCGGGCCGCCGTCGCGGCGTCCGAGGCTGCCGACGGCGGTCAGGGCGGCGCCGTGGGAGAGGTCCAGCCCGTTGCGGCGGGCGGCGTCGGCCCACAGGCCGGCCAGCGCGGCGTCGGTGAGGTCGGCGAGCCGACGGCGGTAGCGGGCCCCGGCACCCGGCTCACGCCCGTCCGGCCCCGGGACGGCCAGACGAGCCTGACGCAGCTCCCCCACCGTGGGGGGCGGCGCCAGGCCCGTCATGCCGTGCTCCTGCGGACCGTGAGTCAGAGGGCGTCGTGCCCGCGTTCCCCGGTGCGCACCCGGACGACGTCCTCCACGGGGACGGTCCAGACCTTGCCGTCGCCGATGCGCCCCGAGTGGGCGGCCCCCACGACGGCGTCGACCACGGCCGGTCCGTCCTCGTCGGCGACGACGATCTCGACCCGCACCTTGGGCACCAGCTCGATGGTGTACTCGGCGCCGCGGTAGACCTCGGTGTGGCCGTGCTGGCGGCCGTAGCCGTTGGCCTCCGAGACGGTCATGCCGTGCACCCCGGCCGCCTCCAGAGCCTTCTTGACGTCGTCGAGCCGATGCGGCTGGACGATTGCTGTCACGAGCTTCATGCCTTCGCCTCCGTCGTGGTGCGGACCGCGCCGCCCACACTAGTGTCGCTGCTGAACCGGCCCACGCCGAGTGCCTCGTACGCGGACTCACCGTGCTCGGCCTGGTCGATCCCGGCGACCTCGACATCCTCGCCGACGCGCCAGCCCATGACCGCCTTGAGCACGGTTGCGATCATGGCAGTGATCACGCCGGAGAAGAGCATCGCCACGGCGGCGATGATGAGCTGGACGACCAGCTGGGCGGCGCCGCCGCCGTAGAACAGGCCGGTCGTGGTGCTGAGGAAGCCGATCGCGACGGTGCCGACGAGGCCGCCGACGAGGTGGACGCCGACGACGTCGAGGGAGTCGTCGTAGCCGAGCCGGTACTTCAGGCCGACCGCCAGGGCGCACAGCGCGCCGACGATCGCACCCAGGATCAGTGAGCCGACGGGGCTGAGCGCACCGGCCGCCGGAGTGATGGCGACCAGCCCGGCGACCACACCCGATGCGGCTCCGAGCGAGGTGGCGTGCCCGTCGCGGATCTTCTCGGTCACGAGCCAGCCCAGGACGGCGGCCGCGGTGGCGGAGGTGGTGTTGACCCACGCGAGGCCGGCGACGCCGTCGGCGGTGAATGCCGAGCCGGCGTTGAAGCCGAACCAGCCGAACCACAGCAGGGCGGCGCCCAGCATGGTCAGCGGCAGGCTGTGCGGCTTCATCGGGACCTTGCCGAAGCCCTTGCGCTTGCCGATGACCAGGGCGAGCACGAGGCCCGCCATACCGGCGTTGATGTGCACGACCGTGCCGCCGGCAAAGTCGACCGGGGTCGCGATGGACGCGAACGGGCCGTCCCCGCTGAGCAGACCGCCGCCCCAGACCATGTGCGCCATGGGGAAGTAGGCGAGCGTGACCCACAGGGCGACGAAGACCATCCAGGTGGAGAACTTCGTGCGGTCGGCGATGGCCCCGGAGATGAGCGCGGTGGTGATGATGGCGAAGGTGACCTGGAACGCGACCCCGACCACGGTGGGCACCCCGTAGTCGTCGATGAGGAAGTTCCCCTGGGCGTCGTAGATGGACCCGGCCAGGCCGAAGTGCTCCAACGGGTTACCGACGATGCCGCCGACGCTGCCGCCGTAGGACATCGACCAGCCCCACAGCACGTAGACGACGCCGATGACGGCCATCGCACCGAAGGACATCATCATCATGTTCAGCACGGACTTCGACCGGGTCATGCCGCCGTAGAACAGCGCCAGCCCGGGTGTCATGAGGAGCACGAGGGACGCTGACATCAGCATCCAGGCGGTGGCTCCGGTATCCAGCTCCATGGTTCCTCCTCCACCAGCTCGATCGGCTGGCCGGGCTCCAGATTCCCCGTGGCACGTTTCATCGGGTGCACCCGGGTGTTTCGCCCGTGTGACGAGAGGTCCGTGGATGTGAAGTTTGTGTTGCGGAGGCCTTCCGGACGCCGTTCGGTGCCTCTTTCGTGCAGCCAACTGTCAGCCTTCGCGCCCGAACCACTGGTGGCAGCCGGGCGGGGCGGCCGCCCCGCCGGTCAGGACAGCAGCGCGTCCACGAACTCCTCGGCGACGAACGGCGCCAGGTCGTCCGGCCCCTCCCCCAGGCCCACGAACTTCACCGGCACACCCAGCTCGCGCTGGACGGCGACGACGATCCCGCCCTTCGCGGTGCCGTCCAGCTTGGTCAGCACGATGCCCGTGACGTCGACGGCCTCGGCGAACACCTGCGCCTGGCGCATACCGTTCTGGCCCGTCGTGGCGTCCAGGACGAGCAGCACCTCGCGCACGGGTGCCTCGCGGGACATCACCCGCTTGATCTTGCCGAGCTCGTCCATCAGGCCGGCCTTGTTCTGCAGGCGGCCGGCGGTGTCCACAAGCACCACGTCGGCACCGGTGCGGCGCCCCTCCTTGACCGCGTCGAATGCGACGGCGGCGGGGTCCGCGCCCTCCCGGTCCGAGCGCACCACCGGCACGCCGACGCGCGAGCCCCAGGTGCTGAGCTGGTCGGCCGCGGCGGCGCGGAACGTGTCGGCGGCACCGAGGACGACGTGGTGCCCCTCGGCGACCAGGACGCGGGCGAGCTTGCCGACCGTGGTCGTCTTGCCGGTGCCGTTGACACCGACCACGAGCATGGTCACGGGGTGCGGCTCGCCGTCGTCGCCGACCACCGGCTCCAGGTGCAGCTCGCGGTCCATGGTGGGGTCGACGAGCTGGAGGAGCTCGCGGCGCAGGACGTCGCGGACGTGCTCGGGGTCGGTGGTGCCGAGCACCTTCGTCTCGGTGCGCAGCTTGTCCATCAGCTCGGTGGTCGGGCCGACACCGACGTCCGCCAGGAGCAGCGTCTCCTCGATCTCCTCCCAGTCGCTCTCCGTGAGCTCACCGCGGGACAGGATCGAGAGAAGGGTCTGGCCAAGGGCACCGGAGCGGGCGAGCCGGGCGCGCAGGCGCTGCATGCGGCCGGCCGCCGGGGCGGGGCGCTCGAGCGTGGGCGTCGCGACGGCGGGCGCCTCGGTCTCCGAGGCAGGTGCCTCCGGGGCGCTCGCCCCGGCGCCGGGCGCCTGGTCCACCTCGTAGGGGCTGACCTCGGCGGGCGGGAGGGTGGTGCTGGGGCCACGCGAGGCCCGGCGGCCGCTGGTCAGGGCGATGACCCCGACGACGGCCACCACGACCACTACGACGGCAACGGCAATGAGGATCCAGGCTTGGTCGGTCACTGCCCTAGTCTGTCGCACTCCCCGGTGCGGGCACGACCGGCGGGGCACACGGCGTCGCCGCCGGCCGGCTCAGCGCCGGGTCAGCGCCGGATCAGCGCCGGGTCGGCGCCGGATCAGCGCCGGGCGAGCGAGCGGGCCTGCTGACGCGCCTGGTCGAGCCGGTCGCGCAGCTCCTCGGGGCGGGCGTACGCCGGCTGGTCCCGGGCGGCCCCCAGGGAGAACAGGTCCTCCAACGGTGTGTCGCGCACCGCGGACCCCTGCGGCTGCAGCTTGGCGGCGGCGAGCTCGTCAGACCGCCAGGCCTGCACGCTGTCGCGCAACCAGGCGTACCAACCACCGTCAGGTCGGCGCTCGCCGAGCACGAGCAGAAGAACTACGACCGCGCACAGCGCGGCCCCGACCATCGCAAGCATTGCCCCCGTCATGCCTCCAGTATCGCCGGACGGCGGCCGGGTGCGAGACGGGGCCGGTCACGATCCGCTCACATGGCGGTGAGGTTGCTCACCGCCGGCCGGCTCGGGCTCCCGCTCGAGACGCTGGGAGATCACCGTCGTGACGCCGTCGCCGCGCATCGTCACGCCGTACAGCGCGTCGGCCACCTCCATCGTGCGCTTCTGATGGGTGATGACGATGAGCTGAGAGCTCGCCCGCAGCTCGGTGAAGATCTCCAGCAGCCGGCCGAGGTTGACGTCGTCGAGGGCGGCCTCGACCTCGTCCATGACGTAGAACGGGCTGGGCCGGGCCTTGAAGATCGACACGAGCAGCGCGACGGCGGTCAGCGACCGCTCCCCGCCGGAGAGCAGCGAGAGCCGCTTGACCTTCTTGCCGGCCGGGCGGGCCTCGATCTCGATGCCGGTGGTGAGCAGGTCGTCGGGGTCGGTGAGCACCAGGCGTCCCTCGCCGCCGGGGAACAACCGGGGGAAGACCTGCTCGAACTGGGCCGCGGTGTCCGCGAAGGCCTCGGCGAACACCCGCTCGACCCGGTCGTCGACCTCCCTGACGATCTGCATGAGGTCGGCGCGGGACTTCTTGAGGTCGGCGAGCTGGTCGGTGAGGAACTTGTGCCGTTCGGCCAGGGCGGCGTGCTCCTCCAGGGCGAGCGGATTGACCTTGCCCAGCCGGGTCAGGTCACGCTCGGCGGCCCGCAGCCGCTTCTCCTGCTCCGCGCGGACATAGGGACGCGCCTCCGCCGGCTCCTCACCGTCTGCCACGGGAGCGGTGGCCGGCACGGGCCGGTCCGGCCCGAAGTCGTCGACGAGCACCTGAGGATCGAGCCCGAGGTCGGCGACGGCGCGTTCCTCCAGCTGGGAGATGCGCAGCCGCTGCTCGGCCCGGGCCACCTCGTCGCGGTGCGCGGCGTCCGTGAGCGTGGCGAGGTCCGCGGCGATCTCCTCGAGCTCGGTGCGGACGGCGGTGAGGGTCTCCTCACGCTCGGCGCGTTCGTGCTCGGCGTCCTCGCGCGACGCGGCCGCGGCGGCCACGGACCCCTCGATGGCGGCCAGCGCCCGGCCGGCCCCCTCCCGGACCTCGGCGGCGACCCGCGCCTGCGCCACCCGGCGCGCCTCCCGCTCGGCGGCCCGGCGGCGCGCCTCGCGCTCGGCGCGGGCCGCGGCGGCCAGCGAGGCCGCCCGGCCGGACAGCGCCTTGGCCTGCTCCTCGAGGGTGCGCAGCGCCAGCCGGGCGTCGGTCTCGGCGGTGCGGGCCGAGCGGGCGATCTCGGTGGCCGCGTCGCGGGCCGCGGTGGCACCGGTGAGGTCGTCCTCGGCCTGCTCGGGCTCACGCTGGGCGATCTCGAGCCGCTCGGCGAGCGCGGCGAGCTCGGCGGCGTGCTCGGTGACCTCCCCCTCGACGCGGGCGATGGCCGGCCGGGTGCGCTCGGCCTCGGCCTCGGCGCCGCGCAGGGTGGAGCCCAGTCGGCCGAGCCGTTCGGCGACGGCGGTGAGCCGCGCGTCGGAGGCGTGCAGGTCCTCCAGGGTGGCCCGGGCACCGGTTCGGGCGGCGTCCACCCGTTCGCGGGCAGGCCCGAGCGCGAAGCGGGCGCGCTCGACTCGGGCGGCGGCGTCGTCGACCGCGGCGACGGCCTCCTCATGGGCCGCGTGCAGCTCGAGGACGCTCGGTGCCCCGGGTGCCCCGCCGTGCGCCGCGGTCGCCGAGAGGACGTCCCCGGCCCGGGTCACGGCGGTGAGGGTGGGGGCGTCGGTGAGCACCCGACGGGCGTCGGCGAGGTCCTCGACGACGACGACGCCGGCCAGCAGCCGCATCAGCGTCGCCCGCACTGCGGGGTCGGGGACGGTGACGAGCTCGGCGGCCCACGTCGCGCCGGCGGGCGGGGCTTCGCCGTCGTCCGCGGGCGTGGGGGCGCCGTCGTCCGCGGGCGTGGGGGCGCCGGCGAGGACCAGGCGCACCTGCCCCCCGTCCCGGTCACGTGCCTGGCGGACGGCGTCGACAGCGACGTCCACTGACTCGGCGACCGCTGCCTCGGCGAGCGGTCCGAGTGCGGCCGCGAGCGCGTTCTCCCACCCGGGTGTCACGCTGACGTGCTCGGGCACCGGGCCGAGCAGGCCGGGCAGGCCCGAGTCCAGCAGGGCCCCGGTGCCGTCCTTGCGGCGCAACGACAGGGCGAAGGTGTCGCGGCGGGCGGCCGCGGTGGCCCGTTCGGCCTCGGCGGCGCGCTCCGCCTCGACGAGGGCGGTCACCGCCTGCTCGGCGTCCTCCAGCTCGGCGGTGGCGGCCTCGTGGGCCTCGTCCAGCCCTTCCTCGCCCTCCTCGACGCCGGCCACCTGCTGCTCGAGCGCGGTGAACTCCGCGTGGGCGGTGGCCGCGCGCTCCTGGGCGGCGGTGAGCGTGGCGCGCAGGCGGCCGAGCTCGGCCTCGCCGGCCTCGAGCCGGGAGCGGCGGGCGCTGACCTGGCCGGTGAGCCGGGCCAGCCCCTCGCGGCGGTCCGCCACACCGCGGTGCACGGCGGCCAGCGCCCGCTCGGCTTCCCGCTCCGCCTCCTCGGCGGTGGTCCGCTCGGCGGTGCGGGCCTCGAGCGCGGCGCGCGCCTCCTCGAGCCGGGCCTGCAGGGCCTCTTCCTCCTCGCGGGCTGCGGCGGCCCGCGCGTCGAGCTCGGCGGGGTCACGGCCCGGGGCCGGCTCGGCGGTGGAGGGGGCACCGAGGAGCCGGCAGCGCTCCGAGGCGACGTTCCCCAGCGAGCGCAGCCGTTCACGCAGCCCGGAGAGCTGGTACCACACGTCGGTGACCTGCCCGAGGCGGGGCGCGGCGGCGGCCGCGGCCTGCTCGAGCACGGCGAGCCGGGCCCGGGCGTCGGCCTGGGCCGCCTCGACGTGCGCCTTGCGCTCACGCACCGCCGTCTCGTCGGCCACGTCCTGGGCGAGGGCGGCGGTGAGCTGGACGAGGTCGTCGGCGAGGAGGCGGGCGCGGGCGTCGCGCAGGTCGGCCTGGACCACCTGGGCGCGGCGGGCGACGTCGGCCTGCCGGGCCAGTGGCCCGAGCTGACGGCGGATCTCGGCGGACAGGTCGTTCACCCGGGCGAGGTTGGCCTGCATCGCCTCCAGCTTGCGCAGCGCCTTCTCCTTGCGGCGGCGGTGCTTGAGGACGCCGGCGGCCTCCTCGATGAAGCCGCGCCGTTCCTCCGCGCTGGCCTGCAGGACGGAGTCGAGCCGGCCCTGGCCGACGATGACGTGCATCTCCTTGCCCATGCCGGTGTCGGAGAGCAGCTCCTGGATGTCCAGCAGCCGGCACGGGGTGCCGTTGATGGCGTACTCGGACCCGCCGGAGCGGAACAGGGTCCGGGAGATGGTGACCTCGGTGTACTCGATGGGCAGCAGGCCGTCGGTGTTGTCGATGGTGAGGGAGACCTCGGCACGGCCCAGCGGGGCGCGGGAGGACGTGCCGGCGAAGATGACGTCCGCCATGGACCCGCCGCGCAGGGTCTTGGCGCCCTGCTCCCCCATCACCCAGGCGAGGGCGTCGACCACGTTGGACTTGCCGGAGCCGTTGGGGCCCACCACGCAGGTGATGCCCGGCTCGAGGTGCAGCGTCGTCGCAGACGCGAAGGACTTGAACCCTCGCAGCGTCAGCGTCTTTAGATGCACGAACGGCAGCATATGGCCCCGCGAGGACGGTGAACGTCAGGTCGTCCACAGGCCGCGCGCCGGAATGCCGACATACCAGTCTGGCGCGCTGGCCACCCGGAGTCGGACGAAACCTGGTGCCGCAAATCCACGGTGGTCGCACGACCCCACCCGGGAAGATCGGACGGACCCGGCCGGCCCAGTACCAGGCTCGTGGCACGTCGTCCGGAAAGAGGCCGTACATGCCGACCACCGCCGAGTCGCCCGGGCCCGTCGAACCCCGAGCGGGACGGGCACCCCGTCCGGTCTGGGCATGGCCTCCAGGTGACCTCATGCCGGGCGTCGTGCCGGTGGAGCTGGTGCTGGGACGGTCCGCACAGGCCGTCGTGGTGCTGACCGAGATGCGGGCTTACCCGACCGGAGTGGGGCTCGCCGTCGGTGTGCGCTTGCACCGTGACGCGCCGCGCGGCGCCCGCAACAGCCCGGACCGCCCGGGCAGCCCGGACAGCCCGGACACGCTCCTCGACATGGACGGGCCCGAAACCGGCGTCGACGTGGACGGCCCGACCGGCCCCGCCGCCGCGGCCGAGTGGCGCGCGGCGCGGCTGGTGTGGGAGATGGAGCTGGCGGACGGGCGCCGCGTCACCAGCGCGGGCCCGGACCCGTACCGCCAGCTGATCGAGCACGGCCGCGGGAGCGTCGACTGGGCGCCGGACCATCCGGTCCTCGCGCGCCGCAGCGGGGTGAGCCACGCCGACCGGGCCGAGCGGGACTACTGGCTGTGGCCGTTGCCTCCGCCGGGGCCACTGCGGGTCGTGTGCCGCTGGCCGGCACGCGACATCGAGACGACCGTTGGGGACCTGGACGCCGACGTCATCCGCGACGCCGCCGCCCGAGCCCGGCCGCTGTGGCCGGACCCGGGCGTCGGGGAACGGTCGTGAGCAGGCTCAGAGCCCCGGGAACCACAGCCCGATCTCACGGGCGGCCGACTCCGGCGAGTCCGAGCCGTGGACGAGGTTCTGCACGACGGCGGTGCCCCACTCGCGCCCGAGGTCGCCGCGGATGGTGCCCGGGGCCGCGGACGTGGGGTTCGTCGTGCCAGCGAGGGAACGGAAGCCCTCGATGACGCCGTGCCCTTCCACGATGGCGGCGACGACTGGGCCGGACATCATGAACTCAATGAGCGGCGCGAAGAACGGCTTGCCTTCGTGCTCGGCGTAGTGCTGGGCCAGCAGGTCCGCGTCCGCGGTGCGCAGCTCGAGCGCGACGGTGCGGTACCCCTTCGCCTCGACGCGGCGCAGCACCTCACCGATGAGGTGACGGGCGACGCCGTCGGGCTTGACGATGACGAGGGTGCGCTCGGTGGCGATGTCAGATGTGGTCACGTCCAGGCACCCTACCGGCCCACCGCCGGCCGCCCACGGTCGGCGGAGCGCGGCACTCCCACCGCCGACCTCACCGCCTTAACGCCGTACCGCCGCACCGCCGCACCGCCGCGAAGGTGCCGGGCCGGGTTCGACCTCTAACCTGAGGCGGTGATCGATCTGAAGGCGCCGACCGAGATCGACGCGATGCGCCCGGCCGGAGCGTTCGTTGCCGACGTCCTGCGCGCCCTGGGCGAAGCGGCCGACGTCGGCGTCAATCTCCTCGACCTGGAGACCCTCGCGCACCAGATGATCCGCGAGGTGGGTGCGGAATCCTGCTACGTCGACTACCACCCCTCGTTCGGCGGGAGCCCCTTCGGTCACGTGCTGTGCACATCGATCAACGACGCCGTGCTGCACGGGCTCCCCTCCGACTACCGCCTGCGTGACGGCGACCTGCTGTCGGTGGACTTCGCCGCGAGCGTCGACGGATGGGTGGCGGACTCGGCGCTGAGCCTGGTGGTGGGGACGCCGCGCGAGCAGGACCTGCAGCTCATCGCCGCCACCGAGGAGGCGCTGGCCCGGGCGATCGAGGTCGCCGTGGTCGGCAACAAGGTCGGGGACATCTCGGCGACGATCGGTGCCGTGGCACGCGAGCACGGCTACCTCGTCAACACCCAGTTCGGCGGGCACGGCGTCGGACGCACCATGCACGGTGAGCCCCACGTGCCCAACGACGGTCGCGCGGGCCGTGGCTACCCGCTGCAGCCGGGCTTGGTCATCGCGATCGAGCCGTGGTTCCTGGCCGGCACCGACGAGATCTACACCGACGCGGACGGGTGGACGCTGCGCAGCGCGGACGGATCGCGGGGGGCGCACAGCGAGCACACGGTCGCGGTGACCGAGTGCGGCCCGGTCGTCCTGACCGGGCGGTAGGCCGGGCGGCTCCAATGGGTGCGAGGGCGGCTGCCCGCCGGCTCCTGGCGGGCGGCGTCGTCGCCGGCCCGCTCTTCCTGGGGTCCGTCGGGGCCCAGATGCTGCTCCGCGACGGCTTCGACGTGCGTCGGCACGGCCTGAGCCTGCTCAGTCACGGGGACCTCGGCTGGGTCCAGATCAGCACCTTCGTGGTGACAGGCCTGCTCGTGGAGGGACTCGCCGTCGGGCTCCACCTGGCGCCGGACCGGTGGGGCGGGGCCGGACCTGCCCAGGCGATGGGTGCCGCGGGCGTCGGCCTGATCCTGGCGGGGATGTTCCGGGTCGACGCGTACGGCGACTTCCCGCCCGGTCTCGTGCACGACGCGGGAGCGCGGCCAGGCGGCGCAGAGCGCGTGCTGCACAGCGCGCACGGCGTGCTGCACGGCACGGAGGGTGTGCTGCACGACGTCGGGACCGCCCTGGCGATCAACGCCGCGCTCGTCGCGTGCGTGCTTCTCGCCCGTCGGTTCGCGCGGTCCGGCCGGCGCGGCTGGGCCGGCTACTGCTCGGGCACCGCTGTGGTCGGCGCCGTCCTGGCGTGGTGGCCGTGGGGCGCGACCAGCGTCCGGCTGGTGCTCGTGTCGCTCGTGCTGATGGTGTGGGTCGCGCTGGTCTCCGCCAGGCTGCGCGGGGTGGTCGTGGACCACGCGCCGCAGTCGGAACTTCGGCCCAGGTGAGCTCCTGGCTCAGGCCGACTGCGAGCGGAAGTGCTCCACCTCGGCGGCGTATCGCTGCTTGCGCTCGACGTCGATGCGCCCGCCGAGCTGGACGGACGCCACCCACAGCACACCGAAGATCACCCCGATGACGAACATCATCGGCAGCAGGAATCCCGCCGCGAGCAGCAGCACCTGCACCACGGAACCGAGCACGTAGCCCGCGCGGTGGCGCAGCAGACCGGCGCACACCGCGCAGGCGAGCATCGCGGCACCGCCCACACCCCAGATCAGGCCGAGGTCGGCCAGCCGCAGTCCGTGGGCGACCAGCGAGGCGAACAGCACGATGAAGACCTCGCTGACGAGGACGGTCATCGCGAACATGCGCCGGGCGGACCCGGGGGGGCGTGGCGGCGCCGCCGGCGCGTGGGGCGTCGGGGTGGCGGAGGGCTGGTCGGTCACCACCTCAGGTTACCCAGGCGCGGCTACTCCTCCCCGAAGCCGTCCGCGACCGCCACGGTGACGGCCTCGAGGGCGTCCGAAGCCTGCGCGCCGCGGGCCCGCACGTGCATCTCGTCGCCCTGCTCCAGGCCGAGTCCCATCAGGGCGAGCACGCTGGCCGCCTCGACGTCGTTGACGGTCACCTCGGCGTCGAACCCCGCCACGAGCCGGGCGAGCAGCGCCGCCGGCCGGGCGTGCAGACCGACCTTGTTGCGCAGGGTAAGCGTGGCGGTGAGGGCCTCGCCGTCGCCGGCGCCGTTCCCTGCGGCCCGCTGCTGCGCCGGTGCCGTCCCGGGCTGCCCCGTCGCCCCGGCGTCACCAGGGCCACCAGCCGCACCCGCGAAGCTGCTGGCCGCCTCGGCGACGGCGCGGGCCACCGCGGCGGCGTCTGCCCCGGACTGGGCGGCGACCGCGCCGGCCACCGCCCCTTCGACGAGCGGACCGTCCGCGAGGACCACACGGTCGGCGACGTCAGCGTCGAGCACGTCCAGCACCGACTCGGCCGTCATCGTGGCCGAGCCGAGGTCGGTGAGCAGGACCACCTGCTCCACCTCCCCCAGCAGCGCGGAGACCGCAGCCTCGACCTTGTCGAAGCTGGTGCCGACACGGCCGTCCTCGGTCCCGCCCGCCGCTCGCATCGGGACGTCGGGCGCCATCTGCGCGGCCACCTCGACCACCCCCTCGGCGAGCCGGACCGAGTGGGAGACGACGACGAGGCCGGCCTTCGCCGTCACCGCGCCTCGGCCGCCTCTGCCGCTGCGGCGAGGAGCAGCGAGGACGACTCCGCGCCGGGGTCACGGTGACCGGCGGAGCGCTCGCCGAGGTAGCTCGCGCGGCCTTTCGTGGCGACCATCGGCACGGTGGCGTCCGCGCCCGCCGCCGCGGCATCCGCGGCGGCGCGTAGGGCCTCGACGGGGCTGCGCCCGGCGTCCGCCGCGGCGCGCGCGGCCTCCGCGGCCGGGGTCCAGGCGTCCACCATGGTCTTCTCCCCCGTCTCGGCCTTGCCGCGGGCCTTGATGCCCTCCAGGGCGGCCTCCAGCACGGCGGCCACCCCGGCGGCGTCGAGCTCGCCGTCGGCCGCCTTGGCACCGCGGAGGAACGCGGTGCCGTAGAGCGGCCCGGCGGCCCCGCCCACCGTGGACATCAGGGTGGTCGCGACCGTCTTGAGCACCTCCCCCGCCGACTCCGGCCGGGTCGCCGCGAGCTTGGCCGTCACGGCGGTGAAACCGCGGTCCATGTTCTCGCCGTGGTCGCCGTCGCCGATCGCCCGGTCCAGCTCGATGAGGTCGATCCGGTGCTCGGAGACTGCTGTGGCCGCGCGGGCCACCCAGTCCAGCGCCCACTCGGTCCCCAGGGTGGCGGTCATGCGTCCTCCTTCTCGGCGCCCGTGGAGCGGGCGGGGTGTGCCGGCTTCTCCACGCCCGTGGTGCGGGCTGGGCGTGCCGGTTCTCGGCGCCCGTGGTGCGGGCTCGCCGGCCGCGGCGGGACCGTCCCGCCGCGGCCGGGTGGTTCAGAGCCCGCGCCGCAGCGCGGGGGTGTCGACCGGAGCGTCCCACAGCGCGGTGAGGTCCGCGTCCAGGCGCAGCACGGTGACCGAGGCGCCCTGCATCTCCAGCGAGGTGATGTAGTTGCCCACCAGCGAGCGGGTGACCTTCAGCCCGCGCTGGTCGAGCAGGTCCCGGGCGTGGTTGTAGACCACGTAGAGCTCGGACAGGGGCGTGCCACCCATGCCGTTGACGAAGAGCAGGACCTCCTCGCCGTCGGTCACCTTGAGGTCCTCGAGCACCGGGGTGAGCAGGCGCTCGGTGATCTCGTCGGCGCCGGCCATGGCGATGCGGTGGCGGCCGGGTTCGCCGTGGATGCCGATGCCGATCTCGATCTCGTCCTCCTCGAGGTCGAAGGAGGGCTTGCCGGCGTGGGGCACGGTGCATGCGGACAGCGCCACGCCCATCGAGCGGACGTTGTCGATGACCTTCTGGGCGACGGCGACGACGGCGTCGAGGTCGTCGCCGCGCTCGGCGGCCGCCCCGGCGATCTTCTCGACCAGCACGGTGCCGGCCACGCCGCGCCGACCGGCGGTGTAGAGGGAGTCCTCGACCGCGACGTCGTCGTTGACGATCACGGCCTTGACGGTGATGTCCTCCGCCTCGGCGAGCTCGGCGGCCGTCTCGAAGTTGAGGACGTCGCCGGTGTAGTTCTTCACGATGTGCAGCACGCCGGCGCCGCCGTCGGCCGCCTTGGTGGCCTCGAGGATGGGCTCGGGCGTGGGCGACGTGAACATGGGCCCGGGCACGGCGGCGTCGAGCATGCCTACGCCGACGTAGCCGGCGTGCAGGGGCTCGTGCCCGGAGCCGCCGCCGGAGACCAGGCCGACCTTGCCCTGGACGGCGCCGCCGGCGCGGGAGACGAAGAGCGGGTCCTCGTTGACCCGGACGTGCTCGGGGTGGGCGAGGCCGAAGCCCCGCAGTGACTCGGCGACGACGTTCTGGGGGTTGTTGATGAGCTTCTTCACCGACGTGCTCCTTCGGTAGCCGGGAGGGTCCAGGACGCACACGGACCACGGGCTCATCCTTGCGCCTTCCCGCCCGGATCGGCCAGGTTTCGCCCGATCACCGACCGCCGCCTCGTTTCAACGCGGCCGAGATGTCAAGTTCGCGGTGAGACGTCAACTCCTCACCGAGACGTCAAGTTCGCGGTGAGACGTCAACTCCTCACCGAGACGTCAAGTTCTCGGTGAGATTTCACGGACCGGCTAGGGCGCCATGACATCTCGCCGAGAACCTGACATCTCACGGGAAGGAGGAGAAGGAGGTGGCGGGCGACCTCAGGCGGTCTTCCTGCCCATCAGCGCCCGGGCCTCCGCAGCCAGGATCACGGAGCCGGCCACGAGGATCCCGGTGCTCGTCACGACCTCCTCGGGGTCCGCCTCGGCCAGCGTGGCGGCCTTGTCGATCGCGTCGTCGAGGCGTTCGGCCACGTGGACCCGCTCCTCGCCGAACACGTCGGCGGCGATCTCCGCGAGCTCCTCGACGTCCATCGCACGGTCCGTGGTCGCCCGGGTGACGACGATCTCGGCGAGCAGCGGCTCTAGGCCGGCGAGGATGCCCTCGGCGTCCTTGTCGGCCATGACCCCCACGACGCCGACGAGGTGGGAGAAGGGGAATGCCTCCTCGATGGCGGCGCGGAGCGCGTCGATGCCGGCCGGGTTGTGGGCGGCGTCGACCAGCACCGTGGGGCTGCGCCGCACGAGCTCGAGCCGACCGGGTGAGTCGACCCCGGCGAAGCCCTGCTCGACGACCCCGCCGTCGAGGGCGGCGCCGCCGAAGAAGGTCTCCACCGCCGCGAGCGCGAGCAGCGCGTTGTGCGCCTGGTGCTCGCCGTGCAGCGGGAGGAAGACGTCCTGGTAGACGCCGGCGGGCGTGCTCAGGGTGAGCAGCTGCCCGCCCACGCCGAGCTGGCGGTCGACGACGGCGAGGTCCTGCCCGTCGCGCAGCAGCCGGGCCCCGTGCTGGGCGGCAGCGGACATGATGACGCTCTCGACCTCCTCCTGCTGTGCGGCGGAGAGCACCGTGGACCGGTCGGTGATGATGCCGACCTTCTCCCCGGCGATCTCCTCCAGGGTGTGGCCGAGCCACCGCTCGTGGTCGCGGTCGATGCGGGTGAGGACCTCCACGGTCCCGTCCGCCACGTTGGTCGCGTCCCAGCGCCCGCCCATGCCGACCTCGACGACGGCGACGTCCACCGGGGCGTCGGCGAACGCGGCGTAGGCCATGACGGTGAAGACCTCGAAGAAGCTCAGCCGCGGACCGCCGTCGGCCTGGGACCGGGCGTCGACCATCTCGATGTAGGGCTTGACGTCCTCCCAGGTGGCCACGAAGGCCTCGGGGCTGATCGGCGCACCGTCCAGGGCGATGCGCTCGCGCACCGAGTGCAGGTGCGGGGAGGTGAACCGGCCCGTGCGCAGGCCCTTCTCGCGCAGCAGCCGCTCGATCATGCGCGCGGTCGACGTCTTGCCGTTGGTGCCGGTCAGGTGGATGACCGGATAGGCCCGGTGCGGGTCGCCCAGCAGCTCCAGCACGTCCGCGACCCGCTGGAGGCTGGGCTGGACGTCGTGCTCGGGCGCCCGGGCGAGGATGTCGAGGTAGATGCCCCGGACCTGCTCCTCCGCCTGGGCGTGGGCGACGGCGACGGCGTGCTTCTGCGCGTCGGAGGGCTCCGCCTCCTCCTCGTGCAGCACCTCCTCCGCCACGTCCGGGTCGGGCCCGGTGAACAGGGCGGAGCCGAGGAGGGCCCGCAGGCCGGCCGCGTGCTCGTCCTCCTCCGTGGTCGTGTCCGAGACTGGGTCGACGCCGTCGTCCGGGGCGTCGGCGGCCGCCATGAACGCCGCGATGCGCTCCTGCGCCTCGCGCTCGGCCTCGGCGGGGTCCCGGCGGGCAGCGCCGGCGGGGCCCGGACCGGCGGCGCCGGTCTCCTCGGGGACGTCGCCCGGAGTTCGCTGGTCCATCAGGCGTCCACCTTCTCCACGCGGATCTGCGGTGTCTCGACGTCGCCGGCGACCACGCGCACCTCGAGCGCGAGGGTCTCCCGGGCCACGAGGTCGCGGTGGGTCTGGACCCACTCGAGCTTGTCGGCCGGGACGACCAGGTCGAGGTGGATGCGGTCGGCGACGTACAGGTCGGTCGCCTTGCGCTCGTCCTGGACCAGGCGCACGACGTCGCGGGCGTAGCCCTCGGCGGCGAGCTCGTCGTCGACGGCGATGTCCAGGACCACGAAGCCGCCGCCGGGCAGCATGCCGGCCACGGCGGAGCCGTCCTCGCCGCCGGCGACCTCGGTGGTGAGCGTGAACTCCTCGGCCTTCAGCTCGATGCCGTCCACGACAACCGTCGGCGCGCCGTCACCGCCCTCCCGCTGCTCCCAGAAGCCGTCCCGGGCGGCCCTGATGGCCCGCTGGACGTCCTTGCCGAGCCGCGGCCCGGCTGCGCGGGCGTTGACCGTGAGCTTGGTGACCACGCCGAACTGCTCGGCGGCGCCGTCGCCCAGGGCCCGTACGTCGACGTCCTTGACGTTGACCTCGGTGGCGATGAGGCCGGTGAACGGGGTCAGCGCGCCCGGTGCGTCGACCACCACCGTGAGGGTGCGCAGCGGCTGGCGCACGCGGCGCGCGTTGGCCTTGCGCAGGCCCAGGGTCGCCGAGACGGCGTCGCGGACCTGGTCCATCGCGCCGACCAGCTCGGGGTCGGCCACGGTGGCGGGCAGCGCGGGCCAGTCGGTCAGGTGGACGCTGCGCCCGCCGGTCAGGCCGCGCCAGATCTCCTCGCTGACCAGCGGGGCGAGCGGGGCCATGACACGGGTGAGGACCTCCAGGGCGGTGTAGAGGGTGTTGAACGCGCCGGCGTCCTCGGCCCAGAACCGGTCCCGGGAGGTGCGCACGTACCAGTTGGTCAGCAGGTCCAGGTGCTCACGGACGGACTGCGTGGCACCGGGCACGTCGTAGCGCTCGAGCTGGTCCTTGACCTGGGCGGCGAGGTCGCGGGTACGGGCCAGGAGGTAGCGGTCCATGACGTGCAGGCCGGCCACCTCCGCGGCGTCGTCGAGGGCGACCGGCCGGGCGAGGTAGCCGCGACCGCCGTCGACCGTGCCGGCGTAAAGGGCGAAGAAGTACCAGGTGTTCCACAGCGGCAGCAGAATCTGCCGGACGTTCTCGCGGATGCCCTCCTCGGTGACGACGAGGTTGCCGCCGCGCAGGATGGGCGAGCTCATGAGGAACCAGCGCATGGCGTCCGAGCCGTCCCGGTCCAGGACCTCGGTGACGTCGGGGTAGTTGCGCAAGGACTTGCTCATCTTGCGCCCGTCGGAGCCGAGCACGATGCCGTGGGAGACCGAGGTCCGGAACGCGGGCCGGTCGAACAGCGCGGTGGCCAGCACGTGCAGGGTGTAGAACCAGCCGCGGGTCTGCCCGATGTACTCCACGATGAAGTCGCCGGGGTTGTGGTGCTCGAACCAGTCCCGGTTCTCGAACGGGTAGTGCACCTGCGCGTAGGGCATGGAGCCGGAGTCGAACCACACGTCCAGCACGTCGGGGATCCGGCGCATGGTGGACTGGCCCGTGGGGTCGTCCGGGTTCGGGCGGGTCAGCTCGTCGATGAAGGGCCGGTGCAGGTTCGGCTCGCCGTCGCGGTCCAGCGGCAGGCGGCCGAAGTCGGCCTCCAGCTCGGCGAGGGAGCCGTAGACGTCGATGCGCGGGTGGGCGGGGTCGTCCGAGACCCACACCGGGATCGGGGTGCCCCAGTACCGGTTGCGGGAGATGGACCAGTCGCGGGCGCCGGCGAGCCAGTGGCCGAACTGGCCCTCCTTGATGTGCTCGGGCACCCAGGTGATGTCCTGGTTCAGCTCGACCATCCGGTCGCGGAACTCGCTGACGCGCACGAACCAGCTCGTCACAGCCTTGTAGATCAGGGGTGTGCGGCAGCGCCAGCAGTGCGGGTAGGAGTGGTCGTAGGTCTCCTGGCGCACCAGCACGGCGCGCTCGGCCTGCGGCCGGCGGGCCAGGGGCCCGGTGCCGTGCTTGAGGTCGGCGATGATGGCCTTGTTCGCCTCGAACACCTGGGAGCCGGCGTAGTCGGGCACCTCGGTGGTGAACCGGCCGCCGTCGTCCACCGGGACGACAGTGCCGATGCCGTTGGCCTGGCACACGGCCATGTCGTCCTCACCGAACGCGGGCGCCTGGTGGACCAGGCCGGTGCCGTCCTCGGTGGTGACGTACTCGGCGGCGACCACCTGCCAGGCGTTCGGGCCGGGCGCCTCGTCGTCGGGGCGGCCGACGAAGTAGTCGAAGATCGGGGCGTAGCGCCGCCCCACCAGCTCGGTGCCGGGGTAGGTGGCCACCACGTCGGGCTCCTCGCCCAGCTCGCGGGCGTAGGCGTGCAGCCGCGACTTGGCGAGGATGACCCGCTCCCCCGCCAGCGGGCCCTCGGCCGGCGCGACGGTGACGTAGTCGATCTCGGGCCCGGCGGCGACCGCCAGGTTGGACGGCAGGGTCCACGGCGTGGTGGTCCAGATCAGGGCCAGCTCGCCGGTCTCCAGGCGCACGCCGACCGTGACCGAGGGGTCCTGACGCATCTGGTAGACGTCGTCGTCCATGCGCAGCTCGTGGTTGGACAGCGGGGTCTGGTCGTGCCAGCAGTACGGCAGCACCCGGTAGCCCTCGTAGGCCAGGCCCTTGTCGTAGAGCTGCTTGAAGGCCCAGATCACCGACTCCATGAAGGTGGTGTCGAGGGTCTTGTAGTCGTTGTCGAAGTCGACCCAGCGGGCCTGGCGGGTGACGTAGTCCTGCCACTCGTTGGTGTACTTCAGCACCGAGTCACGGCAGGCCTTGTTGAAGGCCTCGATGCCCATGGCCTCGATCTCGGACTTGTCCTTGATGCCCAGGATCCGCTCCGCCTCGAGCTCGGCGGGCAGGCCGTGGGTGTCCCAGCCGAAGCGCCGTTCGACGCGGTGCCCGATCTGGGTCTGGAAGCGGCCGACGACGTCCTTGACGTACCCGGTGAGCAGGTGGCCGTAGTGGGGCAGGCCGTTCGCGAACGGCGGGCCGTCGTAGAAGACGAACTCGCCCTCGCCGTCGGTCCCGGCGTCCCGGTTGTCGATCGAGGCCTGGAAGGTGTCGTCACGCTTCCAGTACTCCAGCACCTCCTGCTCGAGCGCGGGGAAGCTCGGCGAGGCCACGACCTCGCTGCCCGGGCGGTGGAGGGGGTAACGCTGCGGCTGGTCGGCCAATGGTGCTCCTCGGTCGGTTCATCGGTGCTGCTGGCTGCGAGGACGACGCCGTACCCGCGGGACCTGCCCGCGCGGCACGGTACCGCGGTACCACCCCGCTTGCCCCGCCCGGCGCCAGCCGGTCGTGACCGCTCGAGAAAGGCTGTGACGGGCCCGCCCGTCCGGTTCTACTGGGGACCCGCGCGGAGCGGGGTGCGGGTCCTGTTCTTCCGGAGGCTCGCCGGTGATGGCCGGGTCGACGCCTGTACCGCGGAGTCTACCGCTCACTACCGGATCGTCCTGCGGCCCCCGAGCCGACCCGCATGCGATCACCGCGCACGGCCCGCAGGATGGTCCGCATGGACCGACGACGCGCTGCTGCCGCCGCCGCGACCGTGCTGCTGCTCGCCGGCTGCGGCTCCACCCGGGAGGAGGTGCCGCTGCCCGGGATCGAGCAGTCGCCCGCCGGCGAGGCCGACACCCCGAGCGCCAGCCCCGGCACGCCGTCGCCCAGCCCCACGGCCGACGACGGCGCCGACGCCGACGCCGCCGCGACCGGTGACGCGGCCCTCACCGCCGTGCGGACCGCCGAGAACGCGGTGCCCGGCGGTCGGGCGGCCGACCTCGACCGGGACGACGACGACGGGGACTACGAGATCACCGTCGTGGGCGCCGGCGGCGCCGAGGACGTCGCCGTGGGCTCGGACGGCACGCAGGTGCTCCGGCAGCAGCCGGACGACGACCTCGACGACGACGACCGTGCCGCCCTCGGCACCGCCACCGTGACGCTCGCCGACGCCATCGATGCCGCCGTGGCCCAGTCCGGCGGCGTGGTGGACGATGTCGAGCTCGAGACCGAGGACAACGGGGTCGTGTGGAAGGTGAAGGTCCGCGCCGGCGACGGCGAGCGTGAGGTCCGCGTGGACGCGGCCGACGGCACGGTGCGCTGAGCACCTGCCGCTTCCCCGCGGCGCGCTGAGGCAGCTGCCGCTCCCCCGCGGCGCGCTGAGGCAGCTGCCGCTCCCCCGCGGCGCGCTGAGGCAGCTGCCGCTCCCCCGCGGCGGGCTGAGGCAGCTGCCGCTTCCACGCGGCGGCATGCCGTGGATCCCGCGTGCCGCGGGCCATACTGGCCCCAACGGACGAGGGAGCAGCATGAGGGTCGGATTCATCGGTGCCGGCAACATGGCCGGCGCGATCGTGCGCGGCATCGTCGCCTCCGGGTCGCTGGCCCCCGAGGACGTGGTGGTGACCAGCGCCCACGGGCACTCCGCGCAGGCACTCGCCCGCGAGACCGGTGTGGACGTGGTGGACACCAACGACGAGCTGGTCGAGCAGGTCGGCGCCGGTGGCGTCGTCGTGCTGGCGGTGAAGCCGCACATGATCGCCGACGTGCTCGCCCCGCTGCAGGACCTGCTGGCCGAGCAGGGCTCGCTGGTCGTCTCGCTCGCGGCCGGCACCACACTGGACCGCCTCGCCGAGCTCCTGCCGGAGGGCCAGGCGGTGGTGCGGGTGATGCCGAACGTCAACGCCCAGATCGGCGCGGGCATGGCCGCGGTGTGCGGCAACGCCGAGGCCAGCGAGAACCAGGTCGACGCCGTCGTCGGCCTCTTCGAGAACGTGGGCCGGGCGATCGTGCTCCCGGAGCGGGACTTCGCCGCCTACTCGGCCATCGCCGGCGCCTCGCCGGCCTTCGTGTTCACGTTCATCGACGCCCTCGCGCGCGGTGGCGTCAAGAACGGGCTCGCCAAGGCTCAGGCGGTGCGGATCGCCGCGCAGGCGGTGCTCGGCAGCGCCCGCATGGTGCTCGAGCGCGCCGCCGACGGCGCCACCCCCGCGGACCTGGTGGACACCGTCACCTCCCCCGGCGGGACCACGGTGGCAGGCCTCGTTGCGATGGAGGACGCGGGGTTCTCCCCCGCCGTCGTGCGCGGGGTGCAGGCCACCGTGGACCGGGACCGCGAGCTGGGCGCCTGACGGCTGACCGCTCACCGCTCACCGCTCACCGCTCACCGGCCGCGACCGTTTCCTTTCGGAACGCTGGTGCAGTTGTTACCTTGGCCATATGCGCGTGCAGGCTGGGGCGCTCGGCGCCCTCGGGGTCGCGGCCGTGGTGGCCGCAGGCCTGGCCGTGCCCGCCGCCGCCGAGCCCACAGCCCGCCCGGACGACCGTTCCACCCTGCGGGTAGCGACCTTCAACGCCTCCCTGAACCGGGCCGCCGAGGGCCAGCTCGCCGCCGACCTCGCGACCGGTGCGGACGCGCAGGCTCGCGCCGTCGCGGAGATCATCAGGCTCACCGCCCCGGACGTCGTGCTGCTCAACGAGTTCGACGACGATCCCACCGGGCAGGCTGTGCGGGACTTCCGCGAGAAGTACCTCCAGGCGGGTCTCGTCGCCGGCGGCGCCGCACCGGTCGACTATCCCTACGTCTACACAGGCCTGGCCGAGACGCGCGACGACACCGAGTCAGGCGACACCGGCCTGGGCGTCACCGCCCCGGAAGACGCTGCGCCGCCCACCGTGCCGTTCAACACCGGGTTGCCCTCCGGCCACGACCTGGACAACGACGGCGTGGTCGGCTCGCCCGGCACGCCCGAGGGCGCCAGTGACGCGCTCGGCTTCGGCACGTTCCCCGGCCAGTACGGCATGGTCGTGCTCTCCCGCTACCCCATCGACACCGACCGGGTGCGCACCTTCCAGAGCTTCCTGTGGCGGGACATGCCCGGCGCGCTGCTGCCGGACGACCCGGCCACGCCCGCGGCGGCCGACTGGTACGCACCGGAGGAGCTCGACGTGCTGCCGCTGTCCAGCAAGTCGCACTGGGACGTGCCCGTGCAGGTGGGGAACACCACGGTGCACGTCCTCGCCGCGCACCCCACCCCGCCCAGCTTCGACGGTCCGGAGGACCGCAACGGCCGGCGCAACCACGACGAGATCCGGTTCTGGGCCGACTACGTCTCCGGCGGCCGGGCGGACGACTACATCTACGACGACGCGGGCCGCACCGGCGGCCTGACGCCCGGTGCAAGGTTCGTCGTCACCGGTGACTACAACGCCGATCCGCTCGACGGGGACTCCGTGCCGGGCGCGATCGACCAGCTCCTGGACCACCGTCGCGTGCGGGACCCGCGACCGACCTCCGGCGGGGCGGTCGAGGCCGCTGCCACCCAGCGCGGCGCGAACGTGGCCCACCGCGGCGACCCGGCCCGGGACACGGCCGACTTCGACGACACCGCGCCGGGGAACCTGCGGGTCGACTACGTCCTGCCCTCGAGGAACCTGCCGGTGCGTGGGGCCGGGGTGTTCTGGCCGATGGCGGACGAGCCCGGCTCGGAGCTGACCGGCCAGTTCCCGTCCCCCAGCTCCGACCATCGTCTCGTCTGGGTCGACGTCCGCGTCCCGGGGCTACGCTGACCTCGTCCGCACCCGGACGGGTGCGGACCCCGCCGGAAGGTGGACGCCATGGGCGAGAACGAGAACCGTGCCGTCGTCGAGCGCCTGGTCCAGTGCCTCAACGACAAACGGGTCGAGGTCATGGACGAGCTGTTCCACGAGGACGCCGTGATGGACTGGCCGCAGTCCGGCGAGCAGGTGATCGGGGGCGACAACCGGCGCGCCGTGTACGGCGCGTTCCCCGGCCTGCCCACCGTCACGCCGAGGCGGGTGCTCAGTGCCGGCGACCTCGTCGTGCTCGAGGCGACGCTGGACTACGGCGGGCCGGCCTACAACAGCGTGTTCGTCTTCGAGATGCGCGAGGGCAGGATCGCCCGCGAGACGGCGTACTGGGCCGAACCGTTCGAGGCGCCCGAGTGGCGCGCGGCGTGGGTCACCCGCGCACAGACCTGACCGCGGGTTGTCCCCGCGTCCACTCCGTTCTGAGCCGCGCGTCCTGAGCCGCGCGCCGTGAGCCGCGCGGTCCGGGACCGGCACGTGCCGGTCCCGGACCGCGGCGATCGGTTCTAGTTCCCGCCTGCGGCGAGCTCGACCTCGATCGGCTTGTAGCCCTCGCCCATGACGTCCTCACCGTCGGCCTTGAGCGCCTCGAGGGCCTGCTCGACGTAGTCGTTGGTGTAGGCCAGGCCCTCGGGCTCACGGGTGAGCACCGTGGCGCCCTGGTCGTTCTGCGCCGTCATGGCGATCTCAACGGTCTGGTCCCACATGGCCTTGTCGATCGTGCCGATGCCGTTCGTCGAGGGCCAGATGAGCTTGTTGATCTCGTTGACCATCCACGCCTGGTGGCTGTTGCCCAGCTGGGAGCCGGCGGCCACGGTGATGTCGCGGCACTCCTCGACGTTGTCGCGGCAGTGGATCCACCCGCGCAACGACGCGGTCAGGAATGCCACCGTGGTGGCCTGGTAGTCGGCGTCGCCCTCGAGCCGCTCGGTGTTGGCCCACACCGCGTCCTGGAGCATGGCGACGCCCTCGTCGTTCCAGTCGATGGCGGTGAAGTCGTCGGCAGTGTAGAGCTCACCGGTGTCGGGGTTCTCCGCCTCGAGCAGCATCGCGTACTCGTTGTACGTCATCGCCTGGGCGGCGTCGATCTCGCGTGCGAGGAGCGCGTTCATGTCGAACTGCTGCTGCACGAGGGTGACGTCGGTGGCGGGGTCGAGGCCGGCACCGGTCATGCCCGCGAAGAGCTCGAACTCGTTGCCGAAGCCCCAGTTGCCCACCTTCTTGCCGGCGAGGTCCGCCGAGGCGGAGATGCCCGAGTCCGCCCAGGCGACCTGCAAGGTGCCGGACCGCTCGAAAATCTGCGCGACGTTGGTGATCCCGGCCCCCTGCTCCCGGGAGGCGAGCGCCTTGGGGACCCAGGCGATCGCGTAGTCGACCGTCCCGTCCGCCAGCACGGCCTGCGGCACGATGTCCACGCCGCCCTCGACGATCTCGACGTCGAGCCCGGCGTCCTCGTAGTAGCCGAGGGCGTCAGCGGCGAGATAGCCGGCGAACTGCCCTTGAATGAACCATTGCAGCTGGAGTGAGACCGGGGTGAGCTCTCCGCCCGCTTCGCTCGTCGCATCATCGCCCGGTGCCGCCGGGTCGCCCGAGTCACCGCAGGCGGCCAGCAGAAGCGAGGCCGCGGCGGCTGCGGCCACCCCGGCGGACAGTTTCGTGAGCCTCATCGTGGATCCTCTCGGTCGTACGGGGGACGGGGGACAAAATTGAGCGATCAGGCCACGGCACCGCCCATGCGGCGCGCGACGAGTCGTTCGAGCAGGAGGGTCACGCAGTAGAACACCAGGCCGAGCACGATCGCCCCGACCACGTACGCCCACGCACGTGGGTAGGCACTGGCTGCTGCGGCCGAGGTGATCGCGGAACCGAGACCGTTCTGGCGGCCGCCGAAGTACTCGGCGACCACCGCGGCGATCACGGCCACGGCCGATGCGAGCCGCAGCCCGGTGAACACGTATGGCACCGCTCCGGGGAGGGTGACGGTCCGCGCCACCTGCCAGCCGCTCGCCGCGTAGGCGCGCATGAGGTCCCGGTGCACCGGTCGCACCTGGCGCAGGCCCTTGAGGGTGTTGAAGAAGACCGGTGCGAACGCCACGACGGAGACGATGATCTGCCGGGAGACCTCCGTGGTGGACCCGAACATGTTGTTGAGCACCGGTGCCAGCGCGACGATCGGCATGACGGCCGCGGCAGCGGCCAGCGGGGACACCACCCCGTCGAGCAGGCGTGAACGCGCGGCCGCCAGGGCGACGACGACACCGGCCACGGCCCCGGCGACGAGCCCGACCAGCACGTTCCACCCGGTGGAAAGGGTGTCGTCCAGCACCAGCCGGCCGGAGGCGACGAGCTCGGCGCCGATCGCGGTCGGACTTGGCAGCAGGTACGGCTTGAGGTCCGCGGCGAGCACCAGCCACTCCCACGCCGCGAGCCCGAGGACCCCGAGCAGCAGCGGGGCCGCGACGTGCGAGACGGCACGCGCCGCCCTCACCGGTCCGCTCCCGGTGCGGCGGCGGGCGTACCAGGGCTTCGCCCGGCGGCGGGCGCGCCGTTCGGCCCGGCGGTGCGCTCGCCGTTCGGCCCGGCGGTGCGCTCGTCGTTCGGTCCGGCGGTCCGCTCGCCGTTCGGCCCGGCGGTGCGCTCGCCGTTCCGCTGCGCGGTGGGCTCGTCGGCGCTCGGGTCCGCAGCGGGCCCGTCGTCGTTCCAGCCGGTCGTGGGTTCGTCTGCGTTGGCCGCGGCCGCCCTGCTCGCGGGCTCGACGCCGTGGAGCGCCTCACGCACGCGGGTGACGGCCCGGAAGAACGCCTCGTCCTCCCGCAGCGCCGCCTCCCGACGGAACGCCTCCCCCAGTCCGACGTCGACGATCTCCTGCACCCGGCCCGGCCGCGGTGACATGACGACCACCCGGTCGGAGAGGTAGGCGGCCTCCGGGACGGAGTGGGTCACGAAGATGACGGCGGCTCGGGTCTCTGCGCAGATGCGCAGCAGCTCGGTCTGCATGTGCTCGCGGGTCATCTCGTCCAGCGCGCCGAACGGCTCGTCCATCAGCAGCAGGCTGGGCGACTCGGCCAGCGCCCGCGCGATCGCGACGCGCTGCTGCATCCCGCCAGAGAGCTGGTGGGGGTAGGCCTGGGCGAAGTCGGTGAGCCCGACCAGGGCCAGCAGCTCGTCGGCCCGCGCCCGCCGCACCCGCCGGTTGGCGCCGTGCAGCTCGAGCGGCAGCTCGACGTTGCCCCGGACCGTGCGCCACGGCAGCAGGCCGGCGCTTTGGAAGGCGATCCCGTAGTCCTGGGCGCGGCGCGCCGCGTCCGCCGTGCGCCCGAAGACCTCGAGGGAGCCAGACGTGGGCGCGTCCAGGTCGGCGACGAGCCGCAGCAGAGTGGACTTCCCGCACCCGGAGGGACCGATGAGGGAGACGAACTCGCCCGGTGCCACGCTCATCGAGACGTCCTGGAGGGCGACGACGTCGCCGCCCCTGCCGGGGAAGACCTTGCCCACCTGCTCGGCACGGACGGCGACGGCGCCGGCGACCTTGGCGGCGTGACGGTGCCCGGCGGCGGGTGTGGCGGTGCTCATGAGACCTCCGAGAAGCGGTAGCGACGCAGGCCCGTCCCGACGAGGGAGACAAGCCCGGCGGCAACCAGCCCGAGGGCGGCGGCAGCGAAGATCGCGGTCCAGGGCTTGGGCGGGTCGCCGCTGGCGGACTGGGCGTAGCTGATGATGAGGCGGCCGATCCCGCCGGCGGTGCCGGTGGAGACCTCGGCCACGATCGCCCCCACGATGGAGGTAGCGGCCGCCAGGCGCAGGGCGGGCAGCAGGAAGGGGACCGCCGCCGGCAGCCGCAACCGCACGAGGGTGCGCCACCAGCCAACGGCGTAGCTGCGGAACAGGTCTACGTGCACCGCGTCGGGCGCCTTCAACCCCCGCAGCGTCCCGACCGCCACCATGAAGAACGACAGGTAGGCGGAGATGGCCGCCACCGACATCCACCGCTCCCACTCCAGGGAACCGATGTGGATGCGCCCGCCCCAGCCGACCACCAGCGGTGCGAGGGCGACAAGCGGCACCGTCTGGCTGAGGATCACCCACGGCAGGACGGCGGACTCCGCGAGCCGCCAGCGCAGCATGAGGACGGCGAGGGCCGCCCCGACGACGACGCCCACGAACCAGCCGAGCATCGCGACCGCCAGGGTGAACACCGATGCGCTCAGCAGCGGCACGAGCAGCGGCGGCGCCCCGGGCGCCCCGGTCGCCGGCTGGAACAGCCGCGACACCATCTCCCACACGTGCGGCATGGACCGCTCGTCCGTGCGGGGCAGCACCCGCGTCTCGCCGACGCTGACGCCCTCCACCGGGCCGAGGAGCTTGTACAGCTCCCAGACCAGGGCCAGCATCAGCACACCGGCGATCCCGAGCACCGCCGTCCGCACCCAGCGGGGCCACGACCCGCCCGCCCAGGGCCACCGGTTGGGTGACCGCGAGCCCCCGGGCACCGGGGTGGCGCCTGGGACGCCCGGCTCGGCCGAGACCGCCGCCGCGACGTCGGGGACCAGGCCGTCCGGCGCGGACCGGGCGGCGCGGGCCGGCGGTGTGCTCATACCTTCGCGAGGACCAGGTCGCGCATCGCGGGGATGACGTGCTCGCCGTACTGGCGCAGGGTTTCCTCCTTGTTGTCATGCATGAGGTAGCCGGCGAACTGGGTCACGCCGAGCCCGCGCAGCTCGGTGAGCTTGGCGACGTGCTCCTGCCAGGTGCCCAGGACACAGAACCGCTCGACGATGTCGTCCGGCACGAACTCGGTGTGGGTGTTGCCGGCCCGCCCGTGCTCGTTGTAGTCGTAGTCGGTGCGCCCCGCGACGTAGTCGGTCAGAGACCTGGGCAAGTCCGAGTCCTGCCCGTACCGTGCGACCAGCTCGGCCACGTGGTTGCCGACCATGCCGCCGAACCACCGGGACTGGTCGTGCATGTGCGCACGGTCCTGGCCGATGTACATCGGCGCGGCCACGCAGAACTGCAGCGCGTCGGGGTCGCGCCCGGCCTTCTCGGCCGCCTCGCGCACCACCTGGATCGTCCACGCCGTCACGTCGGGGTCGGCGAGCTGGAGGATGAACCCGTCGGCGACGTCGCCCGTCAGCGCCAGGGTCTTGGGCCCGTACCCGGCCACCCACACCTCCAGGCGCGAGTCGTGCGCCCACGGGAAGCGCACGGTCGAGCCGTTGATCTCCACCGGCCGGGAGTTCGCGAGCTCACGGATGACGTGCACGGACTCCCGCAGCTGGGCCAGCGACGCGGGGCGGCCGTTGAGCACCCGCACGGCCGAGTCCCCGCGACCGAGTCCGCAGACGGTGCGGTTGCCGAACATCTCGTTCAGGGTGGCGAACGTCGACGCCGTCACCGTCACGTCCCGGGTGATCGGGTTGGTGACCATGGGCCCGACCATCACCTTGCGGGTGGCGGCGAGGATCTGGCTGTAGATGACGTAGGGCTCCTGCCACAGCAGGTGCGAGTCGAACGTCCACACGTGGCTGAAGCCGTGCGTCTCGGCCTGGCGGGCGAGCTCGACCACGCGGGAGGATGGCGGGTTGGTCTGCAGGACGACGCCGAAGTCCATGCGTACTCCTCGATGAGGTTCGGGAGGGGCGGCTAGATCAGGTATTGGGAGAGCTCGCGCTTGACGTACCGGCCGTGGCCGACCCGACCGCGGAACTCGCCGTCGTCGACCAGGACGTTGCCGCGGGAGATGACCGTGTCGACGTGCCCGTCGATCTCGAAGCCCTCGTAGGCGGAGTAGTCCATGTTCATGTGGTGGGTCTTGCCCAGCCCGATGCTGGTGTGCCCGTTGGGGTCGTAGACGACGATGTCGGCGTCGGCGCCAGGGGCGATGACCCCCTTGCGGCCGTACATACCGAACATGCGGGCCGGCGTCGTGCAGCACAGCTCCACCCACCGCTCCAGGGAGATCTCGCCGGTCACCACGCCCTGGTAGATCAGGTCCATGCGGTGCTCGACGCCGCCGATGCCGTTGGGGATCTTGGAGAAGTCCCCCACCCCCATGTCCTTCTGGCCCTTCATGCAGAATGGGCAGTGGTCGGTGGAGACGATCTGCAGGTCGTTGGTGCGCAGCGAGCGCCACATGTGGTCCTGGTGGTGCTCGGCACGGGCGCGCAGCGGCGTGGAGCACACCCACTTCGCCCCCTCGAAGCCAGGTGCCCCGAGATGCTCCTCGAGGGAGAGGTAGAGGTACTGCGGGCAGGTCTCCCCGAAGACGTTCTGGCCCCGGTCGCGGGCCTGCGCGATCTGCTCGGCGGCCTGCTTGGCGGAGACGTGGACCACGTACAGCGGGGCCCCGGTCAGGTTGGCCAGCATGATCGCCCGGTGCGTGGCCTCCTCCTCCGCCTGCCAGGGCCGGGTCAGGCCGTGGAAATAGGGCGCGGTGTCGCCGCGGGCGACAGCCTGCTGGACGAGCAGGTCGATCACCGAGCCGTTCTCGGCGTGCATCATCACCAGCGAGCCGTTGTCCGCGGCCTTCTGCATGGCCTTGACGATCTGGCCGTCGTCGGAGAGGAACACCCCCTTGTAGGCCATGAAGAGCTTGAAGCTCGTGACGCCCTCGGCGACGAGCTCGTCCATCGCGGTGAGCGAGGAGTCCTGCACGTCGGAGAGGATCTGGTGGAAGCCGTAGTCGATGGCGCAGTTCCCGGCGGCCTTCTCGTGCCACGCGGCGTACTGCTCGAGCGGGTTCTCGCCGGCGTACTGGACCACGAAGTCCACGATGGTCGTCGTGCCACCCCAGGCGGCCGCCGTCGTTCCCGTGGCGAAGGTGTCGGAGGCGAAGGTGCCCCCGAAGGGCATCTCCATGTGGGTGTGCGCGTCGATGCCGCCGGGGATGACGTACTTGCCGGAGGCGTCGACGACGGTGTCCACGTTGGCGGCCAGGTCGAACCCGAGCAGGGTCGAGCCGGGGGCGACGACGGCGGCGATGGTCTCGCCGTCGATGAGCACGTCGGCGGGCGTGGCGCCGGTGGCGTTGACGACCGTGCCCCCGGTGATGAGCGTCTTCATCGACTGTCCCCTCCTCAGGGCTCGACGATGGCGTCGTAGGCGTCGGGGCGGCGGTCGCGGAAGAACTGCCAGCGTTCGCGGACCTCACGGATCTGGTCCAGGTCGACGTCCCAGACCTTGACCTCCGCGTCCGTCTTCGAGGCCCAGTCGCCCACGAAGTGCCCGTCCGGGCCCACGACGTAGGAGCTGCCGTAGAAGGTGACGGCGTCGTCGCCGTACTCGTTGGTCTCGGCGCCGACCCGGTTGGAGGCCGCGACGAAGTACCCGTTGGCGATGGCCGCGGCGGGCTGCTCGATCTCCCACAGGTGGTTGGAGATGCCCGGGGCGGTGGCGTTGGGGTTGAAGACGATCTGTGCGCCGGCCAGGCCCAGCGCGCGCCAGCCCTCGGGGAAGTGCCGGTCGTAGCAGATGTTGACGCCGATGCGCCCGACGGCGGTGTCGAACACCGGGTAGCCGAGGTTGCCGGGGCGGAAGTAGAACTTCTCCCAGAACTTCGGCAGGTTCGGGATGTGGTGCTTGCGGTACTTGCCCAGGTAGGTCCCGTCCGCGTCGATGACGGCCGCGGTGTTGTACAGGATGCCGGGCTGCTCCTCCTCGTAGACCGGCAGGACGATCACCATGCCGAGCTCCTTGGCAAGCGCGGCGAACCGCCGTGTGGTCGGCCCCTCGACACCCTCGGCGAAGTCGTAGTACTTCGTGTCCTGCGTGATGCCGAAGTAGGGCCCGTAGAAGAGCTCCTGGAAGCAGATGATCTGAGCACCCTGCGCGGCAGCCTGCCGCGCGAAGTCCTCGTGCAGCCGGGTCATCGACTCCCGGTCGCCGGTCCAGGGCGTCTGGGTCAGGGCGACCTTGACGGTTGTCATCGAGATTCCTCCGCGTGGCTCTGAGACGCGTCGACAGATCGGCCCCGACCAGCCCGCGTCAACCGGTGGGGGCCGTGCCGGACCAGCCGGCACGGTTGGGTCTGGCTGTCCCGGGCCAGCCGGGCGCAGTCGCATCGGGGGCCGGGCCGGCACCGCACCGCAGGTGTCGGCGGCCACAAGGACCTCAGGTGCGCCGTCGGCACGGTGCGAAAGCAGCCCCGGCGGCGCGATACGCGGCGTTCTGCCGACGCTTCCACGCGTCGGTGGTCTCGGAACGTACCAGAGCGCCCAGACCTTCCGGGGCGTTACGGACAAGCGGGTCCCGGCCGGGCACCAGTGAGTAGGATCGCCACGGACCCCGGGCCGGGCATGGCCCGGCGAGTGGGCCTGGACGTGGGCCTATGGCCCGTTCCCGCCACCGGCGTGTGGGCGCTGTGACCCTCGCGACCGGCCCTCCTCCACCACCTGGAGTCCCCGTGCCCGGTCACGTCCACGTCCGCCGCCGCACCACCCCCGCCGTCGTCGCCGTCCTCGCCGGCGCCGCCCTGGTTCTGGCGGCTTGCGGCGCGGGCACCGCCGCGCCGAACGGGCCCGGTGGGAGTGCGTCTGCCGTGCCGGAGGGCCCTGCCGGGGGCACCTCCGCCGAACCGTCCGCGAAACCGGACGCGGGAGGGTTCCCGCTCTCGGTGACGACCTGCGGCGTGGAGACCACCGTGAATGCCCCGCCGCAGCGCATCGTGACGATCAAGTCCTCCGCGACAGAGATGGTCCTCGCGCTCGGGGCCGGTGACCGGCTCGCAGGCACCGCATTTTCCGACGGCGCGATCCCGACCGAGCTCGCCGGTGCGGCCGAGCCCCCGGTGCTTGCCGAGAAGAACCCCTCCGCCGAGGCGGTGCTCGACCTGGAGCCGGACCTGGTGTACGCCGGATGGGAGTCCAACCTCTCCGCAGACGGAGCCGGCGAGCGCGCGATGTACGCCGATCTGGGCATCGCCACCTATGTCGCGCCGTCGGCCTGCAAGGGTGAGTACCAGCCGGAGCGGCTGACGTTCGACCTCGTGTTCGCGGAGATCGAGGAGATGGGCGCGGTGCTCGGCGAGCCGGAGGCCGCCGCCGCCCTGGTCGCCGAGCAGCGCGCGGAGCTCGAGGCGGTCGTTCCCTCCGACACCGGCCTGAGCGCGCTGTGGTACTCCTCCGGGTCCGACACGCCGTTCGTCGGTGCCGGCATCGGGGCGCCGCAGATGATCATGGACGCAGTAGGGCTGGACAACGTGGCCGGTGACGTGGCGGACACGTGGACGTCGCTGGCCTGGGAGGCCGTCGCCGAACGTGAGCCGGACGTCATCGTGCTCGTGGACTCGGCGTGGAACACCGCGGCGAACAAGATCGAGGTGCTCGAGTCCAACCCGGTGACGGCGGCGCTCCCCGCCGTGCAGGAAGGCCGCTACCTCACCGTGCCGTTCCCGGCCACCGAGGCGGGGGTCCGCAACGTCGGGGCCGTCACGGACCTGGCCGCCCAGCTAACGGAGCTCGAGGCGGGGACGTGAGGTCGGCGTCGCGGAGCGGACCGGATGCCGCAGCTGCCTCAGACGTGGTCGCCGAGAGCGGCGCCGTAGTCCGACCTCCGGCAGACCCGCGGCCGCCGACTGACACGCGACCGCCCGTGGACGCTCGGCCACAGGCAGACACGCGACCGCCCGTGGACGCTCGGCCACAGGCAGACACGCGACCGCCCGTGGACGCTCGGCCACAGGCAGACACGCGACCGCCCGTGGACGCTCGGCCACAGGCAGACACGCGACCGCCAGCAGGCGCGGCCGGGGTGTCCCGCCGGGGCCTGCTGCCGGGCGCCGTCCTGCTCGGCCTGGCCGTGGTGCTCGCCGCGACGGCCGGCTGGGCCGTCACGCTGGGACAGGCGGACATCACCGTCGGCGAGGTGTGGGCCTCGGCCTGGCACCACGTGTGCACCGCGGCCGGGCCCGGGGTCACCTGCCCGGCGGATCCGCTCACGGTCATCCAGGACGCGATCATCTGGCAGGGGCGTGCCCCGCGGGTGCTCGCCGCGGCCGCTGTCGGTGCCGGTCTGGCCGTGGTGGGCGCGGTGATGCAGGCGCTCACCCGAAACCCGTTGGCGGACCCCTACCTGCTGGGCGTCTCGTCGGGTGCCTCGGTCGGCGCGGTGCTGGTGCTGGTGCTGGGCCTGTCCGCGGCGCTGCCGGTCGCCGCGTTCGTCGGCGCCTTGGCCGCCCTCGTCGTGACCCTGGCGCTGGCCGCCCGGCGGGACGGCGGACTCTCCCCGGTGCGCACGGTCCTGGCCGGGGTGGCCGTCGCCCAGCTGGGCTCCGCCATCGTCAGCTTCGTCATCTTCTGGTCCGCCACCGGCGACTCCTACCGCGAGATCCTCTCCTGGCTCATGGGCTCGCTCGGCGGGGCCACCTGGTCCGAGGCGTGGCTCGCCGTGGGCGCGACCGCCGTGGTGGGCACGTTCCTCGCAGCCCAGGGCCGCACGCTCGACGCCTTCACGTTCGGGGACGTCTCGGCCGCCTCGCTGGGCATAGCCGTGACCCGGACGCGGTGGGTGCTGCTGGGGGCGGGCGCGCTGCTGACGGCCCTGCTGGTCTCGGTTGCCGGGTCGATCGGGTTCGTGGGGCTGGTCGTGCCGCACGCCGTCCGGCTCCTGGTGGGTGGGCGGCACCACCGCTTGCTGCCGGTCGCCGCGTTGGGCGGGGCGATCTTCCTTCTGCTCGCAGACACCGTGGCTCGGAGCATGTTCGAGCCGCGTGAGCTGCCCGTCGGCATCCTCACTGCTGCGATCGGTGCGCCGGTGTTCGCGGTGCTGCTGCGCCGAAGGGGCCGGGAATGAGCACACAACCAGACGCCGCCCGTGGGTCCGTCGCGCTCGACGGCGCGTACGCCGCACATCATCGGTCAGACGCCAGCCTCGACCATGCGGCCGCCGCCGTCGACCAGCAGGCCGCTGACCTCGACCAGCCGGCCACCACCCGCGACCAGACAGCGGCCAGCCTCGACCATGCAGCCGCCACGCTCGGGCCCACCGGCGCCTACTCCAGCTCGACGGCGGACGCAGCTGACCGTGTCCCGGCCCTCAACATCGCCGCCCTGACCTACGCGGCCGGCCCGGTCACCATCCTCGACGGCGTCGACGCGACCGTCCCGGCCGGCGCGGTGTGCGCCGTCGTCGGCCCCAACGGCGCCGGGAAGTCCACGCTCCTGCGCCTACTGGTCGGTGCCCTCCCCCGGGCCCAGGGCACCCTCCTGCTCTCGGGGGCGGAGCTGACCCGTCTGACCCGCCGCCAGCGCGCCCGCGCGCTCGCCCTGGTCGAGCAGGACGCCGCCTCCGACGTCGCCCACGACGTGCTCGACGTCGTCCTCCTGGGCCGCACCCCGCACCGTCCGCGCTGGGGCGGGGACTCGGTCGCCGATGTTGACGTCGCTCATCGGGCGATGGCCCGCACGGGCGCGGGGGCCACCGCCGGCCGTGACTTCGCGACCCTGTCGGGCGGGGAACGTCAACGCGTGCACCTTGCCAGGGCGCTGGCGCAGGAACCTCAGGTGCTGCTGCTCGACGAGCCTACGAACCACCTCGACGTCGCCGCCCAGCTCGCCGTGCTCGGCCTGGCGCGCGAGCTAGCCGACGACGGCGTGACGGTGCTCGCCGCCCTGCACGACCTCAACCACGCGCTGCGATCCTGCGACCACGTGCTGGTCCTGGACGCCGGCCGTGTGGTCGCCGCGGGTCACCCGGGCGAGGTGCTCACCGCCGAGCTGGTCAGTGCGGTCTACGGTGTTCGGGCGCACCGCGTGGTCGCCGGCGGGCGAGACCTGCTCGTCTTCGACCCCGCCTGATCGGTCGGCCGACTGCGGGGTGACCACCGTCCCGGCGCCGCCTGACACGCGCCCAACGCGGTCGCGGCGGGCTCACTCCTCGCTGACGCCCTTGCGGAACATGTCCTCGGCAGGGGGCCTGATCAGGGTCGCGGCGCCGTCGCCGTCCTCGACGGTGACGGCGTGGGCCATGCCCCGCACGACGGCGACCGGCCGCCCGGCGGCCTTCCCCTTGACCAGCTCGGCGGCGGCGGCGATCTCGTCGGCCAGGTTGACGACGGTGACCTGCAGCTCGCGTCCGTAGGCGTCATGGCGTCCGCGGTGGTCGGCCAGCACCCGCACCCCGGCGGCGCCGATGGCCATGTCGACCACCCCCCGGCGCCACGGACGGCCGGCTGTGTCCGTGATCAGGACGCCGGGCCGCACTCCCAGACGTGCATGCAGCCCGCGGCGCAGGCGTCGAGCGGAGGCGTCCGGGTCCTCGGGGAGCAGCAGAGCAGTGCCGGCGGGCACGTCGGAGAGGTCGACGCCGGCGGCCGCCATCACGAGGCCCTGCCTGTTCTCGACTATGCGCAGCACGGACCCATCAGGCCGCTCGCGCGTGGCGACCACCCGGACGGTCTCCCCCGCGATCACCTGGTCGCGCTCGGTGGCGTCACGCGCGGCGACCAGCCGCCCCTCCGCCTTGGCGACGACCTTGGAGGCCACCACCACGACGTCGCCCTCGGCGACGCCGGTCGTGCCGTCCGGCCAGGTGAGCGCGGCAAGGACGGGTGTGAGGCGAGCGGCGAGGTCGTCCCCGTTGGTGATCGTGGGCACGCCGTCGGGCGCCTGAGCGAGCACCATCGCTGCCGGCGCGGTGGCGTCGGAGGGCTCGTGCTCGGTCGGTGCGTCGGGGTTCCCGCGCTCGGTCGGTGCGTCGGGGTTCCCGCGCTCGATCGGTTCCTGCGCGCTCATCGGGCGAGGTTCGGGAGGACGTCGCGTCCGAAGACCTCGAGCCACTCGGCCTGGTTGCGGCCAACGTTGTGCAGGTAGATCCGGTCGAACCCGAGGTCGACGTAGCGCTGGATCTCCGCCCGGTGCGCGTCCGGGTCCGCCGAGATCACCATGCGGCCGGCGAAGTCCTCCTCCCGCACCAACTTGGCCATCGCCGCGAAATCGAACGGGGAGCGGATGTCCGCCTTGGGGAACTTCATCCCGCCGTTGGGCCACTGGTCGAGCGCGTTGGCCAGTGCCTCCTCATCGGTCGGCGCCCAGGACAGGTGCAGCTGAAGCACCTTGGGCATCGCCTCGGGGTCCTTGCCGGCTTCCTTCGCACCTGCAGCGAACTTCTCGAAGAGGTTCCCGATCTTCTCCAGGGGCGCCCCCACCGTGATCAGGCCGTCGGCGTGCTTGCCGGCCCGCTTGGCGGTCACCGGCCCGCCGGTCGCTACCAGGATCGGCGGCGCCTGGTCCGGCATCGTCCACAACCGGGTGGACTCAAGCTTGTAGAACGTCCCGGCATGCTTCGTGTCCTTGCCCGCCGCGGAGTTGGTGAAGAGCTTGCGGATGATCTCGATGGCCTCGAACATCCGGTTGATCCGCTCAGGTGCCTCGGGCCAGTACTGCCCGAGAATGTGCTCGTTGAGCGCCTCTCCCGAGCCCAGCCCAAGCCAGTGCCGGCCCGGGTACATCGCCGCCAGCGTCGCCGAGGCCTGCGCCACCATCGCGGGGTGCCAGCGGAACGTCGGCGCGGTCACCCCGGGACCGAGGTCGCCGCGCGTGCGCTCGGCGACGGCGGTGAGCACGTTCCACACGAACCCCGCCTGCCCCTGCGTAGGCGTCCAGGGCTGGAAGTGGTCCGCCGCCATCACCCCGGAGAAGCCGTGCTGCTCAGCGATGGCGGAGTACTCCACCGCCTCCATAGGCGCGAACTGCTCCAGCGCCGCTGCATAACCGATCGTCAGGCTCATGACCGTCATCCTGGCAGGTCACTGCGCGCGCGGCGTCGGAGACCGACGCACGGCTCGCTGCCGGATCCGCGCATCACGGTCACCACTCCTCACTGCTGTGGCGGTTCGTCCTCGCCCGATTCCTCAGCGGTGTCGGCGTCCTCCTTGGTGTGGTGCACCGCGCCGTCCGCGTGTTCGGGCGGGCCGTAGATCGTGTAGAGCACCAAAGGGTTGGGGCCGACGTTGACGAAGTTGTGCCGTGTACCTGCCGGAACCGCGACGATGTCGCCTGGTGCCACGAACTGTTCCTCGTCCTCGATGACCGCCTTGCCGGCGCCGGCGACGAAGCTGAGGATCTGGTCCGACTCCCAGTGCGTCTCCTCACCGATCTCGCCGCCGACCGGGATGGTCATGACGACCAGCTGGCTGTGCTCGCCGGTCCACAGCACGCGGCGGAAATCGGCGCTCTGCTCGGGTTCGCCTTCGCGCGACCACAGTCGGATGGTCATCGTCACTCCCCATCTCCGGCAGCCAGGGGCGCCGCCGGTGCTCGAGGCCCCTAGCGTCTCGCAGGGGGCGATGACGTGCAGGCGGAACGGGCGGTCGTGTCCTCGGGACGCCTACGTCGGCCCCTGTCGCCCGCGGGCATCGAGGGGGATGAACCTGGGTCCACACCTGAGCGTTCGGATTCACCGGCACACCGCGCGTCGGGACCGACCAGCACACGCGGCACGGTCCCGTCCGGACGTTCCGGACGGGACCGTGGAGAGTGACTGCGTGGCGCGGCCCCCGCATGACCTGTCTGGTCAGAAGGGCGGTTCCGTAGCCTGTCCGGCTGGGATGCCGTCGACCCACAGCAATGGTTGAGGGTGAGCGCCTGCAGACTTCCCGGGCGGGGCACCTCGCTGGCTCCCTGGCGGTGCCCCAGGCTGGCCTCCTGGCGGCGCTCCGGGCTGGCCTCCTGGCGGCGCCCCGGGCTGGCCACCGGGTGGGGCGCTGGGCTGGCTCCCTGGCGGGGCGCCCGGACGGGGTGTGCCGGTCCCGTCGGCGCCTGACGTCGCCGATGTCAGCGTCGTCGCGGTGGGCTGGGCTTTGCGTGTTCCGGTGGTTGCCGGTCCGGTACTCGCCCCCGCGCGCGGGGTCTGGTCCAGCGTCGGAGGCCAGGACTCGATCAGCGGGTCGTGGCAGGTCGTCCGCGCCGGCGTCAACGCGTCCGGAACCACATTACCGGTGGTCGCGCGGCGGGCCCCTGAGGGCCGGGGTGGTCGATGCGTGGTGCCCAGGTGCCGGCCGTCGCGGTAGTGGAAGTCGAACCCGTCGGCCAGGATCGTGATGCGGATGTGCTCGTCGTGGACGCGGTGATGGTGATAGATGCACAACGTGCACCCGTTGCACAACGCCGTCGGCCCACCGTTGGCCCAGAACCACACGTGGTGGACCTCGCACCACGCCGCCCGGATCGAGCACCCCGGCCACTGACAGTGCCGGTCCCGGGTGGTCACCGCCCGGCGCAGCTCCCGGTTGTACAACCGCTGGGTCTGCCCCACGTCCAACGGCATCGACGCCGCGTCCATCACGATCCGGGTGACCTGACAGTCGCACACGATCCGGTCCAGCTCCCCACCCGGGACCAGCGACCCGTCCTCCAGCACCGCCGGCGCCACGTTCGGCAACGGCGGCAGACCCGGCAGCACCACCCGCCGCGCCGGCACACACCCGTCCCGCCCACCACCAGCGCCGCCACAGTCGGTGCCGGAGGTGTCGGTGCCGGCGGTGTCGCGGCCGTCGGTGCCGGCGGTGTCCAGGGTGCCCAGGGCGCGGGGCAGCCCGTCCGGACCCAGACCGAACGCGGCACCGGTGAACCCGGCCGCGGCATCGACCGCGGCTTGGTCGGCGGCCTCGATCGCGGCCCGGCGCGCCAGCAGCGCCGCCCAGGTCTGCTCCTCCACGATCAACGCCAGATGCGGGCGGATCTGGGCCCCGACCCGGTCCGCGCCGACCTGCAACACCCGCGAGGCCATCGTCACCAACGCGTCCGCGCGGCGCTGCTCGCGGGTCCGGTCATCATCGGTGCCCGGCTTGCCCACGATCGCGTCCAACGCGGTCTCCACGATCGTGCCGCCCACATCATCGAGGAACCACTCACCTACCCGCCCGCCCGCACCCCGGCGGGTGGCCACCGACCGACGCCGCCACACCGCCGCGAAACTGTCCTGCGCGGCCTGCGCATCGATCGCCGCGGCGACCTTCTTCGCCTCCCGCGCCAGCTCCGGCGCACTCAGGCTCTTGCCCTTGGCCACCAGGTCCGCCGCCGCTCCGCCCTCCAGAGCGGCCTTGACCTCCGCCGACCCCGTGGCCCGCAACCGCGTCAACGCCCGCGCATGCTCCAGCGTCAGCTCCCCACCCGCGACCGCGTCCGCGACCTCGGGCATCGCCGCCAACCCCTCCGCGACCTGCAACTCACCTACCGCCGGGCCCCGGCCCGTCCCGCTCGCCCGGCCCCGCCAGTCCGCGAAGTCCCGGTCCAGCGCGGTGCCCCACCGCCCGTCCTCCTTGTGCGCGACCAGCAACTGCCCCCGATACAACGTCAACGACGAGATCACCCCATCAAGGCCGGCGATCACACCCTCCCGCTCCGCGTGGCCCCAGCCCGGCCCCGACACCGGCGCCCCCGCCGTCAATCCGGCCACCGCCACACGGACGGCACTCAGCAGCTCCGACGGCGCCGACCCACCAGGCGGCGGCACCACCACATCCGCATCGACTTCCGGCACCGGTCCCACCCCCTCAGCACATCATCGAACTGATGTTCGAACACTACGACGCGCCACCGACATCACTCCGACACGGACGGCTGCCTGTGCACAAAAGCGTCGCCCGGCGGGCTCGATGCCGACACATGCCTGGGCATATTGAGGCGAGTTGGAAAGGAAGCGGCCAGCGGAAGCGCCCAGCGGCAGCGGCCAGCCAGCGGAAGCGGCCAGCGGCCAGCGGCCAGCCAGCGGCAGCGGCCAGCGGCCGCCACGGGCGGTGCGGCGGCGTCTCGAGCCTGCTATGTCCGCGCCGGTCGCAGGAGGCGCGCCGCCGGTCACCATCCAACGGCGCACCACAAGACAACTCGCCGCGGCGCGCGCCGCGCTGAGAAGCCGCGGTGCCACGACGAGACCTCGTGAACGTGAGGTGCCCAGAGCTCAGCCGGGCAGGTACGCCTCCACGAGCCCGCGCGCGACGGCGGCAGAGTCGACCAGCGGATGCATCGCGAACGCCTGCCAGGCCGCCTCGCGCGAGCCGGTTCGGGCGGCCTCGATGATGAGCCGCTCGCAGGCCTTGACCGCGGCCACCCGGGCGAGCATGGCCGGTGTCAGCGGGGTCTGCGGGGCGAGCGGGTGCACCCCGGCGCCGTCGACTCGTACAGGCACCTCGACGACGGCGTCCGCCGGCAGGCCCGGCACGAGCGATGCGCCGTCGTCGCCGATGTTGGCGACGTCCAGGATCATGCGGTGCTCCTCACCGCCGAGCAGCGCCGCCATGAGGTCCACCGCCACCTCGTGGTAGCCCCCGCCGAGGTCCTCCGCCTCCCGCTCCCCCGCGGCGGCTCCTTCCCGCTCGGTGGCCATGTACGTGGCCTCCCGCTCGGCGAGCGCCGCGCGCCACAGCGCCAGGGCGTTCCCGGGTGCTGCGGCGGCCGCGGCGTAGAAATCGCCCTGCTGGCGCGCGAGGAACTCACCACGGGTCCGCTCCTCCGCGGTGATCGCCGCCAAGGCCTCGCGTGTGAAGTCGTAGTAGTACAGGTACTCGTTGGGCAGCGCCCGCTGCGCGCGCACCCAGCCGGCGCCCATGAGCCGGACCTCCTCGAGGCCCGCGAGCGCGGCGTCGTCCGCCAGCAGCGCCGGTAGCAGCTCCGTCCCTTCCGCGCGGACCCCGCGCAGCCACCCGAGGTGGTTGAGGCCGGCGTAGTCCACCTCCACCTCGCCGCGGTCGAACGCACGCGGATCCAGCCCGCAGGCGCGCAGCGTGCGGCGCACGAGCGCGATGGGCGTGTCGCAGATGCCGACCACCCGGTCGCCCAGGTGGGTGCGCATCGCCTCGGTGACGATCGAGGCGGGGTTGGTGAAGCTGATCGTCCAGGCATGCGGGGCGAGCTCGGCGATGCGGGCCGCGAGCGCGTCGACCACCGGGACGGTCCGCAGGGCATAGGCTAGGCCGCCCGGCCCGACCGTCTCCTGCCCGAGCACCCCCGCGGCCAGCGCCGTCCGCTCGTCATGGGTGCGCCCCGCCGTCCCGCCTACGCGGATCGCCGAGAAGATGACGTCGGCCCCGGCGACGGCGTCGTCCACGTCCGTAGCGGCGCGCACGCCGGGGGCACCACCGGTCTCGGCGGCAAGCTGGGCGAGCACGTCCGTCATGACGGCGAGGCGGGCGGCGTCATCGTCGAGGAGCACGACGTCGGTGACGTCCACCCGTCCGCGGGCGGCGGCGACGGCCTGGTACACGAGCGGGACGCGGAAGCCGCCCCCGCCGAGAATCGTGAGCTTCACGCTGTTCACCGTACTGCGGTGGCAGGATCGGCCAGCGTGAGCGCCTCTTCCGCCGACTCCCTGGACCTGCTGGTCTCCGGGCCCGTCTTCTTCGACATCGTCTTCACCGGCCTGCCGACCGCGCCGCGCGCGGGCACGGAGGTGTGGGCCACGGGCATGGGGTCGGCGCCAGGCGGCATCGCGAACCTGGCGGTCGCCGCGGCCCGGCTCGGCCTCCGCACCGGCCTCGCCGCGGGGTTCGGCGACGACGCCTACGCCGACTGGCTGTGGACGGTGCTCGGCGAGCAGGAGGGCGTGGACCTGACACCCTCCCGGCGCTACCGCCGCTGGCACACGTCGGTGACGGTCTCGATGGCGCTGAACGGCGACCGGGCGATGGTCACCCACGGTCATCAGGACCCGGAACCACCTGCGGAGCTGCTCGCCGGCGCCCCGCCGGCCCGCGCCGTCGTCGCCGAGCTCTCCGGCACCGCCCGGGGTACGGAGCCGTGGTGGCGCGCCGCCGCCGAGGCCGGGACCCTGGTCTTCGCCGACGCCGCGTGGGACCCGTCGGAGACGTGGGACCCGGGCCACCTGGAGCTCCTCAACGGCTGCCACGCCTTCACGCCCAACGTCGTGGAGGCGCTGGCGTACACCCGCGCCGACACCCCGCTCCAGGCCGCCCGGGCGTTGTCCGCGCACGTGCCGCTGGTCGTGGTCACCCTGGGCGCGGAGGGCGCGCTCGCCGTCGACGCCGCATCCGGCGAGGAGGCGCAGGTGGAGGCGCTGCAGGTGGACGCCATCGACGCCACCGGCGCCGGGGACGTGTTCGCCGCCGCCCTGGTCACAGGCACGCTGCAGGGCTGGGCGCTGGAGCAGCGGCTGCGGTTCGCCACCCTCTGCGCGTCCCTCGCCGTCCAGCACTTCGGCGGTTCGCTCGCCGCACCCGGCTGGGGCGACATCGCCGACTGGTGGGCCGCCACGGTCGCGGCCGCCCGCACCGGCGACCGGGCCGCCCGGGCGACGGCGGACCACTACGAGTTCCTCACCGACGCCCTGCCCGGGCACGCCCTGGCGCGGGTGCGCCGGGCGGAGGCCACGATGGCGCGGCTGTCCGACGCCGAAGGTGCCAACGCCACCCGACCGGCACCGACGCTCCGCGAGCGCTGACCCTCCACGCGGGCCAAGGCTCCACAGGCGCCGGCGCTCCACCGCGGGCGCGAACGCGGGCAGGGAACAATGGCCGGCATGGACACCACCCGGTACCGCCTCGACGGCCACGACGTCCTCGCGCACCGTCTCACCGTGCCCCTGGACCACGCCGCGCCGGGCGGGGAGACCATCGAGATCTTCGCCCGTGAGATCGTGCGCGACGGCGGTGCCGAGAAGCCGCACCTCGTCTGGTTCCAGGGTGGGCCCGGCGGGCGGGGCGACCGGCCGGCGCGGATCTCCGGGTGGATCGACAGGGCCCTGCGGGACTACCGGGTGGTGCTCCTCGACCAGCGCGGCACCGGGCTGTCCACCCCGGGCGACGCGCTGACCATCACCGCACGCGGGGACGCCGCCGCGCAGGCCGCCTATCTGAGCCACTTCCGGGCGGACGCCATCGTCGCCGACGCCGAGGCCCTGCGCCGGCACCTGGCCGGCGACCGACCCTGGTCGGTGCTCGGCCAGTCCTACGGCGGGTTCGTCATCATCAGCTACCTCTCGACGGCCCCCGGCGGGCTCCGCGAGGCCTTCGTCACCGGTGGGCTGCCGGGTCTGACCACGCCGGCCGAGCAGGTCTACCGGCTCACCTACGCCAAGACCGCCCGCCGCAACGCCCAGTACTTCGCCCGCTACCCCGACGACCAGGCGACCCTGCGTGAGGTTGCCCGGCACCTGGCGGAAACCGAGGAGCTGCTGCCCACCGGGGAACGGCTCAGCGCCCGACGGCTGCGGCAGGTGGGCACCCGGCTCGGCGCCGGTCTGGGTTTCGACGCCCTGCACTACCTCCTCGAGGACCCCTTCGTGACCGTGGCCGGCGCCCGCCGGCTCTCGCGCGGCTTCCTCGCCGACGCCGGCGCCCTGCTCAGCTACGCCGGCCGCGAGCTGTACGCGGTGCTGCACGAGACGATCTACGCCCAGCGCGCGGCCACCCACTGGGCGGCACACCGCGTGCGCGGCGAGTTCGCCACCATGGCCGAGGACGCCGACCCCGCCTGGCACGCCACCCCCTACCACCTCACCGGTGAGCACATCTACCCTTGGCAGCTGCGTGAGGACCCAGCGCTCGCCCCGCTCGCCGCCGCGGCGGACCTGCTCGCGGCGAAGGAGGACTTCCCCGCGCTCTACGACCCGCAGGTCCTCGCCGAGAACACGGTGCCGGTGGCGGCGGCGGTGTACACGGACGACATGTTCGTCCCGGTGGAGCTGTCCCAGGAGACCGCCCGAGCGGTGCAGAACCTGCGGCCGTGGATCACCAACGAGTACCACCACGACGGCATCCGGGTCGACGGCGAGCACATCCTCGACCGGCTCATCACGCTCGCCCGCAGCTGAGTGCGACGGCGGGGGCGTGCGGCGGTGGCGAGCTTCCACGCCGGGCGTCAGCCCCAACGCCGGGCGAAAGACGCGCTCACACCGACCAGAGCGGCCGGCTTCGGCCGACTGAGCCGGGCGTTCCGGGGCCGTGATGACCGTGATGCCGCGCACTACCGCCGTCGTGAAAGAATCGGTCACCATGAGCGACGCACCCCTGGCCGGTACCGTGCCCGAGACCGAGACCCTCCCGGCCCCGCAGGCACCGGACAAGGTCAGCCTCGACGGGCTCGAGGACCGCTGGAACTCCGCCTGGACCGAGGCGGGCACCTACGCGTTCGACCGGAGCGCCACGCGCGAGCAGGTCTACTCGATCGACACCCCGCCCCCGACCGTCTCCGGCTCGCTGCACGTGGGCCACGTGTTCAGCTTCACCCACACCGACGTCGTCGCCCGCTACCAGCGCATGCGGGGCAAGGCCGTGTTCTACCCGATGGGCTGGGACGACAACGGCCTGCCCACCGAGCGGCGCGTGCAGAACTACTACGGGGTCCGCTGCGACCCCTCCCTGCCCTACGACCCGGACTTCACCCCGCCCCACGAGGGCGGCGAGGGCAAGTCCATCAAGGCCGCCGACCAGATCCCGATCAGCCGGAGGAACTTCGTCGAGCTGTGCCTGCGCCTGACCGCCGAGGACGAGCAGCAGTTCGAGTCGCTGTGGCGCCACCTCGGGCTGAGCGTGGACTGGAACCACCACTACCAGACCATCGGGCACGACGCCCGGCTCGTCGCCCAGGCCGGCTTCCTGCGCAACCTCGCCCGCGGCGAGGCCTACCAGGCGGCCGCGCCGGGACTGTGGGACGTGACGTTCCAGACCGCCGTCGCCCAGGCCGAGCTCGAGGCCCGCGACTACCCGGGCTTCTACCACAAGGTCGCCTTCCACCAGCCGGATGGCAGCCCGGTCCACATCGAGACCACCCGCCCCGAGCTGCTCCCCGCGTGCGTGGCCCTCATCGCCCACCCCGACGACGAGCGCTACCAGCCGCTCTTCGGCACCACGGTCACGTCCCCGGTCTTCGGTGTCGAGCTGCCCGTGCTGGCCCACCCGGCCGCGGAGATGGACAAGGGCGCCGGCATCGCGATGTGCTGCACCTTCGGTGACCTCACCGACGTGCAGTGGTGGCGCGGGCTCGACCTGCCCACCCGCCCGGTGCTCGGCCGCGACGGTCGCATCCTGCGCGAGACCCCGGACTGGCTGACCACCGACGGCGGCCGCGCCGCCTACGAGGAGATGGCCGGCAAGACCACCTTCTCCGCCCGCAAGGCCGTGGTCGACGCCCTGCGCGCCAGCGGCGACCTCGATGGCGAGCCCACCCCCACCCAGCGGAAGACGAACTTCTTCGAGAAGGGCGACAAGCCGCTGGAGATCGTCACCTCGCGGCAGTGGTACATCCGCAACGGTGGCCGCCCCTACCCCGAGGCCGACGGCAACGAGCTGCGCGAGAACCTCATCGCCCGCGGCAAGGAGCTCGACTTCCACCCCGACTTCATGCGGGTGCGGTACGACAACTGGGTCAACGGCCTCAACAGCGACTGGCTGATCTCCCGTCAGCGCTTCTTCGGTGTCGCGATCCCGGTGTGGTACGCCGTGGGCGCCGACGGCGAGCCGGACTACGACCGTGTGCTCACCCCGGACGAGTCGGCCCTGCCGGTCGACCCGAGCACCGACGTGCCGCCGGGCTACACCGAGGACCAGCGCGGCAAGCCCGGTGGCTTCGTCGGCGAGGTCGACATCATGGACACGTGGGCGACGTCGTCGCTCACCCCCCAGATCGTCGGCGGCTGGCTGCGCGACCAGGACCTGTTCGAGCGGGTCTACCCGATGGACCTGCGCCCGCAGGGTCAGGACATCATCCGCACCTGGCTCTTCTCCACCGTCGTCCGCGCCCACCTGGAGTTCGGCGCCCTGCCGTGGAAGCACGCCGCGATCAGCGGCTGGATCCTGGACCCCGACCGCAAGAAGATGTCGAAGTCCAAGGGCAACGTCGTCACCCCGATGGGGCTGCTCGAGGAGCACGGCTCCGACGCCGTGCGCTACTGGGCCGCCTCGGCCCGGCTGGGCACGGACGCCGCGTTCGAGGTGGGGCAGATGAAGATCGGCCGCCGCCTCGCCATCAAGATCCTCAACGCCTCGAAGTTCGCCCTGACCATGGGCGGGGACCAGCCGCTCGTGCTCGACCCGGCCGCCGTCACCGCCCCGATCGACCGGGCGATGCTCGCCGGCCTGGCCGACGTGGTGGCGGCGGCCACCGCCGCGTTCGAGGCGTACGACCACACCAAGGCCCTCGAGGTCGCCGAGACGTTCTTCTGGACCTTCTGCGACGACTACCTCGAGCTGGTCAAGGACCGCGCCTACAACCGCGACGGCGACCTGCCCGAGGCCGACGCCGCCTCGGCCCGTGCCGCCTTGGCCATCGCGGTGGACACCTTCCTGCGGCTGTTCGCCCCGGTGCTGCCCTTCGCCACCGAGGAGGTCTGGCACTGGTACCGCACCGGCTCGGTGCACCAGGCCTCCTGGCCCACCGCCGCCCCCCTGCGTACGGCCGCGGCCGACGGCGACCCCACCTTGATCGACGCGACCGGCCAGGCCCTCGCTGCCCTGCGCAAGGTCAAGTCCGAGGCCAAGGTCTCCCAGCGCACCACCTACGCGCGGGTACGGCTGGAGGTCCCGAGCTCCGCCGTCGCCCTGGTGGAGCAGGCCCTGGGTGACCTGCGCGCCGCGGGCCGCGTGCGCGGTGAGCTGCAGCTCGTGGGCGTCGACGGCGCCGAGCAGGCCACCGTGACGGACCACGAGCTCGACGAGCCCGAACCGCGTCGCTGACCGACCACCACCGCCGTCGGGCCTCGTGCCCGGCCGCGGTGCCACACGGGCCGCCGCGCGGCCCACCCGGCCGCCGCGGCGGCCAGAGAAGGGACGAGCACATGGCCGAGACGGTAGGAACCCAGCAGACGGGCGCCCCGCGGGAGGCGAGCACCCCCGGCGTCGGGCGGCTCACGCCCGACATGTCCATCCCGGGCATCCTGACCGACCGGCTGGCCCGTCAGCCCGAGAGCGTGATCTTCGAGCGCAAGTCAGCCCTGGGCACGGAGTTCGTCCCGGTGACCACGCGGACGTTCGCGACCGACGTCATGGGGGTGGCGAAGGGCCTGGTCGCCCTGGGCGTCCATCCTGGGGACCGGGTGGCGATCCTGAGCCACACCAGCTACGAGTGGTCGGTGCTGGACTTCGCGAGCTGGTCCGTCGCCGCGGTGCCGGTCCCGATCTACGAGACCTCCTCGGCGGAGCAGATCGAGTGGATCGTCACCGACTCCGCCGCGAAGTTCGTCTTCGCCGAGACGCACGCCCAGGCGGCGGCCGTGGAGAGCCTCATCGGGAAGGCGCCGAGCCTGGAGAAGGTCTACGTCATCGACGCCGGCGCCTTGGAGCAGGTGACCACCGCCGGAGCCGCCACGCCGGAGGAGGAGGTCACCCGGCGGACCACCACGGTCGACATGACCAGCCTCGCCACGATCATCTACACCTCGGGCACCACGGGCCGGCCGAAGGGTGTCGAGCTGACGCACGGCAACTTCGTGACGCTGGTGGTCAACGGGACCGACGACCCGAACTTCAGCGAGGTGGTCCGGGGCGCGGACAAGCGCACCCTGCTGTTCATGCCGATGGCGCACGTCTTCGCCCGGTTCGTCCAGGTGCTGTGCGTCTACTCGGGCGCCGTCATGGGGCACGTGCCCGACGCCCGGAACCTCGTGGCCGACCTCGGCGTCTTCAAGCCCACCTTCCTGCTCGCCGTGCCGCGGGTGTTCGAGAAGGTCTACAACTCCGCCGACGCCAAGGCCGGTTCCGGGGCCAAGCAGCGGATCTTCCGCTGGGCGGCCAAGGTGGCCATCACCTACTCTCGGGCGCTGGACTCCGCCGAGGGGCCGTCCCCGGCACTGAAGGCCCAGCGCACACTGGCCGACCGCCTCGTCTACGGCAAGATCAAGGCCGCCATGGGCGGCGAGCTGGTCTACGCCGTCTCCGGCGGCGGGCCCCTGGGTGAACGGCTGGGCCACTACTTTCGCGGCATCGGGGTCCAGGTGCTCGAGGGCTACGGCCTGACGGAGGTGGGCGCGCCCACCACGGTCAACCGGCCAGGGCTGGTCAAGATCGGCACCGTCGGCCCGCCCTACCCGGGCACGCAGATCCGGATCGCCGACGACGGGCAGGTGCTCATCAAGGGCAACCACGTCTTCCGCGGCTACCGCGACAACCCCGAGGCGACGGCGGCGGCGTTCGATGCCGACGGCTGGTTCGTCACGGGTGACCTGGGCACTCTCGACGCCGACGGCTACCTGCGCATCACGGGCCGCAAGAAGGAGATCATCGTGACCGCCGGCGGCAAGAACGTCGCCCCCGCGGTGCTCGAGGACCGGCTGCGTGGCCACCCGCTGGTCTCCCAGGTGGTGGTGGTCGGTGAGGGCAAGCCCTTCATCGGGGCGCTGGTCACCCTCGACGCCGACATGCTGCCGGGCTGGCTGGCCAACCACCGCCTGCCGGACATGACCGTGGAGGAGGCGGCCGCGGACGAGCGGGTCCTGGCGGCGCTGGACCGGGCGGTGACCCGCGCGAACGAGGCGGTCTCCCGGGCGGAGTCGATCCGGAAGATCTCCGTACTGACCACGGACTTCACGATGGAGAACGGGTACCTGACACCCTCGCAGAAGGTGAAGAGGGCTCTGGTGATGACGGACTTCGCGGACGCGGTGGAGCGGATCTACTCCTGACTCCCCCTCCCCGTGAGATGTCATCTTCTCGGCGAGATGTCATCTCCTCAGTGAGATGTCATCTCCTCGACGAAATGTCATCGGCGCGGTGAGAGGCCATCGCCGCCGTCGCCGCAGCGCCATGTCATGGCAGTCGCCGAGAACGCGGCACCTCATGCGTGAGGACGTGCGCGGGAGAACAGCGCGGGAGGCGGGGTGCCGGGCGGAGTGCCGTCAGGCCTCCGCCCGCGCGCCCACGTCGCCCCCGTTCGCCAGTGAGCCGGCGATGTCCTCGTGGTGGCGGATGACCTCTTCGACGATGAACTTGAGGAATTTCTCTGCGAAGACCGGGTCCAACCCGGCGTCCTCCGCCAGGGCGCGCAGCCGCGCCACCTGACGCTCCTCACGGCTGGGGTCCGAGGGCGGCAGGTCCAGCCGCGCCTTGAGCACCCCGACCCTCTTGGTGCAACGGAACCGTTCCGCGAGCAGATGCACCAGCGCGGCGTCGATGTTGTCGATGGTGGCCCGGGCCTCGCGAAGCTCGTCGGGCACGTCGGCGGGCTCGTTGCTGCGGTGGATCCCCGGGGTGGTCATGGCGCGATCCTACGGTTCCCGCTCGGGCGGGTGTCGGGACGTCCGCGACGGCGGACCCGGCGCGGCCCGGTGACGCAGTGCAGCCCGGTGACGCGGCGCGACCCGGTGACGCAGTGCGGCCCGGTGACGCGGCGCGACCCGGCGCCGGGCGGCCACCGCCCCGCCCGCCGGAGATGACATCTCACCGAGAAGATGACATCTCGCGGACGGACGGGCGGGGGCTGGGCGCGGGCGGGGCGGGCGGGGCGGGCGGGGCGGGCGGGGGCGGGGAACCGTCCGCGTACGCCCTACCGCGGCTCGGTGAGCGCCTGGCGCCGCCCCTGACGGTTGCCGCCCTCGCGGTGCTGGTCGGCGCTCTGGGTGAAGACGTGCTCGTTGGGGGTAGCCGCGTCGTCCCACCGCAGCAGCGCGCCGACGCCGTTCGCCAGGGTGAGGGCGGCGTCGTCGGCCACCGTGATGCCGGCTCCCTGGGCCAGTGCGGCGCGACCGAGGGCGAGGTCGGCGCGGACCTGGTGCGGCGCCGTCGCCCCGAGGTCGACGACGTCCTGCTGGGTCAGCCCGATCTCCAACGGCCCGTTGCCCACCCAGAGCTGCTTGGCGGCCAGGGACGACGGCGTACCTGCGACCGCCTCGGTGATCACGAGCTCGGAGACCTGCCCGCGGCGAAGCACGGCGAGAACGTCCTCCCGGCCTGTCACCGCCGCCCCGTCCTGGCCCTGCAGCTGCCGGAACCGGTCCAGCACGGACTCGCGACGGCGCAGCCGGCACTGCTCCAGTGCCGCGGCCACACGTGCGTTGAAGACCTCGGGCTTGACCCCTTCCGCGCGGGAGCCGCCCTCGACGAGAACGAGCAGCTCACGCGCGTGCTGGCCGACCGAGTCGGCGACGAGCGAGCGGGCACGGATGTCGCCGGTGAGGACCACCAGCTCCGGGCGTCGCTCGCTGACCACGCGGTCCAGCTCGGCCGCGACGGCCTCGGCGTTGCGGTCCCAGGAGTCCTCCACGCGGGTCTCGTAACGCCGCTGGGACCGGCCACCTGTGTTGGCCTTGGACAGCTCGTCGTGGCCGCCCTCGAGGGTGGCGCCGACGCCCGCGTTGTGCGCGGCGGCCGACTCGTGCAGCGTCAGGTCCGCGCCGGAACGGTCCACGGAGACGAGGAGGTAGCGCACGTGCTCGTCCGCGGCGCGGGCCAGCGCGAACACGTTCGGGCCGTGATCGTAGATCGCCTCGTCGGCGGCCGGCGGCTCCGCCAGCGCGCAGTCCAGGAGCACGGACCCGCGGCCCGCCACCAGGACGCGCCCGTGCTTGCCCGCGGCCTTGCTGATGGTGCGAATGCGCTCGTCGAGCGCCGCGAGGGTGGGCTCGTCGGCCTGCTGGCTCTCGAGTCCGCGCCTGAGGTCCTTCCACCGTGTGAGCACCGCCTGGTCGCCCGTCTCGCTCTCCCGGGTCGCATCCAGCACGACCGTGGCGATTGGGGTGTCTGCAGGAAGGTCGGCGGTGATCCGGTCAAGTCGCATCGAGCACCTCATTGTCGCGGGGACGGTGGTCCCACCAACTGTGCACGACTCAGGTGGGCCATGCCACCCCCCGCCGGCACCGGATCCGGGGGCCGGCGAAATGGACCCGATGGCCCGATTCGCCGGCTCCCTTGCAACGTGCCCTGGCGACGAGCCGATGGGCCCAGGTCCGAGAGCCTGCGGGCCGGAACGACGGCGGGGCCGGCGCCATCCCGGGAGGGATGACGCCGACCCCGTCGACGTCAAGTCGGTGCGCGGGTCTGGCGGGTCAGGCCGTCTTCTCGCGCGGCGTGCGGCGCTTGGGGGCCTCGCGCGGCACGAGCGTGGGGTTGACGTTCTCTAGGACCACCTCGCGGCTGACGACCACGCGGGCGACGTCGTCGCGGGAGGGCACCTCGAACATCACCTCGCGCAGCACCTCCTCCATGATCGCCCGCAGGCCGCGGGCACCGGTGCCGCGCAGCAGCGCCTGGTCCGCGATGGCCTCGAGGGCATCGTCGGTGAACTCCAGCTCGACGCCGTCGATCTCGAACATGCGCTGGTATTGCTTGACGAGCGCGTTTCGGGGCTCGGTGAGGATGCGCACCAGGGCCGACTGGTCGAGCTTGCTCACCGTCGCCACGATCGGCAGACGGCCGACGAACTCGGGGATGAGGCCGAACTTGTGCAGGTCCTCCGGGCGGACCTCGCCGAACAGGTCGTCCTCGGCGTCCGCCGAGCGGAGCGGGGCCCCGAAGCCGATGCCGCGGCGGCCGGTGCGGGCGGAGATGATCTCCTCGAGCCCGGCGAAGGCGCCGGCCACGATGAAGAGCACGTTGGTGGTGTCGATCTGCAGGAACTCCTGGTGGGGGTGCTTGCGCCCGCCCTGCGGGGGCACCGACGCCTGAGTGCCCTCGATGATCTTCAGCAGGGCCTGCTGCACGCCCTCCCCGGAGACGTCCCGGGTGATCGACGGGTTCTCGCTCTTGCGGGCGATCTTGTCGATCTCGTCGATGTAGATGATGCCCTTCTCGGCCTTCTTGACGTCGAAGTCGGCGGCCTGGATGAGCTTGAGCAGGATGTTCTCGACGTCCTCGCCCACGTAGCCCGCCTCGGTCAGGGCCGTGGCGTCGGCGATGGCGAACGGCACGTTGAGCATCTTCGCGAGCGTCTGCGCCAGGTAGGTCTTGCCGGTGCCCGTGGGGCCGACGAGGAGGATGTTCGACTTGGAGATCTCCACGCCCGAGTCGTCCTGGGAGGAGGTCTCCTTCGCCTGGACGCGCTTGTAGTGGTTGTAGACGGCGACGGCGAGGGACCGCTTGGCGGGATCCTGGCCGATGATGTAGTCCTCGAGGAACTCGAAGATCTCCCGCGGCTTGGGCAGGTCCACCAGGCCGAGCTCGCTTGACTCCGCGAGCTCCTCGTCGATGATCTCGTTGCACAGGTCGATGCACTCGTCGCAGATATAGACCCCAGGACCTGCGATGAGCTTCTTGACCTGCTTCTGGCTCTTTCCGCAGAACGAGCACTTGAGCAGGTCCGCTCCCTCACCCGTGCGAACCACCGGGCTCCACCACCCTCTCGTCTCTCGTTCCGTGCATGCCTGACGCTACCGGCCGCACCCGTCCATTCCACACCACGACGCACCCTCCTGTCCTGCGCGCCACGATCGGTGGACAACGGATCTGGGCGGGCACGGCGTCGGGCAGGGGTCACCCATCCTGGGCGCCGGGCAAAGGTGCCCGGCGCCCAGGACGACGACGGCGGTCAGGCCTTGGTCAGCTGCGGGGCCTTGCGGGACTCCAGCACCTGGTCGACGATCCCGTAGTCCTTCGCCTGGGCGGCGGTGAGGATCTTGTCGCGCTCGATGTCGTTGCGGACCTGCTCCACGGCGTTGCCAGTGTGCTCGGCGATGGTCTCCTCGAGCCACGCACGCATGCGCAGCACCTCGTTGGCGTGGATCTCGATGTCCGAGGCCTGTGCGTAGCCCCCACCCTCCAAGGACGGCTGGTGGATCATCACGCGGGCGTTGGGCAGGGCCAGCCGCTTGCCGGGCGAGCCGGCCGCGAGCAGCACCGCCGCGGCGGAGGCCGCCTGGCCCAGGCAGACGGTCTGGATCTGCGGCTTGATGTACAGCATCGTGTCGTAGATCGCCGTCAGCGCCGTGAAGGATCCGCCTGGCGAGTTGATGTACATGGTGATCAGACCGTCGGGGTCCTGGCTCTCCAGCACGAGCAGCTGGGCCATGACGTCGTCGGCGGAGGCGTCGTCGATCTGCACACCGAGGAAGATGATGCGGTCCTCGAAGAGCTTGGTGTACGGGTCCGAACGCTTGTAGCCGTACGCGGTGCGCTCCTCGAACTGGGGCAGCACGTAGCGGGCGGACGGCATGGCGGGGGCGGCGGACGTCGGCAGCAGGCCGGCCTGGCCGAGGAATTGTGCGGTCAACTTGGGCTCCTGTGATGGTGGGGTCGGCGAGAGGGGGCGGCGTTACTTCGCGTTGGTGCCGCCACCGCCGGGCACAGAGGCGGAGTGCTCGACCACGTGGTCGATGAAGCCATACTCGAGTGCCTCTGGGGCGGTGAACCAGCGGTCGCGGTCGGAGTCCTTGTTGATCTGCTCGACGCTCTTGCCGGTCTGGGAGGCGATCAGCTCGGCGAGGACCCGCTTCATGTGCAGGATCAGCTCGGCGTTGATGCGGATGTCGGTCGCCGTACCGCCGATGCCGCCGGAGGGCTGATGCATCATCACGCGGGCGTGCGGGGTGGCGAACCGCTTGCCCTTCGTGCCGGAGGAGAGGAGGAACTGCCCCATCGACGCCGCCATGCCCATCGCCACGGTCGAGACGTCCGGCTGGATGAACTGCATCGTGTCGTAGATCGCCATCCCGGCGGTGATCGAGCCACCCGGGGAGTTGATGTACAGGTAGATGTCCTTGTCAGGGTCCTCGGCGGCGAGCAGCATCATCTGGGCGCAGATGGCGTTGGCGTTGTCGTCACGGACCTCCGTCCCCAGCCAGATGATCCGCTCCTTGAGCAGCCGGTTGTAGATGTTGTCGGTCAGGCCCATGCCTGCGGTCTCGGTCCTCAGCTGCGGCATCTGCTCGCTCACGTCCACGCTCCTTCTCGCCCGGGTGGCGCCCAGCCGTCACGGCCGGTCTGGTCGGTCCTAGGACACTAACGCCGCCCGGCGACCGAACCTTTCACGGGGCCCGCCGTTTCGCTCACGGCGCACCCTGAGTCGGTCGCCGGGGTACGCCGCGGGCCCGGCACCTGGTGGTGCCGGGCCCGTGGCGGAAGTGCTTGCTACTCCTCGGCGGCCTTGGCGGCAGCCTTCTTCGCGGGTGCCTTCTTGGCGGGGGCCTCCTCGGCCGGCGCCTCGGCGTCCTTGGTGGCGGTCTTCTTGGCCGGCGCCTTCTTGGCGGGCGCCTTCTCGGCCGGCGCCTCGGCGTCCTCCGCGGTGGCCTTCTTGGCCGGTGCCTTCTTGGCGGCGGGCTTCTTGGCGGGGGCCTTCTCGGCCTTGGCCTCGGCTGCCTTCTCCTCGCCGGCCTCGTCAGGCGAGTCGGCGGACTCCGGGGAGTCAGCGGACTCCGGGGAGTCAGCGGACTCCGGGGAGTCGGCGGACTCGGCCGACTCACCCGACTCGGGCGACTTCGCCGAGGCGGGCGACGCGACGGCGTCGGGGCCGGCGGCGTCGAGCTCGTCCGAGCCGATGAAGTCACTCAGGTCGACCTCGTTGCCGGCGCCGTCCTTGACGGTGACCTGACGCAGCGCGATGGCGAGCGCCTTGTTGCGGGCGATCTCGCCGGTGAAGGCCTGGATCTGCCCGGTCTGGGCAGCCGCCTGGATGAACTGGTTGGGCTCCATGCCGTACTGGCGGGCGTTGGAGACGAGGAACTCCAGGAGCTCGTTCTGGGTCACGGCCACCTGGAGCTGCTCGGAGAGGGTGTCCAGCAGCAGCTGCTCGCGCAGGAGCTGGGTGATCTCCTCGCGCACCTCCTCACCGTGGGGGTCGTCCTCACCCTTGCCCTCGGCCTCGAGGTGACGCTTGATCTCGGCGTCGACGGCGCCGGTGGGCACCGGGAAGTCCGTGGCCTCGCGCAGCTTCTCGAGCAGCAGGTCGCGAGCCTGGACGGCGCGGTTGGCGTCCTTGTCCTTGCCGACCTGGGCGCGCAGGTCCGCGCGGAGCTCCTCGATGGTGTCGAACTCGGAGGCGAGCTGGGCGAACTCGTCGTCCGCGGCCGGCAGGTCGCGCTCCTTGACGGCGGTGGCGGTGACGGTGACGTCCGCGTCCGCACCCGCGTGCTCGCCGCCGGCCAGGGCCGCGGTGAACGTCTTGGTCTCGTTGGCGCTGGCGCCGGTGAGCGCCTCATCGAGACCGTCGAGCATGTTGCCCGCGCCGATCTGGTAGGAGACGCCGGAGACCGAGTCGACCTCCTCGTCGCCGACCTTCGCGCTCAGGTCGATGACCACGAAGTCGCCGTCCTGGATCGGGCGGTCCACGCCCACCAGCGAGCCGAAGCGCTCGCGCAGCGTGGTCAGCCGCTCCTCGACGTCCTCGTCGGCGACGTCGACGTCGTCGATGGTGATCTCGAGGGTGTCCAGCGCCGGGAGGGTGATCTCCGGGCGCACATCGACCTCGGCCTCGAAGACGAGCTGGCCACCCGGCGTGCCGGTGACGGCGGGGATCTCGGTGACGTTGATGCTGGGCTGGCCGAGCGGCTTGATCTCCGTCTCCGCGACGGCCTGGCCGTAGAACTCGGACAGGGAGTCGTTGACGGCGTGCTCGATCACGGCCGCGCGACCGACGCGCTGGTCGAGGATGCGGGGCGGCACCTTGCCCTTACGGAAGCCGGGGACGTTGACCTGCTCCCCGATGTGGGAGTAGGCGTGGTCGAGGCTCGGCTTGAGCTCGTCGTACGACACCTCCACGGTCAGCTTGACCCGGGTGGGCTCCAGGTTCTCGACGGCGCTCTTCACTGCGGTGCTCTCCACTCATCGGATGGTCGGTCAGGGCCCGCCTGCTGACGGCGGGAAACTCCGTGCGTGCCAGGAGCCGCGGCGACGGTCGGGGCACGGACCGACCAATCCTAGGGCACGCGGGCCGCGGGTGGCACCTCCCGGCCCTCTAGCCGTGACAGTGACAGCACGTCCCTCGCCGAGCGCACCCGAGCAGGAAGTGCGGTCAGGCCAAGTCAAAGGACACGCTACTCATCCGTTGCCGGCGCCCCCAGATGGTGACGATCTCCTCGTCTCGCGACTCGAGCCAGGCACGCCAGTCCGTAACGGCGGGGTGGCGCCGGAGCAGCGCGCGCCGCTCCCGTTCCGTCATCCCACCCCACACACCGAACTCGGTCCGCGAGTCCAGCGCATCCGCCAGGCACTCCCGGCGGACCGGGCAGCCGAAGCAGATCTCGCGAGCCGGTCGCTGACGGGCTCCCCGCACGAACAGATCCTCAGGGTCCATCTGGGCGCAGGCGGCTCGGGCCGCCCAGTTCTCGCCGGCGTCAGTCATCCCAGGCCTTTCTGCTCCGGGCCCAGCGGGGACGCGCGCGGCCATCTTTCTTATCGACACATGACGCTAACGCCGTGACCTATCTCACGGAAGCGTTGCATCGAAAATGCGCAATATGGACCTCGCCTGCGCGGATACCGGAAACCGGACGCAACGGTGCCGCACCGGTTGGGCGCGCTAAAGAAGCACCTCGCCACCCGGGAGGCAGCGACCACCCTGGCCGGGCTCCAGGCCCAGCTCGACGCCTTCGTCACCTACGACAACAACATCCGCCCGCACCGCTCCCTCGGCAGACGCACCCCGCGGGCGGCCTACGCTGGCCGGCCCAAGGCCGTCCCGATCGGCTCACCCGCCGGTCGGGACCACCGCGTCCGCACCGACAGGATCGACGGCCAGGGCAAGGTCACCCTGCGCTACAGCGGCCACCTGTACAAGATCGGCGTCGGACGAACCCACGCCCCAACCCCGTCGTGAGGCTCATCCAGGACCTGCCATCACCATCGCCGCAGTCCCCACCGGCGAGATCCTCCGCCAGGCGAGATCCTCCGCCAGCTCACCCTGGACACCAGCCGCACCTACCAAACCCCAGGAACACGACAAAGCCCGAACCCTCGAACTGAGGGTTCGGGCTGTCGCCGATGTCTTGCGACATCACACCTGTCGGGATGGCGGGATTTGAACCCACGACCTTCCGCTCCCAAAGCGGACGCGCTACCAACCTGCGCCACATCCCGTCACGCCGGCTACCGGCGTCGCCGCAGATTCTACGTCCCACGGGACCGCGGCCCGTCCACGGCGCGCGTTGCGGACGGCGCCGAGAGTTCTGGTTACAATCGACCCCGCGGACCTTCCCGCGCGGGTGTAGCTCAATGGTAGAGCCTCTGCCTTCCAAGCAGATGGTGCCAGTTCGATTCTGGTCACCCGCTCCACACCTCTCTTCTGGCAGGCCGGCGAGGGCCGGCCGCAGGGGCTGTAGCCGGGTTTCCCCGCCGACGGCGTGGCTGCTCGAGCAGCAGCACCCCACCTCCGGCGCATGGCGCTCCGCGCTCCCGGCGCCGGCTCGCGCGTCGCATTCCCCACGGACTTCAGACATGCCACACACGCGCCGCCGTCGGGAATGACGAAGGCCCCCGCACCATCGGTGCAGGGGCCTTTCGCAGGGTTGGAGTCGAGGTCAGGCCTCGACCACCAGACCCTTCTGGTAAGCCTTGGCCAGTCGCCGGGGCACCTTCACCTCGCGGCCCTGGACGCGGATGACGACGAGCTCGGTGAGCTCGGCCTTCCACTGGGACCGGCGAGAGCGGGTGTTGCTGCGGGACATCTTGCGCTTGGGAACTGCCATGCCCTTGCCGCTCCTTCCGTAAGTAGGGGGTAATTGCCGACGCCTACCCTCCCACGAGGAGGGGGCGTGTGGCCAACCTGAGCATCCTACATCGGCTGTGAGATTGCCCGCTCCGGCCCACGTCACACCCGCGCGGCAGGGGCTACTTCTGGCCGTAGCGGCGCTTGAACTTCTCCACGCGGCCGGCGGTGTCGACGACCCGCGATTTCCCTGTGTAGAACGGGTGGGACGCCGACGAGATGTCCACCTCGATCACCGGGTAGGTGTTCCCGTCCTCCCACTCGATCGTCTTGGACGAGTCCAGCGTGGACCTCGTGAGGAACGAGAAGTCCGAGGCGGTGTCGCGGAAGACGATCTGCCGGTATGTGGGGTGGATGTCCTTCTTCATGATGGCTCCTCTCCGGCATCCCGCGGCGTGCCGTCCGGTACGCCGACGTCGCCCGACCACGTCGGTGCGTCGGATGCTCGCGCTCGGTCGGTACAACGATGACGGCGGCCGATCATTCCCGCGAGCCCTGGCGTGACGCACCGCCGCTTCAGGCCCGGCTCGCGGCTCGGGGGATACTCGGCGGGTGAGCGACCTCAAGCTGGTGGGCGGCGCCGACGTCCACGCCGAGACCGAGGTGCGCCGCTCACGCTTCATCACCTTGCTGCGCCGCGTGGGCGACGAGGACGCCGCACGCGCCCTCGTCACCGACGCCCGGCACCGCTACCCCGACGCCCGGCATCACTGCTCCGCGTTCATCGTCGACATCCCCGGCGCCAATCGCGTCGAGCGCTCCTCCGACGACGGCGAGCCCGCCGGCACCGCGGGCATGCCGATGCTCGAGGTGCTGCGCGGTTCCGGGCTCACGGACGTCGCCGCCGTGGTGGTGCGGTACTTCGGCGGCATCAAGCTCGGCACCGGCGGCCTGGTCCGGGCCTACTCCGAAGCGGTGCAGGCCGCGCTCGACGGCGCAGCCCGGGTCCGGCTCGAGCGCCTCGGCCTGTGGGAGGTGGACCTGCCGCACGCCGACGCCGGCCGGGTGGAGGCCGAGCTCCACGGCCGCGGCGTGCAGGTGAAGGACGTGGCGTACGCGGCCGCCGGGGTGCGCCTGACCCTGGCCAGCGGCGACGGCGCAGCCCTCGCGTCGTTGCTCGCCTCCCTCACGTCGGGCGCGGCCCTCCCGCGCGCGGTCGGCACCACCGTGGTCGAGCACCGGGTCTGACCGCACGCCACCGGTGCCTCGGCACAACACCGGCACCTCGACGTCTCGCCACCGACCTCGACCGGCCGACAACCCGCCATCGACCTCGACGTGCCGACACCCCGCCACCAACCCCTCGACCCGCCGAGCAGGAACAGTTGCTCTAGTTGCACTAGAACAACTAAGTTGGAAGCGTGTTGCTCCGCATCGACCCGACCTCAACCGCGCTGCTCTTCGAGCAGCTCGCGGCGCAGGTCCGCGCCGCGGTCGTGGCCGGCACGGTGCGCTCCGGCGAGAGGCTCCCGGCCGCCCGAGACCTCGCGGAGTCGCTGGACATCAACCAGCACACCGTGCTGCGCGCCTACCAACAGCTGCGCGACGAGGGGCTGCTCGAGCTCAGGCGCGGACGGGGCGCCGTCGTCACCGCGCACGCCGCCGAGCAGTACGAGCGGTTGGGGCAGGCCCTCGAGGTGGTGCGCCGAGAGGCGCACGCGCTGGGGCTGCCGCTCTCCGCCGTCGCCGCCATGATCGCCACCGAGGAGAAGTGATGACCACCAGCGGATCACCGACCGGGCGCCGGGCCCTGCCGCACCGGGGTCGCGCATGGCTCTTCGGCGTCGTCGTACCCGTGCTCGTCACGGCGGCCGCCTGGATCGTGGTGCTGCGCCTGCTTCCCCGGCTGCCGGCGCAGGTGGCGCTGCACTGGGGGGTCGACGGGGTGGATCGGGTGGGCACCCACGCCGAGCTGCTGCGGGAGGCCGGGGTGATCGGCGGCGTCAGCCTGGTGGTGCTGGCAGTCCTGTCGCTCGCCACCGGGCGCACCGCGCTGGTGCGACGCCTCGTGCTGGGGCTGGCCACGGGATGCGCGGTGTTCTTCGCCGGCATCCTGCTCACACAGGTGCTCCTCCACGTCGGGCTCGACGACCCGTTCCAGGCCGGCTCCCCCGACGGCGGGTTCCTCCTTACCGTGGTGGCCGCGCTCGCTGCAGGTGCCCTGGCCGGTGCGTTGGCAGGCGCCGACCCGGACCTCCCCGCGGTCGAGGCGGTGCCCGGCGACGCCCCCCGCACCGCCCTGGGTACGCACGAGCGGGCCGTCTGGACGCGCCAGGCCGGCCCCAGCGCCCGGTCCCGCCGGTGGATCTGGTACGCGGTACTGGTCTACGCGGCCGCCTCCCTGGGCTTCGCCGTGGTGACGCAGAGCTGGTTCGTCGCCGTCATCATGCTGGTCATCGTCCCCGTGGCCCTGACCATGTTCGTGTGGGACGTGCGGGTGGACGCAGGCGGCCTCACCGCGCGTGGTTCCTTCGGCTGGCCGCGCCAGCACGTCCCGGCGGCCGAGGTCGTGCGCGCCTATGTGCGGGACGTCTCCCCGATCCGCGAGTTCGGGGGCTGGGGACTGCGCTCGGCCATGGACGAGACCGTCGGAGTGGTGGTGCGGCGCGGCGAAGCGATCGTCGTCGAACGCACCGGTAGGCGCCGGCTCGTCGTCACGGTCGACGACGCCGCCACCGGGGCGGCGCTGCTCAACACCTACGCCGAACGCGCACGCGGGAACGCACCCGGTACGCCGGACGACGACGGGGCGACAGCGACGGGCGCCGGCGCGGCAACGGCGTAGGGGCTCGCCCCCGGCTCGTTCGCGGCGCGGACGTACGTGCGCATGAGATGGATCACGCGCTAGGGTGATTGAGGTTTCAAGACCGGCATCAAACCGGCCTGCCCGCCCCGACCGAGAGGACGCCGCAATGAGCACCACGCTCGCCGCCCTCCCCGTCATCGTCCTGGCGTGCTGCTGCCCGGGCAGCTGTCTGTAGAGCGCCCGGCTCTAGCGTGCGGGACCACCCGCATGCCAGGCGCTCCCGCGGCCCCGGGCCGCGCGACCCGTGAAGTTCCCCAAGCCCCCGCCCCTCGCGGGTGGGTCAGACGCACCCCCGAAAGAGGAGAACCATGGCCAAGGTCTACAACGACGTCACCGAGCTCATCGGGCGCACCCCGCTCGTGCGGCTGAACAAGATCACCGACGGCGCGGGCGCCACCGTCCTCGCCAAGCTCGAGTTCTACAACCCCGCCAACTCCGTCAAGGACCGTATCGGCGTCTCGATCGTCGACGCCGCCGAGGCTGCCGGCGCGCTAAAGCCGGGCGGCACGATCGTGGAGGCGACGTCCGGCAACACCGGCATCGCCCTGGCGATGGTGGGCGCGGCCCGCGGCTACGACGTCGTGCTGGCCATGCCCTCCTCGATGAGCAAGGAGCGGAAGGCCCTGCTGCGGGCCTACGGCGCCGAGCTGATCCTCACCGAGCCCGCCGACGGTATGCGCGGCGCCGTCGAGAAGGCCGAGGAGATCGCCAAGGAGCGCCCGGGCTCCGTCCTCGCACGCCAGTTTGCCAACCCCGCCAACGTGGAGATCCACCGTAAGACCACCGCCGAGGAGATCTGGGCGGACACGGACGGCGCCGTCGACGCCGTCGTCGCGGGGATCGGCACCGGCGGGACCATCACCGGCGTCGGCCAGGTGCTCAAGGAGCGCAAGCCCGAGGTGAAGATGTTCGCCGTCGAGCCCGCCGAGTCCCCGATCCTCAACGGCGGCAAGCCCGGCCCGCACAAGATCCAGGGCATCGGCGCGAACTTCGTCCCCGAGATCCTCGACACAAACATCTACGACGAGGTCATCGACGTCGACGCCGAGACCTCGGTGCAGTGGGCCCGCCGCGCAGCCACCGAGGAGGGCCTGCTCGTGGGGCTGTCCTCCGGCGCCGCGCTCTCGGCGGCCGTGCAGGTCGCCAAGCGCCCGGAGATGGCGGGCAAGACGATCGTCGTCATCATCCCGTCCTTCGGTGAGCGCTACCTCTCCACGATCCTGTTCGAGGGCCTGGTCGACTGACGTGCCCGACCCGCATGTGACGTTCCGCCAGCTGCTGGTGGAGGACCTCGAGACTGCGCGCCGCCGTGACCCGGCGGCGCGCAGCCGGCTCGAGGTGGCGCTGGCCTATCCCGGCGTGCACGCACTGTGGGTCCACCGGGTTGCGCACCGGATGTGGCACGCGAGCCCGTTGCTGCGGCTGCCGGCCCGGCTCCTCTCCCAGTTCACCCGGGCCCGCACGGGCATCGAGATCCACCCGGGGGCGCGGCTGGGCCGGCGGCTGTTCATCGACCACGGCATGGGCGTGGTCATCGGCGAGACGGCCGAGGTGGGTCACGACGTCGTGATGTTCCACGGCGCCACCCTGGGCGGCACCACCATGAGCCGCGGCAAGCGGCACCCCACGGTGGGCGACCGCGTGATGATCGGCGCGGGCGCGAAAGTGCTGGGCCCCGTTCGCGTCGGTTCCGACGCGAAGGTGGGTGCCAACGCCGTCGTGGTCAAGGACGTGCCGCCCGGCGCAGTCGCCGTGGGCGTGCCCGCCCGGGCGCGGCCGGCGCCGCCGGCCGCCCTGGTGCTGGACCCTTACGCGGACCCGGCGCTCTACATCTGAACCGCGTGGGCCTCGGTTCGCGACCGCCGCGGCGAGCGCTGCACGGAGACCAGCTGCCAGGCCGCGAAGGTCGCCAGGGCACCGGCCGCGACGTTCCGTCCCACGTCCTTCTGCTCCAGGTTGAGCGCGGTAGGCCAGGGTCGGCTGATGACAGACGGCTGGACCCAGACATGGTCGGCGGCCGCAGCGCCCAAGCGCTGCGGCCGCCGATTGAGCGCGGTTAGCTCTCGTCGCTCGCTCTGCGACTCCTACGGGTCAGCACGGCGCCCAGGCCACCCAGCCCAACCGCAAGGGTGGCGAGGAGGCCAACCTCAGCTCCCGTCTCCGGCAGCCGCTCGGCCGCCGGCTTGGCCACGGCCGCGGGCTTGGTCACGGACTGAGCGACCGGCTGGACTACCGGCTGGACCGGGATGATTGGCTGAATCACCGGTGGGGTAGTCGGCGTACCGTCTCCTGGTTTGCCAGGTACCGGGCAATCCGTCGCGGGGATGGCGTCCCGGCCGGGCGTGACCAGCACCCGTTCTGTTCTCGAGTAGCGGTGCTCGTCGTGGGTAACGGCCGGCTTTCCTGGCACCGCCTCGTGGTCCACCACGGTCCTGGTGTTCTTGATCTTCCAGTCCTCGGGAACGTCCGTGACACCGGACTTCCACTCGTACTGCGCGTACTGGTACTCGCGCTCCTCCTCGACGGTGACGACCTTGCGCTTGTCCTTGACGACCCAGCCGTCCGGGACCTCCTTCACACCGTCACGACGCTCGTACTTCGCGAACTTGTACTCGTAGTGCGACTCCTCCTGGACCTCGGCCTCGAGCTCGTGGACGCGGGTCTTGCCGGTGTGCACCCACCCTTGACCTTCGGGGCGATCGGCGGACCAGACGACCTCCTGGGTGCCCTGCTCGGGGTACCCCTCCTTGTCGGTCACGGTGCGCTTCTCGACCTGCGTCCAGCCCTCACCCTCTGGGGCGGAGGGGACCCAGTCGGTGCGCTCGGCCTCGGTCCCGGTCTGCTTCTTGATAGTGCGCTCGAAGATGTACTCGTCGTGGCTGACCTCGGTGACGGGTGCCGTGCCCGCGTCGGTCACCTTCGTCCACTTGTACTCGTAGACGGGGACGACGACCTTGTACTCGCCCGCGAACACCCAGTCGGAGTGATGGCCCGGGTTGAAGGGGGTCTTCTTCCAGTCGTAATCCCAGGTCCCTCGGTCGCGCTTCTTCCACAGTTCGTGCGTGACCGTGCCGAGTGAGGAGTTGTCTGTCTCGATCGTTCGAGTGCCGTTCTGCCGCTTCTCGTCCGTCTGGGCCCAGCCGTGCCCCGGGCTGGTCTCGGACCACTTGTGCGTGTAGGTCGGCGGCGTACCGGGGTGAGCCTCCACTTCCACGACTGTCTTGGTTCCGGCGACCGTCCAGCCCGCACCACCTGGGGCGTCCAGAAGCCAGCCCGTGGTCTCCTTCTCGTACGTGTAGACCGGGACCTGACGCTCAAAGACGTATTCGTCGTGAGTTTCCGGGAGGACGGCGTCGCCAGTCTTGGTGTAGCGGTACCACTCGCGCTGTTCCTCGGTGATTGCATCCTTGTGCTCGACATCGACGACCTTGCGCTTGCCGATCTGCTTCCAACCTTCGCCCGGCGACTCCCGGACCCAGTCGGTCTGCCTATAGCGAGCGATGTCGTACACGTAGTGCGACTGCTCCTCCACCGAGACCCGCTCGGCGACCTGCTTCCACCCCTTCGGGGCCTCGTCCGCGCTGACCCAGCCGGTGCGCTGGTAACGCGCGATGTCGTACTCCTTGTGCGTCACGGCGGGCTTGCCGGGGACGGCCGGCGTGTCCGTGACGCTCTTCGACTCGAGCACCTTCCATCCCGAGCCGGCTGGCGGGCTGGTCAGCCAGCCAGTGGTCTCCGTCTCGTTGGAGTAGACCGCCTCGACGGCCGGGACCTCGGCGCGCGGGACACACACCGCCGCCTCGTGGGCCCCGGCGGGCGTCACCGCGATCAGCATTCCTCCGGCGAGGGCCAGCACGCCGAAGGCAGTTGGGATGGTCCGCGACGCCTTGTCGCTGATGAATGACATGAATGCTCCTGCACATGAGAGTCGGAATATTGCGTCTCATGCAGAAACATAATTACCTACAAATACCTGAAACTAGGTTTGAGAACATTTCGGGGATCGTTCACCCGTTAATTAACCCAGTCGCCCAAGAGTGGCCCACCCTTGGGGTGAGTAGCAAGGTGAAAGGACCTCTCCCACCCCTCACCCGCGGGGTGAGAAGGGGGTTATCCCAAGAGTGCGGCGATTCTCGCAAGCACAGCGCGGCTATCCGCGGCAATCAACGCAAGAGAAGGAAGAATCCGAATTTGCGACTCACGGCAATCGGCTTCATATGTCGCACAGATTGCTAATCATCGAGTATTGCGACAATTCTCAGGCGTCCAGGAGCACTCGCCGCGTCACGTGGCGGGCACAGCGGAGAGCAGGAATCGACGGTAGGCGTCAGGGCCGCGGCGCCCGCTGGCACCGCGGGCACCAGAACAGCCGGCGACCGGCCATGGGCGCCTCGGCCACCTTCGTCCCGCACACCAGGCACGGCCGACCGGAGCGGTGGTAGACGTACCAGCGGTCCTCGGGGTCGTGGCGGTCCTCGGGACGGGTGGTGACGATCCGGCCGGTGGTGACGCCGTCGGCCATGAGCACGGCGAGGTCGTCCCAGATGGCGCGCAGCTTGGCGACGGACACGTCCTGGCCGAGGCGGAGCGGATGCACCCGTGACCGGTTGAGGGCCTCGGCCCGGTAGATATTGCCCACGCCCGCGATCACCGACTGGTCCATGAGCAGCTCACCGACCGTGCGGCGACGCTTGCGCACGCCTCGCACGAACGCCTCGCGGTCGCCGTCGGCGCGCAGGGGGTCAGGGCCGAGCCGGTCGTGGACCGCCTGCTTCTCGTCGGCAGTGACCACCTCGCAGGCGGTCGGTCCGGTGAGGTCGGCGACTCCGTGCTCACCGAGGAGCCGAACCCGCACCGCACCGCGCGGTGCCGGCACCCGCCACGCCGCCGTCGCAGTGGCGGTCGCCGCTCCGGGTCGGACCGAGCGCCGGCCGGCGTCGACCACCTCCCCCTCGGCCCCGGACCGAGCGGCCGCAGAGCCGGCGCCGTCGTCCGCGCCGACCTCCTCGACATCCTCGAACGCCTCGTCCGGGGACAGCGCGACGGCGGTCTCCTCCTCCCCCACCCGGCGCCGTGGCGCGCCGATCGCGTGCGGGGCGTGGAACGTCTCGTCGCCCGCGAAGCGCCAGGAGCCGTACAGGCCCAGGTGGACGCGCAGCCAGCGCACGCCGTCGCCATGCAGGGCCGCGTCCGGCGACTCAGGCGCGGCCGCGGCGGTCTCCGCGAGGACGGCGACGTCGTCCCGCCCCTCGGGTGCGAAGGCGAGGAACAGGTGCTTGCCGTGTGCCTCCGTGGCCACGAGCACCTGACCGTCCAGCAGCGCGGCACCGTCCGCGAAGCGTCCCTGCGGCGAGCTGACCTCGAGGCGCTGCCCGCCGAAGAGCTCGCGGAACGCGTGCGCGAGCCGGTGGACGGTGTGCCCCTCAGGCATCGGAGCTCCCCGCGCCGGACGCCGCCGCCGGCGCCTGCCACGCCTGCGGCGCGTCCCACAGGGCCCGGTGCAGCTCCACCCGGCCCGCCACGAACCCGCTCATCGGCGTGCCCTCCTCGCGGTAGTGCGCCACCGCCCGCTCGCGCAGCTGCCGCGGCAGGCTGCCGTCGGCGCGCACCACCCGCCACCACGGCACCTCCGCACCGTAGGTCGCCATGATCGTCCCCACATGCCGGGCGTGGCCGCGCCCGGACACGGCCCGGACGGCCTCGGCGACCAGCCCATAGGTGGTCACGCGGCCGGCCGGGATCTGGTCGACGACGTCGAGCACGAGCTCGGTCAGCTCGGTCCGGTCTGGGTGCACGCCCTTATGATCGCAAGCACGATGAGCGAGCACACCACTACCGCCCCTTCCCCCGCTCCAGCGTCCTACCGCTGCGAGCACTGCGACGACTCCGTGCCCCACGAGCACCTCGACGTCGCGGCGATCGTGGGAGCGGCCCGCCGCAGCGCCCTGGTCCGCGCCGTCACCATGATCGCCACAGCGGTGGTGGTGATCGCGGTGGCAATGGTCGTGGCTGTCGGCGCCGCCGGCACGGGCGCCGCGGTGTCCGCGCTGACGATCACGATGGTGGGCTGGGCGGTGGCCACCGCCATCGGTGTCGCCGTCGTCGGCGCCGTACGCGGTCGTTCCAGCTCTGGCGCCCTGATCGTCGGCGCCCTGACGACGGCGGCCCTCGCCCCCGTGGTCGCGCTCGCTGTCGCCGTGCTCGCCCGGGCCGGTTGGGCCGGCGCGCTCGTCGCGGGCGGCGGCTGGTTGCTGTGCGGGGCGGTGGCGACCCTCGCCCGCGCCCGGACCCTGCGTGCCCTTCTCCTCACCGAGGGCGACGCCGGCGAGCGCGCCCGAGCGGGTGCGGTGGCCAAGCGCGCTCAGGCCGGTCGGGCCGACGTCGTCCGCTGGCTCTCGCAGGGTGTCCTGGTCGGTGTCAGCGCCTGGCTCTTGACACTGCTGCCGGTCCTGGTGGTGGTGCTGGTGCCGCTCGCCGTCGTCCTCGCGGTGGCGGCCGCCCGGCCACGTACCGGACGCTAGACGCGCCGCCCGAGGAGATTCCGCTCGCCCCAGGTCCACCGGGCCTGGCATCCTCGTCCGCGTGACCTTCCCCACCACCACGCTTCCTGATCTCGACGCGCTCGGCGTCACGCTGCCCGCCGGGTACCGGCTCGCTGAGCTCGATGACACCGGCGACCGCGAGGCACTGCTCGACATCGACCGCTGGGCCTTCGCCGACTTCACCGAGCCGGAGGATGAGGCCGTGTGGCGCTGGCCCCTCGAGCCGGGACGCTCGGTCGGCATCTGGGACGGACGCGGCGACGTGCCGCGGCTGGTCGCCGCTCATTCGTCCTACGCCTTCACCCTGCCCGTGCCGGGCGGCCAGCGGGTCCCCACGGCCGGGCTGACGTGGGTCAGCGTGCACCCGGGCCACCGTCGTCGCGGCCTGGCGCGAGCCATGGTCGTCGCGCACCTGCATCGCTCGATCGCGCGCGGGGAGATCGTCTCGGCCCTCAACGCCGCGGAGGCCGGCATCTACGGCCGCTACGGCTACGGCATCGCCACCCACCACGTGCACATGACGCTGCCGCGGCGTGCGGACCTGCGCGAGGTGCCGGGCAGCGACGACCTCGTAGTGGAGCTGGAGAGCGCCGATCCGGACCGGCACACCACGCTCCTGCAGGAGGTGCACGCCGCGGTCGACCGGCCCGGCTGGATCACCCGGGACACCCCGGTGCTCCGCCGTCGCCCGCTGCTCGACCGCCCCTCCGAGCGGCGCGGGGCTGAGGCGCTGCGGATCGCCGTGGTCTGCACCGCGGCCGGCGAGCCGCGCGGGTACGCGATCTTCCGCCGTCACTCGTCCTGGTCCGCCGCTCATGATCCCCTGGGCGTGGTCAAGGTCCGCGAGGCGGTTGCGCTCGATGCCGCAGCCGCCCGGGCGCTGTGGGGCACGCTCGCGGATCTGGACCTTATGAGCTCGGTCGAGACCGGCGAGCTGGCGACCGACGACGCCCTGCGTGGCCTCGTGGTCGACCACCGTGCCGCACGGGCCGTGGAGCACGACGGCGTGTGGCTGCGCCTGCTCGACGTGCCCGCCGCCCTGTCGGCCCGGCACTACCAGGCACCGGTCGACGTCGTGCTCGAGGTCCGGGACACGGTGCTCCCCGGCAACTCCGGGCGCTGGCACCTGCGGGGCGGCCCGGACGTCGCGACCGTGGTCCCCGCGACCCGTGGCGCGGACGTCGCACTGGACGTCGCCGACCTGGCCGCCGTCTACCTGGGCGGCACCTCGCTGGGGGCGCTGGCGCTGGCCGGCCGTGCGCGTGAGATCACCCCCGGCACGCTGGCTGCGGCGTCGGCCGCCTTCGGGTGGCCGGTGGCGCCGGCGATGAGCTGGGGCTTCTAGCGAACCTGAGTCGCTAGCTCGCCTCGACCATCCGAGCGGGCTGAGCTCGCCTCCTCAACCGCCGCCGGCGAGCTCGCCTCCTCAACCGCCGCCGGCGAGCTCGGCGACCACCCGGACCGCCGGGGCGAACCAGCGGGCCCACTCCTCGCTCTTGTCGGGCGCCAGCAGGTGGTCGGCGACCGCCCGGAAGAGGAGCGCCCGGACCAGCATCTGGGGGAACTCGGTGGTCTCCTGGGCGCGCACCTCCGCGACGAGATCGAATGGAGCGCCACGGAAGACGACGGCGTCGGCAACCACGATCGCCGTGGCGTACGACGGCGGCCGCCAGTACGGCGAGAAGTCCAGCACCAACGGCGGCAGGTCCGGGTGCAGGTGGACATTGTCGGTGAGGTCCCCGTGGACGAGCTGGGCCGGGGCATCGACCGGCCGGCGGAGCTCGAGCAGCGCCGCCACGTGCGGGAGGCGAGCGCCGTCGTCGAGCGACGCCTCCCCCCAGGCGACCCGGTCCGCCCGCGCCCACGGGTGGTCGCGGCTGTCCAGCAGAGCCGGCCGAGGACACCGTCGAAGGTGCTCGTGGAACGCGCGCCCAGCAGCTACCACGTCGCCGTACCGGTCCGGGGTCGCCGGCGAGCCGCCCTCGTAGCGCCAGGCGGTCCAGCCGGCGACGACCAGTCTGCCGTGTGCCGAGCGGACAGGCGGCGCGACGCGGACGTCGAGGGCGCCGTCGAGCGCCGCCAGGACACCCTCCTGCCACCGCAGCTCCGCGACCGACATGTCGAGGGGCTTGAGCACGAGACCCTGCACCTGCCAGGCCTTCTCCTGCCCGCCCGCCAGCGGGAGAGGGTCCGCGGACACGCCGAACGCGTCGAGCACCGCGCGCGGTGGCGGCTTGTCCACAGGCCCTCGCAACGTCCCCGGCCCGCGGTCCGTCAGCGGGCGCGGGCGCCCTCGTACGCGGCGACGAGGTCGATCCGGCGCTGGTGCCGGGCATCCCCGGAGAACGGCTCCGCCAGGAAGGCCTCGACGATCGCCGTCGCCTCGTCCACGGAGTGCTGCCGCGCCCCCAGGGCAACGACGTTGGCGTCGTTGTGCGCACGGGCGAGGGCCGCGATCTCCACGTTCCAGGCGAGCGCCGCCCGCACACCGGGCACCTTGTTCGCCGCGATCTGCTCACCGTTGCCCGAGCCGCCCAGGACGATGCCGAGCGAGCCGGGCTCCGCCACGACGGCGGCACCGGCGGCGAAGCACACGGGCGGGTAGTCGTCCTGGGCGTCGTAGGTCTCGGCGCCGTGGTCGACGACGTCGTGACCGGCGGCCGTGAGGTGCTCGACGAGCGTGGCCTTGAGCTCGAATCCCGCATGATCGGCGGCGATGTGGATACGCATGGGGGTCATTGTGCCAAGCCGGCACGGCGGGCCGTGCCATTCGCCGCGACCGGTGCCGGCGCTCCGGCCGCACGCCCGGTGTCAGTGCCCTGCCGTAGGGTCGGGGCATGACGACGACCGATGTCAACGAGTCCTCGCCGATGAGCGACCTCGACGCCATGGACACCGCTGTGCGGCCGCAGGACGACCTGTTCCGCCACGTCAACGGCACGTGGCTGCGCGAGCACGTCGTCCCGGCCGACCGGGCGCGGGACGGCTCCTTCCTGGTGCTGCGCGACCGCTCCGAGGAGCGGGTGCGGGCGATCATCGAGGATGCAGCGCGTCGCGCCGAAGGCGAGTCAGCTGACGGGGACGCCGCGGCACCCTCCGGCGACGCCTCGCCGGCCGAGGCGGCGGCCCGGCTGGGCAGCCCGGAGAACGCCCGCAAGATCGGTGACCTCTACGCCTCGTTCATGGCGACCGAACGCATCGAGGCGCTCGGCACCGCCCCGCTGGGCGCCGACCTGGAGCTGCTCACGGCCGCGCTCGACAAGCCCGCGCTCGTCCGGGCCATGGGTGCGCTGCAGCCCACCGGCGTCACCGGCGGCGTCGGCTACGGCGTCGACACCGACCTCAACGACCCCGAGCGCTACACGGTCTTCTTCTGGCAGTCCGGCCTCGGCCTGCCGGACGAGTCCTACTACCGCGACGAGGCGCACGCGGCGGTGCGGACCGCCTACGTCGCGCACGTGGCATCCATGCTCGCATTGACCGGCTTGGTCACCGAGGACGAGGCGATGGGGGCCGCGGAGCGCGTCATGGCGGTGGAGACCACCCTCGCTGCGGGCCACTGGGACCGGGTGAAGTCCCGCGAGGCGGACCTCATCAACAACCCCACCGACTGGGCCGACCTCGTCGCCTCCGCGCCGGGGTTCGAATGGGACCTGTGGCGCACCGCCCTGGCCGTGCCGGAGGGGGCCTTCGACCACACGATCGTGGCGATGCCCTCCTACCTCACCGCGTTCGCGGCGGCCTGGGACTCCCTGGACACGGACTCGCTGCGGATGTGGCTCACCTGGCACGTGGTCCACGCGCGGGCGCCCTACCTCCCCCAAGCCTTCGTGGACGAGAACTTCGACTTCTACGGCCGCACCCTCACCGGCGCCGAGGAGCTGCGCGAGCGGTGGAAGCGCGGGGTGGCGCTGGTCGAGGGCGGCCTCGGCGAGGCGGTCGGCGAGCTGTACGTCGCCCGGCACTTCCCGCCCGAGCACAAGGCCCAGATGCAGCGACTGGTCGACAACCTCATCGCCGCCTACCGCGAGTCGATCGGCTCCCTGGACTGGATGGGCGAGGAGACCAAGGCACGCGCACTGGCCAAGCTCGACGCGTTCCGCCCGAAGATCGGCTACCCGGACAAGTGGCGTGACTACTCCGCCCTGGAGATCGACCCCACCGACGTGCTCGGCAACGTGCGCGCGGCGCACCTGTTCGAGGAGCGCCGCGACCTGGACAAGCTCGGCAAGCCCATGGATCGCGACGAGTGGTTCATGCCGCCGCAGATGGTCAACGCCTACTACAACCCGACGATGAACGAGATCGTCTTCCCCGCGGCGATCCTGCAGCCGCCGTTCTTCGACCCTACGGCCGACGACGCGTGGAACTACGGCGGCATCGGTGCTGTCATCGGGCACGAGATCGGGCACGGCTTCGACGACCAGGGCTCGAAGTACGACGGCACCGGGCGCCTGACGGACTGGTGGACGGAGGCGGACCGCGCGGAGTTCGAGCAGCGCACGAAGGTGCTCATCAAGCAGTACGCCGCGTACTCCCCGGCCCAGCTCGACGGCTCGCACCATGTGAACGGCGCCCTGACCATCGGGGAGAACATCGGCGACCTCGGCGGACTCTCCATCGCGGTGAAGGCCTACGAGATCGCGCTTCGCGCCGACGGGATCGCCTCGTTGGCGGACGCCCCGGAGGTCGATGGGCTGACCGGCCTGCAGCGCGTCTTCGTCTCCTGGGCCCGGATCTGGCGGGAGAAGGGCCGCGACGCGGAGATCATCCGGCTGCTGACGATCGACCCGCACTCCCCCGCGGAGTTCCGGTGCAACGGGGTGGTGCGGAACATGGACGCCTTCGTGGAGGCCTTCGCCCTCACGCCTGAGGACGCGCTCTACCTCCCGCCCGAGGAGCGCGTCCACATCTGGTGACCCGCGCGCCCCGGTTCGGTCAGGCGGTCGGCTCGATCGCCTGACCGAACCGGGCCGGGGCGCCCGCACGGCGCTCGAGCGCCCACGAGACCACGGCGAGGCCCAGGCCCGCCACGGCGAGCACGGACCCGGCCCAGGCCGGGGCAAGCAAGCCGTAACCGGCAGCGATGACGACGCCGCCCACCCACGCACCGAGCGCGTTACCGATGTTCAGCGCGCTGTGGTGCAGGGCCGCCCCCAGCGAGGGCCCCTCGCGCGAGACGTCCAGCAGCCGGGTCTGCAGGGCCGGGCCGATGAACTGGCTGGCCACGGCGACGAACACCACGAGGAGGACGGCGCGCGCCGGCCCCGTCGCACCCGCCCCGAACAGCGCAAGCGTCACGGCCATGGCCGCCAACCCGGTGAAGATCGCCCCGAAGATCGACCGGTCGGCGAGGCGTCCGCCGAGCACCGTGCCCACCGTCATGCCCGCCCCGAACAGCGCGAGCACCCAGGGCACCTGGCTCTCGGCGATACCGGCTACGTCCGTCATCGTCGGGGTGATGTAGCTGTACACGGCGAACATGCCGCCGAATCCGATCGCGCCGGTGGCCACGGCCAGCCACAGCTGCGGCGATCGCAGCGCGCTGAGCTCTCGCCGGGCCGTCGCCCCGGCGCGGACCGCGACCGGCGGCACCCACCGCCAGATGGCCACCGCGGCGAGCAGGGCCACCACGGTGACCAGCCAGTACGCGGCGCGCCACCCGACGCCCTGACCCAGCGCCGTGGAGACCGGCACGCCCAGGGTGGTGGCTACGGTCAGGCCCACCATCACCAGCGAGACCGACCGGCCGCGCCGCTGCGGCGGGGAGATGGCGGCCGCGACCACGGCCGCGATCCCGAAGTACGCCCCGTGCGGCAGGCCCGCGACGAACCGGGCCACCAGCACGGTCGGCATGGTGGGCGCAAGGGCGGAGAAGGCGTTGCCGAGGGCGAGCGCCACGGCGAGTCCAACGAGCATGCCGGTGCGCGGGGTGCGTGGCAGGGCCAGCACGATCAGCGGTGCGCCGACGACGACGCCGAGCGCGTAGGCGGAGACGAGGTGGCCGGCCTCCGGCAGGGTGGCCCCGAAGTCGGCCGCGATCCGGGGCAGCAGACCCATGGTCGCGAACTCGGTGGTGCCGATCGCGAAGGAGCCGACCGCCATCGCGAAGAGGGCGGCGCCGAGTCTGCGTGCGGGAAGGGCGCCGGCCAGTCCCGCGGGTGCGGCTTCGCTCACCGGCTAGCTCAGGTCGTACGCGGCGCGGCGTACGGCGAAGGAGTAGCCCGCGTCGTCGTGCGCGCACGACATACCGGTCTCGCTCGAGGTGCAGGTGAAGCCCTGGGCGGTGCGCTCCTGGCCGTAGCCGAGGGTAGGCAGTCCGGAGGTGTCGATCTGCAGCTGCTGGCCCGAGGTGTCGCACACGAGCTCGGCACCCTCGGCGGACACCTGGAGGAAGTGCCCGACGCTGCCCTCGCACGCCGCCACCACCGCGCTCGGGATGGAGTCGGCGTAGCTGAAGTCGGCGATCCCGCACAGCGCCCGTTCGGCGTCGATGCTGCAGGCGATGTTCCCGCTGGGGGCCGCAAAGTCGAAGGAGACACCCGAGAGGTCCTCACCCGCGGTGGCTGGCTCCTCGGGAGCGGTGCTGGTCGCCGTGGTCTCCTGCGAGCCGCTGGCAGCAGCGGGGGCCTGCCCGCCCGGGCCGGACACACGCATCGCCACCATCACGGCGAAGACGAGCACGAGCACGGCGGCGACCACCGCGATCGCGGTCTCCGCGCCACTGAGCCGTCGGGTTCCTGCCTGCATCCGCACTCCTGTTCCTCCCCCGGGCCGGCGTGCTGACTCCTCGGGAGTCGCCGGTGTGCTCCCGCAGCACGACCGTGCGCCCGGCTCCGCGCCGGCGTGCTCCGGCCGGCTGGGCGGGCGCGACGGCCGGGCCGCGCGGCGCCGCAAGGCGCCCGCCACGGCCCCGCTCGGGCCGGGGCCACGCTACGCCATTCAGTCGAAGATCGGCCCGGAGGTCCGTGTGCGCTTGATCTCGTAGAACCCGTCGATGCTCGCCACCGCCACGGCGCCGTCCCAGAGCTTGCCCGCGTCCTCGCCCTTGGGGGCGGGCGTGACGACGGGGCCGAAGAAGCCGGTCCCGTTGACGGCGACGACCGGGGTGCCGACGTCCTCACCGACGAGGTCGATGGCCTTCTTGTGCGAGGCGCGCAGCGACTCGTCCAGCTCGTCGGTGCCGGCGTACCGCGCGAGCTCGGCGGGCAGCGAGACCTCGGCGAGCGCCTCGTCGATCACGGCGGGCAGGTCGTTGCCGCGCTGCTGCAGGTGGATGCGGGTACCGAGGGCGTCGTAGAGCGGCTTGACGACGTCGTCGCCGTGCAATTCGCGGGCGGCGTTGACCACGCGGACCGGGCCCCAGGCACGCTGCATGAGGTCGGCGTAGTCCTCGGGCAGCTCACGGTTCTCGTTGAGCACGGAGAGGCTCATCACGTGCCAGCGCACGGAGACGTTGCGGACCTGCTCGACCTCGCCGATCCAGCGGGACGTCATCCAGGCCCAGGGGCACATCGGGTCGAACCAGAAGTCGGCGGTGTCGGTGGCGGGGGTCGTCTCAGTCATACCCTCATGGTGCGTTACTCGCTGGGTCGTGTACACAGGTGTCCGTTTACTCGGCCCTGTGAGGCGGGGCACATCGTCGACCTCGTAGGCGTGGGCCTGCCCGTCACTACGACAGCGGCTGGGTCGTGGTCTCGTCCCACGACCAGGCCCCGGGCATCGCCTTCCAGCGTGCTCCCGACCACCAGCCACCGCGCTGGCCGGACCCTCGGTATCCGCAACAGATCCACCTCGACGTCAAGTCGACGACCTCGAGACCGCACACGCCCGGGTGCTCACCCTCGGGGCGCGCCCGCTGACGGCACCGGATTCCAGCCATGACTACGCCGACCCGGCCGGGCACCCGTTCTGCCTGATCCGGCGTCCCGCCTGGGCACCTCCCGTACAGGGGACCGAAAGGCCGGCGGACCCGTCAGCGTGATCGGTCGTGAGCGAGGACCCCAGGCACCCGCGGCGCCGCGAGCCCGCGGATATCAGGTCGGCCGCCGCCAGGCCGCGTGGCAGGATCGGCTGGGTGCGTGCCGTGCGCGCACCACCAGCGCCCGCCGGCGCAGAGCGAAGGAGACCCATGCCCGGAGAGAACCTCACCCGCGCCGAAGCCCAGGAGCGGGCTCGCACCGTCACCACGTCGACCTACGACGTCGTGCTCGACCTCACCCGGGGCGAGCGGGTGTTCGGCTCGACCACGACGCTCCGGTTCGACGCCACCTCCGGGGCAAGCACCTTCCTCGACCTCATCGCCGAGTCGGTGGAGAGCATCACCCTCAACGGCGCCGCGGTGGACACCGCGGCGTTCGCCGACTCCCGGCTCGCGCTGACCGGGCTCGCCGAGCACAACGTGGTCGAGGTGATGGCCACCTGCCGGTACATGAACACCGGCGAGGGCCTGCACCGCTTCGTCGACCCCGTGGACAGCGAGGTCTACCTCTACACGCAGTTCGAGGTGGCCGACTCCCGCCGCGTCTTCGCAGTGTTCGAGCAGCCCGACCTCAAGGCGACCTTCACCTTCACGGTCACCGCACCGGCGCACTGGACCGTGGTCTCCAACACCGCCACGCCCGACCCCGAACCGGGCACCGGGGGCACCGCGACATGGCGCTTCGCCCCCACCGAGGTGATCTCCTCCTACCTCACCGCGATCGTCGCGGGCCCCTACCACCGGGTCACCGGCGAGCTGACCTCGATCGACGGGCGGACCATCCCCCTGGGCGTGTACTGCCGGGCCTCCTTGGCCGAGCACCTCGACGCCGAAGAGATCATGGACATCACGCGCGCCGGGTTCGCCTTCTACGAGAAGGCGTTCGACCAGCCGTACCCCTTCACCAAGTACGACCAGCTCTTCGTGCCCGAGTTCAACGCCGGCGCCATGGAGAACGCGGGCGCGGTGACCATCGTGGAGAACTACGTCTTCCGCTCGAAGGTGCCCGAGGCCACGGTGGAGCGCCGTGCGGTGACGATCCTGCACGAGCTCGCCCACATGTGGTTCGGCGACCTGGTGACGATGCGCTGGTGGAACGACCTCTGGCTCAACGAGTCCTTCGCCGAGTTCGCCTCTCACCTCGCCACCGCCGAGGCCACCCGCTGGACCAGCGCGTGGACCACGTTCTCCTCGATGGAGAAGTCGTGGGCCTACAACCAGGACCAGCTGCCCTCCACTCACCCGATCGTCGCGCCGATCAACGACCTGGAGGACGTCGAGGTCAACTTCGACGGCATCACCTACGCCAAGGGCGCCTCGGTCCTCAAGCAGCTCGTGGCCTGGGTGGGCCGGGACGCCTTCCTCGCGGGCGTCCAGCGCTACTTCGCGAAGCACGCGTTCTCCAACACCGAGCTGCCCGACCTGCTCACCGAGCTCGAGGCCACCTCCGGGCGTGAGCTGGGCTCGTGGTCGAAGATCTGGCTGGAGGCGGCGGGCGTGACCCTCCTGCGCCCGGACATCGTCTCGGAGCCGGCCCGCGAGGGTGAGGGCGAGACGATCGCCTCATTCGTCGTCGTCCAGGAGGCGCCGGACGAGCACCCCGAGCTGCGCCCCCACCGCCTGGTCATCGGTGGCTACGACGTCGTCGGGGACGGTGCCGAGGCCCGGCTGGAGCGCACGGTGCGCATCGAGCTCGACGTCGACGGCGCCCGCACCGATGTGCCCGAGCTCGCCGGCACGCGCCGCCCGGACCTCATCCTGCTCAACGACGAGGACCTCGCCTACGCCAAGGTGCGCCTGGACGAGCGGTCCCTCGCCACGGCGGTCGCGCACCTGGGCGGCTTCGCGGAGTCGCTGCCCCGCGCCCTGGTGCTCGCCTCGGCCTGGGACATGACCCGCGACGGCGAGTGGGCGGCCCGGGACTTCATGGACCTCGCACTCACCGCGGTCGCCACGGAGTCCGACTCCTCGGTGGTCCAGGTGCTGCTCCGCCAGCTCGCCACCGCGCTGGGCTCGTACACCGCACCTGAGGCACGCCGCGGGCTCGAGCCGGCGGTCGCCGGCCGGCTGCTCGAGCTGGCCCGTGCGGCGGCGCCCGCCTCGGACACCCAGCTGCAGCTCGTTCGGGCCCTCGCCGCGCACGCCGTTGGTGCCGACGCGCTCGACGCTCTGGCGGGCCTGCTGGACGGGACGACGGCGCTACCCGGCCTGGCCGTGGACACCGACCTGCGCTGGACGTTGCTGCAGGGCCTGGTCGCCGGCGGGCGCGCCGGTGCCCAGGAGATCGACGCGGAGCTTGAGCGTGACGCCACGGCCATCGGGCACCAGAGCGCTGCCCGGGTCCGCGCCGCGATCCCGACCACCGCGAACAAGGCCCGCGCCTGGGCGGACGTCGTGGACTCCGACGCGCTGCCCAACGCCGTGCAGTCGAACGTCATCGGCGGGTTCCCGCAGGTCCACGACCGGGCGCTGCTCGCTCCCTTCGCCCGGGCGTACTTCGACGTGCTTGACCGGGTGTGGACGGAGAAGACCAGCGAGATGGCGCAGAACATCGTCGTCGGCCTGTACCCGCACCGGCTCGCCGGCCTCGCGCGCCAGCACGGGGTGGACGTCGTCGCGCTGACCCAGGAGTGGCTGGACGCCCACCCCGACGCAGCGCCGGCGCTGCGTCGGCTGGTGGTGGAGAACCTCGACGCCGCCCGCCGCGCCGTCCGCGCCCAGGAGGCCGACCGCGCCGAGGCGGCCCGCCGCGCCCCGCAGGCCGACCGCGCCCGCTGAGCCGGCGCGTCCAAGGCCCGGCGTGCGTGCCCTCAGGGGGTGGGCGCGCCGGGCTCGTCCGGCAACGTCACCCGAACGCAGCAGCCGCCGGCGCCCGGGTCGGTCAGCACGGTCCGCTCCGCGCCGGTCCCCTCGGCCAGCCCGCAGACCAGCTCCCGGTTGAGGTCGCACACCAGCGCGGTGTGCTGCTGCGCCAGGCGATGGAAGGGGCAGTTGCCCATCACGGTCCCGCCCGCGGCGTCGGGACGGGGCTCGTACCCGCCTGCCGCGAGCGCGGCCTCGAAGGTGGTGGCGCCCGCACCGGTGGCCCGGCCCTGCTCGCGCGCCACGCGGCGCAGCGCCTCGCGCACCGGGCCGGCTCCGTCCCCGGACTCCTCCACGGCACGCGCGAGCAGCTCCCCGGCGAGCTCGTACTGGCGCTCCGGCACGGACACGCTCACCTCCGCCGCCGCCCGACGGTAGATCTTCGCGGGCCGGCCCGAGCCGGGACCGGTCCGCTCCCCCAGCCGCCGGAACTCCACGGCGAGGAGCCCCGCGCGCGCCAGGCGGTCGAGGTGGAAGGCTGCGGTGCTCCGGCTCAGGCCAAGGGCTGCGGCCGCCGCGTCTCGGCTCGTCGCCTCCCGGGCTGCGACGAAGGTGTACAGCGCCCTGCGCGTGGGGTCTTCCAGCGCGGCGAGGGCCGAGAGTCGCGACTCCCGCGACGGCGGGTCCGGCGATGCCATGGGGAGATCATACTCTAAAAACAAGATCTGTTGACTAAAGAAGTTCGGCGACCTAGGGTCGATGCACGGGCTCGTCACGCGGCGCCGACGCCGCGGCCCACACCTTCGGGGGCCGAGATGACCACCATCACCACCGGGCCGCTGACAGAGCGGCCACCGGCCCTCGACCCGCGGCCGTCCACCCGCGACGCCCGGCCGTCCACCCGCGACGCTCGGCCGCCCGCTCCGAACGCCCCGCTCGACACCCCGGTCGCGCGGGCACCGCTCCCGCAGGCGCACCCCGACGCACGGGGTATCGACCACGCCGCCGCCACTCGCGCCGTCACCGACCTGCTGGCCGCGCTCGGCCACGACGCGCGCGGCCCGCACCTTGCCGAGACGCCGCGCCGGGTGGCGGACGCGCTGGCCGAGCTGCTGACCCCCCGGCCGTTCACCCTCACCACCTTCCCCAACGACGAGGGCTACGACCAGCTGGTGCTCGTGCGCGACGTCCCCTTCCACTCATTGTGCGAGCACCACCTGCTGCCCTTCCACGGCGTCGCCCACATCGCCTACCTGCCCGGGGAGCGGATCGTCGGCCTGTCGAAGCTGGCCCGGGTGCTCCACCACTTCGCCCGCGACCTGCAGGTGCAGGAGCGGCTCACCCAGCAGGTCGCCGACCTCCTCCAGGACCGGCTCGCACCGCGCGGCGTCGGCGTCGTCCTGCAGGCCGAGCACATGTGCATGGCGCTGCGCGGCGTGCAGGTGAGCGGCTCGCGCACCGTCACCAGCGCCCTGCACGGCGCCCTGCGCGAGGACGCGCGTACCCGCGAGGAGTTCTTCGCCCTCGCGGGCCTGCAGTGACCGCCACATCCCGCGGGCCGGTGGCCCGCGTCCACCGAGGAGGAGCAATGGACAGGCACATCGTCATCGTGGGCGCCGGGCTCGCCGGTGCCAAGGCGGCGCAGACGCTGCGCAAGGAAGGCTTCGACGGCGAGATCACGCTCGTGGGGCAGGAACCCGAACGGCCCTACATCCGCCCACCCCTGTCCAAGGACTACCTGATGGGCAAGGAGGAGCGTGAGGCCGGGTTCGTCCACCCGCAGCGGTGGTACCCCGAGCACGACGTCACGCTGCTGCTCGGGCGCCGCGCCGAGACCCTCGACGTCGCCGCCCGCCGGGTCACGCTCGACAGCGGTGAGCAGCTGCCGTACACCGAGCTCCTGCTCGCCACCGGCTCCTCGCCGCGTCGGCTGACCGGGTCCGGGTCCGGGGAGGGCCTCGACGGCGTGCACTACCTGCGCACCCGCGCGGACTCCGACGCCCTGCGCGCAGACCTGGCCGACGGCGGCCGGCGGGTGGCCATCGTCGGCGCCGGTTGGATCGGTCTGGAGGTGGCGGCGGCCGCGCGCAGCTACGGCAACGACGTCACCGTGCTGGGCCGGGAGGCGGTCCCGCTCGAGGGCCCGCTCGGCCCTGAGCTCGGCGCGATCTTCGCGGCCGTCCACCGCGAGCACGGGGTCGACCTGCGCATGAGCACCACCACCGGGGAGATCCTCGGCCAGGACGGCGCCGTCACCGGCGTCATGGCCGACGGCGCGGCGGTGCCCGCGGACGTCGTCGTCGTGGGCATCGGCGCGGTCCCCAACGACGAGCTGGCCCGCGCGGCCGGTCTCGAGGTGGACAACGGCGTGGTGGTCGACGCCTCCCTGCGCGCCTCCGCACCCGGCGTGTGGGCCGCGGGTGACGTCGCCCGCGCCTTCCACCCGCGGCTCGGCCACCACCACCGGGTCGAGCACTGGGCCAATGCCCTGCGCAGCGGCCCAGCGGTCGCCCGGTCCATGCTCGGGCAGGACGTCACCTTCGACCAGGTGCCGTACTTCTACACCGACCAGTTCGACCTCGGCATGGAGTACTCCGGCTTCGGCGACCTGACCGCCGACGCCCGCGTGGTCTACCGCGGCGACCCGGCGACGCGGGAGTTCGTGGCGTTCTGGGTGCGCGACTCTCGCGTGGTCGCCGGCATGAACGTCAACGTCTGGGACGTCAACAAGCCCATCGACGCCCTCATCCGCTCGGGCGCCCCGGTGGACGAGACGCGTCTGACCGACGCAGGGGTGCCGCTCGAGGAGCTCGCCGCCGCCCCGGCGAGCTGAGAGGACCTCCGATGGACCCCGGCCTCGTGCTGCCGACGCTGGTCGCCCCGGTGCGGCGGATCGGCGCGCGGACGTTCGACTTCGACCGCCAGGTGGCGGTGATGGCGATCGTCAACCGCACGCCGGACTCCTTCCACGACCGCGGCGCGACCTTCGCCCTGGACCGGGCCGTCGAACGGGCGCTGGCGGCCGTGGCCGAGGGTGCGGACTGGGTCGACGTCGGCGGCGTGCCGTTCTCCCCCGACACCCCTCCGGTCACCGAGGCGGCAGAGCTCACCCGGGTGCTGCCGGTGGTGGAGGCGGTCCGGGCCCGCTCCGACGTCGTCATCTCCGTCGACACCGCCCGGCCGGGCGTGGCCCGGCGGGCGCTGGCCGCCGGTGCCGACGTCGTCAACGACACCTCCGGGCTACGGGACCCGGCGATGGCCGAGGTGGTCGCCGCCGCGGGCGCCACGGTGGTCATCGCCCACTCCCTCGCCGCGCCCCACACCCACCACCCGCGCCCGCGCTACGTCGACGTCGTCCACGAGGTGGCCCGGTTCCTGCGGGAGCGCGTGGCGCGTGCCGGGCGGTACGGCGTGGCACCCGGGCAGATCGTCATCGACCCGGGCCACGATCTCAACAAGAACACGTACCACTCCCTCGAGCTGACCCGCCGGCTGCACGAGATCACCGCGCTCGGCCTGCCCACGCTCGTCGCGGTCTCCAACAAGGACTTCGTCGGCGAGACGCTCGACCGGGAGCGGGGCCGGCGAGTGGAGGGCTCGTTGGCCGCGGCCGTGCTCTGCGTGCGGCAGGGTGCCCGGATCGTCCGGGCCCACGACGTGACCGCCACGGTCGACGCCGTCCGCATGACCGAGGCCGTGCTCGGGCTGCGCGAGCCGGCCTACCTGCGACACAACGTCTGAGAGGAGGGACCCACCGTGCTGGACACCGAGGAGCTGGTGCAGCCCGTGCTGGACACCGAGGAGCTGGTGCTGCGCTACGCCGTCCCCGACCGGGACGTCCCCCACCTGCGCGTGAACTTCATCGCGAGCCTGGACGGCGCGGCCACCCACGAGGGCCTGTCCGGCGGGCTGAACAACGCCGCCGACAAGCAGGTATTCGACACCCTGCGCATGCTGAGCGACGCCGTCCTGCTCGGGGCGGGCACCCTGCGGCAGGAGGGCTACGGCGCGATGACCTTGGAGCCTGCAGCGGTCGCCTGGCGCACCGCCCGGCGCCTGCCGGCCCACCCCACGCTCGCCATCGTCTCCGCCCGCCTCGACCTGGACCCGGAGTCGCCCGTCTTCACTCAGGCCCCCTCCCGGCCCCTCGTCCTCACCCACGCCGGCGCACCGCCCTGGCGACGGCGGGCGCTGGCCGCCGTCGCCGACATCGTGGTGTGCGGGCGGGACGCTGTCGACCCGGCACGTGCGGTGGCCGAGCTGACCCGGCGCGGCCTGCATCAGGTGCTGTGCGAGGGCGGCCCGCACCTGCTGGGCACCCTCATCGCCGCCGACCTGGTCGACGAGCTGTGCCTGACCCTGAGCCCGGTGCTCGAGGGAGGCCGGGCCGGCCGGATCAGCGCCGGCGGGGCGCAGGCGACCCGGGCGATGCGCCTGGCGCACGTGCTGACCGCCGGCGACATGCTGATGCTGCGCTACCTGCGCGACCGCTGAGCCGGCGGCACCAGCGGCTCGAGGTCCGCGACGGCGGCGTGCGCCCCGGCGGCGCGGAGCACCTCCCCGGGGTGCGAGGTGGTCACGCCCACCACGAGGCCGACGCCCGCGGCAAGGGCGGAGGCCAGCCCGGCGGGGGTGTCCTCGGCGGCGACGCAGGCCGCCGGGTCGGCCCCGAGCAGGTGCGCGGCGTGGCGGTAGGGAGCGGGGTCCGGCTTCCCGGCGGCGGTGTCCTCGGCGGTGACCAGCTCGACGCCGAGGTCGGCAACCCCGAGCATCGCCAGTGCGTCGCGTGCCCAGGAGCGGCGTGCGGAGGTGACGACGGCGACCGGCACCCCCGCCTCACGCCAGCCCGCGACCGCACGGGCAGCACCCGGGACGGGCGCGGGCGGGTCGAGGGTGACGTCGAGGCTGTCGAGCACGGCGAGGGTCAGCTGGTGCGGGTCCTCGCCCGCCCACGGGCCGTCGAGCTCGGCGAAGACCTCCGTGCCCCGGCGGCCGGCGAAGGCCCGGACCGTGGCGTCGTCCACCTGCCAGCCGCGACTGCGGAAGTAGCGGTGGAAGGCGGCGCGGTGGGTGGCCTCAGAGTCGACGAGTGTGCCGTCGAGATCCAGGAGCAGGGCCGCCCCGGGCGCGGCGAGCGCGGCCGAGACCCGGCCCGCAACGTCGTACCCCCGGGTCATCAGGCGACCGTCAGGACCAGGTGAACAGCTCGTCCCCGGCGGCGACGACGTCGCCGGGCGCGACCGAGAAGGTGAGCTGCTCGGCCTTGGCCTCCAGGGCGATGACCGGGGTGACCGCCGAGCGGCCGCCGGCCCGGACCTGCTTCGGCGACCAGGTGACCAGGTGACGGCCGGGCGTGACCACGTCCTTCTCGGCCGCGTGGAGGGTGAAGCCCTCCCCGCCGAGCTGGACCGTGTCCAGGCCCAGGTGCACGAGCACACCGTTGCCGCCGTCGGCGACGAGCACGAAGGCGTGGGGGTGGAACTTCATGATCGTGCCGGCGACCGGGGCGAGAACCTCCGCCGTCTCGACGTCGCCGGGGTCGAGGGCGATCCCGGGGCCGACGATGGCGCCGGAGAAGACGGGGTCGGGCACGGCCTCGAGCGCGAGGACGGTGCCGGCGACGGGCGCGAGGACGCGCACCGTCACCGCAGGTCCTCGATGTCCTCGGCGATGGTGTCCGCCTGCGGCCCCACGACCACCTGGATCGCCTGCCCCTGCTGGACCACGCCGAAGGCACCGGCGGCCTTGAGGCCGGCCTCGTCAACCTTCGAAGGGTCCTCGACCTCGACCCGCAGGCGGGTGATGCACGCCTCGAGGTCGAGGATGTTCGCGTCCCCGCCCAGGGCCGCGAGGATCTGCTCCGCCTGGCTCATGTCTGCTCCTTCGTCGTCGTGTCCTGTGCCCGCTGCTCGAACCTTAGTGCGTGGGCAGGCGTCCCGGGTCCGGGCCACGACACTCGTGCCCTGCGTGGGCCCGAGGACCCCGGCGTGGGGCCCTGACCAGCGGCGGGGCACCTTGACACAACCCCGGCCGGGCGATTCAGTGTGCGACATCGGCCCCAGAGAAACGGGCATATCGGTGCCCCTGGCCGCCGACGCGACGGGGCGTCCGCCGGGCCACTCCCGTGGTCCGCTCAGGATGGGCACCCCCTGATCCTTGGAGCACGGATGACGTCAACAACCGCAGGGGCTCCGGCCGTGCGGCAGAAGCGACACATTCCCGGGTTCGCGCAGGCCCAGCGGGTGGGCCGTTCCCTCATGCTGCCGATCGCCGTTCTGCCCGCGGCCGGGTTGATGCTGCGCTTCGGCCAGCCGGACATGCTCGGCTCGGAGGGCGTGGCGAGCTGGAACGGGTTCGGCTGGGTGCAGCCCGTGGCCGACGTCCTCGCCGCGGCGGGCAACGCCGTGTTCGGCAACCTGCCGATCATCTTCGCGCTCGGTGTGGCGATCGGGTTCGCCCGCAAGTCGGACGGCTCGACGGCGCTCGCCGGCCTGATCGGGTACCTCACGTTCGACGCGGTGCTCGGCGCCCTCGCGCCGACGTTCGGATTCCCGGACAACAGCGGCGAGCCGGTGATCAACTACGGGGTGCTCGGCGGCATCACCATCGGCATCATCGCCGCCCTGCTCTGGCAACGGTTCTACCGCACCAAGCTCCCGCCGTACCTGGCGTTCTTCGGTGGACGTCGCCTGGTGCCCATCATCACGGCGTTCGTCGCCGTGATCGTCGCGGTGCTGTTCGCGCTCATCTACCCCGCGTTCGACTTCGTCATCGGCGGCTTCGGCGAGTGGGTCACGGACGAGGGCAACGTCGTCCTCGGCGGGTTCGTGTTCGGCACCCTCAACCGGCTGCTCATCCCCTTCGGCCTGCACCACCTGCTCAACAACCTGCCGTGGTTCCAGTTCGGCGAGTTCACCAGTCCCACCACCGGGGAGGTCGCGCAGGGCGACCTGTTCCGCTTCTTCGCCGGCGACCCCACCGCCGGCACCTTCATGACGGGCTTCTTCCCGATCATGATGTTCGCGCTGCCGGCCGCCGCCGTCGCGATCTGGCGCAACGCCCGGCCGGACCGCCGGAAGGTCACCGGCGGCATCATGCTCTCGGTCGCGCTGACGTCGTTCCTCACCGGCATCACCGAGCCGCTGGAGTATGCCTTCGCCTACGTGGCGTTCCCGCTCTTCCTCCTGCACGCCGTGCTGACCGGCTCCTCGCTCGCCCTGGTCAACGCGTTGGGCATCAAGGACGGGTTCACCTTCTCCGCCGGAGCGATCGACTACGCGCTGAACTTCGGCATCGCGACGAGCCCGTTGCTGCTCATCCCGATCGGGCTCGGCTACGCCGTCATCTACTACCTGCTGTTCAGCTTCGTCATCCGATGGTGGAACCTGCGCACCCCGGGCCGCGAGGAGGAGGGCGACGTACCCGGCGGCGGTGCGCCGTCGGTGTTCGACGAGGCGCAGGAGGCCGCCGCGGTCTCCACCGGCAAGCGCGACGCCGAACGGGACGCCACCGGGCGCGGGGACGCGGCCGCCGAGGAGCGCCGCCGCACGCGTGAGGCGGGTGGGGACCCCGGCCCTGGCCCGGCCTGACCCCTCGGCAGTCCCCGCTAGATGTCATCTTCTCGGCCACATGTCATGACATCTCGTCGAGAAGATGACATCTCGCGGGGTCAGGGGGCGAGGCGGTCGTCCTCGCCCAGCGCCGTCCGGACGGCGGCGACCAGGGAGAGCAGCCGGGCCGAGCCCGGCAGGTCCTCCCCGAGGACCACCTGCTCGGCGCCGTCGGCCAGCGGCAGCTTCCAGTTCGGGTACTCCGTGTCGGTCCCGGGCTGGTTCTGCGCGCGCCGCTCCCCCACCGCGTCGGTGAGCGAGACACCGACGAGCAGCGCGGGCGTGCGGACCACGTAGGCGTGCAGCGCCTCGACGAGCTCACGCTCGGTCGCGTCGGCTCCCACCAGCCCGTGCTCGCGCAGCCGGGCGAACATCCGCTCCCGCTCGGTGCGGGCCTCCAGCCGGACCTTCGTGACCGGCTCGGTGAGCAGCCCGAGCCGTTCGCGCAGGTCGACGTGCTCCTCCGCGAGGTAGCCCGCCACCGGCGGCAGGTCATGGGTGTCCACGGTCGCCAGCACGAGCCGTCGGTAGTCCTGCGGCTGCAGCGGGTAACCGCGCTGGTCCTTCTCGAACCACAGCACCGAGGTGCCCAGCACCCCACGCTCGGCGAGGTAGTCGCGCACCCACGGCTCGACGGTGCCGAGGTCCTCGCCGATGACGACGGCGCCCGCGCGGGCCGCCTCGAGCAGCAGGACGCCGACCATCGCCTCGTGGTCGTAGCGCACGTAGGTGCCCTCGCCCGCGCCCATCCCGTCCGGGATCCACCACAGGCGGAACAGCCCCAGGATGTGGTCCACCCGCACGGCCCCGGCGTGCCGCAGCACCGTGCGTGCCATGTCGCGCAGCGGCGCGTACGCCGTCCGGGCCAGGGCGTCGGGCCGCCACGGCGGCTGGCTCCAGTTCTGCCCCTGCTGGTTGTACATATCCGGTGGTGCCCCCACGCCGATGCCGTGGGCGAACACCTCCCGTAACGACCAGGCGTCGGCGCCGCCGGGGTGCACGCCCACCGCGAGGTCGTGCATGACGCCCAGGCCCATGCCGGCCTCCCGCGCCACCCGCTGGGCGTGGGCGAGCTGCTCGTCGGCCACCCACTGCAGCCAGACGTAGAAGTCCACCCGGTCCGCCAGCTCGCGGCGAGCACGGGCCACGAACGGGGAGCGGACGTCGCCCAGCTCGGCGGGCCACTCCTGCCCCTCGTAGTGCTCCCGCAGGGCGCACCACAGGGCGAAGTCCTCCAGGCCGTGCCCCTCTTCGGCGCGGAACCGCTCCAGCGAGCGCTGCCGGGACCGGCTCCGGCCGGCCTGGTAGACCACCTCCAGCGCGCGGCGCTTGGCGTCCCAGGCGGCGTCCCGGTCGATGGGGTCGTTGGTGGTGTTCGCCGGGCGGACCTCCTCGGCCGCCCACTCCACCAGGGCCCGCTGGGGCCCGGGGAGGTAGGCCACCTCGGCCACGGCCTCGGGCCGGAGGTACAGCGGGTTGACGAACCGTCGGGTCACCGGTAGGTACGGCGACGGCGTCATGGGGCCGGTCGGCTCGGCCGCGTGGAGCGGGTTGATGAGGAGGAAGTCCGCGCCGAGCTCGCCGAAGAAGCCGGTCAGCTCGCCGAGGTCGGCGAGGTCGCCGACGCCCCAGGACCGCGCCGACCGCACCGAGTACAGCTGCGCCATCACGCCCCAGCCGCGCCCGGTGGCGAGGCGGGGCTCGGCCAGCCGGTCCGGGGTGACCGCGAGCGGCGCCCGGTAGGTCTGGGTTCCGTCGACCTGGGCCACGAGCTCGTGCCAGCCGAGCGGCAGGTCCGCGGGCAGCACGAACGTGGCGCGCCCGGTCAGGTGGCCGTCGACGTCCCGGGGCTGGACCCAGAGGTCCTTCTGGGTCAGCGGCCAGGTCCCGCCGTCCTCGAGGTCGACGTGCACCGTCACTGTCGCGCCGTCCGGCACGTGCACGGGTACCTCGTGCTCACGGCCGGCCCGCACGACGACCGACGGCGGCAGGGGCGCCCGCCAGGGCGCGAGCTCCGCCTCCACCAGCGCGGCGCGCACCTCCTCGGAGGTGCCGGCCGGCACACCGAGGGCGCCGAGGACGGCGCGGATGGCCGCGGCCGTGACCGGGCGGTGCCGCCCGGTGTAGTCCCAGAACTCCGTGGCGACGCCGTGGGCCCCGGCCAGGCGGCGCAGATCGTCGTCGGGCGGCGCCGACGACGGCGCTGAGGTGTCGCTCATCTCGCTCCTGCTCGGCCGGCCACCACGCCCCCGGTGGGCACGGTCGCCGGCATCGGGATCCGATCCTGCCAGGTCGGCGGGGCGCCGTCGGGCACGCCCCACCAGGCGGGCGCAGGATGCTCCCGCGGCCCGCTCACGCCGCGGGGGTCAGAGCAGGGTCTCGATCTCCTCGGCGAGGTTGTCCGCCTCCGGGCCGACGACGATCTGGACGATGCGGCCCGAGCGGACCACGCCGAACGCCCCGGTCGACTTCAGGTCGGACTCACCCACCGCGGCGGGGTCCCGGACCTCCACGCGCAGCCGGGTGATGCACGGCTCGACGTCGACCACGTTGGGGGAACCCCCAAGTGCGGCGAGGATGTCCTGGGCCTTGCTCATTGCGATGTCCTCCACGATCGATTGCTGTGGGAGGGCGCTCCCACCTTGTCCTGCTGGAATCCTACCTGTGCGACACGTCTCACTTCGCCCGCCACCGCCGCGGCCCGGCCGCGCGGGCGCCGTCGGGGCATGATGACCGCAAGCCGTCGTCGACTGGAGCGCACATGAGCACCGAGCAGTACGGGGCGAGCCCGGACCGCGCCGCCACGGGTTTCGTAGCAGGGGCCACAGCAGGGGAGGCCGGGACCGCACCTGGTGCGGCGAGGACCGCCGCGGGGGTGGCGGGTACCGCCGCAGGTTCCGTCCGTGGGGTCGGCGTCAGCCCCGGGCTCGCCGCGGGGCCGGTGGCCCGGCTCGCCGCGCCGGCCGGGGAACCGGCCATCGCACGCCTCGCTCCGGACGCCGACCTCGACGCCGAGGCCGCCCGGGTGACGGCGGCCGCGGAGCAGGTGGCGGGCGACCTGACGACGGCGGCCGCCACGGTGGACGGCGAGCGGCGCGAGCTGCTCGAGACGACGGCGCAGATGGCGGCCGACCCCACCCTCGTGCGTGCCGCACAGCAGAAGGTCCGCGAGCACCATCTCGACCCCGCCCGCGCGGCCTGGGAGGCGGCCGGGGAGGTCGCCGACCAGCTGCGGGCCTTGGGCGGCTACATGGCCGAGCGCGCCCGCGACGTGCACGACGTGCGCGACCGCCTCATCGCGGTCCTCACCGGCGCCCCGATGCCGGGCGTCCCCCGGCGCACGGACCCGTTCGTCCTCGTCGCGCACGACCTGGCACCGGCCGACACGGCGCTGCTCGACCCCACCCAGGTGCGGGGGATCGTGACGGCCGAGGGTGGGCCGACGTCGCACACCGCGATCCTCGCCCGCGCCCTCGGCATCCCCGCGGTAGTGGGCGCCGGTGATCTCGCCGCGCTCACCGAGGGCCGGCAGGTGCTCGTCGACGGCGGCGCAGGCACGGTCACCCTCGACCCCGACGACGCCACGGTGCGCCGGGCCGCCGAGCGCGCCGCCCGGGTGCGCACGTTCGACGGCGCCGGCCGCACCGCGGACGGGCACCGGGTGGCGCTGCTGGCCAACGTGGGCGACCAGGCCGGCGCCGAGGCGGCCGCCGCCGCGGGCGCCGAGGGCGTGGGCCTGTTCCGCACCGAGTTCTGCTTCCTGGACCACACCGAGGAGCCGAGCGTCGAGAAGCAGGTCGCCGCCTACCGTCCCGTGCTCGCCGCCTTCCCCGGCCGCAAGGTGGTGGTCCGCACGCTCGACGCCGGCGCCGACAAGCCGCTGCCGTTCGTCACGGCCACGGAGGAGGTCAACCCGGCCCTGGGTGTGCGTGGCTTGCGCACCGCCCGGCGCGCCCCCGAGGTGCTCGACAACCAGCTCGAGGCCATCGCGCAGGCGGCCGGGGCGGAGGACGCCGAGGTGTGGGTCATGGCACCGATGGTGGCCACGGTCGCCGAGACCGAGGAGTTCGTGGCGGCCTGCACCCGGCACGGGCTGGGCATGGCCGGGGTCATGGTCGAGGTCCCCAGCGCCGCCCTGCTGGCCGGGCCTATCCTCGCCCGCGCCCACTTCGCCTCCATCGGCACGAACGACCTCACCCAGTACGCGATGGCCGCCGACCGGCTCCTCGGCTCCCTCGCCGACCTGTCCGACTCCTGGCAGCCGGCCGTGCTGCGGCTCATCGAGGCCACGTGCCGCGGCGGCGCGCAGCAGGCGCGCCCGGTGGGCGTGTGCGGCGAGGCGGCGGCGGACCCGGCCCTCGCCGTCGTCCTGGTCGGGCTGGGCGTCTCAAGCCTGTCGATGACACCGCGGGCGCTGGCCGACGTCGCGGCCGTGCTCGCCGCAACGGACCTCGAGCGCTGCCGGGAGCTGGCGCGGGTCGCCGTCGACGCCGAGTCGGCCCAGGACGCCCGCGACGCCGTCCGGGCCGGCCTGCCCGTGCTGACCGAGATGGGCCTGTGACGGGTGGGATGATGACGCCGTGAGTATCGAACCGACCGAGACGGACACGCTCTTCGCCGCGTTGGGCGGGCACGAGACCTTCGCGCGGCTGGTCGCGCGGTTCTACCAGGGCGTGCGCACGGACGAGCACCTCGCGCCGATGTACCCCCAGGACGACTGGGAGGGCTCCGAGGAGCGCTTGCGCCTCTTCCTCGAGCAGTACTGGGGCGGACCCACCACCTACTCCGACACCCGCGGGCACCCCCGCCTGCGCATGCGCCACGTCCGCTTCGCCGTCACGCCCGACGCCCGGGACCGCTGGCTCACGCACATGCGGGTGGCGCTCGACGAGCTCGACCTCGCCCCCGAGGCCGAGAACCTGCTGTGGGACTACCTCATCCGGGCGGCCGACTCCATGGTCAACACCCCCGAGACCAGCCGCACCCCGCTCATCTGACGGCGCGGCCCCGCCCAGAGAAGGAACGCGATGCCCGAGTCCCCCCGGCCGCTGCCGCTCACCCCCGAGGTGGCGGCCGGCCCCGACGTGCTGCCGGTGCCCGAGACCGACGCCGAGCCCCTCGCCTCGGTGCTGCGCACCCTCAGGCTCGAACGCCTCGGCGGGGACGAGTACGCGGGCAGCTCGCTGCCACAGCTCAACAAGCGCATCTACGGCGGTCAGGTGCTCGCGCAGGCGATCGTCGCCGCGGCGGACACCCTGGTCGGCGACGGCGACGGCGTCCGCCAGCTGCACTCGGTCCACGGGTACTTCCTGCGCCCGGGCAAGCTGGACCTGCCGATCACGTTCGCGGTAGAGCGGCTGCACGACGGACGGTCCTTCAGCACCCGGCGCACCCACGCGCTGCAGCAGGGCAAGCCGATCCTGTCGCTGATCAGCTCCTACCAGGAGGACCAGCCGGGCCGCGAGCACGGCGAGAGCGCCCCGGCAGCGCCGGACCCGGAGAGCCTGACCAGCGCCATCACGCTGTTCGACACGATCGACCACCCGGTCGCGAAGTTCATGTCCTCCATCGCCGCCTTCGACATCCGACACGTGGACGAGAGCGTCTACCTGCATGCGCCGCAGGCGCGTTCGGACGAGCAGATGCTGTGGATGCGGGCCCGTTCGCCGTTGCCGGCCGGGACCACCCAGCTCCTGCACCGGGCCCTGCTGGCCTACGCGTGCGACCAGGTGCTGCTCGAGCCGGTGCTTCGCCGTCATGGCCTGCACTGGCGCACACCGGGCCTGAGTGTGGCGAGCCTGGACCACGCCATGTGGTGGCACCGGCCCGTGCGTGTGGATGACTGGCTGTTGTTCGTCCAGCACTCCCCCAGCGCGCAGGGCGGGCGCGGTCTCGGGATCGCGAAGGTCTTCGACCGGTCGGGCGCCCACGTGGCGACAGTGGGTCAGGAGGGCATGGTGCGGGTGCCCGACGACGACGACCGACCGGCCCCCACCGACGATGACGGCGAGTGGCACCGGCCCGCGTTGCGCTGAGCCAGACTGTGAAATGTGACCGTCCGGCCCCCGTGCGTTCGGCGCTGGCGGGCTCCCCGAGGATGCTGGCGGCCCGGGCGGCGCTGAGCCGGCGGGCCGCCGCGGCCGTCAGCGGCGACCGGCCAGCGCCGAGGTGTTCTCCGCGGTCTTGATCATGGCGACGGCGAACTCGAGCGAGACGCGCGCGACGATGATGAAGAAGAGGGCGGGGATCCAGCCGAGCAGCAGGGTGAGCACCCCCAGGCCGGGTTCGTAGGCGAACCCCGCGAAGAGGTAGATGAGCCACGCCACGACGGAGAGGCCGATGGAGATCCCGTAGATCACCTTCGCGAAGGTCAGGGTGATGTACCTGCTGAACGAGAAGTCGAAGAGGGCGTGGAAGAACGAGCTGCCGCCCTGACCGGCCGGCGGGTATGGCGCCTGGCCGTAGGGCGAGTGGGGAGCGCCGGTGGCCTGAGCCGTCGGGCCATAGCTCCCAGCCTGGTACGCCGCCGCGTAGGACGGCCCAGAGTCGTACCCACCGCCCGGCTGGTTGCCGTAGGCAGGGGGTGTCGCGTTCGGCCATGGCTGTGACTGCTCGTACTGTGGCTGCGCTCCCGCAGGCCCGGGATGCTGGGGGTCCGGAGACACCGCGCACCTCCATTTCGGAACGTTATGGACTGATTTCGTCCCCAGGGTAACCATGGCGGCGCGGGGCCCCGACGGTTGCCGTGCGCGTGGCGCCCGCCCGAGTCACACTGTGCCCGTGCGAGGCGGGCGATGAGACTGCGGCGGGTGAGCGTGGACTCCCCCGGCCTAGGGCGGCGGCGTGCCGGCCGCGGCTGGGTGTACCTCGACGTCGACGGCTCCCGGATCACCGACCCTGAGGTGATCGCCCGCTGCAAGGCGCTGGTGATCCCGCCCGCCTGGCGGGACGTGTGGATCTGCCCCGCACCCAACGGCCACATCCAGGCCGTCGGCACCGACGACGCCGGGCGGCGGCAGTACCTGTACCACCCCGCGTGGCGGGAGAAGCGCGACGCCGAGAAGCACGCCCGCGTCCTCGAGCTCGCTCAGCGCCTGCCTGCCGCGCGCCGCCAGGTCTCCATCGACCTGGCCCGGCCAGGCATGCCCCACGCCCGGGCCCTCGCCGTCGCCTTCCGGCTCCTCGACCGCGGCTTCTTCCGGGTCGGCGGGGAGACCTACGCGGAGGACAACGGCAGTCACGGCCTCGCCACGCTGCGTAAGGACCACGTCCGCATCGGCAAGGACGGCCTCCTCACCTTCGTCTACACGGCCAAGTCGGGTCAGCTGCGCCGGCTGCAGCTGCGCGACGACGACCTCGTCGTTCCGCTGCGGATGCTGCGCCGCCGCCGCGGGGGCGGCGAGGAGCTGCTGGCCTACCGGGACAGGGGCGGGTGGCACGACATCACGAGCACCGACATCAACGCCTACATCAAGGACCGGGTCGGGTCCGACGCGTCCGCCAAGGACTTCCGCACCTGGCACGGCACGGTGCTGGCGGCGCTGGAGCTCGCGGCACGCAGTGCCGACGTCGAGAGCGAGCGCGCCCTCCTGCGCGCCGAGCGCGAGGCCGTCGCCGCCGTCGCGGGCTACCTCGGCAACACGCCGGCGGTGAGCCGCTCCGCCTACATCGACTCGCGCCTGATCGAGCTCGCGCACGACGGCGAGACCGTCGACCCCGGGCTCGCTCGCCGGGTGATCAAGCCCGAGGAGGAGACGCCGCCGGACACGCGGGGCAAGCCGGAGCAGGCGGTCATCGACCTGCTGGACGAGTCCTCCGCGAATGCGTCGTCGGGCTGACCCCGGAGCGCGTCAGTCGTCCCGCGGCCGACGGCGGAACCTGACCGGCTCCTCCAGGTAGGCGGACCACGCCTCCCGCTCCTGCTCGGACATCCGCCGTGGGCGCTCGGTCTTCTCATCGATGAGCACCAGCGTGGTCATGGCGCGCGCCGCGACCCCGTCCGGCCCGGGGATCTCGTAGCAGATGTCCAGGCTGGCCCCGCCCAGGTGGGAGATCCACAGCTCGACCGGGATCGGGTGCAGCGTGTACGGCAGCGGCGCGAGGTACTCGATCTCCTGGCGGGCGATGTAGGTGTTGGTGCCCGATCCCGGGCCGGTGGCCAGCACCTTCGTGCCCGGCGCGTGCGTGCGGGCGGCGGGGTCGACGCCGCCGCCGATCGCGTCGAAGTGCGCGTCGCCGGGCGTCGAGGCCCAGAACGCCGCGATGCGGGCCTCCTCCAGCAACGTGAACATGCGCGCGTTGTTGACGTGCTGGTACCCGTCGATGTCGCTCCACCGCAGCTGCAGCGGGATCGTCAGCCGAGCCATCCGCTCTCCTTTGCTCCGGGCCCACCCTAGGGGTCGGCCGAGCAACGAGGGGCCCGCGGCCGCGAGACGTCATCTCCCCCGGATCTCCCCCGGGCGAGAAGGTTCCGACCTGGCGAGCAGCCACAAACCAACGAGCGCCGTCGGGAAATCTCCCGACGGCGCTCGCGGTGTGCGGCGGTCAGTCGCGGGTGAGCTTGCGGTAGGTCACCGCGTGCGGCCGTGCCGCGTCGGCGCCCAGGCGCTGGACCTTGTTGGTCTCGTACGCCTCGAAGTTGCCCTCGAACCAGTACCACTTGGCCGGGTTCTCCTCGTCGCCCTCCCACGCCAGGATGTGCGTGGCGACGCGGTCGAGGAACCACCGGTCGTGGCTGACCACGACGGCGCAGCCGGGAAACTCCAGCAGGGCGTTCTCGAGCGAGCCGAGGGTCTCGACGTCGAGGTCGTTCGTGGGCTCGTCCAGCAGCAGCACGTTGCCCCCCTGCTTGAGCGTCAGCGCCAGGTTCAGGCGGTTGCGCTCGCCGCCGGAGAGCACACCCGCCGGCTTCTGCTGGTCCGGGCCCTTGAACCCGAACGCCGAGACGTATGCCCGGGAGGGCATCTCGACGTTGCCGACCTGGATGAAGTCGAGCCCGTCGGAGACGACCTCCCACAGGGTCTTCTTCGGGTCGATGCCGGCCCGGGACTGGTCGACGTAGGACAGCTTGACGGTCTCGCCGACCCGGAGGTCGCCGTCGTCCAGCGGCTCCAGCCCGACGATCGTCTTGAAGAGCGTCGTCTTGCCGACGCCGTTCGGGCCGATCACGCCGACGATGCCGTTGGGCGGCAGCGAGAAGGACAGGCCGTCGATGAGTACCCGGTCGTCGAAGCCCTTGCGCACGTCGTCGGCCTCGATGACCACCGAGCCCAGGCGTGGGCCCGGCGGGATCTGGATCTCCTCGAAGTCGAGCTTCCTGGTGCGCTCGGCCTCCGCGGCCATCTCTTCGTACCGCGCCAGACGAGCCTTGGACTTCGCCTGGCGGCCCTTGGCGTTGGAGCGGACCCAGTCCAGCTCCTCCTTGAGGCGCCTGGCGAGCTTGGCGTCCTTCTTGCCCTGGACCTGCAGACGCTCGCCCTTCTTCTCCAGGTACGTGGAGTAGTTGCCCTCGTAGGGGTACAGGCGCCCGCGGTCGACCTCGGCGATCCACTCGGCCACGTGGTCGAGGAAGTACCGGTCGTGGGTGACGGCGATGACGGCACCGGGGTACTTGGCCAGGTGCTGCTCGAGCCACTGGACGGACTCGGCGTCGAGGTGGTTCGTGGGCTCGTCGAGGAGCAGCAGGTCGGGCTGCTCGAGGAGGAGCTTGCACAGCGCCACGCGGCGGCGCTCACCACCGGACAGGATGCTGACGTCGGCGTCCGGCGGGGGGCAGCGCAGCGCGTCCATGGCCTGGGCGAGCTGGGAGTCGAGGTCCCACGCGTTCGCCGCGTCGATCTCGGTCTGGAGCTTGCCCATCTCCTCCATGAGCGCGTCGAAGTCGGCGTCCGGCTCGGCCATGAGGTTGCCGATCTCGTTGAACCGCTCGACCTTGCCCAGGATCTCGGCCACGCCCTCCTGGACGTTGCCCAGGACGGTCTTCTCCTCGTTCAGCGGAGGCTCCTGCTGCAGGATGCCCACGGTGTAACCGGGTGAGAGGCGGGCCTCGCCGTTGGAGGGCGTGTCCAGCCCGGCCATGATCTTGAGGATGGTGGACTTCCCGGCACCGTTCGGCCCGACCATGCCGATCTTGGCGCCAGGCAGGAAGGCCATGGTGACGTCATCGAGGATGACCTTGTCGCCATGGGCCTTACGCGCCCGCACCATGGAGTAGATGTACTCAGCCACTGCTCTCCGCATCGCTTCACGTGGGGTCGGTCTGCCCCGGGGCAGACCGCTTCAGTGTCCAAGGTTAGGACACCGCCCCGCCGCATCTCCTTCCGCGTTGCCAACACCACACTCTGGGCCGTGAGACTCCTGGGCCGCGCCCCCTGGCCGGGCTTTCAGCCAAAGGTCCCGAGCCCGGCCGCCGACAACTCCCCCTCGAGCTCCTCCTCGGTGATGTCGTCATCGCTCGGCAGCTGCGCGTTCTCGTCGTCCTCGGCCGCGGCGTCGTCGCCCTCGCCAGCGGCGTCGTCGTCCTCCCGCGCCTCCCACTGGGACCCGTCCGGCCCGGTGATCACACCGTTCGCGGTGCCTGGCACGGCGGCCGGCTCCCGGATCGTCTTGGTGTACTTGACCGTGCCGCCCTTGATCTCGACGGCCACCGCGTCGGCATGGATGACGTGGTCCCACCGCTCGCCGTTCTCGCCGGTCCAGGTGTCCACGTACACCTTGCCGCGTACGACGACCGGGTTGCCCTTGTGGAGGGAGTCGGCCACGTTCTCGGACAGGTCACCCCAAGTCTTGACGGTGAACCACTCGGTGCGCCCGTCCTTGTACTCCCCCGTGCTCCGGTCCCGGCCGCGCGGGGTCGTGCCCACCCGGAAGGTGACCCAGCTCGCACGGTTGGCCCCGACGCGCCGCACCGGGTCCGCACCCAGCCGGCCCTGCACCGTGATCTCGTTCCTGTCGGCCATGCTCGCTCCTCGGTCCGGGCCGACCCGGCGCCGGCCACGAGACACACGGTGCCCCGTCGGTGCACGCCGCCGCCGAGTACCGGGGACGGCCTGTGGACGGAGTGGCAGCTAGGGCGTGCGAACCGCCTCGCGCAGCTGCCGGTGCCGGGCGAGCACGGCGGCCGTTGGGCCCGTGAGCAGCCGGTCGACGACGACCCCCGCCGCCGCCACACGGTGTCTCTCCACGGACGCCGTCGCCGCGGCAGCGTCCTCGCGGCGCACGGCGACGGCCCGGGCAGCCACCGCCGCGGCGGCGAGCAGCCCGGACAGCGCCGGCACCACCGTCGCGGCCGCACTGAGCCCCTGCACCAAGGCCAGCACCAGGTACGCGACGGTCGCGAGCCCGAGCGCGGCGGCGAGGATCGTGAAGCGTCGCGCCCGCCGGCTCCCCGGCGCCTCGGCCTCGGACGACGCGGCGACGGCGTCGCCCGTGGCGGCGCCCAGCTCCGCGGCCGACGCGACCGTCGCGTCCACGCAGGCCGCCCACCGCACCGGAAGCCCGGCCGTGGATACGGTCACCCACCGCGTCCGCACCGCCGAGACGACGGCGTCGGCCACGCCCGGTCCGGCGGCACGGGCGAGCTCGGCCGCGGCGCGACCGGTATCGGGCAGGTCCGGCTCCGCGCTCCCGACCTCTTCCGCCAGACGTGCTGCCACGGCGTCGACCTCGGCCCGCGCAGTGACCAGCCTCGTAGTTGGACGGGCGACGGCGTCGGCCAGGTGCTCGCGGACCGCGCCGATGCCCGTCTGCTGGGCGGCGGAGGTGGCCAGCACCTCCACGGCGTCCAGCCCGTCGGCCGCGAGCAGCTCCAGCACGTGCGCGCGCACCCTCTCCACCCCACCGGCCGGAAGGGTATCGGCCTGGTTGACGACGACGATCAGGTTCTCCTGACGGTCGTGCAACGTTTGCAGGTACCGCTCGTGGAGGAGGTTGTCGGCGTACTTCTGCGGGTCGACCACCCATACGAGCAGGTCCACCAGCGGCAGCAGCCGGTCCACCTGCTCGGCGTGCTCGCGCGCGATCGAGTCGTGGTCGGGCAGGTCCAGCAGCACCATGCCGTGCAGGTCACGCTCGTGGTCGCCATCGAGCTCGGACTCCCGCTGGATGCGGCGCAGCGGCGCGACCTGCAGGAAGTCGAGGAGGGCGGTGGCGTCCGCGCCCCACACGCACGCCGCGGCCTCGTCGGTGGTCGGTCGTAGCATGCCGACGTCGGCGAAGAGGAGCCCCGAGATGGCGTTGAAGAGGGAGGACTTGCCCGAGCCCGTGCCGCCGACGAGGGCCACGACCGTGTGCTCCGTACCCAGGGCGAACCGGGCGCGGACGCCCTCCAGGTCGGCGCGGGCAGTCGCGGCGGCCGCCGGAGCGACCTGGTCGCCCGCGATGTCGAGGGCGTCGGTGAGGACGGCGAGACGTGCCTCGAGCTCCGCTGCGGTGCGGTCCGCGGCGGCGGGGCGGGTGGTGGTGGTGAGCCTCATGCGAGGTCCCCCAGCTCGGTGGCCAGCTCCCGCAGACAGGTGCCATCAATGGTGTGCAGCCCCGCCAGGGCGTCGAGGTACGGCGCGGCGGCGCCGCGCACCGCCGCGCCGGCCCGCGCGAGAATGTCGGCGCGGGTGCGGTCGAGGACGCCGGCCCCCTCCTCGCCGAGCAGCCGGGTCACGGCGGGTGACGCGCCGGGAAGGCCCAGGCCGGCCGCCTGGACGAGCGCCGCCAGCCCGGAGAGGTCGAGCGTGGCGTGCGCGCGGGGGCGAGCGGGGTCACCTCGGTGACGACCGCGGCACGCCAGGCGGTCACGACCTCGCCGGCCAGGCCGTCCGCCGAGGGCGAAGCGGTTGCGGTCGCGAGGGCACGGGCGCCGTGGTCCGGCCAGGCCCGCGTGAGGGCGGCGGGCACGGCCCGCAGAGCGTCGGCGAGGAGGAGCTCTGCCTGCGCGGCGGCCGCGTCGGCCACACGCTGCGCCGCCGCGTTCCGGTCGGCGAGCGCGCGGCCACGCCAGCCTGCGCGGATCCGGCCGGCCCCGACCAGCGGGGCCAGCGGCCCGCCGTCGGACGCCGCCTCCCACTGCGCGGTGGGGGTCCCGGCTGCTGCCTGCCCGTCCCGCAGCGCGGTACTGATCGCCGCCGCGGACTTCGCGATGGCCTCGGTGGTGAGCGTGCGCAGCGTGGTCACGGCCGCGCCCTGGGCGTCCGCTCCATCCGCGAGTGCGCCGAGCGCCGCGCGCAGCCCCCCACCGGTGCCGCGGGTGGTCCGGCGCACCACACCGGCCGCCTGCTCACGGCGGGCGAGCAGGCGCAGGAAGGCGTCCAGCTCGCCGGTGCGGGCCACGTCGAGCGGCCCCTCGTGCGGCCCGGCGTCGGTGATGAGGAAGAGCGGGACGGAGCCCAGCCCGGCGGCGTCGAGCCGGGTGAGCAGGTCCGCGCGGACGGCGGCACGCGCCGCCGTCGGCACTCGGTTGAGCACGACGGCGACCGAGATGCCCCGTTCGTCCGCGTCCCGCAGCGTGGCCCACGGGATGGCGTCGCCGTAGCGCGCGGCGGTGGTGACGAATACCCACAGGTCGGCCGCCTGGAGCAGCTGCGCCGAGAGGGTGCGGTTGTCTGCGTGCACGGAGTCGAGGTCGGGGGCGTCGAGCATTGCCAGCCCGTTGGGCACGCCGTCGTGGGCGACGACGTCGGCGAGCGCGGTGAGCGGGTGTGCCTCCAGGGCGGCGGCGTCGTCGGGGTGGACGGCCAGGACGGGACGGCGGGTGGTGGGCCGCAGGACGCCGGCCTCGCTGACCTCGGCACCCACGATGGTGTTGAGCAGGGTGGACTTCCCGGCCCCGGTGGAGCCGCCCAGCACGACGACGGCGGGCACCGAGCCCCGGAGCCGGGGCAGCAGGCGGGTGTCGACCTGGGTCAGCACGCGCTCGCGGAGGACTCGCATCTCGGTCGCCTCGAGGTCGAGCGGGAAGCTCAGGCGTTCGACCACGGCGCGGAGGTCGGTGAGGGGTGCGGTGCGCGGATCATCGGGCCGGTCGTCGATGACCTCGTCGATCACGTCTGACTGAGCGGTCACGGGGTCATTGTCGACGACGACCCGCCCGCTTCCGCGGAAGCGCGCCGCAGCGGGCGTGGTGCGCGGGCTCGCGGGCGTGCACGGGACGGCTCGGCGCTTCGCTAATCTGTGCCGTGCGCCCTCGTAGCTCAATGGATAGAGCAACGGCCTTCTAATCCGTAGGTTGCAGGTTCGAGTCCTGCCGGGGGCACCGGTGCGCCGTCGCTGCTGGCGGCCTGTGCAGTGCCGGGCTCATCGACGTCCCGCCTGCGACGATGACGCCGTGCCGAACCTCGCATCCCTCTCGTGGCCCGTCTGGACAGCCCGCCTGGCCATTCGCCCGGCCACCGCCGACGACATCGTGGCGACGTGGGCCTACCGCCGTCTCGACGAGGTGAACCGCTGGATCACCAGAGCCCCTGCCACCCTGGAGGAGTACGGCGCCCAGTTCGTGGATCCCGACCGGCTCGCCAAGACGCTCGTCATCGAGCGTGACGGGCAGGTGATCGGCGACCTCATGCTCAGCGTGGAGGATGCCTGGGCCCAGGCCGAGGTTGCCGACCAGGCCACGGGCGTGCAGGCCGAGCTGGGCTGGTCCCTGCACCCCGACCACGCCGGGCGCGGCTACGCGACCGAAGCCGTCCGCGAGCTGATCCGGCTCTGCTTCGAGGGTCTTGGCCTGCGTCGGCTGACGGCAAGCTGCTTCGCCGCCAACGAGGCGTCATGGCGTCTGATGGAGCGGGTCGGCATGCGCCGAGAGGCCTACACGATCCGGGACTCGCTGCACCGCTCCGGCACCTGGCTCGACGGCATCACGTACGCGCTCCTGGCCGACGAGTGGCGGGGCGAGACACCGCCCTACTGATACTTGTCGTGCCCGGCGCCCCGGCGGGTCGCCGCAGCGGGGGCACGAGGTCGCGCATGAGGTGGCCACGGGGCAGTCCCGAATGTCGGTGGCGCCCCCTAGTGTCACGGGCATGGGGCGCATCGTGTTCGACACCGCGACGACCATCAACGGCTGGATCGCCGACGAGGACAACTCGCTCGCCTGGCTCTTCGCCGTCGAGAACGGCACGGAGCCGGACGACGGGCTGTTCCCCGCCGAGGCGACCGTGATGGTGGAGGGCTCCACCACCTATGAGTGGGTGCTCGCCGAGCAGGACATCCTCGCCCACCCGGAGAAGTGGCAGGAGTTCCACGGTGACAAGGCCACGTTCGTCTTCACCACCCGGGACCTCCCTGTGCCCGAAGGCGCCGACATTCGGTTCGTCTCCGGCGGCGTGGCCGATGCGCTGCCCGCGATCCGGGCGGCGGCGGGCGACGGCGATATCTGGGTGGTCGGCGGCGGGGACCTGGCGGGCCAGTTCCTCGACGCCGGCGCGCTCGACGAGATCGCACTGTCGGTGGCGCCTGTCGCGCTGACGGGCGGGGCCCCGTTGCTGCCGCGCCGGGTGGGGTCCGACCGGCTCCGGCTGGTCTCGGCGACGGCGGTGGGGCAGTTCGCCCGACTGGTCTACGCCGTGCGGCCGACGACCTGAGGGCACGGGAGGAGGCCGGTCAGCCGCGCTGCTCCCGATAGGCGCGCACCACGTCGGCGGCGATCCGCCCACGGTCCGCGACGGTGTACCCCTGCGCCTGCGCCCAGGCCCGCACCGCCGCGGTCTCGCCGTCGCCCCGCGGCTTGGTGGCGCGCGTGGCGCGTGCCGCGGGGGCGACGACGCCGCCCACCCCTGGGACGTCGTCCTGCGGCGCGAACACCTCGGCCGCGGCGGGTGCGGCGTGGGCGCGCAGCTCCCGCAGCGCGGCTCCGAGGAAGCGGTACGTCGACTCCTGCGCTAGAGGACGGGTCTCGGTGAAGACCACCGGCACGGCCGGGAAACGGGCCTGGGCCTCGGCGAGGGCGTCGGCGACGGCGCCCGCCGAGACGTGCTCGAGCTTGAACAGCGCGCTGTACCGGTCCTCCACGACCACGGCCGCACGGGGCAGTGCTGCCAGCTCGGCGAGGGCGTAGGTGAGCTTGCCCGTGGTGAGGCTGCCGGCGAGGTCCGCGAGCGACTTGCGCTCGACGGCGGCGGCCACCTCGCCGTCGAGCTCGACGGCGTAGTCGCCCGCCGGCAGTGCCCGTCGCTGTGTGGACGCCTGCTGGTGAGAGAAGGTGTACGGGTACTTCTCCCTGGAGTCCACGAGGATCTCGAGGATCTGCCCGGCGGCCCGGCGGGTGGGCAGCGCGACGTTGGGCCGCGCCTGCTTCGCGGTGCGCGGTGACTGCCAGAAGATCATCTCCCGGCCCCGCGCCCGGGTGAGGACGATCTGGGACCGGTTCTCCCGGGCACGGTCGAGCACCAGGTCGATCGCCGGGCCGCGGCGCGAGCACGAGCGCACCGCGACGCGCTCCACGATCTCCGCGTCGGCTGGCCACCCGTCGGCCCGGTGGCAGTACAGCTTGCTGGTCCGGGCCAGGTGTCCCGGGTCTTGAGCACCAGGCCCCGCTCGCCGAGCGGGATCCGGATCAGGTACTGCAGCGACGAGCCGGCGTCCGGGTTCTTGGCGATCAGCAGATCAGCGACCACGTCGCTCCCCTCGTTCTGGCGCCTGCTGGACGGCGGCGTGCGCCGCCGTGATGGCAGTGTGCCCCACTCGCCGGCCTTGAACCGCCGGCTCGGCAGCCTGCGCGTCGGACCCCAGGCGCTGGCCCGGTGGTCGGCCGACGGGTGCGGGGGCCGCCCACCACTACCCTGGGCTGGTGAGCCGCAACAATGGACCTCAGGATGCGATCGTCTGGATCGACTGCGAGATGACCGGGCTGGACCTGGTCAAGGACGCCCTCATCGAGGTCGCCGTCGTCGTCACCGACTCCGAGCTGCGCCCGCTGGACCCCGGCATCGACCTGGTGATCGCCCCCACGCCCGGAACGGTGGAGCAGATGGACGACGTCGTCCGCACCATGCACACCCGGTCGGGGCTGATCGAGGAGCTGGCCGACGGGCTCGACATGGCGGAGGCGCAGCGCCGGGTGCTCGAGTATGTGCGGCAGTGGGTGCCGGATCCGCGCAGGGCGCCCCTGGCGGGGAACTCGGTGGGCACCGACCGCACCTTCCTCGCGCGTGACATGCCGGAGCTGGTCGACCACCTGCACTACCGGATCATCGACGTCTCCTCCATCAAGGAGCTGGCGCGCCGCTGGTACCCGCGGGCCTACTTCCAGTCGCCGCCCAAGGGCGGTGGGCACCGCGCACTGGCGGACATCCTCGAGTCGATCGACGAGCTCCGCTACTACCGTGCGGTGCTCTTTCCCGGCGGCGACGGCCCGGACTCTGCCACCGCGAAGCAGGTCGCGGCCGACGTCACCGCGACCTCGACGGCGCTCGCAATCGCTGAGCTGGCGCAGCGCGCCGCCCAGAGCGGCGCCCGGAGCGGCGCCGCTCCGGAGCCATCCGGGCAGGCGTGACATAGGCCACCCCGTCGGGATTCGGGCGGCCGCACGGGTTCCGCTATGCTGATCCACTGTTGTCGGGAGTTTCCTGCAACAGCATGGTGGGTGTAGCTCAGCTGGTAGAGCGCCGCGTTGTGGTCGCGGATGTCGCGGGTTCAAGTCCCGTCACTCACCCCACCAAGAAGGGGCGGGTCCGTCACGGACCCGCCCCTTCGTCGTGCTGCCCGTCCGGACGGCGGCCACGCGGCGCCCAGATGGCCGCTCGCTACCAGAATGCGCGGACCGCGATCGCGTCGGCGAAGTTGTCGACAGCACCCGGCGTCGTGGACAGGTACAGCGAGGCGTCCACCAGGGAGACCTCCATGACGCTCATGGTGCCGTTGAGGCCCTCGACCACGTCGATCCGGCAGAACGTGAGCTGCTCGTCGCGGCCCAGCCGGCTCTTGATGTAGGAGTGGATGGCGCCCCGGACCTCCTCGCCCAGCCGCCACTCGGCGTCGGTGGCCTGGCGCGCGTGCGCGACCTCCCGGGGCGCCTGCGTCCCGGGCCGGTACGGGCCCTGGAGCATGGCCTCCTTCTCGACGGCGTGGGAGACGAGGCCGTTCATGTAGATCAGCGCGGTCTCACCCCGCTTGTCCACCGACTCCAGGTAGCGCTGGACCATCACGGTGCGGCCCTGGTTCAGCAGGTCCATCGCGTGGTTGATGGCCTCCCGGCGCGAGTTCCCGTCGACCGCCGTGTACCGGCCCGCCTCGGCCGACCCGGAGGAGACCGCCGGCTTGACCACGAACTCACCGCCTGCGGGGAATCGGGTGTGCACCTGGTGCTTGCTGAGCTTCCGCTCGGGCTCGAGCCAGACGGTCGGGATCATCGGCATGCCCCGCTCGGCGAGCTCGAGCAGGTAGTGCTTGTCGGTGTTCCACCGCAGCACGTCGGCGTGGTTGACGATCTTCGGCACCGACTCTGCCCAGCTGAGGAACTGGTCGCGCCGCGCGGCGTAGTCGTGCACCGAGCGAAGGACGACGAGCCCAGCGGCGGACCAGTCGACGTCGGGGTCGTCCCACACGGCGATCCGCGGCTCGATGCCGCGCTCGGCGAGGGCGTCGGGCAGGGCGGCATCATCCTCGGCGAGATGGGGCAGCGCTGCGCAGGTGGCGAGGGTCACGATCGGCTTTGACACGCGCCAAACCTACCGTGGACGCGCAGGCGGGACCGCGGGTCGCCGCGGGCGGACCTTCCGGACGCCCGGCCCGTCACATGCCGACGCCCCTCCAGCGACCCGAGGGCGACCCCGCTTGAGCACCCCTTCAGCGCCCGCGCCCCGCACCGTCTCACCAGCCGTGTGACCTCACTCTCACCGGCGAGACGGTGATTCCGAATGGTGAGAAACTGGGCACGCTGGTTCGCGTGCCGGACCCGGCAGCAACGAGTCTTGGACTCAGCGGCGCCGCTCTTTGCGCCCCCTCCCCACCGACGGCCGGCCCCCGCCGCGTCGGAGACACGATCGAAGGACCACCATGAGCACCAACCTCCGTCGCGGCGTCGCACTGGCTGCCTCCGCCGCCCTCGCCCTCACCCTGGCCGCCTGCAGCAGCGACTCGGAGGCCGGCGGCGACGCCGAGAAGGGGTCCGAGGACAACCCCGTCCGCATCGGTGTCGTGGGCGCGTCCGACCCGCAGTGGGACGTCTTCTCGGACCTCGCCGAGGAGGACGGCATCGCCGTCGACATCGTCGACTTCACCGAGTACACCCAGCCCAACCCGGCCCTGACGGACGGCGACCTGGACCTCAACCAGTTCCAGCACATCCTCTACCTCGCCCAGTACAACGAGGCGGACGGGCAGGACCTCACCCCGATCGGCGCCACCGCCGTCTACCCGCTGGCGCTGTACTCGCAGAAGCACACCAGCGTCGAGGACATCCCCGACGGCGGCGAGATCGCCATCCCCAACGACGTGACCAACCAGGCCCGCGCGCTGTTCGTGCTCGAGGAGGCCGGTCTGATCACCCTCAAGGACGACGCCGGCATCGTCCCCGACCCCACCGACATCGACGAGGCCGCCTCCAAGGTCACCGTCACGCCGGTCGAGGCGAACCAGACCGCCGTCGCGCTCGACTCGGTCGACGCCTCGGTCGTCAACAACGACTTCGTCGACGACGCCGGCCTCAACCCCGACGACGCGCTCTTCGCGGACAGCGCCGAGTCCGAGGGCGCCCGCCCGTACATCAACGTCTGGGTCTCCCGGGCCGAGGACGCGGACAGCGAGCTGTTCCAGCGCATCATCGAGCTCCACAAGTCCCCCGAGGTCGAGAAGGAGCTCATGAAGAGCTCCGGCGACACGGCGTCCATCGCGAACCAGTCGGCCGCGGAGCTCCAGGAGATCCTCGCCGAGGTCCAGGCCAGCCTCACCAAGTGAGCCCAGACGGCAGGGGCCGACGGCGGGTGCGTCCCGCCGTCGGCCCCTGCCGTGTCAGCGAACGAACCAGACGTACCGGGACAATGACCCCATGACCGACTTCATCCGCCTCGAGGGCGTGCACAAGACGTTCGGCGACGGCCCGCGCGCGGTGCACGCGGTCGAGGACGTCACCCTCTCCATCGACCGGGGCGAGATCTTCGGCGTCATCGGGTACTCGGGCGCCGGTAAGTCCACGCTCGTGCGGCTCATCAACGGCCTGGAGCCGGTCACCACCGGGCGTCTCGTGGTCGACGGCGCTGAGGTCTCGGCGATGGGCGAGAAGGCGCTGCGCGGAGTCCGCGCCGAGATCGGCATGGTGTTCCAGCAGTTCAGCCTCTTCCCGTCCAAGACCGTCGCCGAGAACGTGGCCTACCCGCTGCGCGTCGCCGGCTGGGACAAGGTGCGGCGCGCGGCCCGGGTGACCGAGCTGCTGGAGTTCGTCGGGCTTGCGGACAAGGCGAATGTCCGGCCGCCGCAGCTCTCCGGCGGGCAGAAGCAGCGTGTGGGGATCGCCCGGGCCCTGGCCCGGGACCCGAAGATCCTCCTGGCCGACGAGGCGACGTCGGCGCTCGACCCCGAGACCACCCGCGACGTGCTTGGGCTCCTGCGCCGTGTCAACGCCGAGCTCGGTGTCACGATCGTGGTCATCACCCACGAGATGGACGTGGTCAAGTACCTGTGCAACCGGGTCGCCGTCATGGAGCTGGGGCGGGTAGTCGAGCTGGGCGCCGTCTACGACGTGTTCTCCAACCCCCAGCAGGAGGCCACGCGCCGGTTCGTCGGCACCTCGCTGCGGGACCGTCCCAGCCCCGAGTCGCTGCGGCGGCTGGCCGCCACCCACCCCGGCACCCTGGTGACCGTGGGCATCCAGGAGGAGACCGGCTCCTCCGCCCGCCTGATGCGCACCCTCGCCGAGTACCGGGTGGACGGGGCGATCGTGTACGGCGGCATCACCGAGATCGGTGAGCGCCCCTTCGGGTCGCTCACGCTCGCCCTCACCGGCGAGCCCGCCGCCATCGACGGGGCGCTGACCGACCTCCGCACCCACACCACCGTGCACGAGTACCCCGAGCTCGCCGGCGCCGTCCCCGGCTCGCCCGCGACGGGTAGCGCGCCCCCGAGCGAAGGACAGGAACAGCGATGAAGTTCGACTGGGCCGAAGACTGGCAGGTGTTCCTCGAGGCTTTCGGCGAGACGATCTACATCGTCGCCGTCGCCCTGGGCGTGGGTGGTCTGGTGGGCCTCGTCCTGGGCCTGGCGCTGTACACCACCCGCAAGGGCGGGCTGTTCGCGAACAACGCGGTGTTCACGTTCCTCAACGTGCTCGTGAACTTCGTGCGGCCGATCCCGTTCGTCATCTTCCTGACGGCGATGGGTCCACTGACGATCCTGATCACCGGCTCACGTATCGGCACGGACGCTTTCATCGTGCCGGCGGCGATCATGGCGTCCTTCGCCACCTCACGGATCGTCGAGCAGAACCTCGTGGCGCTCGACCCGGGCCTGATCGAGGCTGCCCGGTCCATGGGCGCGTCCCCGCTGCGGATCATTTGCACGGTGGTCATCCCGGAGGCGCTCGCCCCGCTGATCCTGGGCTACACGTTCATCTTCGTCGCGGTCGTGGACATGTCCGCCCTGGCCGGCATCGTCGGCGGTGGCGGCCTCGGGAACTTCGCCCTGACGCAGGGCTATCAGCGTTTCGACTGGGTGACGGTGTGGATCACGGTGCTGGTCATCGTGGCCCTCGTTCAGGCGGTGCAGTTCCTCGGCAACTACCTCGCCCGGAAGGTGCTGCACCGCTGACCCGCGACTTGCTCGCGACATGTCATCCGCTCCGCGACTGACATGCCCTCCCCCAGACGCCGGTGTGCCTGATGTCACCCGGCCGCGGGTACCCCTGGAGTTTGAGGGCCTCCGACGGGTGCGGTAATGTTTCAACTCGCGCCGGGGCAGAGTTCCGCAGGCGCCGAGCACCGCTAGCTCAATTGGCAGAGCAACTGACTCTTAATCAGTGGGTTCCGGGTTCAAGTCCCGGGCGGTGTACTCCCGAAGGTCCTCGTCCCCGCTCCGTGGGGCGGGGACCTTTCGTCGTACACGCCCAGCAGCCAGGCTCCGGTCACCCCGGGCGACATGCGTCACGTTGCACGGACTGTTCCTGCCGGCCTCCCACCGCGTACGCGGCAGGCGCCGTCCCCCGCCGGTCGCCAGTCGTAGCGGGAAGGGCGACGCGGGAGCCAGTCACCCCGGCCGGATGATGCCCCGTGCAGCGGCACGGCTGATAGTCGCGCCATCCGCCTCGTGCAACCCTCCCGATCCAGGAGCGTCGATGAGCGATCTCGTTGAGTACCCTCCCGGTGGCGAGTTCCCCGGCACGATCGGGCGCACGGTCCATGAGTCGAGCCCAGCCTGGCCGGCACCGGCGCGCGCTGCGGACGGCGCACCGAACGTTCTGTTCTTCGTGCTCGACGACGTCGGGTACGGCCAGCTCGGCTGCTTCGGTGGGCTGGTCGACACGCCGAACATCGACCGGGTAGCCGCGGCCGGGCTGCGCTACGCGAACATGCACACCACCGCGCTGTGCTCGCCCACGAGGGCGAGCATCCTCACTGGTCGCAACCACCATTCGAGCGGTGTCGCCTGCATCATGGAGCTCGCGACCGGGTACCCGGGCTATGACGGCCGCATGCCGTTCGAGAACGGCATGCTGCCTGAGATGTTGGTGCCCGCGGGGTACAACGCGTTCTGCCTGGGCAAGTGGCACCTCTCGCCGTCGGAGGAGAACACGGCGGCTGGACCCTTTCACCGCTGGCCGCTCGGCCGCGGGTTCGAGCGCTTCTACGGGTTCCTCGGCGGTGAGACCAACCAGTGGTATCCCGATCTGACGCTGGACAACTCCCCGATCCCCGCACCACGGAGCCCCGACGAGGGTTACCACCTCAGCGAGGACCTTGCTGACCACGCAATCACGTTCCTGCTCGACGCGCACGTCAACGCGCCTGAGAAGCCGTTCTTCATGTACTACGCCACCGGGTGCGGGCATGCGCCGCACCACGTTGCCAAGGAGTGGGCGGACCGGTACCGGGGCCGGTTCGAGGGGGGCTGGGACGCCTACCGTGAGACGGTCCTCGGGCGCCAGAAGAGGATGGGTCTGCTCCCCGCCGACGCCCAGCTGTCGCCCCGGGACCCGGACGTCCCCGAGTGGTCGACGCTCTCGGCGGACGAGCGGCGCCTCTACGCGCGGATGATGGAGGTGTTCGCCGGGTTCGTCACGCACGCGGACCACCACTTCGGGCGGCTCCTCGATACGCTCGAGCAGATCGGTGAGCTCGACAACACGCTCATCATGATCATCTCCGACAACGGCGCCTCCGCCGAGGGCGGTGCCACGGGCTCGTTCAACGAGATGCGCTTCTTCAACATGGTGCCGGAGAGCTTCGAGGACAATCTCGCGCACATCGACGACCTCGGCGGGCCGTCCTCCTACAACCACTACGCCTGGGGCTGGGCGTGGGCCGGCGACACGCCGTTCCGGCGATGGAAGCGAGAGACCTACCGCGGCGGCTCGACGGACCCCTTCGTCCTCGCTTGGCCGGCCGGGATAGCGGCACGGGGGGAGGTCCGCACGCAGTACGCGCACGCGATCGACATGGTTCCCACGGTGCTCGATGCGCTCGGAGTCCAGCCGCCGGAGACGGTCCGCGGTGTGCCGCAGACGCCCCTGGAGGGCGTCAGCCTAGCCAGCACCTTCGATGGGGCGGGCGCCCCCTCGCAGCACGTGACCCAGTACTTCGAGATGTTCGGCCACCGCTCGATCTACCACGACGGCTGGCGGGCGGTGTGCCCCTGGCCGGGACCGGACTTCACGACGGCGAGCCGGAGCGGCCGCTCGTTCGGCAGCCCCATCACGCCCGACGTGCTCGAGGAGCTTGACCGAACCGGCTGGGAGCTCTACCGGATGAGCGACGATCCCACCGAGTCCCGTGACGTCGCCGCCGACCATCCGCAGATCCTGCGTGACCTCGTCTCCCGCTGGTGGGCTGAGGCGGCAAAGTACAAGGTGCTGCCGCTAGACGGGTCGGCCCAGGCCAGGCTTGCCACCGCGCGCCCACAGACATCGAAGCCGCGTAGCCGGTTCGTGTACTACCCCGGCGGGTCGGTGGTGCCCCCGTTCGCGGCGCCCCCGATCTACAACCGCGCGTACTCCATCGAGGCGGACGTCGAGATCCCGGCGGGTGGCGCGGAAGGTGTGCTGCTGGCCCAGGGCGGCGACGCCGGCGGGTACAGCTTCTACGTCAAGGACGGCCGGCTCATCTTCCTGTACAACTACGTCGGTCTCGACCATTTCGAGGTGAGTTCCGAGGACGGGGGGCTCACCGAGGGCCACCACGTGCTGCGCTACGAGTTCGAGCCAACCGGCGACCCGGACATCCCGCACGGCAAGGGGGTGCCGGGACGCGCGCAGCTCTACGTCGACGGCGCCCTGGTGGGCGCTGCCGAGTTCCCGTACACCACACCGCTGCTGTTCGAGCTGGAGGGCCTGAGCTGCGGGTCCGACTTCGGCGCCCCGGCTGCGGAGTACAAGCCCCCCTTCGCCTTCACCGGCACGATCCACCAGGTTGCCGTCGATCTCGCGGGCGAGCTGATCTCGGACGACGAGGCCGACCTGCGCGTCCTCATGGCACGGGACTAGTCGGGATCTGCGCGACCGCTCTTCGATCGAGGTGGAGGGCGTACCGACATGTCCCGGGAAACGTCGTCGGAGCGTGTCCGTTCTGCGTCGTGTCGCTGCCGACCATGGGCGAGCCCGCGGCAGGGCGCGGCGTGACCGCAGCACCTCCGCCGGGTGCCGGGTGCTGCGGGTCAGTCGCCTCGGGCGTCCCGCCTCGCCACACGGCGGCGGTGACGCCGCATGAGGCCGAGCCCGATCCACACGAGCGACCCGAGTACGGCCACCACGATGGTGAACAGCCACATCGGCCAGGTGAAGCTCCAGACGAGGAACTGCAGTGTGACGTCGTCGCGGTTCTGCAGGATGAACACGAGGAGCAGCCCGCCGCCGGCGAGCGTGGCGAGCATCGCGCCGCTCAGTCCGGCTTTGGTGCGCCCGCCGCCAGTTCCAGGAGTGCTTGCGGGGCTGGGGCTCTGCTGGGCCATGACCGCCTCCTACGTTGCCATCCGACCATAGAACCGCTGGTTGGAACGGGCGTCACCCGCCATGGATGACCCTGCAGCGGGGATTCGCAGGCCGTCGGACCGCTCAAGCGCAGCGGCGAGGGATCATGGCGACACGGGCGGGAAACCACAGGCCTCGCCAGGGCGGCTCGAGTGCCGGCCGGGACCGCGGTCGCCGGCAGGGGGCTCTGGACCGCGGTCGCCAGCAGAGGGCGTGCAAGACAGGACCCGTACCTGATGACCCGGCCGGCATCGCCAACGGCGCGACGGTCACCCGTTACGAGGGAGGACTCCATGAGGGCGAGCAGCCAACATGGCCCAGTGACGTCCGACGGCATGATCCGTATCCCCGCCGGACGGTTCCGGATGGGCGCGACGGGGCACTACTCCGACGAGGGACCCGTGCACGACCGCACGGTGCCGGGGTTCGAGATCGACGTAAATCCGGTCACCAACGCCGACTTCGCCAGGTTCGTCGGGGCCACTGGTTATGTCACCGTTGCCGAGCGGCCCGTCGACCCCGCCCTCGTTCCCGGTGCCGCCGCGGAAGACCTTGCGCCCGGCTCCGTTGTGTTCGTCGGCACGCCCGGCCCGGTGAACCTCACCCTCTGGCGGCAGTGGTGGGACTGGCGGGCTGGGGCAACCTGGCGGACACCGCACGGACCAGGCAGCGGCATCGACGACAAGGCCGACCACCCAGTGGTACAGGTGAGCTACGAGGATGCCGCCGCGTACGCGTCCTGGGCGGGCGCGTTCCTGCCGACCGAGGCGGAGTGGGAGTACGCCGCCCGTGGCGGGCTCGACGGGGCGACCTACGCATGGGGCGAAGAGCTCAGACCCCGCGGCACTCTCATGGCCAACACCTGGCAGGGACGTTTCCCGTACGACAACACAGGTGCCGACGGCTGGTTCGGGACGTCACCGGTCGGAAGCTTCCCCCCGAACGGTTTCGGCCTTGCTGACATGATCGGAAACGTCTGGGAGTGGACCACCACCCCCTACGCCTCCACGCACGTCGTGCCCTCCTGCTGCAGCCCCGCGACGGTCGGCCTTCCGCTCCAGCCGGTGGCCCGGCCGGCAACCGGCGTCGCGCGGACGCTCAAGGGCGGCTCCCATCTTTGCGCCCCCGAGTATTGCGAGCGCTACCGGCCCGCGGCTCGGTCACCGGAGTCGGAGGACTCGGCGACGACGCACATCGGTTTCCGGTGCGTCAGGCGGTCAGGGCGACGCTAGCCGGGCGTCGTCGGATCGGGCTCCACGAGGGCGAGCGAGACGCCTTGGGCGCGGCCGCTCGGTGTGACCGTCAAGACACGGCGAAGATGTTGTCCAGGTGCCGGTGCGCGGCCCACCCGCGGATTCCGGAGCATGCCTGACGTATTCCAGTAGGTGATGACAAGATGGATCCGCACGCCCACCATCGGAGGATCCATGCCCCTGCACCCGTCCCACGTCGCCCCGGACTTCACCCTGCCCGTCGCGGGCGGCGGGCAGGTCTCCCTCGCTGAGCTGCGTGCGGCGCACGAGCGCGGGGTGGTCGTGTACTTCTACCCGAAGGCGGCCACGCCCGGGTGCACCACCGAGGCGTGCGACTTCCGCGACAACCTCGCCTCCCTCCGCGGCGCCGGGTTCGGCGTCGTCGGCGTCTCGGCGGATCCGGTCGAAGACCTCGAGGCGTTCGCGGCGGACCAGCACCTGACCTTCCCGCTCGCCTCGGATGCCGACCACACGGTCGCCGAGGCGTACGGCACCTGGGGTCCGCTCACCTTCGGTGACCGCACCTTCGACGGCGTACACCGATCGACCTTCGTGGTGAACCCCGACGGAACGCTCCGGCTCGCCTGGTACGACGTGGCCGCCGACGGGCACGTGCGCACCCTGCGCGCCGAGCTCGGTGTGCTTGAGCCGGTCGACGCCGCCGTCCGGCCCTGACCCCACCCTTTCGAGCTCTCGGAGACCCCCATGACGCGCCTCACCCCCGGCGACACCGCCCCCGACTTCACGCTGCCCACCGCCGACGGCGAGGTGAGCCTGGCCGCCCTGCGCCGCGCCGCCACAGAAGGCGTCGTCGTCTATTTCTACCCCGCCGCCGGCACCCCGGGATGCACGAAGGAGGCCTGCGACTTCCGCGACAGCCTCGCCTCTCTCCAGGGCGCGGGCTACGCCGTCGTGGGCATCTCCCCCGACCCGCCCGCCAAGCTCGCCAAGTTCGCCGCCGACGAGGGCCTGACCTTCCCCCTCGCGTCCGACCCCGAGCACCAGGTGCTCGAGGCCTACGACGCGTGGGGCGAGAAGCAGAACTACGGCAAGACCTACGTCGGCGTCATCCGGTCCACCGTGGTGGTGGCACCGGACGGCACCGTCACCGAGGCGCAGTACAACGTGCGCGCCACCGGCCACGTGGCCCGGCTGCGCAAGCTGCTGGGCGTCGACGCCTGACGTCCCGACAGCCCCACTACGCTGGGGCGCGAGCGCGAGTGGCGTAATTGGCAGCCGCGCCAGGTTTAGGTCCTGGTGCCTTCGGGCGTAGGGGTTCGAGTCCCCTCTCGCGCACCCATCCTTGTCGGTGCTGCCACCATGGCGGCATGTGGACAGACAAGGTGCAGATCGTCGACGACCTCACCCCGGCCGCCTGGCTCACCGACCGCCTCACCGGCGGGTGGGGCCGAGTCACCGGCGTCGCACCGGACGGCTACCCCGCCTACGCAAGGGTCCTTCACCCGGTCGCGCGGGACGACGGCGACGGCTACTCCACGTGGGCCGACGTCGCCCGGCTCACCGGCCGGCGCGTGCACCCCACCGTGCAGTGGCACGCCCTCATCGGCGCGGACGACCCCTACGCGCACGACTCCGAGCTGTGGCAGGGCGGCGAACCACCCGAGGGGAACCTCCCGCTCCCCGCCCTCGAGGCACTGGTCGACCTGCTCGCCACGCACACCGCCGCCCCCGACGACTGCTACTTCGCGATGTGGGAGGGCTGGGGATCGCACAACGGTGCCAGCACCCGCCTCACGCTGACCGACGGCGGGACGAGCGCCGTCGAGCAGCTGCCCGCTCTCTACCCGCCCGCGCAGCCCCTTGAGCTGCCCGGCCGCGAGTATCGGGTGTTCCGCGGGCCGCTCGACGCGATGACCGAGCTCGCGCGGTACGACGGCGCGAGGGTCCCGTGGACGCAGTCACCCAGCCTGTTCTGGCCTGCCGACCACGCCTGGTGCGTGGCCACCGAGGTCGACTTCGACTCCACCCTGGTCGCCGGCACGGCGGAGACGATCGGCGCGGTCCTTGCCGCCCCCGACCTCGAAGCGCTCACGATTCTTCCCGGGGACTCGCTGCAGTCCGACGCTGATCACGTCAACGTCTGACCCGGCCGTACGGGCGGGGTGACATCTGTCGGAGGAGATGACATCTCGCACTCCTGTTGGGGTTTGTATCGGGTTCTGTCTGGCACCTGAGGCGGAGACCCGCTCCACCTCAAGGCGGAGGGCCCGCTCCGAAGCTCGCTCCCGCGGCCGATCCGCGCAACCCCGGCCCGGCCCTAGTTTCAGGCTGGGCACCGGGCGTTCGGCCCGGATCCTCCGTTGCGCACCACCGACCCTCCGAAGGAATCCGTTCATGCGCCAGACCGCGCTGGTCCCACCCACCCCCGCCGCCGAGCGCGGCGTCGCCGCCCGGGTCCTCGACGCCCGGAAGGAGTACGGCACCGACGCCGAGTCACGCGTCGTCGCCCTCGACGGCGTGAGCGTCTCCTTCGCACCCGGCGCCTTCACCGCGATCATGGGCCCGTCCGGCTCCGGCAAGTCCACGCTCATGCATTGCCTCGCCGGCCTGGACACACTGTCCTCCGGGCAGGCGTTAATCGGCGGCACCGACCTCGCCACTCTCAGCGACGCCGAGCGCACCGTGCTGCGCCGCGACCGCCTCGGATTCGTCTTCCAGGCGTTCAACCTCCTGCCGACCCTGACTGCGGAGGAGAACATCTCCCTGCCGGCCGACCTGGCGGGCCGCCGCCTCGACCGGGACTGGGTGGACACGGTGATCTCCACCCTCAAGCTCGGCGACCGCCTGCGACACCGCCCCAGCCAGCTCTCGGGCGGGCAGCAGCAGCGCGTCGCCGTTGCCCGCGCCCTGGTCTCCCGGCCCGAGGTGGTCTTCGCCGACGAGCCCACCGGCGCCCTGGACTCCCGCACCGGCACCGAGCTGCTGACGTTCCTGCGCTCGGCCGTGGACACGCTCGGTCAGACGGTGGTCATGGTGACCCACGACCCGGTCGCCGCCTCCTACGCCGACCGTGTGATCTTCCTGGCCGACGGCGCGATCGTCGACGAGCTGGCCGCGCCTACCCGCGACGGTGTGCTCGAGACCATGAAGCGGCTGGGTGAGTAGACGATGTTCAAGGTCTCCTTGCGCAGCCTCCTCGCGCACAAGCTCCGCCTGGTCCTCACCGTCCTCGCCGTGACGGTCGGCGTCGCGTTCGTCTCGGGCACGTTCGTGCTTTCGGACACGATGAGCAAGGCCTTCGACGAGCTCTACACCGGCCTGACCAAGGGCACCGACGTCGCGGTGCGCGCCGAGGCCGCCTACTCCGACATCACCACCCAGGGCCAGCCGCGCCCGCTCGACGACGACCTCCTCGAGACGGTGGCCGCCCTGCCCGGCGTGGCCGCCGCCGAAGGCAGCCTCACCGGCTTCGCGCTCGTCCTCGACAAGGACGGTGAGGCCGTCCAACCCGGGGGTGCGCCCACGCTCGGCGCGAACGCCCCGGCGGACCCGCTCCTCATGGGCAACTTCTCCTACCGCGGGGGCCGCGCGCCCGTGCGTCCCGACGAGGTGGCGCTCGACGCCGCCACCGCGGCGAAGGCTGGTTACGCCGTCGGCGACGACGTCACGGTCGTCCTCGAGGGCGGGCCCCAGACGTTCACCGTCGCGGGCATCACCGGCTTCGGTGAGACCGACAGCCTGGCGGGCGCCACGATGGCGTCCTTCGACATGACCACCGCCCAGGAGCTCCTCGGCAAGACCGGCAAGGTCGACCAGATCAACATCGCCGCCACCGACGGCGTCAGCGCCGAGGAGCTGCGCGCCGACGTCGAGGCCGTGCTGCCGAGCGGCACCGAGGCGCTCACCGGCGAGCAGCTCGCCGCGGAGGGCTCCGCCGCGATCCGCGAGGGGCTCGGGGTGTTCACCAACATCCTGCTGGTCTTCGCCGGGGTCTCGCTGCTGGTCGGCTCGTTCGTCATCTGGAACACCTTCAACGTCATCGTCGCCCAACGGCGTCGCGAGGTCGCGCTGCTGCGCGCCGTGGGCGCCAAGCGGGGCCAGGTCCTCGGCGGGCTCGTCATCGAGGCCGGCATCATCGGACTCGTCTCCGCCGCCCTCGGGCTGGGCGCCGGGGTGGGTCTGGCCACCGGCATCCGCGAGCTGCTCGCGGTGATGGGCATGGAGATGCCGACCACCTCCGCGGCCGTGGAGCCACGCACCGTCGTGGCCGCGCTGCTCGTGGGCGTCGTCGTCACGGTCGCCGCCGCCGTGGTCCCGTCGCTGTCCGCCACGCGGGTCGCCCCCATCGAGGCGCTGCGGGACGCTGCGCCGACCGCCGCCGGCATCGGGCCCGTACGGCGGGTGGCGGGGGTCGTCCTCCTCGTGGCCGGGCTCGGCGGCCTGACGGCCTGCGCGGTCGTCGGCGACCAGCCGGTCCTCACCGGGGTCGCGGCGCTGACGGCGTTCGCCGGCCTGGTGGCAGCTGGTCCGCTGCTCGCCCAGGCGATGGCCGCCGTCGCCGGCCGTGGCCGACGAGGAGGCGGGTGGCGGCTCGCCGCCCGCAACATCGCCCGCTCCCCGCAGCGGGCCGCGGCGACGGCGCTGGCCCTGACGATCGGCCTGACAGTCGTCTCGGCGGTGGCCGTGACCGCCGAGTCCGCCAAGGGCTCGATCGAGGGCATGGTCGGCGACGGCATGCGCTCGGACCTCATCCTCCAGCCGGTCGGTCAGGGCAGCGGGATCAGCCCCGAGGTGGTCGAGGTGCTGCGCGACCGGGACGACGTCGAGGCCGCGGTGGAGATGCGCTTCTCCGGCGCCCGCGTCCAGGACGCCGGCACGTTCGTCGTCGGCGCCCCGGCCGCGGACCTGGAGCAGGTCGCCGACCTCGGCATCACCGCCGGCTCCGTCGAGGACTTCGGCCCCGGCACCATGCTGCTCGGCGTCGATCAGGCCGAGGCGTTCGGCCTCGCGCCGGGCGACTCCGTCACGGTGACCTTCCCGGAGACGGGCCCGGTCGACCTGACCGTGGCGGCCACCTTCACCGCCGATGACCTCGTAGGGTCCGCCTACATCCTCGAGCTGGGCGACTACGAGGCCAACGTCACCTCCAGGCTGGCCGCGTCGATCCTGGTCACCACGACCACGGGCGACGCGAAGCAGTCGATCGCGGACGCGCTGGCCGGGTACCCGAACGTCGCCGTCAAGGACACGGCCGATCTCACGGCCGATGTCCGGGCGCAGATCGACCAGATGCTCGGGATCGTCACCGCGCTGCTGCTGCTCGCGGTCATCGTCGCGGTGCTCGGCATCGTCAACACCTTGGTGCTCTCGGTGGTCGAGCGCACCCGCGAGCTGGGGCTCATGCGGGCCGTGGGCGCCACCCAGCGCCAGGTGCGCGCGGTGGTGCGCCGCGAGTCCGTGCTCATGGCGCTGCTCGGCGCGGTCACCGGCATCGGGCTGGGCACCGCCGCCGGCGTCGCCCTCGCCCGGGCGCTGAGCGAGCAGGGCATCAGCTCGGTGGCCGTACCCGTCCCCACGCTCGGGATCTACCTCGTGGTCGCCGCCGTGGTGGGCGTGCTCGCCGCGGTCGGCCCGGCACGCCGGGCCAGCCGGGTGGACGTCCTGCGCGCGATCACCGTGGAGTAGCGCGGCGAACCCGGACGTGGCTGCGGGCGCCGGCGGGACCGGCGCCCGCAGCCGCGCGGACGGACCGGCCAGGCCGGGTCCGGCACCCGCCCCGGCAGCCCCCACGGCGGGGCGATCTCGCGTCTGGCGGCCGGGCACGATAGAACGGTTCCGTGAGTGACATAGCGAGCGGTGACCTCGGGCCCTGGCTCTCCCCCGAGGACTTGGCCCTGGTGCGCCGCAAAGTGCCCATCATGTACATCGACGCGCTGCCGGTGCGGGTGGACGGACGTGGTGAGCTCGAGGAGGTGGGCCTGCTGCTGCGGGCCACCGAGGCGGGCACCATCTCGAGGGCACTCGTCTCCGGACGGGTGCTCTTCCACGAGACGGTTCGCGAGGCCCTCGAGCGGCACCTGGAGAAGGACCTCGGTCCGATGGCCCTGCCGCGCATCCCGCTCTCGCCGCTGCCCTACGCCGTCGGGGAGTACTTCCCCACGCCGGGCAGCCCGTTCTACGATCCCCGCCAGCACGCCGTCTCCCTCGCCTACGTGGTGCCGGTCGTCGGAGACTGCCGACCCAGCCACGACACGCTGGAGCTGACGTGGCTGACCCCCGCCGAGGCGCTGACGCCCGAGGTGCTCGGCGACATGAGCGAGGGCCATGCGAGCCTGTTGCGTCAGGCCCTGGCCCACCTAGGAAGGCTGCGCTGATGGAGACCGATCCGGAGCCGGTTGGCGACAGCTCCACCAACGTCCTGCTGTGGTTCGCCCTGGACCTGGTGTGCGTGCTGGGGTTCGTGGTGGTGGGCAACCTCACGCACGGGACGCCGCTCGGGGAGTACCTCGGCACGGCGTGGCCGTTCGTGGTCGGGTTGGTCGTGGCGTGGATGGCCCCCGGCACCCGCGACGTGCCGACGATCCTCTGGCCGACCGGCGTGCTCGTCTGGGCGGTGACCACCGTGGTGGGCCTCGGCCTGCGCTGGGCCAGTGGCGACGGGCTCTCGGGCGCCTTCCCGCTGGTCACGGCTGCGGTGCTCGCCGTGCTGCTCATCGGCTGGCGCGTGGTACCCGAGGTGCTCGTACGGCGCCGGGGGCGCCAGGCGCGCTACCTCTGATAGCGACCGACCCCACCCGCCGAAGACAGGGGCAACACCATGGCACAGGACACCACCGGCACCAAGGACGATCCCTGGGTGCTGCGCACGCCACCGGGGACTTCGGAGTACACGATGTACCGGGACGGCTCGGCCGACCCACCGACCCTGGTCTGCGTGGTCGGCGCGACGACGCTCACCTACCAGGCGCGGGCGGTCGGGGACCTGCACGCCATGCTCAAGGAGGTCGGCGACTGGGTGCCGCTCGGGGCCGCCGACGAGCAGAAACCGGCCAAGGAGGGCACGGTCGAGGCGTGGGGCCGGTCGGCGGACAACCCGGTCGGCGGCTGGTACGGGCTGCGCAAGGGCTACCGGGGTCGGTTCGGCATGTACCTCCCACCGCTGCTCGAGGCCCTCGGCCTGGCCGAGCTCGAGCACAACCCGCGTAACAACCGGATGCGGGCGCTGTAGGAGGCTCCACCCCTCCTCCATCTCGGTGAAGATCGCGTTGATGTCGGCCAGCGGCCCGACCGGCGCCTCGAACGGTCCTGGCGCGGGAACGGCGACGCTGTCGATGGTCAGCGGCTGTACGAGCTCGCGGACGAGGGCGGCGCACATCTGGCCGCGGGGGTGGCGCTGGTCGGCGTAGCGGGGAGGGTCTGCATCATTGGGGGATCACCTCAGGGTCGCCGGCCTCCGAGGACCGGAGGCCTGGTGGGCGCGGCCGGGTCTCGGCCGCTGCTGACGGTCGACCACCCGGCACCGTCGTCCCCTAGGGCTCGTTGTCCCACCAAGGGCCGTGCTCCGTCAGGGCGACGCCGGGACGGTGTGCCCGCTAGCCCAGCGCGGCGACGATGTGCGAGGCCAGTGCGGCGAACGCCTTGCCCCGGTGGCTGATCGCATTCTTCTCGGCCGGGCTCAGCTCTGCGGCGGAGCGGGTCTCCCCCGCCGGCTGCAGGATGGGGTCGTACCCGAAGCCACCGGCTCCGCGCGGGGCGGTCAGCAGGGTGCCGGGCATCGTGCCCTCCTTCACGATCTCCAGGCCCGACGGCGTAACCAGGGCGGCCGCGCATGCGAAGTGGGCGCCGCGGTGGCGCTCGGGCACGTCGGCGAGCTGGGCAAGCAGGAGCTCGAGGTTCGCGCGGTCGTCCCCGTGCCGTCCCGCCCATCGGGCGGAGAACACCCCGGGCGCGCCGCCGAGGACATCGACACACAGCCCGGAATCGTCCGCGACGGCCGGCAGACCGGTGGCCGCAGCCAGCGCGCGGGCCTTGATCAGGGCGTTCTCGGCGAAGGTGACACCGTCCTCGACCGGCTCGCTCGCGCCCAGGTCGGCGGCGCCGCGCACCGCCCCCGGGTCGAAGCCCAGCACGAGCGGGGCGAGGATCTCGCCGAGCTCGCGGACCTTGTGCAGGTTGTGGGTGGCGAGCACGAGCCGGGTGCCGGCGGGGACCGGCGTCATCGCCGCGCCAGCGGCTGGGCGAGCGCGTCGACCTGGATCTGGCGCAGCTGAGCGGTGCCCGCGACGGCGAGATCGAGCAGGGTGTCGAGCTCGGCCCGCTTGAACGGGACGCCCTCCGCGGTGCCCTGCACCTCGACGAAGTCGCCCGAGCCGGTGACGACGACGTTCATGTCAGTCTCGGCGCGCACATCCTCCACGTACGGCAGGTCGAGCACGGGCCGGCCGTCGATGATGCCGACGGAGACGGCGGCGACGGAGTCGGTGAGCACCGGGGCACCCGATCGCGGCTTGATGTGCCCCTGGGCGGTGCCCCACGCCACGGCATCGGCGAGCGCCACGTAGGCGCCCGTCACGGCGGCCGTGCGAGTGCCGCCGTCGGCCTGGAGCACGTCGCAGTCCAGCACGATGGTGTTCTCGCCGAGCGCGGAGACGTCGATGATGGCGCGCAGGGACCGGCCGATGAGGCGGGAGATCTCGTGGGTGCGGCCACCGATGCGGCCCTTGACGGACTCGCGCTGGCTGCGGGTGGAGGTGGCCCGGGGCAGCATGGCGTACTCGGCGGTCACCCAGCCCTGGCCCGAGCCCTGCCGCCACCGCGGCACGCCCTCGGTGAAGGAGGCCACGCAGAGCACACGGGTGCGGCCGTACTCGACCAGCACGCTGCCCTCGGCCTCGTCGAGCCAGCCGCGGGTGATGCGCACGTCGCGCAGCTCGTCGGGGCGGCGGCCGTCCGCGCGCAGGCCGGTCTCGGTCGAGGGAGTCTGGGTGCTCATGCGTTTCAGGCTACCTGGCGGCACCGACACGGCTCCTCGGCGGTCCGCAGCCGCCGTCAGCGGGCGACGTAGACCTTGCGCAACGGCTCGGTGACGGTCCAGACGGTGTGCATGCCGGCGGCCAGCCGCATCACGGTGCCGGGCCGCAGCTCAGCGACGGCGGCGGTGAAGCCGTTCGCCGGGAGGATCTCCACGGTCGCCCGGCCGGCGAGCACCACGAACAGCTCGTCGACCTCGACGTCGGTCATGGTGCCGGCGCTCATCTCCCACACGCCGACGTCGAGCCCGTCCACGCCGTCCAGAGGAACCGTGGCGGTGGTGGTGCCGCCGGTACGGTCATGCTCCGGGGCGACGGCGGCGTGCGGCATGGGCAGCGACGTCGCATCGAGTGCCTGGCCCGTTCGAAGTGGGCGACGCCGTCGGGGCTAGCGACGCCGTCGGGGCTGACGCCGCCGTCGGCGGTGGCGGTGGCGGTGGGGAGGGAAGTGTCGGGGCTCACCCCGCGAGGGTAGCGGCGCTCCGACGCCGTCAGCCCAGGACGCCCGGGACCCACAGCGCGCCGATCCCGGCGCCAGCCACCATCCACGGACCGAACGGGAACTCGGTGCGCCGGTCGGCCCGGCGGGTCACGAGCAGGGTCCCGGCCACGCACGCGCTGAGGACGAACGCGGCGAGGGTGCCCAGGAGCACCTGCTGCCAGCCGAACCAGCCGAGGAACCCGCCGAGCACGCCGGAGAACTTCACGTCGCCCAGGCCCAGCCCGGACGGGGAGACGAAGGCGAGCACGAAGTACCCGACCAGGACGACGCCGGCGCCCGCCGCCGCGCGACCCAGCCGGCCCCAGTCCCCGTCGACCGCGGCCGTGAGCGCCAGGGCGCTGAAGAAGACGAGGTACGTCGGCCCGACGATGACGTCGGGCAGCCGGTAGGTGGCCAGGTCGATGACCGCTAGCAGCGCGCAGGCGAGGGCGAGCACGGCGAAGGCCACCAGCTCCGGCCAGGACCGGGCGAGCAGGGCCGCTCCCGCCCCGAGCGCGCCGGCGAGCAGGACGTGCGCCCCGGAGCTGAGCCAGTGCGACCGCACCCGGGCCACCCGGCGCATCCACGGCCCGAGGGCGAGTGCAGCCGCCCCGGCGGCCAGGGCGGTGAGGAGGACGACAACGACCGACATCAGCGCGCTCCCCTACTCGCTGAAGGCGGCGACGATGTCCATCACGGCGGGGCCGAGGAGGACGATGAACAGCACCGGCAGGATGCAGAGGATGAGCGGGAAGATGACCTTCACAGGGATCTGCATGGCCTTCTCCTCGGCCCGTTGCCGGCGCTTTAGTCGCATCTCGCCCGCCTGGGTGCGCAGCACGTCGCCGACGGACACGCCGTAGGAGTCCGCCTGGACGATGGCGCGGATGAAGCGGCGCAAGTCGGTCACGTCGGTGCGGTCGGTGATGGCGTCGTACGCCTGCCGGCGCGGCTGCCCGAGCTGGATGTCCTGGAGGACGCGGACAAACTCCTCAGCGAGGGGGCCGGTGCCGTTCTTGGCGGCCCGGGCCATCGCGGCGTCGAACCCGAGGCCGGCCTCGACAGCGATGGTCATCTGGTCCAGCGTGTCCGGCAGGTCGAGCTGGACCTGCTCGTTGCGCTTGATCGCAATGTTGTACAGGAGGATCTCGGGCAGGAAGTACACGACCACGGTGACCACGACGGCGAGCAGCTTTGCCACCAGGCCGGGCACGGAGAAGGCGAACAGGAGGCTGAGCGCCCCGACGGCGGCACCGCCGACCAACTTGACCGCCAGCACCCGCTCCAGCGGCCACGCGGCCGGGCGCCCGGCGCGGGCGAGGAGCCCGTCCAGCGACCGGAGCGCGCGGGGCGGGGTGAAGCGCCGCGGCAGCTCGCCCAGGGCCAGGGGCCTGCGGGGCACCGCGACCGGCAGACCGCGGTGCAGATTCGCGACGGCGCGGCGGTGCACCCGGTCCGGGGCGGCGATCACCACCCAGGCAAGGACGGGCAGGGACGCGCTGACGGCGGCGATGGCGACGATGACGAGAGCGGGCACAGTGGTTTCCTTTTCCGCGTCAGAACTTGATCTTCACGGTCTTGCTGAGCCAGAAGCCGCCGACGACGAGCAGGACGACGGACAAGCCCATCAGGCCGTAGCCGATGAGGCTCTGGGTGAACTTGGCGAGGTACTGCGGGTTGCTCAGCGAAAGGAAGCCGACCACCCCGAACGGCAGTGCCATGAGGATGTAGGCGGAGAGCTTGCCCTCGGCCGAGAGTGCCTTCACCTGGCGGCGGATCTGGTGTCGCTCGCGGATGGTGTGCCCAACGCCGTCGAGCACCTCGGCGAGGTTGCCGCCGACCTCGCGGTTGATGGCGATGGCCTGGGTGACCCAGACGAAGTCCTGGCTGCCCATGCGGTCGGCGGTGTCCTCGAGCACCTCGGTGAGGTCGTGGCCCACCCGGGTCTCGTTGATGACCCGGGCGAACTCCTCCGACGTCGGCTCCTCCGCCTCGCGGGCCACTGACGCCAGCGCCTGGGGCAGGCTGTGCCCGGCCCGGAGGGTGGAGGCCAGCAGCTGCAGGGAGTCGGCGAGCTGGTCGGCGAACGCGCGCTGACGCCGTGCCGCGAGGATGCCCAGGTAAACCTTCGCCCCGACGGGGGCGAGCAGAGCGAGGACGACGGCGAGCCACGGCCCGGCCAGCGCCAGGCCGATCGCGCCGGCAGCGACCGCGCCCACGAGCACGAGGAACACAAGGTCCTGGGGCCGCATCTTCAGCCCTGCCCGCTCGAGCGCCCCGACCCGTACGCCGCGGCGTCGCAGCACCTTCTCGACGGCGCCGGTGGCGGCGTTGGCGATTCCGGTCAGCGCGTTGGTGCCTTCGGCGCCGGGGCGCCGCCGGGTTCGCGACAGCCGCACCGGGCCGGGGCTGAGCAGGAGGTAGACGCTCATGGCGACCGCCAGGGCGAGTGCCGCGACAGCGCCGGTCGCGGCGGGCGAGAGGGCGGTGGTCATCGCGCTGCCCTTCCGAGGGCCGGGGTGGCGAAGATGTGCGGTGGCAGCGCGATGCCGAGGTCGGCGAAGCGGTCCGTGAAGCGTGGCCGCATCCCGGTCGGGACGGTGGTGCCGAGGAACTTGCCGGTGACGGCGTCGACGCCGGCGCCGTAGTCGAAGACGAACGCGTCCTGCAGGGTGACCTTGTCGCCCTCCAGGCCGTGGATCTCCGTGATCGCGGTGACCCGGCGCGTGCCGTCGCGCAGCCGGGTGAGCTGGACGATCACGTCGACGGCGGAGGCAACCTGCTCGCGGATGGCCCGCAGCGGCAGGTCCATGCCGGCCATGAGCACGAGCGTCTCCAGGCGGGCGATGGCGTCACGCGGAGAGTTGGCGTGCACGGTCGAGAGCGAACCGTCGTGGCCGGTGTTCATCGCCTGGAGCATGTCGAGCGACTCCCCACCGCGGACCTCGCCGACGACGATGCGGTCGGGCCGCATGCGCAGGGAGTTGCGCACGAGGTCGCGGATGGTGACCTCGCCCTTGCCCTCGGTGTTCGGCGGGCGGGACTCGAGCTGGACCACGTGCTCCTGCTGGAGCTGGAGCTCGACGGCGTCCTCGATGGTCACGATGCGCTCGTCGTCGGGGATGAACGAGGACAGGACGTTGAGCAGGGTGGTCTTGCCGGTGCCGGTGCCGCCGGAGACGATGATGTTCAGCCGTGCCTCGACGCACGCGCGGAGCAGGACGGCCATGTCGGGGCTCATCGTCCCGAACCGGATGAGGTCGTCGACGAGGAAGGGGTCCTTGGCGAACTTGCGGATCGTCAGCGACGAGCCGCTGAAGGCCAGCGGCGGGATGACCGCGTTGACCCGCGAGCCGTCCGCGAGGCGGGCGTCGACCAGCGGCGAGGAGTCGTCGATGCGGCGGCCCACCTTGGAGACGATGCGCTCGATGATGCGCCGCAGGTGCTCCTCGGAGGTGAAGCGGGCGGGGCTGCGGGTGAGCTTGCCGTCCTGCTCGACGTAGACCAGGTCGGGGCCGTTGACCATGATCTCGGTGACGCGCTCGTCGTCGAGGAGGCGCTGGAGCGGGCCGAGGCCGAGGATGTCGTCCTTGACCTCGCGGGTGAGACGTTTGCGCTCCTCCCCCGTCAGGGGCAGCTTCTCCTCCTCCACGACCTGGTTGAGCTCGCTGCGCACGAGCGCGTGGAGCTGGTCCTCACTGAGGGTCGGGTCGCTCAGCCGGGCACCGACCCGGTCGAACAGGGCGTTCGCGGCGCGTTCCTTGATCTTGGCGAGCGCGTCGCTGGTCGGCGCAGTCTCGGGTGGGGCGGCGTGGCGAGCGGAGAGCGAGCCGGGGCGGACGGCCGGGCGGGATGCGCCGTCGTCGGGCGCGGTCGGCAGTGAGGGCGCGGCCGGCAGAGCGGCTGCGTCGGGAGCCGCTACGGCGGCAGCGGCCGGTGCGGCGCCAGCCCCGGAGGGAACGGCGGGTGCGGGGACCGCCGTCGGTGCGGCAAACGGTTCGAGCAGGGCCGGGACGGCGGACTGCTTGGCGCGGAGGCGGTCGGACAGACTCATCGTGCACCTACCCAGGATCGGCGGGGACTGGTCCGTGTCTCCGCGGCCAGGGACGACGTGAAGCGCTCGACGAGGCGGCGCAGCTGCTTGGTCACCGGGCCGCGCCCACCCCTCTGCAGGAGCGGGACGCCCTGGTTGACCGAGACCGGGACGGCCTTCGACAGCGGCAGGAGGAGGTCGACGTCGGTGCCGAGCGTGCCGCGGACGTCCGCGGCCGAGAGCCCGCGGCTCGGGTCGGCGAAGTTGATGACGATGTGCCGGGCGTCGGTGAACATGCCGAGGTCGGTGAGGGTGTCCAGCTCCTTGCGCAGTCCCCGCACGCCGGGCACATCCATGCTCGTGACCATCACCAGGTCGTTGGTGTGATCCATCGCCGCGAGGGTGTGCTCGGACATTCCGGGGGCGGTATCGACGACGACGTACCGGAACTCCGCGGCCAGCAGCTCGAGCAGGTTGGCCACGTCCTCGGCGTTGATGCCGTCGGCCTCGGCCGGGTTGTCCGAGCCGCAGATGACGTACAGGCCGGTCTCGTGGAGGGTGAGGTAGGTCTTGAGGACCATCGCGTCATGGCCGGCGGGGCGGACGGCGTCGACCAGGGTGAACTCGGGCGTGAGGTTGAGCGCGTGGGCGACGTCCCCGAACTGGATGTCGAGGTCGACCAGGACCACTGACTGCGGGGCGGCCTTCGCCAGCCCGACGGCGAGGTTGGTGGACACCGTCGTCTTGCCGACGCCACCCTTTGGGGAGGCCACGCTGATGACCCGGCCGCGGTTGGAGGCGGCGTCGTTGCCCGGTATGCCGGTGAGTGCGGCGTGGGCGCGGAGCTGGGCGACGTGTCGGGCACGGCCGAGCGCGAGCTCCAGCTCGGGGACGGAGGCATCCGGGCGGATGACGTCGAGGACGCCGTGACGCAAAGCGGTCGCTGCGAGGTCAGTCCACTCGTCGCTGATGAGGACGACTGCTGCGGTGGGGTGCTCCTGGCCTAGTTGTGCCGCGAGAGCGAGGGCGTGCTCGGTCGCGCCGGCGGCGTCGAGGACGACGACGTCGAGGGGCTCGCCACCGGTCGCGGTGAGAAGTGCGGTGGTCTCCTGCGGGAGGGGTCCGAGGGGGAGGGCGGTGAAGTCGCCGCGAGTGGCGTCATGGAGGTGCTGGGTGAGCTCCGCCGAGGCGGTCGCCAGAACGGTGCGTGTCATTGGAGCACGTTCTCCGGGGTAACGATGCGGGTGCCGTCGGTGGAGGCGTCGGCGGGTTGCTTGGAGAGCCAGACGGTGCCGTGCTCGGAGCCGAAGACGAGACGTTCGGCGTCGGGACCGGTGAGGGCGAGGGTGACCATGACGCTTTCAGAGGGGGCTGCGGTCGGGGGTGCCGACTCCGCTGTCGTGGCCAACTCCGCTGCCGGTACGGCGCCTGTGGTCGCGGCGCCCTCCGTCGTGGGCGGAGGTACGGCGCCCTGGACCTGCGTGACGAGCGCCTTGTGCAGGAGGAGGTGAGTCTGGGGCACCTCCCCACTAAGAGAGATGAAGACACCGACTGTGTCGCCGGCGGTGAGGTGCCCGCCGACCACCCGCTGCGGCTCGAGGAGGACGGAGACCTCTTGCATGCCGGCAGGAATCTCGACGGCATGCGGTGCCGTCTCGGTCACGGAATTGGCGAACCGGGCGGCGAGAAGCTGCTCACCTGGCTGCAGGTCGGTGGTGGCGACGAGCCCGGTGAGCTCGTCGAGGGTGGTGACGGCGCCTGGGACAAGGGTCTTGGCCGGCAGCTCCCGCGGCTCGACCAGCTCAATGAGCTGGTCTGCGGGGGTGCCCTGGGCGATGGGGCTGCGGACCACCAGAACACTAGTGCTCGCCATCCCGGCCATCGCGCGCTGGTCGGCGCCGCCGACGTAGCCGACCAGGACGAACGCCCCGACGCTGGCAAGCAGGATCGCGGCAACGGCGGCTATGACTCGTCGTGCCATGAGCTCATTTCCTTACGTGTCGGCGGGACAATGCGTGAGATGAGGGGTGGGAGACCACCCGGCGCGGTGCTCGTAGCGTGAGCACCGCGCCGAGAGTGAGCCTTCGGGTTACGAATCAGACCGCGACCTTGGAGGGGCCGGCGAGCCCGTTGGTGATCTCGGTGAACAGCGCGCTGAGCTGACGACCGAGAAGTGCGACGACGACGATGATTGCCACGGCGATGAGACCGACCATGAGGCCGTACTCGACGGCGGTCGCGCCGCGGTCCTTCCGGTTCTCGAAGCGGTCGCCGACGACGGTGTAGAGGGTGACGAGGTAAGCGGCTGCGCGGTTCATGGTGTTCCTTTCCGAGGTGCGCCGGGAGGGGGTTCCCGGTGCTGGTTTCCCGATTCCGTATGAACCGGTGACGGACCGAAACGTGGCAGAACTTTGCGGCGTCGGCACCACTTCGTAGGGGCGAACTTTTCTGCGGCCGAAAAATCATCATGCGGGTGACCTAGGGTGAGAACCATGCGCAGTGGAGGTGAGTGACACGGGTGTACTTCCCTGCCAGCTAGCCTTGTTGACGGTTGGAAAGGTCAACATAAAAGCCGAGAACCGGCGCATCTTCGCAGGCAGACCCGCCCCCTCAGTCCACTCACCCTCAAATGGTCGAAAGCGTCGCCCGCCCTGCTCAGACGTCGTCACCCTGCCCAGCACCAGCCACGTCATTTGAGAAGTGATCGCTCGGAAAACCCTCGCGCGCGGACGCTTCGCTCCTATGTTCCGAACATGACCACTCCAAAGATGCTGGTCCCCACGCAGCTGACGAGACCCTCTCCGTTGGTGACCACGACGCCTAGGAACTTTGCGTCACAAGAAGGCAAGAAGGCCACGCATAGAAAGCCGTGGCTCTTCCGGTCGCAGCGTGGGGCCTCCGCCGTCGAGTTCGCGCTCGTGTCGCCGGTCCTGATCGTCCTGGTTCTGGGAATCATCGACTTCGGGCTCTACATCAACGCGGCGTCGGTCGTGGGCAACGCCGCCCGTGAGGGAGTTCGCGTCGCAAGCCTGGGCGCCACGTCCACCGAGATCACGACCGTCGTCAAGAACGCGATGAGCGACCTTCCGGGTGCCGCGCTCCCGGCCACGTCGATTGCGGAGTTGTGCCTGACGCCGGCGGGCGCCCAGTGCGCCTCGTACGCCGATGCCGCAGCTGGCGGCACCGCGATCGTCGAGATCAGCTACGTACACACGTGGCTGACGCCCCTGGGCCTGGGCAACGATGCGACGATCGTCAAGTCCAGCGAGATGAGGATCGAGTGATGCGGCGCGAGCTGGGCCGAGCGCGCGAACGCGGCGCGGTCGCCGTCGTCGTGGCCCTGCTGCTTCCCGTGCTGCTCGCCGCGGCGGCCCTGGCCATCGACATCAGCATGCTGGCCCACCAGCGACAGAACCTCAGCAACGCGCTAGACGCAGCTGCCCAGGCGGGCTCCTACGCCCTCCCGGACTTCGTCGCAGCCACGGCGGCTGCCCAGACCTTCGCGCAGGCCAACGACCCGGAGGCGGCGCCGTCCATCTCCTTCTGGTGTGTCGTCGCCTCCACCGGTCAGACGCAGACGGTCAAGACGTCGCAGATCCCCGGGGTGTGCAATCCCGGCACGATCGCCGGCGCCAAGTGCAACGAGTCGATCTGCGCGATCCCCTGCCCGCCCGTCAGCGGGAACACCTGCAACACCCTGAGCGTGACGGACGACAAGAACGTCGCGTTCTCCTTCGCCCCGACGATCGGGATCGATGAGGGCTCGACCGGCGTGCTGACGTCCACCGCGTGCAAGGGCTCCTGCGGCGGGGAGGCGCCCAACCCGATGGACGTCGTCGTGGTCGCCGACCGCACGGGGAGCATGTCCACGCCCGACCGCAACCTGATGGTCGGCGCCATCAAGAGCACTCTGCAGACCATGTCTAAGGATCAGCAGTACGTGGCCCTGGGCACGATCGGCCGGAGCAGTCTGGGCGACACGTGCATCACCCGGGCGAGCGGGAACGACAACAACGGCCCCTGGATCCCGGTGAAGTTCTCCAACGACTACACCGGCACCCCGACGGCGCCGGGCGCGCCACCCCCGCTGAACAACGGCAACAGTCTCGTCGCGGGGCTGAACTGCCTCAGCTCGTCGAGCACCGGCACGTACCTCGCCTCACCGCTCAAGGCGTCCGCGCGCTACCTGCTCGGCACGGACGCCAACAACGTGGGCACGTTGCCGCCGCGAATCGGTGAGGTGCGCAAGGCCATCATCTTCGAGACCGACGGCCAGCCGAACGAGAACAACATTGCCGGCAACACGTCCCTGAACGTCGCCGGGGACATCGGCACGTCGAACGGCGCAGCCGCGTGCAACAACTTCACGTCGGTCGCGACGAACACGAAGGCCGCGGGCATCCTCATCGTCACGGTGGCGTTCGGTGACGCCATCAGCGCAAACTGTGCGTCCGGGATGCCCGTGCGCAACGTCCTAGCTGCCGCGGCCTCCCCCGACCCCGACGGCAACCCGAGCGACGCCGACAACAACTGCTCCGACGCGGCCAAGCGGGACACCGAGAACGGCGACGGTGACTTCTTCTTCTGTGCCGCCGACGGCGACGAGCTCGGTTCGATCTTCGCCGCGGCGGTCAGCCAGCTCAACCCGCACACCCGCCTGCTCCGACTCCCTGGGTGATCATCAGGCGCGATCGACGGCGACGCCACCAAGGCGTCGCCGTCGTCCGTTGTGGCAACTCCCGGGCGAAGATGACATCTCGCGGAGAAGATGACATCTCGCGCGAGATGAGAGGGTCAGCCGGTGTTCTGCAGGCCCGCCGCGACGCCCTTGAGCGTGAGGAGCAGGAGCCGGTGCTGGTCGGCCACCTCCTCCTCGCTGAGCTCCCGGGAGGAGTCCCGCAGCGCGCGTAGCGCCCGCAGCTGCAGCAGGGAGAGCGCGTCGACGTACGGGTTGCGCAGCTGCACGGCCCGGCCGAGGACGCGGTGCCCCTCGAGCAGCCGGGTGTGGTCGGTGATGGCCAGCACCCACTTGGCGGTCAGGTCCAGCTCAGCGAGCACCAGGTCGGCGAGGTCCTGCCGGCCGCCCAGCTCGAGGTAGCGCACCGCGATGCGGCGGTCCGTCTTGGCCAGCGACATCTCGACGTTGTCGATCATCGTCGCCAGCAGCGGCCACTCGGCGTACGCGGTGCGCAGCAGGTCGAGGTCGCCCGCGGCCTCCAGCGCGGAGCCGAGCCCGAACCAGCCGGTGAGGTTGATCCGGGCCTGGGTCCAGGCGAAGTTCCACGGGATGGCGCGCAGGTCCTCCAGCGACTCCACGCTGAGGCCGCGACGCGACGGACGCGAGCCGATGGCCAGGAGCCCGATCTCCTCCTGCGGGGTGACCTCCGCGAACCACGGCGCGAAGCCGTCGGCGTGGATGAGGCCGTAGAAGCGCTCCTTCGACACGGCATCCATGCGCGCGGCCAGGTCGGCGTAGCGCTCGGCCGCCTCGGCGTTGCGCCGCTCGGTCGAGGGCGCCGAGGCCATGAGCGTGGCCGCGGCGACCTGCTCGATGTGGCGCACCGCGATGTCCGGGTTGCCGTAGCGGGCGTTGATGACCTCACCCTGCTCGGTGACCTTGAACCTCAGGTCCACCGAGTGGGGCGGCTGCGCGAGGATGGCGCGGTTGGCCGGGCCGCCGCCGCGTCCGAGCGCACCGCCGCGCCCGTGGAACTGGGTGAGGCGGATGTCGTTGTCCCGAGCCCACGAGGCGATGCGCTGCTGCGCCTCGTACAGCGCGAGCGTGGCGGAGACGGGGCCGACGTCCTTGGCGGAGTCGGAGTAGCCGAGCATGACCTCCAGGCGTCGCCCGGTCTGCTCGAGCCGCCGCTGCACCTGAGGCAGGGCCAGCATCTCGTCGAGGATGCGCGGCGCGGCCTGCAGGTCGTCGAACGTCTCGAACAGGGGGATGACGTCGAGGACGGGCGCGGCCTCCGCAGAGCCCAGCGCGCTCTCGGCGAGGGCGTAGACATCGGCGATGTTCTGCGCGGACTGGGTGAAGGAGATGATGTAGCGACGGCACGCGTCCACCCCGTACCGGGCCTGGACGGCCGCGACGGAGCGGAAGGTGTCGAGCACCTCCTCCGGCGGAACGGCCGGGCTCGTCACCGCCGCAGCGTCCTCGAGCCACGCCAGGGTCTGGGCGTGCACCTTGGAGTGCTGGCGCACCTCCATCTCGGAGAGGTGGAACCCGAAGGTCTCCACCTGCCAGATCAGCTCCTGCAGCCGGCCGTAGGCCGCCCGGGAGGCACCGGCGGCCACCAGGGAGTCCTGCACGACGGCGAGGTCGCGCCGCAGCTCGGCGGCGCCGCCGTAGGCGAGGTCGGCGTCGCGGCGCCGGGTCGCGGCGATCCGCTCGGCGATGACCAGCAGCACCTGCCGGTGGCTCTCGCCCGGGGAGTGCTCGGCGGCCTGCGCGGCCACCTCGGGCGACAGCTGGCGCTGCCGGGCCCACAGAGCGGCCAGCTCCTTGCCGGGCGGGGTGAACCGGTCGTCGAGGGTGAGCCCGAGCCCGGCGTCGCGGGCGACGCGCTCCAGGGCGGCGAGGATCCGGTCCGAGGACTGCGCGGCAGCCTGCCGGGTGATCGACGCGGTGACGTTCGGGTTGCCGTCCCGGTCCCCGCCGATCCAGGTGCCCAGCCGCACGAAGGCGGGGGCGACGGGGGCGCGCCGGCCGCGGTCCTCGCCCAGCAGCCAGTCATCGAGGCGGCGGTAGACGGCGGTGAAGACGTCGAAGAGGGAGGAGTCGAACACACCCAGGGAGGTGCGCACCTCGTCCAGCGGCGAGGGGTTGGCCGGGCGCAGCTGGGCGGTGCGCCACAGGTTGTCCACCTCGCCCAGCAGACGGCGGCGGTTCTCCTCCAGGGCGCCACGGCCCCAGCGCGGGTCGTCCCGCTCGGACATCAGCTCGGTGATGCGGCGGATGCTGCTCGCGACGGCGTTGCGACGCGCCTCGGTGGGGTGGGCGGTCAGCACGGGGTGGAACTCGAGCTCACCGAGACGACGGCGGGCCTCGTCCTCGCCGACCTCGGCGGCCAGGTGGGTGAACGCGGCGGCGATCGAGTCGGACGGCCGCTGCTGGTCCAGCGGGATCTCTCCCTCACGGGCGCGCAGCGTGCGCACCCGGTGCAGCTCCTCGGACAGGTTGGTCAGGTGGAAGTAGCAGGTGAAGGCGCGGGCGACCTCCTCGGCGCGCTCGGCGCTGAACGACGCCACCAGCTCCTCAGCGGCGGCGAGGTGGACGCCGTCGGGCGCCTCGAGGGCCGAGATGGCCAGCTCGCGCAGCCGTTCGACGTCCTCGTACAGACCGGGCTTGCCGTACTCGCGTAGGACTTCCCCGAGCAGCCCCCCGAGAAGGCGGACGTCGTTGCGCATCTCATCGGGCACGTCGTGCCGTGCCGCCCCACGGGAGTTGGCGGCGGTCGGTAGGGACGTTGGTCCTGCTGCCTCACTCATGGTCAGCAGGCTACCCACGCACGCCTGGCCGGGACCTGCGGGGGTCACCTGATGGCCTGTGAGGAAGGCCTCGTTCGTCGCCGATGTCCGCCGACGCGATGACATCTCACGGAGGAGATGACATCTCGCGACCTCGCCCTTTGGGAGGGGTCAGAGGGTCCAGACGGCGCCCGGTGCGGCCAGGTCGACCGGGCCGGGGTAGACCTCGTGGGCCTCGCCGCGCACGACCTCGGGGTCGGTCCACGGCTGCAGGTGCGTCAGGACGAGCCGGCGCACGCCGGCCGTCGCGGCCAGCTCACCCGCGCGGCGGCCGGTCAGGTGCACGCCGCGGACGGTGTCACGGCCCTCCTGGAAGGCGGCCTCACTGAGCAGCAGGTCCACGCCGTCGGACATGGTGACGAGGCCGTCGCAGGAGTCGGTGTCACCGGTGTAGGCGAGTGACACCTCGCCGTCGGCGTCCTCGGCGGGGCCGGTGACCCGGATCCCGTACGCGGGCACGGGGTGGTGCACCTCGAAGGCCTGCAGCCGCATGGGGCCGATCTGGATCGTCCGGGCGGGGTCGTGCTCGAGGAAGGCGAACTCGCCCGCGTAGTCCTCGTCCTCGCCGTCCCCGCCCACCCCGCGCACCCGCTCGAGCGCACCGGCGGGCGCGTGCACGGGCAGGGGCGTCAGGGGGCCGCTGGGGTGCCAGCGGCGGTAGACCTGCATGCCGATGAGGTCGACCATGTGGTCCGCGTGCAGGTGCGACAGGACGACGGCGTCGACCGCGGCCGGGTCGACGTGGGTCATGAGCGCGCCCATGGCGCCGGGGCCGAGGTCGAGGACCACGGACCAGGTGCGCGGGTGGCCCTGCTCGTCCGCGCCGTCGGCCTGGACGAGGTAGCACGAGGCGGCCGAGGCCGGTCCGGACATGGAGCCGGAGCACCCGACCACCGTGAGCCTCACCGCACGCCCTCGAGCTCGTCGGCGCCGTGCACGGCGGTGACCTCGGGCCCGAGGAAGCGCCGGGCGAGCCGGGCGAAGGAGCCGGGGTCGCCGGTGGCGAGGAAGCGGTGCTCGGGCGGGGCGGCGGGGTCACGGGACAGGTCGTGGGCCACGAGAGTGCGGTAGACGTCCTTGGCGGTCTCCTCGGCGGAGGACACCAGGGTGACGTTCTCCCCCATGACGTAGCTGATGACGCCGGTGAGCAGGGGGTAGTGGGTGCAGCCGAGCACGAGGGTGTCCACCCCGGCGTCACGGACCGGTGCCAGGTACTCCTCGGCGGCGCGGAGCACCTCTGGCCCGGACGTGATCCCGCGCTCGACGAGCTCGACGAACTTCGGCGCCGCCGCCATGGTCAGCTCCAGGTGCGGGGCGGCGGCGAAGGCGTCGCGGTAGGCACCGGACTCGATCGTGGCGCGGGTGCCGATCACGCCGACCTTGCCGGTGCGGGTGGCGGCGACGGCGCGGCGCACCGCGGGCTGGATGACCTCGACCACCGGCACCCCGGCGTCGATGGTGTACCGCTCCCGGGCGTCGCGCAGCACCGCGGACGAGGCGGAGTTGCAGGCGATGACGAGCATCTTCACGCCGGAAAGCACCAGGCGGTCCATGACCTCCAGCGCCAGGGCCCGCACGGCCGCGATCGGCTTGGGCCCGTACGGGGTGTGGGCGGTGTCGCCGATGTACAGGATCGACTCGCCGGGCAGCTGGTCGATCACCGCGCGCGCGACGGTCAGCCCTCCCACGCCGGAGTCGAATATCCCGATCGGTGCGTCCTCCACAGCGATCGAGCCTAATGCGCGCGTCGGCGCCGCTGCATCGACTCCAGCAGTGACTCCTGCCACCATGTCAAGGCGGCGTACATCGTCGCGAGGGCGTCGGTGATCTCCTCGTCGCGGTCGGCCGGGGCGTCGGAGGTGCGCACCCGTTCGGGTTGTCGGGCCCGTTCGTACACGTCCTCGGCGTCGTCCTCCCCCTCGATGCCCAGGCGGGTGGCGAGCACCAGCCGCACGTCGGTCAGGGCCGACAGCCACGTGCCCTCCTGCCCGGTGCGCACGACGACGGCGCCCTTGGGTCCCGTGGGAACGCTCAGCTCGCGCCACACCGTCTCCAGGCGGGTGACCTTGCCGGACCGCACGGAGTCCTCCGTCAGGGCCCGCAGCTCCGCGGCGAGCGTGGCGTCGTCGTGGCTCATCGGTGGCAGCAGCCTGGCCAGGGCGGGGTCGGCGGGGGCGTCGGGCGCGGCGTCGGCGGGGTCGAAGTCCAGCGCGGCCAGCACCGCGTCGTCACCGGTGAGGCGGCTGCCCTGGGCGTAGAGCAGGTCGGGCAGCTGGGTGTCGGCGGCGGCGGGGGCGCCGGAGCCGCTCTCGCTCAGGCGGGTGCCGAGCAGCTCGGCGGTGTCCGCCACCAGGCGGGCGATGACCGTGCGCTCGGCCGGCTGCAGCCGGGACGCGTGCCCGCCCGGTACGGGGACGAAGGCCTGCACCTACGCCGCCCCGTCCTGCTCGAGCGTGGCCCAGAGCCCGTAGGAGTGCATGGCCTGCACGTCCACCTCCATCTTCTCGCGGGGTCCGTGCGAGACGACCGCCCGGCCCTGGGTGTGGACCCTCATCATCAGCCGCGCGGCGGTGGGCTCGTCGTAGCCGAAGTACGTCTCGAAGACGTAGGTGACGTAGCTCATGAGGTTGACGGGGTCGTCCCACACGACCGTGTGCCACGCCTTCTCCGGCACCGCCTGCGGTGCCTGCGCCGTCGCCTCCTGCTCGGCCGGCGCGGTGGAGGTGCGCGGGCGCGGCGGGGCGACGGGGGCGGGACTCACGACCCCACTTTAGGCAGTCGGCCAAAGCCGGGCCGACCCGAGGGTGCCCGACGACGCTCCACCACCCGCCGTCCGCGGCCTGCACCGCCGCTCGCTCCCGCTAGCGTGGGCCGCATGCCACACGCGAGCACGGCGCTCCTGACTGACATGTACGAGCTCACCATGATCGAGGGGGCCCTCCGCTCCGGCACCGCCGGGCGGCGCAGCGTCTTCGAGGTGTTCAGCCGCCGCCTGCCGGGCGGGCGCCGGTACGGCGTGGTCGCCGGCACCGCACGGGTGCTCGACGCGGTCGAGGCGTTCCGGTTCGGGCCCGAGGAGATCGACTACCTCGCCGCCGCCGCCGTGGTCGGCGAGGAGACCCTCGACTACCTGCGCGAGTACCGCTTTGGCGGGTCGATCACCGGCTACGGCGAGGGCGAGTGCTACTTCCCGGGCTCGCCGATCCTGACGGTCGAGGGCAGCTTCGCCGACGCCGTCGTGCTCGAGACGGTGATCCTGTCGATCCTCAACCACGACAGCGCCGTGGCCGCCGCCGCGTCACGGATGACCGTGGCCGCCCACCGCCGCCCGTGCCTGGAGATGGGTGCGCGGCGCACTCACGAGAGCGCGGCGGTCGCGGCGGCCCGGGCCGCCGTCGTCGGCGGGTTCGTCGGCACCTCCGTCCTGGAGGGTGGCCGCTCCTACGGCATCCGCCCCATCGGCACCGCCGCCCACTCCTTCACCCTCGTGCACGACGACGAGGAGGCCGCATTCGCGGCGCAGGTCGCCACCATGGGACCGGACACCACCTTGCTGGTGGACACCTACGACGTGCCCCGCGGAGTGGAGCGGGCGGTGGCCGCCGCACGCGCGGCCGGCGGCGAGCTCGGCGCCGTGCGGCTCGACTCCGGTGACCTGGTCGCCCAGGCGTTCACGGTGCGCCAGCAGCTGGACGCCCTGGGGGCGACCAGCACCAAGATCACCGTCACTTCCGATCTCGACGAGTACGCCATCGCGGCCCTCGGGGCGGCCCCGGTCGACTCCTACGGGGTGGGCACCAGGCTCGTGACGGGCTCCGGCCACCCGACGGCGGAGCTGGTGTACAAGCTCGTCGCGCGCGAGGACGCGGCCGGGCGCATGGAGGAGGTGGCCAAGGCGTCCGCCTCCAAGAGCTCGGTGGGCGGGCTGAAGGTGGCGGGGCGGGTGCTCGACGGCGCGGGCCGCGCCGCGGAGGAGCTCGTGGTGGCGTGCACGCGGTGGGAGCAGGGGCTGACCGAGCTTCAGCGCGCCGGGGCGCGGCCGCTGCAGGTGCCGTTCGTGCGCGACGGCGAGATTGTCGAGGAGCACCGCGGTCCGGGTGCGCTGGAGGCGGCGCGGGAGCGGCACCGCACCTCCCGGGCCGAGCTGCCCTACGCGGCGTGGCGGCTGAGCGAGGGCGAACCGGGGATCCCCACGCGGATGCTCGACGTGGACCGCGCCGACGATCCCGACTACGTGGTCTGACCGCCGCCGCCGTTAAGCGACACCGCCATCCGAGCGCCGTGACAGAACGAGGCCAGGGCCCTCGCCGCATGTGCGGCGAGGGCCCTGGCCTTAGATCTGACCGCTGGGTCAGACGCGTGTTCGTCCTCGCGAGACGAGGGTCATGATCAACGAGATCACCACGATGGCGATCCCGATCCAGATGAGGATCTGGGCCGCCTCGACCGCGACTCCCAGGATGAGCATGACGACACCGACGATGATGAGGATGAGCCAGAGCGACATGATGTCCTCCATTCTCTGAGCAGCCTGGCCGGGTGGCCAGGCTCGGACGTATCTCGCCTGCTCAGAGACTGGCACCGCTGCGCTTCACGCGCATCTTGAACGGTCTTGACGCCGTGCCGTCCGGCATGATATGGAACCCGGCGTCGTCCGCCGGCTGAAGGGCGTGTGCAGGCCGCCGGCTGACGAGTGGACACCCCGCTCCTCTTGGCGGGTCAGGAGGGCGGGCCGCCCATCCTCAGCCCCTCAAAAGTATGGTCGGTGCGGTGGGGCGGCAGCGTCGCCGTCGTGTCGGCGACGATCTCGACGACGACGTGCCGGCGCAGGGCGACCGGCAGCCGGTCGTGGTACTCACGCGACATCCGCAGGCGCGGCGGCACGCGGTCGGCCTCGCTACGAGGACCGTCGGAGACGGCTCCGTCGTCTGGGGCGACGATGCCAAGGATGGCCACGGGCCTCATCCGGGAGCGCAGGCTCATCGCCGAGCCCCGATGCAGCATCAGGCCCGAGCGAACGGAGAGGTTCCCCATCCGGCCGTAGAACGACTGCATGCGGGTCTCGAGCTCGTGCGCCCGCGCGGCGGGCGGGAACATGCCGCCATCGAAGTCCGCGTCGTCGTCCAGGTGCGTGCCGAGCACCGCCTGGAAGGGCGCGTCGACGACGTCCATCGACGGCACGTTGACCGCGATCGACGTCAGGCGGCGGTGGCTGCGCGTGTACTCGGGCATGGGGAAGTCGCGGTGCCAGGGCTGGTCCAGGGCCCCGGGCAGCGGGATGTCGCAGCCCAGCTCGACCACCTGCCACTCCGGACCGAACATCTCAGCGGAGAGCGCGGCGAGCACCGGGTGCTGCACCAGGTCGAGGAACCCGCGGACCCGCTCGGCGTAGGGCTCGAAGTAGAAGCGGTTCCAGCCGCGGGGCGCCACGCCGTCCGGGCTCCGCAGCGCGCTCATGAGCTCCGCCGAGAGGTCGTCGTCCAGGACGGACGCCCAGTCGCGTGTGAAGGCACCGGGAACCACGGCCATGCCGTCGCGGTGCAGGGCATCGCTCAGCTCCAGCGGATCATGACGCGGCTCCCGCTCGGTGTCGAGATCCGGTTCCATCGTCCTCACCTGTCCCCGTTGACGGCCATGCCGAGCGTAGCCTCCCCGGCGCTGAAGAGCCGAGGCCGGGAGACCGGGGCGCCGGCGTCGCGGGCTGTCCTGTGAGGGTCGGGCGTCGCAGGCTGCTCTGCGGGCCGACGCGCGGGAGATCGTGGATTCAGGCTGCCCAGTTCAGGTCGAGGAGGAGTCGTTCGGCGGGGCTGTACGCGGCCTGGGTGCCTGGTGGTGCGGTGGCACGTGTGGGTGTCACGTGGCCGGGCAGAGGTGGAGCATCCGAGGTGTAGCGGTGCCCGGTCGGGGTGGTCGTCTCCACGACGTGGCCGCTGGGGCCGGGGCCCGCGCGTTGCTCGGCGCCGGTGACGGTGACGGTGCGAGTGCCCCACCCGGGCGCTTGTTTGGCGTAGTTGCATGCTTCGCAGGTGCCGCGGAGGTTCTCCGCCGAGGTCGTCCCGCTGTCGGCATGGGCCTGGATGTGGTCGTGGTGGCGGATCGGGGCGTCGCACCACAGCGTCCGGCACACCTGGTCCCGAGCGTCGATGAACCTGGCCAGCCCGGGCGGCACGGTCCGGCGCCTGGAGTCCATCGCGACGAGCTGACCGGTGCTCGGGGCGGTGAAGAGCCGGCGCAGCCACACCAGCACCTTGCGGCCTGCCCCGTCGAGAGATTCCACGGCATCGGCTGTGCCGGTCCGGGCGGCGATCAACGCGCGGGCCCATCCCGCGGGCACGGTGCCGTACCCCGGTATGACCGCCGGTTCGTCATTGCCCGCGAGCAGGGCCCGGTCCGTCATGACCACCTGGACCTCCACCGGGACGTCGGCGGCCCTGTCCTGGCCGGTGACCCGCTCGACGAGGGTGTCGGCCATGATCTGCCCCCGGCTCCTGGGGTCACCCTGCGCCCGCAGCGCGTCGGCCGCCCGAGTCAGCGCCGCGTACACCCCCACCCCCTGGACCACCGGAAGGAGCCCGGTCAGGTAGGTCATGGTGTCCGGCGCCGGCCGCAACGTCACGCACCGCTCGCTCTCAGCCTTCGCCGCACGCCGCACCACCGACCGCGGGTCGAGCCGGTAGGCGATCTGCTTCGCGCGGGCGACGAGGCGGCGGTCACCCAGCCGCTCGGTCGCCCCGGGGTCGGCCCACAGCTCCACGTCGAACGCGGCCCGGTCCACCACCGTCAGGCAAGCGGACTCACGCACCAGCAACGTGGCGCGCCACTCACTGATCACCCCGGCCTCCAGGGCGGCGAACGTGTGAGGCATCTCGTTCACCAGCGCCTTCGCCAACCCGAGCAGCCGCCCACCCCGGGCGTGTGACTCCCGCCGGGCCAGCGCCACCTGCGCCCCGATCCCCCGACCGCGCCGGGCACGGGGCACACCGGCCGAGGCCTGCACCTGTAGCTGCGAGGCCTCGAGGTCCACCGCGATGCGGGCCTGCGCCGCCGACGCCGCGGCCTTGAGCTCCTCCAGCACGCGCAGCTGGTCAATCCGCTCGGCGTCCGAGACGCTCCGGTCCACGCTGGCCATCGCGTCCCGCCAGCGGGCGAAGTCCGCCGTTGACGGGCGCGCGGGCGGTACCTCGGGATGTTCCGCATCCCGGGCCTGACCACCCTGCCTCTGCAACATGTGTCGACCGTATCGGCGGCCACTGACATCCGGTCCCGAGGCGGCGACAGTCCTCGCTGACGTCCGATCCCGAGGCGACAGTCCTCGCTGTCAGCCGGCGCCTGGGGAGGTCAGCCCCGGCCCACGAACCACTGGCGGAGCAGCGAGATGCGCGCCTCGATCTCGTCCGTGCGGGCCAGCGCCACCTCGGGTCCTCCGCAGGTGCTGCGCAGCTCGGTGTGCACCACGCCGTGGGGCTTGCCCGAGCGCCGGGACCACGCCGAGACCAGGGTGTTCAGCTCCTTGCGTGCAGCGGCCCGGCGGCGGTGGTCGTCCACCCCGGCGTTCTGGTGCCGGATCGACTGCGCCTTGGCCTGCCGCTTCTGCGCCTTGACCTGCTCGGCCTGCCGGGCCCGGAGGAGGCTGGTGACCTGCTCGGGCTCGAGGAGGCCGGGCAGTCCCAGGTATTCCTGCTCCTCGACCGAGCCGACCTCCGCGCCGGTGCCGAACTCACCGCCGTCGAAGAGGACCTTGTCGAAGGTGGCCTGGGCCTCGAGCGCCTCGAACCCGGGCAGCATGAGGTCGTCCGAGGCCTTCTCCGACCGGTTCGCGTCCGCGAGCAAGGAGTCCTCGGGGGTGAAGAACGTGCCCTTCTCCTCGGCGGTCTTGACCCGGTCCAGCGCGTGGTCGCGCTCGACCTCGAGCTCCCCGGCCAGACCAAGGAGGTGCTGGACTGAGGGCAGGAACACCGACGCAGTCTCCCCGCGCTTGCGGGCCCGGACGAACCGGCCCACCGCCTGGGCGAAGAACAGCGGCGTCGCGGTCGCGGTGGCATAGACGCCGACGGCGAGGCGGGGCACGTCCACGCCCTCGGAGACCATGCGCACCGCGACCATCCAGCGCTGCAGGCCCGCGGCGTACTCCTCGATCCGGGCGTTCGCGCCGTCGTCGTCGGACAGGACGACGACGGGCGGCTCACCGGTGATGGAGTGCAGCGTCTTGGCGTAGGAACGCGCGGCGTTCTGGTCGGTGGCGATGACCAGGCCGCCGGCGTCGGGCACCGAGCGGCGCACCTCGCTCAGGCGCTGGTCGGCGGCGGAGAGCACCGCCGGGATCCACTCGCCCGAGGGATCCAGGGCCGTGCGCCAGGCCTGGTTCATCATGTCCTTGGTCAGCAGCTCGCCCAGCTGGGCGGAGACCTCGTCGCCGGCCCGCGTACGCCAGCGCATCTGGCCGGAGTAGCTGAGGAAGATGACCGGGCGCACGACGCCGTCGCGCAGGGCGTCGCCGTAGCCGTAGGAGTAGTCGGCCTTGGACCGCCGGATGCCCATGGCGTCGCGCTCGTACTCGACGAACGGGATGGCCGCGGTGTCCGAGCGAAACGGGGTGCCGGTCAGCGACAGGCGGCGCCGGGCGGGCTCGAAGGCCTCCCGGACGGCGTCGCCCCAGCTCAGCGCGTCGCCGCCGTGGTGGACCTCGTCCAGGATCACCAGCGTGGGCTCGGCGGAGGTGCGGTTGTGGTGCAGCGCGGGGTTGGCGGCGACCTGCGCGTAGGTCAGCGCGACGCCGTCGAAGCTGGCGCCGTGCCGGCCCTGGGCGTTCTTGAAGTTGGGGTCCAGCTGCAAGCCCACCCGGGCGGCGGCGTCGGCCCACTGGGTCTTCAGGTGCTCGGTCGGGCACACCACCGTGACGCGTCGCACGACGCCGCGGGCGAGCAGCTCGGTGGCGATACGCAGCGCGAAGGTGGTCTTGCCGGCGCCGGGCGTGGCGACCGCGAGGAAGTCCCGGGGCTGCCGCTCGAGGTAGATCTCGAGCGCCTCGGCCTGCCATGCGCGCAGACGCGACGCAGTCCCCCATGCCGCGCGCGCCGGGAAGGCGGGCGAGAGATGCTCGGCTGCGACCGTGGAGACGGCGGCGGGCCCGGCGGGGTGAGTCGGCGTCGACCTGCGCTGGTGCGGGGCGGTCACTCCCCGCTTCCCGAGGAGGCACCGTCGCGGCCACGGCCACGACCGAAGGGCCACCCGCGGCCCTTGCCCCCCTCGTCCCCGCCAGGGTTCATGCCCTCGAAGATCGCCTTGCACGTGGGGCACACGGGGTACTTCTTCGGGTCACGACCCGGCGTCCAGACCTTTCCGCACAGGGCAACCACCGGCTGGCCGGTGACCGCCGACGCGGTGATCTTGTCCTTGCGGACGTAATGCGCGTAGCGCTCCTCGTCCCCCGGCGAGACCTGCTCGCGCAGCTCCTCACGCTCGAGCACACCGGTCCCGGCCGCCGGCTGCGTCGAGGGCGAGGCGGGTGGCTGCGGGCCGGTGGGCTGATCGGGCGTCGTGGAGCTCATGGCAGCCAGTCTAAGCACGCGCCGGGCACGCCGGGCGGCGCCAAGGGGCGCGTGTGGCGCGCCCCTCGCGCCCCGCCTACAGGCCCTGCCAGGCCGGCTTGGTGGCGAAGACCTCGCGGTAGTACGCGCCGAGCTGCAGGCGGGAGGCGGCGGCGTCGTCGACCAGGACGGTGGCGTGCGGGTGGTGCTGCATGACCGTCGCGGGCCACATCGCGCTGACCGGTCCCTCGGTGAGCTGATGGACCGCCTCGGCCTTGCCGGTGCCCGTGGCGATGAGGACCAGGTGCCGCGCGGACATGATGGTGGCCAGGCCCTGAGTGAGGCAGTGACGCGGGACGCGCTCGACGTCGCCGTCGAAGAAGCGGGCGTTGTCGGTGCGGGTCTGGCTGGTGAGGGTCTTGATCCGGGTGCGCGAGGCCAGCGACGAGCCTGGCTCGTTGAAGGCGATGTGCCCGTCGGTGCCGATGCCCAGGATCTGCAGGTCCACGCCGCCCGCGGCGGCGATGTCGGCCTCGTAGTCCTCGCAGGCACCGAGCAGGTCCTCGGAGTTGCCGTCCGGTCCCTGCACGGCACCGGGCGCGAAGTCCACGCGGGAGGCGATCTCGCGCTCGATGACGTTCCTGTAGCGCTCGGGGTGATCGTCGGGGAGGCCGACGTACTCGTCGAGCATGAAGCCGCGGGCCCGGGCGAAGGAGATCCGGCCGGCCTCGTGGCGGCGCACCAGCTCGTCGTAGACGGCCAGCGGACTGGAGCCGGTCGCCAGGCCCAGGACCGCGTCCGGCTTGGCGGCAAGTAGCTTCTCGATCTCGTCCGCGACCAGTGCGGCGATGTCCGCCGCGCTGTGCTGGATCACGACCTCCACGACACGTCCCTCTCTCTCGGTGCCGGGCCACGCTCGGGCCCGTGCGTCCAGCCTAGCCCGTGTCCACCCGGACATCAGACGTCTGCTGTCGAGAGAGCTTCGGGATTGCCGGAAACACGAACGGGCAGGGCCGCAATGGCCCTGCCCGTCCGGGTGCGCTCAGCGCGAGGTCACTTGGCGACGGCCTTCTTCAGGGTCGAGCCGGCGGAGATCTTGACGCCGTAGCCGGCGGGGATCTGGATCTCCTCACCGGTGCGGGGGTTGCGGCCGGTGCGGGCCGCGCGCTCGACGCGCTCGACGCTCAGCAGGCCGGTGACCTTGACGGCCTCGCCCTTGCCGAGAGCGTCGACCAGGACGTCCTGGAGCGCCGACAGAGCAGCGTCTGCGTCGGTCTTGGTGAGCGAGGCGCGCTCGGCAATGGCGGCGACGAGCTCGGTGCGGTTGACGGACATGGAAAACCTCTCATCGTTCGGGTCGGACGCCATGTTCGGCGCCGCTGCGCCAGACATTACGCACACGGCGGCGCGATTGTCGCTCTCACGCGCCGATTTTCCAGCGTGTCCACGCGGTTTGCGGGCACTTGGACGCCCGTCGGGGGGCCTGGTCGCCCACTTCGCCCACACCTGTCGCGCAAGTGACGGGCAGGGCCGGTTAACCGCGCGCGGTCGCTACGGCGTCGGCGAACCAGGTGGTGATGGTCGTCGGGTGGGTGATCGCAGTGCCTACGCACACGCTGAACGCACCGTGGGCCAGCGCCTCCGCGGCCTGGGCCGGCGGCGGCACCGGTGCCCGCGTCCTCACCCGAGCTCGTCTCCTCTGACGAGGCGCCGCCACCGCAAGCGGCAAGGGTGAGTGCTACGGCTCCGCTGACCGCCGTGAGCTTGAGCCCGCGACGACGAAGACCCGGGCGCCCTGCGAGTGAACGCTTCATGAATCCCTCTTCTGAACGAACGACATCTGATGTCTGACGTATTACGATGCGAGTAGAACGTCATCACCGAAAGGGTCAAGAACATGTCTTCGATCAGCGGAGCACAAGGATCTCCCGGCCGGCCGGCTGCCCCACGACCGGCCGTGGCCATGTCGCGCCCGGCCCCAGCCGCATCTCGCCGCGCCACCACTGCCGACCAGATCAAGGACTACATCCTCACGCAGGGCCTGCGTCCCGGTGACGTGCTGCCCACCGAGACCGAGCTGTGCGAGAGCCTCGGCGTGTCCCGCTCGAGCGTGCGCGAGGCCATCCGCACGCTGTCCACCCTGGACATCGTCGAAGTCCGGCACGGACGCGGGACGTTCGTGGGGAACATGTCCCTCGATGCGATGGTGGAGTCGCTGATCTTCCGCGGCGTACTCATCCCCGGCGACGACCTCGATGCCCTGCGGGAGGTGGTGGAGGTCCGGCAGGCGCTCGACATGTCGATGGCGCAGCGGATCGTCGACGGCATGCGCGGCACGACCGACCCGGCCCTGCACGCCCTGGTGGACGAGATGGTGGTGAGCGCCCGCAAGGGCGAGACGTTCCCCAAGCAGGACCGCCACTTCCACGCCGGACTGCCGCGGCACGTGAACAACTCGTTGGTCGGCCAGCTGGTCACCGCGTTCTGGGACGTGCACACCGCAGTCATGCTGCGGCTGGGCCTGAGCCTGCCGAAGGACCTCGAGCAGGCGGCCCAGGCGCACGGCGACATGCTGCGCGCCGCGGAGGCCGGCGACGTCGAGGCGTTCCGCGCGGCGGTGGTCGACCACTACGCGCCGCTGCAGCGCGCACTGGACGAGGCCCAGCCGGCGCGGCGGGCGCACGGCGGGGCCGCGCACGGCGGCGGCACCGGGACCGGGCTAGCCGGGTCCGGGGCCGAGGCCACCCGATGAGCCTCCCGGTCACGGTCGTCGGCACCGGCGCCTTCGCCCGCGAGCACCTCCTCGCGCTGCGCACCATCCCCGAGGTCCAGGTCCGCTGGGTCGCCGGCCAGGACCTCGGCCGCGCGGCGGAGCTCGCCGCGCTGATGCCCGGCCAACGGGGCAAGCACTCCACGCGGAGAACCTTCCCAGGCGCTACTCGACGCCACCCTCCCGAACCAACCGGGATGACCATGCAGCCTCGGAACCCCGACAACGTGGTCACCCCACGCCGCCGATGTCCCTTACATGAGCGGGGGCAGCGGGCCGCGCGGGATCGAGTGGGGGACGTCAAGGCACCGCTTGACGTCCCCCACTCGATGCGCCCCCCTGCGCGCCCTCATCTGACGGCCGCCCGTAGTCCTCACGGCCGCGCTGAAACACATCGTGCCGTGGTACGAGCGAGATCGGGGCGAGGACGAACCGCGGACGGTGGCCGCCTCCTGCCATGGCAGGTTCTCCTTCGCGGACTCGTTGTCACATCAGCCGTCTGACGTCATACGTTTAACGGGAGCGAGGTTGCGTCCTCAGCGAAAGGACATGCGTGTCTGTCACCGTTCCCCGCGGCGCCGCATCCCCGGCGCTGGCCGTCGGGCTGGTCACCGCGCTGCGACACTGGCCACTTCACGCCGGTGACGACGTTGACCTCGACTTCCGGCAGCGACGTGACCGTCGTCGAGCACACCGGACCGCGGGTCGAGCTCGGCTGACCTGACGAAGGTTCCGTTCACGGAAAGGCCCCGGCCGTCGTCACGACGGCCGGGGCCTTCTGCTGCCCGCCGGCGGTCAGGTCCAGGCGAGCTGGGCGGTGCCGTACTCCTGCGGTGGCGTCGGAAAGTCCAACCGGTCGCCGGCCACGACGAGCGGGGCGGCACGTACTCGACGACCCCGTACGCCGACTCGCGGTGCCGGATGGCGGGGGCAACCTGCATCGGCGCGGCGTCGGCGGGCGTGGGTGCGGCGCTCGACTCCCTCCCGGGGCCAGGCAGCCGGAGCAGCTCCTCGGCCACCCGCGCAAGGCTGATCCGTGCGACGGCGCCGCCTTCGTTCACCCGCCCGGCGAGCAGCCGCATCACCGTGGCGGCGAGCAGGTAGCCGGCCGCGTGGTCCAGGGCCTGCACCGGCAGGGCACCGGGGCGCCAGCCGCCAGGTGCGGCGTCGTCGTTGCGCCCGTACCGGTGGGCGATCCCCGCGGCGACCTGGACGATGCTGTCGAAGCCACGCTCGTGCCCCCAGGGTCCGTCGGTGCCCCAGGCGGACAGCTCGGCCACCACCAGGCCCGGCCGTCGCGCGAGCAGCGAGTCCGCGTCGAGCCCGAAGGTGGTGAGCGCGCCCGGCCGGTAGCCGCTGACAACGACGTCGGCCGTCGCGAGCAGCTCCTCCACCCGCGCCCGCGTCGCCGGGTCGGCGAGATCACCGACGGCGGAACGCTTGGCGAATCCCGTGTCGAGGTGCTGATCCAGCAGCTCGGGGCGGCCGGGCGGGTCGAGCCGCAGCACGTCCGCGCCGAGCGCCCCCAGCAGGCGGGTGGCGGTGGGGCCGGCGATGACCCGCGTCAGGTCCAGCACGCGGAGCCCCGTCAGGGGCAGGTCGTCGGCGGGCGCAACGGGGGCCGCCGGCGCACCCGTGGCCCGCACGTCGACGAGCGGCTGGGCCGTCACGAGCCGGCCATGCTCGTGGGCGCGCCACGCCTGGGGGGTGCGCAGCGCCGCGGCGACCCCGCCGGTGGCGCGCACGCGGGTCTCGACGGCGTGCGCGGGCATCGAGGCGATGGCGGCGGCGACCCGCTCCCGGACCGAGGGGTCGCCGTCGTCGGTCACCTCCAGGGCGTTGGTCAGGGCGTGACGGTGGTGCGGGTAGTTGGCGTGCACCCGCACCCAGCCGTCGGTCGCCGCGTAGAAGGTGGACAGCGGCGCGAACCCCTCCGGCGCCCGGCCGGCCACCCGCAGGTGCCGGAAGGATTCGAAGGCGGCCGCCACGTCCCGGGAGTCGACGGCGATCGGCAGGTTCACGCCGCGTCGGGCGGCGAGCGACACCGCGGCCCGGGCGGCCTCGCGCACGCTGGCCACGGCAAGCCCCTCGACGTCGAGCGGCCCGTCCCACAGCCGTCGGGGGCCGACGACGGCGACCCCCGGCTCGGTCCCCGGCGCGCCCGGGACGGTCAGCGCTGGCCAGGAGGCGTCGTCGTCCATGGAGCCATGCTGGCACCGTCAGACCACGTCGCGACGGCGGAAGACCAGTGCCCCGAGCACGACCAGTGCCGCGACCAGCACGAGCAGGTAGGCGGCGCCGCCGTCGAAGCCCAGGCTGTGCTCGGCGACCTCGCACACCGTCCCGGCGGCCTCGGCGGTGCAGACCTCCTGGAAGTACACGGTGCCGTTCTCGATCCAGGCGCCGATGTTCGTCGATAGCAGCCAGCGCTGGTGGTCCTGCAGCAGGCCCCGGAACATGGCCTCGACGACGATCACGTAGCCGACGACCACGCCGAGCACCGCGGCGGTGTGCTGGAGCAGGAACCCCAACGCGGCTCCTACCACCGCGGCGAGCAGGGTGAGGGCAAGCACCCGGAGGACCGTCCAGCCGGCGTCCACCCACGCCGCGCCGGTCATGGTGCCTGTCAGGTCGAAGGCGCCGGCGATGAACCAGGCCCCCGCGACGAGCAGGGCGAGCAGTGTCACGGCGACCGGAAGCAGGCCCAGGCCGGGGGCGAGCAGCTTGGACGCGTAGACGTGCAGCCGGCGCGGCTCAAACGTGAGCCAGCTCGCGATCGAGCCGGTGCTGAGCTCCGCGGCGGTGGCGGTGGCCCCGACCAGGAGAGCGAGAAAGAGCAGGAGGAAGGACTGGGCGCCGAGCAGGCCGGGCAGGCTGCTCTCGAAGGGTGGCGCGGTGACGATGAACATGTCGCGCGCCGGTTCCATCTGGCGGCACCCGAAGTCGACGACCTGGCCCGTGGCCTCGCGCTCCGTCTCCTCGGCCTCGAGACAGTCGGCCACGTGCTGCTCACCGTTCGCCTCCCAGTCGGCCCGGGCCTCCTGGTACCACCGTTCCGCCTGGGCCTGCTCGGAGGGCGACATCGGCTGGGACTGGTTCCAGGTGCCGACCAGGGCGGCCGCGGTGGCGACGAGCCCGGCGAGCATGGCGAGCACCACCAGGCGGCGGGAGAACAGGCGGCGCAGCTCGACCTTCGTCAGCCGGCTCATGCGTCCCCTCCCCCGGTGCTCAGCGAGCGGTCCTGGACGGGCGTCCCCGGTGGTGGCGCGGCGTCGGCGCGGCGCCGGCCGCGCCCGGTGGCCCGGGGGGCACCGAGCCCCTCCCCGCTGGTCAGCGCCAGGAACACCGACTCCAGGTCGGCGCGCTGTGCCACCAGCTCGCTGACGTAGAGACCGTGCTGGGCCAGGAGGTAGGTGATCCGCGCGGGGTCGTCGGTGCCGTGAACCTGCAGCGCCGCGCCGTCGCGCTGGACGGCCATGCCCCCGCGGGTGAGGATCTCGGCCGCGGCCTCCGGCTGGGCCACGGTCACCCGGACCATCGGGGCGCCGCGTGCACCGATGACGTCGGCGACCGGACCGGAGGCGAGCAGCCGGCCGTGCCCGATGATGGAGACCGTGTCGGCGACCTGCTCGACCTCGGCGAGGACGTGGCTCGAGACGAGCACCGTGCGGCCCTCGTCGCCGAGCCGGCGCATGGTCTGCCGGATCTCGCGGATCCCGGCGGGGTCGAGCCCGTTGGTCGGCTCGTCGAAGATGAGCAGGTCCGGGGACTTCAGGAGCGTGGCCGCGATGGCGAGGCGCTGCTTCATGCCGAGGGAGTAGCCGCGGTAGCGGTCCTTGCCGCGCTCGGCCAGACCGGTCTGCTCGAGCACCTCCGTCACCTTCGCCCGCGGTGCGCCGATCGCCTCGGCGAGCAGGCTGAGATTCTTGGTGCCGGTGAACGCGGGGAAGAACTTGGGCGACTCCACGATCGCGCCCACCCGCCCGACCACCGCGGGCAGCTGCTCGGGCCCCGGCTGGTCGAAGATGCGCATAGTGCCGGAGTCGGCACGGACAAGCCCGAGGAGCATCCGGATCGTCGTCGTCTTCCCGGACCCGTTCGGGCCCAGGAAGCCGTGGACCCCGCCGGCCGGCACCTGCAGATCGAGGCCTTGGACGGCCACGTGCCGTCCGCGGCCGGCGCGATACGTCTTGCGCAGGCCCAGTGTCTCGACGGCGAGCACCATGCGCGGGCAACCTCTCAGCCGGGTAGGTCGGTCACCGACCGCTGCCTACCCTAGCCAGATTCGGAGCGCCGACGGCCGTTTGTGCCGTGCGGGCGGGCGGGTCAGCGCCCGAGGTGGCGCGCCAACGTGGCCACCAGGGCGTCGACGTCCTCCTCGGTGGTGTCGAAGGAGGCGACGGCGCGCACGGTGGTGGCATCCCAGGCCAGCACCGGGGCGTCGGTGATCACCGGGGCGAGCGCTGGGGCCGGGACCGGGATGAAGACGGCGTTGGCCTCGACGGGGTAGGCCGGCTCGAGGCCGAGCGTGCGCAGGCGCGCCACCAGCAGGTCGGCGGCCGCGTTGGCGTGGGCGGCGTTGCGGTACCACAGGTCGTCCTCGAGCAGGGCGAGGAGCTGGGCCGAGGCGAACCGCATCTTCGAGGCCAGCTGACCGGACGCCTTGCGCAGCCGGGCCACCGGATCGGCGAGGGCGGGGTCGAGCACGATGACGGCGTCGCCGAGCAGCAGTCCGTTCTTGGTGCCGCCGAAGGAGACGACGTCGGCGCCGGCGTCGGTGGTCAGCGCTCGCAGGCCGGTGCCCAGGCGGGCGGCGGCGTTCGCCAGACGGGCGCCGTCGAGGTGCAGGCGGGCGCCCCGGGCGCGGGCGAACGCACCGATCCCGGCGAGCTGGGCGGCGGTGTAGGTGGTGCCGAGCTCGGTGCTCTGGGCGAGACTGATCGCCGCGGGCCGGGCGTGGTGGACGCTGCCGTCGTAGGCGTCGAACAGCGGGGCGAGCAGCTCGGGCGTCGTGCGGCCGGCGACCGAGCCGGCGGTGAGGATCGGGAAGCCCCCGATGAGCTGTGGGGCGGTGGACTCGTCGTTGACCATGTGCGACTCGGCCGTGGCGACCGCCGCGTCCCACCGCTGCAGCAGCGCCTGGACGGCGACGACGTTGGCGCCGGTGCCGTTGAAGACGGGGAAGATCGAGGCGTCCGGGCCGAAGAGGTCACGCACCCGCTCCCCCAGCCTGGTGGTGATGGGGTCCGCCCCATAGGAGGGCACGTGGCCCTCGTTGGCGGCGGCGAGGGCGGCGAGGGCCGCGGGGTGGACGCCGGAGGCGTTGTCGGAGAGAAAGCCACGTGCGGTCATGGGTCCATTCTGGCGGGGTGCGCAGCCGTCGGGAATTGCGGCGACGTGCTGGTCGCCCAAGCCGCAGATCGGCAACACCCACCCGGGGGTGCCCGAACCGATCTACGACCGCCAGCTCGCCTCGGGGTTCACCCACTTCCAGCAGTCCGGCACCGGCGCGATCCGCAGGTACGACAACTACGTCCGCGTCACGCCGAACGCCTGGCCGAACGCTGACGCGGGGCGACCCTTTGCCCCGGTTCGGGCGTTTGTGGGAAGTCGCACTCCGGCTGGCACCGAGCCCTCGACGCCCGTAGCCTCGATGTCGGAGGGGAGTATTCCCACTCGGTGACGCCGTCAGCACAGCGATCGACGACGGTCGTTCGGTGCCACCAGTCCCGCGGTCTACGGCCGTAACGGGCGGAAGAGACCTCCGGTACCAGATCGAACCCACGTACCGGAGGACCCCATGGAAGTTTCAGCGCTCGCCTGGATCGTGCTGATCGCGATCATCCTCGTCATGATCGCCGTCGACCTCCTCGGCCACGTGCGGACCCCGCACGCCCCGAGCCTCAAGGAAGCCGCCTGGTGGTCCGTCGGCTACATCGCCATGGCCATCGTCTTTGGCTTCATCATCTGGGCCACCTCGGGCTCGCGCTACGCCGGTGAGTACTTCGCCGGCTACATCACCGAGAAGAGCCTCTCGGTGGACAACCTGTTCGTCTTCGTCATCATCATCGCGGCGTTCCGGGTGCCCCGGGAGTTCCAGCAGAAGGTGCTGATGTGGGGCATCGTCATGGCGCTGGCCATGCGCGGCGTCTTCATCGCGGTCGGTGCGGCGGTCATCGACGAGTTCACGTGGGTCTTCTACCTGTTCGGCGCGTTCCTGCTCTACACCGCCATCGCCCAGGCCCGGCAGGGCCTGGAGCGGCCGGGTGAGCACGACGGCGGCGACTACCACGAGAACGCGCTCGTGCGCGGCGTGCGCCGGATCTTCCCGGTCACCGACGGCTTCCGGGGCGGCAAGCTGCTCCACCGCGCGAGCGGCAAGACGTTCATCACGCCGCTGCTCATCACGATCTTCGCTATCGGGACCGCAGACCTGATGTTCGCGATCGACTCCATCCCGGCGATCTTCGGGCTCACCCAGGAGCCGTACCTGGTCTTCGCTGCCAACGCGTTCTCCCTTCTCGGGCTGCGGCAGCTGTACTTCCTCATCGACGGACTGCTCGACCGCCTCGTCTTCCTGCACTACGGGCTGGCGGCGATCCTGGGCTTCATCGGCGTGAAGCTCGTCATCCACGCGCTGCACGAGAACGAGCTGCCGTTCATCAACGGCGGCGAGCCCTGGCTCGGCCTGCCCGAGCCCACGATCGCCGTCTCGCTGGGGTGGATCATCGGCGTGCTGGCCATCACCGTCGTCGCGAGCGTCTGGAAGAACAAGAAGGATGCACGGGCGGTCGCCGCCACGGAGCGGGGGGCACCCGACCAGGAGCACTCCGACCGCTGAGACGCGCGGGCCGAGGCCTGGCCGGGCGTAGCCGCCTGGCCGGGCGTGGCCGCCTGGCCGGGCGTGGCCGCCTGGCCGGGCGTGCCCGGGCCGGGCGTGGCCGCCTGGCCGGGCGTGCCCGGGCCGGGCGGTCCCTGCCTTGCGCGGACAACGACAAGGCCCGAACCCTGCAAAGGGTTCGGGCCTTGTCCCGATGTGGGGGATCGGAGCTGTGGAGATGGCGGGAATCGAACCCGCGTCCGACGGCGTGGAACCAGGGCTTCTCCGGGTGCAGTCTGCTGCTGATTTTCTCGGCCCCAGCGATCACGCAGACATGTCGCTGACGGGCTCAGTCATCTAAAAGTCCCCGTAAACCCCGATGACGAAGGCTACGAGCAGTGGCTCCCTAGATGACGCCAGGGACCGGGGCGAGAGCTACCTCGGGCTGACGGCGTTCAGAACTCGCTCAGGCGGCGAGGGCGAACGCGGTGCGCTTGGAATCGGCACCTATTGGTTTGCAGAGATCGTTGACGAGATGACTCTGCATCCTCGACCCGCTTCTCCTGGAACGACGACCATCGTCGAAACCGATCATCCCCCTGTGCAGTTGTCACCGGTCTTGCCCTATGGGCGCGGCCGGTCTGTCCATGATACGTGGTCGACCCGGTTCCTGGCACATCTATTACGTCCCGGCGCCCCGCGACCGGGACCGTGCGCGTCCGGTCAGCGGGTCACTGGCTCGCCGCCCAGCTCGGCGTCCACGAGCTCCCGGGCGCGGCCGAGCATCTCGATGGCCTTGAGCGACTCGGGCTGGGGCATGCCGGAGACGTCCATCTGGAAGTTCTGCCGGTCGTGCCCGAGGTAGCCGTGGAGGGTCAGGATCCTCTCGGCCACCGCCTCGGGCGAGCCGACCACGAAGGCACCGTGCCCGCTCGCCTGCATCTCGTAGGAGATCCGGTTGGGCAGCGCGAACCCGCGCTCCCGCGCGATCTTCGTGCCGGCGTCGAGCTGGTAGGGGTAGAAGGTCTCGAGGGCCGCCACGTCGGTCTCGGCGAGGAACCCGTGCACGGAGACCGAGACGTGCTGGGTCGCGGCCGGGTGCCCGGCCTTGTTGTGCGCCTGCCGGTAGAGCTCCACGAGAGGGGCGAAGCGGCGGGGCTCGCCCCCGATGACGGCGTAGTTCACCGGCAGCCCGAGCGTGCCCGCCCGCACGGAGGAGGCCGGCGACCCGCCCGTCGCGATTCCGATGTGCAACCGCTCCCCCAGGCCCGGCTTATCGGTGGGCCGGGGCCAGATCTCGGCGCCCGTCAGCGGCGGGCGGAATCGGCCCGACCACGTCACCGGGTTGCCGCGGTCGAGCGCGAGCAGCAGATCCAGCTTCTCCTCGTAGAGCTCGTCGTAGTCCTCCAGGTTCGCGCCGAAGAGCGGGAAGGACTCGATGAAAGAGCCTCTGCCGGCGAGCAGCTCGACCCGGCCACCCGAGAACTGGTCCATCGTCGCGAACTGCTGATACACCCGCACCGGGTCCTCGGTGGACAGCACCGTCACCGCGGAGCCCACGTGGATGTGCGAGGTCTGCGCCAGGGCGGCGGCGATCACGGTGGCCGGGGAGGAGATGGAGTAGTCCGGCCGATGGTGCTCGCCGATCCCCGCGTAGTGGAGCCCGACCTCCTCGGCGAGCCGGACTCGTTCGAGGATCTCCCGCAGGCGCTGGCCGGGCGAGACAGATGGGGCGGCGGGACGGGTGTCGAGGTCGCCGAAGGTGTAGATACCGAGCTGCATGATGGTGCGAACGCCGCAGGGGGCGTCCGATGTTCCGACGGCGCCCGGTTGCCGGCGTCAGCGCCTGCGGCTGGTGAGCTCGTCGATCAGCAGCGTGCCAGCGATCCCGGCGAGGAAGACGTCCTTGGCGATGGCGTTGCCGTCCGCCGTGGGGCGGATCCCGTCGCTCCTGGTCAGGCCCGGCACCTTGGTGTACATGCGCAGCAGGCCGCCGGAGAAGCCCGCGAGCCCCAGGGCCGCGAGCCAGGTCGGCACGAGCGGGGTCAGCAGGGCGACGCCGAGTGCGATCTCCCCCGTGGAGATCAACTTGCCGAAGTCCTTCGGCGACATCTCCTTGAGCTGGGGAAACGCATGCGCGGCCATCTGCTGGAGGCCGGCGGCGCCGTCGTCCGGCATGCCGCGCTTGCCCATGCCGGAGTTGAGGATGAACGCTCCGGCGGCGAGCCTGGCGGGCACGTGGCGGAGCTTGATCGGCAAACCCATGACGACCTCCGGGGCAGGGTGGGGATAACCACGCTAGCCCCGGCGCCCTGGGGCCGCCAGAGTGCGCCCGATCGTCGACGGCGCGCGCAGGCCGAGGCGATCGCCGCGACCTCACCGGAGCCGCGCCGCTACAGGTGCTTCCGCAGGCTCATCGCCCGCTGCGCCTCGCGCTCGTCCTGCTTCTCCCGCAGGGTCTGGCGCTTGTCCCACTCCTGCTTCCCGCGGGCGAGGGCGATCTCGACCTTGACCTTGCCGCGCACGAAGTACAGCTCGAGCGGCACGATCGTGTGCCCCTTCTCGCGGGTCTTCACACCCAGCTTCTCGATCTCCTGCTTGTGGAGCAGCAGCTTGCGCTTGCGCTTGGGACCGTGGTTGGTCCAGGACCCCTGGGCGTACTCGGGGATGTGGACGTTGTGCAGCCACGCCTCACCGCGGTCGATCTCCACCCAGCCGTCCACGAGGGAGGCCCGGCCCATGCGCAGTGCCTTGACCTCGGTCCCGGTCAGGGAGAGCCCCGCCTCGAGCCGGTCGTCGATGTGGTAGTCGTGGAGGGCCTTCTTGTTGCGTGCCACGACCTTGCGGGCGTCCGCCTCGGCCTTGGCCTTCTGCGCCTGGGTCGGCCTGTTCGACCCGGCCTTCGTGCCCGCCACCGTTCCTACCTCCTACCGCCGTCCGGCGGTCGCCGCTCGGGCCGCACCGGTTGGCGCGACCGCCGCGCCGTTGGCGCGACCGACCCTCCGGGCCGATCTCCCAGCCTAGGGCAGGCGTCGCCGCGCCGGGGCGAGCGCCCGGGCCAAGGCACCCGATCCGCCGTCGTCCGTCCTGTTTTCGGGGCAGCCGGCCGCGGGCCGACAACCGGTGGCAACCCCGCCGCTGCAGTATCCGTCGTCCCGTGCCCGCCGCTATGTTGGCGTCCATGACCTGGTTCCAGCACGAAGCCCGATTCGTCTCCCGCGCCCAGATCGAGGAGATGGTGCAGCGCACGCTCGATGAGGCCAAGGAGCGTCTCGGCATCGCGGAGCTCAAGCGCGTCCTGCTGCTGCCGCCGGACCTCACCCGCGCGCACTCCGGCTCGGGCTGGATCACCGAGAAGTTCTACGAGCTCCTGGACGCCGCGGGCGCCGAGGTGCACGTGATCCCCACGCTCGGCCAGCACGTGCCGCACACCCCCGAGGACAACAAGTGGATGTTCGGGTCCATCCCCGAGGAGCGGATCCACGCACACGACTGGAAGAACGGGGTCACGAACGTCGGGACCGTGCCCGCCGAGCTCGTCAAGGAGAAGACGGGCGGCGCGGTGGACTGGGAGATGCCGATCGACCTGAACACGATGCTCGTCATCGAGCAGTGGGACCTGGTCATCAACGTCGGCCACGTGGTGCCCCACGAGGTGCTCGGCTTCGCCAACCACAACAAGAACTACTTCATCGGGCTGGGCGGCAAGCGCCTGCTGGGTGCCTCGCACATGGCCTCGGCGGTGTACGGCATCGAGAACAACCTCGGCAACCTGCTGACCCCGGTGCGGGCGTGCTTCAACTACGCCGAGGACGAGTTCCTCGGTGACCTCAAGGACGTCTACTTCCAGGTCGTCATGGACTACGACGACGAGGGCAAGCTCGCGCACACGGGCGTGTACGTCGGTGACGACCTCGAGACGTACTACGCCGCGGCCCGGGCGTCGCTGGCGCAGAACATCACGCAGTTCGACGAGCCGGTGAAGAAGATCGTCGCCGTCATGCAGGCAGACGAGTTCCGCGCCACCTGGGTCGCCAACAAGGCCGTCTACCGCACCCGCATGGCCATCGCCGACGGCGGCGAGCTGCTGGTCATCGCCCCCGGTGTGGAGCGCTTCGGTGAGCAGCCGGAGGTGGACGAGCTGGTGCGCCGGTACGGCTACCTCAGCCAGGCCGAGGTCCTCGAGCTGTACAAGACGCAGGAAGACATGCAGGACATCCCGCACGGCACCGCCCACCTCGTGCACGGCTCCTCCGAGGGCCGCTTCACGATCACCTACGCGCCCGGTCACCTCAGCAAGGAGGAGATCGAGTCCGTCGGCTACCAGTACATGGACCTCGCGGAGGCGCAGAAGCGGTACGACCCGGCCGTGATGAAGGACGGTTGGAACACGATGCCCGACGGCGAGGAGGTCTTCTACATCTCCACCCCGTCGGCGGGCCTCTGGGCCACGAAGGAGAAGCTCGACCAGCGGGCGGGCCACGAGCAGCACGGCTGAGCCCGAAGCTCCGCGGAACGGTTCGGGGAGGAAACGTCAGGCCTGGCCTGACGTTTCCTCCCCGATCTGCACTCTCGGCCCGTCGCGCGGGGCGGTCGTCCGGTCGCACACATGGCGGTCGCCGCCGTCCCTCTGACGAGGCGGTCCGTCGCGCGGCGCGGTCGTGCCCGCTCGGTGCCGGCTCACGAGCAGGCCGCGCCGGTCGCTGTGTGGCCGGCGACACCGCCGTGGAGGTCAGACCCCTCGGTCGATGCGGGCGATCGGCGCACCCTGGAGCACGGACTCGTCCTCACCGACGAGGAGATGGACCGTCCCTGCCGCGGGTGCGGCGACCTCCGCGTCGACCTTGTCGACCTGGACCTCGGCGAGGAGCTGGCCCTCGACGACCTGATCACCGTCCGCCACGTACCAGGTGGCGAGGACACCCTCGGTGTCGGGCTTGGCCTCGCTGAGCGGTGGGAACGGCACCTCCGTCATCCGAGGACCTTCCGGATCGCCGCCTCGATACGTTCCGGCCTGGGCAGGACCGCATACTCGAGGTCGTGGGCGTACGGGATCGGCACGTCCGGCACCGCCACACGCTGGACCGGCGCCTTGAGCAGCGTCGGGTCCTCGTCGGTGATCGTCGCGGACACCTCCGCGGACAGCCCGTACGACAGGTAGTCCTCGTCGACGACGACGAGCCGGCCGGTCTTGCCCACCGACTCGAGGATCGCCTGCCGGTCGAGCGGGACGACCGAGCGCAGGTCGACCACCTCCGCGCTGATGCCCTCGGCGTCGAGCTTCTCGGCGACGTCGAGGGCGTGGTGGACCGACAACGACAAAGTCACGACCGTGACGTCGCTGCCTTCCTTCGCGGTGCGGGCCTTGCCGATGGGGACGACGTACTCACCTTCGGGGACGACGTCCACGGACCGGCGGTTCTTCGCCATCCACGGCAGGCCCATGACGCCCTTGTGGAACATGTAGACCACCGGGGAGTCGTCCCGGATCGCCGAGGTCATCAGGCCCTTCGCGTCGGCAGGGGTGGCTGGGACGACGACCTTCATCCCGGGCAGGTGCCCGAACGTGCCCCACAGCGTCTGGGAATGCTGGCCGCCGTCGGAGTAGCCGCCCCCGACGGCCGTCGTCAGCACCATGGGAACTTTGACGTTGCCCCCGGAGAAGTAGTTGATCTTCGCCATGTGGTTGTAGATCTGGTCCAGGCAGACGCCCATGAAGTCGGCGAACATCAGCTCCACGATCGGCCGCATGCCCTCGGTCGCGGCACCGATGCCCAGCCCGATGAACGCCGTCTCGGAGATGGGCGTGTCGATGACCCGGTCCTTGCCGAACCGCTCCTGCAGGCCGGTGGTCGAGGAGAAGATGCCGCCGTAGGGGCCGACGTCCTCCCCGAGGTAGACGACGGACGGATCCGCCTCCATCTCCTGAGCGATGGCCTCGATCATGGCCTTGGACGTGTTGAGCCTGCGGCTGGTGGCCTTGGCCGTGGTGGTGTCGGTGAGGGTCATCTCAAGCCTCCTCGGCGAAGACGTACTTCATGACGTCGGCGGGTGGGGGGATCGGACTGTCCTTGGCGAAGGCGATGGCGCCCTCGACCTTCGCGCTCGCCTCGGCGCGGATCTGCTGGACGGCGGCGTCGTCGAGGATCTCGGCCTCGCGCAGCCGCTTCTCGTAGCGCGGGATCGGGTCGAGGCCGGCCACGGAGCCGAGATCCGGGCGGTAGCCCTGGGCGTCGCCCTCGAAGTGGCCCCACAGGCGCAGGGTGCGCACCTCGATGAGACTCGGGCCCTCCCCCGCCCGGGCGCGTTCCACGGCGCGGCCGGCCGCGGCATGGACGGCTTCGACGTCGTTGTCCTCGACGAGCTCGCCGGGGATGCCGTACGCGGCGGCGCGCACGTCGTTCGACGGCACGGACGTGGACGCGGAGCGCGGCACGGAGATGCCCCACTCGTTGTCCTCGACGACGAAGACGACGGGCAGCTTCCACAGAGCGGCGAGGTTGAGGGACTCGTGAAAGGCGCCCTGGTTGGCGGCGCCCTCACCGGTGACAGCGACGGCGACCGCGTTGCCCTCGCGCCGCTTGAACGCGAACGCGGCGCCGAGAGCGGGTGGCAGCCCTTCGGCGACGATGCCGGAGCAGGAGAAGTGCACGGCGGGGTCGAACAGGTGCATGTGGCCCCCGCGGCCCCGGCCCAGGCCGGTCTCCCGGCCGAAGATCTCCGCGGTCATCTTCGCCAGGTCCACCCCGTGGGCGACGGCGAGGTGGTGCGGCCGGTGCGTAGCGGTCACGGCGTCGTCGCCGGTGAGGTGGGCGCAGACACCCGCGGCCACGGGCTCCTGGCCGGCCGACAGGTGCATCTCGCCCGGGATCAGGCCCTTGCCGATGTCGAAGCCGGGCCCCTTGTCGGCGTGGTACTCGCGGAGGATCGCCTCCTCGAACGTGCGGGACAAGACCATCGTTGCGTACAGGTCCTTGCGCACCTCCTCCGGCAGGTACTTCCCCGGCGCGTTCGCCTCGGCCGCCTCGGGCACGGGCGGCGGCTGCGACAACGATGTCGACATGATGCCTCCAAGCAGGTAGGTGGTGATCACACTCTGCGTCGGGGCGGCGGGCCTGGCAACGGCCGATATTTCAGATGGTGACAATGCGCGGTACGAACGGCGGGCCGCTCAGCGGCGTGCGGCGAGCGCGAGGAGCGTGGCGGCGCGCCGCAGGTGGTCGGTGCTGGCAAGCACCTCCTTCGCCCGGCCGACGGGGGCCGACACGGCGACCGCCGCGGTGACGTCGGCACTGGGCAGGGCCGCCGCCGCGCACACGGTCCCGACGGCATACTCCTCGCGGTCGACCATCACGCCGTCGCCGGCCGCCAGCTCACTGAGCAGAGCGCGGCGCGTGGTGAGCGTGCGTGGGGTGAGGTCGTTCATCGGGTGCGCCGCGAGGTAGGCACGCCGCCCCTCCTCCGGCAGGGCCGCAAGAACCGCCTTGCCCAGCGCTGTGGCGTGGGCGGCTTCGTGCAGGCCGACCCACAGGTCGGTGCGCGGTGCCCCCGGACTGTCGTAGATCTCCGCGATGTGCACCTCGCCGTCGTCCAGCACGGCGAGGTAGGCGGCGGCGCCGAGGTCGTCGTGGAGCTGGCCGAGCACCTGCCGGGTGCGACCGGGACCGATAGGGCTGTGCCGGGCGCTCGCGAGGCTGTCCACCCGGTCACCGAGAGCGAACCCATCGTCGGTGCGGACGACGTACCCCTCGTGGGCGAGGGTCCGCAGCAGGTGGTAGGTCGTGCCCAGCGCCAGCCCGGTGCGATGGGCGAGCAGCTTTGCGGGCACAGGGCCGCTCGCCTCGCCGACCGCGTCGAGCAACCGCAGGGCGCGGACGACCGAGTTGATGAGGGTGGGCTGCGTCGCCAACAGGACCTCCTGCCCCGAAGCGTACGTCGCGACCGCGCCCGCCGGGGCGGGACAGGGGGACGTACCCCCGGGGTCAGAAGCCCGGCAGGCCCATGGGGTCGAGGCTGCGCCCGTTCTTCCACACCTCGAAGTGCACGTGGCAGCCGGTGACGTTGCCGGTCTGCCCGGTGTTCCCGATGACCTGCCCCTGGGAGACCTGCTGACCCGTACGCACCGCGAATCGGGAGAGGTGGTTGTACACCGTCACGTAGGAGCTGCCGCCGAGGTAGCCGTGGTTGACGATCACCTGGTTGCCGTGCGTGCCGTTCGGGTGCGGCTTCACGGCCGAGACCGTCCCGCCGGCGGCCGCGTACTGAGGGTTGCCGCAGGCCGAGCGCAGGTCGACACCCAGGTGCATCCAGTACCCGCCGGTGATGGGGTACCAGCGCATGCCGTAGCCCGAGGTCACGAACAGCGGGTTCGGCACCGGCGGGATGAGCAGGGTGCCGCCGGAGGCCTGAGGGGCCGGCGGCGCCGGCGCGGCCCGGCCGGCACGCGCGGCCGCCGCTGCCTCCTCGGCTGCCTTGCGCTTGCGCTCCTCCTCGGCCCTGCGGTTCGCCTCGTCGATCGCGGCGATCTCGGCGCCGAGCTGGTCGTTCTCGGCCTGGAGCCCGGCGATCTGCCCGGACACGTCGTCCTTCTGGCCCTCCAGGGCGGCGGCCAGGGTGGCCATCTCGGACTCGAGCTCCCGGATCTGGGCCGCGTGCTGCTCAGCGGCGGCGCGAGCCTCGTCCGCGGCGGCGACGGCGAGGTCCGCCTCGGCCTTCAGCTCGCCGATGCGCACCGTGACGGCGTCCTGCCGGGTGCGCTGGTTCTCGGCGACGGCGGCCATGGTCTCGAGCTCGTCGAGCACCTGAGTCTGGGCGCGCACCGCGGTCTCGCGCACCGCGTAGCCCTGGAGGAACTCCTCGGTGGAGGCGGAGTCGAGCACCACCTCGACCGTGCTGACGGTGTTCTCGCCGCGGTAGGTGCTGCGCGCGAGCTCGCCCATGGCCGAGCGGGTGGCGGCGATCTTCTCCCCACCCTCGGCGATGGCCGCCTCGAGCGAGCGGGCCTCCTCCTCCGCGACCGCGAGCCGTCCGGAGACCTGCTCCTGCTCACGCTCCGCCGCGGCCAGCTCGGCCCGGGCCTGGGCGAGCGCGGCCTCGGCGCCGGGCAGCGCGGCGCGGGCGTCCTCGAGCGCGATATGTGTCTCGACGAGGCTCTGGTCGAGTCCCTCCATGTCGGACTGGAGCTTCTCGCGCCGCTGGGCGTTCTCCTGCTGCTGGCGCACGAGGTCGTCGCGGGAGTCGGCCTGCGCCAGGCTCGCGGGGCCGACGAGGCTCAGGCAGACCAGCAGCGCGAGGGCGGCGCGGCGCAGGATCGGCCGGCGGGCGGTAGGGCGCAGCATCGGCCGGCGGCGGGCGGTGGGGCGGGCGGGAGCTGTCACGGTCGGCCCCTCACACCCTCGTGTACCGGCCGAGGCTCACCACGGAGCTGATCCCGGCGAGCAGGATGGCGGCGAGCACGAGGAACGGGGCGATGACGAGCACGTCTCCGGTCCCCACGAACTGCACCCACGGCGTCGTGCCGGCGAGCCAGTCCTGGACCAGGTAGCGCACGCCGAGGAGCAGCCCACCGACGGAGAGCACCGCCCCGACCAGCGCGGCGACGGCGCCCTCGACCATGAACGGCAGCTGGATGAACAGGTTCGAGGCGCCGACCAGGCGCATGATGCCGGTCTCGCGCCGCCGGGACATGGCCGAGAGCTTGATCGTGGTGGTGATGAGCAGCACCGCGGTCACGATCATGACGCCGGCCAGGCCCAGGGAGAGCAGGGTGGCGCTGTTGAGGATGTTGAACAGCGGCTCGAGCTGTTCGCGCTGGTCCACGACGATCTCGACGCCGGGGCGCCCCTCCAGCTCGTCGGCGACGATCTGGTACTGCTCGGGGTCGATGAGCTTGACGCGGTAGGAGACCTGCATCTGGTCCACCGTGAGCGACTGCGCCCAGACGGTATCCGCCATCTGCTCCTGGAACGCGGCGAACGCCTCGTCCTTGGACTCCAGGTAGACCTCGTTGACGTAGGGCTCGAGCGCAGGTGAGGCGAGGAGCGCACCGATGTCGTCGATCTGTTCCTGGCTGGCCTCCCCGGCGGCGCAGCCCGGCTGGGCGGAGCCCTCCGGGCACATGAAGGCGGAGACCTCGACCTTGTCGTACCAGTCGTTCTTGAGGTTGTCGATCTGCATCTGGAGCAGCGCGGCCGCCCCGACGAACGTCAGGGAGACGAACGTGACCAGGGCGACCGAGATGGTCATCGCCAGGTTGCGGGAAAGACCCTGGCCGACCTGGGACAGGATGAACCGAAGTCGCACGTGCCCGCCCCTACCGTGCCGCGCCGTAGACGCCGCGGGACTGGTCGCGCACCATGACCCCGCCGGCGAGCTCGACCACGCGCTTGCGCATCTGGTCGACGATCTCGTCGTCGTGGGTGGCCATGATGATCGTGGTGCCGGTGCGGTTGATCCGGTCGAGCAGACGCATGATGCCGATCGAGGTGGTGGGGTCGAGGTTGCCGGTGGGCTCGTCCGCCATGAGCAGCTGGGGACGGTTGACCATGGCGCGGGCGATGGCCACGCGCTGCTGCTCGCCACCGGAGAGCTCGTGCGGCAGGCGCTTCTCCTTGCCTTCCAGCCCCACGAGCTCGAGGGTCTCCGGGACGGTGGTGAGGATGTGGTGGCGCGGCTTGCCTATCACCTGCAGGGCGATGGCGACGTTGTCGAAGACGGTCTTCTTGGGCAGCAGCCGGAAGTCCTGGAAGACCGTGCCGATGCGACGGCGCAGGTGCGGCACCTTCCAGCGGGAGACCTGGGCGAGGTCACGCCCCAGGGCGTACACCTTCCCGGCCGTGGGGCGCTCCTCGCGCAGCGCCAGGCGCAGGAAGGTCGACTTGCCCGAGCCGGACGAACCGACCAGGAAGACGAACTCGCCGCGCTCGACCTCCATGCTGATCTCGTCCAGCGCCGGCCGGGCGCCACGAGCGTAGACCTTGGAGACCTTCTCGAATCTGATCACGTTGGGGGTGGCCAGTCTCGACGGTGGGGGAAGCGGTGCTCTGGCCTGCTTCGAGACTAGGCACGACCGGCCGTCGGCCCGGCGCAGACACGCCGCGCCGCCGCTTGAACGACGGCGGGACCCCGGTCACACGAGGGGCGGGACCCCGGTCACACGTCGGCGGTCTGCTGCTGCTGGCTCTTGCGCCAGCGGACGCCGGCGTCGATGAAGTCGTCGATCTCGCCGTCGAACACGGCGGACGGGTTGCCCGACTCGTGCTCGGTGCGCAGGTCCTTGACCATCTGGTACGGCTGGAGCACGTAGGAGCGCATCTGGTCGCCCCACGAGGCCTTGACGTCGCCGGCCATCGCCTTCTTCGTGGCGTTCTCCTCCTGCTGGCGCACCAGCAGCAGGCGCGACTGCAGCACGCGCAGCGCGGCGGCACGGTTCTGGATCTGGGACTTCTCGTTCTGCATCGACACCACGATCCCGGTGGGGATGTGTGTCATGCGCACGGCGGAGTCGGTGGTGTTCACGGACTGCCCGCCCGGGCCGGAGGACCGGAAGACGTCGACCTTGATCTCGTGCTCGGGGATGTCGACGTGGTCGGTCTGCTCGATCAGCGGGATGACCTCCACGGCGGCGAAGGAGGTCTGACGCCGGCCCTGGTTGTCGAACGGAGAGATCCGCACGAGGCGGTGCGTGCCGGCCTCGACCGAGAGGGTGCCGAAGGCGTAGGGGGCCTTGACCTCGAAGGTGACCGACTTCAGGCCGGCCTCCTCCGCGTAGGAGGTGTCGAGTACCGCCGTCGGGTAGCCGTGCCGCTCGGCCCAGCGCAGGTACATGCGCAGCAGCATCTCGGCGAAGTCGGCGGCGTCCACGCCGCCCGCGCCGGCCCGGATGGAGATGACTGCCTCGCGCTGGTCGTACTCGCCGGCCAGCAGCGTGCGGACCTCGAGCTCGCTGAGGGCCTTGCGGATGGCGGTGAGCTCGGCCTCGGCGTCGGTCAGGAACGCGTCCGCGTCGGCGCCCTCCTCCTCCTGGCCCAGCTCGACGAGGGCCTCGAGGTCGTCGATGCGCTCACCCATCTTCTCGACGCGCTCGAGCTCAGACTGGGCGTGGGAGAGCCGGGAGGTGACCGCCTGGGCCGCCTCTGGGTCGTCCCACAGGTTCGGCGCGGCGGCCTGCTCGGAGAGCTCGGCGATCGTGGCGCGCAGCGCCTCCGGGTCCGTCACGGCCCGGATGGACTCGAACGTGCTGCGGAGGTGCTGGATCTCGAGCGAGAAGTCGGTGGCCACGAACGTCAAGGTTACGGGATGCGGCCGGCCGCGGCGCCGTGGTTCTGCCCACCGGCCTCAAGGTGACGGCGGAACCACGCCACGGCGAGCCGGCCCGCCACCTCCAGGGTGCCCGGTTCCTCGAACAGGTGCGTCGCGCCAGGCACCGTGGTCAGCTCGCTGGGGCAGGTCAGTCCCGCGCGGGCCTGCCGGTTCAGCGCGAGGACCTCTGTGTCGCGGGCGCCGACGATGAGGAGTGTGGGTGCCCGCACGGCCGGCAGGCGCTCCTCCGCCAGGTCGGGTCGCCCGCCGCGGGAGACGACGGCGCGCAGCCGGGCGGGATGCTCGGCCGCGGCCCACAGGGCGGCGCCGGCCCCGGTGCTGGCGCCGAAGTAGCCCAGCGTCAGCTCGGCGAGCTCGGGACGGGTGGCGGCCCACCTCGTGGCGTCGAGCAGCCTCCCGGCGAGCAGCGGGATGTCGAAGACCCGGGCGCGGTCGCCTGCCTCGGCCGGCGTGAGCAGGTCGAGCAGTGCGGTGGCGAGCCCGGCGCCCTGGAGCATCCGCGCCACCTGCGCGTTGCGCGGGCTGAGCCGGCTGCTGCCGGAACCGTGGGCGAAGAGCACGAGCCCCGCGGCACCGTCAGGCACGGTGAGGAGGGCGGGCAGCAGCCCGGCGGAGGTCTCGACCGACTCCTCGGTGGTGCCCCCGCCGTCCGCGGTACCGGCCCCGCCGGTGTCGGCCGCACCGCCGGTGTCGACCGCCTGGCCGGTGCCGGCAGCCCGGCGGGTGCGGGCGGCGTCGAGGAGCTCACGGACGACGGCGTCGTCGACCTGGCGGAAGTCGTCGTACCAGGCACCGACGGCGTAGAGCTCGTCAGGCACGAGCAGGCACACGATGTCGTCGACGAGCGGACGCAGCGCCTCGAGGGAGTCCGCGGCGGCGACCGGGACGGCCAGGACGACCCGGGCGGCACCGCGGGCCCGCAGCACCGCCACGGCCGCGCGGGCGGTCGCGCCGGTGGCGATGCCGTCGTCGACCAGCACGACCGTGCGCCCGTGCACGTCGGCACCGCCGTCGCCGCGCCAAGCCCTGAGGCGCCGAGCCACCTCGTCGCGCTCCCGTGCGGTCACCGCCGCGACCTCTGGCTCGCTCACCTGCGCGACGATGCGCGGGTTGACCACGACCGTCCCGTCCTCGCCGACGGCGCCCATCGCCACCTCGGGCTGCCACGGCACCCCGAGCTTGCGGACGACGACGACGTCGAGTGGTGCGTCCAGCGCCCGGGCGATCTCCGCAGCGACGGGAACCCCGCCGCGGGGCAGACCTGCCACCACCACGTCGCCGAGGCGGGCGCCGGTGAGTTCCTCCGCGAGCCTGCGCCCGGCCGCGACGCGGTCGACGAACCTGCTGTCCGTGCGTCGCATGGCACCTCCAGCATGCGCCCGCCCGGCCGGGGACGCCAGCGACGGCTGGTCAGCCCAGCGCGACGAGCGCGCCGACCGCGAAGGCTGCGGCGACCAGCCACAGCCAGGTGGGCAGGGCGATGAGGAGACGGCGCACGGTGCCTCCTTCATGTGGCGACGACGTCGCCGTCGCGGATCTCGACCGGGACGACGGGCAGCGGACGGGTCGCCGGCCCACCGACCACCGCGCCGGTGGCGGCGTCGAACCGGCTGCCGTGGCACGGGCAGGTGATCACGCCGTCGGCCACGGTGGCGACGGTGCAGCCCTGGTGGGTGCACACGGCGGAGAAGGCGTGGATGTCGCCGTCGCGCGTGACTACGACCCGTGGACCGCTCAGCACCACCCCCCCGCCCGCCGGGACGTCCGCGACCGGGACGAGGAGCCGGCCGGGTGTGGCCGGCTCGGGCCCGTACGCGTTGGCCCGCGCGCCCGGGGCCAGCGGCTCGCCCGCCCCGCTGCGGCGCGCCACGACGAAGCCGGCGACGCCCGCGGCCGCGGCGAGGACCAGGCCGCGCAGCGCGGAGCGGCGGGTCAGGGGCGGGACGGGCATCGCTACGTCCTCGGGACGCCGGGCCGGGTGAAGAACCACAGCGCGGAGGTGAGCCAGAGCAGCACGAGCAGCGCCAGCACGGTCCCGCCGAGCACGGGGAGCGTCCAGCCGGGCAGGCGGCGCAGCCGTAGGCCGAGCATCTTGGTCGCGAAGGCACCGTAGAACAGGGAGCCGGCAAGGCCGTGCACCACGACGCGTGGGCTGGTGGCCGCGAACCCGAGCGACCACAGGCAGTGCACTGCCACCGGCAGGGTCAGCACGAACGCGGCCGTGCCGCTGTAGCGGTGCGTGAGCGCCAGGGCGGCGCGGCTTCGGCGCGCGCCCGGCAGGCGGCCCCACATCCCGAGCGCGGTGACGAGCTGGACCACCAGCAGGACGGCCGCCGCGGTGGTCAGCCACGCCTTCATCTGCAGCATGCCCGAGAAGCCGAGGGTGAAGAGCGGGCGCTCCGCCGGAGTGTGGACACCGGCGTAGACACCCACGGCGACGGCGACTCCCGCGCCGAGGGCGAGCGCGGCCACGAGGCCGGCCCGGTTGATCGGGCGCCCGGCCCGGGTTGTGCCAGCGGTCGTGCTCACGTGCGCCTCCTACGCCTGCCTCCGATGGTCCTCCGCCGCCGCCGCGAGGACAACGGCGCACGGGCCGGCGCCGTGGTGCCTACGCTCCTGTCCATGTCGACGCCGACGCCCCGGCCCGTCGAGGACGACCCACCCGAGGAGGAGCTATGCCGACCACGATCGCCGTGACCGGGGAGTTCGAGGTGCGCCGGGCCGCCGAGCGCGGGACCGTGCGGCTCTCGCTGGGGTTCGAGGGACCGTCCCGGGAGGACGTCGTGGAGCGCTGCGCGCGGCTGCACGCCGAGATCGGCGAGGGGCTCTCCGCGCGGCACGACCCCGCGGACGGCCCTGTGACGGAGTGGTCGAGCGACCAGCTCCGCGTCTGGGGCGAACGTCCCTGGAACCAGGAGGGCACACAGCTCCCGGTCGTGTTCCACGCCGCCGCCGGTGCCAGCGCCACGTTCGCGGACGTCACGGCGCTGTCCGCCTGGCTCACCGAGGTCTCGCTCGTCGACGGCGTGACGGTCGAGGGCGTCACCTGGGACCTGACCGAGCAGACCCGGGCCGCGGTCACCGAGGAGGCCCGCCGGGGCGCCGTCGCCGCGGCGGTGCACAAGGCCGGCGTCTACGCGGCCGCGGTGGGCCTGGCGGACGTGCGGGTGACGGCGGTCGCCGACCCCGGGCTCCTCGCCGACGGCGGCCCGCCCGTCCCGCGCGAGAAGGAGGTGCGGATGGCGGCGTTCGCGATGGAGGCTGCCCCCGGCCTGGACCTGCGGCCTGCGGAGATCACGGTCGACGCGCTGGTCCACGCCCGGTTCGACGCCGGGTGACCCCGGACGCCGTCGCCCGGTGGCTCAGAACGGCTCGAGGTTGGCCGCGACCTGGATCATCTGCTCGAGCACCGCGAGCGTGGCCGCCCGCGGCTCGGTGCGGGTGGCGCGGTGGCGGATGAACAGGTGCCGGTTGCCGAGCCCGGGCAGCCCCACCCACTGGACGTTCTCGGGCAGCTGCCGGCGCAGCGCCAGCTGCGGCACGAGCGCCACACCCAGCCCGGCGGCGACCATGGCGAGCGACACGTCGAAGTCCTGGTAGCGGTGCGCGGTGCGGGGCGTGAACGACAGCTCGGTGGCCAGCCGGCGCAGCGCTCGGTCCGACGCACCCCCCGGCTCGGGGGCGAGCCACGTGGCCCCCGCCAGGTCCAGCAACGAGCTCGGCGTGGGATCGCTCGCCGGCAGCGCGATCATCCACGGCTCGTCGAGGAACGGGACGTCCCGGGTGCCCTGGGGCGCGGCGGTCGGGGCGGTGAGGTCGTGCTCGATGACCAGCAGGTCCAGCTCGCCGCGCCGCAGGGCCCGGCGTCCGTGCTCCTCGGCCAGCTCGTGCACGAAGAGGTCCACGCCGGGCAGCGTCTGCTCGAGCTCGGCGAGGAGCGGCACCAGCACCGCGCGGATCGCCGTCTGGAAGGCGCCGACCACCACGACGCCGGAGATGTCGCCCTCGAGAGCCGCAAGCGCCCGGCGGGCCTCCCCCACCTCGCTCTCGATGCGTTCGGCCGTCTCGGCCAGCAGCCGACCCGCCGCGGTGAGGGTGGCCCCGGTGGGCTGCCGGTCGAGCACCTTCACACCCGCCTCGGACTCCAGACGCGCAATTTGCTGAGACACGGCAGAAGCACTCAGACGTAACGAGTCCGCCGCGGCCAGGACACCTCCAGACCTGCTGACGGCCAACAGAAAACCAAGCCTGCGTGGGTCGATGTCCATGAAGCAGAACTGTATACCTCATCAGGAATCGTTCGATTGATCTTCACCCCGGAACCCGTCAGGATTCGTTACGTGAATGACCTGGCCGCAACTGCTATCGCCGTCCTCGGATGGGCGGGCGCCCTTGTCTCCCTGGTGACGTACATCATGGTGACCCGGCAGCGCCTGGCGACCGACACGGTGCGCTACCAGGTCCTCAACATGACCGGCGCAGCGTTGCTGAGCGTCAGTGCGCTGGCGAACGGGGCGCTGCCCTCCGCGGTCGTCAACGTCATCTGGGTTGGCATCGGCGTGATGGCCGTGCTGGCGATGAAGCGGGCCTTCCTCGCGCGCCGGCTCTCCGCCGGGGCGCAGCGGCAGCGTGAGCTCGCCCGCGCCGGGCGAGCCCGTCTCGTGGCCGAGCGCGAGCGGTGGACGGCGCTGGCGACGCGACGCTCCGCCGGTTCGGGTCACCTCGCGCACGCCCGCCCGGGTCAGTTCCGCCGTCGGCCGCGCCAGCCGGGCTCGTCCCGGCCCGCCGGCCGCCGGCTGGAGCGGACCGCGCACCGCTGGTCGACGACGCCGGTCGCGTAACCGCCCGACGACCGGTTCGAGCCAGATCTCGAGCACGCCCGCCGGCGCGGCCGCCGGTGACGCCCTGGTCACGCGCCGGTCACGCCGGGGCGGCTACGCTCCGGGCGCCGTGGCGCGCTCTCCGGGCGTCGCGGTGCGCTCGACCCACGGGGGTGGACATGCCGCCCGAGGACCCCTCGGTCACCACGGTGCGGCTGCTCGTGCGCCTCGGCGCCGACCGGGCCGCCGGCGCCATCCCCATCCCCGGCCCCGACGCGGCGGCCGTCCGGACCCTGACCACCCGGGCGTTGGGCACGCTTGACGAGGCGGGCCGGCCGTGGCGGGTCGAGCCGCTCACCGACGGCGCCGGGCCCCTCGCGGCGTACTGGGTGGTCTCGGGCGCGGTGCCCGCGCTGACCGCCTACGACGCCTCCCGCACCGCCTACGACCTCGCCGCCCGGCTCGCGGCCGTGACCGGCGCCGACGTCGAGCCGGACGTGCCGTCGAGCGCGTTCGGGCCCGAGTCGTGGACGGCGGCGGGGTCGCTCTCGGCCTCGGGTGAGGAGTCCTTCACCGACTCGGCGGCGCACCTGCCGGGCTCGGAGCCGCCGACGTGGGCGGTGGACGCCGTCCGCGCCCGGGACGCCTGGGCGCTGGCGCCGCCGGCCGACGGGCGCAGCCGGGGCGACGGCGCGGTGGTCGCCTCGATCGACACCGGCTACACCGACCATCCCGAGGTCGCCGGCATGTACGACCTCACCAAGGACTGGGACGCCATCGCCGGCGACGACGACGCGCGCGACCCGCTCGAGCGCCCGTGGTACCTGCCGTTCACCACGCCTGGGCACGGCACGGCGTCCTCGAGCGTGATCGGCAGCCGCGAGACACGGACCATCCTGGGCGTGGCGCCGCTGTGCACGGTAGTGCCCGTGCGCGCGGTGCGCAGCGTGGTGCAGGTGCTCGACGGCGACGTCGCCCGCGCGGTGGAGGAGGCCCGGCGCCGCGGCTGCCAGGTGATCTCGATGTCGCTGGGCGGGCGGGGGTTCTTCGGCCTGCAGGAGGCCATCCGGGCCGCGGTGGCGGGCGGGATGGTGGTGATGGCGGCGGCCGGCAACAAGGTGGGGGTGGTGGTGGCGCCGGCGTCGTACCCGGAATGCCTCGCCGTGGCGGCGACGAACGCGGACAGCCGCCCCTGGGAGGGGTCCTCCCACGGGCCGCTGGTGGACATCAGCGCCCCGGGCGAGAGCGTGTGGGTGGCGGCGGTGGACCGCACCTCCGGGTCGCCGACCTATCTGGAGCGGCGCGCCAGCGGGACCTCCTACGCGGTCGCGTGCCTGGCCGGGGTGGCCGCCCTGTGGATCGCGCACCACGGGCACGAGGCGATCGTGGCCCGGTACGGGCGCGCCCACGTGCAGGCGGCGTTCCTCGCCCTGCTGCGCAGCCACGGGCACCGGGTGCCGCCCGGCTGGGACACATGGCCGGTGGCCGGCAACTACGGGGTGGGCATCGTCGACGCTGCCGCTCTGCTGGAAGCGGGTCTGCCGCCGCTCGTCGAGCCGGAGGTGGCCTGGGCCGGCTCGGCCGGGGACGCCGTCGGGCGCCTTCAGGCGGTGCTCGCCGACCTCGACCGCGACCAGGTGCGCACCGGCGTGGCACGGCTCCTGGGGGTCTCCCCTGCCGATGTCGACGCGCTGCCGGCCACGGCCGTGAGCGAGCTGGTCTACCGCCTCGGCGAGGAGGACGCACTGCGCGCCGCGGTGGTCGGGCCCGAGATCGCCGGGCGGGAGGTGGCCGTGCCCCCCGACGGTCGGGCGCTCCTCGCCCACACCTCTTCCCGGGCGCTGCTTGCCGTGCCCGCTGCCGTTCCCGACCACCGGCCACCGCCGAAGGAGATGCCGTGAGCAACGCGATCATCAAGCAGCAGGGCCCGGGCGCCGTCGTCGCGGACAACATCTGGCACCTCAAGCTGGGCGCGGCACCCTTCGCGCTCGGCCTGCTCGCCGGGGTGGTCGGCACGGTGCTGGCGCGCCGTTCGGCGGCGCAGGCTTCCGGCGCGCGGTCCGCACGGGCCCCCACGCCGTCGGGCTGGCCGGTGAACTTCGCGCACCGGGGCGGGCGGAAGATCGTGCCCGAGAACACCCTGGAGGGCTTCCACGAGGCGCTGGCCGGCCGGGAGGCGGTCCTCGAGCTCGACGCGCACACCAGCGCGGACGGCGTCGTCGTGGTGATCCACGACGAAACCGTCGACCGCACCACCGACGGCACCGGCCCGGTGGCCCGCAAGACCTTCGCCGAGCTGCAGCGGCTCGACGCCGGCTACCGCTTCACGCCCGACGGCGGCGCGACCTTCCCGTGGCGCGGCCGCGGGGTCACCATCGCCACCCTTGAGGCCTTCTACCGGGAGTTCCCGGACCGGAACATCAACATCGAGCTCAAGCCCACCCGGCCGGGGACCGAGGAGGCGGTCTGGCGCGTCATTGAGACGGCCGGCGGGCAGGCCCGCACGCTCGTCGTCACCGACGACGGCGCCTCCATCAAGCGTTTCCGCGCCGCCTCCGGTGGCTCGGTGGCGACGGCGGCGGCGGTCGCGGAGTTCGTCCAGTTCTGGCTCCTGAGCAAGGTGCGCCTGGCCCGCCTCTACCGGGCCCCGTTCCAGGCCCTGCAGCCGCCGGACGCGTACAAGGGCTTCCGGATCGTCACGCCGAGCCTGATCCGCCAGGCCCATGCGGCGGGGTTGCGCGTGGACGTGTGGACCATCGACGACGAGGACGACATGCGGCGCCTGCTGGCCTGGGGCGTCGACGGCATCATGACGGACCACCCAGACGTGCTGGCCCGGGTACTCGAGGAGGCGTGATGGAACGCAGCTACACCGTTCTGCGGGACCTGAGCCGGGCCCGCACCCAAGAGCCGTTCGGCGGGGAGGCCGCCCCGCTCGACGTTCTCGACGTCCCGCCCGAGCCGCGGGTCGACGTGGTCGAGCTGGACAAACGCGAGGTCCGCGACGTCGCCCGCGACCCCGAGGTCCGGGCGGTGGCGCCGGTGATGCCCACCGCGCTGGTGCGGCCCGTCGGCGACGACGAGGCGGGCGGCGACGGCGGTGCCGGCGCCCCGGCGGGCGGCGACCCAGGCGGCGCCGAGGCGGCCGGCGCCACCTGGGGCGTGACCGCGGTGGGCGCGGACGTCTCGGCGCGCACCGGCGCGGGCACCGTCGTGGCGGTGCTCGACACCGGCATCGACGCCACCCATGCCGCCTTCGCCGGCGTGACCCTGGTGGAGGAGGACTTCTCCGGCTCGGGCACCGGTGACCGGCAGGGGCACGGCACCCACTGCGCAGGCACCGTGCTGGGACGGGACGTGGACGGCACCCGCATCGGGGTCGCCCGCGGCGTGACCAGCGCCCTGATCGGCAAGGTGCTCGGCGACGACGGCGGCGGCGAGTCGGACATGCTCTTCCGCGGCATGCAGTGGGCGGTCCAGCAGGGCGCCCAGGTCATCTCCATGTCGCTCGGCTTCGACTTCCCCGGACTGGTCAAGCAGCTGACCACCCAAGGTTGGCCCGTCGAGCTCGCGACGTCCTCCGCACTGGAGGCCTATCGGGCCAACCTTCGGGTCTTCGACGCGCTCATGCAGCTCTTTCGAGGCCAGGCGGCCTTCGGCGGGGGGACGGTCGTCGTCGCCGCGGCGGGCAACGAGAGCAAACGCCGCGTCGACCCCGCGTTCGAGATCGGTGTCTCCATCCCCGCGGCCGCCGAGGGCGTGATCTCCACCGGGGCGCTCGGCCAGTCTCCGGCCGGGCTGACCATCGCGCCCTTCTCCAACACCTTTCCGCAGGTCGCCGCGCCGGGCGTCGGCGTCGTCTCGGCAAAGGCCGGCGGCGGGCTGGTCAGCCTGAACGGCACCTCCATGGCCACCCCGCACGTGGCCGGGGTCACGGCGCTGTGGTGGGAGGAGATCATGGCGTCGCCCCTGCCACCGATGGCCACCGTGGTGGTGTCCCGGCTGCTCGCCACCGCCGACCTGTCCGCGCTCGCGCCGGACGTCGACGTCGCCGACCGGGGCGTCGGGCTCGTCCGGTCGCCGTGAGGTGCCCGTCCGGCGGCGGTGGCCGGCGGTTGGGCGCCGCTACCGGCCCGGTCCGAACTCGAGACGAACGCTGGAGTTGTCGGGGAGCACGATCAGCCGGCCGTGCCCTGGTGACCAGTCCCCGGTGAGGAGGAAGTGCTTGCCGCCGGACTGGTCGAGGAGGAACAGACCGTCGTACCGGAACCGGTGCGCGGCCTCGGCGTCCGCCAGCACCGACTCCGTGAGGTCGGCACCGGCGAGGTCCAGGCGCTGGTCGCTGTAGAGGGTGACGGCCGCGAGCGTGCGGTCGACGTCGTCCTTGATGTCCTCGGCGCGCGCGCCACCCACGGCCCATGCGACGCGCTCGGTCATCCAGAACATCGCGACGGCCGCCAGCGCGGTGAGCACGACGACGGCGACCAACGGCATCGCCTGTGTGCGCCCGTGAATGCGGGCGCCTAGCGCCTGGGCGTACCAGGTGCCGAACACCGCGATGGCGAACCAGAACGGCAACCAGAACACGCCCACCGGCTCGCGCCAGACGAGCTGCGGCACACCGACCACGAGCGGGACCAACCAGCTGAACCGCAGGACGGCGACGACCCTTCGCGCGGTGCGCGGACGGGTCACCAGCCGCCCATGGGCCCACAGTCCGAGCAGGGCGAGCAGCAGGAGCGCGACGGCGGGCAGCAGCACGATGTCGACGCTGCGCAGCACGTAGTCCTGGCTGGACAGGCCGAAGATGCTCGCGTCGGCGCCGAACCGCTCCGCCATCTCCGCCGTGCGGCGCCAGCCGAAGTACACCAGCAGCGCCGTGACGAGGGCGACCAAGGAGGCCAGCTGGGTGACGACCTTGAGGACCTCCGAGATCCGCTGCTCACGAGCCGGTGGCGTGCCTGCGGCGGGTGGAACCGAGGGCGGATCTGCAGTGGTTCCCGCGTGACCGGATCCCACGGGGTCCGCCGTCGACGGGTGACCACGTGGCGTCCCGGCCCCCGGGGAAGGGGCGTCGCGCTCTGTCCCATCAGCCCGCGCCACTGTCCGCTTCGCCGTCCCCGCCACTCGTGGCTTCCGGACCGCCCGGATCGGTGCCGTCTCCGGGGTCCCCGCCGTCGCCCGGATCGGTGCCGTCTCCGGGGTCCCCGCCGTCGCCCGGATCGGTGCCGTCTCCGGGGTCCCCGCCGTCGCCCGGATCGGTGCCGTCACCGGTGTCACCGCCGTCCCCGGCGCCGGGCTCGAATGTGAAGGTCGCCCGGCCGAGCTGCCACTCGTTGGGGTCCACGCCGACGAGAACCTCGGCCGTCGCCGCACCGCTGGGGGCCGGCATGGTGACGGTGACCTGCCTCTGGCCCAGCTCGACGAAGTCCTGCTGCACGTTGCCGCCGCCGAGGTCCACGATCACGGTGGTCACAAACTCCAAGTGGTCGCCGGTGATGGTCACCGGCGTCCCGGCCGGTCCACTCGTCGGGGAGATCGTGATGTCGGTGGGGCACGGCGGGCGGCCCTCGCCGGCATCGGGCCGAAGAACGATCTGGCTCCCGGGACTCGCCGCATACGCCGCGAGGAGCCGATCGAGAGCACCCAGGACACCGACGTCCAGGCAGCCCTCACTGCCGTCGGCGAGGGCGGCGCGTTGCGCCACCGCGCTCTCCCACAGCTGGGCACTGCCCGTCTGGGCGGCCAGACAGGCCGTCGCCGCGGCCTTGACCGCCGACCTGGTGCCCGCCAGGCTCAGCGCTTCGCCGCACCGCAGCTCGGAGAGCGCGAGGTACGAGGCGCCTTCGCCCTCTGGGCCGGGGGGCGCCCCGGCGCCGAGGTCCGCGATCCAGGCCAGCACGTTCCGGCCGCCGGTCTGGGGCGCTGGCCCGTCTGTGTCGTTGCCGGGCGGCGTTTGGGTCGCAGTCGAGCCCTCGGTGGGAGTGCCGTCCTCTGACGTAGCGGTCTCGCCGGCCGCTGACGTGTCCAGACCCGGCTGCGGGCTGTCGCCGCCCGGCACGCTGCACGAGGCGACCGCCAGGGCGAGTGCCGCCGCGAGCAGTGCCCGCCCGACAGGAATTCCGGCCCTCGCGAGCGTCATCGCGGTCCACCCCCGAGGATCGTGCGCTGCGGCCCGTTACCGGTGCGTCATCGGCGCGTGACCGTCGCGTGAGCGCGGCTGGACCGGGCGTGAAGACCTCAGCTGCTGTGGGACGCGCAGGCCGTGGTGTGCGTCGGGCCGCACACCAGCATGCGGAACCTCAGCCGGCCCGGGCCGTCGAGGTCACCCGCAGGGTGATGCCCTCGCTCCACGGCACGATCGGCCACGGGACCAGGGGCGGCCGCGCCAGCGCGACGAGCGTGACCTCCGCGGTCACGCCGTCGGGGGTGCCGGTGGGTTCTGCCACCCGCAGGGCCTCGAAGTTCGCCGCGCCGGAGGCCGGCGCGAGCAGGTGGTCACGCACGGCCGCCCGGACCGTGGCGGTGGTGAGCGGCACCCGGGTCGCACCCGCTGCCTCACCGCCGAGCAGGCCTTGGTAGTACGCAGCCTCGTCGACGGCGTCGGCCGCGTCCGCGGCGACCGTGTCCGCGAGCGCCAGCAGGCGTTTGCGCTCGATGTGCACCGCGGAGGCGCTCGCGACCACCAGCACGAGCGTGAGCACGAGCGCACCGAACGCCAGGGTGAGCAGCAGGATCCGGCCTTTCTCGTCGCTCGTCCCCGTGGCGATGCGATGGCCGGGGCGGTCGACGTCGCCCCCCCGCCGTGCGGCCGTACGCCAGCTCACGGCACCTCCCGGAACTCCGGCATCATCACGAGATGCCCGGCGGCGATCGGCACCTCCGCCGGCACGGCCTGGCGCAGGAAGTCCGGTACGAGCGGCAGGGCGACGACGGTGGCCACCTCGACGTGGACCTCGGCGCCTGGCGTCAGACACGGCACGGCCGCACAGCTGACCCGCAGCGCCTGGCCGCCGTCGACGTCGAACCCCTGGTCGGCGAAGGCGAGCTCGACCGCGCGCTCGGCCCGGGCGAGGCCGGCCTCCAGCGTCTCGGCCTGAGCGACGATCCGGCCCACCTCGCGGGCGGCTCCCTCCGCGGCGAACGTGGCCGCCTGGACCCGGGACAGGGTGAGCACCAGGTACACGATCGGCACGAGGAGCAGCAGGCTGACCCCGAGGAACTCCACCACGGCGCTGCCACGCTCGTTCCGGCCCACCGACCTCACGGGGTGCCGTCCAGGGCCGGCTCGACGACCGCGTGCCCTTCGACGGTGACCACACCGGTGGGCCCGAGCAGACCGAGGACGGGCAGTGGCGCGTTGACGACCACCTCGATCACCTCGCCGGCGCCGTCCGGGACGACATGGGCCGAGACGTCCCGGGCATAGCCGGGTGAGAGCGTCAGGCCGATGAGCTCGCGCGTGCGGGCGACGCCGTCCGCCGGGGTCGATCCCTGCAGGGCGCCATGCCGAGCTCCCTCGGAGGCGGAGTCGATCAGCGTGTTGCGCACGTGCAGAGCGAGGACCAGCTGGATCAGCGCGACGACGATCGTGACGACGAGGACGGACACCAGGACGAACTCCACGATCGCGGACCCGGACTCGCGCCCGGGTTGGGTCAGAAGTTCAGCACCCGGTTCATCGCCGTGCTGAAGACGTTCTCCAGCGCGGGACCGGCCAGCGCCCAGATCGCGATGACGAGCCCGGCTGTCATGAGGGTGACCAGCACCCAGCCGGGGACGTCGCCGCGCTCCCGGTCTGCCCGCCGGGGCCAGGCGAAGTGGGTGGCGATCAGGATTCTCAGGGTGGTCCACATGGGGCGCTGCTCCTTGCTCGGGGTGGTGGCGGGCAGGACGGGGTCGGCGCGGAGGCGCGGGTGGGCTCACAGGCCCACCCGCAGGACGGCCAGCCCAGGGAAGATCGCGAAGAGGACCGTGATCGGCAGCACGAGGAAGACAACCGGGACCATCATGGCCATCTCCTTCTTCCCGCCCGTCTCCATGAGCTCGCGCCGAGAGCTCTCGCGGGCGTCTTGCGCCTGGGCGCGCAGCACGTCGCCGAGCGGCGTGCCCCGCTCGAGCGCGACGGCGACCCCCTCGGCGAACCGGGCGACGGCGGGAGCGTCGGTGCGCGCGGCCATCCGCTCGAAGGCCAGGGCGAGCGGGATGCCCGAGCGGGCGTCGGCCAGGGTGTGCCTCACCTCGTCGGTGAGGGCGCCCCGGGTCGAGCGCACGATCCGCTCGAGCGCCCCGACCGGCCCCTCCCCGGCGCCGACGGCGAGGGCGAGCAGCTCGGCGACGTCCGGGAGCTGGGCACGCATCCGCTCCTGACGGCGACGCACGGCGCGGGTGAGCATCTGGTCGCGGGCCGCCGCGCCGCCGACGTGCACATCACCACCCCGAGCAGCAGCGGGAGGAGGGGCGCCCCGCGCACGACCCCGAGCGTGAGCGCCCCGAACAGCCCGACCGCCAGCCCGACGGCCGACCACAGCAGCTGCTCCATGCGGAACTGGTCGTGACTCATTCGCCCGCCCTCGAGCTGGAGCCGACGGCGGATGCTGGCCGACGTCGAGCCGAGACGTTCCAGCAGCCCGCCCAGGTCGTTCAGCCAGGGGGTCAGCAGCCGCTCGAGGGTGGGGAAAGGGGTGTGGCCGCGCTGCTCGGCCAGCAGTCGGGAGGTGCGGGGCCGTGCCCGCAGGTACGGGCCGATGCGGTCGGTGAGGGTGATCCTGCGGGCGGCGAGGCGCCATAGCACCAGGCACAGGCCGATGCCGCCGATGAGCCCGATCACCGCCCCCGTCGCCGTCGGCGTCATCGCAGGACCCGCTCTTCCTCGGGGAGGCGCCCGAGGCGGACCATCAGCCAGTACGCCAACGCGGAGCAGGCTGCGCCAGTGACCAGCACGACGACCCCGGCGGCCGAGTTGTACGCGGCGGCGGTCTCCGCCCGGCTCGCGAGCAGCAGCAGGACCACCCATGGTGCGGCGACGGCCATCCGGGCACCATTGACCGTCCAGGACTGGCGTGCCTCGAGCTCGCCCCGGGTGCGCAGGTCCTCGCGCAGCATCTGGGCGAGCGTGCGGAGCAGGCGCCCCAGATCTGTGCCGCCGACCTCCCTGGTGAGCCGGAGCGCCTCGACGATCCGGTCGGCGACGGGGTCGGCCAGCCGCGCCTTGAGGGTGCCCAGCGCGTCGTCGAACCGGCCCGTGGCCCGGTAGTCCTCCGCGAACAGGCGGAACTCCGCGCGGACCTCCTCCGGCCCACGCTCCGCGAGCGCCGCGAGCGCCTCGGGCAGGGAGAGGCCGGCGCGGATGGCCGAGACGAGGTTGTCGATGACCTCGGGCCAGACCGCACGCAGCTGCGTGCGGCGATGCCGTGCCCGGGCACGCACCAGCACCGGTGGCGCGAGTCCGACCATGATCGCGAAGCACAGCGCGATGGGCGGTGACGCCGTCGCCGCGACCGCGACGACCAGGGTGATCGCCCCGAGCATCACGGAAGTGGCCGCCAAGGAGATCGGGCTGACCGACGGGGCACCCGCCTGGACGAGCAGGTCCTGCGTGCGTTCGGCCCATGTCGGGCGGGTTCGGGGTCGCGGCGCGGGCCGGTCGAAGAACGAGAACCAGATGGAGAGCAGGCCGGCGCCCAGCAGCAGCCCCGCGACCGTGCCCACGGCCCTATCCCCCGTCCCCGGTCGCGAGCAGCGCGCCCAGGTCGTAACCCGCACGCTCGAAGCGGTCGTCGTCGCCCGGGTGGCCGCCGGAGCGCACGAGGCGCCCCTGCCGCCGGACGAACAGCTCCGCCGTCTCGACGACCCCGTCCTCCACCCGCCCTGTTACGGCCACCACCTCGCGCACCGTGCGGCGGCCGTCGCGGTCGAGCTCGAGGTGCACGACGAGGTCCACCGCCGCCGCGACGGTGGGGACGACGAAGGACGCGGTGACGTTCTCGCCGGCGAGCAGCGGCAGCGTGCACAGCTTCGTGACGGCCTCGCGGGCGGAGTTGGCGTGCAGCGTGCACATGCCGGGAATGCCGGCATTCAGGGCGACGAGCATGTCGAACGCCTCGGCCTCGCGGACCTCGCCGATGATGATGCGGTCCGGCCGCATCCGGAGGGACTCCTTGACCAGACGGCGCAGCGGCACCTCCCCCGCCCCTTCCAGGTTGGGCTGGCGTGTCTGCATCGCGACGGTGTCCCGGTTCGCCAGGTTGAGCTCGAAGACCTCCTCGCAGGTGATGACGCGTTGCCCGGCCGGAATTGCACCGGCGAGTGCCCCGACCATGGTGGTCTTCCCCGCCTGGGTGGCACCGGAGACCAGGACGTTCAGCCCGGCGACGACGGCCGCGTCGAGGAACGTGGCCGCCTGCGGGGTGAGCGAGCCCCGCACGACCAGGTCGCTCAGCCGGCGCGCCCGGGTGACGTACTTGCGCACGTTCACGGCCCAGGCGTTGCGGGTGATGTCGGGGATGACCACATGCGTCGTCTGATTCAATAGGCACATGACCACCAGCCGCACCCACCGCCCTCGCCGGGCCGTGATCTACATCCGTCTCAGTGTGTACCGGGGAGAGGCGGACCCGACGACGTCGCCCGCATCCCAAGAGGCTCGGTGCCGCGCGTACGCCGAGAGCAAGGGATGGGACGTCGTCGACGTCGTCCGCGACCTCGACGTGTCGGGGTCTGACAAGGGCCTGAGGCTTGACCGTCCCGGCCTGGCCAGCATCCGCGAACGGTTCCACGACGTCGACGTCGTGATCTTCGCCAAGTTGGACCGGCTCGCCCGCAACGTCCTCGACTTCAACCGGTTCGCTGAGGAGGCGCGCACCCATGACGTCGACCTCGTCAGCGTCGCGGAGTCCCTGGACCTGTCGACGCCCGGTGGCCGGTTCGTCGCCCAGATCTTGGCGGCGTTCGCCGAGATGGAAGCGGCGACCATCGCGGAGCGCACGAAGCTCGGCAAGGAGACGGCCGTCACCAAGCTGGGCCGCTACGGAGGGAACACGCCGCCCTACGGCTATCGGATCGTTGAGCATCCGTCAGGCCGTGGCTCAGCTCTGGAGATCGACCCCGAGGAGGCTGCCCACATCCGAGAGGCAGCGAGGCTCGTGCTCGACGGCGGCAGTCTCTACGGTGCCGCCCAGATGCTCAACGAAACCGGTAGCAAGCCGCATCGCGCCGAGCGCTGGGGCTGGTCAACGCTCCGGGCAGTCCTGGTCGGCGATGCCGTGCTCGGGCGCGTAAAGCATCGCGGGCGGCTCATCTTGGGGGATGACGGTCTCCCTGAGGTCCGCTGGGAGCCGATCTTCACGTTGGAGGAGTCCCAGCGTCTCCGCGCCATCCTTGCGAGGCCATCCGACCTCCCGAAGGACTCTCCCGCTCGCGCCGTCGCCGAGCAGGAGCACACCACGCGCACGAGGGCTGCCAGGCTCCTCTCCGGCCTGCTCACGTGCTCTGGCTGCGGCCGCCCGATGCGTGCCGGGGTCTTCCCCCGGCGCGGAGAGAAGGTTGGGCGCTACGTTTGCAGTGCCGAGGGTGCGCGTTGTCCCGCTCCTGTCACGATCACAGCGACGCTCGTTGAGGACTATGTCGCTGAGGTCTTCCTCGGGATGGCTGGCCTCATGCCGGTCTTCGAGGTCCGCACCATGAACCGCGACGCCGCCGAGGTTGCTCAGGTCGAGCAGGCCATCGCCGAGACGACCGACGAACTGAGAGCGCCAGACGCGGACATCGCCGCTCTTGTCGAGCGCCTGACCATCCTTCGCCAGCGGCGCGACGAACTTGCGGCACAGCCGGCGGAGCCCGAGGTGGTCAAGGTGGACACCGGAGAGATGATGGCGGCGCGATGGGAACGGGAAGACGTGGCGGGACGTCGGGCGCTCGTTCATTCCGTGCTCACCGGTCCCATGACGGTGCATCCCGGCAAGCGTGGACCCAAGCGCCTCGACCCTGACCGGCTGGACATCCCGTGGCGCTGGGAGGACATCGACGTCGATGCGGAGATCGCGGACGCTGCCCGCGTCGACTGACTCACACTTAGAAACGCGAAGAGAGGACGATCTATGGCCATCTATCTCGACACCGAGGACCCCATGACATCGCCTGAGCTTGAGGTGACCGCCACGGCCCCAGAACGTTGGAATGGCTTCGAGGTGCCCATCGCTACCGCCCCAGCGTTCCGGGCGTTCATCGCCGCATGGCAGGAGATGGACCCTAATGGGACGTGGGAGCCTCGCGGCGTCAGCGTCTCCGCCGACGGACGGCTCGTTTACATCGACGGCGATGGGACTGAAGACTCCTGGGAGGTCTACGGCGTCACGGCCGGAGGTGAATCGACGTACGCACTCGACGGTTGGACATGGGTCGACGCGTGAGACCGTGGCCACCCTCAGCCCGTCAGACCGCTGCCACCGCCGAATAGCCGGGGCCGAGTGCGGTCCTCACTTGGCTATCCAACGTGACCGAAGCCCCGTCGCCCCGAGAGGTGGCGGGGCTTCCGTCGCCTGTGGCGCTGGCCGCACGTCTCTCGCCTTGTCCAGCGGCCGCGAGCTTCATTGGTACGTTCTTGGCCTTGAGACCAGCCACAATGAGGGGGCATCGAAGCCCGACCCTCCGATACCTAGTTAGGTTAGGGGCTCTTTAACCTAACTTCCTACATCGGTCTATAAGGCTTTCTCCCCATCTATCGTGCCCCCTTGCCCCCTTTGCCCCCCAATGTGCTCTGAACTGCGGCTTTACGGGGGCATCTAGGGGGCACCGCTCGGACACTTGCCCCCTAATGTCGAGGGGCCGGCCAAGTTTGCCCCCTAATAGTAACGGTTATGAATAACTGGATACTCTCTGCGCCGGGGATGGAAGTTTAAACGACACACTGTGAACTATTCCCGCTCAATCATTAGGGCTCCCGGGAGCCGTTAACGGGTGATGGCATCACCGCCCACCCCATCTGTGTCTCAGAATGTGGACGCCATCGTGAGCAACTTTGCCCCCCGTGGGCCGTCTCCTCCGTCGAGAGATCTTCCGCCCGTGAGCAGACCGGCCCCTACTGGTCTCCTTCGTAACGGGGGCTGGTGAGCAGATCCGGCCGAAAGTCCCCCTCCTCATCGGGAGACATCTCCGCCCCCGACCACCACCGACCCTGGAGACACAGTGATCACGTCCCACGTCCCTACCGGCTCCGCTTGCCGCTGGTGCGGCGCACCCTTGACCATCCCGCTCGGTCACCGTGGCCGACGCCCCGCCTACTGCGGTCCTGCCTGCCGCACGGCTTGGCGCACGGCCGACCGTGCCGAGCAGCGCCAGACCGAGCGTGAGGCCCGGGAGCCGCTCCCAACGTCCTCGGCGGTGCCCGGCCCGCTCGCGGACCTGGTCGAGCGTCGTCGCGCCCGGTACGCCGCCCGTCTGGCCGACCACACGCACCGGGAGCCGCCTGCCGGATCGTGGGAGCATGACCTCGCCCCCGGCGACGTGGCCTCTCCCGAGACCGCTCCCGCGCACGCCGTCATCGTGAGCCCCACCGGCTCGGTCTGGGACCGCGACACCTACGCCCGCGAGCGTCGCGGCTCGCCGTCCGTGCTGACCGGCTCCGCCGCAGGTGAGGACGGGACGCCCGGCATCCCGGCCGCGATGGTGACCGGCACCGCCGCCACGTTCGGCGACCTCGCCCGGGAGGCTCCGGCCCGGCACCGTGACCCCGCCGCGCGCTACGTGCTGACCGTCGCGCCGGAGCAGTACCTCGCCACCGAGCCGGACGACTCCCGCACGTTGGGCCGCACGTCTCCGGATGTCGTCTCCCGGCGTCCCCGGCTCAGCTGACGCTGTCACACTTTCACTAGTAGGTGAGGTGGCTGTCTCGCCCCCTCCCACGTGCTGCCAGCACGCACGCCACGCCGCCCCACTTCCCCGCCTGACGGATCGCGCGTGACGTGCTGGCCCCTTCTCGGTGACCCTTCCCGCACCGAGACCGCTCCGCTCTCATCTCAGATCCGGCGTCCGTTTGTACGGGAGATGCGCCGGGAGAGCGGGGCACCGGCTGGCCCCCGGCTCCGTCGTTGTGCTTGCAACGTTGAGCCGGGGCTGGCCCCTTGATCTCGCCGGGGTGGTGCCCGGCGAGCCCGCCTAGGTAGCGGGTGTGGTGCGCGTTGCGGGCTGGTGCCGGAGTCATGACCGGCACCGCCCCGACAGCAGTAGCGCACCGATGGCACCACATCTGACCACCACCACCACCACCACACACCCCTAGGACACCTCCATGCCCCTGCCCCTTGACTCTCTGCCCCCGCTGCATCTCCGGCGCGAGATCCGACGCCGCCAGGCTGGCTGGCTGGTGCGCGACCTCCCCGCCGAGGAGATCGCCGCCGAGCTCGGCGCTGACTACGGCGTGACTTACCGCAACGGCTCCGGCTACACCCGGCGCGGTGAGCGGGTGACCGCCGACGCTGTCGCGCTCGACGTTGCCGAGATGCTCCGCCGCCTGGCCGACGACACCGACCCCGCCGTCGTGGACTACCGGCTCACCGTCCTCACGGATGAGATCACCGACGCCGAGCCCGCCGACATCCCCGCGCTAGTCCGCGAGCGTGATCGGCTGGACCGGCTCGCCAATCTGCCCGACGCCGAGGAGATCGCCAAGGCGCTCCGGGAAACCGCTGCCGATCTCCGAGGCTCCGGCCGTGCCCGCGCGTCTCTCATGGGCAACGTCCGGAACTACCTCCCGTCCGGCGCACCGGCCCGCACCGACGCCGATGCCGCCGCATGGCTGGCCCGCTTCGACCTTGACGCCTGGCTTCGGCGCTCTGACCTGACGACGCACTACCGCGACGCCGGTAGCCCCGGTGACGTGCCCGAGACCGTCCTCCGTGCGCTTGCGGCTGCCCGATGGGGCTCACCCGTCAAGGTGCGCGGTCACTTCGGCTATCGCCCCGCGCGTGCCACGGCTGGCCGTCTCGCCGCTGCCCGCGTCGCCGTCTCTGCTGACCATCCGGTGACTGTCCCGGTGACCGTCTCGACCTCGCCCGCTACTGCCCGCACCGACGACCGCCAGGAGGCCCCCGCATGAGCCGCAAGACCGAGCAGACCACTACGCAGCTTGTCAACCTGGACGCCGTGCGCGCCGAGACCGCCGTTTACCATGACGCCGCCGACGCGGCCGAACGTCTCATCGCTGCCCGCCGCACGCTGGCCGAAATGGGCGCATCCGTCGAGATCCCGGCGCTGCCGGACGGTCTCAGCATGGACGACGTGCTAGACGCTTTCGCCGAGACCGACCCCGTCACCGAGCGCCGCCAGTAGCGGCCCCCTAGACCCCTCACCGGCCCCCCTTGTCGGCCCCGGTGAGGCACGCGCCCTGGTCCGGCGCGATGGGCAGGAGAGTCCCCGAGGCTCACCGCCTGGCCCCCGTCATCTTGCTCAGGGATGACGGGGGCTCACCCATTCTCTCGGCGGGCCGTGACCGCTCCCACGGTCCGCCGAGATCCCCCGTCCCCGTCCTGCCGTGCATCTGGCGAGATCTGGCAGGACGGGGGCTCACCCCGTCTGGAGCGGCCCATTTACACCCCTGGAGCGCAGATGACTACCCCCACGACCCCAGACACACCCGTCGCCGTGCCGGATCTCGACCTCGCCGCCATGTGGGCCGAGGTGGCCGCGTGCAACCTCACGCCCGGCGAGCAGGCCCGCGCGGCTGCCGACTTCGACAACCTCGCGCGCTTCGTCTACGACGTGAGCCCCACGGACACCAACACCACCACGCCCCGAGCCATCCTCGGCGAGATCTCCCGGCGCGGCTGGTGCCGCCTGCCCGTGGAGGCCCGTGAGGCCGTCCTCGCCCGCTACATCGCCCGCGACATCGTCGCTCGGCGTCGCTGACCGTTTACACCCCCTGGAGACAGGATGACCACGTCCCCCGTTGACCGCGTGGCCGCTGACCTCGGCATGACCGAGGAGCAGCGCGCCGCACTCTACTTCCACACCCGCCGTCACGAGCGCTACGTGGTGCCCCGTGCCCGTCGTGGCCGTGGCCGACAGCAGCACGCCCACGCGCCCACCCGTCTCCGGCGTGGCATCCCGCGCTGGTCGTGGGTCTACGACCTCACCACCGAGGAGAGGCGCGAGCATGTCGCCCGCGTGTGCGCCGAGCGCATCCTCTCCGGCGAATGGGGCACCGAGCCGCCCACCGAGGACGCCGCGTGAGTGCCGACGACAACACACGCGCGCTGGAGATCTTCGGCATGGCACCCCGGGAGCCCTCCGCCGAGCCGGAGGCCGACCGCCAGCACGCCGAGGCCCGCTCGGACGCGGCTCTCCGCTTCTTCGGTCTCCCGACGACCGACCCCACGACCTCCGGCACCGAGCCGGACAGCACCACCTCTCACAACTAGGAGCGCACACCATGACCACCACTTACGACACCTCCGTCACTCTCGGCGCGTTCGGCGTCTCTCAGTCTGTCCGCCAACTGGATCGCAACCTTCGCCAGTACGTCGCAGATGGCACGCTCACGCTTCCCGAGGACGTGACCAAGGCTCGCCAGCACGCCATCGCCGTCGCCGCCGAGGCCACCCGCGTCGCCGCCGAGGGACAGACCGGCGTGAGGGATCTCGCGCACGCCATCGCCGCTGGCACGCTCAAGAACTGGACCAAGCCCGAGACATTCACCGTGGCGGCTGTCCGCGAGATCCGGCTGCAAGCGCTCCGGACGGCTGCCGAGTCTTCCGCGTACATCTTCGCCAGCACCGCCCGAGACTTTGCGGATGACATTCTCGCCGAGATCGAGAACAAGATCGTTACCCCGGTGGTGGAGATCTTCGCCGCCGCCGCCGAGGTGACCACCGACGCCGACACTCCCGAGGCTCTCCTCCGGGCCGGACGCACCGAGGACGCCGCCGCCCTGGCCCGTGCCCTGGACCCCGCCCACCTGGACACCCTGCGCCGGGCCGACGCGCTCCGCTTCGTGCTTCTCGGCTACGAGCGCGGCGACGATGCGTTGCCGTGGTTCTCTGGCGCGACGCTCGCCCGCCTGGACGGGCCGACCATCCTGGCGCACTTCCGCAAGGGTCGGCGCTTCCTGGACTTCTCCGACCCGACGACAGCCGCCGAGGCTGGACTCATCCCGGACGACGACGGCGACGACGACGACGTGCCGACGCTCGGCAACGTGATCCCTCACGCCAGCGGCGGAGGGGTCTCCTACTCCCTCAACCGGGACTCTGGTGGTGGCTACTTCGCTCCGCCGTCGAGCCCGCGCCCGTCCGGCACCGAGGTCTGACCGAGGCGTGACCGCGAGCGGGAGCCGGACCCACGACGGGACCGGCTCCCGCCCGAGCCCGCCGAGCCCGCTGACCTGCGACGATGTCGCGGTTGACTCGCGGCCCCCGGGGTGGTAGGACCCCCTCCCTCCCGGCTCGCCCGCACAGGCTCAACTTTGGTTAAATCGACCTCTGCACGCTGTTTCCACATCCCCCCGACTACCTCCGAGAGGAGGCCCGATGGCCACCGATGGCCCCATCTTGACCGCATCCCGTACCGGCACCCGGCGGGACGCGCTGGTCGCTCTCCGGGACCGGCTCGCATCCGCCCTGGACGAGACTCGCTCCGGACGTGACTTGGCGGCACTCGCCCGGCGCTACGTCGACACCCTGGCCGACCTGGCCGAGATCGACGGCGAGACCCCCTCGCCCGACACTCCCCTCGCGCAGCTCAGGCGCGAGCGCACAGCGCGCGGTGCCATGGTCAACGATGAGCGCAGCATCTCCGACCTCACCACCCGAGCCCGGTACGCCGCACGTCGCCGTCTCTGATCGGCGCGCACGCCGAGCCCCCGTCTGGAGCGTTCACACGTTCCGGGCGGGGGCCTTCTGTTGTTGCGGCGTACCCCCCAACGCCCGCAGCACGCAGGCCCGCACGTGTTCTTGTGTCAGGGGCACCTGTACGGTGCGCCGCAGTGTCCACCATGGGTGTCGGTGACAGAGCACGTCAGTCGGGGCCGATACCCTCGCCACGTGCGCTCCGTAGAACTCTTCGCAGGTGCCGGTGGACTGGCACTCGGTTGTGAACTGGCCGGTTTCGAGCCCGCCGCCGTCGTCGAGTGGGACCGGTGGGCTTGCGACACGATCCGCGAGAACAAGGCCGCTGGCTACCCGCTCGTGGCCTCTTGGGACGTGATCGAGGGAGATGTCCGCTCAGTCGAGTGGGACGCACTCCGAACGCCGGCGGTTGACCTTGTGGCGGGAGGACCTCCCTGCCAGCCGTTCAGCACCGGTGGCAAGGCGCGCGCGGCTGACGACAAGCGGGACATGTTCCCTGCCGCCATTGAAGTCATCCGCGCGTTGCGCCCAAAGGCGTTCCTGATCGAGAACGTTCGCGGCCTCACACGTGCTGCATTCGCGAACTACTACCAGTACGTCCTCCTGCGCCTGGAGCACCCAGAAATCACTAGCCGAGAGAACGAGACCTGGCTAGACCACCTCCAGAGACTCCAGAGTGAGCACACCGGCGCGACGCAGGAAGACCTCACGTACAAGGTCGTTCCTACGGTCGTGAACGCGGCGGACTACGGCGTCCCGCAGCAGCGACACCGCATCTTCTTCGTCGGCTTCCGTGCAGACATCGACGCGGAGTGGTCATTCCCTTCACCCACCCACTCGCAGGACGCCCTCCTACACAACCAGTGGGTGACCGGCGACTACTGGGAGCGGCACCGCATCGCGAAGCGCAGCCGACCCAAGGAGATCCCCGCGCGACTCGCATCGCGGGTCACGGCACTACGAGACGTTCCCGCCGAGGACCTGGATCGCCCCTGGCGCACCGTTCGGGATGCCATCGCCGATCTTCCGGAGCCGACCACGAACGGCAGCCGCAAGCATCTGAATCACGTACTCCAGCCGGGGGCGCGGTCGTACCCGGGACACACCGGAAGTCACATCGACCTGCCCGCGAAGGCGTTGAAGGCTGGTGTTCACGGCGTCCCCGGCGGAGAGAACATGCTCCGACGGCCGGATGGCAGCGTGCGTTACTTCACTGTTCGCGAGTCCGCGCGGTTGCAGACGTTCCCTGACCGGTACGAGCTTCACGGCAGCTGGGGCGAAGCGATGCGTCAACTCGGCAACGCCGTGCCCGTCCTGCTCGCTCAGAAGGTCGCCGGAAGCGTGGCCGAACACATCGCGCTCGCAGACTTCCGCGCGGCATCGGCGGAACTCCGCGCTGCGGGGCTGAGCGCGGTTGAAGACGAAGCGACGGCATGAGCGAGAGGCCCTACAACCCGTTGGAGATCGAGCACCTCGGCGAGAGCATCGAGCGGCGCATCCTGTCCTCCACTCCAACGCCGATGACCGACATCGCTTCTTTCAACGGAGCGGGCGTCTACGCGATCTACTACACCGGCGATCTCCCCATCTACTCCCTCATCGCCGACCGGAACCGCGAAGGCCAGTTCAGGCAACCGATCTACGTCGGCAAGGCAATCCCGGAGGGAGGCCGCAAGGGGCTCGTTGTCACTAGCAGCGACGCCACCAAGTCTCTCTCCTCGCGGCTTCGTAGCCATCGCAAGAGCATCCTTGCGGCGGAGAACCTCGACGTCGCCGACTTCCACTGCCGGTGGCTCGTTGTCGAGTCAATCTGGATCCCGCTTGGCGAGAGCATCCTCATCAACCGCTTCGCCCCGGTCTGGAACCAAGTAGTCGATGGTTTCGGAAGCAACGCCGCCGGAAGCGGGAGGTTCGCGGGGCAGCGTTCCCGCTGGGACACGCTCCACCCTGGACGCGCACACGCTGCGAACCTGGCCGTTCGGAGGGAGACAGCCGAGGACATCACTCGCGACGTTGAGGAGTACCTCCGCCAGCGGCTTCAGGTCTGATCTCGCGCCTCTCCCGGACCGACAGCTCCACCCGAGCAGCCGCCACCTCCGGCGCTTCGTGCTCCCACACGACGAGCACCTCCCACCCCGCCGCACGTAGCCGGTACTCGGTGTCCCGGTCCCGAGCAACGTTCGCCGCCAACTTCGACTCCCACCAAGACACATTCCGCGTGCCCCGGCGGCAGTGCTCCTCGCAGCCATGCCAGAAGCAACCACGAACGTCGACTGCAACCCTCTCGGTCGGGAAGACGATGTCGACGGTACGACGGAGACCGTCAACCACTTGGCGGTGAAGACGGAACCTCAGACCCCGCCGGTGAAGGGCACGACGCAAGGCAACTTCCGGCCCGGTGTCCTTCGTGCGTTGGAGCTGCATCGCCCGGCGCTTCTCCGGCGTCGGAGCGTCCGGGGCTGCACCCGCAGGCATGGAAGCAACCTACTTCGTCGCCCTCACGCATCCCAGCGAGGTGACGTGCCGTTGTCGCCGTTAGCGTTGGAGAGGCACCGGAGCTCCTACTGCGGCTTCTGTGATCCGCCGCGACGAGGAGCGCGCTCCTTCGTCGTAGGCTCCGGCCATGCCGAACGCCGCCAAGTCCGTAACTACCTCCGTGAACTGGATCGCAGGCATCGGTGGTGTTGCAGGACTGCTCGCGATGTTCATCCCGGATGTCCCCGCGTGGATGGACCAGCACGGGATCGCCGGCTGGGTCACCGTGCTAGGTCTGCTGATCCTCGCGCCGCTACTCACCGTCGCCACCGTCAAGGCGCGGTTGAACGAGCAGCAGTTGGCCAGGGCACGGGAACAAGTTGAGAGGGACCGGCAGCAGGCCCGCAAGGACGTCCACCTCATCACCGAACTGCTCGACGGGTGGACGGTCGACAGTGAGTTCTTCGAAACCCTGGTCGAGGACGTCGACCACAACCGATTCCCCGTTAACCTCTCACGCCAGATCGAGGACCGCTGGCGGCGCTGGGATCGGGACAGCCGCGAGATCAAGACGGTTGCACTCAAGACCAAATTCGACGCCGTAGAGGACGCCAACCGCGCCTACAACAGCGCAATCGGCGAGTACATGTGGACAAAGGACTCTGGACCGAGGACCGAACGCCAGTACGAACTCTTGAGTGTCCCGGCTGAATGGCACCACACGCAGAAACGGAAGGCGCATGACGCCCTCGCGGACGCGCGGTTCTGCCTCGTGCGAGCGCTGCGGGAGTTGTTCGCCGTGATGCATGACTATGGCTGACACTCAGAGAACCCGCGTGTCTGATGTGCGTTTAGGACCACTCAGCGTGGAGCCGCACCGCCCACTCGCGACCCCAGATGACGCGGCAGGACGCTAGTCCGCCGGACGTTCACGCATGAATGTCCAACTTCGCTGGATCGGCCCTCCAGATTGGGCTGTAAAGCGGCCGGCTTCCAAGACGCCGGACTCGACGAGTTCCCATCCCTCGCTACCCAATTCATTGAAGATGATCGTCTGTGACAGCGCTGCCTGCCCTTTCGGGTCCCTCCGCACCTGCGTCTTACCTGGTGGCTTCACGATTGACCACTCGTGCGCCCAAGGCGGCACCGGCGCCGGTTCACGAACGAGAGTCACTACCGCGTATTCGAAGGTCCGCACGTCCGTAGCGTCTCATGCGTCGACGCTTCCGTGATGCGCCTCCACCCCGAGGTGTCCGGGATGTAACTCAGCCATGTAACTCAGCCCGTTGTAGGGCTCCGACCGTGATGTGCCGTTAGTTGCAGCCAGCGTGGACACGCTCGCCGGTCGCCAGGGACGCGTCGACGAACGGGGTGGACAGATCGAGGCGGCGACCAGACACGCGCAGCATGCGCTCGACCAGCTCGCGCACCTGCGCCTCGTCGAGGATCGTCGTGGTGAGTTCCGGCCGGCCGGCCCGCGCGACGAAGACCTTGCCCGGCTCGTTGATCCACAGCTCCTCGACCTCCGGGTCGTCGAGGTACTGCTGGAGCGGCCCCAGGCCTGCGACGGCGTCCACTACTTCCTTCGCGGCGGCGCCCGGATCGGCCAGCGGCGGGACCAGCCCGGCGAGGGAGCGGTCGTCGTAGTCGGCCAGTGCAGCCGCCACCAAGGAGCGCACGCTCGCCGCGTCGCGCACCGGGTCGACGCCGCGGCGCCGGACGAGCTCGCGCACCTCGGACTCGAGCAACGACACACCCTCGTCCACCGACCATCACCCCTTTGGAGCCCGGTCCTGCCCGATTTACATGGGGCGAACCTATTGGAGGTGCGTGGGGCGGGGAAGCGATATCAAGGCCTGTGCATGCGCGGACCTGTGATTCCCGGCCCGATGGACCTCACCAGCCAGCCCTGCCTCATCAGCCCCACCCATGGGTCGGGCGGTGCCTCGTCCGGTTCGCGGTCTCCACCTCCCACGCACGCTCGATCGGGCGGGTTGGGGTTCTTGTGGCCACCGAACGGCTCCGCGCTCCCCCGGACGCCCCGGCGCGTACGCCACCCACGTCGCGGTCCAGCCGCCTACCGTTGCGGTGTGGTCCGCTCAGCTCTCGCCCTCGCCGCCCTCGCCACTTCGGCCGTGCCCGGCCTGGACGTGGTGGCCACCCGCCCACCGCAGCGGGCGACCACCGACTTCCAGACCACCGGCCTGCTCGACGGCGGTGGCCGCCACTGGGTGGTCCGTGTTCCGCTGCACCCCGCGGCCGGCGCCGCGCTCGAGGGTGAGGTGGCGCTGCTGGCCAACCTCGCCCACGTCGTCGACGACGGTGGCCTGCCTTTCGACGTGCCCCGGCCCGCGGGCTTTGCGGCCCTGCCCGAGGGTGGCCGCGCCATGGTCTACCGCGAGCTGGTCGGCCGGCCGGTCGACCTCGGCCGCCTCACCAGCGGGCCCGGGCTCTCGGCGGAGCTCGGCCGGGCGATCGCCGCCTTTCACGAGCTCGACCCGGCGGTGGTGGCGGACTCCGGTCTGCCGGTGTACGACGCCGAGGCCTACCGCAAGCGGTGCCTGGCCGAGGTGGACGAGGCCGCCCGCACCGGGCACGTGCCGTCGGTGCTGCTCAACCGGTGGGAGCACACCCTCGAGGACGTGGCGCTCTGGCGCTTCAGCGCCACCCCGGTCCACGGCGACCTCGCGCCCGATCACGTGCTGGTCCACGACGGACAGGTCAGCGCAATGCTCAGCCTCGCCGACGTCCACGTCGGTGACCCGGCCGAGGACCTGGCCTGGCTCACGGCGGCCGCGCCGGAGGACTCCGTCGACGCGATCGTGGAGGCGTACTCCCTCGCCCGCACCGAAGGCACCGACGCCCACCTGCTCGACCGGGCCCTGCTGGTCTCCGAGCTCGCACTTGCTCGGTGGCTGCTGCACGGGGTGCGCAGCGGCGAGCAGGCGGTCGTCGACGACGCCGCCGCCATGCTCCGCACCCTGGCCGCCGACGTCGAGGACGCACCGCCCATCGGGGCACGTGAGCCCGTGGTGGTCCAGGACTACGCCGTCGCCTGGCCTGACGCCGACCCGGCCACGCAGACCTGGGAGCCCGGCGAAGACGACGCACCCGCGGATCAGGTGGAGCACTCCGACGCCTCGGAAGCCACCGATGCGCCGGCCGGACGCATCTACGCAACCGGCTTGGACAGCGACCTCACTGATACGGCCGTCACCGAGCCCCTCCACCTGGGCAACCTGCCCGACTTCCTCCAGCCCACAGAGGACGACCGGTCCGATTCGGCCGGCCGAGTGCGTTCCACCGAGCGCGACGACGAGCGTGACGACAACGGCGGCGCGCGCGCAGCCGATGGTGCGGCCGACGGCGATGCTGCGCCCGACGGTGCGGAGGTCACAACAGAGGCGGACGAGCCCAGCGCCAGATGACGGCTGCGGGGCCCTGCTTCCGGCGTCGTGCGCTGGGCCGGTTCAGAACGGTTGCGTCACCATCAGCCACACGATCGCGACAAGCCCGACCAGCCCGACCGCGCCGCCCGCGAGCGGTGCCCGTGCCGACAGGGCGGTCGCGAGCTCGTCGGGCGACGGCGGGTCGGCCTTCTCGTCCACCAGGCGTCGCCACTTCTCCGCGTTCGGGCTGACCAGGGTCAACATCGCGACCAGCACGACGACCAGCACCGCCACGGCGGCCCACAGCCAGAGGTGCCCGCCGGTGAAGGCGCCCGTGATGATGCCCGCCCAGGTTCCGGCGACCAGGACGGTGAGCAGGGCGAGGTCGGCCGGCACGGTCGCCACCCGGGACACCCGGAGCATCTTGCGCACCGTGACGGGGTCGCGCTGACCGCGGACCCTGAGGAGGGTCACGGCCGAGACGGCGTGGAAGGCGACGAACACGACAGCCGCGACGGTGTGGACCTGGACGAGCGACTCCTGCATCGGCGTCTCCCCACGTCGTGCGGCCCGGCCAGGCGCGGCACGCCTCGTCGGCGACGTCACGGTACCGTCCGCGAACCTCGCGCCCCAGCCCCCGGCTGGGGGGACGGGAGTCCCACGCGTTACCCGGCTGCGATGGCTGCGGTGATGCGGGCGACGATCTCATCCTCGCTGAGCGCACCCGCCCGGACCGTCGCGTCCGCGCCGGCGTAGTAGAAGGCGGCTCGCACACGCTCCAGGGGCGTACCCGTCGCGCGGGACCAGGCCAGCCGGTACAGCGCCAGCTGCATCTCGCGCTCGGCCAGCTCGCTGGGCGTGCGCGGCGGTCGGCCGGTCTTCCAGTCGACCACTTCCACGCCATCAGGTCCGTCGAAGACGGCGTCGATCCGGCACCGCACGATGGTCCCCGCCACCGGGGTCTCGAGGTCCACCTCCACTGCGAGCGGGACGCGCTCGGCCCAGACCGAGGCGGCGAAGGTGCGTTGCAGCCGCGTGAGCTCGTCGTCGCTCAGCGGTGTGTCGGTGAGGTCCTCCCCGCTGCCGGGCACCTCCTCGATGTCGAGCAGCGCGCCCTGCCCGTAGAAGTGCTCGACCCACTCGTGAAAGCGGGTGCCGCGGCGGGAGACGACCGTGGGCTCCGTGGGCACCGGCCGGCGCCGGTCACGGGCGAACTCGTGCGGGTTGGCGACCAGGCCCACCACGGCGGAGGCGGACAGGTGCCCGGCGAGCGGGACCTCATGGGCGCCCGTCCGGGTGACGTCGCGCTCGGCCAGCAGCAGCCGCGCGTCCTGCAGCCACCGCGCCGTCACCGGGTCAGCGGCACCGCCCTCGCCGTCATCGAGCAGCGGGTGCTCGTGCTGGGCGGCGGCCTGCCGGACGGCCGCGGCGGCGTTCTCGAGCCCGGCCCGACGTGCGCCGAGTGGGTCGGTCGGCCACTGCGCGGTGACCTCCTGGGTCAGGGCGGGGTTCTCGACCTCGTCCGCGGGGCGCGGTTCCCACGCCGTGGGTGGGTGGGGTGCGGCGTTGGCGACCGTGGATGCGCCGGGGGCCGTGGTTGCGCCGGAGGCCGTGGTTGCGTCGTCGGGCACGGGCATGTCGGCGACCTGACCGAGGCTGTACGGCTCGGTGAGGAAGCGCGACGGCGGCAGGGGTGTCTTGCCGGTGCGGAACCATGAGCCGGTCAGCAGAAGGGTGCTGCGGGCACGGGTGAGGGCGACGTAGGCGAGCCGCCGTTCCTCCGCCACCTGGTGCGCACCGGCCTCGGCGCGGAACTGCTTGCGGGCCTCTTCGACGTCCTTGTGGGTCACCGCACCGAGCAGGTCCAGCTCGGGGAGGGAGTCGGCGTCGCCGCGTAGGGGGTAGGGCAGCTCGCGCACGTCGGTCAGCCATCCGCCGTCCGTGACGGTGCCGTCGGCGGAGGGGCGGCCGTCGTACCCCGGGAAGTGGCTCTCGACCAGGCCCGGGACGGCGACGATGTCCCACTCCAGGCCCTTCGCGGCGTGCACGGTGAGCACCTGGACCACGGAGGAGTCCGGCTCGTCGGCGGCGGGTTCGGCGGCGTCCAGGCCCCGCTCGCGTTCCTCGGCGGCGTCGAGCCAGGCGAGGAACGCGCCGAGGGTGGGCTGGTCGGCGTCGGCGGCGAAGCTGGCGGCCACCTCGGTGAAGGCGTCCAGGCCGGTCCGCGCCGTGCCGCCGCCGGTGCCCGCGCGTGCGGCGACCTCGATGTCGAGGCCGAGCAGCTGTTCGGTGGCGGTCACCAGCTCGGGCAGCGGCAGGTAGGTCATGGCTCGGACCTGTCGCAGCGTGCCTCCCAGGCGGCGAACCCGGGCGGCGCCGGCCGCGGACATGGTGTGCCCGCGCCGACTCGTCCAACCGGCCGCAGGCGGCCGGTCCACCGCCTCCGCCAGGCTGGACTCCTCGCGCGGGTCCAGGCGCCGCGCGTCGTCGTCGGTGAGCTCGGCGGCGGCGGTGCGGGCGAGCTCACGCGCCCAGTCCTGCAGGGCGTGGAGGTCGGCGGCGCCCAGCCGGAGGTTGGTCAGCAGCCGCATCAGGGCGTCGCCGCGGCCGGCGTCGTGGGCGGCCTGCAGCGTGGCCCGCAGGTCCACGACCTCCGGGGTGGCCAGCAGGCCGCCGAGGCCGAGGACCCGGGCCGGCAGGCCGGCCGCGCGCAGGGCCTGGACGACGTCGGGGAACTGTGAGCGCTTGCGGCACAGGACCGCCGCGGTCTCCGGTGAGCTCGGCGTCCAGCGGGCGGCAAGAAAGGCGGCGACCTGGGCGGCCTCGTCGGCCTGTCCGAGCAGGTAGCCCCCGAGCACCTCCCCGGGCCCGGCGCCGGGCCGAGCCCGCAGCACGGGCACCGTCACGGCGGGCCCGTCGGTGCGGGCGGTGCGCAGCGGCGCGGCCACGGTGTTCGCGGCGTCGAGGATCGCGCGGTCGTTTCGCCAGGAGGTGCTCAGCGCCAGGGTCATGGCCGGCGTGCCGTCGCCGCGGCGGAACGTCTCGGGGAAGGTGGCCAGGGACGCCGCGGAGGCGCCGCGCCAGCCGTAGATGGCCTGGTTGGGGTCACCGACGGCGGTGACCGGGTGCCCGGCACCGAAGAGCGAGGAGAGCAGGCGCAGCTGCGCCACGGAGGTGTCCTGATACTCGTCGAGCAGCACGACGCGGTACTGGTCACGCAGCTGCCCGCCGACCGCCGGCACGTCGGTGGCGATGCGTGCGGCCAGTGCGACCTGGTCGCCGAAGTCCATGAGGCCGCGATCGCGCTTGCGTGCCGCGTAGGCGGCGACGAGGTCCATGAGCGCCATCCGTTCCTGCACGCTGCGGGCCGCCTTGGCAACCTCGGCGTACGGGTCCTTCTTGTTGCCCTCGGGCTGACGCTCGACGAGGTCCCGGCAGAGGTCCTCAAGCAGCTCACGGGCCTCGCGGGGGTCGAGGAGGTGCTCGTTGAGCGCGCCCGCCAGGGCCAGCACCGCGTTGGTGATGGTGGCGGGTGAGCGGTCCGTGGGCAGGTCCTCGACCCAGCCCTGTACGAGGTCGTCGACCAGCTGCCAGGCGGCGGCCTCGGTGATCAGGCGGGCATCCGGGTCGGCGCCGACGCGCAGGGCATGGTCCCGGGCGATGCCACCGGCGAAGGAGTTGTAGGTGGCGATGTGCGGGCGGTCCACGTCCAGGCCGGTCCCCCCGGCGGTGACCGGACGATCGGGGCCGGTCGATGCCGTCAGGTCGGCGGCGGTGGCGGCCGCTGCCTCCTCACCGTCGGCGGGGGTGACGAGGCCGACGGCGTGCAGCCGGCGCAGCCGCAGTCGCACCCGTTGGGCCAGCTCGGCGGCGGCCTTGCGGGTGAACGTGAGGCCCAGGACCTGCTCGGGTGCCACGAGGCCGTTCGCCACCAGGTAGACGACCCGGCCGGCCATGGTCTCGGTCTTGCCGGAACCCGCGCCGGCGACCACGAGGAGCGGCTCGAGCGGCGCCTCGATCATGGCGCGCTGCTCGTCCGTGGGTGGGTGCTGGCCGAGAGCCTCGGCGATCACGGTGGCCGTGTGGCGCACCGCAGGGGTGGGCGTGGTGGTGGTGGTGGTGGTCCTGGTCTGGCTCATCTGGTGGTCACCCGTCCTCCGTTGTCCTGCAGCGGGCACGAGGCGCGCACAGGGCAGTGCTGGCAGGCCTCGCCCAGCCGGGCCACGAAGGTGGTACCGGCCATCGTCTCGGCCGCCTCGGTCACCAGCCGCGCCGCCCAGGCAGGGTCCTCCGCCGTGGCCAGGGCAGGCTGGGCCCGCTCGGTGGCGCTCTTGCCCGTGCCCAGGTAGACCAGACGCCCGCCGGCCGAAGCGGCGGGCTCCCCGAAGGCGCCGGCGTCCACCGCCGCCTGGTAGGCGCCCAGCTGCGGGTGGGCGGCGGCCTTCTCGGCCGACACCGGGCTCGCGGAGGTCTTCAGGTCGACCACCCGGACCAGACCGTCGTCGAGGTGCTCGACCCGGTCCATCCGACCCGTGAGGTGGGCGCGGCCGACATCAGCGGTGAACTCGCGCTCGACGTCGACCTGGCCGGGCACGCCGGCGAGGTACGCCGCGAGCCGGTCCACCATGGCGCCGGCAAGCTGTCGCTGACGCCGGCCCGTCCAGGCGTCGCCGAGGCCGAGCTCGGACCAGCGGGCGTCGAGGGCGGCGTGCAGCTGCTCGGCGGTGCCGTGCGGGTGCTCGGCGGCGATCTCGTGGACGAGCGAGCCCACGGACTGGTCCATGCTGCGCTCGCCACGGCCGCCGGCCTGCTCCAGTGCCCAGCGCAGGCCACAGCCGGTCGCCTGCTCCACGCTGGACGGGCTCACCGGCACGGGGGCGCCCGGTGGTCGTAGCGGGACGTCGGTGCTCAGGTCGGCGAGGCCGGCCCAGCCCTCCGGGTCGGCACCGGCCACGTCCTGGCCGGCGAGATGAGCCAGGAGGGCGGCGGCGATGTCACGGCGCCGGTCAGGGGCGCCGGCAGAGACGGGTTCCAGCGCGCACCGCAGCTCGGCGACGAGGCCACGCAGGTCCAACGCAGGCGGTGCGGTGCGCACGAGGTCGGTGGTCTCGGTGCCGTCCGGGGCGAGCAGGTCGAAGAAGGACGACGGGCGGGCGTCCTCGTCCAGCACCGCGGTGATCAGGAGGCGGCGCGTCGGCCGGGTCACGGCGACCGCGAGCATGCGCAGCTCGTCGTCGAGGACTTGGCGGCGGGCGGGCCCGAACGCGCGGCGCCCGTCGGGCGAACGGCCTGCCTCGACGTCGGCCAGTGCGCCGGCACCGAGCAGGGAGTCCCGCAGCCGCAGGTCCGGCCACACGTCCTCCTGAAGGCCGGCGACGACGACGACCTCCCACTCCTCCCCCGCCGCCGCGGCGGGGGTGAGGACCTGGACGGACTCGGTGCGCACACCGCGGGCGGCCAGGGAGTCGGCGGGCAGGTCCTGGGCGCTGACGTGGTCGAGGAAGCCCGCCGGTCCGCCACCGAGGGTGCGGTCGGTGTACCACTCGGCCGCCTTGAACAGCGCCATCACCGCGTCGAGGTCGGCGTCGGCACGCTCGGCACCCGGACCGCCCGCCAGGGCCCGGTCCCGCCAGGGCTCCGCGAGCCCGCTCGTGCTCCACAGGGCCCACAGCACGGTCTCGGCCGTCGCACCGGCGTCCTCGAGCGCCGTGCGGCCGGCAGCCAGCACGGCGGCCACCCTGGCCGGACCACGCCGGACGTGCGGGGGCAGGGCCGCGGCGACGGCCGGGTCCTCGACTGCCTCGACGAGGAGCTCGTCGACCGGCCGGGTCCCCCCGGCGGCGCGCTCCGCTCCCCGCAGCGCGCGCCGCAGCCCACGCAGCGCCACCGCATCGAGGGCGCCGAGCGGGGAGGTGAGCAGCTCGACGGCCTGCTCGGCGTCCGTGCGGCCCGTGAGGCATGCGCGCAACGCCGTCAGCAGTGGCCGCGCCGCGGGCTCCTCCCGCAGCACGCCGGCGGCCGTGGCGGCGCCGACGGGGACCCCCCAGCTGCGGAGCATGCGCTGGAAGCCGGTCAGGTCCCCGGAGGACCGCACGATCACGGCCATCCGTGACCAGGGTGTGCCGTGGTGGAGGTGCTCCTCACGCAGGGTGCGCGCGAGGTAGGCGCCCTCCTGCGCACGCGAACGCAGCACGACGTTCTGGACGCCGCGGGGCGCCGGGGCCGCAGCGGCCGCGACGGACGCTGGGGAGTCCGTGGCCGGGGCCGTGGATCCGCCGTCCTCGGCCGGGTCCGGGCTCGGCACACCGGCGCGCCGGTGCGCGGCCGTGCCCACCGTCGAGATCGCTCCGGTGACCGTGGTGGCAGCGCGACGTAGCTCGGCGTCGCCGCGGTGGACGGTGGGCAGCACCAGCCGGGTGGCCGCGAACCCGCCCAGCGGATCGGCCGACTCGGCGAGCCCGACAAGAGCGGGGCTGCCGCCGCGGAAGCCCTGGACGCCAGCGTCGGGGTCGCCGTGCAGGAGGAGCTGGGCGCCGTCGTCGGCGAGCACCCGCAGCAGGCGGGCCGTGGCGAGGGTGGAGTCCTGGTGGTCGTCGACCACGACCGCGGACCACCGGGGCCGCGGGTGGCCAGGCACCTCCTGCTCCCAGGCCCGCAGTGCGGCAGTCGCCTCGTCGACGATCCGGGCGGCATCGAGCCGGGCACCGCGATCCGGGGTCATCTCGCCCAGGGCGGTGACCTCCTGGTACTCGCGCAGCAGCACCGCCGCGGCCACCCACTCGGGCCGGTCGTACCGCTGGCCGCGCTCGGCGAGCTCCTCCGGTCCCAGCCCGAGCTCCGCGGCACGCATGAACAGGTCACGCAGCTCGTCGCGGAACGCGCCGAGCGCCAGGGTCTCGGTCCCGATGGCAGCGGGCCAGCGCACGGGGGCGCCCAGCCCGGCCCGGTGTCCTGCGAGCAGCTCGGCGAGCACCTGGTCCTGGTCCGGACCGGTGATGAGAGTGGGTGCGGGCTGTCCCAGCAGCACGGCCCGCAGCCGCAGCACCGAGTAGGCGAAGGACGCCGGGGTGCGCACGAGCACCTGGGTGGTGGTCCGGCCCAGCCGGGCCGTGACCGCGTCGCGCACCCGTCCGGCGCCGCGGCGCGTGGGCACCAGCATGAGCACGCCCTGGTTCCCGCCGGCGGCCCGCGCCGGCGCGGTGGCCGGCAGGTCACGGGCGCGGTGCAGCAAGGCCGCGACCGCCGTCGTCGTCTTCCCGGTGCCCGGCGCCCCCACGACGAGCACGTTCCCCGCACGGTTCGGCCAGTCCACGGCCCGCTGTTGCACGGGGTCAAGCGACGGCGGGGGCGGCAGCGACCCGGGCAGGCTCAGCCGCAAAGCGGTTCTCGCGTGCGCCCGGGTGTCCATGTGCCGATGTCATCACACAGCACTGACATCACCGGGCAGGCCAGCCGTTCGGCATGCATCCTTGCAGGTCGAGGGTTTGCTGGACCATCACCGGGGCCGAAGCCCCGGCGGCCGGGCAGGCCTGGTGCGGGCGGCCGAGCAGGTGACCGACCTCATGGTTCACGAGGTACTGGCGGTAGGCGGTGAGGGTGCCGCCGGCCGTCAGGAAGGCCTCGGCGCCCTGCGACCAGCGTTCCGCGTTGAGCACCGCGCGCCCGGCGGTCCCGCACGAGACCTCGCCGAGGGTGCGCAGCGGGTAGCACAGCGCGTCGGTGAGAGCGCCGGAGGCGAGCACCACCCGCAGGTCCGCCGCGCCGCCGGTGCGGGCGAAGGAGACGGACCCGTCGTGGCCCCAGCCCCGCTCGTCGTTCAGGACGGCCAGCGCGAAATCCGCGAAGGCGACGCCATCGACCGGAAGTCCGTCCTCGACCTCCACGCGCACACTCATCACCCGGGCGGCCGGGCGAGGCGCGTCGACGGAGCCCGCGACGACGACGAGCCGGCCGGACGCGGTGTCGGGAATGTCCGTCCCGGTCAGCCCAGCCCGGGCCCGCTCGGCGCGCAGCACCTGCTCCACGCTCGTGCGCAGCCACGGCAGCGCCAGCTTTGCGCGGGCGGCCCCGGTCCCGGTCCCGGACGCGGCGTCGGTCCCGGACGCGGCGTCGGTGCGGGACGTGGCGTCGGTCCCGGACGGTGTCGCACTCATCGCCGCCACGGAGCTCGCTACCGCCTCCGGCGCGGCGCTCGCCGGTACGGCGACGCCGACGGTGAGCGCCCCGATCGCGAGCACGCCGAAAATGGCACGAAGAGGAGGCACGGCACCCATCTTTTCACGCGCGGGCCCCAGCGCCGGACACCGCGGGTCGAGGCCGGGGGTGAGCCGTCACCCTGGGCGGTGTGCGGGTGTGCCGCGCCGCGCCGTCCGGGTCCGACGACCTACGATGGGCGCAGCACAGCCGTCACCGACCGAGCATGTCAGCCCAGGAGTCGACGCGGCCCACCGTCCAGAAGGAGAAACCTGTGGAGATCACCATCGGCGTCCGGAACGTCTCGCGCGAGATCACCCTGGAGTCCACCCAGAGCGCGGACGAGGTGCTCGCCGCCGTCGACAAGGCGCTCTCGGACAACTCCAACCTGGTGCTGCAGGACGAGAAGGGCCGGCACGTGGTGGTCCCCGCGGCAGCGCTCGGGTACGTGGAGGTCGGCCCCTCCGAGCAGCGTCGGGTGGGCTTCGGTCTGCTCTGAGCTCAGGCCGTCAGGCCTAGCCGGTCCATCCGCCGGGCGTGCCCAGAAGTGAGCTGGTTGCGCACCCGGCCGGCGGCGTCCGCCTCGCCACCCTCGGGGAGGGCGCCGAGCAGCCCGGGGTGCTCCTCGAGCGCGCGCTGGACGATGCCGAGCGCCTCACCGACCACCCGCCGTCCCCACAGCGCCAGGCGCGCCTTGAGCTGGGGGTCCGCGGCGGCCACCGGGCCCACCGTCGCCACCACGTAGTCGGCGTACCCGTTGTCGGCGAGGATCTCCTCGACCACCGCCCGCAGCGTCTTGTCCAGGTCGGCGGAGAGCGCGCGCTGCAGGTCCGCGAGCATGCCGTACGCCACGTACGTCTTCATGAGCCGCTCCCACCAGTCGCCGGGCGCCGTGCGGCGGTCCAGGTCGCCCAGGAGGTCCGCGAACCGTGCGGTGGTGTCATAGAAGTCCGCGCCCAGCTCGCGAGCCAGGCGCTCGAGCTCGTCCAGGTGGGCGAGCTCACCGGCGGCCATCCGGGAGATCGTCACCTGGCCGGGCAGGTCCGGGGCGTGCTCGGCGTCCTTGGCGAGCCGCGTGAACGCCGCCAGCTGGATCGAGGAGTACAGGCCGAGCAGGTCGGCGACGGCGGCGGCATGGCTGGGCTCGGACATGGGGCCAGGTTAGACGGGGAATACGCCGGTCCGCGGTCCGGGCACCTTGCCCGTGGTCGTCGGCGACCGTCGCTCGCGACGACGCACCGTGGAGTCGCCGACACGGCGCGGATGTACGGGGATCACGACACATCTACGCGGGAATGTGCCGCGTGAGCGTTTCCACGCCGTCCCGCCCCCATATTTCTTGCCCAACACGCTACCCTGGACCGGTACACGGTTGCCCGGTCGTCTCGTAGAAACCTGAGCCTGAGCCGCACACAGCGGCACGACATGATCACGATCGGCTGCCACGAGCAGGTGGCACGGCCCCTGCGCCCCGGCTGTTCGACGGCCGGGAGGCGCCCGTGCCGCCACGAACGACAAGGCACAGCTGCACATGACCGATCTCAACACCGGTGTGCTCGAGGACGTCGAGCACCTCACCCTGCCCGTCGTGGACGAGGCCACCCCCGACATCACCGACGACGGCGCCACCGCCAACCTCGAGGAGATGTCCTTCGCGGACTACGGCGTCTCCGCCGAGATCGTCGACGCACTCCGTGACGTCGGCATCACCCACCCGTTCGCGATCCAGGCGCTCACGCTGCCGGTGGCCCTGCGCCGTCAGGACATCATCGGCCAGGCCAAGACCGGCACGGGCAAGACACTCGGCTTCGGCATCCCGCTCCTCCAGCACCTCGTCGCCCCCGGCGAGGACGGCTACGACGAGCTCGCCTCCCCCGGCAAGCCGCAGGCCCTCGTCATCGTGCCCACCCGCGAGCTGGCCAAGCAGGTGGCCGAGGACCTCGCCGCCGCCTCACGCCGTCGCGCCGTCCGGGTGGTCCAGGTCTACGGCGGCCGCGCGTACGAGCCGCAGATCGAGGCGCTCTCCAGGGGCGCCGAGGTCGTCGTCGGCACGCCCGGCCGCATGATCGACCTGCTCAAGCAGCGCATCCTCGACCTCTCCCACGTCCGCACGGTCGTCCTCGACGAGGCGGACGAGATGCTCGACCTGGGCTTCCTGCCCGACGTCGAGACGCTGCTCGCGGGCACGCCGGCCAGCCGCCACACCATGCTGTTCTCGGCCACCATGCCCGGCGCCGTCGTCGCGATGGCACGCCGCTACATGTCCCGCCCCACGCACATCCGCGCCCAGGACCCCGACGACCAGGGCGCGACGGTGAAGAACACCCGGCAGGTGGTCTACCGCGCCCACGCCCTGAACAAGGTCGAGATGCTCGCCCGCATCCTCCAGGCGGAGGGCCGCGGCCTGACCATCGTCTTCACCCGCACCAAGCGCACCGCCGCCCGGGTGGCCGAGGACCTCGCCGAGCGCGGCTTCGCCTCCGCCGCCATCCACGGCGACCTCGGTCAGGGCGCGCGTGAGCAGGCGCTGCGCGCCTTCCGCTCGGGCAAGGTCGACGTGCTGGTCGCCACCGACGTCGCCGCGCGCGGCATCGATGTCGACGACGTCACGCATGTGGTCAACTACCAGTGCCCCGAGGACGAGAAGATCTACCTCCACCGCATCGGCCGCACCGGCCGCGCGGGCAACACCGGCACCGCCGTGACGTTCGTCGACTGGGACGACATGCCGCGCTGGTCGCTGATCAACAGGCAGCTGAACCTCGGCGCCGACGACCCGGTGGAGACGTACCACACCTCCGCGCACCTGTATGCGGACCTGAACATCCCGGAGGGCACCACCGGCCGCCTCCCCCGTGGCGCGCGCACGCGCGCCGGGCTGGACGCCGAGGAGCTCGAGGACCTCGGCGAGACCGGCAAGCGACACGGGGGCGCCCGCGACGGCGGCGCCCGGACCGCCGGCGGCCACGGCCGCGCCGGCCGCGAGACGGCCCGCACCCACGAGGGGGGCCGGGGTCGCGCAGGCGCCCGCGAGGGACACGAGCACGTCGAGGACGCCGAGCGGCCGCCCCGCAACCGGCGCCGGCGGCGCACCCGCGGCGGCAAGTCCGCGGAGGGCACCGCGCAAGCCTGACCCGCACCTGACGCGTTCCTCGCGTACGACCACTGCTCACCGAACGGGCCCGGCAGCACCTGCTGCCGGGCCCGATCTGGTCAGAACTCCAGGTCGATGAACGCGAACACCGCGTCGACCATGAGCTGCATGGCGATGGCCGCCAGCAGCAGGCCGGCGATGCGAGTGACCAGGGTGGTCCCGCCGTCGCCGAGGACCCGGTGGATCACACCGGCGAAACGCATCGACGCCCACAACACCAGGTGGATCCCGACCAGGGCGAGCCCGATGGCCGCCCAGCCGGCCACGGAGTCCCCGCCCTCCTGGACGGCGAGCATGGCGGCGACGATCGCGCCGGGCCCGGCCAGCAGCGGGGTGCCCAGCGGCACCAGCGCCACGTTGACCCCGCTGCCGGAGGGCTGGGGCTCCTCGGCCTTGCCGGTGAGCAGCTCCATGGCGACGAGCAGGAGCAGGAGCCCGCCGGCCAGCTGCAGGGCGGGCACGGAGATGTGCAGGAAGTCGAGGATGTACTGACCGAAGAGGGTGAAGGCGAGGATCACCCCGAAGGCGACGACGGTGGCCTGGCGCGCGGCCGTGCGCCGCTGTCGCGCCGTCATCGTCGAGGTCAGCGCGAGGAACACCGGCACCGTGCCGGGCGGGTCCATGATGACGAACAGCGTGGTGAAAGTGGTCGCCAGCAGGGTCAGGTCGATCAGGTCGGTCACGGGCGGACCACGGGCAGGAAGCCCTCGTTATCGATCATCTCCAGCACCTCCGGGCTGGTGGTGTGCTCCCCGAGGCGGTTCGGCTTGCCGGCCCCGTGGTAGTCGCTGGACCCGGTCCGCGCCAGGCCCAGGCGCGCGGCCAGAGCCTCGAGCTCGCTGATCGCGCCGGCGGTGTGGTCGCGGTGGTCGATCTCGAGGCCGGCCAGCCCGGCGTCGGCCATCTTCGCGACGACGGAGTCGGGTACCACCCGGCCGCGCACGGCCGCGCGGGGATGGGCCATGACGGGCACCCCGCCCGCCGCCCGGACGAGCCCGACCGCGTGGACGACGTCGGGCGCGTGGTACGGCACGTAGTAGGGGCCCCGGACGGACAGGATCGTCTCGAAGCACGTGCTGCGGTCCGGCATGACCCCGGCGGCGACCAGCGCGTCGGCGATGTGCGGGCGGCCAACGGTGGCGCCGTCGGCCAGCTGCTCCTCGACCTGCGCCCAGCTGATCGGGTAGTCCCGGGCGATGCGCTCGACCATGACCCGGGCACGGTCCTGCCGGGAGCTGCGCGCCCGCCGCATCTCCGCGGTGACGGCCGCGTCGGCGGGGTCGTGCAGGTAGCTGAGCAGGTGCACGGTGATCCCGCGCCACTGGCAGGACAGCTCCGCGCCGCGCACCAGGGCCACTCCGGTCTCGGCGACGGCGTCCGCCGCCTCGGCCCAGCCACCCACCGTGTCGTGGTCGGTCAGCGCGACGACGTCGAGACCCGCGGCCGCGGCGGCCCGCATCACCTCGGCCGGGGTGTCCGTGCCGTCGGAGGTGGCGGAATGCACATGGGGGTCGATGCGCACCGTCTCACCTGCTGACACCGGGCCAGCGTACGGCCTGGGGACGCTCGGCCCGTACACACGACGCTCGGCGCCCGGGCCCGGTGTCAGGGCGCGGTGAGAGCATGGACGCATGAGTGAAGCGCAGAACGATACTTCCGAGCAGGCCCTCACCGAGCGTGGCAGCAACCGCTCCCAGCGCCCCACCAGCCAGGCGTTCCGGGCCTTCATCGCGGACGGGTGGGGCCCGCGGCCGGACGGGTTGCCCGAACGTTCCCCGGCTGCGGACCACGCGGCGGAGCGGCGCGCCGCGATCGGTGCCCAGTTCCCCACGGACCGGCTGGTCGTCCCCGCCGGGCAGCTCGTCACCCGCAACAACGACAACGACTACCGGTTCCGCCCGCACTCCGCCTTCGCGCACCTCACGGGCATGGGCACCGACGAGGAGCCCGACGCCGTGCTCGTCCTGCACCCGCTGGACGCCCAGGCCGGCGGCCCGGACGTCCCCACCCACGAGGCTGTGCTGTACTTCCGGCCGCGCGCCGGCCGGGACACCGAGGAGTTCTACGCCGACTCGCGCTACGGCGAGCTGTGGGTGGGCGTGCGGCCCTCCCTGGCCGAGGTCGCCGCCCAGACCGGGCTGCGCACCGAGCACATCGACTCCCTCACCGACGCCCTCGCGAAGGACGCCGGGCAGATCCAGCTGCGGGTGGTGCGCTCCGCCGACGCCGCCGTGGAGGCTCGGGTGACGGCCGTTCGCGAGCAGAGCGGCCTGAGCGCCGGCGCGGACGAGGCGGACACCGCCCTGGCCGAGGCGCTCTCCGAGCTGCGGCTGCGCAAGGACCCCTACGAGATCGCGCAGATGCGCGAGGCGGTCGCCGCCACCGCCCGCGGCTTCGAGGACATCGTGCGCAACCTGCCGCGCGCCGTCGAGCACCCGCGCGGGGAGCGGGTGATCGAGGGGGTGTTCGGCGCCCGGGCCCGCGAGGAGGGCAACGGCGTGGGCTACGAGACCATCGCCGCCGCCGGGAACCACGCGAACACGCTGCACTGGATCATCAACGACGGGCCGGTCCGCCCGGGCCAGCTGGTGCTCATCGACGCCGGGGTGGAGGTGGACAGCCTGTACACGGCGGACGTCACCCGGACCATCCCGGTCGACGGTGTCTTCACCGCCGCCCAGCGCAAGGTCTACGAGGCGGTCCTCGAGGCGGCCGACGCGTCGTTCGCGCGCGCCGGGCGGCCGGGCGTGATCTTCCGCGACCTGCATGCCGCCGCGATGGAGGTGCTGGCCACCCGGCTGGCCGAGTGGGGCATGCTGCCGGGCACGGCGGAGGAGTCCCTCGACCCCGAGGGCCAGTACCACCGCCGCTGGATGGTGCACGGCACCAGCCACCACCTGGGCCTCGACGTGCACGACTGTGCCCAGGCCCGCCGGGAGATGTACCTCGACGGCGAGCTGACCCCGGGGATGATCTTCACGATCGAGCCGGGCCTGTACTTCCGCGAGGACGATCTGAAGGTGCCCGAGGAGCTGCGCGGGATGGCGGTGCGGATCGAGGACGACATCCTGGTCCACGAGGACGGCTCGGTGGAGAACCTCTCGGCCGCGCTGCCGCGCCGGCCGGACGAGATCGAGGCGTGGATGGCCGGCCTGCGGGGCTGACCGCCCCGCACCCGCACTCCCCGCACCCGCCCTGCAGCGAGATGTCATCTTCTCCGCGACATGTCGTGACATGTCGCGGAGAAGATGACGGGCGGTCTCACGGGAGGCGGAGGCCCGCGGGTCAGGAGTCCTCGGGCACGTCCAGCTCACGGGCCGGCGCGGAGGTGGCGCCGTCGAGGTGCGTGCGGGCGAAGGCGAGGGATTCCGCCAGCGCGGTCCGCCGCCCGACGCCGGACATCTTGCGGGTGTTGACCTCGACCACCACCGAGCCGGTGAACCGCTGCGCCGCGAGCATCTGCAGCACCTCCGCGCACGGCTGGTCGCCCCGGCCGGGCACCATGTGGTCGTCCATGAACGTGTTCGTGCCGTCCGCCAGGTGCAGGTGGGCCAGGCGCGGGAAGAGCTCGTCCGCCATGGCCAGCGCGGCGTCGCGGTCCAGTCCGGCAGTGGCGGTGTGCGAGAGGTCCAGGGTCACCGAGCGGTAGTCCTGCTCGAGCGGGTCCCAGCCCGGCAGGTAGGCCTGCATGGTGCGCTCACGCTTGGAGGTCCGGGCCCGCCACGGGAACATGTTCTCCACTGCCAGCCGCATGCCGTCGAGGCGTTCGCGCTCGGCGATGGCGCCGACGAAGTGTTCGGCATAGCCCCGTTGCCACCGGAACGGCGGGTGCACGACCACCACGTCGGCGCCGACGGCGTGGGCCAGCTCGGTGGACCGGTCGATCTTGTCCCAGGGGTCCTTGCCCCACACCCCCTGGGTGAGCAGGAGCGTGGGCGCGTGGATGGCCAGCACCGGCAGGCCGAACTCCTCGCGCAGGTGCCGCAGGCGGATGGCGTCCTGACTGTCCGGGTCCCGCAGCACCATCACCTCGACACCGTCGTAGCCGAGGTCCTGCGCGAGGGCGAACGTCTCCTCGACGCCGCCGGGGTACACCGAGGAGGTCGACAGCCCGACCGGGATCGTCACGCTCAGCGGTCCGCGTCCTCGCCCGCCCTGGCCGGGCGGTCGTCGTCGCCCCCACCGGCGGGCGGCGGGGCCGGGTCCTCGAGGTCCTCCAGCCGCAGACCGTACCGGGGCCGCCCGTCGGCCGGCGCCGCCGCGCTCGCGCCCGGCACACCGGGCCGATCAGCGGGCCGCTCTCCGGCCGGTGCCGGCACGGTCCGCGGTTCTCCCGAGGGCGCACCAGCCGCGCCAGGCGCCGCGTAGGGGTTGTCCGGCAGCCGGACGGGCGGGACCTGCTGACCGGTGGGCGGGGTGGTCCGGTGCCGCCCGCCGCGGCCGGCGGCCGTCAGGAGCTGGCGGGCCTCGCCGGCGTGCTCGGGCGCGCACACGAGGGAGTAGCGCGAGGCGACCACCTGGCTCGCGGACGTGAAGTCGCGCTTGCCGCCGGTCAGCGAGTAGGAGACCACGGCGAACAGGATGCCGAAGGCGGCGCCGATGAGGAGGCCGGCCAGCAGCGGGAAGGTCGAGCCGTCGGGCATGAACAGCCAGTACACGACCGTGATCATCAGCCCGAACCACGCACCGCTCATCGCGCCGGCCCCGGCCACCCGGGCGTAGGTCAGCCGGCCCGTGATGCGCTCGACAAGGCGCAGGTCGGTGCCGACGATCGTCACCTGCCGCACCTCGAACGCCTGGTCCGAGAGGTGGTCCACCGCCTGCTGGGCCTCCAGGTAGGTCGAGTAGGAGGCGATCTCCACCCCGGTGGGCATCGTCGGGACCCGGGCGTCGCCCTGTCTGCGCATCATGGCCATGCCCCGATCTTCCTCTCCCGGGCCTCCGGGCGCCAAGGCGGCTCCCCGGGCGCCGCACCGGGCTGCCGCACGGGGGGCCTTAGGCTGACGCCCGTGAGCACCACCACCCGGAGCAGCGCCCCGCCCAGCCGCGTCTACGTCGCGCGTCTGGTGGGCACCGCCGTCTTCGACCCCCTGGGCGACCAGGTGGGCCGGGTGCACGACGTCGTCGTCCTCATCCGGCCCAAGGGCACCCCCCGCGCCGTCGGGCTGGTCGTCGAGGTGCCGGGCAAGCGCCGCGTCTTCCTCCCCCTCACCCGGGTGACCAGCATCGACGGCGGCGCCGTGATCACCACCGGCCTCGTCAACATCCGCCGCTTCCAGCGGCGGGCGACCGAGACCCTCGTGGTGGCCGAGCTGCTGGACCGGCAGGTCACGCTGCGCGACGGCGGCACCGCAGCCGTCGTGGAGGACCTCGCCATCGAGCAGCAGCGCAACCGCGACTGGCACGTCACCAAGCTGTTCGTGCGCCGCGCGAGTGGCCGCACCGGCCTCGGCCTGCGGCGCGGCGAGGCACGCGTGGTCGACATCGAGGACATCACCGGGCTGGGACTCTCTCCCGCCCAGCAGGGGGCGACCGCCCTGCTGGCCACCCTCGAGGACTTCAAGCCAGCGGACATCGCCGACGTGCTGCGCGATCTGCCTGACGCCCGCCGGCTGGAGGTGGCCGCCGCGCTCGACGACGAGCGCCTCGCGGACGTGCTCGAGGAGCTCGGCGACGAGGACCGGGTCTCGATCGTCTCCGGCCTGGACCTGGAGCGGGCGGCCGACGTGCTTGACGCCATGCAGCCCGACGACGCCGCGGACCTCATCTCTGAGCTGCCCAGCCAGACCGCCAGCCTGCTGCTGGAGCGCATGGAGCCGGACGAGGCCGAGGACGTGCGCCGCCTGCTCGCCTACGACGAGCACACCGCCGGCGGCCTGATGACCACCGAGCCTCTGATCTTGCCGCCCGAGGCCACCGTGGCGACGGCGCTCGCGCACGCCCGCCGCGAGGACGTCACGCCGGCGCTCGCGGCGATGGTGTTCGTGGTGCGCCCGCCGTTGGAGACCCCGACCGGGAAGCTGCTGGGCGTGGTCCACCTGCAGCACGCGCTGCGCGAGCCCCCGCACCAGCTCATCGGCTCGCTGATGGACAAGGATGTCGAGGCGCTGGCGCCCGAGGACAAGATCGGCAAGGTGACCCGCCTGCTGGCGACCTACAACCTCACCGCCCTGCCGGTGGTGGACGAGGGCGGCCGCCTGCTCGGCGCCGTCTCGGTCGACGACGTCCTCGACCACCTCCTGCCCGACGACTGGCGCGACGCCGACGAGGACGTCACCGATGAGGCGATGACCAGGAGCGCCCATGGCTGAGCGCCTCGACACCCCGCTGGAGGCCAGGCGCCGCTGGTTCCACCGCCGCTCCAAGGACCCGGACCGGTTCGGCCGTCTCTCGGAGGGCGTGGCCCGCTTTCTCGGCACGCCGCGCTTCCTCATCTACCTGACGATCTTCTGCGCGGTGTGGATGCTGTGGAACACCCTGGCTCCGGTGCCGCTGCGGTTCGACTCGGCGGCGCTGGGCTTCACGGCGCTGACGCTCATGCTCTCGCTGCAGGCGTCCTACTCCTCCCCGCTGATCCTGCTCGCGCAGAACCGGCAGGTGAACCGTGACCGGGTCTCCGCCGAGCAGGACCGCCAGCGGGCCGAGCGGAACCTGGCCGACACCGAGTACGTCGCCCGCGAGCTGGCCGCCCTGCGCCTGGCCCTGAACGACGTCGCCACCCGCGACTTCGTCCGGTCCGAGCTGCGCGGGCTGCTGGAGGACATCGTCGAGGAGCGTGAAGAACGCATCCGCGACCTCGAGCGTGACCTCGCCGGCATGCAGGAGGACCGGGCGCGTGAGCAAGACCACGGTCAGGGGCCGTAGGACCGCCGCCTACCATGGAGGCATGAGCGCACCCACCGTCGAGGCCGTCCGGGCCGAGCTCGGCAATGTCATGGACCCCGAGATCCGCCGTCCGATCACCGAGCTGAACATGGTGCGGTCGGTGGACGTCGGCACGGGCGGGCAGGTCGTCGTCGGGGTGGACCTGACCACCGCCGGGTGCCCGCTCAAGGACACCATCACGCGCGACGTCACCCGCGTCGTCGGCGCCATGGACGGCGTCGCCGAGGTCCGGGTCGACCTGGGCGTCATGACCGACGAGCAGCGCAAGGACCTGCGCACCATGCTGCGCGGCGGCGTCGCCGAGCCGGTGATCCCCTTCGCCCAGCCCGGCTCGCTGACCCGCGTGTACGCGATCACGTCCGGCAAGGGTGGGGTCGGCAAGTCCTCGGTGACGGCGAACCTCGCCGCCGCGATGGCCGCCGACGGGCTCAAGGTCGGCGTGGTCGACGCCGACATCTACGGCTTCTCCATCCCCCGCATGCTGGGCGTGGAGCACCCGCCGACCAAGGTCGACGACATGATCCTGCCCCCGGTGGCCAAGGACGTGAAGGTCATCTCCATCGGCATGTTCACCCCGAACGGGCGGCCGGTGGTGTGGCGCGGCCCGATGCTGCACCGCGCGCTGCAGCAGTTCCTCGCCGACGTCTTCTGGGGTGACCTCGACGTGCTCCTGCTGGACCTGCCGCCCGGCACCGGCGACGTCGCCATCTCGGTGGCGCAGATGCTGCCCAACTCCGAGGTGCTCGTGGTCACCACCCCGCAGGTGGCGGCCGCCGAGGTGGCCCAGCGCGCCGGCATCATCGCCGAGCAGACCCACCAGCACGTGGTCGGCGTCATCGAGAACATGTCCTGGCTGGAGCAGCCGGACGGCTCCCGCGTGGAGATCTTCGGCACCGGGGGCGGCGAGCGGGTCGCCGCCGAGCTCAGCACCGCGCTCGGCTACGAGGTGCCGCTGCTCGCCCAGATCCCGCTCCAGCAGTCGCTGCGCGAGGCGGGTGACAGCGGGGTGCCGCTGGTCCTGCACGAGGACGACGGCGGCGCCGGGCAGGCCCTGCGCGGCGTCGCCCGCGCGCTCTCCCACCGCGCGCGTGGCCTGGCCGGCCGGTCCCTGGGCATCAGCCCCGTGGGTCGCTGACCGACACCACGTCCGACGACGAGGCCCGGCGCCGTGCGGCGCCGGGCCTCGTCACGTCCAGGACTGGCCGCCTCAGGTGGCCTCGTCGTCGAAGGGCACCACGTAGGTCTCCACCTGGGTGTGCCCGTCACCGGCCGCGGCCGCGGTCGAGCCCGACGGGCCGTACGTCCGGGCGACGATCTCGGCGGGGCTGATCGGGACCTGCTCGCCCGGCGTCGCGGCGGCCGGCCCGACCGTTGCCGGCGCCGGTGGCACGACGCCGGCCCCGGCTGCCGGGCCCGCCGCAGGTGCTGCCGACCCCGGTGCAGCGGTTGCGGATGCGTGCGCCGAGGGCGCGCCCGTGGCGGCTGCGGCCGCAGCTCCCGCGGCGGCCGCTGCGGCGGGCCGGCGCCGGGCGGCGGGTGGCCGGGGCGTGGCGCGCGGCGGCTCGTCCTCCTCCATCAGCGCCTCGCGGACGATGCGCCGGGGGTCATACTGGCGGGGGTCGAACTTCGCCAGCTCGTCGAACTCGGGACCGAGCTCGTCGCGGACCTTGTCCTTGGCGCCGGTCGCGAGCTTCTTGAGCTCGCGGGTGAGCCGCCCCAGCTGCTGCGCGAGATTGGGGAGCCGTTCGGGCCCGATGAGCAGGAAGGCGAGGACGAGCAGCACGACCAGCTCGCCACCGGAGATCCCCATCACCTGCCAAGGATAAGCCGCGCGACCCGCCGCCCCTGCCACGCGAAGGTCCTAGCCGGTCAGCTGGTCTCCTCACCGAGCACGACCGTCACGTGGCGCTCGTCACCGTCCCGGCGCACCTCGAGGTCCACCTGGTCGCCCGGGGCACGCGACCGGATCGCGACAATGAGCTCGTCCGGGTCGGTCACCGGACGGCCGTCGATGCTGAGGATGACGTCGCCGGGCCGGATACCGGCATCGTCGCCTGGCCCGCCCGGGGTGACCGCGGCCTGGCCGGCCTGGTCGTCGGTGAGCACCTGTACGCCCTCCCCGTTGTACCGGGTGTCGAGGGCGACCCCGATGACGGGGAACGTTGCCCGACCGTCGGCGATGAGCTGCTCGGCGGTGCGCCGCACCTGGTCCGACGGGATCGCGAAGCCGAGCCCGATGCTGCCGGTGGCCTGCGGGGTGCCGGAGGCCTGCGCGATGGCGGTGTTGATGCCCACCACCTGGCCGGCGGCGTCGACGAGCGGGCCGCCGGAGTTCCCCGGGTTGATCGCGGCGTCGGTCTGGATGGCGTTGATGAACGTCGACGCCGCACCGCCGCCGGCGCGCACCGGCCGGTTGAGCGCGCTGATGATGCCGGTGGTCACGGTGCCCTCGAGGCCGAGCGGGGCGCCGACGGCGATCACCGGGTCCCCCACCGCGACGGCGTCGGAGTCGGCGAGCACCAGGGGCTGGAGGCCGGTCCGGTCGACCTTGAGCACGGCGAGGTCGTAGTCGGCGGTGCGGCCGACGATCTTCGCCTCCTCCTCGCCGCCGTCGGAGAAGATCACCACGACCTGCCCGTTCTCGGCGGCGAGCTCGATGACGTGGTTGTTGGTGACGACGTAGCCGTCCTCGCGCAGCACCATGCCGGTGCCCGAGCTGCCCTGGGTGCCGTCGGTGGCCTGGACGTAGACGGTGGACGGCAGGACGGCCGCCGCGATGCCCGCGACGGAGTCGGGCGCCCGGTTCACGTCCGCCGCCGAGGAGACCGGCAGCGTCGACGGGGCGGCCGCCCGCCCGACGCCGAAGATCGCCCGGGCGCCCAGGCCGCCCAGGAGAAGCCCCGCGAGCAGGGCGACGAGGACCAGCAGCACGACGACGCCGGCGGCGACGCCGCGACGGTGGGGGTCGGGTCGTTGCGGGCGGGGGAACAGGTCGGCGACGCCGCCCGTCGTGGCCGGCGCGGCATAGGGGTGCCGCCCGCCGGAGCTGTGGGGTGCGAACGGGTCGACCGCGCCGTGCATGACGGGCGAACGGAACCCGTGGGTCTCCCCGGACGGCTGGGCGAACCCGTGGGTCTCCCCGGACGGCTGGGCGAACCCGTGAGCCGCACCAGCGGCAGACGGATCGGCGAAAGCAGGTGGCGCCGTGCCGACGGCGGGAGGGGTCGCCGTCGGGAGCGGCGCACCGGCCGAGCCGATTCCCCTCTCGTCCCCGGGTGTGGGCCGGCCGACCTCGCGAGCGGAGGGCTCCCGGGACGCCGGGGAGGCCGTGCGACGCCGGAGGCGGGCGAAAAGGCGGGGGCGGCGCGGCCCCGGGGCTGCGCCGTCGGCCGGCGCGCCCTCGTGGGCCACGTCGAAGGACGCACCCAGGCCGGGCCGCGGCAACGGCGCACCGGGAGTGGTGCGTGCGCCTGATGTGCGGTGAGCGTCAAGGCCGCCGGCGTGTCCCCCGGCGGCGGCCGTCCCCGGACCGGACCCGTCGGGTGGCGCGAAGCCGCCGGTGGGACGCCCCACGTAGTGGTAGGGAGCCGGGCCAGGCGCCGGCGTGGGCGCGTACTCGTACGGGCTCGGTGCGCCGGTCACGCGCGACGAGGCCGGGCGCAGCTGCTCCGTTGAGCCACCCTCCGGGCGCGCGGGGGGCTGGGGAGCTGAAGGCTCAGGAGCAGAAGGCTCGGGGTTGTGCTCCGGCGTCATCTTCCGTCCTCCCGTCGACGAGCGGTCACCGGGTCTCGGCGATCAGGTCGGTCCACCCGACGAGAGTCTGCCAGCCGCGGTCCAGACGGTCGGACATGTCCGAACCCGGAGCGGTGGCCGGGAAGGCGGCCGCGACTTCGGCGACCGTCCCGTCCTCGGTGGACGCGGCGACGAGCACGGTGATGTCACCGGCCTGCAGCACGAGGGCGGTGCCCGGCACCGGAAGCTCGTAGGCGTCGTGCTTCCCGAGGTCGATCACGGGCAGGTCCGCGACCGAGACGGGGTCGAGCACGCCGTACTGCTCCAGGATCATCACCTGCCGGCCCTGTCCCACCAGCTCCATCTGCAGGAGCTGGTCCCCCTCCGGGCCGTGGACGGTGTCCACGTGGCTCACGCGCAACCCGTCCGGCAGGGCGGCGGGAGCGCTCCAGCCGTGCTCCTGCAGCCAGCTCAACGCCGCCCGGGTGGTGTCGGGCGCGGACTTCTCGGCCGTGAGGCCCACGGTGTCCGGGGACACCACGAGCTGGGACCGGCCGGGCGCGGCGCCGGTGAGCTGGGCGACCATCGCCGACGGATCCCCGGTCTGTTCCACGAGCGTCCCGACGATCACGAGCACCCCGGCGACCCCCGCCGCCCCGGCGAGGACGAAGCCGCTGCGTGCGACGAGACGGCGCCGCGTGCGCCCGCTGGTGAGCGGGCGCAGGGCCACGTCCACCAGCGCCCGCGCGCCGCGGTTGTCCTGCGGTGGCTCCGCGGCCATGGCGATCAGCCGGCTGGTGAGCTCGACGCTCGGGGTCATGTCACGGGCCGCGGCCAGCCGCAGCCGGGCGTCCCGCTCGGTGGCGATCGCGGCGGCACACTCCTCGCACCCGACCACGTGGGCCAGCAGCTCCTCCGCCCGCCCGGGTGGCAGCTGCCCGTCCACCAGCGCGGTGACGTCCTCGCCGAGATGGCTCATCCGGCGCCCCCGAAAGCCGGCGCGGGGGCGGGTTCGGGGACCGGCGCGGCGGCGGGTCCAGGGGCGGGCGCGCCGGCCGGCCGACGGTGCGCGAGCTGGTCGCGGAGCATGGCGCGGGCCCGGTGGATGCGGGAGCGGACCGTGCCCATCTTGATGTCGAGGGTTGCGGCGATCTCCTCGTAGGAGAGGCCCTCGATGTCGCACAGCACCACGGCGGCGCGGTAGCGCGGCGGCAGCGCGTCGAGGGCGGCCTGGACGTCGAGGTCGAGGTGGGCGTGCTCGAACCCACGCTCGGGCTCCTCGGCGTCGTGGGCGCTGGGCAGGCGGTCGGTGGCCTCACCGATGGGGTCCAGCCGCACCCGCGAGCGCCGTCGGGCCTGGTCGAGGAACAAGTTGGTGGTGATCCGGTGCAGCCACCCGTCGAAGTTGCCGGGCTTGTAGGATTGCAGCGAGCGGAATACCCGGACGAACGTCTCCTGGGTGAGGTCCTCCGCGTCTGCCTTGTTCCCCGTCAGCCGGTAGGCCAGCCGGTACACGCGCGGGGAGTGCTCCGTGACGATCTGCTCCCACGACGGCGGCGCCCAGGCACCGTCTGGGGTGCCCGGGGCGCTCGGTCCGGAGGGCCGGTCGTCGTCAGGCATGGGGGTTCCTTCTGTGGCGTCGATCGGACCATCGTACGGAGAGAACCTGAGCGTCGCCTGGGAGATTCCGGCCCCACCGTTGACTTCTCGGTAGCATCAGTCCTTGGTCCGCATCGTGCGGTCACCCCAACCACCTGCGGCGTCACCGCCGCCCGCCGCTCACACCTGCCGGAGGCCCACCATCGTTGCCGACAAGGCCCTGTCCTGGGCCTACACCGAAGAGTTCGTCCCCGAGGACGACCCCACCGCCGAGGCGCGGCTGCGCGCGGAGGAGCTTGGCGTCGTCCCGGTGCCCGCCGGCACGGGGGCGGCCCTGCGGGTGCTCGCCGCGGCGAGCCGGGCGCACTCCGTGGCGGAGGTCGGGACCGGCACGGGCGTCAGCGCGTTGTGGCTGCTCGGCGGGATGACCCCGGACGGTGTGCTCACCACGATCGACGTCGAGTCCGAGCACCAGCGGGCCGCCCGCCAGGCGTTCACCGCGGCCGGCATCAAGCCGGCCCGCACCCGGCTCATCGCCGGCCGCGCCCTGGACGTCCTGCCCCGGCTCGCGGACCGCGCCTACGACCTGGTCCTCGTCGACGGCGACCCGACCGAGGCGGCCGACGACGTCGACCAGGCCGTCCGGCTGCTGCGCCCGGGCGGGATCCTCGCCGTCAACGCGGCGCTGTGGCGCGACCGGGTGGCGGACCCCGCCCGGCGTGACGACACCACCGTCGCCGTGCGCGAGCTCGGCCGGCGGGTGCGCACCGACGAGCGGCTGGTCAGCGCGCTGCTGCCCTCCGGCGACGGGCTCCTGGTGGGCGTGCGCCGCTGACGCGGCCCGGCGGTCGGTCAGGAGCCCAGCGCCTCGAGGTAGCGCACGAGCAGGCGGGCGCCGTAGCCGGTCGCCGCCTGGGCCGGCAGCTCGCCCTGCTTGCTGCCGGTCCGGCCCGGGCCGGCGATGTCCAGGTGCGCCCACGGCACCTGGCCGGCGAAGTGCCGCAGGAACAGGGCCGCCGTGACCGACCCGGCCTTGACGTGCGGGTCCGTGGCGGCGTGAGCGATGTCGGCCACGTCGGAGTCGAGCGTGGGCTGGTAGTCCTCCATTAGGGGCATCCGCCAGGCGGGCTCGTCCGCCGCGTCCGCGGCGGCGAGCAGGCGGGCCGCCAGCGCGTCGTCGGTGGCGTAGAGGGCTGCGTGACGCAGCCCGAGACCCTGCTTCGCCGCACCCGTGAGGGTGGCGACGTCGATGAGGACGTCGGGCGTGAGGGAGTTCGCCGCCCAGGCGAGACCGTCAGCGAGCACCATGCGCCCCTCGGCGTCGGTGTTGGACACCTCGACGGTGGTGCCGTCGGTGATCCGCACGACGTCGCCCGGCCGGTAGGACGCCCCGCCCATGGCGTTCTCCGCGAGCGCGAGGACGGCGGTCACCCGGTGCGGCAGACCAAGCTCCGCGGCCGCGAGCACGGCGGCGAGGACGGCGGCGGAGCCGGCCATGTCGGTCTTCATCGAGACCATGGCCTCGCGCGGCTTGAGCGAGATGCCGCCGGTGTCGAACGTGATCCCCTTGCCGACGAGGACCACGGTGCGGGTGGCGGCGGTGGTGCGCGCCGGCGTCCACGAGACCGTCACGAGCCGGGGCGGGGTGGCCGAGCCGGAGCCGACCGCGAGGATGCCGCCCATGTCGTGGCGGCGCAGCCACGACTCGTCGTGCACCGCGACGTCGAGCTGCCCCTCGCTGCGGGGAGCCGCCGTGACCAGCTCGGTGGCCTGCTCGGCCATCCACGCGGGGTTCTTGGTGTTCGACGGCGTCGCCCCGAGCACCCGGGCGAGCAGGGTGGCCCGCACCCCGGCCCGGGCGGCGGTGACGGCCGCCTCGGTGGCGGGCCCGCCGGTGCCGAGCAGCACCAGCCGCTCCGCGGGCAGCTTGCCCGGCGACGCCGACCGGCCGGTGCGGGGCATGCGGTAGGCGGCGAGGAGGAAGCCCTCGACGAAGGCCCGCAGCGGCTCGGGCGCCAGGCCCGCGCCCACGGTGGTGACCGCCGTCGCCCCGCCGGCAGCCGCCCGGCCCAGCGCCAGGCCGGCCTTGCGCAGCGCGGCGGCCCCGCCGTCGCCCACGCCGAGGAGGACCACGGTGGGCGGCAGCTCGGCCCACGGGACGGCGGCGACCCCGGGCAGCACCCGGGGCAGATAGACCGTGGCGGCCTGACCGGCGGCCCCGGTGACGTCCTGCCGCTCGGCCTCGTGCAGCAGGTCGATGCCGTACAGAGCCGCGACGTCGGCCACCCCTCCGCGCGGCTGCACCTCCTCCTCCCCCGGCGGCGCGGGGGCCACCGGCACGGCGACGACCGTGGGCTCGTACGTCGGCCAGGTGCCGCCGTCGAGCCCCTCGGTCAGCTGGACGATCTCGGGCAGGGCGGGGGCGATCGGCATGGGGTCCCTTGCGGAGTCGGTGGGACGGCGACGGCCGGCCGGCGAGGCCGGCCGGCCGTGCGTCACGTTCGTGGGTGTCAGTTCAGCTCGCCACGGCGCTGAGCGCCTCGCTCAGCTCGCCGGCCTCGCCCGGAGTGAGCTCGACGACCAGGCGGCCGCCCCCTTCGAGCGGGACACGCATGACGATGCCCCGGCCCTCCTTGGTCACCTCGAGCGGCCCGTCTCCGGTCCTCGGCTTCATCGCGGCCATGTGCTGCACCCCTCTTCTCCTGGTTCGTCGACCGCCCGGGCGGTCCGGTGCCCCGGCGCCGTTCGGACAGTCACTGTTCGTAAGTCTAGATCACTCGGGCGCGCCGCCGGCCTCGACGGCCGCGGCTTCCTGCGCCTCGCGCTCGTTGTGGAGCACCTCCACGCCGGCCATGACGGCCGCGACGGCCTCCTCCGCGGTGTCCACCAGTGGCAGCAGGTCCATGTCCGCCCGGTTGATCGTGCCGCGGGCGACCATCGTGTCGCGCAGCCAGTCGACCAGCCCGCGCCAGTACTCCCTCCCGACCAGCACGATGGGGAAGGAGGAGACCTTCTGCGTCTGCACGAGGGTGAGGGCCTCGAAGAGCTCGTCCATGGTGCCGAACCCGCCCGGGAGCACGATGAACCCCTGGGAGTACTTCACGAACATGGTCTTGCGGGCGAAGAAGTACCGGAAGTTCACGCCAAGGTCGACCCACTGGTTCATGCCCTGCTCGAACGGCAGCTCGATGCCCAGCCCCACCGAGAGCCCGTCGGCCTCGCAGGCGCCCTTGTTGGCGGCCTCCATGACGCCGGGGCCGCCGCCGGTGACGACGGCGTAGCCGGCCTCGACGAGCCGCCGCCCCAGCTCCTCCGCCAGGGCGTACTCCGCCTCCCCGGCGCGCACCCGGGCCGAGCCGAACACGGAGATGGCGGGGCCGACCTCGGCCAGGGCGCCGAAGCCCTCGACGAACTCCGCCTGGATGCGCATCACCCGCCAGGGGTCCTGGTGCAGCCAGCTGGTGTCCTGCTCGGGCTTGAGCAGGCGTGCGTCGGTGGTCTCCTCCGGCACCTGGGCGCCGCGCAGGAGGACCGGGCCCTTGCGGTAGCCGTTGCGGTCGGGGTGCGGATGGGGGTGGACCTCGCGTGTCATGCCCTCAGTGTCCCCGCTCCGGGGCCTCACCGGCGAGCCAGGCGCGCAGCGCGGCCGCGCAGGTGCGCACCTGGTCCAGGGGGACCCGCTCGTCGGCGGCGTGGGCGAGCATGGGGTCCCCGGGGCCGAAGTTGACCGCCGGGACCCCGAGCTCGGCGAACCGGGCGACGTCGGTCCAGCCGTACTTGGGCCCGGGCGCCCCGCCGGTCACCGCGGTGACCGCGGTGACGAAACCGGCCACGAGCGGGTCGTCCAGGCCGGGGCGGGCGCCACCCGCAAGGTCGGTGACCGTCACGTCGAAGCCGGCGAAGACCTCCCGCACGTGGGCCTCGGCCCCGGCGGTGGACCGGGACGGGGCGAAGCGGTAGTTGACGGTGACCACGCACTCGTCGGGGATCATGTTCATGGCGATCCCGCCGCGCACGGCGACGGCGCCCAGGCTCTCCCGGTAGACCAGACCGTCGACCTCCACGTCGCGTGCCTCGTAGGCGCTCAGCCGGGCGAGCACCTCGGCAGCCTTGTGAATGGCGTTCTCCCCGCGCCATGCCCGGGCGGAGTGGGCGGTGCGGCCGGTGGTGCGGACCTCCGCGCGCAGGGTGCCGTTGCAGCCGCCCTCGATGCCGCCGGCGGTGGGCTCGCCGAGGACCGCGAGGTCGCCCCGCACCCAGTCGGGGTGGACCCGGACGAGGCGTCCGAGCCCGTTGAGGTCGGCCTCGACCTCCTCGTGGTCGTAGAACACCCAGGTGACGTCCCAGCGTGGGGCGGTCAGGGCGGCGGCCAGGTGCAGGGCGACGGCGACCCCGCCCTTCATGTCCACGGTGCCCCTGCCCCACAGCTCCTCGGTGCCGTCGGCGGTGGTGCGCCGCCAGGTCGGCAGGTTGTCCTTCACCGGCACGGTGTCGATGTGGCCGGCGACCACCACGCGCCGGTCCCGGCCCAGCCGTGTGCGGGCCACCACGGCGTCGCCGTCGCGCAGCACCTCCAGGTGCCCGTGCGCGGCGAGCGCGGCCTCGATGGCATCGGCCAGCGTCCCCTCCTCACCGGAGACGGACGCGACGTCGCACACGGCGGCGGTCAGCTCGGCGACGTCGGTGCTCGCCAGGTCCGGCAGGGTGGCCATGGTGGGAGCGTAGGGCTCATGCCCGGTGCAGGGTGCGGGCCGCCTCGGCGATCGAGCCGGTCAGTGACGGGTAGATGGTGAAGACGTTGGCCAGCTGGTCCACGGTCAGCCGTTGCGAGACGGCGATCGTGATCGGGTAGATCAGCTCGCTGGCCCGCGGCGCCACGACCACCCCGCCGATGACGGTGCCGGTGGAGCGGTCGGAGAAGAGCTTGATGAAGCCCTCCTTGATGCCCAGCATCTTCGCGCGCGGGTTGCGCTGCAGCGGAAGCCGGGTGATGGCGCCGTCGACCTCGCCGGCCTCGATGGCCTTCTGGGTGACGCCGATGGTGGCGATCTCGGGGGCGGTGAAGATGTTCGCGGCCACCGAGCTCAGGTCGAGGGGGGCGACGGCGTCGCCGAGGGCGTGCCACATGGCGATCCGGCCCTGCATCGCGGCCACGGACGCGAGTGGCAGCACGCCGGTGCAGTCCCCGGCGGCGTACACGCGCGGTGCGCGGGTGCGCGAGACCCGGTCGACCTCGATGTGGCCGGAGGCCGACAGCCGCACCCCGGCCTCCTCGAGGCCCATGCCGGCGGTGCTGGGCACCCCGCCCACGGCCATGAGGCAGTGCGAGCCGGTGACCACGCGACCGTCGGTGAGCTCGACGTGCACCTCGTCCCCCACGCGCCGGGCGCCGGCGGCCCGGGCGCGGGCGAGCACGTGCATGCGCCGGCGCAGGAAGACGCCCTCGATGAGCTCGGCGGCGTGCGCGTCCTCCCCCGGCAGCACGTGGTCCCGGCTGGAGATCAGGGTGACCTCGGCGCCGAGGGCGTTGTACGCGCTGGCGAACTCCGCACCGGTGACGCCGGAGCCGACGACGATGAGGTGCTCGGGGATGTCGGTGAGGTTGTACATCTGCGCCCAGGTGAGGATGCGCTCACCGTCGGGCTGGGCGGTGGGCAGCACCCGCGGCGTCGCACCGGTGGCCACGAGGAGGATTTCCGCCTCGAGGGTCCGCTCACCGCCGTCGGTCAGGCTCACCTGGACCTCGCGGGTGCCGGACGGGCTGATGTCGGCGCCGATCCGGCCCGTGCCGGCGAGGATCTCGATGCCGTCGCGCTCCATTCGGGTGCGGATGTCCTTGGACTGCTTCTGCGCCAGCCGCACCACCCGCTGGTCGACGACGTCCATGTCCGCACGCAGGGCCCCCGCCTCGCCGTCCGCGCCGCCGTCGGCGCCGATGCCCAGCTCGCCGGCCTGCTCGGTCAGGGTCATCCACTCGGCGGTGGCGATCAGGGTCTTGGAGGGCACGACGTCGGTGAGCACCGCGGAGCCGCCCATCCCCTGCCGCTCGACCACCTGCACCTCGGCGCCCAGCTGGCGGGCCACCAGCGCGGCCTCGTACCCGCCCGGGCCGCCGCCGACGATCACCACGCGGGAGCCCTCACGCACCGGGGACGCCCCGGCGCCGGGCTCGGCGGCGCGCCGCTGCTCGGGGCGCGCACCTGCCTCGGGGCGGACGGCGGGCGCGGCGGCGCCGGCCTGCTCGGTGGCGGGTGGGGGCACAGGACCGGATGAGGTGCTCACGCCTGGTCATTGTGCCGGGCCCGGCGCCGCGCCGCCGCCCGCCGGGGTGCCCGGGCGGGTCGCACAGGTTACGGGCGCGGCGATCGGTGCGAGCTGGCAGCGTCCTCGTGCGACAACCGGTACGACGCTCGGGTGACGCGACCACCTGCGGTGGGACCGGACCGGCGCGCGGTTCGCGATAGCGTCGTCCCATGCCCGACGACGCCCGGCCCCTGGTCAGCCTCGACGACCCGGCCACCAACCCCTCCGACGTCGCCAGCGCGGCCGCCCGGCTGCTGGCCGAGCGCACCGGAGTGGACCGCCACGACGTCGCGCTGGTCCTGGGCTCCGGGTGGGGTGGTGCCACCGAGCTGCTCGGCGACACCGTCGCCGAGGTCCCTGCCACCGACGTGCCCGGCTTCTCCGCGTCCACGGTCGCCGGGCACGTCGGCCGGCTCACGTCTGTGCGGATCGCCGGCACCGACCGCCACGCCCTGGTGATCGGGGCGCGCACGCACTTCTACGAGGGGCGCGACGTGCGCCGGGTCGCGCACGGGATGCGGGTGGCCGCCGCGGCGGGCGCCCGCACCGTCGTGCTGACCAACGGCTGCGGCGGGCTCGAGCCCGAGTGGGCGCCAGGCACACCCGTGCTCATCAGCGACCACATCAACCTCACCGGTGCCTCACCGCTGGAGGGCGCCACGTTCGTGGACCTGACCGACCTGTACTCCGCGCGGCTGCGGGCTCTGGCCCGGGAGGTCGACCCCGCGCTGCCCGAGGGCGTGTACGTGCAATTCCCCGGCCCGCACTACGAGACGCCCGCCGAGGTGCAGATGGCCCGCCGCATCGGCGGCCACCTCGTCGGCATGTCCACCGCGCTGGAGGCCATCGCGGCCCGGCACGCCGGGCTGGAGATCCTCGGCCTGTCGCTGGTCACCAACCCCGCCGCGGGGATCTCTCCCACCCCCCTAGCCCACGAGGAGGTGCTCGAGGCGGGCCGCGCCGCCGGACCGCGCATCTCCCGCCTGCTCGCCGAGATCGTCCGCCGGCTCTGACGCAGGCGGATCGGACCACCGCACATTCGCCCACCCGGCGCCAAGGAGCCAGTCACATGAACACCACGACCGAGGAGGTCCGCGCCTGGATCGACGCCGACCCCGACCCCACCGCCCGGGCGGAGCTCACCGAGCTGCTGGCGCAGGCCGCGGGCGAACCCGGCGACGGCGCGGCGGAGACCGCCCGCGCGGACCTGGACAACCGGTTCGCCGGGACGCTGGAGTTCGGCACCGCGGGGCTGCGCGGGGCGCTCGGCGCCGGCCCGAACCGGATGAACCGGGCGGTGGTCATCAAGGCGGCCGCCGGCCTGTCGGCGTACCTGACCTCGCGGGTGGGCGTGGGGTTCACCGTCGTCATCGGCTACGACGCACGCTACGGGTCGGCCCGCTTCGCCCAGGACACCGCCGCCGTCGTCACCGCCGCCGGGGGGCAGGCGATGCTGCTGCCCGGCCCGCTGCCCACCCCGGTCCTCGCCTTCGCGGTGCGTCATCTCGGCACCGACGCCGGCGTCATGGTGACCGCCTCGCACAACCCGCCCCAGGACAACGGGTACAAGGTGTACCTGGGCGGCCGGGTGGTCACCGACGCCGGGCAGGGCGCCCAGATCGTGCCGCCGTACGACGCGGAGATCGCCGGGCGGATCGCCGCCGCCGGCCCCGCGAACCTGGTGCCCCGCACCGAGGCCGGCTGGACGGTCCTCGGCGCCGACGTCCGCGAGGCCTACCTGCGCCGGGCCGCCTCCCTCATCCCCGCCCGGCACACCCGTGACGTGCGGATCGTGTACACCCCGATGCACGGGGTGGGCGGGGCGACGGCGGTCGAGGTGCTGCGGCGGGCCGGGTTCACCGACGTGCACGTGGTGGCCCAGCAGGCCGACCCCGATCCCGACTTTCCCACGATCGCGTTCCCCAACCCGGAGGAGCCCGGGGCCCTGAACCTCGCCCTCGACCTGGCCCGCGCGGTCGACGCCGACGTGGTGCTGGCCAACGACCCCGACGCGGACCGGTGCTCGATGGCCATCCCGGACCGCGCCGTCCCGGGCGGCTGGCGCCAGCTCACAGGAGACGAGATCGGCGCCCTGCTCGGCGCGCAGACCGGGCAGGCCATGGCCCTCACCGGTCGTGGGGTGATGGCCAGCTCGGTGGTGTCGTCCCGGCTGCTGGAGAAGGTCGCCAGGTCGCACGGCCTCGAGCACCGCACCACCTTGACCGGGTTCAAGTGGATCGCGCGCACCGAGGGGCTCGTGTTCGGCTACGAGGAGGCGATCGGCTACTGCGTGGACCCCGCGGCGGTGCGCGACAAGGACGGCATCTCCGCGGCGCTGCGCCTGGCCTATCTCACCGCCCAGCTCGTCAACGCCGGCTCGACGTTCACGGCGTCGCTCGACGACCTGGCGCGCCGGCACGGGCTCCACGCGACCAGCCAGCTCTCGGTGCGGGTGGAGGACCTGTCCCTGATCCCCGCCGCCATGGCGCGGCTGCGGGCCGCGGGACCCACCACGTTGACCGGCTCGCCGGTGGTCGCCACCACGGACCTCGCCGAGGGCTCACCGGACCTGCCGCCCACCGACGGGCTGATGTACCTCACCGCCGCCGAGGACCGGGTGATCATCCGGCCCTCCGGCACCGAGCCGAAGCTCAAGTGCTACCTGGAGGTCATCGTCCCGGTCCCCGACACCGGTGACGTCACGGCCACCCGGCGGGTGGCCGCCGCCCGGCTGGAGCGGCTGCGCGCCGACGTGGCGGCCGCCGTCGGCCTCTGACCCGCCCCTCCGATTCCCACTGCCCGCGAGATGTCATCTTCTCCGCGACATGTCATGGCTCGCGCCGTGACAGGTTGACCCGGCCAGGCTGACACAGAGGGTGACGTGCGGCAGCGGAGATGACATCTCACGGAAGAGATGACATCTCGCGACCCGGGGTGAGGGCTGGGTCAGAGCATGCCCTTGGGGTGCCAGACGGTCTTGGTCTCGGTGAACGCCGTGATGCGGCCCAGTGTGGGCGTCGGCACCCCGGCCACCGGCTCCACGACCCGCTTGAGCGTCTCCGCGGCCGCCACCTGCAGGTCGACCCAGTCCAGGTCCCCGGCGCCGGCGAGGTCGAGGGCGTCGACGTCGGCGTGCGCGGCGAGCCACGGGGCGATCTCGGCGGGCGACCCGGTCAGGACGTTGACCACCCCGCCGGGCACGTCGGAGGTGGCCAGCACCTCACTCAGCGTGATCGCGCTGAGGGGTGCCGGCTCGCTCGCGACGACGACAACGGTGTTGCCGGCCACCAGCGCCGGCGCGACGACGGACACCAGTCCCAGCAGCGAGGACTGCTGCGGCGCGACCATCGCCACGACCCCGGTGGGCTCGGGGGCGGAGAGGTTGAAGTACGGGCCGGCCACGGGGTTGGCGTTGCCGGCCACCTGGGCGTACTTGTCGGCCCAGCCGGCGTACCAGACCCACACGTCGATGGCGGCGTCGACCTGTGCCGCCGCCGCCTCGACGGTCAGGCCCTCGCTGGCGGCGACCTCGTCCACGAACTGCCCGCGGCGACCTTCCAGCAGCTCGGCGATGCGGTAGAGGACCTGCCCGCGGTTGTACGCCGTCGCCCCGGCCCAGCCGGACACGGCCGCGCGAGCCGCGCGGACGGCGTCGCGCGCGTCCTTGCGGCTGGCCTTGGCGGCGTTGGCGAGGAACTCCCCACCGGTGGAGCGGACCTCGTAGCTCCGCCCGCTCTCGCTGCGGGGGAACTTCCCGCCGATGTAGAGCTTGTAGGTCTTGGGCACGGCGAGGCGTGTCACTTGGCATCCTTCCGGGCGGACGTGCTGGTGGGCTCGGCGTCGGCCGGTGCGGGCTCCTCAGCCGGTGCGGGCTCCTCACGGGTGGCCGTGAGACGGCCGGCCGGCTGGCTCCGGCGCGCGGGGACCTGGGCCGCCGCGGGCTCGAGGTAGGCGGCCAGGCCGTGGCGGCCCCCCTCCCGGCCGTAGCCGGACTCCTTGTACCCGCCGAACGGGGAGGACGGGTCGAACTTGTTGAAGGTGTTCGCCCACACCACGCCGGCGCGGAGCTTGTCGGCGACGGCGAGGATTCGGCTGCCCTTCTCCGTCCAGACGCCGGCGGAGAGGCCGTACGGGGTGTTGTTCGCCTTGGCCACCGCCTCCGCCGGGGTGCGGAAGGTCAGCACCGACAGCACCGGCCCGAAGATCTCGTCGCGGGCGATGCGGTGCGAGGTGGCGACGCCGGTGAAGATGGTCGGCGCGTACCAGAACCCGTTCTCGGGGATGACGCACGGGGCGGACCAGCGCTCGGCACCCTCGCGCTCCCCGATCTCTGAGAGCTCACGGATGCGCTCGAGCTGCTCGGCGGAGTTGATGGCGCCGATGTCGGTGTTCTTGTCCAGCGGGTCGCCCAGCCGCAGCGTCATCATCCGGGCCTTGAGCCGATCGATGACCTCGTCGTGGACGTTCTCCTGCACGAGCAGGCGCGACCCGGCGCAGCACACGTGGCCCTGGTTGAAGAAGATGCCGTTGACGATGCCCTCGATGGCCTGGTCGATGGGTGCGTCGTCGAAGACGATGTTCGCGGCCTTCCCGCCCAGCTCGAGGGTGACCTTCTTCCCGGTGCCGGCGACCGACCGGGCGATGGCCCGGCCCACGGCGGTGGACCCGGTGAACGCCACCTTGTCGACGCCGTCGTGGTTGACCAGGGCCTCCCCGGTGTCCCCGGCGCCGGTGATGATGTTGACGACGCCGGGTGGCAGGTCCGCCTGCTGGAGGAGCTCGGCGAACAGCAGCGCGGTCAGCGAGGTGGTCTCGGCCGGCTTGAGCACCACGGTGTTCCCCGCCGCGAGCGCGGGGGCGATCTTCCACGCCAGCATCATCAGCGGGAAGTTCCACGGGATGACCTGCGCGGCCACGCCGAGCGAGCGCGGGTCCGGGCCCAGGCCGGCGTGGTCGAGCTTGTCCGCCCAGCCGGCGTAGTAGAAGAACCAGGCGGCCACGAGCGGGATGTCGACGTCGCGGCTCTCCTTGATGGGCTTGCCGTTGTCGAGGCTCTCGGCGACGGCGAGCTCGCGGGCACGTTCCTGCACGAGGCGGGCGATGCGGAAGAGGTACTTGCCCCGGTCGGTGCCGCTCAGCCTGGACCAGGTGCGCTCGTAGGCGCGGCGGGCGGCGGCGACGGCGGCGTCGACGTCGGCGGCGTTCGCGTTCGCGATCTCGGCGATGGGTTTCTCGGTTGCCGGGGAGATGGTCACGAAGCCGTCGCCGCGGCCGTCGACGAACTCACCGTCGATGAACAGCCCGTAGCTGTCTCGCAGGTGCAGCAGCGCCGTCGACTCGGGCGCCGGGGCGTAGTCGAGGAAGGTCATGTCGGTCCTCAATCGATGGTGACGTAGTCGGGGCCGCTGTACCGACCGGTGGTCATGCGCTGGCGCTGCAGCAGCACGTCGTTGAGCAGGCTGGAGGCGCCGAACCGGAACAGGTGAGGGTCGAGCCAGTCCTCCCCGACGGTCTCGGCCACCGTGACGAGGTACTTGATGGCGTCCTTGGAGGTGCGGATGCCGCCGGCGGGCTTCACGCCGATCCGCTCCCCGGTCAGGCGGTACCACTGGCCCACGACCTGCAGCATGAGCAAGGTGACGGGCAGGGTCGCGGCGGGCTGGACCTTCCCGGTGGAGGTCTTGATGAAGTCGCCGCCCGCGAGGATCGCGAGCCAGGAGGCGCGGCGGACGTTGTCGTAGGTGGTCAGCTCGCCGGTCTCGAGGATGACCTTGAGGTGGGCGTAGCTGCCGTCGGTGCGGCGGCAGACCTCCTTGACGGCGACGATCTCGTCGAAGACCTGGCCGTAGCGGCCGGCGAGGAAGGCGCCGCGGTCGATGACCATGTCGATCTCGTCCGCGCCGGCGGCGACGGCCTCGGCGGTGTCGGCGAGCTTGACGGCGCGGGAGGCCCGGCCGCTGGGGAACGCGGTGGCGACGGCGGCGATGTTGATGCCACCCGAGTCCAGCCCCTGGCGGGCCCCGAGAGCCTCGACGGCCACCGGCACCATGTCGCCGTACACACAGACGGCGGCCGGCCGGGGCGCGCTGAGGTCCATGGGGTCCGGGGTGATCGCCTTGGCGACCAGGGAGCGGACCTTCCCGGGGGTGTCCGCACCCTCCAGGGTGGTCAGGTCGATGAGGCGGATGACCGTGTCGATCGCCCACGCCTTGGACGAGGTCTTGATCGAGCGGGTGCCCAGACCGGCGGCGCGCTGCTCGAGGCCGACGGCGTCCACGCCGGGCAGGCCCTCCAGGTGCAGCCGCAGGCTCTTCTCGGTGAGGTCGCCGCCCAGGAGCGCGGCGGCCCGCTCGGCGGGCGCCAGCGCCCTCGCCCCTGTCTGCAGTGTCATGCTCGCTCCCCGTTCCGCCGGTGCCGGTGCGCCGCCGGCCGTCTGCCAGGTGCCGGGACGCGTGCCGTCAGCGACGACGGACGCGCACCCTTCAGGAGCAACGTTACCCATCGCGGGGTGGTCGGGGGGCGTGGCAGGCGCGGGTGCGCTCCTGCGCACGGCCGCGGGCCCCGCGGGAGGACGGTTCCGGGGCGACCGCCGGGGCCCTCGACCGCGCCGGCGGGTCAGGGCCCCTCGTCGGCCTCCGGGCCTTCGTCGTCCTCGTCGGGCACCTCGGCGAGCTGCTCGGCCACGTCCTCTGGGCTGGCCTCCCGGGTGGGCTCGTCCACCACGACCTCGGGTTCGTACTCCTCGGGGGACGCGGCGACGTCGTCCTCGGCCACGTGCTCCTCGCCGAGCACCTCGGGGTCGAGCTCGACGGCGGGCTCGGCGATGCGGTCCGGTCGCGGGATGCTCATGGCTCCTCCAGGGGTGGGCGGGGTTTCGAGGCCAGCGTGCCCCGGCGGGTAGGGCGGCGCAAGGCAGTGAGCGGGTCAGGCGGCGTCGGCGTGGACGGGCTCGGGGAGCACGACCCAGACCACGTGCGACCACCCGCCCAGGGCCGGGTGGGGGCCCTCCCGGTCGAGCAGCTCGTCGAGGAGGACGGGGTAGACCCGCCCGCTCGCGGGATCGTAAAGGTGGAGCACCGGTCTGCCGGCGTCGTCGTGGCCGCGGTGGGCGGCGGCCGCCGGCGGCGGCACGGCGAGCACCACGTGCCGTGGTACGGCGGTGGTCAGCCCGCGGCCGAGGTCGCCGCCTGTGTAGAGCGGGACGGGTACGCCGGCAAGGGTGGCGCCGTGGACGCTGGTGAGGAGTGTGCGGGCCCGGGCGGTCGTGTCGGCCAGCGGGACCGAGCGGTAGCGCACCCCGGGGAACCGGGCCTCGCGGGCCGCCGTCCAGGGCGGGGTACCGAGCGACCCCGGCCAGGGCGCCGGGCCGAGCGCGGCGGCGGAGGTCCGGGTCCTGACGTGCCGCTGGGCGGCCGTGAGCCGGGCGGTCACGCCCGCGGGCCCCGGCTGGGCGGTACCGCCGAGCGCGGCGGGCGGGATCTCCGGTGGCACCCGATGTGGGAGCAGCTCCGGCGGCAAGGTGCCGTGCTCGAGCCAGTCGGCGAGCACGCGGTCCCCGGTGGCGGCGAGCATGAGCAGGGCCGTGGACCCGCACGTGGTCTGGTCGCTCTGCCGGGCGGGGGCGCCGCCAAGAGTGACGGGCAGCCCGGCTCTGGCGCCCGGCGTGGGCGGGGCTGGAGCAGGCCGGGTGGCCGGTGGCGGGGTGGACGACGCCGCCGAGGTGACATCTCGGGGAGAAGATGACATCTCACGGGGATGGGGAGCGGACGCCACCGGGCCGTAGCCCCGCGGGCCGTGGGCGGCCAGGCGCAGCTCCGCCGCCCCGCCCGCCCGGCTCGGGGCCGGCGACGGGCCTCGGACCGGCCGGGTCCACGGTGCGAGAAGGAAAGTCAGGGACAACCGGGACCACGTAACCATGGCGCCCAGCGTGCCGGAGGACCGCTCAGCCGGCGACCCGGTCGAGCACGACCGTGCGCCCGGTGTCGGACGCCTGGCGGACCGGCGTCTGCCCGGCCGACTGCCCCGCGGGCGGCCGCCCCGCGGAGATGACCACGCCGCCGTCGAGGGCCTCCCGGGCCCGGTCGAACCGCTCCGAGGTGTCGGTGTGGAGCGTCAGGAGCGGCTGGCCCTTGCGGACCGGGTCGCCGGGCTTGGCGTGCAGCTCCACGCCGGCGACCGCCTGGACCGGGTCCTCCTTGCGGGCCCGCCCGGCCCCTAGCCGCCACGCGGCCACCCCGACGGCGTAGGCGTCGAGGCCGGTGAGCACGCCGTCGGCGTCGGCGAGCACCTGCTCGGTGTGCCGGGCGACCGGGAGCGGCGCGTCGGGGTCGCCGCCCTGGGCGGCGATCATCCGGCGCCACACGTCCATGGCCCGGCCGTCCTGCAGCGCCGCCGCCGGGTCGGCGTCCGGGCGGCCCGCGGCGTCGAGCATCTCCCGCGCCAGCGCCACGGTCAGCTCGACGACGTCTGCGGGGCCGCCGCCGGCGAGCACCTCGACGGACTCGCGCACCTCGAGCGCGTTGCCGGCCGTCAGGCCCAGCGGGGTGGACATGTCGGTGAGCAGGGCGACCGTGCGCACCCCGGCGTCCGTGCCGAGCTCGACCATGGTGCGCGCGAGCTCACGGGCCCGCTCAGCGTCCTTCATGAACGCCCCGGACCCGACCTTGACGTCCAGCACCAGTGAGTCGGTGCCCTCGGCGATCTTCTTGCTCATGATGGAGCTGGCGATCAGCGGGATCGCCTCGACGGTGGCCGTGGTGTCGCGCAGGGCGTACAGCTTCTTGTCCGCTGGTGCCAGCCCGGCGCCGGCCGCGCAGATGACCGCGCCGACGTCCTCGAGCTGCGTCAGGATCTGGGCGTTGCTCAGCGACGCCTGCCAGCCGGGGATGGACTCGAGCTTGTCCAGGGTGCCGCCGGTGTGGCCGAGCCCGCGGCCCGACAGCTGGGGTACGGCGACGTCGAAGACGGCGACGAGCGGGGCCAGGGGCAGCGTGATCTTGTCCCCCACGCCGCCGGTGGAGTGCTTGTCGGCGGTGGGTCGCGAGAGCCGCGAGAAGTCCATGCGCTCGCCGGAGCGGATCATCGCCTGGGTCCACCGGACGATCTCCGCGCGCTCCATCCCGTTGAGGAAGATCGCCATGGCGAGGGCGCTCATCTGCTCCTCGGCGACGACGCCACGGGTGTAGGCGTCGATGACCCAGTCGATCTGGGCAGCGTTGAGGACCCCGCCGTCGCGTTTGGTGCGGATGACGTCGACGGCGTCGAAGGACTCGGTCATGCGGTGGCCTCCCGGGTGAGGTACTCGGGCCCGAACGCGTCGGGCAGGACTTCGCTCATCGGGCGGACGCCGCCGGGCATCTCCACGAGCAGGTCGGGGCCGCCGTGCTCCCAGAGCAGCTGGCGGCACCGCCCGCACGGTACGAGGAGCTGCCCGCGGCGGCCCACGCAGGTGAAGGCCACGAGGCGGCCGCCGCCGCCGCGGATCAGGTCCGAGATCAGCCCGCACTCGGCGCACAGGGTGACGCCGTACCCGGCGTTCTCCACGTTGCAGCCCGAGACGGTGCGCCCGTCGTCGACGAGCGCAGCGGCCCCCACGGGGAAGTCCGAGTAGGGCACGTACGCCCGTTCCATCGCCTCGTACGCCAGGGCCCGCAAGGCGGTCCAGGTCCCTTCGGAGATCGTCATGAGGCCTCCAGTGCGGCTCGTGCGCGCGCGGCGGGCCGGCGCAGCGTGGTCACTTGATGTACGGGATGTTCTCCGCTGCGGGGGCCCGCACCCGACCCACGAACCCGGCGACGGCGAAGATCGTCACGACGTAGGGCAGCATGAGCAGGAACTCACTGGGCACGGGTGAGCCGATCGTGGAGAGCACGTTGCCCAGGTTCTTGGAGAACCCGAACAGCAGGGCGGCAGCCAGGGCGCCGGTCGGGTTCCACTTGCCCAGGATCATCGCGGCGAGGGCGATGTAGCCCTGCCCGGCCGACATCTCCTTGCCGAAGGCCAGCCCGGAGCCGACCGTGAAGAAGGCCCCGCCCAGGCCGGCGACCGCGCCGCCGAGGATCGTGTTGCGCACGCGGGTGCGGTTGACCTTGATGCCGACGGTGTCGGCCGCCTTGGGGTGCTCACCCACGGACCGCACCCGCAGGCCCCATCGGCTGCGGAACAGGAAGATCTGCAGCACGATCACCGCGACGTACATGAGGTAGACGAGCAGGTTCTGGTTGAACAGCACCGGCCCGATGACGGGAATCTCCGAGAGCAGCGGGATCGGCAGGTTCGGCAGGCGCTGCCGGGCGTTGAACTGCTCGGCGTTCTCGGTCAGGACGGTGGAGAACAGGAAGCTCGTCAGGCCGATGACCAGGACGTTGAGGACCACGCCGACGATGATCTGGTCCACCCAGTACCGCACCGCGAAGAAGGACAGCAGCACGCCGACGAGGGCGCCGGCGATGGGTGCGGCGATCATTCCCAGGTACGCGCTGGAGGTCAGCGAGCCGATCACCGCGGCGAGGAACGCGCCGCCGAGGAGCTGGCCCTCGATGGCGATGTTGACGATGCCGGACCGCTCGCACAGCACGCCGCACAGGGCACCGAAGACGAGCGGCACGGACAGGGCGAGCGCGCCCTGCAGCAGCGTGGTGAGCGGGATGACCGTGGCCCGGCCGGCTCCCACCCACACGAGGAAGGAGAGGACGAACGCGGTGCCGAAGACGACCGGCGCCCAGACGGGCACCTTCCGCCGGGCGAGGGCCAGCCGGGTGACGAAGAGGGTCAGCGCCACCATGATCGCGGTGAGCACCCAGTTCGTCAGGACGCTGGGGACGGCGAAGTTGGGGATGGCGATGAGGTCGGTGGCGCGGGAGAGCTGGAAGGTGGTCTCCTGGCCCCGCTCGGGCAGCAGGGTGAACAGCACGAGGGTCACGGCGGTGAGGACGCCGTAGATGACCGGCCAGCGCCAGCTCACCGGCACGAGCACGGTGGGGCTGGTCTCCTCCCGGGGCGCGGCGGTGGTGGTGGCGGTCATGCCGCAGCCTCCTTGACGGCCGGGGTGGCGGTCCGGCGACGCGGTGCGGCGCCGGGGGTGGGGAGTCGGAAGATGGCACGCACCAGCGGCGGGGCCGCGATGAGCAGCACGATGATCGACTGCACCACGAGGATGATGTCGATCGGGGTGTTCGTCGTGGACTGCATGAGGAAACCGCCGGCCTTGAGCGCGCCGAAGAGCAGGCCCGACAAGAAGGTGCCGAACGGGCGGGACCGGCCGAGCAGGGCGACGGTGATGGCGTCGAAGCCGTAGCTGGCCGCGACGCCGGCGGTGAGGGCCTTCTCGGTCCCCAGCACCTGCGCCGCGCCGGCGAGACCACACAGCGCGCCGGCGATCAGCATGGTGAAGACCGTGACCCGGGGCACCGAGATGCCGGCGGTGCGGGCGGCCGAGGGGTTGGCGCCCGAGGCGCGCAGCTCGAAGCCGAGCGTGGAGCGCTCGAGCAGCCACCACACGAACACGGTCACCGCGATGGCCACGAGGAACCCGGCGTGGAGCCGGAAGCTCGGGCCCAGCAGGAGCGGGAAGGTGCCGGAGTCCGTGGGGATGTTCGGCGACTTCGGGAACGGCGACCCCGGCAGCTTGAACGCCTGGGTGGTGAGCAGGTACGCGACGAGGTACACCGCGATGTTGTTGAGCATGATCGTGACGATCACCTCGTTGGCGCCAGTGCGGGCCTTGAGCACACCGGCGATGCCCGCCCAGATGGCACCGCCCAGCGCGGCGCCGATGGCGGCGAGAGTCACGTGCAGCACCGGCGGCAGGTCGAAGGTGAAGCCGATGAAGGCACCGAAGATGCCGCCGAGGATGATCTGGCCCTGGCCACCGATGTTGAACAGGCCCGCACGGAAGCCCACGGCGACGCCGAGGCCGGCGAGGATCAGCGGCACGGAGAACACCAGGGTCTCAGTGAACGGGCGGATCGAGCGGGCGAAGGTCTCGGCCTGGAAGTCGAAGATGGCACCGCGGAACAGGGCCACGTAGGCGCTGTTCACGGCGTCCCAGGACGCGGCGAAGAAGTCCGAGGGCCGGGCGAAGACGTAGGCGGAGGCCTCCTGCACGCCGGCGTCGGCCAGGGCGATGAGCACCGCGCCGATCACCAGGGCGACCAAGATGGCCAGCACCGAGACCAGCCAGCTCCCGGAGAGCAGGTCGCGGAAGAACTGGGACGTCCTCGTCTCTGCCGCGGGGGGCGTCTCTCGCGGCACGCCGCCAGGGCCCGCGACGGCGTCCCCGCGGGCGGTCAGGTCGCCCGGCTGTGCGGCGACCTGGGGGGTCTCGTTGACGGGGTCGCTCACTGCCGTCCCTCCTGCTCGGCCACGACGTCCGCGGCGGCCATCATGGTGCGGTGCTCAGCCGCCTGGGCCTGGGCCTCCTCCAGCGGTACGCCCGCCATCATGAGACCCAGGACGTCCCGGTGGGTTCCGGCCTCGACGATGCCGACCATCCGGCCGCGGTACATCACGGCGATGCGGTCGGCCAGCGCGAGCACCTCGTCGAGCTCCGTCGAGACGATCAGTACAGGGGTGCCGTTGTCCCGCTCCGACACGATCCGCTTGTGCATGAACTCGATGGAGCCGACGTCCAGTCCGCGGGTGGGCTGCGAGGCCACCAGGAGGCGCAGCGGGCGGGACATCTCCCGCGCGATGACCACCTTCTGCTGGTTGCCGCCCGAGAGTGTCGAGATCGGGTCCTCGACCGACGTGAGCCGGATGTCGAACTCGGACACCCGCTGCTCGGCGCTGCGCCGCACCACCGCGGGGCTCATGGCCATGCCGGAGGCGAAGGGCTCGGTGTCGTAGAGGTCGAGCACGAGGTTCTCCGCCACGGAGAAGCTGGCGATGATCCCGTCGGTGGAGCGGTCCTCGGGCACGAAGCCAAGTCCGGCGCGCAGCCGGTCCTTCACCCCGCGCCCGACCAGCTCGGTGCCGTCGAGGGTGAGGGAACCGGTGACGGGAGCGGTGAGCCCGAGGATGGTCTCGGTCAGCTCGGTCTGACCGTTGCCCTGCACGCCGGCGACGGCAAGGATCTCGCCGCGGCGCACGGAGAAGCTGAGGTTGTCCACCATCGTCTTGCCGTCGGCGTCGAGCACGGTCAGGTCGGTGACCTGGAAGGCGTCCTCGCCGGGCTCGGCGGGCGCCTTGTCCACGGTCATGCTCACCGTGCGCCCGACCATCATGGACGCGAGCTCGGTCTCGGTGGAGGTAGGGCTGGCCTCGCCGACGACCTTGCCGCGGCGGATCACGGTGATCTTGTCGGCCACCGCGCGGACCTCGCGGAGCTTGTGGGTGATGAACACGATCGAGGTGCCGTTGGCCTTGAGCTGACGCATGATCTCGATCAGGTCGTCGGTCTCCTGCGGGGTGAGCACAGCGGTGGGCTCGTCCAGGATGAGCACGCGGGCGTCGCGGGAGAGCGCCTTGATGATCTCGACCCGCTGTTGCACGCCGACCGGCAGGTCCTCGATGTAGGCGTCCGGGTCCACGTGGAAGCCGAACCGGTCGGAGATGTCCTTGACCCGCTTGCGGGCCTCGCGCAGGTTGATCAGGCCCGCGGCGCCGGTGGGCTCGTAGCCGAGCACCACCGACTCGGCCACCGTGAAGACGGGGACGAGCATGAAGTGCTGGTGAACCATGCCGATGCCCGCGGCGACGGCGTCACCGGGGCCGGTGAAGTTCACCGGCTTGTCGTCGAGGAGGATCTGACCGTCGTCGGGGTCGTACAGGCCGTAGAGGACATTCATCAAGGTGCTCTTGCCGGCCCCGTTCTCCCCGAGCAGAGCGTGGATCTCGCCGGGCTCGACCACGAGGTCGATGTGGTCGTTGGCGACGAGCGACCCGAAGACCTTGGTGATCCCCTTCAGCTCCAGCTTCACGTTGCGTGAGCTCCCTGGATCGGGCGCACCTGGTGCGCGAGTGGCTGCTGTGCCGGACGGCACGACACTAGTCGAGCGGAGAGCCGGACGGCCCGGCCACGAGGGCCGGGCCGTCAGGGAGCTGCTGCGCTCAGCGGGTCCGCATCACTGAGGCGCGTTGACCGACTCGACGGTGATCTCGCCGGCGATGATCTGCTCCTGGAGCGCGGTGACCGCGTCCTTGAGCTCCTGCGGGACCTCGGCATCGAAGTCGTGGAACGGGGCCAGACCCACGCCCTCGTTCTCCAGGGTGCCGATGTACGGGTCGGCGCTGAAGTTGCCGTCGGCCGACTCGGAGATGGTGTCGAACACGGCCTGGCCGATCTGCTTGATCACAGAGGTCAGGACGATGGAGCCGAACTCCGTCGACTCGTACCAGTCGGAGTCCACGCCGATGACCCAGACGTCGCCCGCGGCGTCGGCCGCGGCCGCCGCACCCAGGCCGACGGGGCCGGCCACCGGCATGATGATGTCGGCGCCCTGGGCGATGAACTGCTCCGTCAGCGTCTGGCCCTGCGCGCGGTTGTCGAAGTCGCCGGAGAAGGAGCCCTTCTGGCCCTCCTTGTCCCAGCCGAGGAGCGTGACGTCGGTGCCGTTGTCCTCGTTGTACTTCGCGACGCCGTCGGCGAAGCCGTCCATGAAGATCGTCACGGAGGGGATCTGCATGCCGCCGAAGGTGGCGACGGTGCCGGTCTTGGTCATGCCGGCCGCGACGTAGCCACCGAGGTAGGCGGCCTCGGCGGTGTTGAACACGATCGGCTTGGCGTTGTCGAGCTCGACCGGGTTGAAGTCCGCGTCGGAGAAGGTGGAGTCGATGAGGCCGAAGTTCACGTCGGGGTTCGCCTCGGCGGCGCTCTGGATCGGGTCCTCGAGGAGGAAGCCGACGCCGATGGTGAGGTTGCAGCCCTGCTGGACCATGGAGTCGATGTTGGGCCCGTAGTCGGCGTCGGACTGCGACTCCGCGTCGGCCTCCTGGACACCCAGCTCGTCGACCGCCTTGAGGAGGCCCTCGTAGGCGGACTGGTTGAAGGACTGGTCGTCCCACCCGCCCTGGTCGGAGACGACGCAGGCCAGGAAGTCGGAGGCACCGCCCTCGGTCTCCTCGGCGGTGGTCTCCTCACCAGCGGCGGGAGTCTCCTCTTCCTCCGGCGCGGCGCCACAGGCCGCGAGCGCCAGGGCGGCGGACGCCACGAGCGCCGTCGCGTAGATGCTCTTCTTCACGCGTGTCTCCTGCATGTGTGTGGCCGGGGACCGTCCCGGGCGGAGGGTCGCTCTGCAGGGAGAGCGCCGACTGGGCTGATCCGTTCGGCGGATATCAGGACCGACCCTAATGGGCCGGGCGCCCCAATCTAGCCACATGCTGAGACCATCGGGAAAAGAGTTACCGAAACGTTTCCCTAGAGGTGCCACGATGGCGGGTTTCGGCCGACAGTGCGCGTCTCGGCGGGGCGGCGCCGTTGCTACCCGACGCGTGCGAGCTTCGCCGCGCGGTCACTACCCGACCCGCGCGTGCTCGGCGGCGCCGTCGCCGGCCAGCACGGCCGTCCGGGCGAGGAGCCGGGCGCCGACGGCGATGGCGCGCTCGTCGAAGACGATGTCGCCGCGGTGCAGGTCGTAGGAGGGCCCGCCGGGCGTGCGGGTGCCCAGGCGCACCAGCGCGCCGGGGATGCGGGTGAGGTACCAGGCGAAGTCCTCGCCGCCCAGGGACTGCTCGGTCAGCACCACCGCGTCGGGGCCGATGACGTCCTTCGCGGCGGCGTCGAAGGTGCGCACCGCCCGCTCCTCGTTGACCACCGGCGGGATGCCGCGCACGTAGTTCAGCTCGATGTCGACGCCGTAGGGCGCGACCACCTGGACGGCCGACTCCTGGATGACCTTCGCGGCGCGCTGCCAGGCCCGGCCGTCCAGGCACCGCAGCGTCCCCGAGACCGACCCGCTGGCGGGGATCGCGTTGGGGGCCCGCCCGGCGTGGACGGCACCCCAGGTGAGGTTGACGCCGGCGCGGGGGTCCAGGCGCCGGCCGAGGACGGCCGGCAGCTGGGTGATGAGCTGGCCGAGTGAGAAGACGACGTCGCCGGTCAGGTGGGGCCGGGAGGTGTGCCCACCGTCGGAGGTCACCGTGATCGTGAGGGTGTCGGACGCGGCGGTGATCGCCCCGATGCGCGAGCCGACCTTGCCCACGTCCACCTTGGGCTCGCAGTGCAGGGCGTAGATCTGCTCGACGCCGTCGAGCACTCCCTGGTCGATCGCGGCCTCGGCGCCGCCGGGCTGTACCTCCTCGGCGGGCTGGAAGATGCAGCGCACTCCCACGGGCAGCTCGCCGGCGTCGTCGAGGGCCTTGAGGGTCAGGGCGGCGCCGTAGAGGGCGGTGGTGTGGATGTCGTGTCCGCAGGCGTGGGCGAAGCCCTCGCGCGTGGAGGCGAAGGGCAGCCCCGTGGTCTCTCGGACCGGCAGCGCGTCCAGGTCGCCGCGCAGCCCGATCCGCCGGCGGCCCCGTTCGCGGGGGTCGGCGCCGATGTTGACGGCGAGCCCGGTGCCCTCCAGGAGCCGCGGCGCGAGCCCGGCGGCCCGCAGCCGGTCGGCGAGGTAACGCGTGGTGCCGTGCTCCATGCGGGCCGGCTCAGGGTGGGCGTGGATGTACCGGCGGACCTCGATCAGCTCGGGCTCGAGGGCGGCCACCACCGCGTTGATGCGGCGGGCGATCGCCGAGTCCGTGGTGGCCGGGATGGTCGTGGTGGGCACATGGCCGACCCTAGACCTGCACCGACGCCCGGGCACCCGCGTCCCCGCCACCCATGCGCGCGAGACGTCAACTCCTCCGCGACATGTCAACAGGTGCCGGACGGCAGGACCCGGGGCGTCCCCTATGTGGCCGTGGTCAGCGCAGGTCGTCCCGGTCACCCAGGTTCTCCACGACCTGCTTGACCTGCTGGGCGTGCGCCCGGGTGGTCACCAGCAGGGCGTCGGGGGTGTCCACGACGACGGCGTCACGGATGCCGAGCACGGCCACCGTGCGGCCGCCGGCCGGGATCACCAGGGTGCCGTCGGCGCCGAGCGTCAGCACATCGGCGGCGTCGCCGAGCACCCGCACGTGGCCGGTCTCGGGGACGAGCCCCGCGAGGCTCGCGAAGTCGCCGACGTCGTCCCACCCCATCGTGGCAGGGACGACGGCGACTCCACCGCGGGCGGCGACCGGCTCTGCGATCGCGTGGTCGATCGCGACCTTCTCCAGCTCCGGCCACACCCGGCGGAGCACCTCGTCGCGGGCGGGGCTGTCCCACGCGTCGGCGATCTCGGTGAGCCCGGCGTGCATGGCGGGACGCTCGACGGCGAGGTGGTCGAGCAGGACGCGGGCGCGCACGACGAACATCCCGGCGTTCCACCGGTACTCCCCGGTGGCCAGGTACGCCGCGGCAGTGGTGGCGTCGGGCTTCTCCGTGAAGCCGCGGACGGCGCGCGCGGTCGGGGCCGCACCGTCGGGCAGCTCCTCGATCGGCTCGCCGGCGTGGATGTAGCCGAAGGCCGACGACGGGTGGTCGGGCTCGATGCCGATGGTGACGACGTAGCCGGCGTGGGCCACCGTCACGGCCTCGCGCACCGCCTTCTCGAAGGCGGCGCCGTCGCGCACCACGTGGTCGGCGGCGAAGGAGCCGACCACGACGTCCCCGTGCCGGCGGGCGAGCACCGCGGCGGCGAGGCCGATGGCCGCCATCGAGTCGCGGGGGCTAGGTTCGGCGAGCACGTCCTCGGCGCCGAGGTCTGGCAGCTGGGCGCGGACCGCCTCGGCGTGCGCGGTCCCGGTGACCACCGTGACCGCGCCGCCCGCAAGCGGCTGGAGCCGGTCGAACGTCTCCTGCAGGAGCGTGCGGCCGCTGCCGGTGAGGTCCAGCAGGAACTTCGGCGCGGCCCGCCGGGACAGCGGCCACAGGCGGGTGCCGGCGCCCCCGGCGGGAACGATGGCGTGCAGCATCGGGGCGGAAGCGGCGTCGTCGGGCATAGGGCCCACCCTAGGACGCACGCGAGCGGCGGGGTCAGCGCACGTGACCGGCCGCACGCTGGGCGCCGCGCCGGTAGCGCTCGCGCGCCTCGGCCGCCCGACGGTCCAGCCGGGCCACCCGCCAGCGGTGGAACCGGCCGGTGAGGCCCGGCCAGCGCGGCTCCTGCTCCGGCTCGTAGCCGGGCCGGAGCGTCTCGTCCGGGAGGACGGTGCCCGTGACCGGCTGGTGGTCCCACTCCAGGGTGGCCGGCGCGGACTCGGTGACGTAGTTGGGCCGGTCGTCGAGGTGGACCTCCTCGGCCGTCTCCGGCTTCGCCGGCGCGGGCGGGTTCGCCGTCCATGACGCGACGATCAGGGTCACCCGGGCCAGCAGGTTGACCCACAGCAGCAGCGTGACGATCGCGGCGAACGAGGCGAGCAAGGGATCGTCCACGGCGCCGACCACGGTGGTACCGAGCAGGCGCAGCACCCCGGCGGCGACGGCACCGAGCAGCGTGCCCACCAGCAGGTCGCGGCGCAGCGGCCGGACTCCGGCCGCCACCCGGAAGAGCATGAGGAAAACCGCCCAGTCCACCAGCAGCGCGACGGCCAGCCCCAGGGCGCGCAGGAGGAAGCCGGCCACGGTCCCCCGCACACCCAGGGCGTCGAGCACGACCGTGCCGAGCGTGCCTGCGACGAGGCTGAGGACGGCGGTGACGAGGACCCCGAGGGTCAGCGCGAGGAAGCCGGCGAGGTCCCGGGCCTTGGCTGCGACGGCATTCTCGGGGGGTGCGACGATGCCGAACATGGCGCGGATCGAGCTCTTCATCGCGGCCATCACGCTGAGCGCGGTCCACAGGAGCACGACCCCAGCGAGGATGCTGGCCGGGTTCAGCGCGGCCTTGACGACCAGGTCGTCCGGCTTCAGCAGGCCGCCGGACCCGTCGTCGATGATGCCGGGCAGGGCGTCGTTGAGTGATCCGATCACCGTCTGCCGCAGCTCCTCGTTGCGGCCGAGCGCCGCCGTGAAGAGGGTGAAGGAGATGGCGAGCGCGGCGAAGATCGAGAAGAGCGCGGAGTACGCGATGCCGCCGGCGAGCCACCTGCCGCGGGCGATGCCGTACCGGGCGAGCGTGCGCCCGGCCCTGCTCTCCCGCACGCGCGCGACCGCGCGCTTGACGCGGCCGCCCGCGCCGACTGCCATACGACCTCACCTTAGCGGCGCCGGCTCCGCGCGCACTCCGGGGGGGTGGTCAGCCGCCCGGGCAGTGGTCTGCCCCCGCGCGGTGGTCAGTCGCCCTCGCTCGTACGGGCGCTCTAGCTGACCCGGTGGGTGACCGCGGTACCCGTGAGCGGCACTCTCGAGATCGTCCGCCACACGCCGTCGTCGCCGTGCTCGTACAGGCGCATGCTGCCGGCCGCGTAGGTCGCCTCGAAGTCGGCGAGCGACTTCTCGGCGAGGTCGAGCGTGGCGTCGTCGACCTCGTGGGCGATCGTCACGTGCGGGTGGTACGGGAACCGAAGGTCCTGGGCCAGCACGCCGGTGCGAACCGCTCGCTGCAGCGACTCGAACTGCGCGACCCCCTCCTCCACCACCACGAACACGACCGGGCTGACGGGGCGGAACGTGCCCGTGCCGCGCAGGGTCACCACGAACGGGGCCTGGGTGGCGGCGACCTCCCCCACGTGCTCCATGACGTCGGTGAGCTGCTCGGGCTCGACCACCGTCGGGGGGATCAGCGTGACGTGCGGCGGGATCGCCCGGGCGAGCGGGTCCCCGAGCTTGGCACGCGTGGACTGGATCACGGTCGCGTAGGGCTCCGGGATCTGCAGCGCGACGCCGATCCGCACCTGGTCCCCCAGGCGTTCGGGCAGATGCATCCGTCAGTTCCTCCCCTCAGGTGTAAGACCTTCCGCGCGCCGGGCACTCGTCGGCGAGTCGCGGACGTATCACGTCCCCATCCTGGCAGGTTCCGCGTGGGCCGGGGAACGCCCTGGGGACGGGCCGGCGTGGCAGGAAGCGGTCACTCTACGCGCGGCCAGGGTGCCTCGGCACCGGCGGCCCCACCGGGGACACCGCCGCGGAACGCCGCCGGGACGGTGCCGTCGGCCGCGCCCGCGACGTCTCGGTAGGCTGCGTGGCTTATGAGCCGGCTCCTTCCCGCCTGGTCCGACGACGATGGCGCCGCCCGGGTCCGGGCCTTGTTCGCCGAGTCCTTCGCCGCCGAGCCCGACGGCGTGTGGGCCGCGCCCGGGCGGGTCAACGTCATCGGTGAGCACACGGACTACAACGGCGGCCTCTGCCTGCCCATCGCCTTGCCCCACCGCACCTTCGTGGCGCTGCGCGCGCGCCCCGGTCGCACCGCCCGCCTGGTCAGCGCGCAGCAGCCGGGTCTGCGGGAGGTGGACCTCGACGCCGTCGCCCCGGCCGGCACGGCGGACGCGGTGCAGGGCTGGCCCGCCTACGCCGCCGGGGTCGCGTGGGCACTCGAGCGCGACGGGCTCGCACCCGCCGGGTCGCTGCCCGGTTTCGACATCGCGGTCGACTCCTGCGTGCCCCACGGCGCCGGGCTGAGCTCCTCCGCGGCGCTGGAGTGCGCCATCGCCGTCGCCCTGGACGACGTCGCCCACCTCGGCCTGGCCGCCGACGACGCCGGCCGGGCGCGGCTGGCCGCGGCGTGCGTGCGGGCCGAGAACGAGATCGCCGGCGCGCCCACCGGCGGGATGGATCAGGCCGCGTCGCTGCGTGCCCGGGCGGGGCACGCGCTGCTGCTGGACTGCCGCGACGGCTCGGTCGAGCACGTGCGCCTCGACCTGAACGCGGCCGGGCTCGCGCTGCTGGTGATCGACACCCGGGCGCCGCACCGGCTCGTCGACGGCCAGTACGCGCGCCGCCGCGCCGTGTGCGAGGACGCCGCACGGGTCCTGGGCGTGGCGTCGCTGCGTGAGGTGGCCGACGCCATCATGGCCGGCGAGACGACGCCGGACGACGTGCTGGCTCGCCTGTCCGACGAGGAGCAGCGCCGCCGGGTCCGGCACGTGGAGTCCGAGATCGAGCGTGTGCGCTTCTTCGTCGCCCGGCTGCGCGACCCGAATGCGTTGCGCGGCTGGTCCCTGGACAAGTCCGCCTGGGCGCTGGACGCCTCCCACGAGTCGCTGCGCGAGGACTACGAGGTCTCCTCCCCCGAGCTCGACCTCGCCGTCAGCGCCGCCCGCGCCGCCGGCGCCCACGGCGCGCGGATGACCGGCGGCGGCTTCGGCGGCTCCGCCATCGCGCTGGTCGACGCCGAGCGCGCCGAGCCCGTGGCCGTCGCCGTGCAGGAGGCGTTCGCGGGCGCGGGACTGCGTCCACCGGCGTTCCTGCTCGCCGACGCCCACGGACCGGCGGGACGGGTCGATGGCTGACGAAGGCGACACGGCGGCGGCGCGGGCGCGGCTGGAGGAGGTGCGGGCGGCGGCCCGGGCGCGACTGGCCGCCCTGGACCGGTCCTTCGACGACGTCGTTGCCGCGGCGGACGGCGCCAACACCGACGACGAGCACGACCCGGAGGGGGCCACCATCGGCTTCGAACGGGCACAGGTGACGGCCCTGGCCGAGCAGTCCAGGCAGAGCCTCGCCGACGCCGACGCCGCCCTGGCGCGGCTGGGCGCCGGGAGCTACGGCCGGTGTGCTCGCTGCGGCCGCGACATCCCGGCAGCCCGGCTGGCGGTACGGCCGACCGCGACCATGTGCGTGGAGTGCGCCGGCCGGCGCTGAGCCCGCCGATCCCCCACCGTCACCCGCCGTCCCCCACCGTCACCCGGCGTCACCCGCCGTCACCCGCCGCGAGATGTCATCTTCTCGGTGAGATGTCACGAGATCTCACCGAGAGATCACCGGCGTCCCCCTTGAGACCACCACTGGTCCCGGCGGCGGGGCGCACGTCTCCGACCTCCCACTGGATACGGAGGAGGCGCGATAGGTTCCGCCAGAAGTGGCTGTCGGCGAGGACCGCCCACGACCCCCTGGGGACCACATGTCGTTCGCCCGCACCATCGTCTTCCCAGCTCTCCGCCTCCTCGTCTGGGCAGTCATCGCCGCCGCGCTCGTCAAGCTGGCCTTCTTCAACGGCGCGGGCGGGCTGACCGCGGACCCCGGTGCCCCGGTGCAGCCCGGCGGGGTGTTCACCGACCCGGTCGTGGCCGTCGGCACGGGCACGGTGACCAACACCGTCACCGTCGACGCCACGGTGACCGCCGACCCCGCGGTCGAGGCCCGGGCCACCATGGAGGGCACGGTGGGCTACCTGGCCGTCGCCGCCGGTGACCGAGTCGATGCCGGGGCGCCGCTCCTCGAGATCCGTCAGGAGGTCCCCCGGGACCCGCTGGAGATCACCGACGCCGAGGGCAACGTCACCGTCGTCGAGCAGGCGCCGCGGGTGCGGCGGTCCACGGTCACCGCCCCGGTCGCCGGGACGGTCGCGCTGAAGGTCATGCTCGACCAGCAGGTCTCCATCAGCGATGCCGTAGCCGCCGTCACCCCGGGCACGTTCTCCGTGGCCGGGCCACTCTCCGCCGAGCAGCAGTACCGCCTCCTCGACGCGCCCTCCGAGGCCACCATCGAGGTCCGCGGCGGCCCGGCCCCGTTCACCTGCACGGGCCTGAGCACCGGCACCGAGGTCTCCCCCGCGCCGTCGCCCGCCGACCCGTTTGCTGATCCCTTCGCCGAGCAGGCTTCGGGCAGCGGGACGGTGCAGGTCAGCTGCGCGGTCCCGGTCGACGTCACCGTCTTCGCCGGCCTCGCCGGCACCATGACCATCACCGCCGGGAAGGCCGCCGACGTCCTGCTCGTACCCGTCACCGCCGTCCAGGGTCTGTTCGCGACCGGCAACGTCTGGACGGTCGGCGCCGACGGCGAGCCGGTCAAGAAGCCGGTCGGCCTGGGCATGACCGACGGGCAGATGGTCCAGGTCACCGAGGGCCTGAACGAGGGTGAGGAGATCCTGGAGTTCATCCCGGTCGGCGACCCGCCCACCGGCATCGGACCCGACGGCCTGACGGCGGAGGGGACCGTGTGATGCCGCTCCTCGAGCTGCACGGGGTCACCCGCACGGTGCGGCTGCCCGACCTGAGCGAGCTGCACATCCTGCGTGGCGTGGAGCTGACCGTGGAGGCCGGGGAGCACATCGCCATCGTCGGCCGCTCCGGCACCGGCAAGTCCACGCTGCTCAACATCCTCGGCCTGCTGGACTCCCCCTCGACCGGGCAGTACCTCCTCGACGGCGTCGACGTGGGGCGCCTCGGCGGGCGGCGTCGCGCCCGCCGCCGCGGCGACGACTTCGGGTTCGTCTTCCAGCAGTTCAACCTGCTGCCCGGGCGCACCGCCCTGGAGAACGTCGTCGCCCCGCTGCTCTATGCGCGGGGCCGCACCTTCTGGCGCCGCACCCGCATCGCGGCCGAGATGCTCGACCGGGTGGGCCTGGCAGACCGGCTGGACTCCCTGCCCGCCCGGCTCTCCGGGGGCGAGCAGCAGCGGGTCGCCATCGCGCGGGCGCTGGTGCGCGAGCCCCGAGTGATCCTCGCGGACGAGCCCACGGGCGCCCTCGACGTCGACACCGGCAACGAGATCGTCGGCATGCTCGACGCGATCGCCACCGACACCGGCGCCGCGCTCATCGCGATCACCCACGACCTCGCCGTCGCCTCGCGGGCCCGGCGGCACCTGCGCCTCGGCGAGGGCGTGCTCACCCCTATCGACATCGCCCCACGCACCGGCGGCACGCTGGAGTCGCTCGTCGGCTCGGACTCGGCGGCGGCGCGATGACCGGCGTCGTCGGGGCGCTGGTCGAGGCCTGGGACGAGCTGCGCCTGCACAAGCTGCGCGTGCTGCTCTCCCTGGTGGGCATCGCCGTCTCGGTGGCCGCGATGACGGCGGTGCTGGCGGTGGGCGAGATGACCGCGCAGGCCCAGGTGGAGATGATGGACCGCGACTCGGGGCGGCAGACCACGATCACGGTCAACGCCTGGGGGGCCACCGGCACCGAGGAAGTGGTGCCGACGATGCGCGCGATGGTGGACCGCTACGACGTCACGCACGCCTCCGTGGTGCTGTGGACCACGGGACGGTTCCGCGCCGGTGCCACGACGATCGACGCGCCGCTGCAGCTGGTCGACCAGCCGTACGGCGTCATGCACCGCGTACCGGTCAGCGAGGGCGCCTGGTTCTCCCCGGGCGACGACGAGCGCCGCGCGCCCGCGCTCGTCGTCAACGAGTCGTTCCTCGCCGCGATGGGCGGTGTGGACCTCGCCGGTCGCCCGGTCGTCACCGTGCCCGGCGACCACCCCGCCACGATGGTGGTCATCGGTGTGATGCCGGACCGTTGGGAGGGCGAGGGAGCGACCGCATTCGCGCTGTACGACGCATACACCCGGGTCACGGGGGCTCCCGAGCTGGATCCCATGATGGGCGCGGTTCCCCAGCTGGAGCTGTGGGTGCCGCCGGAGCTTGCCGAGGACGCCGACCGGCGGGTGCGAGCCGACCTCACCGGGGCGCTGGGTGAGGGCGCGATGGTCGACGTCTACCGCAACGACCAGTTCGGCCAGCAGGCCTTCAACGACACGTTCCGGCTCGTGGTCGTCGGTATCGGCGCGCTCGTGCTGCTGCTGGGCGCGCTGAGCCTGGTCAACATCGCGTTGGTGACCGTGCGGCAGCGCATCCGCGAGATCGGCATCCGCCGCTCGTTCGGAGCGTCGTCGGGCCGGGTCTTCTTCTCGATCATGCTCGAGTCCGTGGTGGCGACGGCGGTGGCAGGCGTGGTCGGGGTGGGCCTGGCGATCACAATCGTGCAGGCGCTGCCGCTGGAGACGTGGCTGGGCTTCACCATCGAGGACGTCCCGCCGTTCCCGCTCTCGGCGGCGCTGACGGGGCTGCTCGCCGCGGCGGGGGTAGGTGCGCTGGCCGGGCTCCTGCCCGCCGTCGTCGCCGTGCGGGTGCGCCCGATCGACGCGATCCGGTACTGACCCGGCCCTCTACGGGCGAGATGTCATCTCCTCCGCCACATGTCATCCACTCGGCCGCCTTCGATGACATCTGACGGAGAAGATGACATGTCGCGGAGGGGTAGGCGGGGACGCCCGGGGCGCCGTCAGACCTCGTAGCCCACGACGACCGGCGCGTGGTCGGAGAACCGGGCGTCGTAGCTGGCGGCCCGGTCCACCTCCGCGCTGGCGGCCCGCGCCGCCAGCCCGGGCGTGGCGATCTGGTAGTCGATGCGCCAGCCGGCGTCGTTGTCGAAGGCCTTGCCACGCCAGGACCACCAGGTGAACGGGCCGGGCCCGTCGCCGCCGAGCTCACGGCCCAGGTCCACCCAGCCGTCGGCGAACCACTTGTCGAGGTAGGCGATCTCCTCGTCGGTGGCACCGGAGGTCTTGTTGTGGTTGCCCTTCCAGTTCTTGAGGTCCGCCTCGCTGCGGACGATGTTGATGTCGCCGGCGACCACGACCTCCCGCTGCCCGTCCCGGGCCTGCTCGGCGAGCTGCCCCATCCGCGCGGTCACCTTCTCCAGGTGCGCGAACTTCGCGTCCATCTTCTCGGTGCGGAGGGTCCCAGAGTGGATGTAGAGGGAGACGACCGTCAGGGGCCGGTCCCAGCCCGGGACCTCGAGGTCCATCTCCACCCAGCGGCCGGTGTCCATCGGGGGCTCGCCGTCGCCCAGGCCCACCCGCACCGCGGAGGCGGGCAGCCGGGACGCGACGGCCACGCCGGCACGGCCCTTGAAGTCGGAGGCCTGGTGGGCGATGTGCCAGCCGTCACCGAGGTGCTCGGCCAGGATCTCGTCGTTGGCGCGCACCTCCTGCAGGAGCATGACGTCCGGGTTGCGGTGGCGGATCCAGGCGTCCATGCCGCGCTTGAAGGCGGCCCGGATGCCGTTGACGTTGACGGTGGCGATGGTCAGCACCCGGCCAGTATCGCCGAGGGCACCGACACGGCCGGCCGGCGTCCACGGTGTGCCGGCCTCGTGGGTCACGTTCGCCGTCGGACGGTCCGGTGGGTGTCCGCCGGACGGTCCGGTGGGTGTCCGTCGGACGGTCCGGTGGGTGCCCGGTAGGTCAGCTGCCGAACCCGGTCTTGTGGCCGCGCTGGTTGCGCAGCCGGGTGCCCTTCTCCTGGGCCACCTGGCGCAGCCCCTCCTGGTAGGTGACCATCTGCTCGCGCAGCCGGGTAGCGCCGTCGTCCGTGCCGGCCGCGAGGATGCGCACCGCGAGCAGGCCGGCGTTCTTCGCGCCGGCGATCGACACGGTGGCGACCGGCACCCCGCCGGGCATCTGGACGATGGAGAGCAGGGAGTCCATCCCGTCGAGGTGGCGCAGCGGCACGGGGACGCCGATCACGGGCAGCGGGGTGACGGCCGCGAGCATGCCGGGCAGGTGGGCCGCGCCGCCCGCGCCCGCGATGAGCACCCGCAGGCCCCGCTCGGCTGCGGTGCGCCCGTAGTCGAGCATCTCGGTGGGCATCCGGTGCGCGGAGACGACGTCGACCTCGGCCTCGACGCCGAAATCCTGCAGGACGTCCGCGGCTTCCTCCATGACCGGCCAGTCCGAGTCCGAGCCCATGACGATCCCGACAGCTGCGCCCATGTTGTCCTCCCGAGTGCGTCCGGCGTGGCCGCCGGTCCTGTCGTCAGTCTCGCACCGGCGCCGTAGCGGGGGCGCACCGATACATTTCCGGGGAGCTCATGAGCGGCCGCGGCGCGTCCGGGTGCGGACGACGGGATCCGATGCTGGGCTGGGACCGGCCCGGCACGCGGGCGCACGAGCAGGAGGAGGGACATGGCGGACCACATCGCCGCGACACTGGACAAGGCACGTGAGGGCGGGGCGCACCCCGCCGAGCTCGCTGCACTGCGCCGTCGTCTCGAGCAGCTGACCGAGCCGGGCGCCGGGCAGCTGCCCGGCGCCCGGCTCGAGCCGATGCCGGACCTGCCCCGCCTGACGGATCTGCCCGAACCGTCCGACGCCGAGGCCCGGGAGGTCCTGGACCGGCTGGTGGTGCTCAAGCTCAACGGCGGCCTGGGCACGAGCATGGGCCTGTCGGGGCCGAAGTCGCTGCTCGAGGTCAAGCCCGGCCAGTCGTTCCTCGACATCATCGCCCGCCAGGTACTCGCCCTGCGGGAGCGGCACGGGGCACGTCTGCCGCTGGTGCTGATGAACTCCGCGGGCACGCGGGATGCGTCGCTGGCGGCGCTGCGACGGCACGAGATCGACGTCGACGGCGTGCCGCTGGACTTCCTGCAGGGCCGGGAGCCCAAGCTCCGTGAGACGGACCTGCTGCCGGTCGAGTGGCCGGCGGACCCCGAGCTGGAATGGTGCCCGCCGGGCCACGGCGACCTGTACACGGCCATGGCGGTCTCCGGTGCGCTCGACGCGCTGCTGGCGGCCGGGCTGCGCTGGTGCTTCGTGTCGAACTCCGACAACCTCGGCGCGCTGGCGGACCCGCGGCTGGCCGCCTGGATGGCGCGCGAGCGCGCGCCGTTCGTGATGGAGGCGGTGCGCGGCACGCCGGCCGACCGCAAGGGTGGCCACCTCGCGCGCCACCGCGGCCGGACCGTGCTGCGCGAGACCGCGCAGGTGCCCGACGGCGACCCCTCCTTCGGGGACATCGACCGGTGGCGCTACTACAACACCAACAACCTCTGGGTCGACCTCGAGGCGCTGCGGGACCTGCAGGAGAGGGACCCCGGGGCCCCCGCGCTCCCGCTCATCGTCAACCGCAAGACGGTGGACCCCACGGACTCCGCGAGCACCCCGGTGATTCAGCTCGAGACCGCCATGGGCGCGGCGGTCGGCGCGATCGAGGGCGCCCGTGCCGTCGAGGTCCCGCGCACCAGGTTCGCCCCGGTGAAGACCACCGACGACCTGCTCGTGGTCCGTTCCGACGCCTACGAGCTCCGACCCGACGGCGTGCTGGCGCCGACGTTCGACGGGACCGCGCCGCACGTCTCGCTGGATCGGGCGCACTACAAGCTCATGGCCGACTTCGAGGCCCGGTTCCCCTCCGGGGCTCCGTCGCTGCGCCGGTGCACGTCCCTTGCGGTCGAGGGGGACGTCACGTTCGGGGCGGAGGTGGTGGTGGAAGGCGACGTGCGGGTCACCGGCCCGCGGCACGTCGCCGACGGGGAGGCCCTGCGGGGATGAACGGGTGAGGCGGCGGGGCGGGCTGAGCTACCGGTCCACGTGGTCGGCGTCGTCCCCGGAGGTGGCCGCCGCGCCGCCCGCGCCGCCGTCGCCGTCACCGCCGTCGCCACGCAGCAGGGCGACGGCGGCCCTGGCGGTCGCGCGGGAGTGCGCCAGGGCCGCACCCGTCACCGTGACGTGGCCAAGCTTGCGGCCCGGCCGCACCTCCTTGCCGTACAGGTGCACCTTGGCCTCAGGGTGGCGCGCCATGAGGGTGGGGTAGGCCTCGCGCGGGTCGTCCAGCGCCGAGCCGAGCAGGTTGACCATGACCGTGTGCGGCGCGGTGGGCTGGGTCTCGCCCAGCGGGAGGTCCAGGACCGCCCGCAGGTGCTGCTCGAACTGGCTGGTCACGGCGCCGTCGATGGTCCAGTGGCCGGAGTTGTGCGGGCGCATGGCGAGCTCGTTCACGACCAGGCGGGAGGTGCCGTCGTCGTGGTGCACCTCGAACATCTCCACCGCGAGGACGCCGGTGACGCCGAGGCCCGAGGCGATGCGCTCGCCGATCTCCTGGGCCCGGGCGGCGGTGGCATCAGACAGTCCCGGTGCGGGCGCGAGGACCTCGGCGCACACTCCGTCCTCCTGGATGGTCTCCACCACCGGCCAGGCGCGGACCTCGCCCGTGCCGTCGGGTCCGCCGGAGGGCCGGCGTGCCACCAGCACGGCCAGCTCGCGGGTGAACGGCACCATCTCCTCGGCGAGCAGTGCGTCGCCCGGAGCCAATGCCGCGAGCCAGTCGGCGGCCTCGGTGGCCGAACGGACCACCCGCACACCCTTGCCGTCGTAGCCGCCACGGGCGGTCTTCACCACGACGGGCCAGCCGGTCGCGTCGCCGAACCGGGCGAGCTCGGCCTCGGTGGTGACGGCGGCCCACGCCGGGCAGGGCGCCCCGACCTCGGTGAGCCGGCGGCGCATGACGAGCTTGTCCTGGGCGTGCACCAGGGCGTCCGGCCCGGGCCGGACCGGGACGCCGTCGGCCTCGAGCTCGCGCAGCAGGTCGTTGGGCACGTGCTCGTGCTCGAAGGTGAGCACGGCGGCGCCGTCGACGAGGCGGCGGATGGCGTCGGCGTCGTCCGCCGCGCCGACCGGGGCGTCCGGCACCACCTGGGCGGTGGAGACGATCGGCGACTCGACGAGCACCCGCAGGTGCACCCCCAACGCGATGGCCTGCTGCTGCATCATCCGGGCCAGCTGGCCCCCGCCCACGACTGCGACTACCGGTGCTCCCACGGTCACCGAGGGTAACCGCGGATACGCTTCGGAGGTGACCTCGTCCCGCGCCGTGCCCGGTGCCCGCCCGTCGGGTCTTGACGGGCCGACGGCGGCGCCTGCGGTGGATGAGCCGACGGCGGCGCCTGCGGTGGACGAGCCGGTCGCGTCACCGGCCGCTGGTCCGACCCCGCCCGGCCTGGTCCGGCGGCTTCTGCGTGGTCAGAGCTTCAGCGCCTGGCTGCTCGAGGTCATCCGGTTCTGCGCCGTCGGCGGGACCGCGTTCGTGGTCGACGTGGGCCTGTTCAACCTGTTGCGATTCGGCCCCGGGGAGCTGCTCGGCGAGAAGCCGCTGACTGCGAAGGTGCTCTCGGTCGCCGTCTCGGTGCTGGTGGCCTGGCTCGGCAACCGGTACTGGACCTTCGCGGGGAACAAGCGTGACTCCCGAGGGCGGGAGCTGACCCTGTTCGTCGCGGTCAACCTCGGCGGCATGGTGATCGCGGTCGGCTGCCTCGCGGTGAGCCACTACGTGCTCGGCCTGACCTCGCCGCTGGCGGACAACATCGCCGCCAACGGCGTGGGCCTGGTGCTCGGGACCGCGTTCCGGTACGTGTGCTACCGCTATGTCGTGTTCACCGGCGACGGCGGCGCCGGCCCACCGAGACCAGCGCCCCCTGGGGCAGCACGACGTCGGGATCGAGCGCCCGCGGCACGGCGTTGAGGAAGATCGTGAACACCGCAGGGCGGCGCTGGCTCAGCTCGAGCCGGCCGCCGTCCGCGGCGACGAGATCCTTGGCCAGGGCCAGGCCCAGGCCGGTTCCGGTACCGCCGGAGACGTGCTTGGTGAAGATGTCCGGGGCGAGGTCGTCGGAGACACCGGGCCCCTCGTCCGAGACGTCGATGAACACCCCGTGCCCGGCCGAGGCGGGCCGCGTCCCGATTCTGGTGGCGCCGCTGCCGTACTTGAGGGCGTTCTCGAGCAAGGTGGCCAGCACCTGTGCCAGGGCGCCCGGGCTCGCCAGCACCGCCAGCCCGGCGGCGTCGTCGAGCACGAGCTCGCGGCGGGCCTTGCGGAACGCGCGGCCCCACTCCTCCCGCTGCTGGGCGAACACCTCGTCCAGGTGGACCGCCTCCGTGGTGCCACCACCGGCCGAGCGGGAGGACCTCAGCAGGTCCTCCACCACACCGGTGAGCCGCTCCACCTGCTCGAGCGACACCCGAGCCTCCTCGCGGACCTCCTCGTTGTCGCTCAGCGCGAGGATCTCCTCCAGCCGCATGGACAACGCGGTGAGCGGAGTGCGCAGCTGGTGGGAGGCGTCCGCGGCGAACTGCCGCTCCGCCGCCAGCCGGCCGGCCATCCGGTCCGCGGTGCGCACCAGCTCCGCGGCGACGAGGTCGATCTCCTCGATCCCGGAGGGCTTCATCCGGGGTCGCACCTGCCCGGAGCCGACCTGCTCGGCCGAGGCCGCCAGGTAGATCAGCGGCGCGGACAACCGTCGCGCCTGATGCCGGGCGACGAGTATCCCTACCCCCAGGGCGAGCACCGCGGCGGCGACGACGAGCAGCACCACCTGCGTGGCCTGCCAGCGCACGTCGCCGGCGTCGACGTCCATGCGCACGGTCGCGCCCGACGGGGTGATGTGCAGGGAGCGGACCACCTTGTCGGGCAGCCGCGGCCCGGCGCGGTACTGCTCGCCGTCAGGCCCCTGGACGAGGATGGATGCGTCGTACTGCTCGGTGCTCCCCACCCAGGCCTCGAGCATGTCCACGTCGAGGTCCTCGCCGTTGACCAGGCGCCGCTCGACGGAACGGCCCAGCGCCGAGGCCCGTTGGTCGAGGCTGGCCTGCTCGCTGTTCCACACGAAGATGGCGCCCAGGATCCCCATCGGAACACCGAGGAGCAGGACCGCGACGGTCACGCCCATGACGATCATCTGAACCGCGCGACGGCGCACGGCGGACTAGCTCGCGGAGGTCTCGAACCGGAAGCCCATCCCGCGCACGGTCGTGATGTACTTCGGGTCGTTGGCGTCGTCGCCGAGCTTGCGGCGCAACCACGAGACGTGCATGTCGAGGGTCTTCGTGGACCCGGTCGGGTCCGTCCCCCACACCTCCCGCATGAGGGTCTCGCGGCCGACGACGGAGCCGGCGTCGCGCACCAGCACCCGCAGCAGCTCGAACTCCTTGGCGGTCAGGTGCAGCTCGCGGGTGCCACGGAAGGCCCGGTGGGCCGCGACGTCGACGCGCACGTCCTGCGCGCTCAGCTCGTCCTCGTCGGTGACCTCACCCCCGGCGCGGCGCAGCAGCGCCCGCACCCGGGCCAGGAGCTCGGCCAGCCGGAACGGCTTGGTCACGTAGTCGTCCGCGCCGGCGTCGAGACCGACGACGAGGTCCACCTCGTCCGCGCGTGCGGTGAGCACGAGGATGGGCAGCGTCAGGCCCTGGCTGCGGATGTGCCGCGCCACGTCCAGGCCGTCCATGTCCGGCAGCCCCAGGTCGAGCACCACGAGGTCGGCGCCGTTGGACAGGTCGTCCAGGGCCGACTGTCCGGTGCCATGGGGTCGCACCTCGTAGCCCTCCCGTCCGAGGGCCCGGGCGAGGGGCTCGGAGATGGCGGGGTCGTCCTCGACGAGCAGCACGTTGGTCACGCTGGTCATCGTACGGCAGAACGTCAAGGTTCGGTCAAGTGCGTATCACAGGCGTGCGAGATCGCAGGTCACACGCGCGCCGGGAGGCTCGGCGAGACCGAGGTCACGTGAGCAAGGAGGGGGCCGATCAGCCCGGGAGCCTGCGCAGCTCGATCGGGCGCACCTCACCCAGGCCCTTCACCTCGACACCTCGGTGGGGCACCATCGTGTACCGCCGGGCGACCGGGCTCGCGGCCATCGCGTCCGCGGTCGCCTTGTCCATGAGCACGGTGCCCGTGGGTGCGACGTCGACGAGCCGGGAGGCGAGGTTGACCGTGGGCCCGAAGACGTCGCCGTTGCGCGAGAGCACCCCGCCCCACACCATCGACGCCCGCACAGGCAGCATGTCCTCCTCCGCCTGCAGCGCGGCGACGAGCTCGGTGGCCACGTCCGCCGCGGTGGGCAGGTCGTCGGCGATGTACAGCACGGCGTCGCCGATCGTCTTGACGACCCGGGCGCCGCGGGAGGTGATGACGTCCCGGCAGGTGTACTCAAACGTCTGCACCAGGTTCGCCAGCGCGTGGCTGCCCATCTCGGTGGAGCGGCGTGTGTAGGCGACCATGTCCACGAAACCCAGGCCGCGCTGCAGCGGCATCCGGAACGGGTCGGTGCTGGGCCGGCGGCTCTGCGACACCTCCGCGTCGGTCCGGGCGATCAGCGCGGCAAGCTGCCGGCGCCAGGCGTAGTCCAGCTGGGACTGCAGGACGTCGACGATCGAGGTGATCCGGTCCAGCAGCACCAGCCGGGCGGAGACGTCGTCGAGCCCCCGCCGGCGCACAGAACCCTCGACCAGAGCCTCGGTCTGCCACAGCGCGAGGCGGTCGGTCATGTGCGACTGCGCCCGCAGCAGCGAGATGGCGGTCGTGGTGTCGACGACCTCCTTCTCGATCAGCCGGGCCATGGTGCTGAGCGCCTGGATGTCGCCGTCGCCGAAGATCACACTGGTGTCCCCGACGGTGGGGAACCCCATCGCCTTCCAGAAGGTGCGTGCGAACCCGACGCTCACGCCCGCGCGCTCCGCGAGCTGGACGATCGTCAGGGTGCGTGGCCCGCCGAGCAGCGAGTCGATGCGGGCGGTGACGGTGGACGACGGCGGTTCCTGGGTGTCCGGAACCTGCTCGTCGGGTTCCGGGGGCGGGAGCCGCTCGGGCAGCGGGGTGCCGTCTGCGGACAGCTGGTCGACCTCGTCCTGCCGTGGTGCGGCGTGGTCGTCCGAGGGGCGGGTCGCCCGGGCGCGCTCGGGGACGGCCGTGCCTTCGGTGCTCACCGTCCGAGCGTAACGCGCGTCACGTGGGACCTGGCCCGGGGGAAGCGAGCGCGGTGACGTCTCGCCGGTACACACGTGGACGGGTCTCAGCCCGCCCGCACGTGCCGGACGTCCCCCGCCCGGACGGTCCGCTCAGTTCCTTCGGGTGTCCGCAGGAGGAGGTGACCGTCGTTGTCGAGCGCCGTTGCTGTGCCGGTCACCTCGATCCCGCCGGGCAGCTCCGCACGCACCGAACGGCCGAGGGTGACGCACACGCGGGCGACGTCCTCCGCGAGACCGGCGGCACCCGCGTCCCCCGCGGCCGCCTCCCACCGCCTCAGCAGGTCGGCGAGGTGCCGTCCGACGGCGCTGAGCAGCTCCTCCGCGCCGGGTGTTGTGACTCGAGCGTCGGCGGCGAGGCGTAGCGACGTCGCCCACGGCACCGGCAGCTGATCGCGGGTCTGCGCGACGTTGACCCCGATGCCGAGGACGACGGCGAGCGACCCGGCGTGGCCGGCGCCGGCATGCGGGCCCGCGGCGTGCGGGCCCGCGGCGTGCGGGCCCGCGGCGTGCGGGCCCGCGTCGTGCGAGTCCGCGGCTGGGAGTGCCTCGGCGAGGATGCCCGCCACCTTCCGGTCGGTGCCCCAGCCGTCGACCTCCTCGCCCACGTCCAGAACGAGGACGTCGTTGGGCCACTTCAGGCCGGTCCGCACGCCCGTCAGCTCGGCCGTCGCCCGCTGCACCGCCAGCCCGGCCAGCAGCGTGAGCCACGGCAGCCGGCCCGGCGGCACGCGCGGGCGCAGCAGGACCGAGGCCGTCAGCGCGGTGCCGGGCGCGGTGTCCCAGCTGCGGCCCGCCCGGCCGCGGCCGGCGTCCTGGGTCTCGGCCACCAGGACGGACAGGTGGGGCCAGGCGCCGGGCTCCGCCGTCACGGCCTCGCGCAGGTCGGTGTTGGTCGAGCCGGTCTGCACCACGCGGACCACACGGGTGAAGGGCGGCAGAGGGCTTGCGTCGTCGGGCATGGCTCCAGCCAACCACGACGATCCCCGACCCTCGCCAAAGCCATACGACCGGTGTCCGACCAGAACTAGCCTCCATATGTGACCAGACTCACCGGCGCGGCCGCACCGCCGGCACCGCGGGCGGTGACCGCGCCTGTCAGCGCCCACCGCGGCGCGTCGGTGCTGGGTGAGCTGCTGATCACGGCTGCGGCGGTGCTCGCCCTGTTCGTCGTGTGGCAGGTGTGGTGGACGGACGTCACGGGGGGCCGTGCGCAGGTGGCCGCCGTCGTCGCGATCGAGACCAGCTTCCCGACCGTCCCGGCCACGCCGGCCGACTCCCCCGCCTCGCCGCTGCGCACCGACGCCCCACCCACCCTCGCCGAGGTGCCCGCCGGGACCGGGTTCGCCGTCGTGCACGTGCCTCGGTGGGGCACCGACCACGCGCTCCCCGTTCTGGAGGGCGTCGACGCGCGGGCGGTGCTCGACACCGGAGCCGCGGGGCACTATCCGGGCACGGCACCGCCGGGCGCCGTGGGGAACTTCGCGCTGGCCGCGCACCGGCAGACCTACGGCGCGGCGTTCCGTCGCGTCGACGAGCTGCGGGTGGGTGACCCGATCGTGGTGGAGACCGCCGAGGCGTGGCTGGTCTATCGGGTCACCGCAGACCGCGTAGTGGCCCCCGAGGAGGTCTCCGTGATCGCCCCCGTCCCCGGGGCGCCGGGCGAGGCGGCGACGGCCCGGATGATCACCTTCACCACGTGCCACCCGCTGTGGAGCACCGCACAGCGGTGGGTCACCCACGGCGAGCTCGCCGGCTGGCTCCCTCGCGCGGCCGGCGTGCCGGCCGAGCTGGGCGAGGTGGCCTGATGTACGCCGCGATCTGGCGGCGGCTGCCCGGCCCGCGGTGGCTGAAGGCGCTCCAGGCTCTCACCCTCGTCGCGGCGGTGACGGCGGCCCTGTTCGTCTGGGTGTTCCCGGCCGTCACCACCGGTCTCGGGCTGTTCGAGACCACGGTCGCCGGGTAGCGCACCGGGACAGCCTCCGGCGACAGCGCGCGTTTGTGGGACTCCCACAAGCGCGCGTGAGCGAACACGCACGCCTCCGGCAACGGGTCATAGGGAAGCGACAACTACCCTGTCGTGAGTGACCGACTCCAGCATCGACCTCTCGGCTCCCGTTGCCGGGGCCAGCCCGGCCGGGGACTCGCCGGCAACGCCCCCGACGGCCGTCCCCGCGCAGCCGCCGACGACCGCGGCCAAGGTCGCGGACCTCGCGGCCCGCGAGCAGAACCTGACCGACGCCGCCGCCACCGCCGTCGAGAAGCAGCACAAGCGCGGCAAGAAGTCGGCCCGCGAGCGCATCGAGGCCCTGCTGGACCCGGGCTCGTTCACCGAGCTCGACGCCTTCGCCACCCACCGCTCGTCCAACTTCGGGCTGGACAAGAAACGCATCCCCGGTGACGGCGTCGTCACCGGGTACGGCACGGTCGACGGCCGCCAGGTGTGCATCTACTCCCAGGACTTCACCGTGTTCGGCGGCTCGCTGGGCGAGGTGCACGGCCAGAAGATCACCAAGGTCATGGACATGGCCCTGACCACCGGGGTGCCGCTCATCGGCATCTCCGACGGCGGCGGCGCCCGCATCCAGGAGGGTGTCGCGGCGCTGACGCAGTTCGCGGAGATTTTCCGCCGCAACGTGGCCGCCTCCGGGGTGATCCCCCAGATCTCCCTGATCCTGGGACCCTCCGCCGGCGGCGCGGTGTACTCCCCCGCCCTGACGGACTTCATCGTCATGGCCGAGGGCACCTCGAACATGTTCATCACCGGTCCCGACGTCATCAAGGCGGTCACCGGCGAGGAGGTGGGCTTCGAGGAGCTCGGTGGCGCGGCCACCCACAACCAGCGCTCCGGCGTCGCCCACTACCAGGCGGCCGACGAGGACGACGCGGTCGACTACGTCCGCGCCCTGCTGTCCTACCTGCCCAGCAACAACCTCTCCGAGCCGCCGAGCTGGCCGGTCTCGGCGGATGAGGCGGAGGCTGCCCTCGAGGTGACCGACACCGACCGCGAGCTCGACACGCTCGTGCCGGACTCGGACAACCAGCCGTACGACATGCGCGTGGTCGTCGAGCACGTCCTCGACGACCACGAGATGCTCGAGGTCCAGCCGGGTTACGCACCGAACATGATCACCGCGTTCGGACACGTCGAGGGCCGGCCGGTGGGCGTCGTCGCCAACCAGCCCCAGCAGATGGCCGGGACGCTGGACATCAACGCCGCGGAGAAGGCCGCCCGGTTCGTGCGCACCTGCGACGCGTTCAACATCCCGGTCCTGACGTTCGTGGACGTGCCCGGCTTCCTGCCCGGCACCGACCAGGAGTGGAACGGCATCATCCGGCGCGGCGCGAAGCTCATCTACGCCTACGCGGAGGCGACCGTCCCGCTGGTCACGCTCATCACCCGCAAGGCGTACGGCGGCGCGTACATCGTCATGGGGTCCAAGAAGCTCGGCGCGGACGTCAACCTCGCCTGGCCGACGGCGCAGATCGCCGTGATGGGGTCCGGCGGGGCGGTGAACATCCTCCAGCGCGGTGCGCTGAAGAAGGTCGCCGAGGAGGGCGGCGACGTCGAGGCCGAGCGGGCCCGGCTGGTCGCCGAGTACGAGGAGACGCTGGTCAACCCCTGGGAGGCCGCCGAGCGGGGCTTCGTCGACGCCGTCATCACCCCCGCCGACACCCGCGTCCAGGTCGTCAAGGCGCTGCGCGCTCTGCGCACCAAGCGCGCGAGCGGGCCGGCCAAGAAGCACGGGAACATCCCGCTGTGAGCACGTCGGGCCTGGCGATGCCCCCGCAGGACGCTCCCACCTCGGTCTCCCCGGCCGAGTGGTCCTCGGGCGGGGAGGACGACGTGGTCGCGGCGGCGCTCGACGCCTCCGACCGGGCCGCGCTGGACGCCGGCCCGGCGCTGATGACCTCGCCCGCGGTGCGGGTGCTGCGCGGCCGGCCGGACGAGGTGGAGCTGGCGGCACTCGTCGCGGGCATCGTGGCGGCGCGCGGGCGCGCGGACGAGCTCGGCGGGCTGCCCGACGAGGCAGCCGAGTGCGTGCGCAGCCGCTGGAGCGAGCGCGCGCGTGTGCTCGGCATGGCCACGGCGCCGGACGCCGGCGCGTGGCGCTGGTCGCTGCACCCCTGAGACCGTCCGCTCCGCCGGTTTCTTGAGACGTGGCCCGTGCGATGTTCTCATCGAGGGCGTTACCGGTGCCATGTTGTCGGGGCGTCGCCGGTGCCATGGTCGCCGACGGCGCATCGGCGGACCGAGGGCTGATGGTTGACCATCAGCCCTCGGTCCGCCGACCAGCCCTCGGTGCAGCCCCAGGTGGCGAGCCGCCGCGGCCCCCGCCGCGCACCGCCCACCGACCCGCCCGTACGCTCGTGCTGTGGCGGACGTGTGGGACGCCGGCGACGCGTACGAGGGGTACATGGGCCGCTGGAGCCGCCCGCTCGCAGCCGCCTTCGTCGAGTGGCTGGGCGCACCCGACGGCCTCGAGTGGCTCGACGTCGGCTGCGGCACCGGTGCGGTCACCGCGGCGATCGTGACCGGCGCCGCGCCCTCCGCTGTGCTGGCGATCGACCCCTCACCCGGCTTCGTCGCGACCGCCCGCCGGCTCACCGCCTCGCCACTCGCTCGCTTCACGGTGGGTGACGCGGCCACCCTGCCCATGGGCGACGACGCCGTCGACCGATGCGTGAGCGGCCTCGTGGTCAACTTCCTACCGGACGCGTCAGCCGCCGTTGCCGAGATGCGGCGGGTGACCCGGCGCGGCGGCTGGGTCGCCGCCTACGTGTGGGACTACGCCGGCGGCATGGAGCTGCTACGCGAGTTCTGGGCCGCTGCCGTGACGGTCGACCCGGGTGCCGCGCAGATGGACGAGCGTCACCGGTTCCCGCTCTGCGCGCCCGGTCCGCTGGGCGAGCTGTGGCGGTCGGCCGGCCTGGACGGGGTGGAGTCGCGCCCGCTGACCGTCAGCACGCACTTTCCCGACTTCGACGACCTCTGGGCACCGTTCCTCGGCGGACAGGGTCCCGCGCCGGCCTACGTCGGCTCGCTCACGCCGGAGCGCCGCCCCGCGCTGGCACGCGAGCTCCGGCGGCGTCTGCACCCCTCGGCCGACGGCGCCATCGAGCTGACGGCGCGCGCCTGGGCGGTCCGTGGTCGCCGCCGCTGAGCGGTGACATCTGACGGAGAAGATGACATGTCGCCGAGAAGTTGGCTTGTGGCGGAAGATGACATCTCGCGGAACAGGTGACCGGCGGCGGAGAGGGTGACCTCTCGCCCGGCGGGGAGGGGGCCGTAGGCTCGTCGGGTGACCGAGACACGCCAGCCCACCCCGACCGACGCCGTCGCCGACGCCTACGTCATGCGGCGCATCGCGCTCGACCCGCTCGAGGCCACCAGTCTGGGCCTGCCCGGCCACGACCACGAGATGCCCGACCTCTCCCCCGCCGGGCTCGCCGCACGCACCGACCTCGACCGGGCCACGCTCGCCGAGCTCGAGGCCGTCGCGCCGGTCGACGGCGTCGACCGCGTCACCCACGCCGCGATGCGTGAGCGCCTGGGGGTCGCCGTCGAGCTGGCCGACGCCGGCGAGCTCACCCGCGAGCTGAACGTCATCGCCTCTCCGGTCCAGGCCGTGCGCGAGGTCTTCGACCTCATGCCCACCGCCACCGCTGCCGACTGGGAGACCATCGCCGAACGCCTGCGCGCCGTGCCCGCGGCGCTCGACGGCTACCAGGACTCCCTCCTCGCCGCCCGCGGCGCCGGCCACGTGGCGGCCCTGCGCCAGGTGGAGGCGTGCCTGAAGCAGGCCGACGAGCTCGCCGACGCCGACACCTCCTTCTTCACCACCTTCACCGCCGGCGCCCAGCCCGACGGCGAGGCCCCACACCGGGCGCTCGCCGCCGAGCTCGAGGCCGGGGCGCGTGACGCCCGGCAGGCCTACGCCGACCTGGCCCGGATGCTCGGCGAGGAGCTCGCCCCCGACGCCCCGGAGCTCGACGCCGTGGGCCGCGAGCGCTACGGGCTGTGGTCGCGGTACTTCTTGGGCGCCGTCGTCGACCTCGACGAGACCTACGCCTGGGGGCAGGAGGACCTGGCCCGGGTCGTCGCGGAGCAGCAGGCGGTGGCCGAGGAGCTCTACGGCCCGGGGACCGGCATCCGTGAGGCGATGGACCGGCTCGACAAGGACCCCGACCGCATGCTGCACGGCACGCCTGCCCTGCGCGAGTGGATGCAGGCCACCTCCGACGAGGCCGTCGCCGCGCTGACGGACGCGCAGTTCGACATCCCCGAACCGGTCCGGCGGCTGGAGTGCATGATCGCCCCGACCCAGTCCGGCGGCATCTACTACACCGGGCCCAGCGCCGACTTCTCCCGCCCGGGGCGGATGTGGTGGTCGGTGCCGGCGGGCGTGACCGACTTCGCCACCTGGCGGGAGAAGACGACCGTCTACCACGAGGGGGTGCCGGGGCATCACCTGCAGATCGGGCAGACCGTCTACCGCTCGGGCCTGCTGAACATGTGGCGGCGGATGGCCTCCTGGGTCAGCGGCCACGGCGAGGGCTGGGCGCTGTACGCCGAGCGGCTCATGGCCGATCTGGGCTTCCTCGACGACCCGGGCGACCGGATGGGCATGCTCGACGGGCAGCGGCTGCGTGCCGCGCGGGTGGTGCTCGACATCGGGGTGCACCTGGGCAAGCCGGCCCCCGACGAGTGGGGCGGGGGCACCTGGGACGCCGCCAAGGCGTGGCCCTTCCTCAAGGCCAACGCCAACATGGCCGAGGGTTTCCTCGCCTTCGAGCTGGACCGGTACCTCGGCTGGCCGGGGCAGGCCCCGGCCTACAAGATCGGTCAGCGGCTGTGGGAGGAGATCCGCGACGACGCGGGGACGGCCGCGCGGCGGGACGGCGGCGAGCTCGACCTCAAGGCGTTCCACCGCCGGGCGCTGGACATCGGCTCGGTCGGCCTCGACGTGCTGCGCGAGGCGCTGGTGTAGCGCTCGGTCGTTAAGAGCTCGTAGCGCGTCGAGCGAGGGTCGTCGGGCCGAGCGAGGGTGGTGGGCCACGGTCGCCCGGCCCGACGACAGTCGCTCGACGACCGGTCGTGGGCGAGGGTCCGAACCGGATCGCCGGACAGATGTCCCCGCCTCCCCGGATCGGCGGACGCACCACGGCAGGGCGGGTTAGATTGCCCGCATGTCCGAGGAGCAGGGGTCCCACCTCTCACGGCAGCAGCGGCGCGGGGGGCCGGCGGGTCGTCACGCGGCCGACACCCCACGAATCCCCGACCCGCGAGATCCGGCCGCAGAGCCGCCGTCGAGCTCAGGGCCGGCGGCGGTAGGCCCGACGGCGCAGCCTCCGGGGTCGAACGTGCCGGGCCCGCAGCCGCTTGGTGACGAGACGACGGTGCACGTCGCCCCGTCGCAGCCGGGGCCGCCTCAGCCGGGAAGCCAGCCCGGACCGCCCCAGCGGCCGCCCGTGACCTACCAGGCGGACGCGCCTGTCCACCGCGAGGTCGAGGCCCCCGGCGCCCTGCGCACCAGCCGCACGCTGTGGCTGCTCAGCTTCGTGGCCGGCCTCGTCGCCGTCGGCTTCTCCTGGCTCAATCGGGACGACGGCAAGCAGCGGCTGCTCGAGACGGTCACCGACCTCGCCCCCGGACGGGACGCCGCCACCCTCGAGGCGCTGGCGAACCTGGTCTTCTGGGGCTCGCTCGGCGCGATCGCCCTCGTCGTGGTCCTCGAGGCGCTGCTGCTGCGCACGATGATGCGCCGGCGCGCGTGGCCGCGGGTGGCCGCGTTCTTCGTCCTGGTGGTCCACGCGGCGGTCATGGTGCTGGCGGAGGCCTACCTCGCGGCGCCGGGCGGTGCGGGCGCCGCGGTGCGCTGGCCGCTGCTGATCCAGCTCGGGCTGGCCGTCGTGGCCTGGATCGTCAGCCTGTCACCCGCCGCCTCGCGCTGGTTCCGGGCGTAGCTGCGGGCGGGTGGTGGGCCCCGCGACCGGCTGGGCGGCGACGACCAGGGCCTCACAGCTGCGCGCGACGACCTCGCACGCACCAGCCGTGGACCGGTCGGTGAGCGGGTTCTCCGCCAGTGCTCGCCAGCGGCGCAGGCTCTCGAGCGCGGCGGCCCGGATCTTCGCGTCGCTCGCACCGTCGGCCAGGTTCAGGCGCCGGGCGGGTGCCACGCCCCGGCCCCCGACGAGCCGCTCGGCCTCGGCCTCCAGGTCCCGCGGCAGCCCCAGGCCGACGGTCCGCGCGGTCCCCAGCAGCCGCAGCTCGCGGAACTCGTGCGCCCCCGCCTGGATGCGCTCGAGCTCGGTGGCCAGCCGCTCGGTCCCCGGCCGGGGACGCGTCCGCAGCAGGGTCTCCAAACCCACCAGCGCGGTGCGCGCCTTCAGCTGCGCGGACCGGGCCTGGAACTGCCCGTCGATGAGGCGCTGCAGCTCGCCGAGGCCGCTGCGCCGTGCCAGCTCGCGGGCCAGGTCGGTCGGGTCGTCCAGTCCGCTGCGGATCAGCACCAGCGCGAGCCGCAGCCCGAACAGGCCCAGCCGCTCCACCAGCGCGGCCCGCATGGTCACGTCGACGGCCGGCGTGATCTCGGCGCGGGTGAACCGGTCGGCGGACAGGAGCAACCGTTCACGCTCTTCGCGCCCGAGCTCGGCGAGCTCGCGCAGCGCGGCGAACTCGGACTGGCGCAGTGTCCGGGCGCTCTGCGCCAGCAGCCCGGCGATGGGGACGACCGAGAGGGCGAGCGGCCGCAGCGAGGGGTCCTCACGGTAGCGGCGGGCGACGTCCCGCGCGGAGATCATCGAGTCCAGCCGGCCGGCGCCCACCTCGTCCGCGCGCGAGAGGACCGCCAGCGCGTTCACCGTGCCGGAGCGGCCGGCCTCGGCGTCGCGGAAGGACTCGAGGAAGTGGATGTCGGAGCCGTGCATGTGCCGCATGAGGTACACGACGGCGTCGGCCTCCGAGGGGCTGTCCTCGGGCGTGAGGAACGCCGTCGCCCGTGCCGAGACGTCCGTGGAGAGCGAGGCGATGCCGGGTGTGTCGATGAGCGTGAGGTCCCGCAGGCCCGCTGTGGGCCAGTCCACCACCAGGCGAGCGACCTCCTCCGCGGGCGTCCCGCCGAGGTCGAGGCGCAACCGGCCCTCCACCCGGCGCAGCGGTAGCTGCCGCGGCTCGCCGTCGCGGGGGTAGAGGGTCACGCGGGGCGTGGCCCCGTGGCGGTACCACGTGACCACCCGGGTGCACTCACCGGTGTCCGTGGGTGCGAGCTCCTCGCCGAGGATGGCGTTGAGCAGGGTGGACTTGCCGGCCTTGACCATCCCGGCGATGGCCACCCGCAGCGGGCCGTCGAGGCGGCTCGCCCAGCCGTGCAAGGACGTGGCCGCAACGGGGTCGTCCGCGTAGACCTCCAAGGCCTCCCGGAGCAGGAGCCGCACCCCACCCTCGGTGCTCATGCCTCGGCCACCACCGCACCGCCACGAGGTCGTCCCACCCGCGACGGAGTCCCCGCCCGGCCGGCGCGAGCCGACCTGGGCTCTGGTGCCTCGGCGTCAGCCGTCTCCAGCGCGTCCGCCTTGCGGGCCAGCGCGTCCACCCGGTTGAGGTCGATCTTGAGCACGGCGATGCGCTGGTCGCGTTCGGCCGAGAAGATGCTGGCTGCCCGCTGTGCCGCGACCACGGAGTCGCTCAGCGACCGGTGGTGCTCCTCGGCGATCTCGGTGAAGTGGTCGCGGATGGTGCGCTGAACGATCCGGAGGCGGTCGCGTAGCTGCTTTCCCACTTGGAAGCTGACGTCGTCGATCTGCCGGCGCACGATGCTCTTGGCCTCGCCCTGCCGCCGCCGCAGCCGCGCCTCCTTGTCCTCGCGATAAACCTTCCCGCCGAGCAGGACCCCCGCGGCCACGGAGATGGGGTTGATGAGCGCCATGCCGGCGATGCCGGTGAGCAGACCGAACATCAGCACCCCGCCGTAGGAGCCTCGCATGCCGATGAGCACCTTCTGCGTCACCGAGAGATGCCCGGCGTCGAGGTCCGGCACCAGCGGTACCGGGTCGAGCACGTCGTCGGTGTCGTCGACGCGGAGGACCGGCAGGCGCAGCTCGTCCTGGGCGAAGAGCGCGCCCACCTGCTCGGCCAGCCACTGGGAGCGTTCGGAGGTCCAGAGGAACGTCTCGGAGACGGTCGCGGCCACCCGCTGCTCGAGCCAGTCGGTGAACTGGTCCCACACCGGGCCGGGGTCTCCGGCGTCGATGGCCGCCTCGGCATCACGCTGGACCGCCCGCAGCCGGTCGCGCAGGTCGAACTCCATGTCGGAGATGAGGTCGGCGACGCCGTCGTTCAGGGTCACCTGCCAGCGGGCGGACTTCTTGCGCTGCTCGTCGGCGTGCTCCTTGGCGACCTCCAGCTCGGCGAGCAGCTGCGGGGTGCCCTCGGGGTTCTCCAGGGCGGCGAGCTCGGAGCTCAACGACAGGCGTAGGTGCTCGGCGGTGGAGCGCAGGTCCTGGGCGACGGACCGGCGCTGCAGCCGCTCGGCCTGGCCCACGATCTCGCGGCGCAGGTAGCCGATCAGCCCGGGGAAGCCGGACTCCTCGTTCAGCTCCTGGCTCTTGGCCCGACCGGCCTGCAGGCGCAGCACCGAGGAGACGGGGAACAGCGGGATCTCCTCGTCCACCTTGGCGAGGTGGCCGCGGTCGATCTGCGCGACCTGGCGCCACTGCGGGTACAGATCCGTCTTGGACAGCACCCCGGCCACGTTGGGGCACACCCGCATGGACTGACGCAAGAACGCGACCTCCGGCTCGGTGTACTCCTGGGAGGCGTCCGAGACCAGCAGCATGGCGTCCGCGGTGGGCAGGGCGGTGAGGGTGGTCAGCGCGTGCGCGGAGTCCAGCCCGCCGACCCCCGGGGAGTCGATGATCGCGAGGCCGCCGGCGAGGATCGCCCGCGGCAGGGTGACCTCCGCACCGAGGAGGCCCTTGACGTTGCCGGGGTTGCCCGCCTCCCCCACGTAGGCGGGCAGCTCCTCCAGCGGGACGGGCCGTCGCTGCACCGTCGGTTCGGCGTCGGTCCCGCCGGGGTCGGGGACGAGGACGACGGCGGACGGTGCCGCGCCGTGGCGCACGACGGTGGGCACCGCGGTGGCGATGTCGTCGTCCACCGGGCACACCGGCGCCCCGACGAGGGCGTTGATGAGCATGCTCTTGCCCTGCTTGAACTCCCCCACCACGATGACGCGGATGCTCGGGTCGAGCAGCCGCTGCCGGGTGTGCTCGAGGCGGCGGCTCAGGTCTGCCCGATCTCCGTCGCGCACCAGCGCGATGGTCTGTTCGACAAGTTTCACCAGATCGGCCACGGTGCCCCCTTCGGCGCTGGACCCCTATCGCACCACAGGGCCGGCCCCGCGCAATTGGAAATCGCGCAGGGCCGGCCGTGGTGTTTCAGCGTGACGTCAAGCCTCAGGGAGCGTCGATGTCGTTGTCGTTCAGGGAGCTGTCCACGTCGACCACGTCCTGGTCGTCGTAGTCGACGAAGTCGTCGTCGGTGAAGTTGTCCGAGAAGTTGTCGTCGAAGGAGTCCTCGATGACGACGTTGTCGGAGATCTCGGTGTTGCCCACCTCGTTGTCCGCGATAACGACGTTGTCCGAGACCTCGGTGTTGCCCACCTCGTTGTCGGAGATGGTGGTGTTGCCCTGGTTGGAGTTGTCCACGTCGACATCGACCTCTTCGACGTCAATGCCGTCGTTGTCCTGGTTGAAGGAGTCGTCGACGTCGACCTCCTCGATGTCCACGCCGTCGTTGTCCTCGTTGAACGAGTCGTCCACGTCCACGTCCACGTCGACCGACTCGTCGTTGAAGGAGTCGTCGATGTCGACGTCGAGGTTGGTGGAGTTGTCCGAGTTGTCGTTGAACGAGTCGTTGATGACGTTCGTCGAGTGGTCGGAGTTGTCCGTGGAGTGATCGTCGTTGAACGAGTCGTTGATGTCGACGTCGGTGTTGCCGATCTCCACGTTGGAGTCGTGCGCCAGCACGTTGGTGGAGTTGTCCGTGGAGTCGTCCACCGAGACGTCGTCGCCGGCGGCGATCGCACCGGCGCCCGAGGCGACGATGGCGTCGTTGTCGAACCACTGGTTCACGTCGCCCTTGGCCCAGATGTTCTGGTTGACCGACTGGTCGGTGATGGTGTCCCGGTCGTCGACCGTGGAGGTGTAGGAGTAGTTGTTCACCACGTGCGTGATCTGCTGCACCGCGTGGCTGTGGTCGTCGTCGCCGCGGCCACCGCGGTCGTGGTCGCGACCGTGGTCGTCGTCGCGGTCGTCGTCGCCCCGGCCACCGTGGCCGTGGTCGTCGTCGCGACCGCCGTGGTCACGGCCACCACCGGAACCATGGTCGTCGTCGCGGCCGTCGCGACCATCACGGCCGTCGCGGCCGCCGCTCTGCCCAGCCCACGAGCTGTTGCCGCCGGTGTCGTAGTTGCGGTCGAAGGAGGAGTCGACCCGGACCGGCGCGTAGTCGAGCACGACTGGGAGCACCGCGTCGACGTCGTCGCTGCTGACGTCGTCCAGGCCTGCCTTGTGCAGCTCGCCCTCCGGGTCGTCCTTGAACTTCTCCGCCGCTTCGGGATCCCTGAGCAAGCCCAGAATGAAATCGAGCAGCGAGGTGGCGATGTTGGTCATGAAGTGTCCTCATCCTTGGGAACGGTCTTGCGGACGGCGGCCCGTCCGGTGACTGTGAACGTATGTCCGGCGCGAAAGCGGTCACATCGGGGAGTGGCCCCCTGCCTGGGAGTACCTGGAGGGGGATCACCGATTCGGGGACTAGGGGTTCGCTCCCGGGGCGCCCGTAGGGGCTGGTGGAGACGCCGGCCGGCCCTCGCGACTGCTGCGACGGCCGGCCGGCGGGTCGGTCGGAGCGTCAGAGCTCCAGCTCGTTGTCGTTGGCCGTGTTGTCGACGTCCACGAAGTCCTGGTCGTCGATGTCGAGGACGTCGTCGTCGGTGAAGTTGTTCGAGAAGTTGTCGTCGAAGGAGTCCTCGATGACGACGTTGTCTGTGATCTCGGTGTTGCCCACCTCGTTGTCCGCGATGACGACGTTGTCCGAGATCTCGGTGTTGCCGACCTCGTTGTCGGAGATCGTGACGTTGTCCTGGTTGGAGTTGTCCACGTCGACGTCGACCTCTTCGACGTCGATGCCGTCGTTGTCCTGGTTGAAGGAGTCGTCGACGTCGACCTCCTCGATGTCCACGCCGTCGTTGTCCTGGTTGAAGGAGTCGTCCACGTCCACGTCCACGTCGACCGACTCGTCGTTGAAGGAGTCGTCGATGTCGACGTCGAGGTTGGTGGAGTTGTCCGAGTTGTCGTTGAACGAGTCGTTGATGACGTTCGTCGAGTGGTCGGAGTTGTCCGTGGAGTGGTCGTCGTTGAACGAGTCGTTGATGTCGACGTCGGTGTTGCCGATCTCCACGTTGGAGTCGTGCGCCAGCACGTTGATGGAGTTGTTCGTGGAGTTGTCCACGTCCACGTCACCGCCGGCCGCGATCGAGTCGTCACCGGAGGCGATCATGGCGTCGTTGTCGAACCACTGGTTCACGTCGCCCTTTGCCCAGATGTTCTGGTTGACCGACTGGTCGGTGATGGTGTCCCGGTCGTCGACCGTGGAGGTGTAGGAGTAGTTGTTCACCACGTGAGAGATCTGCTGCACGGCGTGGCTGTGGTCGTCGTCGTCCCGACCATGACCGTGGTCGCGACCGTGACCGTGGTCGTCGTCGCGGTCGTGTTTGTCGTCGTCCTTGTGTCCGTGCCCGTCACGACCATCCCGGCCGTCCCGGCCGTCGCGCCCATCCCTACCGTCACGGCCGTCGCGGCCGTCCCGGGCCTCGCGTCCGAAGGAGGAGCCAACCTTCACCGCGTGGTCCATCACGACGGGCATGACCGCGTCCACGTCGGCGCTGCAGACGTCGGCGAGGCCAGCGGAGTCGAGTGCGGCCTCGGGGTCGGCGCGGAACTCGGCCGCGGCCTGGGGGTCTCGCATGAGGTTCATCAGGAACTCGAGCAGCTGGCTGGCGATGGTGGTTGCCATGGGGTTTCTCCTCGTCGTTGAGTACGTAGGGTCGAGCGGCGGCCCGCTCGACCTGCCGTGAACGTATGACCGGGCTGGTCAGCGCCACATCGGGAGTTGATCCCCTCAGCATTACCGACGTTGCGGGGTGGGCAACCAAACCCCCTACGGACGCCGGTCCACTACCCAGGGGTGAGGCATCAGGGGTGAGGGGGGTGGGTGATCGTCCGATGCGGGCCGGGAGGCTCCACGTCCTGAGCGGCGACGGTCACGCGCGAGGCCGCCAGAGGAAGGGACAGAGGTCGCCAGAGCAGCGGTCAACGGGCGGAAGCACGCCGATTCGAGGCCACCACGGCCTCGGGTGAGAACGCCGTCAGGACGTCCAGCTCTCCTCGCCGAGCGCGATACGCATGCGGGCGAGGAGCTCGGACCGGGAGGAGGCACCGAGTCGGCGCCGGATCCGGGCAACGTGGTGCTCCACCGTGCGGGGCGAGATGTAGATCGCGTCGCCGATCTCGCGATAGGTCCTGCCGGCCAGCACCTGGGCGGCGATCTCCCGCTCGCGCGGGCTCAGCCCGCTGTCGTCCAAGAGGGTGCCGGACCGGTTGCTGCCAGGCGGTGCCGTGGGTGCCTGCTCGGGCGCGAGTGCGGCGGCAGGGTGCAGGTCGCGCGCGCGGGCAAGGAGGCGGGCCATGTCCTTGCGCTCGGGTGCCCGGGCGGCGGCATGCCCGGCCAGGCGGGAGCCGTCCCACGTCAGGCCGACGGATGCCAAGCCACGCGCGGCGATCTCCACTGCCTCGACATCCACGTCGCCGGCCAGCACGCTGACCCAGACTCGGCCCGCCGCGGCGAGGACCGCGGCGAAGTGGCTCTGCCCGGATGCCCGCACGAGCGCTGCGGCGTGTGGCCCGAGCTGTCCGGGGCGCTCGGCGAGGATGGCCGCATGGACCTCGGCCCAGTGCAGCGGCACGGTCCACAAGGGCGGGTCACCGAGCCTGCCGAGCAGCGCCCACGCCTCGGCGACGTGCCCCTCGATGCGCGCGGAGTCCCGCAGCCGCGCGGCGGCGACAAGCAGCTCGCCCAGCGGCAGCAGCGTGAAGAGGTCTACCGGGAAGTGGAGGATCGACTCACGGGCGCGACCCCACGCCTGGACGAGGCCAGGGGGGTCGTCCGTACGCCGGGCCAGCCCTACCTCGAGCGCCCGAAGGAACAGCTCGTCGCGCGGGGAGAGGACCTCGCCGGCGGAGCGGGCCTCGGTGATCGCGGCGCGGGCGTGGTCGGGACGGTCGCGCAGCATCGCGGTCCAGGCCCGCATGAGCAACAGCCGCGGGCGGCAGCCGGCTCCGCCCTGGTTTCCGGCAAGCGCGTCCTCGGTGACCGACTCCGCAACCGCCAGCTCGCCCAGGTGCAGGGCCACCAGCGCGGCCAACGCGGCCGGGTTCATCGGCATCGGCAGCGTAGAACCGCTCGCCGTCATCATGTCCGAGGCGCGGACCAGGGAGCCCATGGCGTTCGTGGACGCGCTGTCGAGCGTCTCGCGCAGGCCTTCGCACACCAACGTGGGCACCGCGGCCAGCAGGGTGGGTGACGTCGGGGGGCCGGCTGCCGCCAGCATGTCGTCCATGCCGGCGCGGTCGCCACAGCCGACCAGCGCGATCGCGGCGAGCGGGGCAGAAGCACCAATTCTATCGGGGCCCAGCCAGCGGTAGACGTCCGCGCTTCGCGACAGCATCCCGCGGCGCGACCAGACCTCCGCTGCGACGTCGACCGCCCGGCCCAGGTCGGGCGGTTCGGGCAGCGAGAGCAGCTCGTCGACCAGCCGCCCAGCGGGGTCGAGGTTGCCCGAGAGCGCGGCCGCCTGAGCGCGACGCGCTGCCAGGGCGGTGTGGTCTGCGCCTGCCGCGACGGCCTGCGAATAGACCTCGAAGGCCTTGGCGGGGTCTCGGGGCAGCAGCGTGTCGCCCTGAGCCACCAGCGCCTCGGCGACGCGCGGGTCCTCGATGCCGCTGCGAGCCAGCCGGGAGGCGACGCCGTTGAGCGGGCGCCCCGAGACGTCGATGGCTTCGAGGAGCGCACGTTGACGCGACCGGACCTGGTGGGTCGGCGTCGCCGCGACCATCGCATCTCCCACCAGCGGGATCAGCGACCCGCTCGGGGACATGAAGCCGGCAGCCCGGGCCTGCGCGAGGACCTCCTCCGTGCCGCTGGGGTCGGCGTCGAGCACCGGCGGCGGCGTCGCACCCGCCGGGTCGAAGCCGACGGCGAGGTCGAGCAGCAACGCGCGCAGGGGGTCGTCGAGATGCTCGAGCTGACGGCCGAGCTGGGCGAGCACCTCGGCCGGCTGCAGGGTGATGCCCTCGCGGGACCATGCCGCGACCACGCGCTGCACGAGCCACGGCATCCCTCCGGTGGCCTCGGTGAGGCTCTCCACGACGGCGGCCGGGAGCGCCTGTCCGCGCGGGTGAGCGACCAGCAGCGCGACGTCGTCACGGCTCAGTGGCCCGAGCGAGACCGGCGGATGCTGCAGGTCGAGAGTGGCGAGCAGCGCCCGCAGGGGCGGGGTCTGCGGCCACGGCCGGGACGCGACCACGAGGTGGCACTCCGACCCCTCCACGAGTCCGTGCAGCCGGTCAGTCACCGCCGGCGCGAGCTCGTGGGCGTCGTCGACCAGCACCGCCGTGTACTCGGAGGCGTCGGCGACCGGGTCGCGCCCGTCGCGGATCTCGAACCCGGCGGCCCTGTACACGGACATCAGGTCGGTGAGGAGGGAGGTTTTCCCGGTTCCGCCCGGTCCGGAGACGCCGACGAGCAGCCGTCGGTGGGCATCGACCGCGAGCTCCTCACGAAGCGCGGCGGCGGGCCCGCGTAGGCCGCGAAGGGGCGACATGACTCGTGCTCCTACCTCCATAGGTCAGCCGAGCACTGGATCGGCAGGGACGGTGATGGCGGCGCCGGTGGCTGGGGGCTCCTCCGCGGGCGGCGTGTCGGCAGGTGGTGGTGGGTCCTGGGGCGGTGTCGATTCCTCCGTTGCCGTTGCCGTTGCCGTTGCCGTTGCCGTCGGCTCCGGCTCGGGTGGGGGCTCCGTGGTCGGGTCCGGGCTCGGCGTGGTCGGGTCCGGGCTCGGCGTGGTCGGGTCCGGGCTCGGCGTCGTCGGGTCCGGGCTGGGCGTCGTCGGGTCCGGGCTGGGCGTGGTCGGGTCCGTGGTGGGCGTGCCAGCGCCATCGGGTGTCCCGGTGGGCGCTCCGCCCGTGCCGCTGCCGTCACCCGTCGCAGTACCGCCGGGCGTGTTTGTCCCTGGCGTGGTCTTGCCACCCGTCGAGGTCGTGCCCGGCACCCCGGTGGTGGGGCTGCCCGTAGCGGAGACCTTGGTCGACGCTTCGTCCGTCGGTGTCGGCTTTGGCTTGCCGGTCGGGTCGCCCGGTTTCGGCGCGACCGTGTTGAGCCTGGCCACCCCGGACCGGTCGGACGACGCGCCCTCGCCCGAGCCGCCGGCGCCGCCCCGACCGTCTTCGCCGGCGGCCACCGCCTCACCGCCGTCGGCCGCTGGCGTCCCGGCCTGCGCCTCACTCACCCTGAGCGAGGACTTGATGAGCTCCTGAACCTCGGGGGTCTGGCCCGCCACCGTGGTGAAGACGGTGATGCTCGCGACCAATCCGGCGATGGCCGCGATCTTGATGCCGCGGCGAGACCCGATGTGCTGGTGCGGCGCGTTGGCCACGAACGCGGTCGCAGCCGGGGCCAGTGCGGCGCCTGCGGGCGACGGCGGCTCCGTCACGGGCGCGACGCCGTCGCCGGCCTGCGCCCTCGCCGGCGCCACGGTTACGTCGTCGTCGCCCAGTAGCACTGCGGTGCCCTCGATGGCGCCCGGGTAGGCGGCGGCGAGGGAGGCGCCCAGGCAGATGCTCGCCTTGGGGTCGGCGTCGACGGCGATGGGCCGGCCAAGCTCGGCTGAGAGCAGCTGCGCGACCAGCGGCACACGCGAGGACCCGCCGATGAGCAGGACGGCGGTGAGGTCCTCCGGCTCGACCTGCGCCGTCCGGAGGGCCTGCTCGACGGAGGCCACGGTCTCGCGCACGGACGCGGCGATGAGCTCCTCGAACTCCGAGCGCACCAGGCGAACCTGGGTCTGCATCCCCGGCAGCAGCACGGGGACCACCGTCTCGGAGTCGGACGACAACGCCTCCTTGGCCTCGGTGCACTCCCGGCGCATCCGGGACAACGCGACGAGGACGCCGGGGTCGGTGCGGTCCAGTGAGGTGAAGCCCTCTCCGAGCCCGGCGGTGACGTGGCGGAACACCGCCTCGTCGAAGTCGGCGCCGCCGAGCCGCTCGATGCCCTCGGGTCGGCCCAGCACGTCGAAGGTGTCCGTCTCGGCCTTGCGAAGGATGGCGACGTCGAACGTCCCTCCACCGAGGTCGTACACGGCGATCGTGCTGCCGACCTCGACCCGCTCGAATGATGCGTAGTGAAGCGCGGCGGCCTCGGGCTCACTGATGAGCTCCACCTCGCCGAGGCCCACGCCGGCCAGCGCCTCGCGCACCAGCCCGGTCTTGTAGGCACCCCACCCCACCGGGTGCGCGACGGCGACCCTGTCCGGCGGAGCGCCCTCCTGCTCGTCGGCACGGTCGACCACCCAGCGCACCATGGTCGCGTAGATATCCTCCGGAGCGACCAGCAGGTCCCCGACGACGACCGGCACGGAGTCGCCGATCCGTCGTTTGGACTCCCGCACCACCCGGTCCGGGTCGGTGGTGCCGCGGCGCTCGGCGGCGTCCCCCACCAGGACCTGCCCGTCGTCGCCGAAGTACATCACCGAAGGCGTCGCCGTCGACCGTGCACCCAGGTGCAGCGGTTGAGGCGCCTGCGGGCGTCCGTCGACGATCCGGGTGATGGCGGCGGCGACGAAGCTCGTGCCGATGTCGACGCCAACCGAGTACGTCATTGAACCCCCAGATGGCAGTGGTCGTTGCCGAGTCGGCGGCGCGAGGCGCCCGCGCACCGGTGCTCACCGTACTGCGACGGCTGTAGGAGATCTAGGGAACTTGACCCGAAATAGTTGCTCCCGCGCCGGGAAAGGTGGTATAGCGCAATTCGCCCCCGCAAATACATGCAGGCCAGGCGCTGTGACAAACCTGTGACAAACCAGTTCGGTCACCTTTAAAGATCACCCGGCGGATACCGGGTTCGCTGCCACGACTGTCGGCTCCTCTAACCTGGGCGGCTGTGACCACGCTCCTGCTCGCCTCCGCATCCCCCGCCCGCCTGAGCACGCTGCGCGCGGCGGGCCTCGACCCGCTCGTCGCGGCCTCGAGCGTCGACGAGGCGAAGCTGCTCGCCACCGCTACCACGGAGGCCGACCGCGCCGGCTCGGCGCCGGTGCCCCCGGCGGACCAGGTGCTCCTGCTCGCCCGAGCCAAGGCCCACGACGTGCGCGAGCACCCCACACTCGCCCGCGAGGCCGATGTGGTGCTCGGCTGCGACTCCATGCTCGAGCTCGAGGGCGAGGTGCTGGGCAAGCCCACCGACGCGGCCGACGCCGTCGTGCGGTGGCAGCGCATGCGAGGCCGGACCGGCGTGCTGCACACCGGCCACTGCCTGCTCGACCGGGACGGCCGCGAGGCGTCCGCGACCTCGTCCACGGTGGTGCACTTCGCCGACCTCACCGACGCCGAGGTCGACGCCTACGTCGCCACCGGTGAGCCGCTCTGGGTGGCCGGCGCTTTCACGGTGGACGGCCTGGGCGGGCCGTTCGTCGCGGGGATCGAGGGCGATTACCACGGCGTGGTCGGCGTGAGCCTGCCGCTGCTGCGCGTGCTCCTGGCCGAGCTCGGGGTGGCGATCACCGACCTGTGGCGCCCGGCCGCGGACTGACGGCCGGGGCTGATCTGCCACGCCGCGTCAGAGCCGGGCGATCACCGCGTCGAGCATCGCCTCGGTGAGCCTGCCGGTGAAGGTGTTCTGCTGGCTGACGTGGTAGCTGCCCAGCAGGCGGATCGGGTGCCCGTCAGCGGCCACGAGCTCGGTCTGCGCGCCGTGCCCGAAGCGGGGCTTGGGGCGCGGCACGGTCCAGCCGAGGCGGCGGGCACTGGCGAGCGCCGCGTCCCAGCCGATGGCACCGAGCGCGAGCATCGACCGCAGTCCCGGAGCCGCGAGCTCGAGGTCCCGATCGAGCCAGTGCCCGCAGGTGCGCCGCTCCTCGGGGGTGGGCTTGTTGGCCGGCGGCGCGCAGCGTACGGCCGCGACGATCCGCGCACCGGCGAGCTTCAGCCCGTCGCCCGCCGCCCAGCTGTCCGGCTGGCTGGCGTACCCCGCCCGGTACAGGGCGGCGTAGATCCAGTCGCCGCTGCGGTCGCCGGTGAACATCCGGCCGGTGCGGTTGGTGCCGTTGGCCGCCGGCGCCAGGCCGACGACGAGGACCTGCGGTGCCGGGTCCCCCACCCCCGGCCCCGGGCGGCCCCAGTAGGGCTGGTCGGCGAAGGAGGCGCGCCGCCCGGTGGTGGCCACGGACTCACGCCAGGCGACAAGACGCGGGCACGCCCGGCAGACGGAGACCCGCGCGTCCAGCTCGCCGACGTCCGCGGCCGCCCGGGCCAGGTCCACGACGGCCGGCACGGTGGTGGCCACCGGCGTGCCGGCGTCGGCCGGGTCCTCGGGCCAGCCCGTGCCCGGCGGGACCGGGGAGGGGAAGAGCCGGCCCGTGACGGGATGTGGACGCAGGTCGGGGGCGGTGGACACGGTGGCCATCCTGCCGCCGTGGGTTTGCGCTCGCCGGTCCGACGCGGCGAGACCTGCGCTTTCCGACTGAGACCTGCCGTTCCACCGGCAGGTCTCGGCGCAAGTTGCAAGTCTCGGCGCGTGAAGCCCCCGGCCCGGGGGGAAGCGCCAGGCGCAGCCGGACGTCGGCGGGGCCTCGTTTGTGGGTGTGCTACGAAAGTCACACCGAGACACCCCGAACCGGTGCCTGACCCTTGTGGGTATCCGACAACCGGGCGGGGTGCTGGTTGGCAGGATGGACAATCTTGGCCGCGTCCGCACGTCGAAATAGGACCGGCGCACCACCCCCGGCTAACGTTGGCCGGTCGGCAGGACCGGGCCACGCGCCGGCTCACCTCCCGGCGGCACGCTGCCGGGACCGGCCGCCGCCGCCCCGCACGGCCGGCAACCGCACACCCCGTGACCGCGGGAGAGAACAGGAGCATGGCATGACGAGCACCTCGAGCCAGCTGAGCCCTCGCGGGCTCACGAAGGTGCTCATCGCCAACCGTGGCGAGATCGCCGTGCGGGTGGCCCGTGCCTGCGCCGATGCGGGTGTGGCCACCGTCGCCGTCTACGCGGACTCCGACCGCGACGCCCTTCACGTCAAGCTCAGCGACGAGGCCTTCGCCCTGCACGGCCAGCGTGCCGCCGAGACGTACCTGGACGCCGGCAAGATCCTCGACGTCGCCCGCCGCTCCGGCGCCGACGCCGTCCACCCGGGCTACGGCTTCCTCTCCGAGAACGCCGGGTTCGCTCAGGCCGTCCTCGACGCGGGGCTGATCTGGATCGGACCGCCACCCGCGGCGATCGAGGCGCTCGGGGACAAGGTCACCGCCCGGCACATCGCCCAGAAGGTCGGCGCCCCCCTGGTGCCCGGCACTCCCGACCCCGTCAGCGGCGCCGAGGAGGTCCTCGCCTTCGCCGACGCCCACGGCCTGCCCATCGCGATCAAGGCGGCCTTCGGCGGCGGGGGCCGTGGCCTGAAGGTGGCCCGCACCCGCGAAGAGATTCCCGAGCTGTACGAGTCCGCGGTCCGCGAGGCGGTCGCCGCGTTCGGGCGCGGCGAGTGCTTCGTCGAGCGTTTCCTCGACCGGCCCCGGCACGTCGAGACCCAGTGCCTGGCCGACGCCGCCGGCAACGTCGTCGTCGTCTCCACCCGTGACTGCTCGCTGCAGCGCCGCCACCAGAAGCTCGTCGAGGAGGCGCCCGCACCGTTCCTGACCCCCGCGCAGGAGCAGACCCTGGTGCACGCCTCGCAGGCCATCCTGCGGGAGGCCGGCTACGTCGGCGCCGGCACGTGCGAGTTCCTCGTGGGCCAGGACGGCACGATCTCCTTCCTCGAGGTCAACACCCGCCTGCAGGTGGAGCACCCGGTCACCGAGGAGGTCACCGGCATCGACCTGGTCCGCGAGCAGCTGCGCCTCGCCGCCGGGGAAGATCTCGGCTACACCGAGGTCGCCACCCGCGGGCACGCCATCGAGCTGCGCATCAACGGCGAGGACCCCGCCTCGGGCTTCATGCCCGCGCCGGGCACCATCAGCTCGCTGTCCTGGCCCTCGGGCCCGGGCGTCCGCGTGGACAGCGGCGTGGTCGCCGGCGACACCATCTCGGGCGCCTTCGACTCCATGCTCGCCAAGATCATCATCACCGGCGCCACCAGGACGCAGGCCATCGAGCGCGCCCGCCGCGCCCTGCGCGAGACCGAGATCGTCGGGCTGCCCACCGTGGTGCCCTTCCACCGCAGCGTCCTCACCGAGCCGGACTTCACCGCGGACGACGGCGCATCCTCCTTCGGGGTGCACACCACCTGGATCGAGACCGACTACGCGGAGCACCTGCGGTCGCTGCCCTCCACCCGGCCGGCCCCAGCCGTCGCGGCGCCGGCCGAGGAGCCCGCGGAGGCCACCGAGCGGGTGATCGTCGAGGTGGGCGGCAAGCGGCTGGAGGTCGTCATCCCCGCCGGGCTGGGCATCTCCACCGGACCCCGCGGTGCCGCGCGCCGGCCCGTGCGCCGTACCGTCGGCCGGTCCAGCGGCACCGGCGGGACCAACGGCGCCGCGCTGACCTCGCCCATGCAGGGCACCATCGTCAAGGTGGCCGTGGGCGACGGCGAGGTGGTGGCACAGGGCGACCTCGTCGTCGTCCTGGAGGCGATGAAGATGGAGCAGCCGCTGGTGGCGCACCGCGCCGGCCGGGTAAGCGGCATGGCCGCGGCGGTGGGACGCAACGTCGCCACCGGCGCGGTGATCTGCCAGATCGAGCCGGTGGAGCAGGCTGCGCCGGACGCCGGCTGACCGGGGCCGTGTGCGAGGCTGGACGGATGACCGCCTCCGCCTCCCGTCCGCCCGACGCACGGGTGCACCGCCAGCCCGGCGACGGCTGGGTGGAGTGCTCGTGCGGCCGCCGGCACTGGGGCCTCAACGGCGCCGCCGGTCTGCTGCTGTGGCGCACCGGCCCGGCCGGCCCGCAGCTGGTGCTGCAGCACCGCGCCCTGTGGTCCCACCACGGCGGCACCTGGGGCCTCCCCGGTGGGGCGCTGAGCGACGGCGAGACCCCGGTGGACGGCGCGGTCCGCGAGGCGCGGGAGGAGGCCGGGGTGGTCCCCGCCGGGCTCCAGGTCACCGCCGCCCGGGCACTGGTCCACCCGGACTGGGCGTACACGACCGTGCTGGCCCAGGCTACCGCCCCCTTCGAGCCGGCGGTCACCGACCCTGAGAGCCTCGAGGTCCGCTGGGTCGACCTGGCCTCCATCGAGGGCTTCGATCTGCTGCCTGCCTTCGGGGACGCCCTGCCCGAGCTGCGGACGATGCTGCGCCGACTGGTGCTCGTGGTGGACGCGGCTAACGTCGTGGGCTCGCGCCCGGACGGCTGGTGGGCCGACCGTGCCGGTGCCACCGTCCGTCTGCGCGACCACCTCGCGGCCCTCGCTCGCGACGGCCTCGATGCCGTGGCCGTCGACCTGCCCGGCCAGCGCTGGTACCCCGAGGTCGTCCTCGTGACCGAGGGGGCCGCCCGCGGCGTCGACCCCACGGACGGCGTGCGGGTGGTGACCGCTCATGGCAGCGGTGACGACGCCGTCGTCCAGACCGTGACCGCCGTGCTGGGCGCCACCGGCGACGGCGTGACGGACGTCGCGGTCGCCACGGCCGACCGGGAGCTGTCCGCCCGGGTGGCAGCACTCGGGGCGCGCACGCTGGGTCCGCTGCTCGTGCGGCACTGACCACATCTGCGGGACGCGCCACGGGCGGACCCGCTGCCGTGTCAGCGGTGGCCCGTACCCTGGGGCGCATGACCGAGCGCACGGCCTGGGCCTTCGGGCTGGCCACGATCACCGACACCGGTGACACCCTCGAGGCCTGGTACCCGGCGCCCACGCTGGGTGCCCCGCCGCAGGACGCCGCGGCGCCCGCCGAGCTGTCCGCGGCCACGTCCGTCGATGCTTCGCGCCTGGTCCGCACCGAGGTGGTCCGCACCGAGATCGACCTCGACGCAGCCCCCGCCTCGGTCGCCGACGCCTACCTGCGCCTGCACCTGCTCTCCCACACCCTGGTCCAGCCGAACAGCATCAACCTCGACGGGATCTTCGGTGTGCTGCCCACCGTGGTGTGGACCTCGGCCGGGCCGTGCGCCGTCGAGGGCTTCGAGGCCACCCGCGCGCGGCTGCGCGCCCGCGGCGTCCTCACCGTCTACGGGGTGGACAAGTTCCCCCGGATGGTGGACTACGTGGTCCCTGCCGGTGTGCGCATCGCCGACGGCGACCGGGTGCGGCTGGGCGCCCACCTGGCGCCGGGCACCACGGTCATGCACGAGGGGTTCGTCAACTTCAACGCCGGCACGCTCGGCCGCTCCATGGTGGAGGGGCGCATCTCCCAGGGCGTCGTCGTCGCCGACGGCGCCGACGTCGGCGGCGGGGCCTCGATCATGGGCACCCTCTCCGGCGGCGGCAAGCGGGTCATCTCCGTGGGGCCGCGCTCGCTGCTGGGCGCCAACGCCGGCCTGGGCATCTCGCTCGGTGCCGATTGCGTGGTCGAGGCGGGCCTGTACCTCACGGCCGGCACGAAGGTCTCCGTCATCATCGGCGGCGGTGCCCGCCCCCGGCACGGCCAGCTCGACGAGCCCGCCGTGGTCTCCGCCCGCGACCTCTCAGGTCGCGACAACCTCCTCTTCCGGCGCAACTCCCTCTCGGGTGCAGTCGAGGCGATCTCGCGGTCCGGCACCGGGGCGGAGCTCAACGCCGCCCTGCATGCTTAGGGCGCGGGGCCCGGCCGGCCGGGCCGGGCGTGGAGGTGGGCGCACCGGCCGTGAGCGGACCACCACCCGGCGCCGGGCGTCCTCTCGCGCGCTGGGCTGCACCGGCGGCGCCGTCCTCGCCCTCGGCGCGCTGGGAGTGGCGATCACCGGTGTCGTCCTCGCGCTGAACACCTTCGTGCACTCCCCCGCCTCCGGCACGTGCACCGTGGCGCTGGCCGACGGCGGCGTCCAGCGCCTCGACGCCGACCAGGCCGACAACGCCGCCCTCTTCGCCGCCAACGCCGCCCACCGCGACCTGCCCGCCCGCGCCGTGACGATCGCGATCGCCACGGCGCTGCAGGAGTCGAAGATGCGCAACATCGACTACGGCGACCGTGACTCCGTGGGCCTCTTCCAGCAGCGCCCCTCCCAGGGGTGGGGCACGGTCGAGCAGATCATGGACCCCGTCTACTCCACCAACGCCTTCTACGACGTGCTCGTCACCGTCCAGGGGTGGGAGAGCCAGGAGATCACCGACGCCGCGCAGCGGGTGCAGCGCTCGGGGTTCCCGCTGGCCTACGCCCAGCACGAGGACCGCGGGCGGGCGTTCGCCTCGGCGTTGTCGGGCTACTCCCCCGCCTCGCTGAGCTGCCACCTGGACCCGGTGGTGGAAGCGCCGGACGGCGTTGGGGCCCCTGGGTCTGCGGGCGACGGCGAGAGCACGCCGACCGCCGTCGTCGAGGGCACCGCGAGCGCCGGCCCCATCGCGGGTGCGACCCCACCCGCCCGGCTCGCCACGATCCAGCAGCGTCTGACCCGCGACTTCGTCGACATCTCCGCGACCGTCGTGCCCGCCGGTGTGCTGCAGGTGGACGCCACCTCCCTGCCCGCCGGCCTCGACCCGGCGCCCGCGCGGCGCGGCTGGGCGGTGGCCCAGTGGGCGGTGGCCACCGCAAGCCAGACCGGGGCCCGCGTGGTCGCCGTGGACGGGCAGGTGTGGGTGCGCGACGACGGCGACGACGCCGCCTGGCTGCCGCTCGCCGAGGCAGGGCTGCCGGCCGCGCTGCACGACGCCACGGCGTCGGCGGCGCCGGGGGCCGTGCTCATCGGCTGAACGCAGGCGCCAGAAACGGCCGCTCGCGCTCGTACCGGGTCGCCGGCAGCGGCCGCTCGCGCCGTCGGCTGCGACTCGCGGCTCGCGCGCGTGGTCGACCACCCGCGCGAGCCGCCAACACACGCGTGATGGCAGAGCCTGGACCGTCGGCTGTCCACACCCCGCCAGCAACCGGCTCGCCGAAGGCACCACCGTGATGCCATGAACACCAATGAGGGCCCTGAACTCATCCTGGTCCGGGATCTCACCGCGCTTGGCCGGGATCCACGCTCGACGCAGCGCGCCTCACGCAGCCGCGCACTCACCCGCGTGCGGCGGGGTGCCTATGCCGATGCGCGTGCCTGGGCGACCGCGACCAACTCCGAGCGTCATCGGCTGTTCGTCCTGTCGACAATGGCGGGCATGCGCACGCCACCGGTGCTCTCACACGAATCGGCCGCCGTCCTCCTCGGCATTCCGCTCATGGGGCCGCCCCCCGAGAAGGTCCACGTCGCCGGCGACAGCGCGAGCGGCGGGAGGTCGAGCGCCTGCATCCAGCGTCACGTCGTTCGTCCCATGCCGGCGATCACGCTCGTCGACGGCGTCGCGGTCACCAGCGCCGCGAGGACGGTGGTCGATCTTGCCCGATCGCGCCCCTTCACCGCCGGGCTCGTGGCGGCGGACTACGTCCTGAGGGTCGGGCTGGTGGCGCGCGCCCATCTCGATGAAGCCCTCGACGAGGTGGCCGGTCAACGCGGTGCCCGGCGAGCCCGCGCGGTCATCGACCGGGCAGACGCCCGCGCCGAGTCGGTCGGGGAATCGCTCAGCCGGGCCCAGATGCATCTCCTCGGCGTGCCGATCCCCGAGCTGCAGCATGTGTTCTATGACGCCGACGGGTTCATCGGCCGGACGGACTTTTGGTGGGTCGAGGAGCGAAAGGTCGGCGAGTTCGACGGACGGATCAAATACCAGCCGCCGGAGCGCAGCGGAGGTCTTCCACCGGAGAAGGTGGTGTGGCGCGAGAAGCGCCGCGAGGACCGGCTGCGGCGTCAGATCGAGGGCGTCGTCCGATGGGTGTGGACCGAGGCGCTCAACACATCGGGGTTCGGCCGCCTGCTTGCGGGCGCCGGCATCTACCCCGTTCGGCCGGGTGTGCGTCCATGATCCACTGGCGCGCCCGTTCGCGGCTCGGGCGCCCGGTGGGCCACCCGCCCGAGCCGCGAACGGGCGCGCTCGCCGAGAGCGGCCGCTCTCGCCACCAGGGGACGCCGAGAGCGGCCGCTTACGCCGCGGCCGAGGTCAGAGCGGCGCCTTGACCGCTCACCGCGTGAACGCGCTGAGCCCGGTGATCGCCCGTCCCACCACCAGGGTGTTGATCTCGTTGGTGCCCTCGTAGGTGTAGACCGCCTCGGCGTCGGCGAAGAACCGGGCGACGTCGGTGGCAAGGGTGATGCCCTCACCGCCGGCGACCTCCCGAGCCAGCGCGACGGTCTCGCGCATCCGGGCACTCACCCACGCCTTGGCCAGGGCGGAGTCCTCGTCGCGGTAGACGGAGGCGTCCTGCTGCTGGGCCAGGCGCACCACCATGCCGAGGGAGGCGGTGAGATTGCCGAGCATGCGCACCAGCTTGTCCTGCACCAGCTGGAACCCGCCGATGGGTCGGCCGAACTGGTGCCGCTCGAGCACGTACCGCAGGGCTGCCTCGTACGCGCCCGCCTGGACGCCGGTGGCGATCCACGCGACACCGGCCCGCATCGCGCGCAGCATCGCGGCGATGTCCGCGAAGGAGTTCACCCGCTGCAGCCGGTACTCCTCGCTGACCCGGACCCCGGTGAGCGTGATGTCGGCGTTGTTGACCATCCGCAGCGCGATCTTGCCGCCGATCTTGCGCAGCTCCACCCCTGGGGCGTCGGTGCGCACCAGGAACGCCTTGGCCTTGCTGTCGGCCTCATCGCGGGCGACGACCGTGAGGTAGTCGGAGTACGCGGCCGAGCCGATCCACCGTTTGGCGCCGTCGATGACCCAGGTGTCGCCCTCCCGGCGGGCGGTGGTGGCCAGCCCGCCGGCGATGTCGCTGCCGTGCTCGGGCTCGGTCAGGGCGAACACCCCGGTCATCTCGAACCGGGTGATGAGCGGGTCCCATCTCGCCACCTGTTCGGCGCTGCCCCCGAGGAGCACGTTGCTTCGGAACAACGAGGCCTGGCCGTTGAAGTATGTGGCGAGAGAGGCGTCGGTGCGGGCCAGCTCGAAGACGCGGAAGCCCTCGAACAGCTGCCGCGGCCGGGCCCCACCCCCGGTCAGCGACGGCGGGGCCATGAGGTCGAGGCCGGCGAGCGGGCCGAGGAGCTGGGTGGGGAACTCCCCGCGCTCCCAGTGGTCGGCCACAAGCGGGGCGGCCTGGGTCTCGAGGAAGGTCCGCAGCGTGGCCAGCACGGCCCGTTCGTCATCGGTGAGGAGGTTCGCGTAGCCGTACTGGTCGGACCGGGCGTACAGGTCCGCGGCCGAGCTCTGCGTCGTCACCGCCGCCCCTGCCGTCGCCCGTGGCCCAGTCGTCACCGCCGCCCCGTCAGTCGTCGTCATGGCGCCGCCCCTCAGGAGTAGAACCGGTACAGGCCGGTGAGGGCGACGGCAGGTTTGTCCTGCCCCTCGACCTGGATGACGCCGTCGATCGTGATCTGCGCACCGCCGGGGATCTCGGTGACGTCCTTGACCGTGGCGCCCATGCGGATGCGCGAGCCGACCTTGACCGGTGCGGGGAAGCGGACCTTGTCGAGGCCGTAGTTGACCTTGGTGCCCACACCGGTGACGTCGAGCAGCTCGCCCCAGAACGGGATCACCAGGGCCAGGGTGAGGTAGCCGTGGGCGATGGGCGCCCCGAACGGGCCGTCCTTGGCGCGCTCGGGGTCGGTGTGGATCCACTGGTGGTCGTCGGTGGCGTCGGCGAAGGTGTTCACCTGCTCCTGGGTGACCTCGCGGAACTCGGTGAAGCCCAGGTCAACGCCTATCAGGGAGGGCAGCTCGGTGAGGGAGACGGTGGTGGTCATAGCGCGGACTCCTGGAATCGGGTTCGGATGAGGTGCTTCTGCAGCTTGCCGGTGGCGGTCCGGGGCAGCTCGTCCACGAACACGACCTCCTTGGGAACCTTGTACTTCGCGAGCCGCTCGGTGAGGCGGGCGACCACGTCCTCGGCGGTGAGCGTGGCCCCCTCGGCGGCGACGACATAGGCGTGGCCCACCTCGCCCCAGCGGGGGTCGGGGACGCCGATGACGGCGGCCTCGGCGACGCCGGGCAGGTCGAGCAGGGCGTTCTCCACCTCGGCGGGGTAGACGTTCTCGCCGCCGGAGATGTACATGTCCTTGAGCCGGTCGCGGATGTAGATGTAGCCGTCCTCGTCGACGGTGGCGACGTCGCCGGTGTGGTACCAGCCGTCCACGATCGCCTCGGCGGTGGCGCCGGAGTTGTTCCAGTACCCCTGCATGACGTTGGGGCCCTGGCCGATGACCTCTCCGTTCTCCCCCGGCGCCACGTCCGTGCCGTCGAGCCGGACCACCCGGCCCTCGGTGAAGAAGTGGTTGCGGCCGGCCGAGGAGGGCTTGCGCAGCGAGTCCTCGGCGGTGAGCAGGTAGATGCCCGGCGCCGTCTCGGTCATCCCGAAGCCCTGCTGGATGCCGATCCCGCGCGCGGCCCACGTGCGCAGCATGCGGTCCGGCAGCGGGGAGCCGCCGACGACGACGTTCGTCAGGCTGGACAGGTCCGTCGCGGCGAAGTCGGGGTGTGAGGCGAGGGCGTCCATCATCGCCGGCACCGCGAAGACCGACGTCACCTTCTCGGCGGCGATGGTGGCGAGGACCCGGTCCGGCTTGAAGCCGGGCTGGATGATGATCTTCCCGCCCTTGAGGAACGTGGGCAGCGTGAGCATGTTGAGGCCGGCCACGTGAAACATGGGCGCGACGGCGAGGGTGACGTCGTCGCGGGCCACGTCCAGGTCCACCAGCACGTTGAAGTACTGCATGTGCAGGCTGCCGTGGGTGTGCACGGCGCCCTTCGGCCGGCCGGTCGTGCCGGAGGTGTACATGATCATCGCGGGGTCGTCCCAGCTCACCGGCTCGTCGATGACGTCGGTGGCACCGGCGGCGAGGAACGCCTCGTAGCTCAGGGCGGACGACGGCGCGTCGGCGGCGCCGTCGTCGGGCTCGACCGCGACCCACGTGCGCACGCCCGGCAGATGCGCCAGCTTCGCGGCGTGCCCGGCGTGCTCGGGGCCGTAGACCACGACCGTGGCGCCGGAGTCGGCGAGGATGTACTCCACCTCCGGGGCGGTCAGCCTGGCGTTGATGATCACCCAGATGGCACCGAGCTGCCCGACGGCGAAGAACGTCTCCAGCAGCGCCGGGTGGTTGAACCCGACGAACGCCACCCGGTCGCCCCGGCCCACGCCGTCGGCCCGCAGCGCGTTCGCCAGCTGGCGGGTGCGGCGCTCGACGTCGGCGTAGGTGTCGGTGCGTTCCCCGTGGACGAGCGCGGTGCGGTGCGCACCGTTCTTGCAGCGGCGCGCCGGCCACGAGCCGATGCCCTGATCACGCACGGGCGGCACCTCGCGGGGACGACGGCGCAGCCTGGGTCGCCGGGTTCGGCGCGGCCTGGGTCGCCGGATTCGGTGCGGTCGGCGACGACGGCCCGCCCAGCCCGAGCACGCGCACGGCGTTGTCCTTGAGGATCTTCGGGCGGACCTCGTCCTTGAGCTCGAGCGCCGCGAAGTCCCGCATCCACCGCTCGGGGGTGAGCAGCGGGAAGTCGGAGCCGAAGAGCACCTTGTCCTGCAGCACCGAGTTGGCCTGCTTGACCAGCGCGGGCGGGAAGTACTTCGGCGACCAGCCGGACAGGTCGATGTACACGTTGCCCTTGTGGGTGGCCACGGAGATCGCCTCGTCCTGCCAGGGCACGGACGGGTGGGCCATGATGATGGTCAGGCCAGGGAAGGTCGCGGCGACGACGTCGAGCAGCATGGGGTTGGACAGGCCCAGCTTGAGCCCGAAGCCGCCCGGCAGCCGGGCGCCGATGCCGGTCTGGCCGGTGTGGAAGATGGCCGGCAGCCCGGCGGCGGCGATGACCTCGTAGAGCGGGAAGTACCGCTCGTCGGACGGGTCGAAGTCCTGCAGCGAGGGATGGAACTTGAAGCCGCGCACCCCGAGGTCCTCGATCTGGCGACGGACGCGGTCGACGGCGTCCGCGGCGTGGGGGTCCACCGACCCGAACGGGATGAGGACGTCGTTGTTGCGGGCCGCGCCGGCGACGATCTCCTCAGTGCTGTTCGGCGCGTGCCCGAGCTTGGTGGTGGCGTCCACGGTGAACACGACCGCGGCCATCGACCGCTCGCGGTAGTAGTCGGCCGTCTCGTCGATGGTCAGCCGGTCGGTGGGGGCCTTGAAGTACTTGGCGGCCGCGTCGAGCACCTCCCCGGGCAAGGAGAGGTGCCCGTGGGTGTCCTTCTCCACGTGCACGTGGGTGTCGATCGCGGTCAGCGCGGCGACGTCAAGGGCCGAGGTGTACGTCATGACCGCACCTTCTCCCCCGGCTCGGTGCCCGCTCTGGCGGGCGGGGCGGGCATGGGCTGGCCGACGGACTGCAGGGCGCCGCCGAAGAGCGACTCCCAGTCCTCGGTGAGGGCCTCGTAGCTCCAGCCGCCGTCCGTGAAGGCGGTGGTGACCTCCTGCGGGTGGGACCACACGGCCAGCCGGTCCCCGCCCACGCCGACGGCCTGGCCGTTGATGCCGGCGGCGGCGTCGGAGGCGAGGAACGCGACGACGCCGGCGACGTCGTCGGGGGTGCCGAACCCGAGCACCCGACGGGCGAAGGGCGGCATCTGCTCGCCGCGGGCGGCGGCGTCGACGAAGTCCTTGAAGAAGGGCACCGTCTCGGTCATCGCGGTGGCTGCCACCGGGATGACGGCGTTGGCGGTGATGTTCGCCCGGGCCAGCTCCAGGGCCCACGTGCGGACCATGCCGACGATGCCGGCCTTGGCGGCGGCGTAGTTGGTCTGGCCGAAGTTGCCGCGCTGGCCGGTCGGGGAGCCGATGCAGATGATCCGGCCACCCTCGCCCTGCTCGCGCAGGTAGGTGGCGGCCTCGCGCACGCAGGTGAAGGTGCCGCGCAGGTGCACGTTGATGACGGTGTCGAAGTCGTCGTCGGACATCTTCCACAGCACCGTGTCGCGCAGGACGCCGGCGTTGGTGACCAGGATGTCGAGGCGGCCGAAGTGCTCGACGGCGGCGGCCACCAGGGCCTTGGCCGTCTCGGTGGGGCCGACCGGGGCGACGACGCCGACGGCCTCGCCCCCGGCTGCGGTGATGGCGGCGACGGCGTCGTCGGCGACCTGCTGGTCGACGTCGTTGACGACTACCCGGGCCCCGTGCCGGGCGAGCTCCTGGGCGTAGGCGAGGCCGAGGCCCCGGCCGCTACCGGTGACGATGGCAACTTTTCCGGTCAGGCTCATTTCTGGCTCCTTCTTGTCCTCGCTGACGACGGTTCGGCCCGGGATGTGCCGGCGGACCGTCCCCGTCGACGTCCGAGGACAGTGTGAACCCAGTTCATGGACTCCGTCAATCATTGACCTCCTCAATCGTTCATGCCACGATCGCCACATGTCAGAACACCGGGGCACCACCCGATGAGGGCGCCGGAGAACATCGGCCTGCTGCTCAGCCTTGCCAGTGCGCGCGGCGTGGCCTCGGCCAACGTCGCGCTGGGCCCGGTAGAGCTCAACTCCCGCTCCTACTCGCTGCTCGAGCAGCTGGCCGGCACGGACGGCGTCAGCCAGCGTGCGCTCGCCGACGCCATCCGTCTCGACCCGAGCCAGATCGTCGCGATGATCGACGGCCTCGAGCGTCGCGGACTGGCCGAGCGCCGTCCCAACCCGGCCGACCGGCGGCAGAAGTCGGTGGTCATCACGGGCCCGGGCCGCACCCTCTTCCACCGGGCTCGGGCCCTGGTGGAGTCCTCGGTCGACGAGGTCCTTGCCGGCCTCGACGACCTCGAGCGGGAGACGCTGCGCGGCCTCCTGCAACGCATCGTGCGGCACGACGCCGCCCGGCTCGAGAACGCGAGCTAGCCCCACCACGGGGTGGCCACCCCTCCGAACCGATCGGCGAATGCCCGATCGACTCGACCATCGACGAAAGGAACGAGCGATGCGCACAAGGATGTGTGTCCTGACGGCAGGAGTCCTCCTCGCCCTCACAGCCTGCTCCAGCGGGGGCAGCGACGCCCCGGCCGACTCCACCACGGGCTCCGGCGAGTCCGGCGCCGCCACCGAGACCACCGAGATCCAGATGGGCGTCCTGCCGATCGTGCCGAGCGCCGCGCTCCAGCTCGGCATCGACGAGGGCATCTTCGCCGATCACGGGTTCGACGTGAGCCTCGAGACGGGTCAGGGCGGGGCGGCCCTGCTCCCGGCCGTGATGTCCGGGCAGCTGCAGTTCGCCATCTCCAACCCGCTGAGCATCATGCTGGCCCAGGAGCAGGGCCTCGACATCCGGATGGTCACCGGCTACTCCCACTCCAACGCCGAGGGTGACGACGTCACCAGCGTGTGGGCCAAGGCCGACTCGGGGATCGCGTCCCCGGCCGACCTCGCCGGCAAGACCGTCGCGGTCAACACGCTCAAGACCATGGGCGAGATCTCGATCAAGGAGATCGTCAGCAAGGCCGGCGGCGACCCGGACAGCATCAACTTCGTCGAGCTCGGCTTCCCGGACATGCCGGCGGCGCTCGAGTCCGGCAACATCGACGCCGCATGGGTGCCCGAGCCCTTCCAGACCATCTTCAAGGACTCCGGCGCCAACCTGGTGGCGTACAACTACCAGGAGACCATGCCCGGCGTGCCGACCATGTCGGTCATCACCGCCGGCCCGCTGGCCGAGAGCGACCCGGACATGGTCCAGGAGTTCGTCGCGGCGGTCGATGAGGTCACCACGTTCGCCGAGGACAACCCGGACAAGGTCCGGGCCACCCTCACCACGTTCCTCGACATGGACGAGGAGCTCGCGAACAAGGTGCTCGTCGAGCACTTCGGCGCCCAGATGAACGAGGACAGCCTGCAGGCGCTCTCCGACCTGTCGGTGAAGTACGGCCTGCTCAAGGAGCCGGTGGACATGGCGACGTTCATGCCCTGACGCTCACCCGCACCGCGGACGGCCCCGCTCTCGCCTCGAGAGCGGGGCCGTCCGCGTCGCCCCCGACTCCGCGACCACAGTGGCAATGTCGCTGCGACCAGAATGGCAATCTGGCTGCGGGCCGTCCGCGTCAGCGGAGCAGCACCACTGCCTGGGTCAGCATCGGGGCGACGACGAGGGCGGGCAGCATGTCCCCGACCGCGATGTTCCGGATGTTCAGGAGCCGCAGCCCTATCCCGCCGAGCAGGAGCCCGCCGGTCACGGTCAGTGCGGCGATGTGGGCGTCCGGCACGACCGAGCCGAGCAGCACCCCGACGAGCGTCAGGCCACCCTGGACCACCGCCACCGACGCCGCGGAGAGCACGACGCCGAACCCGAAGGTGGCGGCAAAGGCGAGCGCCGCGAAGGCGTCGAGGACGGATTTGAGCGCCAGCTGCTCGATCCCGTTGCCCATCCCGTCGGACAGGCTCCCCAGGATCGCCAGCGGGCCGACGCAAAAGACCAGCGACGCCGTCAGCCAGCCCTCGACGAACCGCTCGCGGGCGACGTGGGCGTCGCCGGGCCCCCCGACCCTGCGCCGGAACGCCCAGGCCTGGAGCTGGGCCGCGGCCCCCTCCAGACCCTGCTCGATGCGCAGCACCGACCCGGTGAGCCCGCCGATGAGGATGGCCCCCAGGACGACGAGCACCGGCACCCCGGGTCCGACGGCGGCCACGAGGGCGGGGTCGGCGATGGAGACGCACATCGAGGCCGCGAGCAGGAGCGTGATGAGGCCGAGACCGTCGGTGATGACGGTGCGGGTGGCCTCCCGCAGCCGGTGCCCGACGGCCATGCCGACCGTCGAGCCGATGACGATCGCGCCGACGTTGATCAGCGTGCCGAGCCCAGGGAAACCATCCACCCCGTCACATTACTTTCCTGGCCCGCCGCCTCGGTCCGCGTGCACGACGCCCCCGTCACGGCCGGAGCCGTGCGGGGGCGTCTTGTGCGGGCGCCTCGGGGTTGGCTACCGCCGCCACCCGGGCAGCGTCAGCGCTTGTCGGTCGGCTGGTACTGCCGCTCGGGCTGGCCCGTGTAGACCTGGCGCGGGCGCCCGATCTTCGTCGTCGGGTCCGCGATCATCTCCCGGTACTGGGCGATCCAGCCGGGGAGGCGGCCGAGGGCGAACAGCGGCGTGAACATCTGCGTGGGGAAGCCCATCGCCTTGTAGATCAGGCCGGTGTAGAAGTCCACGTTCGGGTAGAGCTTGCGCTCGATGAAGTACTCGTCGTGCAGCGCGATCTCCTCCAGGCCCATGGCGATGTCGAGGAGCTGGTCGTTCTTCCCCAGGCGCTGGAGGACGTCGTGGGCGGCCTCCTTCACGATGGCGGCCCGCGGGTCGTAGTTCTTGTAGACCCGGTGCCCGAAGCCCATGAGGCGGACGCCGTCCTCCTTGTTCTTGACCCTGGTCATGAACTGGTCGACGGTGTCGCCGCCGGTGTGGATGCGGTTGAGCATCTCCAGCACGGCCTCGTTGGCGCCGCCGTGCAGCGGGCCGGACAGCGCGCCGACGCCCGCGGCGACGGAGGCATAGATGTTGGCGTGGGAGGAGCCCACCATCCGCACCGTCGACGTCGAGCAGTTCTGCTCGTGGTCCGCGTGCAGGATCAGCAGCATCTCGAGGGCCCGGGTGATGGCCGGGTCCACGTCGTGACGCTGGTAAGGCAGGCCGAACGTCATCCGGATGAAGTCCTCGATGTAGGACTTCGACGCGTCCGGGTAGAGCAGCGGCAGGCCCGTGGCGCGCTTGGCGATCGACGCGATCATCGTGGGGACCTTGGCCATGAGGAGCACCGTGGAGAGCTCGATCTGGTACGGGTCCTTGGGGTCCAGCGTGTGCTGGTAGTACGTGGCCAGCGCCGAGATCCCCGACTGCAGGATCGCCATCGGGTGCCCGTTGGCCGGGAAAGCGGTGAAGAACGCCTTGAAGTCCTCGTGCAGGATCGTGTGCCGCTTGATCCGCCGGGTCACCGCCTCGAGCGTCTCCGCGTCGGGCAGCTCGCCGTAGATCAGGAGGTACGCCACCTCCAGGAAGGTGGAGCCCTTGGCGAGCTGGTCGATCGGGTAGCCGCGGTAGCGCAGGATGCCTTCGTCGCCGTCGATGTAGGTGATCGCCGAGGTGGTCGAGGCGGTGTTCATGAAGCCCGGGTCCAGGGTCACCAACCCGGTCTCCTTGAGCAGTGAGGAGATGTTGATCCCGTCGTTGCCCTCGACCGCGTCGACGCGTTGGAACTGCAGCGCCTTACCGTCGACCTGGAAAGTTGCCGCCGCGTTCTGCTCGGCAATCGACATGTGTCCCCTCCTCGGGAATGGGCGGCACTCGGTCCGAGCGCCTCGTTGCGCCCCGGGTAGCTGCTGGCCCCCGGGGGAGGTGATCCGTCACACAAAGATAGGCCATGCACTCGGTAACGACGGAATCCGCCCACTGGCTGAACCGCAGCCCGAGTCCGGACATATCTGGCGGGCGCCCGCATCTCGCGGCCGGTCGCACGCGCGAGCGCCGCACCACGGCGTCCGGGCCGGCGCCTGCCCGCCGGTCACACGAGCGGGCCGCCCTCGCGCAGCCGCCGCGCGGCCTCGTCGATCCGCTCGTCGGTCGCGGTGAGCGCCATCCGCACGTACCCGCCGCCGTCGCCGCCGTAGAACGATCCCGGCGCCACGAGGATGCCGCGGTGCGACAACGCGTCGACGAGCTCCCAGGACGCCGTCGTCGCCCCGGCCGCACGCACCCACAGGTACAGACCGGCCACGGTGGCGGGGTCGAGCTCGAGGCCGGCCTGCTCGACGGCGCCGAGCAGCACCGCCCGCCGCGCGCGGTACCGCTCGCGCTGGGCGTCCACGTGCGCGCCGTCGCCCAGGACGGCCGCCATGGCCGCCTGCACCGGGGCAGGCACGATCATCCCCGAGTGCTTGCGCACCTCGGTGAGCGGCCCGATCAGCGCCGGGTCGCCGGCGACGAACGCCGCCCGGTAGCCGGCGAGGTTGGACTGCTTGCTCAGCGAGTAGAGCACCAGCAGGCCACGGTGGTCCCCACCGGTCACCCGCGGGTCGAGCAGCGAGGGCACCCCGTCGCTGGCCCACGGCTCGGCCCAGGGCAGCTCGGCGTAGCACTCGTCCGAGGCCACGACGGCGCCTCGCTCGCGTGCCCAGGCGACGACGGCGGCAAGCTGGTCGACGCCAAGCACGTGCCCGTGGGGGTTGCCCGGGGAGTTGAGCCAGACCAGGCGCGCGTCCGGCCAGGTGGCGGGGTCGTCGTCGACCGGGACCGGGGTGGCCCCGGCGAGCCGGGCACCGACGTCGTACGTGGGGTACGCCGCCCGCGGGTGGACGACGACGTCGCCCTCCCCCAGCCCGAGGAGGGCCGGCAGGAGCGCGACCATCTCCTTCGAACCCATGGTGGGCAGGACCTGGTCGACGCCCAGGCCGGGGACCGCGCGGCGGCGGGCGAACCAGGCGACGACGGCCTCGCGCAGAGCGAGGGTGCCGACGGTCGTGGGATATCCCGGGGCGTCGGCGGCGGCTCGCAACGCGTCCTGGGCGACGGCGGGCGTGGGGTCGACGGGGGTGCCGACCGAGAGGTCGACGATGCCGCCGGGGTGCGCGGCGGCGCGGGTCTTCGCCGGAGCGAGGGAGTCCCAGGGGAAGTCCGGCAGCGCCCGGCCGTGCAGCGGCACGCTCAGGCCTGCGGGGGCAGGGCCGCGATCATGGGGTCGTCCTTGTCGATGACGCCCATCTTCGCGGCGCCGCCGGGCGAGCCCAGGTCGTTGAAGAACTCGACGTTGGCGCGGTAGTAGTCGGCCCAGATCTGGGGCGTGTCGTCCTCGTAGTAGATGGCCTCGACGGGGCACACGGGTTCGCATGCGCCGCAGTCCACGCACTCGTCGGGGTGGATGTACAGCATCCGCGCGCCCTCGTAGATGCAGTCGACCGGGCACTCGTCCACGCACGCCCTGTCCTTGACGTCCACGCAGGGCTGGGCGATCACGTAGGTCACGGGAAGTTCCTCCTCGCTGGTGGCGGCGCGGGCGCCGCGGCGACGTCGGCCTTCAGTATCGCGCAGTCCCGACGGGTTCACGAACTGCCGACGGTTCGGCTTTGTGGCGTCTTGACACGTGGAGTGCAGCCGTACGCATGGAGTACAACCGTCTGGCCGTTCGCACATGCTCACTACGTCGGGTGTGGCGTTGGCGGACGCGCCGCACGGTCGGTCGGCGGTGCAAGGCCAACCCTGGCGGCTAGCCGAACGAAGTGGCCAGATTGGTCGTTGAAACGACCATCCGGACCATCTCGTCGACTTGCTGTTGCCTGTCTCGGGGAGGAAGGCCAGCGTTCGGTGCCTCGCCCGTGGCCGGCTTTGACCGGCTGCAGATGGCGACCGTGGGTAGCCGCGCCCATCAAGAGCGGTTACACCCGGGGCGGGGCGCGAGGGGGCAGGCTCTACTCCATGACGACCGACGACGGCGCCCCGCCACCGCTGCCCTGGCTGCAGTGGCGGGTGGGCGAGCGGGTGGTGGTGCGCTACCGCGTGCCGGACGGCTTCTCCGATGCGCTCGGCGAGCTGTTGGAGGTCCACCCGGACCGCGTGGTGGTGGGCACCCGCCGCGGGCCGGTGGAAGTCCCGGCGACGGCGATGGTCACCGGGAAACGGGTGCCTCCGCCGCCGTCGTTACCGCCGCGGGAGCGCCCACCTCGGCCAGCGCCTCCCCCGTGAGCCGGAACACGGACCACTCCTCCTGCGGGCGGGCCCCGAGGCTGCGGTAGAACTCGATGGACGGGGCGTTCCAGTCGAGCACGCTCCACTCCATCCGGGCGTAGCCCTGCGCGACGGCGTGGCGGGCCAGGGTCTGCAGCAGCGCCTTTCCGTAGCCGCGGCCGCGCGCCTCGGGCCGGACGTAGAGGTCCTCGAGGTAGATACCGTGGACGCCTTCCCAGGTGGAGAAGTTCCGGAACCACAGCGCGAAGCCCAGGATCTCGCCGTCGGCCTCGGCGACGTGAGCGAACACGGCCGGCTCCTCGCCGAAGAGCGCCGCGTGCAGCCCGAACTCGGTCAGCCGGACGGCGTCAGGCTCACGCTCGTAGGCGGCAAGGTCCCTGACGAGCTGCAGGACGGCGGGGACGTCGTCGGGCCGGGCGCGGCGGATCGGGTCCATGGGCGCACTGTACGCAAATCGCACGCCCGCTCCTCGGCCGTATCAGGCCGCGGGCGAGGCTTCCGGCGCGGGCTCAGGCTCCGGCGCCGGCTTCTCCCCACAAACCACCCGGTTCCACGGCTGGTAGGTCCAGCTCCAGTCCTGCGTCTCCGGCGCCTGCCCGGCACGCGACCGCTCCCGGGTGACGGTCACGGTGAAGCCGTACTGGCCGCCCGACTCGGCGACACACGGCTCGTTGGTGTTGTAGACGGTGGTGGGCTGGGTGATGTTGTAGTGGTTCGAGGTGGAGATGTCGACGTCCCACACCTGGGTGCTCCACAGCCGCGTGTGCACCGCGTTGCTGGTCACCCAGGCGTGGACGAGGATCCCGTAGTCGGTGTTGTTGCGCCACACCATGTCCACGGTGGGCTCCCAGAGCGTGGCCTCGCGCCCTGCCGGGTAGCGGGAGAACCAGCGGGAGTGGGGCTTGTGCTCGACGTCGTCCATGCCGGCCATGAGCCCCACGTTGTACGTGTTCGTGGACAGCTGGGACAGCCCGCCGCCCAGCGCTGTGGAGGAGAACCCGTCCTCGACGACGCCGGAGGAGACGAACCCGTTGGCCGCGGTGATCGGCCCGAGCGCCTCGAGGAGGGAGAACTCCTCACCCGGCATGACGAGCACGCCGGTGATCTTCTCCGCCCCGACCTGCAGGTTGCGGGTGCGGACGGGGTCGTACGGCATCGGGGTGGAGAAGTCGGCGACGATCTCCTTCACGCCGAGCGCCTCGGCCTCGGCGGTGGTGAACTCCGGCTCGGCGTCCACGAGCTCGACCGTGGCGGTGCGGTCCGTCGACGTCCCGGCCGCGGTGACGGCGGAGGCCAGGGCGTCGGGGTCGAGGCCCTGGCCGGAGGTGGAGGGCACGATCTCCGGCTCGGCGTTGGCGTTGAGGATGATCTTGGCGTCCTCGCCGGCCACCCCGATCTCGGGGTTGACGTCGTGCACGGCGTTGGCGAGTGCGGCGCCGTCCAGCTGCAGATCGAGTGCGCCGTCGACGTCCACGAACGTCGCGTGTGCGGCGAGGGCCTCGGGGGTGAGCTCGGCCAGCTGACCGTCCACGCTGACCGCGACGGGACCCGAGACCAGCGGCTCGGCCAGGTTGGACATGGCCTCGTCGACGGCGTCGGCCCCGACGTGCGGCGCCACCTCGGTGGTGGGGAGGCTCAGGGGACGCTCGTCGGCGAGCCACCTCGTGAGGAGGTACTCCTGGGCCGCTTCGATGTCGACGGCCTTGCCGGGTGCCGGCTCGGTCGGTTGCGGGGTGGTGCCCACGTAGGAGATGGAGCCCTCGACCGGCGCCAGGTCGAGCGCCCCGGCCGCGGCCTCGACCGCGGTGCGCAGCGCGTCGTCGTCGGCGGTGGAGACGGCGGGCGCCTCGCCCCCGCCGAACAGGTGGCTCCACATCGTCGTGGGGGCGAGGGAGAACCCGACCAGGTCGTCGAGGGTGGCGTCCACATCGAGCTGGAGACCCGCGGCGGCGGGGTCGATCGTGGCGATCGCCTCTTCGCCGATGGTGACCGGGACCGGTTCGGTCTGCACGGCGGCGAGCTCGGTCTGCAGCCGGTCCCGCGCCTCGTCCTCCGCCAGTCCGCCGATGTGCACCCCGGCCACGACGGTGCCACCGGGCACGCGGTCGCCGAGGAACCAGGCGCCCGCGACGTAGGCGATGGCGAGCACGCCCACCACGATCGCGGCGGCGATCAGGCCGCGGCGGCGGCGTCGGCCGGTGCGCTGATCGGGCTTTCGCTCGGCCGGGAACACGGCTAGCGGGGACGCGGCCGGCATCGGCTCCTCCATGGGACGGAGCCGCTCGGTCGGCTGGTCGGCAGCCGGGGCGGCGTCAACGGACGGACGCCCGGCCGCCGGCACGGCCTCGGTCGGTGCCGACGGTTCGGCGGGGTTCAGATGCTCGGTGGCCGGCAACGGCTCGGTTGCGGGCTCAGGGTCCGGCTCGCGCTGCGCTGGCACGACCTCGGTCTCCGCCGTCGCGGGCTCCTCGGCGCTGACCGTTGGCGAAGCCGACGCCTCGCCGGCCTCTTCAATCCGCGAAGCGGTGGTGGCCGGCGCGGCATCCGCGGTCTGCGCTTCGGCCGGCTGAGTCTCGTCGAGGTCGGTCGGGGCAGGTTCGGCGACGGGCGCGGATGTCGGGGCGGCCGCCGCGGGGGTGGGCTCGGCCTGAGCGGTGGGCTCCTCGACCTCGGTGGTCTTCGCCTGCTCGGAAGTGGTGCGGGTCAGCGGTTCCGTGGGAAGCACCTGGGTCTCGCCTGCGGGCGCCGCGTCGTCGCCTGACGCTTCATCGACCGCGGGCGCCGCGTCGTCGCCTGACGCTTCATCGACCGCGGGCGCCGCGTCGTCGGCTGACGCTTCGTCGCCTGACGCTTCATCGACCGCGGAATCCTCGGCCTCAGCGGCAGGCTCGCCCGACGCGACGGCGGGCTCCCCGGCCTCAGCAGCGGGCTCAGCAGACTCCGCCGCCAGCTCGGCGTGCTGACGTCGGGCGGTGAGTACGGCGTCGAGGTCGTGCATACCCTCGGAGCCGTTCCCCGCGCGGCCGGCGCCCTCGTCCTCGGCCGGGGTGGTCGGGACGGGCTGCACATCCGCGGCTGGGGCCGTGGCGCCGTCCTGCATGGGGCTCGTGCCGCCCTCCTGGGGCCGGCCGGGTGTGGAGTCCTGTGCCACTCGCTCGCTGCTTCCTCTTCCCTGCCGCCGCACCGCGCGCACGACCAGTGAATGGTAATCTCCCGCGCCCGCGACCGTTTCACGGCGCGCGTCCCGTCACCATGTTGTGACGTACCTGACCAGGATGACCGTCCGTCAGGTCAGGCCGCGAAACCGGCCCAAATAGTGCACGAGCGCCCCGCCCCCGGCCGGCCCGAGGGTGGCGTCGAGGACTTCGCCGACCACCACGTCGTGGTCCCCGGCGGTCTTGATCCATGCCGTGCGGCACTCCAGCCAACCCTGGGCGCCGTCGAGAAGTGCGGCGCCGGACAGGGGCCCGCGGTGGTGCGGCACCCCGAGGAGCTGGCCGACCGCAGGACGCCCCGGCATCGCGAGCCGTTCCGCCGGAACGAGCGCACCGGCGTCGACCAGGCTGATCGCCCAGGTCTCGACCTCGTCGAGGACCTCACGCAGCCGAGCGTCGGAGTACACACAGAACAGCACCATCGGCGGCCGCAGCGACACCGACGCGACCGCGGTCGCCGTCATCGCCAGATCCGACGAGCCGCTGCGGACGGCGACGACGGTCACCCCGCCCGCGAGCCGACCCATGGTCGCACGGAACCGCTCGACGAGCTCTTCGGGGTCGGTCACTGCCGCCGCGCCGGACGCCTCAGACATCGCCGAGGTGCGGGCCGCCGCTGTGCCGAGCCGGTACGGCGGGCGCACCGGCGTACCAGGACCGCGGCGTCAGGGCTGCGGCCGCGGCCGCCACGGGCACGCCGAGCAGCCACACGTTGCTGAGCAGCTCGCCTGTCACGAGCACGTCCCCACCAGGGCCGAAAAAGGTCATCGTCTGGCTGGTCAGGATCGCGGCGAGGGCGTAAAGGGCGACGCCGCCGCCGTCGGCCAGCGCACGTGCGACGACGGCGCCCAGCAACACGGCCACCAGCGCAAGGATCACCCCACCGGGCAGCGAAGCGGCCTCCCAGCGGTGGACCAGCGTGCCGCACGCCGCCACGACCACGCCGAGGATCACCGCGGCCGCGGCGGTCGCGGCCGCCCCCGGCCTGGCGGGACTGCTCACGCGAGGACCGCCCCGCCGAGGAAGGCGGCGAGTCGTGCGGGGCCTCGTGTCTCCGCCAGGCGGTTCTTGACGTCGAGGGCCGCCAGCCCGAACGTCCCCGCGAGCCCATACCGCTGGGCCACCGGGACCGGCTCCGTGTAGGCGTGGTGGACCGGCTCGACGACGAGCTCGTCCACCCGGTCGAAGCCGGGCACGAGGTGCATGCTGGCCGAGCCCATGATGGGCAGGAGGAGCCCGTTGCTGACGGCGACCCACCCGCACGCCGGCTGGTCGCGCTGCTCGCTGCGGCTGAGATCCTCCAGGTGCACGTTCTGCAGCTGGGTGCGGTGGGCGCGCATCGCGGCGACGACGGCCGGGAGAACCGCCGTCGTGTCGATCGTGAGGTCGACCTTGGACGTCGGGAAGGCCAGCGAGGGCAGCTCGCTGCCGGCGGGCAGGGTGGCCAGCGCGTCCCCACGGGCGCCGAACTGAGGCGCTCGGGCGAGCTTCTCCTCCAGCCAGTGCAGCGCGGCACGCATCCGGATCTCGCTCTCCACCGCCCACAGCACCACCGGGACGTGCCACGGCTCGAGCCCGGTGAGGGGGTCGTCAGCGTCGTCGACCTCAGCGGCGTCGGCCGCCATCTCCACCGCGCGCATCGTGACCTGGTGGGCGTGGACGTGGTCCGGGTGGCCGTAACCGCCGTGCGGCTCCTCGGTGATGACCACCTGCGGGCGGGTGCGGCGCACGAGGCCGGCGAGCAGGCGGGCGGCCACCTCGACGGGCACGCTGCTCTGCGCGTCCGGACCGACGTCCGGCACGGGTCCGGCGAGACCGGGGCGCGTCCACACCATCCCGGAGTCGGTGAACCGGGGCGGCCGCCGCGCAGCCAGGCCCGGCAGCTGGTCGAGGAAGACGCGGGCGCGCACACCGAGCTCGGCGCACGCGCGGGCGAGCTCGCGCTCACGCTCGTGGACAAGGGCGGGCGCGTCGCCGTCGAGATGGGCGAGCTCGCGCGGGATGACCTGACCACGCTCGCCCCGGTTACCCGTGACCACGGTGACCGGGAGCCCGACCCGCGCGGCGGAGGCGAGCAGCCCGCCCGCGCCGAGCGTCTCGTCGTCGGGGTGCGCAAAGACGCCGAGCACACCGCCGGTTGGCAGCTCGGCCGTGCGGGTGCCCTGTGTCGACGTCATGGCACCATCATGGCCGCTCCCGCCCACTTCGCCAGCGTTGGGCGGGCGCTGGCCGGGGTGACGGGACGCGGGCGGGTCGGGCGGGTCACCCGGCGAGATGACATCTCACGGAGAAGTTGACATCTCGCCGGGAGCGGGCGGGGTCAGCCGGCGGCGCGGCGGTTCCGGGAGGCCGACTTGTAGCGCTCGTTGGCGTCGAGGATGACCTTGCGGATACGCACGGCCTCGGGGGTGACCTCCACGCACTCGTCCTCGGCGGCGAACTCCAGGGACTCCTCCAGGGTGAGCTTGCGCGGCGGCACGAGGCTCTCGAAGTTGTCCGCCGTGGAGGAGCGCATGTTGGTGAGCTGCTTCTCCTTGGTGATGTTGACGTCCATGTCCTCGTTGCGGGGGTTCTCCCCCACGACCTGGCCCTCGTACACCTCGGAGGTGGGCTCGACGAAGAACGAGCCGCGCTCCTGGAGCTTGATCATCGCGAACGGCGTCACCGCGCCCGCACGGTCGGCGACCATCGAGCCGGTGTTGCGCATCTCGATCTCGCCCTGCCACGGCTCGTAGCCCTCGGAGATCGACGAGGCGATGCCGGTGCCGCGGGTCTCGGTGAGGAACCGGGTGCGGAAGCCGATCAGGCCGCGGGCGGGGACGACGAACTCCATGCGCACCCAGCCGGTGCCGTGGTTCGACATGGTCTCCATGCGGCCCTTGCGGGCGGCCATGAGCTGGGTGACGGTGCCCAGGTACTCCTCAGGCACGTCGATGGTCTGACGCTCCATGGGCTCGTGCCGCTTGCCGTCGATGATCTTGGTGACCACCTGCGGCTTGCCGACGGTCAGCTCGAAACCCTCGCGGCGCATCTGCTCGACGAGGATCGCCAGCGCCAGCTCGCCGCGGCCCTGCACCTCCCAGGCGTCGGGACGATCGGTGGGCAGCACCTTCAGCGAGACGTTGCCGACGAGCTCGCGGTCGAGGCGGTCCTTGACCTGGCGGGCGGTGAGCTTGTGGCCCTTGACGCGGCCGGCCAGCGGGGAGGTGTTGATCCCGATGGTCATGGAGATGGCCGGGTCGTCGATCTGGATCAGCGGCAGGGGCCGCGGGTCGTCCGCGTCCACGAGCGACTCACCGATGGTGATGTCCTCGATGCCGGCGACGGCGACGATGTCGCCGGCGAAGGCACGCTCGGTGGGCACGCGGTCCAGCGCCTCGGTGCGCAGCAGCTCGGAGATCCGCACGTTCTTCATGGTGCCGTCGTGGCGGGCCCAGGCCACGGTCTGGCCCTTCCTCAGCTCGCCGTTGTGGATGCGCAACAGCGCGATCCGGCCCAGGAACGGGGAGGCGTCGAGGTTGGTCACGTGCGCCTGCAGCGGCGCGCCCTCCTCGTAGGTGGGCGCCGGGATCTTCTCGATGATCGTGGCGAAGAGCGGCTCGAGATCCTCGTGGTCCGGCAGCGTGCCGTCGGCGGGCCGGTTCAGGCTCGCCCGGCGTGCCTTGCCCGAGGCGTAGACGACCGGGACGTCGAGGATCGCGTCCAGGTCCAGGTCCGGCACCTCGTCGGCGAGGTCGGAGGCGAGGCCGAGGAGCAGGTCCTGCGCCTCGGTGACGACCGCGTCGATGCGCGAGTCGGGCCGGTCGACCTTGTTCACGAGCAGGACGACGGGCAGCTTGGCGGCGAGCGCCTTGCGCAGCACGAACCGGGTCTGCGGCAGTGGCCCCTCGGAGGCGTCGACGAGGAGGACGACGCCGTCGACCATGCTCAGGGCACGCTCGACCTCTCCGCCGAAGTCGGCGTGGCCGGGGGTGTCGACGACGTTGATGGTCAGGCCGTCCTCGAGACCGGCCTTCAGGGCGGCCGGACCGCGGTAGTGCACCGCGGTGTTCTTCGCGAGGATCGTGATGCCCTTCTCGCGTTCGAGGTCACCGGAGTCCATGGCGCGCTCGTCCACGTGCTGGTGCTCGCCGAAGGCGCCGGACTGCCACAGCATGGCGTCCACCAGGGTGGTCTTGCCATGGTCGACGTGGGCGACGATGGCGACGTTTCGCAGATCGGAGCGCACAGGCATACGCAGAGCTCATTTCATGGTGAGGGCGGGCCGTCCGCTCACGGCCGGGCGACGCATCCGTCGCTGCCCGCGCGGGCCGGGCGCCACGTACCGCGGCGCCAAACGGCCATTCTACGGCGGATCGCCGATTCTGGTCACCCCTGCCTGTACGGGTGTGCGCGGAGTCACGTGCGCGGACCGGGTGGCGCGTTCGGGGAAGATGAACCCATGGGCCCCACCGTCGTCTTCCGGCCGGACTCCAGCCGCGTGTATGCCGTCATCTGCTGGGTGGTGGCCGCCGCCGTGCTGGTCGCGTTCGCGGTCAACGGCGGGGTCGGGGAGCTGGTGCGCTACGGCGCGCTGCCGCTGGCCGTGGCCGCGTTCGGCTGGGCGGTCTTCTGGCGCCCCTTCGTCGAGGTCGGGCCCGACGGCGTGACGCTCGCCAACGTGGTGCGCACCGTCGTCGTGCCCTGGGGTGCGATCGACGCGGTGGAGACACGTTGGGGCGTGCGGCTGCGCACCGCCGCCGGCGCGTTCGGGGCGTGGGCCGCCCCGGCCCGGGCCGGATTCGGCCGGTCTCGCAGCCTGCGGGAGGCCGAGAATCTGCCCGACCGACTCTTCCGCGGCTCCGGCACGGTGTCGGCGAGCGGTGACGCCGCCGCCGTCGGGTCCGTGATCGAGGACCGGCTCGGCCGGCGAGACCGCCTCGCCCGGACGGGCGCGCGTGGGACCGCCCAGGTGGGCCTGGATGGGTCCGGCCAGGCGGGCCCACGTCAGACCGGCCGGGCGGGCTCGGACCCGGCGCCGCGAGCACGGGTGAACATTCCGGAGGTGCTGGCGCTGGGCGTCACCGTGGCCCTGGCGGTGGTCAGCCTGGTGGTGCCGGTCTGAGCGGCTGCGGCCGGGATCACATCTCGCCCGGCACCGGCCGGAATGACATCTCCCGGAGAAGATGACATCTCACGGGGTGGGTGGGGTGGCGGGCGCCGTGAACTACTCGGCGACGAAGCCCCAGTCCTCCGGTCTGGTCGTGCTCAGTCCGGGGGCTCCGATGTTGGCCAGCTCGCTGACGGCGGCGACGAGCTGGGGCCGCTGGTACAGCGGCAGGGTGTGCACGGCGTCCCAGATGAGCTCGTCGGCCTGGTCGGCGAGGTCCAGGCGGGTGGCGTGGTCGGTCTCGGTGGCGATCTGCCCGATGAGCTCGTCCAGACCCGGCGTGGCCAGGTGGGCGTAGTTCATCGGGGTGGTGGCCGGGTCGCCGTAGATGTTGCCCAGGCCGAGCAGCGGGAAGGCGGACCCGAACCAGGAGAACGCGATGATCTCGAAGTCACCGTTGTTGAGGGTGTCGTTGAACGCGGCCTCGGGCACGTGGTCGAGCTGGACGTCGATGCCGACCTCGCGCAGCTGGGCCTGGACCAGCTGCCCCTCGGTCTCCGAGGCGGGGATTCCCGTGAACACGGTGAAGCGGACCGTGAGGGGCTCACCGTTCCGCTCCCGTACGCCGGTGACCTCGTCGAGGACCCAGCCCGCGGCGTCCAGCTCCGTGACGGCGCGGGCGGGGTCGTGGGCGTAGTCGCCGGCGTTGTCCTCGTAGCCGTCCTGCCCTGCCATGAAGATGTGGTTGTTCAGGGGCCTCTGCAGGTCCTCCGGCAGACCGGCGAGGCTCGCGGCGGCGATGGCCTGGCGGTCGAGCGCCCGCACGATCGCCTGACGCACCGCCTGGTCGGTGAGGTGCCCGGCGGTGGAGTTGAAGGTGAACTGGCGCCAGTCGACGCCGCCCGCCTGGCGCACCTCGGCGCCGGGGACCTGCCGGGCGAGCTGGTAGGCGTTGGGGTCGGCGCCGATGTCGAAGACGTCGATCTCGTTGTTCGCGAACGCCGTCGCGGTCGCTTCGGGGGCCACCGCCCGGTACTCGATCTCGTCCAGCACGGGCTCCGGGCCCCACCAGCGCTCGTTGGGGACGAGGGTGGCGACCTGCTGGTCGGTGTCGAGGTCGGCCAGCGTGAAGGGGCCGGTGAACCAGTCCTCGGGGTGGTCGAGCCACCCGGTGTTGAAGGTGGCGGCGTCGGCTACGCCCGCGGCGGGCAGCACGGTGCCCAGCAGCGCCGGCCAGTCCGGGAACGGGGAGGCGAAGGCGACGACGACGTCGAACTCCGTCTCTCCCTGCGCCACCTCTTCCACAGCGGCGAACAGCCCCGTGGCGCACTGGAACTCCGGCTGCTGGCCGTTGCAGGCGGCGACGGTGGCGGCGTAGTCCTCCCACGTGATCGGCTCGCCGTTGTTCCACACGGCGTCGGGGTTGAGGTGCAGGGTGACGACCTGGCGGCCGTCGGTGCTCGACTCCTCCACGCTTGTGACGAAGTTCGGGTTCGGGGTGGGGACACCCTCGGCGTCGGTGTCGAAGTTCGTCACCGACATCGGGCCCCGGACCTGCGTGAAGGTCTCGGCCGTGCCGCCGACGTGCAGCGGGTTCCACTGCGTGGGCAGGGCTCCGACGGCCTGCCGCAGGACGCCGCCGTCCGCCAGGTTCTCCCGGGGCGTGGCGTTGACGTCGGCCACGTCGGGTCCGGACGCGGAGGCGGTCGCGCTGGGCGTGGGCGACGGCGTCCCGTCGGGCCCCGCGCTACCCGCGCACCCGGCCAGGGCGAGCGCCAGCGCCGCACCGGCGGCCAGTGCCGCCGTGCTCCTTCTCATCCGTCCGTGTCCTCTCTTCGACGCCGGCGGCTGGTGGAGGGGCCAGCCGGAACGACGTCCGGGGGCTATTCGACCACGTTGCCCGCCCCCCGCCCGCGTCCGTCTCATCCGCGCCATGGCGCGGCGGGCGGCGAGGTGTTGGTCACCACGTGGCATGCGGCCTGGTGGGTGAGGGGCTGGCGCGTGGGTGGGCGGTGCCCGCCGGCCCGTTGTCCTCCCACGATGCGTAGCGGCTGGTCCTCGTCCCGGCACCGCTCCTGGGCGGTTGGGTCGAGGGTGCGGTACAGCGGGCAGCGGGTGCGGAATCGGCAGCCCGACGGCGCGTCCGCGGGTGAGGCCAGGTCCCCGACCAGCACGGTCCGCTGCCGAGAACGCTCGAGCACCGGGTCTGCAACCGGCATCGCGGACAGCAATACCCGGGTGTACGGGTGCGCCGGCCGGGTGAACACCTGGGTAGCGTCGCCGGACTCGACCACCCGGCCCAGGTGCATCACGGCCACCCGGTCGGCCAGGCGCCGCACGGCGGCCAGGTCGTGGGAGACCAGCAGGTAGCTCAGGGACAGGCGGTCGCGAAGGTCGCCGAGCAGGTCGAGGATCTCGGCCCGGACCGGCGCGTCGAGGGCCGAGACGGGTTCGTCCAGCACCATCAGCCGCGGCTCGAGGGCGAGCGCGCGGGCGATGGCCACCCGCTGTCGCTGCCCTCCGGAGAGGTGGCGAGGGAACCGGTCACCGAGCGCAGGGTCGAGCCCGACCAGGCCGAGCAGCTCGGCGACCCGCCGGCTCACGGCGCTTCCGGTGCGGCCGTCGGCGAGCAGCGGCTCGGCGACGAGGTCCGTCACGGGCAGGCGCGGGTCCAGGGCGGCGTCCGGGTCCTGCAGCACCACCTGCACGCCCCGGCGCAGTCGTCGCCGGCCGGCGCGGTCGAGCCCTGCGACGTCGGTGCCGAGGACGACGACGGCGCCGCGTTCCGGCGTCGTCAGCTCCAGGACGGACCGGACGGTGGTGGTCTTGCCGCTGCCGGACTCGCCGACCAGCGCGAGCACCTCCCCGGCGCGGACGGTGAGGCTGACGCCGTCGACCGCCCGGACCGTGCCGACCCGGCGGCGCAGCAGCGTCCCCCGGGTAAGCGGGAAGTGCCGGTGCAGGTCCGTCACGCGCAGCACCTCCGCCCGGTCGGGCGGAGCGGCAGTCTCTGCGGGGGGCGCGGCAGCCATGGGCGACGCCGGCGCCGTCGCCCGGGGCCACGCCACGGCGTCGAGCAGGGCCCGGGTCAACGGGGCGGCGGGCCGGGCGAAGATCGTCTCGACGTCGCCCACTTCCACGACCTGCCCGGCGTCCAGCACCGCGACGCGGTCGGCCAGGCCGGCGACCACGCCGAGGTCGTGGCTGATGAGCACGAGTGCGGCACCGGTCTCGTCCCGGGCGGTGCGGAGCACGTCGAGGATCTGGGCCTGCACCGTCACGTCGAGGGCGCTCGTAGGCTCGTCCGCGACGAGGACGTCGGGATCGTTGGCGATGGCGATCGCGATGGCCACGCGCTGGCGCATCCCGCCGGAGAGCTCGTGCGGGAATGCGTGGGCACGTGCCGCGGGGCGGTCGATCCCGACGAGCTCGAGCAGCTCGACGGCGCGTGCCCGGGCGGCGGCGCGGCCCAGTCGTCGATGTGCGTGCAAGGCCTCGGCGACCTGCTCCCCTACCGGGTACACGGGTGTCAGCGCCGCATCCTGGAACACCATGCCGATCCGCGCGCCGCGCACCCGCGACAGCTCCGCGTCGGACCGGCCCAGCAGCTCCGCACCGTCCAGGCGCACCGACCCGCTCACCCGGGCGCTGGCGGGCAGCAGCCCCATGACGGCCATGGCGGTGGCGGACTTGCCCGAGCCGGACGCCCCGACGACGGCGAGCACCTCGCCCTCCCGCACGGCCAGGTCGATGCCACGGACCGCGTGCACCTCGCCGTCGCTCGCGCGCAGGTGCACGTGGAGGTCCCGCAGCTCGAGCACGGGCTCGCTCATGCGCGCCCGCCCTGGGAGGGGTCGAGCGCGTCGCGCAGCCCGTCACCGACAAGGTTGACGGACACCAGCAGCGCCACCAGCGTCCCGGCCGGGGCGAGGAAGATCCACGGGTACGTCGTCGCCGTGCGTTGCCCCTCGGCGATGAGGGTACCCAGCGAGGTGCCCGGTGCCTGTACGCCGAAGCCGAAAAATGACAGTGCCGTCTCGGCAAGCACCGCCGCGGCGACCGCCAGCGTGGCGTCGACGACGAGCAGCGAGGACAGGTTGGGCAGGATGTGCCGGGTGATGATCGTGCGGGTGGGCACGTTCATGTACCGGGCCGCGGTGACGTAGTCCAGCTCCCGCAGGCTCAGCGTCATCGCCCGCACCACTCGCGCGGAGAGCATCCAGCCGAGCCCGCCGAGCAGGAGGACGAGGAGCGCCACGGAGCCCGCTTCCCCGCCGGCCCGCACGGAGAGGATCGCGACGAGGAAGAACGAGGGCACGACCAGGAGCAGGTCGATCACCCACGTCGCGACGCGGTCGAGCCACCCGCCGCGGTAGGCGGCGACCGTGCCGACGGCCGCCGCGATGACGGTCTGCAGAAGGCCCGCTCCGAGCCCGACGAGCAGCGAGGTGCGCAGTCCTTCGACCGTGAGGGCGAAGACGTCGCGGCCGGCCTGGGTGGTACCCCACCAGTGGCTGGCGTCCGGTGCCGCGAGGAACGCCGTGGAGTCGATCTCCGCGTAGCCCCAGGGCGCCAGCTGCGGCCCGACGAGGGACAGGATCACCAGCAGTGCCAGGCCCGCCATGCCGGCGACGGCTGCCCGGTCGCGCCGGAAGCGGCGGGCCACCAGGCGGAACCGGGCGCCCGGCCCGACCGGGGTGGGGAGGGTGGCGAGCACCGACGTCGTCATCGCGTCCGCACCCGCGGGTCGAGGGCAGCGGTGAGCAGGTCGGCGAGGAGTGCACCGGCGAGCACGCACGTCGCGCCGAACGCCGCCACCGCCACCGTGGCGTGGACGTCCTGGCCGGCGATCGCCCGGACGCCGTAGATCCCCATGCCGTGCCAGCCGTACACCGCCTCCACGAACGCGGCGCCGAGCACCAGCGTGGCCACCGTGTAGGCGAAGTAGGTCCCGGTGGGCACCAGGGCGGTGCGCAGGGCGTGCCGACGCACCGCGACGGACCGGCGCAGGCCCTTGGCGCGAGCCGCTCGCACGTAGGACGCGCCGAGCGTGTCGAGCACCAGGCCGCGCTGGACCCGGGAGAAGAACGCCGCCTGACCGGCGGCGAGGGTGAGCGTCGGCAGGACGAGGTGCTGGAGCCGGTCACCGAGTGCGGCGAGCGCACCGCCGCCGTGGGCACCGCTCTCGCCGAGGAACTCGAAGAGCTGCACGCCGGTGGCCCGGTTCACCTGGACGGCGACGATCTGAAGGACGACGGCGAGCACGAGCGTCGGCGTCGAGATGACCACGAGCGCGGCCACCGTCACGAGCCGGTCGCCGGCTTTGTGCTGGCGCACCGCGGACCAGGTGCCCAGCGCGACGCCGGCGAGGGTGCCCAGGACCGAGCCGAGCGTCACGAGCCGCAGCGAGACCCAGATCCGGCCGCCGATCTGCTCGTTCACACTGGCGCCGGCGGGGGTGCGGCCCCAGTCCCAGTCCGCGACGATGTCAGTCAGCCAGGTGCGGTACCGCTCGGCCAGGGGCACGGCGTCGGAGAGGTTGTACGCCGCGAGCGAGGCCTCGATGGCGGCCGGTTCGAGCGGGGGGTTGCGCAGCTCGTACAGGGAGCGCGGGTCGAGCGCCGTGGCGGCGAGCACGTAGGTCAGGCTCACGGCGACGAACAGGAGCACCGCGTATCCCGCCAGCCGGCGGGCGAGGTACCGGAACATCGGCCAGCCTTCGTGGATCGCGCCAGGACGCGGCCCACGGTACATGCCGGTCCACGTCCGGAAGGACGCGCCGCGCGCACGCGGGGGCGGCGACCACGGGGGACATGCCGCGGCCCCGGCGTCCCACACCGTTGCGGTGGGTGGCGCCGGGGCCGGGGAGAGACCCGGATCAGAGCTGCTCGGGCCCGGCGAGCTCCATCTCGAGGCTCGCGCCGGGAATGGCGGCCAGCAGCTCGCGCGTGTAGGCCTGCCGCGGGTTCTCGAAGACCTCGTCCGTGGTTGCCTGCTCGACGATCTTGCCCTTCTCCATCACCGCGACGCGGTCGGCGATCTGGCGCACGACGGCGAGGTCGTGGGTGATGAAGAGGTACGTCAGGCCGAGCTCGGCCTGGAGGTCGTTCAGGAGCGTGAGCACCTGCGCCTGGACGAGCACGTCGAGCGCGGAGACCGCCTCGTCGCACACGATGACCTTCGGCTCCAGCGCCAGGGCGCGGGCGATGGCCACGCGCTGCCGCTGGCCGCCGGAGAGCTCGTTCGGGTAGCGCCGCATGGTCGACCTCGGCAGGGCGACCATCTCGAGCAGCTCGGCGACCTTCGCGGCGCGGGACTTCTTGTCGCCCACGCCATGAACTCGCAGGGGCTCTTCGATCGTGCGGAAGATCGAGTACATGGGGTCCAGCGAGCCGTACGGGTTCTGGAAGATCGGCTGAACCTGCCGCCGGAAGTTGAACAGCTCGCGCTTGCCAAGGGTCCCCACCTCCGTGCCCTCGAAGACCACGCGGCCCTCGGTGGGTTCGAGGAGGTTGAGCATGATGTTCGCGACCGTGGACTTCCCGGACCCCGACTCCCCCACCAGCGCCATGGTCGAGCCTCGCGGGATGGAGAAGGAGACGTCGTCGACGGCCTTGAACGACTTGCCGGCCCCGGGCACGCCACCTCGCAGGTGGAACTCCTTGGTCAGGCGCTCCACCTCCACGATATTCGGCGCAGCGGCAGCTGCCTCGGCGTCCGCGAGCAGCTCCGTGCTCTCCTCGCCGCGTGCCTTGGCACTCTGGATGCGGCGGGACGCAAGCGAGGGCGCCGAGGCGACGAGCCGCTGCGTGTATGGGTGCTGCGGTGCCGTGAGGATCTGCCGCGCGGGCCCCGACTCGACGACGCGGCCGCGGTGCATGACAACGAGGTGCTCCGCACGCTCGGCGGCCAGGCCGAGGTCGTGGGTGATGAACAGGACCGCCGTCCCGAGCTCCTTGGTGAGGTGCTCGAGGTGGTCGAGGATCTGGCGCTGCACCGTGACGTCGAGGGCAGAGGTGGGCTCGTCGGCGATCAGCAGCTTGGGCCGTGCGGCGAGGCCGATGGCGATCAGGGCACGCTGGCGCATACCGCCCGAGAACTCGTGCGGGTACTGCTTGGCGCGGCGTTCGGCGTCGGGCAGGCCCGCCTGCGACAGGACCTCGTTGACGCGGTCCTTGGCCTCGGCCCTGTCCATCCCGTTGGCGGTGAGCGCCTCCTTGACCTGGGAGCCGATCTTCCACACCGGGTTGAGGTTGGACATCGGATCCTGGGGCACCAGGCCGATCTCCTTGCCGCGCAGACCCTCGATCGCCTTGCGGGAGGGGTTGGTGATGTCCCGGCCGAGGAACTTGATCGAGCCGCCGGTCACCCGGCCGGTGCCGGGCAGCAGGTCGATGATCGCGTGCGCGGTGGTGGACTTGCCCGACCCGGACTCGCCCACGATGGCCACGGCCTGGCCGGGGTAGACCGTCAGGTTCGCGCCACGCACCGCCGGCACCATGCCGGTCGAGGACTTGAACGCGACCTCGAGGTCCCGGATCTCCAGCAGAGCCTCGTGCGGGTCGAGCCCGGCGGTGACCGGGGCGACCACGTCGTTCGTCTTGGTCATCGCGTGCGCACCTTCGGGTCGAGGGCGTCACGCACGGCGTCGCCCATCATGATGAAGCCGAGCACCGTCAATGCCAGGGCGCCCGCGGGGTAGAACAACACCGTGGGGTTCGAGCGCAATGCGGTCTGTGCCTGGGAGATGTCACCGCCCCACGAGACGATCGACGACGGTAGGCCGATGCCGAGGAAGCTCAGCGTTGCCTCGGCGACGATGAAGATGCCCAGCGAGACCGTGGCGTAGACAATGATCGGCGCGGCGGAGTTGGGCATGATGTGGCGCGCCAGCGCGCCGAACCGGCTCACGCCGAGCGACTCCGCGGCGGTGACGTAGTCGTTGTTCTTCACGCTCAGCACCGACCCGCGGGTGATGCGGGCGATCTGGGTCCAGCCGAAGGAGGCGAGTACCGCGACGACGGTGAGCGTGGTGCGCGAGTCGCTGAACATCTGCATGACCACGATGGCGGCCAGCACCAGCGGGATCGCGAAGAAGATGTCGGTGATGCGCGAGAGGATCGTGTCGGCCCAGCCCCCGAAGAAGCCTGCGATGGCGCCGAACAGCGCGCCGATGACCAGGACGGCGAGCGTGGTGAGGACTCCGACCGTCACCGACGGTCGGGCGCCGTAGATCACCCGGGAGTAGATGTCGCAGCCCTGGCGGTCGAAACCGAAGGGGTGGCCGGCGCTGGGCGCCGCGTAGCTGTTGGCCAGCTCGCAGAAGCGCGGATCCTGAGAGGTGAACAGTGACGGGAATGCCGCAACGACACACACCAGGACGATGATCAGGGCGGCGATCCAGAACAGAGGGCGAGGGCGGAGCTTCTGCCACGCCTCGCTCCACATGCTTGAGGGGGCACCGGTGTCCGTGACCGCGTCGACGGCACCGAGGCCGGTCTCGTCGAGCTCGGCGAAGAAGTGCTGCTGATGTCGGCGCACGGCGACCGGGCCGGGCCCGCGGGTGGTGCCGGGGGTAGTGATGTCAGGCATAACGGATCCTCGGGTCCAGGGCCGCGTACAACAGGTCGACCAGCAGGTTCGCAACGATGTAGATCAGCACGAGAACTGTGGTCAGCGAGACGACGGTGGCGGACTCACCCTGGCCGATCGCCCGGTAGAGCGTGCCGCCGACGCCGTTGATGTTGAAGATGCCCTCGGTGACGATGGCGCCGCCCATCAGGGCGCCGAGGTCGGCGCCGAGGAACGTGACGACAGGGATCAGCGAGTTGCGCAACACGTGCACAGTGACCACCCGGTTGCGCGTCAGGCCCTTCGCGGTGGCGGTGCGCACGTAGTCGGCGGTGACGTTCTCCGAGACGGACGTGCGCGTCAGGCGCAGCACGTACGCGAAGGAGACCGCCCCCAGCACGATGGCGGGCATCAACAGGCTCTTGAACGTCGGGTCACCGCCCACCGTCGTCGGCAGCCAGCCCAGCTTGACACCGACGACGAACTGCATCACGAAGCCGATGACGAAGGTCGGCACCGCGATGACGAGGAGACTGATCAACAGGACCGTGGCGTCGAAGATGCCACCCTTGCGCAGCCCGGCGATCAGGCCGGCCGTGACGCCGAACACCGCCTCGAAGACCAGCGCCATCACGGCGAGCTGGAACGTGACCGGGAAGGCCTCCTTCATCACGTCCATCACGTCACGGCCCGAGAACGTGATGCCGAAGTCCAGGGTGAGGATGCCCTTGAGGTAGAGCAGGTACTGGACGAAGAACGGCTTATCCAGGTTGTACCGCTCGCGCAGCTGGTCCTGAACCGCCGGCGGGAGGCCCCGCTCGCCGCCGAGCGCCTGGATGGGGTCGCCCGGCAGCGCGAACACCATGAAATAGATCAGCAGCGTGGCCCCCAGGAATACAGGAATCACCTGCAGGACCCTGCGCCCGATGTACCAGAGCATCAGGTCGCCTCCTCGTCGAATTCTCTTGATTGTGCCGGGCGGCACGCCGTCGGGCGCCGTGGCGACGATACGCCGTGCGGCCGTCGCACCGAACCTACCCGGGTTGTGCTTGAGGTGGTGTTTACCGCACATAGAGACTGGGGGCGGGACCTGAGGTCCCGCCCCCAACCATGTGCCGAGATTCAGCCGCCCCGGCGAGGGGGCGCCGTCACCCGGGCGCGGATCACTCGGACTTCGTGACCTCGTACATCAGCGGCACGCTGTTCCAGCCGAACTCCACGTTCTCCACCGTCTCGCCGTACCCGCCGGTGACATTGGAGTACCACAGCGGGATGGACGGGAGGTCCTGGAACAGGATCTCCTGCGCCTGCAGGTACAGGGCGTTCGCCTCGTCGATCGAGGTCGACGCCGCAGCCTGCGCGAGCAGCTGGTCGAACTCCGGGTTGGAGTATTCGCCGTCGTTGGAGCCGGCACCGGTGCCGTAGAGCGGGCCGAGGAAGTTACCCAGGGCGGGGTAGTCCGCCTGCCAGCCGGTGCGGAAGGCGCCGTCCATGACCTTGTTGGTGACGTCGGTGCGCAGGTCGGCGAACAGGGCGTAAGGCTTGCCCTCCGCGTCGATGCCGAGGGTATTGCGGATGCTGTTCACCGTGGCGTCGACCCAGGCCTGGTGGCCACCGTCAGAGTTGTAGGCGAGCGTGAAGGTGCCCTCATACGGCGCCATGGCGTCGGCCTCGGCCCACAGCTCCTTGGCGCGCTCGGGGTCGAACTCCAGGACGTCGGAGCCCGGCACGGAGTCGGACCAGCCGTCGATCACGGGCGAAGTGAAGTCGGAGGCCGGGGTGCGGGTGCCCTGGAAGATCGCGTTGGTGATCTCCTCGCGGTTGATGGCGTGGGAGATCGCCTGACGGCGCAGCTTGCCCTCCTCGCCTGCGAAGTGTGCCAGCTCCTGGTGGATCGTGAAGGACTGGAACACAGCCGCGGGCTGGTTCACCGCACGGTCGCCGAGCTCGTCCTCGAAGGTGCCGAAGGCGGAGTCGGGGATGGCGTCGATGACGTCCAGCTGGCCGGAGAGCAGGTCGTTGTAGGCGGCGTCCTGGGTGTCGTAGAACTTGATGTTCACGCCACCGTTCTGGGCAGCGCGGTCACCCTCGTAGGACTCGTTCGGCACGAGCTCGATGCCGATGTTGTGCTCCCACGCGCCCTCGCCAGAGAGCTTGTAGGGGCCGTTGCCGATCGGGTTCTGGCCGAAGGCGTCGCCGTCGTCGAAGGCGGCCTGGGGCAGCGGGAAGAACGCGGAGTAGCCCAGGCGCAGCGGGAAGTCGGCCTCGGGCTGCTTCAGCTTGACCGTGAAGGTCAGGTCGTCGACGACCTGAAGCCCGGTGAGCTCGGAGTCCTCCGTGTCGGAGTAGCCCTCGATCGGCTCGAAGAAGTAGCTGGAGAGGTGAGCGTTGCTGAGCAGCGCACCCTGGTTCCAGGCGTCCACGAAGCTCTTCGAGGTCACCGGGGTGCCGTCGGAGAACTCCCAGCCGTCCTTGAGCTTGATCGTGTAGGTCTGGCTGTCCTCGGTCTCGATGGACTCGGCGACCTCGTTGTGCACGGCGCCCTCGGCGTCGTAGTACACGAGCCCCGCGAATACGAGGTCGAGGATCTTGCCGCCGCCGACCTCGTTGGTGTTGGTCGGGATCAGCGGGTTCTGAGGCTCGTTCCCGTTGACGGTGACAACCGCGGTGCTCGCACCGGCAGTGGCTCCACCGTCGGTGCCCGCGTCCTCTGGGCTGTCGGAGCTGCAGGCGGCCAGCACGAGCGATCCGGCAAGGATCGATGCGGCCACACCAGCCATGCGCCTGGTGGTCTTCAATGTTCCTCCTGATAGTGAGCTGTTCGCTCTGTCCCCTGCGCTCGGCGGACGCTGCGCGAGGCGCGGGCCGCCGCTGGCGCGGGATGCCGAAACAATAGGTCTGGGTCATGCCGGGAACGAAATGCCGGGCGGGATCGTTACGCGATCGTGACCGCTATGTGAGACGCCACACACCGCGAAATGTCATTTTCTTCGCGATACGTCATCGCGCTCCGCGACATGTCAGCTGCTCCGTCTGCTCCGCGACATGTCACCCTCCAGGTGGATTGCGCTCCTCCGGCGGCGGCCTTCGCCGCTCGGCGGCCCTGCGCTGGACGCCTGGCCGAAGAGGCTCTCCGCACCATCCGGCAAGCCGACCGGCAGTTGTGCCGCTCGTCAGCCGCGTCGGACGAACCGGCGACGGCGCAGCGCCCAGGACAGCGCGACCACGGCGACGGCGCCGAGGATCTGCCCGCCGAAGATGATCCGGTTGAGGTCGAGCGAAGGCTGCCAGCTGACGTTCCCGTCCTTCAACACGTACACGCCCACGGGCCGGGCCCGCACTGCGAAGCCGCCTCCACCGCCGGACCCCTCGCCGGTCCCGGGACGGTGCTGGTGGGAGGTCTCGGCGTCGCCCATCGCGCCGCTGCCGTAGCCCATGCCGCTGCCGCCCATGATCTTGGCGACCGGGATGACGGTCACGCCGTCGCGCTCGTAGGCCTCGCCGAAGACACGGCGAACGTCGAGGGCGTCGCGCGCTGACTCGGTGAGAAGGTTGACGTCGCCGGTGGCGGGCTTGTCCATGGGTGTCCTCCGGAGCGGGTGGTGACGGCCGTCACCCAGGGTAGGCCCCGCCGTCGAGCCCCGGTTCAGGTACGGGTCGCGGTCCGAAGCCGCGGGACAGATGGGCGTCGCGGCCCCCGGAGTCAGAGCGGACGCACCTCGAAACGGCGGTTCACCAGGCTGGGATTGCGCGCGCGCACCTCCTGGATCCGTTCGGGCGAGATCTCGGCGACGGCGACGCCCTGCTCTTCGCCCATCGCGGCGAGGACCTCACCGACGGGATCGACGATCACACTGTGACCGGACCGGTACCTCCCGGTCTGTCCGCACGCCAGCACGTACACGGTGTTCTCGATCGCCCGCGCTCGGGCGAGCGTGAGCCAGTGGTCCACCTTGCCAGGCCCGGCCACCCAGGCCGCCGGCACCGCGAGAACGTCGGCTCCGGCGTCGACCAGGAAACGCGCCATCTCGGGAAATCGCAGGTCGTAGCAGGTCATCACGCCCACGCGCAGACCCCCGGTGTCCAGCACGAGCGCTTCCGGCGGGTGGGCTGCCAGCCGGTCGGACTCCCGGTCACCGAAGGCGTCGTAGAGGTGCACCTTGCGGTACGCACCGACCAGCTCCCCGCCCGAGTTGAGGGCGACGACGGTGTTGGAGGACTTGCCCGCCGGGTTCCGCTCGACGAGGCCGGCGAGGACGGTGACCCTGTGCTCGTGGGCGGCCCGGGCGAGTGCCCCGACGAAGGGGCCGTCGAGCGTCACGGCTGCGGCCGCCAGCGACGCGGCTGACGGGCGCGGCTCCCACGACGACGAGTACTCCGGCAGCACCACCAGCTGCGCGCCGGCACTCGCCGCGCGCCCGATCAGGTTCGTGGCGGCGTCGAGGTTGGCGGCCGGGTCCGTGGACGCGTCCAGCTGAGCAACCGCTACGTGCATGTCCGTTGCCTCCTTGCCGGCCGCGCGGGCCGCGCTGGTCAGACTCTGCCACGTGGGACCGACAGCGCGCCGACCCCAGCGGCGGTCGGTAGCGTGACGGCATGGACGGGGCTACGCGGGCGGCTGACGCCGCCATCCGCTTCTACCAGGCACGCCTCTCCCCCCGGAAGGGGTGGACCTGCGCTCATCTCGTCGCGCACGGCGGCCAGTCGTGCTCGGCGGCCATCCGGGACACGGTGCTCGCGGTAGGCGTGTGGCGGGCCACCCTCCCCGCCGTCGCCCGGCTGTGGGCGTGCTACCAGGCGGCGGCGCTGATCGCGAACACCGATGTGCAGGGCGTGTGCTGCTGCGGCGGCATCCCCATCCCGTTCCGGTTCCGCCACCGCTGAGCTCGGGCTCAGACGTTGGGCGGAACGCGATGGAGGGAGAGCGATCGCATGATCCGGGTTCTCAGTGACATGCCCGCCGGGCGTCCTTGGGTTCGAGGCGATCGATGACGTCGAGGAGGAGGACTACCGCAGCGTCCTGATTCCTGCCCTTGAGGCAGCCATGCCGAAGACGGCAAGGTGCGCCTCGTCGACGTCCTCGGCCCTGAGTTCAACGAGTACGAGGGTGAAGCGGTGTGGGAGGACCTCAAACTTGGTGCACGCCACCCGTGGTCCTTCGAACGCATCGCGGTCGTCACCGACGCCCAGCGGGCCGTTCCGGCCATCAGGATCCTCAGCGTCCTGTTCCCAGGGCAGGCGCGGGCGTTTCCACTGGCCGAGCGAGAGACCGCAGCCCATGGGCGGCCACGGGGGACATGCCTCGGCCAACCGGCGAAGAAGTCCGCTGACCCGGGGCGTCGAGCCTGCGGGGCACTCGGCGCACCCGGCTAGGTGGCGGAAGGGCGGGCGCGCGTAACGCGAACCCGACGAGGGTCAGGACGATGCCGAGGACAAGCGCCATGCCAGCCACACCGAAGGCGACGACCGAGGTGAACAGCGAAGCCTGCAGAAACGCGGAATCCATCGCGACTGCACGGTTCGGATCGTCTTGCGGGAGCTCGGCGTAGGTTTTTCCCCCTGTGATTTTCTGGGTGTGATGATCGATGATGTCCGCCTGGCATTACGCCGAGATCGGGCCGTTCACGTCGTCGCCAGCCGCACAGTTGGCGTCGTCGCAGACCGTGATTCTCTGGTCCTCCAAGGTCGTGGAGATAACACCCAGGTCGCTATTCCGGCGATCGCCATGATGACACCGACCACGATTGCCGTTATCGCCGCGACCTCCCGCATGACGTGTGCTCCTTCCTCCTTAGCCCGGCGTGGACCGGCGATGTGCTGTCGGACCAATCCGTGACAAGGATCGGCCCGCGAGGCGAGGCCTGCTTCACCCCTGCGGGATGAATAGGCACGGCGATGATCTCCGTCGGACACCGATCGGCCGAGAGGTCAAGTGGCGGGTGAGGCGCGAACCGGAGGCGCCGGCCCCGGTCAGGCCTGTCGGGTCAGCTCGCCGGCGATGTCGTGCTGCATCATCTCGGCGACGGTGCCAGTGTCGAGGCCCTGCCCGAGCAGGACGGCGAGCTTGGTCAGGGCTGCCTCAGACGTCATGTCGAATCCTGGCACTGCGCCTGCGCGCAGCAGCGCCGATCCCGCCGCATAGGCACCGGGCTGCACCGATCCGTGCAGGCACTGGGTGACGACGACCACGACGATGCCCTGCGACGTCGCCGCGTCGATGGCCGCCAGAAAACCCTGGTCGTCGGAAGGGCCATTGCCCGCACCGTAGGCCTCGAGGATCAGGCCCTGGAGCGGTGGCCGGCACAGGTTCGCGAGGATGGACGCCGAGAAGCCCGGGAACAGACGCACTGCCGCGACGGTCCCCAAGGGCCCCTCGATCAGCCTCGGCTGCCCTTCCGTGGGGCGGATGAGGCCACGGTTCACCGTGATGTCGATGCCGATCTCGGCCACCGGCGGGAACCGGGGAGAGTCGAACGCATCCAGGCCGGAGGCGTCGATCTTCGTGGCCCTGTTCCCTCGCAGCAGGACCTCACCGAAGAGCAGCGTGACCTCATCGACGTCGGAGGACGCCGCGACCTGTAGGGCCCCGATCAGGTTCTGTCGGCCGTCGCTGCGGGTGCGAATGATGGGAATCTGGGAGCCTGTGACGATGACCGGCCTGCCGAAAGAGGGCAGCAAGAACGATAGCGCCGACGAGGTGTAGGCCATCGTGTCGGTGCCGTGCAGGACGACGAAGCCCCGGTGGTCCTGGCGGCGTTCGTAGAGGATGCGTGCGATTGCACACCAGTTCTCCGGAGTCGCGTTGGCCGAGTCGATGGGCGGGTCGAGCTCCAGGAAGGTGATCGGAGGCAGCTCGCCCCTCGACTGTTCGACCATCCAGTCCAGGTAGGGACGCAACGCTCCGGCCACGGGCGCGTGACCAGCCGGGGTGTCGACCATCCCGATGGTGCCGCCGGAATGCAGGACGAGCACGTCGTCGCTCACCGCTTGGCTCCCTCCGCAGGGTGGCACTCACCACCGCTCACGCTAACGCGTGCCAGTCTCAGAGCGTGACGACCAGTGGGGCCAGCTCCCTCGCTCAGGAAAGTCGCGGCAGCGACGCTGCGTGATCACCGGCCTCGAGACACCCGCTCGGATAGGACCCGCGGCCTCAGGATCTGACTCGTCCACGTCCGAGGAGATGGCGGTGCGGGCCATCAGGAGCGACCACGCTCGTGGCCCTGCACCCCGTCTGACCTGTGCTGACGTGGCGACTCACACGTTGAAGCGATACCGATTCCGCCGGTTTTTGGGTGGTCGCGGACACCGTCGGTAGAGGACAAAAACATGCTCTGACCTGCAAGAGCGTGACTATCGGACCGTTGGGTCTCATCGGCGGTCATCGGCCTCCGCCGGACTTCTTGCGGACTGTTTGCGGACTGCTACGTGTCAGCGCGCTCGGTGATCACGCCCTCGATCCAGGCCGGATCATGGCGAACGTCCTCACTGCTCGATCCTCCCGACCTGTTCCAGCAGCCCGGCTCGAAAGCTGCCCGGTAGCGCAGGCTGGGATGGAAGGTCAGTCGACGACGGGGTCACTTCCAGCGAGAGCCCATCCGGGCGTCCAACTGGTCCCACGTCAGCCCGATCGACGGATCCTCCTGAAGCTCCGCCGCCCGCGACCGGATCATCGGCCGGCCACGTCGCCACGCTTCGTCCGGAGTGTCCCGACACCAACAGCACTAGGTGCTCCGTCCTCGGTGGCTAATGACCTATCGGGATCTGGTCGTCGTGCGCCTCGCCGCGCGTGTAGGCGCGCCATCGAGGGCTCGACGTCGCCGGCCGGTTGCCGACGGCGGGTGCTGAGCGCCTCGCCCGCTACCCCAGCTCTACAGCCGCATCGGATTCGCCCACGAATTCAACCCATTAACCCCCAACGAGCTCACCGCCGTCCGCACACGCCGGCTCCCCGCCGACCCCGACACGGACGACGTGGGAATCGCCCACGCGACCGCCATAGCCACCATCGTCCGCATCACCGCCGGCAACTTCCGCCTCGTCGACCGCCTCCTGACCCAGATCGAGCGTGTCCAGGCAGTCAACGACCTCCACACCCTCACTCCCGAGATCGTCGACGCCGCGAGGGAATCCCTGCTCATCGGCCACTAACCGCCGCGAAAGACACGCCAAACAGCGCTGCGATTCACAAGCTTCTGCGACCTCACCATCGGCCAGAAGTGTGTCTTGCCAACCGATGGGCGGATTCCAGGGATCGTCGCAACACCCGGGTGAGGGAGTTGCCATGGTCGGTCGGGGAAAGCTGGGGAGGGAGCCATTACATGAGCAGTCAAAACGGCTCCAGAGGGAGGATAGTCCGCCTCGGATCCCCAGACTCCGCACTGCGGACCTCCCCGCTGCGCCGGAACCCCGCGCTCCACCCAACGGCTCCTGGAAAACATCAACGACTAGGCAGCGGCGACATTGAACCGCCGGCGGATCAGCGTTCGGACAGGGGGAGGATCCGGGCAGAATTTCCGCTGCCGACCCTCGGGCATGCGGGCCCTCCGGGCTGATGGAGGACCCGAAATCCGGAAGGCACAGCACCCTGAGTTCGGCGAAGACCCAGCGCGTTGACGATTGGTCGCGCCGGGGCCACAATCGCAGAGTCAAGGCGGACGAGATGCTGCAGGGCTTGGTGAACGGGACAACAGCCTGGCCAGGCGACTCCCGAACGTTCCACGCGCGAGCCTCGATGGGTGCTTCCGTGAGTGGCGCAGCACCCTCGATGCTCGCTCGATATGTACCTAAGCAGCCACGCTGACGGAGCAGGAGCCAGGGCGGGTCAGCGCGCTCAGCCGGGACTGACCCGGGCAACTGCTGCCGGTGTGACGGTGGCGGTTCCTGACGTCAAAGGGAGGTCGCCGAGCATGGCGGAGAAGAAGGTCAAGCACCCGAGCGTCGAGGAACGTGCATCCCAGGGCAAGGGATACCGCGAGAAGACGCCCATCTCCAGCCACACGGGCTGGGTTCCCGCTTCCGACCGGTCCGATCCGGTAGCACTGCTCGAGGAACAGAACCAGACCCGGGAACAGGACCTGGTGCCGGTGCGTCACGGCCGGATGTTGGTCTCGCCGTTCACGTTCTACCGGGGGGCGGCCAAGATCATGGCCGCCGACCTGAAGGACACGCCGCGGGCCGGCCTGGACTGCCAACTGTGCGGGGACGCCCACCTGTCCAACTTTGGTGTGTTCGCCTCGCCGGAGCGAAACCTGCTGTTCGACCTGAACGACTTCGACGAGACACTTCCGGGGCCCTTCGAGTACGACGTCAAACGCATGACCGCCAGCTTCACCATCGCAGCTCGGAGCAACACGTTCACCAAGGACCAAACACGCGACGTAACACTCACCGCGGTTCGGGCCTACCGCGAAGCGATGGCCCAGTTCGCGCAAATGCGCACCCTGGACATCTGGTACGCCCGCCTGTCCGAGCAGCAGCTGGTGGAAGCCATCGACCTGGCCGTGGCAACCCAAAAGGGCAAGGCCCTCAAGAAGGCAGCCCACGGCATGGGAAAGACGGCGCGACAGAGCGTCGCAAAGGCCCACACTCGGGACAGCCTGCAGGCACTCTCCAAGCTCGCCGAGCTCGCGGACGGGAGGTACCGAATCGTCAGTCAGCCACCGATCGTCATTCCCGCCCGGGACCTGGGAGATTCGTACGGGATGTCTGGGGATGAGGTTGAGCACGCGATTCGTGAGCAGTTCCGGTCCTACCGGGCCACGCTGCCAGAGGACCGGCGTCACCTGCTCGAGCGCTTCGAAGTCATCGACGTCGCCCGCAAGGTCGTGGGCGTCGGCAGTGTCGGTACGCGGGCGTTCATCGCCTTGCTCCAGGGGCGCGATCAACAGGATCCGCTGTTCCTCCAGGTCAAGGAGGCCACTCGATCGGTGCTCGAGGACCACTTGCCGAGGAGCAGGTTCAAGCAGCCGGGCGAGCGAGTGGTGCAGGGGCAACGGATGATGCAGGCAGCGAGCGACATCTTCCTGGGGTGGACCAAGGGCGTGCAGGACAACCGGTACCTGTATTGGCGCCAACTGCGGGACATGAAGGGCTCGGCCGTCGTGGAAGCGATGAAGCCGGTCGGCATGACGTTCTATGCCAACGCATGCGGCTGGACACTGGCACGCGCGCACGCCCGATCAGGTGACCCGATCGCGATCGCCGCCTATCTCGGCAAGAGCGATAAGTTCGACCGCTCCATCACCGATTTCTCCGAGCGCTACGCCGACCAGAACGACAAGGACTACCAGTCCTTTGCCGACGCGGTCCGGACCGGCCGCCTGGACGCAACCGACGGCGTCTAGGTCCAAAGCGTCAGGGCCGGGGTCTGTCCCCGAACAGATGTGCAGGGTTGCGCTGGCGGCGGTGCGCGTTCTCAAAACGAAGGACCCGAGAAGGGCCGAATCGAGAAGCCCCGGGGCAAATCGCTCCCAACGGCCGTGGAGTTCAGCGCTTCGTGGCGGCGTTTTGTGATAGCTTGGCGTCGTTCAACCGGGCTTTGAGTTGTCTCGCAACAGGTGGGTAGCGAGACACTTTTGTCGAGACACTCTCAAAGTGTGAATCGCGGCGATAAGTGGCGGTGTTCCGTGGCCGCCACGTGTGGCCGCTTGGCTGCCGTGCCCGGCGCTTTCGGTGGCGGGGTCGGTGTTCCCTTCCGGGCCCGCTGGTAGTGAATGCCCACCGTGGCGGCCACGCGTTCTCGCAGTCGTTCGGGGATCTCGGCGGCCGGCAGGTCCCCTCCGCTGTCGGACCCGTCCACCGGCTCGATCCGGGCCCGCTGCTGGAAGATGTCGGGCCCGATGTGCAGGTAGGCCGGGTCGCTGGTGTAGTGCGGTGAACGAACTGGCCGGACGCCGCGTCGAAGTCCGTCAGGAACTGGTCCTGCGCGATCCGCATGACGCTGTCCCGTGCCGAGAGGAACACCGCCCCGCCGGCCGCGGCGACCGAGCCGAAGCCCACGAGGATGAAGGAGGCCACCAGGCGCGGGAACAGGCCCGGGTTCCTCCCCCGGCGGTCAGACTTACGCGATCGCATGGACCGGCCCGAAGCGGTACCCGAACCCGCGCACCGTCTGGATGTAGCGCGGCAGGGCCGAATCCTCGCCCAGTTTGGCCCGCAACCGCCCGATCGTGGTGTCCACGAGCCGCGCGTCGGCTGCGTCCTGGTAGCCCAGACCTGTTCCATCAGCTGGTTCCGCGACCACACCCGGCCAGGCACGGTGGAGAGCTTCAGGAGCAGCCCGAGCGCGATGGGGGAAAGGTCCAGGCGGCGGCCGGACAGGGTCACGATCAGGGAGTCCCGGTCGATGGCCAGGTCCGCGTGCCGTTCGACCGCGCCGGTACCGGTGCCGGTGCTGCGCCGCAGGACCGAGCGGATCCGAGCGTCCAGCACGCGTGGTTCGACGGCTTTGGCGACGTAGTCGTCCTCGTATGCCGTCGGTGGCGCGTCATTGCGCCAGAATGGACCGCCTGACCGCCGCACGAGGGAGGCAGCGGTACACCAACTACCCGGGACCTGCCCCCTAGTCCTCGGCCGGAGACCGTCCGACCACCATCGAGGCGAGGATCTCCGGCGCGAAGGTTGAGGCCGTCTCCGCGTCGAGCTGCGCCCCGAGCCCGTCGAGGACGCGTGTGAAGAAGCACCGGGCGGCCGCCGCGAACACCACGTCAGCGATATCGCCGTCACTGAGCCCGAGGTCTTTCAGTCGGTCGACGTCGCTCTGCGCGACGGCGGCAGCGTCCTGCGCCACCCGCGCCGCGAACTCGTAGACCGCCCGGTCCTGGTCGCTCAGGGCGGCTCCGCTCGGGTCCTCCGCGATCGTCACCATGGTGGGTTCGTCGCCACAGACGTCCCGTAAGAACGCGGAGTGCGCGGCGATGCAGTACGTCGAGCGCAGCGCCCGGGCCGCGCCGATCGTGGCGATCTCGAAACGGCGGCGATCCATTCCGTCGCGCACGGCCTTGTTGAGCGCGTTCCAGGCCACCGCTACCTCGGGGCGCGTCGAGAAGGCCGCCGCGTAGTTGGGGAGGAAGCCCCAGGCAGCTCTCTGCTGCTCGTAGTAGGCGGCGAGGGGCCCCCCGGCGCGCTCTTCAGGCACGGTCTCGATGAACATGCTTCTCATCCCGTCTCTTTCGGCGCGACCAGCCCGTGCTGGAGCGCGTAGAGGCTCGCGCCGACCCGGTTGGTGGCGCCGACCTTGGCGTAGGTGTGTTCGACGTGGTTGCGGATTGTCTTCTCGCTGAGGACGAGGCGGGTGGCGATGTCGCGGTTGGAGAGGCCGCGGGCCACGAGGCCGAGGATCTCCGTCTCGCGGGAGGTGAGCGTGTCGTCGCGGCGTACCTTCGTCCGCGTGTGCCCTGCCACCGCCAGGACGGCGTCAGCGCACGTCGCGTCGATGGCACCGCCGGTGACGCGGTCCTTCAACCGTCGCGCGGCTGCGTCAGGGGGCAGCGCGTCGCGGTACGGCCGTGGCTCCAGCGCTGACTGGTAGGCGACCGCGGCCGCAAGCAGCCGCTCGGGCCGCCCGAGCGCCCCAGCGGCGAGACCCAGCGGGTATCCGGACCCGTCGAGGTGCTCGTGGTGTGCGCGGGCGATCGCGGCTACGTGCGCGAGGCCGGGGATGCCGGTGAGCACCCGGTCGGTGAGGTAGGGGTGCATCCGCACCCGCTCCCACTCGGCGCCGGTCAGCGGGGCCGGCTTCGCCCAGACCTGGTTCGACACGCCGATCCGCCCGATGTCGTGAAGGTGTCCTGCGCGCCGCACGGCGGCGACCTCGTCATTCGGCAGACTCAGCTGTACGGCGGCCGCCTCCACGAGTGCCGCCACATTCCGGGAGTGCCCGAAAGTGAAGGGGCACTTGAGGTCGACGAAGTCGCCGATGGCGGTCAGCAGGTCATCGAGGCACGGCTGGTCCAGCCGGGCCTCGGCGTCGGGGGCGATGGACAGTGCTTGGTTCCACGGGTCTTCGCGGGGTGGCGGGAAGAGCGCCTCGGCATCGGCTGTGAAGGCGTCGACGACGGTCGGGTCGAGGTGGCCGCCGCGACGGCTCCTGGCCATCGCGACCGCACCCTGCACGCCGTACATCCGGTGGTGCACCTCGGCGACGTCGGCCAGCTGGGCCACCCGCATCTCGATCGGGATGTCGTCACCGGAGGCGCCGCGCGGGAGCCCCGCGCCGTCGTAGCGCTCGAACGTGAAGGCGAGCGTCCGCTCGACGTCGGGCCCGAGGCCGATGTGCCGCGCCAGCGCGGACGCCGAGGTGCAGTGAGAGTGCATCAGCTCCGCGAGCTGACCGCGGGCGTCGCGCATCAGCGTGGCCATCACCCGAGCCCGCTGCCCCAACGGTTCGCCCCGGGCGACGTTGCCGAGCAGGAACCGCACGTAGGGCAGTCCCGACCAGTCGACGAGGTAGGCGTCGCGGCGGACCGAGATGTCGTCGCCGAACCAGCGGGCGTACTCCTGCGAGTCCGCGTGACAGCCGATCCACATGAGGAGCGTCGTGTAGTAGACGGTCGCCGTCTGCTCCCGGCTGAGAGCGAGGCGGTCAGCCAGCCCGCACGCGATGACCGCCGACCGGAGCATGTGTTCGGCCGGCTGGCCCAGGCCGAGGTCGATGGCCACGGACAGGCCTGCGAGGACCTCGACCCGACGCGGCAACAGCACCGGTGCGGTCATCGCCCCATTGTGGTGCCTGCGGCCCCCACCGTGCGGTCGACCTGCTCACCCGCGGGCGTGAAGCGTGCGCGGCCCACGAAGAAGATTCCGCGCTGAGGAAGCCAGAAGTCGCCGAGATGTGTCTGCCTCCCGAGCGGCCCCGGTTCGCCAAGGTTTTCGCCGTGGTACGTCGCGGCGGCGCCGGCGAGGCGCCAGACCTGAAGCGGCGCCGCCTTGAACAGGGGGCCGTTCGGCGTCGCGCCGTGCAGGCGGATCCGTCCGGTCCCGAGCATCGTGCGCGCCATCGGCCCCATCGCGGCGAGCACGCTGCTGCTGTTCCACCCGGCTTCGGGCAGCATCCCGCCCATCGTCGTCATCATCCGGGTCGCCGGTGTCGCCTGCAGCTCGATCCGCCAGCTCAGCTGGTCGCCGAGTGTCACGTCGAGGGTGTGGTCGTCATGCCAGGACACCGAGATGCTGGGCACCTGGGCGGTCGCGGTCACGGAGCCGAAGTATCTCGGGCAGGTGAGCTCAGGCGCACCTGTCGTGTGGATCGTCCAGCGTCCCTGCGGGTCGCGGTGCCAGATCGCCCGGTACGCCGGCCCCACCGACGTCGCGACGAAGTCGCGCAGCGCGAGGTAGTGCCCGCTGGCGAAGGGCACCCCCATCACGCCGTACCCGGTGAATCTCTCGTCGTCGCCCTCGGGCAGTAGCGGGTGGGCTTGCACCGCTTCCACGGCCTGGCGTGGTGTCGTCGTCGTCATGTCTCCAGCGTCGGCCCCCAGCCGGTGGCGCGCGTGAGGCATCTGCCTCAAGTACGCGCCCACGCGCTCTGCTGGATTCGGGTGCCGTCGGACAAAACACTGAGCATCGTTCACTCAGTCAGGGTCTCCACCCGGCGCGAGCTGCAATGCCCGTCGGGACCGGGTGGGGACCGGCGGGGCGCCCTCACAACCCACTCGCTTGCCGCGTCATACTGCCCCCCGAAGGACCACGTCTAAGTCTGGAACGTGCCGCCTAAGAGCAGATTGGCCCCTCTGATACAGCCCGAAAGCTCATGGGGCTGAAATTCTTGCGGACTCTGTGCGGACTAGGAGCCGCCACACCTCTGACCTGCGCAAATGCGCCGACTTATACGTGAAGCGGAACTCCACCGAGTTCCGTTGTGAAAGACCCTCGCGCGGACGCAGCGGTCGGATTCACGTGAGCGGGCCGCGAAACTCGCCGTGACACGCAGGCCCTATGGTCATATCGTGAAGGCATGGGTTCTGATCGCCGCCCGGACTCGTCGCAGTTGATCGTCTATGTCGATCACTCCGACATACATCAGGGCCGATCGGCGGAACTTAAGGACGGGATCCGTCGCCTCGTCGACGCTATCGAAGGGCTCGAGCCTCAACTCATCGCGTACGGCTTCCATCTCGACGAGGAAGCAGGGCACATGACAGTCACCGCGGTGCATCCGGACAGCGCGTCGCTGGAGTTTCACATGGAGGTCGGGCGGGAGGAATTCCGCAAGCTTGGCGACATGATCACGCTGAGGGAGATCCAGGTCTACGGATCTATTAACGCGAGAGCGCACGCGATGCTCGTAGAGAAGACGGAGATGCTGGGTGGAAGCCTCCGGGTGATTGAACGCTTTGCGGGCTTCGCGCGACCGCCGCATTCGTCCGCCTGACCCGTCATCCGCGACTAAACGTTGAAGCGGAACGATTCCGCCCGTTTTTGGCTGGTCGCGGTCGTCGTCGGTAGACGACGAAAACGTGCTCTGACCTGCAAGAACGTGACTATCGGACCGTTGGGTCTCGTTGGCCGTCATCGGCCTCCGCCGGACTTCTTGCGGACTGTTTGCGGACCGCAGCGCTCACGGCGCCATCCGAGCGACGGCGGCTTCGAAGAGGTCCGGGCGACCTGCTCGGCCTTCTCGGTCGCCGCGGCGCCCACCGGCTTCGCCTCGTAGCGGTCCTGATTGCGAGCGCGCCGCAGGCGGTCGAACTCTCGCGCCGCCCGTTCTGCGGGCGGCTTGTCGATTTGTCAGTCCGCGGACGGCGTGACGTCAGGAAGGGATTTCATCGTGACGACGACCTTGCCGGCCTGGGTGCGGCCCTGCTCGACGTAAGCCATGGCTTCGGTTGTCTGCTCGAACGGGAATGTCCTGTCGATGACCGGGCGCAGCACGCCGGCGTCGTACAGGGCACCCAGCTCACGCAGTTGTGAGCCGCTGGCCTGCATGAACAAGAACTCGTAGCGCACGTCGAGTGCCTTCGCCTGCTTGCGGATCTTGCGGCTGAGCAGGGTCATGAGGACGCCCAGAATCGCGGGCGCGCCGAGTTGCTTCGCGAACCCGGCGTCTGGAGGGCCGGCTACGCCGATGGCGAGGCCATGGGGCTTCAGCACGGTGAGGGACTTCTCCAAGTTCTGGCCCCCGAGGGAGTCGAGAACGAGGTCGTAGCCGGACAGCACCTGGGTGAAGTCCTGCTTGGTGTAGTCGACGACGACGTCGGCCCCGAGGTTCCTGACCAGGTCTGCGGTGGCGGTGTTGCTGGTGGTCGCGACGACGGCGCCGAGGTGCTTGGCGAGCTGGATGACCGTAGAGCCGAGGCCGCCTGCTCCGGCGTGGACGAGCACCTTCTGACCCGGCTGCAGGTTTGCGCGGTCGACCAGGATCTGCCAGGCGGCCAGGGCGACCAGCGGTACGGCGGCGGCTTCATCGAGGGTGAGGGAGTTCGGCTTGGGCGCGACGTCGTCCTGGTCGATTGCGATGAATTCGGCGAACGTGCCGATCCGGAGGTCACGAGGACGGGCGTAGACCTCGTCACCGACCTTGAAGTCGCGTACGTCGGCGCCGACCTCGGTGACCACGCCGGCCAGGTCATGGCCGAGCACGAAGGGCAGCTTGCGCTTGATGAGGTGCTTGAACTCGCCGTTGCGGGTCATCTTGTCCAGCGGGTTGATGCTCGCGGCGCTGACCCGGACCAGCACGTCGCCTCTTCCGACGGTCGGCTGTGATGTGTTGGCGGCGCGCAGACCGTCCTTGCCGTACTTCTCGACGACGAATGCCTTCATGGTCGCTGTCCCTGGGGTCGGTGAGTGTCAGGCAGCAAGGAAGTCCAGCGCTTCCGGGACGAACTCTGCGTGGTGCTGGAAGATGCCCCCGTGGCCGGCGTCGGGGTAGATCTTGAGCCGGGCGTCCGGCAGTCGACGGGCGAGGTCGGCCGAGTTCTGGGTGGGCACCATGCGGTCGTGGTCGCCGTTCGCGACGAACACCGCCTGCTGGATGCGTGAAAGATCCCTCGGCAACTGCACGCCCCAGCCGTTAATGGCCTTGAGGTGGGCCCGCAACGAGGGGACGGAGATCGCCTTGTCGCGGTTCTCCGTGCGCTCCTTCAGCCGCTCCAAAAACGCTCGGGCCGCTGACCGGCCGTTCGCCGTCTCGGTGAAGAACAGGTAGTACTTCGCGTCGCGGCAGGTCAAGGCGCCCCTGGCCACGTCCAGGTAAGTGAGCAACGTGACCTTGTCGATGCCTTCGCCTCCGGCGGGACCGGTGCCGGCGAGGATGATCTTGCGGACGAGATCAGGCTGCTCTTCGGCGATGACCTGAGCCACGAAGCCGCCCATCGAGAAGCCGAGCAGATCGACCCGGTCGAAGCAGAGAGCCCTGATGAAGGCGACGGCGTCCTTCGCCATCTCGGCGATCGAGCTCGGCGTCCTTCCCTCCGACGCGCCGACGCCGCGGTTGTCGAAGGTGATCACCCGACGCTGCGACGCGATGCCGTCGACGACCCGGGGATCCCAGTTGTCCAGCACCGCCGCGAGGTGGTTGAGGAAGATGACCGGCGTACCGGTCCGGGGCCCCAGGTCCCGGTAGGCGAAGCTCTTGCCGCCGACATCCACGGTCTTGGTCGCGGCGTCCTGGTGCGAGGTGGTGACGGGCATTGGTGCGCTCCTTGGTGATTAAAGTATGATCGTACGATCATCTCAGGACACCGACATGGCAACTCCTGGGGCGCATGGCTCGTCTCGCAGGGAGACCGCTTCGCCTACTTCTGCTTCGTCCGGGCGCGGATCAGGGCTTCGGCACTTCGAATGCCCTCCTCGAGGACGGCGTCGGACAGCTCCTTGTCACTCACCGCCCGGGCGAGTTGCATCGATCCCACGAGCATCGTGAACAGTGCGAGCGCCGCTCCCCTGGCCGACTCGGGATCTTCGGGCGCCAGGCGCGTGCAGATCTCATCCAGGATCGCCTTGGTGCCGGCCGTGTACGCCTTCTTGGTCGCTTCCGTGCACCGGCCGACCTCGTCGAGCAGTGCTGCCGACGGGCAGCCGACGTCGGGGTGGTCCCGGTGCGCAGGCGACAAGTACTCGCCGACGAGGATCTCGAGTCCGGCGCGGCCACCCGGCAGCTCACTGAACTCCGACGCCTGTCGACCAAGCTGGTCCCCGACGACCGTCGCGACGAGGTCGTCCTTGGATTCGAAGTGCGCGTAGAAGGCGCCGTTGGTGAGCCCGGCGTCGGCCATCAGGGTGGCGATGCCGGATCCGTCGATGCCGTCTCGCTTGAGTCGGCGACCGGCCGTCTCGACGATGCGCCGACGAGTGGCTTCCTTGTGCTCGCTGCCGTAGCGCGCCATGCGTTCCTCCACCTCCTGGACTGGCTCACTCGCCCTTCGAGTCACCATACCCTTTGGTCTGACGAGCGTAATATTATGGCTGACAGACAAGTGACTCCCGACTCGCACATTGAAGCGGAACGGTTCCGCCCGTTTTTGGCTGGTCGCGGTCATCGTCGGTAGACGCCGAAAACATGGTCTGATTTGCAAGAACTTGGCTATCGGACCGTTGGGTCTCATTGGCGGTCATCGGCCTCCGCCGGACTTCTTGCGGACTGTTTGCGGACCGGACGGGGCGATGAGACTCAGGCGACCGACTCGAAGTGGAGTTTCAGGCCCAACGCCTTGGCGACCTTCATGATCGTCGCGAAGCTCGGGCTGCTGTCGGCCGACAGGGCTTTGTAGAGGCCCTCGCGGCTCATCCCTATGCGGCGAGCGAGCTCGCTGACGTTGCCGGAGCGGGCGATGGTGGCGAGAGCCTGTGCGACGAAGGCCGGGTCGTCGCCGGCTTCCTCGAACACAGCCTCGAGGAACTCGGCGACCTCGCCGAGGTTCTCCAGATGATTGGCGGCGTCCCACGTCGTGAACTTCTCAGCCATGGCCGTGCTCCTTCCGTTGGCCCGCGTACCAGTCTGCGGCGACTCGATGCGCCTCGTCGATGTCCTTCCGCTGCGTCGACTTGTCCCCGCCTGACAGGAGCAACTGCTCGGCACCACCGCTCAGATGTCACCTGTCCGTGCAGCAATCCCCCCACGCTTACGCCAGTGATCCGACGTTCCCTTTACCTGACAGGCTATTTTCGTTATACGATTTGTTCATGGTCGCTGACGAGCAGATCGAGAAGTGGGCGGACGAGGCCGAAGCCGGCTATGACGTCGAGGGATTGAAGCGTCGCGGCCGCGGTCGCCCCGGCCGAGGTGCTGAGCCGATGCAGGTCGTTGCTGTGCGCCTCACTGCCGAAGAGATCGCGGCAGTGGACAGGCTGGCGCAGAGAGAGCACGTGTCACGCTCGGAGGCGGTCCGCCGCGCTCTGGCTGCCTTCGCGGCGTGAGGTCCATGTGCCAGCGCACTCAAACACGGCGTATCGCCCGAGGACGCGGTCAACGCAGCCGACTGGTCCCAGTGGAGTGAACCCCTCGAAGAGGACGACTGGCCGCACCGCGAGTTGCGGTTTGGCTTCGATTCCCATGCCCGCTTGCTTGAGACCGTTGTGCTGGTCTGTGAGCGAGGAGATGGTTATCCACGCCATGCCTGCGAGAAGAAAATACTTGGACCTGCTGCCCTGACCACAGTCACGCTGCCTGTAACGCCAGGCGGACGTCCCGCATGGGATCCCTGACCGGGACGTGCTGGCTGCATGGGACGTTCGACTCTTAGAGAGGGCTGCGATCCTGCTCAACCAAACGTTCGTAGCGCAGGAGCTCTGGATAAGGCGGGAATGAACTGTGGGTGCGGTCACCGGTGGGACTCCAACCGAGTTTCTCGTAGAACCGTCGACCTCGCCCGTTCCCGGTGAAGACAGTCAGCCATGCACGCTGAATGCCACGGCTCCGCATTCGGTTGAGCACCGCGTCGTGTGCGGTCCGGGCGATTCCGGTGCCCCAATGCTCGATGGCGATCCCGAAGTGCAAGAACTCGTCGCCCCGGATCGCAGCAAACCCCACGACCGTGCTGTCGAGCAGCACCACGTAGCAGTCGATGCCTGGCGTCGCCATCTCCTGTTGCCAACGATGTGCGACGTCGTCGCGAGGAAACGGGTAGGCGTCCTGCGGAAATACGTCTGAGAGACCGTGGACGGCGCCCGCCTCCTGGACGTCGAGCACGTCTCCGATGTCGGCAGTTGTCATCGCTCGCAGAGTGCCGGAGTCACGGACCTCGGACATTCCCCAAACTCTACGATGAGCCACCTCGTCGCCTGCCTGCTCACTGCAGGCCGATCCCCCATCGGCAACGGTGCGTGGGGCGGCGCGATGGAACACGGCGTCGGGCTGGGTGCTTACCTTTGACAGTCACTCGCGGCGGAAAGACCGTGGAGATCGCCTTCGCAGCCTGATCGTGATGGGCTGTGGTCGGTGACTATGGGTGCGACGCTTTGCAACGTCGCTGTAGTGATGAGGCGGCCGTGTCGAAGGTGACGCATTGACGTCTTGTTCGACGGGTCACCACGGTCCAGCGGGTAGGGACGTCTGCGATGCTGCTGGTTGGCACTGTTCCTGAGACAAAGGGGTGACATATTCATGCCGCGTCAGATCATCACGACCTCGAACGCGCCAAGCTCGCCCTGGTACAGCCAAGGGGTGAAGGTCGGGCCAAACATCTTCGTCTCGGGCACGGTCGGAATCGATCCGAGCACGGGCAAGTTGGCCGGAGACACGATCCAGGATCAGACACGACAGGCGCTCACGAACTGCCAAGCCATCCTCCGAGCCGGCGGCGCCGACCTGCGCGACGTCGTCGAGGTCGGGATCCTGCTCACCAATCCCGGTGACTTCGACGGTCTCAACGATGAGTACGCGCGTTGCTTCCCGTCCGAGCCACCGACCCGCTATGTGGCGAAGCTCGGCGTCGACCTGCCAGGACTGCTCGTCTCGATCCGCATGACAGCCATCCTGTCCTGACCCGTGAGCGGACCACCCACCGGCGATTGCGGACCCTGCCACTTCGCGGCTACTGAGTTGCGGGACCGGTTCGGAGATCGGAGGGCCTGCGCGAGGCTCGCAGATAGAACCGCAAGTAGTCCTTTCTAGGCGGAATAACGCAGGTCCCCCTGTCGTCCGCGTAGAACCGTCCCGCAAGGCGAACGGCTCCCGGCGCACCGAAGGACTGCATGGTGACCCGTTAGCCGCTGTCCCGCTAAGGATCGTCACGCGGGACGCGCACAGAGGGATGGCCACGCGGAGCGTGCCGTTGGCCGCATGGCCATCGGCTCGTCGGCAGATCCGCGTGCATCGCCGCCATCTGCGCGCGCCACGTGGCCTACCTAGACGCCGCTCGGCATGATCCTCACGTACAGCGCCTGACCGAGCGGTGGTCCGCCGCCAACCGGCCCGACCGAGGAGCACACCATGAGGAAGCTGATCATTACCGTGATCTCGACGCTCGACGGGTATGCGGCCGGCAAGGGCGGCAACGTCTTCGTGATGCCCATCGACCTGGGATTCGACCGCTACAACCTGGTGCGGATGCGCGCCGCCGACACCATGCTGTTCGGTGCCACCACCTTCCACGAAGCACGAAACTACTGGCCACCGCTCGCCGACGACGCCTCCGCCCCGGATGTCGAGCGCGAGATCGCGCGACTCCACAACACATTGGCCAAGGTGGTCGTCTCCGATAGCACCGCAGCTACGGACACCGCCCCTTGGACCTCGACCACCGAGGTCGTTCGCCGCGGTGAGGCGCACGCCCGAGTCGTCGAACTGAAGGCCGGCAACGGCCGCGACATCGTCTGCTTCGGCAGCTTGAGCACTTGGAACGACCTCCTCGCGCAGGGCTTGGTCGACGAGTTGCACATCTTGATCGGGCCGGGCGTCATCGGCTCGGGCGTTCCGACGTTCAGCGAGCCGGTGGAGCAGGTACTCACGCTGCTCGACGCGCACCGGATGGAGGAATCACAGCTGGTCACCCTGCGGTACGCCGTCAGCGGAGCACGTCGCGCACGCTGACCGCTCGGCGTCCGCTGTCTGCGGCTAAGAGGACGTCGAGAACAAGTTGGTGGCCCACACCTGGTGGCAGAAGTCGGCGTTCGATGAGCTTTTGATTCTCCGATGGTTTACCTGCTCGCCACGAGGGCCGATGTGACAACGTGTGTCCGAGGTCTCATGGACGAAAGGAGCGGGTCATGGCGGTGGGCATCTTCGCCGGCTTCCCAGTCACGAACTATGGGGCCGCGGTCGAGTGATACCAGCGACTGCTCGGAGCGGAAGCGACGTTCGACCCGAACGACGTCGAGGCCGTGTGGCAGTTGGCTGAGGACCGCTACGTGTACGTCATCGAAGACGCCGAGCGCGCTGGTGGCGCCGTCAGCATGATCTGGGTCGATGACCCCGTGTCCGAAGTCGCGAGGATCGCGGGTCGGGGTGTGGAACCGGTCGATGTCGAGAAGCATGGTCAAGTCTGGAAGTACGTCTCCCGTGACGCCAACGGGAACGAGATCGGCGTCGGCGGGGCGGTCTCACCACCCGAGTGAACTCGTTCCAGCTCATCTGACTGGCTTCCAACGACAAGGTCTGGGGACGCTCCAGCGGGTAGTGCGTGATGAGCACGCCACTCCGGTCAGACGGCGACGCCCTCGCAGGGCCGGGTAGGTGACGAGGACCGGACATTGGACCGTGCCCTGAGCAAATCCGCGGCGGCGTGGTTGACCAGGTCCGCGGCGACGAGGTCGTCCAAGACCGGGTGGCCGCGGTCCTGCCGGCGCCGCAACAGCTCTTCGACCACGCCTCTGGCGCTGCGCGCATTCATGAGGTCGGACTCGTCAGATCGGCCTCGGTCATGCCCACCGGATGGTGGGCGGGCCACTGCACCAGTTCGATGCGGTGTCCGTCCGGGTCGTCAAGCCAGGCGGTCCAGAAGTCATCAGAGCCGTCCGGCGAGGTCGGCTCCTCTACCTGCACCCCCTTGGCACCGAGGTCAGCGACCTTGGCGTGCAGATCATCGACCTGAATCACGAGATGGCTGAGCCCACGGGGACCTATACTGCCGAGGGTGGGATTCTGAACTAGCTCGATACGCACGAACTCATCGCCGGGCAGCTTTAGCATCGTCAGGCTCCCGAGCGGCGCGGCGGGCACCTCGCCGACCACCTCGTATCCCAGAGCCGCGTAGAAGGCTCTCGACCTGTCCAGGTCCTCGACGTGAACGCCAAGGTGCAAAGTTCTTCCTCACGTCATGTCGCGGACCGCGAGAACGGTGCCGCCCAGTTCAAAATCCGCCGGGCCTATTCGGTTCCGGGCCTACCATCGGGACATTGCGATTGCGCGCTCAGCCGGCGAGGCGGTAGCAAGCTTGTTCCCGCCCTCCCCCTCGAGAATTTTCGGCTCTCCTGACCCATCTGTGGGCGGTTCCGCGCGCCGGAGGAAGGAACACGCCATCCAAAGACATGATCGCCTGTGCCTGCACCGTGCCCACGGTCCTGCCCCCTTTAGCCGCGCTGCGGTCGGTAGACCTGAACGACGACACCGCAAGTAAACGGCGTGGCGCCGACCAGCGCGAGGTGCCGGGAGTTCGGGAGCCGGTCGAACAGGGCCTGCCCTTGGCCCAGCACCAGCGGCTGGACGAAGAGCCGATACTCGTCGATCAGGTCCGCGGCAGCGAGCGCGCCGGCCAGCCGGCCGCCACCCCACACAATCACGTCCGGGCCGGGTTCCGCCTTGATGGCGGCAATCTCGTCCGCGAGGTCACCCCGCGCGACCCGGGTGACCGGCCAGGTCGCCTCGGCGTCGCCGAGCGTGGTGGAGAAGACCACCTTCGGGATGTCGTTCATCGACGCGGCGTACGGGTCCTCCGACTCCGGCCAGTAGGACGACATTTGCTCGTAGGTGACTCGGCCCATCAGATGCGCTCCGGCATCGCTGATCTGGTCCAGCTTCCACCGCTTCAACTCCGCGCCCTCGGGGATCGCCGTCCCCGGGTGCTCACGGTCGCTGTCGACGAACCCGTCCAGGGACATCGACATGTACAGAATAACGTCTCGCATGACTTCCTCTCATGTTGGATATTGCGCCCGTCACCGTGCGGTCAGCAGCTCCCGTGGGACCGCCTCCGCTCGGATCGCCCGCGGCTCGAATCGCTCACTCTCGACCAACGCGGGTGCATACCCATGCCCTGGACAGAACTCATCGGAGCGACCCCTTGACTCAGCCCGACCTCGTGGTCGGTCCGGGTTCTTGCTGGCCGGCACGCAAGCCTCCATGGTGCGCTCACGCCCGACCTTCGCAAGTCGGATGATGACCGATGACGACTGTCAACGACGGCTGAAAATGGACCCCTCTCCTTGGTTGGTTAGTCGTCGGTCGCGCCGGTGTGGGTGCGGCCGAGGTCGATGTTCTTGAGCCGGTAGGAGTCGCCCTTGAGGGCGACGACCTCGGCGTGGTGGACGAGGCGGTCGATCATGGCGGCGGCGACGGTGTCGTCGCCGAAGACCTCGCCCCAGCGACCGAAGGGCTTGTTGGAGGTGACGATCAGGGAGGCGCGTTCGTAGCGGTTGAAGACGAGCTGGAAGAACAGGTTCGCGGCCTCGGGCTCGAAGGGGATGTAGCCGACCTCGTCGATGACGAGGAGGGGGTAGCGGCCCAGACGACGCAGCTCGTCTTGCAGCCGGCCATCGTGGTGGGCGGTGGCGAGGCGGTCGACCCACTGGGAGTCGTGGCGAACAGGACGCGGTGGCCGGCCTGGCAGGCGCGGATCGCCAGGCCGGTGGCTAGGTGGGTCTTGCCGGTGCCAGGCGGGCCGAGGAAGACGACGTTGTCCTTGCTGGCGACGAAGTCCAGGGTGCCCAGGTGGGCGATGAGGTCGCGTTTGAGGCCGCGGGCGTGGTCGAAATCGAAGTCCTCGAGGGACTTGCGGGCGGGGAACCGGGCGGCGCGGATGCGGCCCTCGCCGCCGTGGGTCTCGCGGGCGGCGACCTCGCGTTGCAGGCAGGCGGCGAGGAACTCCTCGTGGGTCCAGGACTCGGTCCGGGCCCGTTCGGCGAGCCGGGGTACGGCTTCGCGCAGGGTCGGGGCCTTCAGCACCCGGGTCAGGTAGGCCAGCTCGGCGGTGATGTCTCTCGTGGTAGTCATCAGGCCACCTCGGTGAGGCCGAAGTGGCGGTCGTAGGTGGTCAGGTCGCGCTGCTCGACCTCACCGTCGGCGGCCGGGACCGCGAGGCGTCGGGCGGCCGCGGCCAGTGCGAGGGCGGCGGCCCGGTTGGCGGGGTCGGTCAGGCTCTGGTGGCGTGCCCAGCACCGCTCGTGCCGGGCGACGACCCGGTCGCCGAGGCGGACGGTGACGGTGTCCAGGTCGGCCGCCACGGGTGACCGTGCGCCCGACCGCGACCGGGTCGACGGAGTAGTCGTTGGAATCCAGGCGGACGTAGTGGTCCCGCGGCAGGCGGACCTGGGTGTGCCAACCGATCAGGGGCGCGACCGGCAGCAGGGTCAGCATCGCGGCCCGGTCCGGCTCCCACCGCGCCTGCGGGGCGCAGCCGATCCGCCGGTGGTGGCGGGCGTTGGCCCTGACCAGCCAGTCGGTCAGCTGGGCGTTGAAGTCCGCGGGCCCGGTGAAGCTACGGCCCGGCAGGAACGAGGTCTCCAGATACCCGTTGGCCCACTCGACCAGCCCCTTGGCCTCCGGGTCGCGGGGCCGGCACTGGTGGACCCCGATGCCCAGCGTGCCGTGAGGCCTCGAACTCCTCGGTCAGCCTCGGTTTCCCGGCGCGCCAGGAACCGACCGCGGCCTCGTTGTCCCAGACCAGCTCACGCGGGACCGCGCCCATCCGGGACAGCAGCGCCCAGTGCCCGGCGATCAGGTCCGGTCCCTGGCGGGAAGGGATCATCAGCGCGAACGTCATCCGCGAGTACCCCGAGACCATCACCAACACCGGCAAACGCTCCCGATTCACACGTTGAAGCGGAACGATTCCGGAGGTATCTGGTAGTTTTCGGCCATCGTCGGAAAACACCGAAAACATGCTCTGACCTGCACGAACGTCACTATCGGACCGTTGAGTCTCGTTGGTGCTCATCGGGCTCCGCCGGACTTCTTGCGGACTGTTTGCGGACTGCGGGAGGCGGGGAGCCCCTTCGCATCTGGTCGAACTCGGCGGCGATCGCGTCGACCTCAGAGTCCGAACTGCACCCTCGCGTCGAGCCGTTCCCCCGGCAGCGAGGACTGGCCGAGAATCTCAACGGCACCATCCTGCGAGACCAACCAGACGTCGATGCCTGCTGCGCGCAACGACAAAGCGGTGTCCGCGTACAGCGGCCGGTACACACGGGAGTCGGGGAAGCACATCACCGACACGGAGTCAGGCTCGTGGGTCCGAAGGCGAATTGCCGGGACGAGCGCATGCGCGTACCACTTCTTCGCTTGCTCCTTGGGCGTGCTGGTCTTCACCTGGCCCTTCTTCCGGCCGGTGACATAGAAGCGAGACGGGTAGCCCTTCACCTCAACCCCGAGGCGCTGCCCCTCTCGCTCGGCAACCACATCCACGCCGTGCTCTCGTGTGGCCGTATTCGCCGTTCGGGCGATAGTCCACCCCTCGCCAGCGAGCCATTCGACGAGAAGGCGCTGGGTATTGTCCTCCGTGTGCCATTCTGACACTAAGTGCCCCTCCGCCGGGGCAGCCGGCATCGGCTCAACTGTTGGAGTGGGTACATCTGCCCGCCAGCCTTCGATCTCGTCGAGACGCGCTCGCCAAAACAGACCTCGGTCGAGCTTGGTAAGGAACGGCTCCTTGGTCGAGAACTGCGGGCGGTTACCCACGTTCCAGGAGGCTCCGCGGATGTGAGTGCGGATGTTCCGTTCGTTGGCCTTGTCAGGCGCGTGGCGACGGAACCATGAGAGCGCCTCTTGCGAGGTGAAGGACCCGGACTGTGTCGCGGCGTACTCCCGGAGCAGTTCCCAAACCGTCATCGCATCTCTGTCGCTCACCCCGCAAGAGTTCCACGGGGGCGGCGGCGAGCATGGAGGAGAGACGCGCCTACCACGAGCGCGACCAACACAAGGTGCTACTTCTGTACGAGGGCGACGAACCGTAAGAGTGCGACCTTGTGCGCGAACGCGCCGCCGCACCCGCGAGGCCTTGCCTACGCGGCCGGCAAACCCGGCGACCACTCATACTCACCCCGCACAGATACCACGGCTCGAATGGAGAGAGGGAATACGCTCCACTTCCACTCAGGCGTTGGCTCGATACTTTCAACCCCGGCGACCCGGGTCCGCAAGATTCAACTATTAGCCCGACTAAGCTTCGGCTTTCCACGCTGGATGCACTTAACGCAACAGCTACAGCCCCGACGAGCGGAGAGCCACCTAAACCAGAGTCGCGGCACCACCGGACCCAAAAGAACAGGTGCGTATTGCGGGACCGCCCGCTCAGGAGCAGCGCACAACTCGGAGGGGAAGGATCTGGAACAGTAATTCCCTCATAGCCCACACGGTCTCATTCAAGGTCCGGATAGCCGAATGCCGAGGGGGCCGTCTGTAGTTGCGCCCTTGGAGGCCCCGGTCGGAATAGACACCTCCCCTCATCCGACGAGCGACGACCCGATTTCTAACCTCCGTTCGCAACAAACAGTCCGACCAGAGCACTCGCCAGCGAGATCACCTCCACACCCGCGCCAACCAGAAGCGGAAGCAGCTTTGCCTCAGCCGACTTGCACCACCTGTACCCGCCGACGCCTACAACGACGAGCCCGCCGAGCGCCCCAAGGATGGCGACGTACCCAACTCCGAGCAGCCACGCTCCGACGCCTAGCACTACGCCCACGAAGACACAGATGAGCGTGATTACAATTCTTTTGGTCCGAATGCCCGCCCATGCTAATTGCTGCCTCAGCGCCTCCATCCTCTGGATAGATGTTTGGGACTCCTTCGTCGCCTCATCCGCGATGCGCTTCTGCTCAGAGGCCATCCGTCGAGCCGCGTCCGCCTCACGACCCGCGTCAGTCTCCGCTCGTTTGGCTCGCGCTAGCGCGAGCGCATTCTGCCGATCGCGCCGGCTGTTACGGGATTCGAGCACTTCCGCGGCCATCGAGGTAGCGGAGCGCGGTCCACCGTCACCGTTCAGTGCCGCGTCTAGTGTCAGTTGGGCGTAGCGAAGATCTGTTGCCGACCCGCCATGATCGGGAGAGATCTGCTTGGCAAGGTCCATCGCGACGTCGCTCGGAAAGCGAGATGGCAGCAACCACATCGCTTCTTCGACAAGTTGCAGTGCAGCTGCCGATGCGAGATCAACGACCTCGGCGGGTGGCACCGTGACCGACAGGATCATCATCCACTGGGGTAGCGATAGCGTCAGTGGCACTGAATCCGCCCGATCCAATGAGCGAAATGCTGTGGCCATGTGCCTGTCAGGAGTGATGATCCAGCCACCAGGCCATGCGCGCTTCGGTGTTTCTCTACGTCGCCGGCGCCACACCATCGCCATGGAATCCGCGTCTCGCTGAATGACCGCAGCCGATCGGCCAACACCAACGCCTTCGAGGACTTTCTCGAGTGCGTCCTTGCATCGGCTGACGTAGTGTGCGTCTTGGTCGTTGAAGTGCGGCCGAACTGTGACTCCCAATTCTGCGAGAGTATCCACCATCGCCTTGGCGGCCTCGATCATTTGCTCGATCAACGAGTACGTGCCGTCTTGAAGCGCCTCAATGCAGTAGCTCGGCAGTTGGTCGGCTACCAGTGATGCATACCATTCGGCGCGCACGCCTTGATTATGAGCTCTCCTGAGGCTCTCCCTGATGCGTGGCACCTCGCGCTCAGTCAGCGCTATCAATTCCTCAAGCGTGTGATCGCATGCCACTACTTCCCACCCAGCCGCGACAGCCGCACGGATGGAGGTTCTAGCAGGTTCGTTGACGCGAACCGGGCCGATGAGCTCGACGAGGACGGGTGTGTCAAGAAGAGCGCGTTGACCGCGCGGGGTTCCCAGATTGTCAAGCACCACTGCGGAGTCCCGCCCCGCAATGTACGAATGCAAGACACATCCAGTCGTGATGTGGCTGACCAACTCGGCACCAAAGGGATCCAGCGGATCAAGAGCTGCTATCGCGCAAGCCTGGAGAAATGCCACGACGTCAGGATCAGAAGTTGACGCGGCGATCTTTGCGAGCACAACACTCTGATCGATACCACGAGGCGAGAGTCGTTGCGTGATGAGATGCTCAACACGGCCCAGATATGCATCTTGCGAGGCAGTGATCCCGACGATAAGACCGCCCACGATTCGCTCTAGCCACAGCTCCGCCGTCTCATAATCGACACTCCGACCACTGTCGGATTGTGCGCGACTCTGAAGCTCTTTGATCGCTGCGTCCTTGATCAAGTGTACCCAGTCGCTCTGACGGTCGACATCGTCGGAGCCTAGGGCGGTCAGCCGCCAAAGCACAGCGCCGTCCAGACCCTCCACTGGGGCCATAAGGTTTAGTTCCCGCCCGACAGCGAGTGCTTCGTCGACGGACGATTGGTCGGTGCGCGCTCCTGGCCAAACCTGACTGACGACGGATCCGACCTCTGTTGCGGTCTTATCACCACCGCGTAGTGCGTGGGATGCGGCCGCGAGTATGAGGTCGCGCTTTGTTGCCGCTCCCTGCAACTTGACGAGGCTATAAACTGCACCGATGAGCGCATAGCCACCATCAAGAAGCGCATCGGACGACTGAACGTAGTCATCATTGATTACTGCGTCTGTCACTTCTGAATCCTTACGTCTTTCGGGGTCTCGATTGGGCTCGTCTTGCTTTCCGATCGCGGGTCTTACCTGACAAGGCAAGCAAAGGCCAGGAGCAGCAAATGAGGGTGAGCTGCACCATACCGTTCGGATAACTCGGTGGCGTCGAGCCTCCCACTTGAAAGGCCCACATCCTCGACGCGGTCGCGCGGTCTTGGTACGGCAGCCGGGGTGAGCCGGTGTGCGTGAGCCCAGCGCGGGGCCAATGAAGCAATTGCCTGCCTGTACCTTGGCGCTTAGTTTTGGTGCAGGAGCGCTGCGATCACGGGCTTACTGCCGTCGAGTTGGCGGCGAACGAACGTGTCCATTAAGTATCCGCCGACACCGGTCGCTGCGGCGGCAGCCGCCGCCGCGGCCAGTCCACCGGGCAGGGCACCGATGCCCGTGATGAGCGCCAGACCGAGGTTCTTGGGTGCACGCCGGCTCAACACGGCGGACTTCGAGACCGCCTTCCACACCTCGTCGACCTTCGGCTGCATCATGTCCTTGACGAGTTGCGGGACGTCGGCGTCGGCGACGCCCACGCTGGCGCGCTGCAACGTGCGCAATTCTTGGCGCCATGCGTTGAACGCCTCTTCCGAACTGCGCACCTTGACGGCTGTAACGGGATCCAGTCGCATGTCCGGCGCCATCGTACGAAGCGCCTCCTGGATTAGCGGCTGGCTCGGGGCGAACGAGCGTTTCCCCTTGAGATACTCGGCGCTCTTCGTCTGCAGGAGCGCCAACTCATTGTCGCTGGCCGGGGCGTAGAGAGCTGCGGCGGAGCGGCTGAACATCAAGGTCTTTGCGAGGTAGTAGAACTCGGGTTCCCACTGCGCACGGTCGTTAGGGTCCAGGAGCCCTCCGGGCGGCGTAACTTGCAGGCCACGCAGGTTGTCCCAGCGAGGGAGTGGCAGCCCTTCGGTACGGGCCACGGTGGCAACCGTGGGTGCGGAACGGAGGTCGGCACGTACGGAGGCGGCCAACGCATGCCGCTCCCTCTCGAGGATCGGGAACTGGCTGCGCATTACGATCACGCCGCTTCGGATGAGTGGTTCAAACAGGTTCAGGACTCCAAGAATGGAGTCGAGGTCGGCGCGGATCCCTTCGACGTCGTCACCTCGATGCACTCGCCGCCCGTGGTTCGCCCACATTCGGGCGCCAGCCACGACCTGCGTCCCTCCCCGCCCTTCCAAGGCCACCTCTGGTAGCAGGTTGAAGTCCGAGAAGAAGTACTCAGCAAGTGGGTCGTGCACGAGCAAGCGTGGCTCGTAAAGGAGGGCGCAGTTGAGTTCGTTCCGGAATATTTCGTCCTGCCAGCCGTTGCCTAGCCAGCCTCCCGGGTAGACCAAGTCGCCGATCAATTCCGTGCTGGGCTGCATCCTCGACAGTCTTGCGGCCGTCGTGTTCACCATCTCGCCCAACTCGTCGATCTGAGAAAGGGTCAGGCTCTTGGCTGCGCCCGCACCCGGTAGACCGCCGAAGAAGTCATCGAGAACATCTAGCGAGGTCACCAACCGACCTGCACGCGGAGTCGTCACTGGCTCAGGATGCACGAACCGAATCGACCACGCGTACATCTCCGGTTCCTACGCCCCGTCAAGTGTCAACAGCTTGTCCGCTCGATCGGCCCGCCCGACCAGGGCAGTTGCCTAGCGCCGGCGAGCGTGCCGCCAAACAGAATGCGGCGTCCGGTCATGCCGCGATCCTAGCGCTGGCAATGCTCGCCCATCTCCGCTGTCCCGATGGCCGAATCACCAGCGGAGGCTCGCCCCACCAGGAGGTGCCGTCACACGTCGAGCGTCCCGTAAGACCCGACCGGCGGCGCGTCCCGCATTGGAGCCACGTATGGGGCCTGTCTGCGTCCAATGCTCCTTGATCCGCTCGTGAAGGAACCACTCTCGCGTGGCGGCAGTGCCCGATCTCTAGTTCTCACTGGAAATCGTTGGCTCTCCACGGCCCCAAAAAGCTGCTCCCACCGATTGCTTCGCAACCAAGTTCAGGCACTCCCCATCGAGCGGCACTCCCCATCGAGCGGCACGCATGCTACGAAGGACGTAGATGGGTCGCCCGTGATCGGGCGGCCCACATGGCATTTCTGGGGGTCCGTTGGTTGTCGACGGACGTTCGCGGAGGCGGTGGTCCGGGTGCACGGTGGGGTGAAGTTCTACCGCGGCGCGGCGAAAGCCGCCCGGGCCTACGTCGAGCGCGATCGATCCCGGGCTGACGACTACTACCTCGGTGAAGGAACCGGCGTCGCCGAGCGACTCACCGCGACGCCGGAGAGCGTCGAACACGCGGGTTCGATGGACGGCGAAACCTACGAGCAGTGGGTCGCCGGCATCGACGTCGACACCGGCCGCCCGCAGGGCTGGGTCCGCAAGGACGCGAGCGCGCTGCGGTTCGTCGAGGTTACCGTCAACGGACCCAAGACCTGGTCGCTGGCCGCCGCGCTTCATCCAGAAATTTCTGCCGCGCTGGACGCCGCCCAGGACAAAGCCGCCGCCGAGATTGTCAGCTGGGTCGCCCAGCACGCAACGACGCGAGTCGGGCCGCGTGGGCGGCAGGTGCAGGTACCGGTCGAGCGGATCGAGGCCGCGGTCATCCGGCACTACACCTCGCGTGCTGGTGATCCGCACCGGCATCTTCATCTCCAGATCAACGCCCGCGTCGACGCGGCCGGCGCCTGGCGCGGTATCCACTCCGTAGGAGTCCGCGACAGTATCGAGGCGCTCAACGGCATCGGCCATGCCGCGGTCGCGACCGACCCGCGATTCCGGTCGGTGCTCGCGGCGCGCGGGATGACGCTCGATCCGGAGACGAGCGAGATTCGCCAGCTGGTCTCGTACGTCGGGGCGTTCAGCGCGCGCACCGCACAGATCCGGCGGAACGTGGACCGCTACGAAGCCGACTGGCGCAGCAAGCACCCCGGCGATGAGCCGGGTCCCGGGCTGCGGGAGGTGTGGGACCGGAGGGCGTGGGCAGAAGCCCGCCCCGACAAGGTCGTCCCGAAGGACGGTGAGGAGCTCGTGGCCCGCTGGAACGGCGAGCTGCGCGAGCTGGGCTACCGCGACCCCACGAGATCCGTTCCGCTGGCAGGTCCACGCCCGGGTTGGATCGACCGCGATGTCGCTGCAGACCTCGTCGTCACCATCCTCGGGGCGAGGAGGTCGGCCTGGAACACCGCGGACATCCGCGGGAAGACCGAGGTCCTCCTCGCACAGACCTGTCTTTTCGCCGACCCGGCCGCGCGAGCCGAGCTCGCCGAGGACATCACCGCCCGGGCCGCCAGCCGGTGCGTCACGTTGCTCAACCGGGCCGATGTGCCCGAGCACATCCGATCATTCAGCTCACCGCACGTGCTCGAGGTCGAGGCCGACATCGTCGCCCGGATCGCACGCCGGGCGGCTCAGCCGGCCCGCAGGGTCCGCGTGGGCGGACGCGGCCTGGTCCGGATCGACCCCACCCAAGCCGCCGTGGCCGGTGCCCTGGCAGGGGACGGACCACTCGTGGTGGTCGAAGGCGCTGCGGGTGCTAGAAAGACCACCACGCTTCGGTTCACTCGGGGGCTGCTGTCCCTCAGGGGCCATCGGCTCATGGTCGTGACGCCGACGTTGAAGGCCGCCGAGGTCGCAGCCGCAGAGACCGGCGCTGACGGTCACTCCGCCGCCTGGCTGATCCACCAGCACGGATGGCGCTGGGACGCCGACGGCCAATGGGGCCGCCAGCCGAACCCAGCGCTCGATCCGAGCGCCCAGCTCCAGGCCGGTGACCTGCTGCTCATCGACGAGGCCGGGATGCTCGACCAAGACACCGCCGGGGCGCTGCTCACCATCGCCGACGAGACCGAGGCACGCGTTGCGTTCGTCGGAGACCGGCACCAGCTCCCCGCCGTCGGGCGCGGCGGGGTGCTGGACCACGCGGCGGCGTGGGCGCACCCGACCGCCGCCGTCACCCTGGAGAAGGTGCACCGGTTCGCCGATCCCGAGTACGCAGCGTTGAGTCTGCGCATGCGCATGGGCGACGACGCCGGTCGGGTGTTCGACGCCCTCCGCCGCGGCGGACACATCGCGATTCACGCCTCCGACGTCGAACGCACCGCCGTCCTCGCCGACGCCGGCGCTAGCGGCGATCTCGTCATCGCCGACACGCGCGAACAGGTCGCCGACCTCAACGCGGCCATCCGGCACCACCGGCGCCACGAGCGCGCGCACACGGAGATCACCACCGCCGGCGGCGACCGGATCGGGATCGGAGACCGCGTCGCGACCCGACGCAACGATCCCGCCCTGCAGGTCGCGAACCGCCAGACGTGGACCGTCACCCGGGTCGGCAAGGATGGCAGCCTGCATCTCCACGGTCGGGGGCGGGACCGGGAGATCCCGGCGGCCTACGCGGCACGGTTCGTCGAGCTCGCCTACGCCACCACCGTCCACGGCGCCCAGGGCAGCACCGTCACGAACGCCCACGTCGCCATCGGCGAACACACCGGCGCCGCATCGGCGTACGTCGCCATGACCCGCGGTCGGCAGACCAACGTCGCTCACCTCGTCGCCGAGAATGTCGACGTCGCCCGCGGTCAGTGGATCGAGATCTTCAGCCGCGACCGCGCCGACCTCGGCCCAGCGATGGCGCGCCGCCAGGCACGCGAGGCGATCGACCGCTACGGCCCCCAACGCCGTCGACCAGCCACGGCCGCCTGCGACCGCAGCCTCAGCCTCTGACCGGACGGCCCCGCCCCACCAAGACCCCCGGTTGCCAGGTGATGCCGATCTCCGCCGCCATCCGCGCGTTGATCCCGGCGGGGTCGAGCGGCGGATCCTCACGGGAGGCCCCACCCTTGGCCTCGTCGATCAACGGCTGCCACGCCGCGCGGACCGCATCAGGAAGGTGCATGTGGCGCCAAGCTTCGACCAAGAGCGCGGCGTCGACCGTCTCGAGCATCATGTCGTCGAGGCCTCGGCACAGCACCAGCTCGTAATACTCGATCCGCTCGGCGGGATCCGAAAGGTCCCAGATCTCCTTGCCGTCCGCGTATCCCATGAACGGGAAGACCTGGACGCGGGAGAAGCACCGGGGCACCGGGACCTGCCACAGCCGGTTCGGCACCGCAAACGACCCGAGCACCGGGTCCTTGAGGTAGACGAAGTCGACCCGCCGCTTCACGGCGAGCTCGGCGTCCGCAGCGTCGAGCAACCTCTCGACGACCTCGAGCGTCGGTGACTTCCGGCGCTTCTCGTACTCCGACACCGACGACTGCTGGGTCCTCGCCAGCTCCGCGAAACGACGCTGCGACAAGCCCGCCGCCTTCCGGGCGGACACGATCACCGTCACCTGCAGCACGGCTCAATGATCCCCGATCATCGATCGGTGCGCCATACACACCTCCTAGTGAAGCCGGAGGCACCGGCCAGCGGCCCAGGCGGGTCGAGCCCCGAGGAGCAACGACCATGACCGCATCACCGACCAACCCCATCGAGAACCGCCCCATGAAGAACCCCGGCGACGAGATGCTCACGCTCCAGGAGGCCTGCGCCTTCCTCCGCATCCCCGAAGGCACCCTGCGCTACTGGCGCCACCTCGGCGCCGGACCGCACAGCTTCAAGATCGGCCGCCACGTCCGCTACTGGCGCGCCGACCTCATCCGCTGGCTCACCGAGCAAGCCAGCCGTCCACAGAACCACCGCTGACACCCCTCGTCCTCCGATCTCGGAGAACCATGGAGTCATCCCGGAAGGAGCATCGTCATGGCGGGGAACATCGCCAAACGGGCGAACGGCAAGTGGCGGGCGCGGTACCGCGACGAGGCCGGCAAGGAACACTCACGGCACTTCGATCGCAAGATCGATGCCCAGCAGTGGCTGGATCAGGTCACCTCCGCCGTGGTCACCGGCACGTACGCCGATCCCCAGGCCGGACGGATCACGTTCGCCGCCTACTTCGGCGAGTGGTCGGCCCGCCAGGTCTGGGCACACAACACCGTGCTCGCGATGTCGCTGGAGGCCGGGTCGACGCCCTTCGCGGGGAAGCCGATTAGGCAGGTCCGCCGATCCGACGTCGAGGCCTGGATCAAGCAGATGAACGCCGGCGGCCTCGCCCCCGGCACGATCAAGACGCGGTACGTGAACGTCAGGTCGGTGTTCCGCGCCGCCGTCAAGGACAGGGTGATCGGCTCCGACCCGACCGACGGCGTACGCCTCCCCCGTCGACGTCGCGCGGACGTCGCCATGTCGATCCCCACCCCGGAGGAGGTGGGCCGACTCATGACCGCGGCCGACGAACGGTTCCAGCCATTCATCGCCCTCTGCGCGTTCGCCGGCCTGCGGCTCGGCGAAGCCGCTGGAGTCCAACTCGGCGACGTGGACGTCCTACGCAAGACACTCAAGGTGTCCCGCCAGGTCCAGCGCCTCAACGGCGGAGAGATCGACGTCCGAGCACCGAAGTACGGCTCCGAGCGCGTGGTCTACGTCGCCGACGGCCTGGTCAACGTGCTCGCCAAGCACGTCGCCAAGTACGGCACCACAGGCAAAAATCGCTGGCTCTTCGCCGGCGAGGAGAAGGGCCCGCCACACCAGAACACTGTCGCCTACTGGTGGCGCAAGACGCTGCGCGACGCCGGATTGTTCGGGATCAAGCTCCACGACCTCCGGCACTTCTACGCCTCTGGGCTCATCGCGGCCGGATGCGACGTCGTGACCGTCCAGCGCTCGCTCGGCCATTCGAAGGCGACAACGACCCTCAACACCTACGCCCACCTCTGGCCCACGGCCGAGGACCGCACGAGGAAGGCAGCGGAGTCGATCATGTCCGTGTCGCTCGGCGAGCCTGCCACGCCCCCAGCCGAGTTGGCGGCGAGCACGGGCGGGTGAGCAGTGGCTTCGATCGCAGATGTACCGCCCCGGGCGTCGCCTCGTTCGCCGCCTGTGCGCGTCCAGCGCGGGGTGCTGGACGCGCGGATCTGCCGATGACCGGCGGCCGGCGGCCCAGCGCCGGAACCGGTTGACCGGTTCACCGGGAGTCACTGCAGGCTGAGGGACTTGAAGCTCTCACCTTCTCTCCAAGATCCGAGTTGTCTGCCGTCCCATAGCGCAGTGGTTTCTGGTTCGTCGGCGAGCATCCCCGACCAGCAGGATTAGCAGAATCTCAACGATTCTCGACTTAGCCGGACGGTTTTCGGCGCATCCCTCGAACAGGTTTCAACCGTTGTCCAACGGTTCTAGGCCCAGTTACTGGGCGCTCCGCTTTGCGCTGTCCATCAGGAGGCCACCCACGCGCCGAAGCACGTGCAGCGCGCTGGGTCGGGCACGTCGGCTCGTGCTACCTGGTCTCGATCTCGATCGGCGTCGCGATCTGTTGCATCACCGGCGTCCACAGGTCGACCTCGACGTTGGGCGACTCGATACTGAGCACGAGGGAGTAGTCGACACCACGGTCGCTCTGGTCGAGCCGGGGCCGCCGCCTCCACCATCCCGCGACCGGGTACACCGCGATCACACCCTTGCTTGCCAGGTCGGCAGCGCTGCCGGTCCAGATATCGGTGTGGATGGACCCAGCCGCCTGCTGTTGCTCCGCACCGAGGAGCCACCCGCTCTCTGTCCCGCGCGATGTGGTGTTGTGTCCCTCGTCGCGCGCCCTAGCGTTGATCCGGCGCCGGAATGCGTCGACGCTCTCCTCCGCACGCTTGGTTGCGAACCGGAGCCCGAAGGAGGGGTAGGCGTACCGGCCGTTCCAGCCGCGGCTCGACGGGTTCGGCTCGATGAAGTAGGACAACGTGACGCGCAGGCGCACGTCCTCGGCGCCGAGTTGCTCGAGAACCTCCGACGGCCACGGTAGCCGGTGCAGGTTCATCTCCCGTGTCCTGCCGTCGCCGCTGCCTTCGTGCTCGAAGGGGCGCAACTGGGACTCAGCCACCAGCGTCAGCGCGTCGACAGCGGAACGGAGTGCGCGCTCCCGGTCCGCGACGCCCATGCCGTATCGCCTCAACAGCGTCACGACGGCAGCCCTCGTTGCCGCGCCGGAAAAGTGCCCTCTCATCGCCTCGGTCCACTCCGCGGAGTGAACGACCAAGGCGCGGACGGTCTCCGGACGCAGGTCCGGATACGCCGCGGCGATGTCCGCAGCTATCGCGGCGACCTGGGCGGTCGCAGCAGACGTATCGCGCGTTGTGGTGAAGTAGCCCTCCCCGATGCGCTGCATCCTGGTGGTCAGCAGCGCGAGGTTCGGTGGTGTGTCGACTTCCGTGCGATCCGGTGAGACCGCGGTGTTCCCGCCGTCGGCGACGACCTCGGGCTTGAACGGCCAGCTCTTCCGGTCGAAGGACACCGAAGTCCGGCTGCTGGGCGCCAGCTCGCCCCGAGGTGCGACCGGCACCCAACCGGCAAACTCGGACGGCGCACCCGCCATGTCGTCTCTGGGCGAATACGCACCGACGCTGAGGGCATTCCACGCCTGCGCTGGATCCTCGACCAGCTCGAGGTCGCTGCGGGCCAGGTGATCATCACCTGGCTGCAGGTCGCGGATGTTCCCAGCCGACACGACGAAGAGGCGAGGTCGGCGCGGCTCGTCGCGATCCAGGTAGGTCAGCTGAGCGTCGCTGTCGTCGATGGCACGGCCAAACGCCAGCGCGTCCAGAGCGGCAGACCACGAGGTCGGCTTGCCTGCTTCACCGCGCGCTCCGTCCCGGCCGTTGACGTCGCTGGTCACCGGGCCCTGCGTGGCGGTCACCGCGAGCATGAAGACACGCGGCCGACCGGCCGCCTCGATCTCCGGCCGGTCCACAGCGCGAGCCGTGATGGCTCCCAGCAGATCCCTCTCGTTGTCGCCGCGGTCGGGCAAGATCTTGACCGACTCGAGACGGTGTTCCAGCCGGACCGGGTGTTGGCTCGTGACCGCGGCGGCCAGGTCGCCGTACAGGGCGAGCGCGGACATCTCCGTCCCGTGCGGGTTCGTGGGCCGCAGCGACCAGTTGGGGTCCGCGACGTGAATGTCAGCGGGATCCAGCGAGCCGGCAAGCAGCGGGTGACCGTCCTGGACTCCCGTATCCAGGACGCACACCACCGGTGAGCCCGGGCCCGCGGTCTGAAGCCGTGAGAGCAGGTCGTCGACCCACTCTCTCTGCTCGGCCGCGGGTAGCTCAGTGACGAAGCTCGAGACGTCGTGCGGGCGGCGCAGCTCGGCGATATCGTCGAGTGCCTCAAACGTCTGTGCCAGCTGCTTAACTGTCGCGTTCAGGAGGATGACCGTCCGGTCGTTGAACCCGAGGAAGTGCGCGCTCGTCCGAAGTTGGTGGCTCCCGGCGAAGACAGTGAACCGCTCCTGCTCCCGGCCGTCACGCTTGCGCAGCCATACCTCCCACCAGTGCGGCTGGGTGGGGTCGCTGGGGAACTGCTCGTCCGGGTCGGTCCACAGCTCTCGGATGGTCGCCCGCCGGATGGAGCTGATCGCTTCCACGAGCTTGGCGTTCTTGACCGAATCGTTCTGCGCAGTCTCTAAGTACTTGGTGAGCCGCTTGAGGAAATACTCCTTCTTGCCAAACGGGATGTAGACCGTGGCCTCCTGCACGACCTGGTCGTCCACGGTGCGCGTGCGGACTGCGACCAGTTCCGGTTGCTCACCGGAGGCCTGGGGGTCGAGGCTCTCCAGCGCGAGCTCGATTCCCGGGAACGACTCGAAGGTGATGTAGGTGCCCTCATCCTCGTCCGCTTCCTTCCAAGAGTCCTCGAACTCGCGCTTCAGCCGCCGGCCATGCCGGATCCGGCTACCGGGGAACTCCGGCCGCTGCGCGCCTCCCCTGTTGGGGAACGTGAAGCCCTCGGTGTCTGGCGGTGCGGAGATGACGATGTGTGGGCGGTCGCGTTCGGCCATACCGCCTATGCACCCAACGACTCTTGCTTGCTACGCCGCCGCGGGCGCTCTCGGAGCGCTCCAACGAGGTCATCGGTCAGGATCCGAGAGCGGCCCGAAAGGACGGTGCGCTTGGCGGCGTTCTCCGACGCAGTGACGATCTCCGCATGGCTCAGGCCCTCGGCGGCCGCCAAGACACGCTTCCACGTCAGGTTGCTGATCTGGAACCCGGCAAGACTGTTGGCGATTACGGCCCGTGCACTGTCAGCGTCCGGCAGCGCGAACTCCATGACGGTGTCGAACCGCCGGAACAGCGCGTTGTCCAGGAGGGCAGGGTGGTTAGTCGCAGCGATGATGATGCTCTGCGACGTATCCTCTTCGAGGAACTGAAGAAACGAGTTGAGGACACGGCGGATCTCGCCCACGTCGTTCGATGCCGCCCTGTCCCCCGCGAGCGCGTCGACCTCATCGAAGAGGTACACGCCCCGCGTCTCGGCGAGCGCATCGAAGATGAGCCGCAGTTTCGCTGCCGTCTCACCCATGTACTTCGTGATGATCGTGTCGAGCCGGATCGCAAATAGCGGTAGCCCGAGCTCTCCCGCGACGACGCGGGCCGTGGAGGTCTTCCCAGTCCCCGGCGGCCCGATCAGGAGGAGTCTCCGGGCGGGCCTGAGTCCGTGCCGCGCCAACTTGTCTCGCTGGCGCTGCTCAAGCAGGACGTGACGGAGCCGGTCGTCAACGTCGCCGGCCAGCACCAGGTCACCCAGATGGGCGTCGGGGTAGGAAACCGACAGCAGGGAAGCAAGCTCACCGCGCGGCTGTGCGACCGGGACGACAGACGCAATGCGGGACTTGTCAGCCCCGCGCCGGCGCAGTTCGTCAACGAGGTCCCGCAGCTCCTGCGCGAACTTTGACTGCCCCGCCCGGGCAGCCTTCGCAGCAACCTGCATCGCGACGGAGTAGAACTGGGGATCATCACCGTCTGCATGGCTCTTGACCAGTGCTTTTAGCTGGTCGTTGGTCGCCACGGTGCGCCCCCTCTCGACTCCGGATCAGCCTCTAGCCTGACTCTATCGGCTCTTGGAACGTCCGCCGGACGGGCACACGGATACGAATGGAGTCGTGGCACACACAGGAACAGGCTCGCCCTTAAACCTTGCGGCGCAACTCCCAGCTAGGGCGGGCGCCGGACCCGGATCGCCTTCGCCATGCCCGTCGCCAGCATCTTGCCGTTGGTGATCGTCACCTTGGGCCGGTACGAGTATCAGTACTCATCCTGCCGCCACACCGAGCCGTAGGCGAGGGCTGTCGCTGCCCGCTTCAACCGTCGGCTGAGGGCACTCGTCGGTGCGGCTCACCGCCGTGCGGGAAGATTGCTGCAACGCGGTGCACGTGGCGGCGTGGCCCTAGTCTCGGCGTCATGCCAGGCATCATGTTGCCGCGCGGCGCCCAGTTGCGTCTTGCTCCTGGGTCGCTCGGGTTCCGGATGACCGACGACGGGCAGGTCGAGGTCGACCCCGTGTCGCCGGAGTTGCGCGTCGAGATGTGGCCGCACTGGCTGCACGAGTCCGTGGATGGCGCCATCGCCGTGCTCGACGTGCGGGCGGCGATCGCGGCCGAGTTGGGCGCACTGGCTGGGCCGACTCCGCCGACCGACGAGCAGGGCCTCCAAGATCTCCTAGATGCAGAGCTTCGCGCGTCGATGCGAACGATCTCCGCCGCGGCCTTCGCGGTCGACGCCTTCTACGCCTCCGTGCAGGCGCGCTCGCCGGACCATCCACACCGCGAAACGTGGCGCACGCCCCGGGCGAACGGCCGCCGCACTTCCCGCCACACCATCGTCTTTGAGACACTGCGGTATCACCTGAAGGTCCGCCCGGCCGCGGTGCCCGAGTATCGCCGACGGATCAGCGACCTGTTCCGCTTCCGAGGCTGGGCCGTCCACGCGGACGCCAACTTCCGCCCCGCGGTTGAGCGGCCCGACCTCAACCGCGGGGTCGACTGGCACTACGTGGCGTTCAGCGCCGATAACGCGGTCGCCGTGGTCGGCGGCACGCTTCAGATGCTCAGCGCACTTGTCGACGTGTTCGGTCGCGGCTCGGAGGAGATGCGCGCGTGGCAGCCCCATGCCAGGGAGGCCCTAGACACGGTGATCACTCGCTACGACGCCGAAGACCGGCTGCCGCGCCTCCAGTGGCGGAAGGATGACGCGTCGGGCGTGGCGAACCAAGTGAGCAGCCCCTCGCAGGAGGACAAACCCCCGGACACGACCCGGGCGTAGCAAGCGCCGGTGCCGTCGTGGGCTAGCAGGCGGCGTGCCGTCGCACGATCCTGCCGCACTGAGGGCGGCAACGAGGCGTGGATCTGCCGCGCACTGGCCGCCGGCTCGCGCCTCGCCATCTCGCGGCCGTGCTGATGAGCGGATGCGTGAAGCGTCTCTTGGTGACGAGGTCTATTCAATGCACAGTTGGGCCTGACCGCGATACAGCGTCCGGATCTGCCGCGATCAGCACGTCGAGGGGATCCGTCACACGGCCGCCGAGGTCATGCCTAGCCGTGCCAGTCGTAGGCACCGGCTCCAGAGATCTTGCCTACGTAGTAGCCCGCTCGAGCCGTCGGGCTAAGACTCCTGCGGACTGTGTGCGGACTGGAAGAGTCCAACACCGCCCTGACCTGCACAAACACGCCAATTCACACGTTGAAGCGGAACTCCACCACGTCGCCGTCCTGCATGATGTAGTCCTTGCCTTCCATGCGCATCTTGCCGTGCGCCCGGGCCTCCGCCACGGAGCCGAGCTCGACGAGGTGCTCGAAGGAGATGACCTCGGCCTTGATGAAGCCACGCTCGAAGTCGGTGTGGATGACGCCGGCGGCCTGCGGGGCGGTCCAGCCCTTGTGGATCGTCCACGCCCGGGCCTCCTTGGGGCCGGCGGTGAGGTAGGTCTGCAGGCCCAGGGTGTGGAACCCGACGCGAGCGAGCTTGTCGAGGCCGGCCTCGTCCTGCCCGCTCTCGGTCAACATCTCGGCGGCCTCGTCGGGCTCGAGCTCGACGAGCTCGGACTCGAACTTGGCGTCGAGGAAGATCGCGTCTGCGGGGGCGACCATCTCGCGCAGCTCCGCCTGCATGGCCTCGTCGGCGAGGCCGGCGTCGTCGGTGTTGAAGACGTAGATGAACGGCTTGGTCGTCATGAGTTGAAAGCCGGCGAGCGCCTCCGGATCGAGCCCGGCCTGCGCGGCGCCGGCGGAGAGCAGCGTGCCCTCCTCGAGCAGCTTCATCGCGCCCTTGGCGGTCTCGAGCACCTCCGGGTCGACCTTCTTGCCGCGCACCTCCTTCTCCAGCCGCGGCAGGGCCTTCTCCAGGGTCTGCATGTCGGCGAGGATCAGCTCGGTCGAGATCGTCTCGATGTCGTCCTTGGGGTCCACCTTGCCCTCGACGTGGACCACATCGGGATCGTTGAACACTCGTGTGACCTGGCAGATCGCGTCGGCCTCACGGATGTTCGCGAGGAACTGGTTGCCCAGGCCCTCTCCCTCCGACGCGCCCTTGACGATGCCCGCGATGTCCACGAAGGAGACGGTCGCGGGCACGAGACGCTCGGAGCCGAAGACCTCGGCGAGCTTCCCCAGCCGGGGGTCCGGCAGCGGGACGACGCCAATGTTGGGCTCGATCGTCGCGAACGGGTAGTTCGCCGCGAGCACGGTCGCCCGGGTCAGGGCGTTGAACAGGGTCGACTTACCGACGTTGGGCAGTCCGGCGATTCCGATGGTGAGGGCCACGTGGGCCGAGTCTACGTGCCGGAAGACCGCAGCTCGTTGTGACGTTCACCGCCCGCGGCACGGCGCCCGCCGCCGAACGTGGCCGCGCACGCCCGCCACGGACGCCCTCTCCCGTGCCGGCACGTCGGCGCGCCGCGGAACTCCGTGTCGGGTACCGGTCGATGTCAGTGGTCGCTGGCATGGTGCTGGACATGGAGATGACGACGGTGGTGCTGGTGGTCCTCGGGCTGGTGGTCGGTGTGGCGCTGGGCTTCGCGGTGGCCACTGCCCGGGCGGCCACGCGCGGCGGTGTCGGCGCCGGCTCCGCGGCGGAGGTGGCCGAGCTGCGGGCGAGGGCCGCCGCTGCCCAGGCGCGGGCGGAGCGGCTGGCGGAGGAGGTGGACGCCCTGCAGGAGCGCGCCCGCCACGATCACGACGTCCTGCGTGCGCTGGCTCCCGTGCAGACGATGCTTACCCAGGTCGGCGAGCACGTCGCCCTCCTCGAGCGCGAGCGCACCGAGCAGTACACCGTGCTCACCGAGCAGCTCCACCACGCCCGCCGCTCCGGCGTCGAGCTGCAGCGGACGACGTCGCAGCTCGAGTCCGCGCTGCGTTCGACATCCGCGCGGGGCCAGTGGGGCGAGGTCGAGCTGCGTCGCATCCTGGAGGCCTCGGGGATGCTGCGCCATGTCGACTTCACCGAGCAGCGCTCGCTCGGCGCGGTAGGGGGCCCCGGCTCACGCCGTGACGCCGCCGCCGGACGTCCGGATGTGGTGGTGCGCCTGCCGGGCAAGAAGTACCTGGCCGTGGATGCCAAGGTGCCGATGGACGCGTATCTGGAGGCCAGTGCGATCGGCGACCGGACCACCGGCGAGGAGGCCGAACGCCGTGAGCGTCTGCTTGCCGCGCATGCCCGGGCGCTGCGCGCGCATGTGGACGCCCTCGCCAAGCGGCGCTACCACGAGCAGCTGCCGGGCTCACCGGAGCTGGTGATCATGTTCGTGCCGTCCGAGGGTCTGCTCGCCAGCGCCCTGGAGGCCGATCCCACGCTTTTGGAGCACGCCCTGCGGCAGGGCGTGGCCCCCACGGCGCCGGCGTCACTCCTGGCGCTGCTGCGCACGACGGCCTCTATCTGGTCGGCCGAGCAAGTCAGCACCGAGGCTCGCGAGCTGCTGGAGCTGGGCCGCACCCTCTACGAGCGGCTCGGAGTGGTCGCCGGGCACGTCACTGCCCTCGGCCGGTCGCTGCGCTCGAGCGTGCAGCACTACAACAAGACGGTCGCCTCGATGGAGCAACGACTCCTCGTCACAGCCCGGGACTTCGAGTCCTTGGCCACGAAGGACCTCGCGGTGGACCCGATCGACACCGACGACGCCCAGGTCCGCACGTTCACCGCACCCGAGCTCGCGGTGGCGGAACTGGACGGGCGGTCGGCCTAGCCACCGGCGGCGGCACGGGTCGGCGGCCCTCAGCCCACCCGCGGCCTCAGCATGCGGGCGGCCTTAGCCCTTCGGCGCGACTGCGGTGCTCCCCGACGCGACTGCGGTACGTCGCGCCGTGGCAGCACGGTCGCGGCGCGCCCGGTGCGGGCGGTCCGGCTGCTCGCCGGCCGCCTTCAGGTCGGCGCGCAGGTTCTTCGGCAGCGAGAACATGATGTCCTCGGTCGTGGTGCGGATCTCCTCAACCCCGGTGTAACCCAGGGCCTTGAGCCGGTCGACGACGTCACGCACCAGGATCTCGGGCACCGATGCGCCGGAGGTCAGGCCCACAGAGGTCGCGCCGGCGAGCCAGGCGGGGTCCACCTCGTCGGCCGTGTCCACCCGGTACGCGGCCCCGGCGCCGGCCTCCAGGGCCACCTCGACCAGGCGCACGGAGTTCGAGGAGTTCGCGGAGCCCACCACGATGACGACGTCGGCATGAGGGGCTAGCTTTTTCACCGCCACCTGTCGGTTCTGCGTGGCGTAGCAGATGTCGTCGCTGGGCGGGTCCTGCAGGTGCGGGAACCGCTCGCGGAGAAGCCGGACCGTCTGCATCGTCTCGTCCACGGACAGGGTGGTCTGCGACAGCCAGATGACCTTCTCCGGGTCGCGCACCTGTACGGCGTCGACGTCCTCGGCGCCGTTGACCACTTGGATGTGCTCGGGGGCCTCCCCCTGGGTGCCCTCGACCTCCTCGTGGCCCGTGTGCCCGATGAGGAGGATGTCGTAGTCGTCGTTGGCGAAGCGGACGGCCTCCTTGTGCACCTTGGTCACCAGCGGGCAGGTGGCGTCGATGGTGGCCAGGTTCCGGGCAGCGGCCTGGGCGTGCACGGCCGGTGAGACCCCGTGCGCGGAGAAGACCACGCGGGCCCCTTCGGGCACCTCGTCCGTCTCGTCGACGAATACCGCCCCGCGAGCGCTGAGGGACTCGACCACGAACTTGTTGTGGACGATCTCCTTGCGCACGTACACCGGTGCGCCGTAGAGCTCGAGTGCCTTCTCCACCGCGTCGACGGCACGGTCCACCCCCGCGCAGTACCCGCGCGGGGCGGCCAGCAGGATCCGCTTGCCGTCGAGCGCAGGGGTCGACTCGACGGGGGCGGGGAAGGCCGAGGCCCCCGCGAGCGAGGAACCGGCCGTCGGGCCTACGGCGGGACGGGGGGCGGGGGCGAAAGCAGCGGTCACCTGGCCAGGTTACGTGGGGCCTGCAGCGGCGGCCATCTTCCGTGGCGCACTGCACACCGGTGGCACGATGGCCCCATGCCCACGAACCTGCTCGGCGACCCCGCGCCCACCCTGCTGCCGGACCACCTTGACGCACCCGCCCGCACGGCCCTCGCCGACGGCGAGGATGCCCGCGCCGTCGCCGCCCGGTTCCCGGCCGCCAGCGCGGCCTGGGCTGCCCTGGCCCGTACGGCGCTCGACAGCGGCGACCCGGTCGCCGCGTACGCCTTCGCCCGCACCGGCTACCACCGGGGCCTCGACGCCCTGCGCAAGGCCGGCTGGCGCGGTCAGGGCCCCGTCCCGGCGAGCCACCTGCCCAACCAGGGTTTCCTGCGCTCCGTCTGGGCGCTGGCCGACGCCGCGGCCGCCATCGGGGAGGACGACGAGACGGCGCGGTGCCACCGCCTGCTGGACGACTCCGACCCAGCGTGGCGGAACGCGCTCACCAACGCGCTGTGACAGACGAGCCGTCGGAGGGCGGTGAGAGGGTGGCTCCGTGAGTATCGGCGAGCAGACCACCCCCGCCCCGCGACGCCTGGCCGCCCGCGCCGGTGAGACCACCGCCGAGAACCCGTGGCCGGTGCGGTTGCTGTCGTCGAAGATCGACGAGTACATCGCCCGCATGTCCCCGTTGTGGGTCGAGGGCCAGATCGTCCAGCTCAACCGGCGCCCCGGCGCCTCGCTCGCCTTCCTGACCCTGCGCGACACGGCCGCGGACATGTCGCTGCCCGTGGCCGTGCAGGCCCGGGTGCTGGCCGCCATGCCCACACCGGTGCAGGAAGGCGCCCACGTCGTCGTCCACGCCAAGCCCACGTTCTGGCCCAAGCGAGGGTCCCTGCAGCTGCAGGCGGACGAGCTGCGCCCGGTCGGCGTCGGCGAGCTGCTGGCCCGCATCGAGCACCTCAAGCGGGTGCTGGCGGCGGAGGGACTCTTCGACGCCGGGCGCAAGCTGCCGCTGCCCTTCCTGCCCCGGCGAGTCGGGCTGATCTGCGGACGCGAGTCCAAGGCCGAGCACGACGTCGTCGTCAATGCCCACGCCCGGTGGCCGGCCCTCCACTTCGAGATCCGTGAGGTCGCGGTCCAGGGGGCGCGCGCCGTGCCCGAGGTCCTGGCCGCGCTGCGCGAGCTCGACGCCGATCCCGCGGTCGAGGTCATCGTCATCGCCCGGGGTGGTGGCGCCGTCGAGGACCTGCTGCCCTTCTCGAACGAGGCCCTGGTCCGTGCCGCCGCAGCCTGCCGCACGCCGATCGTCTCGGCGATCGGGCACGAGACGGACAGCCCGCTGCTCGACCTGGTGGCCGACTACCGCGCGTCCACCCCCACGGACGCGGCCAAGCGGATCGTGCCGGACGTCGCCGAGCAGCGCCGCGGGCTCGCCCAGTCCCGGCAGCGCATCCGCCAGGCGATCGCCGGACGCCTCGCCGCCGAGCGGCGTGGCCTGGACCACCTGCGGTCCCGGCCCGTGGTCGCGAACCCGCACGCCCTCGTCACCGTCCGCGCCGAGGAGGTGGCCAGGCTACGCACGGCGGCGCTGCAGGCGGTGCGCTGGCGCACCGAGCGGGCGGCGGGCGACCTGCGCGCCACGCACGCCCAGCTGCGGGCGCTCTCCCCCGCCGCCACGCTCGCCCGGGGCTACGCCGTGCTGCGCGACGAGCGCGGGCACGTCGTCCAGTCGTCGGCCGGCGTCGAGCCGGGCCAGCGGCTCGAGGCCCTGCTCGGCTCGGGCCGGCTCGACGTGGAGGTGGTCGCGGCCGCGGCAGAGCAGCTGCCGCCTGCGGATGTCGGCGCCCTGTAGGACACTGACGCCGTGCCCCAGATCGACGCGGCCGAGCGGCCGGATGTGTCCACACTGTCCTACGAGCAGGCTCGCGACGAGCTCATCGAGGTGGTCCACCACCTCGAGGCCGGCTCGACCTCGCTGGAGGACGCCCTAGCCCTGTGGGAACGTGGCGAGGCCCTCGCCGCCCGCTGCCAGGCCTGGCTCGACGGCGCCCGCGAGCGCCTCGAGGCGGCCCGGGCCGGCGACGGTCAGCCCGTCGGCGCCCCCGGCGGAGCCGGCGCCGCCGGTGACAACGCCCGCGAGGTCGCCCTCGAGGGCGACGCGGCCGGCTTGGGCGAGGAGGACGCATGAGCGACGCCCGCGGCCGGCGTCCCGCGGATGGCGCCGAGCCACCCACCTCTGCCGGCAATACACCGGGCGGGGACCCCGAGCTGCAGGCCCCGCCCCCGCCGCCGACGTCGCGCGCCTGGGGGGCCGAGCCCGGGACGCTGCCCGGCGACCACGACGACGACGCCGCGGCGCTGGTGATCGGCGAGGCACTCATCGACATCGTCGAGCGCCCCGGCGAGCAGCCCGCCGAGCACCCGGGCGGTTCACCGGCCAACGTGGCCGTGGGCCTGGCCCGTCTTGGCCGCGACGTCGAGCTGGTCAGCTGGTTCGGCGCCGACGCCCACGGCAGCGTGCTGCGCTCGCACCTGGAGCTGGAGAACGTCCGGCTCTCCGCCGCCTCCGCGCGGGCCAGCCACACCTCGACCGCCCGCGCGCGCCTGGACGAGACGGGCGCCGCCACCTACGTCTTCGATCTGGAGTGGGCCCCGCCGGTACCCGAGCCGGTTGTCGAGCCCCTCGTGGTGCACACCGGGTCGATCGCCGCCGTGCTCGAGCCGGGGGCGGCCACCGTCGCCGAGACGATCACCCGGTACCGGGACACCGCCACCATCAGCCTCGACCCGAACGTCCGCCCGGCGCTCATGGGTGAGTCCACCGCAACGCGGACCCTGGTCGAGGCTCTCGTCGTGCAGGCCGACGTCGTGAAGGTCTCCGACGAGGACCTCGCCTGGCTCGTGCCCGACGCCGACCCGCTGGCGGTCGCCCGGCAGTGGGCGCGTTCGGGGCCGGCGATCGTCGTGGTCACCCAGGGCGCCGGTGGGGCGTGGGCGGTCACCGCCGGCGGACTCGAGCTGGACGTCGCGGCCGTACCGGCCGAGGTGGTCGACTCCGTCGGCGCCGGGGACTCCTTCAGCGCCGGGCTCATCGACGGGCTGTGGGCCGCGGGGCTGCTGGGCGCGGACCGCCGCGCGGCCCTGGCGCAGATCGACGCCGGGACTCTGCAACGGGTGCTCGACCAGGCCGCGCGGATCGCGGCAATCACGGTCTCGCGCGAGGGCGCCAACCCACCCACCCGGGCCGAGCTCAGCGCCCGGTAGGGCGGGCGCCCTGCGGGGCCGAGCGTCCGGTGCAGTCGTCGTTCGTCAGGCCGGCTGGCGGGCGCCGTCCCGCTCGGCCCGCAGCCGCGCCCGCTCGAGCGCACGCTGCCGCTGGTTCTTAGCGTCCTCCTCGAGCTGGGCCGCCCGCTGCTCGTCGCGGGTGAGGTTGTCGCCAGACTCGGGGTCGAAGAGGTGGATCTTGGCCGGGTCGATCCACAGCGTGGCGGTGTCCCCGTCGCGGATCGGGCTCATCGAGTCCAGCGCGACCACGAGCTGCGCACGCATGCCCTCCCCGTCGAGCTCACGGTCGAGCTCGTCCAGCTTGCCGCGGACGCTCTCGTGGATCTCGTAGGGCACGTAGGCGTAGAGCACCTCGCCGAGCCACTCGGTGACGTCCACGTTCGCCTCGAACGTCACGCCCACGCCGCGCTTGTCGTCGGCGAGGATGTCGGCGTCCTCGAAGTCGTCCGGGCGGATGCCCACGATCACGAGCTCGCGGTCGCCGATGGCGGCGCGGAGGCGGTCGTCCAGGGGCACGTCGACGATCGGCAGGCGCAGGACATCCCCGGTGACCTCCCCCGCGAGGAAGTTCATCGGCGGGGAGCCGATGAAGCCGGCGACGAAGAGGTTGACGGGCTGGTCGTAGAGCCCGCGCGGGCTGGCCACCTGCTGGAGGATGCCACGGCGCAGCACCGCCACGCGGTCGCCGAGGGTCATCGCCTCGGTCTGGTCGTGGGTGACGTAGACGGTCGTGATGCCGAGATTGCGCTGCAGGCGGGCGATCTCGGTGCGCATCTGCCCACGCAGCTTCGCGTCCAGGTTGGACAGTGGCTCGTCGAAGAGGAACGCCTGAGCCTCACGCACGATCGCCCGGCCCATCGCCACCCGCTGACGCTGCCCGCCGGAGAGGTTCGCGGGCTTGCGGTCGAGGTGCTCGTCCAGCTCGAGCAGGCTCGACGCCCGGCGCACCTTCTTGTCGACCTCCTCCGCGGAGAACTGCCCTTTCTGGAGCCGCAACGGGAAGGCGATGTTCTCGTACACCGTCAGGTGGGGGTAGAGCGCGTAGTTCTGGAAGACCATCGCGAGGTCCCGGTCGCGCGGCGCCTTGTCGTTGACCACCTCGTCACCGATGCGCAGCTCTCCAGAGGTGATGTCCTCCAACCCGACGATCATCCGCAGCAGGGTGGACTTCCCACAGCCGGAGGGGCCGACGAGGATGACGAACTCGCCGTCGTCGATGTCAAGGGAGACGTCGTTGACGGCCGGGAAACCGTCGCCGTACTCCTTGACGAGGTGGTCCATGGTGATCGATGCCATTGGGTTCTCCTCCTTGCGGTCCGGGCGCTCAGCCCTTGACCGCTCCCTGGGTCAGTCCGGACACGATCTGGCGCTGGAACAGCACGACGAGAATCACCACCGGGATGGTCACGACGATCGACGCCGCGGAGATCGCACCGGTGGGCAGCTCGAAGTAGGACGCGCCGGTGAAGAACGCCAGCGCGGCGGGCACCGGGCGGGCCGCGCTGGTGGAGGTCAGCGAGATGCCGTACACGAAGTCGTTCCACGCGATGAAGAAGGCGATCAGGGCAGTAGTGAAGACCCCGGGCGCGGCGAGCGGCACGATCGCCTTGCGGAAGGCCTGCCACGCTGTGGCCCCGTCGACCTGGGCCGCCTGCTCGAGCTCCCACGGGATCTGCCGGAAGAACGCGGCCAGCGTCCAGATGGAGATCGGCAGCGTCAGCGACAGGTACGGGATGATGAGGCCGGGCCAGGTGTCGTACAGCCCGATGTTGCGCCACAGGTTGAACAGCGGCGTGACGATCGAGATGACCGGGAAGATCGACACTCCCAGGGCCGTGGTGAGGATGAGCCGCTTGCCGCGGAAGTTCAGGCGCGCGATCGCGTAGGCGGCAAGCGTTGCCAGCACGACGGCGATCGCGGTGGCGATCAGCGAGATCCCGATCGAGTTGCGCAGGGCGGGCAGGAACAGGTCACGGGCGCCTCCCTCGGCGGTGAGGATCTGCTGGTAGTTCTCCCCCGACACCTGCGGCGGCAGGAACGTGCCCGACCGGATGTCGCTGGTCGACTTCAGCGACGTCATGAAGATCGACAGCACCGGGAAGAGGGCGTACACGATCACGAGGACCGTGATGATCCCCCACCCCCATTTCTGACGTGTGCTCAGCCTGCCCATGTCATTGCCCCCTCGCGCTGGCCAGATCGACCTTGAAGAGCTTGATCGCGGCCCAGCAGATGAGGATCACGCACAGGAACAGCAGCACCGACACCGCTGACCCGAGCCCGATCTCCAGCCTGCCGATGGAGGTGCGGTAGGCGAGCAGCGACAGCACCTCGGTGTTGTTCGCCCCGTTCGTCATGATGAAGACATTGTCGAAGATCCGGAACGCGTCCAGGGCCCGGAAGAGCACGGCCACCATGATCGCGGCCTTCATGTTCGGGATGATGACCCGCCACAGCACCTGCCACGGGGAGGCGCCGTCCACCTTGGCCGCCTCCTCCATGTCCCCGGGTACCTGAGCCAGGCCGGCCAGGAGCAGCAGGGAGATGAACGGCGTGGTCTTCCAGACCTCGGAGGCGATGATGACGAACAGTGACGTGCCCTGGCTGGCGAACCAGTTGAGGTCCTCGCTGATACCCGGGACCCAGTCGAACCAGCTGTTGACGTACCCGGAGGTGATGTCGAAGGCGTAGAACCATGCGAACGCCGATACGACGGTGATGATGCCGTAGGGCACGAGGATCGCGGTGCGCAAGAGGCCGCGCAGTCCCCGGATCGCGCGGTGCATCACCATGGCGAGCGCGAAGCCGAGGATCAGCTCGATGACGACCGTGATCACCGTGATGAGGACGGTCACCCAAAGGTCGCGCCACCACACCGGGTCGGTGAGCACGACGCCGTAGTTGCCGAGGCCGACGAACCGCCGCTCGTCCGGGGCCGTGAGCCGGTACTGGAACAGGGAGTCGTAGACGGCCTGAAGTATGGGGTACAAGGTAACGGCCAGCATCACGACGAACGCCGGACCGGCCAGCCACCACCCGAGGCGTGCCTCGGCGCGGGCCCGGTCGCTGCGCCGGGCCCGGCCGGGCGGCGCCCCCTTGGCCGGCGCCCGGTTCGGGGCTACCGGCGGCGTCGCTGAGGTGGTCATAGCAGGCTCTCCCCTCGCAGCACGGAGGTGATGAACTGGGAGGACTCCGGGGGGGTGCGGTCGGGGTCGACGTCGCTGGGCGGGTACCAGGTCGATTGCAGGCCGGTGGAGACCTCGTTGTAGAAGGGCGATTGCGGCCGAGGCACCGCCTGCTCGAGGGAGTCGCGGATCTCCGCGTACATCGGGTACGCCTCTTGCACGGCCGGGTCCTCGTAGGCGGCCGTCGCGGCGGCCGGGTTGCCGTTGGTGGCGAAGTACTCCGCCTGGTGCTCCGGCGTGACGATGCACTCGACGGCCTTGTAGGCCAGGTCCGGGTGCTCGCTGAAAGCGCCGACGCCGAGGTTGATCCCGCCGTACGGCGGCGTCACCTCGCCGCCCTCCTCGGTGAGCGGGTAGGTCGTCCAGCCGATGTCGTCCAGCACGGCCTGGTCGATGGACCCGTCCTGCACGGCGGTCGCGGTGGAGGACCACACGAACGGCCAGTTGACCATGAACGAGCCGTCGTCGCCCTGGAACAGGGTGAGGGATGACGGCTCGTCCTCGGTGGGCAGCCCCGGGCCGCCAACGCCAGACCTGCCGATCTCACCGATGATCTCCGCGGCCGCCCGCCCGGCGTCGCTGTCGAGCCCGAGCTTGAGGTCCCGGGCAGGCGCGTCAGGATTGGTGATGATCTCACCGCCCGCCGACGCGATGAGCGCCGTGATCCACACCGTCAAGGACTCGCCCTTCTGGCCCTGCACGGCCAGCAGCTTCCCCTGACTCTCGGCAGCGTCGATGAGCTGCTGCCACGTCACGGGCTGGGTCATGTCCAGGCCGGCGGCCTCGGCGACCGACTTGCGGTACCACAGCAGCTGGGTGTTGGCCCAGAAGGGGACCGTCACCAGCTCCCCGGCCCAGGTTGCGCCGTCGATCGCGCCCTGCACCACACCCTCGGTGGTCCGCTCAGCGACGCCGTCGGGCAACGGAGCCAGGAAGCCGGGCTCGGCCAGCTCCGGGATGAACGGCGGGTCCAGGCTCATGATGTCGATCGAGGAGTCCTTCGCCGCCAGCCGGCGAGCCAGCTGCTCGCGCTGGGACGCCGCAGTGCGCGGCAGGAGCACCGTCTCGATCGTGTAGGCCCCGCCGGCCTCCTCCGTGCACGCCTGCGCCAGCGCCTCCTGCCCGCCGGCGTCAGGGTTGATGTACCAGTTGAGGGTGGGCGTGCCGGCCTCCGCCGAGCACGCGGACACCCCTGCGGCGATGGTGAGCACGGCGGCCGCCGCCAGCATGCGTCGTCGCATGAGACCTCCCGAAGCGGTGAGGCCTTCAGCAAACCGCGCATCCGGGCATGCCGCCACCGGAGCGCGACCGCTCCGGGACGGGGTTGCCGAGCGCGACCTGTCCCCGGCCGGGGCGACCGAGCACGACCGCTGCATGGGACGGGCTCGGCGTCCAGCGGGCCGCCCTGGAAGGATGGACCCGTGAGCACGAACCTGACCCCGGCCCAGGCGTGGCAGCGCCTGCAGGAGGGCAACGCCCGCTTCGTCGCCGACCGCATGGAGCACCCGGCCCAGGGGGCCGAGTGGCGCGCTGCCGTCGCCGAGGACCAGCACCCGCACGCGGTGCTGTTCGGGTGCTCGGACTCGCGGGTGGCGGCGGAGATCATCTTCGACCAGGGCCTGGGCGACATGTTCGTGGTCCGCACCGCCGGGCACGTCCTGGACACCACGGTGATCGGGTCGATCGAGTACGGCGTGGACGTGCTGGGCGCGCCGCTCGTCGTCGTCCTCGGGCACGACCGGTGCGGGGCCGTCGGGGCCGCCACCGATGCCATGCTCACCGGACGCATGCCCACCGGGTTCGTGCGTGCGGTGGTCGACCGGGTCATCCCGTCCCTGCTGGCGCACGGCGGGGCCGATGTCGACGGCGTGCCCGCGGCGCCGACCGCGGCCGGGGAGCTGGCGTCCACGTCGGCGCCCTCCCGGGACGTGCACGTGGCCGACGAGGACGAGCTGCGCCGTCGGCACGTGCGGGCGACGGTGGAGATGCTCCGCGACTACTCCGTGTCATTGGCGACCGCGGTCGCCGAGGGGCGCTGCGCGATCGTGGGCGTCGAGTACACGCTGGCGGAGGGGACCGCGAACGTCGTGGACCGGCTCGGCGACATCGGCTGACTCGGCCGCCGCCTGATCCTCCTCCGCCCGTCCCGTTCGTGGGCCAGGATGACGGCCATGAGCACCCCGGGTGGAGCGCCGCGATCGGTCGTGGTCGTGGGCGCGGGCATGGTGGGCCTGTCCACGGCATGGTTCCTGCGGCGGGCCGGCCTAGAGGTCACGGTCCTCGAGCAGGACCACGTGGCCGCCGGCTCCTCCTGGGGCAACGCCGGCTGGCTCACCCCGCCGATCACCACACCGCTGCCCGAGCCGACAATCCTGCGCTCAGGCATCGCTGCCCTGGTCTCGCCCGCCTCGCCGGTCTACGTGCCGCTGCGCCCTGACCTGGAGCTGCTGCGCTTCCTCCTCGGTTTTGTCCGGCACAGCACGCACACCGCCTGGCGCCGCGCGATGTCCGCCTACATCCCCCTCAACCGACGCGCGCTGGCGGCTTTCGACCTTCTCGCCGACGGCGGTGTGACCGAGCCCACCGTCCGCACCGAGGACTTCCTGGCCTGCTACCGGCACCCGGGGCAACGCCGGGGCCTGCTGGCAGAGCTGGAGGCGATCCGGGCCGCTGGGCAGCCGGTGGACGCGGACCTGCTCGACGGCGCCGAGCTGCGGGCCCTCGCCCCGGCGCTCACGGCCGAGGTCACCGCCGGGATCCGGCTGGCGGGCACCCGGTTCATCGACCCCCCGCGATACATGCTCGCCCTCGCCGACGCGGTGCTGGCCTCCGGCGTCGTGCTGCGCGAGGGCACCCGGGTGGTGGCGGTCGACGGTGGCTCTGCCACCCGCCCGGCCCTCGTGCGCACCCGCCCCACCCGCCCGGTCGGCGGACCGAGCGAGCACGAGGCCCCGCCGGCGCGTCCGGCGCGTCCGGCAACCGCCCGCGGCACCCGGGCGGCGGGCGAGGAGATCCTCCGGGCCGACGCCGTCGTCCTCGCCACCGGGGCCTGGCTCGGGGACCTCGCACGGCCGTTCGGGGTGCGGATGGTCGTCCAGGCTGGGCGCGGGTACTCCTTCTCCATCCCCGTGGACCCCATGCCGACGATGCCGCTGTACTTCCCGGTCCAGCGGGTCGCCTGCACCCCGCTCGGCTACCGCTACCGGGTCGCGGGGATGATGGAGTTCCGCCGCCCGGGTGACCCGCTCGACCCTCGCCGGATCCGCGCGATCGTGGACGCGACCCGGCCGCTGCTCGCCGGGGACCTGGACGACCGCGTCGACGAGTGGGTGGGCTCGCGCCCTGTCACCACCGACGGCCTGCCCCTCATCGGCCCCACCAGCGCGCCGCGCGTGATCGCCGCCGGGGGGCACGGCATGTGGGGCATCACGCTCGGCCCGCTCACCGGTCAGCTTGTCGCCGAGCTTGTCACCAGCGGGGACGTGCCGCCCGAGCTGTGGCCGTTCGACCCGCTGCGCTGATCGCCCCTCCCTCGACGTCGTCGGCTGGCCTGTTGGGCGGATGTCATCTTCTCCGCGAGCCGTGACATATCGCGGAGAAGATGACATCTCGCGCCTAGGTGGGGCGCCTGATGGAGCGCCTAGGTGGGGCGGCCTGGGTGGGTGGCGGGTCAGAGCTCGGCGCCCTCCAGCAGGTCGGTGACCAGCGCGGAGACGGCGGAGCGCTCCGAGCGGGTGAGCGTCACGTGCGCGAAGAGCTCCTTGCCCTTGAGGGCCTCGACCACGGCGGCGATGCCGTCGTGCCGGCCGACCCGCAGGTTGTCCCGCTGGGCGACGTCGTGGGTCAGGACCACCTTGGAGTTCTGCCCGATGCGGGAGAGCACGGTGAGCAGCACGTTGCGCTCGAGGGACTGGGCCTCGTCGACGATCACGTACGCGTCGTGCAGGGAGCGGCCCCGGATGTGGGTCAGCGGCAGCACCTCGAGCATGCCGCGGGCCATCACCTCGTCGACGACCTCAGGCGCCACGATCGCCCCCAGGGTGTCGAAGACCGCCTCGGCCCAAGGGTTCATCTTCTCCGCCTGGTCACCGGGCAGGTAACCCAGCTCCTGCCCGCCGACGGCGTAGAGCGGTCGGAAGACGACGACCTTGCGGTGCTCGTGCCGCTCCATCACCGCCTCGAGGCCTGCGCACAGCGCCAGCGCGGACTTGCCGGTGCCGGCGCGCCCACCCAGGGAGACGATGCCGATGTCCGGGTTGGTGAGGTGGTCGATGGCCACCCGCTGCTCGGCACTGCGGCCCCGCACCCCGAAAACCTCACGGTCCCCGCGCACGAGGTGCAGCCGCCCCTCGGTGCCCAGCCGGCCCAGCGCGGACCCGCGCGGGGAGTGCAGGACGACGCCGGTGTGCAGCGGCTGCTTCTCCAGCTCGCCCGGGGTGGCCAGGTCGGCCACGGCGACGGCGTCCTCGCCCCACAAGCCGGCCATCTCGGACTCGGTGAGCTCCGCCGTCGTCATCCCGGTGTACCCGGAGTCGACCACCTGCTGGGCGCGGTACTCCTCGGCGTTCAAGCCGACCGCCGAGGCCTTGACCCGCATGGGCAGGTCCTTCGACACGACCGTGACGGCGTGGCCCTCGGCGGCCAGGTTCGCAGCCACGGAGAGGATGCGGGTGTCGTTGTCCCCCAGACGCAGGCCGGAGGGCAGCACCTGGTCGGAGGAGTGGTTCAGCTCCACGCGCAGGGTGCCGCCGTCGTCACCGACCGGGACGGCGTCGTCGAGGCGGCCGTGCTTGACGCGCAGGTCGTCGAGCAGCCGCAGGGCCGAGCGCGCGAAATAGCCGAGCTCGGGGTGGTGGCGCTTGGCCTCGAGCTCGGTGATCACGACGACCGGGAGGACGACGTCGTGCTCGACGAAGCGGGTGAAGGCTCGCGGGTCCGACAGGAGGACGGACGTGTCCACGACGTAGGTGCGCAGCGCGGTGCCGGTGGGTTCGGCGACGCCGAGCTGCGCCGCAACGGCGGCGCCGGGCCCGGCGGGGACGCCGGGCGCTGCGGGGGTGTGGTGCTGGACGCGGGTGGTGGGGTCAGGGCTCACGTCGGGCTCCCTCCGGCGCCGGGGCGCCGTGATCAGCTGCGCTGGTCGCTCGCGTGCGTCGCGATCGACCGTGCGGTGTGGGGGGCGGCAGGCCGACCCAGGAAGGGCCGGCGGCCCCTCCCGTACGCAGCGCGGTGCTGCATGGGCGACCTCCCGGAGGGCGGCTGGTGTGCCGTCCGTCACAACGCACGCTACGTCCGTCGAACACTCCGCACCGCGAGGACACACCGGGACACCGACTCGTGCGCCATTGTTCACCGCCCCGTCACGTGAGGTCACCACGCGGCCACGTGCGAAGGCGACGCCGTCAGGTGCGTCGGCGACGCCGTCAGGTGCGCGCCGGCGCCTCAGCGCCCGTGGCGCCGCTCGCGCTGGGCGTAGTCGCGCAGCGCACGCAAGAAGTCCACCCGGCGGAAGTCGGGCCAGTAGACCTCGCAGAAGTAGTACTCGCTGTGCACGGACTGCCACAGCAGGAACCCACCCAGTCGCTGCTCGCCGGAGGTGCGGATGACCAGGTCGGGGTCCGGCTGGCCCTTCGTGTACAGGTGGGCGGTGATGTCGTCGACGCCGATCTCGGCGGCCACGTCTTCGATGCTCTGACCCGCCGCCGCACGCTCGCGCAGCAGGGCGCGCACGGCGTCGGTGATCTCGTGCCGGCCGCCGTAGCCGATGGCGACATTGACCTGCAGCCCGCGCCGGCCGGCGGTGCGGGCCTCGGCGTCGCGCAGGCGGGCGGCGACGTCGTCGGGCAGCAGGTCGAGCGACCCGACCACGCGCAGCCCGTGCCGGCCGGTGTCGGCGATCTTGTCCACCGCCGCGGCGATGATCCCGAGCAGCTCGGCGACCTCCGCCGGGTCCCGCTGGAGGTTGTCGGTGGAGAGCATCCACAGCGTGACGACCTCGACCCCCGCCTCCTCGGACCAGTGCAGCAGCTCGCTGATCTTGTCCGCGCCCCGGCGGTGTCCGTGGGCGACCGGTGCCCCCAGGCCCTTGGCCCAGCGACGGTTGCCGTCGAGGATGACGCCCACGTGACGCGGGACGCCGTCCCGGTCCAGGCTCCGGACGAGGCGACGCTCGTAGAGCTGATACAGCAGTCCCGCAGAAGCCACGATCCGCTCGACTCTCCCCTCGCCCTGGCGCGCCGCCGCGCCTCGCCGGGCCTGCGACGCGTCCGCGCGGACCCTCGGTGAGATTACCGCCGGGCCGGGGCCCGGTGCGTCCAGGAGGTCCAGGAGGTCCAGGAGGTCCAGGAGGTCCAGGAGGTCCGCCGACCCGAACCTACGGTCGCGTAAGTTACGCTGGGCGTGCGACCGCCGCCGTCGCGGCGACGTCACCTTCCCCGAGGACCTTGGAGGTCCCATGGCAGCCCGGCACCACCACGACGCGGCAACGGACGTGGGCACACCGCCCGAGCCCGCCGACGGCGTGCGCCGGGTCGCCGACGCGGTCAAGCCCCGCCTGCGCGGCTGGCTGCACACGGGCACCGCCCCGCTCGCCCTGGTCGCGGGGGTCGTGCTCGTGGTCCTGGCGCCGACGACGGCGGGCAAGGTCTCCACGGCGGTGTTCGCGCTGAGCGCGGTGGTGCTCTTCGGCTGCTCCGCGGTCTACCACCGGGGCACCTGGTCCCCGCGCGCCGCGGCCGTGCTGCGGCGCCTGGACCACTCGAACATCTTCCTGCTGATCGCGGGCACCTACACTCCGCTCGCCGTGCTCCTGCTGGACAGGTCGACGGCGACGGTGCTGCTCGTGGTCGTGTGGACGGGCGCCGCGCTCGGGATCGCCGCCCGGCTCGTGTGGCTGAACGCGCCGAGGTGGGTCTACGTGCCGATCTACGTGGCGCTCGGCTGGGTGGCGCTGGCCTTCCTCCCCCAGTTCTGGACCACGGGCGGGCCCGCCGTGGTGTGGCTCGTGGCCGGTGGCGGGCTGGCCTACACCCTCGGCGCGCTGGTCTACGCGCTGAAGCGGCCCAACCCGAGCCCGCGGTGGTTCGGCTTCCACGAGATCTTCCACGTCGGCACGGTCGTCGGCTTCGCCTGCCACTACGTCGCGGTGCTCCTGGCGGCCCACCAGGCGTGATGCCCGCCGCCTGGCTACGCTTTCCGGACACGGACGGAAGGCAGGCCGATGGCGACCGACGGCTGGGACACGGATCCGAGAGAGCTGCTGCGGGCGGGAGCGGACTTTGACCTCGCCGCCCTCGACCGGGCGGCGACGCCCGGCTGGGCGCATGGCAAACGCGCCGCCGAGGCGTTCCAGGCCGAACGCGGTGAGCTGCTCTCCGAGCTGCAGGAACGTCTGTTCGCCCACGGCCGCACGGGCGGGGACCACGCCGTGCTGCTCATCGTCCAGGGCCTGGACACCGCCGGCAAGGGCGGCGTGGTCCGCCACGTCCTCGGCATGGTGGACCCGCAGGGCGTCGCGCTGCGCGCGTTCGGCGTTCCGACGAACGAGGAGCACCGTCACCACTACCTGTGGCGGGTGCGCAAGGCCCTCCCGAGCCCCGGGCTGATCGGCGTCTTCGACCGCTCGCACTACGAGGACGTGCTGGTGGTCCGGGTCGACGAGCTCGTGGAGGAGTCGGTGTGGTCCAAGCGGTTCGCCGAGATCAACCGTTTCGAGCGGCAGATCGTTGCCTCGGGCACCACCGTGGTCAAGGTCGCGCTCATGGTCGGTCATGACGAGCAGGGTGTGCGGCTGATGGAACGTCTCGACCGGCCGGACAAGCGCTGGAAGTGGAACCCCGGTGACGTCGACACCCGCCGCCAGTGGGACGCCTTCCAGGAGGCCTACACCGACGTCTTCGCCCGGACCTCCACCGACGCCGCGCCCTGGTACGTGGTCCCAGCGGACAAGAAGTGGTACGCACGCCTGGCGGTGACCGAGCTGCTGACCCAGACCCTCGTGGACCTCGACCTGGACTGGCCGAAGCCGCGTTGGCGCGTGGACACCCAGAGGCGCCGGCTCGCCGAGACGATGAGCGAGGAGGCCCTCGCCGCCGCGACCGAGAGTTCCGAGGAGAACGTGGCGAAGGCGGCCGAGGCCGAGAAGGACTTCGCCGACGCCGTCGCCCGGGCAGATGCGCTCGGCGTGGGCGCGGACGCGTTCGAGGCGATCGACGAGGCCGTGCGGAGCTCGCGCGACGGCGTGGCCGCGGTCCCCGCGGAGGTGCCGTTCGTGGTGGGTCTCGACAAGACGGCTCAGGCGGGCAGCGGGACCGACGGCGGCGCGGCGACCGACGAGGTCGGCGCCTCCGGCGCGCCCCCGAAGCGGCGGAAGAAGGACGGCAAGAAGAAGGACGACAAGAACAAGAAGCACAAGGACAAGAAGGACAAGGACAAGAAGCCCGCCCAGGCCGGCGCCGCCCCGCCGAAGGGCAAGAACGCCGCCGCGCCGAAGGGCAAGAACGCCGCCCCGCCGAAGGGCCAGAAGAAGACGCCGAAGAAGAAGTAACCGCGCTCCGGGCCGTCACCGGACCCCGAGATGTGCGGGCGCAGAGCCCGGGAGACCTGCGAGCCCAGAACCTGAGTTCCGTCTGCTATCTCAGGACCGCACCCGGCCGCCGTCGTCCACGCCACCCACGGCGTCGGGCGTGGACGCGATCCCCCTCACCGGGTCCCCGGCCGGTGGGGCACCGTGCTCCAGGGTCACGCCGCCGGGGTGGCCCGCACCGTCGGACGCCGCCGCCTGCGCGGCCGCCTCCTCGGCCTGCACACGCAGCCGTTCGTTGTGGTCCACCCGCCGCATGTGCTTGGTCATCGACAAGAACAACGGGATCACGAGCACGGCGAGCAGCAGGAATCCCCAGACGAAGCCCTCGATGCCCGGCGAGACTTCCCAGAGCTCGAGCTCGGTGGGAGCCGGCGTCGGGCTGGGTGTCTCGGCCATCAGGACCAGCAGCGGGGTCATGCCTCTACCCTGCCACCTTCCGCCGCCTCGTCCGCACGCGCAGCCTGCTCGACGGCGGCACGGTCGTGGCCCGGGGCGCCGGCCTGCCGGGCATCGCCGGCGGCGGGCACCGGGAGCTCGGAGGGCGGCCCCCCGACGACGGCCAGCCCCTCCGGTTGCACGCCGGCGAACAGGTCGTCCTCGACATCCGCGCCGACCGGCACCCGGGTACGGGCGAGCTCGAACTCCTCGACCGGCCACACCTCTGCCTCGATGTCGCGCGGGACGGCGAAGAAGAAGCCGTCGGGGTCGATCTGGGTGGCGTGGGCGCGCAGCGCGGCGTCGCGCTGAGGGAAGTACGCGGCGCACTCGATCCGCGCGGTAGCGCGCCGCCGCGGCCGGTCCGACCGGGACGTGAGCCAGCCCTCAAACGGCGAGACGAACCCACGGGTGCGCATCGCCGTGTCGACCGCCTCGATGCGCGCGATGGAGAAGGAGACGTCGTAGTAGAGCTTCTGCACCGCCCACGGCTCACCCGCGTCGGGGTAGGCGGCCGGGTCTGCGGCGGCCTCGAAGGCCGCCACCGCGACCTTGTGGCTCATGATGTGGTCCGGGTGGGGGTAGCCACCGTTCTCGTCGTAGCAGGTCATGACATGCGGGCGGAACTCGCGCACGCGCCGCACCAGGGCCTCGACCGCCTCCTCGAGCGGCGTGAGCGCGAAGCAGCCCTCGGGTAACGGGGGCAGCGGGTCCCCCTCGGGCAGCCCGGAGTCCACGAAGCCCAGCCACACCTGGTCCACGCCCAGCGCCGCGGCGGCCGCGGCCATCTCCCGCCGCCGGTGGCCAGGCAGGTCGCGCAAGATCTCCGCGTCGCCGGCGAGCCGGGGGTTGAGGATGTCCCCGCGCTCACCCCCGGTGCACGTCACCACCTGCACGCGGGCGCCGTCGCCGGCGTAGCGGGCCATCGTCGCCGCGCCCTTGCTGGACTCGTCGTCGGGGTGGGCGTGCACAGCCATGAGGCGGCGCGCGTCTTCGGTCACGGTGCTCCTTCCGGGCCTCCCCTCGGCCGTGTCGGCCCGGCGGGAGTGTGGAATGGGTGGTCGAAAATGCAGGGACAATGGTCTCGCATCGGCGCGGCGATTGCGATCCGTTATCCCCGTGCGCGCCGCGACGGAAGGACTGACGTGCCCACCAACCCGACCACACCCGGCCCCGCGCATCCCGCCGGACCGGTCGACCCCGCGATCATGGCGGCCCGGTACCGCCACGGAGCCGGGGCCCCGCGCCGCGGTCTGGTCGTCGCCGGGGTCGTGGCGGTGCTGCTCCTCATCGGCGCGGTGGTGCTTCAGGCCACGACGCTGACGCGGCCGAGCGTGCGGACCGAGGACCTGGGGTTCACCGTGCACGACGCCACGCGCACCAGCGTGCGGTTCAACGTCATCACCAACCCCGGGACCACCGTGCGCTGCACGGTCGGCGCGCTCAACACGTCCTTCACCGAGGTCGGCTTCCGCGAGGTGGTCATCGGGCCGGTGAGCGCCCGGACCACCTCGCACCAGGTGGACGTGACCACCACGGAGCTGGCCACCACGGGCAGCGTGGACACCTGCGCGGTCGTCGACGGCGACTGACCCCCAGCGCATCAGGTCCCGGGCGCCGTCCGGTGCGTGCGAGCACGGGACTCTCCGAGAGCGATATCACACGGAAACGCCGTCTTCCGGTTTCCGTACAAGGGCCGCTGGTACACTTGGTCCTTTACACGCCGCCCCGGAGCGGCGCACGTGGTGCGAGCGCCCGGGCGGGAGACAAGTCCCCCCTTGCCTCGGCCGCACGTGCTTGCGTCCGGGGCATGACCGTATGTGGAGGAGGAGCCGTGACACAGACGAGCACCACCTGGCTCACCCAGGACGCGTACAACCGCCTGAAGGCCGAGCTCGATCACCTGACCACCAAGGGCCGGGCCGAGATCGTCGAGAAGATCGACGCCGCCCGGCAGGAGGGGGACCTCAAGGAGAACGGTGGGTATCACGCCGCCCGTGAGGAGCAGGCCAAGCAGGAGGCGCGGATCGTCCAGCTCACCGAGCTGCTGCGGCACGCCAGCGTCGGCGAGGCCCCGGCGGACGACGGCATCATCGAGTCCGGCATGGTTGTGACCGCGAAGATCGCCGACAAGCAGCGCACGTTCCTGCTCGGCTCCCGCGAGGCCGCCCCGGGCCTGGGTGTCGAGGTGTACTCCGAGAGCTCGCCGCTCGGCGCGGCGCTCATCGGCCGCAAGTCCGGCGAGACGGTGTCCTACCAGGCACCCAACGGCGCGCAGATCAGCGTGGAGATCAGCGAGGTCAAGCCCTTCAAGGGCTGAGCCGCTCGGCTGGCTTCTCCTCCCGCGCAGCTCCAAGCCGACCACGACGGCGGGTCACCCCCACGCGGGTGGCCCGCCGCGTCGTCGTCGGCCCGGGCACCCGCCGTCGCCGTCGCCCGGTCAGGGGTGGCGGACTGTGTACCCGTGCTGGCGCAGCGTGTCGAGCACGCTCTCGCAGTGCTCCGGTCCCTTGGTCTCGAGCTCGACGGAGATCTCCACCTCGTCCACGGCGAGGCCGGTCGCCGTGCGGGAGTGCTCCACGCTCACCACGTTCCCACCGCTGGCCGCCAGCCGGCGCAGCAGCGCGGCGAGGCTGCCCGGGGCGTCCTGCACGATCACCCGCATCTGGAGATAGCGCCCGGCGGCGGCCAGGCCGTGCCGGATGATGCGCAGCAGCACCAGCGGGTCCACGTTGCCGCCGGAGAGCACCACCACCACCGGCCCCTCGAAGGCCCCCGGGTCCTGGATCAGTGCGGCGACCCCCGCCGCCCCCGACGGCTCGACGACCATCTTGGCCCGCTCCACCATGTGCAGCACCGCCCGGGACAGCAGCTCCTCGCTGACTGTGTGCATCTCTTTCACGTGCTCGGCGATGAGCCGGAACGGCACCTCGCCGGGCATCGGGACGGCGATCCCGTCGGCCATCGTGTGCACGTCCGCGCGCAGTACCGGATGCCCTTGCGCGAGGGACTCCGGGTACGCCGCGGCCCCGGCGGCCTGGACACCGACGACGGCGACGCCCGGGTCCACGGCGTGCACCGCCGCGGCGACGCCCGCGAGCAGCCCGCCGCCGCCGGTGGGGACCACGATGGTGCGCACGCCGGGCACCTGCTCGAGGATCTCCAGGCCGATCGTGCCCTGCCCGGCGACGATGTCCGGGTGGTCATAGGGGTGGATGAGCACCCGACCGGAGCGCGCTACCTCCTCGGTCGCGGCGTCGAGGCAGTGGGTGAGGTTCTCCCCGACCAGCACCACCTCGGCGCCGTACTGGCGGGTGGCGGCCACCTTCGGCAGGGCGGCGTCGGCGGGCATGAAGATCGTCGCGGCGATGCCCAGCTCGCGGGCGGCCAGCGCCACCCCCTGCGCGTGGTTCCCGGCCGAGGCGGCGACGACGCCACGGGCCTTCTCCGCCTCGCTGAGCCGGGACATGCGCAGGTAGGCGCCGCGGATCTTGAACGAGCCGGTGCGCTGGAGGTTCTCGGCCTTGAGCCACACCGGCGCACCGACGAGCCGCCCGAGGGTGGTGGAGGCCTCCACGGGCGTGCGGTGCGCGACGGCGGCCACCACGGCCGCCGCCCGCCGAAACTCGGTCAGGTCGAAGGCGGTGGTGCTCACCGTCCCTCGCCGTCCTCCGGGCCCGCGGCACCGACGGCGCGGGCAGACGCGGTGGGCCGGGCCGTGGCGTCCGGCCGAGTCGCGGCGGGGTCGTCGTCCTCGTCGTCCGGCGCGGACGTGGGCGAGTCGTCGTCGACCACGGCGCCGTCGTTCTCGGTCTCCTTGTTCCACGAGGCGGAGATGGCCGCCTCGAGGGCACCGGGTGGACCGCCGGGCCGGTTGATGTCGGTGGCGAGGTGGGGGTACTTGTCGTGGCCGGTGAAGTAGAGCATCACCGTGTTGATCACCGCCACGATCGGGACGGCGAACAGGGCACCCAGGATGCCGGCGAGGCCCGTGCCGGCCGTGACGGCGAGCAGGATCGCGATGGGGTGCAGCGACAGCGCGTTGCCCTGCAGCCACGGCTGGAGCACGTTGCCCTCGATCTGCTGCACCAACAGCACGATGCCGAGCATGATCAGCGCGGTGCCCGGCCCCTGGTCGACCAGCGCCACCAGCACGGCGACCGCGCCCGAGATGAATGCACCGACGATCGGGATGAAGGAGAAGAGGAACACCAGCACGCCGATGGGCAGGGCGAGCGGGATGCCCAGGATCAGCGCCCCGAGCGCGATGCCGACCGCGTCGACGAACGCGACCAGGATCTGCGTGCGCGTGTACCCACCGAGGGTGACCCACCCCCGGATGCCGGCCTCGTTGATCCGCACCCGGGCGCCCCGCGGCGCGAGGCGGACGAACCACTGCCAGATGCTCCGGCCCTCTTTGAGGAAGAAGAACAGCACGAAGACCGTGATGACCGCACCGGTGACCACCGAGGTGACCGAGCCCGTCACGTTCGCGACGCCGGAGACCAGCACGTCGGAGTTCGCCTCGATCTGGTCCGTCGCTTGGGCGATCCACCCCTCGATCTGGGTGTCGTCGATGCCGAGCGGCCCCTCGGTGAGCCAGACCTGCAGCTCCTGGAACCCGGCCTGCGCGCTGTCCGCGAGCGCACCGAAACCGTCCACGATCGACCGGCCGGCGAGCACCAGCAGGCCTCCGATGACCGCCAGCGTCCCCAGGATCGCCGCCAGGGACGCGAGCGCGCGGGGAAAGTGCAGCACTCGGCGCAGCCACGTCGCGACCGGTTCGAGGAGCACCGCCACCAGGATCGCGGCCAGCACGGCGACGAAGATGGTCTGGAAGGTGATGACGGCGTACCCGATCACGATCCCGCCGGCCGCGATGACCAGCAGCCGCCACGACCACGCGGCGGTGGCGCGCACCGCCCACGGCACGGCTCCCGCCGGGTCGGTGCGGGTCTCGGGAGCAGGTCGCGGGCGCGGGGCGGCGGCCGCGGGTACGGTCGCGTTCTCGCGCGCGCTGGTGAGACGGGACAACCATTTGGAGGTGTCGGGCATGGCCCCTCGTTCGGTGCGTGAGACGGTGGCGCCCTCAGCCTAGGGGGCGGCGTCCCGTACACGTCGCGCCGAGCCGGTGGGAAGATCGCCGTGGTACCCGGCGTTGAGCCAGGTGCGCGCAGCGTGCCGTACAGCATGCCCGACGATCGGTCGCCCCGACGGCGCGTGCGCGCGGCACGCGAGCACCCACCACGGCGCCGCGTGCGCGCAGCACGCGTGCCCCCACCACGGCGCCGCGTGCATTCACGGATACAGGAGGACCACATGTTCGGACTTGGCCGGACCACCCAGATGGTGAGCCCCGAGGCGGCGCTGCCCGGACGACCGGCCCCGGCGTTCGCGGTGCCCGCGACGCACGAGGTGCTCGGCACTCCCCTGGCCGGCCCCTGGCCGGCCGGCACGCAGGTGTTGTACGTGGCGATGGGGTGCTTCTGGGGCACCGAACGCATCTTCTGGCGTCTGCCCGGGGTGGTCTCCACCGCGGCCGGCTACCTCGGCGGGTACACCTCGTACCCGACGTATGAGGAGGTGTGCACCGGACGCACGGGCCACACCGAGGGTGTCCAGGTGGCCTACGACCCCACCAAGACCTCTACCGAGCTGCTGCTCAAGGCGTTCTGGGAGAACCACGACTCCACCACCGCCAACCGGCAGGGCAACGACATCGGCACCCAGTACCGCTCGGGCATCTACGTCACCACCGCGGAACAGGAGCAGGCGGCGCAGACGACGAAGGCCGCGTTCCAGCAGGTCCTCACCGCGCACGGGCACGGCACGATCTCCACGGAGATACGGCCGTTCGCCGGAACCGCCGACAGCCCGGGTGCCGGCCCGTTCTACTACGCAGAGGACTACCACCAGCAGTACCTCCACAAGAACCCCAACGGGTACTGCAACCACGGCCCCAACGGCATGACCTGCCCGGTGGGGCTGGTCCCGGCCCAGGATCAGGCCCCGGCCCAGCAGGACGTGCTGCCGCCGCAGGTCTGACGGCAGCCAGGTCGAGCCCAGTTCCGCCGAACCTGCTTCCCTCGGAATTCTTGATGTTCATGCTTGCCACGACGGGGTTGTTCCGCAGTCCGAGGTAGACCGACCGCGCGCCGGGTCGTCGGCGCACCTTGCGCGTGCGCGCGGATAGCGACTGAAACGAAATGGCGAAAATGGCTGGCACGGCAACCATCTCGACCATCTCGTCGGCCAGCGCCGGCGGACCGAGGCGGTGATGTCCGCTCGCGACCAAGCGCAGCACCCGCATCTCGGGCCGTAGTCGCCGGCATCGCACCACCGGCGAGCCGCAACATAGGGTGTCCGCAGCCCCGGCGCCGTCGGGCACCGACCGAGAGGACCGTCCGTGACTGAGCTCCCCACCGCCAGCGGCGGCTTCGGCGACAAGCCGGAGCTGAGCTTTCCCGCGTCCGACGCCCCCGAGGGCCTGCAGGTGCAGGTGCTCGAGCAGGGCAGCGGCGACACCATCGAGGCGGGCGACACGATCGTCGTCAACTATCTGGGCCAGGCCTGGGGTGGGCACGTCTTCGACAACTCCTACGATCGCGGCACCACGATCTCCTTCCCGATCGGGATGGGCGTGGTCATCGGAGGCTGGGACGACGGCCTGGTCGGCCAGCAGATCGGCTCGCGGGTGCTGCTCTCCATCCCGCCCGAGCACGGCTACGGCCCCCGCGGCGTGCCCCAGGCGGGCATCAAGGGTTCCGACACCCTCGTCTTCGTGGTGGACGTCGTCGGCGTGGAGTGACGTGGGCGAGCTCGCCGTCCCGATCCTGCCGAGCAGGGACCTGAGCGAGTCGCTGGCGTTCTACGAGCGGCTCGGGTTCGTCAACCGTGGTGCCCCGCCCGAGGAGTGGGACTATCTCGTCCTCGGGCGGGGCAGCGCGACGATCCACCTCTACGCCAGCCCGGACGTCGACCCGCTGACGACGGCGTCCAGCTGGTACCTACGTCGACGACGCCGACCGGCTGCACGCCGAGTGGGCGGCAGTCGGTGTCCCCACGGACCCCGCGACCGGCAGCCGGCTCGTGGCGCCGGTGGACACCGACTACGGGATGCGGGAGTTCGCCATCGTCGATCCCAGCGGCAACCTCATGCGGGTCGGCTCACCGCTCCCCCGCTGAGCCCGGGCGGTCCCCGCCGGCCGGCACCTCGGCGGGGGCGGGCTGGTCGAGGTAGCGGGCCGCGAGATAGAACCACGCCGGCCACAGCGCCCACGCGGCCACGCCGGGCAGCCCGCCGACGACGAACGCGGCCCGCCGGCCCAGGCTGCCCCGCGGCAGCGCCAGGCCCGCCCCGACGACGGCGCCGCCCAGCAGCTGCGCGGCGCCGATCACCCGGCCCAGCCGCCCGAGCCGGCGCGGGAAGTCCGGCCGGCGCAGCAGCCGGTCGTTGCTCACGAGCATCCACACCGCCTGCACGGCGATGGCCGCGGTGGACAGCGCCGTCGACGGGGCGAAGGGCAGCACGCGGGCCACGAGCAGGGTCCCGGAGGCGGCGCCGACAGCGCCTGCGCCGATCGCCGCGGGGAGCAGGACGTCCCGGGTGCGTCCGGGAGGCAGCTCGGACCCGAGCTCGGCGTAGACGGGGATCACGAGCAGGTTGAAGGCGGCACCGAGCACGTCGTTCGTGGCGCCGAAGACGAACGGGCCGTCGGTGGGCACCTCGATCGCGAACATCAGCCCGAGCGCAAGACCGGACGTCGTGCCGACGCCGGCCGCCGCGTCCGCGCAGGTGGCGGCGCGGCGCCGGGATAACGGCCCGGCGCGGAGCCCGGTTGCCGGGTCGCGGCCGGCAGGTCCTGGAGTCGTCGTCGACATGGTCAACCCCCACGATCGGTCAGGGGCGACGATACGAGCCGCACGCTCCACGCGGAAGGACGCCGGCCCCGGCCAGGACAGAAGACGGCGGCCGCCCCGCCAAGGGACGGCCGCCGTCGTCGTGCGATGAAGCGGGTCAGTCGCTGCCGCGCAGGATCGCGAGCAGGCGCAGGAACTCGATATAGAGCCAGACGAGCGTGACCGCGATGCCGAAGGCGGCCGTCCAGGCGAAGCGGCCGGGCACGCCCTGCTCCACGCCGCGCTTGATGGCGTCGAAGTCCATGATCAGGCAGATCGCGGCGAGCCCGACGGCGAAGAGGCCGAGCAGCACGCCCAGCGGGATCCCCATGATGGTCACGCCGGTGCGCAGGCCCCAGGGGTCGTCCGAGACGCCGGTGATCATGAGCACCACGTTGATCACCGAGAACAGCGCGTAGCCGACGAGGGCGATCAGCACGAACCGGGTCAGCTTGGGCGTCACGCGGACGGTGCCGGACTTGAAGAGGAGGAGCGCGGCGATGAACGTGGCCATGGTGCCGAGCACCGCCTGGAGGATGATGCCCTCCCAGGTGGCCTCGAAGACCGCGGAGATGCCACCGAGGAAGAACCCCTCGGCGACGGCGTAGGCCATGATCAGCGCCGGGCTGGGCTCCCGCTTGAACGCGTTGACCAGGCCGAGCACGAGCCCGACGATCGCGCCGCCGAACGTCAGCAGCGTGTTCGCGCCGAGCACCAAGCCGTTGAGGAAGGCCGCGGCGACGATCACCCCGATGACGAGGCCGGTCTTGATGATGACGTCGTCGTACGTCATGCGGCCGGTGTCGGCCGGGGCGGCGGCCGGGCCGCGGTAGGCCTGCTCGAGGTCGTCGATGCGGCCAGGCTGGCCGTAACCCTGCTGCCCATAGCCAGGCTGCGCGTAGCCCTGCTGCCCGAGGCCGGGCTGCATGGGCGGGGTGGTCCCGGGCTGGGCGTAGGTGGTCCCGGTCGGGCCGGACGGACCGGGGGTGTACCCCGGGTAGGTCGGGTAGCCCTTCGGCGTGCGCTTGGCGCGCTCGCCGAAGACCGGGCTGTTCTCGAAGACGGGATTGCTCACTTCACGTGCCTCCTGGTCGCGGCTCCTGGTCCCGTGCAGCGGGTCCAGGCCGAAGTCGCTGGCCGATTCTCATCGTACGGGCGCATGCGTCCCGGCAAGGAAGACTTCCTCATTGGTACTAACGGGACACTATCGGTCGGTGTTCCGGACGGCACGGTCGCCTCGCGCCGTCACACCTCCGAGACGCCACGGAAAGCCGTGCCCTGCCTCGCCCGGGCCCGTCGGGTCGGTGCGGAGACCTCCTCCCTGAGGATGAGAGGCTCACCTGGACGGCGGAGGCGGGCGACCGCCCACAATCAGCCCAGCCGCCGATCCGGTCCACCGCCCCTGCTCCGTAGCGTTGCCTCCAGCAGCGGCCGGCACGGCCCGCCGCCCGGCCCGCTGACCAGCCGGCCCCGGCACAGAGAAAGGCTCCCCCATGATCGAGGCCCACAACCTCACCAAGCGGTACGGCGACAAGACCGCCGTCGCCGGCATCAGCTTCACCATCGAGCCCGGCACCGTCACCGGCTTCCTCGGCCCGAACGGCGCCGGAAAATCCACCACCATGCGCATGATCATGGGGCTGGACCGCCCGACGGCGGGCCGGGTGACCGTCAACGGCAAGCCCTACGCCCAGCACCGCTCCCCGCTCAGCGAGGTCGGCGCCCTCCTCGACGCCAAGGCCGCGCACCCGGGCCGCTCCGCCCGCTCGCACCTGCGCACCATGGCAGCCACCCACGGCATCTCCCCCAAGCGAGTCGACGAGGTCATCGAGATGACCGGCCTGGCCGGCGTCGCGAGCAAGCGGGTGGGCGGCTTCTCCCTCGGCATGGGCCAGCGCCTCGGCATCGCCTCGGCCATGCTGGGCGACCCCCGCACACTCATCCTCGACGAGCCGGTCAACGGCCTAGACCCCGAGGGCGTGAAGTGGGTCCGCAACCTCGTCCGCTACCTGGCGAGCGAGGGCCGCACCGTCTTCCTCTCCTCCCACCTCATGAGCGAGATGGCCCAGACCGCCGACCTGCTCCTGGTGATCGGCAAGGGCCGGATCATCACCTCCGGCCCCGTCCAGGACGTGATCGACGGCGTCGCCGGCACCACGGTGCGGGTGCGCTCCCCGCGGGCGGCCGACCTGGCCGACATGCTCCAGCGTGCCGGCGCCTCGGTGAGCTCCGCCGAGGCCGGCGTCCTCGATCTGCGCGGCGTCACCGCCGAGCAGGTCGGCGAGACGGCCGCCGCGAACGGCATCGTCCTGCACGAGCTCAGCCCCCAGCGCGCCAGCCTCGAAGAGGCCTACATGACCCTGACCCAGGACGCGGTCGAGTACCGGTCCGAGAACTCCGTCGCCCTGGAGGCCGAGACCCGATGAGTACCGTCACCGCCACCCCGTCCGTCACCCGCGAGCGGCCCGCGCACAGCCCGGTGCGCGCCCGTCTGTCCTTCCCCGGCGTCATGCGCGGGGAGTGGATCAAGCTGCTCTCCCTGCGCTCCACCTGGTGGACCCTGGGCATCACGGTCGTCCTCATGACGCTCGTCTCGCTGGGCCAGGCCGCCTCCATCCAGTTCATGATGGAGGAGCCGGAGGGCGCGGCCTTCGTCGGCGGCATGCATGGCGCCGAGGTCGCCACCGCCGGGTACCAGTTCGGCATGGTCACCATCGCCGTCCTTGGGGCCCTGCTGATCACCGGGGAGTACTCCACCGGCATGATCCGCTCGACCTTGGCCGCCGTGCCCACCCGCCTGCCGGTGCTGGCCGCGAAGGCCATCGCCCTGGTCGTGCTCACTCTCGTCGTCACCGCGGTCGGCCTGGCGCTGTCCTACCTGGTCACCATGCCGTTCCTGAGCGACTTCGACCTCGTCCCTGCCCTGGACGACACCCAGACCTGGCAGGTCGTCGGCGGCATCGCCTACTTCCTCATCGCGGCCGGTCTCTTCGCGCTCGCCATGGGCACCCTGCTGCGCTCGACCGCCGGGGCGGTGACCGTCTCCCTGACCGTCCTGCTCCTGCTGCCCGGCATCCTGCAGTTCATCACCCTGGACTGGGTCCAGGACATCGTCACCTACCTCCCCCTGCCCGCAGCCATGGCGTTCACCACCGTGAGCGAGGCGTTCAGCGGCGAGGGCGGCCTCTCCCCCTGGACCGGCTTCGCCGTGGTGACCGCCTGGGCCGTCGTGCCGATGATCGCCGCCGCGGTGACGCTGCGCCGTCGGGACGCCTGAGCCCCGAAGGATCACCCGAATGCTCACCGGCCGGTCCCGCCGTCGTGCGTCCCAGGTTCTCCCTGCGGCGCACGACGGCGTCGTCGTGCCCGACGGTCCGCTCATCCCTGGCGGCGTCGTCGTGCCCGACGGCGCGGTCGTCCCCGACCCGGTCGTCCTGCGCACCGGGCCGATCACCCGGCTGCTGCGCCGCCACCCGTGGTGGCTGGACGGCCTGATCGCCGCCGTCTACGTCCTGTTGTCCGTCGGGGACTTCCTCGTCGAGCGGCACCTGGGGATGGTCCGGCCGCCGAGCGGCCTGATCCTCACCGCCGCGTTCACCGTCCTCGTGCTGCTGCGTCGGCACATCCCGGTCATCGGGATCACGGTGGTGGGCCTCGCCGTGCCGCTGCACCGGCTCCTCGTCCTGGGCACCGCGCGCGACCCGGCACCGGGGGACATCTTCTCCGGCAACGTCCAGCTCGAGGTCGGCACGACCTCGGTCGCCGGTTACGACCTGCTGACCCTGGCGCTGCTGCTCTACGCCGTCGCCGCCTACCGGAACCGGACCGTCACCTGGCTCACGTTCAGCGGCGTCGGCGCCGCGGTGGCCGCGGCGATCTTCGTGTTCGCCGACCAGCGCTCGTGGCTGGGTGAGCTCTTGGGCTGCACCGGTGTGCTCCTGGTCGCCACCCTGATCGGGCTGCAGGTCCGCTCACGGCGCACCCGGCTGTTCGAGCTCGAAGAACGCGCCCGCCAGCTCGCCCTGGAGCGCGACCAGCGTGAGCAGATCGCGGTGAGCACCGAGCGCACCCGCATCGCCCGCGAGATGCACGATGTCGTCGCGCACTCCATCGCGGTGATGATCACCCTTGCCGAAGGTGCCTCCGCGGCCATGGAACGCCGACCCGAGCAGGCCCGCCTGGCCCTGGACGAGCTCGCCGACACCGGCCGCCGCGCCCTCGCCGACACCCGCCGCATGGTCGGGGTGCTCCGCGAGGACCACCCCCCCGCCGTCCCCTCGACCGCCGCGACCGCCGACCCCCTGGCACCCCAGCCAGGCGCGCACGACGTCGCCGACCTGGTGCAGCGGTTCCGGGTGACGGGCCTGCCGGTCCGGCTGGCCGAGTCCGGCCCGCCGCTGCCCGGCGACACCGGGCTGCAGCTTGCGGTGTACCGCATCGTGCAGGAGTGCCTGACGAATGTGCTGCGCTACGCCCGGCTGTCGCCGCGCATCGACGTCACCATCGCCAGGACGCCCCGATCCGTGGGCATCGTGGTGGACAATGACGCCGGAAGCGCCGGCACCGCCGTCCAGGGCGGCGGGAAGGGGCTGATCGGGATGCGTGAACGCGCGGCCGTGTACGGCGGCACCGTTGAGGCCGGGCCGACGGAGACCGGCTGGCGGGTGCGCGCGCAGCTGCGATGGGACGAGGAGACGAGATGACCGAGAGCACCGTGGTGGGAGCCGGCACCAGTAGTGGAGCGACCACCGCCATCCGGGTGCTGCTCGCGGACGACCAGGCGCTGCTGCGCATGGGCTTCCGCATGGTGCTCGAGGCCGAGGACGGCCTCGAGGTGGTCGGCGAGGCGGCCGACGGCGCGAGCGCGGTCCAGATGGCGGGCGCGCTGCGCCCCGACGTGGTGCTCATGGACGTGCGCATGCCCGGCATGAACGGGCTCGAGGCCACCGAGCAGATCGTCAAGGCCCACCCGGACAGCCGCGTCCTCATCCTCACCACGTTCGACGTCGACGAGTACGCCTTCGACGGCCTGCGGGCCGGGGCGAGCGGGTTCCTGCTCAAGGACACCCGGCCGGCCGACCTGGTGCAGGCGATCCGGACCGTGGCGAGCGGCGACGCCGTCGTCTCTCCCCGCGTCACTCGCCGCATGCTCGAGCTCTTCGGCTCGCACCTGCCCACCGGAGCCGGCGGCGAGGGCGCACCAGGTGGACCGGACCCCAGGCTGGCGCGACTGACCGCCCGGGAGCTGGAGGTCCTCACGCTGGTGGCCGAGGGACTGTCCAACGCCGAGATCGCCGGCCGGCTGTTCGTCTCGGAGACCACCGTCAAGACGCACGTGGGCAACGTGCTCGGCAAGCTCGACCTGCGCGACCGGGTCCAGGCCGTCGTGCTCGCCTACGAGACCGGGTTGGTTCGGCCGGGCTGAACGCCCCGCCGGGAGACTGACGGCGCCGGGCCCGCCGCTCCGTGACGCGGACGGCGCCGGACCGCACTGGTCCGGCGCCGTTCGCGTGTGAGAGGAGCCTGTTACTGCTTGCCGGAAGGCTGCTTGCCGCCGGCGAGGGCCGGGGCCGCGTCCCCCGGGCCGGGCGCGGGCTTCTTGCCCGACGCGGCGGCAGCCTCCCAGGCCGCGCGCGGGTTCTGCAGCGCGGAGAGGGAGACCAGCTCGCGGCGGAAGAACAGCGCCTCTGTCCAGTCGACGAGGATGCGGACCTTGCGCTCCATCGAGGGCATGGCCAGCACGTGGTAGCTGCGGTGCATGAACCATGCGAGCGGGCCGCGGAACTTGATGCCCTTGATCTGCGCGACGCCCTTGTACAGGCCGAGCGAGGCGACCGTGCCGATGTCCTCGTGCCGGTACTCCGCCGGCTCCTCGCCTCGCAGCACGAGCGCGAGGTTCTTGCCAAGGTGCTTGCCCTGGCGGACGGCGTGCTGGGCGGTGGGGGCGGTGGTGGCACCTGGGCCCTTGGTCAGGTCGGGCACTCCGGCGTTGTCCCCGGCGGCCCAGGCCCCGTCGACCACGGAACCGTCCTCGTTGACCACGCGCAGGGTGGCGTCCGTGCGTACGCGCCCGCGCTCGTCGAGCGGCAGGTCCGTGTTGGCCAGGACCGGGTTGGGCTTGACGCCGGCGGTCCACACGATCGTGTCCGCGTCGAAGGACGTGCCGTCGGAGAGCTCGATCTTGCCGTCCACGCACGAGTTGAGGAACGTGTTCAGGTGGATCTCCACGCCGCGCTCGCGCAGCTGCTCGATGGCATACCCGCCCAGCTCCTCGCCGAGCTCGGGCAGGATACGCCCGGCGCCCTCGACGATGACGAAGCGCAGGTCCTCGGGCTCGATGGAGTCGTACTCCTTGGTGGCGGCGCGAGCCATGTCCTCGACCTCGCCGATCGCCTCGATGCCCGCGAAGCCCCCGCCCACGAAGACGAAGGTGAGCATCCGTTTGCGCTCGTCGGCGTCCCAGGTGGAGGCCGCCGTCGCCAGCTTGTTGAGGACCCGGTTGCGCAGCACCGTGGCTTCCTCGATGTGCTTGAAGCCGATGGCGTTCTCTTTCAGACCCGGGATCGGCAGGGTGCGGGCGATGGAGCCCAGACCGACGACGAGGTGGTCGTAGGTGACCTCGTAGGCCGGGTCGTCGGTGAGGGGCTTGATGACGGCCTTGCGCTCTGCGTGCCGGATCTCGGTGATGTTGCCGGTGATGACGGTGGCGCCGCGCAGCTCCCGGCGCAGCGAGGTCACCACGTGGCGCGGCTCGATGGACCCGGCGGCGGCCTCGGGCAGGAACGGCTGGTAGGTCATGTACGGCCGCGGGTCCACGACGGCGATCTCCGCGTCGGCCCGGCCCAGCTGCTTGCGCAGCGTGGTGGCGGTGTAGAGGCCGATGTACCCGCCACCGGCGACGAGGATGCGCGGGGTGCGGGTGGACTGCACCGGCCGCAGGTTCTCCTCCGATCGGGCCGCGAGGGTCTTCGCCGCGTAGGCGCCGGCACCGGCCAGGGCGGCCGCGGTCGTGGTCACGGCGAGGGAGCGGAGGATGGAAGCCATGCGGCCCATCGTAGGTACGCAGCTCCGACCGATCTAGGCGAGATGGGGCGAAATGCCCAGTGATAAGCACCACGTGATGACGTTCCGTCAGATCGGCGGCGTGCTCACGATTTCCTGGTGCCCCCAACGGGATTCGAACCCGTACTCGGCCGGGTTTAAGCCGGCTGCCTCTGCCAGTTGGGCTATGGGGGCGGCGGCACCTGGGCACGACGACGAGGCCCGGCCCCTCCGCACGTCGCCATCCTGCCGCACGGCGGCATGGGGGCGGCGCACCTGGCGTGTGCGCCGGAGAGACAGCCAGCCGGCGTGGGCCCCGATATGACCGCGGAACGTGTGGCGTCAGTCGCCTGTGGGCGCCCCGGCGCCGATCGACAGGGCGATGCCGTCGAGGATGTCGTGCTCGCTGGTCACGACGGTGGTCAGGGCACCGCCCTGGGCGGCGACCTCTTCACGCACCCGGGTGACCACCTCGGACCACACGAGCGCGCCCGCGCCGATGACGTCGACCCGCCCGGGGTGCATGAACCCCATGGCGGCCCGCTCGGCGCGGGTGGCGTGCAGCAACGCCCGGCACGAGGCCAGCGCATCGGCCACGGAGAGGGTGGCGCCGTCGATGGCAGCGGGGTCGTAGGCCGGCAGGTCGAGCGCGTGCGCGGTGACGGTGGTGACCGAGCCGGCCAGCCCGATCAGGGTGCGAGCGGCGCCGAGCGGGACCTGCGCGCCGGCGGCGTCGAGCATGGTGCGCACGTCGGCGCGCGCGGCCTCCTCCTCGGCCGCGGTGGGCGGGTCGCCGTGAAGGTGCCGCTCGGTCAGGCGCACGCACCCGACGTCCATCGACCACGCGGCGTGCGGCTGGCGCTGGCCCAGCACGAGCTCGGTGGAGCCCCCTCCGATGTCGACCACCAGGTACGGGCCCGGATGGGCACTCGGGTCGAGAACGCTCGCCGCACCGGCGAAGCTCAGGGCCGCCTCCTCCGCACCGGACACCACCTCGGGCTCGACGCCGAGGGCGGCGCGGACGCCGTCGACGAAGTCCTGGCGGTTCTCGGCGTCCCGCGTGGCGGAGGTGGCGACGAAGCGGATGCGCTCGACGCCGTGCTGTTCGCAGACCCGCGCGTACTCCCGCGCGGCGTCGAGCGTGCGGGCCAGTGCCACCGGGTCCAGCCGGCCGCTCCGGTCCACGCCCTGGCCCAGCCGGACGATCTCCATGCGGCGCACGACGTCGGTCAGCCGCGGGGCACCGCCCGCGCCGGCGCCGACGTCGGCGATGAGCAGGCGGATGGAGTTGGTCCCACAGTCGATGGCAGCTACCCGAGTCACGGGGACAACCCTGCCACGGCCCACTGACACGGTCAGCGCGGAGGGCGGTGGACTCCGCGCCGGCACCGGCCTTCTAGGCTGAGCCGCATGAGCGAGCAGAGCGCCCTCCACGCGCTGGAGCACTCGGGGATCGACTTCACCGTGACCCGCCATGGCCGTGTGGGGTCGTTGGAGGAGGCTGCCGCCGCCCGCGGGGTGCCGCCGTCGGCCATCGTCAAGTCGATCGTGGTGCGCCGCAGCGAGGACGACTATCTGTTCGTGCTGGTACCGGGCGGCCGCACCATCTCCTGGCCGAAGCTCCGTGCCCTGCTGGGCGTCAACCGGATCTCCATGCCGGACGCGGCCACCGCGAAGGACGTGACCGGGTACGAGCGCGGCACGATCACCCCCTTCGGGGCGACGACGGAGTGGCCCGTGATCGCCGACGCCACGGTGACCGGCACCGTCTCCATCGGGGCCGGCGCGCACGGTGTGGCGGCCACCGTGCGGGCCGACCAGCTGATCGACGCCCTGGGTGCCCAGGTCGCCGACGTGACCGAGCCGGAGGACTGACGCTCCGAGACACCGACTCCACGAGGGGGACATCACCCCCCGGGCCGGGGGCAAGAGGGTGCCCGCAGGGGGATTCGGTGGGGACGACGGCCGGCCACCCGGGGGTGCGCGCCGTCTTGACCCGCGCCACCGGTGGCGCGGATAGTCGATGCGACGGCGCGATGCGCCTCTCCGGCTCGGTCCGAGCCTCGTCCCCGCGCCTGTCTCACTCCGTCGAGGAGGAAGACCATGCGCATGCGCCCGCTCTCACGGCCCGTACGCGGAGCGTTCCTGGCGGCCACGGTCGCCCTGGTCGCCCTCCCCCTCGGCGGCGCGGCCAGCGCGGCCGGCGGCGTCGCGCCGAGCGCCCTGGACTGGGCGCCGTGCCCCGACGCCGCGGTGGCCGAGTGCGCCACCTTGCACGTCCCGGTGGACTGGCACGACCGGCACGGCGAGCAGATCGACCTCGCGGTCGCCCGCCGTCCCGCCGACGACCCGGACCACCGGGTGGGCACCTTGTTCTACAACCCGGGTGGACCGGGCGACGGGGGCGTCGGCTACGTGATAGCCGCCGAGGAGATCTTCTCCCCGGCCCTGCGGGCCAGGTTCGACATCGTGGCCATGGACCCGCGCGGCGTCGGCGCCAGCACGCCGGTGCGGTGCGGGCTGCCCGTGCTGACGCCGGAGACGACGCTGTGGCCGCGCACGGAAGAGCAGTTCGACGCTCTGGTCGCCCACAACCGGGCCGTCGGGGAGAGCTGCCTGGAGGAGACCGGCGCCCTCCTCGGGCACCTCGACACGGTCAGCGTCGCCCGGGACCACGAGGCCCTTCGCCGGGCCCTCGACGTCGAAGAGGTCAGCTGGCTGGGCATCTCCTACGGCACCCAGGTCGGTGCGAACTACGCGCAGCTCTTCCCCGACCGCACCCGCGCGCTGGCGCTCGACGCCGCGCTCGAGCACAGCCTGCCCGAGGTGGTCCAGGTGGCCGACGAGATGCGCGCTGCCGAGGACTCGTTCAACCGGTTCGCCGAGTGGTGCGGCACGTCCGACACCTGTGCCCTGCGTGGCCAGGACGTGGCCGCCGTCTACGACGAGCTCGTCGCGGCGGCGGACGCCGCCCCCATCCCGGTCGAGGGTGCGCTGCACGCCGTGCGGGGGGAGGACATCCGCACGGGGACCATCGGTCGGCTGACGTTCAAGGAGCCGTCGATCTACGGTCCTGACGTGTCCTGGGCCGGGCTGTCCCGCGCGCTCGCGGCGACGCTGGCCGGCGACGCCTCCGCGTTCGCGGTGCCTGGTGGGGAGCCGCAGACCGGCCTGTTCGCGCAGGCGGGCATCGGCTGCATGGAGTACGTCCCGCAGGTCGGGACCTACGAGGAGATGCGCCAACGCATCCAGCTGGGCAAGCAGACGGCGCCGCACCTGCAGGGCGCCTCGGAGACGTGGCAGGTCAACCTGTGCATCGGCTGGCCGCTCGAGGCCGCCAACCCGCCCCGGCTGCTCGACGTGACAGGGGTCCCGACGCTCATCGTCCACGCCACGTACGACCCCTCGGTGCCGTACAAGTGGGCACACAGCCTCGCCGCGCAGATCTCGGGCAGCCACCTGCTCACCCGCGAGGGCGACGGCCACACCTCGTACTACACCTCGGCGTGCGCGCGGGAAGCGGTCGACGCGTTCCTCGTCGACCTCACCGTCCCGGAGCGGGAGGTCTGTGACTGACGCTCAGCAGGAGCAGCGCAGCGGGCTCCAGACGCCCTCGAGGAGGCGCAGCGTCTCGTCGCCGAACGGGTTGACGCCCTCGCCCACGGCCAGGGTATGGCCGAGCAGCGCGTGCAGGCACTTCACGCGGGTGGGCATGCCGCCGGCGGAGACGCCGGCGATCTCCGGCACCTCGCCGAGCTCGGCGCGGCGGGTCAGGTAGTCCTCGTGCGCGCGTCGGTAGGCGGCCGCCAGGTCCGGGTCGGTGGCCAGGCGCTCGTTCATGCCCTGCATGACCTGCTGCGCCTCGAGGGTGCTGGCCGCCTTCACCGCCGGCGGGCAGGTGAGGTAGTACGACGTCGGGAAGGGGGTGCCGTCGTCCAGGCGCGGCGCGGTGCGCACCACGGTGGGCCGGCCGCACACGCAGCGCGCGGCGACGGCGACGACGCCGCGCGGCACCCGGCCGAGCTGCTCCTCGAGCACCTCCAGGTCGCGGTCGGTCACGGTCGTGTCCACGGCTCTCCGATGTCAGTTCCCCCGCGCGAGATGTCATCTTCTCCGCGAGTCACAGCCGTCCCTACAGGGCGGCTGACCAGGGCTGAAAATGCTCGCGCGTCTTTTGTGCGGTCCGATGTCGCGAGCACTTTCGGACCAGATGTCATCGCCGGCGCGTCTGCCCCGCCTCAGAATCCTCTCGGAACGATATGCCATGTCGGCCAAGACGCAGCCCGCGGTTCGGCGGAGCTGTCCGCCGGTTCCCCGGCTGGATGCGGGGGCGTCCGGCCCCAGCCCATGTATGACATCTCGCGGAGAAGTTGACATCTCGCGGGCGGGAAGGGGGTGGCGTGGGTCAGCCGGAGGCGGGCGCCGGCACGGTGAGGCCGGAGGGGTCTTCCTCGCCGGTGGCGGACTCCCCCGCCACCTGCACCGAGTCCCACACGTGGAGGTACCACGGAGTCGCCGCGATCCGCGCCTCCTCACGCTCCTCGGCCTCGATCTCGGCCTCGCTGAGCCCGCCGGTGACGGTCTCGGGGTCGATGACCACGTAGGGCGTCTCGCCCGGCATCACGAAGCCCAGCCGGTCCCGCGCCTGGGCCTGGACGTACTGCGGGTCCTGCCACAACGCCAGCTGCGCCTCGAGGTCGGCGTTGCGCTCGCTGGCCGCGGCGACGCGGGCGTTCAGCTGGCGCAGCTGCTCCTGCTGAGCCACCGAGAAACGCAGCGTCGGCGCGAGGACCGCGAACGCGACCAGCGCCACCAGGAAGATCCCGAGCGCGCGCAGCGTGATGGTCGGGCTCGGGGCGCCGTCGTCACCGCCGAAGCTCACCACGCGGCGTGACCGCGCCGGGCCGGTGCCTGCCGGGCCGCGCGTGCCGGCGCGCGGCGCGGTCGAGCGTGCCGGCTGACCGGCCGGGCGTCGCCCCGAGGTGCGGGGAGCCGTCGTCCGCCCGTTGGTGGCCGGTCGGGGGCTCGCACCGGGCCTGCCGCCGCTGGCAGCCGGGCGCGAGGCGGGTGTCTTGCTCGGGCCGGGGGCGGTCTTGGGCTGGCCGGGGGCCGTCTTGGGCTGGCCCCCGGACGTGCGGGACTGGCCGCCGGTCGCCGTCGTCCTGGGCCTGCCGCCACCGCCCTGAACCGGCTTGCCTCCGCCGTGGGCCGGCCGCGCTCCGGCGCTCCCCGGGCGGGGTGCGGCGGGTCGGCGGGCGCTCATGGGCCCCATCGTCTCCCATGGCGGGCACGGACGGCGGGAGCCGCGGGGCGTGAGTTGCGCACGCCCCGCGGCTCCCGGAGATCCCGCGGATGGCGGTTCTGCGGCTCAGCCGAAGACCCGCCTCGCGTCGTTACTTCGCGGCGCGCGGGAAGGCGCTGCGACCGGCGTAGACCGCGGCGTCGTCGAGCTCCTCCTCGATGCGCAGGAGCTGGTTGTACTTGTTGATGCGCTCGCCGCGGGCCGGGGCGCCGGTCTTGATCTGGCCGGCGTTGGTGGCCACGGAGAGGTCGGCGATGGTGGTGTCCTCGGTCTCGCCGGAGCGGTGGGAGACCATCGCGGTGAAGCCGTTGCGCTGGGCCAGGGTGACGGCGTCGAGCGTCTCGGTCAGCGAGCCGATCTGGTTGAGCTTGACCAGCAGGGAGTTGGCGGCCTTGAGCTCGATGCCCTTGGCGAGGCGCTCGGGGTTGGTGACGAACAGGTCGTCGCCGACGATCTGGGTGCGCTCACCGACGGCGGCGACGAGCTGGGACCAGCTGTCCCACTCGTCCTCGCTCAGCGGGTCCTCGATGGAGACCAGCGGGTAGTCGGCGACGAGGCCCTCGTAGTAGGCGATCATCTCGGCGGGCGTGGTCGCCTTGCCCTCGAACTGGTAGGCGCCCTCGGAGAAGAACTCGGTGGCGGCGACGTCCAGGGCAAGGGCCATGTCCTCGCCCGGCTTGAAGCCGGCCTTCTCGATGGCCTCGAGGATGAGGTCCAGGGCCGCGCGGTTGGACTCCAGGTTCGGGGCGAAGCCGCCCTCGTCGCCCAGGCCGGTGGCCAGGCCGCGGGCCTTCAGCACGGACTTCAGCGAGTGGTAGGTCTCCGCGCCCCAGCGCAGCGCCTCCTTGAAGTTCGGGGCGCCGACCGGGGCGACCATGAACTCCTGGATGTCGACGTTGGAGTCCGCGTGGGAGCCGCCGTTGAGGATGTTCATCATCGGCACGGGCAGCAGGTAGGCGTTGGGGCCACCCACGTAGCGGAAGAGCGGCAGCCCGGCGGACTCGGCGGCGGCCTTCGCGACGGCGAGGGAGACGCCCAGGATGGCGTTGGCGCCCAGCTTGCCCTTGTTGGCGGAGCCGTCCAGGTCGATCAGGGTCTGGTCGATGATGCGCTGCTCGGTGGCGTCGATCCCGAGGATCTCGGGGGCGATGGTGTCGATGACGGCGTCGACGGCGTTCTGCACGCCCTTGCCCAGGTAGCGGGACTTGTCGCCGTCACGGCGCTCGACGGCCTCGAACGCGCCGGTCGACGCGCCGGAGGGGACCGCCGCGCGCGCGACGGTGCCGTCCTCGAGCGCGACCTCGACCTCGACGGTGGGGTTGCCGCGCGAGTCAAGGATCTCGCGGGCGCCAACGGCCTCGATGCTGGCCACAGGTACTCCTTTAATTGGGTGATGGGTCTCGGCGTACCCGCCCACGGTAGTACGGGCATTCCGGGTCAGCGAGGGACCAATCGCCCCTGGGAGGCCCTCCGGGGGCTGTTGTGAGCATCGCCACGCGCAGTGGGGTGATGTGCGTGACACCCGCAGGGACGACGATGGCCGGCCCGCTGGGACGACGACGGCCGGCCACCGAGACCGTCGGCGGCCGGCCAGCCTGCGTGCCGGGCAGAGGGTGGGGTCTCAGCCCGCGTCGGGGGTGACGAGCCAGTCGTGCTGGGACGGCACGATCTCGCCGCTGTCCTCCACCTGCCCGTAACGGGGGTTGACCTCGATGTCCGCCTCGCCCATCGCCGTCGTGAACTCCTGGAAGATCGCCGCCGCCTCCGGGTGGGCCTGGGCGTCGGTGGCACTGAAGAGGTAGTGGCCCAGGTCGATGAACGCCGGGGAGTACCCGTCCACCGGGACCTCGGCCCCCTGGAGCACGGCCTGCTCCTCCAGGCGCTGGGTGACCTGCTGGTCGCTCAGGGCGAGGCCGTGCTCGGCGGCGATGCTGGGGAAGACCTCCGCCGCGAGCAGCGTGTTGAGCACGACGGACGGCTGGGGCGGCTGGCCGGTGAGGTCACCGAACTCCAGGGTCGCGTCGTCGAGCTCCCCCTCGGTGATCTTCGTGCCGTTGATGACCGCCGCGGTGCCCGGCTGGGCTGAGCAGCCGGCGAGAGCGGCCGCGGTGAGCAGGACGACGGCGCTGACGAACTTCCGGTGCGCGATGGCCACCCGTGAACCTCCGAAGATCTCCCGGAGCGTGTGCCCCGGGATGCTGGCTAAAACCACCCCCCATGGTAGGGGCTGCCGGGCGGCGGACCGACACCGGTGGGTCCGACGGCCGGGTCGACCGCGCGAGACGAGGCCCGCCGTCGGGCATCAGAAGAAGATGAGGGTGTCGACGACGAACAGCGGGATGAGGATGCTGATCGACCACTTCATGTAGCCCAGGAAGCTGGGCATCCGTACCTCGGACTCCACCGCGATGGAGCGCACCATGAAGTTCGGCGCGTTCCCGATGTAGGTGTTCGCCCCCATGAACACCGCGCCGGCCGAGACCGCCATCAGCAGCTGCTCGTCGATGATGCCCAGCGTGGTCTCGACCCCCGCCGTCGCGCCGAGGGACGCCGCGGTGGTCATGAAGACGAGGTAGGTGGGGGCGTTGTCGAGGAAGCTGGACAGCCCACCGGTCGCCCAGAAGAACTCCGCCGGGCTCGTCAGGCCCAGCTCGCTGCCGCGCGCCTGCAGGATCGCCAGCGCCGGGATCATCGTCACGAAGATGCCCGCGAAGAGGATGGCCACCTCCTGGATCGGCCCCCAGCCGAACCCGTTGGCGGTGCGCAGCCGCGCGTTGGTGGTGCGGTAGGCCAGGAAGGCGGCCGCGAGGATGATCGCGTCACGGAGAAGGTTGACGTACGGGATTGCCACGTGGGCCACGGCGGAGTCCATGAGGGTCAGGCCGCGCGGGTCCCCGGTGGCGGGATCGGTGAAGGCGGCGGTGCCCGGCAGGACGCCGGAGAGGATGACCGCACCGACGATGGCGAGCAGGAAGACGATGTTGTGCAGGCCCTCGACGCGGACCTTCTCCCCTGTGCTCTCCGGGTGCGGGCCCTCCTTGCGCATGAAGTAGGAGTCGAGGAGGTAGAACACCACGATCAGCACCGCGACGTTGAGCAGCATCATCGGCAGCAGCTTCATCGTCCAGAAGAACGGCACGCCGCGCAGGAAGCCGAGGAACAGCGGCGGGTCGCCGATCGGGGTCAGCGAGCCACCGATGTTGGCGACGAGGAAGATGAAGAAGACGACCTGGTGGACTCGGTGCTTGCGCCAGGCGTTGGCGCGCAGCAGCGGGCGGATCATCACCATCGCCGCCCCGGTGGTCCCGATCCAGCTGGCCAGCAGCGTGCCGATGAGCAGCAGGACGACGTTGACCTTCGGGGTGCCCGACAGCGAGCCGCGGATCACGATGCCGCCGGACACGGTGAACAGGCCCAGGATGAGGATGATGAACGGCACGTAGTCGAGCAGGATCACCTCCAGCCCGTGGCCCACGGCGAGCTGGACGCCGAAGCCGACCAGGAACGGCACGAAGAACGCGAGCGCCCAGAAGGCGCTGACCTTCCACATGTGCTTCTCCCACCAGTGCCCGTTCACCAGGGGGATGATCGCGATGGACAGCAGCATCCCGACGAACGGGATGATGCTCCACAGCGGCAGCTGCGTGCCGAGCTCCATGTGTCCAGTACCTCTCGGTCAAGTGCGGTCTCGGGCACGACGGCGTGGCGCGCCGTGCGGCGACGACGTGGACGTTCCCGCGGCCCGCCGTCGACCGTAACCGGTGCGCCCGGGGTTGCCCGCACGCGTTTCCCTTTGTTGCCGCGCGGGCGGCGGTCGCGGGGCCGGGAGCCAATGACATGTCGCGGAGGAGTTGACATGTCGCCACTGAGGGGGTCGCCACTGAGGGGCTTGGCGGTTACCCGACGCCGGCGCCCACCTTGGCCGCCGCGGCCACGGAGTCCTTCAGGACGGCGTCGAGCAGCTGCACCACCCAGTCCATGAGCGCGACGTCGCGCAACGGCTTGCCGCCGAGCTTCGCCGTCATCGGGTACGGGACGAGGATCGTGCGCACCGCCGGCTTCAGCACCGTGCCCGGATACAGCCGCTTGAGCCGCAGCTGAGCGGACTCGGGCAGCTCGACAGGAGCGAGGCGCACGTACTTGCCCTGGGCGGTGATGTCGCTCAGCCCCACCCCGCGGGCCTTCTCGCGCAACGCGGCCACGGCGAAGAGCCGCTCGACCGGCTCGGGCACCGGCCCGTACCGGTCGGTCAGCTCCTCGCGGATGGCGGCGATGGAGGGCTCGTCCCCGGCGCCCGCGATCTTTGCGTAGGCCTCCAGCCGGAGCCGTTCGTGGGCGATGTAGTCGTGCGGCACGTGGGCGTCGACCGGTAGCTCGATCTTCACGTCGGCCTTCTCCACCTCCGTCTCGCCGCGGAACTCCGCGACGGCGTCGGAGACCATCCGCACGTACAGGTCGAAGCCGACCCCCGCGATGTGGCCGGACTGCTCCCCGCCGAGGAGGTTGCCGGCGCCCCGGATCTGCAGGTCCTTCATCGCCACCTGGATGCCGGAGCCGAGGTCGGTGTGCGCGGCGATGGTGGCGAGGCGGTCGTGCGCGGTCTCGGTCAGCGGCTTCTCCGGCGGGTAGAAGAAGTAGGAGTAGGCGCGTTCCCGGCCGCGGCCCACGCGCCCGCGCAGCTGATGCAGCTGGGACAGCCCGAGCTGGTCGGCGCGGTCGACGATGAGGGTGTTGGCGTTGGAGATGTCCAGGCCGGTCTCCACGATCGTGGTGCAGACCAGCACGTCGAACTCCTTGTCCCAGAAGTCCTGGATCACTTTCTCCAGCTGGTGCTCGCCCATCTTCCCGTGCGCGACGGCGACCCGCGCCTCCGGCACCAGCTCCAGGATCCGGGCGGCGGCCTTGTTGATCGAGCTGACCCGGTTGTGCACGAAGAACACCTGGCCCTCGCGCAGCAGCTCGCGCCGGATGGCGGCGGCCGCCTGCTTCTCCTCGTAGGCGCCGACGAACGTGAGCACGGGGTGGCGCTCCTCCGGCGGGGTGGCCAGGGTGGACATCTCCCGGATGCCGGTGATGGCCATCTCCAGGGTGCGCGGGATGGGGGTGGCGGACATCGCGAGCACGTCGACGTTGGTGCGCAGCTGCTTGAGCGTCTCCTTGTGCTCGACGCCGAAGCGCTGCTCCTCGTCGACGATCACCAGGCCGAGGTCCTTGAACCGGACCTCCCCGGTGAGCAGGCGGTGGGTGCCGATGACCACGTCGACCGTGCCCTTGCTGACGCCGTCGCGCACGGCCGTCGCCTCGGCGTCGGACTGGAACCGGGACAGGGCCTTGACGGTGACGGGGAAGCCGGCGTACCGCTCGGAGAAGGTGTCCAGGTGCTGCTGGACCAGCAGCGTGGTGGGCACGAGGACGGCCACCTGCTTGCCGTCCTGGACCGCCTTGAACGCGGCCCGCACCGCGATCTCAGTCTTGCCGTAGCCGACGTCGCCGCTGATGAGGCGGTCCATCGGGGTCGGCTTCTCCATGTCGGCCTTGACCTCGTCGATGGTGATGACCTGGTCGGGGGTCTCCTGGTGCGGGAAGGCGTCCTCCAGCTCGCGCTGCCAGGGGGTGTCGGGACCGAAGGCGTGGCCCTTGGAGGCCATCCGGGCGGCGTAGAGGCGGATGAGCTCCGCGGCGATCTTCTTGACCGCCTTCTTGGCGCTCGCCTTGGTCTTGGACCAGTCCGAGCCGCCCATCTTGCTCAGCGTGGGTGCCTCGCCGCCGGTGTACTTGGTGACCTGGTCCAGGGAGTCGGTGGGGACGAAGAGCCGGTCGCCGGGCTGGCCTCGCTTGGACGACGCGTATTCGATAACCAGGTACTCCCGGGTGGTGGCGTCCGTGCCCGTTCCCACGGTGCGCTGGACCAGCTCGACGAAGCGGCCGACGCCGTGCTGCTCGTGGACCACGTAGTCCCCGGGGCGCAGCGCGAGCGGGTCGACGACGTTGCGGCGCCGGGAGGGCATGCGCCGCATGTCCCGGGTGGAGGTGCCGGCGCGGCCGGTGATGTCGGCCTCGGTGATCACGGCGAGCTTGAGGTCGGGTGCGACGAAGCTGCGGCCGCTGCTCGCCGTGGTCACCAGCACCACGGACGACGGCAGATCCTGGGTGATGTCCTCGACCACCCGGGCGGGCACGTCCGCGGCGGTGAGCTGCTCGGCCATACGGCGGCCCGGACCGGGACCCTCGGTGGTCAGCACGAGGCGCCAGCCCTCATGGACGAGGGCCGCGAGGTCCTTCAGGGCGCGCTCGACGTCGCCGTTGTACCGCTCGACGTCGCGGGCGGCGAGGGTGAGGCGACGGTCGGCGGAGGCTCCGCCGTCGGACTCCTGCTCGAACTGGGCCAGCTCGGCGTCGGTGGGCAGGGAGCCGACCGACCACCAGCCCAGCGAGCGGGTCAGGGCCAGGGCGCGGGCCTCGGCGAGGGCGGCGAAGGACGCGGCGCGCAGGTCGAGCGGGGTCTTGCCGCCCTGGGCGGCGGAGGCCCAGGCGGCCGCGAGGAACTCCTCGGTGGTGGCGACCAGGTCGTGGGCGCGGCGGCGGACCTTCTCGGGGTCGGCAAGGACCACCAGGGTGTGGTCCGGGACGAGGTCGAGGACCGGCTGCATGCCGTCCACCAGCGCCGGGGCCAAGGACTCCATGCCCTCCACGGCGATGCCCTGGCCCATCTTCTCGAGCATGTCCGCGGCGCCGGGCAGGTCCTCGACCAGGGTCAGCGCGCGGGAGCGGACCTGCTCGGTCAGCAGCAGCTCACGGCACGGCGGCGCCCACAGCCCGTGGTCGGCCAGCTCGAGGGAGCGCTGGTCCGCGACGGCGAACCAGCGGATCTCCTCGACGGTGTCGCCCCAGAACTCGATGCGCATGGGGTGGTTCTCGGTAGGCGGGAAGACGTCGAGGAGGCCGCCGCGCACCGCGAACTCGCCCCGCCGCTCGACCATGTCCACGCGGGTGTAGGCCGCGGCGGCGAGGTCGGCGGCGACCTGCTCGAGGTCGACCTCCTGGCCCACCTCCAGGGCGACCGGCTCGAACTCGCCCAGGCCCTGAACCACCGGCTGCAGCAGGGCGCGCACCGGCATGACGAGCACCTGGATCTCACCGGACTGCCCGCCGTCGGCAGTGGGATGGGCGAGGCGGCGCAGCACCGCGAGGCGCTTGGCGACCGTGTCGCTGCGCGGGGACAGCCGCTCGTGCGGCAGGGTCTCCCACGCCGGGAAGACGGCGACGTCATCGTCGGGCAGGTAGTCGCGCAGCGCGGTGGCGGCCTCGTCGGCCTCGCGGCCGGTGGCCGTGATGAGGACGACCGGGCGGCCACGCTCCCCCGCGGAGAGCTCGGCGAGCAGCGGGGCGCGGACACCCATGGGGGCGGTGATGGTGACCTCGGGCGCGAGGACCGCCTCGCGCGCCAGGGCGGTGGCGTTGGCGACGGCCGGGTCGGTACGCAGCAGGGGCAGCAGTCCGGTGAGCTTCATGGGTCCTTCGGGGACGACGGCGGACGGGGTGCGCCGTCGTCCTCGCGCGCCGGGCGTGACCCTGCGCGCGCTGAGGCGGGCAGCACGCGAGCCCCGCGTCCGGGATCGGGGCGGGGTCCGGGAAGGAGTCTAAGGCCGCGGCGGGGCTGGCACACGTGGCGGGCGGGAGATCACCAGGGCTCCACCCAGGTGCGCAGGACCTCGGCGGGCACCCCGGCCCAGGTCTCTCTTGCCGGGACGTCGCGCACGGCGGCGGCGCCCATCCCGAGCACGGCGTCGGCGCCGACGCGCACCCGCTCCCGCACGCTGGCGTTCATGCCCACGTAGGCCCATCGCCCCACGTGCACCCGCGCGCCGAGGCTCACCCCGGCGGCGAGGGTCACGAAGTCCTCCAGGACTGCGCCGTGGTGCAGGGTGACGTTCGGCATGACCATGACGTGCCGGCCGATCCGCACGTCGCCTGCGAGCGCCACGTGGGCGAGGAGCACCGTGCCGGGGCCGGGTGTGCAGCCGCGCGGGACGTCGACGCTGGGGTGGCGGACCACGGCGAACCGGGTGTCCTCGACGCCGGCGGTGGCGAGGCGGGCCGCCAGCGATGCGCGGGCGCCGCCGCGGGCCGCGCACAGGACCAGCTCGGCGTCCGGGTGAAGGGCGGCCGCGTCGAGCCCACCGAGCACCGGCAGGCCGTCGAGCCACGTGCCGTGGCGGTCGGCGTCGTCGTCGAGGAACCCGGCCGGCTCGTGGGTGCCGGCGGCCCGGACAGCGTCGAGGACCTCGGTGGCCATGCCGTTGGAGCCGACGAGGAGGAGCGGACGCTTGCTCGGTGGTGGCACGCGCATGGTCGCGCGGTTGCGGCGGTCGACCATGCGTCCCTCCCCCGGGCCTGCGGGGGCTATGCCGCCACTATGGGTGCCGGAAGGCGCCCACGAGGTTGGTGCCCCGCGGCCACGACATCGTGGCGATGAGGGACACGATAGGGCGCGGGACCGGAGCGGTCGACGGGTATGGACGCCCGGACGTTCGCGGCGCATGCTGCGCGGACGGGCGGGGGGCCGCCCCCACCCGCCCGGCAGCGGACCTCGCGGCGCTACTGCGCCTGGGAGGTGTGGGGTGCACCGCCCCCCGTGCCGACGTCGCCCCACACCGAGCGTGCGCCGCTGTCACCGACCCGGAACACCTGGAACCCCGTCGCGAGCGCGGCAATCAGGGCCAGCACGGCGATCACGTTGGTGACCCGGGCGGGGCCCGCGGCGGGGGTGTGCGAGCCGCCGTTGTGCACAGACGTGGCGGCCTGAGCGGTGGTGAGGCGGCTGCCGCCGCCGTTCGACGCGGCGGGCACCTGGGCCCCGACCGGTTGGCGCTGCCCGACGCGATCGGTCACGCGGCGGCTGCGGACGTCGGCGATGACCAGGGCCCAGAGCAGCACGGTCAACGGCAGGGCGAACCAGATGAGCTGCTGACCGAGAGTCTGGTGGGCGCCTGCGGGCGGACCGACCCGCCGCATGAGCGCGAGACCGCTCTGGGTGGCGACGGGGATGATCGCGGTGGCCGCGGTGGCCAGGAGCGCGACGACGGGCGCGTACGGGCGCCGCCAGCGCGGAATCAGGGCGACGGCGATGGTGCCCGCCACCACGAGCGGCAGGAGGACGACGACGGCGTGCACGACGAGCGCGTGCACGGGCAGGCCCGTCACCAGGTCGAACAGGTCGCTCATGGCTCCTCCTCACGGTTCCGTAGGTGTGTACGGATGGAAACAGGTTCGAGATTATCGGAGCGCAGAACGCAAAATTCGAGGGTTTCGGCCGCTGGCCGCGGCGGCAGTCCCGGGCCGTCGAGCCACTCGTGGCTCCCTTCCGGGCGGGTGGTCGAGCAGCGGGGCGATCATGGTGGACAGCGTCGTCTTATTCGGAGCACCCGCTCGACCAGCCGTCCAGCGCCGATCACGGCGATCAGTCTCCCCTCCGGACGGTGGAGGGCCGTACGTGAAGAGGATGACCTCCGGCCAACGATCGCGGAGAACAGTGCAAACCGCACGCCAGTCGCGCTCGACGGCGTATCCCGGTCGCCACCACGGTGGCCCGTGCCGAGCGCGCATTCAGGCGAACTATCGCCCACTGAAACTGCACCTGGCCCCATGACGTGATGGCAGCATGCCCACAGGCCCAGCATGTGAGGAGCACTATGCGTATCTCGGTGATTGGTTGCGGGTACCTCGGCGCAGTGCACGCCGCCTCGATGGCCAAGCTAGGCCACGATGTCATCGGCATCGACACGGATGCCGCCAAGGTGCAGGCACTGGCCCTCGGCGAAGCGCCGTTCTACGAGCCCGGGCTCCCCGAGTTGCTTCGCGAGACCGTCACCACCGGCCGGCTCGTCTTCACCACGGAGATCGCCGCCGCGGCGGAGGCGCAGGTACATTTCGTGTGCGTCGGGACACCCCAGAAGCGCGGCGAGTATGCCGCGGACCTGCGCTTCGTCGATGCTGCAATTACCGGGCTACTGCCGTACCTCAGGGCCGGTAGTCTGGTCGCAGGGAAGTCCACCGTGCCCGTCGGTACGGCTCATCGCCTCGCGGGACTCGTCACGGGTGCACAAGCGGAAGCTATGCTCGCCTGGAATCCGGAGTTCCTGCGAGAAGGCTACGCCGTCAAGGACACATTGCACCCGGACCGAATTGTTTACGGGATACCCGGCGGGCCAGGCAGTGCTGCCGGCGTCCGAGCCGAGAAGATCTTGGACGAGGTCTATGCCACTCCGCTGGCAGAGCACATCCCCAAGGTCGTCACCGATTACACAACAGCCGAACTGGTGAAGGTTGCTGCGAACTCGTTCCTGGCCACAAAGATTTCGTTTATCAACGCTATGGCCGAACTGTGCGAAGCCACCGGAGCGGATGTCACGCAGCTTGCCGACGCCATTGGTTACGATTCTCGTATCGGCCGGAAGTTTCTCAACGCCGGGCTTGGCTTCGGCGGCGGCTGCTTGCCGAAGGACATCCGCGCATTCATGGCCCGCGCTGGTGAGTTGGGTGTTGACCAGGCGCTGAGCTTCCTGCGGGAAGTGGACTCCATCAACATGCGTCGCCGTGTGCGCATGGTCGACCTCGCCCGGGAGGTGTGTGGGGGCTCCATCGTCGGCCGCAGGGTCGCGGTGCTCGGCGCCGCGTTCAAGCCCGACTCCGATGATGTACGCGACTCCCCAGCCCTCAACGTCGCCGCGCAGATGCAGCTCCAGGGTGCCCACGTCGTGGTTACCGACCCTGAGGCCATCGCCAACGCACAGCTTGCCTGGCCCACCCTGTCCTTCGCCTCCTCCGCGGAGGATGCCGCCGCCGGCGCCGACGTGGTGCTCCTGCTCACCGAATGGCGCCAGTACCGGGAGCTCGACCCAGTCGCCTTCGGTCGGCTCGTCTCCGGCAGGCGGATCATCGACGGTCGCAACGTCCTGGATCCCTTCACGTGGCGAGCTGCGGGGTGGACCTACCGAGCCCTCGGCCGTGGAACAGCGGTCCAGCAGCCGGGGGTGGAAGTCCACGCGGCCTTGGCCGCCCAGGGGGTCTCGCCCACCTCACCCTAGGCAGGTCCTCGATCTCACCGACGCTGTGAATGGGGGCGAACCGTTGTTCCCGGGGCCGCGTCGTCGCATCGCCGGCGACGCCTCCAGCTACGGCGGCGGCGGACTCTGAACGTCGAGGGCCGATCATGGCCGCCACGCTGCAAGGTGCGTTCGCCAGACCGTTCGGGCGGCGGTGCGACCCTGCCCCTGAACTGCCATGGCCGGCCCAGACCGGTATCCCGAACGTGAGCGGTCCCGACGCAAGCACCGCTTCTCGCGCTCGGACGCTCGGACGCTCAGGGTCGCGAGGGCGCGGATGGGGTCAGGCTATGTGGTCGTTAGCTACCGGCTGCCGCAAGCACGTTCCGCGGCGTTGATCGACAGCACGGAAGACGGTGCGATGGCAATCGAGGCCGGTGAGCCGCAAGCGCGCGCCGTCGAAGCCCGGTACCTCACGACAGACCCAGGTTCGCGGCAATTAGTTCGCTGGGGCCAGATGGAACGGCCGTGGGCTGTGCATGCTTTCGATGGATGTCGCCATGGCAGCGCGCAGGTCGTCAGGACTTAGGTGTTCCGGCTCCCGGGAGACCGCAAGCCCGCGCCGGTCAAGCTCGTTGGCGATCATCTGCTGGTGGTTGTCGACATGCTCGCCGAGGTCGTGACGCCGTGCCAAGAGCACCGGACACTGTCCGGCATCGAGCGCTGTGAGACAGGACCCGATTCCGGCGTGTGCGATCACCAGGTCGGCCTCCGCGATGGCGGCGTGCAGCTCGGCGGCGGGCACGTCCGCGCGCGCCTGGATGCCCAGCCCGGAGACATCCGTGATGCCGACCTGCCAAAGCACCTCTGCATCAGGGGCGAGGACCTCGGGGAGCACACGCTGCAGGTGCTCGACGGCACGGCGGAACCCATAGGTGCGCATAGTTCCCAGTGTGACCACCACGCGCCGAGCCCAAGCGGCGCGTTTGTTCCCTCCTGGTACCGCGCTGTAGCCGTCGAACAAGGAGCCCTCGTACTGCCAGCGTCCCGCCGCCCACGCTGGGTACTGCGCATACAGGTGGACGGCGGGCAGGTGCGCAACGAGCTTCCCCGTGAGGCTGGGCCCGGCCGCGCGGGCGGAGCTCTCGACGTAGTGAGTTTCGACGCGCAGCAGCTGCGCCACCGGAATGAAGGAAAGCGCGATGCCGGCGCCGGTGCTGACGACGCGGTCGAACCGGCCAGAACCGAGGAGTCGGAACGCTGTGGGCAGGGCACGGGCCACGCGCGTGTACCCGCGGGGCGGTATGTACGGGACCAGGTGCACCGTCTCGCCGGCCAGAAGCGAACCTGCCTGTGCGTCGTCGAAAGTTACCCATTCAACCTCTCCCGCGGCGGGCTCGAACCGGCGACGCAAGCGCCAGAGCTGTTCGAGGTGCCCGCCTGTGGACGCGACCAGCAAGGTCCGGCCCTCGGGTGCAGTCTTTCGCTGTACCAACACGTCGTTCCCTCCCGGTGCGCCTTCCCGAGCACGCCGCACCCGGGAATCCACTGGTGAGCGGCGGAGCTGATGCGCCGTCGTACGCCTGCGGCTGGCTCCATCGTGCTCTTGACGGCACGTGGGTCCGGGGCAATTTCGGGGCGAAGCGCGCATGAAACAAAAGGCGTCCGAAAGGTGAGGTCCGGGCGACCGTGACTTGCCGGGGTGAGCTGGAGGTGACAAGGGGCCCACACGGGTCACCCTCACGGGCTGTAGCGCCATCCCGAATGTGTAAGACCGGCGATCCGCCAAGGCGCCGGAAGTGTGCACACCGCATTCGCTCGTCGCACACACCCAGCGGAGCCCACCGCAGCGAGAGGGCATAGCCCGCGCCCCGTGGAGCAGAAGCCTCTGCGGTTTCGGCTGTGCTTCCCTCAGGCGTCCTGGCGGGCGAACTGCGTCTCGTAGAGATCGGCATACAGCCCACCGGCAGAGAGCAGCTCCGCGTGCGTCCCACGCTCGACCACTCGACCGGCGTCCAAGACAACGATCGCGCGTGCCTTCCGCACCGTGGAGAGACGGTGCGCGATGACGATCGAGGTGCGCCCCACCATCGCGGAGTCGAGCGCTAGCTGTACTGCGGCCTCGGACTCCGAGTCAAGATGCGCCGTGGCCTCGTCGAGCACCACCACGCGCGGGGACCGCAGCAATAGCCGGGCGATAGCCACCCGCTGCTTCTCCCCGCCAGAGAGACGGTGACCACGGTCGCCGACAACGGTGTCCAGACCTTCGGGCAGCCGCTCGACGAGCGGCTCTATGTGCGCAGCGCGTAAGGCGGTATACAGCTCCGCCTCTGTTGCGTCCGGGCGTCCATAAAGGAGATTGGCCCTGACTGTGTCGTGGAAGAGATGAGCATCCTGGGTGACAACACCGACCGCCTCGTGCAGACTCGCCTCTCGGACGGTGCGCACGTCCAGCCCGCCCACGCGTACCGTTCCGGAGGTGGGGTCGTAGAGGCGAGCCACGAGGGTCGACAACGTCGTCTTCCCGGCGCCGGACGGCCCGACTAGGGCGAGCATGGTCCCGGGCTGGACACGCAAGGAGATGCCCTTGAGCACCTCCTCCGCACCGGCCGTGGTCCGCCGCGCGCGACCGTCACGAAGACCACCATCGCCGGCCGTGGCCCGTCGGCCGCTGCCGCCGTCAACGCCGTTCTCGTCGCCCGCGGCGGGCAACCCCTCCAAGGACGCGAGCGAGACTTCCCCGGCGCCGGGGTAGACGAAGCGGACGTCCTCGAGCTCGACCGACAGCGGACCGTCGGGCAGGTCCACGGCGCCCGGGGCGACGCTGATGAGCGGTTTCAAGTCCAGCACCTCGAAGACACGCTCGAAGCTGACCAGCGCGCTCATGACATCGACCTGGACGTTGCTCAGGGCGGTAACCGGACCGTAAAGCCGTCCCAGCAGGCCGGCGAAGGCGACGAGCGTGCCGATCGTGACAGCGCCATCGATAGCGAGCCAGCCACCGACGCCGTAGACGAGAGCGGTCGCCAGGGACGCCATCGCGCCGAGTACGGCGAAGAAAACACGACTGCTCATGGCGGTCTTGATCCCGATGTCGCGCACGCCCGCGGCCTTCTCCGCGAACTCACTCTGCTCGCGCTCAGGCGTGCCGAAGAGCTTGACAAGCAGGGCACCGGCCACGTTGAACCGCTCGGTCATGCGGTTGCCGAGCTCCGCGTTCAGCTCCATGCCACGGCGGTTGAGCCCGGCAAGGCGACGGCCCACGCGGCGTGCCGGCAGCAGCAACAATGGCACCACGAGCAGCGCGACCAGCGTGATTTGCCATGACAGCACCATCATCGTGCCGAGGACCACCGCCACGGAGATGACGTTGGAGACCACCCCGGACAGGGTCGAGGTAAACGCACGCTGGGCGCCGATCACGTCCGAGTTCAATCGCGTGACCAGTGATCCGGTCTGGCTTCGCGTGAAGAACGCGATCGACTGCGCCTGGACGTGGGCGAATACGTCGGTGCGCAGGTCGTAGATCAGCCCTTCACCTATGCGGGCGGAGAACCAGCGCTGTACAAGGGTCAGGACCGCCTCGGCCACGGCGACCAGCGCCACGAGCGAGGCCAGGACGACCACGAGCCGTCGGTCACCGTGGCTCACGCCGTCGTCGATGATGCGCTGGAGCAGCAGCGGGGTCGCCACGACCAGCAGCGCCGCGACCACGATGAGCACCAGGAAGACGGCAACTTGGAAGCGGTAGGGCCGGGCGTACTCCACGATTCGGCGGGTGGTGCCGGGGGCGAGCCGATGGTCCTTGACGGAGGAGTCCTGACGCAGGGTTCGTCCGAACCCGCCAGGGCCCCCCATGTGGCCGCCCATGCCACCGATGCTCATCGCGGTGCGTCCTTCCTCGGCTCCCCTCAGTATGCAGCCGTTCTCGGGTCTTCCGAGCCGGACGGGGAGGTCCCGCCGCTCTGCAAGGCCACGTGTCGATCGCCATCTTGCCGACGGCGCACGGGCCCGCGCGCTCCTCTGCTCCCCGACGCTACGGCACAGGTGGCGCCAATGAGGACACGGAGGAACTTACACCGGTGGGCACTCGCCCGACGACCGCCCGCAACTCGTCCGACAATCGCCGTAGCGTGTCGCCTGACGCGAGCAACCCCTTGTCGACGGCGCTCGAAAACTGTCCAGGTTTTCACGCGCCGCCGACACCCCTGCACTTGCAGCGGCGCCCAGATCGGGCGGACGCCATGTCGTTGCTGGGGTTGTTCCTGCTTGTCGCGTCCTCGCCGAGGACGGTGACTCAGCGTGCGCGCCGAGCGTGCACCGATGTTAGTGGTGCTCACGGGGCCTCTCACGGCTCTGGCACCCTGGGCCCCGTGCCGTCCCAGGGAGGACGAGGCGTAGAACCGCCACCCGCGCCGCGGGGGCCGCCCGGCAGGCTCGGCCGACGAGCTCGCCGAGGTTCTCGGTGTCGCGGTCTCATGAAGGGCGGTACAGGCATCGCCCACCGTCCCCGAAGTTGCCTACCCGGACCCCTCGTACGGCCGCCGCAGCGCCCGGCGACGGTTCCCCGCTCGGGGAAGATCACCCGCTCTATACACCACCTGCTCACGGAGGCCGGCCGCTACGTTGACGGAATGAGGTCGGCGACTGGAAATTTGCGCATGGTCCGGGGCATTTTTGTCCTCGTCCTGACGGGATTTGCGGTACAGGTGGCGGTCGATGAAATATGGCGGGAGCCATATCCCGCACTATCCCAGCCGAAATTCGGCGGGATCGGCTCCGTCGCCGGGAGCGTCCACTCGGACGAGCCGACGGTGACGGTCGTCTACGCCGACGGCGACACCTCGACGTTCACCCACCTTCAGGTGATGGCACAGGCCAAGTCCTCGCCGACGCGGGTCTTCTCGACCGCCTTCCGGCCGGACAGCCCACGACGGGACCTCCCCGAGACGGTGGCGTGGCTGAAGGAGCGTGTGTCCGACCTAGGCGGTGGGCGTGAGCCGGTCAGCGCCGTGATCACTTGGCGCACTGCCCATTACGACCTGGACGACGGCGGCCCGCCGCGCTTCACGGTTGCCGACCGGACCGTTGTTCCGTTCGGGAGCGGGCGTGAATAGCGCGCCGGTGAGCGTGACCGCCCGGATCGACAGCTGGATTCACGGAGGTGCCTTCACCAGGGCGTCGCTGGCCCGGTACCGCGTGGTCTACGCCGCCATCGCCCTCCTGACCCTCCCTGACTTCTCCTGGCCAGCGCTCTTCCCCGACTCGATGTACATTGCGCCGCCGGGACCCTTCATGCTTTCCCCAGGATTTCCCCCCGAGGTCGTTCTGCGCGGATTGGAAGCGCTTTTTGCGGCGTGCCTGGTCGCAATCCTGCTCGGGTGGTTCACCCGGACGGCGTCAGTTCTCGCCGTGATCGTCGCAATGACCGGGTTCGGGTTCACCTACAGCCTTGGCAAGATCGACCACGACATACTGCTCGTGCTGCTTCCGGCGCCGATGGCCCTCGCCGGGTGGGGGGACCGGTTCTCCCTCGACGCGGTGCGCCGACGTGCCCGAGGGCTGCCCGCGGCCGCTGAACGCGCGGATCAGTGGCCCCTCCGGCTGTACGCGCTCATGATCGGCCTGGGATTCCTCACGGCCGCATGGCCGAAGATCCGTGGCGACTGGCTCAACCCCCGGACGCAGGCCGTCCAGGGCCACCAGGTCCGGCAGTACTTTACGAACGACAAGGACGATCTCCTTGCTCCGTTCTTCCTCGAGTTCGACCACCCGGTGTTTTGGGAGATCCTCGACATCGCCACGATCCTCCTGGAGGCGGGGTTGATCTTGGCCGTGTTGTCGTGGACCACGACGCGGTTCGCGTTTGCGGTAGCGGGGACGTTCCACCTGGGCGTGTGGCTCATGATGAACATCGCCTTCTTCATGAACGTCGTGGCCTACGGCTTTCTGGTACCATGGGACCGACTGCCGGTGCCCCGGGCGCTGCGCCGCTCGTTCGCTGCGCCGGCCTGGCTCGTCCGCCTTGCACCGGTCCTGGTGATCGCGGGCGGCGTCAGTTGGTCCCTTCTGGTCGAGTCCGTGGGCAACGCTGCCGGCGTCGTCTATCCCGTTGTGCTCGTCGTGGGAGGGCTCGTCGGGGCCTGGTTTCTGCTGGCGCCCGTGGTGCGGCTCGGGCAGGCCGCTCGGGCGGTCCACCGCGGCGCCGACCCCTCCGGGCGCCTCCTGTACGACGCAGACTGCGGTTTCTGCACCCGCTCGGCGCTCTGGTTGGCCCGGCGGCGGCCTGACAGGGTGACGATCGTGCCGTGGCAGTCGGTGCCCGACCTGGCCGAGTTCGGCCTGCGCGAGGAAGATCTGAGGCGTCAGGCGTACTGGCAGGGCACTGCGGGACCGCTGCGCGGTGGCAGCGCGGCGATCGCCGCTGCGATGGTCGCGCGGGGGGGACCCGCGGTGCTGCCAGGGCTGCTGATCCCCAGCGGACCTGTCCGCCCCATGGCCGACCTGGTCTACCGGGCTGTGGCGTCTCGGCGGCACCTCATGCCCGGCGGCACCGACGCGTGCGCGCTCACCCCCGCGCGGGTCGCGGACGAGGAAACCGTCGCTCCGGAAAGCGCACCGCCCGAGCAGAGCCCCTATCGGCGGGCCTAGACGGGTACAGAGGAGCACCCTCCCCTCGCTGCGCACCGAGCCTCCGCGCCCGGTCGACGTTGCCCCTGTCATTTCCCGCGATGGAGCGCCACTCGTCCGTGGCGACGCCTACGAGTCTGTCGCATCGGGCCCGAGAGGCTCGAGAGGCTCGAGAGGCTCGAGAGGCTCGAGAGGCTCGAGAGGCTCGAAGCATGTTGAGGGGCCCGATGTGGAACATGTCGAACCCGCCTAGTGGTACGTAGCCGATGCCGGGCCTGCCCCCATCGTGGCTGCGTTCCTCAGGGCCGCGCCTGGTTCCGGACGATCCACGCGCTTGCCCACATCCTGCCGGGCGACGACCCGCTCGCGAATTCTTCTCAGGGAACAACGGAATCTGTGCGGACCGTTGCGGAAACCGGGCAGCGCCGTCCGCGGTGAAGGCTGGGTTCAGCGAGAGCTCGTGTGCAACCGCTGCTGGGCCTTCTCCAGACCGAGCGTGAGGACCTCCTCGATGGCGTCGGCGCCCTCTTCCAACGTGACGCCGAGCTCGGTCCGCTCGGCGGACGAGAAGTCGCGCAGCACGTAGTCCGCCGCGTCCATCCGACCCGGGGGGCGGCCGACGCCCACTCGCAGGCGCATGTAGTCCTTCGTGCCGAGGAAGTTCGAGATCGACCGCAACCCGTTGTGGCCGCCCTCGCCGCCGCCGAACTTCAGGCGCAGGGTCTCCGGCGGCAGGTCAAGCTCATCGTGCACCACGAGAACGTGAGATGGATCGACGCCGTAGAAGTTCGCCAACGTCGCAACCGGCCCGCCGGAGACGTTCATATAGGTGCTCGGCTTCGCGAGGATCACCCGCGGGCCGGGCACGCCGCCGGGCAGGGTGCCGAGGCGTCCGTCCAACACATGCGCCCGTGCCTTGTGGGTGGTGAAGGAACCGTTCATTCGACGGGCGAGCACGTCGACGACCATCTGGCCGACGTTGTGCCGGTTGCTGGCGTACTGCGGACCAGGGTTGCCCAGACCGACGACGAGCCACGGGCTCATGAGTTCCTCCTCACAATCACCAAGGCACTACCGCGCTGGCTTGATCGCAACCGATCCGGTGCCGATGGTGCCCGAGAACGACGTCGCGCCCAGGCTGAGAGGCCTGGGCGCGACGCAACCTGTCATCCGCGCGAATTGGAAGGCTCAGGCCTCCTCGGACGTCGCTCCCGCGGCCGCACCGGCCTCGGCGGCGGCCTCATCGGCGGCGAGGTCGTCGGCGCTCGCGCGCGGGACCGAGATGACGACGACGACGTCCTCGGGAGCGTCCTCGATGGAGGCGTCCTCTGGGCGCGCGATATCAGCGACCCGGACGATGGCGCCGTCCTCCAGGCCCTCGATGGAGACCTCGATGACCTCCGGGATCCGGATGGCCGGCACCGTGACGCGCAGCGTCATGAGCTCGAGCTGGTGGATGGTGCCCGGGTAGGACTCGCCGGTGACGTGGAGCGGGACCTCGACGGTGACCTTCTCGCCCTGGCGGACGACGACGAGGTCGAGGTGCTCGATGTCGCGGCGCACCGGATCGCGCTGAACGTCCTTGACAAGGGCTAGTTGCTCGGTGCCCTCGATGTCGAGCGTGACGACGGCGTTGGCGTGGTCCTTGACCACGAGGAAGGTGTCGTGCGCGGGCAGCGCGAGGTGCTGCGGCTCGGTGCCGTGCCCGTACAGGACGGCGGGGATCTGGCCGGCGCGGCGGGTGCGGCGGGCCGCGCCCTTGCCGAACTCGGTTCGCCGCGTCGCGTTGAGGTTCAGGGTGTCAGCCACGGGATTCTCCTTGAGCAGTGGTTCTCGATGGGCGGTGGGGCCTCAGCGTGGGACGTCGTACGGACGGCGCGGCAAGGCACCACCGCGTCGATCACGGAACCGGCGGCGTTCACCGCGGTCCGGCGCACGGTTCAAACCGTGCGCCAGCCGCCGCCACGCCCGGGCAACCTGCCCGTCCGGCGTCCCTCGCCGAGGCAACCTGGACATCTTAGCGGCATCCCACGGTGAACCGGAACTGCCACACCTCACAGTCCTCAAGTGGGCCCCGGAACCGATCGTTCACCCCTCCGCACATCGCCGCAATGCCCTGGCGAGCCCTACCCCCCACAGGTGACAGCTAGTTCCCGTGCCTGCCGCTGGATGGGCGTGGGAAGACACTCGAACTGCCGCCTCGTCAGCCCGGTTGTGAGCTTTCGCACCTGTTCTGCCAAGTCGGCGTTCTGCGGCATGGTCTTCACGGGGTGCCGCGTCGTCCATGTGAAGGTGACGGAGTAGCGGTCTCTTATCCGCGGTGGGGTGGCACGGTGGAGGAGCCGGCAGTTGTCAGCCAGAATTGTCGTCCACCGGGGTCCGGGACATGTCCGCCACTCAGTCTCAGGAACGACCCGGCGCATATCCTCGTCCGTCACGAAGCCGGCGACGTACCGCAACTCCTCGACGGCGCGCGCCGATCCCTCGACCGGCACGTAGGCGAACGGCCCCCCGTCCTCGTCGACATCGTTGAGCCAGATCAAGATTTTGAGTGACGTACGGTCCTCGATGTCGCGATGCCACTGTCGAACGTCGTGCGCCCGACCGTCCGCGACCTCCCGGCGCACGTCTGCGCCGTAGTACCGGGCGGGCATGCCGAGGTAGTTCTCGACGAGGTCGAGCATCGGCTCTGAGAGGCCCCACCGCCAGAGTGCGGGGTCCTCGAGGAGTTGGGCTGTGTCCGGCCGAATAGTCGCGGACCCCCTGACCGGACGCTCAGCGAGGGCACGCACGTGGTGCTCGAGCACGGTTTTCAGTTCGGGCGTGCCGGGGAGCACCAGATCGTCGACCGCCATCGTCGCGACGGCTAGCTCCCGCAGCGTGCGCACCACACCGCTGTGATGGGCGGGAAGGACCGGCAGCGCGGGACGGTAGCGCGCGAGGCGCCGCTGGTGCTGCATCTCCGCGAGATGCTTGACCAAAGGCATGCGCGCGAGCGCATGTCGCTTGGCTCGGTTGGCTACACGCGCCGCGGTACGGACGCTGACGCTCTGGATCATCTCGGGCTTCCTCCACAAGGCGTCACTCGTCAGAGCACGGCGCAGGCAGGTTCGGGAACAGACTGCCTTCAAGGTAGCGGCACCATGGTTTTCCCTCAGGAGATTCAAGCAATTCACCCGCATTTTCATCCCCTCCTGTGAATTACCCTCGAAGGGTGAGGGAGCGGGACGTTGACGGCGGCCGGAAATCGACCGGACCAGACAATGACTATTTCGCGAGCAAGGTGATGGCTCAGGACCGCTGATGGCGAGATGGCCCTGTCTTGTGGCTGCCACCGTCGGGCCATGTCCCCCCCGGGCATCCTCGTGCTCATGAAACTTCTGGGGTGAGCGAGTTATCCAGCGCAGGCGCGCCGACCTGGGTGAGCTGGCCCGCGAGAAGCGCTGGCTACGTGAGTGTCCCCGTATGTGGCCCAGGGGCAGCCGGTGGACTACGACACGGCACTCGCCGACGCGGTCGCCGCCAGGACACGCTGCCAAACGGCCTGTGGCCACGCGGCGTCGGGTTGCGGTGTTCTTGGCGGCGGCGGCGGGCTGGCGTTCCATGTGGCCGCGGCGGACGGACCCTGCGTTGCTGGCGGCGTCCGCGTCCGTGGGCCCAACACCGCCCCGCTCCTCACCCGGCCGCTTTCCTGAAGGCGCCGCTCGAGGGCGCCATCCCTTGGCACCCGAGTCGAAGGGGCGTGGTCGTTCGCTCCTGCGGCAGCGTGACCTGGCAGTTCACCCTCCCAAGGCCAGACAGCCGGGCATTCATATCTGCTCGCCCTCGAAAATCACCCGCAATTCACCCCGCGTTCATCTCTGGGGAAGTGCTCCACCTGATTGCGTGGGATCTCCGGTCCGCCCTCGGCGCTGCGCGCGGCGAGGCGGCATGGCCGTTTCGGAGGTTGACCTTGAGCACAACAGCGCCCAGCTCGCGCTCGTCCGACCGGCCTTCATCGGTAGTGAAGGCGAAATTCGCCCGGTCGGGGCGGGTCGACATCGCCGTCCTCGTGGTCACCTACAACAACGCTGTCGACGTCGATCCACTGGTCGCGAGCCTTCGCCGCCAGATTGGGGAGCTCACCGTGCGTGTCGTTGTGGCCGACAACAACTCCACGGATGCCACGGTCGAGGTGCTCGCACAGCACGACGACATCATTGTGGTGGCCACTGGCGGCAATCTCGGCTATGCGGCGGGGATCAACCGTGCGATGAAGGTCGCCGGAGAGGCCGAGGCCTTTCTTGTTCTCAATCCGGACCTCGTTGCTGCCGACGGCGCGCTCGCTGCGATGCTCGCACGGTCTCGCAGCCACGGGGTAGGTGCCGTTGTCCCGCTCCTCCTGGATCCAGGTGGCACGCGTAACCACTCGCTGCGTCACGAGCCACACCCGCTCCGGAGCCTCGGCGACGCCCTCTTCGGCGCACGGCTGCGATGGCGTCCCGGTTGGCTCTCGGAACTCGTCTTCGCCCCGACCGCGTATGAGTATCCCCACCCCGTCGACTGGGCCACCGGAGCGGCGATCCTCATCCGCGCGGAGCTCGCCCGCTCCGTCGGCTCTTGGGACGAACGGTTCTTCCTCTACTCCGAGGAGACTGATTACTGTCGTCGGGTCCGCAATTCCGGGGCGACAATCTGGTTCGAGCCGAACGCGACCATGACGCACCGCCGCGGAGGGTCGGGACTGTTTCCGGCACTTACCGCGCTCATGCAGGTCAACCGCGTTCGCTACGCTCGAATTCACCATGGTTCATGGGCAGTCGCCACCCTGCTGCCCATCTTGATCCTCCAGTCGGCGCTGCGGGTGGGACAGCGCGGCCATCGGCTTGCCCTGCTTGCGCTCGTCTCGAGCAGCCACCGCCAGCGCCTTCCCGGCCGACGGACCCGCGGTCATGACTAGCGCGTCTGTGAGCCGCGCGGTCGGCTCCGTCATCATCCCGGCGCACAACGAGGCGCGCGTCATCGCCCGAACCCTCAGCGCGCTCGCCCCGATGGCGGCCACCGGCATGCTGGAAGTGATCGTCGTATGCAACGGCTGCTCGGACGGCACCGCCGAGGTCGCTCGGTCGTTTGACGGCGTGCGCGTCCTAGACAGCGCTCAGCCGTCCAAGCCCTTCGCGCTGAACCTTGGCGATGAAGCCGCCCAGCACTGGCCCCGCCTCTACCTCGATGCAGACATCGAGATCACCACTGGCACCGTGGCGGATGTCCTCGCGCACCTCAGCGCCGGCCGGTCCCTCGCCGCACGTCCGGCACGTGAATTCGACGACACCGGAGCGTCCTGGCCTGTGCAAGCGTTCTATCGCACCAAGCGCCGCATGCCGTCGCTCGACCGCCACCTGTGGGGCGCCGGCGTCTACGCGGTCTCGCTCGAGGGACGCTCGCGCTTCGAGGAGTTTCCGGACACAACCGGCGATGACCTGTGGATCGACTGTTTGTACGCGAGCGCAGAAAAGGCCATTGTGGCCACCACGCCCGTGCGGGTCCGAACGCCCCGCACGGTGCGGAGCCTGCTCTCCATCCTCCGTCGGGTCTATCGCGGCAACGCCGAGTTCCCCAGATCCGCCGTCCCCAGCCATGGCGACGCTGGGCCGACGACCTCGCAGACAGCGCGGGAGCTCCTCCGCACCGTGAACGGTGTCGGGCCTGCCCTAGACGCAGCCACTTACGCCACGCTTGTGCTCCTCGCGCGGCTGATCGCGCGAAGGCGGACAGTCCGCTGGGAACGGGACGAGTCGTCACGTCCGTGAGGGCGGCCCTTTGGGTACCGCCAGCGGAACGTGCACCGGGGAGTTGCCGGGCACGCCCCGGGAACGGCGTCCCGGCCCGCGTGGCCTCTGCCGCGGGTCCAGCCGCTCAGCAACCGAAGGCAACGAAAGGCCGTCCTCCATCCCATCTCGCCACAGGGCACCGGCGACGCCGCACAGGAGAAACACGACCACCGTCGCCTGCTCGAAGCTGAATAGATCGAAGAGTGTCCCGGAGACGCCGATCGCCGTGATCGCAGCTAGCACTGCTTGCGCCCGCGACCGGTCCTCCTCCCTCCGTGCTCGTCGGGCGGCGCCCCTGGCGCTCGCCATGGCGAGGAGGAACCACAGGACTGTGGCGGCAAGCAGCAGCGCGCCACCCTCGACGACGGCGAGGAGGTACTGGTTGTCGACAAAGAAGTAGTCCTCTGGTCGGAAGGTGCCCAACCCACGACCGAGAAAGGGCGCCTCGTGAAAAAAGTCATTGATGACGACGTAATCGTCGGTGCGACCCGTCACAGAGTCGTCCTTTGCCGCCCCGACGAAGAGGCTGCGCAGTGCCCCGAGCAAGCCCGGCACGACCGCGCGAAACAAGGTCGCGCCGGCGACACTAAGGACGAGCAATGTCAGGCGCTGGCGGTTGGTGAGGACAAGTGCGTAGACGAGCGCTGCCACCGCGAGTGCGGCCACGCCAGAGCGGGACACCGACGCCGGGTTCGCCACGAGCAGCAACACGGTGGCAAACGCGGCGGCGTGCCGCCGCAACTGCGTCGCGCCGAAGCGCGCGAAGTGAAGAGCCAGCGGGAAGATCGAGCCTGAGATCACCGCAAGCTCGATGGGGTGCCCCGCGCTGCCCGTGACTCGCTGAAAGTCAGCGCGAATACCGGCGCCACCAGCCCGGACCTCGAGGCCTGGCACGTCCATCGCCTGTGCCAGGTCGAAGTAGCTGATGAACTGCGCGGCGGCGATGACGGCACTGAATGAGGCACCGACCACGATGGATACCAGCAGCACGTCGCAGCGCCGCCGGTCAGCCGTTGCTGCGACACCTAGGGCGAGGATCGTGAGCGGAAACATCACGAGGGCCGCCCGCAGCACTCCCGCTGCCTCGGGCGGGGTGAGGTGGCGCAGATACGCGGCCGCCGTTGCGCCGATCAGTGCGACAACAAGCAGCCAGGTGCCCACTTGCGCCGGAGAGGTCCGGGTACTTCGTCCACGGCCGACGAACCAGCCCAACGCCACCGCCGCCGCAATCCAGAAGACCAGCATCCGGGCAGGCCACCCATTCGACGCCAGCGGGCCCGCGACCACCACCCCGGCCGGCACCACAAAGGCGACGACCGGAAGGGCGACGATGGCGAACCATGGCCCGTCCGGCCGCCGGGGCGCAGCGTTCGGTGCAGCCACGGCGTTCATCGCGTCAATGCTCCAGGCTGGCCGACTCACGCTCCCAATGGAGGCGCGCCGCACCATCGGGTTGCCGACCCCCGCCGCTCCGCGCGTTCCGAGCACCGTCGGCGACCTGCGGACGGTCGCCTGGGCTGGTCGCCGTCGCCTCGACGAGGTTCGGGGGCTCACCGCCAGTTGCTGATCGGGAACGGCGCCGCAGGAGCGCGACGTCGGCGGCCACTGCCGTCGCCGCGGCCACGGCGAGGCCCAGCACGCCAATCGCGCCGGCAGACCGCATGCGCGACGGCGTGATGTCCTCGACGTTACCGACCGGGACAGCCGGGGCGGCCCGGTACCGCTTGTCCTCAGGGGCGCCGGCCGCCGCCTGGAAGTCGTTGAGGACCGTCGCGGCTCCCGCCGACACCTTCTCGAGAAGATCCGTGACCGCCCCGGGGCTCGAAGCGGTGGCGTCGATTCGAATAATTGGCTGCTCGCGAGCAGCATCGGCCATGAAAGTTCCGGAGCCCACCGGGAGGCCGATATTTTGCGCATATGACGTTGAATTGATGTTTCGGGCGAGCACGGCGGCGGCGAAGCGCGCGCCACCGGAGCCGTTGTAGGGGTTGACTGGAACCGGCACACCCTCGGGCGGCGGCGGCGCACCCGAGCTCTCGGCCAGCGAGGGGAGCACGACGACGGTGACCGATGCCGTGTAGGCAGGTTCGACCGCCTTGTACGCCTGCTGCGCGAGGAAGCCGGCAATGAGCAGGATCGGGAGCGAGACGTACCAGCGGCGCACGATGGCCGCAACAATGCCAAAAAGATCCATCACAATCCCTCCTCGGACACCGGAGACGCTATGGCACGTCCGAAGCCCTTCGGGCCAAAACGCGCATCTCTTTTTGGAAGTCTTAATACTTGTGAAGACGGTCCGAAACTAGCCCGAGTTCTGGTCCAGCGATGCGCGCCATTTTCCAGTGGTCGACTCCGCCGCGCTGCTACGTTGCTGGGATCCCGGAACCGCCTGGAGTTGCCCCCATGGCCCCCATCGTCGACGTGCTAATGATCACCTACAACAGCCCTGACTACGTTCGAATCTCGCTGCCTCACCTGCTCTCCACCTGTGACGAAAGCACTCGCATCTGGCTGTGGCACAACGGCGACCACGAAGAAACCCTCGCCGTCGTCAAGCAGCTCGCGGCCGACCCGCGAGTGCACCGTTTCCACCACAGTCGCGCGAACGTTCGCCTGACGCCCCCGACGAACTGGCTGTGGGCCGAGGCCGACGGTGTGTACGTCTCGAAGGTCGACGACGACTGCCTGCCCGAGGCAGGCTGGATCGAGCGCCTGCGTGCAGCTCACGAGGCCAACCCAGCCTTCGGCGCGGTCGGATCATGGCGCTTCCGCGAAGAGGACTTCGTCCCCGAACTCGCCGCGCCGAAGATCGCCACCTTTCACGATGGCCATCAGGTACTACGCAATCACTGGGTCCAGGGCAGCGGCTACCTTCTGCCGCGGGCGCTGGTGCAGCGGCACGGCCCGCTCGCTCCGGGACAGTCCTTCACCCGCTACTGCCTCAAGCTTGCCCGCGCCGGCGCGGTGAACGGCTGGCTCTTCCCGTTCGTCCGCGAGGACAACCTCGACGACCCCCGCTCCCCGCGCAGTCTCTTCCGCGATGACGAAGACTTCCTGCGCCGCATGCCCCTGACGGCCCAGGCGATGGGCATCACGTCCGTGGCTCAGTGGGCACGTCAGGAGCACGAATCGGCTCTGGCCGTGCAGCGGGCCAGCCTCGACGTCCGGCGCTACTTCGGATGGCGATGGAAGGCCGAGCAGGGACGCAAGCGGGTTCGCCGCCTGGTGCGGGGCCGGTCGTCGTGGTGAGTAGCGGCAGGTGCAAACGAACGGGTCCGATGCGTAACAAGCTTCGGGCGGGTGCCGCCCCCGTTGAGGTCGCCCTGGCGTCGCTCCTGCTTCTCGCCGTCACCACGTTCACCGCGTGCACGCTCCAGCAACCCGGGGCCACGGATGCCGGACCGACCGCCTCCCCCACCCCAGCAGCCCAGTCCCCAGCGCCTTCGCCGTCGTCTCAGATGAGCGACTTCCCAGACGCTTCCAATACCGGCGTCCCGGCGGGCACGCCACTGACACGGTCCGGATCATTGACGATCGAGGAGGATGGTGCGGTCATTGAGGGCCTGGAGATCGTCGGGAGTGTCAAGGTCCTGGCGGACAACGTTGTCATCCGGAACTCGCGGATCCTCGGCACCGCGCGAACCCCGCTCAAGGTCAAGGGTGCGAACCTCCTGGTGGAGGACACAGAGATCGACGGCCAGGGAAAGGCCAACCCGGTACTGGGGTCGAGCGACTACACCTTGCGCCGCGTCCACATCCACAACGTGGTGGAGGGCCCACGCATCGACGGTGGCAACGTCACCATCGAGGATTCATATATCCATAGCCTCATAGACGATGACAAGACCCACGGCGACGTGATTCAGGTGTTGTCAGGCAAGAACATCAACATCCACGGCAACAACCTACAGGCCTACAACCCGGACCTTGGATATCCCGCCAACGCCGCTTTCCAGTTCGGCGAGGAACACGGCCGAGTGCGCAACTGCGTGGTGGAGAACAACTTGATGAATGGCGGCAACTACACAATCAACGGCGGAGGCGGGGGCTCTGAAGGTGCCGAGTGCACGTTCCGCAACAACGTCTTCCAAGAGAACTACCGGTACGGCGTCCGGGCAAATCTCGGCCCCAATGTCACCTGGGACAAAACGTCGAACGTGCTGCTCGGCACGGTCGAGCCCGCGAAGTGAGCGGGCACGCATAACTTTTGTCCACTCCGACCAGCTGGGACGGGCGTCTGATTTTCCATGAGGTAGCCGGCAGCTGTGAGCGAGCGCGTCGCCGAACGGGCCTGCTTTTCCACAGTCCACACTCTCTTGCGGGTGGTCCCCGTGTCAGGTGACCGTGGCGGCCCCAAAGAACACTGCGTCGTTAGGCACGGGCCGTGCTTGTGCCGGGCCAGGGCTATGCACCCACCGCGTCGGCTACCGAGCGGCCAGGGCGGCGATCTCATGGGCGCTCAGGGCCTGCCCGTACAGCTCGACCTCGTCGATCGCCCCCTTGAACGGGCGCCCCCCGCCCGACTCGGCCCCGATCGCCAACTCCAGACTATTGGCCCGCACCGCCGACGGCCCCGCCTTCGAGTCCTCCAACGCCCCACCAACGAACAGGCGCATCGTCGTCCCGTCATACGTGCCCGCCAGGTGTACCCAGGTCGCCCCGTCCACCGGCAGCTTCGACGACGACTCCACCCGGTACGTGTTTCCCGACGTGCGCTCGTTGAACCGCAAGAACGCCGTCCCCGAGCTGGACAACCCCAGCTCGAAACCATCCGTAGCGTTGTTCTTCGCCTTCTTCACCACATACTGCGTGGCCAGCCCTTCCGGACGCACCCACACCGAGATCGTCATCGGCCCGGTCAGGTCCAGCGACACCGCATCCGACACCGCCACATACCCACTCGACCCGTTCAGCCGCAACGCCGACCCCGACCGGCCCGCCACCCACGACACACCCCCCTTCACCGTCCCGTGATTCCCCAGCCCCGACCCGTCACCAACCACAGTCCCCCCGCCCTCGTCCAACAACCACACACCACGGGAGTCGAAAGGTGAGGGCGCGGGGCTCGGCGACGGCTCCGGCGACGGCTCCCGCGACGGCTCCGGCGACGGCTCCGGCGACGGCTCCGGCGACGGCTCCGGCGACGGCTCCGGCGACGGCTCCGGCGACGGCTCCGGACTCGGTTCGGGATCGGTGCTGGATGTGCCTGCCAGGGCGGCGATCTCATGGGCGCTCAGGGCCTGCCCGTACAGCTCGACCTCGTCGATCGCCCCCTTGAACGGGCGCCCCCCGCCCGACTCGGCCCCGATCGCCAACTCCAGACTATTGGCCCGCACCGCCGACGGCCCCGCCTTCGAGTCCTCCAACGCCCCACCAACGAACAGGCGCATCGTCGTCCCGTCATACGTGCCCGCCAGGTGTACCCAGGTCGCCCCGTCCACCGGCAGCTTCGACGACGACTCCACCCGGTACGTGTTTCCCGACGTGCGCTCGTTGAACCGCAAGAACGCCGTCCCCGAGCTGGACAACCCCAGCTCGAAACCATCCGTAGCGTTGTTCTTCGCCTTCTTCACCACATACTGCGTGGCCAGCCCTTCCGGACGCACCCACACCGAGATCGTCATCGGCCCGGTCAGGTCCAGCGACACCGCATCCGACACCGCCACATACCCACTCGACCCGTTCAGCCGCAACGCCGACCCCGACCGGCCCGCCACCCACGACACACCCCCCTTCACCGTCCCGTGATTCCCCAGCCCCGACCCGTCACCAACCACAGTCCCCCCGCCCTCGTCCAACAACCACACACCACGGACCGCCGAGGAAGCGCTGATGGTGATGCTGACCGTGGCGGGGGCCGACCACAGCCCGCCCTCCTGCACCCGGAACGTGAAGCTGTCGGTGCCGTCGGCGGTGGCGGCGGCGGCGTACGCGAACACCCCCGTACCGGCGTCACGCAGAACCACCGTCCCCTTGGTCGGGGCCCGGAGCACCTCGTACGTCAAGGGCTGGCCAGAACTGGCCGTCACCCGGAGCGTGCCGTCGGCGGACTGCCCCTGCATCACCATGAGGGTGCCGTCGGCCGCCACCGGTGCCACCGGGTCCGGTTTTGGCGGGGTTGCTCCGGCACCGATGACGAAGGCTCGCGCGGTGGTGACGCCGGATGCGAGGCCGACGACCTGCCCGGTCCAGTTCTCCTTGGTGCTCGTGGCGTTGTTGAAGCGGCCCGACATGAGCGTTTGCGCGGCGCCAAAGCTTAGGTCCGCCATCGAGGCGGTGCGCGTCATGATGTCGGCGTAGTTGACGGCCGCGCTGTAGATCACGCGCACGGTCTCGTCTTCTTCGTTGAGAACGACGATGCCACGCGTACCGGAGCCGTCCACCGGGTAGAGCCGGTCCCACGAACCGCTCGGCCGGCGCACGAGGAGCCCGATGGCCGGCTGCTTGGAGCTGTTGTAGGAGGTCTTCACCGCGGCGTAGAGAGTGCCGTCGGAGCCGGCTGTGAGGTTGATGTGGTCGTCCGCCATCCCGCCGCCGACATTCACGGCGGACTGGCTGGCTGGGACCTCGTCCGGGGTCCAGGTGGACGCGCTCGCGCCGTCGACGTGCGTGCGGAAGCCGAAGCGCTTGCTGTTCTGGTTGGACCACATCACCCCGACCTGGCCCGGCATCGCGGTGACCGCGGCGATGTCGTCCGTAGCGATGCCCGCGGCGAGCGTAATGGGGCTGGAGAAGGAGGCGTACGGAGCGTCGCTGTACTGGACGCGGACGGTGCTGGCGGTGTCATAGGCAACCCACATCCGACCGACGGAGTCGATGTCGATCGTCGCGGTCTCGCTGCCGGACATCGACAGGGGCGTGGCCGTCGGCCGACTGGCCCACGGCCGGTAACCATTGGTAGCCGCGTCATACTGGACCGACACGAGGACGGGCTCGGGACCGTGGAGCAGAATGTGTGTGACGTCCCCCACGCGTTTTGCGTCCGCGCGCAGGGTGGCATCGGAGGCGAGTCGGAGCACGTTTGTCCATCCGGAGCCGTCGAAGCGCCACAACCAGGTGCCCGATGGTGAGACTTGCGTGGAGGCGAGCACCCCCCACCAGGTGCCGCGGTTCTGCCACACCTTGGACTGTGGCTTCTCACCCGTGTTGACGGAGACGGGCACGTCCCGAAGGGTTAGTGCAGCCTCGGCCGCCACCGAGGCATCGGTCTCCGGCACGGAGGCGTCTGGCACAGCGCCGAGGTCGGTCGGATCCGTGACCGCCACCTCGACCGGTGTGGCGGCTGCCGTCGCTGCAGCCGTTGAAAGTGGCGAGACGGAACCCACGAGGAGGACGGCGAGGATTAGCGCGGAAGCAAAGCGCGCGAGCACGCCCCGATCTGTTTGGGTCCTGACGCCGACCATCCGTCCTCCTCCTTCGGCCGCCGCTGGCGAGGTGCATTCGGCGCTGCCTGCTGAGCACCCGGCGCAGGGTCGAAACGCTCGACGAAAGACCGAGCCCTGCGTTGGCTCTAGGCAACAGCGAAGTCGTCAGGAGTGGCTTGTGAACGCGATGATGAAGAGCGAGTGAATGCCGTGAGCCCGGGGGTGACGGCGGGGGCGATCAGGGGGTGACTGGTCCGTGAGGACGACCGCGGTCACCGTGCGTGGCCTCTTCTGTCCCGCACGACCGGCTTGGCGCATGGCAAGTTGGTGGGGCGCCGCCAGGCCGGCGCTTCTGCACCGACCGCCGCCGCAGCGTGAGTGAGGGATGCTGATGCGCCTCGGTTGTGGCGCGCACGACCTGCCGTCCCGGTGCTACCTGCGTTCCTCAGGCCTCCCTGCGGTCGCCCGCCCGATCTTCGGGCACGGTCATCATCCGGCGGTCGAGCGTCGCACGGGCCAGCTGGAGCGGAGGCAACGTCCAAGGGCGATGGCGGCGCCGGGGCTGACCGTAGGACATGGCACGGTCGAGGAGGACGACAACAGCGGCCTCCAGGGGAGCAAGGTCCCCGAGCAGGGTGCGCGCGCGGCGTGCGAGCGGACCGCCGATCTCGTCGTCGACGAAGGCTTCGAGAGCGCTGGCGAGGGTTCCTCCAGAAGCGTCGCGACACGCCTCCACGACGGCGTACACACCGTCGAGCAACAAGGGGTTACGGATCTCGAACCGGTTCCAGTCGACCAGCAGCGGCGGGCCGTCGGCACGGAGCAGCACGTTGCCGCTGTGCAGGTCACCATGGCTCGCGCCCACCGGAACGACGCGATCGGCCCAGGCGTCGAGCACGAGCGTGCGCAGGCGACCGGCGCCGATCTCCGCGGCGTCGCGTGCACCTCGATCGGTCGCGAGCCGGCCCCAGAAGGCCGTGCTGCTCAGTGGCCCCGCGACGCCGACGCCCAGCCGGCCGAGCGCGAGCTCCACGGCGGCGTGTTGGCGCGCCGGGTCGTGCACCACAGGCACTCGCGGGTACACGGCATAGACAAGCCCGTGCCTGCGCTCCACGCGTGCCCCGCTGAGGACGAAGGGCGCGAAGGCGGTCCTCCGCGCGGCCTCGGTCTTGGCGACCTCGGCGGCGAGCTTCTCCTGCTGCTCGGCGGTGAGCGGAAGCTTGACGAAGTGGTGCTCTCCGGCCACCGCCACACGGGCGTCACTGAGGGCGTGGATCTCAGCCCGCCGCCCTGTGGAGGCTCTGGCGGTCTCGTCGGCCAGCACCAGCTCCGCGAGGGTGAGCGTCGGTGTGACGGCGCCGCGATGCTGGGCGATCAGGTAGTGGTCGGCGGCTACCCACCGGGCGCCGCCTAGACGCACGAGCAGGCGCGCCGCCCCCCGCGCCGCGGCAGCGCGCGGGGTCGAGGTGCCTGTCAGCGACTCGCGAAGGTGGTCGGCGAGGCGCTCGCCGGGCACCAGAGCGCGCCATCCCACGCGACGCGGCATAGGCACTACCGTGCGCGTCACCTCGAGCCCGCATCGGCGAACCACGTCCTTCTGCGCCGGCCGGACGACGGATCGCACGAGCTCGGCCAAACCCACCCCGGCCCCCCTGGGGCGCTCCAGGAGGTGCCGTAGCCCATTGCGGGTGCCGAGGACGGCAACGCCCTCAGCACGGAGCACGCGCCGGACCTCCCTGAGCAGCCGGTCGCGCCCCCGGATGCCCGCCGCGCTCTCGAGCTCGGAAACGTCGACGAAGACGGCGTCGAAGGTGCCGGCTGTCCACGGGAGGGCGGCGTCCGGGGAGAGGTGGACGGCGTCGGGCGTGCCGTCCTGCAGCAGCGCCGCGAAGCGGAGCCGGGCATAGACCCAGTCTCCGACGGCAACGTTGGCACCGAACGAACGCAGCGCCCGGGGCAAAGTGGGCCACCCGGTGAGGTCGAGCACCCGCGCGCCGGGCTGAATTGCCACCAGCGTGGCGGCTCCGCCGCCCGAGGGGTGCATGAGCCGGCGTCGCAGCGCGCTCGGCCACGGCGCTTCGCCGTCGAGCATCTCCTGGACGAGCGCCTCCGCCGTGGATGCGGCGAGGACTGCGGCGACGACATGATGAGGCAGGTCGCGCCACGACCGGTCGGTCGCTGCCAGGCGCAAGATGCCTAGATCGTCGACCGAGTAGGGCTCGCGGCATGCCGGGCACGCGTTACGCGCGGCGAGGCCCGAACCGGGCAGGGCGAGGACGACCTCCTCCCCGCAGGCGCAAAGGGGCCGGCGCGCAAGCTCTCGGTCACCCATGTCCGCGAGACTAGGGGGAACCGGGACACCCCGGAGGGGTAACCGGCGTAGAGACGAACCATTCTCACGTCCTGGCCGTCCACCGTCGCTATCCTCCGGGAATGGCCGAAACCGCAGTGAGCGTGGTCGTGCCCGCCCTCGACGCGGCGGCCACCATCGCGACGCAGCTCGATGCGCTGGCGGCGCAGGACGCGGACGTCGGCTGGGAGGTCGTCGTCGTCGACAACGGCTCCACCGACGCCACGGTTGAGGTGTGTCGCACCTACGCGGCGGTGCTGCCATCGCTGCGCGTGATCTCCTGCACGACGCCGGGCACCTCCGCCGCCCGCAATGCCGGCGCGGCGGCCGCGTTCGGGAAGCTGCTCCTGTTCTGCGACGCCGACGACCAGGTCGCGCCGGGCTGGCTCGCCGCGATGACGCGGGCCCTCACACACACCGACGCGGACGCCGCGGGGGGGGCGATTGAGAACGACCTGCTCAACCCCGGCTCTCAGCCGTACCTTCCGCGCCACCCCGATCACCTGCCCGTCGTCGCCGGTTTCCTTCCCCGGGCGATCACGGCGAACCTCGCCGTGCGGCGCGACGCCTTCGAGGCGCTCGGCGGCTTCGCGCCGGAGTACGACTACGGCGGTCCTGACACGGAGTTCTGCTGGCGACTCCAGCTCGCGGGGTTCCGGCTGGCCTACGCGCCCGACGCCGTCGTCCACTACCGGCACCGACACGAGCTGCGGGCGGTCGCCCGCAAGGCCTACCGCACTGGGATCTCGCGCGGCCGGCTGTTCCGGGACTACGCCCGCCACGGCATGCCCCGGCCCCGGCTCGTCGGGGTGCTCGTGCGCTGGGCCGGCCTGGCCGCGCAGGCCCCGGTCGCGCTGCTGTCTCCCCGGGTCCGGTGGCGCTGGACCGAGCAGGCGTCGGCTGCCGCCGGCCGGGTGTCGGGCAGCGTCCGCTTCCGCGTTCTCTACCTTTGACGCCTCTGAGGAGACCCGGCTCCCACTCTCTGGAAGGGCCGCCACGGGGGCGCGGCCCATCCTCGCGCTCATCGCTCAGCCACCGCGATGAGCCCCCGTCGCCGCAGCGCCCGTCGGGACCGGCGCAGGGTCGCGCGCAACCGGCGTCGCACGGGTCCGCCCACGCGCCGCAGCGGCGTCCACGAGCCGGTCAGGACGCGGCGAGCCCGGAAGACCATGCGGTAACCATGCTGCGCCCACCGAGGTGCGTGGAGGAGCTGGTCGAGCGTCAGCCCGGTGTACGGCAGCCAGCGGGCCTCGTAGGTGAGCTCGTCGGCCAGCGGCACGTCACCAGCGAACCCCTCCGGTACCCCGACGAACCCGTACATCCGCTCGAACGGAGGCGCGGCGCCGTCGTAGCGGTGGAGGAACTCCAGGTCGACGAGCCGGAGCCCACGCCGCTCGCGCAGGAAGTTCTGAGGCTTGACGTCAACAAGGTCGATCCCGAGCGCATGGATCCGGCGGAGCATGGCGACCATCTCCCGTGCCACGCGCAACGGGACGAGACGACCACCCGGACGATCCCCCAAGCGCAGCCGGTTCTCATAGAAGGGCGTGAGGAGCCAGTTCGCCCCGGTGGCCAGCACCTCGGGGACGTCGGTGTGCGGGGCGAGCTCCTCAAGCCCGGCCAGCTCGCGGGCGAGGTGGGAGCGGGCCGACGGGGCGAACGTCTTCCGCACCGCGACCCCCTGGTCGTGCCGCACGACCTCGACCTTCGCCCGGCGCCCCCGGCTGAGCTCGCGGACGACCGGCACATCCGTGCGGAACTCGGCCCGGCGGCGCTCAACCTCCGCCCGCAATGTGGCCACCTCGGCCGGCAACACGACCTCGACGTACTCCCAGGCCTCGGCCTCGTTGTCGGAGGAGTGCATGGGGTTGAACCCAGACTCTTCGGGGACGCGGGCAGCGACGAGGTCGCGCACGCGCAGCTTGGCCTTCAGCACGTCCGCGTTCGACAGGTGCGGGTAGCGCTCACGCACCCACGGGGCCGTGGGCTGCGGCGCGTAGTGCAGCGCCACGACGGCGACCGCCGGCCTGCCGCCGGAGCGCGGGAACGGGCCGCGGTCCCAGTTACCTCCGCGCAGCTGCTCGGCGCATCGCCCGCGCGCGGCGGGATCGAGCTCGACCACCCGGAGCGGCTCGAAGCCGTAGACCGCCAGGGCACCGATCACCTCCGCGATGGCAAGGACGTCGACGGTGCGCTCGCGGACGAGGAACACCGCCGGCTCCGGCGGCTCCGGCGGCCCGCCCTCCGCGCGTCGAAAGCGTCTGCGGGCCCACTCGTTCGCCGCCGAGAGGCGGCGCAAGGCGTCGGGCGGGGGCCGCCACCCGTGCTCGTGCAGGTGCTCGTCGACCGCCTCGAGATTGAGCGCCACGTCGGCGCCGACATTCTGGGCCAGGGCCTCCAGGACTGACTCGTAGTCGTGTTCCGGGTCGGGGTATCGGTCCGGGAACAGTGCGGACGTCAGCCCGGAGCGCTCGCCCTTGTGGTAGACGGCGTGGTGGGCGAGCGAGAGGAAGTGTTCACGTGGGGCGGGCACGCACCACCCGCCTGGGCGGCGTTCCGCGCGATCGAGAAGGAGCCTGGCGAGCGCGGGCGGGTAGTAGGCCACCCCCCGGAAATCGGCACCCGGCCGGCCAGTCTCGCTGTACACGTCGACAGGAATCGTGCCCGGCTCCTCCGCAAGCAAGTCGTGCACCGCCGCCAGGTCGGCATCGGCGACGAGCAGGTCGAGGTCCTCACCCGGGTCGAGGTGGGGCAGGTCCTCGAACCACCGCAGGACGACGTGGCTGAGCCCGCGCTCCTCCAGCCGGCGGCCGAGGCCGGCGACCCCCCAGACGGGCGAGAGGTAGTGCCTGACGCGGGGCTGCTGCGGCGCAAGCACCTCGATGACGTCGAACCGGCGACCGGCGCAGGTGCAGCGCCCGACCGGCCGGGTGCGGCCCCCGAGCCGGCCCAGCGCCTCGGCCGCGCGCCGCTCCAAACCGAATCCCGGCTCGTGCTCGACCGCCACGTATCGCACACCGCGCAGGTCCCGCAGCCACCACAGGAGCCGGCTGTAGCCTGCGCGCAGGACGAGCATGTCCGTGCTGCTGTGCATCACCACCTCGCCGGACTGCAGCGGGTGGAACCGCTGCCCCAGCTCGCCAGCGGCCTTGCGCACGTCAACAAGCCGACGCGTGGGCACGAGCCCGAGGTAGCGGGCGCCGGCTGCGCTGAGCACTCGGCCAACCTCCGGGCCGGTCGCACCGACCTCGATCACCCGACCGCCGTCGAGCAATGACGTGAGCTCCATGGCGACCGACTGTAGGGTCCGCAGCCTGCACCCGGGCCGGAACGCGGCCACATGTCGTAACGCGACGCAGATCGGCACCCGGTGCCGTCAATTGCGCATCAGATCCCGCCCGTGGCACCGGAGGGACGGACTAGCGTGAAACTACCCCCCAAGCCCCATGCCCCGCCCAGACGACCTCAGGACGTCCGTGTGACAGTCGCCCCGCCAGCCCGTCAGCCGCGGCCACGCACCAACCCGGTCACGGTGCTCCGCCGCGCGACCGCGGCGTGGCGGCGCCTGTCCCCGTTCTTCCGGACCTCACCGACCCAGATGCTGCTGCTGGTGATCGGCTCGGTCATCGCCGGCTTCGCGGAGGCCGCACTGCTCGGTCTGGTGGCTGCGATCGCCGGGGCACTGTCCCAGGGACAGACCGAGGTCGCCGTCCACGTCGGCCCGGTCTCGCTGCACGCCAGCGGCGGCGTCATGCTCGGCGCCGCGGCCGCCCTGGCGGTGACCCGCGGTGCGCTGCAACTGTTGCTCGCCTACCTTCCGGCAAGCATGAGCGCGCGGGCGGTGGCCAGCCTGAGGCGCCGGCTTTTCGACGCGTTCACCGTATCCGCTTGGCCGGTCAAGGCCGCGGAGCGGGACGGCCAGTTCCAGTCACTCATGAGCACGCACATCAACAGTTCGAGCCAGGCGATAATCAGCCTCGGCAACGGCCTGTCCGTGTTGCTCGTCTTCTTCTCCCTGCTCGTCTCCGCGTTCGCGCTGAACCTGCCGGCCGCAGTCGTCCTGACCGTGGCGTCGGTCGGGCTGTTCCTGGGGCTGCGCCCCTTGGCCGGCCGGCTGCGCCGGCAGGCCTCCAAGTTGAGCGCCGAGAACATCGAGTACTCCAAGGCCGTGCAGGAGGTCGTCCTCATGGCTGAGGAGACGGAGGTGTTCGGTGCCACTCGCACGTACCGTGACGGGTTCTACACGCTCATCGACGCCGTGCGGCAGCCGATGCTGCGCACGCGGTTCCTCTCCAGCGCTGTGCCGACTCTCTACCAGAGCATCGCCCTGCTCATGCTGGTGGTCGCGCTTGCCGTGGTCTCCCTGATGGGCACGGAGCGGATCGCCACGCTCGGCGGGGTCGTCCTCATCCTTGTTCGAGCCCTCACCTACGGCCAGCAGATCCAGACCGCCATGACGAACCTCGACGAGCGCATCCCGTTCATGCACCGGCTGGCGGACGCCATCGAGAACTACGTGTCGCACCCGCGTCAGGACGGCGAGCAGCCGCTCCCGGTCATCGAGTGGTTCGGGCTGCGTGACGTGGGCTACACCTATCCCGGCGGGCGCGAGGTGCTGCGCGGGGTGTCCTTCACGGTCGCCATGGGGGAGGCGATCGGCGTTGTCGGCCCCTCCGGCGCTGGGAAGTCCTCGCTCGTCCAGATGCTCCTACGCCTGCGCGATCCCGCGCACGGGAGCGTGCAGGTCAACGGCCGCGACGTCCGGGAGTTCCGCCGGGATGACTGGCAGCGAAGAGTCGCCTATGTCCCTCAGACGCCGCAGCTCATCTGGGGCACGGTCGCCGACAACATCCGCTACCACCGGCCGCACCTCAGTGACGCCGACGTCGAGGCGGCCGCGCGCCGAGCCCGGATTCACGACGAGATCATGTCCTGGCCAGACGGCTACGACACAGTCGTGGGGCAGCGGGCGGCTGCCGTTTCCGGCGGCCAGAGCCAGCGGATCTGCCTGGCCCGCGCGCTCGCCGACCAGCCCGAGGTGCTGATCCTCGACGAGCCCACGAGCGCCCTGGATGTGCGCTCAGAGGCCCTGGTGCACGAGTCGCTCGGCCAGCTCAAGGGCGAGATGCTCATCTTCCTCGTCGCGCACCGGCTCACCACCCTGTCGTTCTGCGACCGGGTGATGGTCGTCGTCGACGGTCAGATCGAGGACTTCGACGCCCCCGACCACCTGCTCGCCACCAACGGCTTCTTCCGCGAGATCACCGAGATCACCCGCAGCCGGAGCAACTGAGCGCCGGCTGCGGGACATCGGCGGAGCGGTGTTGCCGCGGAGGCGTGAACCGGTGACCACTTAGCCGCACCACGCCGCTCGCCGCTCTCGTGCACGAGGTCTCAAGCGTTTCCGTCGAACAGGCTCGTCACCGACCCGTCGTCGAAGACCTCTCGGATCGCCCGCGCCAGCAGCGGCGCGATCGGCAGCACGGTGAGCTGCGGGAAGTGCTTGTCCGCCGAGATCGGGAGGGTGTCGGTGACGATGACCTCCCGCGCGCCGCACTCGGACAGCCGCTTCGCGGCCGGGTCCGAGAGCACGCCGTGCGTGGCCGCCACGATCACGTCGGACGCCCCGGCGGCGAGGACCACCTTGACCGCCTCGGCGATGGTGCCGCCGGTGTCGATGAGGTCGTCGACCAGAACGGCCGTGCGGCCCTCGACGTCGCCGACCACCCGGTTGGCCACGGCCTGGTTGGGCTTGGAGATGTCGCGGGTCTTGTGCACGAACGCCAGTGGCACACCGCCGAACTTGGCGGCCCACATCTCGGCCACCCGGATGCGACCGGCGTCCGGCGAGACGACCGCCACCCGCTCCGGGTCGATGCGCGAGCGCACGTAGTCGGTGAGGATCGGCTGGGCCCACAGATGGTCGACGGGCCCGTCGAAGAACCCCTGGGTCTGCGCGGCGTGCAGGTCCACGCTCATGAGGCGGTCCGCGCCCGCGGTCTTGAACAGGTCCGCCACCAGACGCGCGGAGATCGGCTCGCGTCCGCGGTGCTTCTTGTCCTGCCGCGCATAGGGGTAGAACGGTGCGACCACGGTGATCCGCTTGGCCGAGGCCCGCTTGAGCGCGTCGACCATGATCAGCTGCTCCATCAACCACTGGTTGATCGGATTGGTGTGCGACTGGAGCACGAACACGTCCGAGCCGCGCACCGACTCGTCGAACCGCACGTAGATCTCACCGTTGGCGAAGTCGTAGGCCGTCGTCGGCAGCAGCTCGATGTCGAGCTCTCGGGCGACCTGGGCGGCAAGCTCGGGATGCGCTCGCCCGCTCACGACCACGAGGCGCTTCTCGCCCTGGCTGATGATCCCCGTCATCGGTTGCTGTCCTTCTCTGCGGTGGCACCCTGGACCTGTTGGTCCCGGGGAGTACGGCTCTCTGGCACGGCGCGGGCCCGTTCGGCCCGGGCCTGCGGGCTGAGTGCGCCGGCGCCCGGGCCGTCGTCCGCGTCCGCCGCAGCCGCAGCCGCAGCCGACGAGGATGCCCCGGAGTCCGAGCTCCCCGGGCTCGCGGTGTCCCTGGGCGTGGCGTCCCCGCCGAGCGCCCGCGCGGCGGCCTCGGCCGCGGCGGTACCGGGCCGACGGCGCAGCACCCACCCGTCGATGTTGCGCTGCGGGCCGCCGCTGACCGCGAGCGCGCCGGGCGGGACGTCCTCCCGGATCGTGGTGCCGGCGCCGGTGTAGGCGCCGTCACCGACGGTGACCGGGGCGACGAACATGTTGTCCGAGCCGGTGCGGGCGTGGGCGCCGATGCGGGTGCGGTGCTTGGCCACGCCGTCGTAGTTGACGAAGACGGAGGAGGCGCCGATGTTCGTGCCCTCACCGATGTCCGCGTCGCCCACGTAGGTCAGGTGCGGCACCTTCGCGCCGGCCCCGATGTTGGCGTTCTTGACCTCGACGAACGTGCCGATCTTGCCCTGCTCGCCGAGGTGGGCGCCGGGGCGCAGGTAGGCGAAGGGCCCGGTGGTCGAGCCGGCCTCGAGCTCGGCGTCGGAGCCGTGGGTGCGGACGACCGTGGCGTCGGCGCCGACGACGACGTCGCGCAGGGTGGTGTCCGGGCCGATCGTGGCGCCCTCGGCCACCCGGGTGCGCCCGTACAGCTGGGTGCCGGGCAACAGGGTCACGTCTCGCGCCAGCTCGACGTCGACGTCGACCCTGGTGGTGCTGGGGTCGACGACCGTGACGCCGTCGCGCATCCACTGCTCCAGGGTGCGCCGGTTGAGCTCGGTGCCCAGCGCCGCGAGCTGGACCCGGTCGTTGACGCCCTCGACGAGCCAGGAGTCGTCCACGGAGATGGCGCGCACGCCCAGGCCCTGGTGGTGGGCGAGGGCGACGACGTCGGTCAGGTACACCTCGCCCTGGTCGTTGTCCTGGCCGACAGAGCCGAGGGCGTCGCGCAGGACGGCGGCGTCGAACACGTACGTGGAGGTGTTGATCTCGCGGATGAGCCGCTGCTCGGTGGTGGCGTCGCGCTCCTCGACCACGCCGACGACGGCGCCGCCCTCGCGCAGGATGCGCCCGTACCCCTGGGGCTCCTCCACGGTGGTGGTCAGCACGGTGACGGCGTTGCCGTCCTCGGTGTGCGCGCGAAGCAGCTCGGCAAGGGTGCCGGCGTCGAGCAGGGGGGTGTCACCGGCCATGACGACTACGGGCCCGTGGAGCGCGGCCACCTCACCGCCGGGGGCGGCGGACCCCGGGGCGGCATGGACAAGCGAGGCGCCCCGGACGGCTGCGTCCAGCGCGGTCAGCGCGCACTGCACGGCGCGTCCGGTGCCAGGGATCTCGTCCTGGTCGACGATCGTGACGCCGTCGTCCAGGGCGGTGGCGTGCGCGGCGACGGCGTCGCGCTCGTGCCGGACGACGACAGCGAGCCTGGCCGGCTCGAGCGCGCGGGCGGCGTGAAGGGCGTGGGCCAGCAGGCTGCGGCCGCCGATCTCGTGGAGCACCTTGGGGGTGCGGGACTTCATCCGGGTGCCCTCACCCGCGGCGAGCACGACGACAGCAGCAGGTTGGGTCAGGCTCACGCCGGCTCCCTCAGGGATTCACCGCCCGGCAACGGCCCCGGGCGTGGTGCAGCGCCCACTCTAGCGCCGCCCGCGGCCTGTCCTTCCCGCCCACCCACTGTGTGGAAGCCACCGGCACTCGCATACCGAGACGGGTCTGCACCGGCTCCGCCCCCAGGATTCGAACCCGGACCGCAAGGCACCAAAGGCCTGCGTGCTGCCATTACACCAGGGCGGACCGCGCGCGTGCGCGGATCCAGTGTGCCAGGCGCGGACGACAGCCCCGAACAGCCGGCAGGGCATGATGGGGAGCGTGCCTCCCGAGACCAGACGCGCCCCGCGGGTGCGCATGACCGGCAGCGAGCGCCGCGAGCAGCTCGTCGCCGTCAGCCGCGCCCTCTTCGCCGAGAAGGGCTTCGAGGGCACCAGCGTCGAGGAGATCGCGGCGCGCGCGAAGGTCTCCAAGCCCGTGGTCTACGAGCACTTCGGCGGTAAGGAAGGCATCTACGCCGTCGTGGTGGACCGGGAGGTGCAGCGCCTGCTCGGCATGCTCACCATCGAGCTGAGCGGCGGCGGGCACCCCAAGGTCGTCGTGGAGAAGACGGCGCTGGCCCTGCTCGGCTACATCGAGGAGAACACCGACGGCTTCCGCATCCTGGTGCGCGACTCCCCCGTCGCCCAGGCCACCGGCACCTTCTCCTCCCTCATCGGGGACGTCGCCTCCCAGGTGGAGCACCTCCTCGCGGAGCAGTTCCGCGCCCGACGGCTCGACCCGGCGGCGGCGCCGATGTACGCGCAGATGCTCGTCGGGCTCATCGCCCTCACGGGGCAGTGGTGGCTCGAGGCGCGCAGCCCGGACAAGGCCGAGGTCGCCGCGCACATGGTCAACCTCGCCTGGAACGGGCTCAAGGGCCTGGAGAAGGAACCGCGGCTCAGCTCGCAGGCGCAGGGCTAACGACGAGCGGCAGCGATCCCCTCGACCCGACCTTCCGATCGCGTCGGAACGCCTCGACCGTGCGTTCCACGCCCGCCGGAAGAGTGATCCGGGGATGCCACCCGGACGCCCTCAGCGCCGAGACGTCGAGCAACTTCCGAGGCGTGCCATCGGGCTTGGAGGTATCCCACTCCGTTGCGCCCGTGTACCCGACGGCTTCTGCGACGAGCTGGGCAAGCGCTCTGATCGTGATGTCGCTCCCGGTACCGACGTTGATGTGCCCTGGGCCGTCGAAGTGCTCGAGCAGGTGGAGAGTCGCGGCGGCCATGTCGTCGACGTGAAGGAACTCCCGCCGGGGAGAGCCGCTCCCCCAGTTGGTCACGCTGGCTGCTCCCCCGGCCCGCGCATCTTCGTAGCGGCGGACGAGGGCCGGCAGCACATGCGAGCTCGTCCGCGAGAAGTTGTCGCCCGGCCCGTACAGATTAGTCGGCATCGCAGAGATCCACGGCAACCCGTACTGCCTCCGCACCGACCGGACGTGCATGATGCCGGCGATCTTCGCGACCGCATAAGCCTCGTTCGTCGGCTCCAACGGCCCGGTCAGCAGCGCATCCTCCCGGATGGGCTGCGGGGCGTGCTTGGGGTAGATGCAGGAGGACCCGAGGAAGAGGAGGCGCTCGACGTCGTGCCTCAGCGCCGCGTCGATGACATTGGTCTGGATCTGCAGGTTCTCGGAGAGAAAATCGACGGGATAGGTGTCGTTCGCCAAAATGCCGCCTACCCGTGCGGCGGCCAGGACGATGTAGCGGGGTCGGGTTTCCGCGAAGAACGCGAAGACGGCGTCCCTGTTCCTCAGGTCGAGTTCGCGCGAGGTGCGCCCGAGGAGTCTCGTGAAGCCGCTGCGCTGGAGGTGCCGCCAGACGGCCGATCCCACCAGGCCGCGGTGGCCCGCGACGTAGAACGGCGCGTCCCGGTCGAGCGGCCCCGGCGAGAATCCGGTGCCCATCAGCGCGCCGCCGGGGCGGCTACCCAGCCGTCGACGCGGGGCGCGTCTATCCACGAGCTGCCGGCATGCTCAAGCGCCTCGATGTCCGCGTCGACCATGATGCGGGCCAGCTCGTCGGCGTGGACGGTCGCCTTCCACCCGAGTCGGCCGGTGGCCTTGGAGGCATCACCGATCAACGCGTCGACCTCGGTGGGCCTGAGGTACTGCTCGTCGAATCTCACATGCTTCTCCCAGTCGAGACCGGCATGCTCGAAGGCCGTGATCATGAAGTCGCGCACCGTGCAGCTGTTCCCGGTCGCCAGGACGTAGTCGTCAGGCTCGTCGGCCTGCAGCATCCGCCACATGCCCTCGACGTACTCGGGCGCGTAGCCCCAGTCGCGGACGGTGTCGATGTTGCCCAGGTAGACGACGTCGTCGAGTCCGGCCCTGATACGTGCCACGGCGCGGCTGATCTTCCGGGTCACGAACGTCTCACCGCGCCGCGGCGACTCATGGTTGAAGAGGATGCCGTTGACGGCGAAGAATCCGTACGCCTCGCGGTAGTTCTTCGTCAGCCAGTACGCGTAGACCTTGGCGGCACCGTAGGGCGAGCGCGGGTAGAACGGCGTGAGCTCGTTCTGCGGCGGCGGAGAGGCTCCGAACATCTCGGAGCTGGATGCCTGGTAATACCGGCAGTGAAGCCCGGTCATCCGGACTGCTTCGAGCAGCCGGGTGGCGCCCATCCCGGTCGTGTTGCCGGTGTGCTCAGGTTCCTCGAAGCTCACGCGCACGTGCGACTGGGCGGCGAGGTTGTAAACCTCGTCGGGCTGCACCTGGGCCAGCAGGGTCACGAGCCGGGCACCGTCTGCCAGGTCCCCGTAGTGCAGGAACATTCGCGCGTCCGGCTCGTGCCGGTCCTGGTAGAGATGGTCGATCCGGACGGTGTTGAACGTCGACGCGCGGCGTATGAGGCCGTGGACCTCGTATCCCTTGGCCAGCAGCATCTCGGCCAGGTAGGACCCGTCCTGTCCGGTGATCCCAGTGATGAGCGCTCGCTTGGTCAAGTTTGCTCTCCTCGCATTCTGAGCACGCGCCGTGACAATTCAGTATCCGATCCACCTGGGGAAAAAGTCCTGGGATTCGATGACCAATTTCGAGAATTCGTCCGAAATGGCGGCATGGCGAAGGCTGCCGGATGGTGTCGAGATTTTCGACGCCATCCGGCAGCCGTCGTCCAGGTGGGTCTCGCCCCGGCCGTCACGGGCAGAACAGGGGCGGGTCTGGCCGTGCGGTCAGCGCACGGGGAGCACCTCGATCGCGCTGATCTTGGGCTGGTTCACGGTGGCGGTCAGGTCGATGTCGAGGTTGCCGTCAGTGACGGTCACCGGGACGTCGATCACGTGCGCGGTCATCGGCGGGACGACGGCGTTGAGGTCGAGGTTGGTGATCTCGGTGGGACCGCCCTCGAGGTTGGCGCTGAAGACCCGCTTGCCTGTGCCGCCGGCGCCGCCGCCGGTGGCACCGTGGTAGATCTCGGCGAAGTGGAGGCGCACCACGTAGCCGCCGCCGTTGACCGGGATGTCGTACCCGAAGCTGCCGAGGTTCGACGTGGCCGACCGCTCGCTCTGGTACAGCACGTCATCGGTGGTCCCCGCGATCTGGGTGACCTGGGGGTTCGAGTAGGACTTCCCACCGGAGAAGTACTGGTCCGCAGACCACTGGACGCCGCCGAGGGTGACGGCGCCGCCGCCGGCATTGATCCGGATCGGCGCCTCGTCGACCTCGGGCAGGTCCACCTCGACCGGGGTGGCCGCCGTGGAGACCGTGCCGGACAGGTCCACCGCGAGCACCCGGTAGAACCCGGTGCCCGCCGCCGGCACTGCGGAGTCGGTGAACGTCGTGCCGGTCAGTGGGGTCCCCCCGGTCAGCCGCGTCCACGGACCGGACGCGCTGAGCGAGCGCTCCACGTGGTAGCCCGCGACGTCGGCCTCGGTGGAGGCGTCCCAGCCGAGCACCACAGTCTGTCCGGCCACCTCGGCCTCCACCCCACTCGGGGCCGCCGGCGCCGTGGCGTCGTGCGGGGTGACCGGGAGGATGTTGGTGACGAGGTAGACGTTGTCCTGGAAGTCGCAGTTCGTCGCACCGATGCCGCACTGGTTGGGCGAGCTGATGTAGTCGTGGCCGACGATCCAGGAGCCGGCTACGACCTTGCCGTCCTTGTCGATGACCGGCCAGGTCTTGACCGCCATGTAGTTCGGGTTGGCGGTGTTCTGGCCGGAGACCGTCAGGTTGAAGTTGCCGGTCGGGTTGGTGGTCAGCTGCGTCGGTCCCGACTGGGCGTTGTTCAGCGGGTAGATCGACTGGCCGTAGTCCCCGTGGTGGGTGGCCGTGGCGCCGTTGACGTTGATCGTCTCCGTCTGGCCGCAGCAACCGTGGAACGCGGCGAGCTGCCGCGCAGTGACCGGCTTCGAGGAGTCCATCCGCTTCCATTGGAAGGACCGCACCTCATCACCCTTGAGCGCCGACGTGCGCATCTCGTCGCCGTTGACCAGGTTGCCGATCTGCGTGGTCCAGCCGTACAGCGCCGAGACCTGGTTGAGCGTGAGCTCGTTGCCGCCCTCTGGCGAGGTCATGTACCCGCCGCGCACCTCGAGGGTGGTGATCGGGGAGGCCGCGTCGGAGGAGGCGATCTTGACCTGGGCGGCGCGGATGCCCTTGCCGCCGGTGGTGGAGGTGAAGTTCACCGTGACCGGGACGGACTGCCCCGGAGCAAGGGTGAACGGGGCGGCCGGCAGCGTGCCCAGCGTGAAGCTGGACGCTGCGGAGCCGGTCAGAGCGACGTCGGTGACCCGGAGGTCCTTGGTGCCCGTGTTTGCCAGGGTGACCGTGCCGGTGCTGGGGAACTTGTGGGCGCCCAGGCCGGAGTTGATCTTGTGGAGCACGAGCCAGTCCTCGGACAGCCCGGGGACGGGCGCGCCTGCCTGGCGGGTGACCTGCGTGTTGGTCAGTTTCGCGGTGCCGCCGACGTCGAGGATCTCCAGGGCGATCTCCCGCACGGTGGTGCGGTCGTCGCTGTCGACGGCGGTCACCTCGAGCACGTGGTTGCCCACGCCGAGGTTGAACGGCCCGACGTACGCCGTTGCCGGCCCCCCGTTGACGCTGTACGTCAGCGACTCGAGCGTGGTCCCGCCGGCCACGGAGGCGTTGATGGCGACCTCCACCGGTCCGCCCGAGTAGCTCGCGCCGACGCTCACGCCGTTCAGCGTGACGCCGACCGCGGGCGCACCGAGGCCCTCACCGGTGATGCGGATGTAGTTGACCTTGGTGTTGGTGCCGGTGTTGGTCAGCGACAGTCTGCCGTCCGTCACCTCCACGGTCTGGGTGGCAGAGGCGAACGGCGCGGACCCCGTGGGTGCAAAGCCGTCGATGAGCTTCACACCCTCCACAGCGACGCCGTGGGTGGAGTCGAGGAAGCCGGCGTCGCCGACCGAGACCTCGACGGTGTACGTGCCGTTGCCGAGCGCGTACTCCCAGGTGCCGTTCGTGTAGCTCTGGGTGGCGCTGTCCATGAACGCGAACGACTTCAGTCGGTCGTCGCTCGGGTAGGCGATGCCGCCGGCGGCCGTGGCGCGGTAGCGCGTTGCCACCGTGCGGTCTACCGGCTGGCCGGTGTCGGCGTCGAGCCAGCCGAACCCGCGGGCCTCGGAGAAGGCCGCGCCGGCCTCCCGGGTCCACCCCGCGGTGAGCGGGGCGGACTCGGGACCGAAGGCAATCTGGGCCTCCTCGCCGGTCGGCGGCGGGTCCACCGGGTCGAGGCCGTCGCCGGCAATGGACACCCAGTTGATCTTGGTGTTCGTGCCGGTGTTGGTGATCGACAGCTTCCCGTCGGTGACGGTCACCGTCCGCACACCCGTCTGGAACGCGGTGGTGCCCGTCGGCACGAAGCTCGCGATCACCGGCTGGCCCTCGGCGGCCACCCCGTGCGTGGAGTCGAGGAACCCCGCGTCGCCGACGGAGACCGCGACCCGGTAGGTGCCGTTCGGAACCTCGTACTCCCAGATCCCGTTGGTGTACGACGGCTGGGACGCGTTGTCGAGGAATGCGAACGACTTGAGCCGGTTGTCGGTCGGGTAGTCGACGCCCGCGGTGGGTGTGGTGCGGTAGCGCGTAGCCACCGTGCGGTCCACCGGCTGGCCGGTGGCGGCGTTCACCCAGCCGAACCCGCGCTCGTCGGAGTAGGCGGAGCCGGCCTCGCGGACCCACCCGCTCGTCAGCGGCGCCGACGACGGCCCGAACGCCACCTTCACCTGCGCACCGTCGGACGGGTCGTCGTTGTCGACGTCGACCGGGACGATGTCGACGTAGTTGATCTTTGTGTTCGTCCCCCCGTTCGCGTCGATGGTGAGGAACCCGTCGGTAAGGGTGACCTCCGTCATGGCGGTCTTGTGCCGGGTGTTGGAGCCTGCGGCCCCGGTCGGGGCGAACGGGGCGATCAGCTGCGTGTTCTCGATGTTGATCGCGTGCTGCTCCGGGTCGGAGTTGACGGTGGAGTCACCGGCGGCGACGGTCACCCGGTAGGTGCCGTCCGGGAGGGCGATCTCCCAGAAGGCGTACGCGGAGACGCCGTTGAAGGTGTTGCCGTTGGCGGTGACGTCTGCCGACTGCATGTGCATGAGCGTGTCGAGCCGCTGGTCGGGCTGGCTGGTGTTCCGGTCCCGGCCGTTGCCGGGCCCGGTTGTGCCGCCGACGGAGAGGTTGATCGGGTTCTCCGTCGCCTGGTCCTTCCAGCCGTAGATGAGGTTCGTGCCCTGGTCGCTGCGCGTGCGGGCCCCGAAGGGCTGGCCGAAGTCGCGCAGGTAGCCGGCGGGCAGAGCCGCCGCCTCGTTGGAGAAGTTGACCTTGATGGCGTCCTCCACGGGCCCCGGCGCCTCCCCTGCCGGCTTCACACCGGTGACGAGGAAGACGTAGTCCTGGTAGTCGCCGTTGCTGGCGTCCTCGAAGGCCACGATGTAGGTGTTGGCGATCGGGGCGCCCGAGCGGTTCTTCGCCGGGTAGATCCGGGCGCGGTGGGCGTCGGACGCCGGTGAGTTGAGCCGGTCCTCCGTGTAGCCCAGCCGGCTGAAGGTGTTGGAGAAGTAGTAGAACCCGAACTCGGCGGTCCCGGGGTCGAAGCTCGTCTGCGAGCCGGGGCTGGCGGGCGGCAGGAGCGACTGGTAGCCGTTGATGTCGATCGAGCCCACCTGGTGACGCTCAGCCGTGGTGCCTGCGCCGGTGTACCAGCCGAACGGCAGGTCCTCCCGCGGGGCGTACTGGGCCAGCGGCGTCATCGTCACCGGGCCGTTGCCCGCCTTGACGAAGAGCGGCTTGAGGACTTCGTCGCCCTTGGCGGCCGGGTCCATTCCGCCGGCGAGGGTGGTCCAGCCGACGTTGATCGCGTAGCCGAGCGTGCCCATGACGTTGTGCAGCGTGGGCTCATTGCCGCCCTCGATGCCGTTCATGGTCAGGCCGTAGAGGCCGACGTCCACCGTCTGGTCCGCGTTGGTCAGCCGCAGGATCGCGGAGCGCTGTCCGAGGGTGGTACCGGGCTTGAACTGGACCTGGAAGGTGGCGCTGGCACCCGGGGCCAGGGGGCCGCCCGCGCCGGTGAGTGCGAACTCGCCGGCGTTGGCGCCGGTGAGGGACGCACCCAGGGTGACGGTCTCCGCGGAGAAGTTCGTCACCGTGACGGACTTCTGAGCGGAGGTCGTGGACTTCACCGCGGAGAAGACCAGCTCTTCGACCGAGGTCTCCAGGGTGGGTGCCTGGTGCTCTTCGGGTACGCGGAGCAGGAAGAGCTTCTGGTCGCTACCGCCGCGGTTGTACTGGTTGACGTAGAGGTTGCCGGTGTTGGGGTCCTCCACCACCTCGAGGGGGTCGTTGAAGCCGTCGACGCCGGTCATGGTGGAGTTCGACACGCCGGTCAGGCCCTCGGACGTCTGGGCGCCGAGGATCTTGCCGGTCGCGGAGTCGGCCTGGAGGAAGATCAGGTCGTTGTTGTTGGAGAAGCGGGTGACGATGAGGCGGCCCTTGAGCTGGCCGTCGAAGGTCTCCGACTTGTACTCCAAGGCACCGTTCGGTGACTTGTTGAAGCCGAGGTTGTAGGCGATGCCCCGGTAGTTCGAGTCCGCCTTGGTGCCCGCGGGGTACTTGGAGCCGCCCTGGCCCGCCGCGGTCGGCGGGTTCGCCGGGTCGTTGCCCTCGTGCAGCACCCATTCGCAGCGCTCGGGGTTGGGGTGGCCGTAGTAGCCGTGCTCCTCGACGCGGTACAGGTGGTCCTGCTGCGTGGGGTGGTTGTTGATGGCCGGCACGGAACCACCCGTGTACGGCTGACCGTCGATGCGGTGGTTGAGGCAGGCATCGGTGACGTTGCGCCCGTTGACGGTCGCGAAGCCGGGGATGCCAGGGGCCGCGACACGGGTGAAGGTGCCGTTCGCATTGGCCGTCACACCGGGGCTGTTGGCGCCGCCGGCCGTGCCGTTGGTCGGCACGTACAGGTTGCCGTTGGAGTGCCAGACCAGGTCGTACGCGTTGCGGATGCCCGTGGCGTGGATCTTCAGCGGGGCGCCTGCGGCGAACGGGTCGTACGTGCCGCCGTCGGCCGTCTTGACGTCGATCGGCGCGTTCCCGGTCGTGGCGGCCTGCACCTGCGGGTGGTCCTGGTCGAACACCAGGGCCGCCGCGGTGAGCAGCTTCTCACCGCGCTGACCCCAGCTGTTGTCGAGGTCGCCGGCGGCCTGGTTCGAGCCCTGCAGGAAGTACAGGCGCCCGTCCGGGCCGTAGGCGATGGAGTTGGTCAGGTGGTCGGACAGGGAGCGGGGCAGCGACGTGAACACCTTGCGCTCGGTCTGCAGGTTCGGCCCCTCGAGGAGGCTGATGCCGCTGATCCACTCCTGGGTCTCGTTGCCGATGTTGGCGCTGGTGGAGGTGACCCAGAGCCTGAGGTTGCCCGCGGTGGCGTCCCGGTCGAAGACCAGGCCGATCATCGCGCGCCCCTGGTAGCCGAGGTTCTCGAGGTTGGACAGGGTGCCGTCCTCGTTGACCGTCATCCGGAACAGGCCCTGGCCGATGGTGGTGCCGTACAGCTTGCCGTCCGGCCCGAAGGCGAACGACGCCCAGTACTTGCTGGCCGCGACGGGCAGCTCGACCTTCTCGAACTCGATGCCGGTGAGCGGGGTGAACTCGTCCTCACCGATGATCTCGCCGGACCCGGTGGTGAACACCGAGGTGAACGGCACGAACGCGGCGCCGAAGTTGTCCTTCACGGCGTCGGTGACGACGAACCGGTACGTCTTGTTGCCGTCCAGCGACTCGTCCGGGGAGAGCGAGATGACGTCGTTGCCCCCGGAGGTGCCGACCGTGACCGGGACCGGGGTGCCGGTGACCGCCTCGAAGAGGCGCACGTTGCCCTGGAGGGTGGTCGGGTCGACGCCGACGCCGGCGTACGGGATGCGGATCGTGGCGGACACGCCCGCGGTGACGTCGTGGTCGGTGCCCCGGTTGTCCGGGAGCACGGTGTCGACGTGCGGGGCCATCGGCAGGCCGGTGACCTCGACGTAGGCGATCTTGGTGTTGGTGCCGCCCTTCGGGGAGAGGGTCAGGCGCCCGTCCCACACGCCGACGGTGGTGGTCGCGGTGAGGTACTCGTTGGCCGCGGTGGCCTGGAAGCCCTCGATGGCGACGCCGGCCTCGGCGTTGATCACGTGGACCGAGTCATAGCCGTTGGTGCCGCCCTCGTCGCCCACGGCGATGGTCACCTCGTAGAGGCCGTCGGGGACGGCCATCTCCCAGGTGCCCTCGGTGTCCACGCCGTTGGTGCCGTCGACGTCGCCGTACTGCATGTGCAGGATCGAGTCGAGCCGCTCGTCGATCCCGGCCCGGCCGCGGTCGCGGCCGTTGCCGACGAGGGACAGAGCGTGCCCGTCCTCGTCGACCCAGCCGTAGGTGAGGCCGGTGCCCTGGTTCGCGCCTGTGCGCGCACCGTAGGCCTGGCCGTAGTCCAGGATGTACCCGGCGGCCGGGGTCGTTCCGGCGGCAGCGAAGTCCACCATGACGTCAAGGTCGTTCGGCACCCGCGGGACGCCGAACGCCTCGTTGGACATCAAGGACGCGTTGCCCGCGCCGTCGACCGCACGCACCCCGTAGTAGTAGGTGGTGCCGTTGCTGACGGCGGTGTCGGCGTACGTGGTGCCGGTCACCGGTGCCTCGCCGGACACCAGCTCACCGGTGATGGCGACGTTCGGCTCAAGCGAGCGGTAGACCTTGTAGCCCACGGTGTCCGTGGAGGTCGAGGCTGCCCAGGCGAGGTCGACGACGCCGTCTCCGGCCGTGGCGGTCAGGTCCGCCGGGGCCGCGGGAGCCTCGGTGTCGGCCTCCTCGGTCAGCAGCCCGGTGGCCTCGTTGGAGACGGCGGACTCGTTGCCGGCGGTGTCGACGGCCGTGACCACGTAGTAGTAGGTAACGCCTGGTGCGGCGGTGCCGTCGGAGTAGGTGGTCCCGGTGAGCGGGGCCGTGTTCAGCGGGGTGCTCCCCGCGGTGACGCCGGCCTCGGTACCACGGTAGACGTGGTAGCCGACCGCGTCGGTGGATGCCGTCGGGCTCCAGCTGAGCTCGATGGCCGTGGTGCCGGCAGTCGCGACGAGCTGCGTCGGGGCCTCGGGCGCCTCGGTGTCCGAGCCGTCCTTCTCGTACGCGACGCGCAGCTGCGCACCGCCCCAGCCCTGGTAGTACTCGACGACCACGGTGTGCGACCCATCCGTGAGGGTGACCTCACCGGTGTGGACATCCCTGCCGTCCTGGTCCACCCACTGGTCGATGACCGGCACGCCGTCGACGAGCACGCGCACACCGTCGTCGGCCTGGGCCTCGAACCGGTACGTGCCGGCGCCCTCGTTGACGACGGTGGTGTATCGCGCGGAGAACTGCCAGTTGCGCAGGCCGGCGGGGCCGTCCTGGGACCAGTTCTCGTCGAGGCCCGTGACGCACTCCTGGGCGGCCGGCTGGGTGCCCAGGCCGGTGCCGAGGAAGTACTCGGCGGCCCACTGACCGGCCCCGCACAGGGAGCCGCCGGGCGTGAAGTCGTACCCGATGTGGAGCTCCGCCCCACCCCAGGCCTGGTAGTACTCGACGACCACGTCGTGCGCACCCTCGTCGAGGAAGAGCGAGGCCGTGTGGGCGGCCTTGCCGTCCTGGTCGACCCACCGGTCGATGACCGTGGTGCCGTCGACGATGACGCGGACCCCGTCATCGGCCCGGGCGCTGAACGTGTAGACGCCCGCACCGTCGTTCACGATCGTGCTGTAGCGGGCGGAGAACTGGAAGTTGCGGATCCCGGCCGGACCTTCCTGACCGGACCAGTCCTCGTCGATGCCGGCCACGCACTCGGACTCCGCCGGGGCGCCGGCGAGCTCGGTACCGAGGTAGTACTGCGCGGACCACTGGCCGGGCAGGCACTCACCCGTGGTGTCGACCTTCTCGAAGGAGGCGCTCAGCTCGGCACCGCCCCAGGCCTGGTAGTACTCCACGACGACGGTGTGCGAGCCCGCGTCGAGCGTGACGTGGGCGGAGTGGACCTGCGAGCCGTCCTGGTCGACCCACTGGTCGATGACTGTCTCGCCGTCGACGATCACCCGGACGCCGTCGTCGGCCTGGGCCTGGAAGCGGTAGAGCCCGGAGCCGTTGATGACGGTGGTGTAGCGGGCGGAGAACTGGTAGTTGCGCAGATCGGCCGGGCCGTCCTGGTTCCAGTCCTGGTCGACCGTGTCCGTGCACTCGACGGCCGCGGGGGTGCCGGCCAGGCCGGTGCCGAGGAAGTACTCGGCGCTCCACTGCGAGCCCGTGCAGGCGGAGGGGTCGACGATGGGCACCTCGACCGCCACCGCGACCGAGGGCACGGAGCTGCCCTCGTCGTTCAGGGCGACGACGATGTAGCTGTATGTGGTGCCCGGCTCGACGTCGGAGTCTGTGAAGGTGGGGGCGGTGACAGTGGCGTGCGGCTGTCCCTCGGGCTGCGCCTGGGTGCCGATGCCGCGGTAGATCTCGTAGGACGTCGCGCCGGCAGAGGCGGCCCAGGTCAGGACGACGCCGTCGTCCGTGGCCTCGCCGGCCATGTCCGCCGGGGCGGCCGGGACGTCGGGCAGCTCGGGCACGGTGACCTCGACGGCCGCGGAGGCCGGGGAGGTCCCGGCCGCGTTGGCGGCGACGACCACGTAGTAGTAGGTCTGGCCCGCCGCGGCGGTGGTGTCGAGGTAGTTGGCGTTGGTCAGCGGCTCCGCGTTCACAGGCGTGCCGTCGGTGGGGACGGTCGCCTGGGCCGAGCGGAAGACGTTGTAGCTCTCGGCACCGTCGACGGCGGACCAGGCGAGCTGGACCCCGGTGGAGGTGGCCTCGCCGGTCACGCCGCCCGGGGCGGCGGGAGCCATCCCGTCCGCGGGGACGACGACCTCGACGGCCCCGGATGCCGGAGAGGTACCACCGTCGTTCGAGGCGACCACAGCGTAGTAGTACGTCGTGCCGGGCTCGGCGGTGGTGTCGAGGAAGGCGGCGTCGGTGAGCGGCTCCGCATTCAGCGGGGCGCCGCCGGTGGGGGCGGCCGGCTCCGTGGAGCGGAAGACGTCGTAGCCGGTTGCGCCGTCGACGGCGGTCCACTCGAGCTGGACACCCCCCGCGGTGGCAGCACCGGTCAGGCCGGTGGGTGCGGCGGGCGCGACTGGCGTCTGCGCCGCGGCGTAGATGCCGACGTAGGCGAGCTTGGTGTTCGAGCCGCCGACCGCGTCGATCGTGAGGGAGCCGTCGATGACCTCGACGGTCGCGACGCCCTCGTCGTACTCGCGGGCGGAGCTGGGGTTGAACGGGCTGATGACCGCGGTGCCCTCCGCGTTGATCGCGTGCGTGCTGTCGTAGCCGCCGCCGTTCGCGGAGCCGGTGTCACCGACCGCGGCGACGACCGTGTAGGTGCCGTTCGGCAGGTTGTACTCCCAGACGCCGTGCACGGTCGTGCTGGTGTGCTGCATGTGGATGATCGTGGCCAGGCGGGGGTCGGGGGTGACCCCCGAACCCGCGCGCAGGCGGGTCATGGTGGTCAGGTCCAGCGGGGCGCCGGTGGCGCCGGAGGTCCAGCCGGAGCCGGCCGCCGGGGAGTAGGGGGCGCCGGTGTCGGCGGTGTACCCGTCGGGCGTCGTGGCCGCGGCGGTCTGGAAGTTCACCAGGGCGACCGGCTCGCCGTCGATCGCCGGCACCTGGGCCTGGACCTCGACGGGCTCGGACTTGTTGCCGGCGGCGTCGACCGCGACGACCGCGTAGGTGTAGGCCTGTCCGACGAACACGGCGGCGTCGGTGAATGCCGGCGTGGTGAGCGCGGCCGTGCCGCCGATGCCGTTGCCCGCCGTCGAGACGGGGCTGGTGCTGGCGCGGTAGACGCGGTAGCCCACGACGTCGGAGGAGACGGGGGCGGCGTTCCAGGCGAGCGAGACCTGCCCGGCCTCGGCGTCCGCGGTCACGCCCTCGGGAGCGGCCGGCGGCTCGGAGTCGAGCTCGGCGAGGCCGAAGTCGGCGAAGGTGTAGCTCAGCGCGGTGGCCTCGGGCATGTTCCGCTTGGTGGCGTAGATGCCCGCGAAGGAAGTCACGTCCGCGATCGCGGGGTTCAGCAGCGTGCCGTCGACATAGTTCGTCGGCAAGGCCAAGGTGCCCAGCGTCTGCTCGGCGCCGGCGCCGATGGCGTAGTACCCCGTCAGCGTCCCCGCGACCGAGTTCACCACCAGCCGCAGGTGCACGGGCTGGGTGCCGATGCTCGCCTGCGTGAGGCCGACCATGATCTGGTCCGCGGACGGTGCACCGACGGCGCCGTTCGCCGTCAGACCGTTGATCTCGCGCGAGAGCTGGATCTGCCGCCCGGTCGCGTCCGAGCCGATGAGCGCGAGCTTGACGTAGTTCTGGTCGTCCGGGCCGAACCACAGGCCGGCCTGCGCGGAGCCGGTCGCGGCGGCCGGGCTGTTAACCGTGGTCGTGAGCTCCAGACTCGTCGCGTTGGCATCGACGCCGACGCCCAGGGTGTTGTCCTGCTGGTTGATCAGGCCGGTCGCACCCGTGTTGGAGTACGCGATGCCCTTGGTGGCTTTGATTGTCAGGTTGCCGCCCGTGACTGCCAGGTTCTCGGGGAGGTAGTAGTCGTCGTTGGCGCTCGACGGCTGGATCATCGTGAACCCGGTGTCCACGTCGGCGCCGTCGTGGAGGCCGCCTTCGGTGCCGTCGAACGTGAGCTCGAGGTGGTTGCCCGCCGCCGCGATCTCGCCCGCGGGCAGCGGTGAGTACGGCGACGTGGCCCACTGCGCCGGGTCCTCCGGCACGGTGGCGATCGGCATCGACATGGCTGGCGTGGCCCCGAGGGCCATCGCGCCGACGACGGCGAGAGCCGCCGCGGAGGCGATCCCCGCTCGTCTGCGTGATGGTGCTGAGACTGACATGGGGTCCTCTCCCGTAAGAAGGCGGCTGCACGAGCGGTGACGACGCCGACACATGGCCGACGAGACTCGAGCCACAGCGAACCGGTCATACCGCCCGCAGGTGCCCGGGATTCGGGATGAGCGACGGACGATTAGGGCCCGTGGGAGGGGGTGAAAGGGGGTGAACGCGGGGCGAGACGCCGCGGGCGCGCGCGTGGTTTCGAGGGTCGGCCGGGTGGCCCTCGTCAGCGCCCTGCGGTCAGTGCGTCGCGGAAGACGCCGGCGAAACGTTCGGGGGTGCAGGCGAGGATCTCGGGCTGGAGGACCGGACCGCGCCACGCCGATCTGCTGTGGGCCATCGCCGCCCCGAGGCCGGCTGGCGAGGCTCCAGTCAGGTGGACGCCACGCATGCCCGCGACGGAGGGGGCGACTCCGCAGACGGTGCTGACGACGGCGTGCAGTCCCGCCGCGAGGGCCTCGTTGACGACGAGACCCCAGACCTCCTCGGTGGACGGCAGCACGAGGGTGTCGTTGCGGGAGAGCACCGCCGGGAGCTGGGGGTAGGGCACCAGGCCCGTGAAGGCGACGCGGTCCCGCACCCCGAGCCCGACGGCGAGCCGCTCGAGCTCAGGACGCCCCGCCCCGGTACCCACGATCTCCAGGTTGTCCGCGGGCTGCGCCACGGCGGCGAAGGCCCGCACCAGGGACGCGACGTTCTTCCTGTCGATCAGCTGTCCGACGTAGAGGAACCGGTGGCCCGGCTGCGTTCCCGCGCCCTGCCGAAGCCGCGTGGTCGCGGCGTGGATGCCGCGCACGTCCACGGCGTTGAAACCGGTGAATACACGTCTCTCCGGCACGCCCATGGCGAGGACGGCCTCCTCGGCGGCGGGGCCGGGCACGACCACGGCATCCAGCAGACGGAAGTACCGCTCACGCGCCCTGGCCACCGGTCCGCCACTGAACCGGTTGGTGCTCAGCGTCGACTCGTAGAAGCCGACGGTGCGCGCTCCCTGGTGTCGGGCCTCGGCGAGCGCCTGCCAGTACGCCGGCGACTCCCAGCCGCCGAGGAGGGCGGCGTCTACCCGTCGGGCACGCGGCAAAATCCTCCGGCGCGCGACGTAGAGCTGGGTCTCGCCGCGCGTGACCCGCCACGTCGGAACCTCGCGTATCGCGTAGCCCTGGCCGCCGTCGACGGCCCATTCCGGTCCACGGTTCCCCGGGTCTTTGAGGAGCCGGGCCGAGCTCTCGAGCAGATGGACCGTGAGGTCGGCACCCGAGGCGAGGTGCTCCCACACGGGCAGGCGGTAGGGGGAAGCCACGTTGGTCACCCACGCCAATGTGAGCTCGATGCCCATGCGGCCCTCCCTTCCGCCCGGCTGGCGTTTCGTCCGCCGGTGCGTGCGTCAATTCTCCACGGATCGGACCCAGCCGGTGCGATACTCCGGGCCATGACCCTTCGCGGCCACGCCGACCGGGACGACGAGCTCATCGCGTACTGCCGCCGCGCGCCCGGCTGCGCCTGAGGGACGCCGCATGCTGCTGGCCGCGGCCGTCGCCGGCGCCGTCCTGCTCGCGGTCCTGGCGACGGTCGCCCCTTACGTCGCGGTGCCGCTGGCCGTGGCTCCCCTGCTCGTGTTCGGCGTGCTGCGGGTGGCCCCCCGGCTCGACCCCACGGTCCGGTTGGTCTGCCTCTTCCTCCTGACGCAGCCGCTCACCGCGTTCGCCGTGCAGACACCCGTCGTGTCCGTGACGGTCGACAACGCGATCCTCGTCGTTGTTGCGGCCACCAGGCTTCTCGGCTGGCGGGCCGCCGACCGGACCGGCCGCTGGATCACGACGCTGCTGGTGCTCTGGGTCTTCTCCTACCCCCTGCGGATCAGCTATCTGCCGGTTGCCGAAACCGGCCGGCACCTGGTGACCGCGGTGAGCTTTCTGCTGATCTTCCTGGTGGCCCGGACGCTGCAGCCGGACTGGCTGAACCTGCGGGCGATGGGGTGGAGCGCGTACGCCGCAATCGCGGTCTTCGGGGTGACGGCGATGCTGGCGGGGCGAGGGATCCTCCCGCTGCCGAACGTCGCCGGGGAGGTGGGGCGTCGGGCGATCTTCGGCGTCGTCTCCCCGTACCCGCGCAACTACGGGCTGAACGTGGCCATCGACAGCATCGCGATGCTCTCGGCCGTGGCCGTGCCGCTCCTGGTGTACCTCGTCCTGTCCCGACGGACCGCGGCTTGGGAACGCGGGGCCGCGGTGCTCGCCGTCGGGGCGTTGGTCTACTGGGCGCTCTTCTACTTCCAGGCCCGCGGCATCCTGCTCCAGGTGCCGCTGAGCACCGTGGTGCTGGCCTTCCTGCTTTTCCCGCGATTGCGCGCGCCGGTCGTGGCGGGCGCGGGGCTCGTCGCCGCGCACACGGTCACCGGCCTGCTCACCGTGGACGTCACCAGCTCCGACCTCCGGGTGACGAACTACACCTACGTCTGGCAGCTGCTCACACACGACCCGCTGTCCTTCGCCCTCGGCCGCGACGAGAACCTCGTGTTCCGCGAGGCTGCCGCCAGCGCGGGCTGGCTGGAGGCGATCACCAGCATCGACGACGCCATGCACAACGCGTTCCTCTCCGCCCTCGTGGGAGGCGGCGCCGTCGCCTTCGTCGGCCTGACCGGGGCATATCTGCTCGGCCTGGCGCAGGCCGTCCGGTCCTGGCGAGTACTTCCCGGGCCCGTGAATGCCGTCCTCCTCACAGCACTCGTCGTCGTGATCTTCGAGATGATGATCGAGCCGTCGCGCGCCCAGGTCGTCGGCAACTGGCTGGTCCTGGGTCTGGTGGCCGCCGGCACGGACCACTTCTCTTCCCCGCGTCGGACGCCCGCACAGCCGGTCCCACCCGCAGTCGCGAGCATCGGCACATGACTGGCCCCGCCGCTCGCTCCGCGCACCAGAGGACCCGCGGGGTGCTCAGCGGCCGGATCATCGCCCGTGGCGGGGCGACCGGGCTGCAGGCGGTCACGCTGCTTGTGCTCGCCAGATCGATCGGGCCGGTCCACTTCGGCTACCTCGCGCAAGGTCTGGCGGTCGGCCTCCTCCTCGGTGCGTTCCTCGGGCTCGGGCTGAGCACCCGCGCGCTCCAGCTCTCACGGGAGAGGACCTCCGGGGCGACGCTGAGCGCGATGCTGCTGGTGCGCACCCTCACGTCGGCCGTCGCCGGTGGCGCGGCCCTCCTGGCGCTGCTCGGCCTCGGCGCGCCCGTCCTCGTCGCGGTCGCCGCCGGCACCGCGGTCGCGGCGGACCAGCTCTGCGACCTCATCCATGCGCAGCTCGCCGGGTCCGGCCGGCAGGCCGTCGCCTCGCTGACGCTCGTGCTGCAGCGTGTCGTCCCGCTGGCGCTCGTCCTGTCCCTCGCCGGCGGTGGGCGGGTCCTCTGGGGATACGTCGCCGGGACGGCGGCGGTCTTTCTCGTCGCGGCGCTCTGGGCGACCCTGCGCCGTGATCGCCCCGCCGGCGTGCGGCGGCTCGTCCGCAGCTCCGGAGGATTCTGGCTCTCCACGCTCGCCGCTCAGCTCGTCCAGCTCGATCTGACTCTGGTCAGGTTCACGACCGGAGGCATGGGCGTTGGTCTCTACGGCGCCGCCGCCCGCATCTCCGGGGTGGTCAATCTCGTCCCGGCCGCCCTGACCTCCGTCTACGTGCCCGAGGCCGCCCGCGACCGGTCCGCACCCGGGCGGTCGCGGACGTATCGCCGCCTGCGGCGCGTCGTCACGGGCTACGGGATTGCGATGGTTCTCGTCTCGCCGCTTGTCGCCGAAGCGGCGGTGAGGGTGCTCGGCGAGGCGTACGAGCCGGCCCGGCCGCTGCTGGTTGCCGTGTGCGTCGGGGCGGCGCTGTCCGGGTACAGCCAGGCGCTGCAGGTAGAGCTGCTGGCGGAGGGAGCCCCCGCGCGAGCCGCGGTCGCCGTCGGCGCGGGCACCGCCGTCGGGCTCGGAGGCCTGACCGCTCTCGGTGCTCTCGGCGGGCTGGCGTGGCTCTGGGCGGGGCCGATCGCCACGCAGGGCGCCATACTTCTCTTGCTCGCCCTCGCTGTGCGCGGGCGACGCTCGTCTGCGGCGGGGGCGGACGGCACTCGAGACCGCGAGCCGGTGCGGCGCGGCCCGGCCCGGGCGGTGTGAGTCCGGTGCCAACCGTCATCCTTACCGCGACCGTGCGTCCGCAGGCCGAGACCCGCCTGGCCGTCACCGACCCCGCCGTCCGAACGGCCGAGTACCAGCGGGCCCTACGGCGGTGGGTCCAGCTGGCCGGGGACTGGCCGGACCTTCGTCTGGTGCTGGCCGAGAACAGCGGGGCGGACCTCGCCGATCTCACGCGGGGGCTCCCCCCGTCCGATCGGCTCCTGCTGGTCCCCGTGCCGCCGCCCCATGCCGCCGTCGTCACTCGTGGCAAGGGGGCCTGCGAGGCAGACCTCCTCGAGGCGGTGCTGCCCCGCATCCCTGGGGCAGACGCGGGGGACCTGATTCTGAAGTGCACCGGCCGGCTGTTCGTCCCCAACCTCCGGCGGGTGCTCCCCGACAACCGCGACCCGCGGGCCGTGGTCGTGCGTGCGACGGTCGACCTCTCCTATGTGGACGCACGGCTCGTCGGGGCGACGCGCGCCGGATGGCTGCACACACTGACCGGCATGGCCGCTGAGGTCGACGAGAGCTCGGACCGGTGGCTCGAGCACGTGCTGGCTCGCCGCCTCGCGCTCGCACTGGCCTCCGGCACGACCGTTCATCGCTTCCACAGCCCCCCGCGGTACTCGGGACGCTCGGGGACCCACGGAGGCGACTACGGCAAGGGACGACGGCTGCGCGCGGTTCTGGCGAAGCCGCTCGAGGCGGCGCTGCGCGGACCGCTGTCGATCAAGCAGTTCTGACCGTCACCCGGCAGGCAGCTCCGCGCCCGCCAGGTCGCCGAGCAGGGGGCGCGTGAACGACGCGAGGTCCGCCGGCGGCACGGGATGCGGGCGTGCCGCGTCACGCGCCCGGGCGAGCGTGCCTGCGAGCGCGTCGACGCGCAGCTCGGACCACTCGCTGGAAACCGCGAGGGCGGTGCAGTCCCGTCGGAGGGAGCGGGCGCCGGCGGCCGCGATCCTCGTGCCGGCGGTCGCCGCCTTCGCGAGCACCCCGCTCGCCCCCTCGTTGCTGTGCGCGACCACCACGCAGTCGACCGCTCGGACGAGCGCGTCGAATTCCGCGTTGGACAGCCGAGCCTCGACGACGACCAGCTCGATGCCGGCCGCGGTGAGGGCACCGCGTCGTGAGTCGAGGGCGGCGCGCGCCGCCGCGTCGATGCTGCCTGCGAGGCACACACCGGTGGCGGGCGGGCGCGCCGTGAGGAGGGCGTCGAGCACGAGGTCGAGATTCTTGCGGGCGTCGATGACGCCCAGGACCGCGAACCAGTAACAGTCCGCGCGGAGTCCGACACGACGCCGGACGGCGGCGACGTCCCCGGGGGTGCCCTCGAGGAGCACCGGATCGATTGCGACGGCGACGCCCCGCCACCCGGGCGGGGGCGAGAACGGGCTGGAGAGCACGGCCAGGTGTGCGCGCCGCATGCGTCCCGCCCGCCGCAGGAGTGCCCCCTTGAGGGCGCCGCGCGCCCGTGCGGCAAGCCCTGGGTGGGGGAAGGGCCGCATGATGAGCAGGGCGAGGTCCCCGCTGCCGGCCCACCGCGGGCGGAGCGCGAGCCGTTGGGCGAACCGGTCGCCGTCGGGCACGAGGACGCGGTCGGTCAACAAACGCCGGCTCAGCGCGGCCACCTCGTCGTGGGACCAGCGCGCCGACTCGTGGATGGGAGCGTCGACCCCGGCGAGCTGGAGACCGAACTCGACGGACCGCCGTGCCCCCGGCGCAAGCGCGAGATGCACCTCGTGCCCGGCCGCCTGCGCTGCCTCGGCCAGCAGCCGCACGTACAGCAGCCGGTGCCCGGTCACGTCGGGCTCCACGATGAGGACGCGCGACGGTGCCCCGGGCCGGTCCTCGCGCGCTCCCGTCCGGCCCGCGGACGCCCTCGACCAGGTCATGGCGCACGAACGTACCCCGAAGATCCGGCACGAGAGGCCACTTCTGAACCAGCTTCGGCGGATACGCTGCCCGGAGCAGCAGAGCCCGTTCCCACCGCGACCCGGAGGTCGGTCATCGATGACTGTGACCCCCCGCGACCTTCGCGGCTTCACCGGCCGGGGCTACGACAAGGGCCGCGGCCTGCCCTGGCAGGCCGCGTGGATGTTGATCTCGGGCGCTGTCTTTGTCCGGTGGTGGTGCCCGGCGTCGGTGCGCGCCGTCATCTTGCGGATGTTCGGCGCCACGGTGGGCGATCGGGTCCTGGTCCGACACCGGGTGCGGATCCACTGGCCGTGGAAGCTCACGATCGGTGACGACTCGTGGGTCGGGGAAGGCGCGTGGATTCTCAACCTCGAGCCGGTGACCATCGGGTCCAACGTGTGCATCTCGCAGGACGTCCTGCTCTGCACCGGGAGCCACGACCACCGCTCCCCCACGTTCGAGTTCGACAACGGACCGATCACCATCGGTGATGGGGCGTGGGTCGCGGCACGGGCCACCGTGCTACGGGGTGTCAGGGTGGGGCCCGGTGCCGTCGTGGGGGCAACCGCCTTGATGACGTCGGACGTCCCGGCAGGCGCGACCGTGCTCGCACCGCGCGGTCACAGGGTCGGCTGAACCGTGCGCATCCTGCACCTACTCACCCTTGTCACCCCGGAGAACGCCTACGGCGGTCCCGCGACTGTGGCCCTCAACCAGGCACGGGCCCTGCAGGACCGCGGTCATCGTGTGGTCGTGGCGGCCGCCCAGCGCGGGTTCGGATCTTCGCCGCCGGTGCGCGTCGCCGGGGTGCCTGTCCGGCTGTTCCCCGCCCGAACCGCGGTGCCCGGCGCGGGGTACGCCGGCCTCGGCTCGCCCGGCCTGCACCGCTGGCTGGCGCGGCACGGCCGGCAGGCGGACGTCGTCCACGTGCATCTGGCCCGCGACCTCGTGACCCTGCCGGCCGCCGCCGTGGTCCAGATGCTCCGCGCACCGTACGTCGTCCAGACCCACGGCATGATTGCGCGCTCCGAGCACCCGCTCTCCGGGCCGCTGGACCGGGTCCTCACCCGACGCGTCCTGGCCGGAGCCAGCCGCATCCTGTGCCTGGACGACCGCGAGTCCGACGCCGTCCACGATGTCGCCGTGGGCCGGGTCAGGACGCTCGTCGTCCCCAATGGGATCACCGACGAGCACACGCGACCTGGGACCTCGGGTCCTCCTGACCCACCGGAGGTCCTCTTCCTGGCACGTATGCACGAGCGCAAGCGCCCCCTCCTCTTCGCTCAGGCGGCGGCGCGACTGCTCGAATCGCACCCCGACGCGCGGTTCAGCCTCGTGGGCCCGGACGACGGTCAGGCGGACGCCGTCCGCGCGCTCGCCGCGTTGTCGTCCGCACCGGAACGGCTGGTGTGGGAGGGCCCCGTCCCGCCGGCCCGCGTACCGTCCCGGATGGACCGGTGCGCGGTGTTCGTCCTACCGGCCGTGGACGAGCCCTTCGGGATGAGCGTCCTCGAGGCGATGGCCCGTGGGAAGCCTGTCATCGTGACACGCAGCTGCGGCCTGGCCTCCGCCGTCGCGACCCACCGGGTGGGTCTAGTGGTGCCTGACGACGACCCGTCGGCGCTGGTGGACGCGATCGATCGCCTGCTCGGCGACGCGGCGGCGCGGTCGCAGATGGGACGGCGCGGGCGGCGTCTGGCACGCGAGGAGTTCGGGATGCTCCGTGTAGTCAGGCTCCTCGAGGACGCGTACCGCGACGCCGGCGCCGCTACAGCAGCACCGCGTCCCGAATCGCCGCGCCGATGACGGCCTGCCCGTCGGGGAGGGGATGGATGCCGTCGTCCGTCAGCCCGGGCAACCAGCCGCCGTCGTCGTCCCGGAGCCCTCGGGCGACGTCCACGAACTCCCAGCCCTGCTCGGAAGCGAGGGATTCGAGGAGCTCGTTGAAGTCGGCGGCGACCTCGGGGGCGGGCTCCCGGGGCGGGATGCTCGCGAGGATCACGCGCGGGGCGCCGACCACCTCGGCGGTGTGGCGGAGGTTATCCGCCGTGGTGTCGAACGGCAGGCCTTGGCCGGAGTCGTTGGTCCCTGCCATGATCACGAGCACGTCTGCGCCGGCGACCGGCACCACACCCTCGAGCATCGCCGCGGTGGTCGCGCCGGGCTGAGCCCATCCACCCGCCCACCGCACCTCCACGGCGTCGACCACGTGACTCAGCCAGGTGTTCTCGTTGAAGACGCCACCCTCGAGCGGCCCCCCCGAAGCCGTGATCGAGTCACCCACGGCCGCCAGGCGGACAGGCTCGACGGCGTCCTCGAACAGGACGGCCGACGTGAGGGGCGCGGCTGCCCGGGCCGCGGCCGGTGATGTTTCGTAGGTGCGGGTCAGGGCGGCGACGATAAGGACAGCGGTCACCACGGCGACGCCGCAGAGCGTCACGAGCCCGGACGGCAGGCTCCTGCGCGGCGTGCGGTCGGGTCTGCCGGATGGCCGCCTATCACGAACACTCATCGGCGAGCCTCCGTGCGAACTTGCGGTAGCGCGTGGCGGCCGCCGCCGCGCCAAACCTCGTCCTGCCGAGCTCTGCCGCGGCATCGGCCAACCGGCGTCGCCGCGCTGGCTCGTGGCTCAGGCGTTGCAAGGACTCGAGCATCGCACCGGCCGCGCCGGCCGGAGTCAGCTCCGCGGCGCCGTGCTCCGCCAGCACGCTCGCCGTGATCCCTCCGGCGTCGACGGCGGCCAGGATCGGCCGATGCGCGCTGGCGTAGGACGTGAGCTTGCTCGGCAGTGACATCTCCTTCACGCCGGGTTTCTCGTTGACGAGCAGGACGTCCGCGGCCGCCAACACGTACGGGAAGACGTCCTCGGAGACTGGGTCGACGAACGTGATCCGGTCGACGCCCCGCGCCTGTCGCTCGACGGCCTCACGGCGACTGCCGGCGCCAACCATCACGAAGTAGACGTTGGATGCGGCGGACTGCGCAAGGCGGGCGGCGTCGACCACCGTCTCGAGCCCCTGCTTCACCCCCATGTTTCCCGCATGCACGACGAGGAAGCGGTCAGTCGGCCACCCCAGACGCCGGCGAGCGTCGTCGCGGCTGACCTCCATGGCCTTCACGTGGGTGAAGTTCGCCAGGTCTACGATCCGCCCCGGGTCGAGACCGGCACCGGCCAGCAGGGAGCCGAACCGGGGCGTGATCACACCGACGAGCGAGGCCCGGCGCAGCAGGGCTACCTCGGCCCGGGCGATGAGGCGCGCCGCTGTGCCGCTGGCAAGCCCGGACTCCTGTGCACCTTGTCCGGTGAGGTCCTGGACGAGCACGCCGACGGGGCGGCCCCGGCCGGCGGCGACCGCCGCGGAGAGCGCGGACAGCATCGGGGTGACCGCGATCACGACGTCTGACCGGTCGTGCGCGACCTCCCGCGCCGCCTGCACCGCGAACGTGGCCTCGAGGCGGGAGCGCCCGGCCAGGTCCGGCACCGCCGGGACGGCGTGACGCAGCCTCGTCAGGCGCACCTCACCGTCCCGCTCGCACCACCGCAGACCGCGACGGTAGCGCTCGTCCTGGATCGCCCACTGCGGGTAGTGCGGCACACCGGTGACGACATGGACCTCGCCGCCGGCCGCCGACAGGCACCGCGCCAGGGCCGTCGTGTACGGAGCGTTGCCCGTGGTCTCCGGCGCGTAATGGAGGCCCACGATGCACACGCGCAGGCCGGCCAGCGCGGCGGGTCTGTCGGCCTCGGGGCGGCCGGCAAGCTGGATAGTCAAATCAGTAGGCTCCTTCACCCGTGAGGATGACCTTGACAGTGCGGGCCAGGATGAGCAGGTCCCCGACGAGGCTCCAGTTCTCCGCGTACCGGACGTCCATGACGAGGGCTTCCCGCGCAGGGACGTCCGACCGCCCACTCACCTGCCACAGGCCTGTGCAGCCCGGGCGAACCAGGAGCCGCCGGAGGGCGTACCGGTCGTACTGGGCGACCTCCCGCTCCACCTGCGGCCGGGGACCGACCAGACTCATCTCCCCCTTCAGCACGTTGAGCAGCTGTGGCAGCTCGTCCAGCGAGTGGCGTCGCAGGAAACGTCCGAGCGGAGTTACCCGAGGATCGTTGCGGCACTTGAAGTAGATGCGCACCCCGGCGTCACCGAGGACCTCGTCCAGACACCGGTCCGCGCCGTCGACCATCGACCGGAACTTGAGCATCCGGAACGGCCTGCCGTCCTTGCCAACCCGCTCCTGCGTGTAAAACACGTTCCCCGGGCTGGTGACCTTGACCAGGAGTGCGATCGTCAGCATCACGGGGGCGATCGCGATGACGATGAGAGCGGCGGCCCCCCAGTCGAAGGCGGCCTTGACGACGTGCCTGAGTCCGTTGAACCGGGGTGCGTCGACATGGATCAGCGGTACGCCGTCGTGAAGTGTCAGCAGCGTCCGCCGGCTGGGGGGATCGGCCAGCTCGGAGGCGACTGCGAGGCCGACACCGCTGCGCTCCAGTTCCCAGCCCCACCGCCGGAACTCCTCAGCGGTGACCACGTCCGAGCTCGCGACGACGACGAGTTCGACGCCTGTCTCCTGCGCCACCTCGGCGACCCGCGAGAGGTCGCCGAGTACAGGGACTGTCTGGTCGAGCCCCCCACCGGCCTCGTCTGCGGGCACGCAGGCACCGACCACCTCCGGGCTGCGTCCGTTGGCCCGCCGGAACCGGTTGGCCAAGGAGCGGATCTGCGCCTCCCGCCCGACGACCAACGTCGCTATCCGAACGCGGCCGACGGCGCGCTGCCGGTGCAGCCACTGCCGGGCCGCGAACCTCCCCAGGAGCAGGGCTGAAACGCCCACGCCGGCCATGACGCCGAGAGTGGATTTCGTCAGGCTGAGGTCCAGGACGTAGTCGGCGATGGCCGCAGTCGCGACGGTCGTCCAGCTGGCGTCGAACACCCGCTGGTACTCCGTTGGTCCGCGCCCGAGCAAGGCTCGGTGCCGCGAGCGGGTAAGGGTGAGCGCGATGAGCCAGCCCGCTCCGAGGGTGACGAGTGCGGTAAGTGAAGTGAGCCAGGATGCGGAGTAGGGCAGCACGCCGTGGGACAGGGTCGCCAGACCCGCCAGCAGGGCGCCGAGCACCGCGACGGTGTCGACGAGCGTGAGCGTCCGCGCGTAGTCGGTGGCTGTCAGGCGCGTTGCGGGTGTGACCATGTCGGGGGCGCCGCGGGCGGGCCGCTGCGCCACCGTAGGCAGGCGCTCGCCAACCAGTGTCATGACCACCTCCGACGTTCATGCAGGACAGATGCGCCGGCTCCCCGAGACTTCGCGGTACCGCGAGAGAGGGCGGCGACGTGGATCAGCAGACCAGTCGGGTCCGGAACAGTGAGGCCCTTCCGTCGACCGGGGCCGGATGATTTGGGGACGAGCACGAAGGGTGATTTCGGGGTGACTCAGTCAGATCCGGGGCGAGTGTGTGGGTGAGGCGCACGCCTCGCGGCTGTGCCGGAGGAGATAACGAAGAAATTGCCATCCGGATCCGGCCGACCGGCTCGGCGGGCCGTGCTTCAATCTGCACACCGCCGATGCCCGGACGGCCGCAGAGCGCAGCGCTCGAATACAGGAAGTCTGGACCTGTGGATCTTCATGAGTATCTCGGAGTTGTTCGGAGGCAATGGATCTCCATCGGCATCGTCGTGCTCCTCGCCGTCGCGGCTGCCGCGGTGGCCAGCTTGACGATGAAACCGGTCTACGCGGCCACCACCCAGGTTTTCGTCTCGGTGCGCGGCGGCGCGACCACGTCCGACCTGCTGCAGGGTTCCAGTTTCACCAGGCAGCAAGTGCGCAGTTATGTCGACATCGTGACCACCCCGATCGTTCTCGCACCCGTCGTGGAACTGCTGGGCCTCCAGGACGATGCCGACGCTCTCGGGGAGCGGGTCACGGCCGATTCCCCACCTGACACGGGCCTGATCAACATCCGTGTCTCGGCCGAGGACCCGCAGGACGCCTCGGCCACCGCGAATGCAATCGCGGCGAGCTTCCGTTCTGCCGTGGCCGACGTCGAGACGCCGGAGGGCGGCTCGACGTCACCTGTGAAGATCTCGGTCCTTCGAGAGGCCACGGCCCCTGACGAGCCGTCGTCGCCCAACATCCCGGTGAACCTCGCGCTCGGCCTGATGATCGGTCTTGCGATCGCTGTGGTCTACGTCGTCCTGCGGGAACGGCTGAACACGACGGTGCACGATGTCGAGGACGTTGCGTCCGTCACGAGCGCCAGCGTCATCGGCACGATCCGACACGACAGCTCCGCGCCGCGCCGGCCCCTTGCCGTGCGAGACGACGCATACGGCGCGCGTGCCGAAGCGTATCGGCGACTGCGGACGAACCTCACGTTCCTCGACGTCTCCGACCCTCCCCGGTCGATCGTTCTTACGTCGGCCGTCCCGACCGAAGGCACGACCACCACGATGCTCAACCTCGGCCTGGCCATCGCCGACGCCGGCAGGTCAGTCATCGTCGTGGACGCGAACTTCCGCCGTCCGTCTGTGGCGGAGTACATGGGTCTTGAAGGCAGCGCGGGCCTGGCGAGCGTGCTGATCGGTGCGGCGACGCCGGAGGAGATTGTCCAGCCCTGGGGCGCGAGCCCCCTGGCGGTGATGCCGTCGGGGCAGGTTCCTTCCACCCCCAGCGAGTTGCTCGGGTCCGCGGCGATGGAAGGAGTGCTAGCGCAGCTCGAGGCGCAATACGACGTCGTGCTGGTCGACGCTCCCCCGCTCCTGCCCGTCACCGATGCCGCCGTGCTGTCCCGACTCACCTCGGGTGCGATCGTCGTCGTGGGCTGCGGGCGGGTGCACCGTCACCAGCTGGGCGAGGCGCTGCGATCGCTTGATTCGGTGCGCGCGCGAATCCTGGGGCTCGTGCTCAACCGTGTGCAGCGCAGTAAGTCGGAGAGCTACTCCTCCTACGACTCTCGGGACCTGTCGCGGCTTCGGCGCAACGCTAGGCAGGGCGCCGCGGTCGCGGTCCGGAAGTAGCGACGGGTCAGCGCCCCGCTTCGGCGACCAGCGGGATCTCACCCACGACCGCCCCTGTTCGCCCCGAGGCGCAGAGGGCCGCGACGGTGAACACGGCACGTGACCGGGAGGCGGTGCTCGCCCGCAGGAGCTGTGAAGTCCCGGACGTCCTCGGCAGCGTCTCACCGCTCCGCACCACCTTGAACCCGTCACAACAGCCGCCGCAGTAGATCACCACACTTGGCCCCGACCCTTCGAGCGCCGCGCCGTCCCCGCCCTCTGCATCGCATGGCGCCCACACTCGGGCATTGCATCGGCGCCCCGCACTCGCGTCGCGTTTCCCACCCGCCGCATCCGGATGTCGAGGTGGGCGTGGCGCTGCTGGTAATTTGACGGGCAAAACCATGCCCAGATCCGCCCTGGTACCACCGGCGGCGAGCCCGCGACTGCCGCGGGCAGGAGGGGACGCGCGTGAGCAAGCTCGAGATCGACCATCTCAACAAGTCCTACGGCACCCTGCGGGCCTTGCGGGACATGACCTTCGACGTCCACGCCGGGGAGATCTTCGGGTTCGTCGGGTCCAACGGCGCCGGCAAGACCACCGCCATGCGGATCATGCTGGGCGTGCTCGCCGCCGACTCCGGGCAGGTGCGGTGGAACGGCGCCGAGCTCGACCTGCAGGCCCGCCGGCGGGTGGGCTACATGCCCGAGGAGCGCGGCCTGTACCCGAAGATGAAGGTCGGCGAGCAGCTCGTCTACCTCGCGAAGCTGCACGGCATGTCCCCCGCCGACGCCGCCAGCGCCACCGAGTACTGGACCGACCGGCTCGGCGTGGGCGCACGGCGCGGCGACAACGTCGAGAAGCTCTCCCTCGGCAACCAGCAGCGTGTCCAGCTCGCCGCCGCCCTGGTCCACTCCCCCAACGTCCTGGTGCTCGACGAGCCCTTCTCCGGCCTGGACCCCGTCGCGGTCGACGTCATGTCCGCGGTCCTGCGCGAGCGTGCCGCGGCCGGCGTGCCGGTCATCTTCTCCTCCCACCAGCTCGACCTCGTCGAGCGGCTCTGCGACCGCGTCGGCATCGTCCGCGCCGGGCAGATGGAGGCGCTGGGCACCATCGACGAGCTGCGCACCACCGACCGACCGCGCTGGCTCGTCGACGTCGACGCCGAGCCCGCCACCATCCTGGCCTGGGCGGCCGGCCTGCCCGGCGCCACCGCCCAGCCCGCCCCCGACCGGCCTCAGGCCGTGCTCGTCGAGCTGGACGGCGCGACGCCCGGCACCGAGCAGCAGCTGCTCACCGGCGCCCTCGCCCTCGGCGCGGTCCGGGAGTTCGCCCCGGTCCGGCCGCGTCTGACCGACCTGTTCCGGCACGTCGTCACCGCGGGAGACGCCGAGCCCACCCCGCCCGAGGGCAGCGGCTCCCGGTCCCGTCGCGCCCGTTCGGAGGTGGCCGCATGAGCAGCCTGGGCACCATCTGGCTGATCGCCAGCCGCGAGGTCAAGACCCGCATGATGACCAAGGCGAACATCATCTCGCTGGCCGTCATGCTCGCCGTCATCATCGTCGCCGCGTTCGTCGGCAACTACTTCATGAACCGCGACCAAGGCCCGTCGGCGCTGCAGGTCGGCGTCTCCGAGTCCACGGTCGTCCTCACCGACCCGCTCGAGGCCGGGGCTGCGCAGCAGGACTCCGACGTCGACGTCCTCCCCATGACCCGCGACGACGCCGAGGCCGCCCTGACCGGTGAGGCCGACGCCAAGCTCGACGCCTTCCTCGACGGCGACCCGGCCGCCCCCACCATGCTCGTGGCGGACGGCGCGGACCCCGAGCTGCTGGCGCTGGTCACCACGGCCACCCAGTCCTTCGCGTTCGCCGATCAGATCAGCGAGCTCGGCGGCAACCCGGACACGTTCAACCAGACGATGGCGAGCGCCACGCCCACCGTCGAGTCGCTCGAGGGCGAGGACGGCGAGGGCGGCGCGGACGGGTTCGACGGCCCGACCTACGGCGTCGCGATGGCGATGATCTCCGTGCTGCTCTTCGCGCTCATCGGGTCCGGCTCGCTCATCGCGATGGGCGTGGTGGAAGAGAAGACCTCCCGGGTGGTGGAGATCCTCCTCGCGACGATCAGGCCCACCCAGCTGCTGGCCGGCAAGATCCTCGGGATCGGCATCTACGGGCTCTTCCAGGTGGTCGTGCTCGGCGGTGCCCTGGCGATCGCGGCGAGCGCCATCGGCCTGATGGACGGGCTGGAGATCAACCTCGGCGCCTCCCTGGGGCTGATGGTCCTGTGGTTCCTGCTGGGCTACGCGCTCTTCGCGCTGCTCTTCGGCGGGTTCGCGGCGCTCGTCTCCCGCCAGGAGGACATCGGCACGGTGACGACGCCGCTGATGTTCCTGCTGTTCATCCCGTACTACATGACCATGTTCATGGTGCCGAACAACCCCGACGGCACCGCCGTCAAGATCCTGTCCCAGGTGCCGTTCTTCGCGCCGTTCATGATGCCGGTCCGGGAAGCCTTCGGCGGCCTCGCCGGATGGGAGATGCCGCTGTCCATCGTCATCGCGCTCGTGGCGATCCCGCTGCTCATCTGGATCGCGGCCCGCGTCTACCAGCGCGGCGTCCTCCACACGGGCGGCCGGATGAAGCTCTCCGAGGCCCTCAAGGGCTGACCGGCCCTGACGCTCGCAATGCCACCGCGCGACGGCCGACGGCGTCACCTCCCTGCGAGGTGGCGCCGTCGTTCGTCGTCGGTCAGCGCCGGTGCTGGTGCCGGGGCCGGGGCCCATGCCGGCCTGGCACCCGACGATTTATCTCGATGTCGAGTAATCTCGGAGGATGAGTGCAGCGCAGCCGACCGAGCAGCCGGGGACCCTTCGTCCCGCGGCGACGCCGTCGGCCGGCGCGCCCGGCGGTCAGGACGAGGTGGACCGGATCGTCACCGCCTGGCAGCGCGAGCGGCCGGACCTGCAGCCAATGCCGTTGCACGTGTTCTCCCGGGTCTCACGCCTCGCCCGCCACCTCGACCTCGCGCGGCGTCGGGCGTTCACCGAGCACGGCGTCGAGGCGTGGGAGTTCGACGTGCTCTCCGCCCTGCGCCGGGCCGGCGACCCGTACGAGCTCACCCCCGGCCGGCTGATCGCCGAGACCCTGGTCTCCTCCGGCACGATGACCAACCGGATCGACCGGATGGTGGCCCACGGCCTCGTCGTGCGGGCCGGTGACGCCACCGACCGTCGCGTCGTCAAGGTGCGGCTGACACCCGACGGCAAGTCGCGCGTGGACGCCGCCATGTCCACCCTGCTCGACTCCGAGCGCGAGCTCCTGGCGGCGCTCACCCCCGCCGAACGTAGCCAGCTGCGTGACCTGCTGCGCAGGCTGCTGCTCCCCTTCGACCGGCCCTGACACCGGGCCCCCGCCCCTCCCGGTGAGATGTCAACTTCTCCGTGAGATGTCACCGGCGGGCTGACGGCGCGTGACATGTCGCGGAGAAGATGACATCTCGCGGGAAAGTGTTCGGCCGGCTTGGGCCGCCCTGCCCCTCAGGCTTCGGCCACCTCGGCGGCGGTGAGCCACTCCTCCTCCAGACCGGCGTGCTCGTCCTCGGCCGCCTTCGCCCGTGCCGCCAGGTCGGTGAGCTCACCCACGCGCGCCGGGTCCCCGGAGGCCGCCGCCAGCTCGGCGTGCAGCTTCTCGATCCGTTCGGAGGCCTTGGCGAGCTGACGTTCCAGGCGGGCCATCTCCTTGCGTGCCACGCGCTGCTCGGCGGCGCTGGGCCCGGTGGACGGCGCGGTGGCAACGCCGTCGCCGCCGGGCACCGCTCCCCGGCCCTGGGACACGGGCACCCCGCTGCCGGAGCCTCCGCCCGCTGACGTCCCGCCGCCCGACGCCCCGCCGGCCCGCTCCCCTGCCGTCTCGAGCTGGTGCCGCAGCCGCAGGTACTGCTCGATACCGCCCGGGAGGCCGCGGAGCTGCCCGTCGCCGAGCAGGGCGACCTGGTGGTCGGTGACCCGCTCGAGCAGGTACCGGTCGTGCGAGACCACCACCAGGGTGCCGGGCCAGCCGTCGAGGAGGTCCTCGACGGCGGCCAGGGTGTCGGTGTCGAGGTCGTTGGTGGGCTCGTCCAGGAGCAGCACGTTCGGCTCGGCCACGAGCAGTCGCAGCAGCTGCAGGCGTCGCCGCTCGCCGCCGGAGAGGTCGGCCACCGGCGTCCACGCGCGTTCGCGGGTGAACCCGAGCCGCTCCACCAGCTGGCCGGCGGTGAGCTCCTTGCCGCCGACCTCGACCCGGCCCTTGACCTCCTCGACCGCCTCGATCACCCGCAGGTGCGCGACGGCGTCGAGCTCGCGGGTCTCCTGGGAGAGCTGGGCGACCTGCACGGTCTTGCCGCGCTTGACCCGGCCGGCGGTGGGCTGCTGGGTGCCCGCCAGCAGGCGCAGCAGGGTGGATTTCCCGGCGCCGTTGACGCCCACGATCCCCACCCGCTCGCCGGGGGCCAGGCGCCAGGTGACACCGTCCAGGACGGTGCGCATCCCGTCCGCGGTGCCTCCCTCGTCACGCGCGACGGCGGCCGTCTCACCCGGCCGCAGCGGGTAGGCGACGGACACGTCCTCCAGGTCGACGACGTCCTTGCCCAGCCGGGCGGTGGCGAGGCGGGTCAGCTCAAGCGGGTCGCGCGGCGGCGGCTCGTCGGCGATCAGGGCGGCAGCGGCGTCGAGCCGGAACTTCGGCTTCGAGGTGCGGGCCGGGGCGCCGCGGCGCAGCCACGCCAGCTCCTTGCGCAGGAGGTTGTTGCGCTTCTCCTCGGTGACGGCGGCGGTGCGGGTGCGTTCGGCGCGGGACAGGACGTAGGCCGCGTAGCCGCCGTCGTACGTCTCCACGTGCCCGCCCACGGGCGCCCGGCCGGCGACGCCGTCGTGCCCGGGGACGACCTCCCAGACCTTGGTGCAGACGGCGTCGAGGAACCAACGGTCGTGGGTGACGACGACCAGCGCGCCCTCGCCGCGGGCGTACCGCTCCTGCAGATGGTGGGCGAGCCAGTCCACCCCCTCGACGTCGAGGTGGTTGGTGGGCTCGTCGAGGATGAGCACCTCGGCGGGCTGGGTAAGCACCCGGGCGAGCGCCACGCGCCGGCGCTGCCCACCGGAGAGGGTGGCGACGTCGGCGTCCAGGCCGACGTCGGCCAGCAGGCCGGCGTGGATGTCGCGGACCGCCGGTTGGGAGGCCCAGACGTGCTCGTCGACGCCGGGGTGGACGATGTCGCGCACGACGGTCCCGCCGGGCAGGTCGTCGGACTGGTCGAGGGCGACGACGTGGGTGCCGCCGGCGCGGGTGACGCGCCCGGTGTCCGGCTCGACGCTGCCGGCCAGGATGCCGAGCAGGGTGGACTTGCCGGCGCCGTTGCGGCCGAGCACGCCCACGCGCACACCGTCGTCGAGGCCGAGGGTGATGCCGTCGAGGATGGGGCGTGAGCCGAGGACGACGCCGGCGCCCTCGATGCCGAGGAGGTGGGCCATCAGCTCGGCTCGCGGTCGGGGCGTGTGGCGGGGCGGGTAAGAAGCACGGGGTCCAGTCTCTCAGGCCGGGCGCTACGGTGCGGACTCGGGCTGAGGGCCCCGACCGGCGTTCCTCGCGCCCGGGCGCCGCCGTCCGGTCGAGCAGTGCCCCGGACGGTGCCGCCTACCGCCTGCCGTGCACGTGCTCGAGCACCCGCGCACCAGGCACCGGCCCGGTGACGGTGAGGACCTCGGCGGCGACCTCGGCGGCCCGCATGACGTCGGCCACGCTGGCGGCGTGCGGGGCGTCGAGCGCGAGGGCGGCGACGGTGGGCCCGGAGCCGGAGACGACGGCGGCCAGCGCGCCGGCCCGGTCGGCCGCGGCGAGGACGTCGCCGAGCTCGGGACGCAGGTCGAGGGCGGCGTCCTGCAGGTCGTTGGTGAGGTGCTTGGCCAGCACCAGCGGGTCGGCGGAGAGCAGGGCCGCGAGCAGGCCGGGGTCGACGCGCGGGCCGGCGCCGTCGGGAGCGGCCTGGTCGGACCCGGACCCGGACCCGGGCGCGGCGGCGCTCGGCACGGTGTACCCCTCGAGCTCGTCGAAGGTCGTGAACACGTGCGGGGTGGACAGGCCCTCCCCCTGCACGGCGAGCACCCAGTGGTAGGTGCCGCGGCTCATGACCGGGGTGACCAGGTCCCCGCGCCCGACGCCCATGGCGGACATGCCGGTCAGCGCGAAGGGCACGTCGGCGCCGAGCTCGGCGGCGAGCTCGGCGAGCTCCTCGCGGCTGAGCCCGGTGCCCCAGAGCTGGTCGCACGCCAGCAGGGTGGCCGCGGCGTCGGCCGAGCCGCCGGCCATGCCGCCGGCCACGGGCACCTGCTTGGTGATGGTCAGGTGGACGCCGCGGTCCACGCCGCCGGTCTCGCGCAGCAGCGCCGCGGCGCGCACGGCGAGGTTGCCGGCGTCGGTGGGCAGGTCGGTGCCGCGGCCGCGCAGCTCCAGGGTGATCTCGTCCGCGGGGCGCGCGAGGACGTCCTCGTAGAGGGAGACCGCCTGGAAGAGGGTGGCCAGCGGGTGGTACCCGTCGGGCCGGGGCGGGCCGACGTGCAGCGCGAGGTTGATCTTCCCCGGCGCGCGGACCTGGACCTGGGTAGCCGTCACCTGGCCAGGGTGCCAGAGGGGGTGGTCCCCGCGCCCGCCGGGCGCTGCTCGGCGATCCGGGCGAAGTCGGCGACGGTGAGCCGCTCGCCGCGCAGGGTGGGGTCCACCCCGGCCGCGCGCAGGGCCACCTCGGCGGCCGCGGGTGAGCCGGCCCAGGGTCCGAGGGCGGCACGCAGCGTCTTGCGCCGCTGGGCGAACGCGGCGTCGACGACGGCGAAGACCTCCCGGCGGGTGGCCGTGGTCGCGGGGGGCTCGCGGCGGCGCAGGCGGACCAGCGCGGAGTCGACGTTGGGCACCGGCCAGAACACGGACCGGGAGATGGTGCCGGCGCGTGTGGCCTCTGCGTACCAGGCGGCCTTGACCGAGGGCACGCCGTAGGTGCGGGATCCAGGCGGTGCGGCGATCCGGTCGGCCACCTCCGCCTGGACCATGACCAGCACCTCGGCCAAGCTCGGTAGGTTCTGCAGCAGGGTCAGCAGCACCGGGACGGCCACGTTGTACGGCAGGTTCGCGACGAGCCGGGTCGGGACGACGGCGTCCCCCGCCAGTGCGGCCGGCGCCGGCAGGTCCGCCGGTCCGGTGACCGTCATCGCGTCGGCGGGCAGCACGGCCAGCCGGGCGGCGGCGTCGGGCATGCGGGCGGTGACGGTGGCCGGCAGGGCGCGGGCCAGTGGCGGGTCGATCTCGACGGCGACGACGTGGGCGCCGGTCTCCAGCAGGGCGAGGGTGAGCGACCCGAGGCCGGGACCCACCTCGAGGACGACGTCGCCGGCTTCCACGCCGGCCGTGCGGACGATGCGGCGCACCGTGCCGGCGTCGTGGACGAAGTTCTGCCCGAGGGTCTTGGTGGGTCGTACGCCGAGGGCGTCGGCGAGGCGCCGCACGTCCGCCGCGCCGAGCAGGCCCGCGGGCGGGGCGGCATCAGTCGTCACGGCGCCGAGCCTAACGGGCGGCGCGGGACGCCAGCGGCCGCGGTCGACGCCGGACCCCAGGTCGATGAGGGGATATCCGGGTGCGGCTCCCAGTCGATCGGCGGGATGTCCGGTGCGGCCACTGCTGGCGCGGCGGTGTGCCCCGTGTGCGGGCACGACGTTCGCTCAGCGGAGATGCTCCGGTCGGGCGCGAAATACCGCCGCGTGCGGGACCGTGAGGTCCCGCGCGCGGCGGTTGTGGGCGTCGGTACAGGTGCGCCCGGTCGGATGCCCAGAGGTGCTCTCAGGGAGCACGCGTCAGCTGATCACATCTCGCACAAGAGATGACATCTCACGGAGAAGATGACATCTCGCGAGCATCTCACTATCACTTCTCAGAGGAGGCCGAGCTTGCGGGCGCAGGCGGGCCACTGGCCCCACCCGGACCGGGCCTGCAGGGCCTGGGCGCGCTGGGTCTGCTCGGCCGGGGAGGCCTGGCTGGGCAGACCGGTGCCACCCACGGCCTGCCACGTGCCCACCGAGAACTGGTAGAGGCCGTGGTAGAGCCCGTTGGCGCTGACGATGGTCGGGTTGCCGCCGGACTCGCACTGGGCCAGCCGGGCCCACACGTCGCCGGTGGCAGGGGCGGGAGCCGGTGCCGGTGCGGCCGTGGCGGCGCCGCCGCCGCCGGAGGCGGCCGCTGCGGGTGCCTTGGCGGCGGGAGCGGGCGCCGGGGCCGGACGCGCCTTGGTGCCCACGGCGACGATCTTGTTGACCGGCTCGGTGGTGACCTCCTCGCGGGTCTGCTCGGAGTGCGCCTCCTTGCCGTCGACCGTCACGGTGACGAAGGTGCGGGTGAGCTCGCCGGGCACGCCCTCCTGGACCACCTCGGTCTCGCCCTCGAGCATCGTCGGGTCCTCGCGCTCGACCGTCTCGAACTCGACCGGCTCGGTCTCGGTGCGCTCGCCCCGGTCCATGCGGGTCACGACGACCACGGGGACCGCGTTCTCGCCGGTGCGGACCTCGACGCGGTCGGTGCGGTCCACCTCCACCCCGGCCGCCTCGAGGGCGTCGGGCACGAACGCGGTGCCGGCGAGCTGCACGCGGGTGGTGGCGCCGTCGGCGACGACGTCGGCCTCGCCGTCGACCACCAGCGGCATGTCCAGGGCCTGACGGCCGCCGGCGAGGGACCGGGACGCGGCCACGGAGACCTCGCGGCCGGACTCGAAGAGGCTGGCGACGACCTCGCCGGAGGTCAGGGCCGTGGTCCAGACCTCCTGCTCCTCGCCGTCGATCTGGACCGTCACCTCCCGGGCGGTGCGCACGACGACGTCGGCGCCGTCGGCCAGGGCGGTGTCCGGGGCGGGGGCGAGGAGGTCACGCTCACCGAGGGTGATGCCCTTCTCGGCGAGGAGGCCCTCGACCGAACCGGCGAACGTGCTCAGCGTGTGGTGCTCGCCGTTGATCTCGAGGTCCACGCTCTTGTGGGCGTGGGCGGTGACGGCGCCGCCGGCTACGAGCACGGGCACGATGCCCAGGGCGAGCCAGGGAAGGAGGCGGCGCTTCGCGCGGACGGAGGTCTCGACGCCTTCGGCGGAGACGGTGGTGATCTGGTCGGTGCGGTGGTTCGCGCTCACGTGTGTCCTTCGACGCGCGGTCCGGCACAGAGGCGCCGTCAGGGTCGAGGCGCTGCCTCGCCGTGCGCCGGGTGGGGCGCTGACGGCCGGTCTGATCCGGCTGTTCGGAGGGTGGGCGCTCGCGCGCCCGTGGTCCAGGACGGACCGGTTGGAACCGTAATCTAATCGTGACCTTGGCGTCTACGTGTGTCGAATCACAGCGAGACCTAGCGGGGATGCGGCGGTCGGGTCGTTCGGCGCGGCCCCCTGCGTCGCGTCGAACGACCCGGCCGCCGAGATCGAGGCCCCGGAGCGGGTCTGGTCGAGCGGTCGGCTCAGTACCAGCCGACGCTCTGGGAGTGGCCCCAGGCACCGCACGGGGTGCCGTAGCGCCCCGCGATGTAGCCCAGGCCCCAGGTGATCTGGGTGGCAGGGTTGGTGGCCCAGTCCGCGCCGGCGGAGGCCATCTTCGAACCGGGCAGCGCCTGCGGGATGCCGTAGGCGCTGGAGGACGGGTTGTCGGCGTGGACGCGCCAGTTGGACTCACGGGTCCACAGGGCGTCCAGGCACCGGAACTGCTCGGCGCCCCAGCCGCGGGCAGCGGCCAGGTCGCGGCCGATCGCGCGCGGGTCGCCGCTGCTCACGGCGGCGGTGGTCGCGGGCACCTCGGCGACGGCCTTCTTGGTGCCCACCTTGACGACCTCGTCGACCTTCACGGCGGCGACGACGGAGGCGACCAGCTCGCGGGAGACCTCCTCGCCGTCGGCGCTCTTGACGGCGTAGGTGTGGCTGGCGACGCCGTCCACGCCGGCGGTGACGACCTTGCGCTCACCCTCGGGCAGCGAGGCGTCCTTCTCCTCGACGGTGGAGTGCGCCTCGACGCTCTCCTCGGTGACGTGCTCGGTGGTGACGCGGGCGATCTCGACGCGCTCGCCGTCCGGCACGGCGCCGGAGAGCGGGGCGGAGACGTTGTCGTCGGCGCCGACGACGACGCCGGCTTCGGCGAGGGCCTCACCGAGGGTGGCGGCGGAGGTGATGACCTCGTGGGTCTGGTCGTCCACCGCGAGCGTGAAGGTGCGGGCGCCGTCGGCCTCGAGCGCCATGCGCCCAGCGGTCTCGGAGCGGGAGGCGGCCTCGCCCGAGCGCAGCGCGAGGGTGCCGGCCTCGGCGGCGGTGAGGTCGCCGGCGGCAAGGCCGGGGTCGGCCGCGACCTGGCTGACCGTGAACGCGCCGGTGCCGAGCACGACCGCACCCAGCACGCCGGCGCGCAGCGTGTGCACGGCCGGCAGGGGCAGGGTGATGCCGGTGCCGCCCGATCGGGCGGTCATCTCGGCCTCGGCGCGGGCGGCGCGCCGGGAGCCGGGCGCGGGCGGGCCCAGGGGCGTCGCATCAAGCTCGGGAGCGTTGTGACGCCCTGCGGTGTGTCGTGCCACGAAGAGGTGTCCTGCCTGGAGGGGGAGACGGTCCGGATGCGACCGTAACCGATTCGTGATCTTCCGCAAAACCCTGTCGACATGTGTTGTGGATCACGCGTCCGGTCCGGGCGGCTACCAGGTGCCGTAGACGGCGTCGGTGTTCGCGGTCAGCACCGCGCACGCTCGCTCGAGGTCCAGGCCGAGCTGCTCGGCGATCGCCGCCACGGTCAGCGGCATGACGTAGGAGGCGTTGGGCTGCCCCCGGTAGGGGGCGGGGGTCAGGTACGGCGCGTCGGTCTCGACCAGCACGAGCTCGGGCGGCAGCTCGCGCAGCGCGGCGCGCAGGTCCTCGTTGGCCTTGAACGTGACCGGCCCCGCGAAGGATGCGTACCAGCCGTGCTCGGCGCAGGTGCGGGCGAGCTCGACGTCGCCGGAGAAGCAGTGGAACACCGTGCGCTCGGGGGCGCCGTCGGCCAGCAGCGTCTCGACCACCGCGGCGTGGGCGTCGCGGTCGTGCACCTGCAGCGGCTTGCTGAGGTCCTTGGCCAGGGCGATGTGGTCGCGGAAGGCACGCACCTGGTGCGCCCGGCCCTGCTCGCCGGTGCGGAAGAAGTCCAGCCCGGACTCCCCCACCGCCACCACCCGCGGGTCCCGCGCCAGCTCCGCGACGTGCGCGACGGCGTCGTCCAGGCTGATCCGGTGGTGCGCCCGCACGGCCGGGTCCAGCCCGTCCGGGGCGATCTCCCGCACGCCGGCGTGCAGCGGCGCCTCGTTGGGGTGGATCGCCAGCGCGGCGGCGACCGCCCGGTGGGCGTGGGCCAGGGCCACCGACCCGGCCAGCGAGGGCACGTCGCAGCCGACGGTGATCAGCCGCGTGACCCCGACCGCGGCGGCGCGCGCGAGCTGCTCGGCGGTGGTCAGCGGCGCCTCGCCGGGCGGCAGGGCGACGTCGTCGTCGTCCAGCGGGGCGCCGTCGGGCCCGAGCAGCGGCAGGTGGGCGTGGTTGTCGACCACCGGGGCGGGCAGCGGGGCGGGCGCCTCGGGCCAGCCCCGGCGCCCGGACTTCTTCTTCCCCATCAGTCGGTGCTGCGCAGCCGGGCGAGCTCGTTCTCGACGACGTCGTCGTCGAGCTTGGTGAAGATCGGCGTGGGCTTGGCCACGGGCGCGCCGGGCGTGACGGGACGAGGCCCCCAGGCCGGGAAGGCGCGGTCGCCGCCACGTCCGTAGTCGCCGGTGAGGATCGGGTACGGGTCGCCGCCGTCGAGGTCCTCGACCTCCTCGATGCGGGGCATGGGGGCGACGTCGCCGGTGCCGCCCAGGACGGCGTCGACGGCATTGGCCGCGTGCGGCAGGAAGGGGCTGAGCATGACGTTGAGGTCGCTGACGGCCTGGGCGAGGGTGTGCAGCACGGTGGCGAGCCGTTCGCGCTGCTCGGGGGCCTTGAGCTTGAAGGGCTCGGTGCGGGTGACGTAGGTGTTGGCCTCGCCCACCAGCCGCATCGCCTCGGCCAGCGCGGCGCGCTGGTGGTGGCCGCCGATGAGGTCGCCCACGGTGGTGAAGCCGGCGGCGACGGCGCCCTGCAGCTCGGCGTCGACGGGTTCGAGCGGCCCGGGGGTGGGGATCTCCCCGAAGTTCTTGGCGATCATCGCCGCGGTGCGGTTGACGAGGTTGCCCCAGCCGGCGACGAGCTCGCCGTTGGTGCGGCGCACGAACTCCGCCCAGGTGAAGTCGGAGTCCTGGGTCTCGGGGCCGGCGGCGGAGATGAAATAGCGCAGCGCGTCGGGCTGGTAGCGCGCCAGCACGTCCCGCACGTAGATGACCACCCCGCGCGAGGAGGAGAACTGCTTGCCCTCCATGGTGAGGAACTCGCTCGAGACCACCTCGGTGGGCAGGTTGAGCGTGCCGTAGCCGCCCGGCGCGCCGCCCCGCTCCCCCTCGCCGTTGTAGCCGAGCAGCTCCGCCGGCCAGATCTGGGAGTGGAAGACGATGTTGTCCTTGCCCATGAAGTAGTAGGACAGCGCCTCGGGGTCGTTCCACCACTGACGCCAGGCGTCGGGGTCGCCGGTGCGCCGCGCCCACTCGATGGAGGCGGAGAGGTAGCCGACGACGGCGTCGAACCACACGTACAGCCGCTTGGTGGGCTGGTCCTCCCAGCCCGGCACCGGGATGCCCCAGTCGATGTCCCGGGTCATGGCACGGGGCTTGATGTCGTCAAGCAGGTGCTGGCTGAACTTGATGACGTTGGGGCGCCAGCTGCCCGACGCGGCCCGCCCGTCCAGCCACGTGCCCAGGGAGTCCGCGAGCGCCGGCAGGTCGAGGAAGTAGTGGGTGGTCTCGACGAACCGTGGCACCTCGCCGTTGATCTTGCTGCGCGGGTCGATGAGGTCGACCGGGTCGAGCTGGTTGCCGCAGTTGTCGCACTGGTCCCCGCGGGCGTCGTGGTAGCCGCAGATCGGGCACGTGCCCTCGATGTAGCGGTCCGGCAGGGTGCGGCCGGTGGACGGGCTGATGGCGGAGAGCATCGTCTGCTCGACCATGTACCCGTTGTCGCGCACCGTGCGGAACATCTGCTGCACGACGGCGTAGTGGTTGCGGGTGGTGGTGCGGGTGAACAGGTCGTAGCTCAGGCCCAGGGCCGCGAGGTCCTCGACGATGAGCCGGTTGTTCTGGTCCGCGAACTCCTTGGCGCTGTAGCCAAGCGCGTCCGCCGCCACGAGGATCGGCGTGCCGTGCTCGTCGGTGCCCGAGACCATGAGCACGTCGTGGCCGGCCATGCGCATGTAGCGGCTGAAGACGTCGGAGGGCACACCGAAGCCGGCCACGTGGCCGATGTGGCGCGGGCCGTTGGCATACGGCCAGGCCACGGCGGAAAGGATGCGGGTCATGGGGCCAGCGTAGTTGGCGGCCGTGCGTCGGCTCAGCCGGCCGTCCTCTCCGTCGGCTCAGCCAGCCGTGCTCGCCGCCGGTTGAGCCGGCCCTGCTCTTCGCCCATAGCCGCTTGGGCAACGGCCCGCTCAGCCGGCCCGGTCAGCCCGCTCGGGCGCCGCGAGACCGCGTGGTGCTCGATGCGGTCGAGAAGCCTGGCCAGGGGCTCCGGTGTGGTGGCGGGGGTCAGTCGCTGGGCGAGGTGCTCCGTGAGGCTGGGCTTGCGGCCCGAGCCGCTGCCGGCGAAGCGGTGGAGCTGGTCGTGGAGCGAGCGTCCGCGCCACCCCGGTTGTCGTTGGAAGGCCCGGAACCGTGCCAGCTCGCCGCGCGAGGCGAGCACGCCCTCGACAGTGGCGGTACCCACGGCCCGGAGCATCTCGTGCTCGAGGTCCGCCTCGCAGACGAAAAAGCCGTGCTCGGCCATCTCCTTTCGGCTGCCCACCCGTACGCCGTGCGCACGCAGGGCCTGGACGACGAACCGCTCCTCCGGAGCGTCGCACAGGCCGAGCAGCTCCCGGCCCGGGGCGTCGAGCCCGAACATGTCGAGGAAGCGGCCCACGTTCGTGATGCCTCCCATGGGCACCACTTCGACGCCGTCGCCCGTGGTGATCCCGCGCGCCCGGGCCAAGGTGCGGACGACGGCCGCATCACTCGGGCCCTCCACGAGCACGATCACGCGGGGCCCGGACCCGGCCCCGATGCGCTGGGTCAGGTGGGCGGCGAGCGACTGGGCAGCGCCGGCGTGGACGGACCAGTCGTCGGTGGCCTCGCCGCGGTACGCGGCCGCGGCGAGGCGCAGGGTCGGGCGCAGCTCGGCCGGGAGCCCGGGCAGCACGTGCTCGGCCGCGGCGTCCTTGGAGACGAATGACCCGGTCTCGAGGGTGGTGACCATCCGGGCCAGGGTGAGCAGCACGTTGCGCTCGTCACCCACGAGGTTCCCGAGGAGGGGTGGCAGGGTGTCGTGGATCGCCCGGCGCACGTCGTCGGGCGGCACGAGGTCCAGCAGCGTGCGGGCGGGCGGACCGGCCAACGGCTGGGAACGGCGCACCAGGGACGCCAGGACCAGGGCGAGGTTGGCGTCCTGGCGACGCTCCGGCACGCGCCCGAGGTCATCGCGGAGCCACTCGCCGTACTGCAGGTCGCACACCGGCGGGTGGCGCCACGGCACGACGTCGCCGCGGACGACCACTGTCACGTCGAGGGGCCGTGCGGCCCCCTCGGTGGCGCGGCGCCCCGAGACGCGCAGCAGCAGCGCCACGAGCTCGGTGCGCTCGGCCGCGGACAGCGGACGCGCGGTGACAACGAGCAGGTCGAGGTCGCTGTCGGGCCGCAGGCCGCCGGTGACGGCGGAACCGTGCAGGTAGGCCCCGAGCAGCGACCCGCCCAACGCGGACCGCGCCCAGGCGACCACCCGGTCGAGTCCGGTGCGCACGCACCGCAGCGTCACACCGCTGGCCTGCTCGGGCAACCGATTTTCCGGCAGCCGTCTGCCGGGCGAGGTCGAGCGGGCCGGGGCCAGCGGCCCGTGCTGCCACAATGGTGCAGGACCACCCGACCTTCCCGCGGAGGAGACCGACGTGAGCACCCAGGACGCCCAGCCCGCGCGGCGCGCGCTCATCCTCGTCGACGTGCAGCCCACCTTCTGCGAGGGCGGCGCACTCCCGTCGCCCGGCGCCAACGCCGTCTCCGAGAAGGTCGCCCGCTACGCCAGGGCGCACCGCAGGGACTACGCCGCCGTGGTCACCACCCAGGACTGGCACATCGACCCGGGCGACCACTTCTCCGAGACCCCCGACTTCGTGGACACCTGGCCGCCGCACGGCGTCGCCGGCACCCCCGAGGCCGAGCTGCACCCGGCGCTGCACGGCATGACCTTCGACGCCTCCGTGAAGAAGGGCATGTACGCGGCCGCCTACTCCGGCTTCGAGGGGATCGACGCCGACGGGCGCACCCTCGCGCAGATCCTGGAGGACGCCGGGGTCCGGGCGGTCGACGTCGTCGGGCTGGTGGAGTCGCACTGCGTGAAGGAGACGGCGCTGGACGCGCACCGGCTCGGCCTGGACACCCGGGTCTTCACCGACCTCACGGTGCCGGTCAGCCCCGAGCTCGGCGCGCAGGCGCGTGAGCAGCTGACTGCGGCCGGTGTCGAGCTCGCGGAGTCCGGCCAGGCCTGACCGCTCGTGGCGCCCGCGCCGTGGTGCGTGTACGGGTGTCCCACCGCGCCGGCTCGACGGCGATCATCGAGCGATGGTGTTCGGGCCGACCGAGGGTGGCCGGCCACCCTCGCTCGGCCCGACAACGCTCGGTCGATGAGCTGCAGCGCCAGCCAGGGCCTGACGAGGGGCCAGCCCGTTCAGCCCCGCCGCTCGAGCGCGGCCTGGTAGAGCTCCCGCTTGCCCAGCCCGGTCCGGGCGGCGACCGTGGCCGCCGCGTCCTTGAGCCGGGCCCCGCCGTCGGTCAGGGCGAGGACCTGGCCCACGTGGTCCTCGGCGCGGGCTGCCACGGGTGGCGCGCCGGCGACCACGATGGTGATCTCACCGCGCACACCGGGCTCCGCCCACTCCGCGAGCGCGGCTAGCGAGTCCCGGCGCACCTCCTCATAGGTCTTGGTCAGCTCCCGGCACACCGCCGCGGACCGGTCCGCGCCAAACGTGCGCGCCATGTCGGCCAGCGTCCCGGCGAGGCGGTGCGGCGACTCGAAGAAGACCATCGTGCGCGGCTCCTCCGCCAGGGCCCCCAGGGTCCGGGCCCGGTCGCCCGCCTTGCGGGGCACGAATCCCTCGAAGCAGAACCGGTCGGTCGCCAGGCCGGAGATCGCCAGCGCGGTCAGGACAGCGGAGGGCCCGGGTGCCACACTCACCTTCACTCCGGCATCGGTGGCGACGCGCACCAGCCGGTAGCCCGGGTCCGACACGGACGGCATGCCCGCATCGGAGACCACCAGCACCCGCGCGCCGTCCTGCGCGGCACGCACCAGGTCCGGGGCACGCTCGTGCTCGTTGTGCTCGTGAAAGCTCAACAGCCGCCCGGTGACCCGCACCCCCAACCGCCCGGCGAGGGCGCGCAACCGGCGGGTGTCCTCGGCGGCGACCAGGTCCGCTTCCGCCAGCGCCCGCCGCAGCCGGGGCGGGGCGTCGGCGGCGTCACCGATGGGGGTCGCGGCGAGCAGGATGACGCCCGGGGCCATCGTCGGCGGGTGCGCCGGCGCGTCGGCGGGGTCGGGCTCGTCAGTCACGGCGTCCGCCGCATTTGCACCCGCGGGGGTGGCGTCCCGGTCGGGCATGTCCGGCGCGGGGACGTCCCGGTCAGGCTCGTCCCGCTCCGGCACATCCGGCTCGGGCACGTCCCCGCCATGCTGCCCGACGGGTTCGACGGGTTCGACGTCGCTGCTCACGCGCCCAGTCTCCCCCACCGGGCGTGCACACTGGCAGGTCGCGGCCACACGCACCGACCGGCCAGAGCCCGCGGGCGCTCGCACGGCCGGGTCCACGGCGCACCGTGCCGGACGTTGCACCCGGCCACGGTTCCGCGGGCACCTAGACTCGCGGCGTGACGACGTCCGCACCTCAGTCCGGAGGCGGCGCCGGCTGGGACCAGCCGGACGACGCCGAGCCGTCGGACGAGGCGTCACACCACCCCACCACCCGCACCGTCCTGCGGCGCAGCTTCCGGGCGCCCCTCGCTGCCCCTGGTGACACCGCTGCCCCTCGGGACACCGCTGCCCCGCCTGACACCTCCATCAGCCCGGGCCCCGACACCCCCGCCCAAGAGGCAGGACCGGCGCGCCCCGACGCCACTCCACCACCCGGCCCACCCACCGTGGGCGACCTCGAGGACTCTCTGCGCGCCCGCCTCGGCCTGCGGGCGCTCGGCGCCCGGCTCCACCCGACCGCCGCACTGTGGGGCTGGCTCGGGCCGCTGGTCGTCACGGTCCTCGCGGGCGTGATGCGCCTGACCGGTCTCAACCACCCGAGCCGGCTCATCTTCGACGAGACCTACTACGTCAAGCAGGCCTACTCGCTGCTCACGCTCGGCTACGAGGGCCAGTGGGCCGAGGAGAGCAACCCGGGGTTCGCCCGCGGCGACTACTCCGGGCTGTCCACCACCGCCGACTACGTGGTCCACCCGTCGGTGGGCAAGTGGATGATCGCCGCGGGGCTGAAGCTGTTCGGGGCGGACAACGGCGCCGGGTGGCGGTTCGCTGCCGCCGTCGTCGGGACGCTGTCCGTGCTCATCCTCGCCCGGCTGGCCACCCGGCTGTTCGGCTCCGCCCTCCTGGGCACCACGGCCGGGTTGCTCCTGGCGATCGACGGGATCCACCTGACGGAGTCGCGCACCTCGCTGCTCGACGTCTTCCTCATGTTCTGGGTGCTGGTCGGCCTGTGGTGCGTGGTGCGCGACCGGGACTGGAGCCGGGCTCAGCTGGCGCATCGGGTCGCCCGCGCCCGCGCCCGAGCCGACGGCCACGGCGACGGCGACGGCGACGGCCACGGCGACGGCCTGTGGGGGCCGCCGCTCGGGGTGCGGTGGTGGCTGGTGGTCGCCGGCGTCGCGCTCGGTCTGGCGACCGGGGTGAAGTGGTCGGGGCTGTACGCCGTCGCCGTCTTCGGGGTCATGGTCTTCGTGTGGGACACCTGCGCGCGCCGGTCGGTGGGCGTGCGCCGGTGGGCTGCTGCGGGCGTCCTGCGCGGCGGCATGCCCGCCTTCCTCGCGCTCGTGCCCACCGCGGCCCTGATCTACGTGGCCACGTGGATCCCGTGGTTCACCACCCCGCAGGCATACCGCCGGCAGTGGGCGGCCAACCTGCGCGCCAGCGGTGAGCCCGTGCCACGCGGCTGGCTGCCGGACGCCGTGAACTCCTGGTGGGAGTACCACCTGGTGATGTGGGACTTCCACAACGGTCTCGACTCCGAGCACGCCTACGAGGCCAACCCGGCCGGGTGGCTGCTGCAGCTGCGGCCGACCTCGATGTTCTGGCCCGATCCCGCTCCCCCACCGGAGGCGTGCGGGGCCCAGCGCTGCGTCCAGGCCATCCTCGCCGTGGGCAACCCGGTCATCTGGTGGCTCGCCGCGGCCGCGCTGCTGGCCGTGGTCTACGTGGCCGTGCGCGGCCGCGACTGGCGCGCCTGGCTGATCCTCGCCGGCTACGGCGCCATGTACGTGCCCTGGCTCGGCTACGCACACCGCACCATCTTCACGTTCTACGCGGTGGCGTTCGTGCCGTACGTGGTGCTCGCTTTGACCTTCGTGCTCGGGTGGGGCATGGGGCTCGTCCGCCCGCCCGGCAGCGTCCGCCCGCCCGGCAGGGGCCGTCCCCCAGACAGCGGCCGCCCGGAGGCAGGCAGACCGGACGGCGCGATACCCGGTGCCGGCACAACGGAGGACGACACCGGCCCGGTGGTGCACCCTTCCCGCGCGGCGCTGTTCGTCAGCGACGACGGCGACGCCCGCCTCAACCCGGCGGCGTGGGTGCTGTGGGGGGTCGTCGTGGGGCTCGCGGTCGCGGTGGCCGTATTCTTCTGGCCGGTGTGGACCGGCCAGACCATCTCCTACGAGGGCTGGCGGCTCCACATGTGGCTGCCGACCTGGATCTGAGCGTCAGGCACCATCGCCGGGACGGACCAGCCCGGACTCGTAGCCGAGGACCACGGCGTGCACCCGGTCCCGCAGGCCGAGCTTGGCCAGGATGCGGGTGATGTGCGTCCGCACGGTCGTGGCGGAGATCACCAGCCGGTCGGCGACCTCCTGGTTGTCCAGGCCCCGCGCCATCAACGTGAACACCTCCAGCTCGCGCGCCGTCAGCCGGGAGAACCCGGTCGGTGGGCGGCCCGGCGGCGGGCTGGCGAGGAATCGTTCGACGAGCCGCCGGGTGATGGCCGGCGCGAGCAGCGCCTCGTCACGGACGACCGTCCGGCAGGCATGGACGAGGTCGGGAGGGTCCACGTCCTTGAGGAGGAACCCGCTCGCGCCCGCGCGCAGCGCGTCGTGCACGAGGGCATCGTCGTCGAAGGTGGTGAGCACCAGGACCTTCGACGTGACGCCGGCCCTCGCCAGCTCACGCGTGGCACCGATCCCGTCGAGCACGGGCATCCGGATGTCCATGAGCACGAGGTCCGGTCGGAGCTCGCGGGCGGCGGCGACCGCCTGCCGCCCGTCGGCGGTCTCGCCCACGACCTCGAGATCTCCCTCGGCCTCGAGGATGAGCCGGAACCCGGCGCGCACGAGCGACTGGTCGTCGGCCAGCACGATCCGGATCACGCGACGCTCACGGCCCGCACCAGGGGCAGCCACGCCCGAACGCCGAAGCCGCCGCCCGGCCGGGGTCCGGCCTCGAGGTCGCCCCCGCACAGCCTGGCCCGCTCCGCCATCCCGATCAGGCCGTAGCCGGCCCGCTCGGGGGCCCCGGCCGGGTGGGCACGCGGCGCGGGCCGGGTGGCACCGTCGTCCTCGACCGTGACGCGCACGGCGTCCTCCTCCACCACCACGAGGGCCCGGGTGGGTGCACCCGCGGCGTGCCGCATGACGTTCGTGAGGGACTCCTGGACGATCCGGTAGGCGGCCAGGTCGACCGCCGGCGGCAGCCCGCCCACCGAACCTCTGACCGTGAGCTCGAGCGGCACGCCGGCGGCGCGCATGTCGTCGGCAAGGTCGCCGAGCCGGGCGAGAGAGGGACGAGGCCCGGCGGCGGGGACGCCATCGAGGCCCAGCAGGAACCGCAGCTCGGCGAGCGCGGACTTCGCGGTGGCGCGCACCGAGGCGACCACCGAGCGGGCCGTGCCCGGATCGGACTCCACGATGCGCTCGACGGCGCCGAGCTGGACCACCACGACGCTGACCGTGTGCGCGAGCACATCGTGCATCTCCCGGGTGATGCGGGAGCGCTCCGCCTCTCTCGCCTCGCGGGCCCGCTCCTCCCGCTCGTGCTCCAGCTCCCGGGCCAGCTGTCGCAGCTCGGTGATACGCAGCTGCCGGTCGCGGATGGTCCGGCCGGCGAGCCAGGGCGCGAGCGTGATCAGCCCGGTGAACGCGAAGTCGGCCACCGTCTGGGACGCGGCGAACGGGATCGAGCCCCACACCAGGGCCAGAGCCGCGACCAGGCCGACAAGCGCCCGGCGGAGCGGGGCGTGGGCGGCGACCGAGTAGACGGTGACGATGAGCGCGATCACGGCCGCGTAGCCCTGGCTCGTGATGTCCGCGCCCAGGCCCTCCTGGACGAAGAGGGCCGACCACCCGATCAGGACGGCCAGCAGGGGCCGGCTGCGCCGCCACGCGACGGGCGCCGTCATGGCGACCGCGGCGACCAGCGCCGTCGCGCCGCCGCCGCCGGCCATCACCTGCCCGGTACCGAGCGCGACGAGGGCGGCGGCCATCGTGACATCCACGAGGCGGGGCCGGGCCCTCAGCCACTGCGCCAGGGCGCCGGCATCGTCGTCCGTCATGGCACGAACCGTAGCGGCGCACCGCCCCGCCCGGCGTCGACCCGGGGAAGGAGGCTCGTACGAGCAGGCTCGTATGCGGTTCGGCGTCACCTCCGATGATTCCGGCGCCGACCGTCCCTAGCGTCAACGGCACCAACCACTGCTCCCCGGAGGTCCACATGTCACGCCGAAGCACCGCCGTCGCCCTGCTCACCGCCGCCGCCGCCGGCCTGGCCGGCACGATCCTGCTGCCGGCGTCCGCTGACGCCACCACCCAGCTCGCCCTGATCGAGGCGCAGCCCGTCCGCTGGATGGGTGCGAACGTGCTGCTCCTCGCCTCGTTCCTGTGCTTTGCCGGCGCCCTCCTCGGGCTCACCGGGCTGTTCCGGGCCCGGGGCTCACGGCTCGGCGTCACGGCGACGGTCGTCGCGGCGCTGGGGTGGGCGCTCCACGTCGGGCCCGTCGCCTACGTGATGGCCCAGTACCCGCTCGCCCACCAGCCTGACCAGGCAGGTGCGGCCGAGATCGCCGCGGCGATGTTCACGGCCCCGTCCTTCGCCGTGCTCATCGTCCCGGTGCTGCTGGCGACCGTCGTGGGCACCCTCGCCCTGGCCGTCGCCCTGTGGCGGACACGGCTGGCACCGCGGTGGGCGGCGTTGACGCTGGTGGCCGCGCTGGTCGCCGACTTCGCGGCGCCCGACGCCGTGTCCGGGATCATGATGTTCGCCCTGATGGGTGTCGCGCTGGCCCCGTTGTCCGCCCGGCTCCTCGTGCGCGAGAGCGCCGCCGGGGCGCCGGTGGCCGCGCGGGCCTGACCCGGCCGGCGTGCGGCCATACTGGGCGTCATGGTCCCGGAGAAGAGCTCATGAGCCCCACCGTGCGCGGCGCGCGAGTCCTCGTCACCGGCGCCACGCGCGGCATGGGCCGGTTGTTCGCGGAACGCGCCGCCGCCGAGGGGGCCGCCGTGCTGGTGCTGTGGGGTCGCGACGTCGCGGCGCTGCAGGAGGTGGCAGCGGCGGTCGCGCGGCCGGGCCTGCGGGTGCGCACGGACGCCGTCGACCTCGACGACGTCGCCGCGCTCGACGCCGCCGCGCATGCCGTCCTCGCCGACCTCGGTGCCGTCGACGTGCTGGTCAACAACGCCGGCGTCATCACCTCCAGCGGCTACTTCTGGCAGCAGGACCCGGCGGAGGCGGCGCACACGCTCCGGGTCAACACCCTCGCCCCGATGCGGCTGGCCGCCCACTTCCTGCCCGCCATGATCGCCGACGCCGCGCGACCCAAGCGGGTGCTCAACGTCGCCTCGGCGGCCGGCATCGTGCCGAACCCGCGCATGAGCGTGTACGCGGCGTCCAAGGCGGCGCTGCTGAGCTGGTCGGACACGCTCCGGCTGGAGCTGGAGCAGGCCGGCCACACCCACGTGCGGGTGACGACGTTCAGCCCCTCCTACGTCTCTACCGGCATGTTCGAGGGTGTGCGGTCGGTGCTGCTCACGCCGATGCTGCGGCCGGAGCGGGCGGTGGACCAGGCCTGGCGGGCGCTGCTGGCGGGCCGGGCGCACGTCATCAGCCCGCCCACCGTGCACGTGGCCCGTGCCGCCCGGGGGCTGCTGCCGTCGCGTGCGTGGGACCGGATGGCCAAGGTCTTCGGCGTGCACCGCTCGATGGAGGGATTCACCGGCCGGCCCTCGTGACCGCGCCGGGCCGGGTTCAGGCCCGCGTCACCCACACCGACTCGGCGGCCGTGAGACCGACCTCCTGCGGGCGTCCCCGACCCGCCACCCGCACCGTCAGGGTGCCGGCGAAGTCCTTGCGCTCGAGCACCACCAGCTCGGTGTCGAGAGCCACGCCCAGCTCGTCGAAGTAGCGCAGCACCTGCGGGTCCGTGTCGGCGATCCGCGCCACCCGTACCCGCGCCCCGGCCTCGACCAGGTGCAGGGCGCCGGCCGGCGGCGCCGGCACGGTGCCCTCCCGGGTGGGGATGGGGTCGCCGTGCGGGTCCCGGTCGGGATGCCCGAGCCGGGCGTCCAAGGCGTCGACCAGCCGGTCGGAGACGGCGTGCTCGAGCACCTCCGCCTCGTCATGGACCTCGTCCCAGGAGTACCCGAGCTCGGCGACCAGGAACGTCTCGAGGATGCGGTGGCGCCGCACCATCGCCAGCGCGGCTGCCCGGCCGGGCGCCGTCAGCTCGATCGTCCCGTACCGGGCGTGGGCGAGCAGCCCGGCAGTGGTGAGCTTCTTGACGGCCTCGGAGACCGTCGACGGCGAGAAGCCCATCCGGCGGGCGAGCACCGTGGTGGTCACGGGCGCGTCGGTCCACTCCTGGGCGGACCAGATGACCTTGAGGTAGTCCTGGTTCGCCGGGGTCAGCTCGGCGAGCTCCTGCTGCACGGCGCTCACGCTACGCGACGGCGGCGGCCCGGTGGCGCCGTCGGCGGAGCAGCCCGTGGCGCGGGGCGAACAGGTAGGCACCGAAGAACACGGTGCCCTGGGCGAGGACCACCATGGGGCCGGAGGCGGTGTCGAGGTAGTAGCTCGCGTAGATGCCGGCGACGGCGCAGCCCGCCGCGATCGCGGGCGCCACCTGGAGCATGCGGGCGAAGCGGTCGGTGAGCAGCCGCGCCGTGGCGCCCGGGATGATGAGCATCGCCACCACCAGGACGACACCGACGGCCTGCAGCGCGACCACCACCGTCAGCGCCAGCAGGGCCAACAGCATGGCGCCGAGCCGGCGCGGATTGAGCCCGATGGCCTGGGCGTGGGTGGGGTCGAAGGCGTAGAGGGTCAGGTCGCGGCGCTTGAGGAGCAGCACGGCCAGCGTGATGACGCCCAGGACCACCACCTGCAGCAGGTCGAGGCTGGAGACGCCGAGCAGGTTGCCGAACAGGATGTGCCCGAGGTCCGTCTGGCTCGGGGTCACCGAGATGAGCACCAGCCCCAGCGCGAACAGGACGGTGAAGACCACGCCGATGGCGGCATCCTCCCGGATGACCGACCGGTCCCGTACCTCCCCGATGAGGGCGACGGCGAGCAGCCCGAACACGAGGGCGCCCACGGCGAACGGGGCGCCGAAGATGTAGGCGAGGACGACACCGGGCAGCACGGCGTGCGAGACCGCGTCGCCCATGAGGGACCAGCCGATGAGCACGAGCCAGCAGCTGAGCACCCCGCACACGACGGCGGCGAGCACGCTGACGAGGAACGCCCGCTGCATGAACGCGTAGGCCAGCGGCTCGGCAAGGACCTCGATCATCGGGCCACCTCCGCAGGACCGGCGCCAGACGGTGTGGAGACCGTCGCGGGCCGGGCGTCGGAGACGTCGACCCCGAACGCGCGCGCGAGGTTCTCCGGGCGCAGCACCTCCGCCGGCGGGGCGTGCAGGAGGACGCGTCGCTGGATGAGCAGGGCGTCGTCGCACAAGACGTCGAGGGAGGCCAGGTCGTGGGTGGAGACGAGGATGGTGCGCCCGTCGGCGGCGAGCTCGCGCAGCAAGGTGGTGATGGTCGCCTCGGTGCGCTTGTCCACCCCGGCGAACGGCTCGTCCAGCAGCAACACCTGCGCCCCCTGGGCGAGCCCGCGAGCGACGAACGCGCGCTTGCGCTGCCCGCCGGAGAGGGCGCCGATCTGGCGGTCGTCGAGGTGGCCGAGCTCCACCCGCTCCAGGGCGGCGTCCACGGCGTCGTGGTCGGCGCGCCGTGGCCGGCGGGTGAGGCCGAGGCGGCCGTAGCGGCCCATCATGACCACCTCGCGCACGCTGAGCGGGAAGGACCAGTCGACGTCCTCCTGCTGGGGCACGTAGCCCACCACCCCGCGACGACGCGCCAGCTCGGTGCTCTGCCCGAGCACCCGGACCTGGCCGGCCGTGGGGCGCACCAGGCCCATGACGGACTTGAACAGGGTCGACTTGCCCGAGCCGTTCATGCCCACCAGCCCGGTCACCCGGCCCCCGGCGAGCGCGAACGTGACGCCGTCGAGCGCGGTGACGGCGCCGTAGCGCACCGTCAGGTCGGTGACCTCCAGCGCCGGCGCGGCGGACGCCGTCGGGCCGGCGGGGTCCTGGCGGGGTGCGGTGGCGGGACGTGCCCGTCCGGTGGTGGTCATGGGCGCTCCTCCCGGGCCGTCAGGCCCGCGACGATGGTGCCGGCGTCGTGGCGCAGCAGGTCGAGGTAGGTGGGTACGGGCCCGTCGGGGCCGGAGAGCGAGTCGACGTAGAGGGTGCCGCCGAACCGGGCGCCGGTCTCGGCGGCCACCTGACGCTGCCCGTCCTGGTTGACCGTGGACTCGCAGAACACCGCGGGGACCTCGTCGGCGCGGACCCGGTCGATGACGGCGGCGACCTGGCGCGGGGTGGACTGCCGCTCGGAGTTGACCGGCCACAGGTACGCCTCGGTCAGGCCTACGTCCCGGGCAAGGTAGGAGAACGCGCCCTCGCAGGTGACGAGCACGCGCTCGTCGGGCGGCAGCGACGCGAGGGCGTCGACCAGCTCGCCGTGCAGGGCGTCCAGCTCGGCGGTGTAGGCGTCGGCATTGGCGGCGTAGGTCTCGGCGTTGACCGGGTCGAGGCCGCTCAGGGCCTTGGCGATGTTGGCGACGTAGGTCTGACCGGCCACCGGGGACATCCACGCGTGGGGGTTGAGCTTGTCCTCCCCGGCGATGGGCACGGGGTCCACCCCCTCGGTGAGCACCACGTGCTGGGCGTCGACGTCGGTGATGAACTGCGCGAACCACGCCTCCAGGCCCAGCCCGTTGTCCAGGACCAGGTCCGCGCCGGCGGCGCGCGCGAGGTCCTCGGGCGTCGGCTCGTACCCGTGGATCTCGGCCCCGACGTCGGTGACGGACTCGACCCGGACCAGGTCACCGGCGACGTTGCGGGTCATGTCCGCGAGCACGGTAAAGGTGGTGAGGACGAGCGGGCGGTCGTCGCCGGCGGTGCGTGCCGTCGCAGCGGCGGTATCGGTTGCGGGACCGGCGCACCCTGCGAGCAGCAGACCGAGAACGACGGCGGCACCGGCGACGGCGGCACCGGCGATGGCACCGCGCCGCTCGTTTTGTGGGTCCACCGGCGAGCCGCGTTTCGGCATGCCGAAATATTAGGCGTGCCGGGTTGCGCAGACAAGCGAGCGCCCCATCCCCGGGCACCAGAAGGGTGACCGGGGACGGGGCGGCGAGCTCAGCTCAGCTCAGCTCAGCTCAGCTCAGTAGGACGACGACTCAGTTGGCCGACGGCGCGGACGGCGCCGACTGGGCGCTCGCCGGGCTGGCGGGCGAGACCGGGCTCGGTGCCGAGACGGGCGACGGCGCCGACTTCGGCGACGGCGCCGACTTCGGCGACGGCGCGGACTTCGCCGATTGTGCGGACACCGCGCTCACGGCGGACTTCGCCGAGATCGCCGAGACCGCCGTCGTCGCGCTGCCGGCGCTGACCGATGCCGGGTTCACCGCACGGGCGTCCATCGTGGCGGCCTGGGTGGGAGCCACGGCGACGTCGTCGGTGATGAGCTTGCGACCCGGGAGGTCGAGGTCGTTCTTGTCGTCGCCCCTCTCCTGGGTGGCCAGCTTGAGGTTGATGTCGTCGACCGAGGTGGTGGACGTCGTGTCGGCGGCGGCGATGCCGACCCCGCCGATGATGCCTACGGCGGAGAGGGCCCCGGTGGCGATCCAAGTCTTCTTCTTCATGGCGTTCTCCTTCTTCCGGGACCGCCGGGGCGGTCCGTCTCGGTCCGGACGACGGGCCGCCCCCCTGCGGTGGCCCGTCGTCCCACGTGGACTCTGGGCCGCCCCCCTGCGGTGGCCCGTCGTCCTTCCGGATCTGGGACCGCCCCCCTGCGGTGGTCCCTGTCCTTCCTTCGTGGTCACTACTTTGCCGAGCCGGAGTGAGAGCATGAGGAGGAGAACATGAGGGCGTTCTCACGAAGCCGCAGGTCATGACATGTATCGGTCGGTAAACGCCGTTTGCAGCCCGGGTTGGATGGGTCAGGACGCCACTCGACGACCCGGGGACGCACCGCACCGGGCCGGACACCCGCGGCCCGGTGCCGGCCGGCGTCGTGACTGCCTTTGCGCGAGCGGCGTTGCAGACCTGGTGAGGCCGAGACCACCAGGTCGCCCCGGTCGCGCTGCGGTCTCACGCCAACGGGTCGGCGATCCCCACGTAGACGGTCTCCAGGTACTCCTCGATGCCCTCGTGCGCGCCCTCGCGGCCGATGCCGGACTGCTTGACCCCACCGAACGGCGCCGCCGGGTTGGAGATGACGCCGGAGTTCAGCCCAAGCATCCCGGTCTCGAGCACCTCGGCCATCCGCAGCCCCCGGGCCAGGTCGGTGGTGAAGGCGAAGGAGATCAGGCCGAACTCGGTGTCGTTGGCCAGCCGCACCGCCTCCGCCTCGTCGGCGAACGTGGTGATCGAGACGACGGGGCCGAAGATTTCCTCACGGTGCAGGCGCGCCTGCGGCCCGGCGCCCTTCAGCACCGTGGCGGGGTAGAACCACCCCGGCCTCTCGGGCACCTCACCGCCGAGCAGCACCTCCGCGCCATGCGCGACGGCGTCCGCCACGAGCTCGTGCACCTTGTCGCGGGCCTTCTTCTCCACGAGCGGCCCCAGGGTGACGCCGTCGTCCGTGCCCGGGCCCAGCCGGACCGCCCGGACCTTCTCCACCAGCTTGGCGGTGAACTCCTCCGCCACCGCCTCGTGCACGAGGAACCGGTTGGCCGCGGTGCACGCCTCGCCCCCGTTGCGGAACTTCGCTGCCATGGCCCCGGCGACGGCGGCGTCGACGTCGGCGTCCTCGAAGACCAGGAACGGCGCGTTGCCACCGAGCTCCATGGATGTGCGGAGCACCTGCCCGGAGGCGTCGGCGAGGAGGGCGCGGCCGACTCCGGTGGAGCCGGTGAAGGAGAGCTTGCGGGCGCGCGGGTCCTGCAGCAGCGGCCCGGTGGTGTCCCCGGCGCGGGTGGTGGGCACGAGGTTGACGACGCCGGCGGGCACGCCGGCCTCCTCGAGCACCTGAGCGAGGAGCAGCGCGGTCAGCGGCGTGAGCTGGGCCGGCTTGAGCACCACCGTGCACCCGGCCGCGAGCGCCGGGCCGATCTTGCGGGTCCCCATGGCCAGGGGGAAGTTCCACGGCGTGATGAGGATCGACGGGCCCACGGGCCGCTTGGTCACCAGCACCCGGGACTTGTTGTCGGTCGCGGCGCTGTACCGGCCGGCGATGCGCACGGCCTCCTCGGAGAACCAGCGGAAGAACTCCGCCCCGTAGGTGGCCTCACCCTTGGACTCGGCGAGCGGTTTACCCATCTCCAACGTCATCAGCAGGGCGAAGTCGTCGGCGCGGGCGGTGATCAGCTCGAACGCGTGGCGCAGGATCTCCCCGCGCTCCCGTGGCGCGGTGCGGGCCCAGCCGGCCTGGGCACGGTCGGCGGCGTCGAGGGCAGCCATCGCGTCGGCCGGGTCGGCGTCGGCCACCGTGGTGAGCTGCTCGCCGGTGGCAGGGTTCTCGACGGCGAAGCGGCGGCCCCCGGTGGCCTCCCGCCAGGCGCCGTCGATGTACAGGTCCGTGCGCATCGTCCCGAGGAGCTCGTCCTGGCGGCGCGCGGTCAGCTGGTCGGTCATCGCACTCTCCCTCGCTCGTCTCGAGGCTACGGCGACTCGCACCGGGCGGCAGGGGATGCGGTGGCGGCTGCGGTGGCGGCGCGGAACCGCCCCGGGGCGACGACGCAGCGGATCCCGCGGCAGGCCGCCCCCGCGGACCGCGGCGTCGGCCCCAACCGGGCCAGGCTTAAGGTGGCCCGAGCAGCGCCCGACGGCCCGCGGGCGACGGCGCCCGGCCCCGCACCCGGGCACGGTCCGAGCCCTGAGGAGCCTGTGGCATGAACTTCGCCCCGGAGCGTGGCCGAGTGCTGCCGTCGTGGCTGCTCCTCCTGGGGATCGTGCTCGTGGCGGCGAACCTGCGTCCGGTGATCACCGCCGTCGGGCCCGTGCTGCCGCTGGTCGGCGCCGACACCGGGCTGTCGCCGTCGGCGCTGGGCACCCTCGCCGCCGTCCCGGTTGTCGCGTTCGGGGTCGTCTCCCCGGTCGTGGCCACGCTGGGGCGGCGGTTCGGCATCGAGCGCACGGTCGCGGGCGCGCTCGTGCTGCTCGCGGTCGGCACCGTCGTCAGGTCCCTGCCCGGCTCGGCGGCGCCCCTGTGGATCGGCACCGCGCTGATCGGGGCCGCGATCGCCGTCGGGAACGTGCTGCTGCCCGCCGTGGTGAAGAAGGACTTCCCGCTCCGCCTGACCACCGTGACCTCGGTCTACATCGCCGTCCAGACGGTGTTCGCTGCCACGGCGTCCGGTGTCGCGGTGCCGCTCGCGGGGGCCGGGTCGTGGCGGGTGGCGCTGGGTGTGTGGGTGGTGCTCGTTCTTGCCGCACTCGCCGTATGGCTGCCCCGGCTGCGGGGCGGGCGGGGGGCGACCACCGCGGCCGGCCGAGCCCGGACCGGCGGTGCCCCGGTGTGGCGCTCGGGCCTGGCGTGGGAGGTGGCCGTCTACATGGGCCTGCAGTCCACGGTCTTCTACGTGCTCGTCAACTGGTTGCCCACTCTCGAGCAGGACCTCGGGGTGGGCGCGGCCGCCGCCGGCTGGCACCTCTTCCTCTACCAGGTGGCGGCGATCGTCTCGAACCTCGCGACGCCGGCGCTCATGCGGGTGGGCCCGGACCAGCGCGTGGCGTCGATGGTCATGCCGACCCTGATGGTCGCCGGGATGCTCGGCCTGGTCGTCGCGCCGGGCCTGGTGCAGGTGTGGGTGGTCGTCGTGGGGCTGGGGTCCGGCGGGTCGTTCGTGGTCGCGTTGTCCCTGGTGGGTCTGCGGGTGGCCGACCCGGGCACGGCCAGCCGGCTGTCCTCGATGGCGCAGACCGTGGGGTACCTGGGCGCCGCCGCTGGCCTGGTCCTGGCGGGTGTGCTGCGGGATCTCACGGGCCCAGGGCCGCTGCTCCTGGTGTGCCTGACGGTGGTCGCGTTCGTGCAGCTGCTCGTGGGTTGGCAGGTGGGACGCAGCCGGGTGCTGCACGGCTGACGCGGTGCGCGTGCGCCGGATTCGCCTGCTCAGCCGCCGGCGAGCACCCGCAGCACGGTGCGCAGGTCGTCCGCGTCCACCTGCCCGGGCGCCGAGGCCGTGCCCACCATCCCGAACGTCGCGGCGGAGCCGAACACCTGGCCGGCCACCCGCGAGATCGTGCCGAGGGGACCCATCGACATGGTGATGAGGGGCCGGTCGGCGAACTGCTCGTTCATGGTGCGGGTCGCGTCGAGAAGGGCCAGGACGTCGGCGACGGAGTGCGGCATGACGGCGACCTTGCAGATGTCCGCCCCGACCTCCTGCATCGCCTGGAGCCGCGCGACGATCTCGCCGCGGGACGGGGTGCCGTCGAAGTCGTGGCTGGAGACGATGACGGCGACGCCGGCGGCGTGGGCGGCGGCAAGGACCCGGTCAACGACGGCGGGCGACCGGCGGTACTCCACGTCCACCAGGTCGGCGGCGCCTGCGTCGATCACCGCGGTGTTGAGGCGCCCGTAGTCCTCGTCGTCGATCTCGGCCGCCCCGCCTTCCGCGCGGGTGCGGCAGGTGAACAGCAGCGGGGTGCCGGCGAGCTGGTCGCGGAGGGACCGAGCCTGGTCGACGACGGCGGTGGCGTCGCCCAACCCGGTGAAGTGGTCCGCGCGCCACTCGACGACGTCGACCGCGTGGCCGTGGAGCGCGGTGGCCTGCGAGGCCAGCTCGACGGGGTCGGCGCCGGTGAGGGGCACGACGATCTTGGGCATGCCCTCCCCCAGGGTCACGCCCTTGACGGTGACCGTCCGGATGCTCCTACCCGCCACGAGTGATCCTCCCTTCGGGCGTGGGTCCGCCCCGAAGGTCAGTCGACCACGGCACCGGCCAGGTCAGGGGGCGGCACGCCGTGCCACGTGCGGCGCACGGACACCCGCGGCCATACCGGCGGCCCCGATCCGGCAGGTGCGAACCTTGATCCGGCGTGGTCGGCACCGACGACGTCGTAGCGGGTACGTGCCCCGTGCCTGGCCGGCCAGGGCGCGCCCGTCCGGAGTGGGGGTGCCCGGCTGGGCGCGGCTGGGCGCCGCGACCTCAAGACGTCCGCGATCAATCGCGACATCGCGCACGCAGCTGCTCTGCTCGAGCACGAGATGCGCGGCACAGCCGACCTTCTTCCCCAGGCTGCTCTCATACCTTTCTCCTGAGTTACGTTGATGGGCATGGCGACCAAAATGATTACCGAGCTCGTGTCAGACCTCTCGGGCAGGCCAATCGAGCGCGGCAAGGGTCGCTCCATTGACTTCTCCTACGAAGGAGTCCTTTACCGGGTCGATCTGACCAACGACGAACTGGCCGACTTCGAGAACGCGCTCAGGCCCTACCTCGAGGCCGGCCGCAAGATCGAAGGACAACGCCGACGTACCTCCGCTGCAAGCACGAAGAAGCACGCGTTCGACCCGGCGGCGGTGCGCGCCTGGGCAGCCAGCCAGGGCATCGCGGTGAGCCCGCGGGGCCGAATCAAAGCAGAGGTCGTCGAGAAGTACCGGGCCGCCGGCCACTGAGCGCTGGAACGTTTGTGGAAACCGGTCGCCAGAACAGCGAGCAGGACGGGCATAACCACTGCTCCGGCGATCGGCGCCCGGTGGCCGGCGGGGGCGGACTCATGGGGACGGCGTGACCAGCAAGGATGGTGCCGTAGACACCGGGCGCCGTTCCGACTCGACGTCCTCCGGCGCGGCTTTGGAACGGCGTCGCTGGTCGTGGTCAGAGATCAAAGCGCAGCGGCAAGCGACGACGCGGCCCCCGCGAACGTTGGCCCAGGCCCGCGTGGCCCTGTGCCGCGACCGCATCGCCGAGGTTGACGGCCGTCCCCCCGGGCAGCACGAGTCCGAGGAAGGCAGCGCTCTCACCGAACGCCAGCAGGCCGCGTCGCGTAGATGGTTTGTCCTACAAACCAGTTGGTCATCCATTGACTCGCGGTGCGCTCGACCGTAAGGTTTGCGGCACAGACCAGTTGGGAGAATCTCGTGAACGCAGGTGCACTGGCCTCGGTGGGCACTCGCTACTACCTCCTCCGGGGGTTGCTGGCGGTGCCGACCGGACTGATCTTCCTGGCTGCCGGCCTGACCAACACGCCGCCCATCGGCGACGAGCCGGTCAGCGGCAGCGCGCCGTGGTTCGTGCTGGCGCTTGGTGTTGCCGCCGTCGGCTACTACGTCGTCAACCGCTACTACGTGACAACCTTTGGCCGGGTCGAGCCGTCGAGGCGGACCCTGGTGCGAATCGCGGTCCTTACCCTCGCGTGCGCGGCGATCATGTGCGTCGGCATCACCCTCGACATCCAGCTCGACCTGCCGGTGTCGCTGTTCGGTGCGGCATTCGGCGTGGCGCTCCTGTTCTACTACCGCCTGCTGAACGTGCTCAGGCCATACCACCTGGTCCTGCTCGGGGGCCTCACCGTCCTCGCGCTCGCCCCCATCTGGGGCGGTCTCGACGACAAGGTGTCACCTGTGATGATTCCGATCGGGCTCGTCACCATCGTGATCGGCCTGCTGGACCACCGCGACCTGCTCGCCTCGCTGAGGCGTGCCCGTTCCGCACGAGTCGACGAGGACGCCGATGGCCGCCCCTGACCCCGACCTCAGCCTCGACCGCTTGGTCCACGAGCCCGGCAGGCTGGCAATCCTGACCGTGCTCTCCTCGATCGGTCGCGCCGACTTCACCTTCCTTCAGCAGGCGACCGGACTCACTAAGGGCAACCTGTCCAGCCACCTCACGAAGCTGGAGGATGCCGGGCTACTCACCATCGAGAAGCGATTCGAACGCAAGAAGTCACACACCACCGCCTCGATCACCACGATGGGCCGGCAGCGCATCGAGGCACACTGGCGGCAGCTCGAGAAGCTCAGGGCCCGGCTCGGCCCGGGCTGAGGACACGGCCTTGTGGAGGGACCCGAACCCTCGACCTTTGCTGCCTGCTCTCACACCTCCAGGATGCGGAACGGGATCAACGTCGGGCTGCCGGGGCTATCACCGCTTCGTGACCACTGCGTCCAGTACCCGCTGGACGGCGGCGAGGGACTCGCCTTCGGCATCTTGGTAGACGTTGTGGCCAGAGCCCTGCACGATCCGCGCGGTGCCCGTCGGTGCGAGCCTGGCGAACGCCGCCTGCTCGGTACCCCACTGGGTCTCCACGGTCGCGTTCCACACCTTGGCGGTGGCGTACACGGCCGGATCGTGGCGCAGGATCTCGAAGGGGATGTCCGGCCACGCGGTGACTTGCTCCACCTGGTCGGCACTCGCCGTCCCGTCCCACCCAGGTCGGAACTCCTTGTCGTCGAACATGCGGGCGAACGAGGCGACCGTGGGATCGAAGAGCACGACGCCGGCGACATCGTCCGGGTGCTCGCCGACGTAGAGGCGAGTCGTGAGGCCGGCGATGCTGTGGCCAACCACCACCACCGGCCGTGGCACGTCGGCGGCGCGCAGCGTGCCGTCGAGGGAGGACGCGGCCCGGGCGGCGGTCATCATCGGCGCGCCCGTGGAGTGGCCCACGCCGGGGTAGTCCCAGGCGCAGGTGCGGACATCGGGCCCGAGGGCGGCGCGGAAGCTGTCCCAGGTCGTCGTGGTGAAGCCCTGGCCGCCGAGCAGGACCACCGTCGGGGAACCGGCGCCCTGGCACTGCAGGTGCGCCGTTTCGCCGTCGACCTGGTACAGATCGCCGGCCAGGGCGGGCGGGTCGGCTGACGAGCCACCGCACGCCGCCAGGACGAGGACGGAGACCGCCACCGACAGCAGGCTCGCCGCCCGCCGGGAACCGCGGCGCCCGACCCGGTCCGACGTTGTCATCGTCATTACCCGAGCCCCCGGACGAGATCACCGGTGCGGAGCTCGCGACTGTCGCCCCACGGCCAGGCACCGCCCCTGGTGATGTCGACATCGCGGAACACCATGGGGTAGGTGCGCTCGGCGTCGATGCCTGCCGCGGAGTCCTGGACCTGCAGGTGCAGATGCGGCTCGCTGGAGTGGCCGTTGTTCCCCACGGCGGCGACGAGCTGGCCGCGGCGCACGACGTCGCCCACGCGGACGCTGACGCTGCCCTGCTGAAGGTGGGCCATCAGCACGTAGCGCTCGCGACCGATCGCCACCACCACGTGGTTGGCGCGGTCGCCGTTGGTGCCGGGCGGATTGTCGGGATAGCCGTCGGCCACGCCGACAACCAGGCCGTCGACCGGCGCCAGCACGGGCGACCCGAAGCCGGTGTAGTCGGTCAGGCGTGCGGCACCCCCTCGTGGGTGCGTTCGCCCGTTCGCGCCCAGCCGCGCGAAGTCGATCGCGTGCCTCTCGTTCCCAGAGTGACCGTTGAGCAGGACGCTGCGGCCGCCGTTGAACACGAACCACTCGCCGGCCAGCGGAGAATCGAGCACCACCGCATCGGCGGACGTCGTGGAGGCCGGGCCGAGCTGGAGGACGAGGAAGCCCGACAGCAGCGCCACGACCACGTTGGTCGCCGCGTGGACGCGGCGTCGTGGGACCAGCGCCAACGCCGCCAGCAGGACCAGGCCGGCGGCAAAGGTCGCGACCACGAGGTCGAGCTGGGCGGCGCTCAAGGAGAACGGGACACGTGCGATGTGCGCGCCACCGGCGGCGAGGAGCCCACCGAGCAACGCGCAGCACAGCCAGATGTTCAGACCCTGGACCAGGTGCCCCCGCATGTCCCGGCGAAGCGGGTGGCGGAGCAGCCCGAGCTCGATCCGCCCGCGCCGAGCGACCCACACCCGCGACACCGCCAATGAGAGAGGCACGACGACACACACCACCGCCAGCCCGTACAGCCACACCCCTCCCTCTTGGTAGAGGACGGCGAAGAGCACCAGCCCCCACAGGGCGAGGATGAGGCTTCGCTTCGTGACCACGATCGTGCGATCACGCGCCGCATTGCCCGCGGACGCCTGGAGCCCGAGCGGCAGGGCGATCAGCACCCCGGCGATCACCACGAGCGTCGACTTCGGCAGATCGGGATATCCCAGCCAGAACCAGGCGAAGGCCGCCAGCATGGCCACGGCCAGCCCGAGATTGCGCGTCGTGAGCCTGACCGACGGCCCGGTTTCCTCCTCGCCGGGATCGATGCTGAAGGCGAGCAGCAGACCGAACGGGATCAGGCCGAACGGTCCCAGCACGAGCACGGCAGCACCCCACGCGACCACCGCGAGGACGACGAGGATGAGCCGACGGCGGTTCCTGCGCCGTCGGGTCGGCGGAGGGAGTGCCTCCTTGCCCGTGACGGGGTGCGGAGCGACGGGACGGGTCACGGGAGGTCGCGGTCCTGGCGGGCGGGTTGCGGACGACGGATCCGTCCTAGCAGGAGCGCTGCGCCGAGGGCGGCCACCCACAGTCCCCAGGCGGTGCTTCCGATCAGCCCGCCGAGGTCCCACACCGGGAGGCCGGGGACGGCGGTCGCGAGGATGTCGCCCTGGTTGATCAGGTAGAGCGCACCGGCGACCAGGCCGGTGACGCCCAGCCAGCGGGGCAGGACCTGGGTGCGGAGGATGACGACGCTGAGGGTGACCGACCAGGCGATGACCAGCAGCTGCCCGAGGTGCTCGCCCAGGAGGGCGCCGCCGAACTGGTGCTGGGCGGTCCAGGCGGCGTCGACCGCGGCGCGGGTGGACGTGTCTCCCGCGGCGTAGGAGCCGGCCAGCGCTGGGACGACGAAAACCCATCGAAGGAACCCGATCAGGGCGAGCACCACCGAGACGGCACCTGCCCAGGTGGCCACCCGCAACGCGGGGTCGTCGCGCCTGCCGAGCGCGGCGGGCAGGAGCAGGATCGGTATGGCCAGGAGCCCGTAGGTCCACGCTGTGGCGAACCACGTCCACACCAGGCTCGAGCCGCCCTCGGTGAACGCGGGCAGCACGACGGCGGCGGGCTCTCGGAGGATGTCCGGCCAGTCGAACGTGGTGGACAGGACGGTCGCCGCGACCGCGAATGTGATCGCGCTGAACAGGAAGAGCGCGCCGGCCGTTCGCGCGACACCGGTGCCGGTCGTGGTGGCGCTCATCGGTCCCACATCCGGTCGCTCGCGGTTCGTGACCTGTCGGACGTTTTCACAAGGACGTCGGCGAGGCCGACGAGTGCGCTGCTCACCTGCCACAGCCGGGCTGCGACAGCCCGGTCGTGGCTGGCCGGAGCGGACCTCCTCGGGCGTCCGCGTGCGAAGTACTGCCCCGTGGTTTCCCCCAGCTCGGGAGCGGATGCCACCCGGACGGAGGACGCGGCTCCCGCCGTCGTCGATCGCATGAAAGGCCGCAGCAGCGGCACCAGGGCGCGTTGGGCGCGGCCGGGGTCCTCGGCCCCGAAGGAGGTCCGGACCATGCCGGGATGGACGGCGTTAGTGGTGATCTCGCCTGGCGGGAGCCGGCGGGCCAGCTCGTAGGTGAACAGCACGTTGGCGAGCTTGGACTGGTTGTAGGCCCGGGCGCCGGAGTAGGACCGCTCGCCCTGGAGGTCGTCGAAGTCGATCCGGCCCTGGGCGTGTGCCTGGGAGGAAACGGTGACCACCCGCGCCTGCCCGCTCTGGCCGAGCCTTTCGAGCAGCAGTCGGGTGAGCAGGAACGGCGCCAGGTGGTTGAGGGCGAAGGTGCGTTCGAGCCCGTCTGCCGTGATGTGCCGCGTGTTCCAGTACCCGCCGACGTTGTTGACGAGGACGGCAAGCTTGGGCAGTCGGCGCAGAACCTCATCTGCCAGCCCCCGCACCTCCGCCTGGGATGAGAGGTCGGCGGCGAAGCCGTCCACCCGTGCGCCGGACGTGGAGCCGATCTCGCTTGCCACCCGCTCCACCCGCGCAGGGTCGCGGCCGGTGATGGCCACGTGGGCACCCATCGTGGCGAGTCCCTCGGCGGTCGCCCGCCCGATGCCGGAGGTGCCGCCCGTCACGAGCACGGTCCTGCCGGTCATCGAACGGCCCCGCGCGTCCATCTCGATACTCCTGGCGATGTCACGCATCGCGTCGGCGCAGCATCACGGCGGCTGCCACCATCGGGACGACGGCGTAGGCGGCGACGACGAGCACGCCCGTCCACGGGGCGAGCTCGCTCGAGTCGGTGAGGGTGGAGTCGCTGACCGTGACGAACGCGGCCGCCGCGGGCATCGGCAGGTACGTGACGATCCGTTCGACCCAGTCGAGGGTGATGATGCTCAGGATGCCGGGCAGGAGAAGCAGCACGGTGAGGGCGATGGTCACCGTGCCGGCGGTCGAGCGCAGGAGCGTGCCGATGCCGAGTGCGAACAGGGCGGCCGCGACCAGGAAGTACAGCACGCCACCGTAGATCTGCCAGCTCTGGGCGTCATCGAGGGCCGGGACGAGGTCGTGCTCGGCGAGGAGCACCCTCGTGACGAGGGAGGCCAGGGCCAGGCTCAGCACCGTGACGAGTGCGGTGACCGCCGTCAGGACGATCGCCTTAGCGGCCAGCACGGGAAGGCGCGTCGGCACGGCCGTGAGGGTCGAGCGGATCATGCCGGTGGAGTACTCGCCCGTGATCAGCAGGGCGCCGAGGACCGCGATGGTGACTGTCCCGAGCGGGTAGCCGCCGGAGACGATCTCGGCGCCGTGGATCGTGCCGAGAGCGGCGGCTTCGGGTGAGTCGGCCAGCAGGTCGAGGGACATGGCCTGGCCGAGGGCGAAGAGCGTCATCACGGCGACGGTCATGCCGAGGACCCACCAGGTCGAGCGCAGGGAGAGCAGCTTGATCCACTCCCCACGCATGACGCCCGTAAAGGTCAGGCGGGCGCGAGGGGCAGCTGCGAGCCGAACTGGTTCGGTGGCGGGTGCTGAGGCGGGCGTGACGACGGCGTTCATCGGATGCCGGCTTCCTGGTGGATGTGGACAGGCTCGGAGTGGTACTCGACGGCGTCCTGGGTGAGGTTCATGTAGGCCTCCTCCAGGCTGGCGCTCTGGGGGTTCAGCTCGTGCAGGACGATGCCGTGGGCGGCGGCGGTCTCGCCGATCCGCTCGGCTGTCACCCCGTGCAGCTGCAGCGTCCCGGCCTCGGGCGAGGTGATGGTGACGCCGTCGGCGCGGAGCAGGTCGGCCAGCTCGGTTGCCCGCGGGGAGCGCACCCGCACGGTCGCGCCGATGACGGAGTCGATGACCTCCTGGACCGGACCGGCGGTGATGATCTTGCCGCGGCCGATGACGAGGAGCTGGTCGGCGGTCTGGGCCATCTCGCTCATGAGGTGCGAGGAGAGGAACACCGTACGGCCCTCGGCTGCCAGGTCACGCACGAGGTGACGCACCCACTGCACCCCCTCGGGGTCCAGGCCGTTGACCGGCTCGTCCAGGATGAGCGTGCGGGGGTCGCCCAGCATCGCCGAGGCGATGCCCAGGCGTTGCCCCATCCCGAGGGAGAAGCCACCCACCCGCTTGCTCGCGACGCCGGCCAGGCCGGTCATCTCGATGACCTCGTCCACCCTCCGCGTGGAGATTCCGTGGGTCGCAGCCATCGTGCGCAGATGTGAGCGGGCGGACCGGCCGGTGTGGACGGCCTTGGCGTCCAGCAGCACACCGACCTCGCTGAGCGGGGAGCGGTGCTTGGCGTACGGCTTGCCGTTGACGGTGACGGTGCCCGCCGTCGGGTGGTCCAGACCCACAACCATCCGCATGGTGGTGGACTTACCGGCGCCGTTGGGCCCGAGGAATCCCGTGACCGAGCCGGGCGCGATGGTGAAGGTGACGTGGTCGACGGCGGTCTTGTCGCCGAAGCGCTTGGTGAGGTCGTGGGCTTCGATCATGACAATGCCCTTCACGAGCCTTGCGGGTCGACCGGTCCAGGCGGGCCGGTTGTCGTGCTGTCGATACCGCGCGGTGCCGACGGGTCAGGTGCGCTGCGGCCCTTCCTCGGGGTGGGGCGGGTACGGCTGGGGCGGGTACGACTGGAGCGTGTACGGCCCGGGCGGAAACGTCCCGCCCTGCTGCGCGGCGGGGTACGGCGAGGGTCCGGTCGGGGGCGGTGTGCCGGCGGGCAGCGTCACGTCCTCGTGCCCGCCCATGTCAAGGCGGAACGGCGGGTAGACATCCGTCATGAGGCCGGCGTAGGCGGCGACGCGGATTACCCAGCGGTTCAGTCCGAGGAGGAGGTCGAACAGGCCCCGGGGGTAGGTACCGGTGACGAGCAGGACGACGCCGGCGACGAGGACGAGCAGGCCGATCAGCCCGCCTTCCCAGCGCCAGTCGGTGTTCGTCGCCTGATAGGTCGCGGTGGCGGCGCCGCCGACGAGGATGGCGACGACGATGTAGTGCGGGATCGCCAGCAGCCACCACTTCACGAGCGCGAGCCCGCGGGAGAGGTACTCGGGGTAGTCGACGTGCAGGTGAGCGCGATACTCCGGGACCTCGCGGAGGGTGAACGGTGGGTACTGGTCGGTCGCGAGCGCGCCGTAGGCGTAGTAGTGCACGCGCCAGTTCCAGCGGAGCACGCCGACGTTGAAGTCGAAGATGCCGCGCGGGTACCGGCCGGTGATGACGATGGCCACCAGGGCGACGATGCTGGTCGCGACGAACGCGATCCAGAGCGGGATCAGGATCAAATAGTGCGGGATCACCAAGACCCACTTGACGAGCCAGAGCCAGCGGGAGAGCGGAAGGCCGCCCGCGCCGTCGACCTGGACGGGATAGCTGGGGTGGACGGGTGGGTGAAGGGCGGCGGTCGCCATGGTGGCCACCTTCTCGTTTCGGTTTCGCGGAACTGATCGGCTTAGGTCGTGGTCTGTCGAGCACTCGTCCGGGGCGCTCAGCTGGTGATGGCGACCTTCCCCCTGACCGTGCCGGCCACCACGTCCCGCAGGACCGCCCGCATGGTGCCCTCCACCGGTGCCGGGCCGTCCGTGGTGACGTGCTGGCCGTCATCCATGACTGTTCCTCTCCGCCCCAGAGGGCGCCTGGTACGCCGACCCATACTTTGTACGGTAGGCTACCGTACAAAGTATGGGCACGCTAGGGCCAGGTGTGGGGGCACGATGCTGAAGGAAGTAGGCGACAGTCGGGAAGACCGCGTCCCGCTCAGCCGAGACCGGGTGCTGAACTGTGCCGTCGCTGTCGCCGACGGTGGCGGACTCAGCTCGCTCACCATGCGCTCACTCGCCAAGGAGCTGGGCGTCAAACCGATGGCGCTGTACCACTACTTCACCAACAAGGACGAGATCCTCGACGGTATCGTCGACCTCGTCTTCGGCGAGATGGAGCTCCCCTCGGCCGAGGGCCATTGGCGCGAGGAGATCGGCCGCCGCGCCGTCTCGGCGCGGAGCGTGCTACGACGCCACCCCTGGGCGATCGTACTGATGGAGTCGCGGTCAAGACCGGGGCCCGCCACGCTGCGGCACCACGACGCCGTGCTCGGCACCCTGCGGGGAGCCGGCCTCTCCCTGGCGATGACAGGGCACGCCTACGCCCTGCTCGACGCATTCGTCTACGGGTTCGCGATCCAGGAGGCCGCGCTGCCGTTCGACCGGGACACCGCACCCGAGGTCACCGCTTCGATCGCGGCGCGGTTCTCCCCCGAGGAATACCCCCACCTCGTGGAGTTTGCGACCGAGCACGCCCTGCAACCTGGCTACGACTTCGGCGAGGAGTTCGAGTTCGGCCTCGACGTCATCCTCGACGCCCTCGAGCGGATGATCCCTCGAGGCAACGGCGACGATCTTTGACCGCTGTCTGGTCCGCGCCGTGGGGGCGGACGGACGTCGCGGCGACCGGCGCAGGACCTCGCGCAGTGTCGGCACTGGGCCGCAGGGCCCAGCAAGAGCGACGTCGGCGACGATGCCCCACAGACCACCGAGGAACAGTGCAGGGAGCGAGTGTCGGACCTCGTCCGAAAGACGGTCGCCCGGGTCGTGGACAAGCTCAAGTCGAAACGCCGGCGCGCAGCTGGCTGGCTACGTCGCTGGCGTGTGACGAGTCCCATGCTCGATCCGGAAACACCACGCCCTGGTCACCGGTTCGACTCACTATGACTGCAACGACTGACCCCCAGACCCACGACGCCCTCGTCCTCGACGAGCGCGCGCAGAACCTGCTGTTCCGCCAGGCCCGCACGGCGAACGCCTTCACGGACGAGCAGGTCACCGACGAGCAGATCGCCGAGATCTTCGAGCTCGTCAAGTGGGCGCCCACGTCGATGAACACGCAGCCGCTGCGCGTCGTCGTCGTGCGCTCCGCCGACGCCAAGGAGCGTCTGCTCCCCCACATGGCCGAGGGCAACCGGGCCAAGACGGCCGCCGCCCCGGCGACCGCCATTTTCGCTGCGGACGTCGACTTCCACGAGGAGCTCCCGCGGACCTTCCCGCACTTCCCCGGCGCCCGTGACATGTTCGCGGGTGACGAGGAGGCGCGCGCCCGCACCGCCGAGCTCAACACGGGCCTCCAGGTGGGCTACGCCATCCTCGGCATCCGGGCCGCCGGCCTCGCCGCCGGCCCGATGACCGGCTTCGACGCCGACGCGATCGCCCGGGAGTTCTTCCCCGACGGCCGCCACCGCGTCCTGGTCGCCATCAACATGGGCAAGCCCGCCGAGAACGCCTGGCATGACCGCCTGCCGCGCCTCGGCTTCGACGAGGTCGTCAAGGCCCTCTGATCCACTGACGGGCGTGGCCCCCGATGGGGTCGCGCCCGTCGGGCATTCTCTTTCGTCCTCTTCGCTAACGCTGACATTAGCTCCCCGCCGTCACTACCATCGCCGCGGCGCTGGCGCCCGGCGCGCCGCTGGTGCAGGATCCGGCCGTCCGTGCCGATGGTGACCCGCTGGCAACGACCACGTCCTCAAGGAGCGGCACTACGGCTGGGGGGACGTCGACGCCGCGCAGGCTGACCTCGTCGTCGAGCACACCTACACGTTCCCCATGGTCACCCACTTCGCCATCGAGCCGCACGGCTTCATCGCCGCCGCGGACGTCGACGGCATCCGCCTGTGGAGCCCCGTCCAGCACCCCTACCTGCTGCAGAAGATGATGGCGGCGCTGTTCGACCTGCCGCTGACCCAGGTGCGGGTCTTCGCCCCGGACCCCGGCGGCGGTTTCGGCGGCAAGCGGAACCCCAAGCTCGAGCCCGTCCTCATCCACCTGTCCCGGCGCACCGGCCGGCCCTGCCGCCTCGTGCTCACCTTGGAGGAGACCTTCCAGGCCGTGCGCCGCGCCGCCGCCGAGGTCCACGTGCGCACCGGCTTCACCCGCGAGGGCGACCTGGTCTTCCAGGACGTCGACTCCGCCTACCTCATCGGCGCCTACGCCGACATCGCCGAACGGGTGATGACCAAGAGCGCCTACCTCGCGTGCGGGCCCTACCGGGTGCCCGCCGCCCGGATTTACGCGCGGGCGGTGCTGTCCCACACCACGCCGTCGACCGCATTCCGTGGCTTCGGTACCCCCCAGATGAACTGGGCGATCGAGTCCCAGATGGACGCCGCCGCCCGCGAGCTCGGCCTGGACGGCCTGGAGATCCGGCTGAGAAAGACGCTGCGCCGGGCCGCCGAGCTCGTCGGCTGGGACACCCCGGTCTCTCCGGGCCGCGGGCGCGGCATCGCGGTCGGCATCAAATCCGGCGCCACCACCGGGCTGTCCAACCCCACCGTGCGCCTGCTCGCCGACGGCTCCGTCATCGTCTACGCCGGCACCTCAGACACGGGCCAGGGTGCCCGCACCATCTACGCCCAGCTTGCCGCCGACGCGCTCGGCGCCCCGCTGGAGTAAGTCAGCGTCGTCATGGGTGACACCGCCGTGGTGCCCTTCGACCTGCAGACCTCCGCCAGCCGCTCGACGGTGTTCATGGGCACCGCCATCACGCGCGCTTGCGAGGACATCCACCACCAGCTGCGCGAGCTCGCCGCGGCTCTGCACGGCGTCGCCGACGACGACGTGCGGGTCGAGGGCGGCATGGTCCATCTGCCCGGCAAGTCCTTGCCGATCACGGACTTCGTCAAGGTCGGTCTGGGCCGCTGGAACGGCGAGCTCATCGGCACGGGCCGCATGCGCAAGCCCCACATGGCCGAGCACCCCCTCGGCGGCACGCCGGCGTTCTTCGAGTTCAACTGCACCGCCTTCGAGGTCGAGGTCGACACCGAGACCGGTGCACAAGCACGTCACGGTCAGCGACGTGGGCAAGGCGCTGAATCCGCTACAGGTGGAGATGCAGGACGAAGGCGCCGCGATCATGGGGCTGGGCCACACGCTGATGGAGCACATCGTCCTCGACGACGCCGGGCGCATCCGCAACCTCGGCGCGCTGGACTACCGCATCCCCACCACCAAGGACGTCCCGCTGCAGCTGACCACCGCGATGGTGGAGAACCACGACGGCCCGGGGCCCTACGGCGCCAAGGGCATCAGCGAAGGCGCCCTGCTCTGCACCGCCCCGGCGTTGGCCGCCGCGGTCACCGACGCCGCCGGCATCGTCATCCGCGACCTGCCGCTGACACCGGAGCGCGTCTGGCGGGCCGTCAGCGAGGCCAGCCGGAAGTCCAACGCCTCCGCCATATGAGGCGAGGCCCGCGGCGGAATTCCGAAGACCGGAAGTCCTGAGCCATCGCGTGGACTCAGGTCCGCGCAACAGTCGCGGCTGTCTGGTTCCCGGTATTCCTGCCGTGCCTTTGCGCCGCGGGATGACCACGGCCGCGACCACCATCCCCCAGATCGTCGACTCGAAGTTCCGAAGAGCCGGGAAAGGCCCTTTGTGCCCCTTCGGATGGTGACGCTCGGTGATCCTCCCCAGGGGTGCTCGTCGAAATTCTCCACCCGGAGGCGGTGGTCAATGCAGTGGTCGCGCGGTGCCGGTGGTGGCTCGGCGGAGCGTGTCGGTGGCGGCGTGGTGGGCGCGCGGCCGGCAGGAGTCGCCGTCGAGGTTGAGCACGACGGAGCGGTGCAGGAGCCGGTCGACTATCGCGGCGACGGTGGTATCGCCGAGGACCTCACTCCATGCCGGTGCACTCCATCAACCCGCCGTGCTTCACGATCCGGGGCACGCCGGGAGACACCGAGACAAACGCCAGGCGACGACCAGGTCCCGGAACGCCTAGTCCCCGACCGTGTCCAACCCCAGCCCGGTGAACACTCTGGCCAGGGCCCCGACTAGAACCCATGGGTCCGGCCGGCACCCCTCCGCTCCCCTGACAGGCGGTTGGAGGACCCCATGAGGATGACTGGCGGGGCACAACCACATTGTGGCACCGACGGGCGTGAATACGGGAGGCAGTGTCGCCTCGGCGTGACGCCGACGCGACGTCAGTGCTCGATGAGGGGGCGCCTTGATCGCCGCCGCCCCCGCAGAGACCTATAGGGCCGCGGACGGATGGATGCGACAGCTACGCGGTCAACTCTCCGACCGCGGCCTGCCGCCGTATCGCCAGCGGCAAAGTAAGCAACGAGAGGGCACCGGCAACCAGCAGCGCCGAGCTGAAGGAGGTCCCCGCCGCGACCAAGCCGACCACTACGGAGCCGAGCCCGGTTCCGACGTCAAATCCGACGTTCCACACGGCACTGGCGGGGCCGTAGTGTGATCGGCTTACCGACTCGAAGGCCACCACCAGGGTGAGGCTCTGCAGACCGCCGTAGCTGATCCCCACGACCGCCGATCCCAGCATCAGCAGCAGCCCGTCCGTGTCCTGCGAGTCGCGGACGGCCCAGGCGAGCACTGCCATGCCCACCGCGGTCAGCACGACCAGTGGCCAGATAAGTCGCTCTTTCCCTATCCGGTCGGTCAGCGCGCCAATACGCCAGCGGGACAGCGCGGCGGTGACACTCATCAGCATTAGCGCAAGCGTTGTTAACGTCGCGCTGCTGCTCATCTGGGCCATGAATGTGATCAGCGCCCCGCCCGCCAGCGTTACCCCGAGGAGTAGCACCACCGGACGCAGCAGCAGCATGTAGGGCGCCGGACCCCGTTTCTCGGGAACGTGGTCAAGCATTCTGGCGAGGCCGATCGCAGGCAAGACTCCAACCACCGGGAGAGATGCCACCGCAAAAACCGCCCAGAAGCCGACGTGCTCCGCGATCCACGGGCCCGCCGGCAGAAGCAGCACCTGCGGCCCCGCTATCGCCAGCCCGTAGGCCCCAATCGCCTTCCCGCGCTGGGCGGGCTCCACCAGTTCCGCCACGAGGACACCACCTGTGACCGTCAGCACCCCGAATCCCCAGCCGCGTACCGCGGAAAGCACCAAGGTCGGCCACAGCGCGTCGGTCGTGCCATGTGCGAGGGCCGGCAGACCTAGAAAGAGCATGCCGGCGACGAGCACCGATCCCCATCCGAAACGGCGCAACGCCCCTGGGACGACCAACTGAGTCATCACCGTGAAAAGCAGGAACACACCATTCACAAGCCCGGCGCCAACGAGGTCGGCACCGCCCTGGACCGCCCACAGCGGCGCAACCGGCAGCAGCAAGGCATATCCAGAGAAGCCGAGGGCGGTCATGGCAAGGAGCAGCGGCATCCCCGGGACACCCCAGACCGACGCGCCCGCGGAGGACTGTTGGTTCTGACTCACCGGCTCACGCCGCCCGCCGCCGCCTTACCGTGCGGCGCTCTGGCCGACCGCTCCGCCGACTCTTTCACCGCGACGGGACTCGTGGTGCAACGTTTGTAGGCAGTTGCCTGGCCGACCGGCCTGGTCATACGCGGTTCGCGGCTCATTTGCCTGATACTGCCCCAGCCCCGATCAGTCTCCGGTGTACGACCCACCCTTGACTGCTCGAGAGACAATAACGAATGGAGGCAGAGCACCGCACGGAGCAAACCGTAGCAGTGGATTATCAGCGGTTCTCAGCGCGCGGACTCCGAAATCCCTCCCCCGTGTCGACGGCGCTCGGAGGCTGGACAGTTCCGGCGGTCGGAGAGTGAACAGTCATTAGCCTAGAAGGCTAGGTCCGGCGAAGCCGGGAAGTGTGAGTCAAGTTCAGGCCGCGAGGCCGGATTGTGCGATGAGGTCCTCGATCGCGGCGTCGTAGGCGTGGCTGGCGGTGCGTAGGTGGACCGGGACGGGCTGGTTCAGGCGCGCCATCCCGGTAGGTAGGAGCCTGTCGTAGATGCGGGTCAGGAACAGGGCATGGTGCAGCCCAGTGTCGGTGACGCGGTAGCGGTGGCTGTGGGGTCGACGCTCGATGAGGCCGTGGAAGCGTAGGCGCCGCAGGTCGTAGGTGATCTGACCGGCGCTGAGCTCGTCAGGTTCTTTGCCCAGGAGGTCAGCGACCAGGGCCCGCAGATCCCGGTTGGTGAACCCGTCGGGCAGGAGTCGGAAGACCACGAGCGCGGAGAGCAGCGCGTGGGCCCGGGGGTCGGCGAAGCGCAGGCCGGCGACCCGGGTGCCGGCGTCGGTGATGACGGGGTCGTTCACCCCAGCGAAGACATGGTGGCCGCGGGCAGGATCGTGACTGAGTCGTTGGACGCCCAGGAGGCGCCGGTTGGCGGAGAAGCCGACCTCGCGTAGCGCAGGCAGGTTGGTCAGTCGCCGACCGATCCTGAAGTCACCGGTGTCGTTGATCGTGGTCTCGGTCCGCAGGGCGCGTCCTTCCTTGTGGTACTGCTTGATCGTGGAGTGCTTGTAGTACACGTGCAGGCTCGGGGTGACGCCCTCGGTGATCACCCGGGTACGGAAAGTCCCCGGAGTGGGACGCTTGCCACGGGCAAGGACCCGACGATCGAAGATCAGGCTGACCTCGTCGGGACGGCCCAGATCCAAGTTGTCGCGAATGACCTGCTCGAAGAAGACTCGCCCGGAGACCGGCTTGTCGAGCATTTGGGTCAAGGAGAACTCGGCCTGCCGTATCGAGATGTCGTAGCGGTATCCCGCCGCCCGGTCCGCCGGGGCGAACGGGTGAGGCAAGCGCGCCAGCCACTTGCGCAGGAGGGCGTCGATCTGCGCCGGGCCCAAGGTGTCGCAGATCGCCTGCAACGCCGGGACGTCGTCGACGGCCGCGAAGGCGTTGTCCATCGCCACGTGAGCGACGCCAGCCTTGGTCGCCTGTCGCTTGGCCCACTCGTTTCCGTTGGGGCACAACCTGGCATTGTAGGGGAAATAGGAGCAGAACTTCAGGAAGAACGGGCCGAAGTCCTCATCAACGGCGTAGAAGTAGAAGTGGTTGACCAACCCAGTTGCCCGCACGATCCACGGATATGACCGCCCCTCGGAGTTGTGCCGCTTCTCGGTTCTGAACAGCCGGGTCTTCTCCTGCGCCCGGCCGACGAAGAGCACCCCCTCCTCGCGGCCGCCCGCCGTCACCCCGCCGACCGGAGCCCGCGCAAACGCCACCACGACACGACTCGTCGGGCTGGGGCGCAGCCCCGTTAGGTATTCTTGCTTGGCTTTGATGCTGGTCAGTGTGTCGACGCCGCGGTCGCGGAGCCGCGGTAGGAGGCGCCTTGAGGGCGATGACGTCGGCGTGGTGGACGATGCGGTCGATCCTCGCGGCGGCGACGACCTGTCGCCGAAGACGCCGGCCCAGGAGCTGAACGGCAGTTGCTAGGGCGGTTCAGATCCCCGTGGGCCCCGCGCTGGTGCCGCTGCCACGACGGTCACCTGACCTTCAGCGCCTTCGATGCAGCGGACACCAGCCGCTTGGGCCGGCGACCCAAGCTGACGCTCGTGGTCACGTCCCTCGCTTGTGCTGGGCGCTCGGCCTCGTGCTCCACCGGCAAGGCAGATGCCCATCCCGCCCAGTCCGTCCCGGCCGACCCGGCCGGCGGCTCCCATAACGCGGTGCCCCCCCTGTGTGTCGGCCCGCATGTACGCACACCAGGCTCGAAGCAAGGGACTCGCCTTCGACAAACGACGCGCTCCAGCAGCTTCTACGCCAATACCTCACTCGAGGTCAGCCCTTGACGCCAAACCGCATGAGTGCACGGCGACCGATCCAGAGCACAATCCGGTCAAATAGGAACCCTAGGACACCGAGGACAATGATCCCCACGAAAATCCAGTCGATCCGCCCGAAGTTGCGCGACTGCCAGATCAGCGCACCCAAACCCGTGTTTGCCGCAACCATCTCGGCGGAGACGATGGTGAGGAAGCTGTTCCCCATCGCGAGCCGTGCGCCGGTAAAGATGTAGGGTACTACGGCGGGAAGCACCACAGCATGAAGCAGCTGGCGCCGGCTGGCCCCGAGGGTCGCGGCGGCCCGCAACTGATTCTCGTTGATTGCGACGACACCCGCCAAGGTGTTGATCGCAACAATGAACACGGACGTGTAGACAATCAGAACGATCTTCGACGCCTCACCGATCCCTAACCACACCACGGCCAGGGTGACGAATGAGATCGGCGGAACGAACCGGAAGAACTGCACATACGGATCGAGCAATCGCCCAATCAGCTGAATGCGCCCCATCAGCAGGCCGATCGGTGCACCCAGCAGAACGCCGAGAGACCATCCAGCCAGAATCCGCCCCGCAGATGCCTGCGTCGCCAGCCAGAGCTCCCCACTGCGAGCCAGGTCGACTGCCGCTGCCAGCGTATCCCCAGGGGAAGCAAACACCTCAGGGCCATAGAGGCCGGCCACCACGAACCAGACCCCAAGCCCCAGCGCCAGAGAGCCCACCAGGTACAGCGGGTTACGTGAGCTGGCTCTGGGCGCCGCCGACACAGGCTTCCGGAGCCTGTCCCCAACCGCGTTCACCGTCATGTCAGATCCTCGTCTAGGCCTTGGCCCCGCAGAGCCTTACGAACCTCTGCACCAATTTCTTGACGCAGAATGGAGTGAAGACGAACAAAATCCGGGTCGACAGGATCGCGGGGACGAGCCAGGTCCACGTCGTGGATGGACTTGATGCTCGACGCTGGCCCGGCCTTCATGATCGCGATCCGATCAGCCAGAAGGAGCGATTCCTCGATGTCGTGCGTGACGAATACGATCGTGCAACCCTGCAAGCTCCAGATACGCGCTAGCTCGCGCTGCATGACTTCACGGGTCTGCGCGTCGAGCGCTCCGAACGGTTCGTCCATGAGAACGATATCCGGCTCGTTCGCGAGCACCCTGGCCAGTTGAAGCCGCTGCCGCATACCACCCGAGAGCTGCTTCGGGAAGTGGTCCATGCAGTGCGAGAGCCCGACCAGGTCGGCATACTTCGCGGCGACCTCAGCCTGTTCTTTCCGAGACGCGCCCTTCATTCGCGCGCCGAACGAGATGTTCTGCGAAACCGTCAGCCACCCGAACAGGGCATCGCTGTCCTGGAACACGAACCCGACATCGGTGCGACTGGACTGGTCCGAGTCGTGTACCTGCAGCGTCCCCGCTGAGATGGGCACGAAACCACCGAACGCTGACAGCAGCGTTGACTTCCCACATCCGCTGGGTCCCAACAGACAGAGGAACTCGCCGCGCTGGACTGTCAGGTTCACGTTCTCCGCGGCGACGAAGTCCCCATAGGCAATCCCGACATCGCGCGCATGAATGGCCGCATGTGTGTCCTCAATGGTGGCCATTACGCCGACACCTTTCCCAGGTGATACATCCATAACAAATCGCTCCTTCCCACTACTCACATTGCCGCGTCTACCGGCAGCCTCAGGTGTTGGCACCGTGAACGACGAAGTGGCACTTCCGCATCAACCGACTTCACGCAAACGTGCGGGCAAGCTCCTCGCCATCCAGAATCACCGCCTCGATCGACCGCGGCGACAGTGCGTCACCAATGAGATGCACATCCTCGAAGCGGCTCACCAGCGCCTCATAGAGCTGATCCCGGGGCTCGCGACGAAACGCCGGGACAACAGATTCCACCTCGTGCAACGCCCACTCCGCGCCGCTGTACGTGCTCCTGAAGAGCGCACTGCCCTCGCTCACAGCGACCAGGACGCTACCTGTCACGATCTTGACGCCCAGCTCCTTGATCCTCGCCAAGAGGTGCGGCAGGTCCAACGTCGCCGCAACATGGGGGCCGACGCTGTCCTGGCTGGTGACGAAGTGGACCTCCGCGCCGGTCATAGCCACCGACTCGGCCAGGCCCAGTGGCGCGTACGTTCCCGTGCTGTCGAAGATGACAACCCGCTGTCCGAGGGAGGCTCCACCGTTTGGCGCGACGTCGTCGTCCCCGTGCAGCTCATCTATCGCCGAGTCGACGGAGAGCACTCTGCAGCCGTGCTGCTCTGCCGCGTTGCCGGCGAGCGGCGCCGATTGAAGAGATTCGGGTATGGCCCATTCCGATCCGGTCGCTACGACGATGGTGTCGCCGTGCGAAGCTGGAAAGGATCCGACCTCGACTCGGCTACCCAGCTCGATCACGCCACCCGCGTCGATCAACGCCCGTTCCATGTCGTCGACTGCTTGCTGCCAAGGTGCTCGAGTGTGCAGTCGTGCAAGCTGGCGAAGATGCCCGCCGACGGCCTTCGCCTGGTCGAGCAGGACAACGTCGTGGCCGGCTCTGGCCGACGTCAGCGCGCAACGTAGCCCGGCGGGGCCCGCGCCGACGACGACCACCTTCCGCTTGTTCGCCGTCCGCTGGGGGAGCTGCTCCCACTTCGACTCTCTGCCAGTCACGGGATTTACCGCACACACGACTGCCTGATCGGTGATCGCTCGGGAGACACAGACGTTCGCGCCGACGCATCGAACGTGTCCATTCGGAGGAGTGGCGCCCGACCGTCGCGCACGCTGCACAAGATGGGGGTCGGCGAGATGGGCACGAGACATGGCGACCATGTCCGAGTTCCCCTCAGATACCGCACGCGCCGCCATCTCGAGGTTCAGGACTCGTCCCGCCATGAAGATGGCGGCGTCACTCCCGACGACCTTTTTCGCTCTCCCCCCGAAAGGAAGAGAATATCCCTCCTCAACTCCCATCGGTGCGAGGGTGTAGTGGCGAGAAGCCGAAGAACCGATCGAGATGTCGAAGAAGTCGAACACCGCGGCGTCGTTGATCACCCGGAGCTGGTCCAACGCGTCCTCCGGAGTGATCCCCGCGTTCCCGGCCAGCTCGTCGTACGTCATGGTCAACCCCAGGGGGAACCCGGGGCCAACCTTCTCACGTATCGCCCGGCCGATCTCGATGGGCAAGCGACAACGATTCTCCACTGAGCCGCCGTACTGGTCAGTGCGCCGGTTGGTGAGTGGACTGAGGAACTGTCTGATCAACCAACCATGAGAGCCGTGTATCTCCACGCCGTGCAGCATGCCTTCTTGCACTCTCTGCGCGGCCCTCGCAAAACTGTCGATCATCTGCTCGATGTGTTCGACAGTCATCGACACTGGCATGTTCTTGCCGGGGAGCCCCACTCGCGAGGGAGCCAGAAGCGGCTTCCAATCAAGTCCGACCGTATCCCCGCCGGCCGCACCGGCCGCGAACAGTTCGACGAAGAACTTCGTTTCGTATGGTTGAAGCGCCTTCGCCAGTAAACGGTAAGCCTGGATCTGCGCGTCTTCATACCCGATAAGGGCTGAAGTGAAGGGGCTGTTACTTGCTTCCCACGCCGAGATCTGCTCGCTCAAGAGCAGCCCCACACCACCGCGCGCCCGCTCGCGATAGTACGCCCGGTGCTGTTCCGATATGAGTCCATCTTTTCCGTACTGCAGCGTCAGCGCGGACGTCATAACGCGGTTCGGAATGGTCACGTCTGCGACCTGCAGCGGTTGCCATAAGGCGTCTAGTGTTCCCACGGATGGAATCCTTCGCGGTTCGATCGGCATCGGTCGGAGTCGAGGTGAGCGACAGAGTCGCTAGGTGAGGGCGCAGCGAATATCTTGAGCCTGCGGGCGAGGCCCTTCGCTGAGCCCGGCGAGGTCAGTTGAGAACGTGGGTCTTGAGCCAATCCGCGAGGATGAACTTGTCCAGGTCGATTGGTGCGTCGATCACGTCGGAGCTCTCGAAGAATTTCATCAGCTGGCCGGCCGCCTCAAAATCGGCCGGCGTGAACTCGCGCACGTTGAATGTGATCTCTTCGATCGCCGACCGTGCCGTCGGCTCGTCGACCTTGATAGCCGTCATCGTGTCGCGAATGGCGAGGTCGGGGTCGGATTCCACGAGTTCCGCTGCTTCGTCAAGCACGGAGACGAACTTCGCCGCAGTCTCTTCGTTTTCCGAGAGCCAGTCCCCATTGACGACGATCCACTGGGTGAACCCTGCACCGAAGTCACCGCTGTCGGCGACGACCCGCCCGCCCTGTTCGACACCCCGCGACACCCACGGTTCAAAACTGACGTACCCGTCCGCGTCGCCGTTACCGAGAATGGCGGGGAACTCGGGCGAGTCAGCATTGATCAACTCGACGGAGCTGGGATCGATGCCTTCGCTCTCAAGATAACGGACGGTCATGTAGTGCCGGAGTCCAGGACCGTACGCCATCTTCTCGATGTCAGCGGGCTCGACACCCTCTCTGAGGACGACCTTGAACAGAGTGTCGGACTCCTCGAAGACTCCGAGGACCTTGAGCTTGGAGTGCTGCGGGAGGAGCGGCAACGTCGTGGCATCGCCGTTGATCGCAATGTCAGCAACTCCGGCCGACACGTTCTGTACGCTCGCGGGGCCTCCACCCGTGTTCACGAACTCCACCGATAGCCCGGCGTCCTCAAACATGCCTTGCTGCTCGGCCACGTAGGCCGCCGCGAACGACGGATCCGTACCGATAGAGATCCGGACGCTCGCCATCTCGCCACCGTCCGCCGCGGAGGCGGCATCGGGTCCGGACGAACACGCTGCCAGTGCAGCGCTCAGTGCCACCACGCCAACGGCGGCGGCGGGTCGGGAGTACTTCGTCTCAGTCAAGGTGTTTCCTCATCGCTTCTCGGTGAACCTCCGGTTTCCGGAGGTTGGATGCACATGCATTCACACACGGCGTTCCGATTGCGTGCTCCGCTCCCGGTGTGCCGTTCCAAACAACGCGCTATCGAGGGTGATGCCTGGGTTCATACGGCCACCCACGCTCTAACCCGGGTCGCCTGGGAGCGACGAAGTGGCCTCGTTGCGATGTTCATCTTGGGTTTGAAATGTCACGTGCGTGTGTCCTGGCGCAGCGACTTCCCGCGTACTGGTCACTCGTCGCGACGATTTCCCAGCTCGCTATTCGCGCGCTCTAAGAGCCGCGCAGGGATTGGTATGACGCGGGCAGAAGTGATGGGTTTCGTGCGTTCCCGCGTCGGTGTTGTAAATGGCGATTGCTCCCGTCTTGACCACATCGTCGTGACCCTCGTGGCGGGACGCTATGAGATCCGTGATCACGTGTCAAGCATCAACGATCCGTTCCATGAGGCGCTCGCTGGCCGCGGTCACCCGCTCGGCGGGCGCCACGCGTGGGGACTCGCAGGTGGCCTCGCGAAACACCGCATGCGCGCGGAGAGCACCACGCTGCGGCCGGCTTGAGCGAACTCCCGCGCGCAGGGTGACGTCGCATCGATGGGGATCTCGATCGCTGCAACGTGCGCTTTGACGGCGCGGTCGAGCTCCCTGACCCGCTCGCACTCCCCGCCCTCACCCCGGTTGGGGACCGGTGTCGCCCTCATCCACGCGCACCGAACGTACGCAGATTTCTCCGGACCGGGAGCACTCACTTCAGGGCCATCCTCGAGGCCTACAAGGTTTACGTGATCGTTACGAATCGCGGCCGCGCCGATGGGAAGCCAGAGGCTCGTGGCCATTTGACCGCCCGGGTTCCGTGAACGGCCAGGCGGGGGAGGCTCGTGCCCCCGGCCACCACGCGTTGGCGCCTGGGTGGCACCACCGCGGGGCGGCATTCGAGAGTCGCCGCGACTGCTCAGCGCCCGCCGGGCAGCTGGCCGGCCGCCTGCTTGGCCAGCTCGTGCAGCAGGGGCACCGCCCGCTTCCCGAATTCGAAGGTCACCCGCGCGGCAGGCCCGGAGACCGAGACGGCTGACGGAGTCGGGGCTCCGGGGACGGCGACAGCGAAGCAACGCACGCCCACCTCCTGCTCGCCGTCGTCCACGGAATAGCCGCGGTCGCGGATTTTGTCGAGCTCGACGAGGAGTGCCTCGACGTGGGTGATCGACACGTTCGTGGCAGCCGGCATGCCAACGCGAGAGACGATCTCCCGGACCGCGGTGTCCGGGAGCTGGGCGAGCAGCATCTTGCCGACTCCCGTGCAGTGGCAATACACGCGCCGGCCGACTTCGGTGAACGTGCGCATCGAGCGCGAGGACGACGCTTGCGCTACGTAAACCGCCATGTCGCCGTCGATCATCGCCATGTTTGCCGTCTCGCCGAGCTCACCAGCGACTTGCTCCAAGTAGGGGCGGGCGCCGGCACCCAGCTGGCGCCCGGCGCCCTCGCCGAGGCGGATCAGCCGCGGTCCGAGCGTGTACCGGCGCGATGGCAGCTGGCGCGCGTAGCCCCGGTTGACGAGCGTTCGCATGAGGCGGTGAATCGTCGGCAACGGCAGGCCGGAGCGCGTAGCCAACTGGCTCAGCGCAGCGTCCCCGCCCAAGTCCGTCAGGATCTCGAGCAGCTCGATCGCCCGGTCTACCGACTGAACGCCCGTGCTATCAGCCAACGGAGTCTCCCGTCCTGGGTCGTGGCGGTCGCAGGCCCCTAAGTTTCGGGGGCAGTGTTTCACAGGACGGAACTTTGGCCCGTGAAGCACGGAGTGCACGGGCCTGTCCGGAGAAGCACCGTGGTTGACCACCGTGACGGCGCTCACGTATAGTTTTCACTACGAAGATGTTTTATTTCGTATCGTGAAAGTAGGAGTCTTGGTGACATCAGTCCTCGACGGCATGACCATCAACGCTTGAGCTGGGGGCGCGCTATGAGGAGGTGCTCAGCCCGACGCTCTGGAGCTGATCGCCCGGCTGCACCGCGAGCTGAACGGCCGGCGCCTGGAGGTGTTGGAGGCGCGTGCCCGGCGGGTGGCGAACCTCGCGGCTGGTGGCATGCTCGACTTCCTGGACCGGCGGGTGGAGATCAGCGGCCCGACGGACCGCAAGATGACGGTCAACGCGTTGAACTCGAGCGCGAAGGTGTGGCTCGCGGACTTCGAGGACGCGAACACCCCGCGCTGGGAGTCGGTGGTGGAGGGGCAGCTGAACCTGCTCGACGCGGTGGACCGGCGGATCGACTTCACCGCGGAGAACGGCAAGACCTACGCCCTCAAGCCCGACGGCGAGCTGGCAACCGTCGTCGTGCGTCCGCGCGGTTGGCACCTGCCGGAGAAGCACATCCTCGTCGATGGCGAGGCGACCTCCGGGTCGTTGGTGGACTTCGCCCTGTACCTCGCCACGGCGGGTCGGCGGCAGATCGAGAAGGGCCTGGGACCGTACTTCTACCTGGCCAAGATGGAGTCCCACCTCGAGGCGCGGCTGTGGAACGACGCGTTCACCCTCGCACAGGACTTCCTGGGCATCCCGCGGGGCACGATCCGGGCCACGGTCCTCATCGAGACGTTCCCGGCGGCGTTCGAGATGGAGAAGATCCTCTACGAGCTGCGTGAGCACTCCGCGGGGCTGAACGCCGGCCGCTGGGACTACATGTTCTCGGTCATCAAGAGCTTCCGGACCCGCGGGACGGAGTTCCTGCTGCCCGACCGCAACGCGGTGACCATGACCGTGCCGTTCATGCGCGCCTACACCGAGCTGCTCGTGCGGACCTGCCACAAGCGTGGCGCCCACGCCATCGGGGGCATGGCCGCGTTCATCCCCAGCCGCGACGAGGCGGTCAACGAGACGGCCTTCGCCAAGGTCCGCGAGGACAAGACCCGCGAGGCCGCTGACGGGTTCGACGGCTCCTTCAGCCATGGTCAAACACAGTCATTCGACAGTCCGAGATGCGTGGGACTCGCGTGGAATGGGGGTCACGCGTGGAACTCGCCTCCCTGAGCCGCACTCGCACGTCCTTCAGCTGCATGGTGGCCGGGTGGACCGCGCCGCTTGCTGCGCGTCAGTGCCGCTTGCTGCGCGTCAGTTCTGTCGGGCAGGAATCTGCAGCTGGACGCGCAGTCCGGTGAGGAGGATGTCGAGGCCTTGGTCGAGCTCGGTCACGCCGTCGTAGCCGGCCAGCGCAGAGGCAAGCTGCCGTACATATGGGAACTCCGCCGCCGGAAGCCGGTGCAGGCCGAGTCGGAGCAGGTCGTCGCTCTCCTCGGGGCTGGCCACCAGTTCCTGCAGCTCGGTGAGGACGTGGCCGTAGAGGAATCCGAAGTAGGCCCGGTAGACGTGCAGCGCGTCCTCGGGCGAGAAGCCGGCGTCGATGAGCAGCGTCAGGAGCATCTCGAGAGGGCGGACGGTGCCGAGCGGGCGAAGGCCCAGCGGCGTCGACAGCGGCCGGGTGACCAGGAGTGGGACCACGTAGGGGTGCGCGAGCGCGAGGTCGCGGAACTGGTGCGCGGTGCGCCGCAGCTGCGCCTCCCAGTCGGCCCCGTCGGGCGGGATCACCAGATCCAACATGACGGCCTCCACGACACCGTCGAGCAACGCGCCCCGGCTGGCCGCATAGCGATACAACGCCATCGCGTTGCAGCCCAGCTCGCGCGCCAACCGGCGCATCGTCAGCGCGTCGACACCTTCGGCGTCCACCAGTTCGAGTGCGGCAGCAAGCACACGCTCCCGGCTCAACGGCTCACGACGACGTCCCGCGCCGCCGTGCTGCGACGCTTCCCCCTCGGCGGGCTTTCGTGTTGTGGGCACTGCACTCCTCAGCTGATTGCTCCATAGCCACCACAGGCTGCGGCAGGACTTGCGTACGTGTACACCGTACACTTACACTGTAGACGGTGCGTGAGGCCCACGCACCGCCAGCGGGTACCGACCCGCTCAGCACCACTCAAGGCTCCGCGTTGCGCCTCGGCCCCTGCCGGAACGGACCAGCGGATCGAGTTCTTACCGCGGCATGGCCTCTCGTCCATCGCCCATACCAACCGAAGTGGTTACCCACCTCGGGAGAAGAGGCCACCATGGCTGCCCACTCCCCGCTCCCCGAGCCCGAGCCCGGCACCGTCGCGCTGTTCGCCATGGAGGATCGCGTCCGCCTGGTGCTCTCCGGCGAGCTCGACCTGGCCACCAAGGCAGACCTGCTCCACGCCGTCCGGGAGGCCGTGCGGTACGACCAGCCGGTCGAGGTCGATACCCGCCACGTCACCTTCATGGACTCGTCGGCGATCGCTACGTTGAGCCGGCTCACCCAGCACACCGACCAGCGCCCCATCTTCATCAGCCCGTCCGACGTGGTCCGGTTCCTGCTCGACGTCACCATGATCGGCGAGCTGGTCGACGTCGTCGACCACGACGGGGCCCTTCCCGCCGCCACCGCCGTCCACCAGGCGTCGGTCACCACATCAGCTTGAGCCCGCACCGGCCGGTCTCGGCCGGGCCCGGCGCGCCTCTCCGGCATGGTCGCGCCTACGACGACGGCTGCGAGTGGCTCAGCCCAAGATGCGGCCTCCGGTCGCACAGGTCAGGCTGCTACCTCCCGTGGCGCACACCCGGTCCAGCCGACCGTCCCCCGTGCCGCCTTCTCACTTCCCCAGAACGGATCTCACATGACTGCACCGCGCACGAACGCCACCTCCGCGACCCGCGACACCCGACGGGCCAGGACCACCGGGCTCGCCGCAGCGGCCGCCGGCATCCTCGTCTTCAACATCTCCCCGTTCATGAACTGGGTGAACCCGGCCGACGGCGCCGACCCCCGAACCGGGTACGAGACCGACTCCCTCGTGCCCTTCATCGCCTACCTCGGCCTGGGCCTGCTCCTCGCCCTGGTCTACGCCACCAAGCGCGCACGCCGTGGCCAGCACCGCGGCCTCACCCTCGTCACCATGGCCGTCGGCATCGCCGCGACCCTGCAGTGCCTCGCCTTCGCCATCAACCCGATGGGCGGCCTCGAGCGCGGCGACGACCTCTCCTCCGACATCGGCGTGTGGATCGGCCTCATCGGCGCCGCGATCTGGGCCGTCGGCGCCGCCATGCTCGCCAAGGAGATCGAGGGCGACGACGACGAGCGCACCGAGAACTACACCCGCGACGACGCCCACAACGACTGACAGATGAGGGCCGCCTCACCACGGCCCCCAGCTGAGGCGAGCGGCAGCAACGGCCGCTCGCCTCAGCTTTCGCCGCCCGAGCCAGCGCCAGCAGCACCAACCCTAGAAAGGGCCCACGTGGACACGAACCAAAAGGCAGTCGCGACGCCCGCCACCGCCGGTACTGGCGCGGTGGGCGAGCACCCCGAGCCCGCCGACCGCCAGCGCGTCAAGCACGACGGCCCCCTGCGCACCGCGGTCGTGGTCAATCCCGCACGGGTCGAGGGCCTGGACGAGCTTCGCGCCACCATCGAAGAGACCCTGGCCGCGGCGGGCTGGCCGGTCCCGCTGTGGTTCGAGACCACGCCGGAGGACCCCGGCGCCGGCCAGGCCCGCCAGGCGGTCGCAGAGGGCGCCGAGGTCGTCTTCGTCAGCGGCGGGGACGGCACCGTTCGCTCGTGCGTCCAGGGCCTGGCCGGTAGCGAGGCCGCCCTGGCCGTGCTGCCCGCCGGCACCGGCAACCTCCTGGCGACCAACCTCGGCCTGCCCGACGACCCCACCGAGGGTGTACGGCTCGCCGTCGACCGCGGACGTCACCTCCTCGACATCGGCGAGGTCGACGGCCAGGCCTTCGCCGTCATGGCCGGCATGGGCTTCGACGCCAAGCTGCTCGAGGACGCCTCGACCACCCTGAAGGCCCGTGTCGGCTCGCTGGCGTACGTGCTCTCTGCTCTCAAGCACCTCCGCGACCGCCCGATGCGCGTCCAAATCCAGATTGATGACGACCCGCCCCTGCGCCGGCGCGCACGCACCGTCGTCGTCGGCAACGTCGGCCGCCTGCAAGGTGGCGTCAGACTCCTCGCCGACGCCGAACCGGACAACGGTCAGCTCGACGTCGCCATCCTCGCCCCCCGCCACCTCACCGACTGGGTGGCGCTGGCCTGGGGCATCCTCCGCCGACACGAGCACGTGCCCCGGATGGAGGTGCTGCGCGGCTCACGCATCACCATCACCAGCGACCGCGACCAGCCCTGCCAACTCGACGGCGACGTCATCGACCCACGCCGGGTTCTCGCGGCGACCGTCCGACCCGCAGCGCTATGGCTGTGCGTCTACCAGCCCGATCGCAGCCCCGACCTAGCCGAAGGCTCCCCCAACAAACGCTAGCGCCGGCCGGTCGAAACACCACTCCATCACCGCTCGACTAGAGGGCTGCGCGAGCGGTGCCGGGGCTCGGTGCACCAGTGACCGGCCCAGTCGCGCGACATCGCGGACATCCCTGGCCCTAACCAGTGGGCATGTCTTCCCTCGCCCGGCTTGTCATCACCGCCGTCATCGTCCAGAAGCGTCCCGTCCGCGAGGTCACCGCGACCTACAACGTCTCCAGGTCCTGGGTCTACGAGCTCCTCGCCCGGTACCGCGCCGAGGGCGAGTAGGCCCTCGAGCCCCGCTCACGCCGCCCGAAGACCAACCCGCAGGCACACGGCCACGACACCGTCGCCGCGATCCTCACACTGAGGGCACAGCTGACCACCGCCGGTCACGGCAACGGGCCGGTCACCATCGCCGCACACCTCGCCCGTGACTGCGTCACGGTCTCCGAGGCGACGGTATGGCGGACCCTGCACCGCCACGGCTTGATCGTCCCCGATCCGAAGAAGCGCCCGAAGTCCTCCTACATTCGCTTCGAAGCCGACGTCCCGAACGAGTGCTGGCATCCCGACTTCACCCACTTCCGCCTCGCGGCCACCACCCTCGAGCAGCTACAAGCGCAGCTCGACGCCTTCGTCACCTAACCTGCGGCACATCGTCACCCAGCCCGGGATGGGCTACCTGTTCGAGACCACGTAGAGAGCTATAACCAGCGGTGGTCGGCCTGTTCGGCCAGCTGCGCACCCGTGCCACTCCGCCTGGCTTCGTCACCGAAGTGCCGTTCACGCGTGACCGGCCTAAGGGATTCACCTGGCAGCCATCGTCGACCGCGTGCCGACACATGTCAGGTACGAGACGTGCCGATAGCGGCGAGTACGGCCTGGGGCACGCGTACCGTCGTTCGACGGCGAGTGCCGCTGCCCGACCGACGTCGGCCTCAGCTAATCTTGTGGCGGTAGAGGGCGATCGCGAAGGCGTAGGCGACCACGAGGATGCCGACGAGCCAGGCGAGGGTCATCCAGATGTCACCACCGACTGGTTCCTGCGCGAACAGGGCTCGGATGGTGTTCACCAACGAGGTCACGGGTTGGTTCTCGGCGAACCATGCGACCGGGCCGGACATCGAGTCGGTGGGCACGAACGCCGAGCTGATGAACGGCAGGAAGATCAGCGGGTAGCTGAACGCGCTCGCGCCGTCGACGGACTTCGCCGAGAGTCCCGCGATCACGGCGATCCAGGTCAGTGTGAGGGTGAACAGGATCAGCAGGCCGACGACGGCGAGCCAGGCGACCACGGATGTTCCAGTGCGGAACCCCATGATCAGCGCGACGCCGATGACGATCGCGACCGCGACCGCGACCAGGTTCGCGGCCAGGGAGGTGAGCACATGCGCCCAGAGCACGCTCGACCTCGCGATCGGCATGGACTGGAAACGATCGAAGATGCCGCCCTGCATGTCGAGGAACAGCCGGTACGCGGTGTAGGCGACGCCGGATGCGATCGTGATGAGGAGGATGCCGGGGAGCATGTAGTTGACGTACGACTCCTCGGATCCGGTGGTGATCGCGCCACCGAACACGTAGACGAACAGCAGCATCAGCGCGACCGGGGTGACCGCGGTGGTCATGATCGTGTCGGGGCTGCGGAGGATGTGGCGCAGCGAGCGACCGGTCAGAGCGCCGGTGTCGCCGAGGACGTGGGCGCTCATCGGGGTTGCTTTCGTGCCATCGCCGTGCCGTCGGTGCGGTCGTCGTCGGCGGTCTCGATCTCGTCGGTGTCACCGACGAGGGCGAGGAAGACGTCCTCGAGCGTGGGCTGCCTCGCGACGTACTCGACCTTGCCGGGCGGGAGGAGCTGCTTGAGTTCGATGAGAGTCCGTTTCTAGATGATCGTGCCTTTGTGCAAGATCGCGATGCGGTCGGCGAGCTGCTCAGCCTCGTCGAGGTGCTGCGTCGTGAGCAGCACCGTCGTGCCCTGACCGGCGAGCCGCTTGATGGTCTGCCACACCTCGATGCGCGCCTGAGGGTCGAGCCCCGTCGTCGGTTCGTCGAGGAAGATGATCGGCGGGTTCCCGATCAGGCTCATCGCGATGTCGAGTCGGCGGCGCATGCCGCCCGAGTACGTCGACGCCCGGCGGTTCCCTGCTTCGGTGAGCGAAAAGCGCGCGAGCAGGTCGTGGGCGATCACACCGGGGTTCTTCAGGTGACGCAACTTGGCGACCAGCACGAGGTTCTCCCGGCCGGTGAGCAGATCATCGACCGCGGCGAACTGGCCGGTCATGCTGATCGACTCGCGCACGTCGCCGGGGTTCGCGGCGATGTCGAACCCGTGGACCGTGGCGGTGCCCGCGTCGGCTCTCAGCAGGGCAGGATCCGCACCAGCGTGGTCTTGCCCGCACCATTTGAGCCGAGCAGCGCGAAGATGCTCCCCGCCCTCACGTCGAAGTCGACGCCCCGCAGCACGTGCAGGTCCTTGAACGACTTCTCGATGCCCTGCACCCGGATCGCGGGTTCGAGCGACTGTTCGCTGGTCATGCGCCCGCCCCCCTTCCGCCGCCACCGGTCGCGTCGTCAATCGCCTTCGTGAGGCGTGCGCGCTCCTTATCGATCCACTGGGTGCCGCTGTAAGCCCTTGCGAAGTCCTCGGCGAACTCGACCGGGTTGTCACCAACGATGGCGCGCACCGGCGTGCCGTCGACGGCGGCACGCTCCCAGAGGTCGGCGAAGTCGCCGAACATCGTGATGAGGGTGTCGCCATCTATGACGCCCCCGAAGTACATGAAGTACCGCTCGAAAGCCCTCGCTGTGGATCGGTACGGCTCATGGAGAGCCTCGATGCGCGCCTTGTACTGCTTGTACTGCTTCTTCTGCTCGAGCGACCCCGTGAGGGTCTCGATCCACTTTGCGACCATGGCTACTCTCCTTCACCCGTCGGCGATTCGATGCGGTGGCGGAGCTGTCCGATTCGTTCTGAGAGGAAGCCCCATGTCCTCCAGAACTCCGCGAGGTGCGCCTGCCCCTGCGCGTTCAGCGTGTACACCTTGCGCGGCGGCCCCTTCTCGGACGGGACCTTCGCCACGTCGACGAGGTCGCGCTGCTCGATCCTGACCAGCAGCGCATAGATGGTGCCCTCGACGATGTCGGTGAAACCCTGCTCACGCAGCCGTGCCGTGATCTCATACCCGTACGCCGGCTGCACAGCCAGGATCGCGAGGACGATGCCCTCTAGCGTGCCCTTGAGCATCTCGGTCGTCTGCTTACCCATGGGACGTTTCCCTGACCTACTCAGCGTTGCTAGGTACCGCTAGATAGTAACACTGAGCACCGCCCGCACAACAGGCCTGAGGCGGCCTTCCATGCCAGCGAGAAGCGAGTCGTCTAGCGCCGGGCAGCGCACGCGATGACCGGTGCTCGCAACCCCTCCTCGGGAGGACCTCTGGAAGGTGCCTGGCGGGCGGAGATGAAACCTTCATGGCCTGGCAAGTGCCTGGTGCGGTGAGATCTGAGTGCTTCCAGGGGGTGCGACGGGGCCAGCGACGTGCTGCGTCGCAGATCGGCCGATCCTCTCGGTGACGACGTCGAGCGCCTGGCAGACCGGGCAGTTGAGGTCGCGAACGTTCGGACCCTCGAGCGTGTTGTACCGTGCCCGATCGTGCCGAGCGCGTTGAGCCACTTCCCGACCGAGCCGCGCCAACGCTGCGGTGGAGGCGGTCACCGTCGCGCCGAAGGACCCGATGGATGCCCTGTCGCGCACGGTATGCAGGTCTTCGACCGCGATGCCGTCCGCGCGGCCCTGCGCCGTAGGACGCGGACGGTGACTCGCTCATTCCAGCCGGTGACCTGCATCGATGCCGGAAGGAAGAAGCGGGTGGGGCGCCGCTCGGCACCCCACCCGCTTCGTCGTGACCTACGAGACGTCCGCCCGGCTTAGACGAACTGCGGCTCGCGCTCGGCGGTGCTGGTCTCGTCGTCGGCGGGCTGGACCTGCCCCTCGCGGGAGGCGAGGTAGGAGGAGATGGCCAATCGGTTCACCGCGGAGCGGCTGACGATGCCGATAACCGGGCCGTTCTCGCCGCGGACCACCGGCACCTTCTTGAGGTGCTTGTCGGACAGCACGGCGACGGCGTCGGCGATCGAGGCGTTCGCGTCCACCGTGACGACCTCGCGGGTTGCCAGGCGCATCACGGGCAGGGACACCAGGTCCGCCAGCGCGTCCTCGAGATCGTCGGACTCGCCGATCGCGAAGGAGTAGATGTTGGTCGAGCTGGGGTGCTCGGCCGACAGGTACCGCATGACGTCGCCGTCGGAGAGGAAGCCGGCCAACGACCCGTTGGGGTGCCGCACGGGGGCGCCGGAGATCCCGCGCTCGGTGAACATCTGCAGGGCCTCGAGCACATTCTGCTCGGTGCTCAGCGCGTAGACGTCGGACTTCATCAGGTCCACGACGGTGCGCGCGCGGCCAGACTCGATGGTCTCCTCGGCCTCGGCCTCGGCGGCACGGGCCGCGCGGGCGGCCCTCGTGGCTGCGAAGGCGAGGATGATGCCGATCACCGAGGTGAGGGCGACCAGCGCGGCAGCGCCGCGGAAGCCGAGGGTCGAGGCGCCCAGCAGATCGGATCCGTTCTCGAGGCCGAGGGTGGTCATCGCGTACGGAGAAGCGCGGTCGACCGTGCCGTGTCAGACTCCTTGGACGACCCTGATGTGGGTGTTCGGCGCGCTGTCGCTGATCGTCTTGCTGGCCGGCGCGGTGCTGCTGCGCAACGTCGTCGAGCTCGGCCGCCCCGTGCTCGACGTCCTCTCCTTCCTGCTCGTCGTTGGGGTAGTCACAGGCGGCCCGGTGATCGGTGCTCCAGAGCGGCGCACTCCGCTGGGCGATCCACCTCGCAGACGGCACCACGCTGAGCGCTGACTAAGCGCCGTCGACACTGCGCTCCTGAGTGAATGGAAGCTGAGTCTCGAGCCGGTCAAACCCGCTGCCAGACCGCAGGTACAGCAAGTCCAGAAGGGTGGGCGGAACCTCATGTGCAGTGGTCGCCTGCTCCCATCGCGTCCGCGGGTGCCGAGACCGACCACGCGTGGACGCGCGCTGCTTCAGGTGCCGACCGGGGGTGTACTTGATCACGGGACGTCGCCGGTGCGCCCGTTCGCCGGGCGCCTCCGGTAGTGCGACCAGGCAATGCCCACCACCGTGGCAAGTGTGCCGCCGGCAATGAAGCCCCAGCCGGGGAAATCGGTGAGGACCAACTGGATGATCGCGCCGAACACGATGAAAATCGCGCCCCAGACGATGAGGTTCTCGGGACGGCGCCGCGTCGACGGGGTAGTCATGCCCGGCCCGCGACGGCGACGACATCGGGTGCCGATGCGGGGCTGCCGGCGGTTACCAGTCCCGCTGTGATGGGCGAGGGCTTGAAGCCCTTGACCATCAGGTAGACGCCGAGCGACAGCTCCCAGAAGAAGATCCCGGGCAGTGCTATCAGCGACAGCACGGAGAATTGGTCGTTGACGCCGAACATCGTTGCGGTGTTCGACGCGAGGAGCAGCGGTGCTCCGACGAGTCCCATCAGCGGGATCGCGCGGGGCACGAGCCGGGACCGGTACATCAGGGTGCCGAGCAGTAGCGCGTTGGCGACGGCGAGGCCTGGTCCGAACAGGAACGTCCAGTCGCGGACCGCGACGAGGGCCGCGCCGACGGCGACCAGCGCGTCCGCGTCTGCTCCGGCAGCACCGCCCAGGTCCTGCCGCAGGGTCACGACGGCGAGGAGGCTGACGACGCCGACGAAGATGATCGCGGCCTCGAGCACGCGAGCTGCCACGAAGCCCAGGGCGAGGGCCTCGTTCTGTCGCTTGACCACCGGGAACAGCACGACCGCGGTGCCGATGCAGGCGAGGGCGTTGGTGATGTCGAGGACGCCACCGAAGAGGACGCGCGCGTCGTCGCCCGGCCCGATGATGTAGCTCGGGTCGCTCAGGACAGGGTCGAGGAGGAAGACCGCGGGAATCGATGCCAGGAACGTGAGCAGGTAGAGCGCGCCCGCGGTCAGCGCGATCTTCCTCAGCGAGCTCATCGGGGCACTCGTCGTCATTGCGGTTTGCGCGGTGGTGGCCAAGTCCGTCTTCTTTCGTGGAGTCGTGGGGAGGTGTGGGTCAGCGGGGCTTGCTCGTTGGGCGTGTCGGGGCGGTCGGCCTGCGCTTCCGAGACCAGGGGGAAGGCCGACGTCACGCAGCTTGTGAAGCGCGCCGTTGCAGCGCTGTCTGGGGTCGAAGGGCTGGGCCCTCGATGAGGGTGATCGCATATTTCTCGGGTCGGGGTCAGTCCTTCGAACCAGGCCGCCCGTCGCGCTTTAGGTGGCGCCTGACGCGGGTCTCGTACCGAGCGAGGAGCGGATCTCGCTAACCGACATCGCGTTCATCACCCTTCAACTGCGCCTGGCTGATCTCGGCCCCGACGGCGCCAAGCTTTCCTTCAATCCGGAACGTAGAAGGAGAAGTGGTGAGCGGACATCACCAGAAGTGGTGATTCATGTGGTGATCTCTTGCCCGGGCTCGAGGCGTGGCCCGGCCGTCGCTCCCCCCTCTACGACCAACAGTTCTGACCGGGAGCCGAGCGCGGTGTCGTAGTCGGCCAGCGCGCGGACCTCTACCTCGGGTTCGGCGCCGCGGCGCAGCACGGTGGCGCGCTGCTCGCGCAACGCCTTCGCGGCGGCTGCGTGCTCTGGTTGGTCAGCGTCTGGTGCCTCGCCCAGCACCGGGGGTGGTCGGCGACGACTTGCCCGTCGGAGAGGACGCAGACCCGGACCAGGTCCGCGCGCGCCTCGATACGCCGGCCGATCACGCCCGGGTGAACGGAGTAGTCGTTGGAGTCCAGCCGGATGTAGTGATCGCGCGGCAGCCGGGAGGCGTCCGCCCAGCCCACCGTCGGGGGCACCGGCGGCAGGGCCATCATTGCCTGGCGGTCCGCGCCGACCCGCTCGGCCGGGGCACACCCTAGGACGCGTTTACGGCGCGGGTTGGCGACCTGCAGCCTCCCCGCCAGCTGGGTGTTGAAGTCCTCCGGCGAGGCGAGGGCCGCGGAAGGCATGGGCGTCCTGGGTCAGCACGACCCGGCGTCCCTTCCACTGCCCGACCACGCCCTCACCGTCCCACCCGTGGACGGCTGCGCGGGGAGAAGTGCAGCTTGGCGCACAGTTCCTCGAGCATCCACAAGGGCGTGTGGGGCAGGGCTCTGGGGTCTCGATGTGCTGGGTCCCGCCCGTCAGGTGTGCGTGGCACACCTGACGGCCATGCCTTTCCGCGCGCCCGCGGCGCGGACCATTCCGTGGCACAAAGCGTGGAATTTGCAGGTCACCATCCACGATGTCGGCGTCCTGGCTGGAAAGCAGAAAGCCGCTGACCTGCACTCTCGTGCGGTTCAGCGGCCTCCACCGGGTGGAGCTGAAGGGATTCCAAACCCCGACCTTCTCCCGGAGGTCTACAACTCCCGGCACTCCCCGGAGCCCGCTGCCACGAACGCTCATCGGCGACTTTGCGACCTCGACAAACGGTGGGTGTGAACGTTTCCCAGCGGGCCGACACGGGGTCGCACCCCCCCATGCAGACGACTTCTCGCTCGGCCCCCAAAACGGCGGGAGGATTCAATCGACCTGGGCGATCATCCCCACAGCGTCGATTCCGGCGACTGCCGCCGCCTCGTCGTTATCGGAGGTGTCCCCGGAGATTCCGACAGCGCCCCGCAGCCCGCCGGCGGCGTCACGCACCAGCACCCCGCCCGGGACAGGCACCAGCGCACCGCCGATAGCGGAGGTCGCGGCGGCGATGAAGAAGGGCTGCTGCTCGGCCCGGGTCATCAGCGCCCGCGATCCCATGCCCAGCGAAAGCGCCCCGTGCGCTTTGCCGTGCGCGATCTCGAAGCGCTTGTTGGACGAGCCGTCCTGACGTTCGGCCGCCACCAGGTGGCCGCCGGCGTCCAGGACGACGACGGTGAGCGGCTTCAGGCCACGCTCTTGCCCCGCCGCGAGGGCGCCGGCGACGAGGGTGCGGGCGGTCTTGAGGTCGATGCTCAAGCGAAACTCCTTTCACTGTGCGCCTTCTGCGCGCGTCGGTGCCGGTGCAGGACCGGCTCGGTGTAGCCGTTGGGCTGGGCAGCCCCGTCCAGGGCGAGCTCCCGGGCAGCTTGGAAGGCCTCGCCGTCGAACTCGGGCGCCATGGGGATGTAGCCGGGATCGGCGGCGTTCTGGCCGTCGACCACGACGGCCATCCGCCGCAGGCTCTCCTCGACCTCTTCGACGCTCACCACCCCGTGTGCCAGCCAGTTGGCGAGGTGCTGAGAGGAGATGCGGCAGGTCGCGCGGTCCTCCATGAGCGGCTCCCCCTGCAGGTCGGGAACCTTCGAGCAGCCCACACCGGCGTCGATCCAGCGGACGACGTACCCCAGCACACCCTGGACGTTGTTGTCGATCTCGGCCTGGCGGTCCTCGGCCGACCAGCTCGCCGGATCGCCCAGCGGCAAGGTGAGCAGGTCGGCGAGCGTGCTGCGCCGTCCCCCGGTGAGCTGCCGCTGCCGCTCGAGCACGTCGACCTCGTGATAATGCATGGCGTGCAGGGTCGCCGCGGTCGGTGACGGCACCCAGGCGCAGGTCGCACCGGCACGTGGGTGGCCGATCTTCTGCTCGACCATGGCCGCCATGCTGTCCGGGGCGGCCCACATCCCCTTGCCGATCTGTGCGCGTCCCTGCAGACCGCAGGCCAGGCCGACGTCCACGTTGGCGTTCTCGTACGCCTGGATCCAGCGCTCGGCCTTCATGTCGGCCTTGCGCACCATCGGCCCGGCGGCGCTGATCGTGTGGATCTCATCGCCCGTACGGTCGAGGAAGCCGGTGTTGATGAAAGCCACCCGATCGCGGGCCGCGTAGATGCAGGCCTTGAGATTGGCGGACGTCCGTCGCTCCTCGTCCATGATGCCGACCTTGATCGTGCCCGCGGGCAGCCCCAGGGTCTGCTCCACCCGGCCGAAGATCTCGCACGTCAGCGTGACCTCGTCCGGCCCGTGCATCTTGGGCTTGACCACGTAGATCGACCCCGCCCGGGAATTGACCAGCTGACGCGGCCCGCGCAGCTCGTGGAGGCCGCCGAGCGCGGTGACGAAGGCGTCGAGCATCCCTTCGGGGATTTCCCGGCCGGCGGCATCGAGCACCGCGTCGGTGAACATCGCGTGCCCGGTGTGGCGGATGAACATCAGCGACCGGCCCGGCAGGGTCACCTGCTCCCCAGTCGTGGTGGTGCAGGTGCGGTCCGGCGCGAGGCGCCGGGTGAAGGTGCGGCCCTCCTTGGTCAGGTCCGCGGTCAGGGTGCCGCGCATCAGGCCGAGCCAGTTGCGGTACCCCAGCACCTTGTCCTCGGCGTCGACGGCGGCGACGGAGTCCTCGAGGTCCATGATCGTCGAGACGGCCGCTTCCAGCAGGAGGTCCTTCACGCCTGCGGCGTCGGTGGAGCCGATGGGGTGGTCCCGGTCGACCACGATCTCCACGTGGAGACCGTGGTTGGTGAGCACCAAGGCCTCCGGCGCCGCAGCGTCGCCGCGGTACCCCAACAGCTGGGCCGGATCCGCCAGGCGTGCGACGACGCCCGCGACGGTTGCTGCGAGACCCTCCCCGTCGACGGCGTAGGCGGTGACGTCGGCGTGGGAGCCGTCGTCGGCCAGCGGGAAGTGGCGGTCAAGGTAGGCCCGGCCACGAGCGATGACTTCCTGACCGCGCAACGCGTTGTACGAGCCGCCCCGCTCGCGCCCCGCTGTCTCGGGAATGACGTCGGTGCCGTACAGCGCGTCGTACAACGAGCCCCACCGTGCGTTGGCGGCGTTGATGGCGAACCGGGCGTTGAGCAGCGGGACCACCAGCTGCGGGCCGGCCTGCTGGCTGACCTCGGGGTCCACGCTTTCGGTGGTGACCTGGAAGTCGTCCGGCTCGTCGACCAGGTAGCCGATCGACCGCAGGAACTGCTCGTACGCGGCCGCATCCACCTGGCCGGGGTGGTTCCGGTGGTATGCCGACACCGCGTCCTGGAGCTCCACGCGCCGTGCCAGGAGGGCGTCGAGCCGCGGCGTCAGCTCGGTCACCGCGGCCTCCAGGCCGGCCCAGAATTCGTCGGCGCTGACGCCGACCCCGGGCAGAGCCTCTTCGGTGATGAACCGGTGGAGGACCTCCGCAACCTGCAGACCACTCACCGTCACCCGTGCGGTCATCATCTCGACCCCTTCTCGTATCTCGTTTGTTCAACCCGACTGCCACCGCTGGCTGGTTGATCAAGGTTGGGAGCCGGCCATGAGCGGGATCGCCCGGCCGAGCGGCGCAAGCGCCAACGGCGGCACGGTCGCCGCCTTCTCGACCACTTAGATCCAGCCCCATCCGTGGACCAGCACCAGCCGGTCCACGTCCCGGAAGATCCGAATTCCCTTACACGACGCAATGAGCCCCCGTTGATCTCACTTCCACCATGCGGAATGCCGCTTCCTTACTGTGAAAGGCTAGCTGTCCCAAGTGGCGTAGGTCAATCCTCAAAGTTGTATTCGGTCGTTCGCGCTGGGACCGCGCAGCCCCACGGCAGCGATCGCACCGTTGGCCGATCCGCGAGAGAGATCACGGGATGTGGACGGAAGCCGCGGTATGAGCGCCATCCGAGAATGGCACTGATGTCCGGGGCCGCGGTCGCTCGCGCTCTTCGAGCATGACGGCGGGGCTACCCTGCACTCGTCAGCCTCGGTCACATGACCTCAAATCAGGCCGGTTCGCGGGTTGGGAGCGATGCGACGCCTCGAGTGGCATGGGAGAGCTCACCCTGGCGCGTGTGCGCCCCACCGGCACAGCGGGCATTCCAGGGTGTCGACGCCGGTCGAAATGAAGGCCAGAAACGACGGCGGGCCAGGCACCCTCGACCTTGAACAGCCGGATGATCGCCGAGCCGGCCACCCCGACGCCGGAGGCGACATCGTCACGTCCTCGAACTGCCGCCGTACACCGGCGAGCGCCATGACGATGGAGACGGCCTTTTCGACATCCCTCGTGTCGAGGTATACCGGCCACGCGTCCGGGTTCGCGAAGTGCTTGAAGAGCGCCGCTTTGCCCTCCCTCACTGGCAATGAGGCTGCCGACCCAGTGCCCTCAGTCCAGCACCGCGGTGCCACCGGTGACCACCGCCAACGAGTTGCGCTGGCATCAGCCGTCGCACCCTGCCCGCTTCTGTGGGATCGCCGGACACACCCGTGCCATCCCCAGCGTGCACGGCCGGGAGGTCGTGTCGGAGTCTGATTGCCACCATCGGTGCCACTTCAAGCGTTACGCCCGGGCGCTTCAGGAGAGTCGGGTCCGACACCTCAGGACCTGAACAGCGTCCACGGCGTTCAGCCCCGCACGGCCCCACTCCCCTGCTCGTCGCCGATACTTGTCGCACGTTAGGTCCGCGATAGGCTGCGTCGTCGTCGAGTGCGCGACGTCTTCCCATCACCGCGCCACCGGCCCCCGCCACCGCACAGACCAACGTCGATGTCGCGACGGCAACGCCGGCACCTCCACCCGCAATCCGATCGTGTCGCTGGGTCTGCGAATCGCCAGCCTCCTCCCTCGCCTGGCATTTCAAACGTGAAACAATACTTCTGCCTAGTGGCAGTCAGGCCTACCCGTCAATGAGAAGGAGCGTTCGCATGACGTGGCGGAGTTCAATCCGTAGACCGTGCCATCGACCTGCTCGAGACCCTGACGGACTTGGGCGGCGACGCGGCCCTCAGCGAGCTTGCCGCCAGCTCCGCTCTGCCGCTGCCGACCATCCACCGGCTCATGCGAACCCTTGTTCTCCGCGGCTACGCCCGCCAGCTGCCCTCGCGCCGATACACCCTCGGTCCACGTCTAATCCGGCTCGGTGAGAGTGTCGGCAGCCAGCTCGGCGCTGGCGCCAAACCATACCTTCAGCGGCTCGTCGGTGAGCTCGGTGAGTCGGCCAATCTTGCCATGATCGACCGCGACATGGCGGTCTACGTCGCGCAGGCCTCATCGACCCATTCCGTGCGGATGTTTACGGAGGTAGGCCGGCGTGTCTTCTGCCATAGCACCGGCGTCGGCAAGGCAGTTCTGGCCCCGCTGCCCGACACGACGATCCGAGAGATCGTGGGCCGCGTGGGCATGCCGCCCGCCACGGAGGCCACGATCACGGATGTTGACGAACTCATCGCCGAGATGGAGCGGATCCGAGAGAGGGGGTTCGCGATGGACGACGGCGAGCAGGACGTGGGGGTCCGGTGCTTTGCCGTCCCCGTGCCCGGGGCCCCGACACGGACCGCAGTCTCAGTCTCCGGCCCTATCGCCCGTGTGACATACGAGTTCGGCGAGAAGGCCGTGCCGGTCCTCCAGGACGTCGCGCAGCAGATCCGGGTCGAGCTCATTTCCGCCCACTGATCGGGGACCATGGGTAACGACGTCGGTGCTGGTGACCGCCTCGGCGACGGAGGTCGCAGCCACGCCGCCCCATCGACCGCGGTGCGGTCCTCTCGCCGGCTCAGCGGCCACGTCATGGCCCGGCGTTCTGCGGCCGGACGGCTATCAGGGCCTCGGATTACGAGAGAATGCAAGGGTTCTTCGCTCGTCGACAGGGTTTCGAAGGAACGTGGGAACGGCGGCTCAGCCCGACTTCAGGCTCTCGAGATATCGTCACGCGAATTGGGGTGCTCCCTCGTTGAGCCACATGGACTCCGCCTCGCACTGGAAGGTGCGACAGGCATTGTCGATGGCCTCCAGCGCGGGAGCGCGGAGCATTGTCTTCGCAGTGCGAAAGTCGCAGCGGGGATCGGGCTCCAAGCGGTAGCGTGATCGATGGCCATCGATACCACGTCCGCCTGGTCGACCACCCCATCCACAAGTCCGAGCGCCAGCGCATCCGCGGCCCCCATCGTCATCCCGGTCAGAACGACGGATGTCGGCGTACTGCCGACTGCGGGGCGCAGCACTTCAAGCCCAAGTGGCGGAATGGGAAGACCAACCTGCGATGACCGTCCCCCTGCTGATCGCCGTTCTCCTCGGCGGCCTGGCGCAACGGGCCACCGGTATGGGGCTCGTGTTGGTCTCTGCACCGTTCATCGTCGTAGCCCTCGGGCCGGCGTCCGGTGTGGTGGTCGGCAACCTCCTCGGGCTCCTCGCCAGTGCGCTGGTGTTCGTGCAAACCCGCCAATTCGTGGAGTGGCGGATGCTGTGGATCATGCTGCCGCCCGCGTTGGTGGGCGTCGCCCTCGGCACCCTGCTCGCGGAGCAGCTGCCGACGGCTTGGGCGCAGATCGGCATCGGTGTGCTCTTGCTCGGGGCGATGCTGGCATCAGCACTGGTAGCGCGGGGGCGCCATATCGAGCGCGGGCCGGGGATCACAGCGGTGGCCGGCGCGGCGTCCGGGATGATGGCCTCGCTGGCCGGGATCGGTGGCCCTGCCATGGCGGTCCTGCGCACGCTGACCCGCTGGGAGCACGTGAGTTTCGCCGCCACCTTGCAGCCGTTCTTCATCGGTGCGTCCATCGTCACGGTGTTCGCCCGGGTGGGGGCCAACCCGGGGGCGTGGCCGGACCTGGGCTGGGGCTGGCTGGCGATGGTGCTTGCCATTGTGCTGGGTGTGGCGCTCGGTGATGAGGTGACCCGGCGACTGTCGGCCAGGACCATCGGGATGGCGATCAACACGGTGGCCGCGCTGGGAGCGGTGTGGACGATGCTGGACGGCCTCGCCGCCCTGTAGAGCGATTCCGCGCCCGGTGAACCGCCCCGGGTTTCGTGGAGGGCTCCTTCATTGGAGGATCCCTACCGTGTCAACGAAGCGTTGCCCCGACGATTTGAAAGACCGCGCGGTCCGGATGGTGCTGGATCACCAGAGCGACTACGCCTCGCAGTACGCCGCGATCAAAGCGGTGGCAGCCAAACTCGACATCGGCGCCGAGAGCCTGCGCCTGTGGGTGCGAAAGAGTGAGGTTGATACCGGCAAGCGGCCGGGCGTGACCAGTGAGGAATACGCGCGCGTGAAGGAGCTCGAGCGCGAGGTCAAGGAACTGCGGCGAGCGAATGAGATCTTGAAGGCAGCAGCGTCTTTCTTCGCGCGGGAGCCCGACCCGCCACGCCGCTGGTCTGCCGGTTCATCGACGAGAACAAGGACCGGTTCGGGGTCGAGCCGGTCTGCACCGTGCTGACCGAGCACGGGTGCAAGATCGCCCCGAGCACCCACTACGCCCACCGCTCCCGCAAGCCGGCGAAGCCGGCGAAGCGCACAGTGACCGACGCGGTGGTCCTCAACGAGATCCGCTCGCTGCGTCTCGATGTGGCCGGCAAGGCCACGGCGGAGAGCCTGTACGGGTACCGCAAACCTGGCACGCCCTGTGCGCCAAGGGCGTCGCGGTGACCCGGTGCACCGTCGAGCGGCTGATGCGTGAGCACGGCAAGCACGGGGTCATCCGGTCCGGCAAGGTCCGCACCACGGTGCCGGCAAGGACAGAAGCGGGCCGGGGACAAGCTCAACCGGGACTTCACCGCCCCGGCCCCGAACCTGGCCTGGGTGGCCGACTTCACCTACGTGCGCACCTGGGCGGGGTTTGTCTACGTCACCTTCGCCGTGGATCTCTTCTCCCAGGCGATCGTGGGTTGGCACGCAATGACGACCAAGCACACCGACCTGGTCCTCACGGCCGTGACGACGGCCACCTGGCGCCGCGACCGCGACGGCCACCCCATCAACGCCGGGCTGATCCACCACTCCGATGCCGGCTCGCTGCTGAGGTTCAACGGGTCGATGCAACACCGGCTTGACCGCCTGATCGTAGGTGCTCGTCCATGATTTCGGCGGGTGTTCTCCTCTGGAGGATCTTGCGGGGTCGGGAGTTGAGGGCCGCTGCGATGGCCTGCAGGTCGCCGGGTGTGTGTCTGGTGAGGTCGGTGACATTGGGGAAGTACTCGCGCAGCAGGCCGTTGGTGTTCTCGTTCGTTCCGCGCTGCCAGGGTGAGTGGGGATCGCAGAAGTAGACGGCCAGGTCGAGGTCGATGCGCAGAAGGGCGTGTTGAGCTATCTCTCCGCTCCTTGGTCCCAGGTCAGCGACCGGCGCAACTGTTCGGGCAGCGCGCCGAGCTGCTCGACGATGGCGTAGCGGACGGCCTCGGCGCCGTGGCCGGCCAGCGGTAGCTCGTTCTTGACCCGGTCCGTGAAGGCGAACTCTGCCATTCGTGGCAGGTGCAGCAGCATCGTGAACCGCGTGCTGCGCTCCGCGAGCGTGCCGATGGCCGAGGCGTTCAGCCCGATCATCAGGCACCCTCCCAGTGCCCAGGGACGGCCCGGTCGGTGACCTCGGCAGGCCGCTGACTGATCATCACTTCCTCGGTGACGAAGTGCTTTCCGCGACGACGGGTGCGCGCCTGCGGTACCCGGAGCGCTCGTCCGGAGCGCTCGCCCGGTGCGCAGGCACGCCGTCAGCTCCCGACGCAGCCCGCCGCGGCCCTGGCGGTACAGGGCCTGGTAGATCGCCTCGTGCGAGATCCGCTCGATTCATCGGCGGGGAAGTCGACTTTGAGCCGGTTGGAGATCTGCTCCGGGCTCCATGCGGTGCCCCATCGCCGGTCCGCGCGGCGGCCGTGCCGGCGCACGGCACGTTCGGACCGGGGATCGGACATCGGCGGCGTGGGGCCACCACGTCGTCGGGGTTCCAGGGTTGCATGGTCATCCCCGGTTGGTTCGGGAGGGTGGCGTCGAAAGAGGGTCTGGGGAGGTGCTCCGCGGTGGAGCGCTTGCCCCGTTGGACTGATTGCCACTCCCGGCTGGCCACGGATGCCCCGGTTGAGGGAAGTGGCCCGATCCTGTCGAAACCGGTGCCGTTTGCAGCACATGTCCGCGGCTACCGGACCACGAGCACCGGCTGCTCGACGTTGATGCTCCGGTGGTGCGCAACCGGGCGACGAGCTTGGCCACCGAGTCATGGGCGGACGAGCGGTCCGCAGGCCGGCCCCACTTGCATCAGCCGGCCGGCTAGGACACCCGCGCACCCCTGACGCGGTTTGTGCTCCTATTCGAGCGGGGCCGGGCGCCTGTCTTCGCCGATGCTCGGGCTGCGAGAGGAATCTGCGGGTGAGGACCACAGGCAGACCACCTCGTATCCCTGCAGCGATTCCAGTAGCGGCTGGAAGCTGCCGCAGACCAGGCACGTGAGGACCGTCCCCCAGACGTTGACTTCACTCACCCCGGCGGCCCGCGCCACACGCACGGCCGGTGGCTTTCGTGTGAGATGGATTTCGACTCGAGAGCTGATCACTTCGTCATTCATCCTACGGACGGTATGTGCCGTGGCTGCGCAGCGGGTGCGGCAAATAACTCAGTGACCACTGAATGTGCGGGGATCCCCGCACCGTTCGGGTGCCGGCGATACTGTCGGCGAATGGCGACGCCGAGCGAGCCGGTGGGAAACCTACCGGCGGAGACCAGCAGTTTTGTCGGGCGCCGACGGGAGCTGGGTGAGGCCAAGAAGAAGTTTCAGGCTGCTCGCCTGGTCTCTCTGGTGGGTCCAGGGGGCGTGGGCAAGACTCGCTTGGCCGTTCGGCTCGCCGGGCAGCTGAGCCGGAACTTTCCGGACGGGGTCTGGTTCGTTGAGCTCGCTGAGGTCCGTGACCGCACGTCTGTCGCCAGCGCGGCACTTGCCGCCCTGGACCTGCGCGAGCATGGCACCGGTGACCCGCTCGCGACCTTGTGCGCGCATGTCAAGGGCAAGCGGCTCTTGCTCGTGCTCGACAACTGCGAGCACCTGACCGAGCCAGCTGCGCAGCTGGCCAGCAAGGTGCTCAAGGCCGGGCCCGAGGTGCGCATCGTGGCCACCAGCCGAGAGCCGTTGGGTCTGGTCGAGGAGCATGTCGTTGCGCTGCCGCCCCTGGACCTGCCGTCCCTCGAGACCGCGAACCTCGGACTAGTCCGTCTGAACGAAGCCGTCCAGCTCTTCGAGGAACGTGCCGCCGCGGCCTCGGGCGACTTCGCGCTCACGGATGACAACCTGCCGTCGGTCGTCGAGCTCTGCCGCCGGCTGGACGGGATTCCCCTGGCCATCGAGCTGGCAGCGGTCAGGACCCGGGCCCTGACACCCGATCAGATCTGTGGGCGGCTCGGGTACCGGTTCTCGCTGCTCACCGGCGGCTCCCCCGCAGCCCTCCCGAGGCACCAGACGCTCCAGGCGGCGATCGAGTGGAGCTACGCGCTGCTCGACGAGCAGGAAGCCCGGCTGCTGCGGCGGCTCAGCGCCTTCGCCGGACGGTTCCAGATCGACGACGTCGAGGCGGTCTGCCTCGACCCCGACTCCGCGTCTGCGGCCACCGACCTGCTGTCCTCGCTCGTGGACAAGTCGCTCGTCGTCCGCGACCTCGCCGCGCCCAGCCCCTGCTACCGCCTCCACGAGTCCATGCGCGAGTTCAGCCACCTCCGCCTGGTCGACGCCGGCGAGAGGGACCTCATGCAGAACCGGCTCGCCGACCACTTCTCCCGCAGGTGCGGCCAGCTCGCCACCGAAGGCCGCCGCCGGCTCCTGCCATGGCTGTCCTGGATGGAGCTCGAGGCCGAGAACGTCCGCGCCGTTCTCGACCGGCTCACGCTTGCCGGCGACCCGGCCGCCGTGCACCTGACCGTCAGCCTGACCTACTTCTGGATCACGCGGGCGACCAGCGAAGGTGCGCGGCGTCTCGACCGTCTCCTCGACGGCAGGGACGGTGAGATCCCCCCGGTGGCGCACTTCGCCCGCGGCTTCCTGGCCGTGCTGCAGAACGACCCGGCGGTGGCCACCCGCAGCCTGTCCGAGGGAATCGCGACGGCCCGCGGGGAAGGGCCGCCCGCTCTCCTCGCGCGGCTGCTGGCGATGGCCTCCATCGCCTCGACCATGTCGGCAGACCCGGGCGCTGCCCGCCGTCAGCTCGACGAAGCCAGGGCCATTGCCGCAGGGATCGACGAGGTGGGCGCCACCCTGATGGTGCATCAAGCGTCCGCCCTGAACGGCGTCCTCGACGGTGACCCGTCGACGGTCATGGCCTCGGCCAGGCCAGGGGCCGCCCTGAGTCGCGAGCTCGGCGACCAGTACAGCCTGGTGATGATGCTGATGAACCTCGGCATCGGCGCCCTGCAGCTCGGCCGGACCCCCGACGCCGAGCACCACTTCCTGGAGGCACTCGCCATCGCCCGGGACCTCGACGACCGGGTGGCCCAGTGCTACCTCCTGGGCGGCCTGGGATGCTGCGCCGCACGGCGCCGCGAGCCGCAGCTGGCCGCCCGGCTCTTCGGCGCCATGGAGACGTTGCGCGAGGAAGCCGGGGCCACCCTGAACGCCGGGATCCGTCGCGCCCTGACGCCGGCCATGGCGACGGCGTCAGCGGCGCTCGGGCCGGCTCGGTTCGCTGCGGAAACGACCGTTGGGCGCTCGCTCGGGCGCGCCGCGGCGGTCCAGCTCGCCCTACGAGAGCAGGCTCACCCGCCCGCCCCGTCGGCTGCCACCGGTGCGGCGCCCCTGGGCCGACGTGAGCTGGAGGTGGCTCGCCTCGTCGCGGAAGGGTGCACCAACAAGGAGATCGGCGCCCGGCTCTTCCTCTCCGAACGCACGGTGGAGAGCCACGTGCGGAACTCGCTGAACAAGCTCGGCTTCAGCAAGCGGGCCCAGATAGCGGCCTGGGCGGCGGCCCACAGCAGCTGAGACGTGCCCGGTTCAGTGCCGGCTCCGTCGTTCCACTGATCCCACCCGCGCCCGGCGCGCCTACGTTCGTGAACGCCCCCACCGGTCAGCAGATCGGAAGGGGCGGGCGTTCGGATCTCCCGCTTCACGCCGAAGCCGGTGGACGAACAGCCAGCAGACGCAGCGGCCGCCCCGGGGTCATCCGGCCAGCGGTGTCATCTACCGGAGGAGAACGTCATGCTCACTACCCGGATCGCCGGCAATGCCGGCGACACAGCTCTCCCCGCCGCCCAGCGCGCCGGCGACGGCGGGCTGTCCACTCGCCGTCTGAACGTGATGCGCCTCGGCTACGCGTTCATGGGGGTGGGGCTGGCTGTCGTGAAGTGGCCGCTGTTCGTCCAGGGGGTCCATTCTCTCCCTCTGATGGAGGGAGTCGTGGCCTGCCTCCTGACGGGGATGTCGCTCCTGGCGCTGCTCGGCCTTCGGTACCCCGTCACGATGCTGCCGATCCTGCTGTTCGAGGTGGCATGGAAGCTCATCTGGCTCGCTGCGGTCGCCCTCCCCCTCGCCTTCTCCGACGGCCTGGACGCCGCGGCCGGTGAGGTGCTCTTCAACTGCTCCTTCGTCGTCGTCATCATCGCCGTCATCCCCTGGGCATACACGTGGCGGCGGTACGTCACGGCGGCGGGCGCTACATGGCGATGATGGCCATCGCTCCCCACGCCGGCCCGGATCAGTCGTGCAGCCAATGACGACCGAGGCGACCCGCCGTCGAACGAGGCACGAACCTGCGCTCTGGCGTGTGCCCACCGGGCTGGTACTGCTCAGCCTCATCCCGATACTGGGCGGGGCTGTGCGTCTCACCGAGCTGGCGGGCGGTGCGGAGGTCACACCGCAGAACGAGCGGTTCTTCGATTCCCCTCTCCCGCTGTCCTTTCACATCCTCAGTGTCACCGTGTACTCGCTGCTCGGCGCGTTCCAGTTCGTCCCCTCGCTGCGTGGCCGGGGCTGGCACCGGGTCGCTGGACGCGTTCTCGTGCCCGCCGGGCTGGTCGCCGCGCTTTCCGGCCTATGGATGGCGGTCCTCTACAACCACCCGGCACATAGCGGTGTCATCATGCTTGTTCCGCGGCTGATCATCGGCTCATCAATGGTGCTGAGCATCGCCCTCGGTGTCTTCTACGTCGTCCGGCGTCGCGACCTCGTCCGACACAGTGCGTGGATGACCCGTGCCTACGCAATTGGCGCAGCCGCCGGCACCGAGGCTCTCATCATCATCGGACCCGAGATTCTTGCCAGACCGCCAAATACCACGTTCCAGGCGGCGATCACGGTAGCGGCGTGGATCATCAACGTCGCCGTGGCCGAGCACGTCATCCACCGCCGTGGTCACGTGCGTTCCCGCTCTGGACCGGAACAGCCGGCAACTTGTTCAGTGGAGTCGTCAACGGCTTCCTTCGAGCCCAACGATAACGACGTCAAGGGTGCGCGGGCCGTGGACCCCCTCGACGCGCTGTAGCTCGATGTCGCTGGTGGCAGAGGGGCCCGCGATCCAGGTCAGCGGTCGGGCGGGGTGGGCGCCAAGGATTGCGATCGCCTCGGGCACGGTGGCCACAACCTGCTGGGCCGCGACAACGCACACGTGCCGGTCCGGCACCAGCGTGAGGACGCGGCGCCCCTGGTCCGGCTCGCCGTCGAGGACGATCGTGCCGGTCTCGGCGATCGCCACCCGAGCTCCGGTGAGCACGGCGCCGACGCCGTCGAGCTCGGTGTTGGTCAGCGGGGCGTCCGGGCTGTCGGTGCGCACCGTGGCGCCGCCCGGGAGCCCGGCGAGCCAGGCCGCGGGCAGGGCAGGTGGGACGACGACGGACCCGGCGTCGGCGAGCAGGGCGGCGAGGGTGGGCGCGAGGTCGGCCTCCGTGCACCGGCGCACCCGGGCGCGGTAGTCCTCGAGCCGGTCAACGAGCCCGTCCACCGCCTCCACAGAGCCGGGGGCGAGGTCCGACCTTGAGCGGTACGCGCGCGGCACGGGCGACAGCGGGGCGGCCGGCGTGCGGCCGAGGGCGTCGCGGATGCGGGCCAGGACGGCCTCGCGGGCGTCGCTCATGACTCCCCCGCGCCACGTCCCCCGTTCTCCCCGCCGCCGTCCCCTCTGGGCTTGCGGGCCTTCTCGTGCGAGGCCCACCAGGACCGGAACGTCTCGTGCGGCGGGGCGGGCAGGTCGCGGCTGTCGGTCCACAGCGAGCCCGGGAAGGGCAGGTGCCCGATCCGCCCGTCCCCGGCGAGCAGCCGACCGGCCCGGGCGGTGGCGGCCGCCGGACCGAAGCGGCGTCCGGAGGCCATCAGGGCCGAGGTGGCGCCCATCGCGGCCTGCCAGCCGGTGGGCAGCGCCCGCCGCTGCTGAGCCTCGTTGACCCGGTTGCGCAGGTGGACGAGCACGGTCGGGATGTCGATCTTGACCGGGCAAGCCTCGAAGCACGCCCCGCACAGCGAGGACGCGAACGGCAGCGACGCCGTCGGGTCATGGAGATCCAGCGGCCCGGGTGCGGTGCCGGTCCCGCGCAGCAGCGGGGTGAGGATCGCCCCGATGGGACCGGGGTAGACCGACCCGTAGGCGTGCCCGCCGGCGTGCTCGTAGACCGGGCAGACGTTCAGGCAGGCCGAACAGCGGATGCAGTGGAGGGCCTGCCGGCCGACGTCGTCGGCGAGCGCCTTGGTGCGGCCGTTGTCCAGGAGCACCAGGTGGAATTGCTGCGGCCCGTCCCCGGGGGTGATCCCCGACCACATGGTCGTGTACGGGTTCATCCGCTCCCCGGTGGACGAGCGCGGCAGCAGCTGGGCGAAGACCTCGATGTCCTGGAACCGGGGCAGCACCTTCTCGATGCCCATGACGGTGATGAGGGTGTCGGGAAGGGTGAGGCACATCCGCCCGTTGCCCTCCGACTCGAACACCGCCACGGTGCCGGTCTCGGCCACCGCGAGGTTGGCCCCGGAGACCGCGACCTTGGCGGTGAGGAACTTTGCCCGCAGGTGCGCCCGCGCGGCCATCGCCAACGCTCGCGGGTCGTCCGTCAGGTCCGACGGCGCGTCGTCCATGTGCTCGGCGAAGATCTGCCGGATCTCCGCGCGGTTGCGGTGGATTGCCGGGACGAGGATGTGGGACGGCATGTCCCCGGCGAGCTGGACGATCAGCTCGGCGAGGTCGGTCTCGGTGGCCGTGATCCCGTGCGCTGCAAGGTGCTCGTTCAGGCCGATCTCCTGCGTGGCCATCGACTTGACCTTGACCACCTCCGTCTCGCCGGTCGTCCTCACCAGGTCGGTGACGACCCGGTTCGCCTCGGCGGCGTCGCGGGCCCAGTGCACCACCCCGCCCCGCGCGGTCACCTGCTCCTCGAGCTCGACCAGCAGCTCGGGCAGGCGCGCCATCGCCTCGGCCTTGATGGCCGCGCCGGCGTCGCGCAGCGCCTCCCAGTCGGGCAGCTCCGCCGTCACTCGCAGCCGCTTCTCCCGGATAGTCCGGGTGGCGTGGCCGAGGTTGGCCCGCATCTGCGGGTTTCCCAGCGTCTCGCGGGCGGCGTCGGGGAACGTCGCCCCCCACCGCAGCGGGTTCTCCGGGTGCTGGGACGGAAGCGGCCGCACCGCCGGCATACCCAGGAAGGTGGCGCTCATTGGGATCCCTCCGGGCGGTTCTCCGGCGCGGGGTCGCCGACCGCCGCCGTCGTTCCCGCCGTGCATTCGGGTGGGCCCTCGTGACCGGACGGGCCCTGCCGGGCCCGGTCTGCCGGCAGCACGGTCGGAGTCCATGGCTCCTCGCGGGTGGCGGCGAGGATCTCGGCCAGGTGGGCGACGTGCACGCCCGTGCGCGCTCGGGAGAGGGCGCCGGCGATATTCATGAGGCACGAGTAGTCGCCCGCAGTCAGCACTTCCGCGCCGGTGGCGACGACGTTGCGGACCTTCTCGAAGACCATCGCGGTGGACGTCTCGGCGTTCTTGAGCGAGAACGTGCCGCCGAAGCCACAGCACGACGCCGCCTCGGGAAGCTCGGCGAGGTCGATGCCGGCGACGGCGCGCAGCAGGCGCAGCGGCCGGTCGCCCACCTTGAGTAGTCGCAGGGAGTGGCAGGTGGGGTGGTAGGTGACCCGGTGGGGGAACCAGGCACCGACGTCGGTGACGCCGAGAACATCGACGACCAGCTCGGAGAGCTCGTAGGTCCGCTCCGCCACCAGCGACGCGGCCCGGGCCAGTACTCGGTCGCCCTCCCGCTCGGCGACCATGGCCTGCTGGTGGCGCGCCGAGCCCACACAGGAGCCGGACGGCGCCACGATGGCGTCCCACTCGCCGTCCAGCACCGGGGCGAACGTCTCGACGTGGTTGCGGATCACTGGCAGCGCCTGGGCGTAGTAGCCGGTGTTGACATGCATCTGCCCGCAGCAGGCTTGGCCGGTTGGGAAGGCAACCTCGTGGCCGAGCCGCTCAAGCAGCCGCACGGTCGCCGCCGCGGCCTGCGGGAACATCGCATCGTTCAGGCAGGTCGCGAACAGTGCTACGCGCATGGTGGCCTCGTCAATCTCTTCACATCTGTGGCTCGTTCAGCAGGTGGCTGAACGACCTGGAGTTCCCGAACCTGGCCCCCTCAGTCAGCTTCCGCTCCGCCGGTCCGCTCCGGGCGGAGGTGAACGAGCGGTAGTGGTCCGCGTACGCCACCAGCGCGTCCTCGAGGCTCGAGAAGGTTGGCCGCACCCGGAGCTGCTCCCGCACGGGCTCGATGTCGATGACCCCGCGGTACCGACTCTCGATCCCGGTGGGATCGAGCGGCTCGTCACTCACACGTAGGCGCGCTTGCGGAAACGCCGCCCACATGGCATCGAGCAACGTATGCCCGTCGGTCAGGGGCCGGCCCGTCGCTGCGTAGAACACGCGGTCGGCAACGTCGTCCTCGACGGCGACAGCAGCGAAGATCGCCGCGGCATCCTGGACGGGTGTGTAGTCCCGGGGTGGCGCGTGGACGGCAACGGTGACCTCTTCGCCGCGCACGACGCCTTCGACGAGCGGTTTGATGCCGATCGGCCATTGCATGCCGAAGCCGAAGACGGCGCTCGCGCGGACCACCCGGAAGTCCAGACCGAAGGAATCGGCGTAGGTGAGACCAAATACCTCCGACGCCGCCTTCGCGGCCCCGTAAAAGCCACCGGAGGGGCCCTCGGTGTGCGTCACGAGAGGGTGCGCGGCGTCGATCGGCTGGTAGCGGATTGCCGGTAGCACCGCCACCGACGAGGCGAAGACGACACGAGCGACGCCGTAGTCGCGGCAGGCGTCGAGCACATCGACGGTCTGCAGGAAGTTCTGCCGGATAGCACGCCGGGGATCTTGCCTGAGCGCGACCGGGTTGACGTAGGCGTCGAGGTGGATCACCACGTCCGGCTTGTGAGTTCTCACCACCTTCCGGAGGACGGTCGCGTGGTGGCTGTCGGCCTGGATGAGCGGCGGGTCGAACTGGCCGAGAACAAAGCGCGACTCCGGGCGATGCTCGTACCGGCTGGTGCCGATGACGTCGTGGCCCTGTTCGACCAACAGGCGCTGGGTCCACGAGGCGATGAACCCGCTAGCACCCGTGACGAGCACACGCTTCTCGTGCGTGGATGGCATAGAGAGACCTCCGGTACATGGTGACGGTATCGCCTCGGTAGATGTCGCGGGATGGCCCAGGAGGACGGCAGGCGCGTCCTTGCCATCAGGAAAGTTCATGCCGGTTCCGGAACGTGGCGAGTGCCGTCGCCAGCTCGGGGTGGGTGCTGGCGTGCTCGTCCAGGTCGACCCCACCGAGAGCGGCATCCCACGCCTGGCGAATGCTCGCGACGCCAGCGGCCACGCCGTCGGGGTGGGCCAGGATCCCGCCGCCGCAGATGTACATGAGGTCGGTGGACCCCAAGGCCTGATAGGTGTCAGCGACCTGCTCGGCGCTCTGCGCGGAGGAGAAGACCGGCATCACGGGCGGCCCGCCGTTGATCGGAGCGAGCACGGCCCTGGCAGAAGCAAGGACGGAGTCGTCAGGCTCCCAGAACTTGTTCCGCAAACCGTTGACGTGGAGGTGGTCGGCCCCGGCGAGACGCCACAGCTGCTGCCAGACGTCGTAGGAGTACCCGAGCATCGGGTCCCGCGTCAGGGCCCCCCAGCCATTGCGGTGCGCGTGGATCGGCAGGGCGCTGTGCTGACGGACCGCCCGCAGCCCCGCGATCCCGACCGCGTTGACGCTGACCATGACGCAGTTGCCGCCCATCTCGGCGACCCTGTCGACGTTGGCGAGCATCTCGTCGATCTCGCCGGTGACGTTGACCGCGTAGAGAGGCATGCGACCCGTCTCCGACGCTGCGTCGTCGAGCGCGGCGAGCACGGCGGCCAGCCTGGGCTCGAGCGGCGAGTGCGGCGAGTTCGCCATGAGCTCGTCATCCTTGATGAAGTCGAGCCCCGCGCGGGAGAGTGCACCGGCGAGCACACCGGTCTCCTCCGGTGTGAGCCCCACACTGGGCTTGATGATCGTGCCGATGATCGGCCGCTCCCACACGTCCGCGATCCGGCGGGTGCCGTCGATGGCGAACTGCGGACCCGGGTGGGCCCGGCTGAGCTCTGCCGGCAGACCCAGGGCCTCCAGGCGGATGCCGGAGAGCTGCTGAAGCTCGAACAGGTTCCCGGCCACGGTGGCGAGCAGGTTGGGCAGGGAAGTCCCGACGTTCTCCAGCGGCCAGGACAGCTCGACCTCGGCGCGGTGAAATGGGGAGCCACCGCGGCTACCCGGCAGGGCGGGCTCGTCGTGCTCGTCCAGCTCGACGACGTCCTCGACCCGGGCCGCATGCCGGCGATGGATCTCCGGTGTTTCGCCGGGGACGGCGATGAACGTGCCGGTCGACTGTTCGCCCGCCATGGCCGCTGCGGCGCGTGCCGGCGAGGCGGGCGTCTCGATGAGGTAGCGGGCGCGGATGCGGTCGGTCACGGGAGCTCCTCGAGATGTGCGGATGGCGCGCCTGGCAGATCGGCGACGGCGTAACCGTGCGGCAGCAGGATGACGCTGACGCCGGCTGGCTCGATCCGGACATCGACGGTGTCGGTCGAGCGGTTGGCCAGCAGAACGGTCGTGGTCGGCGGCGCCGTCGTGGTGGAACGCCCGTCCCCGTCACGCCGGGAGGTGAGCGCCACCACAGCCAGGCGAGTGTCGTCGGTCTTGCAGGTCAGGGCGCCGGTGCCGGCGGTCACCGCGCGGACCACCTCGAACGCGGGGCTGCGACGACCGCCGGGCCGGTCCACGAGTCCGCGCGGTCCGCTCAGCTCGAAGACGGTGACCTCCTGTGCACCGGCGGCGATGAGAGAGGCGAGCGTGGCGATCAGCCAAGTGGCCGCAAACGCAGCGTGCTGACGCTCGTCCACCGAGCCGTCGTCACGGCCGGTCCGGTCGATCGCCACACCCGCCCGGTAGATGTTCCGGCGCGGCCGTAGGCTCACCGGCCCGACAGCGACCGGTCCACCGACGAAGGAGCGCGCGGTGGCGAGCATGACGGGCACCGCCTCGACTGTCTCGAGGACCGCCGCGGAACGGATGTCGTGCACTCCCGGGTTGAGGCTGAAGACGGCTGCCGACGCCTCGAAGTCGTCCAGGGACAGGCGGTTCCGGTTGAGCTCGGCGAAGTTGTCGTCCGTGCCCACGAGAATTAAGACGGCGCCGAGCGCCGTGCCGAGGACACCGCGAACGGCGTCAATCGCGCGGGTGGTGGTGGACGGCGCGGTGGCGTCGAAGACTGCCACGCTCGCGACGTCGACCCCGGCCAGGCGTTGTCGAAGGTCGCCGAGCGCGCGGGCCGGGTCGGTATCGACGTGGACCGCGACCTGCAACGGGATGCCCGCGCGCCCCGCGGCCGTGAGGACCTCACCACCGCGAAGGGCGCCGGGGCCGGCATGAACGTCGACCCGGAGGTGATGCGGTCTCAAGGCGGCGATCTCGGCCCCCAGGAGCGCGGGGTTGTCCTCCGGTCCGACGGTCACCCCCACGTGGGGCAGCCTGGCGGGTACGTCGTCAACGACGACGGTCGCCGTGGCTGGGTACGGCTGTGTCGAAGCCGAGCTGGCGGGCCATGGTGAGAAGGCACCCGGAGCCGCGGCGGTGAGCCGGACCGCCTGGGCGGTCTCGTCGCCCGCCTGCCAGTGCACCGGACAGGGCTGTGCCAAGGGCCGGGAGTAGGTCTTGAACGACGCGTCGGACCAGTTGCGCTGGTCCTCGGTCTCGAAGGTGTCACCCCGGAATCGGATGGTGACGTCCCCGTGCGGGGTGTGCTCGACGAACCCGGCGACACCCACGAAGGGCTGATGTGGGACGACGTCGGCCGGGAACCGGCTCTCGGTCACGACGACGTCACCCTCTTGGCCCTGGACCCAGGCGTCGTCGACCCGCAAGACGCCGACCGGCCGCCCGGCAGGCTCGAGGGGGTGCAGCGCGACGAAACCGATGCGGTTCGAGTCGAACGCGGTTCGCGCCCGCCCGTCGAAGCGGTACTCCAGGCCCTCCGGCCCGCCGACCACGTGCCCGTCCCAGACGAAGTCCACCGGCCCGTAGACGTGCTCGCCCGCGAGCCGCACGTCGAAGCCGTCATCAGTGTGGTGCGGCGCGACCGTCACCGTGCCGGGCACCGTTCCCCACGCCTCGTCACGGACGACGACCATGAGTGCCTTGAGCACGAGATGGCCGCCGAACCTGATGTCCGCCAGCACCCCGTCCGGGTTCAACGTCGCCGTCCATGCTCCGGCGACAAGGTTCAGCGGGCCGCCTCGCTCTGTCACAGCTGATCCCTCAGTGCGTCAGCGACTGCGCACCGACGATCTCGGCGATGCTCGCGTCGATGACGTCGGAGTCGAAGACCCGCTTCCAGTCGTCCTTGAACAGGATGCTGCGCGCCCCGGCGATGGCCTTGAGTGCACCATCCGAGAACGGCGAGTCGATCTCGCCGAAGATGATGGCGAGCTCGATGCCGATGTGACCGAGGATGAACGCGCGCGCGGCGTCCGCCGGGACGCCGCGGCGCACCGCCTCGTCCATCGCCTCGCGGATGATCGTGATGCAGGTGGCGGCCGTGGTCTCGGCCAGCACCGGCTCGAGGAGCGCCATGTGTTCGACCGTGATCCGGTGCGCGTTGACGACCGGGGCGAAGAACGCGCGGATGACCTGCTCGGCGCGCTCGTAGTCGGCGTCGGTGCCAGAGATCAGCGCGATGACCACGTCCTGCCGTCCCGCAACGCCGCCGAAGTAGTCCGTCTGCGCCTCCGGCGTCGTCTCCGCGCGGTTGAACACCGACGGGTGGCACGGGTGGGTCGCGACGAAGCTGATGTCCTCGCGTGTTGCTACCTGCCCCGCATACGGCGCGGCGGCGTCGAGCACGATGAGGGTGGCGCCGGCCTTCATCCGCGGTATGAGGTCGGCGGAGACCTGCCCGATGGCGTTGTCCGGCACCGCGAGGACGACGACGTCGGCACGGGGCACGGCCTCGTCGGCGGGGACGGCGGTGGCGCCCCGCTCGGCGAGCCGTGCCCGGCCCGCCTCACCCGGTTCGACGTGGAGGACCTCGTGGTCGGTCTTGGCGAGGTTGTCCCCGAGCCGAGTGCCCATCTTTCCCCCGGCGCCGATGAGAGCGATCGTGGTCATGTCAGTTCCCTTTCTTAGAGGTTGAGCAGACGCGAGGACGCGAGGGCGGCGATCCGGACGAAGTAGTCGGGCGTGCCGTTCTTCCCGCCCTTGAGGCAGATCTCGAGCCCGTCGAACCGGCCGTTCCGGCTCGTCGCCCGGCACAGCGGGGCGCCGGGGGCAAGCTGCCGGACGAGACGAAGCGTCTCGATACCCAGCGCGCGAGCGACGAAGCCCGAGGTGTCCCCGCCGGCGACGACGAGCCGTCGCACGTCGACCAGGAGGCCGAGCTCGCTGGCGATTCGCCCCAGTGCGGCGCCGAGCAGGTTGCCGTCGACATCGGACGTCCCGGACTTCGGCGGCGTCCGGACCAGGACGTGGCCGCCTCGGCGCCACGCGGCCGCCGCACGCTCGACGACGGCGGTCGCGTACGCGGCGGCGTCGGGGCCGGTCGCGGCTGCCGGATCGACCCGAACCTCGGCGAACCCGTTCTCGATCGCCAAGGCGACCTGTTCGTCCGTCTCACGGGCGCGGGATCCGGCGATCGCGAGCGTCTGGTCGACGTCGGCGGGCTCGTCCGGCTGCCCGACAGATGCCCGCCGACCCTCTGGCCAGGCCAGGTCGAGCGCGTACTCGACGCCGGAGGACCCGATCACCACAAGCGGTTGGCCGTCGGGTCGACCTTCGGCGAGACGGGTCAGCGTGCGGCCGACCTGCCGCTGCGTGGCGGCGTCGACCGTGTCGAAGTGGACGATCTGCGCGCCGGAGGCCAGGACCGCGTCGACCCGCTCGTCGACGGCGGCGTCGGGACCACCGAGGGCGCGAAGGTCGACGAGCGCGGTCGGCAGGTCGGTCTGGGCGGCGAGGTGGACCAGGAGGTCGCTCTCACTCATCGGGGTCACCGGGTGCCGGCTCATCACGGGATGCCGGTCGAGTCGGTGCACGTCCCTGCCGGCAGTGGCGAAGAGATGGCCGAACGCGGTATACCGGCCCAGCTGGGGCACGGCGACGAGGAGTGGCATGGGGTAGCCGGGGAAGATCCGCCGGAGGATCTCCGCTGCCCGGCCGATGCTGCCGATGTGCGGTGAGGAGTCGAACGTGGAACAGATCTTGTAGTGGAACAGCGGCGCCCGTAGGCCGGCGAGTCGGGTGAAGATGCCCGGCAGGGTTGCGTCCATCTCCTCTGGCGACATCGTCCGGCTGATCCCGGCGACACCGACCGCAAGCGCGTCTCGGTGCACGGCGACGAGCTCGGGAGTCGGGGCGTCGAGGAAGAGGACGGTCGGGATGCCGGCGAGGGTGAGCGCCTCCATCACGTCGGTTGAGCCGGTGAAGTCGTCGCCGTAGAAGGTCAGTGCGAGGCCGTGGTGACCGGTCGGCACGTCGGGCGGAGTCATGCCGCGGTCTCCATCCGGCTCGAGGTGATGTGTCTACGGCCGAGGCGCTCGAGACGCCCGGTCCGAGCGCTGTCGACGAACACGGCGAGGAGGATGATGGCGGCCTGCACCATCGGGGTGATGTAGAGGTCGACCTGCATGAACTGCAGACCGGTCTGGATGAGCTGGATGAGCAGCACGCCGACGACCGTGCCAGGAAACACGGAGCCCCGGCCGCCGAAGAGGCTGGTGCCGCCAAGGACCGCCGCGGCGATAGCGTCGAACTCGTCAGCGGTGCCGAACCCGGGGGCTGCGGTGCGTAGCTGTGTCATGGCGACGAACGCGGCGAGACCGGCCAGCGCGCCCGCGACCACATAGACCGTGAAGAGGATCCGCCGGACCGGGATGCCGGCCCGCTCCGCGGCCCGCCGGTCCTCCCCGGTGGCGAGGAGCTGCCGGCCGAACGGGGTGCGGGTGACGAGCACGTGGGCCAGGACGACGACGACCACGAATACCCACACGGGCAACGGGACGCCGAGGATCGGCTGGGCGCCCAGCTGCCCGATGACGTCGGGATAGTTCACCTCGCGCGATTCGGACAGCTCCAGCCCGAGGCCCCGGTACGCGGTGAGCATCGCTAGCGTCACGATGAAGGGCACGACCCGCAGAACCGAGATGGCGAAGCCGTTGAGCGCCCCGAACGTCAGACCGACCGCCATCGCCAGGACGGGCACGAGGAAGACCGGCAGCGCGTAGCTGTTGGCGACTTGGCCGACGACGACGGCGACGAGGTACATCATCGACCCCACCGACAGGTCGATGCCCGCGGTCATGAGGACGAGCGTCATGCCGACGGCGAGGATGCCGATATAGGCGGCGCTGCGTGCGACGTTGGTCAGGGTGTGGACGTCGAAGAACCTTGCGTCGGCGACCGAGAAGACGAGGAACACGACGACGAGCAGCAGCACCGGGGTGTTGTTGAGCGCGAGACTCCGCACAGATCGCACGGTCAGCCGACCTTTCCGGGAACGAGGGCCTCGCCAAACGCCGCCCCGAGGATGGCCCGGGAGTCGAAGTCCGCCTTGGCGAACTCCGCGACGAGACGGCCCTGGCGCATGACGCCGATGCGGTCGCACATGCCGAGGAGCTCGGGAAGCTCCGAGGAGATGGCGAGGATGCCTGCGCCGCGGTCGGCCAGGGCGAGGGCTGTGCGGTACACCTCGAACTGGGCGCCGACGTCGACGCCGCGGGTCGGCTCATCGAGGATGAGCAGGCTGGGCTCCGTCAGGAGCCACTTGGCCAGGACGACCTTCTGCTGGTTGCCACCCGAGAGTGAGCGCACCGGTGCCTCCCGGAGGCTGCTCGTCTTGATCCGCAGCTCCTCCGCGATGGCGGCGACGTCGCGTCGGAGCCGGCGTCGCTGGACGGGGGCGACGGGGTGACGGCTCCAGCGGCCCAGCGAGGGCAGCGCGGCGTTCGTGATCACCGGGAAGTCCATGAGAAGGCCGTCACCGCGCCGGTCCTCGGTCACGAGCGCGAGCCCGGCGGCGATCCGTTGACGCGGTGAGGTGGACCCGACGTCGGCGCCGTTGAGGGTGATCGTGCCGGCGTCAGCCGTCTCGAGCCCTGCGATGATGCGGGCTAGCTCGGTGCGCCCAGCGCCCATGAGCCCGAACAGACCCACGACCTCTCCGCGGTGCACCGTCAGCGAGACGTCGTCGACAAGCCCTGTCGCGCACACGCCGTCGAGCGTCAGCACCGGCTCGGACGTGGGTGCGCCGTCGCGGTCGGGGAATCTCTGGTCGAACCTGCGCCCGACCATGAGCGTGATGATCTCGCCGATCGGGGCGTCCGACGCGGCACGGACGTCGACGAGGTTTCCGTCGCGCATCACCGCGACCCGGTCGGAGAGTGCCTTGACGTCCTCGAGGATGTGCGAGACGTAAACGACGGACGTCCCGCTCGCCGTGAGGTCGGCGATGAGCTGGAAAAGGCGTTCGGTCTCCCGAGAGGTGAGCGACGTCGTCGGCTCGTCGAGGATGATCAGGCCCGGTTCGCCGACTGCGGCCTTGGCGATCTCGAGCATCTGCCGCTGGCCGGGGCTGAGCCGCTCGACCCGGGTGTCGGGGGAGAACGGGAGCGCCATGAGGTCCAGCGCCCGGCGCGACCGCTCACGGGCCGCGCGCCGATCGGTGAAGATGCCGGCACGTCGCGGGTAGTTCGTGAGGAAGATGTTGTCTGCGATGGAGAGGTTGGCAAAGAGATTGAGTTCCTGGTGCACGTGCGCGATGCCGCGCCGGGCTGCCTCGGCCGGCGAGCTGGGCGCGTAGGGCTCGCCGTCGACGAAGAGCTCACCCTCCGTCGGTTGCATAACCCCACCGACGACGTTCATCAGGGTCGACTTGCCGGCGCCGTTCTCACCGACGAGCCCGAGCACCTCGCCCGGAGCCACGGACAGGGAGATGTCCTTGTTGACCGGGACATTGAAGAAGTTGTGGGAGATCGAGCGTAGCTCGAGGCGTGGTGGGGTCATCGATCTGCTCCCGTGAGACGTGCCCGGGCGACGTCGAGCAGGGCGGCTGCGACGATGACGAGGCCCTTGACGATGAACACGACGGTGAACGGCAGGTTGAGGAGGTTCAGGCTGTTGGAGAGCACGACGAAGAAGACCGCACCGAGGAAGGCACCCAGGATCGTCCCCTTGCCGCCGAACAGCGACAGCCCGCCGATCACGGCGGCCCCGATGATGTCGAGGAGCATGTCGTCAGCGAGCGTGGGGCGGCCGGCCTGGAGCCGCGTCGAGTAGAGGATGCCGCCGACAGTCGCGAGCAGGCCGCTCAGGGCATATGCGATGACTACGGTGCGGTCGTGCGGCACGCCGGAGACGATCGAGGTCTGCCGGTTGGTGCCGGCCGCGTAGAGCCACGCCCCGAAGGGAGTGCGGGCGAGCAGATAGTGCGAGGCCAGCCCGACTACGACCGCGATCACCATGGCGTACGTGAACGGCCCACCGAGGCCCTTGTTCCCGATGGCGAGATATGCCTCGGGGAGGGACGCGACGTTCTCGCTGCGGGTCATCCACACGGCGACGGCACCAAGCAGCAGCATGGCGCCCAGCGTCACCATGAAGGGCGGCATGTGAAGACGCGCGACCGCCAGGCCATTGAGCGCGCCAAGGCCGAGACCCAGCACCAGCACGATGACGACCGCCGGGGCGACGCCGCCGTCGCGCAGGACGCCACCGCTCTCGCCGACCAACGAGCCCCAGAAGACGGTGTCGCCGAACAGCGCGGGGGAAAGGGACTGGGCGAGCAGCAGCGCCCCGAACGTGTTGGTGATGTTGGCAACCGCGGTCTGGGCCAGGTCGATGCCGCCCAGGATCAGGACGAACGCCTGTCCGATGACGATGATGGCGAGCGGCCAAAGATTGCTCAGAACGTTGAGCAGGTTGCGAGAGGTAAGCATCCCGTCCGCGAACTGGGAGACCACGACGACGTAGACCACGATGAGCGCGGCGACGAACCCCTCCCCGGCGAAGAACCGGCGGAACGCGTCGACGCGTTGACTGTCGGGCGGTCGTTCGATCACGCGCCGGCGGGCCTGGGCGATGGACAAAGTGGCTCCTTCCGGGGTCAGGGCCGCTCTGCGAGGGCTGCTCGCAGAGCGGCCGGTCGGTCAGGTCAGCTGCCGGGCGGGGTGATGACGCAGCCCCACATGTCCTGCTCCCGGTCGGCAAAGTTCGCCTGGGTCAGCGCGAAGCCCGCGTCGACGAGCTGCTCGTCGGGCTGCGTCTGACCGTCGGTGATCGCCTTGCCGAGCGCGGCGAGGAGCGACTCCGCCTCCAGGAACAGGTCTTGCACGCCGGTCGCGTCGACGTAGCCGTCCCGGATGAGGTTGCAGGCGCGGTTGTCACCATCGAGGCCACCCATGATGACGTGGCCCTCCTCGCCCGCCGGCTTCCACTTGCCGAGCGGCTCCAGCACGGCCTGGATCTGTGGGAACAGGAAGTCGCTGGACGTGAAGAGGACGTCGATGTCGGGGTTCGCCTGCATGGCGGCCTCGAGATTTGCCTGGCCCGTTGCGGCATCCCAATTGGTCTGCACCTCGATCGGCTCCGCGAAGAGGTCTGGGTTCGCGTCGATCGCGTCGAAGAAGCCGTTCCGCCGTTCGACGGCGTTCTGGTCGCTGAGGTTACCGACCATGATGAGCGGCTGAACCTTGCGACCGATCCCCTCGGCCTCGGCGGCGAGGTACTCGACCGTCTGGCGCGCGATGTCGCGGTTGTCCGCGACGGAGACCAGGGCGGCGCCGGTGTCGTCGGCCGGCGGGCGGTTGAAGATGCCGATGGGCACGTCCGCATCGTTGGCCTCACCGATGATGGTGAGCGCGCTCGAGCCGTCCTCGGGGATGACGACGATGCCGTCCACGCCTTGGGTGATGCAGTCGCGGACCTGCTCGAGCTGCTTGTTGGGATCCTCGTTGGAGTTGTGCTCGATGACGGTGGCTCCGCTCGCGCTCAGAGAGTCGTTGATCGACTTGATACCGGCGGCCCAGAACTCCGTCTCGCTGCCGGAGAACCCAAAGCAGATCTTCGTGCCGGTCAGGTCGGCGCCGACGTCGACCGCGACGTCCTGCGCCGTGGGCTCTGCGGCGGAACGGCCGGCGGTGGTGCCGCAGGCGGCCAGCGCCGTCGCTGCGGCGAGCATCATGGCGCCCACGAGGACGGGCTTGCGGGCAGGGTGCGCGCGTAGAAGTGACACGAGGCCTCCTTGACTCGTTGCTGCGACGTCGTGCCGCGACGCAGCGTGCCGGAACGACGGTTTGCCGCCGCCGCGCTGCGTGCCGCGTCCCTTTGTGACCCGCTGATCCCCTCGGCTGGCAGTGGAAGTTGGACGCGTTGCGGCACTTGGTATGCCAGACCATAGAACTAGTCCTGGCATCTGACAAGGGCGGATTATCGCTTGATGTGGACACTGATCGGGATGATCATTGGCGTCACCCGCAAGTCGAGATAGCGGACGGTCTGGTGGTATGCCAAAGCCCCGAGTATGATGGCCGGTGTTTCCTCCCCCAACGAAGCAGCGAGAAAGTGACCCCTGTGACTTCGTTCGACACGATCCGGCGCCCACCGTCGCTCGCCCACACGGTCAGCGAGGAGCTGCTGGAGGCGATCTCGTCGGGCGCCCTGCGCCCGGGCACCGCCCTCCCGACAGAGCGGGCACTCAGCGAACAGTTCGGGGTCTCCAGAACGGTCATCCGTGAGGCAGTCCGGAGCCTGCAGGCCAAGGGTGTGCTCGAGGCAGCAACCGGCCGGGGCGCCGTCGTCACCGCCGTCTCGTCCTCGCGGGTCGCAGAGACGCTCAAGCTCTACGTCCGGTCCGCACAGTCCCAGCACCTCCTCACCCCGACCGACATCGCCGAGGTCCGCGCAGTCCTCGAGCTCACCATCGTCGAGCTGGCCGCCGAGCGTGCCGAGCCGCAGGATCTCGACGCGGTCGCCGTCGAGCTAGAGGCGATGCGGGCGTCCCGCACGCCTGAGGACGCCGCGACCCATGACGAGGAGTTTCACCGTCTCGTCGCGGCGGCCACACACAACGCCCTGTTCGTCACTCTCCTCGACTCGATCAATGCCACCATCCGGCAGATCAGGGTCCGCAGCCTCTCGGTCGAAGGGCGGCTCGAGGTCGCCGCGGAGGAGCACGAGGTGGTGCTTGACGGGATACGCAGCGGTGACGCCCGGGTGGCGCGTGCAGCCATGCTCGAGCACCTGGAGGATTCCCGGCACTACTACGCCGACGGTCACGGCGGAGGACCGGACCACCGGGGTAAAAGGACGAGGAGCAGGCTGGACGCCCAGGGTGCATCGACGAGCAAGGCGGATCGGACGAGACGACGGACAGCATCGGAGGCATCGTGACGGAACACCCAGGAAGAGTCCTCGAAGGCAAGGTGTGCCTCGTCACCGGAGCCGCGTCCGGGATCGGGCGTGCGGTGGCGACTCGCTTTGTTCGGAGCGGCGCAGTGGTCTTCTTTGCGGACCGCGACGGCGAAGGCGCGAGCACGGCGGCACGCGCAACACGCTCGACGGGCGCGTCGCCCGTAGTTTTGGACATCGCCGATGAGCAGTCGGTCGAGGCCGCATTCGCCGAGGTGCTGGCCGTGGCAGGGCCGCCCGACGTCGTGGTGGCGAACGCCGGTATCCAGGACTTCCGGGCCGACGGTCCGATCGGTGAGCTGACGCTCGGGTCCTGGCGGCGGACGATCGACATCAACCTCACCGGTACGTTCCTGACGCTCAAGCACGCCGTCCGCACCGTCCGCCGGCCGGGTTCCTCGGTCATCGTCACGGGCAGCCCCACCGCGATCAACGGAGAGGGCGCCGGCTTCACCGCCTACGCCACCTCGAAGGCAGGCATCCATGGCATGGTCCGCGTCGCCGCGGCGGACTACGCCGGCACGGGCATCCGGTTCAACACCGTGGTCCCAGGATTCACGATGACGCCGCTCGTGGCGGACATCGCCAACGACACCAGCAAACGAGCCGCCGCTGTCTCCCGCGTGCCGCTCGGTCGAGCCGGGAGGCCCGAGGACGTCGTAGGGATCATGGAGTACCTGGCGAGCGACGAGTCATCTTATGCGACGGGGTCGCTGTTCGTCGTCGACGGAGGGATGACCTCACTCTGACCCAGTTGAGCGAGTAGATGGTTGAACCGCCGCGGGTTTGGTGGAGGCTCGGTTAGTTGGTTGGGGGGCGAGCTACCCCGTGAAGAATGACGTCGACGCCGCGCGGGCGTGTCAGATGGTCTGTGTAAGTAGGGGTTCCTGGATGCTGACGGCCACGTCAGCGTGAGGAGACCATCATGACCACGACGCAGTGGACTGAGCTCGACGCGGTGGACGTCGCCGAGGCGGGTGCCGAGACTGAACGTATGGCCGACGGGCAGCCTGGCTCGGACGGGTCGGAGACGACCGCGAGGAAGCTGCGTAAGGAGCTGCTCGGCGATGAGCTGATCGACCGGCTCGTGGCCCGGGCCAGCACCGGCGGGGTGCCGTTGACCGGGGAGGGCGGGTTTTTGCCCGAGCTGGTCCGTTCGGTCCTGGAGCGTGGCCTGGCCGTGGAGCTGAGCGATCACCTCGGCTACGACAAGGGCGATCCGGCGGGGCGCGGGACGCCGAACTCGCGCAACGGCTCGATGCCGAAGACGGTCCAGACCGAGGTCGGGCCGGTGCCGATCGCGAGCCCGCGGGACCGGGACGGCAGCTTCGTCCCGCGCCTGGTGCCCAAGGGGCAACGGCGCCTGGGCGGGCTGGACGAGATGATCATCTCGCTGTTCGCCGGCGGGATGACGATCCGTGACATCCAGGCCCACCTGGCCCGCACCCTGGGCACCGAGCTGTCCCACGAGACGATCGCGAACATCACCGACGCCGTCCTCGAAGAGGTCGCCACCTGGCAGTCCCGGCCGCTGGACCCGGTCTACCCGGTGGTCTTCCTCGACGCGCTCGTGGTCAAGGTCCGCGACGGTGGGCACGTGGTCAACCGCGCCGCCCACCTGGTCATCGGGGTCGATACCGACGGGGTCAAGCATGTGCTGGGCATCTGGGTCCAGGCGGCCGAGGGCGCGAAGTTCTGGGCGGCCGTGTGTGCCCAGCTCGCCAACCGCGGCGTGAGGGACATCCTGATCGCGTGCTGTGACGGGCTGGAGGGCCTGCCCGAGGCGATCGAGGCCACCTTCCCGCGCACCGTGGTCCAGACCTGCGTGGGTCCACCTGATCCGGGCCGCGAACCGGTACGTCTCCTACAGCGACCGCAAGGCCTTCTCCGCCGGGCTGCGCAGGGTCTACACCGCCGCGGACGCCGATGCCGCCGAGACGGCCCTGCTCGAGCTCGCCGAGCACCCGCTGGGGAAGAAGTACCCCGCCGCGATCGCGGTGTGGCAGCGGGCCCGGGAACGTTTCACCCCGTTCCTGGCCTTCCCGCCCGCGGTCCGCAAGGTCATTTACACCACCAACACCATCGAGTCGCTGAACTACCAGGCGCGCAAGATCATCAAGAACCGCGGCCACTTCCCCAACGACGACGCGGTGGTGAAGCTGCTCTGGCTGTCCATCCGCGCCATCGAGGACAAACGCGCCCGCGAACGGGCCAAGGAGGCAGGCCTGCCGGCCTCCAAGCGCAGGGCCAAGGCCACTTCGTCGATGGCGCCACCACCGAAGGGTGGAACGCCGCCCTGAACCACCTCGCCCTGCTCTATCTCTATCCCGACCGGCTCGCCGGCCACATCAACTAAAACCGGACGGAACCCGTCTTACACAGAAAACTTGACAAGCTCGCGGCCGACGATGCGGGCGAGGTCGCCCGACCTCGCCGCACAGTTGCGCCCGACGTCCACCGCTGGGCTCCAGGCGACGGCTACCTGTACGACCTCGAGGTCCGGTCCAGCTCCGGGACGACGGCGCGACGATCGACAGCCATCACCTCAAGGTCGGCGTGGGGACGAAGGCGCGCATCGGCTCACTGGCCTACGTGCTCTCCGCCCTCAAGCACCTCCGCGACCGCCCGATGCGCGTCCAGATCCAGATCGACGACGACCCACCGCTCCGCCGGCGCGCACGCACCGTCGTCATCGGCAACGTCGGCCGCCTCCAAGGCGACGTCCAACTCCTCGCCGACGCCAAACCGGACAACGGCCAGCTCGACGTCGCCATCCTCGCCCCCCGCCACCTCGCCCACTGGGCTGCCCTCGCCTGGGGCATCCTCCGCCGACACGAGCACGTGCCCCGGATAGAGGTGCTGCGCGGCGCACGCGTCACCGTCACCAGCGACCGCAACCAACCCTGCCAGCTCGACGGCGACGTCATCGACCCACGCCGCACCCTCGCGGTCATCGTCCGACCCGCAGCACTATGGCTATGCGTCCACCAACCCGACCACAGCCCCGACCTCACGGCAGGCTCACCCAAGCAACGCTAGCGCCGCCTGTCGGAACGTCAGTCCACCGCCGCGTTGCCCTAGCCGCACCTTGTCGGGCCCAACTCGCGCAGCCCCGCTCAGCGTGAGCGCCCACAATTTCGTAGTCAAGGGCCTCCCGCGGCGAGCCGAGCCCTACGCAGACAACGCAGAAGAGAGGCTCGCCAGCGTTCATCGGATTCGTCGCTTGCGCACGTCGCCCCTTGAAAGCCTGGTCGAGCGCTACTCGGCCCGGGGTAGGCGCCGGCCGCGGCGGGCGACGGAGAGCTGCACCCGGCAGCGGGCGGCGTCGATGCCGAGGACGTGGCCCAGTTCGGCGCTGACGCGTTCTGCGCGGTCGACGACGGTGGCGAGGTCGGCGGTGGGCTCGATGGTCGCGCTGAGGGCGGCGACGAGCTCCCCGCGGTCGTCGTGCATGGTGCCGCGGACGGACCGTACGCCGGGGGTTTCCGCCAGGACCTGGGCAGCGGTGGTCGCGGCCGCGCCCGGATCGATCCGGAGGCTTCCGCGACCGGGCGTACCGGGCAGGGCGAGGGTGCCGACGTTGCGCCGGGGGACGTGGGCGATCAGCCACCGCAGTCCCAGGAGCATGGCGAGCACCCCGGCCACCCCCGCGGCCCAGGGCCACCACGGGGCACCGACCGCGGAGGACGCGTCGCCCAGGCGGAGGGTGTCTGGGACGGTGGGCCACACGCGGTCGAGCTCGCCGGCCCACCAGGCCACGGCGGCCGCGCCCACGGCCAGCAGCAGCAGACCGAGCAGGAAGGCGAGGGTGCGGTCGAGGGCGAGCACTGCGCGGCTCATGGCGTCCCCCCGTCGGTGGTACGTCCCTTGCCGCGCACGGCCACCACGATGCGTGGGGCAGGGTCGAGCATGGTGAGCCGGTCGGCCACGGCCTGGCGGACGGCGTCGGCGATGCCCGCGTCGCCGGTGGAGCGGATGGTGGTGGTGACCCTGCGGCGGGTGGCGACGGTCGAGGCGGAGATGACGCCGCCGACCTCCTCGGCGGCCGCGCTGGCCAGGCGGGCGACGTCACCGACGCCGAGGTAGATCCCGGTGCGGGAGGTGACGGTGACCCGGGAGCGGACCCGGCGGCTGACGGCGACGACGATCAGCCACACGCCCAGCAGGGCCGCGACGATGCCGCCGACGAGGAACCATGGACCGGGTGGTAGCCCGTTGAGCGTGGCGAGGCCCGTCGCGACCAGCCCTGTGCCGGCGAGTACACCGCTCGCGACCAGGGCCTCGATCACCAGCACGATGCCGGCGGCCAGGAGCAAGGTGGCCAGGACCGGACCGAGGACGCCGATCGCGCCGCTTCGCGTGGGCAGGCTGGCCGCGAGCATCGGCCGCCACGCCTCCCGGTCAGGCTCGGCCGGACTGGACCAGCTTCCCTGCTCGGGGTCGTCGACAAGACTTCCGGCGGCGGCCTTGCGGGCGCCGGGCGTTGACACGTCCTGGGGCGGGTGGGCGGTCATCGCACCCTCCTGGGCTCGTCCGCGACGTGGCGCACGACCTGTGCCACGACTACGCGCACGGAGTCGACGTGCAGACCGGCCAGGTGGTGCAACTGGGTGGTGACGGCGGCCTGGACCTTCTCCCCCACCTGCCGGGCCGAGGCCGGCCAGCGGATGGCAATCTCGACCGAGGCGCGCACGTGGTCACCGGCGATCTCACAGTCTAGCCGGGGGTAGGTGCGGCCCAGGGCGGTGCCGAGCCCGCCGGCGGTGCTGGCGGCGGGCGCGACGCCGTCGACGGCCAGGACCGCCGCGCGGGCGATCCGCTCGATCGCGCGGTCCGCGACCTCCACCGTCCCGCGTGCACGGGTGTCGCGGGTGTCGAGGCTAGCCACGGCCGCGGCCGGCGAGCAGCCCGGACAGGTCGAGCTGGCCGGAGACCACGGCGCCGACCAGCCAGCCCAGCGCACCGAGGACGAGCGCGAGCAGGAAGCCGTTGAACCCGCCCAGGATGGCGGCGAGGGCAAGCAGCAGGCCCGCGAGCAGACCGGTCTGGGAAGCGGACATCCTCACTCCAGGTGGGTGCGGATCGTTCCGGCCGGGCCGGGACGATCGGGTGAAGGGATCATGGGAGACGGCTCGGTAGCCAAGTCGTCGATGTAGACGTGCACCCTGGCCGGCACCAGCGCGGCTACCGCGCGGTGGACGTGCTCGGCCACCTCGGGAAGGGGTACCCGCCAGTCCATCACCGCCCGGTCCACCACCACGTGGACCTCGACGCCGCCGGGGCGGATGCGCACCCCGGGCACGCGGCGACCGGGCAGGTAAGTCGCCGCCTCGCCGAGCGCGCCCGAGTGCAGGCGGGCCACCCCCGGGACGGCGAGGACCGCCGCGGCCACCGCGTCCGCGAGCTCTTGCCCCGTCGATACGGCAGTCGCCGCGGGCTCGCGGTCGGTGGTCATTGGACCCGTTGCTCCTGCTCGGGAGCCACGTCGTCCTCAGGCAGGTGCACGTCGGTGACGTTGATGTTGACCTCGACCACCTCCAGGCCGGTCATCCGCTCGACGGAGGCAATCACGTTGCGGCGGATACCCTCCGCCAGGTCAGCGATCGCCACCCCGTACTGGGCGACGATGCTGAGGTCGATCGCCGCCTGGGTCTCTCCGACCTCCACCGTGACACCCCGGGACTGGTTCGTGGTGCTGCCGGGGATGCGCTCGCGCAACGAGCCCATCGCGCGGGCCGCACCCGAGCCCATCGCGTGCACGCCGTCGACCTCATTGGTGGCGATGCCGGCGATCTTGCTGACCACCACATCGTTGATCGTCGTGGTTCCCTTGCTGCTGCTCAGGGCGGAAACGACGGTGGCGGTGCCGACGTTTGTGGCGCCAGTAGGACGGCTGGTCATTGCACCACCGGACGGGACCACGGACTGCTCGCTCACGGGAGCTCCTCTCGCTTGTCGCTACGACTTGCCGCCACACAGCGTGGGTGTCAGCGTCGTGACACCTAGTGAGACGCTGCCGTCCGGCGATCCTCACGATCCCTGGCATGTGATGTGCATCACATTGGCGGGGAAGTAGTTCATCGCAGTCGTGACGACGGGGCGGCTGGTGGCCGCGAAGTGTGACCCGGCGGGGGAAGCCAGTGATCAAACCGTTCGTGCCCTCTTTGTCCGACCTGCCCGACGCCGTGCTGGCGCGCCGGGCAGCGCTGCGCGACCACGCGGCCTTCGGCGTCATCGTCGATCGGCACGGTCCGGCGCTGTACCGGTACAGCTACCGCATGCTCCAGCACCACAGCGATACCCAGGACTGCCTGCAGGACGTCATGGTGGCAGCCTGGCGCGGCCTGCCCGCCTTCCGCGGCGACGCCGCGCTGCGGACCTGGCTCTTCGCCCTGACCATCAACCAGGTGCGGACCTTCCTGCGCCGCCGTCCTCCATCTACCCTGCCCGTGGATTCGCTACAGATCGCCGCACCCGGACGCTTCGACCCGGAGCAGCAGGCCCTGGCAGCCGACCTGCTGTCCGCCCTCGACCGGGCTTTGCGAGAACTCCCACTCTCCCAGCGCTCGACCTGGCTCCTGGTCGAGATCGAAGGTTTGAGCTACGCCGACGTCGCCGACATCCGGCACACCACCATCGACGCCGTGCGCGGCCAGCTCCACCGGGCGCGCCACAGCCTGGAGACAAAGCTGGAAGGATGGCGATGAACACCACGAACCCCCTGGAAAAGGCGGCGTCGACGCTGCGCCAGCACACCGACCGGGGCTGGATGGCCATTCGGGCCGACGTCTTCTCGCACGCCCTTGCCATGTTCCGCCCCTCCGCGCCCGTGCGGGGCGTCCATGGCGCGGGTGAGTTCTTCCTCGCGGCCGACGTCCTGGTCGCCCACCTGCGGGACGCGCTCGACGCCATCCCCCGGGCCGGCGTCAGCCGCATCACCTGCACCACGGACGCCGACCACAACCTTGAGGCCGTCACTGTCGAGATCATCGCCCTCTACCGCGCCCGGCTGGTCCCGCTGGCCGAAATGATTCGGCACCGCGCCGCCGAACTGCTGGTACAGGTGCTTGGCCTTTCGCCCGAACAGCTGCGAGACGTTCCCGTGCACGTCGGCGTCACCGACGTGACGAACGACGCGGCGCTCCTCTGACCGGTGTAGCGCACGTAGGGCTGCGCGCAGGGTGTGCCTCACGCCAAGCGCCCACCATGCACCAGTTCGTCCGTCCAGGAGCGGCCGGCCCCAAGGCCGCACGCACTGGACGTCGGCAGCGGTCAGACAGAAGGGCAAGGCATCGGCAACGGCCGCGCCGTCGCCCTCACGTTCGCCCGTGCTTATGGCGTCTCCGGTTCACCGGTGAATATCACAGTCACCGGTGAATATCACAGTTGGACGCTCGGCCAGCGCGCCGAGCATCCAATGCCGGCGGGCAGGAAGCCCGGAGCCCTTCTTCGCCCGTTACCGGTTCGAGCCGATCGCGGCCATGTCCTTGAGGAAGACGAGTCGCGCGTGGTGATGTCGTCCACCATCGTGCAGCCGAAGACGTGTCCGAGCGCGTCGTCAGGGCTGACGCGGAACGTCCGCTTCCGATCACCGCCGCCAGCTCGAGCTCCCAGTCCTGCGCGTCGCTGTCGATGCTCCGTGGCGTTGGGATAGTTGCTGCTGCCGATGACCAGGGTGCCCTGAGCGGCGTTGATGACGCGCGCGGTGTCAGCGCGGTGTCGGCGCGGGTCGGCGCGAGAGCCGAGCTTCGTCACGCAACCATTAGCACCGGCCGGTCCCGCCGGCGCTTCGGTCGCCGCCCGGGGCGCTGCCGACGGTGCCTGGCATGCTGTCGCGCATGGTCACGAGCGCTGCCCCACGCGTTCACGACACGCCGCTGATCGGGCTGCTGCCGACGGCGGGGGTCTCGCTGTCCGCGTTCCTCCTGTTCGCCCTCCAGCTCGCCGGCTGGGGCCACGCGCTGCTCGTTGTCAGTCTGCTGGGAGCGTGGGCGGTCTCGCGCGAGCTAGTCAAGGACCTCGCGCTCGTCGGGATCGGCATCACGATCGTCTCGACGACCTCGGTCGAGGCGGACGTCAGCTGGGACAGGTTCTTCACGATCGGCACGGTGCTCCTGTCCGCCGTGGGGCTGCCGTACCTCGTGGACCGGTTCGTGTACCGCCGCGAGGCCATCCGGTTCCCGTGGCGCACCGGCCAGCGGTGGACCCGGCTCGAGAAGGGCTACCTCGTCGCCGTCCCGGTACTCGGGTGGCTGATCCTGCCGTACTACTTCATCACCTCAGGCGCGTACCTGAACTGGCCGAACATCACCGACCGGAGCGAGCTCGCCCGGTTCTTCGTGGGGGTCAACTTCGTGGGCACGTGGGACGAGCTGTTCTTCATCTGCACGTGCTTCGCGCTGCTGCGCCGACACTTCGGGATGTGGCAGGCGAACGTGCTTCAAGCCGTCATCTTCGTCTCTTTCCTGTGGGAACTCGGCTACCGCGAGTGGGGCCCGTTCCTCACCGCCCCGTTCGCGCTCCTGCAGGGGTGGATCTTCTCGAGGACCGGCTCCCTCACGTACGTGCTGATCGTCCACCTGCTTTTCGACGTCTTCGTCTTCCTCGCGATCGTGCACGCCCACAACCCCGGCGCGCTACCGATCTTCCTCGTCTGACTTGGCACCACAGCGGCCAGAGACGAGACGGCCTGGTAGCGGGCCGCACCGGTCGCCATTTCATGGCGACCACCAGCTCGACGGCGATCAAGGCCTCTGCCGTTCGGCCGACCGACGCCCGTAGCGAGCTATGTGGGCGTGACCCTCGGCTACCTGTCTTTCGCCGCTGCGCTGCTCCACCTCAATCTGAGATGCGCCGGCTCTGGCGCAGAGTCAGTGGCGCCACCGTTGGCCGACCCTGGCGTGTCAGTTCGGGCCCCGGCTACCGTTCGGCATGGAGGGCCTCGCGGAGCGCCGCACCCTCTTGCTCGGCGGGCCCGAGACACCTGCGGCAGGTCCGGCTGGGCACACCGGTTCTGATGACGCCCCTGGTACCGGTCCGCGCCTAGCACTGCGCCGAGCAGGGCGCCCCGGACGGCTAGGCGATCCTCCTCCTCTACGGAGGAGACTTGACCACCGTGGAGCTCGGCACATTGCGAACGAATTCGGGACAAACGAATGGCCGCTGTCTGCGTTCTCGCGGGCCAGTGGCCATGCGGTGGATCGAGAGCTGTGCTGGTTCACGACATCCCGGACACACCCCCCGTCGTGATGGTCTCCAGGACCTGCACAGCACCATCGACGACGCCACGACCGGCGAGATCCTGCGCGAGCGCACCTCGATCTCACACGCCACTACCAACCCCGCTAACCACAAAGCCCGGATCCACAAACGTGGGTCCGGGCTGTCCGGGATGTCCTGCGACATCACAATGGTGGAGCTAGGGGGATCGAACCCCGACCTTCTCACGGTCGGCGGGACCTCTCCCCTACCCGCCAAGACGGCTGATCTGACTGTCTGGCCGAGCCCGAAACCCGCGCGATTCCGCGGATCTAAAGCCTTGGCATTCAGTTTCGCAGACCGTCGCAATCGCGCGTGATTCTACTGGTTTGACCCGTGGCGGAACCGTGGCAGGGGCCGAATCCGTGGCACAACCGTGGCACGAACTCGTCCGCCGTCGGTACGCGTGATCATCGAGCACGTCGAGACCCGCCGGCCTTCGGGCCGACGGGTCCTGACCGGATGATCACTTCATCCGCAACACATCGCCGTTGCGCGGCGGATCGCCGTCAGGAGATGTGGAGTTTCTCCTTGAGCGTTCCGACGCGCGCGTCGACGCTCGCGCTCAGCTCCGTCTTCCGCTTCTCGCGCAGCTCTCGCCGCGCTTCGCGGGCAGCCGCCTCGGCGGCATCCTCCGCTGCCTCGAGCTCGTCCATGACGTCGCCGACGGAACGGCGCGTGACCTCGCCCTCCAGCTTCCGCATCTCCCCGTCGATCACCTCGACCGCCGGTTCGGCCGCGGTCGCGATCACCGCAGTGGATCCCGGCGGAATCGCCCTGCCCAGTTCGGTGAGCGCCTCGTCCGACTTCACGGCACGACCGATGTCGAAAGCTCCGCCCATCACGGCACCGGCGCCCCAGCCCACGAGGACTCCGACCGGCCCGCCCAGAACGCCGATGAGCATCCCGAGCAGCGAGCCGCTCGCAGTGCCGACGAGACCGATGTTGTCGGCGGCTTCGGGAGTGCGCAGATATCCCTCAGATGTGCGCTCCACGACCGCCGCGGATCGCAGCGCGATCCGACCCTCGGCGTCGCAGTCCTTGAGCGCGCTTAGCGCCTGGTAGGCCTTGCTCGGCTCAGTGAACCGAACGACCACCACGTTCTCAATCGCAGCCATGTGCTTCTCCTTTGGTGTGTGTACTGACTGACAGATCAACACTCTCGTCCGTCGCTGCCACACCGCTGCCACGCTCGGGGCCCGTGCTGCCACACCACTGGCACGGGGGCACCGCGCGCGTCGGTGCACGTCGCCAGGCTCGGCCCGGGCACGGACTGCCCGCGGACACGCCGCAGATCGGGCAGCGTCGGGGGCGAACGATGAATCGGCGCATCGGGGCAAAGCAGCACTAGCGTCCAGGCGCGCCTCGTACCTGGACCCGCGCGGCGTGGGCGTGGGAAACTGATGCGTGCAGGCCGACCCCCGTGCGCGCATGAACAAGCTGGTGGAAGTCCGACTGCTCGGCCCGTTCGAGGTCCTCGCCGGCGGGCAGCCGGCGAACGTAGGCGGCGGCAAGCGCCGCGGGCTTCTCGCGCTGCTCGCGCTCCGGTGCGGTCGCGTCGTCGGCGTCGACTCGCTGATCGACGCCTTGTGGGCAGACGACCTGCCTGCCGCGCCGCGCAACGCCGTCCAGCACCACGTCGCCCGTCTCCGGGCTGCGCTCGGTTCGGAGGCCATCGCCGCGACGCCGGACGGCTACGCGCTGGCCCACGCGGCGGTCGACGCTCTGCGGTTTGAGGACCTGCTGCACGAGGCGCGTGATGCGCTGCGCGCAGGGGATGCCGTCGCGGGGGCGGAGTCGGTCGCGCGCGGGCTGGAGCTCTGGCGGGGCCCGGCACTGCACGGCCTCACCGACACGGCGTGGTTCGGCGCCGAGGCGCGGCGGCTCGAGTCCCTTCGCGTCGACGCACTCGAGGAGCAGTTCGAGGCGGCGCTCGTCCTAGGAGAGCACCGCGACGTCGTGCCCGCCCTCGGAACGGCGCTCGAGGAGAACCCGTTCCGGGAGCGCCTGTGGGGCCAGCTGATGCTCGCGCTGTACCGCAGCGGCCGCCAGCCCGACGCGCTCGAGGCCTTCCGTGAGGCGCGGCGCGTGTTCTCAGAGGAGTTGGCGCTAGAGCCGGGACCCGAGCTGCGGCGCCTCCAGGACGCCATCCTTTCGCACGATCCCGCGATCGCGCCCCTTCCGGCTCCACGGAGGCGCCGAGGCACCCTCCCCGCTCCGTCGACCTCGTTCGTCGATCGCGAGGAGGCGCTCGCCCAGGTGCTCGCGCTGGTGCGCGAGCACCGCCTGGTGACGCTGACCGGACTGCCGGGTGTCGGCAAGAGCAGGCTCGCGTTGGAGGCGGCTCGCTCGGTGGAGCATGAGTTCGCCGACGGGGCATGGTTCGTCGATCTCGCCCGTGCCGGCGGGGAGGACGACGTCGTTCGCCTGGTCGCGCACGCCGTGGACGTCCGGGGCGCCGACCCGCTCGCCCGGGTCGTTGGCCGCTTGCGTGACGCCGACGCGATCCTGTGGCTCGACGGCTGTGGCCGTGTCGTCGGGGAGGCGGCGCGGGTCGCCTCAGCGGTCGTGGCCGGCTGTCCGGACGTGCGGGTGCTGACGACGAGCCGCGAGGTGCTGCATGTGCCCGGCGAGGTGCGGGTGATGGTCGAGCCGTTCAGAGTGCCCGATCCGGGCCGGAGCGACGGCGTCGACTCACCGGCGGTGCAGCTCTTCGTCGAGCGCGCACGGGCGGCTCGTCCTGGGTTCGAGCTGACGGCGGAGGCCGCGCCGCTCGTGGCGAAGATCAGCCGCCACGTTGACGGGCTACCGCTCGCAATCGAGCTTGCCGCCGCGCGCGCCCATGCACTCGGGCTGGTGGAGATCCTCTCCGTCGTCGAGCACCGCCTCGAGCTCCTCGGCGACGTGCCGGCATCGGACGCGAACCGCGCGAGCCTTCAGGCGCTCGTGGAGTGGTGCTACGACGTGCTGCACGAGGACGAAAAGTCGCTGTTACACAAGGTGGCGGTACATCGGGGCGGCGCGTCGGTGCCGTCGCTGGTCGCCGCCGCGGCGAGCGACGGACTCGATGAGCCCACCGTGACCTACCTGCTGGGCGTGCTCGTCGACAAGTCGATCCTGGCCGTGTCGTTCCCCGCCGAAGGTGCGCGCTACGACATGCTGGAGACGGTGCGGGAGTACGCGCTCGAACGTCTAGCCGAGAGCGGTCGTCTCGCCGCTGCCCGGCGGGCGCACGCCGAGTCCATCGCGGCACTCGCCGAGGCGGCGCGCGCGGAGCTGCGAGGAGCCGACTGGCGGGCCTGGGTCCGCCGGCTCGAGCTCGAGAACGACAACGTGTGGGCTGCGCTCACCTACGCGCGCGATGCCCGCGAGAGCGGCATCGCCGCGCGCTTGGCCGCGCTCGCCTGGTACTTCGTCCTTGCCGAACGCGTGGCCGAGGGCCGACGCTTCCTCGAGCGCGCGCTGGCTGCGACGTCAGGGGATCTGACGGTGGCCGAGCGGCTCGAGCTCCACGCCTTCCGCTGCTACCTCGCGACCGAGGAGCTCGACCTCGACACGGCGATCGAGATCGGCGAACGGGCCCTCGCGGGCGAAGCCACCGAGGCGGCGGTGCCGGAGCTCGGCCTGGTGGAAGCAGCGCTCGGCCTCGCCGTCGCCGAGGCAGGCGACGTCGAGCGGGGGGCCGCGCTCGCGGGGCGGGGGTATGCGAGGCTCGACGCCGGCGAGAACCACTGGGAGAGCGCAGCGGCCAGCCTCTTCTGTGCGCAGGTCGCCGCAGCCGCGGGCGACGTGGCCACGGTCGCCGCCATGGCGGCGGAGGCGCGCCGTCACGCCCAGGCCACGGGTTTCGACGCGTTCCTCGTTCCCGCGATGCTGCTCGAGGCGTGGGTCGCCGAGAGGCGGCATGACAGCAGCGCCGCGACGGTCGCGTATCGACGCACACTCGACCTCGCCGGTCGAATAGGTTTCGCCGACCACGCCGCGTTCGCGCTGTCCGGGCTCGCGTCGAGCGCCCTCGCGGGCGGCGACGTGACCCAGGCCGAGGAGCTCGAGCGACGCGCGCTGGCGACGGCCGAGGCGGCGCGTGCGTCGTGGGCCGCCGCCCATGCGCGTGTGGAGCTCGGTCGCATCCTCGCGGCGGCCGGCGACGCCAAGACGGCCGCGAAGCTGTACCGCACCGTGCTCGCCTGGTCCAAGGCCCGGCGGGCGCACGGGCCCCGCGAGAGCCTTTTCGTGGTGCTGTCCCAGGACCCGGCCGCCGCGGCCGCGGTCGGCCTGGCCGGTCTGGGCGACGGCCGCGACGAGATAACGGCCGCGACCGCGCCTGCCTGAGCCGGCGATCCTGCGGGGGCCCGCGTGGCAGCCGCGACTGCGTCTGCGGCAGCCGTCTGGCAGCGGCGAGGACCACGCTCCCTTGTGTTCGCAAACACGAGGAAGGAACCCCCATGGCCACAGCAACAGAGGAACGCTTGAGTGACGTCCGCCGCCGCATCGCCCGTCTCGAGGTGAGAGCGCAGGAAGGCACGGCGAACGCTCGGTCCAGGATGCAGCGATACGTCGACGCCCTGCACGGCGACGAGGAGGCCGCGCGGGCCTCGGGTCGCACGGAGGCGGCCGCCGTCGCCGGGAGGCTCGAGCAGCTCGACATCTCGCTCGAGATTGCCGAGCACCGGATGGCGGCAGAGCTCGCGGCGACCGAGGAGCAGTTCACAGGCGCAGTCGAGGCGGAGCTGCACCGATGGGACGCGTACCTAGACCGTATGCAGACCAAGGCGGCGACGAAGACCGGCGTTGCGCGGGATCGGGCCGAGGCGGCGATCGCCGACCTCCGGCAGCGCCGCCTGGCGATCGGCGCGCGCGTCGCCGCCGCCGGCACGGCAACGGACGACGGCTGGCGCGACGCGAAGACGCACGCCCTGGCGGAGCTCGACGAGCTCAATGCCAAGGCCGCCACGGCGTGGCGTGACTGAGGAGGAGGACATGAAGATGGAATCAACCTACGACCCTGGCCCGGCGCTCCGGGCCGGCGAGCTGATCTTCGCCCGCGTCTGGAAGCTGATCGCCCTGCGGGGCGTGGTCGCGATCGCGTTCGGGATCGTCCTGCTCGTCTGGCCCGATGTCGGCCTCACGGCCATCGTGTCGGCGGTGGGCGTGCTCGCGATCGCGAGCGGGTCCGTGTCTGCCGCGGCCGCGTTCGGGCTGCCTGGTGCGGCGAAGCGGTACCGCTTCTGGCTGGCCGTGCACGCAGTGGTCGGGCTCCTGGCCGGAGCAGCGGTGCTGCTGTGGCCCGACCTGTCGGCAACGGCGCTCCTCTACGCGATCGCCCTCTGGGCCATCGCAGTTGGCGTCATCGAGCTCGTCGGGGCGTTCGTGCTGCCGCTCAGCGGCCCGCGGACCGTGCTGGTAGCGGTGGGCGGGATCGCTTTCGCCGCGTTCGGCGTCGTGATGTTCGTCGAGCCCAGCGGCGGTGCGATGGCGCTCGTGGCGCTCGTGGCCGCGTTCGCACTGGTCCGCGGCACGTTCGACGTGGCGCTGGCGATCCTGCTTCGGCACGTGGCCGGTGAGCTGGACCAGCTTTTCCGGTCCCCGAGCGGGGCGGAGGCGGCCACCCATGGGTGAGGAGCAGGAAGCCTCGATGCAGACGCTGGACCGACCGCGGGAGCAGCGCGCTCACGGCGGTGCTCGTCGCCGCGGCGATCAGCGGGTCGGGCAGGATGCCTCTGATCGAGGCGTCCTCCCCGACGAGGGAGCGACGCACAGCGGCCGCGAGAACGTCCCGTTCGGCTCGCGTGCGAGCATGCGGTTCGGCGCCGCCGTTTACGGATCCTTCCTCGTCGCGTCCGTGGTTGGGCTCGCCTTCGAGGCCGGACGCGACGCGCGGGAGATGACGCTCTCCGCCTTCGGATCGATGCTCGTCTTCTGGCTCGCGCACTGGTGGTCGGAGGTCGTCGGTGCGCGCATTACGGCAGGTGAGACGTTCCGGCGACGCGACGCGCTCGTCATCGCGCGCCGCGAATGGCCACTGGTCGAAGCGGCGGTCGTCCCCACGCTCGCGCTCGCGCTCGCGTGGGTCGGTGTGTGGTCGCGCGAGACCGGCGCGGCGCTCGCGATGGCCGCAGCGATCGCCCAGATCGTCTGCTGGGGATTCGTCGCCGGCCGCCGCGCCGGCGCGACATGGCTGCGCGCAGGCCTGTTCGCGGCTGTCGAGGGAGCTCTCGGGGTCGTGCTGCTGCTGCTCGAGAGGCTGATCCACTGACTGCCGGGCTCGTGGTCGCCCGGACCGCCGTCGGCGCTACAACCAACTACGCGGGCGAGGGCTCGCGGCGTAGGCGACGGACTCGCCGATCGCCGTGCCGATGAAGGCCCCGACGATGACATCGCCGGGATAGTGGACGCCGGTGTGGACACGGGAGTAGCCGACGAGGTACGCCAATGCCCTCATGTAGCGGGCCACCCCGGGCATCGTCCGCGCCACCGCAGCGACGAAGGCGAACGCGGACGCCGCGTGACCGGAAGGAAACGAGGGCGACGTCGGCATCGGGACATGGCGGGTCGGCGACACGCGTGCTGCCGCACGGTCCGGCCGGGCGCGTCGGCCGAGCAGCTTCAGCGGGAGGTTGACGACGAGTGAGTTCACCCCCACCGCCGTCAGCGCCGTGACGGCCGTGCGACGACCCGAAGGCCCGCCGAACGCCGCGATGAGCGCGGCGATCCCCATCCAGAGCTTGGAGTGGCTCGCGACGATGGACAGCCGGCGGAGCGGTTCGTCGAGCGTGGGCGTCGGGGTCTCGGCGATCGCTCGGTACGCCGCCAGGTCGAGCCGTGTGAGGTCGTCGAGCACGGCCGGCGGCGTCGCGTCGCGCACCTCCAGGCGCGCGGCGAGGCGCTCCGACGGCGGCCCGGCGGGACGCGCGGCTGACGTGCGTGGCACCGATGCGTCAGCGCCGGCAGGACTCGTCATCGGACCGCGTCCAAGCCTGCGCTGCCGACGTCCACCGGCTCCCCGAAGCAGCTCGTGCTGGTCAGGGCCGTCGTGCTGGTCAGGGTCATCGTCGTCTCCTCCTGGCATGAGCGTGATCCACCATCTAGACGATCCCGCTCGGTGTGCGCACGGACAAGAGGCAGACCGGATGGTGCCTACAGCCGCACGCAGCGCGTGCTGTTGTTTGCGTCGTCGCGCGCACTACCCTGTGTTCAATTGACTCCGTCAGCAAGGCTCGGGAGCAGGCTCCTTCGGCGGCATCCTGGGAGGCGAGCAGGTGACCAAACCCGTCGAGCCCTTGCCACCGACCGGCAGCCTGAGCGCGCGAGTGCCGCCGGTCAGCCTGGACCGGCCTTGCTAGTTGACTCCGCGCGGTACCACGCCGGCGCTCGCGACGCGGAGGCGACAAGCATCGCCGACGCCGCTCGCCTGTCCCGCCAAGGGCCGGGGTTCGTGTGGGTAGCGGTGAGCCAGCCCGCCGGCGGGGAACTCGACGAGCTCAGCGGATGCTTCGACCTGCCAGCGCTCGCCGTCAAGGACGCACTCGAGGGCCACCAGCGCCCCAAGCTGGAGCAGTACGGTGACTGCGTCTTCATCGTCGTCAAGACTGTTCGCTACGAGGAGGCGACGGGACAGCTCGACATCGGCGAGCTCGACGTCTTCGTGGGAGCGCGGTACGCCATCGTGGTCAGCCGCTCGGCCGGCGACGTCTCCGGCAGCATCCGCCGGCGCATCGACGGGTATCCGGCGGTCACGGCGCTCGGCCCGATGGCCGCCGTGTGGGCCGTGCTCGACACGGTGGTCGACGATGCCGAGCGCGTGACCGACCTTCTCCTCGATCGGGCTCAGCGGATCGAGCAGGCGGTCTTCCAGGGAGATCGCGATCAGAGCGAATCCATCTACCTCCACCACCGCCGCGTCGACCAGCTCGGTCGGGCGGTGCATCCCGTGCTCGCCGTGTTCGACACCCTCCATCGCGGCGAGCCGGTGATGTCCCCAGACGGCGTGCGCGCCCTCCTGAGTGATGCCAGCGACCACGCTCGCCGACTATCCGAGGAGGTGGAGCTGCTGTCGGGCCGCCTCGACGGCCTGCTCAGTGCGAACCTGTCGCGCGTCACCGTCCGTCAGAACGAGATCATGCAAAAGGTGTCGGCATGGGCCGCGATCGCGGCCGCGCCCACGATCATCACCGGGATCTACGGCATGAACTTCCATCACATCCCCGAACTTACGTGGCCATTTGGCTACGCCTTCGCGCTGGTGGTCATGGTCGCCGCTGTCTGGGCGCTCCACTGGAACTTCCGGCGCGTCGGTTGGTTGTGAGCGACCCGATGAGCGCGCCGGAGCTGCCCCGGCCCAGCCCCCTGCGACACGGATGGACTCCGGCCGCCCCGTTGCGACGGCCCGTGCTGTTCATCAACCCGACCTCGGGCGGGGGAAAGGCGGCGCGGGCCGACCTCGCCGGGCGCGCACGAGCGCTTGGGATCGAGATCTTCACCTTCGGCCCGGAAACTAGCCTCGATGAGCTCGTCGCCGACGCGGTGCGCGCGGGCGCCGACGGCTTAGGCGTGGCCGGCGGCGACGGCTCGCTCGCCGTCGTGGCGACAGCGGCGGTCTCCCACGGGCTGGCCTTCGTGTGTATCCCGGCCGGGACCCGCAACCACTTCGCCCTCGATCTCGGTGTAGATCGGCGCGACCTCGTGGGAGCGCTGGAGGCGTTCACCGAAGGGGTCGAGCGCCGGATCGACGTGGGCCAGGTCGACGAGCGCTTGTTCCTCAACAATGTCTCGCTGGGGATCTACGGCGACGCGATACAGCGCTCCGAGTACCGCGATGCGAAGGTGCGGACCCTCGCGGAGACGGTTCGGGCGGTGCTCGGACCGAGCGGAGCGGCCCCCGCAGTACAGGTCGTCGATGACCGGGGTCGCGAGCACGCGCGTCCGGCCGTCGTGCTCGTGTCCAACAACCCCTACGCATTGAACCGCCCGCTCGTGACTGGGACCCGCCCCACGCTGGCCGGCGGGCAGCTTGGCATCGTGATCCTGGACCTGCCCGATGGGCCCCGGCATCAGGCCGGTCGGGCGTGGACTGCCAGCTCCGTGGTCATCGACGCTCCGGAGCCGGTCCACCTGGGGATCGACGGCGAGGCGGTGACGCTGCAACCGCCGCTGAAGCTCCTGATCCGTCCTGCGGTACTGCGCGTCAGGATCTCCTCGCGTCATCCGGGGGTCTCGCCGTCCGGGCTGCTGAAGCCGTGACCGCACAACGCGTCGCCAAGGTCTCCGCACCTGCACGGCCGGGAGACGTGGATGTGTGGCGGCGGCAGTTCGTACAAGCCGCGCATGTCCTGTGCCGGCACTCCAGGGTGGGCTCGCCCCCTGACGCCTGGCCGGGGCGCCACAGGAAGTTAACGAAGGCCCGCGAACGGCTCGACCCGCGCATGGGATCGGTCCGCACGCTCGTCACCACACGCAATGGCCCGCCGAGCATGCCCATGTCGCTGTTGTCGGACGAGACTCGGACCTCGTAAACTGAGCCCGGCGTGCCTCACGCCCAACCCCAGACCGGTCCTCCACGCGGGCCGGCGACGCGGGGCAAAGGGGACTTCGAGAGCCTCGAGGCGTTGCACGGCCTGACGTCCCGGACGACCGGACACTACGGCTGCGGCGGCGGACGGTGCGTGGGCCCGGCCGGCGCGTGCGCAGTCGGGAAATCCGACCATGACCAGTGCCAAGCAACTCAAGACGCGCGTGCGCGCGCGGATGGCTCGCACCGGCGAGCGGTACGCCGTCGCCCGGGCTCACGTACTCCGCCCCGCCGGCGGGGCGGGTGACCCGATCGTGGACGCCGGGTGGGCGCTGCGTGGCGGCGCCGACCCGGATACCGCCGCGCTGACGAACGTGCTCGCGCACCGCGGCGTCACCGGACCGCACGGGCCGTTGACCGAGCCGCTGCTTTTCGTGGTCGGTGGTGGTCTCGGGGCCGGCTACATCCTGTGGGAGTTCGCCCACGACGACAGCCGCATCGTCACCCTCGGGTTCGCGCACTCGTGGCAGTACTTCGACCGGCGCCTGACCACCACGGTCGACCGATTGGGCCTCGACGTGACCTGGTCGCGCACCGGTGGCGCGGCGGGCGCAGCGAGAGCACTGAGGTCGGCTCTGGCAGGCGGGGACCCGGCGATCGTGTGGCCGGACCGCTACCACATGGGCTACTGGCACGTGCCCGCGTTGCTCGACGGCGCAGGCGGCCACCCGGTCGTCGCCTACGCCCTCTCAGAGGACCGATCCGGTGGCCGCGTGCACGTCGACGACCGGACGCTCGCACCGCTGACCGTGCCGGCGGCCGACGTCGACCGGGCACGGGCCCGGGTAGGCAGCTACAAAAACACGATGCTCGTCGTCCGCTCCGCCGACACGGTGGTGTCGGCCGACCAGCTGCGCACCGCCGTGCGCGCTGGGCTGCAGGCCACCGTCGACCACCTCGGCGGTACGTCGACGTCCTTCGCGCTGCCCGCCTGGCGCAAATGGTCTCGACTGCTCGTCGATTCCCGCGCGGAGAAGGGGTGGCCGACGGTGTTCGCCGACGGGCGCGGCCTGCTGCGGGCGCTGGCCGATGTGTGGGAAGCCGTCGAGCCCGCCGGGATGGACGGCGGTCACCTGCGCGACTTGTTCGCCGACGGGCTCGAGCAGGCCGCCGTCGTGCTCGACGAGCCGGCGCTCGCCGCCGAGGCGCCGTTGTGGCGGGAGATCGCGGACCGCTGGCATACCCTCGCCGAGAGCGCCCTGCCGGACGACGTCCCCGCGATCGCCCGGCTGCGGGAGCTGACGGCGACGGTCACGGGAGCGGTCGCCGAGGGCGACGCGACAGCCGACGACCGGGCAGCGGCCGCCGAAGAACTGTGGCAGCTCCGCGCGGCGCACGACGACGCCCCGCCACTGGACGACGAGCGCCTCACCGCAGTCCTCGCGACCATGAGCGCGCACGTCGCGGCGATCCACGATGCCGAGGCCGCGGCGGTCGCCCGGCTGGGCGCCATCGTCGCCGGCTGACCGTCCCTTCGTGGTCACCTCCCGCCTGCCGTCAGGTGGCCTAGTCTTCGACCGTCGTTCCTGGCCTACTTTTCGACCGTCGACGACACACCTGGAAGCCAGGGGGACAGCGGGTCCCTGCGTCGGGCTGTCATACCTGCCCCGTGAGCTGCTGTCATACCTGCCCCGTGAGCTGCAGAAGGAACTCAATGCGGAGGCCTTTTACGCCTCGCGGCCTCGGCTCCTAGCGCGGCGAGACCCTCGGCCAAGGCCTTGCTCACGATCCTCTCCGCGTAGCGCCGGAACAGGCGCGGCAGCACTCCGGACCACGATTCCTCGGTAACTACATGCGTCCGGCGCCCGTCTTGGCTCTGCAGACGCCAGACGTGCGACGCCTCAATCCCCAACGTCTTGCCGCGCCAGCCCGCGGAGTGCCCGGGGCTGGCGTCCATCACCGTAGAGACGAGGCGAGTCCCACCCGACTTCCACCGGAACTGCATCCCCACCGCGAATGGACCTTCTACTTCGACCGATCTCACCCCGGGCATCCAGTCCGGCCATGACTCAAGATCGGTCAATACTGACCATACGACGTCCGGCGACGCGTCGATTTCTAGGGCGTCACGCCTCTGGACCGGCGCGCTGCGATCCACGTCCATGTGCTCCTCCAGCCGCTTGACGCCGACTCTGAGCCGCCGGCGGCATCAGCCTGCCCATCGGAGCATTCATCGGGTCCATGGACAACCCCTCGTGCGCGCCACTGACGCGGATGACATCGCCCATGGCGATGACGTGACAGGGGCGGGCCCAAGCAGCGTCTGCCGCCCGTGGCTTTACCGCCACGCCCCCACACCCACGGCAGCCCTCGAGGGGCAGGACGGTAACCAGACGGGCGAAGTGGGCTGAGCCTGCCAGGGAAGTGTGCAAACTCGATGATGACGAAGTGGCTCCGGTCATCGACGACTGGGGTCCTGATCCATCCAGGGTGACTGGAGGTCGCCGATCTGGTGGATGTGAGCATCGTCGGAGTTCGGCCAACTGCACTCGAAGCGCCGGCACGGGCTACTCGCTGAGCCCGAGCTGCTCGAGCTGGTCCGCGACGTCGTAGTAGCGCCGCTCGTCGATGATCAGGCCCTGCCTATCGAGGACTCCCGGGAATGCCGAAGGCCGCTGATCTGGGCTTTCACCCGAACCAACGGCCTTCAAGGAGTGGAGCTAGGGGGATTCGAACCCCCGACCTTCTCCCGGTCGGCGAATCTTCCGCCCCACCCAGCCAAGACGGCTGATAGATCTCACCGAGCCCCGAGAACTCCGCTGGATTCCACGGATCTCGAGGCTCTGGTGATGAGTTTCGCAGACCTTCGCGATGACGCGCAATCCCGCGCAAAAACGCTGGATCGGCCCGTGGCGGAACCGTGGCAGGGGCCGAATCCGTGGCACAACCGTGGCACGAACTCGTCCGCCGTCGGTACGGCTGATCATCGAGCACGTCGAGACCCGCCGGCCTTCGGGCCGACGGGTCCTGACCGGATGATCACTTCATCCGCAACACATCGCCGTTGCGCGGCGGATCGCCGTCAGGAGATGTGGAGCTTCTCCTTGAGCGTTCCGACGCGCGCGTCGACGCTCGCGCTCAGCTCCGTCTTCCGCTTCTCGCGCAGCTCGCGCCGCGCTTCGCGGGCAGCCGCCTCGGCGGCATCCTCCGCTGCCTCGAGTTCGTCCATGACGTCGCCGACGGGACGGCGCGTGACCTCGCCCTCCAGCTTCCTCATCTCCCCGTCGATCACCTCGACCGCCGGTTCGGCCGCGGTCGCGATCACCGCCGTGGATCCCGGCGGAATCGCCCTGCCCAGTTCGGTGAGCGCCTCGTCCGACTTCACGGCACGACCGATGTCGAACGCTCCGCCCATCACGGCACCGGCGCCCCAGCCCACGAGGACTCCGACCGGTCCGCCCAGAACGCCGATGAGCATCCCGAGCAGCGAGCCGCTCGCAGTGCCGACGAGACCGATGTTGTCGGCGGCTTCGGGAGTGCGCAGGAATCCCTCAGGGGTGCGCTCCACGACCGCCGCGGATCGCAGCGCGATCCGACCCTCGGCGTCGCAGTCCTTGAGCGCGCTTAGCGCCTGGTAGGCCTTGCTCGGCTCAGTGAACCGAACGACCACCACGTTCTCAATCGCAGCCATGTGCTTCTCCTTTGGTGTGTGTACTGACTGACAGATCAACACTCTCGTCCGTCGCTGCCACACCGCTGCCACGCTCGGGGCCCGTGCTGCCACACCACTGGCACGGGGGCACCGCGCGCGTCGGTGCACGTCGCCGGACTCGGACCGGGCACGGACTGCCCGCGGACACGCCGCAGATCGGGCAGCGTCGGGGGCGAACGATGAATCGGCGCATCGGGGCAAAGCATCAGCAGCGTCCTGGCGCGCCTCGTACCTGGACCCGCGCGGCGTGGGCGTGGGAAACTGATGCGTGCAGGCCGACCCCCGTGCGCGCATGAACAAGCTGGTGGAAGTCCGACTTCACCGGGCCGGGATATGGGAAGGCCGTGAGGTCACCGACCAGTTCGACGTCGCGTTCACCGCGGTCGTCGTGTGCGACCCGACCTACCCCCAGTGCTACCTGCTGCGCCTGTCCAGGCTCGACGAACCGCTGCGATGAAAGGGACGAACCCGCCCGTCGGTGAGCAGCCCTGGCCCACCCGCATCCCCCGCGGCGCTGTCGACCGCTTGGCCCGGGACATAACAACCCATCGACGTCACCCCATCGAACCCCTCGTCGTCGAGGTCACCGCCGACGTCGCCTGGTCCGGCACCTCCTACCGCCACCCACTCCGCTTCGTCCGCGCCAGACCGGAGCTCCAAGATCACGACGTCATTCCGCCCCGCTGACCAACGACCGCGGCCGGCCCTATTGCTCGTACCGCTCCGGCAATGACCCATGAGTGGGTCGAGGCCAAGTAGCAGGCTGCTGCACGGCCTCACCCGGCCCCGTCTTCGGACTGAGGCGTAGCGTGGACTAGGCGCGTCGATGACGAAGGTGATGACCATGGCCGTGCTTGTGGTCGCGAGGATGACAGGGAACCCCGACGAGCTCGCTGAGAAGGTCCTCGAGCACCTCACCCCGGTGATGAATGAGGTTGCGCGGCAACGAGGAGCGGTGTGGCACGCCCTCGCCAAGACGCCGGACGGCGTGATGGTCGTCGACGTCTGGGAGTCGGCGGACGCGGTGACCGCTGCGGTCGGCGAGCAGCGAGTGCAGGAGGCTATCGAGCGCAGCGCGCTGCCACAGCCTCAGTTCGACATCTACGACCTGGTTGAGCACCGCAATCCCTGAGCAACCTCTGAGCTTGGTCGACTCGACGAGCTGACGAGCTGCGTGCATTTTGTTGTGGATCGAGCCTGGCGGGAAGGTATGGCCATCAGGACAAACACAAGCGGACCCTGCTACGTCGTCCTAGCGGGCGCCATCCCCCTGCACCGCGCATTGCTCGTTGATGGCGCCTACGAGATGACGTGGGAGAACTTCCGCATACTCATCCGTCGCGACGCCCACCCGAGGGCGTGATGGGCGCTGTCGCCCCATCCCCCCGTCGAATACCCGCTGGTGCGGACCCGTGGTTGCGCCGGGACCGATCGCGCCGGCGGGCGGCCTACGTCGCGGCGGCGATCGGTGCCGTGGGGCTGCTGTCAGCGCTGTCCCGGCCGTTGCGCGGGCGGCTCGCCGCGGTGCTCGACGTCGTGCCCGTGGTGGTGCCCACGACAGCGGTCCTGACTCTGGTCTTCGTGTCCTTCGCACTGCTGCTAACCGCGCTGGGGCTGCGCCGGGGCCACCGGTTGGCGTGGGTCGTGGCGGAGCTGCTGCTGTTTGCCTCGGTCATGCTCCATGTCACGAAAGGGCTCGACGTGGAGGAGGCTGCCATGGCGGCCGCGGCCGTGATCTGGCTGGGCCTTCGCCGCCGCGCGTTCCCCGTGCTCCCCTCCCAGGCCGCCGCGGCACGGGCGGTCGTGGTCGGCGTTTGCGGCACGGTCGCGGTGGTGGTGGTCTCGCTCGTTCTCGCCCAGATGGCCCGTGGTGTGGGCGAGGTGGATGACTTCGTCGGTCTCGTCCTCAGGGATCTGGGCGGGGCTGGACGCGTACCCCCGCCCTTCACCGGTAGGTTCGCGGCCGTGGTTCTCGCCGCGATGGGTTTGGCCCTGCTCGGCAGCGTCGCATGGCTGCTGTTCAGCCCGCGCGTCCCGGAGCCGCTCGTGGGGGAAGATCACCGTCGCGAACGGGAGCGGGCACGGTCGGTGGTGCTGCGCTACGGCGGTGGGACGCTGGACTACTTCGCGCTGCGGGACGACAAGCAGTGGTTCTTCACCGGGAGCAGCGTCGTCGCCCACTCGGTGCGCGGAAGCATCTGCCTCGTCTCCCCTGACCCCATCGGGCCCGCGGAGGAGGCGAGGGAGACTTGGGCGGACTTCACCGCGCACGCCGAGCGGTCGGGCTGGTCCGTCGCGGTTCTGGGGGCCGCAGAAGATTGGCTCGGTATCTACGAGGCCAGCGGTCTGCGCCCCGTGTATCTGGGCGACGAGGCGGTGGTCGACTGCATCACCTTCAAGCTCGAGGGGCACGCGATGCAGAGCGTGCGCCGGGCGCACCGGCGGGTCCGTGCGGCGGGCTACACCATTGCGTTCCACGGCACCGCCGACCTCGATCCCGCCACACGCGCCGAGCTGCTGGGCCTGGCGGGGCAGAGCCGGAGGGGAGAAGGCGAACGTGGGTTCTCGATGACCCTCTCGCGCCTGTTCGACCCCGCCGACACTGGCGTTGTGGTGGCCGTCGCGCGCGACGCCGCCGGGCGGGCCCAGGCATTCAGCCAGTGGGTGCCCGCCACGAAGCTGCCCGGGTGGTCGCTCGACGTCATGCGCCGCAGCATGGCGCCGGACCTTCCCAACGGGATCATGGACTTCCTTATCGTCGAGACGATCTGGTGGGTTCGACAGGCCGGTGGCACCGCGCTCGGCCTCAACTTCGCGGTCGGACGCCGCATCGTCGCCGGCGACAACGGCGTAACCGCCACGGCGCGGCTCGCGCGCCAGTTGCTCCGGCGGGCGTCGAACAACATGCAGATCGAGTCGCTGTGGCGCTTCAACGCCAAGTACGGCCCACGCTGGGTGCCGCGCTTCGCCGCCGTAGGGACCCTCGACCTTCTTGCCGGGCAGGGCTTGGCGATGGCCGACGCCGAAGGGCTCACGGAGCTCCCGCTCGTCGGGCGCATGGTGGGTCGGGCCCCACGATGATGCTCCCCTCGCGGCCGCCGTGGCAGTTGCTGTCCGCCGGCTTGGTTTAGGCCACCTCGAGACCCGGCCATGCGCGACATGCCAGGCTCCGGCTCGGGACAGGAATTGCCGGCGTGGGCAGGGATCGACGCGGCGCACATCGCCGCTGCGGCCCGCCGACTGCTGTCGGCCTGAGGAGAACTGGCGTCTGGGCGGGCACTTCCCGGCAGCGCCGTCGCGCTGTTGGCGGCCGCCCCCGCTTCTCATCGGCTTCTCATCGGTGGCTTAGCAGGGTGGATCGCGACGACGCACCCGAAGGAGCCCACCATGCCAACGTTCCAAGCACCATCGAGCCAACAGCGGACGGACCGTCCGACCGCTCGGTCCGGGACGGGCCATGATCGTCGGCCCGGACCCGGCGGCTCTCCCAGGTGGCAGCCGATGTGGCCACGGTGGGCGCTGCCGTTCGGCGTGGTGCTGCTTCTCTTGCTGTCCTTCGGTCCCGGGCTCCTCGGCTCACAGGGCACGGAGCACCTGTCCTACAGCACGTTCCTGTCGGACGTACGGCACCATGACGTGTCCTCGGTCGCGGTGGGCAGCCAGGGGCAGGTCACCGGCGTGCTGACCAGCGGCAAGGACTTCGTCACTCAGGCACCGGTGTGGGCGCTGACCACGACCGACCTGTCCCACCAGCTTGAGCAGGCGGGGGTGCACGTGTCGGCCTTCCAGCAGGGCGGCTCACTCTTCCAGCAGGGCGGCTCACTCGCCCAGGTGGTGGCGTCGTTCCTGCCCATGCTGCTGCTGATCGGCGCCATGGTCTGGATGGGGCGCCGTGGGCTGGCCAGCACCTTCCGCACGAAGGCCAAGGTCTCCGACGCCGAGCGGCCGCACACCACGTTCGATGACGTCGCGGGCTACGACGGGGCCAAGGAGGAGGTGCGGGAGGTCGTGGACTTCCTCCAGCACCCGGACCGCTACCTCGAGACCGGCGCCAGGGGCCCGCGCGGCGTGCTGCTCGTGGGACCGCCGGGCACCGGCAAGACCCTGCTGGCGCGCGCGGTCGCCGGCGAGGCCAACGTGCCCTTCTACGCGGCCACCGGCAGCAGCTTCGTCGAGATCTTCGCCGGGCTGGGCGCATCCCGCGTGCGGGACCTCTTCGCCCAGGCCCGCGCCAGCGCGCCCGCGATCGTCTTCATCGACGAGATCGACGCGATCGGCGGTCGCCGCGGCGTGGCCGGCATCGCCGGGAACGACGAGCGCGAGCAGACCCTCAACCAACTCCTCGCGGAGATGGACGGGTTCACTCAGAACACCTCGGTCGTCGTGCTGGCGAACACCAACCGCCCCGAGATCCTGGACCCCGCGCTGCTGCGGCCCGGGCGCTTCGACCGCCAGGTCACGGTTCCGCTGCCCGCCCTGGCCGATCGGGAACGCATCCTGGCCGTCCACACCCGCGACAAGCACCTCAGCGCGGACGTGGACCTGCACGCCCTTGCCCGCGGAACCCCGGGGTTTAGTGGCGCCGACCTAGCCAACCTGGTCAACGAAGCGGCGCTGCGCGCGGCGCGGGCGAACAGGAGGACGATTCGCGCCGCCGACTTTGATGCCGCCCGCGACCGGCTGATCCTGGGCCGTCCCGAGACCAGCGCCCTGCTGCCGGACGAGCGGCGCCGGGTCGCCGTGCACGAGTCGGGCCATGCCGTCGTGGCGGCACTGTCCCCGACCGCCGACCCGGTCGCGAAGATCACCATCCTGCCCGCGGGGACGGCACTGGGCGCCACCCACCAGCTGCCGGTGGACGAGCGGCGCCTCTACTCCGAGCAGTACCTCACGGACCTGCTGACCGTCCGGCTGGCCGGACGGGCCGCCGAGCTGGTGGTCCTCGGGCAGGCCTCGACCGGGGCGGCCGACGACCTCGCCGGAGCCACCCAGCTGGCCCAGCGCATGGTCCTCGAGTACGGCCTGTCCCGGCTGGGCCCGGTGGCATATCCGCCCTCGCCGACAAGCCGCCTGGACGGCGGACCCGATCGCCCGTACGCGGACGACACGCAACGGCGGGTCGACGCCGAGGTTACCCGGCTCCTCAACGAGGCCGACGAACGTGCCGCCGCCCTGCTGGCCGGACACCGCAGCGCGCTGGACAAGGTCACCCACCTGCTGCTCGAGACGGAGACGGTCGACGGGGCCATCGTCTACGACATCCTCCACAGGGTCGCCACGGGGTCGCCCGAGGGGCCTGTGCCCTCCGGCTTCGCTGCATGGCTCGCCGACCCGTCCTCCGACACGCATCCATTCCGAGACACCACCTCTAGGAGAATCCAGTGAACGCCCTCGCGCATCGCACTTCCACCACACCGGCATCCTGGCCCCGCCTGGGCTGGCTCGCCGTCCTGGTCACCGGGCTCGTGCTCTTCGGCGCCGTCGGCGCCGTCACGCTGGACACGGGTGACCCGATCTTCCTTCCGTGCCTGCTGCTCCTGGGCGCCGCCATCGTCCCGGTGACGCTGACCACCTTCGTCACCGCGGTCGCGCACACCCACCTGTCGTTGCCGAACATCCTCACCGCTGCCGTGCTGGGCGGTGTTCTCGGCGGCATCCTCGCCGGGACCCTGGAGTTCGACGCCGCCCGCACCCTGGGCTGGCTGCCGTTCGCGATCGTGGCCCTCATCGAGGAGTGCGCGAAGCTCGCCGTGCCGGCGGTATTCCTGGCCTGGCTGGCCTGGCGGCACACCCGGCCGCGCGCCGTGGACGGGCTGGTCCTCGGCGTCGCCGTGGGCAGCGCGTTCGCCGCCGTCGAGACGATGGGATACGCCTTCACCGTGCTGCTGCGCACCGGCGGCAACCTGCAGCCGGTCGACCACCTGCTGGCGCTGCGAGGCCTGGGCAGCCTCGGCGGCCATGCCGCCTGGACCGGCTTGGCCTGCGCCGCGCTGTTCGCCGTGCCCGACGCCCGCCGCCGCGGCCTCGCCTCACTGCGCTTCCTCGCCGTCCTAGTCGCCGCCATCTGCCTGCACGCCGGATGGGACAGCGCCGCAGCCATCGGACACGGCGACCTCGCGATCGGCCTGCTCAGCTTCACCGCCCTGATGGCACTCACCTGGTGGCTGCACCGAGCCGCCCGCCGCTCCGCGGAATCACCAAAGGCGGCGAACCGCCCGCCCACCGGCTGGATCCGACCCGGCGCTGCCCCGGGCGGGCCCCCGTCGACCTCCGGAACCCTCGCCGGCGCTCCCGTCACCAGCGCCGGTCCGTAAGTGCCCGAGCGCACGACCGCGGTCGAGACCGGCCCAGGCGCCACGTGATGCGCCAGGGGCCGGTCTCTGGTCAGGCGAGGGGCAACCGTGCGGTGACCACCGCCCCGCCGAGCGGGTCCCCGTTCCTCGCTTCGACGGTGCCACCGTGGGCGGTGACGATGGCCCGCACGATCGACAGGCCCAGTCCCGCTCCCGAGCCGCCCGGGGTGCGTGGGCCGGTGCCGCGGACGAACCGTTCGAAGGCCTGGTCACGGGCGCCCGGCGGGAAGCCGGGTCCGTCATCGGCAACCTCGAGGATGGCCCGGGCCTGGTCGCGGGCCACGCGCACGCGCACCGTGGTCGCCCCTGCGGCGGCGCTGTTGCGCGCCAGGTTGGTGAGCACCTGCCGGAGCCGGTCGGGGTCCCCGACCACGGTGGCCGGCTCGCCGGACACCTGGATGCGCGCCCCCAGCACCGGTGCCAGGCGCCCGGCCTCGGTGACGGCAAGATCGAGCAGGTCGGCCGGCTCGCGGCGGATGACCAGGGACCCGGCCTGCGCGCGGGCCAACAGCAGGAGGTCCTCGGCCAGCCGGGAGAGCCGCTGGGCCTCGCCCAGTGCCGCCCGCAGGGACCGTTCGACCTCTTCGGGGTCGTCGACCGCGGACAGCGCCAGCTCCAGCTCGCCGAGCACCACGGCGATCGGGGTACGCAGCTCGTGACTGGCGTCGTCGACGAAGGCCCGCTCGCGTTCAAAGGCGACCCGCAGCCGGCGGAGCATGGCGTCGAGGGTGCGGGCCAGGCGGGCGATCTCATCGTCGCCGGGCACCGGCGGCAGGCCGCGGGCGGCCTCGAAGGTGGAGATCGCGGCCGCCTCGCGGGTCAGGACGTCCACCGGCCGCAGCGCCGCCCGGACCACCAGCCAGCCGGCAACCGCGAGGACGGCGACCAGCAGCGGGGCGGCGAGGACAAGGACCTCGAGCAACCGTCTGCGGGCCTCGTGCAGCGGTTCCACCGACACCGCCACGCTGAGCACCCCGTCGCCGCCGACCCGCTGCGAGAGCACCCGCACCGCAGTGGGCGCCTCCTCCCCGCGCGCCAGGAGCCGGGTCCGCAGCTCCTCAGCCCGGACGCGGTGCACCCCGTCCGGTGACAGGAGCCGGCTGTCCCCCAGTGCTGCGGACCCGGCGATCACCGCGCCCTCCGGGCCGTAGAGTTGCGCCAGGGGATCCCGGACCACGACCTCCACGTCACCGGCGGCGACGGCCGCGACCAGGTCCGCGCTGCGGGCACGCAAGTCGTCATCGAGCGCCGTGACCAGCTGCCGGCTCAGGATCAGGTACAGCAGGGCCAGGCACAGCACCAGAGCCGCTGCCGCCCCCACCGCGAACACCAACGTCACCCGCGCACCCAGGGAGTGCGGCATCAGTCGCACGGCACCTCACCCCCGCTTCGACGGGCCTTCCGGACCTCCAGGATCACGACGGAGGCGTCCCCTGAACACCCGGACCCTCGTGTGGGAAACGGACGTGACCGAACCGGCCCGCCGTGAGCAAACTCAGGTCCGTCGGCGACGGCCCACACGGCCGTCCCCAGCGCTCTTGCCAGGAGCCTCTCATGGTCCCCTCATGCTCGGCGCGGCACCGTTGCGCCATGACGAACAGCAGCTGTCTCGGAGGGCCGCGGCGCCGCCGCGTTGATCGAAAGGCCAAGATGGGCAGTCTGCGACATCGGCATGGCTGGGAGCTCCACCCCGCGGTGCGGGCAGAGCGGAGAAGCGCCGGTGAACGCGCGATCGAGCGGGCCGGTGATGTCCTCGGCTCGTGGGTGCTCGTGGCGTCACTGCCCATCCTGGTCGCCCTGGGCATCGCGGTGGCCGTCTGGCACGACCGTGCCCAGGGCCCGGTGGCCCTGCTCACCCTCGGCCTGTCCGGGCTGATGGTCTGCGACCTGCAGCTGGTGCTCCTTCAGGCCCGTCGCGCCAACCGCATGGCCGCGCAGGTAGCGCTGTACGACCTGGAGTGGGACCGGCGACGAGCAGCAGCGGTCGATGAGCTCCGCGACGACATGGGCCGGCTGCACGCGGACCTCGCCCGGCTGTCCGCCCTCGTGGAAACCACCAGGACGCCACAGGCGACGCGAGGAGACGGCGGCCGGCGCGACGTCGAGACGGAGCGCTCCGAAGAACATGTGGGACCGCCCAGCAGCGGCGGAGGCCGAGGCCGAACGTGAGGGCGCGAAGGTGTCTAGGCTCATGACCATGCGGCTGCTGGTCGTCGAGGACGAGCCGAGCATGAGGTCCCTGCTGGCGCGCAGCCTCCAGCGCGAGGGATACGCGGTGGACGTGGCCGCCACCGGCGACGAGGCTCTGTGGAGCGTGTCGGAGAACGCCTACGACGCGGTAGTGCTCGACGCCATGATCCCCCCGCCCGACGGCTTCGAGGTGTGTCGCCGCATCCGCGCCGAGGGTCGCTGGGTGCCGGTGCTCATGCTGACCGCCCGCGACGCCGTACCGGACCGCGTCCGAGGCCTCGATGCCGGCGCCGACGACTACCTGACCAAGCCGTTCGCCCTTGCCGAGCTCTACGCCCGGATCCGCGCGCTCACCCGGCGCGACCCGCTGGAACGACCGGCGGTGCTTCAGGTCGGTGACCTGATGCTCGACCCCGCATCACGGCTCGTTCGCCGCGGGGATGTGGACATCGCCTTGTCGCCGAAGGAGTTCGCGCTCCTGCACGAGCTGATGCGCCGCCCCGGCGAGGTGCACAGCCGCACCGCCCTGATCGACCACGTCTGGGACTTCGCCTACGACGGCGCCTCCAACGTCGTCGACGTCTACGTGCGCTACCTGCGCGACAAGGTGGACCGTCCCTTCGGCCGAGACACCATCCGCACCATCCGGGGCGCGGGCTACCGGCTCGACCCCGAAGGCTGAGCGGCGGCGACGTGCACCGAGGGCGCCGGACCGAGGGAGAGTCACGGTGGGGCGCCGCGGCCGCCGTGGCCGCCGCGGCCGGCCTGCACCTGGCCCTGCCCGACCGCCTCACGTCCGGACCCCGCTGGATCGTTCCGGCCCTGGAGGTGGCGCTGCTCGTCGGGCTGCTGCTGGCCAACCCGACGCGGCTGACCCGGGAGTCGCGCGACGCACGAGCGTTGTCCCTGGCCCTGGTCGGCGTGATCGCCGCGGCCAACGCCGTCTCCCTCGTCGCCATCACCCGGCTGCTCCTTGCCGGCGGCCGAGCCAACGGGCGCGAGCTCATCGTCGCCGCAGTCGGCGTGTGGCTGACCAACGTCGTCGTCTTCGCGCTCGTGCTCTGGGAGATCGACCAGGGCGGCCCGCACGCCCGCAGCGTGGGCCGTGACCGCCCACCGGAGCTCCTCTTCCCGCAGATGAGCATGGGGCAGACCGACTGGACGCCGACCTTCGCCGACTACCTTTACATCAGCTTCACCAACTCCACCGCGTTCAGCCCCACCGACACCCTGCCGCTGTCCAGGCGGGTGAAGATGGCGATGCTCGCCCAAGAGCTGCTGTCCTTCGTCACGGTGGGCCTCGTGGTGGCCCGGGCGGTGAACATCCTCGCCTGACCCCAGGGCCGGCTCTCACCGCGATCTCATACCTCCGCGGCACGCTAACCCCGACGATGGCACCCACCTCATTGAGAAGCGAGAAGCGAGGCAGGCATGACAACTACTCCAGGGCCGCCGCGGACCTCGTGCCCGTAGTACCACCGGGCATCGGCGTGAGCGCTGGTGGCCCCCACGGGAACGAGCCGCCATGAGATGCGCCCTGCTGACTGGTCACCCCTTGGATGGTTTCCCATGACCGCACTGGTCCACGAGCTCGCGGCGGTGCCCCCGTGGGTGCTGCTCCTGATCGTTTTGCCCTTCCGGCGCTGGAAGCCTCGACACGCTCGGCCTGCTGGTCCCGGGCGAGATCGCCGTTTTGCTCGGTGGCGTGCTGGCCCACCTCGGCAAGGTGCCCTTGGTCGTCGTGATGGCCGCCGCGGTGCTGGGCGCGGTCGTCGGGGACAACATCGGCTACGCCGTCGGGGCCCGGCTGGAGCCGAAGCTGGACGCTCGCGCCCCGGACCGCGCACGACGGCACCTGGCCGCCGCCGAAGCCGTCGTCCAGAGGTGGGGCGCGCCGGCGGTGCTGATTGGCCGCTGGGCAGCGTTGCTGCGCGCCGTGGTCCCCTGTGTCGCCGGCGCCAGCGGGCTGCCCTACCGGCGATTCGTCGTCTTCAACGTCTTGGGAGGGGCGCTGTGGGGCGTCGCAGTTGCGGGCATCGGGTATCTCGCCGCGCTGCGCCCAGGCCGAGCAGAGCCTAGGACTGGCCGGGATGATCCTCGCGCTCCTGGTCCTGCTCGCAGCCATGGCCGGGGCACACCACATGGGCCGACGCCTGACGCCATGGTGACGTGCGGACGCACCGCCATCAGAACCGGAAGACGCGGACGTCCCTGCTTCTCACGGGGCTCTCATCCGCCGCGTCGCACGCTGGCTCCGTCAGGGCAGCTCGCCGCCCAGAGCCGATGGAGCCGAAACCATGACCGGGATTGAGGACTACGCCCTCCTAGGCGACCTGCACACCGCTGCCCTGGTCAGCCGGGAGGGCTCGATCGACTGGATGTGCGTGCCCCGGTTCGACTCCGGCGCCTGTTTCGCCGCGCTGCTCGACACCGCCGAGGCGGGCCGGTGGCTGCTTGCCCCCGCCGCCGGCGGGCCTTGCAGCCGGCGGCGCTACCGCGGCGACACCCTGGTGTTGGAAACCGAGTGGGACACCCCCACGGGAAGCGTCCGGGTCGTCGACTTCATGCCACCCAGGGGTGAAACGCCCCACGTCGTGCGCCTGGTGCAGGGCGTGCGCGGCACCGTCCCGATGTCCGGGGAACTGCGTCTGCGCTTCGACTACGGCCACGTCGTCCCGTGGGTGCGCAACATCGGCGGCGCGATCGAGGCGGTGGCGGGTCCGGACGCGGCCTGGCTGCGCACCCCGGCGCCGCTGCGCGGGCAGGACAACCGCACCGTCTCCGAGTTCGTCGTTCGCTCCGGCCAGACCGTCCCGTTCGTGCTGACCTGGGCGCCGAGCCACCTGGCCACGCCCGACCCCCTCGACCCCGAGCAGGCACTGCGCGACACCGTCGACTTCTGGGAACGGTGGTCCGCACGCTCCTCGGCCACCGGCCGCTGGCGCGACGCGGTCCAACGCTCCCTCATTGTGCTCAAGGCACTCACTTACGCGCCCACCGGCGGCATCGTCGCCGCGGTCACCACATCGTTGCCCGAACAGCCCGGCGGGCCGCGCAACTGGGACTACCGCTACAGCTGGCTGCGCGATGCCACCTTCACCCTGCAGGCGCTGCTCGCGGCCGGCTACGCCGAGGAGGCGACCGCCTGGCGCGAGTGGCTGCTCCGTGCCGTGGCCGGCGATCCCGGCACCTTGCAGATCATGTACGGCCTCGACGGCACGCGCCGCCTGCCGGAGACGCCCCTGCCGTGGCTGGCCGGCTACGAGGGCTCCACCCCCGTCCGCACCGGCAACGCCGCAGCAGGCCAGTTCCAGCTAGACGTGTGGGGCGAGGTTCTCGACGGGCTCCACCTGGCCCGGCAGGCCAACATGGCGGCCGATGACGACGCCTGGGACCTGCAGGTCGCACTGATGGACCACCTGGAAGGTCACTGGCGGGACCCCGACAACGGCCTGTGGGAAATGCGCGGGCCGCGGCGCCACTTCACCCACTCCAAGGTCATGGCCTGGGTCGCCGCCGACCGCATGGCACGCGCCGTGCGCGAGAGCGGGCTCCCCGGCCCCCTGCGCCGCTGGCAAGACCTTCGCGACGACATCCACGCCGACGTCCTGAGCCACGGCTACAACGACGAACGTGGCACGTTCGTGCAGTCCTACGGCGGCACCGAACTGGACGCCAGCCTCCTGCTGATCCCGCGCGTGGGCTTCCTGCCCGGCACGGACCCTCGCGTGCTCGGCACCATCGATGCGATCCAGCGCGAGCTGACCCAGGACGGGCTCGTGCTGCGATACCGCACCGAGACCGCTGACGACGGGCTGCCCGCGGGCGAGGGGGTCTTCCTCGCGTGCTCCTTCTGGCTGGTCGACGCCCTGCACTATGCCGGCCGCGAGAACGACGCCATCGCGCTGTTCGAACGGCTGCTCGCCGTGCGCAACGACGTCGGGCTGCTCAGCGAGGAATGGGACCCCCGGATGGGCCGCCAGCTTGGAAACACTCCGCAGGCCTTCAGCCACTTCCCCCTGGTGGTCAGCGCACTTCAGCTCGCGCAGCGCCGCCCCCGCCACAGCGACCAGCCCATGAGCGCCGCCCTCCCCCGCGAGCTCCAGCCGGTGAACGCCTCCAGCGAGAGGCACCCTGCCGGGTACCGGCGCCAGCATCAGGCCGGGCCCATCTCTCATGGGCCTCTCATGCGCGGTTTGCGAGGTTGATCACATGACCAATGAGGCCAAACGGCTGCTGGTAGGTCAGCCGCTGCGGACCGAAAACCTCGGTCAGCAGCTGCTCCCCAAGAGGCTGGCGCTGCCCGTCTTCTGCAGCGACCCGATCTCCTCGGTGGCGTACGCGACCCAGGAGATCCTGCTCGTGCTGGCGCTTGGCGGATCGATGCTGCTGCACCTAACCCGGGGTGTGGGCCTGGCGATCCTGGTGCTCCTGGGCATCGTCGTCGCTTCGTACCGGCAGATCTGCTTCGCCTATCCAAGCGGGGGCGGGGCGTACATCGTCAGCCGCGACACCCTCGGCGAGCGCGCCAGCCTGGTCGCCGCCGCCGCGCTCCTGGTCGACTACGTGCTGACCGTGGCGGTGTCGATGGTGGCCGGCGTGGACGCGATCACCTCGTACGCCCCAGCACTCAACCGCCACGCGGTCGCCCTCTCGCTCGGGTTCGTGCTGTTGTTGATGCTGGTCAACCTCCGCGGGCTGAAGGAGTCCGGTCGCGGCTTCGCCGCTCCTACCTACGCGTTCATCGCCGGCATCTTCTTGATGTTTGCTGTCGCGGCCTGGCGGGTGATGACCGGGCAGCACCTGCACGCCGTCAGCGCCGACTTCCACGTACAGCCGGCGCCTCACCTCCCAGGTCTGCTCCTCGTGGTGCTCGTGCTGCGCGCGTTCGCCTCCGGATGCACCGCCCTGACCGGCGTCGAGGCGGTCAGCAACGGCATCCCCGCCTTCCGGCCGCCCAAGTCGCGCAACGCTGCCACCACCCTCGCCGTGATGGGCGTCCTCTCGGCCACCATGTTCGGCGGCATCACCCTGCTGGCCCTGCTCACCCATGTGCAGATGGTCGACGAACCGGGACGGCTCCTGGGCGCGCCCGCCGGCTACGTGGAGCCCACCGCTCTCGCCCAGATCGCCGACGCCGTGTTCGGCCCGGGGCCGCTCTTCGCATTCATCCAAGCGGCCACGGCCGGCATCCTCGTGCTCGCCGCCAACACCGCCTTCAACGGGTTCCCCGTCCTGACCTCTCTCCTCGCCCGCGACGGCTACCTGCCGCGCCAGCTGCACCACCGCAGGGACCGGCTGGTCTTCAGCAACGGCATCATCGTCCTGGCGCTGGCCGCCGGTCTCCTGGTCGTCGTCTTCGACGCCGACATCTCCCGGCTCATCCAGCTCTACATTGTCGGCGTCTTCGTGTCCTTCACCCTGGCTCAGGCCGGGATGGTCCGACGCTGGCAACGGGACCGGGCGCGCGCCACCGACCGGCAACGCCAGCGCATCCGGCGGGGCCAGGTGATCAACGCCCTCGGCGCCGTCACCACGGGCCTGGTCCTGGTCATCGTCGTGGTGACCAAGTTCAGCCACGGCGCCTGGATCGTGTGCGTCGCCATGCCCGCACTGTTCCTGCTCATGCGCCACATCAGCCGGTACTACGAGAAGGTGCGCGAGGAGACCGCGCTGCACGAGGAGCCCACGCTCCCGGCGAGGAACCACGCCATCGTGCTGGTGTCCGGGCTGAACCTGCCGACCGCCCAGGCGGTGGCCTATGCCAGGGCGATCCACCCAGCCAGCCTCGAGGCGCTCACCGTCGAGGTCGAGCAGGACGAGACCGAAGAGCTCAAACGAGCCTGGGCGGACCATCACCTCGACGTCGACGTCCCGCTGGTCGTCCTGTACTCCCCCTACCGCGAGATCACCCGACCGGTCGTCGACTACGTCAGGACGTACCCCCGCACCAGCCCCCGCGATGTGATCACCGTCGTGATCGCGCAGCGCGTCGCCGGCCGGTGGTGGGAACAGCCCCTGCACAACCACAGCTCGCTGCGGATCAAGAGCCGCTTGCTGTTCCAGCCCGGCGTGGTGGTCACCTCGGTGCCTTATCAGCTGCGCTCGGCCACCGACCGCGCGCACCGCCCCGACACCGGGGACCGCGACTCGCTGCTGCTACTTGCGGCCCGCCACGCGAGCCCCTAGCCGACGTCCAGGTCGTGACCGAGAGCGCCGGACGTCCATACAGCAGCGGCGGGCGACCTGCCGATCGCCGGACGCAGCAGCATCCGCACAAGGATCACCTTCCGGAGGTTTGCGATGAACCAGCACGACCTGACCGCTGCCCGCCCCGACGTCCCGGACCGTGCCACACGGCCGCCCCGCCGACTCGGCCGCGGGGCCACGCGAGCCCAGCACCCGCCGGTGCCCCGCCAGAAATGGCCGGCCGTGGTGATGGCCGCCTTCGCCGGCGTCGTCTTCGCCGTCGGGCTGTCATGGTTCCACAACGGCGCCGAGTCCCTCGTCGGCCTGCACCAGGTCGTCGCCGTCGGCGTGCAGCGGCAGGCGCACGGGCTTCAGATGCTCGACCTGTACATCGTGCCCACGGCCGCAGCCAGCGGTACTCCGGCGCCGGCGTCGTGGGAACTCGCCGGCGCCCTGGTGATTACCCACGGCTCCGAGGACCGGCTCGTCGGCGCGAAGATCGACGGCCGCCAGGCGACGGTCACCGCCGGAGCGGGCACTCCAGGCGCCGTCACCGTCACGACGGAGCGGCCCACGCCCGTCGGCCTGGCCGCCGGGGACGCGCGGGTCACCGTCGCTGATCCGGCCTTGCGGGCTGGGACCGTCGTCCCCGTCACGCTCACCTTCGCCCACCGCGGCGACGTGCACGTCTCGGTCCCAGTCCTGGTCTCCGCAGCGGGTCCCAGCGACGCCGCCACCGCAGGCGGCGCGGGATGACCCTGATGACTCCGGACGCGGCCGTCGGCACGGACCGCCGGCCGCCCGAGCCCCCGGTCCCGCCGACACATGACATCCTCCTGGTCGACGTCCCAGCCGTGCCGCTGCGCCGCCCGGGCGACCTCGTCGGCCTGACACTCAGCCTTGCGGGGATCGCCGCGGTGCTGGTGCTCGCCGTCTATGCGCCCCGCACCACCCGTGCGGTGAGCGGAGATGTCGCGACGGCGCTGGCCGTGGTCCGTTCCCTCCTCCTGGCCCCACTGACCGCCCTCGAGGGTGTCGCGGCGTACCTCGTCCCGGCCGCCGTCCTCGTGGCCGCCGTCTCCCGGCGTGCCCTCCGCACCGCAGCCGGGATGGTTCTCGCCGCGGCCGCCTCCGTGCTGGCGGCCGTGGTCCTCCTGCGGCTGGGCGGACACCTCACCGTCGTCGAAGGCGTCCTCGATCCGGCTGCCCCGGCAGGCAGTGAGCTGGTGGGAGCCAGCCCCTACGTAGCCGGGTTGACCGCGTTGCTGACCGTGGCAGCCAGCGACATGCGCCACCGGGCGGTGCCCTGGACGCTGCTGTGGGTGGTCCTCGGCGTGTCCGTGATCCAGGGCAGGCAGACGATGGCCGGCGCGGCGGTCTTCGTGCTGCTCGGGCACGCCGTCGGCCTGTTGCTGCGCTACCTCCTGGGCGCAGGCTCCGACCGGGCATCCGGCCCGGCGCTGGTGCGCGCCGTCCGCCGGGCGGGCCTGGACCCCGTGCGGATCCTCCGTCGGGACGTCCCCGCCGACGGCGTGCGCGCCGTCGCGTGGAGGGTCCGGACCTCGGCCCCGGTCGGGTACCCCGAGCCCCGCCCGTTCGGCTTGGCGCGGCCGATCCCCGAGGACGTCGGCGCGGGCACGAGTCCGCCGGGCGACAGCATCACCGTGGACGAGATCACCGACGCCGTGGCAGCTCGCGCGGGGATGGCCGATGCCGCCGACCAGGACGGGGCCCGCGACGGGGCCCGCCACTACGCCGCGTGGGACACCGAGGAGCGGCGCTACGACATATCCGTGCTCGATGGGGACCGGCAGGTCCTGGACTACCTCGGCGGGCTCTGGGACACGCTGCGCATCCGCGGACTCCGCCGCCGCGGCGGATCGAACCTGCGCGAGAATGCCGGCCACACCATCCTCATGATCCTCTGGGCACAGCACGCCGGGGTGCGCACACCGCCGCTCGTGGGCGTCGCCGCAGCGCGCAACTCGGTCATCATGATCACGGCGCACATACCTGGCCTGCGCCCCCTCGCCGACCTGCCGGCCGAGGAGCTCGACGACACCGTGCTGGACGACGTGTGGCAGCAGCTGCGGGCGGCCCACGGGCGCGGCCTGAGCCACAACGACCTCGACGCCCGGTCGGTCCTGGTCGACGCCGGCCGCCGCGTGCGGCTCGCGCACTGGGACCACGGCGACACCCTGGCTTCCGAACTCGCGCAACGCATCGACCTCGCCCAGGCCCTCGTCCTCCTCGCCGTGCACGCCGGCCCCGACCGCGCTATCGCCTCCGCCACCCGCTCCCTGGGCCGGGCGAACCTCGCCGCTGTGGCGCCGCTCGTCCAGCCCGTCGCGCTCCCCGCGAGCACCAGGGTTGCCCTCCGGCCTCGTCGCCACTTGCTGGAGGACCTGCGCCGGAACCCCGCGCAACTGGTCCCAACCGCGTCCACCGAACCGGCGCGCATCAACCGGTTCAGCCCACGCACAGTCGTGCTCGTCGTGGTCGGCGGCGTCGCGGCCTGGGTGCTCATGGGCAGCCTCGGCTCCGAGGACGTTGCCTCCGCCATTTCCGGCGCCCGGCCCGGCTGGATGGTCGCGGCCTTCCTGCTCGGAATGGTCACCTACCTCGGCTCGAGCCTCGGCCTCGTCGCCTTCTCCCCCGAGCGCCTGGGCCTGGTGCGCACCACGCTGGTCCAGCTCGCCGCCTCGCTGCTGGCTCTCGTGGTCCCAGCGGGTGTGGGACCCGCGGGCCTGAACCTTCGATTCCTCCAACGCCGGCAAGTCGCTCTGCCCGTCGCAATTGCCACGGTCGGGCTAACGCAGCTCATGCAGTTCCTAATGACCATGCTGCTGCTCGTCAGCACCGCGCTCCTCACCGGCTCCGTGGGAACCCTGACCGCGCCGTCGCCGGTGCTAGTCATCGTCGTGCTCGGCGCGGCCATGGCACTGATGGCCGCCCTCGCCCTGCCCCCGGTCCGCCGGTGGGCGCTGGCCAAGGTCCGGCCCACGCTGGCGCAGCTCGGGCCGCGGCTCTCGTGGCTCACCGGCCACCCGAGCCGCGTCGCTCTGGGAGCGCTCGGTGGGCTGCTGCTGAGCGCCGGATATATCGCCGCCTTCGGCGCATCACTCGCCGCGTTCGGGGACACGCTGCCGCTGGTGACCCTCGCCATCACCTATCTCGGCGCGAGCGCCGCCGGGTCGCTCATCCCCTCCCCCGGCGGGATCGGCCCCATCGAGCTCGCACTCACGGGTGGCCTAACCGTGGCCGGCATGCCCTACGGCACCGCCCTGTCCACCACCCTGCTTTTCCGGCTAGCTGACCTTCTGGGCACCCGTACCCCTCGGCTGGCTGGCTCTCCGAGGTCTGGAGCACCGCGGTGAGATCTAAGCCGAGAGGCACGAGCAAGCCGCAGCGCGCTAGCGCGCTTCGCGGGCGCACGTCGGTCACGCTCCGGGGGGCGACCACGTCGACAACGTTGGCGGTGAGCCTGAAGCGCTCCAGCATGTCGGACCGGGACGACTGCCGTGGGGCCGGGATCGGTGTAGTACAAGGCCAGGCGGCCCTGCTCCGCTACGCCACCGTCGCCACCGTCGCCACCGCGGACTTCATGCCCGGACGAGTAATCACCAGGCGATCACCTTGTCGCCGCCGACACCGCAATGGAAACCGAAGGCAGGGAGACTTCTCATGACACCTGAGCAGGCCCTGGGCCACATTGCCGCTGTGCTGAGGGCACGAAGCGACGCGGACCTGGGCCCCGAAACCATCACCATGTTGGACGACCTCCTAAACGTCGGCCACACCATCACAGAAGAACGACAGGAACCCGCACGGTTCGTCATCGCCGTCCGCGAACTGGCCGAAACCCTCGCCGAATCGATTGCCCCGCCAAGCGCCGAGGCCGACACGGCACGCGACGAAGAAGCAGAGCCGCCGGCAGCGGTGGTACAGCCTGACACCGTTGAGCTTGTCCTGCTCCATCTATGCCCACTTTGGCCACTTTGCTGAAAGGACAACGGTCAGGACGGCGATGCTCTTGAGGAACCTTCTCGACCTTACGGACGCTGATCTCCCGCAGCGTGTAGTTCTGGAAGGCGGGCAGCACCAGTTGCCGCATGTTCCGCTCGTAGAGCGCTCTGGTGGCTCGGCGCGAGCTTGCCCTCGGGATCGAGATCCTCGAGCCAGACGTCAACCGGGCGAGCTCCTCCTTCAGGCGTGCTCCGCCATCTTCCGGGTCGTGCCGCTGGCCTCGACGCGGCGGAGCCGACCGTCAAGGTCCCGGAAGGGCACCCCGGGCCGTGGACCAGACCGTTCGCCAGGGTGGTGAAGTCGATGTCGCCGAACGTGGCGATCGGCGTACGGGGCCGCGCCACCTCAGATCACCCCTTAGCGCGATCGCGGCCGTCCTGCGTGGCCTCGCGCTGCGCGTCGATCCACGCGGCCACGTCGGAGACGGCGAACTTCAGGTGCCGGCCGACCCGGATGCCCCGCGCGCCGTGCCCGCTCTGGCGCCAGTCGTAGATCGTCCGGACGGGCACTCCGAGGTACTCGGCGACTCGTGGACGCACAGGAGCGGGTCGAGCCCACTCAACGCTGCAGGCGACGTTCACCGCTCGCGTAGTGTGCGACGCACACCGCGACAGCCGTGACTCTCCGGCACCGATCGCTGCGCGTCGCACGGCCGAGCCGCCGCAACCGCGCCAGAGAAGTCAAAGTGGAGGGTAAGTGGAAGGCGGTCGAATCGGGCACTGGTCCGAATCGACGTATGTCAGCAGCTACCCGATCTTGCGACCCGCACTCAACGGGCTCATGCCTCTCGGTGTGTTCGTGTCTGCGATGGCTCGGGCGCCGCGCAATGCCGCCGCAGCGCGCTCGGCATCGCGTCGCTGAGCCAGGGTCTCGGCTTCCGGTCCGAGAGGGTCCTGGCTGGTGACGCCGTATCTGTCGCGGTACGCGGCGACGACCGCCAACTGCCGCACCCACCGTGCCCGTTCAGTGCCGTCAAGCGGTGGCTCACCGATCCGCAGGACCCAGGGCGCACGGTGGCGGACGGCGGACTCGGCGAGTGCCTGGGCGCGCGCTTCGATGAGGTCGCGTCGTTCGTCGAGCGCGGCGCGGACGTCGTCGGGCACCGGCCCGCGGGCTTCGGAGATGAGGCCGGCGATGAGGTCGGGCTCGCGACGACGACAGCGGACGGCGCACTGAACGACGATGAGCCGGCCCGGGCGAACTTCGCCTGTGAGGGGGCGTGGCGGCCATGACCGACAAGTCGGTGGTGCAACCGGCATTGCCAACCGCCGCCCGCGCGACCATCAGCTTCCCCGCGTGCGGCTCGGCCGCAAAGCGCGCAGCACACCAGCACACGGCGTGCCGATCACAGCGTGGCGCGCCAAAGCGGACAGGCGTTGGCCGTGCACATGGCCGACGACGTCCTCGTCGACCTCGAACTTTTCGAACGCTCACGTGAACCTAGCCGCGTGCGCACGGTTCTGGAGGAACGCGCGCACGAGTCGGTCCGGCTTCGCGCTCCGTCCGACCGTGTCGCTCGTGTTCAGCTTCTCGACCGTCACCACCTACGAATGCTTGGCCGAGGGCAGCCCAGCGCAGATCCCTTACCGCGGCCGCAATACGTTTCATGATGTGGGGGACGCTCTGCGACCTGCACTGTTGCTGCGTCTCCCCTCGGGGGGACGCTGGGAGAACGCGGTCAGGGGGGACGGAAACAGGTACGCGCGGCCGCCATAGTGGAGCGCATGGAGAGTTTGACCATTTCCAGAGGTAGGGCGTTGGCAGGCGCCGTCAACTTCGCCGGTGCGCGCGACTTGTGGCCGCCGCAGCGACGTTGCGTTCCTGCCCTTCCCGTCGGTGTATGGCGCACGCGCGGGGGAGCACTGAACGGTGGGCGTGACTCACGCCCACCGCAGAGACTCCGGACCTCCCACAGAACAGCCCGTCACCGACCGGCAGTCAGCGGCCGGGCTTCGGAGCTCTCCTGATCACTCGTCACCAACCTGAGTCCTCGCCGGCCACCGCCACCTTCGCGGCGGTGACTGCCGGCGCATCGGCACGAGCGGCGTCCGCACCCGTAGTCCGTTGGTGGGTCGCTTTGGCTGCTTCCTCCTCACCAATCTCGACCATGGCCTGCAGCACGGTCGAGGCGTCGGGTGCGAGCCGAAGCCGCTCGATGTAGTGCCGGACCGTGACCCCACCGTTGACCTTGTGCCCGAGCAGGGCGGCGGCGTCCGCCATCCCTCGCTCTCGCGCGACGAAGGTCGCGACCGTCGATCGCAGCAGGTGCGGATGGACCTCGCCCGTCATGTTCGCGAACTCGAGCGCGGCACGGAGCGTCCGGCGAACGTTGTGCGGTGTCTGTGGCTTCAACGATGCGCGACCATCCCTGAACCGCCGGGAGGGGAACAGCGGCATATCCGGCCGGGTGATGGGCGGCCGGATCGCCTCCAGCGACTCGACCGTGAACTTCGGGATGATGATGGTCCGCTTGCCGGCGTCGGTCTTCGGCATCTCCTGGCGGACCGTGCCGTGGCCTTTGATGTCCACGAGGGTCGCGTCCACGGCGATGGTCGGCAGCCCGTCACGGCTCAGGTTGACCTTCCCCCAGTTGAGTGCGAGCACCTCACCGATTCGCAAGCCGGTGCCAAGCATCACGTCGATCGCCGCCGGAACGTGGCCGGTGGGAGGCGGACCGGGTCGGCCGACTCGCGCGCACTCCCAGTCACGGACCGCCTTCCGGAGGCGATAGACGTCGGTCACCGTCATGGCCTTCGGATCAGGCACCTTGCGCTTCGGGGTGGTGGTCTTGTCCATGGGGTTGTACCGCAGCGCGTCGTGCACGATCGCGCGATCAATCACGGCCTTGAACGCGCCACGTGCCTGTGCTGCCGTCACGACCATGTCGTACGGGCCCGACTTGCCCGCCTCGATGATCGAGTTGACCCAGTCCTGGCAGACCGCCGTCGTCAGCTCGTTCAGCCGATACTTGCTCAGCTTCGGGATCAGTTGCGTACCCAACAGCCGCTCGTACTCGTCGACCGTCTGTGGGCGCCGAGGCGGATTGGGCCAAGTCGATTGCAGCCGCAGGTCGTCGATCCACTGGCGGGCAGCCAGGCCGACCCTGCTGTCCGGCTTGAGCTGAGCCGAGCCCCTGGGCGCGTTGAGCAAGGTGTCGATCTCGGCCTGTACCGCCAGCCGCGCCGCCGCACCGGTCTTGCGGTTCCGGGAGACTTGCGTCTCCTCGCCGTTGAACAGCCGGACGCGCACACGGGCCTGGAACTTGCCGCTCTTGTGCCGCTTGATGAAGATCTCGCCATGCTCGCCCGGCCCAAGCTTGTCGTGAGCCATGGCGGTCACCACCCCGAACGGTTGCCGGACCGTGAGTTGTGGTCGGCCGTCGTGGCTCGGGCCTCCAGCCAGGCGCGGACGTCGGCCTCCTCGAAGAGGAGGTGCCGGCCGATGCGGTACGCCTTGGGGCCGGTGCCGCGTTTGCGCCAGGTGTGCACGGTCGCGGGCGTGGTGTGGAGCTTCGCGCAGAGTTCGTCGAGCGTCCACATCGGGGTGCGGTTGAGTGGGGGTTCCTTCTTCTCGCTCCTGCCCCTCAGGTGCGCGCCGACCACCACCGACCGTGGTCGTTCGTGGGCATCGGTGAGCAGCGGTGATACGCGTACGCGTGGAATCTCGCGTGGAATCACGGGTCTCGACGTCCTCTCAGTCGAGGACTCCCGGGAATGCCGAAGGCCGCTGATCTGGGCTTTCACCCATACCAACGGCCTTCAAGGAGTGGAGCTAGGGGGATTCGAACCCCCGACCTTCTCACGGTCGGAGAATCTCCCGCCCCGGCCAGCCAAGACGGCTGATCAGTCTTACCGCGCTCCCAGAAGTCCCCAGAATCCCGGGGATCTCGAGGCTCTGGGATGAGTTTTGCAGACCTTCGCGATGACGCGCAATCGCACGCATACACGCTCGCTCAACCCGTGGCAGAACCGTGGCACGCGCCCAATCCGTGGCACAACCGTGGCACGAACTCGTCCCCCGACAGAGGCTTCCCCTCAGGCTACGGTCATCGTTCCCGCCGGTGAGGCCGGTGCTGGCGATGTCGCTGCGATGTCGAGGACGCACAGGAGGTCACCGGCCTCGACGCTCTGCGTGGCGGCAATGGCGAGGCGTTGCACCCTGCCGGCTGCCGGGGCGGTGATGGCGGCCTCCATCTTCATGGCCTCGATCGTGGCCACCTGCTGGCCGCGCTCGACGGCGTCACCGGCATTCACGCGCATGGTAACGGCGCCGGCGTAGGGGGCGGCGATGTGCCCGGGGGCGGCGGGGTCGGCCTTCTCGGCGGAGAGCGTGGTGGGCTCGACGCTGCGGTCGCGCACGTAGACCGGCCGCAGCTGTCCGTGCAGCGTGGTCATGACGGTGCGCATGCCGTGCTCGTCCGGGTCCCCCACCGCCTCGAGCCCGATGTGCAGCTGCACGCCCCGCTCGATCTCGACGACGTGCTCGTGATCGACCTGCAGGCCGTAGAGGTAGTCGAGGGTGTCGATGACGGAGACGTCCCCGTAGCGGTCTTGATTCTCGGCGAAGGTGCAGGCCGGTTTGGGGAAGAGGAGGTGGTTGAGCGTCGCGCGGCGCTCGGTGCCCGGGACGGCTATGACCGCCTCCTGCTCAGGGGTCAGGGGCCGTTCGGTCAGGTCTGGCTGCCGGCCGGCGAGGACCTTGGTGCGGAACGGCTCGGGCCATCCGCCCGGGAGCTCGCCGAGCTCGCCGGCCATGAACCGGATGACGGAGTCGGGCACGTCGTAGTCGCCGGGGTTCTCGGCGAAGTGACGCGGGTCGGCGCGGGTGGCGGCGAGCTGGAGGGCGAGGTCGCCGACCACCTTTGACGACGGCGTGACTTTCGGGATCCTACCCAGGACCCGGTCGGCGGCGGCGTACATCTCCTCGATGAGCTCGAAGTCCTCTGCCAGGCCCAGCGCGCTGGCCTGCTGGCGGAGGTTGGACAACTGACCGCCCGGGATCTCGTGGGCGTAGACACGCCCGGTCGGGGCCGGCAGCCCGGATTCAAACGGGCGGTACGCCTGGCGCACGGCCTCCCAGTACGGCTCGAGGTCGCCCACGGCCACGAGCGACAAGCCGGTGTCCCGCTCGGTGTGGGCCAGAGCGGCGACCAGGGCGGAGGCGGCGGGCTGGCTGGTGGTGCCGGCCAGGGGTGCGCTGGCGACGTCGACGGCGTCGACGCCCGCGGCGCTGGCGGCCAGCAGGGTGGCGAGCTGCCCGCCGGCGGTGTCGTGCGTGTGCAGGTGCACGGGCAGATCGAAGCGCTCGCGCAAGGCGCGGACGAGTACGGTGGCCGCTCCCGGGCGCAGCAGGCCGGCCATGTCCTTGATGGCCAGCACGTGCGCCCCCGCCTTGACGATGTCCTCGGCCAGGCGCAGGTAGTAGTCCAGGGTGTACAACCGCTCGGCGGGATCGAGGAGGTTGCCGGTGTAGCACAGTGCCACCTCGGCGACCGTGGTGCCGGTGCCGAGGACGGCGTCGATCGCGGGGCGCATCTGGCCGACATCGTTGAGCGCGTCGAAGATGCGGAAGATGTCGATCCCGGTGGCGGCGGCCTCCTCGACGAACGCGCCGGTCACCTGCGCCGGGTAGGGGGTGTACCCGACCGTGTTGCGTCCCCGGAGCAGCATCTGCAGCGCGATGTTGGGCATCGCCTCCCGCAGCGCGGCGAGCCGCTCCCACGGGTCCTCGGCCAGGAAGCGCAGGGCGACGTCGTAGGTCGCCCCGCCCCACGCCTCGACAGAGAGCAGCTGGGGGGTCAACCGGGCGACGTGCGGCGCGATCGCGACCAGGTCCCGGGTGCGCACCCGGGTGGCGAGCAGGGACTGGTGGGCGTCCCGGAACGTCGTGTCCGTCACCGCCAGCGCCCGCTGGGCCCGCAGCTCGCGGGCGAAGCCCGCCGGCCCCAGGTCAGCCAGCCGCTGCCGGGAACCGGCCGGGGCCTCGGTGTGCAGGTCCACCGTCGCCGGGAGCTTCTCGCGCGGACTCGCCACCGCCGGGCGCGGGCCGTGCGGGGCGTTGACGGTCACGTCGGCCAGCCACGCCAGGACCTTCGTAGCGCGGTCCTGCGGCTTGCGGGAGGTCAGCAGTTCCGGGCGTTCCTCGATGAACCGGGTGCTCAGGTCACCGGAGACCAGGGCCGGCTCGTCCAGGACGGCCTGGAGGAACGGGATGTTCGTCGCCACGCCGCGGATGCGGAACTCGGCCAGCGCCCGCCGCGAGCGGGCAACCGCCGTCGGGAAGTCCCGGCCGCGGCAGGTGAGCTTGGTGAGCATGGAGTCGAAGTACGGGCTGACCTGCGTCCCGGTGTGCACGGTCCCGCCGTCGATGCGGATGCCCGCCCCGCCCGGGGACCGGTAGGTGGTGATGCGACCGGTGTCGGGGCGGAAGTCGGCGGCGGGGTCCTCGGTGGTGATGCGGCACTGCAGCGCGGCCCCGCGCAGCCGGATGGTTTCCTGGCGCAGCCCGAGCTGGGCGAGCGACTCCCCGGCCGCGATGCGCATCTGGGCCTGGACCAGGTCGGCGTCGGTAACCTCCTCGGTGACCGTGTGCTCGACCTGGATGCGCGGGTTCATCTCGATGAACACGTGCTGCCCGGCCCGTGGCCCCTCGGTCTCGACGAGGAACTCCACCGTGCCGGCATTGACGTACCCCACTGCCCTGGCGAAGGCGACGGCGTCGGCGTGCAGGCGCTCTCGCACGGCGTCGTCGAGGTTGGGCGCAGGCGCGATCTCGACCACCTTCTGATGCCGCCGCTGGAGCGAGCAGTCCCGGGTGAAGAGATGCACGACGTCGCCGTGATGGTCGGCAAGGATCTGCACCTCGATGTGGCGCGGCCGCAAGACCGCCTCTTCCAGGAACATCGTCGGGTCGCCGAAGGCCGCCGCGGCCTCGCGCATAGCGTGCTCGAGGGCCTGGCGCACCTCCTCGCGGGTCTCAATGCGCCGCATTCCGCGACCACCGCCACCCGCAACGGCCTTGGCGAAGACGGGGAAGTCCAGCTCCTCGGTCGCGCTTACAAGCTCGTCGAGGTCTGCCGACGCGGGTGTCGAGCGCAGCACCGGCACGCCCGCCGCGACTGCCTGCTCCTTGGCGGCGACCTTGTGCCCGGTGCGTTCCAGCACGTCTGCCGACGGTCCGATGAACGTCAGCCCCGCCGCGCTGGCGGCGCGGGCGAACGCCGGATTCTCGGAGAGGAAGCCATAGCCGGGGTAGATCGCCTCGGCCCCGGAGTCGACGGCGACCCGCACGATCTCGGCGACATCGAGGTAGGCCGCCACAGGCTGTCCGCGGGTGCCGATCTCGTACGCCTCGTCCGCCTTTTGCCGATGCAGCGACCCGCGATCCTCGTAGGGAAAGACCGCGACGGTACGGGCACCGAGCTCGACAGCGGCCCGGAACGCGCGGATCGCGATCTCGCCTCTGTTGGACACCAGGATCTTGCGGAACATCGTCCTCCTCGTTGCGGGACCCTCTCGACCCGTCGGAGCGGAGGGAAGATGTCGCGGCTACACGCCGACGCCGCCCCACGGTTACGCCAGTTGGGTCGGCCTTCAATCGTGCGGGATCAGGACTGCCCTCGCAGAGCGCCTTCGACCTCGGCCGTGTGCTGGCCCAGCACCGGTGAGGGCGCCGCCGGCGGGACCGATGTCCTGCTGAACCTCAAAGGGCTGCGGGGAGTGAGGATGGTTCCGATGCCGGGGTGAGCGACTTCCGTGAACAAGGGATTCTCAAGGCTGCACCGTGGGTCGTCGCGCACCAGTTCGCCGAACGTCCGGTAGGTGCCCCACAGCACACCGGATCCGTCGAGAGCTGTCGCGACCTCGGCGTACGACCGTGCCGCCACCCACCGACCCACCACGGCCGCGATGATCTCCCGGGCTTCGTAGCGTCCGCCTTCGTCAGACAGGTCTGCGCCGATCACGCCGGCGACGGCGTCGATCTGTGCTGCCAGCCCCGTCGCAGTCGTCAGGTTGCGCCACTGGCGATCGGTGATGGCAACGACCATGATTCGGCGACCGTCGTCGGTGACGAAGTCCTTGCCGAAGCCGCCGTATAGATAGTTCCCCTGAGCCGGGCGCGACACGCCGTTGACCTGCACGTCGGCGATGTAGCCGAGGGCAGACACCACCGAGAGCATGACGTCGGACAGCGCCACGGTCACCTGCTGCCCCTGGCCGGACTCTTTGCGTACCCGCTCCGCCGCGAGGATCGCGGTGGCCAAGTGCAGGCCGGACGTGACGTCCCACGCCGGCAAGAGGTGGTTCACCGGGACCTCGCCCTCGCCGGTCGCGGTCGCGAATCCGCTCGCAGGGTTGACCGTGTAGTCGACGGCATTGGAACCGTCGGCGTTCCCGGTGAGGTGGACGAGGATGACGTCCTCACGGAGGGCACGGAGTGTCTCGTAGGACATCCAGCCGTCGACCGAGAGATTGGTGAGGACGATGCCGGTGCCGTCGCCAGGGGCGGTCATGAGGCGCAGAGCGCGCTTGCGCCCCTCGGGTGAGCGGAGATCGAGGGTGACAGACTTTTTGCCCTTGTTGAGTCCCGACCAGAACAGGCTCTCGCCAGAGTCGGTCACCGGCCACCGTGTGAAGTCCATCTGCCCGTCCAGCGGGTCGATCCGAATCACTTCGGCGCCCAGTTGCGCGAGCGTGAGACCCGCCAGCGGAGCGGCCACGAACGCCGACACCTCGACGATGCGCAACCCGGCCAGCGGGCCGCCGGAGCCGGCTACGGTCTCAGTAACGCCTTTCGCGGTCACGACACTCCCCCGTCGCGAGATGCAACCAGCGCCGCGTCGGGCCCGACCGCGGCGGCGGCGGCCAGGATGGCGGCCGCTCGTTCGGCCACCGGGCGGTCGACCATCCTCCCGTCCGCCGAGGTCACCCCCTGGCGCCCGTTCGCGTCCCATGCTGCTATCACTGCCCGTGCCCATTCGATGTCACCCTCGCCGAAGACGGCGTTGATGACGCCGACCTGCCGTGGGTGGATGCACAACGCACCGGTGAGCCCGGCGTCTCGGGACCTCTTAGCAGATGCGGTCAGCGCGTCCAGGTCGACGTAGTTGCCCAACGATGTGTCGAGGCCGATGCCCATGTGCCCGGCGGCGGCAGCGACGAGCGCGAGCTGGCGCACCGGGAGGTCCAGGCTCTGTCGGGTCGCCGCCACGCCGAGCTCGAGCGCGAGGTCCTCCGAGCCGAGCGCGAGACCGACGACCCGAGGTGCCTCAGCGATCTCAGTCAGTTCGAGCACGCCTCTCGGGCTCTCGATCAGCGCCACGACGCCGACGGCGCGCGGCGGCAGGCCGCGGCTGCGCTCAAGGCGCGTGAGTTGCTCGTCCAGCTCGACAAGGGCAGCGCCCGACTCGCAGTGGGGCCAGATCACGAAGTCGAGTCCCTCCGCAACAGTGGCGTCGAGGTCGGCCTCGGCCATGTCCGTGGCATTGATCCGGACGGCAAGCGCAGGGCCGCCGCCCGTGCGCCCTGCGATGGCCTCGGCCGCCAAGCGACGGGCGGCAGCCTTCCGCCCCTCGGGCACCGCATCCTCCAGGTCGAGGATGACGACGTTGGCGCCCCGCGTGCCCATCCGACTCACCTTGCGCTCGTCGTCGGCGGGCACGAAGAGCCAGGCATGCAGGCCGCGGGAGCGGTTCGCGGCGCTCATCGGGGCGTGACCTCCGCCGTCATGCAGACCTCCCCGCAGGCGTCGACGGCGCTCAGGCTCAGGTTCCCGCGGATGTCGGTCCGCCCGCGAATGGTGAAGGGAGCCGTGTCGAACAGCGGCTTGCGTGCCCGGAACGAGAACGTGCTGATGTCCGTCCCTGGATGGTGCGCCATGTAGCGGTCGAGCAGGAGGGTCGCGATCAGGGGACCGTGCACGACCAGTCCCGGGTAGCCCTCGGTTTGCATGGCGTACGGCCGGTCGTAGTGGATCCGGTGCGAGTTGAAGGTTAGTGCCGAGTACCGCATGAGCAGCACAGGATCGGGTACGACGGTGTCCAACACGTCCGACGTGTCCGCCAGCGGAGTGCCGCCAGTGGCGACGGCGCCAGCGGGGCGTGCCGCTGCCGGAGTGTCGCGGTAGACGATCGTCTGCTCCTCGTGAACTGCAAGCTCGCCGGCGCTGGTCGTTGCGCGCTCGACCGTCACGAAGACCAACGGACCGGTGGACCCGTGCTTGAGGGTCACGTCGCGCACCGTCGAGGCCGTCCGAGCTGGCTCCCCCACGGCGAGCGCCCGGTAGAACGAAAGTGAACTGGCGGCCCACATCCGGCGCGGCAGGGGCACCGGAGGCAAGAACTCCCCTCGCAGAGGGTGGCCGTCCTCGCCCAGCTCGTGGTGCGCCACTGCCTCTGGCGCGAGGGCCCAGACCAGAAGCGGGTTGACCGAGCCCGCACCGCTGGAGGTCACACTGCCCCGAGTCGTCGCGTTAAACCGCTCGACAGCACCCGTGGTGAGGACGTCAGTCGTCACCACGGTCCGGCCCATCCAGGATCGGAGCGCGTCGACGTCGAGCGAGTTGACCGGGGCGTCCATGGCGTGTGGGCTCATCGGACGCTCGCGGTTGCGGGCTTCCAGGGTGGCGGGGTGCGGTCGAGGTAGCTCTGGAGGCCCGCCCCGGCCTCCGCGCTCAGCCGGCGCGCGGCATGCTCTTGGGACATCTCGAGAGCCTCGTCGTCGTCGATCAGCTGTCCAGTGATGCGGAGGATGCTGCGTTTGGTCGCCGCGATGGCCTCCGGCCCGGAGCTGAGGATCTCGTCGGTGATCCGCTGGGCGCCCTCGTCGAGCCCGCCCGGTTCGGTGAGCTCGTCGACGAGGCCCATGCCAAAGGCACGCGCGGCGTCGAACCGCTCCGACGACATGGCGTACCGGCGCAGGCGCGCAGGACCGATACGACCGGCAACCTGCCGGACCAGGGGGGCTCCGACCATTCCCCAGCGCGATTCGGTGATCCCGAACTGTGCCGTGCTCTCGGCGACGACGACGTCGCAGGCGGCGATGATCCCGACGCCGCCCCCGAAGCACCCACCGTGGACCAGCGCCACGGTGGGCTTCGGGAACTCGTTGAGCGAGCGCAGGAGGTTGGTGGTCCGCATGGACACGGCGAGGTTGTCTTCCTCGCTCTGGGCCCGGACCTCCTGAAGCCACGCCAGGTCGGCGCCGGCCTGGAAGTGCCTGCCGGCGCCGCGGATCCACACGACCCGGACCTCGGGGTTCGTCGCGCACCACTCGAAGGCCGCCTCGAGTTGCTCGACCAGTGCGGTGTTGTAGGCGTTGTTCACGTCCGGACGGTTCAGCACGACGGTGGCGACGTTGTCTGGTGACAGGGAGGTGGTGACGAGATCGGTTGACGTACTCACGGGTGGGCTCCATGCAGATGGGGTCGTGGCGGCCATATGTGGTCGTGGCCGCTTGGTGCTATCCGGTGGCGGCTCGTCAGGCGAGCCGCCACCGGGCCGGCTCAGACGAACTCGGCGTGGGGAACGACGACCGGCTTGATCTCCGCGCGGGCGTGCATGCTCATGAGCGCGTCGTTGGCCTGGTCGAGCGTGTACCGCTTCGAGGTGATCTTGTCGAAGTCGAAGCGCCCCTGGGTCTGACTCATGAACTGCATCGCCTTCCAGTACTCGGCGATGTGCCCGGACCATGAGCCGATGATGTTGACCTGCTGCCGGGTGATGAGGCCGGGCGCAATCTCCACGGTGCCGGTGCCGACCTGACCGGTCACCGTGTACCGGGCGCCCGGCCGGATCATCTTGAGTCCCTCGGTGACCGCCGTTCGGGCTCCGGAGAACTCCATAACGATGTCCGAGCCCTTACCGCCGAGTAGGCGTCGCACTGCGTCGACGCGGGCCTCCTCGGTAGCGTGCGTGTCGACCGAGACCGTCTCGGTGGCGCCGTAAGACTTGGCGATCTCGAGGCGCTCGTCGGGTGCACCGATGGTGATGACCTGGCCGGCACCGCTCTGACTGGCGAGCGCCGTGGCAAAGAGCCCGAGAGGGCCGGCACCCTGGATGACGACGGTCTCCCAGGGCTCGATGCGGCCGAGCAGGTCGAAGGTGTGGATGACGGTCCGGAAGGCGCAGCTGGCGGCGGACGCCCACGAGGTCTTGACGTTGTCCGGGACCTTCACCCTCCCCGAGTTCGGGAAGACGTAGCAGTACTCCGAGAAGCCGCCGAGCAGGTAGGGACTCCGGCTGACGTTCGAGAACATGTAATAGTCACGGCGTTCGCACAGCGTCGGCTGGTGGAGCAGGGTGCAGGCCCGGCACTCCCCGCACGAGCTGTGCGAGAAGACGATGCGGTCGTCGAGCGCCAGCGGTGTGCCGAAGCTGTCGTGCTCAGCGCCGTCACCGAAGGCGACGATGCGCCCGACCATCTCGTGGCCGGGAACTACCGGAAGGTCGATCGGCTGGCTGCCGGCCAGCACACCGTCCCAGAGGTGGACGTCCGAACCACAGATCGTGGACTCTTCGATCTTGACGAGCAAGGCGCCGTGGGGCAGCTCCTGCGGGACGGGCAACTCCTTGATGACCAGCGGCTCGCGGTGCGCTTCCAGTACGGCTGCACGGCTGACGGACGGGTAGTCGGTTCGCTTCATTGCGGGTTCCTCTCGAGTGTGGGTGTGTGTCTAGCCGATCTGGAAGGGATCGCGTGTGCCGCCGGAGGTCTCGATCCAGACGGACTTCGTGCTCAGGTACTCGTCGAGGCCGTCCAGTCCGTTCTCGCGCCCCACGCCGCTCAGCCCGAAGCCGCCGTACGGGACGTTGTAGGCGAGGGTTCGATAGGCGTTGACCCAGATCGTCCCGGCGCGCAGCGCGCGAGCCATGCGGTGCGCCCGGTGGACGCTCTCGGTCCAGATCCCGGCTGCGAGGCCGTACTCGGAGTCGTTGGCGATCTCCACCGCCTCCTCCTCGGTGTCGAATGGGATGACCGAGAGCACAGGGCCGAAGATCTCCTCGCGGGCGATGCGCATCGAGTTCGTGATGTTCGTCAGGACGGTCGGCTCGAAGAAGTACCCATGCTGGAGCCGCTCGTCGTCGGGGCGGCGGCCGCCGGCGACCAGGGTCCCGCCCTCGGCGAGACCGAGCGCGACATAGTGCTCGACCTTCTCGAGCTGCTCGGGGAAGGCGATGGGTCCCATCTCGGTAGCTGGGTCGAGGGGGTCGCCGAGGTGTATCTCGCAGGCCCGCTGGGCGATGCGCTCGACGACCTCGTCGTGGACGCCGCTCTGGACCAGCAGGCGGCTACCCGCCACGCAGGTCTGCCCGGTTGCCGCGTAGATGCCGGCAACGACACCGTTGAGGGTGCGTTCGAGCTCGGCGTCGTCGAAGACGATGTTGGGAGACTTCCCGCCCAGCTCCATCGTGACGGCCGTGATGTTCTCGGCGGCGGACCGCATGACCTTGGTGCCGGTGGTCGCCGAGCCGGTGAACGTCACCTTGTCCACGCCGGGGTGCGACGCGAGCTTTGCTCCGGTGTCCCCGAGGCCCGTGATGACGTTGAAGACCCCGTCGGGGATACCGGCCTCCTGAGCCAGCCGGGCGATCTCCAACGTTGTCGCCGGCGTTTGCTCGGCAGGCTTGGCGATGAAGGTGCAACCTGCCGCGAGGGCAGGGGCGAGCTTGTTGGCCAACAGGTACAGCGGGCTGTTCCAGGGGAGGATCGCTGCGACGACCCCGATCGGGACGCGTTGGGTGAAGGTGAAGAAGTTCGTCTGGGGAGCTGGGATGGTATTTCCCTGGATCTTGTCCGCCGCGCCCGCGAAGTACCGGTAGGTGGCCACGAGGCTGGCCACCTGGCCCCGGGTCTCCCGCAGGACCTTGCCGTTGTCCTTCGTCTCGAGCTCGGCGAGCCGGTCCACGTTCTGCTCGATCAGGTCCGCCAGGCGATAGACCAGGCGCCCGCGGTCGGAGGCGGACATCGTTCCCCAAGGGCCGGCGAGGGCTGCCTGTGCTGCCTCTACCGCCCGGTCGACGTCGCCCTGGCCGGCGACCGGAGCCGTGGCCCATGCGGTGCCGGTGAACGGGTTGACCGTGGCGAAGCGGTCCCCGGTGGCCGCTTCCTCCCATCGACCACCGACGAACATCCGTAGTTCTGCCAGATCAGACCGCATCGTGGTGACCTCTCCCACACTCACTCGATCAACCTCCATTGGTTCTCGACAGACCGACGCGCGACCCCTGTCGCGCTCCCCGCTGCGGTGCGGGAAAGGTCCGGACAACCAACACCCTAACGGACCGCCGTCGCTGCGTAAAGCGGTCCAAAGGGTCACGTCGCGAAAGGTGGGGTTTCGCTCGGGCCCTGAAGCCCGGCGGGCACGCCCCCCGTCGCAAACGACCGCTGGGCGCGGGATTCCGTAGATTCCAGTCAGGTCGCGCAACGGCAGCACCTGGACGGCCAGCCGTCGACTGTTTGGGACATGTCGAGGCGGAGTCCTTGACGGGGCTGACTGGGCGCCCTACTCTCCTCATTTGTCCGGACCTTTCTTCATGGTTACGACGCGGTCCCTTGATTGGTCAACCGGACGAGGTGGCCTCCCGAGACTCCGTGAGGTCGCGGTTCTGGCGGTGCGCGATGGAGCGCCACACACGACAGGAGACTCAAAGAGCGATGCACACGCACAACACAACGAAAACTCTTCGGACACGGATGGCCGCCCTCGGCGCGACCTCGATCCTGCTCCTCGCCGCCTGCACCAACGCAGGTGGCGCGCCGGGTGGCAGCGACGCCGACTCCGGGGACCTGGAAGCGATCAAGCTCCGAGTGCCCACCCTCTACGGGCCAGACCACTTCCAGACCAAGGCGATGGCGGCCTATGCCGACGCCGTGAAGGAAGCGTCGGACGGTAGCATCACCATGGAGTTCTTCTACGGGGACAGCCTCGTCAAGCCCGCGGACACGATCAACGCGCTACGCGACGGCGTCGTGGACATCGCGTTGTCGGTGCCGGTGTACTCGCCGTCGGACTTCCCGATCGACCAGTGGACCACGAGGTTGGCGTTCCTCCAGACCACCGACCCGGTCGTCAGCTCCTTGCAGGCCACGTCTGCCATCCTCGACTGGTCGATCAACGATCCCGACCAAATGGCCGAGTACGACAAACTCGGCATCGTGCCCCTGATCCCGCGGTTCTACGGGCATGAGAGCTATCACCTCCTGTGCAAGACCCCGGTGACCGACCTGGCGAGCGCGCAAGGGCAGAGGGCGCGCGTCGGTGGCCAGGTCTGGCAGGACGAGATCGAATCCTTCGGGATGGTGGGCGTCTCGCTCGCCGGTGCCGAGATCTACGAGGGCTTCCAGCGGGGCGTCATCGACTGCTATGCCGGCTCGGCCCCCGACATGGTGGGGTCAAGCCTGGACGAGGTCGGCAAGCACTACACGACCGTCGGCATGTCCGGTGTGAGCAGCCTCGGCCTAATGATGTCGCAGACCACCTGGGACCGCCTCCCGCTCGAGGCCAAGCAGATCCTCTGGGACGAGTCGCCAGTGTTCCTGACCACCTGGCACGCCGGCTACATCGACATCAAACACGACTGGTTCGTCGAAGACCGTGGCCTTACGTTCCACGAAGCCGACGACGATCTCCTCGACGCCCTCGATTCCCACCAGCAGCGCCAGCTAGCGGAGGCCATCGACACAGCCCCCGCGACGGTGAGCGACCCGGCCGACGCGATCGAGCGATTCGAGGCCGCCTACGACACCTGGCTGCCTGTGATCAAGGACGACCTGGGCTACGACACCGGGTACACCACATGGGTCGAGTGGGCCCAGTCCACCGACGGCGACGTCGACCTCGCGGCGTGGGCCGACCACCTCACCGAGGACATTCTTGCTCCCCATCGGCCCAAGTAGTCCGACGGACCGCTCCGCACTGCCCAACGCCAGGAGGTGAATTAGCTGATGAACAGAGTTCTCAACGTCGACACGCCGCACAGGATTGCCGCGGCAGTGTCAGGCGCCGCGGCCGTCGCGCTCATGCTGTGGGTCGTCGCCGACGTCACCATGCGCTACGTCGTGAACAGCCCCATCGCGGGGACCCTCGACTACGTCACGTACGTGTTCATGCCCGGGATGTCGCTCTTCGGCATCGTGGTTGCGCAGCACCGCAAAGAGCACATCGACGTCCCGATCCTCACGAGCCGACTGCCCGAGCCGCTGCGCTCAATCATCTCTCGGCTGTCGCTGACGGTCTTCCTCGTCGCCGCGCTCGCATTCATGTGGTTCGGGTACGAGGCAGCGTTTGAGCGCATGGCCACCGGTGAGATGACCAGCACCGGAGATCTGAACATCGCTCCCTGGCGGTGGATGGTCCCGGTTGCCATGGCACTGCTCGTGATCCAGCTGGTGCTGGACCTGCTGGCACCGCAGGTGCCCGACGGCGTGGACGAGGAGATTCGTGATGACCAGTTCAATTGAGACCCTGCCGACGCCGCCGGTGGGCGACGGAGCCGCGACAATGGAGCGGCCCAGCCCGGCAGGAGCCCGCGGGCGTCGGCCACACCTCCTGCGATGGGGCGCCGCCACGGTGGTGTGGGCCCTCATGGTCGCCGCCGTGGTCCTGTCGATCTACTCGGCGGACAGCAACCTCAGCAAGGGCGGGTGGGGCGCGGCCCTCCTCATCCTGCTGCTCGTCTCCGGCGTCCCGGTCGCACTATGCATGCTCGCCGTCGGGCTCGTCGGGATCCACGCGATCGTCGGGAACACCGCGGTCATCCGCGTACTCATGGATGTGCCGTTCGGGAGCATGGCGAGCTGGACGCTCAGCGTGCTGCCGATGTTCGTGCTCATGGGCCTCATCCTGTGGAGCTCTGGCGCCACCGAGCGGCTCTACCGCGGTTCCCAGCTCTACCTCGGCCGGCTCCCCGGGGGGCTCGCCGTGACGACGAACCTCGCGGGCGCGGGCCTGGCGGCAGCGAGCGGCTCGACGGTGGGAATCACCTACGCGCTCGCCCGGATCGGTGTTCCCGAGATGCTCCGCGCCGGGTACGACAAGAAGTACGTCCTCAGCTCAGTGCTGATGTCCGGGATGAGCGGACAGCTGATCCCGCCGAGCGTCTTGCTCGTGGTCTACGCCGGCGTCGCCGAGGTCGGGATCGGCCAGCAGCTCGCCGCGGGCATCGTGCCGGGACTGCTGCTCGCGGCTTCCTACGCAACCTACCTCGTCATCCGGGCGACCCTCCAGCCCCGGCTGGCACCCAAGGTAGAGATCCCGCGGGTCACGATGCGGGAACGCGTACGGATCACCGGCGCGATGCTCCCCATCCCGCTGCTGTCGATCGTCGTCATCGGAGGCATGCTGCTCGGCGTCTTCACCGCGACGGAGGCGGGCGCGTTCGGCGCCTTCGGCGCGCTGATCATCGGGGCGGTCTACCTCGGACGCAAGAAGTTCGTGAAGGCCGCGGGATCGGCTCTGGTCGGCACTGCTTCGAGCGTCGGGCAGATCATGTTCCTCCTGTTCGGCACTGCCGTGATGAGTCAATTCATGGCGCTGAGCGGGGTCCCGGGCTGGCTGGTCGAGCTTGTCAGCGACATGAACCTCTCGCGGGTCTCGCTCCTGCTGCTCCTCATCGCCGTCTACATCGTCCTCGGCATGTTCCTTGACCCGATAGCCATGATCCTGCTCACCGTGCCGGTGATGGTCCCCATCCTCAGCGTGTACGAAATCTCACCGATCTGGTTCGGCGTGTTTGTGGTCATCCTCTGCGAGGTGGGCATGGTGACGCCGCCGGTGGGGATCCTCTCCTACGTCCTACACCGGATCGTCCAGGACGACGACGTCCGGCTGGGTAACCGGATCAGTCTGGGCGACGTCTTCAAGGCAGCGCTCGGAATCATTCCGGTGGCACTCTTCGTCATCCTCTTGCTGATCTTCTTCCCTGATCTCGTCGGATTCTTCAACGTCGACGGCTGACGTCAGGTCACACACCGGAGCTTCGTCTCAGATTGGATGAATCAACAATGCAGACGCGAAATATCGCGCCTCGCGGTAAGTCGTACTCGCAGGCTTTCGCAGAGTTCATCACCCTTCTCGAGTACGAGGAGATCCCTGAGCCCGTGATCTCACGTGCGAAGGAGCTCATCCTCGACTCGTTCGGGGTGGCGGTGGCAGCGGTCCCGCAAAAATTCTTCCGGCGGGCGCAGCGAGCCGTCGCCGAACTGGAGTCTGGTTCGGCGGGGGGAAGCTCGGTCATCGGGCTGAGCCGGCGCCACCTGCTGCGGGACGCTGCCCACCTCAACGGCATCCTGCTGCATGGGCTGGACTTCGACGACACGCACCTCGGGGCCATCCTCCACCCATCTGCTCCCCTCCTCGCCGCTGCTCTTCCGCTGGGCGAGGAGATGGGGTCGTCGGGGAAGGAGCTCCTGGTCGCGTACGTCGCCGGAGTCGAAGTGCTGGCACGCCTGGGTGAGGCGGCCTCCGGAGAGTTCCACGCGCACGGCTTCCATCCGACCGGCGTCGTCGGGGCGTTCGGCGCCGCCATGGTCGCCGCTCGACTCAAGGGCGGATCGGCGGCGACGGTGGCGGATGCCCAGGGGCTCGTCGGCACCATGGCTGCCGGCACCTTGCAGTTCCTGACGGACGGCACCTGGACCAAGCGCAGCCACGCGGGCTGGGCGGCCGTATGCGGCATCACGGCGGCAGCCTATGCACGCTCCGGCTTCGCGGCCCCCCTCGAGGTTTACGAGGGCAAGCACGGCCTTTACGCCACGCACGCGGACCGCCAGGCGGGGCCGCACATCCCAGACGTGGCGAGCCTGGGCTCGCAGTGGAAGCTGCTGGAGGTGACGACCAAGCCGTATCCGGCGTGCCACTTCACCCACGCCTACATCCGCACCGTCCGGCGGATGATGGATGCGGGCTCCTTCACGGCCGATGAGGTCGCCGAGATCCACACCACGGTCTCCGACGTGGCAGCCGCGATCGTCATGGAGCCGATCGAGGACAAGCGCACCGTGACGACCGCGTACGGTGCCCAGTTCAGCCTCCCGTACGTGCTCGCCGCCAGCATCGTGCAGGGTGGCAATTTCACCCTCGGTGAGATCGAGGACGAGGTGCTGAAGGACCCGCGGATACGCGACCTGGCCGCGCGTGTCCATCGCGCCGACGCCGGCGACGGGGCATCCGTCGACGATTTCTGCGGGGACGTCGAGATCGTGCTGAAGGACGGTCGACGTCTCGTGGGCGAGACCGTCGCGGCGGCCGTCGACGAGTCGGCCGAGCTGATGGAGAAGTACGCCGCGAACGCGGGACCAGCACTCGGGCCCGACCGGGCGCTCGAGCTGCGGACTGCCGTGCTGGGGCTGGAGGACGTCGGGTCCATCGCAGAGCTGATGGCGTTGACGCAGATGGTCGGAGACGGCGCCCGTGAGGGCCTCGTCCCGGCGGGGAGGAGTTGATCATGACTAGCCAGACGCTGCCATTGGCAGGTATCCGGGTGCTGGATGTGACGCATAGCGTCGCCGGTCCATTCACGACGATGCTGCTCGCGGACCTCGGGGCGGATGTCATCAAGGTCGAACGGGCCGGCGCGGGTGACGACACGCGCGCCTGGGGGCCGCCGTTCTGGGACGGCACCAGCACGGCCTTCCTGGCCTTCAACCGCAACAAGCGCAGCATCGAGCTCGACCTGAAGTCGGACGACGGCAAAGACGTACTCACCGAGCTCGTGCGCTCGGCCGACGTGCTGGTGCACAACGGCCTCACGCACAAACGGGAGTCGCTGGGACTGACGTTCGAGCAGGTGGAGGCCCTCAACGCCGAGATCATCTACTGCTCGATCACGGCGTACGGCGCAACCGGTCCGTTGGAGCGAGCGCCGGGGTACGACTCCTTGCTCCAGGCCCGTGGTGGTCTCATGAGCGTGACGGGCGAGCCGGGTGCGCCGCCCGTCCGGGTGGGGACCTCGATCATCGACATGGGCACCGGGTTCTGGTCGGTCATCGGGGTGCTGGCCGCGTTGCTCTCGCGTCAGCGCGGGACGCCGGTCCGTCGGGTCGAGACGTCCCTGTACGAGACCGCCGTCACGTGGATGTCGCACTCCCTCACGAGCTACTTCGCCAATGGTCAGGTGCCCGAGCGGTCTGGCTCCGGCACGGCGATGATCGCGCCGTACGAGGCGTTCCGGGCCAGGGACGGGTTCTTCATGCTGGCGGCCAACAACGACTCCTTGTTCACCAAGGCGTGCCGGGCGGTGGGCCTGGACGCGCTCCTCCAAGACGAGAGGTTCACGAGCAACCCCGACCGCGTCAGGCACCGTGCACAGCTGCGCGACGAGCTCAACGCGGCGTTCGCCGGATGGAGCGTTGCGGAGCTCGTCGATACCTTCGACGCGGTGGGCGTCCCCGTGGCACCAATCCAGGACATGGCGCAACTCGCCGTCGACCCGCAGGCAGAGGCCCTCGGGCTCATCCGCGCCGTCGACCATGCCGAGATCGACGGCTACCGGGTGGTCGGCTCCGCCTTCAGCCTTGACGGTGCCCGCCCAGCGACGACACGGGTCCCGCCGAGCCTCGGCGAGCACGGCGCGGAGATCCTCGCGGAACTCGGCATCCCCGCGAGCAACCGCGAGGACTCGCTGGCCGAGCACTCGGCGGTGGGCGCCTCATGACCGCCCGGCCGCCGGTGGCGCAGGCTCGGGCCGACTCACACGATCGGGGGCTCACCGTCCGCACGCAGGTGCTCGGCGAGGACCACGTCGACCGCGCGTTCGCCGGCGCGGTCCAGCCCTGGGAGTCGGATCTGCAAGAAATGGTCAGCAGCTTCGCCTGGGGCGAGGTGTGGGCACGTGATGAACTGCCCCGCAGGGAGCGCAGCCTGGTCACGGTAGCCATGCTGGTCGCGCTTGGTCGTCACGAGGAGCTTGCAGTACACGTTCGGGGAGGAGTCCGTAATGGTCTCGAGCCGAGCGAACTCGGTGAGGTGGTGGTCCATGCCGCCGTCTACTGCGGATTTCCCGCCGCGCTCACGGCGATGAGGGTCCTCACCGCGACTCTTGCCGACGTGGACGGTGCTGACGGAGGCCAGGCGTGAGCGGGACCAAGGTGGCGTCGTCGCAGGTGAGGACCGATGCTGAAGCGATGGAGCAGAAGTCGCCGCCGCGGTATCAGCAGATCGCCGATGTCCTGGAGCAGGAAATCGGAGACGGCCGCTACGACGAGGACCGGCGGCTTCCGACCGAGGCCGCGCTGGGCCGACGGTTCGCCGCTAGCCGGCACACCGTACGGGAAGCGCTGCAGATCCTCGTCGCCGCCGGCCTCATCATCCGGATTCAGGGCAACGGAACATTCGTCACCAGCCGGCCGGCCGGCCAGTTCTCCCGGGTGGTCGGCACGCTGAACGCGATGATCACGTGGCCAGGCACCCGGGTCGAGGTGCTGTCGGAAATGGAGGTCGTCCGCGACGTCGGTGCCGCCGGTCGGCTGCAGATCCCGGGTGAGTTCGTCGGCCGGGCGGTGACGCGGCGCCTGCATGCCGACCAGCCCTTCGCCATTTCCACGCACTTCGTCGCTCCGGAAGTCGCCGAGCGTCTCGACGGTCTGGGACCGCACGAGAGCGAGATCGACACGGTCGTCGGCCGTGTGGAGCAGGTGCTCTCGGAGCGGATCGCGGGCGGCATCCAGGAGATCATCCCGGTCGTCATGCGCGACCGGGAAGTGTGCGAGCAGATCGAATGCGCAGCCGGAGATCCCGTCCTCAACGTCGTGACGCTCTACTACGACGACTTGGGGCGCTACCCGATGCTCACCGACTCGTTCTATAACCCCGACCGATACTCCTATCGGACCGATCTGAGACGCACAGGCCAGTGACCAGGGCGGGTCCGACGGCGGTGACCTCGGTGGCGGTGGGAAGTCTGGGACGGATCGTTACCGCGACGGCCGTGAGCGTCACCGGACTCGCCCCGGTGTTCCTCGTCGGGGCGCTGAGCGTCTTCGTCCGGCCGGACCTGGGCCTGACCACCGCAGGCCTGGGCATCCTCGTCTCGCTCTACTGGGCGGCCTCCGCGGTGGCCGCCATGCCCGTCGGTGCCCGGCTCCGTCGTGTCGACAGCCGCCGAGCGCTGGCTCTCGCGGCGGGGCTTGCGGCTCTCGCCCTGGCGTTGATGGCAGTGGCGCCCACCGCGTGGGTGTTCGGCCTGGGGATGGTCCTCAGCGGTGCTGCGGGTGCGGTGGGCCAGTTGGCGGCGGCGCAGTTCCTCGCCGACGCGATCGAGCCGGACCGCCAAGGTCTGGCCTTCGGTGTCAAGCAGGCCGCAACTCCCGCGGCCATGCTGCTAGCCGGTGCCGCGGTGCCCGTCGCCGCCGTGATTGTGGGCTGGCGGTACACCTACCTGGCCGTCGCGCTCGGTGCGGCAGCGGTCTCGGTGTCGGTGTCGGTCGTCGCCCGACGCCGGCGCGCAGGAAAATCCGACCGGTCTTCGAGCCAGGTCCGTGCTCGCGGGTTTCGGCGTGCCCCTCTGGTGGCGCTGAGCATCGCCGCGGCCTGCGGGGCGGCCGTCGCCACGGGGATGGCCGCCTTCCTCGTCGAGCTCGTGGTCGCGCGCACGGCGGACACCATGCTGGCCGGCGGGCTCGTCGTCGTCGGGGCACTCGCCTCGATCGTCTTGCGGATCGCGGGCGGGGGCTTCCTGGACCGGCGTCCGGGTGCCGCGATGCCGTTGACTGCCGGGCTGATGGTGGTCGGTGGTCTGGCGCTGTTCGGGCTCTCGGTTGCCAGCACCCCGGCCGTCCTCGTCGTCCTTGTGGTCCTCGCCTACGGGGCAGGGTGGGGCTGGCCAGGACTGCTCATCGTGACGGTTGTCCGCCGCCATCCCGGTGCGCCGGCGAAGTCCTCGAGCTACCTCCAGGCAGGGTCCTGGGTGGGCGGCGTGGTGGGGCCGATGACCATGGGCGTGCTCATCGGGCAGCTCGGGCACACCCCGGCCTGGATCGCCGGCGCGGTGGTCCTCATGGGCGCGGGCATCGGTGTCCTCGTCTCGGCGCGGATGAACAAGGCCCACTGGGTGACGTACTGACCCGCAGCTCTCCTGGGCCGCGTGCGATGGACGCGCGTGGCCCGCAGCTCACGATCGAGAGGCAGTCATGTCCAGCGACACGGATCCGCGAGTCCATCATTCGCACTGGGGCGCCTTCACCGGGCGCCTGCGGGGTGGCGACCTGGAGGTGGCCCCGCATCCGGTGGACCCGGACCCGTCACCGCTGCTCGGCAACATCCCGGAAGCCGCCCACCACGCGACGCGCGTGGGCCGGCCGATGATCCGGCGCAGCTGGTTGGAGGAAGGGCCAGGGCGCCGGGATCGCAGTGACGAGGACTTCGTCGAGGTCTCGTGGCAGCAGGCGCTGGACCTGGCCGCCCAGGAGCTGGCGCGCGTGCGCGGCGAGCACGGCAACAGCGCGATCTACGGGAAGTCCTACGGCTGGGGCTCGGCGGGAAGGTTCCACCATGCCCAGAGCCAGGTGCACCGCTTCCTCAACGTCATCGGTGGGCACGTGTCCGCGATCGGGACCTACAGCGCGGGCTGCGCGGAGACCTTCTGGCCGCTGGTCCTCGGGGAGGCCGGCCGCGATCCCTACTCGTGGCACAGCTGGCAGGAGATATCGGAGAACACCGAGCTGCTCCTGGCGTTCGGTGGGCTCCCCCGCAAGAACATGTTCGTCTCCTCCGGAGGGATCGCCCGGCACCGCGCGGGCGAGCACCTCCAGGCGCTTCATGAACGGGGTGGCACGATCGTGTCGATCAGCCCGATCCGCGACGACGCGCCCGCGAACGTGCCGGCGCAGTGGGTATCGATGCGCCCGTTCGGAGACGTCCCGATGATCCTCGCGATGTGCTACGTGCTCGTCGTCGAAGGTCTGCACGACGAGCACTTCCTGTCGCACTACACCGTGGGCGCCGAGAAGGTAATTGCATACATCCTCGGCACCGCCGACGGCGTTGCCAAGACCCCGGCGTGGGCGGCCAACCTTTGCGGGGTCCCACCGCAGACAATCGAGGAGCTCGCGCGCCGCGCCGCATCCTCGAGGACGCTGATCAATCTCACCCACTCCCTGCAGCGCGCCGAGAACGGGGAGCAGCCCCTGTGGGCGGCCCTCACGCTCGCGGCCCTCCTGGGCCAGATCGGCGAGCCAGGGTGCGGCGTGTCCTACCCGCTCGGCTCGATGGCCAACAGCGGCGAACGGCCGGGCGCCGTCAAAGTGCCCTCGCTCCCCCAGCCGCCCAACGCGGTGGACGCGCGGATACCCGTCGCACGGATCGCGGACATGCTGCTCGATCCTGGCGGGACCTACCGGTTCCGCGGTGAGACCCGCACCTACCCGGACATCAGGTTGGTCTACTGGGTGGGCGGGAACCCGTTCCACCACCACCAGGATCTGTTTCGCCTCATGCGCGCGTTCGAGGTGCCCGAGACCGTCATAGTCCACGAGCAGTACTGGACAGCGACGGCCCGCCGCGCGGACATCGTCCTGCCCGCGACGACGACGCTCGAGCGCCGTGACTTCAGCGCCGGCAAGCTCGACTCGAGAGTCGTCGCGATGGAGAAGCTGATCGCCCCGTACGGGCAGGCACGCGACGACTACGACATCTTCGCGGGATTGTCGGAGCGTCTCGGCCTCCGCGACGAGTTCACCGAGGGCAGGACCGGCGAGGAGTGGGTGGACCACCTCCTCCGGAACCTCCTCGAGAACTTCACCGCGACCGGCTTCCAGGCCCCGACGAGCGAAGAGTTCTGGCAACTGGGCGGTGTGGACATCCCCCCGGGACAAGACTACGAGCCAAGGTTCGCGCGGTTCCGTGCCGATCCCGAGCGCAACGCGCTGACGACACCGTCGGGCAAGATCGAACTGTTCTCGCAGCAGATCGCTGCCGCCGGGGTCCCCTCGTGTCCTGGGCACGCGTACTGGTCAGAACCGAGCCAACGGGTGGACGACCGCGAAGTTAGAGAGGGCTTCCTGCAGCTCGTGGCCAATAACCCACCGACCCGCCTGCACAGCCAATTGGACGTCGGGGCTGTGAGTCAGCGGTCCAAGGTGCAGGGGCGTGAACCGCTGCGGATGCATCCCGCAGACGCCCGACTCCGCGGCATCACGGACGGCAACGTGGTCAGGGTCGCGAGCCCCCAAGGCGCGTGTCTGGCGGGAGCCGTGGTGACCGAGGCCGTCCGGCCTGGCGTGGTCCAGCTCGCGACGGGAGCATGGTTCCAGCCGGAGTGGCTCGAAGACGGGCCGACTTGCGTCCACGGGAACCCAAATGCGGTGACCGTCGATGTCGGGACGTCGGCACTGACCCAGGGATGTAGCGGCCAGCTCGCCCGGGTGACCGTCGTGCGATACGACGGCCCCCTCCCTCCCGTGCGGGTGACGACCTCAAGCCCCGAGGGGAGGAGTCGGCGCTGACCCCACCCTGGGCAATGGCTCGCGAGCGGGAGGGGAGTTGGCTGCGGGAGGACCTTGCAGCCGCGAGGCGCCCCTACGACTACGCATCAAGCGGGATTCTTGGCTGTCCAGTCTTCACGCGCCGTCGACAACCACCATCCGGACGCGCCGTGCTCGATGCGACGCTGCAAGATGTGGCCGAGCTGGAAGTTGACCGGCACCAAGAGTGTGGTGGCCCGCAGTCCCCACGAGAAATCTCGATCGGTGTAGCCATCGCACGAGGTGGTCGATCGGCATCCATGCCTCAGGACGGCTCGGTCGCCTGGGCGTGGCTCGTGGTGTCACAGTCGCGCTGTGACAGCCTTCGACGCGGCAAGGTGAGCGTTATCCGAGTGCAATAGCAGCACCGAGCGGGCCGGTGCTTCTTGGCGTGCTCACGCCCGAGACGGCGCGCGCACTTCGAAGCGCAGATGCAGCGAAGTCGGCATCGCGGCGCTGGGCCAAGGACGTGCCCGACGGACCGAGCGGGTCGCGGCTCGTGATGCTGTACCGGTTCCGGTATGCCGCGATGACCGTCAGGTCGTGCAGCCACCGCTGCCTTGCCACGCCGTCGAGCGGTGGTTCGCCGATCCGCAGCACCCAAGCGGCGCGCTCGCGGACGGCGGTCTGGGCGAGCCCTCGGGCGCGCGCTTCGATCGAGTCGCGGCGTTCGTCGAGTGCTGTGCGCACGTCGTCGGGCACGGGCCCGCGAACTTCGGGGACGAGACCGGCGATGAGGTCGGGCACGTGCGTGCCGTTCGGCTTTGCGGCGGCCTTGGCCACCCGGTGGGACAGCACCGCGGTGATGTCCTCGGCGTCGATCAGGCTGCGGTCGGCAACCACCTGGGACACAAGCACCCGCAGGTCGTGGTGGTTGGCATCGGCTCGGCGCAACTCTGCCACGAGCGCGCCGAACCCGTCGGAGGTGATCGCGCTCTCCGCCTCGGCCGCGCTCATGCGGCCCACGCCGGTGAGCGCATTGGCCACGAGCTCCCGCCACCGATCGCGTTCGACACTGGCTGCGATGAGGTCGTACTCGGCCGCGAGCTGCGCGATGCCGGCCCACCGGTCGTGCTCGGCGCTGATGGTCTGGTGTGCGGACAGTTCAATGCCGGAGTGCTTGAGCACTCCGTACAGCACTGTCTGTGCCGTGACGTCGGCGGGCTGCGGGGTGGCGTGGGAGTCGTCGGGCTTGTCGAGGGCGACGTAGGCGATGTTGGCGTCCCGGCCGCGGGTCATGGCCACGTACCGGTTCTCCCGCGTGGTGGACCCGGCGACGACGACGTGCGAGGTGTCCACGGTGAGTCCCTGGGCGCGGTGGGCGGTGACGGCGTAGCCGAGGTCGACGTGCTCGGCGACGTAGTCGGCAGGCAGGACAACGCTGGCTCCGAGCCGCCGCCCGGCGCGGCGCACTTGGATCGATCCGTCGCGGCGCACGTCTACGATCTTCCACCGGTCACCGTTGCGGCCCCATCCCGTGCGGCCGGTACGCAGTATGCGGTTGTTGCGGCGGGTGATGACGAGGTCGCCGGCCGAGGCCCGCGCGTCATCGTCGAGGGCGACGTCGCGGCGGGGCGACGTTTCGCCGGTCTGGATGCGCTCGGCGCGTGCCCGCTCATTGAGCCGGCGTACCGACTCGGCCGAGTCCGTGACCAGGATGCTGCTGCGCCCTGCGGCCAGGTCGGTGCGCCATGCTTCGTAGGCGGCGTCGATCATCTGGGCGGTGGTGCCCTCCGGCAGCCGGTCGTGGGCCGCGTAGGTGCCGATCACGTCGACCTCGCCGCGACGCAGCCCCAGCGACGCGCGCTTCTCCCAGTCGTGGGTGAAGCGGTGCACCTCTCCAAGTTCGGGGACGTCGTCACCGCGCGCGTGGACGAGGAGGTCGAAGGCACCGCCGGCGTCGACGGACTGCAGCTGTGCCCAGTCCCCCACCAGCACCACCTTGGCCCCGGCGGCTTGGGCCAGGGCGGTGATGCAGTCCAGGGTGCGGGTGCTGGCCAGGGTGGCCTCGTCGACGATGACGAGCTGCCCGGCCCGGAACGTGGCGCGACCACGGGCGTGCTCGAACAGCCACTTGGCCGTGTTGTCACAACCGATACCCAGGTCGCCCGCCAGCACCGCGGCCGCGGCGGCAGATGGCGCGAGCCCGATCACCGAGCTGGTGCCGTGGCGGGCCGTCCAGGCGGCCAGGAGAGCGCGCATCGCGGTGGTCTTGCCGGCTCCTGCGGGGCCGACGAGGACGTCCACCCGGCGCCCGGACGTCGCCACAGCTTCAAGCGCCCCGGCCTGCCCGGCGGTGAGCATGGTGCCAATGTGTCCTGCGGCGGCTGCCCGCGCGACCACAGCGGCGGGCAGCCGCGGTGCCGTGCGGTCATCGGCGCGGTCGAGCAGCCGAGCCTCGGCGGCAAGGAGGTCCTCGGAGGTGAAGTACGCCCCGTGCCGGGGACGGAACATGCTGGTCCCGTCTGGGCGCTGCCACAGCACCGGAGTCGGAGCGAGCTCCGGTTGGGTCAGCTGCAGGGACTGCTGAGTTGCGGCGTCGGTGACCATCGCGACCACGGCCTCGCGGTCCTCGACCGTGGTGAACCGCCAGCCCATCGTCTGCCGGGAGGCCTCGGCCCACAGGTTCCAGTGCTTCCAGGTCGAGCGCTTCTCCCCCACCGCTGCAACGACCCGAGCACCGGCCTCGGCAATCACCTCCGTCGGGACCTGCTCGGCTGTGAGCGTCCGCGCGTCGGCGGAGACGGTCAGGCGCCGTGCCCAGTCGACCGGGTCGGATCCGAGGATTATGTGGGCGCGCTCGCGCCAGCCTTCCGTGAGGTCGGCCAGCGGGTGGATCGTCTTCTCGGGGCGGGTCTCCAGCGTCGCCTGCGCGCGCAGCCGCACCACCGTCGCCGCCGACGGCGAATACCCGCGGGTGCTCACGTACTCGGCGACAAGGCGGTCCTTGACGATGTCGATGGCCCGGGACCGGCTGGAGAACTCGGCGATCAGCGCATCGTGGACGCCGGCGATCTCCCACGCCGGGTTGCGATCCTGCCCCCTGGCCCGCTGCTCCCATCCGACACCCAACGTCCCGGCTATTCGGTCGGCCAGCACCGCGTTGTAGTACTCCGACACGCCACGACCGCGTGGTGGACCGCCCGCGAGTCCAGCGTGCGCCACTTCCCGTCAGCTGCGGTCCGGGCCTTATTCGCCACCACCAGGTGGGTGTGCAGTTGCGGGTCGTTGGCGCGCGAGTCCCAGTGGTCGTACGCCACCGCCGCCACCCCGAGAACCTCGACCTGCGCGACACCACCGGCGCCGACCCTTGTGGCGGCGACCTCCCGCTCGAGGAAGTCCAGCACCTGCGCGACGGCGGCATGGTGTGCGTCAACGATCAGCTCTTGGGTGCGGGAGTCGGCCACGCCCCACAGCACGGAGACGGACTTTGGCACCGAGAACGTCAAGTCAAACGCGGCCACCGAGCTCCGCGGCCCCCGTCCGGTCTCCTCGGACTCGATCCGGGCCACCTCGACGTCGTAGTCGCCGTCGGGCAGCTTGCGGTCGACCCCCGTGATTCGGGCCGCGATGCGCTCCGCCACGGTCGCGTACCGATGATAGGGGCGCCCCAGACCAGCGCCGGTCAGCGGGTCGCACCCACCGCCCAGCAGCACCTGCAGCTGCTCCGCGGTGACGGTCATGCCTGGCTGCAGCTCGCCCTCGCCGAACTGACCGACGCCCGACCCCATCCAGTTCCCCGGCGGTGTGCCGGCCTCGGCGTAGTACCGAGTCAGCGCCGAGCTCTGGGATGCCAGGCCGTCGCCGGTCGTGACCGAGCGCAGCAAGTACGCATAGCCATCCCCGGCCGACATCACCCGCATCGAGACCGTGACCAGCACACCTCCACCATGAAGGTGCGACGACTCGACCAGCCTCAGTGCCAGACGTGTGGCCAGCCTTGAAGCGGCGAAACGGGACCGCGGCTGAGAGACGGCAGCAACAGCGGCAGCGACCGCAGCCGGGACGCGGCCGGTCGAAGACGACAGCGGACGGCGCACCGAACGACGATGAGCCAGATCCGGGCGAACGTCGCCTGTGAGGGGGGCGGCGACCTAGACGTACTGATCAAGTCGCTGGTGCAACCCACATTGCCAACCACCGAGCGCGCGACTGTCAGCTTCCCCCGCGTGTGGCTCAGCATCAGAGCGCGTGCCACGATCCCGCACACACGCCGCGTGCCGACCGCATCGTGGCGCGCCATCGCGGACAGGAGTTGCCCGTGTAGCTGACCGACGAGTCCTCGTGGACCTCGGACTCTTCGAACGCACCCGTGGACGAGGAAGGAACCGCGATGCGCCCAGGCTGGAGGGCACGCGCAAGGTCCTTCTGAAATTCGCGCAGCTTTCGACAACGGTGTCGATCCTGGCCAACTTCTCGACCGTCACCAACGCACCGTGGCCGAGGCCAGCCATCACAGATCCCTCACAGCCGCCGCAAACGCGCTTACTCAGAAGGGGGACGGGCTGTGACCCGCACCTTCGCTGTGGTCTTGCCCGGGGGACGCTGGGGGGACGCGGTCAGAGGGGACGGAAATGGGCACGCGCCGCCGCCATGGTGGAGTGCATGGACACTCTGAGCACTTCCGCAGGTAGGCCGCCGGCGGCGCTGGTGAACTTCGCCTGCGCGTCGTCATCGTCACCGGCAGCCGCTTCGGCGAGTTTTCGTTCACGATTTTCCGCCGAGGCCGCGACCCGCCGCTGTCCCCGCGAGAGGGGTGGCGACGCTCTCACAAGACACTCTGGACGCGGACCGAGCAACCGACGCCCGGTCAGGAGCAGCCCGCCGGAGCGAGACATCGACCGTGGGAAGAGTCTCTCGTGCTTCGAAGGCAGCAGCGTTCGTCGGTAGTGAACGGTGGGCGTGACTCACGCCCACCACAGAGGCCCCCGCACCTCCCACAGAACAACCCGGCACCGATCGGCTGTCAGCGGCGGGCTTCGACGCCCTCTCTGGCCAACCGTCACCACCCAGAGTCCTCGCCGGCCATCGTCACCTTCTTGGCGGTGGCCGACGCCGGTCCGGCTCGGCCCGGAACGCGCCCGGTTGTGCTGCGCTGCGCGAGAGCCTGCGCCGCTCGGATCGCCTCGTGGGCGGCCTGTTCCTCGCCGATCTCGATCATCTCCTGCAGTACTGCGGAGGTATCGGGAGCGAGCAGCAGGCGCTCGATGTAGTGCCGCCCAGTGACGCCGGCGTTGATCTTGTGCCCCAAGAGGGCAGCGGCATCGGCCACGCCCTGCTTCCTGGCGACCACGGTGGCAACCGTCGAACGCAGCAAGTGCGGGTGGACCTCACCGGTCATCTTGGCCAGCTCGAGCGCGTGTCGGAGCGTGCGGCGGATGTTGTGCGTCGTCTGCGGTTTGAGCAGCACTTCACCGTTCTTAAAGCGGCGCGATGGGAACACCGGCATGTCCGGGGTCGTCGTCGCGGGACGAATGGACTCCAGCGCCTCGACGGTGAACTTCGGGATGATGATCGTGCGCCGCCCTGCGTCAGTCTTGGTGTGTGCCTGCCTGACCGTGCCCCGGCCCCTAATGTCGACCATCGTCGCGGCGACCGAGATCGTCGGCAGTCCGTCCTTGGTCAGGTTCACGTCTCCCCACAGCAGCGACATCACCTCGCCGATCCGAAGGCCGGTGCCGAGCATGACGTCGACCGCGGCGGGGACATGTCCGGTCGGTTCCGGGCCCGGGCGTCCCTGCCGCGACGTCTCCCAGTCACGCACCGCCTTACGCAGCCGGTACACGTCCTTGACCGTCATGGCCTTCGGGTCCGGCTTCCTCCGGTGGGGCGTGGTGGTCTTGTCCGCGGGGTTGTATCGCATCGCGTCGTGCACGATCGCCCGGTCGAGGACCTGCCGGAATGCGCCTCGCACCTGCGTCGCGGTCACGACCAGGTCGTTCGGGCCGCTCTTGCCCTTCTGGATGAGGGCGTTGATCCAGTCCTGGCAGACGGCGGGAGTCAGCTCGTTCAAGCGCAGCTTGCCCAGCTGTGGCACGAGGTGGTTGGCGAGCAGGCGCTCGTACTCATCGACCGTCTGCGGAAGGACCGGCGGGTTGGGCCACGTCGACTGCTCGCGCAGCTCGTTGATCCACTGCCGCGCAGCGAGCCCCACCTTGCTGTCCGGCTTCAGAGCTCCGGACCCCGTGGGCAGGTCCAGCCGCTCCGCCAGGGCAGCCTGGACGTTGAGCCGTGCCGCCTCGGCCGACTTGCCGACCCGCGAGACCTGGGCCTCCTTGCCGTCCATCAGCCGCAGTCGGGTCTTCGCGCGCCACCGCCGGTCCGGCGTCTGGTAGACGAAGATCTCCCCGTGCTCTCCTGGCTTCAGCCGTTGCCGGGCCACGGGTCACCACCCCGTCTCGGCCTCGCGGCCGGCGAGGTCGGCGGTCGTGCTGGCCGTCTGCCTGGCCTCGAGCCAGGCGCGGATCTCGGCCTCCTCGAACATCAGGTGCTTGCCGACCTTGTACGCCTTCGGTGCCGTTCCGGTTCGTCGCCAACCGTGGACGGTGCGCGGGGAGGTGTGCAGCTTGGCGCACAGCTCGTCGAGGGTCCACAACGGGGTGCAGGTCAGCGGCTCTGGGGAGTCGATGTGCTCGCTCATGCCCATCAGGTGTGCGTGGCACACCGGCCGAACATGCTCGTTCACGCGCCCTGGGTGCGGACCATTCCGTGGCACAAAGCGTGGCATTCGCAGGTCACCGTCCTTCATGTCGGCGTCCTGGCTGGAAAGCAGAAAGCCGCTGACCTGCACTTTCGTGCGGTTCAGCGGCCTTCACCGGGTGGAGCTAGGGGGATTCGAACCCCCGACCTTCTCATTGCGAACGAGACGCGCTACCAACTGCGCCATAGCCCCAGCACTCACTCACCGTGAGCATGGCGAGTTTAGCATCGGCCCACCGGCGGTTGTGAAATCGGAACGCCCCTGCCGCGACGTTGCCTTAGTCACTCCCGGCCGCGGAGCCCCTACTCGCCGGCTGCGCGGCGCCGTGCGAGGACGGCGTCGAGGTCAAGCGTCACGGCGACCGGCTCGCTCAGGGCCGCGGCAGCGGCGGCGGGCGAGGCCGAGATGGGGCGCTGCGGCACGGCAGCCAAAGACGAGTCGGCGTCGTCAGACACGTAGGGGTCGACGTCGCGGCGCGGGGCGGCGGGCTTGAGCGTGTAGGACGGCACCGGTACCGGCACGGGTGTCCAGGTGCTCGCCGGCTCGGGTACGGCAGGCCCCGCCACCTCCGGCGCGGGCACATGGTCCGGCCGCCTCGGCACGACGGCAGCTACGCCGTCGGTCTCCTCAGACCCAGACACCGACCGCTCCGGCGCGGCCTCGGCAGAGGTGCCCGTACCCGCTGAAACGACGGCGCCATCGCGCGCTTCGGCCGGCGAGGACGCACCCTTTGCCGCATCCGCATCCGCATCCGCATCCGCAACCGGGGACGGCGCAGCCGTCGCACCGACGGCTGCCTCCGAGGCGGCGGCGGGTGACACACCCGTTGCAGAAGTGGAGGCGGCGGCCGGTGACGCACCAGCGGTGCGAGGGGCCGCCGTCGGACGCGGTGCGGCGGACCGGGCGGCTGGCGTGCGGGCCGCGACCTCCGCGGCGTTGCGCTGCGACACCGCGCGCAGACGCTCTTCCAGCCGGGCCATCTCGGAACGGTCGCGGCGGTCGTTGGCGCGGGTCTTCGTCGCGGTGCGTCGGCCCAGCTCCAGGACGGTGCCCAGCAGCAGGGTCGGGCCGACGGCGAGGCCCCAGTGAGCCGCGGCGATGCCCACTGCTGCCCAGGCGGCCACCGACAGAAGGAGCAAGGTGACGGTGAGGATCCGGCGCCGGCGGACGGCCGCGGCGCGGCGGGAGAGGCGGGCCGCGCGGGCGGCTCGCGCGGCGGCCAGCGCGCGGGCGTCCCCGCTCGCGCGCTCGGTGCGGGCGTGCGGCCTGTTCACGGCGGGGGCCTCCGGTCGTCGGGCAGGATCGTGCAGGTACGGGCGTGCAGCCGGCTGCCCGTGGTGCGCACCCGGGTCGGCGGACGGCCCTCCTGCCGACGCGCCAGGCCCGGCCGTGGCCAGGACCCGCAGGTCGCCGGAGAACCGGTCCTCCACCCGTGAGTCGAGCAGCAGCTGCCGGCTGCGCACCAGGTGCGGGAGCAGGTAGCCCAGGAGGATCAGGGTCAACGCGATGACCACGTATCCCTGAATCTCCACGGTTCCCACGCTAGGGGCGCCCGCGCACAGGAATCGTCAGGGTCTTCGGCGTGTCTGCTCACGATCTGGGCACGACCGGTGCCAAGCGGCCCAGCCAGCCTGCCACGCGGCCCGGCCAGCCGGCCGGGCACCCGCTACCGGAGCCCACCCCCGCCGTCCCGCCAACGGCGCAGCAGCCCGCCCGGGACCTCCTCCACGGTCAGCGCGAAGGAGCGGTGGTCGCGCCAGTCGCCCTGGATGTGCAGCATGCGCCGGCGCAGCCCCTCGTCCCGGAAGCCGAGCTTCTCCACCACCCGCAGCGACGGCAGGTTCTCCGGGCGGATGTTGATCTCGATGCGGTGCAGCCCGGCCTCGAACCAGCAGTAGTCGCATGCCATCGCCACCGCCATCGGGATCACCCCCCGGCCGGCGACGTGCTCGCTCACCCAGTACCCGATGGAGGCGGAGCAGAACGATCCGCGGGTGATCGAGGAGACGGTCAGCTGGCCGACCATCTCCCCGTCCAGCTCGACCACCCAGGGCAGCGACTGACCCGCCCGTGCCTGTCGGTTCAGGGTGTGGACGTAGTGCTGGAAGGACGCCGGAGGCGCCCCGGTGGGCGAGGTGGCCTCCCACCTGTCCAGCCACCCGGCGTTGGCCCGGCGGAGCTCCTCCCACACCGGGCGGTCACGGCGGCGCAACGGGCGCAGCACGAGCCGGCCCTCGGCGAGGGTGAGCGGCCAGTGCGCCGGCCGGTCCTCGATCACGGTCACGACTCCAGCAGGAGGCAGTGCAGCCGGTCCCCCGCCCGGACGTCGGTGACGTCCTCGGGGACGACGGCGAACGCGTTGGCGCGGGCGAGCGCGGAGAGCAGCAGCGCCGCGGGCGAGCCCGTCGGTTCGGCGCGGTACCCGTCGGTGGGCGTGCCGGTCAGGTGCACGCGGACGAACTCGCGCCGCCCGTACGGGGAGTACCAGCCGGTGGTCACGGCGGCCGGCACCGAGGGCCGGTAGAGGTCCGCGTAGCCGGCCATGGTGCGCAGCGCGGGCCGCACGAACGTCTCGTAGGCCACCTGCACCGCCACCGGGTCCCCGGGCAGGCAGAAGATCGGGGTGCCGTCGCCGATGTGGCCCACGCCCAGCTGGCGCCCGGGCCACATGGCGACGTTGTCGAAGCGGACCGTGCCGAGCGGGGCGAGGACCTCCTTGACCGTGTCGTTGGCCCCGTAGCTCAGCCCGCCCGTGGTGATGACGAGGTCGGCGCGCACGAGCTGGTCCTCGAGGGTCTCGCGGAGCTGGCGCCGTTCGTCGGGCACGGCGGCGACCCGGAACGTCGCGGCGCCCGCGTCCTGCACGGCGGTGGCCAGCGCGTGCCCGTTGGCGTCGTAGACCTGGCCGGGCTGGGCCGGCCGCCCCGGCTCCACCAGCTCGTCCCCGACGGACACGACCACCACCCGGGGCCGGGGGTGGACGTTGACGCGGCCCCGGCCGGTGGCCGCCAGCAGGGCCACCTGCCGCGCCCCCACCCGCTCGCCGGCCGGCAGCACGATCGCGCCGGCGCGCAGGTCCTCGGCGCGCCGTCGGACGTTCTCCCCGCTGGTCACCGCCGTGCGGACGGCCACCTCCGCGCTGCCGAAGTCCGTCTGCTCCACCGGGACGACGGCGTCCGCGTCACCAGGGAGCGGGGCGCCCGAGGCGATCCGGACGGCGGCCCGGGCCACCAGGTGCAGGCGGTCCACCTGCCCGGCGCGCACCTCGTCGGTGACGCGCAGCACGGTCGGGCTCTCGGGGCGGGCGTCCACGACGTCGACAGCGCGGACGGCGTAGCCGTCGACGCCCGCGAGGTCCGCCACCGGGAGGTCACCGGGGGCCAGGACGTCCTCGGCGAGGATGCAGCCGACCGCGTCGTGGAGCACCACGTCCAGCGGCGGCAGGGGCCCGACCGCGGCCAGGCACGCGGTCAGGTGCTCCTGGACGCTCCTCATCCGGCGCTCGGTGTGCCCGGGCGCGGTGCGGCGGCGCGACCCGGCTGCGGGGACTCCGACCCGAGGTCGACCCGCCGGCCGGCGACGAAGCTGTCCAGCCAGGCACCGAAGTCGGGCCCGAGGTCTTCGCGGTCGAGGGCCAGGCGCACGACGGCCTTGAGGTAGTCGAGCTTGTCGCCGGTGTCGTAGCGCCGCCCGCGGAAGATGACGCCGTGGACGCCGCCGCCCTCGTTCGGGTCCATCCCTGCCAGCGTCTGCAGCGCATCGGTGAGCTGGATCTCGCCGCCGCGGCCGGGCGGGGTCTCCTCGAGGACGGCGAACACGGCCGGGTCGAGCACGTAGCGGCCGATGACGGCGAGGTTCGACGGCGCCTGGTCGACCGGGGGCTTCTCCACCAGCTCGGTGACCTTGACGACGTCGTCCTGGTCGAGCGCACCGAAGTCGCCGTCGTGCTCGACGGGCTGCACGGCGGCCGCGCCGTAGAGGTTGATCTGGGCGGGGTCCACCTCGAGCAGGGCGATGACGGACCCACCGAGCCGCTCGCGGACCGCGATCATGTCGGTGAGCAGGGTGTCGCGGGCGTCGATGAGGTCGTCGCCGAGCAGGACGGCGAAGGGCTCCCCGGCCACGTGGTCCTTGCCCTGCAGGACGGCGTGGCCGAGCCCCCTGGGCTCGCCCTGCCGCACGAAGTGGACGTGCGCGAGGCCGGTGGAGGCGCGGACGGCGGCGAGGCGGGCGTCGTCGCCCTTGCGCTCGAGGGTGGCCTCGAGCTCGGGGGCGGAGTCGAAGTGGTCCTCGATGGCGCCCTTGCCGCGCCCGGTGACCAGCAGGGCGTCGTCGAGCCCGGCCGCCGCGACCTCCTCGACCACGTACTGGATGGCGGGCTTGTCGACCACCGGCAGCATCTCCTTGGGGATGGCCTTGGTCGCGGGCGCGAACCGGGTGCCCAGACCGGCCACGGGGATGACGGCCTTGCGGACGGGCGCGGGCAGCCACGTGTCGGTCGGAGTCTCAGACATGGCCAGAGGCTATCTGGCGTACGGGCCGTCAAGCACCGTCCGCCGCGGGCGGAATGCGCACAGGTCGGTGGCCGGTGCGCGCAGCCGGCTGGGAGACTGGCCGCATGCAACGGCCGCAGATCTCCTTGCCCCGTACCGACGGCTACGAGGCGGAGGACGCGAAGCAGATGCTGCGCCAGCTCGTCCGGACGGCCCGAGCGCACCGGTCGGAGCGGGCACGGCTCCTGGCTGGAGCCCGGTTCGCGGAGCACGGCCTCGAGGCGGTCTCGCACGCGCGCTGCGTGGCCGCGTACGTCTCACAGGGCAACGAGCCTCGCAGCTACGAGCTGCTCGAGGCGCTGCACCAGCGCGGGGTCAGGGTGCTGCTGCCCGTCCTCGGCCCCGGCCTGGCCCGCACGTGGGGGGTCTACACGTCGGCGGCGGACCTGCAGGTGCGGGCACCGGGCCGCCCGCCGGAGCCGGGCGGCGAGGTCCTGCCCGCCGAGACCATCAGCGAGGCCGACGCCGTCGTCGCACCGGCGCTGGCCATCGACGCCGCCGGGACGCGGCTGGGACAGGGCGGCGGCTGGTACGACCGCGTCCTGAAGCACGCCCGGCCGGGCACCCCGGTGTTCGGGATGGTCTACGGCGAGGAGCTGATCCGCGACGTGTTCCTGCCGGTCGCCGAGCACGACGTGCCGGTCGACGCCGTCATCACACCGGACCACTGGTTCTTGCTGGAGGGCTCCGTCTTCCAGGCGCAGTCGCTGGGCGAGCAGGCTGAGGCGCTCACCCCGTTCGCGGACGAACGCACCGAACCCTGAGTGCTGAGCGCTACGGCGCTGCTCCGGCCGCGATCCGTCCGCGGCGCGCCGGCGTTTGGGGTTGTCAAAATGTGCGTCCGGTCACATCATCAGCCAACAGGTGTCTCGGCCCGCTGCGGTGCCGGCGGTCCGGGTGGTGCCCGGCGGAACCGCCGTCGGCCGACACGAGGAGGACGGACATGGCACGTGACCCGCAGCTGGGCGACATCGGCGAGGAAGAGGAAGAGATCGAGCTGGAGCCCCTGCCCAGGGAGGTCCCGGCACCCGAGCCGTCGCCGGCGCCGGCCCCTGAAGAGGTCCCGGCCTGACGATGGAGCTCGAGGAGTTCCAGGGGCCCGCCCTCGTGCTGGGCTCGGTGCGGGGGCGGCGGTCCTTCGGCGTGACGACCGACGGGCACCTCACCGGCCTGTTCTACAGCCAGGTCTGGCACCCGGGCGAGAACCGTGCGTCGTGCCTGCACGACGGCGGCATCGTGGTCCGCCGGCCGGACGGCGGCATCGGGGTCAGCTGGTCGTCCGCCCGCGAGATCGGTGCCGGACACGGCCTGCAGGGCTGCACCTGCGGCTTCTACGCGTACTACCGGGAGGACCCGTTCGCGAGTTCCCGGCGGATCTCGGGGATCGTCGAGGGGTACGGCCGGGTGGTCCTCGGGACCGGGGGCTTTCGCTGCGAGAAGGCACGCGTCCTCGCCCTGCTCCGGCCGCCGGCCGCGAGTGCAGATACGGGCACGGATGTGGACGCGGTACGGGGCGCGGGCGGACCGTCCGACGGGTCCGGCCCTGCCGGCCCCGCCGGCGACGTGCTGCTCGGCAGCCTCGCACCGGACGAGCTCCCCGCGGTTGACCTCGTCCGGGTCCGCGCGACCTACCCGGAGGTCGTCATCTTCGACCGCGAGGAGGACATGCTCGCGGTGTTCCCACCGACGGCTGACGGTCCGGAGCTCTGAGCGGTAGCCGACGCCTCCTCCGGCGGCCGCAGCGTCATGGCGTCGGAACGGGTCTCGTCCACCGCCGCCCGGGTGAACGGCCAGGGGAACGTCGCCCCCTGCGCCCACGCGCGCATCTGGTCGGTGTAGTGCGGTGAGCCGGGGTGGCCGGAGCTGCCGGGGCCGGCCACCCACGTGGAGGCGTCCGGGTCGGCCAGGTCGACCACCATCCGCATCGACGGTCCGGCAGTGACTGAGAAGTCGGTGCGGCCCAGCGCGTCCCGGGCGGCGGCGTCGTAGCCCATGGCGTTGACCACGGAGCTGCCGCCCGCGACCGGCACGGGCGCGGGGTTGACCAGGCGCCGCACCAGGTCCGGCACCGTGTCACCGCCCAGCACCGGGTGCTCGAGCCGCAGCTGGTGGATCTGTCCCCACTCCCAGTCGGCGGGGTTCTTGCCCATCGAGTTGGTCAGCTGCTGGCGGGCGGTGACGAGGGCCTGGCGCAAGATCTCGTCGCGGCCCTCGACGATGTTGACGGTGGTGCGGTCGTCCCACCACGGGTTCTGCGGGTCCTCCAGGAGGAGCTCGACCACACGTAGCCAGCGGGAGCCGCCGTCCGGGGTCTGCGAGGACGGCAGGTCGTCGGCGAAGGTCAGCTGCAGCACCGCCGTCCACACGGCGTTGAAGTACGCCGCGCCGGCCGAGTCGGTGGCGGTCGGGAAGCCTTCGGCGGACCAGCTGCGCAGCTCGTCGACGGCCTCGGCGACGAAGTCGTCGTCGACGTCGACCTGCAGCAGCGACGGCACGAGCGCCGGGCCGAACGGGCTGGCGTCGTCGACCATGATGGCGTTGGCGGCGTCGACGTCGACCGCGTCGCCGGCCCCCACCCGCTGGGCGAGCAGCTCCCTGACCCGCTCTGCCCGGTACCCGGCGTCCCAGTCGTTGGTGAGGAACGGTCCCTGGCCGGCGGGCATGGCGGCCTGGTTGGCGGCGACGAGGTACCCCTCGGCGGGGTTGCGCACGGCCGGCATGGTTACTGGCGCGACGTCGCCCTGCCAGTCGTAGCGCGAGTCCCAGCCGGGCCGCGGCCAGGAGCCGTCCGCGGGGACCGGGGTGTCCGGCACGGCGGCGCGCACCGGCGTGCGGCCGGCGGCCTGGGACCCGATGTCGCCGTCGGCGGTGGCGTAGAGGATGTTCTGCGCAGGGGCGGCGAGCAGCGCGGCCGCGGCGGCGACGTCGTCGGGGCCGGTGGCCCGGTCCAGCGCGAAGATCGCCTCGGCGGAGCGGCCCGGCTGCAGTGCGGTCCACTGCAGGGCGACGGCGTAGCCGGAGAAGCCCGCGGGCGGCGCCCCCTCGGGCACCGGGACCGTGCCCGCCACCCCGGTGCCGGGCAGCACCTCGGAGACGATGGGGCCGTGCTCGGTGCTCGCCACGGACAGGGTGACGGCGTCGCCGTCGTTCACCTCGATGGTCTCCCGACGCATCTCCAGCGGGACCCGGGCGCCGTCGCGCAGGTACGTGCCGTCCTCGTAGATGCGCTCGAGGGTCAGGTCCATGGCGTCGACGGGGAGGTTGGTCAGCCCCCACGCGAGGCCGGCGTTGTGGCCGATCACCACCCCGGGCAGGCCCGAGAAGCTGAAGCCGGAGACGTCGAAGGTGCACTGAGGCGTCTGCTCGGTGCAGTGCAGGCCCACCTGGTACCACACGCTCGGCGCGGTCAGCCCGAGGTGGGGGTCGTTGGCGAGCAGGGGCGCACCCGTACCGGTGTGCTCGGCGGCGACGGCGAACGAGTTGGACCCGGCGTACGGCCCCTCCCCCACCAGGACGGGCACGGCGGCGAGGTGGTCGGCGGTCCGCGCGAGCGCCTGGACCGCGCCGCGCGCGTCCATCACGGCCGCCGCCGGCTCCGCCGACGCCGGCTCCGCCGACGCCGGCTCCGCCGACGCCGGCTCGGCCGACGCCGGCTCGGCCGACGCCGGCCCGGCGGAGGCAGGCGCCGCGGGGGTTCCGGCCGCCGGATTCTCGGGCGCGGTGGGGACGATCGGCGCGTTGAGGTCGTAGGGGTAGTCCGGGTAGAGCTCCTCCACGCGGGCGACGTCCCCACCCAGCGGGCGCAGCGCCGTGGCCCGACCGAGCTCCTCCTCGTAGTTCGCGCTCAGGTCCCAGGCCATGGCCTTGAGCCACGCGATGGAGTCCACGGGCTGCCACGGCTCCACGTCGCGCAGCGTGGTCTGCATGCCCAGCACCGTGTACTCCACCCCGAGGCGCGAGGCCTCCCGCCCGTCGAGGTAGGCGTTAACGCCGTCCGCGTAGGCGGCGTACAGCGCCTGGGTCTCGTCACTGAGCAGCTCCCACTCCTGCTCGGCCACGCGGCGCCAGCCCATGGTGCGCACCACCTGGTCGGCGGCCAGCGCGGCCTCGTTCGCCCCGACCAGCTCGGACAGCCGCCCGGCCGTGACGTGCCGGCGGTAGTCCATCTCGAAGAACCGGTCCTGGGCGTGCACGTAGCCCTGCGCGCGCATGAGGTCGGCGTCCGAGGCCGCGTAGATCTGCGGGATACCGCGCTCGTCACGGACCACGGTCACCTCGGCGGCGAGGCCGTCCAGGGTCGCTGCGCCGTCGTGGGCGGGCAGCGGCCGGCGCACGAGGACGAGCGCCAGACCGGCGGAGACGACGGCGGCGACCACCACGATCGCGACGACGGCGATGGCGACCTTGCGCAGCACAGACATTCCTTGCACGGTCGCGAGCCTATCGGCGTGGGAAGGGTCACCGGGTCGCCGGCGTTGACACGGAGTACCATTGGCACTCGATGTGGTGGAGTGCCAACGTCGCCAGCGAGTCCTGGAGGTTCTTCTCGTGCCTACCTATGCCTACCGGTGCACCGTCTGCAGCAACGAGCTCGAGGTCAAGCAGTCCTTCACCGACGACGCCTTGACCGTCTGCTCGGAGTGCGGCGGCGCGCTGCGCAAGCTCTTCTCCTCAGTCGGCGTGGTCTTCAAGGGCTCGGGCTTCTACCGCACCGACTCGCGCGCGGGGTCCAGCACGTCGTCGACCCCCGCTGCGCCGGCCAAGGAGAAGTCCGCGGACTCGGGCTCGTCGTCGAGCTCGGGCACGTCGTCGAGCTCAGGTTCGTCATCGAGCTCGTCCGCTGCGAAGAAGCCCGCGGCCGCTGCTGCCAGCTGAGTTTCCCGGACCACACCGACTCCGGCTCGCTACGGATGCCAGGGCCGGTGAGGTGCCAGCCCATCCACAGCCTGGCCCGGCCCAGCAGTCCCGGGAATGCCACGCGCCCTAGCGTCGTCGGATGCGCACCCGGCAGCCTCCTCCCCCGTCTCGCTCGACGGCGACCCGCCTGCGTCGCGGCATGTGGCGGCGCCGCCATGTGCTGGCGGCCGTGTGCCTCGGTCTGGCGGCGGCGACCGCGGTGAGCGCGCTGCGCCCCGCGCCACCCCCGCACGAGGACGTTGTCGTGCTCAGGGCGGACGTCTCGGCGGGGACGCCGCTTGCCGCGGCCGATGTCGTCATCCGACCGGTCCCGGCGGGTCTCGCACCGAGCGGTGCCTTGCGAACGCTGGCCGAGGCCGTGGGCCAGCCGCTCGCCGTCGGGCTGCCGGCCGGGACACCGCTGTTGCCGGGGATGCTCGCCGGGCCAGGCCTCGCCGCGGCCGCACCACCGGGCACGGTCGTGATCGCGGTCCCAGTGGCCGACGCCGCATCCGCCCGTCTCGCCCAGCCGGGCCGGCACATCAGCCTGGTCGCCGTGACGTCGGACACCACCGGCACGCCGGGCGAGGCACGGGTAATCGCCCGTGACCTGGTCGTTCTTGCGGTGGATGCCGACGTGAGCGAGGGGCTGCTCGGTGCAGGAACCTCCGGTATGACGTACGTCTACGTCGCCGCTCCCGAACGGCTCGCTACCGTACTCGTTGGCTCGAGCGCCTGGGCGCCGCTGCGTGCGGTGCTGGAGGCTCCGTGACCGCCGCCGCGGCTCGAGCCCTCCCGCCTGTGGCCGTCCGGCCCCGTCCGAAAGGTTCTTCTCTCATGCTCCAGGGTTTCAAGGAGTTCATCTCACGCGGCAACGCCGTCGACCTCGCCGTCGGTGTGGTCATCGGTGCCGCGTTCACCGGCGTGGTCAACGCCCTGGTCGAGAAGGTGCTCAACCCGCTGATCGGTGGGCTCTTCGGCACCCCCAACTTCGACGAGACCTGGGTCATCACGCTCGGCATGAGCGGGCAGGCGGCTCAGGTGCTTCCGTTCGCCGTGGTGACGGCGCTGGTGAACTTCCTGCTCGTGGCCGGTGCCCTGTACTTCTTCGTGGTGCTGCCGATGAACACCCTCGCCGCCCGCCGCAAGGTCGAGGAGGTCGAGCCGGAGGCGCCGGCCGAGGACGTGCGCGTCCTCACCGAGATCCGCGATCTGCTCGCCGCAGAGCGCGCCGGGCGCCAGCTCTGAGCAGACGAGCCGCGCAGGCCCGCCGCCCTCGGGGCGCCGGGCCTGACGTGTGCCCTGGACCGCCGCGCAACTCGGGGTCCCGGGCTGGCAGGCCGCCGGGTCGCGACCGTCGGGCGCCCGCACGACGGGTGTCCTACCGCTTGCCCCAGTGCGGCGGCACGTCACGCAGGAGCCTGGCGTCGTTCTCGCCCGCGGGCTGCTCCGACGTGGGTGACGGCCGCGCCACCGGAGCGTCGCCCTGGTGAAGGGCCTCGACCTCGTTCGTCAGCTCGCCGGCCGCGAGGCGCCGGCGGTCCACCTCCGACAGGGCGACCACGCGGCGGTGACGCCGGCGGCCACTCGGACCAGCGGCGCTCGCCTGAGGTGCGGCGGGATCCGCCGCTCCCTGCTCCCGCGTGGCGTCCTCGTTCATCGAGAGCGCCGGCGTACCGCGTGGCCGAGGACGGCGTCGACCTGGTCGCCCCGGCGGGTCAGGGCGAGCTCACCGCGGAGCAGCTCGACGAGCTCCGCGTCGTCCCGCTCCGCACCGTCGGACGACAGCCAGGTCACCAGGTCGTCGAGCTGGTCGTCGCCGTAGGCCGCAAGCGGCAACCCGGCGACCACGGGTGGGCGCGGGCCGCGTGGCCGGGCGGGCGCCGGAGCGGCCGGACTGCCCGCTTCTGCCGATGGTGCGCTCGCATCGACCGGCTGAGCTGGCGCGCCGTCGCCTGCTTCCGAGCTCGCGACACCGGCCCCGGCAGGCGCCTGCGCGGCCTCCAGGACCGCGCGGTGGCTGGCCCGCCGCTCTTCCACGACCTCGACCACCTGGGCCAGGATCCGCTCGGCCTCGGCCTGCGGGTCCATGAACACCGCGGTGGAGAACGCCATGTGCACCCGCCAGCCGCGGTCGGTCAGGCGCTGCACCCAGTGCCGGTCACGCCGGCGCAGGCTCGGCTCGGCCACGTACTCCGCATCGTCGGTGAGCACCGCGAGCAGCAGCTCACCGGGCAGGTCCGGGTGGCCGATGGCGAGCGGGATCCGGACCCCGCCCTCCAGACCGTAGCGCGGCACCACGATCAGCCCCAGCCGCCACAGCCGCTCGGCGAGGTCTACCAGCAGCTGGTCCGGGCTCTCCTCCGGCGCGCTCGTCGGGGTCTCACCGGACGGTGTGCCGACGGCGGCCTGGTCCAGCAGGTCCGCCAGGAGACGCGGCCCGGGCTGGCGGAGCCGGTCGCGGTCGATCTCGCCGGGGCCGATGCAGCTGACGATGACGAGCTGGTGGCGCACCGCGTCCAGCGCGTCGACCAGGCACGCCAGGCCGTCCGGGCCGTCCAGCAGCCCGAACCGGTGCAGCACACGCCCGTGCGGGGTCTTGCCGTACCCGACCGAGAGCACGACCACGTCACGTGCCAGCCCGGCGGCGGCGTCGGCCTCGACCACCGTGAACGGCTCGGGCCGCTCGCCCTGGAAGAAGCCCGCCACGGCCGGACTGCCGGCCACCGCGGCGGAGACGGCCTCGCGCACCCGCTCGGCGTGGCGGGCGTTGAGGGCGACAACGGCGAGCGAGGACTCCGGCGCCGTGAGGGCGTGGTCGATGACGAGGTCGACCACGCGGTCCACCTCGGCCTGGACGCTCTCGATCGCGTCGGAACCAGGCGCGGGCATGCCGAAGCCGTCCACCCGGTCCAGGCGCATGTGCGTGCTCGACGGCGGCGCCGGCACCGACCGGATGACGTCGCCGTAGCCGTGCTGGGCGAGGAAGGCGGCGATGCCCTCGTCGCGGGCGGCGCGGCCGGTCGGCAGGGTGACGGCGGGCAGCAGCGGCGCCAGGGTCGGCACGAGCCCGTCCCCGCCGCGGCGAGAGTCACCGACCAGCACCACCTGGCGTGCGCGGGCGAGCATGGCCACGGCCTGCTCGACGGGCATGTGCTGGGCGCCGTCGAGGATGAGCAGGTCCACCACGCGCCCCTCGGGCAGCAGCTGTGGGACGAGCACCGGGGCCACGAGCCAGACGGGCCGGATCGCGCCGGTCAGGTCCGGGTGGGCGGCGTAGGTCTCGCGCAGGTGCCCACCGCCGCGGCCGAGCGCATCGAAGAGTACGGCGGCCTCGTCGCGGCGATCACGCACGGCGGTGGCGAGCTGGGCGGCGACGGCGCGGCGCACCGGTCCGGCGAGGCCGGCCACCTGTGCCGCGTCCAGCTCCCGGAACCGGCCCACGAGCGCCGCCAGAGCGGGCCCGTCGTACCCGGCGAGCGCGGGGTCGGTGCGCAGGATCTGCTCCAGGACCGAGCTCCACCACGCCAGGTCGAGCTCGGCGGCGACCAGCGCGGCGGGTACCGCACGCTCGGTCAGGTCGTCGATGAGCGCCCCTAGGCCCCCGGCCCGCAGGTCGCGCAGCAGGGCGGTGCGCTCGGGCAGGATCCGCAGCGCGGGGGCATCCAGGCCGAGCTCGCGCATCCGCTCGGTGAGGGTCTCGAGCGGGAGGGTCGTGAGGTCCTCTTTGCCGGCGCCCGCCCCGACGACGGCCTGCAGAGCCTGGACATCGGCCCGCACCTCACGCTCGGTGGCGCGGATCTCGGCCAGGCCGTCGGGCAGGCGCGGCCAGCCGCCGTGCGGCTCGTACCGGCGCCAGATCTCCCGTTTCTCCTGGACGCGGAGCAGCTCGGCGTGCACGTCGGCCACCGGCCGCCCGGGCCGGACCAGGTCCCTGGCCTGCTTGCGCAGCCGGCGACGCACCGAACCCTTCATCGTCACGCCGTGCTCCCGGCGCCACGCGCGGGTGGCGGTGGCGACCACCATGTCGGCGGCGGAACGCTCGAAGACCTGCGGGAGGAAGACGTCGAGCGCCTCGGCGATCCCGTCGAGCATCTCCAGCTGCTCGGTCCAGGCCGCCAGGGTGGTGGCGGTCTCGAGCCCGGTCTGCTCGGTCACGCGCGCGATCTGCGCGGCCAGGGCGGGCAGGCTCAGCTCACCCAGCCGCTGGGTGCGCTCGAGGGCGGCCGACGCCGCGGCCGGCTCGGTGAGGTCCGCCCCGTACCAGGGGGTGTCCTTCGGGCGCAGGGTGAACGCGCCGAGCCCGGCGGCGCGGGCAAGGTGCTCGCGCGCCTCGGCGAGACCGCCGTCGGCGAGCCGGCGCAGAGCCTCGGGGTCCAGGCGCACGCGGGTGCGCGGACCGGGGCGGGCGGAGGTGAGCCGGGCCAGGGCCTGCAGGGCGTCGTAGGCCGACACGCCCCACGGCTGGTGCTGCTGGTGCAGGCCCGCGACGTATCCGGCGAGCCGGGCGTGGACGTCGGTGAGCTCGGCACGCAGGGCGCGCACGGCGTCGTCGTCCACCTGCACCGCGGCCGGGCTCAGGCCGGCCCGCAGCTGGGCGGCGGCGCGGGTACGCCACGAGCCGTCGGTGGACAGGTCAAGGACGATGTCGCCCAGGCCCAGCTCCTCGAGCCGGCCGAGCAGCGCCCGGCCGGTGCGCCGGGTGCCGGGCACGTAGAGGACGCGCCGCCCGCAGGCGGCGGCGTCGGCGACGACGGCGGCCAGCGTGCCGGGCACGTCGGAGCCGGGCGGGGCGTCGAGGAACACGTGTGCGCCGGTGGCGACGGCGTCGACGGCGTGCTGCTGGTCCACGTCGAGGTCCCCGGCGCCGCGCTCCGCCTCGGGCGCACGGTCGCCGAGCACCTTGGAGGGCAGCTCGCCGTGCAGGGCGGCGCGGGCCCCCTCGTCCCCCGCGAGGGCGGCGACGACATCCGAGGCGGCCAGGTGGGGCCGCATGGCGGTCAGGTCGTCGACCAGCACCTGGCCGGGGTGCACGAACGGGCCCACGACGATCCGCTCGCTCATCTCGAAACCGGGCAGGTTCTCGCGGCCCACGTCGGCGAGCGCGGCGAGCGCGGCCCGCGGGGTGAACCCGTGGTCGCGGTCCGTGGTGCCGGTCAGCGCCGTGAGGTCGAGCCGGACCCCGGCTGCTCGCAGGGCGCGGACGAGCACGGGGTTGATCTCCACACCGGGTTCCAGGCCGAGGTCGACGTCGCCCTCGGTCCCCGGGTGGGCGGTGAGGCGCACCGGTCGCAGGAGGACGGGGGCGTGCACGGTGCGCACCCGGGCGGCGACGGGCTTGGCGCCGTCGGGCTCGGCGGGCGCACCGGCTGCCGGACGGTCGGCGAGTGCCGCCCCCGGATCGGCGGAGACCTCCAGGGCGACGTCCCCGGCCTCGTCGACGTCCGGCTCGAGCGGCTCGGGCAGGGCCGTCCAGGTCGCGACGCCGATGGCCAGGAAGGTCGGCGCGACGCCGTAGCGCTGGGCGAGCTCGTCCGCGACGGCCCGCACGGTGCGCGCGGAGCGGCGCGCCGCGAGCTGGGCGCTGCCCTCGCGGACGAGGTTGCTCAGGCGGGTGGTCCGGCCGGCGTAGAGCTGCGCGATCCCGGAGGGGTGCGCCGCGGTGAGGTCGATGACGGCCTCGCCGAGAAGCGTGATGTCGGCAAGGGTGCTCTCCCCGCCGAGCTGCTGCAGCGCAGGGCGCCATCCGCTGACTGCCTTGGCGACCGCGGCGGCCCGCGAGGCGCCGACCCCGGCAGGCTCCTGACCTGCCGGCGTGCCATCGGTGGGCGCGGCGGTGTCGCCGTCCGGCCGGTCGTGACGGTCCTGTGCGGCCGCCGCGGTCCGGCGGCGGCCCGCCCCGCCGCGGGAGAAGAGCGCAGGCAATGTCATCCCACCACGGTAAACAGCGGGAAAGGACTTCGGGATGTGCCGCGCCGGTGGGTGTCTCGGCGCACACGGCGCCGACTCGGCAGGTCGGGTGTCTCGCGCCAGAACGGCGGGCCCGGAAGTGATGGACGGAGCGCGGCGCGCAGGGGGGGCAGGCGTCGCGCTCCGTCTCGCACAATCATGGCGTCCAGATCGCTCCGGTGCAAGCAGCCGTTGGCAGCGTCCCGGCGCCACAAGTGGCACGGGTGGGCGCGCCGGCGGTCGTCGGGACTGCCGGTCGTTGGAATTTGGCCGATTGTCGGCCCGATCACCTCGCCGAGAGGCGGCCGTGTGGTCTATCTCACACTCGCGACATGTTCGCACGTCATGGCGCCGGGGGCAGGCGGTCCGGGCGGTCCGAGATCCGTACGGAACTCACCCGGACCGGCCCTCGACGTGGGGCCGACCGCGTCAGCCGGCGACGGCGACCAGGTCGCGCTGCGGGGCGGGCTCTCCGACGATCGCCGCGTCCAGCGCGGCAACGGCCTCATCGTCGGAGAGGTCGAGCGACAGCGCGATCTCCGCCAGGAGCGGCTTGCGGGCGTCACGGAGCATGTCCTTCTCACCCCAGGACAGGCCCTTGGTGTCGAGCCGCCGGGTCAGGTCACGGACGACGCCCGCCGCCGCGAAGAGGTCGCCGGTGAGGAGCTTCTCGTGGTTGGCCTTCTGCCGGCGCGACCACTGCTCCTCCTCCTGCCCGCTGGCGGCCTGCAGGACCTCGAACAGCGACTCGATCTGACCCCGGTCGAAGACGGCGCGCACGCCGACCTCGTCCACCTTGTCCATCGGCACGGCGACGACGAGATTCGTGCGGTGGACCTGCAGCGAGAGGTAGTTCGTAGGCACCCCCCTCAGGATCCTGGTCGTGATCTCGGTGATCGTGGCCGGCCCGTGGTGGGGGTGGACGACGACCTGACCTGCGGAGAACTGCATGTGTTGGGTCCTTCGTGTGTGCGAGCGCCGCACCCGACCGCGCCCCCCGGACCGTGAGGTCGGAGCTGGACAGTCGTCCCGCCACCCGGCCGACCCTCGAACAGCGGGGTCCGGGCACACACGGCGGGAGCGCAGGGGCCGACGCCTCCACACCGGATGGACGCGCTTCCCCCTGCGAGCCGGCCTGTCGATTCTCCCAGACCACGGCCTGACGTAGCCGGTGCGAGATGCGTCACAGTCGCGCGCACCGTCCGTCACGCGACCGCCCCTGACCGCCCGACGATCCGCCCGGACCATTCGGCGCCGGGGAGCCGGCGGACGGGCCGTCGTGCCGCCGTCGGACATCTAGATCCCCTGCACGCACGTACAGCCGCGTAGACATGTCAAGGACTGACGCAACTCGGCGTATCCGCAGGTCAGGACGCTTGTTTAGGTAAAAGGTCCCCTGAACGGGCGTCCAGGTGGGTGTTGTCTTTCACCTAGCAGCTCTCAACGTTGAGGGAAGGACAAAGGAACGATGACGTACCAACAGACCACCACGCTGGCGAAGCAGATTCATCGCGTCGACTCCGAGATCGGCGTGCTCAAGCAGGTGATCCTGCACCGGCCGGGCCGGGAGATGTCGAGGCTCACGCCGTCCAACAAGGATGACCTCCTCTTCGACGACGTGCTGTGGGTCAGCCAGGCACAGTGGGAGCACGACCGGTTCGCCCAGGTGCTCCGCGACCGCGGCGTCGACGTCCTCTATCTCGAGGAGCTCCTCGCCGAGACCCTCGACAACATCGACGCACGCCGGTACCTGCTCGACCACGTCGTCGACGAGCGCGTCTACGGCCTGGGCGCCATCGACGCGCTGCGCAACCACGCCGACAACCTCGACAGCTCCGCCCTGGCGAGCGTGCTCATCGCCGGCATCACCAAGGGCGAGCTGCTCGACCAGATCGTCGAGCCCGACTCGGTCGCCCTGACGACCATGGGCGTGGACGACTTCGTCCTCGCCCCGCTGCCCAACCACCTCTTCACCCGCGACACCTCCTGCTGGGTCTACGACGGCGTCGCGATCAACTCCATGCGCAAGACGGCCCGCATGCGCGAGACGGTCAACTACGAGGCCATCTACCGCTGGCACCCGCGCTTCGCCGACGGCGACCACCACCTGTGGTCCGTCGGCTCGGCCGAGGGGGCCGCCACCGTCGAGGGCGGCGACGTCCTGGTGATCGGCAACGGGGCCGTGCTGGTCGGCCTCAGCGAGCGGACCTCCCCCCAGGGCGTGGAGCGACTCGCCGCTCGGCTCTTCGCCGAGGGCTCCGCCCGGCTCGTCATCGCCCTGGAGATGCCCAAGGCACGCGCCTTCATGCACCTGGACACGGTCATGACCATGGTCGACCAGGAGTCTTTCACCAAGTACGCCGGCCTCGGCATGCTGCCGTCGTTGACGATCCGTCCCGGCAGCACCCCCAAGGAGCTGTGCGTCACCCGGCACCCGGGCGAGGACATGCACCGCGTGATCGCGGACGCACTGAGCCTGCCCGACATCCGGATCCTCACCACCCCGCAGGACTCCCTCGCCGCCGAGCGCGAGCAGTGGGACGACGCCTGCAACACCCTCGCGATCGCACCCGGCGTCGTCGTCGGCTACGAGCGCAACGTCACCACCAACACGTACCTGCGGGACAACGGCATCGAGGTGCTCGAGGTTCCCGGGACCGAGCTCGGCCGCGGACGTGGAGGTCCGCGGTGCATGAGCTGCCCCACCATTCGAGAGGAAGTATGACCCATGGCACTCGCCAACCCTGAGCGCACCACCCTCGCGTCACCGACCAAGATGCCTCACGCGCTCCACGGACGCAATTTCCTGAAGGAGCTGGACTTCACGCCCGACGAGTGGCGCTCCCTGCTCGACCTCTCCGCGGCCCTGAAGGCGGAGAAGAAGTCCGGCACCGAGCTTCCCCGCCTCGCGGGGAAGAACATCGCTCTCATCTTCGAGAAGACCTCGACCCGCACCCGGTGCTCCTTCGAGGTGGCTGCCTTCGACCAGGGCGCCCACGTCACCTACCTCGACCCCAGCGGCTCCCAGATGGGCCACAAGGAGTCCGTGGCGGACACGGCGCGGGTGCTCGGCCGCTTCTACGACGGCATCGAGTTCCGCGGTGCGAGCCAGGAGGCCGTGGAGGTCCTCGGAGCTCAGTCCGGCGTGCCCGTGTGGAACGGCCTGACCGATGACTGGCACCCGACCCAGATGCTCGCCGACCAGCTCACCATGCGCGAGCACAGTGACAAGGCCGACGGCGAGATCGCCTTCGCCTACCTCGGCGACGCCCGCAACAACGTCGGCAACTCCCTGCTGATCTCCGGCGCCATGCTCGGCATGGACGTGCGCATGGTCGCCCCCAAGGAGCTGCAGAACGCTCCCGAGATCGTGGCCAAGGCCCGGGAGATCGCCGCGGAGACCGGCGCGCGGATCACCATCACCGACGACGTCGCGGTCGGCGTCAAGGGCGTCGACTTCCTCTACACCGACGTGTGGGTCTCCATGGGCGAGCCCAAGGAGGTCTGGGACGAGCGCATCACGCTGCTGAAGGACTACCAGATCAACGCCGCGCTCGTGGCCGCGACCGGCAACCCGGACGTGAAGTTCCTCCACTGCCTGCCGGCCTTCCACGACCGCGGCACCAAGGTCGGCGAGGACATCTACCAGAAGACCGGCATGGACGCCCTCGAGGTCACGGACGAGGTGTTCGAGTCCCCCGCCTCGATCGTCTTCGACCAGGCCGAGAACCGCATGCACACGATCAAGGCCGTCATGGTCGCCACCCTGGGGAGCTGACGAGGATGCGCATCGTCGTAGCACTGGGCGGCAACGCCCTCCTCCAGCGCGGTGACAAGCCGGACGCCGACATCCAGATCGCGAACGTCGAGACGGCGGTCAAGGCCCTCGCCCCCCTGGCGGAGGAGCACGAGGTCGTCATCACCCACGGCAACGGCCCGCAGGTCGGCGTCCTCGCCCTGCAGTCGGCGAACGACGCGAACCTCACCACGCCCTATCCGTTCGACACCCTCGGCGCCCAGACGCAGGGCATGATCGGCTACTGGCTGCTCCAGGCCCTGCAGAACAACCTGCCCGGCCGCCACGTCGCCGCCCTGGTCAACCAGACCCTCGTCCTCGCGGGTGACCCGGCCTTCAAGAACCCCACCAAGTTCGTCGGTGAGGTCTACAACGAGGAGCAGGCCGAGAAGCTCGCCGCCGAGCGCGGATGGGTGATGAAGGCGGACGGCCCGTACTTCCGTCGGGTCGTCGGCTCCCCCAAGCCGCAGCGCGTCATCGAGACGCGCCTCATCCGCACGATGCTCGCCGCCGGCGCGGTGGTCGTTTGCGCCGGTGGCGGCGGTGTCCCGGTCATCCGCAACGAGTTCGGCAAGCTCCAGGGCGTCGAGGCCGTCATCGACAAGGACCTCACCGCCGCGGTGCTCGCCGAGGCGCTCGAGGCCGACGTTCTCATGATCCTCACCGATGTGCCCGCCGTCATGGCGGACTACGGCACGCCGCAGCAGCGCGAGATCACGCGGTCCACCCCCGGCGCCCTGCGCGACCTGGGCCTGCCCGCGGGGTCGATGGGACCGAAGGTCGAGGCGGCCTGCCGTTTCGTCGAGCTCACCGGCGACATGGCGGCGATCGGCCGCCTCCAGGACGCCCGGGACATCATCGCCGGCAAGGCCGGCACGATCGTCACCCCGGGCGGCAACTACGGCGGACCGGACGACATCCGCCCGCCCGTGCCGCAGGTGCCGGAGACCCGGGTGCGGCGCGCATGAGGGACCTGCCGCCGGCCACCGACCGTGCCGGACCGAGGTGATGGCCTCGAGGACGGACCGCACGACGAGCACGACACAACGACACCCATGAACGACCGCCGCACCACGGCGGCCCAGGAAGCAGAGCCCCGAACAGCCGGGGTGAACCGGGAGCGCGACGACGCGCCCCAGAAGGAGTGAGTTTCAATGACCAAGATCGTCAACTCGTGGAACGACTTCGACCCGCTCAAGCACGTGATCGTCGGGCGCGCTGACAACAGCGTCATCCCGCCGGAGGAGCCGGCCACCTCGGAGAAGGTACCCGTGGACTCCGAGATGCGCGGCATGTGGGGGCCACGTCCCACGGAGACCGTGGAGAAGGCCAACGCGCAGCTGGACAACTACGCCAAGGTGCTCGAGGGCCTCGGCGTCAAGGTCGACCGGCCGACCCCGCTGCAGTGGAACCAGGAGATCAAGACCCCTGACTTCCGCACCGAGTCCGGCATGACGCAGATGCCGCCGCGCGACATCCTGCTCACCATCGGCAACGAGATCATGGCCTCCGCGAACTCGTTCCGGTGCCGCTACTTCGAGTACCTGGCCTACTGGCCGCTGATGAACGAGTACTTCGAGGCTGACCCGGAGTTCAAGTGGACCCAGGCGCCCCGCCCGCGTCTGACGGACAAGTCCTACAAGCACAACTACTACGACGAGAAGATCACCCTCGAGGAGCGCCTGGTGCGCACCGCCAACAAGGACTTCGTGACCACCGAGGCCGAGCCCATGTGGGACGCGGCCGACGTGATGCGCATGGGCAAGGACCTGTTCATCCAGCACGGGCTGACCACCAACCTCAAGGCCATGGAGTGGTTCAAGCGCTACTACCCCGACCTGCGGGTGCACTCGCTGAACTTCCCCGGTGACCCCTACCCGATCCACATCGACGCGACGTTCGTGCCGCTGCGGCCGGGCCTGATCATCAACAACCCCCACCGGCCCCTGCCGGAGGACCAGCGCAAGATCTTCGAGGCCAACGACTGGGAGATCGTGTCCGCCGCGACACCCGCGCACGACGAGCCGCCGGCCCTGTGCTACTCCTCGGTGTGGCTGTCGATGAACTGCCTCGTGGTCGACCACAAGACGGTCATCGTCGAGGAGTCCGAGGTCTACCAGGCCGAGCAGATGGACAAGCTCGGGATGAACGTCATCCCGGTGCCCCTGCGCGACGCCTACGCCTTCGGTGGCGGCCTGCACTGCGCCACCGCCGACGTCTACCGCGAGGGCGGCTGCGAGGACTACTTCCCGAACCAGGCCGGCGACACCACCCTCGTCTGACCTGCCGAGGGGCGACGGTCCAGGCCGTGGTCGTCGCCCCGCCGGGTGGTTCCGGTGGTCAGCACCTGCCGGCCACCGGAACCGGGCCGGGGCATGCGACCTCCCCGTCCCCCAAGCACGGCCGGGCCCAACCGGATCAAGCCGGATGGGCCCGGCCGCACCACTCACGGCCACCGAACAAGCCTTCCACCGCCGCCGTCCCTGACCTGGGACGGGCCGCACCGGCCTCGCGCGGGGGTCGCCGGTCGGGCCGGCCTCGGCTGACAGAGCTGACGTCCCGTCCACCAAGCGCCACCAAGCCCCGGAACGTGCACTCAAAGAGGAGAACGGGATGAACCCCACCAAGGCGCTCAAGCTCAAGGGCTTCGGGATCATGTTCCTGTCGTCGTCGCTCATGGGCGGCATCGGCGCCTTCGCCCGCTACATCGACGCCCCGGGCGACTTCATCGCCTTCAACCGCAGCCTCGCCGGCCTGATCGGGATGACGGCTATCTTCCTGGCCACCAAGGGCTTCCTGAAGGTGCGAGCCACGAAGTTCACACCGTCGCTCCTCCTCTCCGGCGTCTTCCTGGGCCTGCTGTCGTCCCTGTACGTGATCTCGACGCAGATGACCACCCTGGCCAACGCGTCGTTCCTGATCTACACCGGCCCGATCTACTCGACGGTCCTGTCGGCCATCTTCCTGAAGGAACCGCTCAAGAAGAGCATGATCGCCTCCCTCGGCGCGGTCCTCGTGGGCACGCTGCTGATCATCGGCATCATCAACTACACCGCCGGTGACGGCTTCACAGTCGGCCTCGACCTCGACCCGCAGTACATGACGGGCAACCTCGTCGCCCTGGTCTCCGGTGTGGCGTACGGGCTCTATCTGTTCTTCAGCCGCTACCGCACCGACTGCGACTCCAACGTGCGGGCCGGGTTCAACTTCCTCTTCGCCGTCGTGACGATCGGCGTGATCCTGATGTTCCGCACCCCGGACCTGTCCGGCATGGACAGCCGGTCCTGGATCGTGCTGGCCATCGCCGCAGTCGTGACCGGCTTCGGCGCCTTCTACTTCCTGACCGTGGCGACGCGGATCCTGCTCGCCGGCGAGCTCGCCGTCATCTCCTACCAGGAGACCATCATGGCGACCGTCCTCGGCCTGGTGCTCTTCGCCGAGCCGCTGACCGGCATGCAGGCTCTCGGCGGTGTCCTCATCGTCGGCGGTGGCCTCAGCCAGATCCTCGCCTCCACCAAGGCGAGGCCCAAGCGCGCCGACGGCCCGGACGCCGTCGGCGCGGCGCCGGACCGCGAGCCCACCACCCCGGTGCAGTCGGCACCCGAGCCGGCCCCGGTCATCGCCTCGACGCTCACGGCCGACCCGGCCGAGCCGACGGCGGCGCCCGCGATGGCCTCGGCGGCCACGGCCGCCGCACCCGCCGTGGCCGCACCCACGGCCGGCACCCGCTCGAGCAGGAGGACCAACTGATGGCACGCAGCGTGTTCATGGAGGACCTGGACGCCTTCACCTACCGGGAGCGGGTGGCCGACGGCGCACCGGTGCTGATCCCGGTGGGGTCGATCGAGCAGCACGGCCCGCACATGCCGTTGTCGGTGGACGTGCTGCTGTCCAAGGCGATGGCCGGGGCGGTCGCCGAGCGCACCGGGTCCCTGGTCGCCGCGCCGATCGTGTACGGGTACAAGTCCCAGCAGCGCTCGGGCGGTGGTAACCACCTGACCGGCTCCACCAGCCTGGACGCCGCCACGGTCATCGCCACCGCGAAGTCCCTGGTGCTCGAGCTGGCCCGGCACGGGGTGCGCAAGATCGCCTTCGTCAACGGCCACTACGAGAACTACCAGTTCCTCTACGAGGGCGTCGACCTTGCCCTGGGCGAGCTCCGCCTGGCCGGGACGGAGGACGTGCGGGTGATGCTGATGTCCTACTGGGACTTCGTCGACGACGCCGCCATCGCCGAGCTCTACCCCGACGGCTTCCCCGGCTGGGACCTCGAGCACGGCGGGGTGCTGGAGACCTCCTTGATGCTCCTGCTCCACCCCCACCTGGTGGACATGGACCGGGTCGCCGACATCCCCCCGGCGGTGCTCCCCACCTACGACCTTCTGCCGGCCCGTCCGGAGATCACGCCGCCCTCGGGATGCCTGTCATCCGGGGCGGCCGCCACCGCCGGCAAGGGCCGGGTCCTCCTCGACCGTGCCTCCGCCGGCATGGTCACGGCCATCCGTAGCGAGTTCGGGATGTGAGTCTCGTGACTCAGATGAACTTCACCGGAGCGAGGACCCCCGTCACGGGCACCTCGCTGAGCGGCCGGGACCCGGCATCCGCCGGACCGGCGCACACCGAGCCTCCCGACGTGCGCCGCGACGTCGAGGAGACGCTGCAGCCCATCCCGGAGGACCAGCGCACGACGAAGGTCGCCGGCCAGTTCTGGATCTGGGCGGGGGCGAACATCGCCCCGATCAACTGGGTCCTGGGCGCGTTGGGGATCAGCATGGGCCTGGGCCTGTGGGACACCTTCGGCGTCCTGGTGGCCGGCAACGTGCTCGGCATGGTCGTCTTCGGCTTGTTCGTCCTGCTCGGCCAGCGCAGCGGGGTCACCGGCATGCTGCTGGGGCGGGGGGTCTTCGGCCGCCGCGGCAACTACCTCCCCGCCGTGATCCAGGCGACAGTCGTGATCGGCTGGTGCGCGGTCAACACCTGGATCGTGCTGGACCTGGTGATGGCCCTGTTCGGGAAGATCGGCCTGGTCGACCCGACGCTGACCAACTACGGGTGGAAGTTCGCCGTGGCCGCGGCCGTGATGGCCGTACAGGTCACCATCGCCCTGTTCGGCTACAGGGCCATCTCCGCCTTCGAGAGATGGACGGTCCCGCCCACGATCGCGATCCTGGTCGCGATGTCCGTCGCCGCCTGGGTCTTCATGGACATCGACTGGTCCTACGCCGGCCCGCCCACCGGAGCGCTGACCGGCTGGGAGCGCATCGTCGCGATGTCCTCGGTGATGACCGCCATCGGGGTCGGCTGGGGCCTGACCTGGCTGACGTACGCCTCGGACTACTCCCGGTTCGTCAGCAAGACCGTCCCCCGCAAGAAGCTCTACCTCGCCAGCGCCGGCGGGCAGATCCTGCCCGTGCTGTGGCTCGGCCTGCTCGGCGCAACCCTGGCCACCACCAACGGGTCGGTCGACCCCGGCAAGCTCATCGTCGACAACTTCGGCGCCCTGGCCATCCCCGTCCTGCTGCTGGTGCTGCACGGACCCATCGCCACGAACATCCTGAACATCTACACCTTCACCGTCACCATCCAGAGCCTGGACGTCAGGATCGGGCGGCGGGCGCTGAACATCGGGATGGGCGTCGCGACCATGGGCGCGGTCACCGTGTTCGTGTTCTCGACCGACATCGCCAGCTCGCTCGACGCCTGGCTGTCCGCCTGCGTGGGCTGGACCTCCACCTGGGGCGCGATCGTGGGCGTGCGCTACTACCTCCTCGACCGGCACTCCACCGACTTCGGCCATCACTTCGACCCGGTGGGCACCCACCGGCTCCGCGACGTCGACTGGCGTGCGCTGGTCGCGTTCGGGACGGGGCTCCTGTGCGCCTGGCTCTTCATGCACGGGATGGTCCCCGCGCTCCAGGGACCGGTGTCCACCGCGCTGCACGGGCTGGACCTGTCCTGGCTCGCCGCGGCGATCAGCTCGGGTGGCGTCTACTACCTGCTCGTCCGCAAGGACCCCACCCTGCGCGGATCCCGTACCCGCACCGGCGTCGCGTCCGGCACACCCACCAACTGAAGGACCTCCTTCCATGAGCACCATCTCCCTGGAGCGGCCGGCCGCCGCGTTCAGCACCGAGCGCGACCTTCTCCCCCACCAGAAGGCGGAGGTCCTCATCCAGGCCCTGCCCTGGCTCGAGCGCTTCGCGGGCGGGCGGGTCGTCATCAAGTACGGCGGGCACGCCATGGTCGACCCCGCCCTGCAGCGGGCCTTCGCCCAGGACGTCCTCTTCCTCCACCGGGTCGGTCTGCACCCGGTGGTCGTGCACGGCGGCGGCCCGCAGATCTCCCGGATGCTCGACCGGCTCGGCATCGCCACGGAGTTCCGCGGCGGGCTGCGGGTGACCACGCCGGAGGTGATGGACGTGGTCCGCATGGTCCTCACGGGACAGGTGCAGCGCGACCTCGTCGGCCAGCTCAACACCCAGGTCGCGCACGCCGTCGGGATCTCGGGGGAGGACGGCGGCCTGTTCCGGGCCCGACGGCGGCGTGCGGTGGTCGACGGCGAGGAGGTCGACGTCGGCATGGTCGGTGACGTGGTGACCGTCAACCCGCAGGCGGTCGAGGACCTGCTCGCGGCGGACCGGATCCCGGTGATCTCGACCGTGGCGCCCGACGTCGCTGACCCGGGCCGTGTCCTCAACGTCAACGCCGACACGGCCGCCGCCGCGCTCGCCGTCGCCCTGCACGCCCGCAAGCTCGTGGTCCTGACCGACGTGGAGGGGCTCTACCCCCGGTGGCCGCACCGTCACCCCCTCGTGCGTCGCATGTCGGCGTCCGAGCTGGCCGAGCTGCTGCCCCGGTTGGAGTCCGGCATGGTGCCCAAGATGGAGGCCTGCCTGCGCGCGGTCCGCGGCGGCGTCCCGCAGGCGCACGTGATCGATGGTCGGCGCGAGCACTCGATGCTGCTGGAGATCTTCACCGACGGCGACACGGGCACGATGATCCTGCCGGACGGTGCGATGTGAGCAGCCCTGCCCCGCAGCAAAGGCCCGCGTCCCGGCTCGGCCCCGTCTCCCGGCTCGGCACGGCGCCGCGGCTCTCGTCGGTCCGCGCCGGGGCACCCCCAGCCGAGCAGCAGGACGAGACACCCGAACCGCTCGTCGGTGCGCTCCAGGAGCTCGTCTTCACGGTCCGCGAGGCCGAGAACCTCGTGGTCCTGAAGACGCTGCGCGGCGCCGCGCCCATGGTCGCCGCCGTGATCGACGACGCGATGATCGCGCCGATCGTCGCTACCGTGGCGGGGAACGACACCGTCCTGGCGATCACCCGCTCAGAGGTGGCCGGCGGGATCATCGCGCGGTACTTCCGTAGTCTGGCGGGGGTCGGCCCACGACGGGCCCGGCCGGTAACGAGCAGTCGAGCAGGCACGGCAGCGCTCCCGGGTGCTGCCCATGACGAGGAGTCAGGATGAGTACGGCGGGACGGACGGCGACGGTCACGGGACGCACAGCGCCCGAGGCCAGGCGCGCCACCGACAGGGGCGGCAGGCGCCGGACGGAGATCGCCGAGGTCGCGGCGGCCATCCTGCGCGAGGAGGGCCCGGCCGGCGTCTCGCACCGCACGGTCGCCCGACGTGTGGGGTGCTCGTTGTCCCTGACGACGTACTACTTCGAGAGCCTGGACGAGCTCCTCGCCGAGGCCGGCCGCATCAACATCGGGCTGTGGGCTTCCCGTGCGGAGGCGGTCGCCGAGGCGGCCGAGACCGAGCCGGCACCGACCGAGCGCGACGCCATCACGGCGTTGGTGCTGCGCGCCTGCCTGCCCGAGGGCAGCGAGCTGCTCGGGCACTACCTCCAGCTGATCGCCGCAGGTGGTGCGGCTCCGGTCAGCACGTCGTACCGCACCGGCCGCGACCGGCTCAACGGCGCGGTCGCCAGGGTATTGCGGCGCGTGGAGTGCACCCGCCCGCCCGAGCTGGTCATCGCCGTGGTCGATGGCGCCGCCGTCAGTGCGCTCAGCGAGGGCCGTGACGTCCGGGAGGACGCGGCAAGGCTCCTCGACCACATCCTGTAACGGTCCGCGCAGGTCGAGCCCGCGGCGTCGGGTTGGCGCGAGCCGGGGCAGCCGGGGCGGTGCCCTCGGGCAGATTCGAACTGCCGACACCCGCTTTAGGAGAGCGGTGCTCTATCCCCTGAGCTACGAGGGCGGGGACCGCCTACCAGGGTAGCGGGCGCGAGAGCGGGCTCCGAAACGCGGAGCCCGGCCCCAGGCACCGGGCCAGAAGCGTCAGCCCACCAGCGCCCCGCCCACGGTGGCCGCCAGCTCCTCGCCCCACCTGCGCGCCCGGTCCAGCTCGCCGTCGAGCAGCGGGCCGGTGTACCCCTGGACGTAGAAGCTGCGGGACTTGCCCACCACCTTCGCACCGAGGCGGCGCAACCGCTTCTCCTCGGAGTGCGACGCCCACCCCGGGATCATCGGGGTCTTCACGTGCGTGTCGAACGCGGCCACGCGGAGTCCGCCTGGCGCGTGGTCGGCCGCGCCGAGCCACTCGCGGACTCCCTTGCCGGCGGAGATCACCGACCCGCCCCCGCGGGCGGCGGCGTCGGCGCGGGTCTGCGGCCGGCTGAGGCCGAAGGCCTGGGTGGGTGCCCCCACGACGAGGAGGTCGACATGCAGATCCTCCAGGGCGGGCGCCTCACCCACCTCGCACACCTGGGCCCGCGTCGCCCCCGCGGTCAGCCCCTCGGCGACCGCCTCCGCCACTGCCTTGGTGTTGCCGAACATCGACTCGTACACGACCAGTGCATCCATCGCCGCTCACCCCCCCAGTTCCCGGCGGTGCGGGTGCCGGCGGCCACCGGGCCGCCCGCCGTCCCTCCAGCCTCTTACCCTCCGCCCGTCGGTTCAAGTGACGTAAGTCCCTCAGCGGTTCCCCCGCGCCTCCACGAAGTTCCCGGCGACGGCGGCCGCCACCTGCTGGAGCGCGTACCGGGTCTGACGGCGCAGCTGAGCGACGTCGGTCTGGGCGCCCTTCTCCAGGGCCTCGTCCCACGGCACCGTCGCCACGTGGGCGCACCGCTTGGTGAAGTGGGCCTCGACCTTGTCCAGCGGCACCCCGACGCCGCGCCGCACCCCGTTGATCACGACGACGGCGCTCTCCACCAGCTGCCCGTGCCCGTGCTGCTCCAGCCAGTCGAGGGTCAGGGCCGCCGCCCGCGCGCCGTCGAGCGCCGGCTTGAGCACGAGGACGAGCTGGTCGGCATCGGCGATGAGGCCCTGGTTGGCGCTGTCGAGGATCCCGGTGCCGGTGTCGAGCACGATGAGGTTGTAGAAGGCGTCGAGCAGGCTCAGGACCCGGTGATACGACGCCCGGGTCAAGGCGAGGGTGATCCGCGGGTCGTCGTCGGATGCCAGCACCTCCAGCCGGGACTCCGGTGCCTGCGAGGTGTAGGCCTGCAGATCGGCGTAGGTGTGGATGCGCTCCAGGTCGCTCAGCACGTCCGTGATCGTGCGGGCGTTGGGCCGGGTGTGACCACGGGCGAGCCGGTGCGCGAGGTTGCCGGCGTCGGGGTTGGCGTCGACGGCGATGACGCGGTCACCGCGCTCGACGGCGAAGGTGCTGCCCAGGGCGAGCGTGATCGTCGTCTTGCCCACGCCGCCCTTGCGGCTCATGACCACCACCCGGCGCGACCCGACGATGGGTGTGCGCATCTGCTCGAGCAGGGCCCGGTAGCGCAGCTCGGCCGCCCCCGGCCGGGGGCTGACCCGCCCGCCGGTGAGGACGTGCAGCGCGTGCTGCCAGCCGAGCGTGGCCGCGTCGCGGTCGGTGCTGAACATCGCCTCGTCGGTGAACGCCGCGGCGGTCAGCGGCACCGGCTCCTCGGCGCCGGGCATGCGCCCGGCGGGTGCCGTGCGGGCCGGCGCGGGCGGGCGTGGCGGTGCCGGCTCCGGGCGTGGCGGCGCGGGCGGGCGTGGCGGTGCCGGCTCCGGGCGTGGCGGTGCCGGCTCCGGGGGCGGTGGCGGCGGCGGGGCGGCGACCGCCACTGACGGCGGGGCCGCTGCTCGGGCAGGTGCGGCCGACGGCGCAGTGTCGGCCGCAGGCGCGTCGATCACCGGAGGCGACGACGGAGCCGCGGTCGCCGGCGACACGACCCCAGTCGTCGTCCGCGGGTTGGTGATGAGGCGCCACCCCGACCAGGGTTGCTGCCGGTCGTGAGCCGGGACCGGTGGGGGGTGGGCGACGGGGTTCTGCCTGGACCGGGCGACATCGGCGTCCGGGCTGAGCGGGCGGGACTGATCGAGCATGGTCGACCTCCTGGTGGTCGCATGTCGGGCCACGGCGCCACCGCGGCTGCGGCGGGGGCCGGACCCCGCGGTGGCGCGGCGCAGCTGCCGGATGAGGAGCATGAGCAGGCGTTGAAGCACGAGGACGGCGCCCACGGCGGGGAGGAGGATGACCGCCAGGGCGAACACGGCACCGAGGAACGGCAGTGGCGCCCGGTCGGCGACGGCGGCCGCCGCCGTGGCGACGTGAACCCGGGCGGCGCCCACCGCGACCGTGAGGATGGCCGGGAGGTTCACGAGGAGCCAGCCCAGCGCGAGCGCGAGCGTGGGCACCACTGTGACGACCCAGGCGGTCACGATCCGGCGGGAGGCGGGCCGCAGCTCCGCGACCCGCGGGTGCACCGCCCGGCCGGGAAGCAGGCTGCGCACCACCGGGCCCACGCGGGAGAACAGGTCGGGGACGCCGGCCAGGTCCGCGAGGACGAAGTAGCCGTCGAAGCGCAGGGTGGGCACGAGCTGCTGGACCATCTGGAAGTGGGTGAGGAGCACGTAGATGACGAGCAGCTCGGGGCCGCCGAGCAGATAGCCCACCCCGGCCGCGAGCAGTCCCCAGACGTTGAAGTACAGACCGCCGAGGTCGGTGCGCAGCCGGCCGGCGCGGTCCAGGCGGTAGGAGTCGGTGACGTCGGTGAAGAACGCCGGAAACACGAGGTAGACGCCGGCGCCGATCGCCCCGGGGGACGCACCGCCGTAGTGGCAGGCGGTCGCGTGCCCGAGCTCGTGGACCAGGATGCCGGCGGCAACCAGGCCGTACAGCGCGATGAGCATCGAGGGCGTGGCCAGCGTGGTGGCCAGGGCCGCGAGCGCGTCGGTGCGCACGAGAAGCGCGATGTCCATGACCACGAGCCCGGCGAGGGCCAGCACCATCACCGGCGGCCAGAAGGTGGGGGCGAGCATCGCGGCCAGGCGCCGGACCACGCGCGCGGGCAGCAAGGTCACTTTCAGGCTGAGCGCCAGCAGCGGCCTGGCACGCGGGGCCCCCTGCACCGGCGCAGGGGCATCGGCGTCGGTGACGAGCCCCACCGGCTGCAGCTTGGTCGTGACCAGGTGGTCCAGGCCCTCGGGGGTGAGCCGGCGGCCGAAGGCCTTGGTGACGACGTCGGCCGCCTCGGCGGACGTACGCTCGCCGGTGAGGCTGACGAGGACGAGGTGGATGAGCTCGGAGACCTGCACCACCTGCCCGTCCGCGCGTCGGACGAGGTAGGCGGCGGTGGTCAGCCCCGAGCCCTGGACCTGACCGAGCGACTCGACCCCGGCGCTGCACCGCCACCGCCGTGGTGCGGTGGGCGGCGTCGGAGCGACGATCCCTGATGGTGCGGCGGGTGCCTCGGAGCCGTCGGTGCGAGTGGGGGACTCCCCCAGCGGGGTAGCCGACGCCTCGGGCGGGGTGGAAGCCGGGTTCGGGGGCGGCGCGGCGGTGTCGGCGTGCTGGCGAAGCTGCAGCGTCATCGGATTCCCCCTCGGTCCGGCAGTGTGGTGCCCGGTGGGCACACCAGCGCGCATGGTGTGCCCACCGGGCGAACTGACGTGGCGCCTACCCTTGGGCGACGCTGACCCACTGCTGGGCGTTCGCGATGTTCACCGAGTCGATGGTGAACATCTGGATCGCCACCGCGTTGTTGATGGCGATGACCGGCGCGATGTTGATGTTGAGGTTCAGCCAGAGGGTCTCCCGCGGTGGCAGCACCTCTAGCGCCTGTGCATCGAGCTCGGACTCCATCAGTGTTCGGTGATCTGCCATGACCACTCACCTTTCGCAGGACAGTCATGCCGTGTGAGCCGGTCAGTACTGGTTCACCTGGACGTACTGCTCGGCATTCGCAACGTTCAGCGAACCCCAGGTGTACGCCTGCAGGGCTGTGGCCGAGTTGGTCGCGTAGACGTCCGCGTAGTTGACCTTGAAGAAGAACAGCGTCTCCTTCGTGGGAAGCAGCTCCGTGGCCTGGCCGTCGATCTCGCTGAAGGACAGATCGCGCATGGTTGTCACCCCCCCTCTGCGTCTCGAGCCTGATCGGACGTGCCCAGTGAGCCCGGTCTCGTGTTACTGGGGCGTGATCGGAACGTGATCGGCGACGGCCCGCGGCGGGGCGGCCCGGGCACGCAGCCGTCGTCTGCACCGCCTGAAGCCGCTTTTCACCCTTGACGCCAGCGTGACTGGTGAGGATCGTGATGCGTACGACGGGTGACGACGACGGCACGCCGCCAGGGAGGGATTCCGGCAGGCGTCCTTGCTAGTCGGGTCGAGGGGGACTCAACCGACATGGACTCCGAGGCGATCGCGATCTCCGGGCACGGCCCACGCTGGTCCCTGAGGTTGTTCGACGGCTGGCAGCTCAGGTGCGACGACGCGGCCGTGGTGGTGGCCTACCGCGAGCGCCGGCTGATCAGCCTGCTGGCGCTGCAGGGGGAACGGCCGCGCTCCCACCTGGCCGGACTGCTGTGGCCGGAGAGCGACGAGTCCCGCGCCCACGGCAACCTGCGGGCGGCGGTGTGGCGCATCCAGCACCTGCTCGTCGGCGTGCTCCAGGAGTCCCCGGGGATGATGACGCTGGCCTCCGACGTGCAGGTGGACGTCCACGAGCTGCGCACCCTCGCTCACCGGCTGACCGCCGACGAGGAACCACCGGACACCGCGCACGCGCTGCAAGTGCTCCGGCGCGGCACCCTGCTGCCCGGCTGGTACGACGACTGGGCGCTGGAGGAGCGCGAGCAGCTGCACCAGCTGCGGCTGCGGGCGCTGGAGAACCTGGCCGACCGGCTGCTCGAGCGCGACCAGCTCGACGGCGCCCTCCAGGCGGCCATGGGCGCCGTCTCGCTGGAGCCGCTGCGCGAGAGCGCGCACCGCGCCCTCATCCGGGTGCACCTGCGCGACGGCAACCACGTCGAGGCCGTGCGCGTCTACCGGACGTTCCGCGAGCGCCTCAACGACGAGCTCGGGATCTCCGTGTCCCCGTTGATCGTGGACCTCGTCCGGCCGCTGCAGACCGCCACCGAACGGCACAACGGCCCGCAGCAGCTGCGCCGACGGCACTGACGTGCCGGTGTTGTTTGCTGACGACGGCACCGGCGGGCCGGTGCCGTGGCCCGACGCCGTCGACGAGATCCTGCGCGGCGACCTCGTGGCCGCCCTCGCCTACGTCACCCCGGCCGGCGGCGCCGTCGCCACCACCGTGGCGCCGTGCGGGCTGGTGGACCGCGGGCGCGGCACCGTCTCCTTCACCACCTCGCTCGGCTTCGGCCGCAAGCTCGAGCGACTGGTGCGCGACACGTCCACGGCACTGGCGTTCCACACCCGCGAGCACGGCTTCGCCCGTGCACCCGGGCACGTCCTGGTGCAGGGCCGCTCGACGGTCCAGCTGCGCGTCACGCCAGCCCGGGTGGCAGAGGTGACGGCGCACGCCGAACGGTTCCTCGGCCCGCTCCGCCGGGGCCCGGTGTGGGACCGGCTGCTGCGCGAGTACTACGCCGACCGCGTCGTCGTCGACGTCGCGGTGAGCCGGGTGGCCACCTGGCCGGGCCCCACGGTGCTCAACGACCCGACGGCGGTCAACGACCCGACGGCGGTCGACGAGCCGGTGGTGGTCGGCCCGCCCTGGCCGGGCCCACCGCCGTCGCAACGGCCGCCCAAGGACGGGGTCGGGCCGCGGGTGGAGATCGCCCGCACCTTCCGGCTCGTGACGGCGCTGCCGCACGTCGTGCTCGCGTACCGCGGGGCGGACCGGCTGCCGGTGGTCGTACCCGTCACGGTGGCCGGGCGCGACGGCGGTGGGTTGCACCTGCGCGGGCCGCTGCCGCCGGGGCGACGGCGCGCCGGGCTCCTCGCGCACGGGTTCCGGCCCGGGCTGGTAGGGCTGCACACGCGGGTGCTGACGGGCTGGCTCGTGTGCGACGACGCGGGCGACGGGCACTACGCACCGCACACCTCATCGGGCGTGTACGCTCCGCCGGTCAAGAGCCTGCTGCTGGTGAGCAACGGGCTGCTGGCCAAGTACGGCAAGTGGAAGGGTCGCGGCGACCGTGCCTCCCAGGGCCTGACCGCGCTCCTCGCCGCCCGCGAGGCCGCCGACGCGGCAGCCGCCACTGGCGCCGACGCCACACCCACGGGTTCGTCAGAGCCGGGCGACACGGGGACCTGACCGCCGCCGGGCTCGCTTGCCGGACGGCCCTGGGGCGCTCGAGGTTGGTCCTGTTGCCGACGCCACCACCGGGACCGAAAGTTGTCCGGTGCCCTCCACCGACAGCCCCACCACGACCTGGCGCCGGTCCGCGGACCAGGACCGCCTACGAGCCGCCGCCCGCGACGTCTTCGACTGGGACGCCCTCCGTCCCGGGCAGCGCGAGGCCATGGCGGCGGCCGTCGCGGGTCGCGACGTCCTCGCGGTCATGCCGACCGGCTACGGCAAGTCGGCGATCTACCAGGTGTCGGCGGTGCTGCTGGACGGTCCGACGATCGTGGTCTCTCCACTGATCTCTCTCCAGCAGGACCAGGTGGCCGGCCTGGAGGAGGCCGGCTCGGGCGTCGAGGCGGTCGCCGTCAACTCGGCCCAGGACCGCCGGGAGAACGCCGAGTCGTGGCGCACGGTCGGCAGCGGAGGTGCGGAGTTCCTGTTCCTCTCCCCCGAGCAGCTCGCCAAGGAGGACGTGACCGACCGGATCCGTGTGCTGCGCCCCTCGCTGTTCGTGGTGGACGAGGCCCACTGCGTCTCCTCCTGGGGCCACGACTTCCGGCCGGACTACCTGGCGCTGGGCGCCGTGGTCGAACGCGTCGGCCGGCCGGTGGTCATCGCGCTGACCGCCACGGCGTCGACCCCTGTGCAGTCCGAGATCGTCGACCGGCTCGGCCTGCGGGACCCGCTCGTCGTCAGCCGCGGCTTCGACCGGCCGAACCTCACCCTCGAGGTGCTGCGCCACCCCGACGACGCGACGAAGCGGCGCGCCGTCGTCGATGGCGTCACGAACCTGGCTGGGCCAGGACTGGTGTACGTGGCCACCCGCAAGGACACCGAGCGCTATGCGTCGGCCCTCGCCGAGCGGGGGCTGCGGGCGGCGGTCTACCACGCCGGGCGGTCCGCCGACGATCGTGAGCAGGTGCACCGCGCCTTCCTGGACGACGAGGTCGACGTCGTGGTGGCGACCTCGGCGTTCGGCATGGGCATCGACAAGCCGAACGTCCGGTTCGTGGTCCACGCCGACGCCCCGGACTCCCTGGACAGCTACTACCAGGAGATCGGCCGCGCGGGCCGCGACGGCGAGGCGGCCCGCGCCGTCCTGCACTACCGGCCCGAGGACCTGGGCCTGCGTCAGTACTTCGCCACCACCTCGGTGGACGAGCCGGCGCTGCGCGCGCTGCTCACGGCGGTACGCCGTGCCGGTGGGCCGGCCGCGCTCACCCACCTTCGCGAGCGGACCGGGCTGTCCGCGCGGAAGGTGGCCGGCCTGGTCAACCTGCTCCAGGAGGTCGGTGCGGTGCGGCGTGAGCGCCGCGGAGTGGCGGCCGTCGGGGACGAGGCGCCGGGCCGGGTCGTCGCCCGCGCCGAGGACCTCACCGACTCCCGCGAGCGCGTCAACCGCTCCCGGGTGGAGATGGTCCGCGGCTACGCCGAGACGCTGGAGTGCCGACGGCGGTTCCTCCTGGGCTACTTCGGCGAGCCCCACCCCGGCGGCTGCGGCAGCTGCGACGTGTGCCGACGGGATGAGCCCGACATGGACGACGACGGCGGGCCGGGCGTCGTGGAGGACGTCATCGCGGGCACGGACGTCCTCGAGGGCACCGATCGCCGGCCGGCCCCCACCCCAGCAATGAGCAGCGAGACCACGTCCACAACCCGCGAGATGTCATCTTCTCCGCCAGATGTCACGGCCCCGGACGACCAGTTCCCGCTGCAGGCGTCGGTCGAGCACCGCGAGTGGGGGCCGGGCGTGGTGATGCGCCACGACGGCGACCGGATCACCGTCTTCTTCGAGCGGGAGGGGTACCGCACGCTCGACCGCGAGCTCATCGCCCGGGAGGACCTCCTGCGGCGCGGCTGACCATCCCCAGCTCCCGCGACGCGATGACCTCTCGCGGAGGAGATGACATCTCGCGGGTGCCTGATGGGGGCGCGGACGCCCCGTACCGGATGCGCTTCGACCGCCCCGGCGGGACGCTGGTGGCGGAGAGTCGCGGAGGTCGACCATGGCCAGGGCCGAGAACCCCACCGTCCGGCGCCCCCGCGGGGTGCACCAGTGGCTCGCGCTGCTCGTCGGGGCCGTGTTCCTCGCCGTCGGCCTGTGGGGGTTCGCCCGGACGGGTCTGGACGGGCTCACCGATCCCGAGGTCCTCACCGCCCACGACGGCCCGACCCTGCTGTGGTTCACCGTCAACCCGCTGCACAACATCGTCCACGTGGTCGTCGGCGTCCTGGGCGTGCTGCTGTGGGCCGCGTCGGCTACCGCCCGGATCTACGGCTGGTTGCTGTTCCTGGGCTACGGCGCCGTGTTCGTCTACGGGCTGTTCGCGGTGGGCAACCCGGACATCGACCTGCTCCACCTCAACCAGGCGGACAACTGGCTGCACCTCGGCACCGCGCTGGTCGGCCTGCTCATCGCGGTGCTGCCGCGGCCGGGCCCACCGGTGGCCCGTGACACACCGGGCGTCCGGCCCTGAGCCGCCATGGACCGCCTCACCACCCTGCGCCGCGGCCGCCTCGTGTTCGACGTGCGGGACGACGGCCCGGACGACGGCGAGCCGGTCGTGCTGCTGCACGGTTTCCCTCAGGACTCCAGCTGCTGGGGGAAGGTGGCCCCGTTGCTGCACCAGGTCGGGTTGCGCACGCTGGCGCTGGACCAGCGTGGCTACTCCCCCGGTGCGCGCCCGCCCGGCCGTGGGGCGTACCGGCTCAGCTGGGTGGCGGCCGACGTCGTCGCGCTCCTGGACGCCGCGGGCCTGGCCCGGGCACATCTCGTCGGTCACGACTGGGGCGGGGCGGTGACGTGGGCGGTGGCGGCCGACGCACCCGAGCGGGTCGCGTCGGCGACGGTCCTGTCCACTCCTCACCCCCGGGCGTTCGCCCGCGCTCTGCCCCGCTCGGACCAGCCGCTCCGGTCCTGGTACATCCTGTTCGAGCAGCTGCCCGCGCTGCCCGAGCTCCTGCTCCGCGCGGGGCTTCAACGCGGCCTCCGCGACCGTGGCCTGCCCGCCGCGGACGCCGCCCGCTACGCCCGGCGCATGCGCGAACCCGGGGCCCTCACCGGCGCCCTGAACTGGTACCGCGCGATCCCCTTCTACGCCACCGCCCTGCCCGGCCGTGTCCGGGTGCCGGTGACCTACGTCTTCGGCGAGCACGATTTCGCCCTCAGTCGATCGGCGGCGGAGGGGTCCGCGGCCCTGGTCGACGGCGACTACCGGTTCGTCGCGCTCGACGCCGGGCACTGGCTGCCGGAGACCCGGCCGGACGAGGTGGCGCGCGCCGTCGTCGACCGGGTGCGCTCGGCACGAGGTGACCTTCATCACGGCCATCCGGACGGACTTTGGGATAATTAGGACCTCTTTCCCATGCGGCCGTGGGCGGGTCCACGCCATGATGCAGTCATGACCATCGTTGTGGGATACACGACCAGGCCAGAAGGCCGCGCGGCGCTCGAGCGGGCCATCGTCGAGGCGAAGGCGCACGAGGAGGACCTCGTCGTCCTCAACGTCTCCGAGGGCGACGGCGTCCGCGACCCGCTGCTGGCCAGCGAGACAGACTTGGACGAGGTGCGCGGGCTCCTCTCCCACGCGGGCGTGGAGGGCAAGGTCCGCCAGCTCGTCCGGGGCAAGGACGCCGCCGAGGAGATCGACTCGATCGCCACCGAGGTCGACGCGTCCCTCGTGATCATCGGCCTGCGCAAGCGCACCCCCGTCGGCAAGCTCGTGCTCGGCAGCAACTCCCAGCGGATCCTGCTCACGGTCGACGCCCCGGTGCTGGCCGTCAAGGCCTGATCCAGTTCGATCTCGACTCGTCACCACGACGACGACGGGCCGGTAGCGCGGAGTCCCGCGCTACCGGCCCGTCCGTCTGCCGGGGCTGTCAGCGGCGGGCGGCCGCGAGCTCCGGCTCCTGCCCGGCGGGAGCGGCGTCGGCCGTCTCCTGCGCGAGCTCGGCGTCCTCGTCCTCGGTGAAGAGGTCCTCGGCGTTGGCGGAGCGGTACTGCTCGACGTCGAGGATGCCCTCACGCTTGGCGACGATGACCGGCACGAGCACCTGGCCGGCCACGTTCACCGCAGTGCGGCCCATGTCGAGGATCGGGTCGATCGCGAGCAGCAGGCCGACACCCTCCAGCGGCAGGCCCAGGGTGGACAGCGTCAGGGTGAGCATGACGGTCGCGCCGGTCAGGCCGGCGGTCGCGGCGGAGCCGACCACCGAGACGAACGCGATGAGCAGGTAGTCCGTGATCGACAGGCTCACGCCGAAGAACTGGGCGACGAAGATCGCGGCGATGGCCGGGTAGATCGCGGCGCAGCCGTCCATCTTGGTGGTAGCGCCCAGCGGCACCGCGAAGGAGGCGTAGCCGCGCGGCACGCCGAGGTTGCGGTGGGTGACCCGCTCGGTCACGGGCATGGTGCCGATCGAGGACCGGGAGACGAAGGCGAGCTCGATGGCCGGCCAGGCGCCCTTGAAGTAGCTCAGCACCGACAGCCCGTGGGTCTTGAGCAGGATCGGGTAGACCACGAAGACCACCAGGGCGAGGCCTACGTAGATGGCGATTGCGAAGGTGCCCAGGGAGGTCAGCGAGGACCAGCCGTACGTGGCGATGGCACGGCCGACCAGGCCCAGGGTGCCCAGCGGCGCGAGGCGGATGATCCACCACAGCACCTTCTGGATGACGGCCAGCAGCGAGCGGTTGAAGGTGAGGAACGGCTCGGACTTCTGGCCGACCTTCAGCGCGGCGATGCCCACCGCGAGGGCGATGACGATGATCTGCAGGACGTTGAAGCTCACGCCGGTGGTCACGGCGCTGATGACGCCGTCGTCGCCGGTCTGGAGCTGCGAGGAGGCGCCCAGGCCGAGGAAGTTCAGCGGGATCAGGCCCTGGAGGAAGTCCAGCCAGCTGCCGGTCCGCCCGGGAGCACCGGCCTCGGCGGCGTCGACGCCGGAGTTCACGCCCGGCTGCATGACCAGGCCGAGCCCGATGCCGATCGCCACGGCGACCAGCGCCGTGATGGCGAACCACAGCAGGGTCTGCCCGGCGAGGCGGGCGCCGTTGGCCACGCCGCGCAGGTTCGCGATCGAGGCGACGATGGCGGTGAACACCAGGGGCGCGACCACGGCCTTGAGCAGGTTGACGAACGAGGAGCCGATCGTGCTGAGGGTGACGGTGAGCCAGTTCTCCTCGCCCTCGGGCGTCTTGCCGAGGCTCAGGGCGAGCCAGCCCAGGAGCACCCCGAGGGCGAGGCCGATGAGGATCTGCATGCTGAACGACGGCAGCCGCAGCCTGCGCCGCGGCGCGGCGGTGCCGGGCGTGGTGGTGGTGGCCATGGAGGACCTTTCGGGTGAGGCCGCGGTGCGCGGCGCAGGGCGACGGCGATGTAAAGCTGCCGTCACGACGGGGTTGGCGTCCGGGACAGGGCGCCGTGAGGCCAGAGAGACGAGGGGCTCGAGGTCGCGCGCGCGGGCGGCCGCTTAGGCGATCAGGGACGCGACGAGGAGCGGGGGTGCGGCATCGGCGCCGCGGGAGGAGTGGTCAGCGACAACAGCACAGGCACAGCGCGCGGACCGGGAGGTCGGCGGCACGGTGCACGGCGGTGTTGCGCATGCTGGTCACGCTCCATCTTTGTCGCGGGGATCGCCGGGAAGACTAACCCGATGCGGCCCGACGGCGTCCACTAGTACCGGCACCGTCTCATGACCTGGGATTCCCGACGCGGCGCGCCCCCTTCCCAACCCTCTCCGTCGCGCCCTACCGTCGGCATCAGACCAGTGATCGGAGACTCACGTGCTCGGACACCCCGACGCGCCCCACGCCCCCGCGCCCCGAGGGGCGGCTGTGACGCCGAGCGCCCTCGCCCCTAACTACCACCCGCTGCCCGTCGTGCTCGCCACGGGCGAGGGCTCGTGGGTCACCGACGTCCACGGCCGCCGGTACCTGGACTGCCTGGCCGGATACTCCGCGCTGAACTTCGGCCACCGCCACCCGGCGCTCGTGGCGGCCGCGAAGGCACAGCTGGACAAGATCACCCTGACCTCGCGCGCGTTCGAGCACGAGCTCCTCGAGCCGTTCGCGCGGGCCGTGACCGAGCTGACCGGCTCGGAGATGCTGCTGCCGATGAACACCGGCGCGGAGGCGGTCGAGACGGCGGTGAAGGCCGCCCGCAAGTGGGGGTACGACGTCAAGGGCGTCCCGGACGAGGCGGCCACGATCGTGGTGACCGAGGGGGCGTTCCACGGCCGCACCACCACGGTGGTGTCGATGAGCGAGGACCCGCAGATGCGGGACGGCTTCGGGCCGTACACCCCCGGCTTCCGCATCGTGCCCTACGGGGACGCCGACGCCGTCGCCGCGGCGATCGACGAGACGACCGTGGCGGTGCTGGTCGAGCCCGTCCAGGGCGAGTCGGGCGTCATCGTCCCGCCCGCGGACTACCTGCCCCGGCTCCGCGAGCTCTGCTCCGCCACGGACGTGCTGCTCGTGCTCGACGAGGTCCAGTCCGGCCTGGGCCGCACCGGCACCACGCTCGCCCAGGACCTCGCCGGTGTGCGTGCGGACCTCACCACCCTGGGCAAGGCGCTCGGCGGGGGCATCTTGCCGGTGTCCGCGGTGGTCGGGCGCCGCGACGTGCTCGAGGTGTTCAGCGCGGGCACGCACGGCTCGACGTTCGGTGGCAACTCGCTGGCGTGCGCCGTCGGGCTGGCCGTGGTGGACCTGCTCGCCCCGGGTGACCTGCAGGCCAGGGCCGGTGCGCTGGGCGTTGTGCTCCACGAGCGGGTCGAGGTGCTGGTGGCGCGGGGACTGCTGGCGGGCGCCCGGACGGTCGGGCTGTGGGCCGGCCTCGACGTGGAGCCCGCGCTGGGCCTGAGCGGCTACCAGACGTGCCAGCGGCTCGCGGCACGCGGGATCCTGGTCAAGGAGACGCACGGCACGACGATCCGCCTGTCACCGCCGTTGAACATCGCCGAGGACGACCTGCACCTGGCGCTGGACACGCTCACCGACGTGCTGCACGAGGAGGCCGTGGAGGCGGGGCGCACGCCCTGATCTGGGCGGGACACGGCGAGCTGCCCCAAATTGCGCCGGTCGTTCCGGGTGCGCGGGGGCCCGCGGAGCGCTTCGATAGAGGTGCGCGCGGGAGCGGATCGCCAGAACCGGTCTTCTGCTCGGCGCCAAGCAGCGCACCACCTACGGACATGGTGGGCACCCCAGGTGCCCACCACGGGGGCGTGCCGGTCGTGGTCGGCGGCACGCGAGACGGAGGGTGCGGCGGGAGTCCCACCCGTCGCACCCTCCGCACGTCCGGGCTACGGACGCCGGTCGTCGATGCGGCCCGTCACGCGTTCCACGGCACGTCGGTCGGGCTGAGGCCCTCGTCCTTGATGCGGGCGGGCACCACCATCACGGGCGACGCCGCGTGGTGCAGCACCGCCTGGCTGGTGGAGCCGAGCAGCAGCCCGGCGAAGCCCCCGCGTCCGCGGGTGCCGACGACGACGAGCTCGACGGCGGTGGAGAACTCCGCCATCAGCGCCGCCGCGTTCCCGTCCAGCGCGTGCTGACGCACCCGCACCTGACGGTCGCCGACCGCGGCGGTCACCGCGACGCCGAGGCCCTCGCGGACGTCGGCGAGCACCTCATCGCGGTCCACCGTGGCCGGCAGCCACGCCATGGCGCCGGCGCCGGTGGCGATCGGCACCGCGGCGACCGCGGACAGCTCGGCGTCCCACAGGGCCGCCTCGTCCACGGCGCGTCGCAGGGCGATCTTCGCCGAGTCCGAGCCGTCCACGCCCACCACGATGCGCCGCACCGGCGTGTACGAGCGGCCCTCCCGGACCGGGACGATCACCGCGGGGCAGTGCGCGTGCGCGGGCAGCGCCGAGGAGACGGTGCCGAGCAGGCGGTCGGTGAAGCCGCCGCCGCCGCGCGTGCCGACCACCACCAGGCTCGCCTCGCGGGACAGGTCGACCAGCACCCCGGCCGGGTCACCGGCCTCGAGAGCGGAGGTGACGACCACGCCGGAGCTGGCGGTGCGGGCGAGCGCTTCGTCGATCACGGCCTGCGCGCCCTGTTGGATGGCGGTGTCGTCCATGGCGGCGTACCCGCCGTCGAGCGAGGCGGCGGTGAAGGACGGCAACGCGTAGGCGCACACGATGTGGAGCCGCCAGCCGGTTCTCTTCGCCTCGGCCACTGCCCAGTCCACCGCGGCGAGGCTCGCCTCGGAGCCGTCGACGCCGACGACCACTACCTTCTCGTGCGCCATGACCCGCCCTTCCGTCGCTTGGTCATCCTTTGACCTCATTGTGCCCCGTTCTCGCCCATGCCGGGCCAGGACATGCTCGGAGGACTCGAACGCGTCCCGTTTGTCGGGCTGAGCGGGTGAATGAGCCGGCTGGGCGTTGCGGCACGGTCGGGACATGGGGAGCTTCGTCCCGGTGCGTACGCTCGACCGGTCCCAGCCCTTCGGTCACCCGGCAGCCTCGCCTCTACGACGAACGGCCCGCCCCCTGCAGGGACGGGCCGCTCGAGCGAGACGACGATCACGCCTTGTTCTGGACCGGAGGTCAGGCCACCCGGATGAACGTCGGGTTCGCGCGGTAGAGCGGCGTCTCCGCCAGTGGGGTGCCGGGGTTGCGGGCCGCGATGTGGTTGCCGTTGCCGGTGTAGATGCCGACGTGGCCGGGCCACCACACCAGGTCGCCGGGCTGCGCCTGGGCCGCCGAGACCACGGTGCCGGCGCCGCTCTGGGCGCTGGAGGACCGGGGCAGGTTGATGCCGAAGTGGGCGAAGACGTAGCTGGTGAAGCCCGAGCAGTCGAAGCCGGCCGGGGTGCCGCCGCCGTACACGTACGGCGTGCCGATGAACTGGCGGGCGTAGTTGACGATCGCACTGGCCGAGGCCGACGGCGCCGGTGCGGCGGCCGCAGCGGGAGCGGCCTGCGTGGCGGCCGGCAGCTCGGCACGCGCGCCGGAGCGGGACGCCGCAGCGGTCTCGCGCTCGACGACGGGCTCGGGCTCGACGACGGGCTCCGGCTCCGGCTCGGGGGCCGGGGTGGCCTCCGCCGTGACGGTCTCGACGCTCCAGGTGACGTCCGCGGGGACGGTCACGGTCGGCGTGGTGACCATGGCGGTCACGGCCTCGGCGGCCGCCGCAGAGATGTCCACCTTCGGCATGGCCGAGGTGTCGCCGTCGGCGGGGGCAGCGTTGGCGCCCGTCGCCGCAACGGTGAGGACGAGGCCCGACGCAGCGACGGCGGCCAGGCCACGGCGGGCCTTGCGTCCGACGCCCCGGCCGAGCACGGTCAGAGGGGTGCTGGGACGACGCGGGGCGCGGTGGCGCGCGTCGACGTTGGTGCTGATGGTCACGTACTGCCTCTCCTGGCTGCCTGCGGGGTGAGCTGTCGGGTTCGGGTGAGAGGTCACCCGGCGGGCCGTCTCCGGCCGCGCTTTACCCCAAGGGCCTGGATGCCCAGGTCCGAGATGTGGGTCCCCCGCCCCTGCCGCGGTGTCGGGTCAACCCCGGGTGGCGGCAGGGTTCGGTCCCCGCCCGGGGGCCTCGGAAATGGAGGTTTCCATGAGGCGGTTGCGAGACTACGTGGTCGCAAACCCAGATGTCACGGTTGTGTAACGAACCGTGGCGTAGATCACGAAACGGTCACGAGCCAGGACGGCGTGCGTGCGCGGCCCGTATCAGCACGTCAGCGCGTCACGAAGAGGTGCCGCGTGATGTCCTCCGGCAGGTCCAGCACGGTGTCCGAGCCGGGAGCGTGCAACGAGACCAGCTCGAGCTCGGGCCGCACGGTCACCTCTACCCGCACACCCGGGCGCAGACCGGCATCGGCCATCCGGCCGAGCAGGTCGACGTCCACCTGGAGGGGTTCACCGATCCGTGCCAGCTCGACCTCGAAGGGCACCGTCTGCGACTCCGCCCCCGCGCCGCCCGCGGCGTGGGCCACCGCCGCCCCGGTCACCGCCGCGTGGACCACCACGCTGCGCGTGGCACCCACCGCCCCGGCGGGCACGCGCTCGGCCGCGACGTCGGCCAGCGAGCGCACCTCGACGTGCGGCAGGGTCGCGAGTGCGTCGTCGCCCAGGTGCTCCAGGCCGGGGATCGGGTTGCCGTACGGGTCCACCCGGGGGTGGCCGAGCAGCTCGACGAGCCGGCGCTCGACCCGCTCGCTCATGACGTGCTCCCAGCGGCACGCCTCCTCGTGCACGAATGGCCAGTCCAGCCCGACGACGTCGGTGAGCAGTCGCTCGGCGAGGCGGTGCTTGCGCATGACCTTGGTGGCCCGCGCCCGGCCCTCGTCCGTCAGGCGGAGCTGGCGGTTGCCGGTCAGCACGAGCAGACCGTCACGCTCCATCCGGGCGACGGTCTGCGAGACGGTCGGGCCGGAGTGCCCCAGCCGCTCGGCGATGCGGGCGCGCAGGGGCACCACGCCCTCTTCCTCAAGCTCGTAGACCGTCTTGAGATACATCTCCGTCGTGTCGATCAGGTCGCTCACGCGTCCCACGCTCCTTGTGCCTGACGCCGCCCGGCGCCGTCGGCCCGGCACCGCCGGGAGTCTTCTAGGCCCAGGATAGGGAGGTCCGCCGACAAGAGGGCAGGGCCGCAGCTCCCGAGGGCCCGGCGGGACGGTCGAGCCCCGTACCGGCCGGACCGATTCTTCCTCCCGGCCCGCGGGCGCCTATCCTGCGCGGTGATGTCCACCACACCTGACGCCCGCACCCCCGGCGACGGCACGGACGGCGCCGCGATCTTCGCGCTGGCGCCCGCGACCGGCACCCCGGTGTACCGCGGCCGGCCGGTCGCGGACCTGCTCGGCACCCCGTTCGAGCGCCTGTGGGGCCTCCTGGTGGACGGCACGGACTCGTCCGGCCTGCCGCCCGCCGAGCCGTTCAACCTCCCGGTGCGCACGGGCAACGTGCGGGTGGACGTGCAGTCGGCGCTCGCCCAGCTGACGCCTGTCTGGGCGTACCGGCCCCTCGTGGACATTCCGGCGAGCCAGGCCCGGGAGGACCTCGCGCGGGCGTCGGTGATGACGCTGAGCTTCGTCGCCCAGTCGGCCCGCGGCGAGGACGTGCCCGCGGTGCCGCAGCGTGAGGTCGACCTCGCCCGCACGATCACCGAGCGTTTCCTCGTGCGGTGGCGCGGTGAGGCGGACCCGGCCGCGGTCGCGGCGCTGGACACCTTCTGGCTCACCCTCGCCGAGAACGGGCTCTCCCCGTCCACCCGTACCGCACGGCTCGCCGCCGAGCAGGGCGCCGACGTCGCAGCGTGCCTCTCGGCCGCCGTCGCCGTGGCGAGCGGGCCGCTCGGGGGCGGCGGCTCGGCCAGGGCGCTGGCGCTGATGGAGCAGGCCGAACGCACCGATGACCCGGCCGCCGTCGTCGCGGAACATCTTGCCCGGGACGGCAGGCTGCCCGGGTTCGGGGACCCCCACCTGCCCGACGACGCGCGCGGCGAGCTCTTGCGAGCGGCCTGCCTGCGGGTGGGTGCCGCCCGTCTGGACGTGGCCGAGGCGGTCGCCCAGGCCGGCGGAACGGCGCTCGCCCGGGCCGCCGACGGTGACGCGGCCGGCTACCGGCCCGGCGCGCTGTTCTGGGGTGCGGTCCTGCTGGACCACGTCGGCGTGCCGGCCAACCTGCTCGCGGCCCTGTACGTGTGCGGGCGCACGGCGGGCTGGTCCGCGCACGTGCTGGAGGTTCAGCGCGCCCTACGCGGCTGACCGGCGCGTCAGCCGAACAGCTCGTTGTGGTACTTCACGATGATGGCGGCGGCCAGGAGCACGAACACCACGACGACGGCCGCGTAGTCCACACCCGTGCGCAGCAGCGACATCGCGCGGGCATGGGTACCGGGCCGCAGGCGGAAGTTGTTCTGAAGGATGTTCACCCGCAGCAGGCTGGTGAAGACGGTCGTGGTCGAGGCGGTGACCAGCAGGCACCACGGGCACAGCGCACCGATGACCAGGTACGACTGCGCGAAGAGCCAGTAGGCGAACACGAGCCCGAGGAGGTACACGCCCTGGGCCGTGACCATGAACCACCGGGGGAAGCGCACGCCGGCGAGCGAGGCCAGCGCGATCGTGACGACCACCGGCTCCGTGACCAGCCCCAGGAAGGCGTTCGGGAAGCCGAACAGGCTCGCCTGCCACGCCTGGGCGACGGTGCCGCAGGAGATCGCGCTGTTGATGTCGCAGGTCAGCACCACATCGGGGTTCGCGGCCAGGCGCACCGCATCCACCGACAGCACGAACGACGCGATCAGGCTGAGCACGGACGAGGCCAGCATCAGGGCGAACGGTCGCCGCACGGCCCGGCGTAGCCAGGTGCTGTCGGTGTCGAGGGCGCCCGCGGGCGCGAGGTCGGTCATGGTCACGTCGGCTCCGTGGATCGGCTGGGCGGCACATCGAGGTGCGCCGCCCATCATCTGGTGCAAATCGGGCAGGGAGTGGGACGAAGGGCTCAGGCGTCCCTCGCGCGCGGCGGTGGACACCGGCGCGGACGGGATGACGACGGATGGGATGATCCGCAGTCATGGAGACCGTCACCATCCCCACCCACCTGCTCCCGGCGGACGGCCGCTTCGGTTGCGGGCCGAGCAAGGTGCGCCCGGCGCAGGTCGACATGCTCGCCGCCCTGGGCACCACCGTGCTGGGCACCTCCCACCGTCAGGCGCCCGTGCGTCACCTGGTGCGCCGCGTCCGCGAGGGGATCGCCGCGCTGCTCGGCGCCCCGGACGGCTACGAGGTGGTGCTGGGCAACGGCGGGTCGACGGCCTTCTGGGACGCCGCGACCTTCTCCCTCGTCCGCGAGCGCGCGCAGCACGCCGACTTCGGCGAGTTCGGCCACAAGTTCGCCACGGCCACCGACCGTTCGCCGTTCCTGGCCGCCTCCGACATCCGCGCCGCCGCCGCTGGCGACCTGGCCCGCTGCGCGCCGGCGGAGGGCGTCGACGTCTACGCCTACCCGCACAACGAGACGTCCACCGGGGTGGTGTCCCCGGTCGAGCGGGTGGCCGACGACGGCGCCCTGACGGTGGTGGACGCCACCTCGGCCGCCGGCGGCGTCGCCGTCGACCTCGCTCAGACCGACGTCTACTACTTCGCACCGCAGAAGAGCTTCGCGGCCGACGGCGGGCTCTGGCTCGCCGTGCTGTCCCCCGCTGCCCTGGCGCGCGTGGCCGAGGTCACGGCCTCGCGGTGGGTGCCGGACTTCCTCGACCTGCAGCTCGCCGTCGACAACTCGCGCAAGGACCAGACGCTGAACACGCCCGCGGTCGCCACGCTGGTGCTGCTCGCGGAGCAGGTCGACTGGCTCAACGAGAACGGCGGCCTGGACTGGGCCTCCGGGCGGACGGCGGCCTCGTCGGCCGCGCTGTACGGCTGGGCCGAGGCGCACCCGCTCGCCACACCGTTCGTGGCCGAGCCGGCGCACCGCTCCCCCGTGGTCGGCACCATCGACTTCGTCGAGACGGTGGACGCGCAAGCCCTGGCGGCCACGCTACGGGCCAACGGCATCGTCGACGTCGAGCCCTACCGCAAGCTCGGCCGCAACCAGCTGCGTGTCGGCATGTTCCCTGCCGTCGACCCGGGCGACGTCCTTGCCCTCACCGCCTGCGTCGACCACCTGCTGGAGCGAATGGGGTGACCAACCGGGGCAGGTCCGGTCCGGAACCGTGTGCGTTCGGCAACGTTCGTGAACCGTTCTGTCATGTTTTCGTCAAGGATGCCGAATACTAGGACAGGACCACCCCGAAACTCCCGGAGACACACGATGCACCCGGCTCCCCGCCACCTCGCCCGCGCCGCCGCCGCCGTGGGTGCGATCGCGGTGCTCGCCGGCTGCGCCTCTCCCAAGCCCTCTGTCCTGGTGGTCGACGAGGTGCCGGACGTCTCCGTCGCCACCGATGACGCCGCCGCCGGTGCCGGTGTCACCAGCGAGGCTGCCGACTCCGCCCTGTCCGCGGCGGAGCCCGGCTCGACCAAGGCGGCGCTGGCCGAGGGCGTCGCGGTCGAGGACCTCGGCCTGCTCAGCACGGACCAGCACGACGTCGCATTCGGCACGGTCGTCAACCGCACGGCCGCCACGGTGCGGGTGACCGTCGGCATCACCACCTACGACGCCGACGGCGCGGTCCTGTCCAAGGACTCCACGGCCGAGGTACAGGTCCCCGGCCGCGAGTCGACCCTGTTCGTGGCCGACGTCTTCGCGCCAGAGGGCAGCACCGTGGCCACCCTGGACGCCACGCACTCGGTGGTGGCCACCCTGGCCGAGAAGACCTCCGTCCCCGGCGCCGGTCACACCAAGACGCCGAAGGCGGGCCTACGGCTCGACGGGCTGACCATCCACGACGACCCGCTCAACCCCACCATCACCGGCCGCCTCGCCTCGACCCTCCCGCAGGATCTCGAGGCAGTCCAGGTCAGCGCCGTGTGCACGGCCGACGGCGAGCCGGTCGCCGCGGGGTACGGCCACGTGCCGACGGTCGCGGCCGGCGGCACCGCCCGGTACGAGATCCTCCTCTTCGGTTCTACCCCGCAGGAGTGCCAGGTGGTGGCGACACCGTAGATGTCACCGCCCGGTGGCAGGGTGACCGCCATCGGAGGTGAGGCCGGTGTTCGTGCTCGACGGCGAGGCAGTGCTGGAGCCCGGCGACCTCGCGCGCGCCGCGGACTGCGAGTGGGCGGTGCTGCACGAGGTCGAGGCGCGCCTCGGCGGGCTGCGTGAACTGACCGCCGGCGACGACAGCGCGACGGAGGCGTGGACGGCGGCGCCAAGGCACGCGGGGTCACCGGGGGCGGCGCCGGACCACACCGGCGACGTGCGGGCGGCGCTCCAAGGCGCGTTCGGCCGGGCCGGAGTGTGCGAGCTGCCCGCCCCGCGCGACGGCGAGGAGCTGAGGGCCCACCACGATGCCACGCTCGCGGCCCTTCGCCCGGGCATCGAGGCCGTCCACGGCGGCGGGTTCTTCGATGGACGTTTCCACGGTCGGATCGATCTCCTGATCCGGGACGACGACGTCTGGGTCGCCCAGGAGGTGCCACCGCCGGGGCGCTCCCGGCACGAGTCGTCGCTCCGGCTCGCGGCCTGCTACGACGGGCTGACCCGCGCGGGAGTCGCCGTCGTGACGGAGGCACGGCTCCTGCTGCAGAACGGCACCACGACGAGCCTGGAGCTGACCACCGTCGTGCCGGTCTACCGCACGTGGCGGGCGCGGCTCGAGACTCTGGTGGACGAACGGCGGCACCGAACGGCCACCGGAGCACCCGTCTCGGTGCGGAGGTGCGGCCGCTGCCCGGCGTGCCAGGCGGCAACGAGCATGGGCGGGCGGTTCACGCCATGAGTGACCCACCCCTGGTCACGACATGGGCGATCCCGGTCCCGTCAGCTCCTCGCCGGGCCCCTCGTCCGTCCGCAGCACCGGCTTGTCCTCCGGCTCGCCTGACGTCACTCCGGTGGCCTCGACGTCCTTGTCGGCCACCGCGTCGTCGTCGAGCCGGGTGTCCTGCAGGTTCTTGGCGGCGGCGTCCGCAAGGGCCTTCGCCTCGTCTGCCTTCTCGCGGGCGCTGCCCGCCGTCGACTCGCTCATCGAGCTGCCCTCCCGTGTCAGTGGACCCACGATGACGTGCGGGACCGTCGGTAGACCCACGATGACGTGCGGGAGAAGGGGCCGCAATGCGGGCGGTGGTGCTCGTCGGCGGGCGGCCGCGCGCCCGTCCGGGCGGCCGTCACGCGCGGGTATCGAGGTACCGCCGCAGCTCGGTGACGACGAACTCGTGGTCCTCCCGCTGCGGCAGGCCCGAGACGCCGACCGCACCGAGCAGCGCACCGCCGGTGTGGACCAGCGGGAAGACACCGCCGTGCGCGGCGAACGCGGCGGGGTCGAGCCGGCTGTCGCGGTCGAAGTCCTTGCCCGCGACCCGGAACTGCTCACCGACACCCATGGAGCTGCGCCCGTACCGCAGCACGACCGCCGTCTTCCGCGCCAACCACCCGTCGTTGTCGGCGCTGGACCCCTCGAGCGCGGCATGGAAGACGCGCTGTCCGGCGAGCACGATGCCGATGGCGATCGGCAGCCGACGCTCAGCGGCGGCGGCGCGCATCTGGCTGCCCAGCATCCAGGCGTCGTCCTTGCCGAATGTGGGCACTCGCAGCTCCGCCTCCTCGGCCAGGAGCTGTTCGTGGAAGGCGGTGGACTCGGTCATGGGACCTCACCCTAGAAGGCAGGTGCCATCCGTGCGGCGCGGACTATGCCGTCTCGCTGCCCTGCTGTGCCTCGTCCTTGGCGAGGGTGGCCTTGGCCAGCTCGCGCTCCGCCCGCTCGGCCTGGTGGGCATGCCGCTCGCCCGGGCCCTCCACCACGAGGTGAGGCCGCCCGAGCCGCTGGTAGCGCACCTGCACGTGCCAGGACCGCTTGACCCACAGGGCCGCGACCACCGCCACCAGGATCGAGGCGATGGCGCCGACGCCGACCGACCAGCGCGGACCCCAGGCCTCCGAGACCCACCCGATCACGGGTGAGCCGATGGGCGTGGTGCCGAGGAACACCATCATGTACAGGCTCATCACGCGGCCGCGCATAGCGGGCTCGGTGGACATCTGCACCGCGGTGTTCGCCGCCGTCATCATGGTCAGGGAGAACAGCCCGACCGGGATGCACAGCAGCGCGTACAGCTCGTAGGTGGGCATGAACGCCTGGACGCCCATGGTCACCCCGAACGCGAGCGCCGCACCGATGACGAGGCGGACGCGGGGGTGCTTGCGCCGGGCGGCCAGCAGCGCGCCGGTGAGCGAGCCGATGGCCAGGATCGAGCCGAGGATGCCGTACTCCCCCGCCCCCTTGCCGAAGGCCTCCCTGGCCATGACGGCGGACGTGAGCTGGAAGTTCAGACCGAAGGCTCCCACGACGCCGACGACCACCATGATCACCACGATGTCCGAGCGCCGTCGCACATAGGCGAGTCCCGCACGCACCTGTCCCTTGCCGCGTGGGGCGTGGGGAAGCTCGTGCAGCTCACGGGTGCGCATGAGCGTCAGGGAGAAGATCGTCGCGGCGAAGGAGACCGCGTTGATGATGAAGACCCAGCCCGGCCCCACCGCCGCGATGAGCAGCCCGGCAAGGCCCGGCCCGATCAGGCGGGCCGCGTTGAAGGAGGTGGAGTTCAGCCCGACGGCGTTGGGCAGGTCGCTCGCGGGAACCATCTCCGCGACGAACGTCTGGCGCACCGGGCCGTCCAGCGCGCTGACCACACCCAGCGCCAGGGCGAAGACGTAGACGTGCCACAGCTCGGCGGTCTCCGTGAGCACCATGACGCCCAGGCCGGCGGCGAGCACTCCCAGCCCGGCCTGGGTGCCGATGAGCAGCTTGCGGCGGGGCAGCCGGTCGGCGAGCACACCGGCCACCGGGCTGAGCAGCAGGACCGGCAGGAACTGCAAGGCGGTGACGATGCCGACGGCGAAGCCGGAGTCGTCCGAGAGGACGGTGAGCACCAGCCAGTCCTGGGCCACCCGCTGCATCCACGTGCCGACGTTGGCGACGAGGGCACCGACGAACCAGAGGCGGTAGTTGAAGTAACGCAGCGAGTAGAAGGTACGGGTCACTTCTCCACCATCCTTCGCAAGATGACGGCCGCCTGGGCGACGGTGTCCCGCTCGGCCGGCGTCAGCCCAGCCAGGCCCTTGTTCAGCCAGGCGTTGCGGCGGCGCTTGATCTCCTTGACCAGCTCCCGGCCGGCCTCGGTGGCCGCGACGACGACGTGCCGCTTGTCGTCGGGGTTGGCCGCCCGGGTGACGAGCCCACGTTCCTCGAGGGCGGCGACCGTGCGGGTCATCGAGGGTCGCTGGACCTTGTCGTGCTCGGCGAGCTGGCCCGGGCTCATGGGTCCGATGTGGACGAGGGCGGACAGCACGGAGTGCTGGGCCTCCGTGAGCGCGCCGGACTCACTGCGAAGCCGGCGGGAGAGGCGCAGGACAGCGATGCGCACGTTGGTCGCCAGGTCGGGTCGACCGGCACGGGACGAAAGGTTGTCTGACATACCGGTGCCATGCTAGATCGTTAGCACCGCTAATTACTAGAGGTAACTACCGGAGGTGCGGTGAGGTTGCGCACTGTGAGCATGGGCCTGCTCGGGCGCCGTCGCGGGGAGTCTCGCCCTGGCGTGGCCGGCAGATGCGCGGAGGCCCCCACCCGCGACTGCTCGCGGGTGGGGGCCTCCAGGAGGAGCGACCGGCCGAAGCGGCCGGACCGGCTCAGAGACCCAGGGCGTTCTCGATCGGCCCGAGCGCGAAGTACACGACGAACAGGGCGGCGACCACCCACATCAGCCAGTGGACCTGGCGCGCCCCGCCCTTCTTGGCGGCAGCGAGCACGACGTAGGCGACGAAGCCGGCGCCGATGCCCACGGTGATCGAGTACGAGAAGGGCATCAGGACGATGGTGAGGAACGCCGGGATGGCGATCGCGGCGTCGCGCCAGGTGATCTCGGTGACCTGCATCATCATGAGGAAGCCGACGATGACCAGGGCTGGCGTGGCGGCCTCGTACGGGACGAACGCGGCCAGCGGGGAGAGGAAGGTCGCGAGCAGGAACGCGATGCCCGTGACGATCGAGGCGAGGCCGGTACGGGCGCCGTCGCCCACGCCCGTGGCGGACTCGATGTAGCTGGTGTTGGAGGACACCGCGGCGGCACCGCCGGCTGCAGCGGCGATGGAGTCGACCACGAGGATGCGGCGGGTGTTGGGCGGGTTGCCCTCGGCGTCGAGCAGGTCGCCCTCGGCGCCGATGGCGACCATCGTGCCCATCGTGTCGAAGAAGTCGGCCAGCATGATGGAGAAGATGAGCAGCAGGGCGGCGAGCGGCCCGATCTTCTCGAAGGCACCGAAGAGGGAGAACTGGCCGAGCGTGGCGAAGTCGGGTGCCTGGACCGGGGAGCCGTTGAGGGCGGGGACGGTGAGGCTCCACCCGCCGGGGTTGTCCTCGGGGGACAGGATGCCCAGGTCCCCGACCGCCTCGATGATCGCGGCGAGCACCGCGGCGACGACGATGCCGATGAGGATGGCTCCGCGGACCTTCCGCACCATGAGGATCGCGATGGTGAACAGGCCGACGATGAACACGATCGACGGCCAGCCGAACAGCGAGCCGTTGACGCCGAGCTGGAGCGGGGTGCCACCACCGGTGCGCACGATGCCGGAGTTCACCAGGCCGACGAGGGCGATGAACAGGCCGATGCCGACGGAGATGGCGACCTTGAGCTGGTGCGGGACGGCCCGGAAGATCGCCTGCCGCAGCCCGGTGAGGACGAGGACGAGGATGACGAGGCCCTCGAGGACGATGAGCCCCATCGCGTCGCCCCACGTCATGCCAGGCATCTGCACGATCGTGAAGGCGAGCAGGGCGTTGATCCCGAGCCCGGCGGCCAGCGCGAGCGGGTAGTTGGCGACGGCGCCCATGAGGATGGACATCAGGCCCGCGACGAGCGCGGTACCGGCGGCGACCGCGGGGAGGTTGGGCCCGTCCGTCCCGCCTCCGAGGAAGGCGCCCGTGGAGTCCGGCGTGGACAGGATCAGCGGGTTGAGTACGAGGATGTAGGCCATCGCGAAGAAGGTGACGATGCCACCTCGTACCTCGCGGCCCACGGTCGAGCCACGCTCGGTGATGCGGAAGTAGCGGTCCAGACGACCGACGGACGTGGGGGGCGCGCTCGGCGCAGCAGTGCTCACGTCGGCCGATGGTCCCACAACGACCACATATCGGGAAGTGCGTCTCACGTTTTGCGCCGGCGGTGATCGATTCGCTTCGCGCCGCCGTGGCGGCCTGCCGTTTAGGATCGGGTCATGCCCGACCTCAACTTGTTCGAGCGGCGGCCGGACCCCCCGCCGGCCAAGGTCAACGCGCTCACGATGACCGTCGCCGGCACGCTGGTGTGGGCAGTGGCCACCGCGGTGGTCGCGATCCTGATCGGGCGGGGTGCGGTGCCCCAGCGGTACCTCGGCGTGTGCCTCGCCGGCCTGACCATGGGCGCACTCGCCATCGGGTGGGGTTTCGTGCACGAGCGCCGGGCGCGCCGCGGACGGCTCGCTGCTGCGCCGGCCGGGCGGGAGGAGCCGGAGACCGCCGGCAACGGTCCGACGGCGCGCTAGGGACCGCAGTCAGCGCACCAAGAACCAGCGGTTGCCCGCCCGACGCTCCAAACGGACCCGACCGACCTGCGCGAGCGTCCGGACCGCACGTTCGACCCGACCGGCCACGTCGTCGGCGTCTCCGTCCTCGTCGGCGGTGAACCGCACGCTCACCACCGCCTCGCCGCGCACGACCGCCACCTCACGGGCCTCGACCGTGGCCAGCGCGGCCGCCGCGTCGGCGGCCGCCGGCAGGACGGACTCCGGCTCGGTTCCGGGCAGCAGGGTCCCGACGCTCAGCCTGACGCGGTAGGACGGCACCGAGACCCCTCCCCCGGTGACCGACGGGCCTCGGCGCCGCAGCCGTCGTTGCCCGTGCGTGCGGCGCGGCCGAGGGTGACGCGCGCTGCGCCGTGGGGCCTGGTCATGTGATGAGTCCGGCCTGGCGGCGGGTGGTGCGGTTGGCGTGGACGGACCACCGGGGCACCCACCGCAGCAGCGCGGCCGCGGCCCCCGCGCCAAGCAAACCGGTGACCCATATCCCGGCAGCGAGCGAGCCGAGGGCGGCGCCGGCGGAGACGACGAGCGGGCCGAGCGCACCGCCGCTGTCCTGGAGCACCCGCCAGGCGCCCAGGAACCGGGCGCGGCCGGACGCGGGCGAGACGTCCGCGCCGAGCGTCATGAGGATGCCCGAGCTCATCCCGTTGCCCAGCCCCATGAGAGCGGCCACCACGGACATGCTCGCGACGGTGTGGGTGAAGGGCAGCGCGATCATGGCCGCGCCCATCACCAGCATGGAGGGGACGCCGATCCACAGCCGGCCCATCCGGTCCATGACCTTGCCCGCCGGGTAGAACAGGAGCATGTCGACGGCACCGGCGAGGCCGAAGATGAGCGAGGTCGTGGCGGGGTCGAGACCGAGGTACTCGCCCCAGAGGGGCAGGACCGTCTGGCGTGCCCCGCGCACGGCGCCCACGAGGAGCACCGCGACGCCCAGGGTGCTGAGCACCTTCCGGTGCGCGTACAGCACCTCGAGCATCGACGGGCCAGCGTGGGCCCGTCGGGCTTCGCGCCCTGCGGCGCGGCGCTGACGCAGCGTCCCGGCGGCGGGCAGCGCACTCCGGGCCGTGTCGTCGCGGGCGAGGGCGACCGTCACGGTGGCGGCCAGCGCGGTCCCGACACCGAGCAGGTACGCGTAACCCAGCTCACCGCCGTGGATGACGGCGGCGCCGGCGAACGGCCCGAGGAACTGGCCGATGCGGTGCACGCCGGCGAGGGTCGAGAGCACCCGGGCCCGGCGCAGGGGTGGCGTGATCTCGGTGAGGTAGGAGTGCCGGGCGAGGTTGAACACCGCCGCGGCGGCGCCGGTGGCAAGGACGGCGACGGCGAGCAGAACCAGGCTCGTGGCCGCGGCCGCACCGGCGAACGCGCCGGCGGCGACGACGCCGGCCAGGATCATCGCCCGGCGGTCGCCCACGCGGGCCGCGAGGGAGCCGGCCGGCAGGTCGGCAAGGATCTGCCCGACGGGCAGCAGTGCGGCCACCACGCCCGCGACCGCGAGGCTGGAGCCGAGGCCTACCGCCGAGGGGACGATGATCGGCAGCATCGCGCCCACGCCGATCGCGAAGACCAGTGAGGGCAGCAGCGCGCCGAGCACCACTGTGCGGAACGGGAACATGGGCCCGTCGGCGTCCCGGGTGCGTGGAGCGGAAGTCATGATGGAGCCCATCATGGCCCGCGGCCCCGCCGGGGACCTGGCCCGACCATCCAGCGCCGCCCCCTGCCGCGGCGGTGACCTGGTCGAGACTCGCGCTAGCAGGTCAGGGTGTGGTCACCATGCTGGTGCCGAGCACCGGGGTGAGGGCCGCCTTGGTGCCCGCGGCGAGCTGGAGCAGCTCGGGCAGTGCGTCCCGGGCGGGCCGGAAGTTGCCACGCCGCAGGCTCGGCTCGAGCGAGTCGGCGAGGTCGGCGAGCTGATGGGCGCCGACGACGGTGCTGGCCCGGCGCAGTCCGCGCAGCGTGACCAGTGCGTCGGCGCTGTTGTAGGCGGCCAACGCGCCACGCAGAAAGTAGAGGCGTTCTTCCAGGGTGGCGAGGTAGCGGCCGACGATCTCCCGGACGCGCTCGGCCCCGGCCTCGTGCTCCAGTGCTGTCAGCACCGCAGATTCCACCACCGGGTTCATCGCGCTCCTTCACGTCGGGCCCGTGCGAGGCCGCGCCGGCACCGGGGTGCGCCCAGCACACCATCGGAGCAATTCAGCCAATGCCGGCCGCTAGATGAAGCCAGGATGATTACTTGCCTCACCCCGCACGGATTTCGGGGTGACCGGGCCCCGCTGCCAGGGTGAGGCGGTGTCCGGAGTCCTGGAGGCGGGAGGCACGGCCACGACCTGCGGCGGGGTTGTGCGGCGCGTCGTCGGGTCCCAACGCGAGGAATGATTGTTTACGGTTGTCGACAACTGTTATCTAATTGGTCCGATGAGAACGCCACAGTCGTAGTAATGTCTCGATCGATGTCCGAAACGGGGGAGCAGCGCACGGCCGTCGTCGTCGAGGACGACGACGACATTCGTGGTCTGCTCGTGGCGGTCCTGACCCAGGCCGGCTTCACGGTGCACTCGGCGGCCACCGGACGCGACGGCGTGGAGCGGGTGCGTGCGCACGAGCCGCTCGTGACCACGCTGGACATCTCCCTGCCGGACATCGACGGCCTCGAGGTGGCGCGGCGGATCCGGATGTTCTCCCCCACCTACCTGGTGATGCTCACCGCGCACGCCGACGAGGTCGACACGCTCCTAGGGCTGGAGGCGGGCGCCGACGACTACATCACCAAGCCGTTCCGCCCCCGAGAGCTGCGCGCCCGCGTGGAGGCGATGCTGCGGCGCCCGCGGCAGTTCGTGGGGGTCGCCGCGGCCGCCGCCACGACGTCGCACCGCACAGGCGACTCGAGCGGTCACCTGCCGCGTGCCGTGCCGCCGGGGCCGGACCGACTCGCCCCCGCGATGACGGCCACCGTGGTGGAGGTCGGCGCGGAGCGGCACGGCGGGGTCACCACGGAGCGGCACGGCCGCGCGCCCGCGGGCGCCGTTGCGCCGTCGCCCGCCCGCCGCTCGCCCGGCCGCGCTGCGCCGTCGCCCGCTGGTCTGCTCAGCCACGGAGGCCTGCGCCTGGACGTCAGCGCGCAGGAGGTGTTCGTGGACGGCGTTGAGGTGCACCTGACCCCGACCGAGTTCTCGCTGCTGGGCGCGCTGCTCCGGGCGCCGGGCACCGCGGTGGCCAAGACCGCGCTGGTGGGGCACCTGTGGGCCGGGAACTACACCTTGTCCGGCGCCGTGGCCGACGCCGACCGTCGTGGCCTCGAGGTCCACATGGCGAACCTGCGCCGCAAGCTCGGAGACGACGCCGCGAACCCGCGGTTCATCGAGACCGTGCGGGGCGTCGGGTACCGGATGTTGCCGGCTCGCTGAGCACGGCAAGGAGCGCTCGGGCTGTCGCGGCGGCGCTCTGCAGGATCTCGGGCAGTGCCGCGCGGGCCGGGGCGTACCTGCCGCGGGACAGCGCCGGTTCCACCTCTTCGACGAGAGCGGCGAGCTCGCGGGCCCCGACGAGCGCGCTGGCGCTGCGCAGGCCGCGCAGCGCGATGATCGCCCGCTCGGTGTCGCAGCCCGCAAGGGAGGCACGCAGGTGGTACACCCGCTCGTCGAGGGTCGCGAGGTAGCTGCCGACGATCGTCTGCGCGCGCGCGGCGCCGACGTCCTCGACGAGCGCGCTGAGCGCCTCGCGGTCGATGATCTCCTCCACGGCGATGCCTTCCCTGTCCGGTCGCGGGCAGCCCTCGCGGCCGCACGGCCCCCAGCGGGACAGCACATCAGGACGGCGACTCACCGATTCGTGGATCGAGAGGTGAAATGGGGATGAACCCGTCCGGCTCACCCTGTGGGCGCGAGGGTGAGATAGGGGTAGGCGGGGCGATTCTTGGACGGCGCCGGGTGAGCGCAGTCAGGCGGCAGCCAGTGTGCGCGACTCAGGCGACGGCACCGGCGGGCACCGCACGACGCGCCACCAGCGCGCCGGTGGTCACCGCGGCGATGATCTCGATCTCCGCCAGGGCGGCCCCTACCTCGGCGAGCACCCCGGCGGCGAGCGCCTCGGACAGCGCGGCGACCGAGCCGGCCATCCCCTCGGCCCCGACCATGACGGAGGTGACGTGCAGGCTCAGGGCCGCCTCGTGGACCTCGTCGAGGTCCGCGGTGACGGCCGCGCGGTGCAGGTGCGCGACCCGCTGCTCGAGGAGCTCCAGGTAGCAGCCGGCGAAGCGGTCCGCCTCGACCACGCCGACGTCGGCCACCAGCCCGTCCAGGGCGGCGGCGTCCAGGACCGACTCCCTGCCGGCGGCGTACCAACTGTGGCCGTTCATCGCCAGGATCGTACCGCCGTCGTCCGGTACAGGCACCCGGCACGCCGCGACGGTCGCACCGTCCGCGGCAGCGCGATCTCCACACGTCCGACAACGGCTCCGTCTGTACTCATCGCCCCCACCCACCCGGCGTGTTTCGGACGTTTCCATTAGTTTGTAGTCATGGAGGAATCCGAGGTGCGCGCCGCCGTCGTCGTCGAGGACGACGGCGACATCCGCGACCTCCTGATCTCCGTGCTGACCCAGGCCGGCTTCGACGTGCACGCCGCGAGCACGGGCACCGCGGGCGTCGAGCTGGTGCGCGAGCACTGCCCCATCGTGACCACGCTCGACGTGTCGCTGCCGGACATCGACGGGTTCGAGGTGGCGCGCCGAGTGCGCGGCTTCTCCGGCACCTACATCGTCATGCTGACCGCCCACGACGAGGAGATCGACACCCTCATGGGCCTGGACGCAGGTGCCGACGACTACATCACCAAGCCGTTCCGGCCCCGCGAGCTTCGCGCGCGGATCCAGGCGATGCTGCGCCGGCCTCGGCAGCTGGCCGGCGTCGCGTCCTCGCTGGCCGCCGCGTCCGCGGCGTCAGCCAGTGCGGGCGCTGTAGGTGCGGCCCCGCGCCGTGACCCAGTCGGTGCACCGGACAGTGCGGCCTCGCCCGCACCCGCCGGCGCCGGTGCCGCCTCCGCGTTCGACGCGGCCGCCGCGGCCGACGACTGGGACGGCGTCCTGACCCACAACGGGCTGCGCCTCGACATCGACGCCCGGCTCGTCGACGTCGACGGCACACCGGTGCACCTGACGCGCACCGAGTTCGACCTGCTCGCTGCGCTGCTCGCCGCCCCGCGGCGGGTGCTGCCCAAGGTCGAGCTCGTCCGGGACGTGTGGCCGGAGGAGTACGGGAGTGGCGCGTTCGTCCGTGACGCCGACAAGCGGGCGGTGGAGGTTCATGTCGCGAACCTGCGGCGCAAGCTCGGCGACGACGCCGCCCACCCCAGGTTCATCGAGACCGTCCGCGGCACCGGCTACCGGCTCACGCCGAAGCGCTGACCACCCCGGGCACCGGCCGGGCGAGGAACGCGAGCAGGGCCCGCGCCGTCGCCGTGGCCAACGCCGCCAGGTCGCACAGGACCAGCCGCGCGGCCGCCAGGGCGCCGGCCCGCAGCTGTGTGGCCAGCGCGCGGGAGACCTCGGCGAGGGCCTGCGCCCCGACCATCGCACTCGAGCTGTGCAGGCTCAGCGCCACCACCCACGCCGCCTCGGCGTCCTCCCCGGCGAGGGCCTCGGTCAGGTGCTGGACCCGGGCGTCCAGGAGATCGAGGTAGTGATGGGCGAAGGAGCAGGCGGCGTCGGGGCCCAGCTCGTCGCACAGGGCACACAGCGCGACCGGGCACAGCACCTCGCTCATCAGGCGGCGTCCACAAGCTCACGGTCGCGGGCCGGCTCGTCGCGGCGGTGACGCGGGCCGTGCGTGCGGGCGGCTGTGTCCTGCTTGGTGGATGCGGCGCGGGTGGGCGTGAGCTCCTCGCGCACCGTGCGGTTTGCGGGGCCGACGGCGGTCGTCTCACCGTTCATGGCCGGGACCTCGGCGACGTCGTGCTGCGCCGAAGAGGTGACGGCCGCGAAGGCGGCGCCGGGCGCCGCGGCAGCCACGGACTTGCGGCGCTCCCGCACAGCGCCTACCAGCTGGGCGACGGCGTAGGCCAGCAGCGCGGTCGCGGCCACCCCCACGCCCGTCTGCTTCTGGTTCCCGTCCAGCGCGGTGGCAAGGTAGCCGGCGTAGGGCACGTGGTACTGCAGCACCCCTCGCAACTGCGTGGCAGTCAGCGTCCAGGAGTCGGCGGCGCTGTTGGCGTCGCCCTGCGTGCCGAAAGAGATGCTGCCATCAGAGCTCAGCGTGCGGGAGACGATGCGGTGGGTGACGAGCGTGGGGTCGTCCGGGTGCGGCATAAACGTGACGACGTCGCCGATGTTCAGCTTCGCGGCATCGGCCTCGCCGTCGATTGTCTGGACGACCACCTGGCTGCCGGTGGGGATGGTGGGCTCCATCGAACCGGTGAGGATCGTCAGGGGCACCCAGCCCGTTACCCGTGGGACGAGCACCATGAGAAAGGCGAGCACGACGACGACGGCGAGGACCAGCCAGAGGGCGACGCTTCCGGCACGGCGCGCGATGGAGCTCATGGTGCTACTTCCCTTCCGCGGCGGGCGCGGTGGTGGTGTCGGTGTTGGGTGCGGCGCCCGTCGTGGCGGGCGAGGCGGTCGCAGCCCGTGTTTGCGGCTCGACGGCCAACGGTGCAGATCCGGTGGCGTCCTCGGGCGCCGGGCTCGGCGCGGTGACGGGTGCGTCGGCGGCGGTATCCATCGGGGCAGGGACGCGCCCCGCGGAGGTCTCGGTAGTCGCCGTGGCGCCTTGTGCCAGGTCACCGCATGCCACCTTCTCGTTGTTCTGGTTCACGGCGGCGAATGTGAACACCTGAGAGCTGTCGATGAAGGCGCCTCCGACGAGGTGCAGGCGTACCTTGACGTCCTCGGCGTCGTTCTTGCCCGGCCGGATCGTGGTTGAGCGCCTATCGCCCGGGAGATGCTTGTCCGCGGGCACCTCGGGGTGGTTACCGGTCTTGCCCACATCCTTGGCGATCGGGGCCCAGATGGTGCCGTTCCACTGCAGAATGTCCCAACCCTGCGGGGTCCCCACGCCGGCCCAGGTCCAGCTGATCTCCACTGCCTTCTGATTGGGCGCGGTGACCGCACAGGACCCGAGTGCCGGCGCGGTGGGTGCCGGCACACGGAAGGTCGTCACCCAACTCACCCGGGGCGCGGTCCAGACGCCCGGTGCGGGCGCCTGTGCGTCAATTCCGGTAGTCAGCGTCAGCGTCTGGCCGGGGTACCGGGTGAGCAGCTCGGCTCCGGGCTGGATGTTGAGGCACAGGTTGGCCGACGCATTGGGCGTAAGCGTCTCGAGCGGGGTCCCACCCGCAGGCGGGAGGATCGCTAGGGCGGGGTCGACCGTCCATCGAGCTGGCGCCGTGGCGCAGGACCCTGTGGTCGACGCGGTGGCGTAAGTGATGGTCGTGTTGCCGAGGGCGGTCGCCGGCAGCCGCTGGCCGCCGGCGGTCACGGTGAGCGCGGCCGGCCTCCACATCGCCGTCGCCGCCCTGGCGGAATTGGTGACCGTCGTAGACAGCGCGGCCGGGGAAGCCGAGACAGCGAGCGACATCCGATCCATCGTGGCGGCCGGCGTCTGTGCGACAGCTTCGGAGTGCCACCGGGCCTGCGTGCCGGTCGTCGGTGCCAGGATGACGGCGAGGAGGCCGGCAGCGATGGAAGCGACAACGCCGTTTCGAACGGACCTCTGCAGGCCGGTCCTCCGCGTGCTGGTCGAGGGATCGCTCATACCTGCGTCAGGGTCCATGTGATGTTGCCCGGGTCGAGGGTCTGCCCCTGGAGCGCGGAACCCGCAGTGGCGGGGATCGTGACCGTAATGATGCCGGTCACACGCGAGCGATTGAGTGCGGGCGTGACGTTCCACGGGCCGGAGCTCGTGGAGAGGAGCCCTCTCGGGTCCGTCTGGACGGTCACCGCGGGCTTGCCCACCACGTCCCGCAGCGCACCGACCACCAGCCCGCTGACGTCAAGCGCGAGGGTGGCCTCAAGGCTTGTGCCCTGGAGCACCGGCGTCACCGGGACGCGGTAGGTCAGCACGTCACCGGGGCGCAGCGCCTGCTGACCGAGCGTGGTGGAGAGATCGGTCGTCGTACCGTCCCGGGTGAGCGTGATGGTCATCGGCTCCTGCTCGAGGCGCAGCTGCCCGCTGGTGACCTGACCCGTCGGCATGAGGGCCTGGGCGGACCACAACGCGGTACTGCCCAGACCGCTGCTGAGCAGGAAGACGACGGCGGCGATGGCAACCAGGCCACGGACGGCTTTGGCGGTCATGTCATCCTCATCTGCTGCTCACGATCGAGTGGGGTTGTTAGGGAGGGAAGCCGGACGAAGGGCGTCCGGCTCCCTCCAGTTCGGGATGTGGTTAGTTCACGCCGGCCGCCGTCTGCGTGGCGACGAGCCCCGCATCCGCGAACGTGATGGTCTTGCCCTGCGTCGCTGCCGCTGTGGCGTTGCTGGCGAAGGTGATCTCTGCCTCCATCGTCAGGACGCGGGTCGTGCCGCTCGTGATCGGAACAACCATGGCGTTGGACCAGGTGTTCTTGTTCCACGAGAAAACCACCACGCCATTGGCGTCGCTGACCTGCACGTTGTAATCGATAAAGCCATTCAGTGCCGCGTCCTCCGTAAAGTTCCCGAGCTGCGGCCTGAGGGATGCGGTCATCCGCTGGCCAGTGGCCGTCAGTGTGACCTGGTCCTCGAAGGTCAGGACGTCACCCGGCACCATTCGGAACTGCGTGATGTCCGGCACGGCCGTGGAGCCGTTGATCTTCCACTTCTGGCTTTCCGTATTCTTGCCCGTGAGGCTCAGGGTGCCCGTCGTGATGGAACCGGCGTTCGAGTACTTGGCTTCCCACGTGGCGAACGACGCGGTCCCACCAGCAAGAAGTGCAATGCCGACGACGCCGGCGACAATGCCTTTCCGCATCTTCTTGGAGGAGCTGCGGGGCTGAGCGGCCTTGGTGCGCATCGGGATTCCTTCGGTGACGGTTCGGGAGAGCGAGCGCTTCAGCCCGCTCCTGCAACATCACCGACAGTGCCGCCCCCGCCTCAACGCGGCGTTCAGGGCACCTTCACGTCACCTCAAGGTCGCCTCAAGATTCCGCGGTTACCTTGGGTTCGGACATGTCCATCAGTCCCGAGCGTGCTCCACCGGCTGGGCCACGCGCGCACCACTCACGCCTGCGGCACTCGCCGTGACGACCCGGTTCCCGTCGGCCACGGCCTGCTGGGCGGCGGCCCGTGCCGCGTCACAGAGTTCACCCAGCGAGTACCCGTGGAGCCGCACGTCGGCAACGCCGGCGCTGGCACCGATCCGCACGTGACTGCCGGGTACCTCCAGGCGCGTAGCGACGAGCTCCCTGCGCACCTCGGTGGCCCACTCGACGGCATCGCTCTCGTCCCACCCAGGCAGCAGCACCTGGAACGACGCCGCCCCCACCGGATCGAGGCCCATGAGCGCACGCGGCGGCAGCAACACTTGAGCCACCTCACCGCACGCCACGAGCGCCTGCTCGGCGACGTCCGCCCCGAACGCCAGCTCGAGCGTCTCGAGACCCTCGGGCACGAGCTGCACCATGGCTACCGGTGCGAGTGACTCGGCCGACCGGCGTAGCTGCTCGACCGCCCGTGGCTCGAACGAGTGGTTGGTCCGTGCACCGGTCCTGGCATCGAAGTTCTGCCCCTCGGCGATCTCTTGCCGGGCGGTGCGCTCCCGCATGGTCACGGCGGCGAAGGCGGCCCCATTGACCAAGAGGATGTTGACGAGCGTGGTGACGGCGGTGCCCAGGTACTGCTCGAAGCCCGGCGAGTCCGGCCCGGCGAGCACGAAGACCACGGAGCGCACCGCGTAGAAGAGGCCACCGAGAAGCAGGATGGCGGCGAGCACGAGCGCGGCCCGGCCGGTGTGCGCCTTGCCGCGCAGCAGCGCGACACCACCCGCCAACGCCCCGACCGCGGTGCCACCCAGGGCAACGACCGCGCCCGCCCAGGCTCCGCCGTCGGGCCCCTCGACGAGCACCGCCGCGACCGCGAGCAGCGCCACCGCGAAGGCGACCACCACTCGCGACGAGCGGCGCTGGTAGGCGCGGATACCGCTCCACATCGCCCACACGCACAGCACACTGGCCCCGTTCCCGACGGCGGTGACCCACCACTGGTCGGCGGCGAGCGTGGCGACGGCGTAGGCCAGCGCCGTGGTGATCGCGGCGGCGAAGGCCAGCGTCCACAGCCGGTCGACGAGGTCGCCGGTGCGTACCCACGCCTCGGCGACAAACATCCCCGAGGACGTGGTGATCACCAGCGCCGCGGCGATGAGGAGGGTGAGGGTGTCCAGGATCATGACCGGCTCCCGGTCTCCGCGGGGTCGGGCATGGGCAGCACGATCTCCACACTCGTGCCCTCACCCAGTACGGAGGTCAGCTCGATGGTGCCGCCGTGCGCCTCGACGATCTGCCGTGACAGGTGCAGCCCCAGCCCGGTCCCCACCACGGCCCCGTTGCGCACGGCCGGGGCGCGGTAGAAGCGGGTGAAGAGCTTCTCCTGGTCGGCCGGGGTGATCCCCATGCCGGTGTCCCTGATCGTCACGCGGGCCACGTCGGTGGTGGGGCGCAGCGTCACCTCGATCTCCCCGCCGGCCTGGGTGTACTTGATGGCGTTGGACAGGACGTTGTCGATGACCTGACCCAGTCGGGTCCGGTCGCCGAGCATCCGGCACGGCTCGGCGAGGTGGTGGCGCATCGTGAGCCCGGCGGTGTGGGCGTGCGGGAGCTGGCTCTGGACCGTCTCGGCGACGAGGTTGCGCAGGTCGACGACGTCCCGGTCGAACTCGAGGCCGCGCTCCCGTGTGCGCGCGGCCAGGAGCAGGTCGGAGACCAGCTGCAGCAGTCGTTCAGCGTTGCGCTCGGCCACCCGCAGGTGGGCGCGTACCCCCTCGGTGGCGGTGGGGTCGTCGGAGGCCAGCTCGAGATAGCCGAGCACCGAGGTCAGCGGGGTGCGCAGCTCGTGGGAGACCGACGAGACGAAGTCCTCACGCTGGGCCAGGGCCGCCATCTCGGCGGTGAGGTCCTGATAGACGACGACGGCCCCGCTGCGCCGGCCGGTGACGTCGTGGAGCTGGGCCGCCGAGACGCGGTAGGCGAGCCAGCTGCCTCCACCGTTGTCCCACCAGGTCAGCTCGCGGTCGATGTCCTCGCCGCGGCTGGCCCGGACGAGCGGTGAGCCGTCGGCACCGAGCGGGGTCCGGCGGTCCGCGGCGTAGCCGTCGACGCCGCCCTGGACGCTGACGTGGTCACCGACCCGGAGCCGGCCCTCGGTGGCGGCGGCGTGGGCGCGATTGATGATGGTGATGCGCCCGTCGCGGTCCAGTGCCACGACTCCGACGTCGATGGTGTTGAGGATGGAGTCCAGCACGCGGCTCTGCTGGTGCGACTCGGCGAGGGTCTCCTCGATGAGGGCGCTCTGCCGGCCGAGCAGGTCGAGCCGGGCGGCCGAGCGCCGCTCGGCGAGGTGGGCGGCCACCCCGACGGCACTGAGCACCATCGGCAGGATGATGAGGCGCTGGACATCGGCGGCCTGGATCTGCGGGGAGAGCAGGTCCGGGCCCCACGCCGCGAGGGTGGCCGCGACGACCGAGATGGCCACACCCGGGGCTCCGTACACCGTGGACAGCCAGAGCACGGGCAGCACGAGCAGGGTGCTCGCGCGGAATCCGCCCGCGATCAGGAGACCGACGGCGACGACGTCGGCGAGCGGCACGACGGCCGCCGTCGCCGGGGGGAGCTTGCGCCACGGGACGACCAGGGCCAGGACGGACGCCGCCACGGCCACCAGCACACCGGCCGCGAACCCGGGCAGGCGCAGAGCCTCCGGCCCGTAGGCCAGCATGCCGAGCGCGAGCACGGAGCTCACCCCGAGGAAGGGCAGCTGCCAAAAGAAGACCCCCAGGTGGGAGCCGAAGCGCGTCTGCGTCCCTCGACCACCAGATCCGCGGAGTGAACCGTCAGGGAGGGGCGCCGACGGTCGCACCGCCCTACCCTCTGCCCACACTCGCGGCGACGACGGCGTCGTCCCACGGCGCCACAGTGATGACGCACCACGTGCCGACAGGGGCCTAGTGGAATTGTCGACGGGCGCGCCCTTTAGCTGCTCGCTCGTCTCCCGCATGTCGTGAGCGTAGCGAGGAACTCCCATATCCGAAGGAGACGTGCGCGAAATCGCCCACGGCGATTCATGAGTCGCGCAGCAAACGACCTCCGCCGTCCCCATCCCATTTCAATTACGTGTGTGCCGACGGCGCGCGGGCACCGGGTGTGCGCGGTAGTTTGCAGACTCCGGCACGAGCAGGTCGGCGCGCGTGGAGGGACCCAGATGGCACGGCACCGAGAGACCATTCATCCCCTCGAGCTCGACGAGCAAGACAAGTACCGCGTCTTCGACGCCCTCGCCGACCTCGCCCTGGACGGCATCATCTCCCAAGAGACGGCGTTCGAGCTCTACCGCGAGCTTCGGCCGTCCGGCATCCAGGACACCCTGCCGTTCGACGACGACCGGCTGACCGCACACGACCATGAGTACGAGCCCAACGTCGGCGAGCTGTGGTGCCAGCAGTGCAACTGCGCCGCCGACCACTGCCAGCAGGGCGAGCACGCCTGAACGAATGCTCAAAGAAATGCAGAAAGGCCCCCACCTGGTGGTGGGGGCCTTTCTGTTAATGGGTGTTCGGCGGTGTCCTACTCTCCCACACAGTCTCCCGTGCAGTACCATCGGCGCTGAGGGGCTTAGCTTCCGGGTTCGGAATGGGACCGGGCGTTTCCCCCTCGCTATGACCGCCGTAACTCTATGGAGATGTACCCGTGGGCCCTTGTCCAACATGGGTGTCGGGGGTGGGTTTCTCGGGAACCGTACAGTGGACGCGTTGCAAGACTTTGTGTCTTAGTTAGATTGTGGCAAGTTGTTGGCCAATTAGTACCGGTCAGCTCCACGCGTTACCGCGCTTCCACGTCCGGCCTATCAACCCAGTGGTCTGCTGGGGGCCTTCCCACCTCGAAGGGTGGTGGAAACCTCATCTTGAAGCAGGCTTCCCGCTTAGATGCTTTCAGCGGTTATCCCTTCCGAACGTAGCCAACCAGCCATGCTCCTGGCGGAACAACTGGCACACCAGAGGTTCGTCCGTCCCGGTCCTCTCGTACTAGGGACAGCCCTTCTCAAGTTTCCTGCGCGCGCAGCGGATAGGGACCGAACTGTCTCACGACGTTCTAAACCCAGCTCGCGTACCGCTTTAATGGGCGAACAGCCCAACCCTTGGGACCTACTCCAGCCCCAGGATGCGACGAGCCGACATCGAGGTGCCAAACCATGCCGTCGATATGGACTCTTGGGCAAGATCAGCCTGTTATCCCCGGGGTACCTTTTATCCGTTGAGCGACGGCGCTTCCACAAGCCACCGCCGGATCACTAGTTCCGACTTTCGTCCCTGCTCGACCTGTCAGTCTCACAGTCAAGCTCCCTTGTGCACTTGCACTCGACACCTGATTGCCAACCAGGCTGAGGGAACCTTTGAGCGCCTCCGTTACATTTTAGGAGGCAACCGCCCCAGTTAAACTACCCACCAGGCACTGTCCCTGGTCCGGATCACGGACCGAGGTTAGATGTGCAGTACGACCAGAGTGGTATTTCAACGTTGACTCCACACTCACTGGCGTGAATGCTTCACGGTCTCCCACCTATCCTACACAAGCCGTACCGAACACCAATACCAAGCTATAGTAAAGGTCCCGGGGTCTTTCCGTCCTGCTGCGCGTAACGAGCATCTTTACTCGTAATGCAATTTCGCCGAGTTCGCGGTTGAGACAGCGGAGAAGTCGTTACGCCATTCGTGCAGGTCGGAACTTACCCGACAAGGAATTTCGCTACCTTAGGATGGTTATAGTTACCACCGCCGTTTACTGGGGCTTAAATTCTGAGCTTCACCACTTGCGTGGTTGACCCGTCCTCTTAACCTTCCAGCACCGGGCAGGCGTCAGTCCGTATACATCGTCTTGCGACTTCGCACGGACCTGTGTTTTTAGTAAACAGTCGCTTCTCCCTGGTCTCTGCGGCCCGAAAAGGCTAGCCAGCACGTGGCTTCACCTCTCAGGCCCCCCTTCTCCCGAAGTTACGGGGGCATTTTGCCGAGTTCCTTAACCACGATTCTCTCGATCGCCTTAGTATTCTCTACCTGACCACCTGAGTCGGTTTCGGGTACGGGCGGCTAGTCCCTCGCGTCGAGGCTTTTCTTGGCAGCATAGGATCACCCTGCTTCCCCCCTACGGGGTCACCATCGGTCCTGAGGCTTGATGGGGTGCGGATTTGCCTGCACCCCGCCCTGCAACCTTGGACGTGCATTGCCATTAAGCACGCGGTGGCTACCTGTCTGCGTCACCCCTGTTAACACGCTTACCTACTACCGGATCGGGTCCCACGCGCCGGTGGCCGGTGTTCCCCGAAGGGAACGGTGGCCACCGTTGGGTGGTTAGCATCACCGGGCTCGGTATGGTCGGTCCTTCGCCGGTACGGGAATATCAACCCGTTGTCCATCGACTACGCCTGTCGGCCTCGCCTTAGGTCCCGACTTACCCAGGGCGGATTAACCTGGCCCTGGAACCCTTGGTCATTCGGCGGACGGGTTTCTCACCCGTCATTCGCTACTCATGCCTGCATTCTCACTCGTGTGGGATCCACACCTGGGTCACCCCGGCGCTTCACCTCCCACACGACGCTCCCCTACCCACCCACGCCCCGGCACCAGGATCAAGTCCTGGCGAGGGTCTGCGTGGATGCCACAACTTCGGCGGTGTGCTTGAGCCCCGCTAAATTGTCGGCGCAGAATCACTTGACCAGTGAGCTATTACGCACTCTTTCAAGGGTGGCTGCTTCTAAGCCAACCTCCTGGTTGTCTGTGCAACTCCACATCCTTTCCCACTTAGCACACGCTTAGGGGCCTTAGCTGGTGGTCTGGGCTGTTTCCCTCTCGACTACGAAGCTTATCCCCCGCAGTCTCACTGCCACGCTTCACTTACCGGCATTCGGAGTTTGGTTGACGTCAGTAACCTTGTAGGGCCCATCGGCCATCCAGTAGCTCTACCTCCGGCAAGAAACACGTGACGCTGCACCTAAATGCATTTCGGGGAGAACCAGCTATCACGAAGTTTGATTGGCCTTTCACCCCTACCCACAGGTCATCCCCTCAGTTTTCAACCTAAGTGGGTTCGGTCCTCCACACGCTCTTACACGTGCTTCAACCTGCCCATGGGTAGATCACTTCGCTTCGGGTCTAGAGCACGCGACTCATACGCCCTGTTCGGACTCGCTTTCGCTACGGCTTCCCCACCCGGGTTAACCTCGCCACGCACCACTAACTCGCAGGCTCATTCTTCAAAAGGCACGCCGTCACCCCTGCAAAGGAGGCTCCGACGGATTGTAAGCATCCGGTTTCAGGTACTATTTCACTCCCCTCCCGGGGTACTTTTCACCTTTCCCTCACGGTACTAGTCCGCTATCGGTCACCAGGTAGTATTTAGGCTTACCAAGTGGTCTTGGCAGATTCACACGGGATTTCACGGGCCCCGTGCTACTCGGGATCCCCACAAGGAGGCCCAGGCGTTTCGTCTACGGGGGTCTCACCCACTATGCCCGGCCTTCCCAGACCGTTCGACTACACCTGGACTTTCTCACTCCTCACCACCCCGGCAGAGATGGTCAGTGGGTCCCACGACCCCGAAGGTGCAACGCCCGCCGGCTATCACACACCCCCGGTTTAGCCTCATCCGCTTTCGCTCGCCACTACTCACGGAATATCTCTTCCTGTGGGTACTGAGATGTTTCACTTCCCCACGTTCCCTCCACACGCCCTATATATTCAGGCGCGGGTAACCGCACATGACTGCGGCCGGGTTTCCCCATTCGGACACCCTCGGATCACAGCTCGTTTGCCAGCTCCCCGAGGCTTATCGCAGGCTACAACGTCCTTCATCGGCTCCTGGTGCCAAGGCATCCACCGAATGCTCTTAAAAACTTGACCACAAAAGATCAAAGATGCTCGCGTCCACTGTACAGTTCTCAAGCAACCCACCAACACCGACCCACCACCAGCCGCAAACGACTAATCTGGCACCGGCATGGCCACGGCCGAGACGAACACACCCCCAAACCCCACGAACACGTCCGCGGGCGGGGGGCCTGTTCCCTCAGGACCCAACAGTGCACCAAGACTTTCGACGTTCCACCCATGAGCAACCACCCGGCGAACTGTCGCCGCCGCAGGTGGCCACCAACACCCCCACCCGTACCACCGGTTCCACCACCGACCCCCCAGGTCCGAAGACCCGGCCAGCCGGTGCGTACTAGGCGATACCAGGGGATCCAGTGAGCTCCTTAGAAAGGAGGTGATCCAGCCGCACCTTCCGGTACGGCTACCTTGTTACGACTTCGTCCCAATCGCCAGTCCCACCTTCGACGGCTCCATCCCACAAGGGGTTAGGCCACCGGCTTCGGGTGTTACCGACTTTCGTGACGTGACGGGCGGTGTGTACAAGGCCCGAGAACGTATTCACCGCAGCGTTGCTGATCTGCGATTACTAGCGACTCCGACTTCATGGGGTCGAGTTGCAGACCCCAATCCGAACTGAGACCGGCTTTTTGGGATTCGCTCCACCTCGCGGTATCGCAGCCCTTTGTACCGGCCATTGTAGCATGCGTGAAGCCCAAGACATAAGGGGCATGATGATTTGACGTCATCCCCACCTTCCTCCGAGTTGACCCCGGCAGTCTCCCATGAGTCCCCGGCATAACCCGCTGGCAACACAGGACAAGGGTTGCGCTCGTTGCGGGACTTAACCCAACATCTCACGACACGAGCTGACGACAACCATGCACCACCTGTACACCGACCTTGCGGGGCACCCATCTCTGGATGTTTCCGGTGTATGTCAAGCCTTGGTAAGGTTCTTCGCGTTGCATCGAATTAATCCGCATGCTCCGCCGCTTGTGCGGGCCCCCGTCAATTCCTTTGAGTTTTAGCCTTGCGGCCGTACTCCCCAGGCGGGGCACTTAATGCGTTAGCTGCGGCGCGGACCCCGTGGAAACGGGCCCCACACCTAGTGCCCAACGTTTACGGCATGGACTACCAGGGTATCTAATCCTGTTCGCTCCCCATGCTTTCGCTCCTCAGCGTCAGTAACGGCCCAGAGACCCGCCTTCGCCACCGGTGTTCCTCCTGATATCTGCGCATTCCACCGCTACACCAGGAATTCCAGTCTCCCCTACCGCACTCTAGTCTGCCCGTACCCACTGCAGGCGCGAGGTTAAGCCTCGCGTTTTCACAGCAGACGCGACAAACCGCCTACGAGCTCTTTACGCCCAATAATTCCGGACAACGCTTGCGCCCTACGTATTACCGCGGCTGCTGGCACGTAGTTAGCCGGCGCTTCTTCTGCAGGTACCGTCACCTTGCGGCTTCTTCCCTACTGAAAGAGGTTTACAACCCGAAGGCCGTCATCCCTCACGCGGCGTCGCTGCATCAGGCTTGCGCCCATTGTGCAATATTCCCCACTGCTGCCTCCCGTAGGAGTCTGGGCCGTATCTCAGTCCCAGTGTGGCCGGTCACCCTCTCAGGCCGGCTACCCGTCGAAGCCTTGGTAGGCCATCACCCCACCAACAAGCTGATAGGCCGCGAGCCCATCCCCCACCGATAAATCTTTCCACACACCCCCATGCGAGGATGCGTCATATCCGGTATTAGCACCGGTTTCCCGGAGTTATCCCGAAGCGGGGGGCAGGTTACTCACGTGTTACTCACCCGTTCGCCACTAATCCCCCAGCAAGCTGGGTTCATCGTTCGACTTGCATGTGTTAAGCACGCCGCCAGCGTTCGTCCTGAGCCAGGATCAAACTCTCCGTAAAAAACCAACTGCCAACCCCCGACAACCAACCCCACCCCAAAGAGCAAGACCAGCCAAACCAGGAGCGACAAACCATACGAAGACAACCCCACCGAAGCGAGGCCAATCCATGGCATCACACCCACCACCCGACGAGACAGACGATGAGCATGTAACCAAAACAAAACAAAGACCCCACACACCACACACCCCACCCACAAAAGGCAGGACAAGCGATGCACAGAATCAAATGGCATCAAAAACTTGGCACACTGTTGAGTTCTCAAAGAACAGACACACACCAGAAACAACCAGGACCCAAGTCCCAACCGCCTCCGGGGCAACCTCTCAAGCCTAACCGGACCGATTCCCGCTTGTCAACTCCGCCGATTTCCAACAACCCGCAGAACCCACACACAGAAATACAAATCCAGCACCCCCGAAAAAGCGCGCAAAACGTCTCACGCTTCATCTAGAGGGAGTGTTCCCGCGGGACCGGCCACCTCTCGGTGTCCGTGCCTCCCTGGCGGGACTCCAGAAGATTACCCAGCGTCTCGGCGAGGGCGCAAACCCACAAGCCATGGCCTCGGTCACATCGCCCGACGGTGGGCCGCGAGCCTGGTGTTCGGTGCCTGGCGATGGGTCGGGATGGTCCCTCTGCCGCTTGGGACTGTCGTGGCGGCGCGATCGGGCCACGTATCCGTCGGAAGTCACCGTCCATCAACCTGCGCTGGGCTCGACGCACGGCGGAGCCCGGATTCGAGAAGGTTTACGTCTGATACCGAGGTGTGGACAAGAGACGAGGCCGGGTCGGCAGCTTCCGACGGCCGGCGACCGTGACCGGCCTCGTCGGTCTGGTGGTCGTCGCACTGGCCGGCGTCGCTGGTGGGTCAGGCGGCGTGCTCACCCTCGCAGCGGCGTACCTGCCCGTGACCGCGCTGTGGGCGCTCTTCCGCGGCAGCTCCTGGCTCGGCCGCACGAGTCGGGCCAGGGCGGGAGGCCTCCGCGCCGGCAGTCTCGTGCTCTTCCCCCGGATACGGCGTGCACCTGGAACGCGACGGCGTCGGCAGCGAGTGAGGGCTGTCGTCACTCCCCCGCCAGGGTGCGCAGCGTCGACAGCAGCGCGTCGGTGACGACGGAGGGTTCGTCAACGCTGCGGCGGAACACGCCGACCGGTTCGGCCGTGCCAGGGGTGGGCACGTCGAGACGCACCAGGAGGCCGTCGTCGAGGTCGACCTGCGGGGCTCGCTCGGCGGTGAACCACACCGCGTCCGTGTGGCGCACGATCGCCCGCGCGACCGAGACCTCCAGGGTCTCGACACATCCGGCCGGGAGGTGCAGCCCGTGCCGTTGCAGAAGGACCTCGGTGTGATGCCGGGGCACCGTGCCGGCCGTAGCCACCACCACCGGGTGGGCGAGGACCGCCGGCAAGGAGACCGGCCCGCCGGCGCGCGTCAGCGGGTGACCGGGGCGCACCACCAGCGCGAGGGACTCGGCGTAGAGCAGTTCGAAGGAGACGCCCCGCATCGTTGCGGGCTCGGCCATCCGCCCCAGCACCAGGTCGAGCTCACCGGCCCGCAGCGCCTCGAGCAGCACGGTGTTGGAGCCCGTGCGCACCTGCACACCCACCCCTGGGTGCCGCTCGTGCAGCCGGGCCACCGCGCCGGGAAGCAGCACCCCGGCGACGGTGGGCAGGGCACCGAGCCGCACGGTCGCCGTCGTGGGCTCCCCTGCGCCGGCCAGCGCGGCCGCCGCCGCCGCCATCGCCTCGGTGACACCGAGGGCGTGGCGCAGGAACTGCTCGCCGGCGGCCGTGAGCTGGGCCCCGTGCCGGCCGCGGTCCAGCAGCCGGGCCGCGGCGACGGACTCGAGCTCGTTCAGGGTCTTGGTGACTGCGGGCTGGGTCAGGCCCAGCCGGTCCGCGGCGCGACCCAGGTTCCGCTCCTGCGCGACGGCGACGAAGCAGGTCACGTGCCGCAACCTGATGCGACCGAGCAGCCCGCCCGCCCCCGAGGCCGGCACGCCCCCACGGGCGGTCTCATATTCCATGACCGGACGTTATGGAAGGTGGCGCAATCCGTCAATTAACATATCCGACCTTCACCCATAGAGTGTGAGCCGTCCCACGTCTCCGCCGCGGTGGGTCCCGCTCGGGCCTCATCCGGACAGCGGTCATCGTCGACAGGAGTCTCCATGGCCATCGCCGTTCCCGGCACCAACTTCGGCGAGTTCGTCGAACGCGACCACAGCAACCACCCCCCGGCCCTGACGCCCGGGTACCGCACGAGCGTGCTGCGCGCTCCCAAGAACGCCCTCATCGCTCCCCGGAACACCATCTCCGAGAAGACCGGCCCGGTCTTCCAGACCGGAGAGCTCGGCGAGCTGGACAACGACCTCATCCTCAACTTCGCCAAGGGCGACGGCCTGCCCATCGGCGAGCGCATCATCGTCCACGGCTTCGTGCGGGACGAGTTCGGCAACCCCGTCAAGGGCGCCCTCGTCGAGGCCTGGCAGGCGAACGCCGGCGGCCGCTACCGCCACAAGAAGGACCAGTACCTGGCCCCGATCGACCCCAACTTCGGCGGGTCCGGCCGGATGATCACCGACGACAACGGCTACTACTACTTCCGCACCATCAAGCCGGGCCCGTACCCCTGGTTCAACAACACCAACGCCTGGCGCCCGGCGCACATCCACTTCGCGATCAGCGGCAGCGGCTGGGCGCAGCGCCTCGTCACCCAGCTCTACTTCGACGGCGACCCGATGATCGAGCGCTGCCCGATCGCCAACACGGCCCCGCGCGACGTGCTCAACACGCTCATCGCCCAGGAGGACCCGGCGAACAACGCCCCGTTCGATGCGCGCACCTTCCGGTGGGACATCACCTTGCGCGGCCGCCGCGCCACCTACTTCAACAACGTCAACGGGGTGAAGCGATGAAGGCCCTGCCCATGGTGGTCCGCTACCCCGAGACCCCGTCCCAGACCGGCGGACCGTACGTCCACATCGGGCTCGCGCCCGCCCAGGCCGGCTTCGACATCTTCGAGAACAACTTTGGCAACGTGCTCACCACCCCCGAGACCAAGGGCGAGCGCATCCGTCTGGAGGGCCGGGTGCTCGACGGCACCGGCTCGGTCGTCAACGACGCACTCCTCGAGATCTGGCAGGCCAACGCCGCGGGCAAGTACGCCCACCCCGGCGACACCCAGAACAAGGAGATCGACCCGACGTTCCGCGGCTTCGGCCGCACCGGCTCGGACTTCGACACCGGCGTCTACACGTTCGAGACCATCAAGCCCGGGCCCACCCCCGCCAACAACGGCGGCCTGCAGGCCCCGCACATCCTCATGCTGATCTTCGCGCGCGGGATCAACATCGGGCTGCACACCCGGGTCTACTTCGACGACGAGGCCGAGGCCAACGCCGCGGACCCGATCCTCAACAACATCGAGTGGGTGGTTCGCCGCGACACCCTCGTCGCCAAGCGCAGCGAGCACGACGGTGAGGTGGTCTACACCTTCGACGTGCGGCTGCAGGACACACCCGACGGCGGCATAGAGACGGTCTTCTTCGACGTCTGAGCAGCCCACGGCCCCGGGGCCCGCCGGACGACCGGGCCCCGGCGTCTCACTGCCCGGCGTGCTCGGCCAGCAGCTCTGCCAGCCGGCCGGGCTCGGTGAGCACCGCCTCGACCAGGTGCCGCGCGGCCCAGTTCCCGGCGGCGTAGGCGAGCGCTCGGGAGAGGCCGGCGGTCGTCGTCGCCCAGGCTGCGCCGTCGGCCGCCCACCAGGCCACCTCCACGCCGGCGACCCGCAGGTGCGTGCACTCCCACCACTGTGCCGGCGCGCCGGGCAGCACGGCCAGCACCTCCGAAGGGGTGTCCACCGCTCCGGCGCCGACCGCCTCGGGCAGTGCCTCCCCGACGGCGTCAAGGTCCAGCAGTTCCGCGACCCGCACCACCTCGCCGGCGGGCACCGGGAGGACCGGGCGCACCTGCGCCCACATCGGCGGCCCGACCACGGCTTCCTCCGCCGGCACCATCCGGGCCGTGCCCGCGTCGAGCACCGGCACGGCCTGCGGCGACAGCTCGAGCCCGGCCGCGCCCGCACCCACCAGGGCGCGCCACAGCGCCAGCGCGTCCGTCAGGGGCACCTCGCCCACCGGCGGCCAGCCGCCCACGTACGCCTCCCAGCCGGCGTCGTCGAGCTCGGCCAGGTCCTGCACGGCGCCGAGCGCGGTGAGGACGGCGTCGTCGAGGCCGGCGAGCCCGCCCGGGGCCTCGGGCAGGAACGGCGTCCGCGCCGCACCGGCCCGCGGGTGCGCGAACGGCGCACCGAGCTCCTCGCGCAGCCACCACGCGGTGTACGACGACGCCGTCAGGTGGGCGGCGCGGCCCCCGGAGATCACGCGCACCTCGGTGAGCAGCGCCGCGCGGGCGTGGCGGTCCTCGGCGACCCGTTCGAGCAGCCGGTCCCACGCGTCCGCGGCGACGGCGTCGAGGTCGGCGACGGCGGTCAGGTCGCCCAGGTACGCGCCGGGGCCGAACGTCCGGGCCAGGTGATCGAGGTAGTCGCCCCAGCCCTCGACGGGCTCGTCCGCGGCCGGCTCGGCGACCACGTCCGGCACGGTCACGGTAACGAGGTCGGCGCGCACCCCGACGGCACGGAGGGTCGCGGCGTCCCACCGGTCGGCGACGGCGGGGTCGAGCTGGTCCAGGGCGTCGAGGACGGTGGCGGCCCAACTGCCGGGGAGGACGAGCTCCGCCGCGGGGAGGTCGCCGTCGGGGCCGGGCAGGGACAGACGGGCCAGCCAGGCGGGTAGCTCGGCGCCGGGCCGCTCACGCACGGCCAGTGCGGCCAGGTCGAGCACGGCGGCGACAACCGCCGGGACGCGGGCCTCGCCGTCGTCGGCGTCCTCCGGGCCGCCGGGCTCCCCTCCCAGGGCCGCGGCACGGACCAGGTCCTCGGCCAGGACGGTGCGGGCGTCGGCCTCGACGGCCCCCGCCCGGGTCAGCACCGGATGTGCCGCGGCGGGATGGACGAGCCGCAGCCCGGGGAAGTGCGCCCCCAGCGTGTGTTCCTCCCACAGGGTGGCGAGGTCCGCTCCCGGTACGAGGATTCCGCGGGCGCCGCGGACGGTGCGCCCGTCGGCGAGCGGGACCGGCAGGGCGCCGAGCGCCTCGCGGGAGGTGGCCGCGTGCGGGGCGAGCGCGGTGTACAGCTCGCGCCACCGCGCCGGCTCGGCCACGAGCGGCAGGTCCTCGAGGACTTCGGCGAGGTCGCGCAGGGCCACCCCGAGCACCCGCGCCTGGGAGAGCCGGTCTGCGGGCACCCGGACGAGCCCGCCGATCATGGGGCTCAGCGCAGCCAGCACGGCGTCGTCCTGACCCACAGGCCCGGTGATCGCCTGCGCGGTGCGGGCGGTCAGACGGTCGCCGGTGCCGACCTCGGTGAGCATCGGCGTTGCGCGCAGTGCGGCAAGCGCGGCGGCGTGGAGGGCGGCGTCGAGCGGGCCGGCGGGCAGGCCGGTGGGGACGAGCGCGAGTGGGTCGGCGCCGGCCGGTGAGGTCGAGCGCGCGGGGTCGGCGGACGGACCGTTCGTGAGCGCGTCGGCAAGCTGGGCGTAGGTCTTCCCCGCCCGGGCGACCAGTGCATCGGTCAGAAGGCCGGGCGCCACGTGCCGCCGGGACGGGTCGAGCGGGAGGCTCGCGACGAGCAGTGCGGGCAGGGTGCACGGTTCGTCGGTCGGTGTGGGGGCGTGGACCACGCCGGTGTGCGTGGCGGGCTCCATAGCTCCCCCACCCGTGCCACCCGGGTGAGGTGCGGGCCGGGTCCGGGGCAGCGCCCACGTCACGCTCCAGCCGGTGCGGTCGCGCTCCTCGACGGGACGGTCGGCCAGCAGCGCGGGATCGAGGGTCCCCTCGGCCCGGGTGACGAGCCAGCGGCTGTCGACATCGGCGAGGCGGCGCGGGGCCTCGCCGTCGATCTCCACCCGCACCTCCGCCAGCGCGGGCAGCGCGAGCAGGACGGCGTCGGAGAGCTCGGTCAGTGCCTGGCGCACGGCGGCGGTCTCGGCCGGCCCGCGCAGCACCAGCTCCACGGCGGTGGTGAAACCGGCCGGGACGTCGGCGTCCGGGCTGACGAACGGCAGCCGCAGGGCGGGCAGGTCACCGTGCCGGGCCGCTACCTCCGCGCCGAGCGCGGGGCTGTCGGCGGCCGCCCGGGCGAGCAGGCCGCGGGTGCCCGCCAGTGAGAAGGCGACGCCCACGGCACCCGCTTCGGTGGGGCCCGGCCGGGTGGCGACGGTCAGCTCGTCGCTCACGGAGCGGACGGCGGCGAAGCCCACCCCGAACCGGCCCACCATCCCGCCGGTCCGCTTGGCGGAGGCGCGCATGCTCGCCAGGGCGGCAACGCCGTCGACGGTGAGCGGTGTGCCGGTGTTGGCGGCCAGCAGCCGCGCACCGCCGGCGCCCGTGGTCAGGCGGAGCAGGAGCCGGCCGGGCGCGCCGCCCGGCGCGGCGGCGGCGTCCGCCGCGTTCTGGGCGAGCTCGGTGACCACACGGTCGCGGTAGTAGCCGCGGGCGTGGTCCTCCTCGAGGTTGGCGTCCTGCCGGAGCCGGGACGGGTCGCGCTGCCAGGTGGCGAGCGCCGACCCGCGGAGGGCGGCGGTGTGGAACAGGTCGGGGGCGCCGGGCACCGCCGCATCATGTCATCGCCGCGGACGGCGGGTGCGCCGCCCTCGCCTTGGCAGTGGGTGTCGCGGGCGCGGAGGCCTCAGTGCTGGGACGTCGCCGGCACGTCCGTGCTCGGCGAGGGGGCGTCGACGTCCGTGCTCGGCGCCGGCTCGGCGTCGAGGTCGGGGACGGCGTCGGCGGTGGCCTCGGCGTCCTGTTCGAGGGCGATCTGGCCGGGCAGGTCGGGCTCGGCCGGTTCGCTGGGCTCACCGGGCGCTCCCGCGTCGGCGACCTCGACGATCTCCGGGGCGACGGCGTGGGCGCTGAGGACCTCGAGGTCGCGCTCGTCGATCACCGGCTCGGACGGGTTCCACAGCGCGGCGGGCCGGGGCGCGTCGGTCTCGGAGTGGGCCCCGCAGCCGTGGTCCGTCGAGACCACCCGGCCGTCGTCGGGCGACCACTCGTTCGCGCACACCCCGAAGACGGTGCGCGGGGACCCCGCGAGCTTCATGAAGAAACCGCAGGTGGAGCACGGCGCCTTGGCCGCCTTCGCGGCGGGCGCGTGCGGGCCATGATCGCCGTCGTACCAGCGGGTCAGCGCCTGGGCGCGACCGTCGGTCGAGAGCACGCGGGCCCGGCCGAGGCCGAGCTCATAGATCGCGAGCACGTCGGCGTCCTCGCCGGTGGCCTCGTAGCCCTGCTCCAGGCGCGGGTCGTCCGCCAGGTACGGCAGCGCATCGGCAGGGCCGACGTCGCCCGGCTGCAGCCGCTCGGCCCACGGCACCCATTCCGGCGCCAGCAGCGCGCCGTCGCCGGGCAGCAGCTCCACCTCGCACACCGTGGCCGCGCGTCCGCGGGGCGGGCGCGCCACGGTCACGGCCCAGTGCCAGCCGCGGTAGCCGGGGACGAGCGCCTCGAACACGTGGGTGACCAGTCGTTCACCCTCGACCACCATCCCGCGGTGCTCACCGACCTGACCCGGCTGGGCCAGCTCCTCGGCGGCGTTGCGGGCGAGCTCGATGGCTCCGGCGCCGGCGAGCACGGTCTCCTTGCCGGCGCGGGCGGTGATGCGGGGCGTCTTGATGGCAGGTGGCACGCGCACAGTCTAGGTGGTGGGCGATGCAGGCTCGGCCGGCCGCGCTCAGAGGTCGAACTGGTCCGCGACCGCGCGCAGCAGCTGGGCGATCTGCTTGCTGTTGTCGGGGTAGTGGCCGCGGTGCAGCGAGTTGGAGGTGCGGTCGAGCGCCTTGATGAGGTCCTCGACGATCGGGACCATGTCCTCGGCCGGCTTGCGATGCGCGCGGACCACCGACGGCGGCTCCTCGAGCACCGTGACCGAGAGCGCCTGCGGGCCGCGACGGCCCTCGGCCACCCCGAAGTCGACCTTGGCGCCCGGCTTCGGCGCCGTGCCCGTGGGCATCGCGGAGGCGTGCAGGAAGACCTCACCGCCGTCATCGGCGGCGATGAAGCCGAAGCCCTTGGCGGCGTCGTACCACTTGACCTTGCCGGTAGGCACGGGGCTACCTCACTTGTTCCACTACGTGACGAAGGCGCCGACGTCGCCGGCGCCACTTCCTGCGCCCAGGATACCGGGCCGTAGTCCCGCCTCGTGCGCCTTTCCGCCGGGAGCGAGGGTGCCGCCGTCGGCCGTAGTGTGGTGCGGATGGCTTCCTCGACGACGCCCCGGGCGGCGACCGCGACGGGAGCGACGCTCGGCACGGCGCTGGCCCGGCGCGACGATGCCGGGCTGGCCGCACTGCTCCGCGCGCGCCCCGACCTCGCCGTCCCGGCCCCCTCGTCCCTCACCGCGCTCGCCGCCCGCGCGGGCACCCGGCCGAGCGTCGAGCGGGCCCTGACGGGTCTCGACGCCGCCGAGCTCGTGGTCGCCGAGGCCGCGGTGGCGCTGGCCCCGCTGCGCCGTCCGACGGCGGTGGCCCTGACCAGGGCCGTCGGGCTCGACGCGGCACCAGCACACCGCCGGCTCACCGACCTCGCCCTGCTGGTCGCCGACCTGCCCGTGCCCGCCCTGGTCGACGCCCTCGGGCCGCACCCGGCCGGCCTCGGCCCCACCCTGGCCGAGCTGGGCACCCCACCCGCCGCGCCACCGACCACCGCGACCGCGCTGAAGGCCGCGCTGCGCGACGCCCCGGCCGCCGCCGTCGGTGTCCTCGACGCCCTGACCTGGGGGCCACCGGTCGGCACAGTCGGCGCCGACCACCTGCCCGATGGCGCCGCGTGGCTCCTTGAACGGGGCATCCTGCACCGCCTCTCCCCCACCCAGCTCGTCCTGCCGCGGGAGGTCGCGCTCGCCGCCCGGGGCGGCCGCACCCACGCCCAGCCGCCGACGCCCCCGGCACCGGAGAACCTGAGGACCATGCCGGCGACGGTCGTCGAGGCGGAGGGCGCCCGAGCGGCGGAGGAGATCGTCCGGCTCGTCGGGCTGCTCCTGCAGACCTGGCACGACACCCCCGCCACCGTGCTGCGCACCGGCGGCATCGGGGTGCGCGAGCTGCGCCGCACCGCCGGGGCGCTCGAGATCGACGAGGCCGCTGCCGCCGCGGTGGCCGAGCTGGCCGCCATGGCCGGGCTGCTCACGCAGGACGGCGACGAGGCGGTCGCCTGGGGCCCGTCCCGCGCGGCGCTGGACTGGCTCGAGGACCCGCTGCCCGTGCGGTGGGCGCAGCTGGCGGCCGCGTGGCTGCGCTCCGCGCGCACCCCCTGGCTCGTCGGCACCAGGTCCGACCCCGGCACCCTTCGGGCGGCGCTCGAACCGACCCTCGAACGCGGATGGGCGATGGAGCTGCGCGGCCGGGCCCTGCGGGTCCTCGCCGACCTCCCGGCCGGTGCCGGACCGACCCCGGCACAGGTCCACGAGACGCTCGCCTGGCACCGGCCGCGCGCCACGGCACCGGTCAGCACGGTCGGCGCCGTCCTGCGCGAGGCCGGCCGGCTCGGCCTGACCGGTGCGGGCGCCCTGACGGCGCCGGGCCGGACACTGCTCGACGGCGGCGGGCTGGCCGCCGTCGCTCGGGCGCTGGAGCGGGCGCTGCCGGAGCCCGTGGGCGACCTGCTCGTCCAGGGCGACCTCACCGCCGTCGTGCCCGGCCGGCCAGAACCCGGCCTGGCCGACCTGCTGTCTCTGTGCGCCGAGGCCGAGTCCCGCGGCGCCGCCCTAACCGTCCGGTTCACCGCGGAGTCCGTGCGCCGCGCGCTGGACGCCGGCCTGGGCGCGGACGAGCTGCTCGCGGCCCTCGCCGAGCGCTCCCGCACGCCGCTGCCCCAGCCGCTGGAGTACCTGGTCCGCGACGGCGCCCGCCGGCACGGGCAGGTGCGGGTGGGCGCCGCGGCCGCCTACCTGCGCGTCGAGGACGCTGCGGCCGCGGCCACGCTGGTCGGCAACCCGGCGCTGGCGGACCTGGCGCTGCGCACGATCGCGCCGACCGTCCTGGTCTCGCCCGCCCCGCCGGGCGACGTGCTCGACGCCCTGCACGACGCCGGCCTGGCCCCCGTCCTCGAAGGACCGGACGGGGCCGTGGTGCTCAGCGGCCTCGGCAGGTCCCTTACCTCCGGGACGACGGTGCCCGCCGGCTCCCCGGGCCGCCTCGCCCGGGCCCGCAGCCGCGGCCGGCGCGGCGGTGCCCGGGGGCTGCCCACCTTCCCCGGCGCGGCCACCAGCACATACACCCGCGTCCTCGACGAGGCGGACTTGGTGGCCGTCACGTCCCGGATGCGCACGGGTGAGGAGCGGATCCGCCGGGATGCCGCCCGGGGCGGCGAGGCGGCCCCGGCCGCGACCGACCCCGTCCACGCCCTGGCGGTGCTGCGTGAGGCCGCGGCCGCCGGCGCGATGGTGGAGATCGTGCTCGTCGGTGCCACCGGTCGCCCGGAGCGGCGGCGGGTCCGGCCCGTGCACGTGGACGGCGGCCGGGTCCGCGTGACCGACGTGGAGCGCGAGACCGAGATGACCGTCGCGATCCACCGCATCTCCGCCGTCGCGGCCGCGCCGGGCGCCTAGCGGCTGGCCGACCGCCGCGTGTGGCCGTGCCGCAGCCCGGGAGGCACTCGTTCACGTGCTGCCACGGCGCCTTGTGCACAGGGCCACCCGGCGCACCCGGGGCGTGTGGGTGGCCGCTCCTAACGTCGACCCCAAGAGCCAGACGACGAGGAGGTCGATATGTGCTGGAAGTGCGACGGGTGGTCCGACGAGGACATCCGCAAGTGGTTCCTGGACACCATCCAGGCGGTGGGGTGGGCCGTGTGTGGCGTCGAGCGCGGGCCGAACAGCCCACCGTTCAGCTACACCGTCGGGCTGACCCGGTTCCACGACCATCCCGAGCTGGTGATGAGCGGGCTGGACGGGCCAGACGCCCAGCCGCTGCTCGACGAGCTTGCCACCCACGTGCGCGAGGGGCACCGGTACCGGGCCGGGGACGTCATCACCAGCTTCAGCAGCCACCGCTACCAGGTGCTGCGGGTCAACAACCCGCGCCGGCTCGCCATGGCGCAGGAGATCTACGGGCTGCGCGGGGCGCGACAGGTGAACGGGCTGCAGGTGGTGTGGAGCAACCACGCGGGGCAGTGGCCGTGGGACCCGGGCTGGGCCGAGGGTCGCCGCACGCAGGAGCTCTTCGGGAGGCCGTTCCCGGCGGCGGCGTGAGGAGCACGGAGAGGGGCGCCGCGGGCGCGAAGGTCAGCCGTGCGCCTCTTGGAACGCGACGATCCGGTCCACGGCCGCGGTCACCGCCTCCGCACCGGCCGCGAAGGAGAGCCGGACGTAGCGCCCGCCGCCCACGGCGTCGAAGTCCCCACCCGGCACGACGGCGACACCCTGCTCCTCCAGCAGGGCCCGGCACCAGGCCGCCGAGTCGGCGAACGGGCCCAGGCGGTCGCCGAGGTCGCCGTAGAGGTAGAACGCGCCGTCCGCGGGGGCGACCGGGCCCCAGCCGAGCCGGTCGACCTGCCCGAGCAGCACCTCGCGGGTCCGGGCGAACTCGGCCACGCGGGCCTCGGCCTGCGCGTACGCGTCCGGGGTGAAGGCGCCGACGGCGGCGAGCTGGGCCGGCGCCGGCGGGCAGAGGGCGACGTTGCCCGCGAGCGCGTCGATCGACGTGGCGAGGTCCTCGGGCATGAGGGCCCAGCCGAGCCGCCATCCCGTCATCCCCCAGTACTTGGAGAAGGAGGACACGACGAGCGCGCTCCGGTCGAGCTCCCAGGCGCAGACGCCGCGGGCGTCGGCCGCGGCGGGGTCGGCCGGGTAGGTGATGCCGTGATAGATCTCGTCGCTGACCAGCCGCACACCGTTGCGTGAGCACCAGGCGGTCAGGCCGGCCAGCTCGGCCCGGCTGACCATGGTGCCGGTGGGGTTGGCGGGCGAGGCGAGGACCAGCCCGTCGAGCGGGCCGGACGCGGCCACGACCGCGTCCAGGACCGCCGGTGTGGGCTGGAACCGGTCCGCCGGGCCGGCGTCCACCTCGACCACCACGCAGCCCAGCGCCCGCAGGATGTTGCGGTAGGCGGGGTAGCCCGGCCGGGCCAGCGCCACCCGGTCCCCGGCGTCGAAGGCGGCGAGGAAGCTGAGCACGAAGGCACCGGACGAGCCGGTCGTGACCGCCACCTGCTCGGGTGCGACGTCCAGCCCGTACCAGGAGCGGTAGTGCGCGGCGAGCGCCTCGCGCAGCGGCCGGATGCCAAGGGCGCTGGTGTAGCCCAGGTCCAGGCGGGCGGTGTGCGCCTGGGCAGCAAGGCGGTGGACGGCGTCGGGCGCCCCACCCGACGGCTCGCCCGCGCACAAGGAGATCACGTCCCGGCCGGCGGCACGCAGCTGCGCCACCCGGTCCAGGATCGTCATCACCTCGAACGCCGGCACCGCCGCCCGCGTGGCTACCTTTTTCATCCCCGCCCCTTCGCCCGGTCACCGCCAGGGTGGCACACCTCGCGAGCCCGCCCACCACCCGGGATGATCGCGCCATGGCGGAGCGCAACGTCCTCGGCGGCGAGCTGGGTGAGTGCGGCACGGACCCGGTGACCGGTTACTACCGGACCGGCCGGTGCAGCGCCGACGAGGGCGACCTGGGCAACCACAGCATCTGCGCCGTGATGACCGCGGAGTTCCTCGAGCACCAGGGCCTCAACGGCAACGACCTCGTCACCCCGCGGCCGGAGTGGCTCTTCCCCGGCCTGCACCCCGGCGACCGGTGGTGCGTGGTGGCGGTGCGGTGGCTCCAGGCCTACGAGGACAGCTGCGCCGCGCCGGTCGTGCTCGCGTGCACCCACGAGCGGGCGCTGGAGGTCGTGCCCCTGGAGCTGCTCCAGCAGCACGCGGTCGACGTGCCCGACGACCCCGGGCTCCTCGAGTGAGCCCCACCGGCGCCGCGTGCGCCTTCTGCCGGATCGTCGCGGGCGAGACCACCGCGCACGTGGTCCTCCAGACCGAGCACACCGTGGCGTTCCTCGACATCCGGCCCGTCTTCAAGGGCCACACCCTCCTGGTACCCCGCCGCCACGTCGCCACGCTGCCCGACCTGCCGCCGGACCTGGCCGTCCCGTTCATGACCAGCGCCCAGGCACTCGCCGCGGCGATGCCCGCAGCCCTCGGCGCGCAGGGGTCCTTCGTGGCTGTGAACAACATAGTCAGCCAGAGCGTGCCGCACTTGCACGCCCACGTCGTCCCGCGCACCAAGGGCGACGGCCTGCGCGGGTTCTTCTGGCCCCGCACGAAGTACGCCGACGACGCCGAGGCGGCCGCGTTCGCCGCCCGGCTGCGATCGGCTCTCGATGCTCGCGGGGCCCTCGGAGCTCACGAGGCTCCCGAGCGGAAGGTGTGACCACCACCGCACGCCGCCCGCCCCCCGGCGGGTGACAATGGCCAGATGCCCGACGGCCCCCTGATCGTCCAGTCCGACAAGTCCCTGCTCCTCGAGGTCGACCACCCCCGCGCCATCGAGGCCCGCCGCGCCATCGCCCCGTTCGCGGAGCTCGAGCGCGCCCCCGAGCACGTGCACACCTACCGCCTTACACCGCTCGGCCTGTGGAACGCCCGGGCCGCCGGGCACGACGCCGAGCAGGTGGTCTCCGCCCTCATCGACTTCTCCCGTTACCCCGTCCCGCACTCCCTGCTGGTCGACGTCGCCGAGACCATGGACCGCTACGGGCGCCTGCAGCTGGTCCAGCACCCCACCCACGGGCTGGTCCTGCACGCCCTGGACACCCCCGTCCTGGAGGAGGTGCTGCGCGCGAAGCGGGTCAAGGGGCTGCTGGGTGAGCGCATCGACACCGAGAACGTCGTGGTCCACCCCTCCGAGCGCGGCCACCTCAAGCAGGTGCTCGTCAAGCTCGGCTGGCCCGCGGAGGATCTGGCGGGCTACGTCGACGGTGAGGCGCACGCCATCGACCTCGACCAGGACGGCTGGCACCTGCGGCCCTACCAGGAGGAGGCCGTCGACACCTTCTGGCACGGCGGCTCCGGCGTCGTCGTGCTGCCCTGCGGGGCGGGCAAGACCATCGTCGGCGCCGGGGCGATGGCCCGGTCCAAGACCACCACCCTCATCCTCGTGACCAACACCGTCTCCGCGCGGCAGTGGCGCGAGGAGCTGCTCCGCCGCACCAGCCTGACCGAGGACGAGATCGGCGAGTACTCCGGCGCGCGCAAGGACGTCCGGCCGGTCACCATCGCCACCTATCAGGTGCTCACCACCAAGCGGAAGGGCGTCTACACCCACCTCGAGCTGCTCGACGCCCACGACTGGGGGCTGATCCTCTATGACGAGGTGCACCTGCTCCCCGCGCCCATCTTCCGGATGACGGCGGACCTGCAGGCCCGCCGTCGTCTGGGCCTGACGGCCACGCTGGTACGCGAGGACGGCCGCGAGGACGAGGTCTTCTCCCTCATCGGCCCCAAGCGCTACGACGCCCCCTGGAAGGACATCGAGGCCCAGGGCTACATCGCCCCGGCCGAGTGCATCGAGGTCCGCCTGACCCTGCCGGACCGGGACCGCCTGGTCTACGCCACCGCCGAGCCGGAGGAGAAGTACCGGCTGGCCGCGAGCGCGTCGGGCAAGGTGCGGGTGGTCGAGCAGATCCTCGCCAAGCACGACGGCGAGCAGACCCTGGTGATCGGGCAGTACCTCGACCAGCTCGAGGAGCTCGCCGAGGACCTGGGCGCCCCGCTCATCACCGGGCAGACGTCGGTGACCGAGCGGCAGCGGCTCTTCGACGCGTTCCGCCGCGGGGAGGTCTCGAAGCTGGTGGTCTCCAAGGTCGCCAACTTCTCCATCGATCTGCCCGAGGCGTCGGTGGCCGTGCAGGTGTCCGGCTCGTTCGGCTCCCGCCAGGAGGAGGCGCAGCGCCTGGGCCGGCTCATGCGACCCAAGGCAGACGGAAAGACGGCGCACTTCTACGCCGTCGTCGCCCGTGACACCGTCGACCAGGAGTTCGCCGCGCACCGGCAGCGGTTCCTGGCCGAGCAGGGCTACGCCTACACGATCATCGACGCCGAGGACCTCACCCGGGCCTGACCGCCGGCCGCACCGTCCCGGGTGGACCCGGGCAGTGCAGGCCGCGAACCCCTCAGGCGACGCTGCCGTGCGCGCCGTGCTCGTCGGCGGCCTGCCGCACCTGGGCGGCGAAGGCCTGGGCGAGGGCACGGCCGACGGCGACCACCTCGGCGTCGTGGGCGCGCGCCGCTGCCGCGACCACCTCGGCGTCGTCCCCGTGGCGGGCCGCCCACCGGCCCAGCTGCTCGGGGTCGGCCTCGGGGTGGAACTGCACACCGAGGGCGGAGCCGACCCGGATCGCCTGGAACGGGTACATCGCGGAGAACGCGAGCCACTGCGCACCGGGCGGCAGCTCGACCACCGCGTCGGCGTGCATGCTCGGCTGCAGCACACCACCGTGGTCGGCCAGGGCGGGGACGTCGCCGCCGTCGGCGAGCTCCTCGCCCACCCGCACGGCGGCACCCAGCACCGGGTCCACCCGGGCCTCCGGCCGCCACATCACACGGACCAGGCCGGCCTCGCGCCCGGGAGGCGCACCGACCTCCACCCGGCCGCCCAGCGCCGCCGCGAGCATCTGGTGCCCCAGGCAGATGCCGAGGACCGGCACGGCCCGGGCGACGGCGTCGGCGAGCAAGGCCCGGGTGCCGGCGATCCAGGGTGAGCGCTCGTCGTCGTAGGCGTTGGTCCGGCCCCCCAGCACCAGCAGCCCGTCACCGAGACCGCTGGCAGCAGGCAGCGGCTCCAGCCATGCGCGCACCACCCGGACCTCGACAGCACCCTCGAGCCAGGCCGCGAAACGGCCGAGCGGGACGTCGGGGTCGTGCTGGATCACGGTCAGAACCGGGAGGGACGTACGCATCCGCACACGGTAGGTCACCGCCGGTCACGTCCGCGAGGGTCGTCGGCCGGCGGCGCACGCACCGGCGTGACCTGGCAGTTCCCGTTCTCCTCCCTCCGCGAACGTTGGGCTTTCACCGTTGCGCCGGTCACGCCGGACCGCGAGGATCGCCTCGTGAGACCCGTCACCGTCCTCAAGGCCCTGGGCGCCGCCGCCCTGATCACCGTTCCCGCGCTCGCCGTGGCCGGCCCGGCCGCCGCCGAGCCGCCTCAGCAGCTGACCGAGCAGGTGACGGACACCGCGGGAGTGCTGGGGAGCGGCGACGCGGCGGAGATCCAGCAGGTCGTCGAGGAGGTCCAGGACACCACCGGCCAGCTGGTCTACGTCACCTTCGTCGACGACTTCTCGGGGGAGACCAACGAGCAGTGGGCCGCGGACACGGCCGAGGCGTCCGGGCTGGGCCCGAACAACATCCTCCTCGCCGTCGGCGTGGACGTCAGTCAGTACGGGCTCGGCCGACACAGCGCCTCCCCGGTCGGCCAGCAGGAGCTGCAGGACTTCACCGACAACCAGGTCGCACCGCTTCTCGGCGACGGTGACTGGGCCGGCGCCGCCACCACGTTCGTCACGGGCGTGGGCGAGCTCGCGACCGGCGGCAGCCCCTCCGGCGACGGCGGCGGGGGTGGTGGCGGGTCCTTCGGGACGGTGCTGCTCATCGGGGTCGTCGCGATCCTCGCCGTCGGCGCCTTCCTGGTCTTCCGTCGCAAGAAGGACGACGGCGAGCGGCCCGCGGGGCGTGCCCTGCCGCCCGGCCACCCGCTGACCCTGCCCACGCCCGAGCTGGCGAAGCGGGCGGGCACCGCCCTTGTGGGGGCCGACGACGCCGTCCGCAGCTCCGAGGAGGAGCTGGGGTTCGCCAAGGCGCAGTTCGGGCTGCAGGCCACCGACCAGTTCTCCGCCGCGCTCGACCAGGCCAAGGTCAAGGCGCAGCGGGCCTTCCACGTGCGCCAGCTGCTCGACGACGACGTCCCGGAGACCGAGCCGCAGCAGCGGCAGATGTACGCCGAGATTCTCCAGCTGACCGAGGAGATCGACCAGACGCTCAGCGCCCAGGCCGAGCAGTTCGCCAAGCTGCGCAACATGCAGGCCCGCGCGCCGCAGATCCTCGACGAGCTCGAGCAGCGGGCCGGGGAAGTCGCCCGGGAGATCGAGAGCGCCCGCGTCGAGCTCGCCCAGCTGGCCAACCGCTATCCCGTCGCCGCCCTGGCGTCCGTGTCCGGCAACCCCGACCAGGCCAAGGCGCTGCTGGTCTCCGCCCGGCAGTCCGTGGCGGACGGCCGCGCCAAGCTCGCCGACGGGGACCGCCCGACGGCGGTGACCCACGCCCGGGTGGCCGAGCAGGCCATTGGTCAGGCCGACACCCTCCTGAAGAACGTCCACGGCGCCGGTGCGGCCCTGGCCGAGGCCGGCACGCGCCTGGACGCCGCACTGGTGTCGATCACCTCCGACGTGCGCGACGCCAACCGGCTCGCACCCCGGGACCCGGTGGTCGTCGCCCGGCGCAAGGAGGCCGAGGCCGCGATCGCGCAGGGCAACGAGGCCCGGGGAGGTGGGGACCCGCTGGCCGCGCTGCAGCGGCTCGCGGCCGCCGAGGCGGCGATCGACGCCGCGCTCGCGCCCGCCCGTGCGGCCGACGAGAACAACCGTCGCGCGGTCGCCCAGCTCGGCGACCGGCTGGGTCGGGTGAACTCCCAGATCCGGGCCGTGTCCGACTACATCGCCACCCGCCGCGGCTCGGTCGGCTCCGAGGCGCGCACCCGTCTGTCCGAGGCGGCCCGCCTCGCCCAGGAGGCCAACCACCTGTCCACCTCCGACCCCGCGACCGCGCTGCAGAGGGTGACGCAGGCGGAGCAGATGGCCGCCAGCGCGCAGCAGCTCGCCGAGCGGGACGCCAACCGGTTCGACGACTACAGCGGCTTCGGCGGCGGGTTCGGCGGTGGCCGGCGCGGCGGCATGGACGTCGGCTCCCTCATCCTCGGCGGCATCCTCTTCGGCGGCGGAGGCGGCTGGGGCGGTGGCGGCGGCTGGGGCGGCGGTGGCGGCTTCGGCGGCGGAGGCGGCGGCGGTGGCTTCGGGGGCGGCGGCTTCGGCGGCAGCGGCGGAGGTGGAGGCTTCTGATCCTCTCCCGGTTCCGCCGCTCACGGCGCGGCACGACTCACGACCTGACGATCTCGACCCCAACCAAGAAGGGCACCACCATGGCAGAGAAGCAGAGCATCCTGGGCCGCATCGCCCAGCTCACCAAGGCCAACATCAACGCGCTCATCGACCGGGCCGAGGACCCCCAGAAGATGCTCGACCAGCTCGTCCGGGACTACACCTCCTCGATCGCCGAGGCCGAGGACGCCGTCGCCGTGACGATCGGCAACCTGCGCCTGGCCGAGCAGGACCACGCCGCCGACATCGCCGACGCCCGGGACTGGGGGCAGAAGGCCCTCGCCGCGGCGCAGAAGGCCGAGGACGTGCGCGCGCGCGGCGACGAGGCCGAGGCTGCTCGCTTCGACACCCTGGCGAAGGTGGCCATCGGCAAGCAGATCTCCGCCGAGAACGAGGCCCGAGCCGTCGAGCCGATGATCTCCTCGCAGAACGAGGTGGTCGACAAGCTCAAGGAGGGTCTGCAGCAGATGCGGGTCAAGCTGGACGAGCTGAAGTCGCGCCGTGACCAGCTGGTCGCACGCTCCAAGACCGCGCACGCGCAGAAGACCGTCCAGGGCGCCATCGCCTCGATCAACATCCTCGACCCCACGAGCGAGATCTCCCGGTTCGAGGAGCAAGTCCGCCGCGAGGAGGCCTACGTGGCCGGCCAGGCCGAGCTGCAGGGCAGCTCCATCGAGGACCAGTTCGCCGAGCTGGAGGACTACGGCCGCAACGCGGAGGTGGAGGCGCGGCTCGCGGCGCTCAAGGGCGGCAGCCCGGCCCCGCAGCAGATCGGCGCCACCGCGGCCGGTGCGACCGCGACCGGCACCGACGAGGGCTCGGCAGACATGACGGCGGACGAGGACAAGACGGCGTACTGACGCCCCACCACGACGGCCCCGGCCCCGGTCTCAGGACCGCGGCCGGGGCTCGTCTTTGGCGCCGACGCTCAGCGGGCCGTGAAGGCGCCGACGCTCAGCGGGCGGCGAAGGCGGCGTCGAACGACGCCTCCGGCTTCTCGAACGCCAGGCTTCGGACGAACTCCAGGGCCGCGGGGGCGCCCTCGAGCCGATTCATCCCCGCGTCCTCCCACTCCACGGAGATGGGCCCGCCGTAGCCGATGGTGTTGAGCATCCGGAAGGCGTCCTCCCACGGGACGTCCCCCCGCCCGGTCGAGACGAAGTCCCAGCCACGGCGCGGGTCGCCCCACGGCAGGTGCGAGCCGAGCCGACCGTTGCGCCCGTTGCCCACCCGCCGCTTCGCGTCCTTGCAGTCGACGTGGTAGATCCGGTCCTTGAAGTCCCACATGAAGCCGACCGGGTCCAGGTCCTGCCAGACGAAGTGGCTGGGGTCCCAGTTCAGGCCGAAGGCCTCCCGGTGGCCGATCGCCTCGAGCGTGCGCACGGTCGTCCAGTAGTCGTAGGCGATCTCGGAGGGGTGGACCTCGTGGGCGAACCGGACGCCGACCTCGTCGAAGACGTCGAGGATCGGGTTCCACCGGTCGGCGAAGTCCTGGTAGCCCGCGTCCACCCACTCCGCCTTGGCGGGCGGAAACATGGCCACGTACTTCCAGATCGAAGACCCGGTGAAGCCGACGACCGTCTTCACACCGAGCCGGGCGGCGGTGCGAGCCGTCATCTTCATCTCCTCGGCGGCGCGCTGCCGCACCCCCTCGGGCTCGCCATCGCCCCACACCCGGTCCGACAGGATGTCGCGGTGGCGTTCGTCGATCGGGTCGTCGCACACCGCCTGGCCCTTGAGATGGTTGGAGATGGCGTAGACCTTCAGCCCGTACCTCTCGAGCACGTCCAGCCGCGACTGGATGTAGGCGTCGTCCTCGGCGCCGCGCCAGGGGTCGAGGTGGTCGCCCCAGCAGGCGATCTCGAGGCCGTCATAGCCCCAGCCGGCGGCGAGCCGGGCCACCTCCTCGAACGGCAGGTCCGCCCACTGCCCGGTGAACAACGTGACGGGTCGTGCCATGTCAGGCTCCTTCGCTCGAGAGGGACGCGACGGGCGGCGCGGTGGCGCCCGCGCGAGCTTCGCCGTCGTCCACGGGTGTGAATGTGCTGTGGCTCGCCGCGGACCGCTCGACGGCGTCGAGGACCCGCTGGACGGCGAGGCCGTCGTCGAAGGACGGCGTGGGCTGTTCCCCGGCGGCCACGGCCTCGACCAGGTCGACCACTTGGTGGACGAAGGTGTGCTCGTAGCCGAGCCCGTGCCCGGCGGGCCACCAGGCCGCCATGTAGGGGTGGTCCGGCTCGGTGACCAGGATGCGCCGGAACCCGGCGGTGCGGGCATCCTCGGCGGCGTCGAAGAAGCTCAGGACGTTCATGTCCTCGAAGTCGAACGCGATCGCACCGGCGGTGCCGCTGACCTCGATCCTGATGGCGTTCTTGCGGCCCCAGGCGAACCGGGTGGCCTCGAACGTGGCGGGCGCCCCGGAGGAGAGCCGGGCCAGGAAGACGGCGGAGTCGTCGACCGTGACCGGGCCGCGGTCGGCGCCGCCGGTGCCGCGCAGCGCGCCCGTGCTCGTTGCCACGGGCCGCTCGGCGACGAACGTGTCGAGCATGGCGGAGACGCCCACAACCCGCTGCCCGGTGATGAAGTGCGTCAGGTCGACGATGTGGGCACCGATGTCCCCCAGCGCGCCCGAGCCCGCCTTGGTCTTGTCCAGGCGCCAGGACAACGGGGCCTCGGGGTCGGCCAGCCAGTCCTGCAGGTACTGGGCGCGCACCTGGCGCACTTCGCCGATACGTCCCTCGGCGACCAGGTCCCGGGCGAGCGCGAGCGCGGGCACGCGGCGGTAGCTGAACCCCACCATCGACAGCGCGCCCCGGGCGGCTGCCGCGCGCGCGGCGGCGGCCATGGTCTCGGCCTCGGCGAGGGTGTTCGCCATCGGCTTCTCGACCAGGACGTGCTTTCCCGCCGCGAGCGCGGCGGTGGCGATCTCCGCGTGGGTGTCGCCGGGCGTGCAGATGTCGACCAGGTCGATGTCATCGCGCTCGACGACGCGGCGCCAGTCGCTCTCCACCTCCGCCCAGCCGAGCTTCCGGGCGGCCTGGGCGGCACGCTCCGGCGACCGGCCGACGAGGACCTGCATGACGGGGTCACGGGGCAGGTCGAAGAACCGTGGCCCCACCCGCCAGGCCTGGGAGTGCGCCCGCCCCATGAAGGCGTACCCCACCATCGCCACCCGCAACGGGCGGCGTGCTGCTTCACTCACGGTGTCTGTCTCCCTCTCCGGCAACGCGCGCCGGTCCCCCCGCCCGGGCACCGCTGGTGGCCCGGGCCGGGCCGGCATCGTCAGGACTCGAACGCGGTGTCGATGTACTGCTCGACGTTGTCGGCGGTGACCACCGGGGCGTGGAGCTGGACGGTGCGCGGCACCTCCACCTCGACCAGGTCGGACATGGCCTTGCCCTGCACGAGCAGGCGGGCCAGCCGGATGCCGTCGGCCGCCTGGGTGGCGGGGTAGATGACGGTGGCCTTGACGACCGAGTCGCCGGACTGGATCTCGCGCATCACGTTGGCCGAGCCGGCACCGCCGACCAGGAAGAACTCCTCGCGGCCTGCGTTGTCGATGGCCGCGAGCACGCCGACGCCCTGGTCGTCGTCGTGGTTCCAGATGGCGTCGATCTTCGGGGCCGCCTGGAGCAGGTTGGCCGCGGCGGCCTCGCCGCCCTGGACGGTGAAGTCCGCGGCCACCCGGTTGGAGACCTCCAGGCCGCAGTCACCGAGCGCGTCGGCGAAGCCCTTGCTGCGGTCCTGGGTCAGGGGCAGGTTGTCGATCCCGGCGATCTCGGCGACGACGGCGTCGGGCTTGTCACCGAGCTCCTCGCAGATGTACGTGCCGGCGCTGACGCCCATGCCGTAGTTGTCGCCGAGGACGGTGGTGCGGGCGGCGAACGGGCTGGAGAACTCCCGGTCCACGTTGATCACCGTGATGCCGGCCTCCATGGCCTGAGTGGCCACCTCGGTGAGGGCGGCGCCGTCGAACGGCAGCAGCACGATGGCGTCGACGCCGTCGTTGATGAACTGCTCGATCTGGCTGATCTGCAGATTCACGTCGTTGGTGCCCTCGGCGACGCGGAGGTCGATGTCCTCGTACTTCTTCGCCTCGGCCTGGGCGGCGGAGGTGATTGCGCCCATCCAGCCGTGGTCGCTGGCGGGGGCGGAGAAGCCGATGGTGACGGTGTCGCCCGGCTCGTCGTTGGCCCCCGCGGGGGCGGCACTGCCGCTGCCGTTGCCGGTCGCGGACTCGTTCTGCTGGGCGGGTTCGTTCGAGGTGCACCCGGCGACGAGGGCGGCCGAGGCTGCCAGCGCGAGGGTGGTGAGAAGGCGGCGGCCGGTCGTGACGGACATGAGACTCCTCCTTGAGCGGGACCGTGGTGACTGTGGTCGGGTGGGTCGGGTAGTAGGTCGGACGGGAGCAGTGGTGCGGGTGCGACGCGGCCCCACGGGGGCGCGGCGCGGCGGGCCAGAGGTGGTCAGGTGGCCCGGGAGCGGGCGGCGAAGCGCTGCTGGAGCATGACGGCGGCGACGATGATCGCGCCCTTGGCCACGGACTGGGCGGAGATGGACAGGTCGTTCTGGGTGAACACGTTGGTCAGCGTGGCGAAGATCAGCACGCCGAAGACGGTGCCGACGATGGTGCCGCGTCCGCCCAGCAGGAGGGTGCCGCCGACGACGACCGCGGCGATCGCGTCCAGCTCATAGAGCTGGCCGTTCGTGGAGGACCCCGCCGTGGTGCGGGCCACCATCATGACGGCACCGATCCCGGCGGTCAGCCCGGCGAGGGCGTACAGGTACATGGTGTGGCGCTGGACCTTGATGCCGGCCAGCCGGGCGGCCTCCGGGTTGCCGCCGACGGCGATGGTCCGCCGGCCGAACGTGGTGCGGTTGAGCAGCACCCACCCGGCGACGGCCACCACCGCGAAGATCCACACCAGCACCGGGATGCCGAGGAGGTCGGCGCGGAAGAAGTCCAGGAACGGCTTCACGGTGACGATCTGGGTCCTCTTGTTCGCGATGATCTCCGCCAGGCCGCGGGCGGCGACCATCATCGCGAGCGTGGCGATAAAGGCCACGACCTTCCCGTACGCGATGAGCACCCCGTTGACCAGGCCCGCCACCGTGCCGACGGCCAGCGCGGTGAAGACCATCACCACCCAGTGGGTGTCGGCGGCGATGGTCTGCGTGGCCAGGGTGGTGGCCCACACGGTCGCCAGCCCCATGACGGAGCCGATGGACAGGTCGATCCCGCCGCCCGTGATCACGAACGTCATGCCGACGCTGAGCACGCCGATGACGGCGGCGAACCGCAGGATCGTCATGATGTTGTCGACGCTCACGAAGCGTTCGCCGGCGGTCACCACCCCGACGACGCACAGCAGGGCCAAGGCGATGACCAGGCCGAGGTTGCGTCCGAACCCCAGCCTGGCGAGCCGGTCGCGCCGGGCGACGTCCCTTCCGCCAACCGCGTCCCGGTCGGCGGTCTCGGTGGCTTGCGCGCCGGCAGGGGTCCCGGCGGGTGTGCCGGTGGCGTGGTGCTCGTTCATTGCTGAGCTCCTTCCATGACAAGGTCGAGCACACGGTGCTCGTCGATCTGGCGGGCCGGCCCCTGGTGGACGATCCGGCCGTCGGCGACGACCAGCACCTGGTCCGCGAGGCCGAGGACCTCCTCGATCTCGCTGGAGACCACGACCACGGCGGCGCCCTGCGCGGCGAGCCGGTGGATTAGCCCGTAGATCTCCGCCCGCGCCCCGACGTCGACGCCCCGGGTCGGCTCGTCGAGCAGCAGCACGGAGCAGCCGTGCACGAGCCAGCGGGCGAGCATCGCCTTCTGCTGGTTGCCACCCGAGAGCGTGCGCATCGGGCGGTCCACGTCGGGCGGGGACAGGTGAAGTGCGCTCGCCTGCTCCCGAGCCGCGCGGCGCTCCGCACCCTCGTCGAGGAACGCCGACCGGGCGAATCGGGCGAAGGTCGAGAGGGTGATGTTGCGGTAGACCGACTGGTCGAGGAGGAGGCCCTGGCTCTTGCGCTCCTCCGGTGCCAGCCCGATCCCGACGCCGACGGCGGCGGGCACCGACCCGGGGCGCACGAGCCTGCCGTTGACCTTAACGGTGCCGCTGCTGGCGCGGCGCGCCCCGTAGACGGTCTCGAGAATCTCCGATCGTCCGGCCCCCACGAGGCCGGCGAGGCCGACGATCTCGCCGGCGCGGACGGTGAAGGAGACCTCGCGGAACTCGCCGGCGACGCTGAGTCCCTCGACCTCCAGGACCGGCTCGGAGGCCGAGTGGTCCAGGTCGCGGCGGCCGAGCCCGGTGTCGACGCTGCGGCCGGTCATCATCTTGATGAGCTCGGCGGTGGGCGTGGCGGTGACGTCGAGACCGGCGGCGACGGTCTTGCCGTCCTTGAGCACGGTGATCCGGTCCCCGATCTGCCGGATCTCCTCGAGCCTGTGGGAGATGTAGATGACGGCCACGCCCTCCGCGACGACGGAGCGCACCACCCGGAAGAGGTTGGCGACCTCCTCGGGGTCGAGGACCGCCGAGGGCTCGTCCATGATGATGACCTTGGCGTCGTGGGACAGCGCCCGCGCCATGGAGACCACCTGCTTGCCCGCGGCGGACAGCCGCCCGACCTCCCGGCCGGGTGGGATCTCCGTGTGCCCGAGCCGGCGCAGGAGGTCACGGGTGCGCGCATGCGCCTCGCGGCGGCGCAGCAGGCCTCCGGAGGACAGCTCGTGACCGAGGTAGATGTTCTCCGCGACGCTCAGGCCGTCGACGACGTCAAGCTCCTGGTACATCGTCGCCACCCCGAGGTGCAGGGCGGCGACGGGGGTCGGGATGGTGACCTGGGCGCCGTGCCACCGGATCTCCCCGGCGTCCGGCTGGTGGGCTCCGGACAAGATCTTGATGAGGGTGGACTTGCCGGCCCCGTTCTGACCGAGCAGGCAGTGCACCTCGCCGGCCCGGACGTCGAGGTCGACCCCGTCCAGCGCTCGGGCGCCCGGAAACTCCTTGACGATGCCCTGCATCTGCAGCAGCGGCGCGGCGGTGCGGTCTTCGGTGACCATGGCCGCCAACCTAGTCAGCACTTCTGTCGGCCGTCAAGCAAAAGTTACCGACTCATCGACTCGGTTTCGCGAGGCAGACATGGAGAAGGGGCCGTGCTTAACTCCTCCCATGGCAAGCCGAACGTCGTTCCCGGTCGGCCCCCGCGCGCTGGCGGCCGAGAACGGGCGCGGCGACACCGAGCCCCGACCGAACGCGGCAGGAGCGATCTTCCAGCTCCTGCGCGACGGCGCGCCCCGCACCCGCGCCGACCTGGCGGCGGTGACGGGGCTGGCGCGCTCGACCGTGGCCGCCCGGGTCGACGAGCTGCTGGCCACCGGGCTGGTCGCCCCGACCGGTGAGGCCGCCTCCACGGGGGGCCGTCCGCCCGCGACGTTCGCGTTCCGACCAGAAGCACGCCTGGTCCTCGCCGCCGACATCGGGGTCAGCCGGACGCGCGTCGCGGTGACGGACCTCGCTGCCACCGTGCTCGCGGAGGAGGCCCTCGACCTCGCCGTGGCGGACGGGCCCGTCGCCGTGCTGAACGCCGTGCTCACACAGTTCCAGGCGCTCCTCGAGCGGACCGGCCGGTCGACCGCGGACCTCGCCGGCGCGGGGGTCGGGCTGCCCGGCCCCGTCGAGCACAGCACGGGCCACCCCGTCAGCCCTCCGCTCATGCCCGGCTGGGACGGCTTCGACGTGGCCGGGTTCATGGGTCGAGCCCTCGGCACGCCGATCCTCGTGGACAACGACGTCAACATCATGGCGCTCGGCGAGCACGCCGCCGTGTGGCCGACGGTCGACGACCTGCTCTTCGTCAAGATCGCCACCGGCATCGGGGCGGGCATCATCAGCCACGGCGAGCTGCAGCGCGGCGCCCAGGGCGCCGCCGGCGACCTGGGGCACATCGCCGTCCCCGGCGGTCCGGACATCACGTGCCGGTGCGGCAACGTCGGCTGCCTGGAGGCGGTCGCCAGTGGCCGGGCCGTGGCGTCCACTCTGCGCGCCAAGGGGTACGACGTCTCCACCAACACCGCGCTGGTGGAGCTCCTGCGATCCGGGAACACCGACGCCGCCCTGGCCATCCGCGAGGCAGGGCGGTCGGTGGGCCGGGTCCTGGCCGCCTGCGTGAACCTCCTCAACCCCTCGGTCATCGTCATCGGCGGCATCGTGGCCGATGCCGGCGAGCACCTCCTCGCCGGCATCCGCGAGGTCGTCTACACCCGGTCCCTGCCCCTGGCCACGCAGCACCTGAGGATCGTCGGGGCGGGCACGGCGGGGCGTGCGGGGGTGCTCGGCGCCGCGGCGCTCGTCGTCCAGCACGTCCTCGCGGCCGGCCAGGTCGACCAGCTGGTGACGACCACGACCAGCGTCGCCTGACAGGTCCGGCGCGCGCGTCGTCGGAACCGCGCCGTCGTGCCACCGCCGTGGGGGTGGGCACGTCTACGATTGCCCCATGTCCGAATCCCGCACCACATACCTCCTCGTCGACGGAGAGAACATCGACGCCACCCTCGGCATGAGCGTGCTGGGCCGCCGTCCCGAGCCCACGGAGCGACCCAGGTGGGATCGGATCCTCAGCTTCACGGAAGAGGTCTGGCAGGACCCGGCCCGCGGGCTGTTCTTCCTCAACGCCACCAGCGGGCAGATGCCGATGAGCTTCGTGCAGGCGCTGCTGGCGATGGACTACCGGCCGATCCCCCTGGCAGGCACCGGCACCGAGAAGGTCGTCGACATCGGCATCCAGCGCACGATGGAGGCGATCCTCGCGCAGGGCCACGGCGACGTGCTGCTCGCCTCGCACGACGGCGACTACATCCCGCAGGTCGAGCGCCTCCTCGAGAGTGGGCGCCGCGTGGGGGTGCTGTGCTTCCGTGAGTTCCTCAACTCCGAGCTCGCGCACCTGGCCGACCGTGGCCTGCAGGTCTTCGACCTGGAGGACGACCTGGGCGCGTTCAACGCCGTCCTGCCCCGCGTGCGGATCATCCCGCTCACCTCCTTCGACCCCGTCCGCTACCTCTAGCCGAGCGCGCGGTGAGCGACGACCTGGTCGCCTCCGTCCTGGTGCGTCAGGCCCGGCTCGTACCGGCGCGCCCGGGCGGGCTCGGATCGGGCGGCGCGGGCGCGCCCGCCGACGTACGGATCACCGACGGCGTGATCACCGCCGTCGGGCCGCATCTCGCGCGCGCGGCCGGCGAGGAGGTGCTCGAAGCCGAGGGCCGCTGGGCCGTCCCGGGCCTGTGGGACAACCACGTCCACATGGGGCAGTGGGCCGCCACCTTCGGCCGGCTCAACCTCTCCGGGGCCGCCAGCGCCGCCGAGGTGCTCGACCTGGTCACCGCCGCGCTCGCGCGACGGCGGGGGTCAGAGCCCTCGGGCGACCGGTCGGCCGCCCTCGTCGGCTTCGGCTTCCGCGACGCGCTCTGGGCCGACCGGCCGAGCCTGGCCGCCCTCGACGCCGTCGCCGCCGGCACCCCCGTGGTGCTGCTCTCGGGCGACGTGCACTGCGGCTGGGTCAGCTCCACGGCGCGCGCCCTGCTCGGCCTGCCCGCGGGGAGCCAGGACGACGGCCTCGTGCGCGAGACGCCCTGGTTCGAAGCGCTCCCTCGCCTCGCCGCGCTGCCGGGCACGACCGCGGGTGCCGGCTACCGCGAGGCCCTGACGGGTGCGGCCGCGCGCGGTGTCGTCGGCGTCGTCGACTTCGAGTTCGCGCCGAACGAGCAGGCTTGGCCTGAGCGGATCAACCGCGGTCTTGACCTGCTGCGGGTGCGCACCGGTGTCTACCCCGACCACCTGCAAGACGTCGTCGACCGGGACCTGCGCGCGGGGATGACGGTGCTGGGCTCCCGCGGCCTGGTGACCATGGGGCCGCTGAAGGTCATCACCGACGGCGCTCTCAACACCCGAACCGCCCACTGCCGCGCCCCCTACCCCGTGCCGGGCGACCCCGCGCACCCGCGCGGCGTGCAGGCCGTCCCACCGGACGAGCTCGAGATCCTGCTGCACCGGGCGACCGAGGGCGGGCTGAATGTGGCGGTGCACGCCATCGGCGACGCCGCGGTCGGCCACGCGCTGGCCGCGTTCACAGCCACCGGCGCGTACGGCAGCATCGAGCACGCCCAGCTCGTCACGCCCGACGACGTCGCCATGATGGTCCGGCTCGGTGTGGTCGCCAGCGTGCAGCCCGCCCACCTGCTCGACGACCGGGACGTGGCCGACCGGGTCTGGCCCGGTCGCACCCGCCACGCGTTCGCCTTCCGGGATTTCCTTGACGCGGGGGTCGTCCTGGCGCTGGGCTCCGACGCCCCGGTCGCCCCGCTCGACCCGTGGCTGGCCATGGCCGCCGCGGTCCACCGCAGCGGCGACGACCGAGCCCCGTGGCACCCCGAGCAGCAGCTCACCGCGGCCGAGGCACTCGCGGCGAGCACGGACCGGCGCGGCACGCTCGCCGTCGGCTCGGCCGGTGACGTCGCCCTCCTCGACGCCGACCCGCTCACCCCGTCCGCGACGACGGCGGAGGCGGCCGCCCGGCTACGTGGCATGCGGGTGGCCACGACCCTGGTGGCCGGCCGGGTCACGCACGACGCCCGATAACGCCCGCTCCCTTCCGGCGAGAGACGGCGACCGCCGTCCCTATCTCGATTGTGTTGCGCGACGACCGTTCACCTCCCCTTCCCGACACCTGTTCACTACCGTCACTCCTGTCACACGGACACCAGGGGGAACGGAATGGGCGCACGCGGCTACGACGTCACCGGCTTGCAGGCCGCCCTGCGGCCGATTCCCGTGCGGCGACCGACGCCCGTCCGCGAACCTGCGCCGGTGGCAGCACCGGCACCGCAACCCAGAGCCGTCCCGCCACGCCACGCCCGGCAGCCCAGGCGCCGGTCGCCATGGCTGGTGCCGGTCGGTCTCGCGGTCCTGGCCGCCGCCGTCGTCGGGATGCGGTTGCCGGCGGACGCCGCGCACGGCGCCGACGCCGAGGTCCACGCCCTCGACGTGGTGGTCAGCGACGCCATGGCCCTGCCCGGCGCCCCCTGCACCGCCGCCGACTACGCCGGCACGTTCTTCGACGGCGCCACCGTCACGCTCTCCGACCCGTCCGGCACCCCGCTGGCCGAGGCGGGCCTGACCGGCGCACCACGGGCCTCTGACTCGGGCTGCCGCTGGGAGGTCACCCTCGACGGCGTGCCGGAGGGTCCTGCCTACGTGCTGCGCGTCGCCTCCGGGGCGACGGCCTACACATTCACGTACGACGCCGCCGAGCTCGCCTCGCGCGAGTGGTCCGTGTGGGTGAGCGTGGTCAGCTGACGGGTGCCGCGCCGTCGAGCAAGCCGCGGGTAGCGTGCCGCCATGACCGCACGCCGCTTCGCCCAGGTCGACGTCTTCTCCGCCGAGCCCTACCGGGGCAACCCGGTCGCCGTCGTCGTGGACGGCGACGGCGTCACCGACCACGACATGCAGGCATTCGCCCGCTGGACGAACCTGTCGGAGACCACGTTCCTGCTCCCGCCCACCACGCCGGAGGCCGACTACCGGCTGCGGATCTTCACCACCGGCGGTGAGCTCCCCTTCGCGGGGCATCCCACCCTCGGCTCGGCGCACGCCTGGCGGGCCGCCGGGCACACCCCGCGCGCGCCCGGCCGGCTGGTCCAGGAGTGCGCCGCCGGACTGGTCGAGCTGCGAGAGGCGGGTGCCCGGTGGGCGTTCGCCGGCCCGCCGCTGACCCGGTACGAGCCGCTCGACGCCGACACGCTGGCCCGCGCCACCGCCGGGCTGCGGCTGGACCCCGCAGACGTCCTCGACAGCTCCTGGCTGGTCAACGGCCCGGTGTGGGTCGGGCTGCGGCTCGCGTCGGCCGAGCAGGTCCTCGCCGTCCGCCCGGACTACGCCGCGCTCGGCGACCTGTTCGTCGGCGTCGTCGGCCCCTACCCCGAGGACGACGGCGCCGCCGGCGGGGACGACCGCCCGGACTTCGAGGTGCGGGCGCTCATGGGCACCGGGGTGGAGGACCCCGTCACCGGCAGCTTCAACGCCGGGCTGGCGCGCTGGCTCATGGACACCGGTCAGGCACCCGCGGCGTACGTGGCCGCCCAGGGCACCGTGCTGGGCCGGGCGGGACGCGTGCACGTCACCGCCGCCGACGGCGAGATCTGGGTGGCGGGCGACACCGTGACCATCGTCGAGGGCACGGTGCACCTCTGACGTCAGGGTGGGCCGGAACCCAGCACTCTCCCAGGAAATGCCCAGCCGACCGCGGCACACTGGCGCTCATGGACACCTCCTCCGCGCCCCGCGGGGCCGTGACGGGCGAGAAGCCGGCCGAGGCGCGGCTCCTGGTCGTCGACGACGAGCCGAGCATCCGTGAGCTCCTGTCCGCCTCGCTGCGCTTCGCGGGCTTCGACGTCGTCACGGCCGAGGACGGCAACGCCGCCCTGAAGGCCGCCGCGCAGACCAGCCCGGACCTGGTGGTCCTCGACGTCATGCTCCCGGACATGGACGGCTTCACCGTGCTGCGCCGGCTCCGCGCGCATGCCGAGGCCATCCCGGTGCTGTTCCTGACCGCCCGGGACGACATGACGGACAAGGTGCAAGGGCTCACGGTCGGCGGGGACGACTACGTCACCAAGCCGTTCAGCCTCGAGGAGGTCGTCGCCCGCATCCGCGCGATCCTGCGGCGCACCCGCCCGCTGGCCGACGACGACGGCGCCGTGCTGCGGTACGCCGACCTGGAGCTGGACGAGGACGCCCACGAGGTGCGCCGCGCCGGCCGGCTCGTCGACCTGTCCCCCACCGAGTTCAAGCTGCTGCGGTACCTGATGATCAACGCCGAGCGGGTGGTCTCCAAGTCCCAGATCCTCGACCACGTCTGGGACTACGACTTCACGGGCGACGCCGCCATCGTGGAGTCCTACATCTCCTACCTGCGCCGCAAGATCGACACCCCGGCCGCCCTGGGCCTGGCCGACGACGCCGACCTCGTCCCGCTCATCCAGACCCGCCGCGGCATCGGATACGTGCTGCGGCGGCAGCAGCGCTGATGCCCGGCCGCCTCCACCCGGCGCTCGGGCGCGTGTCCGATCGCTGGCGCGCCGTCCCCCTCAGCGGCCGGCTGGTCGCGATCATCACGATCCTGCTGCTGATCGGACTGGCGGGCGCCGGCGTCACGACGGTGACGGTCCTGCGCGCGCACCTGATCGGCCAGGTCGACGAGGAGCTCACCTCCCGCGGTGGCGTGCTGGCACAGGAGAGCTTCGAGCAGCTGATCGACCGGCGCGAGCGGCCCACCGTGCTGCCGTCGAACTACTACGTCGCGATCCAGGACGGCACCGGGCGGGTCTACGAGGTGCCCAACCCGCACGTCGTCGAAGAGATCGGCCGACCCCGGCTGCCCGCGGTGGACCTCGACGCACTGCGCGACGAACGCCCCCGGCCCGTCACGCTCCCCGGCGCGGGCGGCTCTCCCAGCTGGCGCGCGGTGACCTTCCCGATCGGCCGCGAGCCGGTGGGTGCGGTCACGGTCGCGCTGCCGCTGTACCCCACGTACGCCACCACCACGAGCATCGGGCGGCTGCTGCTCCTGTCCGGGCTGGTGATCGCGGCGCTGGGTGCCGTGGCCGCCTGGGCTGCGGTGCGCCGGTCGCTGCGCCCGCTACGGGAGATCGAGGCGACGGCGGGCGCCATCGCCGCGGGTGACCTGTCCCGCCGCGTCCCCACACCACCGGCGACGACGGAGGTGGGGTCCCTGGCCCGCTCGCTGAACGTCATGCTCACCCAGATCGAGGCCTCCTTCGGCGCCCAGCAGGCCTCGGAGCGACGGATGCGCCAGTTCGTCTCGGACGCCTCGCACGAGCTACGCACCCCGCTGTCCACCATCCGCGGGTACGGCGAGCTGTACCGCATGGGCGGGGTGGAGGACACCGGGCAGGCGATGGCCCGCATCGAGTCCGAGGCGAAGCGGATGGGCGCGCTCGTCGAGGACCTGCTGCTGCTCGCGCGGCTGGACGAGGGGCGCCCGCTCGAGCTCGGCCCGGTCGACCTCGCCGCCGTCGCGGCCGACGCCGTCGCGGACCTGCACGCGCTGGCTCCCGACCGGGCCGCCGCCGTCGTCGCCCTCGAACCGGGCGGCGCGCTGCCGCAGGCGCTGGTGGTGCGGGCCGACGAGAACAAGATCCGGCAGGTGGTGGCCAACCTCATGGGCAACGTGCTGCAGCACACGCCGCCGGGCACCCCGGTCGAGATCGCGGTCGGCGTGCCGGAGCCGGGCTGGGCCCTGGTCGAGGTGCGTGACCACGGCCCGGGCATCTCGGCGGAGGACGCGAGCCGGGTTTTCGAGCGCTTCTACCGGGTCGACCCGTCCCGCACCCGCAGCTCCGGCGGCTCCGGGCTGGGCCTGGCGATCGTCGCCGCGATCGTGGGCACCCACCGCGGCGGGGTGCGATTGGCGCCCACGCCCGGCGGTGGGACGACCGTGGAGGTCGCGGTGCCGGTCGCCGGGCCGCAGCTCCCTGGGCCGCAGCTCCCTGGGCCGCAGCTCCCTGGGCCGCAGCTCCCTGGGCCGCAGCCCGCCGCGCCGCAGCCCGACGGGCCGCCGGCGCCCACGCCCGCCGAGGAGGCTCAGCCGGCGACCGGCCCCGTCACCACTCCCGGTGCGCCGGCAGCAACGTCCCGGGGTTGAGGTTCCGGCCCGGGTCCACGCCGCGCAGCAGCGCCACCATCACGTCGGTGCCGGCCTCGGAGATGTCGTCCTCGAGCCAGCGCGAGTGGTCGGTGCCCACACCGTGGTGGTGGGAGATGGTCGCGCCGTTGTCCACGAAAGACTGCTGGATCGCGCTCTTGACCACCCAGTACCGCTCGAGCTGCTCCTCGGCGGACTCCACACCCGGCGGGAACGCGAACGTGAAGTACAGGCATGCCCCGGAGTGGTAGCTGTGCGAGAGGTGGCACATGACGAAGCCCTTTACGCCCAGCTGCGCGAACGCCTCTCGGGCGGCGCGGACCGTGCCGGAGTGCACGTCCATGAGCTTCGACCAGGGCGCCGCCGTCTCCGAGACGTCGCCCATGGCGCCGATGTCCAGGAGGAAGTCCCGGATGTAGGGGGTGTCGAACTTCTTCTGGTCGTACAGGGAGCCCGGCCCGGTGCCGAGCTTGATGCCGCCGTGCGCCTTGATGATCTTCCAGACGATCGCCTTGGTGCGGGTGACATGCTCGGCGGAGCCCTCGTAGCCGATGTAGGACAGGCACGCGTTCTGCAGGTCCCAGCCGCGGCGCTCGAGGACGGCGAAGAGCGCCTTGGACACCTTGCCCTTGATGCCCTTGCTCTTCTTCTGGGTGGACAGGGAGAACTGCGTCTCGTTGGCGTCGGAGACGCGGGTGACCGACGGCGCGGCGTCGGAGGCGGAGATGTCCTGCATCGCGGCCACCCCGGCCGCCCAGCTGGGGAAGAGGTAGGCGATGATCTCGCGGTTCTCCGGCACACGGTGCACGTTGACCCACGCCTCGGTGATCACGCCGAGGCGCCCCTCCGAGCCCAGGATCATCTCGCGCACGCTTGGCCCGGAGGACGTCGAGGGCAGCGGCCGCAGCACCACCACCTTGCCGGGCTGGACCATCCGCAGGCCGCGGGTGATGTCGGCGATGTCGCCGTACTTGTCCGACTGCATGCCCGAGGAGCGGGTGGCGATCCACCCGCCCAGGGTGGAGTGGCGGAAGCTGTCGGGCTGGTGGCCCATCGTCCAGCCGCGCGCGGTGAGCTGCTCCTCCATGTCCGGGCCGAGCACGCCGGCCTGGATGCGGGCCAGCCCGGCGGCCTCGTCGATCTCGAGCACGCGGTTCATCCGGCCCAGGTCCAGGGAGACGATCACGCGCTGCTCGTCCGCCGGCGGGGTGAGCGAGCCGGAGATGTTCGAGCCGCCACCGAAGGGGATGAGCACGGCGTCGGCGGCGACGACGGCGTCGACCACCGCCCGCACCTGGTCCTCGTCGGCGGGGTAGACGACGACGTCGGGCACCCGGGGCAGGTCCCCGACGCGCACGCGCACCAGGTCCGCCAGGCCCTTGCCGTAGGTGTGGACCACGCGGTCGAGGTCGTCGGTGACCACGTGCTCCTCGCCGACGGCGGAGCCCAGGCGGGCGGCGAGATCCTCGCCCATGCGCGAGCCCGGCACGGCGAGGTCCTCGAACGCCGGCGGCGGGGTGCCGGGGGCGTGGAGGTCGATGCCGATCACCTTCATGACGAACGGCGCCATGTTGGGCTTGTCCTCGTGGTGGAAGGCGATGCCCTCCACGCCCCAGCCCCACCACTTCTGGTGCGTGACACCGTTCACGAAGCCTCCTCCTGCGCATTGTGCTGCGGCGCGTCCTCGCGCGCAGCGAGATCGTGCGACCCGGCGTCCTGCGGTCCGTCCGCGAGCACGTAGGGCGTCTGCATGGTGAGCATGGTGGCGATGCGGGCCTCCACGCGGCGGTTGAAGTCCTGGACCCGCTCACCGGGCAGCGGCCGCATCGGGCGCCCGACGAGCATGCGCACGGGCAGGCGGCCGGGCACGGGCCAGGACCGGCCCACGGGCATCGCCTCGTTGGTGCCGATGAGCGCGATCGGCACGCAGGGCACGTCCTGGCCCACGCACAGCGCGGCCGCGCCGGGCTTGAAGTGCTTCATCTCGCCGTCACGGCTGCGGGTGCCCTCGGGGAAGATCAGCACCGGCAGGCCGGCGGCGAGCAGCCGCATCGACATGCCCTTGCCGCGCCCGCCGCCGGTGCGGTGGACCGGGTAGGAGTTGAAGAACAGTGAGGTGGGTGCCGTGATCCACCACTGCTTGTAGAAGTAGTCCGCGGCGGCCGCGACCGCCAGGTGCGCGGTGACCCGCCGGGGCAGGTGGCTGACCATCAGCGCGGCGTCGAGGTGGCTGGTGTGGTTCGCGACGACGACGAACGGCCCCGCCAGCCCGTCGACGTTGCGGGCACCCTCGACGGTGACCCGGGTGACCGAGCGCACCACCGACCGCAGCACGACCCGTTGGGCGACGAACCGCGCCCACCGGTGCCATCTCGCGTGATACCGACTCAGGCTCAGCATGGTCATCTCCGACCCTTCTTGAGCAGCCCGGTGACCCGCCGCACGGCGGGCCGGGGGCCGTGCTCGGCGAGGAACGCGAGCACGGTGAACCGCTTGGACGGCACGGAGCGCAGCCGGCCCCGCTCGACGTCGGCGAGGCAGCGGGCGACGACGGCGTCGGCCTCCAGCCACAGCGCGCCGGGGACGGAGCCGGCGCGGATGCCGGCCCGGTCGTGGAACTCGGTGCGGACCCAGCCGGGCAGGAGGGTGTTGACCCGCACCCCGCTGCCGGACAGCTCGAGGGCCAGGCTCTCGGAGTAGGTGCGCACCCAGGACTTGATCGCGGAGTACAGACCCATGGGGATCAGCCCGGCCACGGAGGAGACGTTGATGATGACCCCGTGCCTGCGCCCGCGCATCGCCCGGCCGGCCGCGCCGCCGAGCACCATCACGGCGCGGACCATGAGGTCCAGGGCGCTCTCGTGCACGGCGGTGTCGGCGTCGAGGAGGCTCACGTGCAGGCCGCGGCCGGCGTTGTTGACGAGGATCTCCACCGGGCGGTCCTCGTCGACCAGCCGGGCGGCGACGGTGTCGACGTCCGCCCGGTCGGCCAGGTCGGCGCGCAGCGGCTCGACGTCGACGCCGTAGCGCCAGCGCAGCTGCTCGGCGGTCTTCTCCAGCCGGGCGGTGTCCCGGGCGACCAGGACGAGGTCGCAGCCGCGGGCGGCGAGGGCGTGCGCGAAGGACAGCCCGATGCCGGACGTGCCGCCGGTGACCATCGCCCGGCCGCGCAGCACGCTGCCCGGCGCGGGGGTGGGACGCCGTCGTGCCGTCCCACGGGTCGCTGGTCGCTGCCCGCTGCCCACGCTCATGCCTTCCCAGCCCCCTTGATGCTCCGCAGGACCGGGGACAGCCGGCCCTCCACGGTCGTTGTCCAGCTCAGGACGGGCCACCGCCGCGCCTTGGCATAACGGTAGAGGCTCGCGTCGGGGTTGACCGCATGGGGGTTGCCCACCACCTCGAGCCAGGACCGGTCGGCGTAGCTGTCGCCGTAGGCGTAGGAGCCGGTCAGGTCCAGCCCCTCCTCGCGGGCGTAGCGCCGCAGCCAGGCGGCGCGGGCCTCCCCCACCAGGGGCGAGCTGGCGAGGTGCCCGGTCCAGCGTCCGTCCGGGCCCACCTCCATCTTGCCGGCGACGATGTGGTCGAAGATCGGGGCGAGCGGCTCGACGAAGACGTCGATCTCCCCGGTGAGCAGCACGGTGCGGTGCCCGGCGGCGCGGTGCTCCGCGACCCGGGCGAGGGCCTCCTGGAGCAGGCCGCGGCGCAGCGAGTGGGTGACCTTCTCCGCGATGATCGCGCGCAGCTCCGCCTCGTTCATGCCCTCGTAGCGGCGCATGAACGTGCGGATGAAGTCGCCGCGGTCGCGGCGCTCGGCCTGGAGGTAGCGCGGGCCGAGCGCGACCAGGTTGGCCAGCGACGCCGGCCACTGGGTGGCGGGCTTCGCGGCGAGCTCGACCCACAGGTACTGCTCGACGAGGGTCGCCGCCGCCACGGTGCGCTGCAGGTCGAAGACCGCCACGACGTCGTCGCGGGCGATCAGCTCCCGCGGCGCGGTGGGCGCGGAGGAACCGCCGCGGCTGCGCATGAGACCGGGCACCTTGGGGATGTGGACGTCCTGGAGGTAGTGCCGCCAGTCGATCTCGGTGACGTCGAAGCCGTGCGCGTCCTGCCGTTCGGCGGGCAGGGCGGCGTGCAGGGCGCGCAGCCGGGCGTCGTCGAAGATCACCTCGGTCTGGGTGTAGGGCTGGTAGAGCTCGGTGAACTTGCGCAGGGTGCCGAGGTCGCGGCGGGCCCGGTGCAGGGTGGAGATCCAGCCGCGGGTGCGCTGGGTGGCGGGCAGGCGGCCCACCGCCCGGTCGGCGAGGTCGACGGCGCGCTCGCGCCGGGTCAGGGCCCGCTCCACCGCCCCGGTGTGCGGGAAGGACCAGGCGGGCACCTGCACGTGGGCGCCCTCGGCGTCCGTGAGCGGGTTGGCCTTGAAATACTCGCGCACCAGCCGCACCAAGCGTCCCAGGGGCAGCGGGTTGGTGATCCCGGAGCAGACCTGGAAGTAGTGGGCCGAGCCGGCCGCCGGCGGTTCGGCCGCCGCGGCGAGGATGGCGTTGACGACGAAGTCGACCGGGATGACGTCGAGCACCGTGTCGGCCAGGGCAGGGAACTCCGGCAGCATGCCGCGCCCGTAGGCGGCGATGAGCGGGTCGGCCACCTTGAAGCCGTCGATCCAGCCCGGGTACGGGTGCTTGAGCGCGGACTCGATGATCGTGGGGCGCACCACCGACAGGCGGTGGCCGGCGCCGGCCCACAGGTCCTCGGCGACCCGCTCGCCGAGCGCCTTGGTGAACGTGTACACGTCGGTCCAGCCCAGGGTGTGCGCCCGGGTGCGGCCGGCCTCGACGAGCTCGTGGCGCACCCAGTCCTGGCGGGCCTCCTCGGCGGCCTCGGCCACCGCACCGGCGCCCGCGCGGCGGTGCTTGGCCTGCGCGTCGGCGAGCAGCGTGCGCAGCACCTCGGGGCTGCGCGAGGCCCGCTCGGCCTCCGCGCGGGCGGCCAGCGCCTGCTCGTGCTCGAGGTGGTGGTCGACCTGGTGGTCCAGGGCCCGCTCCTCGGCCACGCCCTTGCGCAGGCCGGCGACGTAGCTGGTGGAGACATGCACGACGTGCGGGTCGGACCCCGTGGCCGCGAGCGCCTCGTACAGCGACAGGGGGCCGCCGACGTTGGCCGCGAAGGCCTCGTCGATGGGCAGGTCGAAGGAGACCGTGGAGGCGGAGTGGAGGACGACGTCGACGTCATTGGGCAGGGCCGGCAGCGCGCCGAGGTCGCCCTCGATCACCGTGACCCGCTCGCGCACGGCGACGGCGGCGGCCTCCTCGCCGACGGCGGCGCGCCAGCTGCGGAACACCGGCTTGCGCAGGAGCTTGTCCACGCGTTGCTGCGCGGTGAGGTCCCCGCGCGGGCGTACCAGGACGCTCACGCGGGTGGAGGGATAAGAGGAGAGCAGCTTCTCCAGGACGGCCTGCCCGACGAAGCCGGTGGCGCCCGTGAGGAGCACATGCGCCCCATCCAGGGATGACGACATTCCGCTGACAATACCGGGGCCGGTCCACCTGCCCCGCCACTGCCCGTCCCCGTGCCGCCCCCGCACCGTCGGAGGCGGGCACCGGCGCGCGTGAGACCCGCCACCGCCGTCCCCAACGGGACCTGCGCCGCTTGCCGCTGCGAGGCGGCGGTCTACGATCGAATCTGGACACGAACCGTCAAGGGAACGGAGCCATGGGCGTCACCGACGTACCGCAATGGTTGCCCTCCGCCTTCGTCCGCAGCGTCCTCGCCGTCGGCGCCACCGCCGACCGTGAGGCGATTGAGGAGACCTGCCGCAGGCTCTTGACACGCTGGCAGGAGCCGGACCGCCACTTTCACAACCTCAAGCACCTCGTCGACGTCCTCGCACGGGTCGACGAGCTCGCCGAGGAGACCCACCACCCCGACGTCGTCCGCCTGGCGGCCTGGTACCACGGGGCGGTGTTCAACGCCACGGCCATCAAGGCGTACGCCCGCAGCGGCGGCGAGGACGAGCGGGCGTCCGCGGACCTGGTCAAGGAGGAGCTGTCCGCCCTCGGTGTGCCCGCCAAGGTCACCGCGCGGATCGCGGACCTGATCCTCAACCTCCGGCGCCACGACGCCGACCCGAAGGACATCGACTCCCTCGCCCTGTGCGACGCGGACCTTGCAATCCTCGCCGCCGAGCCGCAGCGTTACCGCGCCTACCGGCACGCGGTCCGCGAGGAGTACGCGCACCTGCCCACGCGGCACTACGTCGAGGGCCGCACGGCGATCGTCAACAAGCTTCTCGGCCGCCGGCACCTGTTCCTCAGCCCGCTGGGCGCCCAGTGGGAGGACACCGCACGGGAGAACCTGCGGGCCGAGCTCGAGCGCCTGCAGGGCGAGCTGGCCAAGATGGGCGAGCCGCAGCCCGGCGACTCCGTGGTCGAGGCCGAGGCGGCGCAGGGTTTTGTGCCCGACGTCGGGCGGTCGGACGTCGCCGCCTCTCGCCTCGCCCGGCCCGACCACGTCGGCGTCCTGCACTTCGCCCCTTCCCCCGTCACGGTCGACGACGCCGCACCCGTGCCGCCGCGCCTGCGCGGGGCGGCAGTGCTGCCCGGTGAGGCGCCTGTGAAGGACGACCTCGGCCGCCCCATCGCGCCGCGCAGCTCCTCGCTGGAGTCGCTGCCGGACGACCTCGGCCCCCTGGGGGCCCGCGCCCGCGAGGAGCGGCTGACCGACGACCGGCGGCTGGTGGCGCAGAGCTCGCGCGAGCGCATCGACCTGGCGGTGAAGCTGGCCAAGGAGCGCGTCGAGCGGGCGCGGGGCGAGCGGGACCGGCTTCAGGCCGCCCGGGCCGAGCGCGACGAGGCCACCGCCGCGTTCCGCGAGCGCCGGCACGTGCGCACGTACTCCGCGCCCTCCCCCGAGCTCGAGGCGGAGGAGGACGGCGTCGGAGACGCCGAGCCGGCCACGCCGCCTGGGATGCCGGAGCGCGAGGAGCCGACCTCCGGTCCCTCGACCGCCCGGCTGCTGCCGGCTGGTCCGCTGCCTGGGGAACCGCCCCCGGGAGGATCACCCACGGCTGCCCCGCCCGGTGAGTCGCTCGACGCCAGTGAGCCGGCCACGACGGAGCGGGTGTTCCAGGTGCCCCAGCACGGGATGGAGCGGGAGCCCGAGCTCTTCGAGCGGCCGCGCCGCAAGGGGGACAAGAAGCGCGAGAAGCGCCCCCGCTAACCCCTCACGCTTTGTCCCGCGACATGTCATCTTCTCCGCGACATGTCATCTCCTCGGCGACATGTCCTTGCTCCACGAGTCGCCTTCGGCGCGCCTGGTCAAGTCCTGCGAAGATGTCGCCTCGCGCTCGCAGGCCCATAGGTCTGCGGGCCGGCGCATGCGGAGCTGACGCCTGACGCCCGCTCGTCCACAGAGCCCGCGCCCGGCTGCGCCGACTGTGGGTCCGCGTCCGTAGCGTCGTCCTCGTGGTCGCGACACCCGGCCGCGACACCGGACGAGGAGGTTCCATGGCCAGATATCAGGTCGACAGCGCCGAGGTCGCCCAGGCCGCCGCGCTCACCCGCGCCGCCGCCGGCACGATCCGCGGCGAGGTCGCAGCCATGATGGGTCACCTCGTGCAGCTCCAAGGCACGTGGACCGGCGTCGCGTCTACCGCCTTCGGTGCCTGCGCGGATCAGTGGCGCGTCACGCAGGCCCAGGTCGAGTCGGCCCTCGAGCAGATCACGGTCGCGCTGGACGCAGCGGCCCGCTCCTACGACGACGCGGAGGTGCATGCGCACGGTCTCTTCGCCCGGTAGTCGCCTCGGCCCGCCTCCCCGGATGCCTGCACACGAACCCCACCGGGCCGACCGGCCATCCCGGGCGACCCGTAGCATCGCGAACGTGGCCATCCTCGTCGACCCGCCCCGCTGGCCCGCCCACGGCACCGTGTGGGCCCACATGGTCTCGGACACGTCCCTCGAGGAGCTGCACGCGTTCGCGCGCGCGGCCGGTGTGCCCCCACGGGCGTTCGATCTCGACCACTACGACGTCCCCGCCGACCGCATCCCCGCCCTCCTCGCCGCAGGGGCGGTATCGGTCTCCGGCCGCGAGCTCCTCGTCCGGCTGCGTGCCTCGGGTCTGCGCGTACCGGGCGGGGCACGCGACGCCGAGCGCACCCGCCGTCGGCGCACCGACCTGACCCGCCGCTGGGCCGAGGTCGCCCACCCCGCGGTCGCCGAGGACGCCTGGGCTGCGATCGGGGCCGACCTGCTGACCCGATGGCAAGAGGAGCACCGCAGCTACCACGACGACGTTCACCTCGCCGACGTCCTCGACCACCTGGAGACGCTCGACGGCGCGGGGAGCCCAGTCTCCCGCGCCGTCCTGCTTGCCGCGTGGTTCCACGACGCGGTGTACGACGGTGTGCCCGGCCAGGACGAGGAGCGCTCGGCGGAGCTGGTGGTCGCGACCCTCGGCCCCTATCTTCCGGGCGCCGAGGCCGGCGAAGTGGCCCGCCTGGTCAGGCTCACCGCCACCCACCAGCCGGACGTCACGGACCATGCGGGCGCGGCGTTGTGCGACGCGGACCTGGCGATCCTCGCCTCCTCGCCGCGGCGCTACGCCGCCTATGCCGCGGCCGTCCGGGCGGAGTATGGCCACGTGCCCGACTGCGAGTTCCGCCGCGGGCGGGCGCAGGTCCTGCGCACCCTGTTGGCGCACGAGCATGTGTTCGCCTCGGCCGAGGGGCGCCGCCGGTGGGAGCAGGCGGCCCGCCGCAACGTCGCCGCGGAGCTGGTCCGGCTCGACGCCGGCTGACCCTTCACAAGCGACCGCAAGCGCCGGACGATTGAGGGGACCCCAAGGAGCGTGCGACATGAACGAGACCTGGAAGATCACCGTGGACGTCGTCGTCGGAGATGACGACGGCACCGCCCACGCCGTGCTGACCAAGCAGAACGGCGAGACGGTCGAGGGCTACGGTCGCGCCCGCCGCAACCCCGACGACGAACCGCACACGGAAGTGGGGCAGGAGCTGGCCACCGCCCGTGCGCTGCGGGACCTGGCCGACCGGCTGCTCCGGGCCACCTCGGACGACCTGTCGAAGTTCGAGCACCAGCGCATCCGCCTGGCTCGCTGAGCGCGGCCGCCGCCGTGCCGACGGCACGCCCGGCAACAGGAACCGAGTGAAAGCCACAACCAGAAGGGCCAGCCATGGCACACACCTGGACCGTGAAGATCGAGCTGTTCACCGCCGACGAGGTCCGCTCCGACGACCCGATCACGACCGCGCACGCGACCTTGACCACCACGCAGGGTGGCAGCCTCGACGGCTACGGCAGGGCGCGGCTGAACCCCGACGACCAGGACGTCCCGGAGATCGGCGAGGAGCTCGCGGCCGCTCGCGCCCTGCGGGACTTGGCTGACCGGCTGCTCAGGACCACCTCCGACGACATCGCCGCCGTCGAGCACCACAAGGTCCACCTGCACTCCTGAGGCACGCGCGGATGGCCTGCACCCGGAGCGCACGCGCGCAGCCGACGCCGCACTGAGCCCCACGTGGACGGCCAGCACCGTGCAACGTGCCGTTTCCTTCCCCGCGGACGTCATTGGCGAGGTTTCGTCAGGCATGACCCCGACGAACCTCACCAATCAGAACGCACAGACCCACGCGACTGGTGGGCCCTCACCCCCGGCGCCCAACGAGCACGCCGACGGCGCCCACCCCCGGCGATCCGCCCACCCGGGACGCCGCAGGCTCCCACCCATGACATCTGATCCGGAAATGCTCGCGACATCGGACGGTACAAAGCGCGCGCGAGCATTTCCAGCCCTGCCGGGCCGCCCCGCAGGGGCGGCTATGACTCGCGGAGAAGTTGACATGTCGTGGTGAAAACGGGGTGGGTCAGAACCAGCGCGGGATCTCGGGCACCTCACCGGTCGAGCTGGTCAGGCGACGCGCGCCGCGGCCGGTGAGCCACCGCACCAGGTCCGGCAGGGCACCGGAGACGGTGAGTCCGCCCTCGCCGACCACCACCTGCTCGGCCCCGGTCGGCGCCAGCGTCAGCGCCACGTCTTCCCCACGGCGCTGCCAGCTGCGCAGCACGTCCGCGAGCAGCTCCTCGAGCAGGTCGCGAGGGAAGTCGTAGAAGCTGCCGCCGCTGTCCAGGTCGACGGCGTGCACCCACACCTCGCGGGTGCGCATCCACGCCGTCTCACGTGCCGGCACGGTCCGACCCTGCGCGGTGCGCACCTCGGCGTCCCACGCGGCCTCGGGCAGGTCGCGCCACTCCACGTTCAGGTGCACCTCGGAGTGGGCGAAGAGGTTGCGCAGCGCCCGGGCCGGCAGGGTGGAGCCCCGCTCGATCTCAGCGTTGCGCTGCTCCGGCGAGGAGTACATCGGGGTCTCCTCGCCGGTCCGCGCCCACTCGGTGAGCCGCGTCAGGGCGCGCCCGTTGTACCCGACGTGCGCGACGACGTGGCGGCGGGTCCAGCCGGGCAGCAAGGTCGGCTCGTCCAGCTCGTCGTCGCTGAGCTCGGCGAGCTTGCGGGCGAAGAACGCCGTCCCGCTGCGGGCCCACGCGAGCTCGCGGTGCGGGGCGTTCTCGGCGTCGTAGCGGGCGCCGAGGCCTTGCCGACGGCGCAGCTCGGCGCGGGCCTCCTCCTCCCACTCCGCGTCCCAGGTGGCCGCAGCCTCCTGAGTGCTCATACGCCGGCCGCCACGGGGGCCTTGACGGCCACGTTGGAGAGCTCCCCGATCCCGTCGATCGTGGTGGTCAGCGTCTGGCCCTCGGCGAGGTAGCGCGCCGGCTTGCGGGCGTGGCCCACGCCGCCGGGGGTGCCGGTGGCGATGACGTCACCCGGGTTGAGGGTGAAGATCGTCGAGATGTACTCCACCAGCGCGACGGGAGAGAAGACCAGGTCGTTGATCGGGGTGCGCTGGAGCTCCTCGCCGTCCAGGCGGGTGACCATCACGGCGTCGTCCGGGACCTCGTCCGGGGTGACCAGGACGGGACCGAACGGCGTGGTGTCCTCCCAGGTCTTGCCCTGGAACCACTGCGGCGTGCGGTACTGGTAGTCCCGCATCGTCACGTCGTTGAGGACGGCGTAGCCCGCGATGGCCGCCTCGGCCTCCCGCGCGGACGCGCGGCGGACCGTCTTGCCGACGACCAGGGCGAGCTCGCCCTCCCAGTCGACCTTGTCCGACTCCGGCGGCAGCACGATCTCGTCGCGCGGGCCGATGAGCGCTTCGGGGTACTTGGCGAACAGGGTCGGGTACTCCGGCAGCTCGCGACCCATCTCCAGGATGTGGTTGCGGTAGTTCAGCCCCACGCACACGATCTTGCCGGGCGAGGGCACCACGGGGGCGAGGTCCGCCGTCGCCAGGTCGTGGCGCGGGCCGGTGGCCTCGACGTCGAGGGAGCCGCGGCGCAGCAGGTCGCCGAGGTCGGCGTACCCCTCGATCTCGACGGCGGTGTCGCCCTCGACGCGGGCGGCAGCGGTACGGTCACCCAGGCGCAGGGTGGTGAACTTCATCGGTTTCCTCCGTCGATGTGGACACGGTCGAAGTGCAGACGCTCCATGATCGGGGCGTCCGAGAAGCGGAACAGGTCGAAGCGGCTCTCGGCCTGGAGCGACCACGGCACCCACGAAGGGATGACGAACATGTCGCCCTTCTCCAGGCTGTGGGTGGCGCCGTCGATCACCACGGCGCCGTCGCCCTCGAAGACCTGGAACACCGTGGAGCCGACCTCCCGCCGCGTGGCAGTCTCCACGCCCGGGCGCAGCCGGTGGAACTCGGCCCGGATGGTGGGCATGACATCCCCGCCGGTGGTGGGGTTGACGTAGCGCACCGCGGCGTGGCCCTGCTCGACGGTGGCCGGCTGGCCCTCGTCCTCGAGCAGCAGCTGCTCGGTCAGCGCCCGGTCGGTGAACTCCCACCGGTAGGCCCCGATCGGGGAGGAGACGGTGTTCTGCAGGCCGGAGAGCGGACGCAGGCCGGGGTGGCACCACAGCCGCTCGCCGCGGGAGAAGTTCGGGGTGGCGTAGTCTGTGACCCGCTCGGAGCCGTACTCGAAGAAGCCCACGTCGTTCTGGTACGAGAACGGGATGTCGAGGCCGTCGATCCAGGCCATCGGCTGGTCGGTCTCGTTGTGGTGGCCGTGGAAGTTCCAGCCCGGGGTCAGCAGCAGGTCCCCGCGCGACATGCGGACCGGGTCGCCGTTGACGACCGTCCACACCCCCTCGCCCTCCACCACGAAGCGGAACGCGTTCTGGGCGTGACGGTGCTCCGGGGCGGTCTCCTTGCCGCCGAGGTACTGGATGGCGGCCCACAGGGTGGGGCTGACGTACGGGCGCCCACCCAGGCCCGGGTTCGCCAGGCCGATGGCGCGGCGCTCGCCGCCACGGCCCACGGGCACCAGGTCGCCGGAGCGCTTGGCCAGCTCGTACAGCCGCGACCACTTCCACACGTGCGGCACCGCCTTGGGGGCCGGGTGCTCGGGCATGAGGTCGTCGAGCTGGGTCCACAGCGGGTTGAGGTGCTCCGCGGCGAAGTCCTTGTAGAGCTGGTCCAGCTCGGGGCTGTGCCCCTGGGTCATCTGATTCTGCACCGATGCGTGGTCAATCGGCTGATCCGTGGTGGTCATCGTCGATCTCCTTGTCTCAGGCGGTGTGTCGCAGGCGGGCTCAGGCGTGGGCGGGGGTGGGGACCTCGGCGGCGGACTCGGCGCCCTCGTCGGCCCCGGCACCGTCGTCGGCCCCGGCCCGCACCGGGCCGTAGAGCCAGTCCACCAGGTGGTAGTCGTAGGTGTCACGACGGCGGAAAGCCTCGTCGCGCAGGATCATCGGCACGTAGGAGTCCACGTGCCAGATGTCGCCCCAGACGCGCGCGGTGGACTGCACCGCGCCGGCGGCGGCAACGCGCTCGGACTCGTACTGGCGCAGGGCGCCGGCGAGGGCGTCGCCGTCCCACTGCCCGTTCCCGAGGGTGGGCAGCGCGCGGGCCAGGGCGGCGCCGTCGAGCAGGGACTGCCCGGCGCCCTGGGCGAGGTACTGCAGCATCGCGTGGGCGGCGTCGCCGAGGAGGGAGACGCGGCCCTTGGTCCAGGTGGGCAGCGGGTTGCGGTCGGCCATGGGCCAGCGGTTGATCCGGTGCAGCGAGGGGATGGCGACGCGGACCGGCTCGCACATGTCGGCGTAGGTGCGGTCGAGCTCCTCGGGGGTGCCCCAGTCCTCCTTGCCGTCGAGGAACTCCTGGCTGCGGAAGACGGCCACCTGGTTGTACAGCTTGCCGGCGCGCACAGGGTACTGGACCAGGTGCAGGCCCGGGCCCATCCACACGACGACGTCCTCCATGCCCATGCGGCGGTCGACGTCCTCGACGGGGACCGCGCCGCGGTAGGCGACGTACCCGGAGGGCACCGGCTCGTCGTCGGCGATCTCCTCGCGCACCACCGAGTGCAGGCCGTCGGCGCCCAGCAACAGCTGCCCGGTGTACTCGTCGCCGTCCGCGGTCCGCACGACGACGCCGTCACCGGTGTCCTCGATGTCAGTGACCTTGTGGTCGGTGTGCAGGGTGATGTTCTCCTCCGCCTGCGCCGCCTCGAGCAGGGCGTTGAGGAGGTCGCTGCGGTGCAGCACGATGTAGGGCCCGCCGTAGCGGCGCTCGGCGTCCTGCAGGTCGAGGTGGGACAGCTCCTCGCCGGTCTTGGCGTTCATGAACACGAGGCGGCGGGGCTTGACCGACATCGGCAGGATCTTCTCCAGGACGCCGACCTCGTCGAGCATCCGGGTGATGTTGGGGGCCAGCTGGAGGCCGGCGCCGACCTCTCCGAACTCCGGTGCACGCTCGAGCACCCGCACCTTGACGCCCTCGCGGGCGAGCATGAGCGCGGCTCCGAGACCGCCGATGCCCCCGCCGACCATGATGACCTGGTCTGTCGACATGTATGTCTCCTCCTCGAGCGCACGGGATGGGTGTCCTGGCGGCCGAGGGGCCGCCGTCGACCTGGGCGATCCTTCGTGACCACCCTCACAACTTGAAGGGACCATAGTCCCATTCTTCCGCTCGACGCAATCCTGCGGTACGTTGATTCTGTGCAGCAGAAAAGTGACCCGTACCGCATCGAGGCGGTCGACCGAGCCCTCACACTCCTCACGCTCCTCGCCGAGCGCGGCACCCTCAGCGTGACCGAGGCGGGCCGCGAGCTGGAGGTGGCGGCGTCGACGGCGCACCGTCTGCTCGGCACCCTGTCCCACCGCGGCTTCGCCGTCCAGGGCGAGCGGCGCCTGTATCACCCCGGGCCCCAGCTCCTCGGCCTGGGCCGGTCGGGCGCGTCGCGGCCGCTGCCGGAGCGGCTGCGGCCGTTCCTGGAGCGCCTGTACTCCGAGGTGGGCGAGACCGTCCACCTCATGGTGCGCGACGGTGCGGACGTGCGCTTCGCCGACGGCATCGAGGGCACCCAGCCGTTGCGCGTGGGGCTGCGCACCGGCGCCCACATGCCCGCGTACTGCACGTCCGGCGGCAAGGCGATGCTCGCCGATCTCACCTCGGCCGAGGTCGACAACCTGCACGCCGACGGGCTCACCCCCTGGCCCGGGGAGCCGACCGCCGATCTGGCCGGCCTGCACCGCGAGCTCGCGCTGGTCCGGCGCCAGCGTTTCGGTCTCAACCACGACGAGAGCGAGGCCGGGGTGACCGCGATCGGCGCCTCGCTGGGCGTGGTCGACGGCGTGCACGCGGCTCTGACGGTCGCGCTGCCCACGGCGCGGTTCGCGACCGTAGAGACGGTCGAGCTCACCAGCCGGCTGCAGCAGGCGTGCCAGGACGCGCGGCGTGCGCTCGGGGTCGCGGGTGCGGGCGCCGCGTAGGACGACGCCCGCCCGACCGCCCTGCACCTCGCCCCAACGACGTGTGCGCGTGACACTGGTGGAACAGAGATTGCGGGGCGACGCGGGCGGGGGGGTGGACCTCATGAGCGAGGTGGTCACCGTTCGCCGGACACCAGCCCTGGGTGCGTCAGTTGCGCTCGCGTCTCGCCAGCACGCTCGCCAGCTCCTGGGCCGCGTCCGCGTGGCGCACGAGCCGCCCTCGCGCCATCGCCTCGGTGGCGGCGGCGAGCCCGGCGCGCACCCCCGCGCGGATGAGCGCGGCCCGGCACAGCGCCACCTCCGCGAAGACGGCGCCCGCCGCCCACTCCCCCCGAAACTCCAGCACGAGCCGCTCCCCGACCCCCAACAGGTCGCGTCGCTCCGTCACCAGCAGGATTGCCGTATGCGTCATCTGTTCCCCCCAGCGAACGCCCGGGCCGGGGTAGAACCTCGGCCACGTCGTCACTATGACCAAGGTCACCGCGACAGGTGTCGGGAACGACGATCGGTCTCATCCATCGGCGGTCCACCGCCCACCTTCTGGACGGCGGTCTCGCCGCCGCCCTGATCGGACCAGTTCGCCGGCCCGCGCGCCCGGGGCCGAGCCACCGCAGAAGGAGACCGCGATGACCGCGCCCACCGCCCCGTTCGGCGGCGTCGTCGTGGGCGTGGACGGCTCCTCCCGGGCCGGGCTGGCGGTGGACTGGGGCGCCGCCGAGGCGGTCCGACGCGGCACGTCGCTGCACCTCGTGCACGCCTTCGAGATGGTCGACTCCCTCGTCGCCAACGACCTGATGTCCCCCGCCGAGGCCCGCGCCACCGGGCAGCAGATCTGCGCCGCCGCCGAGCGGCACGCCCGCGGGACGCACCCGGGACTGGCGGTGACCAGCGAGGTGCGCCTGGCCCGCCCGGCGGCCACGCTCGTCGAGGCCTCCCGGCACGCGGCGCTCGTCGTCGTGGGGGCACGGGGCCGCGGGGCCGTGCGCGGGCAGCTGCTCGGTTCCACCTCCCGGCACCTGGCCGCCCGCGCACACGGGCCGGTGGTGGTCATCCGCCACCCCACGGGCGGGGCCGGCCGTCCCGTGGTCGTGGGGGTCGACCGGGCTCCGCGCTCGACGGCGGCACTCACCTTCGCGCTCGACGACGCCACACGCCGCGGCGTGGCGGTGCGTGCGGTGCACTCCACCCGGCGGGAGCTGCCCGGCGGCGCCAGGCCCGGCCGGCCCTGGCCGCTCGGCCTCGTCACCGAGCACGAGGTCAACCACCTGGCGCGCGCAGTCATGGAACTCGCGGCCCAGTTCCCCGCCGTCGACGTCGACTTCCACGCCGTGCACGACCGCCCCGTCGACGCGCTGCTGCGCTACTCCGCCGGCGCCGGTCTGCTGGTGGTGGGCAGCCGGGGCCTGGCCCCGCTGGCGTCCGTCCTGCGCGGCTCGGTCAGCCAGGGCCTCATCGGGCGGGCGCACTGCGCCGTCGCCGTCGTGCGCGGGCCGCCTCGAGTGTGAGGAGGTGGCGCCGCGACGTGCTCTTTGCGCATCGAACCGACCTGACCCGACGATTCGCCGCCGTCCCGTCCTGAGATGTCTGGGCGCTGGGCCTAGGTGGAGCGCTCGGCTGCCCGGACGTCGGCGCCGGGGCCGATCGCCGCCCCATGCCCAACGAACTGGCCAGCTTGGTCACCCACACGACCATCCGGGCCATCTCGTTCGGGCCAGGACCCCCAGGATCGAGGAACGGGCCGCCCGGGGACGCTCGGCGGCCACTGGCTGCTTCCCGCACACCCGCCGCTCGCTAACGAAACGCCGAACGCCTCGGCCGTCGACGCGACACCGACTGAACAGCCACAGTGCTCGGCGCCGACCCGGCCCCGGGCATGCCGAAGGGCGGCACCCCGTGGGGTGCCGCCCTTCGTCTGATCAGTTCCGGCCGAGACCGGAGGCGGGGATCAGAAGCCCATGCCGCCCATGTCGGGCTCGCCACCGCCGGCGCCGGCCGAAGCCTTCTCCGGCTTGTCGGCCACGACGGCCTCGGTGGTGAGGAACAGGCCGGCGATGGAGGCCGCGTTCTGCAGAGCAGAGCGGGTGACCTTCACCGGGTCGTTCACACCGGCCGCCAGCAGGTCCTCGTAGACGCCGGTAGCGGCGTTGAGGCCCTGGCCCGCGGGCAGGGAGCGCACCTTCTCGGCGACGACCCCACCCTCGAGGCCGGCGTTGATGGCGATCTGCTTGAGCGGGGCGTCCACCGCGACACGCACGATGTTCGCACCGGTCGCCTCGTCGCCCTCGAGCTTGAGGTTGACAAAGGCGTCCTTGGCGGCCTGGATGAGGGCCACGCCACCACCGGCGACGATGCCCTCCTCGACGGCGGCCTTGGCGTTGCGCACCGCGTCCTCGATGCGGTGCTTGCGCTCCTTGAGCTCGACCTCGGTGGCGGCACCGGCCTTGATGACGGCGACGCCGCCGGCCAGCTTCGCCAGACGCTCCTGGAGCTTCTCGCGGTCGTAGTCCGAGTCGGAGTTCTCGATCTCGGCGCGGATCTGGGCCACGCGGCCCTCGATCTGGTCCGCGTCACCCGCGCCCTCGACGATGGTGGTCTCGTCCTTGGTGACGACGACCTTGCGGGCGCGGCCCAGGAGGGACAGGTCCGCGTTCTCCAGCTTGAGGCCGACGGTCTCGGAGATGACCTGACCACCGGTGAGGATGGCCATGTCCTGCAGCATCGCCTTGCGGCGATCGCCGAAGCCGGGGGCCTTGACGGCCACGGACTTGAAGGTGCCGCGGATCTTGTTCACGACCAGGGTCGCCAGGGCCTCGCCCTCGACGTCCTCGGAGATGATCGCGAGCGGCTTGCCGGACTGGATGACCTTCTCCAGCAGCGGCAGCAGGTCCTTGACGTTGGCGATCTTCGACTCGACCAGCAGCACGTAGGCGTCCTCGAGGACGGCCTCCTGACGCTCGGGGTCGGTGACGAAGTACGCGGAGAGGTAGCCCTTGTCGAAGCGCATACCCTCGGTGAGCTCAAGCTCCAGGCCCAGGGCGTTGGACTCCTCGACGGTGACGACGCCCTCCTTGCCGACCTTGTCCAGGGCCTCGGCGATGAGGTCGCCGATGTTCTGGTCGCCGGCGGAGATCGCGGCCGTGGCGGCGATCTGCTCCTTGGTCTCGACCTCCCGGGCCTGCTTGAACAGCTGCTCGATCACGGCCTCGACGGCCTTGTCGATGCCGCGCTTGAGGGCGATCGGGTTGGCGCCGGCGGCGACGTTCCGCAGACCCTCCTTGACGAGGGCCTGGGCGAGCACGGTGGCGGTGGTGGTGCCGTCACCCGCGACGTCGTCGGTCTTCTTGGCGACCTCCTTGACGAGCTCGGCGCCGATCTTCTCGTACGGCTCCTCGAGCTCGATCTCCTTGGCGATGGACACACCGTCGTTGGTGATCGTGGGGGCGCCCCACTTCTTCTCCAGGACGACGTTGCGGCCCTTCGGGCCGAGGGTGACCTTGACGGTGTCGGCGAGGATGTTGAGTCCCCGCTCCATACCGCGACGGGCCTCCTCGTTGAAGGCGATGGTCTTTGCCATGCGTGTTCCTCCACTAGGTGGTGGTTTCGGCCGGGACGGTGCCCGCGACGGACGACCTGGAAACACCGCGCGGTCATGTCCCGCTCGGGCCCAGGCCTCACCGGCCAGCCGGTCGTTTGTTGTCACTCTCACGGGGAGAGTGCTAACCCGATACTGGCACTCTCACCCGGAGAGTGCAAGGCGCTCCGGGGAACCCACGGCCCCTACAGGGGTGCGCTCGCCCACACCCCGCCGGACTGCCCGACGAGCTCGAGGCGGTCCGCCGCGACGGCCGGCGCGGGCACCACCCACGTCGCCGCGTCCTCGGCCAGCGTCCACTCCCCCACGACCTCGCTGGTCCCGTCGGCGTGCACCAGCCGGCAGGCGTAGACCGCTCCGGCCCGGCCCGCCACCTCCACGACGAGCACCTCCCCCTCCTCGGCATACCCGGTGGAGACGGTGCCCACACGGGTCCCGTCCGCCGTCGTCACTGCGGTGCCGACGGCGGACACCTCACTGGCCGGCTCGTGGCCGAGCACGCCTGCCGTGACGATGGCGCCGAGAAAGGCTCCCACGGCCGCTGCGACCGCGGCCGTCAGCGCGACCGCCCGGCGGCGGCGGTCCCGGGGCGCCGACGTCGTGGTGTGCCGGCCGGGTCCGACGCTGCCGCGCCGGTGGGGAGGGGCGGCGCTGGCGCCGTGCACGGTGGGGGCCGTCGCGCCATGAGCGGTGTGGGCCGTCGCGCCGTGAGCGGTAGGCGCCGCCACGCCGTCGTGCCCGACGGCCGGGACCGCGAGCGGCGCCGCCATGCCCATCGCCGCGAGCACGGCCCGGTCGAAGCCGGGGGACGGCTCGGCGCGCGGCGCCGCGACGAGGACGTGGTCCAGCCCGGCAGCCATGTCGGCATACTCCGGTCCGCACCGCTCGCAGGTGCGCACGTGTCGCATGAGCCGGCCGCGGTCGGGCTCAGGGAGATCACCGAGCGCGAGGTCGAGGAGGACGTCCGCGTCGGGATGTGGCTCAGTCACGGTGAACCTCCTTCAGCTGCTGACGCACGCGGCGCAGGCCGGTGCGGATGCGGGTCTTGGCGGTGCCGAGCGGGATGCCCTCGTGCCTGCTCACCTCGAGGGCGGTGCATCCGCCGATGACGGCGAGCACCACCGCCCGTGCCTGTTCGGGCGGCAGCTCACGCAGGTGCTGCACGGCGAGCTCGCGTTCGAGGTTACGCAGGGCAGTGGCCTCCGTCTCCGGTGGTCGCATGGTCTCGGCGAGGATCTGTTCGAGCTCCTCACCCTCGGTCGGGATCGCGCGGCGCATGCGGACCGCGTCGATGGCCGCGTTGCGGGTGATGGTCAGCAGCCAGGTGAGCACCGAGGCCCGGCGCACGTCGTAGCTCGCGGCCGCCCGCCAGGCGCGGATGAAGACCTCCTGGCTGACGTCCTCGGCGAGCGCGGGATCGCGGGTGATCGAGAGTGCCAGGCCGTACACCGGCCCTTGGAACCGGCGCACGAACGCGGCGGCCGCCTGCTCGTCGTCCAGCGCGAGGCCAGCGGCGAGCGCGGCATCGGCGGCGCGGTCGGTCCGCGAGTACAGGTGCACACCTCCAGGTACGGCCGCACCCGCCGAGGGGATTGACGTCGCACGGGTGACGTGCGCCGCAGGCGCCGGGACGGGGGCGGCCGGCGCGGATGCGGCCGACCCACTGGCCGCCGACCCGTCGGCAGATGCGTCCTCGTCGACCGGCGTCGCGGCACTCCGCAATCCCGCCGCGTCGTCCGCCCGTACCACCGACGGGTCTTCACGCGGGGGCTGCCCTGGTCTCCGCCACATCTGGGACCTTCCGGAGGGGATCATGCGCGTACGAACCGGCTTGACCACGACGGCGGCCGTGCTCGCCGTCGGCCTGCTGACCGCCTGCGGTGGGGGCGGCAACGACGCCGGCTCCACCGCAGACGAGTCTCCCACTGCCGAGGAGACGACGACGGCGGAAGCGCCCACGAGCGAGGCGCCGACCACCGGCACAGAGGGTGAGGCCGGCGGCGAGACGATCGAGACGACCACGACCGACCTGGGCACGTTCCTGATCGACGAGGAGGGCATGACGCTCTACCTCTTTACCAAGGACTCCCCCGGCAAGAGCGTGTGCGAGGGCGAGTGCCTCGCAGCGTGGCCGCCGGTCGTGGGCGAGGCCAAGGCCGGCGACGGCGTGGACGCGTCGTTGCTCGGGACGATCACCCGCAGCGACGGCTCGACCCAGGCCAGCTACAACGACTGGCCGCTGTACTACTACACGCCGGACAAGGCGGCGGGCGACGTGAACGGTCAGGGCGTCAACGACGTCTGGTGGGTCATCAGCCCCGAGGGCGAGGCCATCATGGGCGCGGCGAGCCCGACGAGCATGTCGCTGTACTGACCGCCGCCAGCATTTCGGAACGGCAGGACCGGCCCGCCCCCCGGGCCGGTCCGGCCCCGCGGGGTCGCGCCGGTTACCCTCTGCGGATGACCCGCACCGCCGTCGCCCCTGCTCGTGAGGCGGCGCGCGCCATGCCGGACCCGGGGCGGGCGGGCGCTGCCCGGCCGCGGCGGCGTCGGTGGACCGGGTGGGCCGTGGCCGCCGTCGTCTACGCGGTGGTGGCCACCTGGTCGGTGCACCTCAAGGCCACCGAGTCCACGGAGGCGTTCATCGACCTCTACCTCGACGGCGTGCACCTGCAGGCGGACGGCGCCGTCGCCGACGTCCAGGCCCGGAGGCCCGCCACCTACCTGCCCGGCTCGCGGGTGCTCGCCGCGGATGCGGACGACCCGGCCGCGCAGGCGCTCGCCCGCGAGCAGCGCGACTGGCTTGCCGCCGGCACCCTGCCCGGCGCCGGCACCCGCTACGAGGGCCTCGTCGAGTCGGCGCTGCTGGACATCCGTACCCTCACCGGCGCCGCCTTCGAGGACGAGCGTGGCACCCTGCGGTCCGCGCCCGGCGCGGCGGTGGCCGGGTGGACCGACCGGTGGCGCTACGTCTGGCCCCGCGACGCCTCGTTCGTGGCCGCGGCCCTGGCCCGCACCGGGCACCCCGAGGACGCCGTCGCCGTGCTCGGCTTCGTCCGCGACGTGCAGACCGACGACGGCGGGTTCCAGGCCCGCTACCTCGCCGACGCCTCCGGGGTGCCCGACAGCCGCGGGGTCCAGCTGGACGGCAACGGGTGGGTGCTGTGGTCCGCCGCGACGGTGCTCGACACGATCGAGGACCCGGTCGCCCGCCGTGCCGCGCTGACGGAGCTCCGCCCGCTCGTGGACCGGTCCGTCGACCACCTCCTCGTGCTCACCGACACGGCCCCGCACCTGCCGCCACCGTCGTCGGACTACTGGGAGGTCCGCGAGGACGACCTCACCCTCGGCACCGTCGCGCCGTTGCTGGCCGGGCTCGAGCACGCGGCGACGCTGTACGACGACGCCGGTGAGCCCCGCCGGGCCGCCGCGGCCGCCGAGCGGGCCGCCCAGCTGCGCACCGCCGTCGAGGAGACGTTCCGGCCCGACGGGTACACCCGGTACGCCGGCGACGCCGGTCCCATGACCACGCTCCTGGGTGGCAACGGGCGGGACGCGGCGACGGCGATGCTACTGCCGCCGTTCACCACGCCCCTGCCCGGGGCGGAGGAGGCGTGGCTGGCGTCGGTCGACGAGATGGCGCGTCCGGCGGGCGGGGTGGCGCCCGGTGCCGGGTGGAAGCGGGACGGGATCTCCTGGACGCCGGAGACCACCCTGTACGCGCTGGTCGCCGCCAGCAGCGGCCACCATGAGCTGGCCGCAGCGTGGCTGGACTGGGTGAGCGCGCACCGCACCGGCTCCGGGGCCATCCCGGAGAAGGTGCTCGCCAACGGTGCACCGGCCGCCGTCGCCCCGCTGAGCTGGTCCAGCGCGAACGTGGTGCTCGCCGTCGCCGCCCTCGAGGACGCGGGCGCCCTCTAGCCCCCCTCCCACGCTCCCCCGTGAGATGTCAACTTTTCCGTGAGATGTCATCTTCTCCGTGAGATGTCATCGCGTGCGGGCCGGGTTCTCGGCGAGATGTCATCGCGTGCGGGCCTGGCCATCCGTTGGATGATCGGTGGATGACATCTCCCGCCGCCCCGAGCCCGGGCGCCGAGGCACCGGTGGCAACACCCGCACCACCGGCGGGCGCCGCCGGCGCCGCCCCGGTACCGACCAGCAGGCCCCAGCCTCCCGGCACCCTCGCGGTGCCGCCGTGGCGGCGCTACGTCGCGCTCGGCGACTCGATGACCGAGGGACTGTGGGACGTCGACCCGGTCGGCCAGAGCCCGCGCGGCTGGGCAGACCTCCTCGCCCAGCGGCTCGCCGAGCGCCGCGCGGCCGCCGGCGCCGGGCCGGTCGAGTACGCCAACCTGGCCGTGCGCGGCAGGCTTCTCGGCGAGATCGTCGAGGAGCAGCTACCGGCCGCGCTGGCTCACGCGCCGGACCTCATCAGCCTGGTCGGGGGCGGCAACGACCTGCTCCGCCCGGGCGCAGACCCCGACGCGCTCGCCGCCCTGCTCGAGCGGGCGGTGCGGCAGGTCCGCGCGGCCGGCTGCGACGTGCTGCTCGCCACCGGGATGGACACGCGCGCTACCCCGCTGCGGACCACCCGCAGCCGGGTGGCGGTGTTCAACGCGCACGTGTGGTCGGTCGCCCGGCGGCACGGCGCTCACGTGGTCGACGTGTGGGGCCTGCGCGCCCTGCAGGACTGGCGCATGTGGGCACCGGACCGGATCCATCTCACCACCGGCGGGCACGAGCGGGTGACGCAAGCCGCCCTGGTTGCCCTGGGCCTCGGCGCGGACGACCCGTCCTGGGAGGACCCGCTCACGCCCCTGCCGCCGGTGGCCCGCGCGGCGCGATGGCGCGGCGACCTCGGCTGGGTACGGCAGTACGCCGGCCCGTGGGCGGTGCGCCGGCTGCGTGGCCGCTCCTCCGGCGACGCGCGGCAGCCCAAACGGCCGGAACCGGGCGCCGTCATCCTCGTCCAGGAGCCGCGGGCGTGAGCTGCGGGCGTTGAGCTGTGGCTGGGGTCCCGGGGACGACATGCGACCGAAGAGGTGACATCTCGCGGACAACTTGAAGTCTCACCGAAGAGATGACATCTCGCGGAGAAGATGACATCTCGCGCGATTGGCTCAGGGGTCAGGGGACGACGACGCCGACCCCGCCGTCACCGTAACCGCGGATCTGCACCCCGGTATCGATGCGCGGCCCGTACACCCGCAGGATCGTCGCGATGTCCGCGGGCAACAGCTCCGTGGGCCCGTGCACGCGGTTGAGGCGCACGTGCGGGGCGCCGTCGGCGTTGAGCAGGGACGCCATGACGTTGAGGATCTCCCCCACGTTCTCCATCAGCGTCTCAGGCAAGTACTGGTTGCCGATGGCCGCCTCGGCATTGCGCGAGGGCAGCAACGCGAGCGCGGCCGCCGCCCGGGCGGCGAGCGGCAGGTCCAGCGCCACCAGGGCCGCGGTCCGCAGCCCGGACTTGGTGTACACGCCCACCACCACCCCACCGGGGGTCGCCGGGGTCAGGGCGTCGATCGACCCGGTGATCTCGACGTCCCGGCCGAGCATCCCGCGCAGCAGTTCGCGGATGTCCTTGGTGCCGGGCAGGGGTGTGGGCTCGTCGGCGATCATCCGAGCAACGGCTCCAGCACGTCGCGGAAGGTCTCGGCGGCGAATGGCTTGGCGATGAGGAACTGCGCCCCGGAGTCCTCGGCGAGCTGACGCATCTGCGAGGAGCCCTCGGACGTCACAAAGCCCACCGGCACGGTGGAGCCGCTCGCCCGCAGCGCGTTGAGCACGTCCAGGCCGGAGAGCTCGGGCATGTTCCAGTCGGTGAGGATGAGGTCGAGCTGCTCGCGCTGGGCGATCCGCAGCGCCTCCGCGCCGTCGCCGGCCTCGACCACCTCCCAGCCGTCGTAGCCCGCCTGGCGCAGGGCGCGGATGACGATGCGGCGCATGACCTTGCTGTCGTCGGCCACCAGCACCTTCATGTCCATCCCCCAGTCATCCACTCGTGGGCGTGAGCACCGAGACGACGATCTCGTGTCCCCGCCAGTCCAGCGCCACCTCGAAGCTGATCTTTCCCGGAGGCGGCACCTCCGCCACCCGCGGCAGGCCGAGCGAGCTGCCCGGCGGCTGCATGCCCTTGAGGTTGCCCCCGAGCATGTTGGCCACCTCCCCGAACGCATCAGCGACCTCACTTTCGCTCACCTCCTCGTCCGGCGCAAAACCCGCGAGCTCGCGGGCGAGCAGTCCGGCGGTCCGCCGGCCGGCGGAGAGCACCACCCGGACGGGGATCTCCCCGGCGATGTCGACCCAGGCGTGGAGCGGGTCGGGCGCGGTGCGCCGGGCCACGGTGAGCGGGCTCAGGTGGCCCGGTTCGCCGTCGACCATCGCGGCGAAGACGTCCTCGGCCACGGTGAGCACGCTGGCCACGCGCGCGTCGAGCGGCGCGGGCCACACAAGGCTCACGCCCTCTGCCCCGGCTCGACCAGTCCGAGCAGCTCGACCTTCTCGCGTAGCTGCTCGGCGGTGAACGGCTTGATGAGGTACTCGTGCGCGCCGGCCGCGAGCGCCCGAACCACCTGGCTGTGCTCGCTCTCGGACGTGATCATCATCATCGTCAGGTTGCGCCACTCCCGGCGCCGCCGGATCTGCCCGACCAGCTCCAGGCCGTCCAGGATCGGCATGTTCCAGTCGATGCAGATCAGGTCGAACCCGTCCGGGCCGCCCACCCCGCGCGCCTCGAGCAGGTCGAGGGCCTCCCGGCCGTTACCGGCCTCGGCCGTGGTCATGCCCACCTCGGTGAGCATCCCGGTGATGATGCGCCGCATCGCGCGGGAGTCGTCGGTGACCAGCGCCCTCATGCGGGACCTCCTAGAAGTCGGTAGATGGATGTGCCCGGGATCTTCACCCGGACCCATGCCGGGTCGATGCCGAGCGGGGTCTCGGTGGTACCGAGCACGAGAAATCCGTCGGGTGCGAGCACGCTTCGGACCCGCTCGAGCACGGCGCCGCGGGTGCGCAGGTCGAAGTACATGAGCACGTTGCGCAGGAACACCACGTCGAACCTGCCGCGTGCCGGCGGGGAGGGTTCCAGCAGGTTGTGCCGGCGCAGCGTCACCCGCCCGCGGACCACGGGCCGCACGTGCCACGCGTCGCCGCGGCGGGTGAGGAAGCGCCCGAGCGCCGAGTCCGGCAGGCCGCGGCTCACCTCGAGGTCGTCGTAGCGCGCCGCGGCGGCACGGGCGAGCACACTCGCCGAGACGTCCGTGGCCAGCACGGCGAAGTCGGTGGTCCCGGCGTCCAGGAGCGTCATCGCGACGGAGTACGGCTCCTGCCCGGTCGAGCAGCCCGCGGACCACACCTGCAGGGGCCGACGGCGCAGCCCCAGCGCCGGGACGAGCTCGCGCGTCAGGGCGCGGAAGGGGGCGCCGTCACGGAACCAGGAGGTCTCCGTGACGACCATCGCCTCGACCACGCGGCGGGCGTCCTCGCGGCGGCCGCGGACGAGGTGGACGTACCGGTCGACGGCGTGGGCGCCCTCCAGCCCGGCCGCCCGCGCGAGGGGCGCCAGCCGGGACGCGACGAGGTACTCCTTGCCGGCCAGCTCGACGGCGCTCTCGCGACGCACCAGCTCGGCGACGTACCCGAAGGACTGCGCGGACAGGCTCATCGGCGCACCACCCGCGGGCCGGACAGGCCTCCGCGAGCGATGGGGCGAACACCGGCGCCCCCGATGGTGCCGGCGCCAGCACCGGCGCCCCCGATGGTGCCGGCGGCCGCGATGGCCCGCGCCAGCTCCTCCAGCGGCAGCACGTCGTGGGCGAGACCCGCCTGGGCCACCGCGCCGGGCATGCCCCAGACCACGGAGCTGGCGGCGTCCTGCACGTGCACGGTGCCGCCGGCACTGACGACGGCGGACGCGCCGTCGCGCCCGTCGGTGCCCATCCCGGTGAGGACGACGGCGTGCACCGCCGACCCGAACACCTCGGCGGCGGCGCGGAACAGCATGTCCACCGACGGGCGGTAGTAGTTCAGCGGCGGGGTGTCGGTCACGGCGGTGCGCACCCGGTCGCCGTCGGCCACGACCGTGAGGTGCCGGTCGCCGGGGGCGACGTAGGCGTGGCCCGGGGCGAGCAGGACGGCGTCGGTGGCCTCGACGACCTCGGTCGGGCCGATGCGGTCCAGCCGCCCGGCGAGCTGGCGGGTGAAGACCGCCGGCATGTGCTGGACGACGAGCAGGGGCACCGCGGGCGGCTCCGCGAGCGACCCGAACAGCCGGGCCAGGGCCTCGGGACCACCGGTGGAGGAGCCCAGCACGACGACGCGGGCCGGCACCGCCCCACGCAGCACCGGCGCGGCGGTCGTCGGCTGCAGCAGCGGGACCCCGGTGGCCAGGGCGTGGATGCGCGGCAGCAGGTCCGCGGCGAGCTGGCGCAGCGACTCGTTCAGGCTCACCGCCCCGGAGGGCTTGGCCACGTAGTCGCTGGCGCCGGCGGTGAGCGCGTCCAGGGTGGCGGTGGCGCCGCGCTCGGTGAGCGTGGAGAGCATGATGACGGGCACCTGGAGCCCGGCCGCGCGCAGGGCCCGCACCGCGGCGATGCCGTCGAGGTGCGGCATCTCCACGTCCATGGTGACCACGTCGGGCAGCAGCTCGACCACCTGGGCCAGGGCGCTGCGTCCGTCGGCCGCGGTGCCCACCACCTCGATGCCGCGGTCGCGGCCCAGGGCCCCGGTGACGAGCCGGCGCACCACCGCGGAGTCGTCGGCCACCAGCACCCGCACCGGGCCCCGTGGCGCGCGGCCGCGCCCGCGCCCGCGCCAGGACGGCGCGGGAGGCGGGGGCTGCGGCGGCGGGGTCATGTCAGTACCTGAACTGGTCCACGCGCGAGCGCAGGTCGTCGGACATCTTCGCCAGCTCGTCGATGGAGGCGTTGATCTGGGTCATCGCCCCGTACCCGGTCGCGGTGGTCTGGGCGACCTGGGCGATGTTGTCCGCGATCGCCCCGGACCCGGCGGCCACCTCCTCCACCCCGCGGAGCATCTCGTTGGTTGTGGCGGTCTGCTCCTCGACGGCGGAGGCGATGGAGACCTGGTAGGCGCTGATCGAGTCGACGATCGCAGAGATCTCGCCGATCGCGCCGACGGCACCGGCGGAGTCGGTCTGGATCGCCTTGATGCGGCGGGCGATGTCCTCGGTGGCGCGGGCGGTCTCCTGGGCCAGCTCCTTGACCTCGGAGGCGACGACGGCGAAGCCCTTCCCGGCCTCGCCGGCCCGGGCGGCCTCGATGGTGGCGTTAAGGGCCAGCATGTTGGTCTGCTCGGCGATCGAGGTGATGACGCGCACGACGTTGCCGATCTCCTGCGAGGACGTGCCGAGCTTGGTCACGGTCTCGTTGGTCGCGGCGGCCACGTCGGTGGCGCGGGTGGCGACGTCCGCCGCCTCGTTGGCGTTGGTGGCGATCTCCCGGATGGACGCGCCCATCTGCTCCGCGCCGGCGGCCACGGCCTGGACGTTGTGGGAGACCTGCTCGGCCGCGGCGGCGGCCGTGCCGGCCTGCTCGCTGGTCTCCTCGGACCCGGCGGCGAGCTGGTTGCCCGCGCTGGCCAAAGCCTGCGCGGCGGCGGCCACCGAGTTCGCGGTGCCGGCCAGGTCGCCGACGAGCGTCCGCAGGCTGGTCTGGGCACGGCTGAGGCTGGCGGCCATGCGGCCGACCTCGTCACGGCTGGTGATGTCGGCGGGGACGGTGAAGTCGCCGTCGGCCAGTGCGGCGACCGAGGCGCCCACCTTCTCCAGCGACGCGCGGATGGAGCTGGCGAGGCGGTAGGCCGCGAAGAGCGCGACGGCGAGCGTAAGGCCGGCGACCGAGAGCAGTATGGCCATGCCCTGCTGGGTGCGGTCGGCCGCCTCGGCGGTGATGCTGCGGACCTCGGCGTCCGTCTCGGCGTCCACGGCGTCCAGCGCGGCGGCGTACTCGAGCGCGAGTGCGTCGTTCTGGTCGTCGGCGCTCCGCGAGTAGATCTCGTTCAGCCCGTTGGGCACCAGCGTGTCGTCGCGCAGCTCCGACCACTTGCCCCAGGCGGTCAGGAAGTCGACCCAGTGCGGCGAGCTCGCGGCCTCGGTGGTGCTGTAGTCCTGGATGGCCGCCTTGATGTCGGCGGTGACGTCGTCGAGCTCCTCGATCAGCCGTTCCTCTGTGGCGAGGTTGGTCCGCACGGCGATCTGCTGAACAAGCAGCCGCGACTTGAGGGCGCCGGCCTCGATGGCGTGCCGGGGCTCGATGACCTCCCTCGCGATGCCGGCGAGGTGGGCGGTGTCGCGGGCCTGGGACCGCATGAGCTGGGTGGCGTACACGGTCGAGCCGCCCACCACCACGGCAAGCAGGACGACGATGGTGAAGATCCGGGTGCGGATGGAGGTGTAGCGCCCGCGGCCACGTCGTGCCTGGTCGGGGCGGCGGAAGCCCCGGCGCGGGGCGGCGGGCGAGGTGGCCCGGCGGGGCGGGGCGCCGTCGTCGCCGTCTGTGCCGGTGCCTGTGCCGAAATCGGGCTCATCCGTCGGTGCCGCGTCCCAGCGGCGCTCGTCCGCGTGACGGGCGTCGGTCACGTCCCAGCGCGGGTCGCCGTCGCGGGGCGCAGCGCCGTCGCGGCGCATGGTGCCCTGGCGGCGCTTGGTGCCGTCGCGGCGCATGGCACCCTCGCGCCCGCCCGCCGTGTCCGGGCTCGACGGCGTCGGCGGTACCACCTGGTCCCAGGTGGGCGGGCCGACGGGCTCGGGAATGCGCTGGGGTGTCACCATGCTGGACGCCTCCGCATCGGGCAGGACCCGGTCCGACCCCGTCGGTTCCGTGCGGTCCTGGGCGGATGTCGTCATGACAGGTGCTCCTTCTCGAGGGCGGTGGGACAGGGGGCGGTGACGGCGTCGAGGTCGAGCACCAGCAGCAGGCCGTCGGGGAGCGGGTGCGCCCCGGCGATGTTCGCGCGCAGCGTCGGGTCCAGGGTGGTCGGGGCGGGGCGCAGCTCGCCGGGGTCGAGGTCCACGACCTCGCCGACCTCGTCGACGAGTAGGCCGAGGGTCTCGCCGCGGGCGTCGACCACGATCGCCATGCGGTCGCCCTCGACGAAGCGGGCGTCCAGACCGAGGCGGGTGCGCGGGTCCAGGCACATGAGTACCTGCCCCCGCAGGTTCATCAGCCCGTCCACGTCGGGTGGGGCGAGCGGCACTGGCGTGCGCCGGGTGGCGCGCACCACCTCACGCACACGGGTGACGTCCACGGCGCAGCGGGCGCCCGCGACGGTGAAGGTGACCAGCTCTGTCACGGTCCCACCAGCTCCCGGACGGCGTCGGCCATCCCGTCCGCGTCCGCCCCGAAGAAGGCGGGTACGACGGCGGCCACCAGGGCGTCGCCGTCGAGCAGCTCGGTGACCTGCTCGTCCAGCACGGCGGAGCCGATCAGGCCCGTGTCCTCGACGGCGCTGTGCCGGCCCTCGTCGGTGACGATGTCGATGATCTTGCGTACCACGAAGGCCACCACGCGGTCGTCGCGGTGGTACATGACGGTCACCAGCTCGTCGGGGTCGGCGGTCTGCGGGACGCCGAGGACCCGGTCGAGGCGGATGACCGGCACGACGACGCCGCGCACCTGCACCACCTCGTGCCGCCCGACGCGTTCGAGCCGATCGGTAGCCACCCGTTCGATGCGCACGACGGCGCGGACGGGCACCGCGACGCGGCGCCCGTCGCCGATCGCGCAGACGAGCAGCTGCTCCGGCTCGGGGGCGGCGGGCGGCGGGGGCGCGGACGTCTCCGGGACCGCGACACCCATGACCACCCCGGCGCTGCGGGCGATGGCGCGGGGGTCGAGGACGAGGCCGACCGTGCCGTCGTCGTGCAGCATGGCGCCGAGGTACGCACCGAGGGCGCTGAGCCGCTCGGGCAGCGGGGTGAGCATGGTGTGGGAGTCGTCCAGGACACGGTCGACGACCAGGACGAAGCGGCGGCCCGCGCTCTTGAGCACCACGAGGGCGCCGTCGGCGTCCGGGCGGGCGGGCAGCCCGAAGGCCTCGTCGAGGCGGACCACCGGCAGCAGCTTGCCGCGGTGGCGGTACACCGGTGCGGTGCCGACGTGCTCGATGCCGGTGGCGCCGGGCCGCACGGCGACCAGCTCCCGCAGCGCCGACTGGGGCAGGGCATAGACCTCCCCGGCGCACGCGACGCTGAGGATCGGAACGATCGCGACGGTCAGCGGGATGCGCAGGTGCCAGGAGGTGCCCACGCCCACCTCGGTGGTGAAGTTGACCGTGCCGCTGACGGCCTCGACCTTGGTGCGGACCACGTCCATGCCCACGCCCCGGCCCGAGACGTGGCTGACGTGGTCGGCGGTGCTGAAACCGGGCTGGAAGAGGAGCTGGAGGATCTCCGCAGTGCTCATCGCGGCGACCTGCTCGGCGGTGCGCAGCCCGCGGGTGACGGCTCGGTCGGCCACCGCGTCGGCGTCGATGCCACGGCCGTCGTCGATGACCTCGATGACCACGTGACCGGCGGCGTGGATCGCCTGGACGGTGAGGGTGCCGACCGGTGGCTTCCCGGCGGCCACGCGTTCCGCCGGGTCCTCGATCCCGTGGTCGACGGCGTTGCGCACGAGGTGGGTGAGGGGGTCCTTCACGGCCTCCAGGAGGCTGCGGTCGGCCTCGGTCTCCCCACCGATGAGGGTGAGGTTCACCTGCTTGGCGCAGTCCACAGCCAGGCCGCGGACCATGCGGGGCAGGGCGGCGAAGAGGTGCTCCACCGGCTGCATCCGTGAGCGCAGGACGGCGTCCTGGATGGAGTCGGTGACCACGTCGAGCTGCTGGCCGAGGTGGCGGAGCTCGCCGTCACGGCGGGCGGCGGCGGTCTGCGCGATGCGGTTGCGCAGCACGACGAGCTGGCCGGCCTGCTGCATGAGGTGGTCGAGGAGCTCGACGCGTACCCGCACGGTCGCCTCGCCGTTGGGGCGGGGCGCCTGGGCGCCGGCCGTGGCGGCCTTGGGGGTGTGACCGGCCTGTTGCGGTTCGGTGAGGGCGGTCAGCTCGTGGCCGACAACGCGACCATCCGGTCCGGCGCTGGCTGCGCTGGCCCGATCGTCGGGGGTGGCCGATGCGCCAGGTGCCGAGCTCGCGCTCGAGGCGTCACCGAGCGTGGCTTCCGCGGGACCCTCGGGAGCCAGGGAGCCGGTGTGGGCGGGTGCGGCCGGGTCAGGTTCGGGCGTACCGCCCAGCGCCACGGCAGGGGCCGTGGCGGTGGTGTCCTGGCCGACGGGGGCGTGCTGGCCGGCGGTTCGGTCGGGCGCAGTGAATGCGTCCGGTTCCGCGGCTACCGGTGAGCCGGTCCGCCCAGGGACGCGATCACGACCCGGCGCCGCGCCGTCGCGTACGCGCTGGATCTCCGCGATGAGGGGCTGGACGGCCACGCCGTCGTCCCGGCCGTCGGCCGCCACGCCGTCGAGCACCGCCCGGACGGTGTCCGCGAGGGTGAGGAGGAGGTCCGTGACCCCCGGGTCGAGGCTGCGCCGACCGTCCCGGAGGTCGACCAGGAGGGCCTCACCGGCGTGGGTCAGCCGCTCGAGGGTGGCGAGGGCGAGGAACCCGCTGGTGCCCTTGATGGTGTGCAGCGTGCGGAAGATGCTGTTGAGCAGGTCGCGCGATCCGGGCGTGGTCTCGAGCGTGACGAGGTCACGGTCGAGCTGGTCGAGGTTTTCCTTGCTCTCGACGAGGAACTCGTCGATGATTTCCGCCATCTCGTCGTCCACACTCACACCTCCTCACGCACAGCTCGGCCGCCATCAGTCGTCAGTGGTGGAATCGGCGACGAACGTCAGAAAATGAGAAGTTAGATGTGACCTGTGGTGCTGGTGTGACGAATGTGACTGCGGATAGTGGCGAAATGGTGACGACCCACCTGCGGCCAGCGTTGTGATGGGTCCCGCCGTCGAGCACGGGCCGGGGGCGGCCCACGCCACTTCCACCGCGCCGTCGAGCGCGTCGCCACCGGCGACGGCTCTACAGGTTCACTCCTGGGCGGGGCGCTTCGCGGCCGGGTCGTGACGGGCGGTCAGGGCGCGCAGGGAGTCCAGGGCGCTGTCGTCGGCGGCGCTGGCCTCGCGGTTGGCGTCCTCGACGGCCTTGCGCACCTCGGCGCGGTTGACGGTGACGCTGCGCGGGGCGGCGATGCCCAGCCGCACCGTGTCGTTGCGCACGTCGACGACGGTTACGACGATGTCGTCCCCGATGACGATCTGCTCGCCCACGCGTCGACTCAGCACCAGCACGGCCCCGACACTACCTGGCCGCTGCCATCGCGGCGGTGACGCCCGGCCCGGTGGGCGGGGCGGTCAACGCAGGACGGGAAACGCCGGCTTCGTGCGTGCCTCGTCGAGCACGGCCGCCCACACGGTGGGGGTCGCGGCCAGGCCGTCGAGCCAGCCCACCGGCAGGCCGAGGTCGAGCAGGGTCCCTGGCCGGGCCGCCTGCCACGCGCGCTGACCCGCGACGGCGTCCACCCTGCCCACCGGCAGGTCCTGCAGCTGCTGGGCCAGCTCGCCGGGGCTGAGCCGGGCGTCCAGCGCGGCCCAGACCTGGTCGGGCGCGAGCGCACCGAGCACTCCTTCGGCCACCCGGCGCTCGGACTTCGACGTGCCGGCGCCGACGGCGATCACCAGCACCTTGTCGGCGTGCTCGCTGCGCAGGCGGGCGGCGCGGCGCGGGCTCGTCAGGCGGGTGCCGGTACCGGGCATGGCCGCCTCCTCCCCCACGAGCACGAGCTGGTAGGGATGCTCCCGCAGGCGCACGAGCATCTGCGCGCAGGTCTCGAGCACCTCGTCCGGCTGCCCGACGACGGCGACCACGTTGCCTGGGCGCAGCGCGGGCGCGACGGGGCGCGGGAGCCGGGCGGCCAGGGCGAGCAGGCCGGCGAGGGGGTCGGCGACGGCGGGCGGCACGAGCGGCGCTGGCACGCCGAGATCGCGCAGGAGCGCCGGGGCGGCCATCTCCGCCCGGGTCAGCGCACCAGGGCCGACGACCTCCTGGCCGCCCGTCGGGCCGCCGTCCATGGCGGTGAACGCGGCGGCGACTGCCATACCCGGTCGGCCCGTGGCGGGACCCGGTCGGTCGTCAGCCGTACCCGGTCGGCCGGCGGCTGGTGCACTCTCGCGGGCACCACCCTGCTGGGCGGCACGGTCCCGGGTGGCGCTGTCGAGCGTCGGTGCGCCCAGCGGTGTCCAGGTGGGGGCACCCACGCCGTCGCCGCTGTCCGCCGCCGCGAGCAGTGCGGCCAGTCCGGCGGGCGCGGACACCGGCCCGGCGCCGGCCGCGCCGGCCGCGCCGGTCCTGCCGGGCCCGCCGGGTGCCGCTCCGCCGTCGGACAGGCCGGGCACCTGGACGGTCACCTCGAAGCGGGCCTTGCCGAACATGCGGCGCACGCGCTCGGCCTTGACCACGCGGCCACCCAGGTCGCGGGCGCGCTCGATCAGCGGGTCGAGCTCGGGGCCGTCAAGCAGCAATTGCGTGTCCGACACCCACCACTCCCACCGTGTCGATCGTCAGCGTGGTCCCGGAGACCTCGCTGTAGGACAGCACCGGCAGCCGGGGCACTGCGAGCGCGACCAGCCTGCGCAGCGCGGGCCGGATGGCCGGCGCGCACACCAGGACCACCTGCTTGCCGCTCGCCTCGGCCGCCTCCACCTGGGCGCGCACCGAGTTGAGCAGCCCCTCGACCCGGTCCGGGGCAAGGGAGAGCTGGGTGCCGCCGTCGCCCGGGCGCAAGGACTCCAGCAGCATCTGCTCGGTGGCCGGTTCGATGGTGAGCACGCGCAGCACGTGGTCGCTGGCGTTGCGATCCACGATCGTATCGCCCAGCGATACCCGGGCCGCCTCCACGAGCCCCTCGGCGTCGGTGGAGACCTTCCCGCGCAGCGTGAGCGCCTCGTAGATCCGGGCCAGGTCCAGGATCGGCACCTGCTCGGCGAGCAGGCCCTGGAGCACCCGCTGCACCTCCCCCAGGGACAGCAGCGCCGGGACGAGCTCCTCCACCACCGAGGGATTGGTCTGCTTGAGGCCCTCGTTGAGCACCCGGACGTCCTCGCGGCCGAGCAGCCGCGGGGCGTGCGTGCTGATCAGCGAGGACAAATGGGTGATGATCACCGAGGTGCGGTCGATCACGGTGGCGCCGGCCATCTCGGCGCTGTGCCGCAGCTCGGCGGGGATCCACTTGCCGGGCAGCCCGAAGACGGGCTCGTGGACGAGGCTGCCGGGCAGGTTGTCCAGCCCGTCGCCCAGCGCCAGCATCCGCCCGGAGGGGGCCTGCCCGCGGGCCACCTCGACCCCGGACATCTTGATGGCGTACGCGGCCACCGGCAGGTCCACGGAGTCGCGGGTGCGCACGGGGGGCAGGACGAAGCCCATCTCCAGGGCGGTCTTGCGGCGCAGCGCCCGCACGCGGGCGAGCAGGTCCTGGTCGGCGGAGCCGCCCACGAGGTCCACCAGGTCCGGGGCGAGCAGGATCTCGAGGGCGTGCACCCGCATCTGCTCGATGAGCTGCTCGGTGGTCTCCGGCGCCGGCTGGAGCGCGTTGCCGACGGGCGCGGTGGCCTCCGCCTCCGCCTGTTGGTCGGCCTTCCGCACCCGCTGGGCGAGCACCAGCAGAACGACTCCCACCATGATGAACGGCATCTTGGGCAGGCCGGGGATCAGGCCCAGGGCGAGGGCGGCGATGCCGGCGATGGCCAGGGCGTTGCGCGACTGCAGCAGCTGCTTCGAGGCCGCGGTGCCCATGTCCTCGTCGGCGGTGGCGCGGGTGACCACCAGGCCGGTGGCCACGGACATCAGCAACGCGGGGATCTGGGTGACCAGGCCGTCACCGACGGTGAGGATCGCGTAGGTCTCGATCGACTCCCCGGCGGACATGCCGTGGGTGACCATGCCGATGATGAAGCCGCCGATGAGGTTGATGATGGTGATGACCACCGAGGCGATGGCGTCACCCTTGACGAACTTCGACGCGCCGTCCATGGCGCCGTGGAAGTCCGCCTCCGAGGCCACCTCGGCGCGACGCCGGCGGGCCTCGTGCTCGTCGATGAGGCCGGCGTTGAGGTCGGCGTCGATGGCCATCTGCTTGCCGGGCATGGCATCGAGGGTGAATCGTGCCGAGACCTCGGCGGCGCGGCCGGCTCCGTTGGTGATCACCGCGAACTGGATGACCACGAGGATCAGGAAGATCACCAGGCCGATGACGAGCGAGCCGCCCACCACGAAGTGCCCGAAGGCGTCGATGACCTGCCCGGCGTAGGCGTCGCGCAGCACCAGGCGCGTGGCGGCGACGTTGAGGCCCAGGCGGAACAGCGTGGCCACTAGCACCAGTGACGGGAAGATCGAGAAGTCCAGCGGCTTCTTGATGTACATCGTGGTGAGCAGCACCAGCACCGAGACGGTGATGTTGATGGCGATGAGTACGTCGAGCAGCGGGGCCGGCAGCGGCACCACGAGCAGCAGCACGATCCCCACCACGCCGATGGGGGCGAAAAACTGCGAGATCTGGCGGTTCTTCACTGGTGGTCCTTTCCTCGGGCCGCGGGGACCCGGTGCATGCCCGCGGCGCTGCCGCGCCGGCGCAGGGACATGACGAAGGCGAGCACGCGGGCGACGGACTCGTAGAGGTGCTCGGGAACCTCGTGGCCGAGCTCGCACAGCCCGTGCAGCGTGCGGGCCAGCGGGATGTCCTGGACGACGGCGACATGGTGCTTGGCCGCCTTCTCCCGGATGCGGGTGGCCACGTACCCCTGCCCCTTGGCCACGACGCGCGGCGCGCCCTGCCCGGGCTGGTAGCGCAGGGCGACCGCGAAGTGGACGGGGTTGACGATGACGACGTCGGCGTCCGCGACGGCCGCCATCATGCGGTTGCGGCTCATCGCCAGCTGCCGCGAGCGGATGGCGGACTTGATCTGCGGGTCGCCCTCGGTGTTCTTGTTCTCGTCGCGGACCTCCTGCTTGGTCATCCGCGTCTGCTTGCGGTTGCGGCGCATGACCACCACGACGTCGATGACGGACAGGGCCAGGCCGGCGACCACACCCCAGATCAGGACGGAGGAGATCCGCGAGCCGATCTCGTCGAGCAGGAGCGCGAGCGGGACCTGCCCCGAGCCGAGCACGAGCGGGACCATGCCGACGATGGCCAGGTAGAGCACGGTGCCGACGGCGGCGGTCTTCAGTGCGGCCTTGGCGCCCTGCCACCACGCCTGGAGGCCGAAGACGCGTTTCATCCCCTTGACGAGGTTGAGGTTCTCGAACTTGGGCTTGAGCTTCTTGAAGTGGATGCCGCCCTGGGCGGCGCCGGCGATGAGGGCCGCGAGCGCGGCGGCGGCCAGCACGGGCAGCAAGGTGGGCATGACCGAGCCCATCCCGGCGGTCAGGGCGCGCACCGCCGTCGCCGGCTCGGGGGCGGCCGCGGCGGCGCCGACCATGCGCAGCTGCTCCCGGCCGGCGGACGCAGCGGCGGCGATCACGGTGGGCAGCATGAACGCGGCGGCGCCGACCACCAGCCACGAGGTGAGGTCCTGCGAGCGGCTCAGGCCGCCGTCGCGGCGGACCTTCTTCATCCGCTGCGGCGTGGCCTTCTCGGTCTTCTCCTGCCCCGACTGGCTCATCCGGTCACCCTCCCGATCCCGGTGAGGGCATCCTCCGCGAGACCACTGACAACGCGGGGCAGGGCGATGAGCGCGAAGACGCCGAGGGAGAGGGTGATGAGGATCTTCAACGGGAAGCCGAGCGCGAACGCGTTCAGCGCGGGCGCCACGCGGGTGAGCAGGCCGAGGCCGACGTCGGCGAGGAACAGCACGGCGATCAGCGGCCCGGCCACCTGCAGGGCGGCGAGCATCATCTGCCCGACGGCGCTGGCGAGGGTCTCGGCCAGGGCCGGCATGTCGAGGGTGGCGCCCAGCGGGACGGCGTCGAAGGTGCGGGCCAGGCCGCCGATGACCAGCTGGTAGCCGTCGGAGACGAAGAGCAGCACGGTCGCGGTCAGCGCGTAGAGCTGGGTGAAGGGCGCGCCGGAGACCATGGTCATGGGGTCGAACGCCATGCCCATCTCGAAGCCGCCGTGCATGTCGATGAGCCGGCCGGCGGACTGCACGGCCGCGAACACGGTGGCGACGAGGACCGCCAGCCCGCCGCCGATGACGGCCTCGCTGACGAGCTGGCCGACGAAGCCCGCGGTGGACAGGTTCGGCGCGGCCAGCGGCGGAGCGAGCGCGAACGCCAGGCCGACGCCGAGCATCGCCTTGACGGGGCCGGGCACCGCGCCGTGGTTGAACGGCGGGGCGAGGACGAGGAAGACCGTCACCCGCACCGCGGCCAGGAGCAGCGGCTCGAGCTCGCGCACCAGGTCCATCAGGAGTCCAGCAGCTCGGGGATGCGGTCGAACAGCTCGTGGGTGGTCATGACCAGCTCGGAGATCATCCAGTTCCCGGCCAGCATGAGCGCGAGGGCGACCGCGATCGCCTTCGGCACGAAGCTGAGGGTGATCTCCTGGATCTGGGTGACCGACTGCAGCAGGGAGACGGTGAACCCGACCACCAGGGCGGTGAGGAGCGCGGGCGCGGCGAGCTTGGCGGCCAGCTCGAGGCCGACGGCGGCGATGTCCAGGACGGCGTTGGTGTCCATCAGTAGCTGCCCACCAGCGTCGTGACGATGAGTCCCCAGCCGTCGACCAGCACGAACAGCAGGATCTTGAAGGGCAGGGAGATCATCACCGGCGGCAGCATCATCATGCCCATGCTCATCAGGACCGCGGAGGTGACCAGGTCGATGACCAGGAACGGCACGAAGATGACGAAACCGATGACGAACCCGGCGCGCAGCTCCGACAGCATGAACGCCGGGATGAGGGTCTGCATCGGCGTGGTCTCGGGGCTGGCCGGGTTGGGCATCTCCGCGGCGCGGGTGAGCAGCGCGATGTCCTCCTCGCGGGTCTGCCCGAGCATGAAGGTGCGCAGCGGGTCCGCGGCGGTGTCCAGCGCGGCGGTGAACGTCAGGTCGCCGGCGAGGTAGGGCTGGACGGCGATCGCGTTGATGTCGCCCAGGATCGGGAACATGATGAAGATCGACAGGAACAGGGCCAGCCCGGCTAGCACCTGGTTCGGCGGCACGCCCTGCAGGCCGAGGGCGTTCCGGGTCAGCGCGAGGACGACGAAGATCTTCGTGAAGCTCGTCATCATCAGCAGCAGGGACGGCGCCACCGAGAGCAGCGTGATGCCGAGCAGCACCACCACGGAGGTCGACGGCGCGACCGGCTCACCGTCGACCGTGATGTCCAGCGCCGGGTCCCGCGGGGCGGTGGGGTCGGTCGGCGGGGTGGGGTCGGTGGGCGCCGCGAGTGCGCCGGTGGCGGCGAGGACGACCAGGACGACGGCGACCGCCAGTGCCAGCACCGTCAGGAGCAGCCCGCGGGTCCTTGGCGAGCGCGCCCGGTCACGCCGAGCGCTGCTGTTCGCGGCAGGCGCGGGTGGTGGACCACCCGCCGCGGCCGCAAACGGGCGCGCTCGGCGCAAGGACCCGCCGTCGACGAGCGTGCTCATCGGGCGGACCGCTCCTGGATGGCCGCCCAGGTGCGCGTCCAGGTGGTCTTGTCGAGGACGGAGCCGGACAGGGGTCCGGTGGTGAGCTGGGGCGCCGGGGCGCGACGGCGGGCGCGGTGCCGGGGCACGATGTCGGTCTCGGTGGCGAGGACCTGCTCGAAGGAGCGGCGCCGACGCTCGGCGCCGACCGGACGGAACGCGGGCCGCTCGGCCTGGACGTCGCCGTCATCAGCGGCGTCGGCGGTGGAGTAGACGCCAGCACCGCGCGCTGCACGGTCATCGGCAGCGGGGCTGAAGCGTCCGGCGATCACCTGCCCACCGGCTACGGGGGCGCCACCGAGGGACGCGGCGAGGTCCGCCGTCCTCGATGCACGTGAGCCACCCAGGTCGGCGGCCGAGACGCCACCCGCCGCGGCGTCGCCGTCGAGCTCGGTCAGCAGCTGCACGCCGGTCTCGCTGACGCCCACCACCAGGGTGCGGCCGGCCACCTCGACCACGGCAAGGCCGGAGCGCCGGCCCAGGCTCTGCCGGCCGAGCACGGTGATGGGCACCCGCCGGGTGGCTGCGCCGCCCTGGTTCACCTTGCGCGCGATGAACCACAGGATGACGAGGACAAGGGCGAGGGAGAGGGCGACCCGCAGGCCCAGCAGCACGCTGTCGAGCACTACCCGAGGTTCTCGGTGGAGACGATCTCGGTGATGCGCACGGCGTACTCGTCGTCGACCACGACCACCTCGCCGCGGGCGACCAGGCGGCCGTTGACCATGACGTCGGCGGGGCTGCCGGCGGAGCGGTCGAGCTCGAGGACGGCGCCGGGGGTGAGCTCGAGGACGTCGCGCACGGGCAGGCGGGTGCGGCCGATCTCGGTGGTCAGGGTCATCTCGACGTCGTAGAGCACCCGCATGGCGCCCGAGGGCAGCGGCGCGGCGGGGGCGCCGGTGCCGGCGGCGGGGACGCCGCCCTTCTCGCGGAACCCGAACCATGCCTCGGTGCTGGTGGCGGCGTCGAGGGCGTAGACGACCGTGCCGGGGCCGGTGAAGACCTCACCGGCCGGGCGGGTCTCCGCGGTGCCGAGCACGCCCGGGCCCAGCGCCCGGGAGGCGGCCTCCAGCGCCGGGCGCAGGGCCTCGGCGAGGGAGAGGGTGCCGGCGCCGGCCATGGCGTCGGTGACGGACTGCTGGGCCACGACCATGAGCTCGGCGCTGCGCTGGCCCACGAAGGTGGCGACGACGGCGGTGGCGTCCGGGGCGGGGCGCTCGAACTCGCCGGCGCGGCGGGGGGCCAGCGGCACCGGCGAGGGCAGCAGCCGGGCCAGCTCCGTCACGGCCTGCTGGTCGCTCATGGTGGCGGTGGTGTTCATCAGTTCTCCTTGACGTGGACGACCATGCCGGCGAGCCGGGAGCCCTGGGCGCCGGGGGCGGCCTGGGCGAGGACCCGGTCACCCACGACGACGTCGAGCGGGCGGGTGGCGGGGTGGTGGAGCGGGAGCACGTCCCCCGGGCGGAGGGCGACGACCTGGCGGGGGTGGACGGTGATGGGGCCGAACCGGACGGCGACGTCGACCGGGACCTGTTGGACCGCCTCCTCGAGGCGCCTGCGCTGGGCCTTCTCCTCGGCGACCTCCTCGGCGGTGCGCAGGTCCACGTGGTCACCGTCGCGCATGGCGGCGATGAGGCCCTCGGCGGGCAGCATGACGGAGACCGGCACGTCCTGGTTCTCCACGCGCAGCACCAGGTGTGCGGCGATGACCGGTGTGGAGGCCTCGGCGGCCTGGACGAACTGCGGCGTGTACTGGATCTGCCGGAACACGGCGTCCAGGGCGGTGATGCCGGCGAAGGAGTAGTTCAGGTCGCCCAGCACGCGGCGCAGCAGCTCGGCCATGAGTAGCTGCTCGATCTCGGTGAGCTCGCGCTCGGGCACGGCGCCGGGGGTGCCGGGGCCGCCGAGCATGTGGTCGATCCACACCAGCGCGGCGTCGAGGGGGAACTGCACGAGACCGGTGCGCCGGCCGGGGTCCACGGTGCACAGCACGACGGCGGTCGTGGTGGGCAGTGAGGCGACGTACTCGTCGTAGGAGCACATCTTGACCTCGGTGACGGTGGCGGTCACCGAGACGCGCAGGCGCGCGACGAGCTGGTTGGCCCAGTGCCGGGAGAAGGTCCCGAAGGCCATCTCGAGCATGCGGGCGTGCTCGCGCGGCAGCGTCATGGGTCGACGGAAGTCGTAGGCCACCGGCGACCGGGTGGCGCCGGGCACGCTGGAGTGGACCGTCACGCCAGACACATCGGTCAGGCGGCGGCCTTTGTGAGGAAAAGCGTCCGATGAAGTGGGGGCCTCACTGGGTGACGTAGTCAGTGAGGTAGACGTCCACCACCTCCCCGTCGAACGTCTCGCTCAGCTGGCGCACCAGCTCGGTCTTGAGCTCTTCGCGGAGGGCGGGGTCGTTGATCTCGGCGAGGGGCTTGCCCGAGAAGACCCCGATGGCCAGGTCGAGGGCGCGGGCCACCTGAAGCTCCGTCGTCGCGTCCTTGGTCAGCTGGATGGAGAAGCCGAGGCGCAGGTAGTGGCCGTCGGCGAGGTTGATGCTGATGGGCTCCACCGGCACCACGAGACCCAGCTCGACCTGCTCCGGCGCGGCGGCGGCCTCGCTCTCCCACGGGCGCAGGAGGAACGCGGCGGCGGCCACGAGCACGACGATGACGACGGCGAGGCTCACCAGCACGCCCTTGCCACGTCGCGGCCTGGTGGCCTGATCCTGCTGCGTCACGGATGTCCTCGTCTCGGGTTCCTGGGGTGGGGTGCCACGCACGTTCACGGGGCGGCCGACGGTGCGTTGCTCGACCATCAGCGGATCTCCACGTCGGTGCTCTGGTCCACGTCAGGCTCCTTCCATCTCGGCGACCACCTGCGGCATGAGCACGCGGACGGCCTCGGGGGCGTCGGAGAGGACGACGATGTCCACACGGCGGTTGACCTCGAGGGGATCCAGGCCCTCGGCGGCGAGCGGGTGCGCGTCGCCAAGTCCGACGGAGCGCATCCGCTCGGGCGCGACGCCGCCGTGCTCCACCATGCGGCGCAGCACCTGGCTGGCCCGGTCGGCGGAGAGCTCCCAGTTGGTCGGGTAGCGCAGGGTGGGCAGGTTGTTCGCGTGCCCCTCGACGGACAGCTCGTAGGGCCGCGGGGCCAGCACGGGTGAGAGGGCGTCGATGACCTGCAGCGCCTGGTCCGTCATGACGGCGCTCTCAGCGGAGAAGAACACGTCCGCGCTGACCAGCCCGATGATCAGGCCCCGCTCGGTGATCGCGAAGGAGACGTCGGAGGCGACCTGGCGCTGCTCGAGTGCCTCCTGGATGAGGCGCTGGAGCTCCTTGAGGTCGGCCACCTCCTCGCGAGCCTTCTGGATGTTGCCCGCGTCCTCGGCGCCCTGGATGGGGCCGCCGGAGTAGTTGGTGACGTCCGGCGGGTCCGGGACCACCGCGTCGGCAGAGAGGACGCCCTGTCCGCCGTCGAGGACCTGGACGGTGGCGCCGGGGGGCTGACCGAAGGTGGCGGCGAGGGAGTCGCGCAGGGCGTAGAACTTCTGCTGGTCCACCTGGCTGATCGCGAACAGCACGATGAACAGGCACATCATGACGGTGACCATGTCCATGTAGCTCACGGTCCAGCGCTCGGTGTTCTCCTCTTCCTCGTGATCGCCGCCGCCGCGGCGACGGCGCCGCGGGGGCGTCATGCGGCCTCGTCCTCGACGATCTCGCTCGCCGGCACCAGGCTGCGCAGGCGCTCGTTGACCATCCGCGGGTTCGCACCGGACTGCAGGGCGAGCAGGCCCTCCAGGGTGACCTCCATCTGGGCGCACTCGAGGTCGGAGAGCCGCTTGAGGCGGCTGGCCAGCGGCAGCCAGATCATGTTGGCGGACAGGATGCCCCACAAGGTGGCGACGAACGCCGCCGCGATGAGCGGGCCGAGCGAGTCGGGGTCGGTGAGGTTTTCCAGGACGTGCACCAGGGAGACGACCGTGCCGATGATGCCGATGGTCGGGGCGTAGCCGCCCAGGGAGTTGAAGAACCCGGACGCGACCTTGTCCTGGCGGCGCTTGGTGTCGATCCGGTCCTCCAGCAGCGCGCGGAGGTCCTCGGGGTCGGCGCCGTCGATCGCGGCGGTGAGGCCGTCGCGGAGGAAGTCGTCCTCGATCTCGCGGGCGTCGTCCTCGAGGGCGAGCAGGCCCTCGCGGCGGGCGCGGTCGGACAGGCGCACGACGGTGGGGATGGTGGCGCCCTGGCGCGGGGCCTTGCTGACGAAGGCACGGGGCAGCTGCTTGACGGCGTGGATGGCGTCCTTGAGCATGCCGCCGGCCAGGCCGGCGCCGATGGTGCCGAGGAAGACGATGACGATGGGGCCGGGCAGCAGGATCGAGCTGACGTGCGTGCCCTCGATCGTCATCGCGCCCCAGACCGCCGCGAAGGCGACGACGAGGCCGACGATGGTCGCGAGGTCCATCTACTGCTCTCCCCTCGGCCGCGTGTGGAGGGGCACGATGACGTTGTCGCCGCCGATGCCGGGATCGGTGGGGGCGGTGTCGGTCGTGGTGGTGACGGTGAGGGAGCGCGCCACGATGGCGGCGCGGTGGTCCTGGATGAGCGAGACCACCTCGTCCAGGGACTCGTTGACGATGTAGCGGGTGCCGTCGAGCAGCACGAGGATCGTGTCCGGGGTGCACTCGATGCGCTCGATCAAGTCCGGGTTGATCGCAAAAGGCTGCCCGGTGAGGCGTCGCACGATGATCACGGTCGTTCCATCCTGTGTCTTAGGGCCCATCCATGAGCCCTGTGCACGCCCCGTCCATGAGGCCTGCACACTTCCCCATCGGCCGGGACCGGCAGGTGATGAGGAATTACCGTTGCGTTTGCACGGATTCGGCTTGCGTGTCTGCGGCGTGGAGGCGTGCGGGGGTGGGGCGGATCTGGTAGCCGGCCCGTTCCGCGCCTGGTCACACCCGCCACATCGGCCCCGATGGCCCCATCTTCGGCTGCCTGCACCGCTCTGGTGCGGGTCTCCGCGCCCACCGAGGGTCGTGGGGCCGACCGAGGGTGGCCCGCCACCCTCGGTCGGCCCGGCGGCAGTCGGTCCGCCCGGCGACAGTCGGTCGACGAGGCGACGGGTAGACGCACCGACCTCGCTCAGCACCCTGGCGGCTACCGCCCGCACCACGTAGCGTCTGTGGTGACTTCCGGAGGTGAACCGATGGCCCGATCGTGGTCCCGCTGGGTGCCCGCGGCCGCGGTGCCGGTCGTGGTCGTGTCCGCCGCGCTCATCTCGCAGGCGGGCGCAGCGACCGACCTGCCCGACAAGTCCGCCGACGAGCTCCTCACCATGGTCGGCGAGCACTCGGTCGAGGCCTTCTCGGGGTCCTTCGAGCAGACCGCCGACCTCGGCCTGCCCCAACTGCCCGACGGCGTGACCGCGGGTGCCGGCGGGGACGAGGCCGCCCAGGTCGGCGACCTGCTCGCCCTGCTCTCCGGCTCCCGCTCGGGCCGCCTCTACGTCGGCGGCCCCGACCAGGCGCGCCTGCAGGTCATGAGCGACTTCGCCGAGCAGGACGTCATCCGCAACGGCACCGACGTCTGGCTCTACGACTCCAAGGAGAACGCTGCGACGCACGTGACCGTGCCCGAGCACGACGGTGCGAAGCCGGACGCGCCAGCGGGCGCCATGCCCACGCCCGAGGAGGTGGCGGACCACTTGCTCGCCGCCGTCGACCCGAGCACCGAGGTGACGGTCGGCGACGACGCCACCGTGGCCGGCCGGCCCGCCTACGAGCTCGTGCTGACCCCGCGCACCGACGCGACCCTGGTGGACTCCGTCGCCATCTCCGTCGACGCCGAGACCGGCATGCCGCTCGGCGTCACCGTGCGCGCCCGCGGCCAGTCCGACCCGGCGTTCGAGGTGGCCTACACCTCACTGGACCTTGGCGCGCCCGACCCCAGCAGGTTCGAGTTCACCCCGCCGTCCGGTGCCACGGTCACCGAGAAGGACCTCGCGCACGACGGCGCAGCCTGGGCACCGTCCGACGGCTCCGGTTCGACCGACGCGGCCCCGGACCACGGCACTAGTCCCCCGGCGGGCCCCGACGCCACCGGCCCCGAGCCCACTGTTCTCGGCTCCGGCTGGGACGCCGTCGTCGTCATCCCCGCGGGCGCCCCGAGCCCCACGGACGAGCCGCTGCTCGACCAGCTCACCACCGCCGTCGAGGGTGGGCGCCTGCTCTCTACCGCGCTGGTCAACGTCCTGGTCACCGATGACGGCCGGGTGCTGGCCGGCTCGGTCCCGCTCGAGCGGCTCCAGGCCGCAGCCACCGAGTGACGGCCGGCGACCCGCCCGGCACGCCGCTGGCGATCGAGACCAGCGGCCTGACCAAGCGGTTCGGTCGCCAGCTCGCCGTCAACGGCGTCGACCTCGCCGTCCCCAGCGGCAGTGTCTTCGGGTTCCTCGGCCCCAACGGCTCCGGCAAGACCACCACGATCCGGGTGCTGCTCGGCCTCGCCGCGGCCACCCACGGCCACGTGCGGGTGCTTGGGCGGAACGTGCCCCGGCACCTGGGCGAGGTGCTCCCCCGCGTCGGGGCACTGGTGGAGGGGCCGGCGTTCTACCCGTTCCTCTCCGGCGCCGACAACCTGCGCCGCCTCGACGCCGCGGACCGGCACGCGCCGTCGGCCAGCCGCATCGTCCGGGTGGCGCAGGCGCTTGAGCGGGTGGGCCTGTCCCACGCCGCCGAGAAGAAGGTGCGCGCTTACTCCCTAGGCATGAAGCAGCGGCTCGGGATCGCCAACGCGCTGCTTGCCCCGCGCGAGCTGCTCGTGCTCGACGAGCCCACCAACGGCCTCGACCCGCAGGGCACCCGTGAGGTGCGCACGCTGGTGCGCTCGCTCGCCGCCGGCGGGACCACGGTGTTCGTCTCGAGCCACCTGCTGACCGAGGTCGAGCAGATGTGCACGCACGTGGCGGTGATGAGCGTGGGGTCGCTCGTGGCGCAGGGCAGCATGGACGCCCTGCGCCGCGCCGGCCGCTCACACGTTCGGCTGCTCACCCCTGACGTCGACGTGGCGCGGGTGGAGCTGGCGCGGCTGGGGCTGACGTCCGACGGCGACGGCGCCGGCCTCACCGCCCCGCTGCCCGACGACGCCCCGGCGCCCGAGGCCATCGTCGCGGCCCTGGTCGGGGCCGGGGTGCGGGTGCGCGGTTTCGGTGTCGAGCGGGCGTCGCTCGAGGACCGGTACGTCGCGCTGACCGGGGAGGGGTTCGACGTTGCCCAGTGACCAGGGGGAGCCGCCGGCCGGGAACCTGACGCAGCCACAGGCAGTGGGCGTGACGGAATCCCGGGCCGACGGCGCCGTTCACGCGCCAACCCAGGCTGCGCCGTCGGCGGGATGGGCGTTGCTGGGCTCGGAGCTGCGAGTGCTGTTCGGGCGACGGCGGACGTGGGCGATGCTGCTGGCGCTGGCCGCCATCCCGGTGATCATCGCGATCGCGGTGCGGGTGGCGTCCGACCCGCCGGGGCCGGGCGAGGGGCCGCCGTTCCTGGATCGGATCACGCAGAACGGGCTGTTCGTGTCGGTCACCGCACTGGTGGTGACGATCCCGCTGTTCCTGCCGCTGACCGTCGGGGTGGTCGCGGGCGACACGATCGCCGGCGAGGCGAGCCTCGGCACGCTGCGGTACCTGCTGGTGGCGCCGGCCGGGCGGGTGCGCCTGCTGCTGGTGAAGTACGTCGGCGCCGCGGCATTCTGCGTGGCGGCGACGGCGACGGTGGTGCTGGTCGGCGCGGGGATCGGGGCGGCGCTGTTCCCGGTGGGGCCGGTGACGCTGCTGTCCGGGGACACCATCGGGGTGGGCGAGTCGGTGACGCGGTCCCTGCTGGTCGGCAGTTACGTGGCGGTGTCGATGCTGGGACTGTCGGCGTTGGGGCTGTTCATCTCCACGCTCACGGACGTGCCGGTGGGCGCGATGGCCACGACCGTGGTGCTCTCGATCGTGGCGCAGGTGCTCGGTTCGCTCGACCAGCTCGCCTGGCTGCACCCATGGCTGTTCAGCCACTACTGGCTGGGGTTCGCCGACCTGCTGCGCGAGCCGATCGTGTGGTCGACGTACGCCGACAACGCCCTGCTGCAGGCGGGGTACGTGGTGCTCTTCGGGGCCCTGGCGTACGGGCGGTTCGTGACGAAGGACGTGCTGTCGTGACGGCGTGCGCTCGCGCCGGGCCGGGGCGGGCCTGGCCCGGGCCTGGCCGTGCCCTGGTGAACTGTTCCCGAACGGGTCCGGGCGCACCTCGACGTGCGTGAAGCGAGCCGCTCCTCACGCTTCTGAACAACTGTCGGGTAGTTGTTACCACTGCGAGTCCAGATCGGAGTAAGACAGCACAGGACCACACCGAGACCGAGGAGGGTCATCCACCCCATGGCGCCCCTCACGGCAAACGGAGCCGCATCGCTGCACCGCCAGGCCCCCTCGCGGCCGGGACGGGCGGCCCGCCGTCGGCCTCGGATCACACGGTCCACTCCCCTGCCGGCCGCGGCGCGGTTGCGTGAAGTCCTGAGCGCGACCTTGAGCCGTGACGTCGAGCTCAGCCCCGCGGCGAACCCGCTCACGACAGCGGGGTCGACCGTCATCGGCGCGTACGCCGACGACGATCGGCGCACCGTCGCGATCGTCGCTATGGATACCCCGCTCGCCGCCCGCATCGCCGGCGCGCTCGCGCTGGTCACTCCGCGGCGGATCGAGGAGCGGCTTGTCAGCGGCGGCCTGTGGGGGCAGCAGTTCGACGACATCTCCGAGGTGTTCAACATCCTGGGAGTCCTCTTCAACGCCGACGGCGCACCGCACGTGCGACTCTCCACCGTGTACGAGACCCTGCGGACATTTCCCCCGATGGAGGTGGTCGGCTGGCTGGCCAGCGACTTGCCGCGCGTGGACGTCGACGCCACGGTGAAAGGCTACGGCGGCGGCACGATGGCGGTCGTCGTGGGCGGAGCGTGACTCCGAGGTCGTAGCCTGCGGGTGACGTCGCACGTAGCGGCGCCGTAGTCACTGTCGTAGTCGCTCGGCCAAGGACACGTGATGACCCGCACCCCTGTCAGTGCCGAGCGTGGCCACCGCTTCTTCGCCTGGTACTACGCCCGGGCCAGCAGCGCCGCGGAGAACGGGGCGCTCGGCGAGCATCGGCGTGAGCTTCTGCGTCACGCCAGCGGCGTCACGGTCGACATCGGTACGGGCGTCGGTCACAACCTGCCGCACTTGCCGCGGGCCGTGACTGAAGTGCATCTCGTGGAGCCGGACCCGTACATGCGCGCGCGCCTCGAACCACTCTTGACGGACGCCATGCATCTGCATCCGGTGGGCGCCGAGTCGCTCCCGCTCGACGACGGTTCCGTCGACACGGTCATCACCACGCTGGCCATGTGCAGCGTGGACGACGTCGGGGCCGTCGCTCGCGAGCTCCGTCGCGTGCTACGACCCGGCGGGCGGCTGCTCGTAATGGAGCACGTGCGTAGCGTTGACGGCCGCGTCGCGCGCCGGCAGCACCGCCTGGATAGGTTCTGGCCCGCATTCAGCGGTGGCTGTCACATCAGCCGGGACACCGGGTCAGCGCTTCGCGGGGCGGGATTCGACACCGATGTCCTGAAGCGCGTCGAACTCCGGGCGACGCCGGCGGTGACGCGGGAGTTGATCGTCGGGCCGCTGGCGCTGTCCCAAGGCGCTCCATTCCGCGATCATGCCTGCGGCGGCTGACAACCCGAGCTCTCCCCGACGACCGTCGCATCCGCCGATGTCGGCACCTCGGCGCGCCGGTCCTCCTCCTCGAGCGCTCGTTGCAGCTCCCAATACTGCTCGAGCAACTCACGGCCCCGGCTTGTTCGTTCGAGATTGTGGGTGGCTCTTGTTCTCACGATCTCCGCAAGCCTGAGGATTCGCGCGGTGTGCGGCCCATAAGGACCCTCTTCAGACACGACTCTCACCGCCTCTCGGTGTACGAAGGATCGTACCCACCACCGCGAGGGCAAGCGTGTTGTCCTCGTCGCTGGCCCACGGCGCCCCGATCAGCGATGCGATCGTCGTCAGCGATCGTGACACTGCAGCCTGGGTGGCGAGCGAATGGCGCCGATCGATTGTGGACGGCGGCGCCGTCGGTCCTGAGGACCGACGGCGCCGCCGTGGACGCTTCCGCGGAAGCAAGGCTTCAGGGCAGAGCCGAGTGCTGCTGCTCAGCCCGTCTACCGCTTCAGGTTGACCAATTCCTGGAGGAGCTCGTCAGAGGTGGTGATCACGCGTGAGCCAGCCTGGAAACCACGCTGGGCGATGATGAGGTTGGTGAACTCCTGAGACAGGTCCACGTTGGACATCTCCAGGGCCCGGCTGGTGAGCGCGCCGCGTCCACCCGTGCCGCCGACACCCACCTGTGCGTCGCCGGAGTTCACGGTGCTGCGGAATGCCGTTCCGCCGGCCTTCTCCAGACCGGCGGCGTTGGCGAAGTTGGCGAGGGCAATCTGTCCAACCGGTTCCTTGAAACCATTGGAGAAGGAACCAATCAACGTGCCGTCGGCGTTCATGCTGAAGGACTGCAAGGTGCCGGCTCCCTTACCGTCCTGGCTCGCAGCTTCGACTGTCGTCAGCTTGGCATATCCCGTGAGCTCAGCGAAGGTCACGTTGACGCCGTCCACCGCGGGTAGCACCGCAGAAACCAACGCCCCGTCCCCGCCGAAAGCGATCGTGCCGGTGATCGCCGCACCAGTGGAGTCTGTCGTGCTGATGGCCCACTCCGAGGCAGCTCCCGCCACCGTAGGCGGAACTGTCTTGGTGAAGACAAGCTCCAACGACCGGCTGTTTCCCGCGGCGTCGTACACGTCGATGGCCCGTGTGAGGATCGTTGGCTCCACGGCAACCGTGTTGGGATCGTCGTGCGAGAGGTCTGAAGGCATGTTGCCGGAGAAGACAACGTTCTGCGTCGCGGTGGCGCCCATGGTCGTACTCACCGGCAGCCTGATCGGCCCCAGCCCCGCCGCAGTGTCAATCACGCCGTTGACCGCCGACCACCCCTGAACCAGCGCACCCGACGCCGTCGTCAGCTGGCCAAGCGCATCGAGCGTGAACGCGCCCGCTCTGGTGTAGAGCTGCTCGGTGCCGTTGTTGACGATGAAGAACCCGTCGCCGGTGATCTTCATGTCCAGCGCGCGGCCGGTCTGCTGGGTCGCGCCATCGGTGAAGTCATTGGTGATGGCGGAGACCTGCACGCCTAGCCCGACCTGCGCCGGGTTCGTGCCACCCTGGCCTGCCTGCGGGGCCCCGGCGTTCTGGATCACCTGGGAGAGCGTGTCCTCGAACTGCGTGCGAGCGGCCTTGTAGCCGGTGGTGTTGACGTTGGCGATGTTGTTGCCGGTCACGTCGAGCATGGTCTGGTGCGACCTCAGGCTCGAGATGCCGGAGAAGAGTGAACGGAGCATGGGAAGGTCCCTTCTGGTCGGGCGGCGGGTCAGGCGTTCTGCTCGTCGCCGGACGGCGTCGGGCTGGAGGGTTCTGAGGTGTGGGTAACCGCGTTAGCGGCATCGGCGGCGGAGCTGGAGTTGGCGGGCGGCGCGGCGTCACCAACAGGCGGGGAAGCCACCCCGGCGATGTACGGCAGCGGCACCGCGACGTCGCCGATGACAACCAGCGGCGTCTCGGTGGTGAGGTCGACCGACTTCACCAGCCCGGTCACCGGCTTGCCGTCGCCGTCGTAGTACGTCACGTACTGCCCGACGAGCGCGGACGCCGAGCTGCGCTGCTGCAGCGCGAAGCTCTGCTGCGCCATCTCGGTCAGCCCGACAAGCTGCTCCATCGTGGACAGCTGCGTGGTCTGGGCCATCAGCTCGGAGGTGTCCATCGGGGAGCTCGGGTCCTGGTACTTCAGCGACGCGACGAGCAGCTCGAGGAACGAGTCCTTGCCGAGCGACTGCGGCCCGGAGGCGGCGTCGGCCGCGGTCGTGTCGGTCGTGGCGCCGACATTCCTGTAGAACTCTGACGCGCCAGAGACGGCGGGGACTGTCATGAGCGCTCCTTACGCGTAGAGGTCGAGGGTGCCAGGGCGGATCGGGCCGGTCGGGCCCGGTGGGATGGACGACGGCGGAGCCTGGCTTGGTCTGCCCCGGTCGCCGGTCGGTCGGTCGGTACTGGCCGGGCGCCCGGAGCCGTCAGGGTTCCCGGCACCGGCCTGCGCCGCCTGCCCCGCGTGACGGCCGTCGCCGCGCTCCTGGCCGAGCTGGAGGTCGGCGCTCAGGCCGGTGGCGGCCAGCTCGCGGCGCAGATCCGTCAGCGTGACGCGCAGGGCCTCGCGGGCGGCGTCGGTCGCGCCGAGCAGCTCGATGCGCACGCCCTCGCCGGTGATGTGGGCGGTGACCCGCAGCGGTCCGAGGCTCTCCGGCTCGATGTGCACCGTCAGCACGTGGGTGCCGTCGGGTAGGGCGCGGAGCCGGGCGAGTGGGCCGGCGAGCTGTTCGGTCAGCGGCACCGGGGCCGGGGTGGCGACGGGTGCGGCCTGCGCCGTCGGCGGGGCTGGCGCGGTGCTCGCGACGAGGACCTGCGGGCTCGCCGCTGCGGTGGCCGACGCGGAGGACGCCGCGGTGATGGCCTGCGCATCGCTCGCGGCGGGGGCGGGCTGTGCTTCTGACCCGGTCGCGAGGGTTGCTGCCTGCACGGCGGCCGCGGTGCCGCTGGTCTGCGACGTGAGGGGCGAACCCGTGCCCGCGGAGGCCGCCCCGTCCGGGCCGGGCGCCGTGGCTGCGGCTGGAACGGTCGGGCCCCCGGCGTCAATGTCTATCGGGAAGGGGGCGGCGGCCTCGTCCACGGCAGCGGCCGGAGCCGAGACGGGCATCGCCGTCGCGGCGCCCGCTCCCGGAATTCCGCTCGCAGTGAGAGCAGCTGCACCGGCACCGAGGGCACCCGGCGCGATCACCGCCGGCGTACCGCCTGCGGATGTGGCGGCGGCGCCCACCCCGGCAATCGCGCTCGCGCCCGCGGGACGCGCGGTATCGGCCGAGCTCGCGACGAGGTCCGCGGCTGCTGACTGAGTTGCGGCACCTGCCACGCTGGCCGGCGCAGCCGCTGCGCCAGCAACCGCCTCGCCGCCGACCGAACCGGTCACCGTAGGCGCCGCGGCCGCTCGAGCGTCGAGGATCGATGCGCCAGGGAAGTCCGCACCGTCGTCGGCCGAGATGGTCGCAGGGGTTGCCGCGTCGGTCGTCGTCTCACCGCTGGCCGAACCAGGGACCACGGCCGCTTTCTCGCCGTCCCTCGTGGGCGCGTTCGGCCCTGAGGACGCCATCGACGGCGCCGCGGCTCCCGCCTCGTCGGCCTTCGGGCGCGACCCTGCCGGATCCTTGCGGTCACCCGGCGTCTTCTTCGCACCGGGGCGCTCGTTGACCTCCGCCGCCAGCGCGGAAGCGAACGCGTCCTCCCCGCCGGGGCGATTCGACCGAGAGCTCCGGTCGGCGCCGGAGACCGCGCCCGCGCGGGCAGGAGCGGACGACGCCGCCGGCGTGGGCGGAAATGGCAGCATGCCGATGCTCATCAGATCGCCCCCGACAGCCCAAGGGCCAGTCGGGCCTGCTCGGTCGCGGCCATGGCCGCCGCGCCACCGCCCGGACCGCCAAGCGAGCCCACGCCCAGACGGGCGAGCGAGCCTGCCGTCCCAAGGCTCGCGAGCGCGCCACCCGCCCCCAGACCACCGACCCCTCCGAACGCCGCACTGCCACCCAGCCCGGCCGCCGCCGTCGCCGCCACCTGGGCCGCGTCGAACCCGGGAGCGGACGCGGCGGGCACGACTCGCCGGATCGTGTCGATGTCCGCGTCGGTCTCGAACAGCTCGCGGACGGAGACCTGCTCGCCCGGACGTGGGGCGTGCAGGATCTTGTTGTCGCCGAGGTAGATGGCGATGTGGGCGCCACCGCGGGTGACGATGAGGTCGCCTGGCTGAGCCTGGGACAGCGAGCCCACCTCGGTGCCGACCTTCATCTGCTCGCGGGCGGTGCGCGGCACGGACACGCCCATGTCCGCGAAGGCGCGCTGGATCAGCCCGGAACAGTCCATGCCGGTGGCGTCCTCGCCGCCCCACACATACGGCACACCGAGGTACTTCGACGCCGAGGCGACGAACGCTGCGCCGGTGCCGGCCTGCGCGCCGGTGAACCGGGCGAGCAGCTCGGCGGGCGAAAGCCCCGACGACGACGAAGAGGCCGTCCCGGCGACCGCGGTGTCGAGCGCCGCAGCGAACGCGGCGTCACTTCTCGCGGAGGAGTTGACATCTCGCGAGGAGACAGCGGTCGCAGCGGACGGGGTCGCTCCCGACACCATCGCGATCCGCGCCGAGATCTCGGCCATTCGCGCCTGCACGGCCGCGACGCCGCTCACGACTCGTCCTCCGTGCGCCGCGCTGCCCGCTGGGTGGCCATCTCGTCGAGCACCTGCTGCTCGGCGCGCAGCTCGGCCACCTGCTCCTCGTCGCGGTGGCGCTCGGCGAGCTTCTCCACCGTCTTGGACCGCTTGCGCGCCGCGACCCACTGGGTCTGCGCCTGCGTCTCGTGCTCCGCCGCCACCTCCGCGGCGGCCTGCGCGGCGATCACCGTCGCGCTCATCGCCGCGCGCGCGGCCACGGCAGCCCGCCAGCTCTGCGGGTCCGACGTCCCCGACAGCACCGTGCCGGCCAGCCAGTCCCGCGCGTCGGCGGTGCGCCGGTCGGCGCCGCGGCGGTCCGTGGCGCGGCGCGCCAGCTCGGCGGCGGCGTGGTCCTCCTGCAGCCGGCGCAACCGGCCCAGCCCGGCCAGACGGAACGTACTCATGCGGCGACCCCCAGCTTTCCAACGAGTTCCGCGAGCTGCTGCCAGGACCGCGCCGCCGGCGCGGCCTCGTCCATGCCTTGACGCAGGAACGCGTCGATGGCCCCGGCGTGGTTGACCGCGGCGTCCACCTGCGGGTTCGACCCGGCCACGTACGCGCCGACGTCGAGCAGGTCCTGCGCCTGGCGCCGCGCGGCGAGCACGGTGCGCAGCGCCGTCGACAGTCGGCGCTGGTCCGGCGAGGTCACCCGGGACGCCACCCGCGAGACCGACCCGACGGCGTCCACGGAAGGGAAGTGGCCGGCGACGGCGAGCTTGCGGTCCAGCACCACGTGCCCGTCGAGGATGGAGCGGGCGGAGTCGGCGATGGGCTCGTTGTGGTCGTCGCCGTCGACAAGGACGGTGTAGATCCCGGTGACCGACCCCGTGGTGCCGGTGCCGGCCCGCTCGAGGAGCTGGGCGAGCATGGAGAAGGTCGACGGCGGGTAGCCGCGGGTGGCGGGCGGCTCGCCGACGGACAGGCCGATCTCGCGCTGGGCCATCGCCGCGCGGGTGAGGGAGTCCATCATGAGCACCACGTCGGCGCCGGTGTCGCGGAAGTGCTCGGCGATCCGGGTGGCGGTGAATGCGGCGCGCAGGCGCACCACGGGGGGCTCGTCGGAGGTGGCCACGACGACGACGGAGCGCGCCAGGCCCTCCGGGCCGAGGTCGTCCTCGAGGAACTCGCGCACCTCGCGGCCGCGCTCGCCCACCAGGCCGATGACGTTGACCGACGCCTCGGTGCCGCGGGCGATCATCGACAGCAGCGAGGACTTGCCGACCCCGGAGCCGGCGAACAGGCCGATGCGCTGCCCGCGCCCGACCGTCACGAGCGTGTCCAGCACCCGCACACCCAGCTCCAGCGGGGTGTCCACGCGGGCCCGGTCCAGCGCGGGCGGGGCCTGCCCGGCCACCGGCACCACCTCGGTGGCGCCGAGCGGCCCGCGTCCGTCGATCGGTCGGCCGAGCCCGTCGAGGACCCGCCCGAGCAGCGATGGCCCCACGCCCACGGACAGCGGGCGGCCGGTCCCGCGCACGGGCGCACCCACGCGCAGTCCGCCGATGGCACTGAGTGGCATGCAGCGGGCGACGGCGCGGTCCAGCGCCACCACCTCCGCGCCGATCGCCTGCTTGCCGGCGTCGATGCTCACCAGGTCCCCGACCGCGCAGGGCAGCCCCGTCACCTCGATCGACAGGCCGACGACGGAGCGCACCGTGCCCACCCGGGTGGGCGCGGCGGCGGCGAGGGTGCGCGCCCAGCGGGGCGTGTCCACCAGGAGCGTCACTGCCGCACCTCCAGCGCGGCGCGGGCGCGGGCAAGCGCGGTGCCGAGGCGGGCGTCGAGGAAGCCCTCGGTGAGCTCGCTGACGGCGTCGCCGCGGGCGAGCGACGGGTCCGGGACGAGCTCGATGCCGGCAGGGATGTCCAGCGTGCCGGGCTGCGCCTCGAGCATGGTGCGCAGGTGGGCGTGGTCCTCGGGGTTGAGGCGCACCCGGACGACGTCGTCCTCCCCGGCCTCGGTCAGCGCCCGGGTGAGGGCGGTGCGGGCGGAGGTGTCGTCGTCGGCCAGCTCGGCGCCGAGCAGCGCCTCGGCGAGCTCGACGGCGGCGCGGACCACGGTTTCCAGTGCGTCGCCGATCACGGGTGCGGTGCGCGCCCGGGCGGCGGCCGCCGTCTGGGCGAGCACGGTCAGGGCGGTCTCGGCGTCGGCGGCGCGGCGTGCTGCGTGCGCGATCTCGTCGGCCTCGCGGCGCCGCTCGGCCTCGGCAGCGGCGACTGCGGCCGCCTTGGAGCCGGCGTTGAACCCCGCGGCGTACCCGGCCGCGTACCCGCTCGCGCTCGCCGTCGACGCCGCGGCCCGGGAGGTGGGGGTGGCGGCAGCGAACGTGGCGGGGGCGAAGGCGGGCTCAGCTGACATAGTCGTCCTCGCCGTCGCGGCGGATGACGATCTGGCCGCTCTCCTCCAGGCTGCGGATCACGGTGATGATCTGGCCGCGGGCGTCCTGGACCTCCGACAGGCGGACCGGGCCTGAGAGGTCCATCTCCTCGCGCAGGTTGTCCCGGGCGCGCTCGGAGAGGTTGCGGCGGGTCTTGTCGCCGACCGTGGTGGGCGCGCCCTTGAGCGCGACGGCGAGGGTGGCGACGTCCACCTGTCGCATCACCAGCTGCACGGCGCGGTCGTCGAGCAGGATGATGTCCTCGAAGGTGAACATCATGCCGCGCACCTGCTCGGCGAGCTCGGAGTCACGCTCGCCGAGGGCGTCGAGGATCTGCTTCTCGGTGCCCGGGTCGGAGCGGTTGAGGATCTCCACCAGGGGCTGCACGCCCCCGACGGCGGTCATGTCGCCCGGCGTGAGCACCGCGGTGGCCTTGCGCTCGATGTTCTCCGCGACGATCTTCACGACCTCCGGGGAGGCGCGCTCCATCAGCGCGATGCGGTGCGCGACGTCGGTGCGCAGCTCCGGCTCGAGGCCGGCCATGATCGCGGAGGCCCGGTCCGCGCGCAGGTGCGCGAGGACGAGCGCCATGGTCTGCGGGTGCTCGCCGGAGATGAGGGACTGCACCTGGCGGGCGTCGGCCTGCTGGAGGAAGTCGAAGGGTTGTCCGGCCATCATCGTGCTCAGCCGGTTGAGGACGCCGGCGGCCTTCTCGGGGCCGAAGGAGGCCTCGAGGAGGCGCTGGGCGTAGCTCAGGCCGCCGTGCCCGATGGTGGGGGCGCCGGTGGAGAGCTGGCGGTGGAACTCCTTCATCACCGCGTCGGCCGTGCCCTGCGGCACGTTCTCGATGCGGACGATCTCGGCGGTGATCTCCTCGACCTCTTGCTCGCTGAGCTCGGCGAGCACCTTGGCGGCGCGCTCGTGCCCGATCTGCAGGAGCACGACGGCGGCCTTCTGGGTGGCGGTCAGCTGCCCCACCCCGGTGGTGACGCTCATCGGCGCACCGCCAGCCACTCGCGCAGCTGCGCGGCCACCACGGCCGGGTCCTCGGTGGCCAGCGCGGCGATCTCGGCGCGCATGGCGTCCGCCTCGGTGGCCGGCGGCAGCTGGATCGGCTCGGGGACCGACGGGAGGTAGGTGGTGTCCGCGGGCGTGCCGGCCTCGAGCTCGGCGGCGTCCTCGGCCTGCTGGGCCTGGAGCAGCTTGAGCTCGCCGAGGTCGATCTCCTCGCGCCGTTCGCGGCGGGCGCGGCGGATGAATGCGGCGACGAGCAGCACGATCACCAGCAGCACGACCGCGATGATCGCGTTGCGGATGAGCTCGGCCTGCCGCTCGGCGGCGGCCTGCTCCTCCGCCGCGGCCAGGGCCTCGGCGGCGGCGTCGGCGGCGGTGGTGTCGAACGCCATGCGGGACACGGCCACGATGTCCCCGCGGGCGGGGTCGATGCCGGCGGCGGCGGTGACCATGCGCTCGAGCTCGGCCAGGCTGAGCCCGGCGCCGGCCTGGGCGTCGACCACCACGGAGACGGACTGGCGCGCCACCCCGCCGGGGTTGACCGTGGTCTGCTCGGTGACCTTGTTGACCGGGTTGTTCAGCACGGAGTCCTCGCGGGTGTAGCTGCCGTCGCCCTCGCCGTTGGGCACGGCGATGTTGTCCGGGCCGAGCACACCGCCGACGGCCTGCCCGGTGCCGGTGTACTCCTCGGTGGAGGTGGACTCCGAGAGCGGGGGTGCGCCGTCGGCCGGGGTGAAGGTCTCGGTGAGCCGGTCGGTCTCGTCCCGGCTCAGCTCGGCCTGCACGGAGACGACGGCGTTGCCCGGGCCGACCACCCGGTCCAGCATCGCCTGCACGTCGGAGGTGACGTCCTCCTCGTAGTCGGACGCGCCGCCCGGGCCGGTGCCCAGGCCGGTGGCGGAGAGCACGGCGCCGGCGGCGTCGACCACGGTCACGCCGGTGGCGTCCATGTGCGGGACGGCGGAGGAGACGAGGTTGATGACGGCCTGGACGGCGGAGGCCTCGAGCTGCTTGCCGGCCTCGAGGTCGACGAACACCGACGCGGTGGGGTCCACGGCGCGGTCGACGAACACCGACTCCTCGGGCAGCGCGAGGTGGACGGTGGCGGCGGAGACGCCGTTGATCGCGGTGATGGTCTTGGCCAGCTCGCCCTCGAGGGCGCGCTGGTAGGTGACCTGCTGCTGGAAGTCCGAGCTGGTCATGCCCATGTCGTCCAGGAGCGAGTAGCCGTCCTCGGTGGTGCCCACGCCGGTGGCGGCGAGGGAGATGCGCAGGTCGTAGAGCTGCTCGCGCGGGACCAGGACGGTGCCGCCGCCGTCGGCGAGCTCGTACTTCACGCCTTCGGCCTCGAGCTGGTCGACGACGGCGGACGCGTCCGCCGGGGAGAGGTTGGAGAACACCGGCGCCATGGTGGGCTTGGCCGCCCAGGAGTACAGCGCGGTGGCGCCGAGTACGAGGACCGCGATCGCAAGGATGACGAGCGTGCGCTGGGGCATCGAGAACTGCGCCCAGGTGTTCTTGACCTTCCCGAAGAACCCGGTGACTGCCGCGGGCATCAGGCCTGCATCCGCATGATCTCGGTGAAGGCGTCAACGGCCTTGTTGCGCAGGGCGGCCGTGAGCTCCAGGGTGACCGCGGCCTCGGTGGCGGCGATGGTGTAGTCGTGGACGTCGTCGAGGTCGCCGGTGACGGCCTTGACCGCCAGGTCGGAGGACTTCGCCTGGGCCGCGGTGAGGTTGTCGACGGCGGAGGCGAGGCTGACGCCGAAGGAGGAGGCTCCGCCGTCGGCCGCCTTGCCGGGCTCGAGCAGGTCGCCGAGGTTGGAGGTGGGGGCGACGTTGCGGACGCCGAACGCGGCGGCCGGTCCGCCCATGAAGGCGCCCAGGCCCTCGATGCCGGAGATGGGCATCAGTTCCTCCCGATCTGCAGCGCGGCGGTGTAGGTCTCCTTGGCGCGGTCCACCACGGCCGCGTTGGCCTGGTAGCCGCGCTGGGCGATGATCAGCGAGGTCATCTGGGAGCCCATGTCGATGTCGGGGTAGCGCACGTAGCCGTCTTCGTCCGCGAGGGGGTGGCTGGGCTCGTGGACCAGGCGGCCTGCGGCGTCGCCGAGTTCGATGCCGGCCACCTCCACCCCGCCGGCCTCGCCGTAGTCCATGGCCTGGGCGACCACGAAGCGGGCGCGGAAGGCCTCGCCGTCGGTGGGGGCGGCGTTGTTCATGTTGGCGAGGTTGTCGCTGACCGCGTCGAGCCACTTGCGGTTGACGGTCATGCCGGTGCCGGCGATGCCGATGGCGCCGAAGATGGGCATCAGTTGCTCCTCAGCGCGGTGCGGATGGCGGAGAACTGGCCGTCGATGGCGCGGGTGGCCACCTGGTAGCGCAGGTTGGTGTCGACGTTAGAGAGCGTCTCGGTGTCGAGGTTGACGTTGTTGCCGTTGGTGCGGGTGGGCTCGAGGGAGCGGGCGACGGAAGGTTCGGCGGCGCCAGTGCCGCGCTCGACGGCGCGGGCGAGCTCGTCCTCGAAGGAGACCCGTCCGGCAAGAAACCCGGGGGTCTGCACGTTGGCGACGTTGTCGGCGATCACGCGCTGGCGCAGGGCGAGGGCATCGAGGGCGCTCTTCATCGCCACCGACGTCACGGAGTCGAACATGCCGAGTGGGCCCCATCCAGCTCGCGGGTGTTCGGCCGATCCGTGGCCTGCCTGATGAGCAATCCGTGCTCGTTCGGTCCCATCGGCAGGGTGAAGTCGCAGATGAGAGATTTAGGAGAGTTCTCTCATGAACGTTGGGTAACGGTTGCGGCCCCTGTGCCGCGCTGGTACCAGATGCTGCTGATCAGCCCGCCATGTCGACGTAGACGGGTCGGGCAGGTCCGTTCGCGCGCATGGCCTGGACGGCGCGGGCCTGCTTGCGGCTCATGGCGGCGGCCTCGGCAACCTGGCGGGCGACCTCGGTCTGGCGCTCCAGAAGCGCCTGAGCCCGAGTGCGGAGCGAAGCGGGCATGGGGCCGAGCTCCTGCGGCGGCTGCCACGGGTCGCGCCGCTCGGGCATGTGGTCGCCGGTGAGGCTGCGCTCGGCCTCGGCGACGTCGACCTCGAGCTCGGTCAGCGCGGCGACCCAGCGGGCGTGGAAGCCCTCTTCCCCTGCCCCGGTGCGCGCGCCGCCTCCCGCGGTCCGCGAAATGTCGACCTCTCCGCGAGGTGTCACAGGTGCTCCGAGACCGGATTCAGGCGACACCGAGGTCACCGATCGGCTGGTGGCCGGCGGGGTCGGCGGCCGCGGCCGCGACGGCGCGGGCGGCCTGGGCGGACGTGCCGGCCAACGTCGTCGACGCAGCTGCCTCGTGCCAGGCGTCCCGAAGCGGGAGGATGAGGTCCCGGCAGGCGGTGACCCGGGTGACGCTGCGGGCGATGTTGGCGCCGACCAGCTCAGTGAGCAGGTAGCCGTACAGGTCGAGGAGGCCTTGCGCTCCGTCCCAGGCATTGACGTCCAGGCTGGCGCGGAGCTCGTGGATGATCTCCTGTGCGTGGGTGAGCTGGGCGTTGGCTTCGGCGCGGTCGTCGCGATTGAGAGCCTCGATGCCGCGGTCCAGGTCCAGGACCAGGCGGTCGTAGAGCATCGTCAGGAGCTTGGCCGGGGAGGCCGTGGCTACCGACTCGGACTTGAAGCGGTTGAGGAGCACTGCTTGGTTCATGGCTTCTCCCGTCAGCTCTTGCCGGTGTCGATCTTCGGCAAGGTGGCGAGCTGACTGGTGAGCCAGCTCATCTGGGCCTGCATGCCGCTAAGGGTCACCTCGAGGGCGGCGTAGGTGCGCTCGAGTCCTGCTCGACGTTGCTCGAGGCGCCGGTCCCAGTTGGCGATCTGCTCGCCCAAGTTCCGGACCATGCTCTGCTGAGACTCGATCTTCTTCGTGACCGTGCCGTCGATGGGGTCGGATGCCGTCTTCGCGACGTCCGCCACGCGCAGGGCGATGGCCATCGCCATCGCTTGTGTGCCTTCAGCGTCCTCAGCCATCGCCGCGTCGAAGGCGGCCTGGTCGAACGAGATGGCGCCACTGCGGTCGATGTTGATGCCGAGGGCCGACGGCGAACGGCCATCAACGGGCAACGTCACCGCCGAACGCACGTTGTCCGCGAGGAACCTGACAGCCGAGTCACCGGAGAAGAGGCCGCCTGAGACGACCGGGCGTCCGTCGGTCGCGGTGGTCGTCGTCGCGGCCGCGCGAGAGGCGATGTCGGAGAGGACGACGCCGACAGAGCCGATGACATCCGAGACCAGCTTTCGAATGGCGTCGCCATCCGGCAAGACGGTCAGCACGACCGGCGCGGCGTCCGTTTGGGCCTTGACCGTCACGTCGACGCCGGCCATGACGCCAGCGAACGTGTTCGTAGCACTCGTCAGCTGCAAAGGATTGGTAGCGCCAGCACTGGGCCACAGGGTGATCTGTGCGTCCGTCGCGACGACGAGCGGCTTGGCCGGGTCGTCCGAAGCAATTGATCCGATGCCGTGCGCGACGCGGTCGATCCCGGGATCGATTGCGGTTTCGGTCGCGACCCCGTTCGAGTCGACGGTGACGTATCCGCGGCCTTCCGCATCGCCGGCGTAGAGGTTGAAGGAGTTGGCCTCGCCGGAGATTCCGGAAAGCTGAAGGCGGTACTCGGGCTCTCCACCGGCCACGCCGTTGCTGACACGGACCTTGACGGCGCTGAGCCCGAGGTCCTTGGCCTTGTTGATGGCTGCGGCGATGACGTCAAGGTCTCCGGATGCCGGGATTGTGTAGATCTTGCCGTTCCGGAGGACGCTCAGCGTGGGCGGCGTGCCAAGGTCCGTGCCCCCCGCCTCCAGGTCCAGGTTCACCATGGAGACCTGGCCGGCGCTGAGCCTGTCGACGGCGAACTCGAGGGTCCCGGCGGCTGCTCCACCCGCCACGGTCGCCGTCGCGGCGGACGACGAGCTGGCGACCTTGTGGATATCCCACGAGGGTGCCTTGGCAGCCTTGGCGGCGTTGGTGCCAAGCGAGGCCACCTTGGTGTTCAGCGCCTGCAGTGCGGAGATGAGGTTGGTCGTCTCGGTGGACTTACGCTTGAGCAGCACCTGGGGAGCGGCTTCGATCTGCATGAGGCCGTTGATCAGCTCGGTGGTGTTGAGCCCACTGGCCAGACCGTCGATCGCCATGCTCGACATTGCATCCACCTTCCTCGCTCACATGGGTGCGGCCGGCGGCGAGTTCACCCGCCGCCGGCCGCGGTCACGCTGGTGCCGGGGTCACCGGCGTTCGATCACCGGAGGAGCTGCAGCACGCCCTGGGGGATCTGGTTGGCCTGCGCCAGCATGGCGGTGCCGGCCTGGGACAGGATCTGTGAGCGGGTGAAGTTGACCATCTCGCTGGCCATGTCGGTGTCCCGGATACGGGACTCCGACGCAGTGAGGTTTTCGATCGAGACGTTGATGTTCTTGATGGTGTGCTCAAGACGGTTCTGGTAAGCACCCAGTTCCGCACGAGCCGTCGAAATCGTCTTGATGCTTTCGTCGATGTTGTCGATCGACTGCCGAGCAAGCGCGTTCGTAGAGAAGTCTAGCCCGTTGGCCCCGGCGATAGCCGAACTCGTTCCGGCGCCAGTTCCCGACGCTGCGTCGGTCCCCGCAGTCGCACCCCCAACGACCGCTCCGCCGTTCTTGGCGCGAACCACGAGCTCGTTATCAGCGTTTACCCGCGCGGTCAACTCCTTCGTGAAGTCCGCATCGGCATTGAGGGCGTCCGCAAACTCCTGGACGGTCTTAAAGTCGCCCGGCGCTCCGAGATTTGCCGTGGCGACAGTGGTGTCGATTCCCGCCTTCGTGATGGTGAAGGTGTGGACACCACCAACCGCCGTCGGCGTATCAACGGCGAACTTAGCGCCCGACATTGCGGAGCCGAGCGCCCCCGCTACGGACTTCACGTTCGCACCCGAGAGGTTCACCTCAATGACACTGTCAACATCCGAGCCCGCTCCGACCTGGAACTTGAGGTTGCCGGTCGCTCCATTACCCTTGAGGAGGCTCGTGCCGTTGAAGTTGGTGGACTCCGCGATCCGGTTCAGTTCGGCGACGAGGCTGTCAGATTCTGTCTCGATGTTCGTGCGCGCGTTGGGGTTGTTCGAGTCGTTGGCCGCCTGCACGGAGAGGTCACGCAGACGCTGCAGGATCGAGTGCACCTCGGTGAGCGCGCCCTCAGCGGTCTGGACGACGGAGATGCCGTCCTGAGCGTTGCGGGCGGCGACCTTCAGGCCACCGACCTGCGAGCGCAGGCCCTCGGAGATGGCCAGACCAGCAGCGTCGTCCGCGGCCCGGTTGATGCGGAAACCGCTGGACAGCTTCTCCAGCGACTTGCTCAGGTCATTCTGGGTGTTGGACAGGTTGCGGTAGGCGTTGACCGCCGCAATGTTGTTGTTGATGGTGAGTGCCATCGGTCCTCTTCTTCCTGAAGTGGGTGCTGAAACAGCCCATCCGTGGGCTGTCACCGGTCAGATCGGCCGACCCTGCTCAGGGTTGAGGAATTCGCGCCGACTAACCGTCAGACGGCGTCGACCGCAGCGCGGAACGGGTAAGCGTCAACGACTCCACGAGCGACCGTCGCGCTCGCACGCTCGGCGACCGCCGCGTAGTAAGCCTGCCGCCGCCTCTCGGCGACTCCCGGCTCGACGACCGGCGCCGGGGCAAGCTCAGGGTCGAGCGAGGAGTTGATGGCGTCACGCAGCATTCCGAGCGCCTGGGTCCGCAGCTGGCTGATCCGCGACTGGGTAACACCAAGCTCCTCGGCCAGCTCGACAACGGGCCGGTCCCTGAAGAACAGCTCCTCGACCACGAGCCGCAACCGATCCGGCAGCTCGGAAACGCCGGCGGAGAGGTAACGGAGCTTCTCGTCGACGAGCAGCCGCTCCTCCGGCCCGAGGCCTCCGGCGGTCAAAGATTCCGCCGCCGCGGCGCCGTCGGCGTCGATGCTCAGCACCCGACGTTCGGCGTCGCCGCGCGTCGCTTCCACTTCCGCGACGTCCACTCCGAGCGCCTCAGCAAGCTCTTCCCGCGTGGGTGTACGCCCCAGAGCAGCCGTGAGCTGCTCGCTGGTCTCGGCCAGCCTACGCGCACGATGCCTGGCGCCCCGCGAAGCCCAGTCCATCCCGCGTAGCTCGTCGACGATGGCGCCACGCACCCGCACGGCTGCGTACCTGCCGAACGGGACACCCAGCTCAGGGTTGAAGGCCCGAGCCGCCTGCACAAGGGCCAGCGACCCGGCCGCCGCCAGCTCGTCACGCTGCACATGGGCGGGTACGCGCCGGATCATCTCGGAGACGTGGTAGCCGACGAGTGGCAGATTCTCGACAATCAACTCGTCTTGTTCTTGGCGACCGTACGTCACGGCGATATCTCCCTCGGGGATCCGTCGCCCGGCTCACCGGGACGATCGAACGGTGCGAACAGGACTGGTCGGGCAGAGAGCGCCACATTTTCCACACGTGTGGAAATGCTCCGAAGACCGCGATTCCCACCATCCCCCGAGGGTGCGAACTTCAGACATGCGGACGCTCTCACACCGCAAACTTGCGTTCAAGCATCAATTCACCGGTGTGTCGCAGGTCACACGCCGAATTACTCAAACGTTGCGCGGCATTGCCGCAAAGGGACAGTTCGTCGTCGGGCGTCGACGAACTGGGTCCCCCGATCACTCACACCTCCGCCTCCCCGTCCGATGGGATGTACTGACCGGTCAACCGAGCACGGAGGTGGGGACATGCCACTGAGGGCCTTGTCAGACATCCTCTGGCGAGAGCGAGAGCTTCTGGAGCAGCTGCTCTTCAAGCTGGAGGTCGAACAGCTCTTTTTGGTCACCGGCCGCGCCAAGCGCCTTCCCCTGGCCACGCGCGAGGTGGAGGAAGTCCTCGAGACGATCCGCCTCGCCGAGGTCGGGCGCTCCATCGAGGTCGACGAGGCCGCGATCGCCCTGGGGCTGCCCACGGGCGTCAGCCTCCTGGATCTGGCGAACGCCTCCCCGGCCCCGTGGGACGGGATCCTCCTTGAGCATCGGAAGAACTTCGTGCGGCTGACCGCGGAGGTCAGCTCGATCTCCCGGAGCAATCGCGACCTCCTGGCCAGCTCCCACCGCGCTTCGCAGGAGACCCTCATGAGCCTGCGCGAGGGTGTCCACACCTACGACCCGACCGGCGTATCGACGTCCGCCACGTTCGGTGCCCAGCTGCTCGACGAAACCTTCTGAGAGGCCTGATGAGCACGTTCTCCACACTTAACGGTGCGCTGACGTCGTTGATAGCCCAGCGCCAAGCGCTGGAGGTCGCCGGTCAGAACATCGCCAACGTCAACACGCCCGGGTACACGCGGCAGCGCGCCAACCTGCAGGCCATCGACGGTTCCGTGGCGGCGTCCATGCACACGACCCCGGGCGCGACGGTGAACGGGGGTGTGCGAGTGACTGCTGTCGAGCGCCTCGGCGATGTCTTCCTCGAAGCGCGTGTGCGTCAGGAGACAGCAGGTGCGTCGTTCCTCGACGCCGTCGCCGAGACGTGGTCCTTGCTGCAGTCGACCATCGCCGAACCTGGCGAGAAGGGCCTCGCTGCCGCCCTCGACATCTTCTTCACCTCTTGGGAGGCCGTCGCCAACCGGCCGGACGACCCTGCCGCCCGCGCCGTCCTCCTCGAGAACGCCAACACCCTGGTGGGCCGGATCGCCGGCGGCCACCGCGCCGTCGAGGCGCAGTGGAACTCATCACGCGCCCAGGCCCGCGCTCTGGCGACGGATGTCAACACCGCGGCCGACGCCGTCGCCGACCTCAACGCGCGCATCCGAGCCGTGACGGTCACCGGCGGCAGTCCCAATGCGCTGATCGACGAGCGAAACGTGGTACTCACCCAGCTCAGCAGCCTTGTCGGCGCGGAGGCGCGCTTCCGTGAGGACGGCACCGTCGACGTGATGGTCGGCGGCAACGCCCTCGTGCGCGGCGACAAGACCAACCATGTCGACGTCATCGGCGCGAACATCTTCGCGGACCTCGGCCAAGCAGACGCCACCGACACCGGCTCGGTCCGGCTGGTCTGGGCAGGGACAACCCGGGAGACAGGCGCAACCGGTGGCCGACTGAGCGGACTGCTCTCGACTCTTGCGCCTGCCAACAAGGGCGGAGCAATCGCCGGTCTCGCGGAGAACTACAACACGCTCGCGAGCTCGCTTGCGGCGGCGGTCAACACCGCCCACGCCAGAGGCACGGACCTCGCGGGCTCCCCTGCCGCTGCCGATCCCTCCTCGCCCTCGAACGCCGAACGCTTCTTCCGTATCGCCGGTGCCCCCAGCGCGACTCGGATCAGCGTGCTGATCACCGATGGGGCCAACATTCGCGCTGCCGACCCCCTCAAGGGCGCACTGGACGGCAGCATCGCTGCCGAGATCGCCGACCTGGCCGACGCACTCGGAAAGCAGTGGTCCCAGGCCGTGGTGAACCTCGGCGTCCAGACTCGGACCGCCGGTCAGCGTGCCACCAACGCGGAGTCCACCCGTGCTGTCGCGTCCGACCTGCTCACCGCACAGGCCGGCGTAAACCTCGACGAGGAGACCGTGAACCTCCTCGCCTACCAGCGCGCGTACGAGGCCGCCGCCCGCGTGATCACCAGCGTGGACCAGATCCTCGACACGCTCATCAACCGCACCGGCATCGTCGGGAGGTAACCCATGATCGGACGCGTCACTCAGCAGGGGTTGCAGTTCAGTGCCCTCCGCAACCTGCAGCAGAACCTGGGCCGCATGTCGGACCTCCAGCTCCAGCTGTCCTCCGGGAAGGTCATCACCAAGGCGTCGGACGACCCTGCCGGCATGGTCGATGCCATGCGAATCCGCTCCGACCGGCGGGCAAACACGCAGCACGCCCGTAACGTGCAGGACGGCGTCGGCTGGCTCACGACCGTGGACTCGGCAGTCAACACCTCACTCTCGCTGCTTCGCCGCGCGCGGGACCTTACGGTCCAGGCTGGCAACAGTGGCGCGCTGAGCGACTCCGCCCGCGAGGCGATCGCCATCGAGCTGGAGCAGACCGCTGAGGCTCTACGGGAGCAAGCCAACGCTCAATACCTCGGCCGGTCGGTCTTCGCCGGCACATCCAACGCCGGCGAGGCCTTCACCAACAACGGCGACGGCACCTACGCGTTCAACGGCACGCCCGGCGCAGCGGTTGAGCGCCGGGTCGCCGACAACACCGCAGCACGCGTTGACTCGGTCGGCACCGCCGTCTTCGGGGTTCCCGGGGACACGGTCTTTGAGACGCTGAACATGATCGCGGCCGGACTTCGCAGCGGCACGCCGCCGACGGTACCCACTCTTACCGCGAGCGCGGGTCTCGACGCCATCGACAACCACATGAACGCCATGTTGAAGGAAGTCGCGAGCGTTGGCGCCCGGACCAACCAGATCGAGAATGCCCGGGAGGCGATCGCCGACCGCAAGGTGATGCTCGACAGCCAGCTCAGCGACGTCGAGGACGCCGACCTGGCCGCCACGATCGTCGAGCTGCAGATGCAGGAGGTGGCCTACGCCTCCGCGCTGAACGCCACCTCGCGTGCCCTGCAGCCGAGCCTGCTGGACTTCCTCCGATGAGCGCCGCCACGCCTGAGACGGCGGACGTGCCCGTCACCGAGCCGGCCGCCGTCCTCACCTTTCTCGACCCGCCCCCCGGGCTGGGCCACCTCGACCGCTTCGCGCTCACCCCGATCGACGGGGCGGGTCAGCTCTTCACGCTCCGCAGCGTCGATTCGCCCGAGACCCGGCTCTTCCTGCTCGACCCCGAGCCGTTCTTCCCGGACTACCACCCCCACCTCGCGGCCGAGACGCTCTCCCGGCTGGGCCTGGACACCGCCGAGCAGCAGCCGGCCACCGTCCTCGTCGTCGTCCACCCGGCCACCGAGGACCATCCGCACACGGCGAACCTCCTGGCTCCCGTGGTGATCAACCCGGCGACCGCCATGGCGGTGCAGACGTTGCTCGAGGGTGACGACTGGCCGCTGCGGGCCCCGCTCAACGCCGCCTGATCCGGCGCTGCACCGAGCGCCATACGGAACGGCGAGCGCGCCAGCTGTAGCTGGCGCGTTCGCCGTGTCCTGTAGCGCTCGCGAGAGAGCACAAAGCCTGGCGGCGTTCCCGCGGCAAGCTCGCCCGCCGGGCCGGCCGGCGGTGCTCGCGGCTCCCCCGGCTACGCCGTCGGCCCCAGCTCCGGCGCCCGCGCGATCCCGAAGCGCTGCTTTAGCGCCCGCCGCGCCGCGTGCCACCCGCTCATGCCGTGCACTCCCGGCCCGGGCGCGGTGGACTGCGAGCACAGGTACACCCCCGGCACGCCGCCGTCGTACACGTCCCACGCGACCCGGGGCCGGGCGAACATCCGCCACATCGTGATGGCGCCGGAGGCGATGTCCCCGCCGGTGTAGGACGCGTTGTGCCGCCACATCTGGGAAGCGGGGATGCACCGGGACGTCACCACCACGTCTCGGAACCCCGGCGCGTACCGCTCGATGTGGGCCGTCATCGTCTCGGTGATGTCCACGTCCGAGTCGGCCGGCACGTGCGCGTACGTCCACAGCGGCCGCAGGCCGCCGACCTCGCGCGCCGGGTCGGCCACCGTGGGGTCAGACACCAGCGACATCGGCCGCTCCACGTGCCGGCCCGTGGCCACCTCCGCCTCGGCGGCCGCCATCTCCGCCCGGGTCCCGCCCAGGTGCACCGTGCCGGCCGCCGCGATTCGCGGGTCCGCCCACGGCACCGGGCCGGACAGCACGTAGTCGACCTTCGCCGCGGCGTTGCCGAACCGGAACCGCTCCAAGGCGGCTCGCACCGAGGGGCGCATCCGGTCGCCCCACACGGACACGAGCGTTAACGGGGAGGTGTCGAACAGGTACGCCCGCGCCCGCGGCAGCTGCCGCCAGGTGGCCACCGGGGTGTCGGTGCGCAGCTCGCCACCATGTGCGCGCAGGTCGGCGACCAGCGCGTCCGTGATCGCCTGGCTACCCCCGACCGGGATCGGCCAGCCCACCGAGTGCGCGAGCGAGCCGAGCATGAGCGCCGTGCCCGCCGAGGCCAGCGAAGGCAGCGGACTGATCGCGTGCGCGGCGACCCCCATCAGCAGCGCCGGGGCCACGTCGCCGTCGAACCGGAGGTCCCACGCCCGGGTGCCCTGCTCGAGGATGCCCGACCCGAAGGCGACGGCGGCCCGCAGGCCGGGCGCGTCGAGCACCTCCGGCGGCACCGACCGGTGGTCGCCCAACGCCAGGGCGATGACGGCGTCGGGCGCCTCGACGAGCGGGCCCAGGAGCCGGCGCCAGGCGGCGCCGTCCGCCCCGAGCTCCGCCATCGTGCGGTCCAGGTCCCGGTAGGCCAGGCCGGCCGGCCGGCCGGGCAGCGGCTGGGCGAAGGAGACCTCCGGCAGCACGAGCCCCACCCCGCGGGCCTGCAGGTCGAACTCGCGCAGGAAGGGGCTGGCCAAAGCCAGCGGGTGGACGGCGGAGCACAGGTCGTGCACCACGCCGGGCGCCAGGCCGAGGTCGAGGGTGCGGGCGCCCCCGCCGAGGGTCGGCTGGCCCTCCAGGACCAGCACGCCCAGCCCGGCACGCGCGAGAGTGACGGCCGCTGCCAGGCCGTTCGGCCCCGCGCCCACGACGACGGCGTCGTGCACCTCGCGCCGGCCGCTCATGGCATCAGCCGGAGTAGTCCGCGCGGAGGACCACGGCGATGTCCGTGGAGGAGGTAGCGCTGGCGCTCTCGACCAGGTTCGCGATCCCGAGGGTCTCGCCCACCTGCTGCGCCGTCGGGAGCAGCTCGGCGTTGTTGTAGTACAAGGTGGTGGTGGCCGGGGCGCCGGCGCGGTAGTCGGCGGCCACGCTGTTGTTGAATCCGGCGGAGCTGAGCTCGCCGACGAGGTTGCCGGCCAGTCCGTTGATGCCGGCGCCGTTGAGCACCACGATCCCGGCGGTGAAGTCCACCGGCGCGGCCGGGGTGGTCTCCTCCTGGGTGGGCTCCGCGGTCGGTTCGGGGGCCTCGGGAGGCGTCTCCGCCGTCGGCTCCCCCGCGGGTGCCGACTCGGCAGGCTCGGTGGGCTCCGCCGTCGCCTCCTGCGTGGCGGTGGCCGACGGCGCCTGGCCGCCGGTGCCGCCGAGGAGGGTGATCGCCCCCCAGGCGAGCAGCGGGGCGAGGACCACGACGGCGATCACGGGGAGCAGCGCCCGCCACACCGACCGGGGCGCGCGGTGGACACCCTGGGGGATGCGGTTGCGGCCGGCGCGGTCGAACTCGTCCTCGGGGTAGTCCTCGTGGCTGTGCGTACTCACGCCCGCAGGTTATCCGGTCGGCCCCGTGCGAGCCGATTCCGACTCGGCCTTCGAGAGCCGAGTCACGGCGCGTGCGGCGTCGCGGGGACTCAGACGCCGCTGAGGCGGCGGGAGGAGCGCTCGCGCTGTCGCTCGGAGCGCATGCGGCGCAGGCGCTTGACGAGCATGGGGTCGGACGCGAGCGCGGCCTCGGAGTCGAGGAGCTGGTTGAGCACCTGGTAGTACCTGGTGGCGCTCATGTCGAAGAGGTCGCGGATCGCGGTCTCCTTGGCGCCGGCGTACTTCCACCACTGGCGCTCGAAGGCGAGGATCTGCGCCTCGGTGTCCGTGAGACCGGCCGGGGCGGCGGCCTCGGCGGGCGTGGGGACGTCGTCGACGTGCGCGGCGGCCATGTTCTCCTCCTCCGGCTCGGTTGGATGGGCCGCGCCCATGTTAGGCGCCGAACGACACTTGTGTCATTCATATCGGCGCGTCGCGTTGGCCGCGCTTGAACTGCCGGGTAGGGCCCTCCTCGACGACGGCGGCCGCGTTACCCTCCCCGGGTGAGCGCCTCCCCCACCGCCGCCCCGCGCCCTCTGGCCGAGATCGTCGACCCGGGCTGGGCCCGGGCCCTGGCACCGGTGGAGGAGCAGGTCCACGCGATGGGCGCGTTCCTGCGCGCCGAGATTGCCGCCGGGCACGACTACCTGCCCGCCGGCACCGACGTCCTGCGCGCCTTCACCTATCCACTCGAGCAGGTGCGCGTACTCATCGTGGGCCAGGACCCGTACCCCACGCCCGGGCACCCGATGGGGCTCTCGTTCTCGGTGCAGCCGGACGTGCGGCCCATCCCCAGGTCGCTGCAGAACATCTACCGCGAGCTGCGCGACGACCTCGGGCTGCCCACCCCGGACCACGGCGATCTCACCGCCTGGTCCCGCCACGGCGTCATGCTGCTCAACCGTGTGCTCACGGTCCGGCCCGGCACGCCGGCCTCGCACCGCGGCAAGGGCTGGGAGGCGATCACCGAGCACGCCATCCGCGCGCTCGTCGCGCGTGAGGCGCCGCTCGTGGCGATCCTGTGGGGGCGCGACGCCGCCACCTTGACGCCCATGCTCGGGACGACGCCGGTGGTCACCTCGGCGCACCCGAGCCCGTTGTCCGCCTCGCGCGGATTCTTCGGCTCCCGTCCGTTCTCGAGGGCGAACGAGCTGCTCGTGGCGCAGGGCGCGGAGCCGGTGGACTGGTCGCTGGCCTGAGGCACAGGTTGCAGGGCGCGGGGTGGCCCCGCACCGGCGCTTCCGCGGAATCGTCCACCCGGCGACACGCACATCAAGTCGGCACGGCCGGCCCCAACGGTGCATCATCGTCTTGAGAGGTTCTCGCCCTACCGGGCGGTCGCCTCGTCACCAGTCCTACCCCGGACCGAGGAGCCACGATGACGCCCACCCCGACCGTTCCGCGGCCCGCGCTCGTCGAGGATGCCCTCATCCACCGGGGCCTCGTGCAGCCGGAGGGCGTGAACGCCACCGAGCACACCCGCGTGCGCGACGTCCTCAGTGGCGGCAAGGCCGGCAAGGCCCCGCGCACCGACGCGGACGCCAAGCAGTACGGCCCGGACGCCGAGCTCGTCGGCGCCGGCCCGGACAAGGAAGAGGACTTTGTCCACGGCGACTCCGGGCAGGACGACGGCTCGATCGACTGACCGCCCGAGCCGCGGCGCGGCTCAGGCCTCGAGTCGCGCGGCGGCGATCTCCAGGTCCATCTCGGCCCTGGCCTCGGTGACGTGCCGGCGGCGAGCCCGGCCCCGGTGTCCCCCCCACCGAACCGGTCGACAGCAGAGCGCCATCGTCGTCATGAACATGTAGAACACGGCGGAGATGAAGAAGTTGACGACCGCGGCCAGCACGAAGTCGCGGGTCCACAAGCGATCCACATCCGTGCGCGTGGTCATCCGGCTTCCCTCACCCGCGCGCACAGTACGCAGCGAGGTCCGTGAGCGGCGTTACGTCCCGCCGGCCGGACGGCCTGCTCGAGCCCAGCACCGACCGACGGTGTTGGGACCGAGCGACTGTGGTTGACCACGGTCGCTCGGTCCTATGACGGTCGGTCGATGCGGGGCCTCGGTGGCCAGACGCCTGACCTCAGCCGCGCGGCGCGGCCGGCGCCTCGGCGGACCGCAGGAGGGCGCGCTCGGCGGCGTCGGCGGCCGGTGTGAGCTTCACCGGGGCGTGCCGTGCCGCCTTCCGGCGCAGCAGCCGCATCGCGTTCACGATGACGATGAGCACCGACGCCTCGTGCACGAGCATGCCCACCGCCATCGTCACCCCGCCCAGCAGCACACCGGCCAGCAGCAGGACCACGGTGACCAGCGCGACGGCGATGTTCTGCCGCATGTTGTGCACGGTGCGCCGGGCCAGCCCGACGGCCTCGGGCAGCTTGAGCAGCTGGTCGCCCATGAGCGCGATGTCGGCCGTCTCGATCGCGACGCCGGTGCCGGCGGCACCCATGGCCACCCCGATGTCGGCGGTGGCGAGGGCTGGGGCGTCGTTGACGCCGTCGCCGACCATGGCCACCACGTGCCCCTCGGCCTGTAGCTCGCGCACGGCGTCGAGCTTGTCCTCGGGCAGGAGCCCGGCGCGGACCTCGTCCACCCCGACCTGCGCGGCCACGGCGCGGGCGACCAGTGGCTGGTCGCCGGTGAGCATGACGACCTTCTTCACACCGGCGGCGTGCAGGTTCGCGACCATCTGGGCGGCGTCCGTCCGCACCCGGTCGGCGACGGCGACCACGCCGAGTACGCGGCCGTCGACGGCGACCACCATCGGGGTGCGGCCGGCGCCGGCGAGGCGCTCGACGGTGGCGGCGGCTCCGCCGTCGTCGATGCCCTCCGCGACCAACAGGGGCAGGTTGCCCACGGCCACCCGGCGGCCGTTGAGGGTGGCCAGGATGCCCTTGCCGGGCACCGGGTCGGTGTGTGCGGGCAGGCCGGTGACGTCCAGGCCCTCGGCACGGGCGGCGTCGATGATCGGCCGGGCGAGCGGGTGCTCGGAGCCGGCCTCGGCGCGGGCGGCCCAGCCGAGCACGGTGGCACGGTCGGCGGCGGGGTCGAGGACGACGACGTCGGTCAGGTGCGGGCGGCCCTCGGTGAGGGTGCCGGTCTTGTCCAGGGCGACGGCACTGATCTTCGCGGAGGTCTCCAGGTATTCCCCGCCCTTGATGAGGATGCCGTCGCGGGCGCCGCGGCCGATGCCGGCGACGATGGAGACCGGGATGGAGATGACCAGCGCGCCGGGGCAGCCGATGACCAGCAGGGTCAGGGCGAGGACGACGTCGCCGGTGAGCTGCCCGACCACGACGGCGAGGACGATGATCCCCGGGGTGTACCAGGCGGAGAAGCGGTCCATGAACGCCTGGGTCTTGGCCTTGGCGTCCTGCGCCTCCTCCACGCGGTGGATGATGCGGGCGAGGGTGGTGTCGGCGCCGATACCGGTGGCGCGGACCTGGAGCAGGCCGCCGCGCGAGACGGTGCCGGCGAAGACCTGGTCGCCGTCGGACTTCTCGACGGGCATGGACTCGCCGGTGATGGAGGCTTCGTCGAGGGCACCGGTGCCGCCGATGACCTCACCGTCGACGGGCACCTTGGCGCCGTTCTTGACCAGGACGGTCTCGCCGGGTGCGACGGCGGCGGCGTGGACCTCGACCTGTTCGCCGTCGCGCAGGACGACGGCGACGTCCGGGGCGACGGCGACCAGCTCGGCCAGCGCGGAGCGGGTCTTGGTGAGGGTGGCCTGCTCGAGGGCGTGGCCGATGGCGAAGAGGAAGGTGACGGCGGCGGCCTCCCAGTACTCGCCGATGATGACGGCGCCGATCGCGGCGACCGAGACGAGCAGGTCGATGCCGATGACGCGTGCGGTCAGCGCGCGCACGGCCTTGACCACGATGCCGGCGCCGGCCACGACGGCGGCGGCGACCATGAGGAGGTCGGACACCGGGTCCGAGCCGAACAGCCGAGCCGCGACGAGGGAGGCCAGGATCAGCGCTCCCGAGGCGACCGGTACGGCCCACTGGCCGCGCCACCAAGTCCTTCTCATCGTTCCGTTCCCTTCGACGATCTCTTCCCTTGTGGGGCTGATCTCGACGTTAGGAGGGGCCGGCCGGAACGAGAATGACAGGCGTCAATCGACCGCAGAAGAGCGGCGCGCTGGGGCGGCGCCCCTACCGGCTCCGGCAATGGCGAAGTCTGGAACGGCGACTCAGCCCATCGAGGCGATCTGGATGAGGTTTCCGCAGGTGTCGTCCAGGACCGCGGTGGTCACCGGGCCCATCTCGGTGGGCGGCTGGGTGAAGTGCACCCCGAGAGCCGTCAGGCGCGCGTGCTCCGCCTTGACGTCCTCGACCGCGAACGACGTGAACGGGATGCCGTCCTCGATCAGCGCGTTCCGGAACGGCGCCACCGCGGGGTGGTTGCTGGGCTCGAGGACGAGCTCGGTGCCGTCGGGCGCCTCGGGCGAGACGACGGTGAGCCACTTGACGTCGCCCATGGGGATCTCGGTCTTCTTCACGAAGCCGAGCACATCGGTGTAGAAGGCGAGCGCCTTCTCCTGGTCGTCGACGAACAGGCTCATGTGGGTGATCTTCATCGGGGTTGCTCCTTGGTCCAGCGGTCGGTGAGGCCCACGAGCGGGCGCGGGTCCAGGTGATGGATGGTGTAGCGGCCCTGCTTCTGGCTGGTCACCAGGTCGGCGTCCTCCAGTACCTCCAGGTGCTGTGAGACCGCCTGCCGCGAGGAGCCGAGACCGTGCTTCATGGTCAGGCGGCCGCAGATCTCGAAGAGGGTCTGCCCGTCACGCTCGGTGAGCTCGTCGAGGATCGCCCGCCGGGTGGGGTCCGCGAGAGCCTTGAAGACGTCGGCCATACCGGAACGGTAGGCAAGTACACACTTGCCTGTCAACGGGCGCGGCGCAACGCCCGGGCACGCATGGCCCGGCTCACACGCAGGCCACCCGGATTGTGGTAGACCACCGGTGCGACGGCATGCTCCGGCATCAGGCCAGACGTCAGTCCCAATGAGAGGTAAGACCCGTGAGCTCCTACCCCCCGTACGGCCCGACCGGCCCCAACCCCGGCCCGGCGCCAGGTGGCGACGACCGCACGATCGCCGTGCTCGCCCACCTCTCCCCGCTGATCGCGATGGTGCTGAGCGCCGGCTGGCTGAGCTGGCTCGGGCCGCTGATCGTCTGGCTCGTCTGGCGGGACAAGTCCTACCTCGTCCGCAACGCGGCCGCCACGGCGTTCAACTTCAACATCACCGTGTGGATCGCCGTCGTCGTGGGCTGGATCCTGTTCATCACCCTCATCGGCATCCCGGTCGCGATCATCGTGTGGATCGCCGCCGTGGTGCTGCAGATCGTCTTCTCGATCATCGGCGCGATGCGCGCGAGCCGGGGCGAGGCGTACACGTACCCCATGCAGGTGCCGATCCTCACCTGAGGTCTGGCGTCAGCATCAGCCCAGCCCGGCCGGGAGCCGGGTGGCGAAGGAGCGCAGCGAACACCCGGCTGCGAGGGACGAGGAGACGCGCAGCACAGGTGAACATCTGATCACGATGCGCGTCTCGGCTCGTTGTGGACTGGAGATGTCCGATACGTTCTTTTGGCGGGGTGTGACGCCCCGCTACCGCATCTCCTTCGCAGAGCCAGGAACTCCCTTTCATGACGCAGTCCAACACGCCGCCCCCCGGCGCCCCGCAGTACGAGCCGCCGCAGTACGGGCAGACCCCCTCCGAGCAGTCGCAGTTCGACCAGCCCGCGGCAGCGCCCTACGAGCAGCCCCAGTACGGCCAGGTGCCCACCGAGCAGCCGCCGGCGTCGCCGTACGAGCAGGCCCCCTACGGCCAGCCGCAGTCGCCGCAGTTCGACCAGTACCAGCAACAGCAGTACGCGCCACCGCCGCCCTACGCGGCGCAGCGCCCGGGCAGCGGCATGGCGATCGCCGCGTTCGTCATCGGCATCGTCGCGCTCCTGCTCGCCTGGATCCCGGTCATCAACGTGATCGCGATCATCGGCGGCATCGTCGCGGTGGTCCTGGGCATCATCTCGATCCGCAAGGTCGGTCGTGGCGAGGCGGGCGGCAAGGGCTTCGCGATCACCGGCATCGTGCTGGCCGGGCTCGCCATCATCGGCAGCATCCTCATGAACGTGGTGTTCGGCGCCGTCCTCAACGAGGTCGACAAGACGGTCCAGCGCGAGCTCGAGTCCGCCTCCGCCGTCGTCGAGGAGCAGGCCGCCGACGCTGAGGCGGCCCTCGACGCGGAGGAGTCCGCCGCGGTGGACGGCGCGGCCGCCCCGGCCGGTGACGCACTCCCCCTCGGCCAGAGCGGTCAGATGGGCGACTACACGGTCGCGGTCAACGCCGTGAACCTCAACGCCAACGAGGTCATGGCCGACGCAAACCTCTTCAACAGCGCCCCCGAGCACCAGTACGTGCTGCTCGACATCAGTGTGGTCTACAACGGCGACGAGGAGGGCGACCCCTGGTTCGACCTGCTCTTCACCTACGGCGGCAGCGACGGCCGTCAGTACGACGACACCGGCTGCATGGCCACCGAGCCGAACTCCGTCGTCGACGTCCCCACCCTGACCAACGGAGGCGCCGCGGACTACCAGGTCTGCCTCGACGTCCCGGCGGCCGCGACCGAGGGTGGCGAGCTCTTCGTGGAGGAGACCCTCTCCTTCGACGACAACCGCGTGTACTGGGCGGTCCAGTAGTTCCAACGCACGCGAGGAGGGGCGCCGGCATCTGCCGGCGCCCCTCTCGTCTTCTCAGCCCCAGACCGCCCGCCCGACAGGCGGGCACCGCGGTCGGCGGGGTGGGTCAGAACGCCGCGGGCGCGGCCGTGTACCCGGCCTTCGCGACGGCGGCGACGAGGCTGTCCACGCTGACCTCGGGGGTGTGGTCGATCTCGATCCGCGCGGAGGCGAAGTGCACCTTCACCGCCTGCACGCCGTCGAGGCGGCCGACCTGCTTCTCGATCTTGGCGACGCAGGAGGGGCAGGAGAAGCCCTCGGCGCGCAGCACGGTGCGGGTGGTGGCGGGAGCGGTGGTGCTCATGGTGTGTCCTCTCTCGATTTTTCACCCGTCTTCGGGTGCTGATATCGACGTTACGAGCAGCGCCGGATAACGAACATGACGGCCGTCAATCAACCGCGATTCGCCGTATGGTCGAGCGAGAGACGGAGGCATTCGTGGGTTCAGACCAGGCGGGGACGACGGCGCACGCGGCCGTGCGGGGCGCGCGCGAGACGGCGGAAGCGCCCGCCGTGCGCCCGGCGCGGCGCCACATCCCGTTGCGGAGCACGTGCGCGCAGCCGCACGCGTGCCCCCGCCCGGTCCGGATGCAGGTGCTCGGGCAGGTCGGGTACTTCGCGGGCCTGTCCGAGACCGAGCTGGACGACATCGACCGCCGCATGGTGTCCCTGTCCTGGGGCGAGGGCGACCCGCTCTACCGCGCCGGCGAGCCCGCCGACCATCTCTACGTCCTGGCGGCCGGCCGTGTGAAGGTCTCCCAGCCGACGGCGGACGGCACCACGGTCATCACGGACCTGCTCACCCCCGGGGACCTCTTCGGCACGCTCTCCACCCTTGGCGAGCCCACCTACCCCGAGACCGCCGAGGCGCTCACCACCTCCTGCGCGTTGCGCATCGACCCGGCGGCGTTCCGGTCCGTGCTCACCGAGCACCCCCAGGTGGCCCTGCGCGTGCTCGACGACGTCGCGGCCCGGCTCGCCCGGGCACGCTCCGCCGTCGGGGATCGGATGAGCGGGTCGGTGTCGCAACGGGTGGCGGCCACGCTCTTGCGGCTGGCGGACAAGCTCGGTCAGGAGCGCGCGGGCGACGGCGGCACCCTCCTCCAGCTGCCGCTCAGCCGTGCGGACCTGGCGGGGATGACCGCGTCGACGCCGGAGTCCGTCTCACGGGTGATGAGCAGGCTCCGCAAGGACGGCGTCATCGACTCGGGCCGGCGCTGGACGGCGATCCTGGACCGCGAGCGGCTGGCACGGGTGGCCGCGGGCGAGTGAGCGCCCCGACGTCGTCGGGGGGCGGAACGCTGCATTGAGATGGAGCCGCCTGTCGGAATCGAACCGACGACCGTCCGCTTACAAGGCGGGTGCTCTACCAGCTGAGCTAAGGCGGCGAGGGCCGGGGACGAGTCTGCCACGAACTGCGCGGCAGCCTCGTCACCGGCCGGTCGGCGGGACATCGCCCCGCCGTGGTCAGCGCATCAGGCCGCGTTAACCGCCTCGGCGAGCCCGCCGGGCTCGGTCCAGCCCTCGAACTCCTTGCCGTCGATCAGGACCGTGGGGGTGCCGCGGTAGCCGTCCTTCTGGAACTGCTCGCGGGCGGCGACGCCCCACTCGATGAACTCGCGGTCGGTGAAGGTGTCGGCCACCTCCTGCGGCACGCCGGCCTCGACAGCGGTGGTGGCGATCTGCTCGTCGGTCGGCTCCGTGCCGGCTGCCCCGGCGAAGAGCTCGAACAGCCCGCGCTGGAAGGCGTTGTAGGCCTCAGGCGCCTGGTCGGCGACCACCGCGACGGCGTTCGTGGCGCGGGCGGAGAAGTTGGTCCAGTCCGGCTCGGAGAGCCAGGGCATCGGGTGGTAGACCACGGTGGCCTCGCCGGCGGCGACGAGCTCGTCGATCGCCTCCCCGTTGACCTCCTCGAAGGTGGCGCAGTGCGGGCAGGTGAAGTCGAGGTAGACGTCGATCACCGGCGCACCCTCGTTCGCCGTGCCGGCCACGAGGTCCGCACCGAGGGAGACGCCGCCGTTCTCGAGGGTGGTGTTCGCGGGGACGACCGCGACGTTCTCGATGGCGGGCTTGTTGCCCTCGCGCACGATGGCGAAGACGGCGATCGCGACGATCACGATGAGCGCGATCACCCCGCCGATCAGCAGGTTGCGGTTGCGCTTCTCGCGGGCGGCCTGCGCGTCGCGGAGCTTGCGGGCCTCCTCGCGGGCGGCCTCGCGCCGCTGGGCCTTGGGCATGTTGGTGGACATCGGTGGTTCCTGTCGTTTGGTCGTGACGTGGGTGGTGCCGGTGCCGGCAGGTGCGTCCTGGTGGGGCGGGGCCGCTCAGCCCAGGGCGCCGACCGGCGACGGCGGCCCGCGCCGGTGCGGACTGCGCCGGGTGTCCGCCGGGTCGGGGAGGACCACGTCATGGGCGACGGCGAGGCGTGCTGCCGGGACCACCACACTCGATCCGTGGGAACGGAATGCCCCCAGGAGCCGGAGGGCCAGGGCGACGACGACGGCCCGGGCCGCGCCGACCACGCCGGCTAGGCCGGTGAGCAGGCCGAGGTGTGCGAGAAGGGTGGGCACGGCCACGGCGACGACGACCGTCAGCGCCTGACCTGCCGTGGCGCCCACGGCGAGGGAGCCGTACGGGCAGGCCTCGTCCGGGCTGAGCAGCGCCAGGCGCAGCCCGGCCTGGGCCCACCCGCCGCCGACCGGCACGCAGTGCAGGCTGGCGGCGCCGGTCAGCAGGGCCAGCAGGAGCGGTGTGCACGCGGCGACGGCCAGCACGGCCCCCAGCCGCCACCGATCGGTTCGCACACGCACCGTCCCAGGGTACGGGGGCCGCTAGGCCAGCGCGTTCACCACGGCCAGCAGATCCGCCGGCACGTACTTCACCTGCCCGGCCACTTCGGCGAGCGGCACCAGCTCCACCTGCTCGCCGCGCAGCGCCGTCATGACATCGCTGCGCCCGGTCTGGAGGGCCTCGACGGCGGCGTGCCCGAAGCGGGAGCCGAGAATCCGGTCGGCCGGCAGCGGAGTGCCGCCGCGTTGGATGTGTCCGAGCACGGTCACCCGCGTGTCGAAGCCGGTGCGGGAGGCGATCTCCGAGGCCACGCGTCCGCCGGTCGTCCCGGCCACGATCTCCCCGTACCGGCCAAGCTCCACCTCGAACTGCATGGAGGTACCCTCCTTCGGCACCGCTCCTTCGGCCACGACGACGATGGAGAACGACGCGTGCGCGCGGTGCCGGTGGCGCAGGAAGCGCTCCACCTTGTCCATGTCGAACGGCGATTCCGGGGCGAGCACGAGCTCGGCGCCGCCCGCGATGCCGGCATTGACCGCGATCCAGCCGGCGTGGCGGCCCATGACCTCCACGACCATGACGCGGTTGTGCGACTCGGCGGTGGTGTGCAGCCGGTCGATCGCCTCGGTGGCCACGTGCACAGCCGTGTGGAAGCCGATGGATGCGTCCGTGCCCGCTACGTCGTTGTCGATGGTCTTCGGGATGCCGATGACGTTGATGCCCCGCTCCGCCACCTTGCTGGCGGCGTGCAGCGTGCCGTCGCCCCCGATGCAGATGAGCGCGTCGATGCGCTCGGCTTCCAGGGTGGTCTGGACGGCGTCGAGCCCGTTCGCCTCGTGCGGGTGGTAGCGCGCGGTGCCGAGAAGCGTGCCGCCGAGTGGCAGCACGCCGCGGATGTGCTGGCGGGTGAGCGGCACGATGTCCCCCTCCGCCACGCCCTTCCACCCGTTGCGGAACCCGATCACCGAGTGGCCGTACGTGCCGACGGCGTGCTTGACGACGGCGCGGATGGCCGCGTTGAGCCCGGCGCAGTCGCCGCCGCCCGTGATCAGACCGATGCGCATGGCGCCTGCCTCCTCCAAACAGCGGACTGTCCGCGTCCGTTGTTCAGTCTAGGTTCGCTTCTGGAGGCGGTGCGGGACCGTGCCCGGGACCGGCAGGGCGTCAGAAGCCGAAGGGCGGCCCGGGGAGGGGCGACCAGCTCGGCGGCGCCGGGGCCACCAAGACCGTCTGCGCCACCAGCACGACGGCCACCAGAAGCACCAGCACCACCAGCAGGGCGCGGAAGCCACGCGTCGGGGTGAGCACCTCCACCATCGCGCGTGCCCCGTCGCGTGCCGCGCGACCGCCGGGGGCGAACCAGGCGGCAAGCAGGGCAAGGAGCGCGGCGGCCCAGAGCACGATCGGCTCGACCAGCCGCGGGTCGCCGAGCGCGGTGAGGATCCACCAGGTCGCGGCGCCGACGGTGACGCCGATGAGCGCGCCGGGCAGGCTGCTGAGGACGCCGCGCACCAGGTGCCAGGGCAGGCCGGCGAGCATGCGCGCGTCATCGCCCTGCCGGACCCCGCGGCGCAGGCGCGACGCGCGCCGCGAGCGGCCCGCCCAGCCCGTGGTCGCGGTGAGCACCAGCAACGCCGCGACGACCACCAGGAAGGCTCCCGGAAAGGCGGTGGCCACCGCGCTGACACCAAGGCCCACGGCGCCGACCACCAGCGTGCGGCGCCGTGCCGGGAACGCCCACGCCGGTGGTGGCTCCTGGAAGCCGGGCTGGCCCGGGTAGGGCTGGATGTCCCCGCCGGGCCGGCCGGGGAAGGGCTCGGCGCCGTAGCCGCCGGGGTGGCCGGGGCCCATGGGCAGCCCTCGGTCGACCTGATTGCCGGGGTAACCCGTGCCTGCCTCGGTCGGGGGATACCCGGAACCCATCACGTCCTGCCGGGGGTGGCCGACCGGTCCGCCCTGCCGCGGTGGGTAGGACTCCGGCATCCGCGGCGGCTGGGCCGGCATCGTCTGGGTGGCGGGCTCGAGCGGCAGCGCCCGGGTGGCGGGCTCTACCGGGAACGTGCGCGTGGCGGGCTCCGCCGGGTACGCCCGCGTCTGCGGCTCGACGGGGATCGCACGGGTCGGCGGCTCGCCGACCGGGGCCGAGCGAGAGCCGGCCGCCTCCTGCGGCACCGCCGTCGCGGCGCTGGGTCCCGCGGCGCTGGGTCCCGCGGCGCGGGTGCCGTCCTCGAAGGGAGAGACGGCTGGGAGGCGGGGACCGCCGTCCGGCATTGCCCTGGTGGCTGCGCCACCCGCCACGGCACCGCCCGCACCGGCACCGGCACCGGCACCGGCACCGGCACCGGCACCGGCACCGGCAACTGTGGAGCCGGCTAACCCGGCCATGCCGAGCACCCGAGTGAGCTTGTCATCGCCCCACTGACCGTCGAGGACGGCGAGCACCCCGTCGGGGCCGAGCCGCTGGGCCGGGTCGGGGTCGAGGGCCGCCCCCAGGGCCCGGGCGACGACCGGGTCGAGGCCCCCGGTGTCCGCCTGGCCCGTGGCGACCCGGGCGAGCACGGCACCGGTGGGCCCGCGCCCCGAACGGTGGCCGGCCGGTGGCGGCGAAGAGCAGCACCGCAGCCCAGCCCCACCAGTCGCACACCGGGGACGGCTCGGCGCCGGCGATGACCTCGGGGTCGAGGTAGCCGGGGGTGCCGGTGACCATCCCGGTCTGAGTGAGACGGGCGTCGTCGGCCACCTGGGCGATACCGAAGTCGATGATCACCGGGCCGTGCTCGCTCATCATGACGTTGCCGGGCTTGAAGTCGCGGTGCACGACGCCCACGGCGTGGATGGCGCGCAGCGCGTCGGCGAGGCCGTGGGCGAGGGTGGAGAGCTCGGAGGGGGTGAAGGGGCCGTCCTCGGCCACGTCCTCCTCCAGGGTGGGGCCCTCGATGAGCTCGGTGACGACGAACGCCTCGGCGTCCTCGACCTCGGCGTCGAGCACGCGAGCCACGCCGGCCTCGCGCACCCGGTGCAGCAGCGCGACCTCGCGGGAGAGTCGCTTGCGGGCCTGCGGGTCGGCGCCGATGTGGGGGTGGAGAAGCTTTAGCGCCACCCGGCGCCCGTCGGCGTCGACCGCCTCGTGGACAGTGCCCATCCCGCCTGCGCCGATGCGACGCAGGAGGCGGTACCCGCCCACCTCGCGCTGCTCACCGTCGCCCGTCACGAATGACAACCTACTTTGCTGGGGCGGCGCGAGACCGGCGTCACACCAAGACGCGCCTCGCCACCGACCCCGGTAGCGTGGCTGGCAGGCCACTGAAGGAGTCGAAGCACCGCATGCCCGCCGGAGACCATGAGTTCGTCGTCGTCGCCAACCGCCTGCCCGTAGACATCACAGTCGAGCCGGACGGCTCCCTGAGCTGGGAGCGCTCCCCCGGCGGGCTCGTCACGGCACTGGCACCGATCATGCAGAAGAACGCCGGCGCCTGGGTGGGCTGGTCGGGCAGTGCCGGGTTCGAGCACGAGCCGTTCGACGGCGAGGGCATGCGCCTGTGGCCGGTGCCGCTCAGCGAGCAGGAGGTCGCCGACTTCTACGAGGGGTTCTCCAACGCCACCCTGTGGCCGCTGTACCACGACGTCATCGTCGCGCCGGAGTTCCACCGCAACTGGTGGAACGCCTACGTCGCGGTCAACCGGCGCTTCGCCGCCGCGGCGGCCGAGGCGGTCGCGCCCGGCGGGACCGTGTGGGTCCACGACTACCAGCTCCAGCTCGTCCCCGCGGTGCTGCGCCTGCTGCGCCCGGACGTGAAGATCGGGTTCTTCAACCACATCCCGTTCCCGCCCGTGGAGATCTTCGGCCAGCTGCCCTGGCGGCGGCAGGTCGTGGACGGCCTGCTTGGCGCGGACCTGGTCGGCTTCCAGCGCCCCGGCGACGCCTCGAACTTCCTACGCGCCGTGCGCCGCCTGACCGGGCTGCAAGTCCGCGGCCCGCAGGTGACCATCCCCGGCCGCTGGTCCCGGCCGGACCGGCAGGTCCGCGCGCAGGCGTTCCCCATCTCCATCGACGCCGCGTCGTTCGACGAGCTGGCCCGCACCCCCGCCGTGCTCGCCCGCGCCAAGGAGATCCGCAAGAACCTCAACAACCCCGAGGTGCTCCTGCTCGGCGTGGACCGGCTCGACTACACCAAGGGCATCCGGCACCGCCTCAAGGCCTTCGGCGAGCTCCTCGACGACGGCCAGCTCCGCGTGCCCGAGGCGTGCATGGTCCAGGTGGCCAGCCCCTCCCGCGAGCGGGTCGAGCAGTACCGGCAGCTGCGCGACGAGGTGGAGGTGACGGTCGGGCGCATCAACGGCGACTACGGCACCCTCGGCCGCGCCGCCGTGCACTACCTGCACCACTCCTACCCCATGGAAGAGATGGCCGCGCTCTACCGGGCCGCCGACGTCATGCTCGTCACCTCCCTGCGCGACGGCATGAACCTCGTGGCCAAGGAGTACATCGCCGCCCGCTCCGACCTCGGCGGCGCCCTCGTGCTCAGCGAGTTCACCGGCGCGGCGGACGAGCTCCACCAAGCCCTGCAGATCAACCCGCACGACATCGACGGCACCAAGGCGACGATCATGCGCGCGATCGGCATCGACCCGCGGGAGGGCCGACGCCGGATGCGCAGCATGCGCCGACGGGTGCTCCAGCACGACGTCCAGCGGTGGGCCGACGACTTCCTCGGCTACCTCGCCATGTCCGCCCCGAGCCACCTGGAGCACGCATGAGCGCCGACGACCAGCGCCCCACCACGCCCCGCCACCGCGCGGACAACCCCGTCGACGCCCCCAGCCCGGTGAACGGGACGCGAAGCGGCAACGCTCCGGGGCACGCCACGGATGACGGCGGAGCCGCCGAGGTGGCCGGGGACGACGCGGGCGCACCCGAGGTGGCCGGGGACGACGCGGGCGCACCCGAGGTGGCCGGGGACGACGCGGGCGCACCCGAGGTGGCCGGGGACGACGCCGGCGTCCCGGGCCCGGGCGTGGCCGCGCCGCTGTTCACCGCCCACCTGGAGGAGGGCCTGGACGCCGCCCTGCGTGCGTTCGCCGCCGCGCCCACGATCCTCGTGGGGCTCGACTTCGACGGGGTGCTCGCCCCGATCGTGCTCGACCCGAAGATGTCCCGGATGCTGCCCACCTCCGCGGCCGCGATCGCGGACCTGGTTGCGCTGGCCGGGGTGACGGTCGCCGTCGTCTCCGGCCGGGAGGCGAACGACCTGGTCGCGCTCGCCGACGTGCCCGCCGGCACGAAGGTGGTGGGCAGCCACGGCGCCCAGTGGGGCACCGTCGTCGCCGGGCCGGACGGTGCCGGCGCACTGGAGGCGAGCCCGGTCGAGCTCAGCGCCGACCAGGCCGAGCTGCGCGCGGAGCTGATCCGCCTTACCCACGAGATCGCCGACGGCGTCGAGGGCGCCTGGGTGCAGGAGAAGCCCGCCGCCGCCGTCCTGCACACCAGGCAGGCCGCCCGGGACGACGCCGCCCGGCTCACCCAGGCCGTGCTCGACGGCCCGGCCACCCGGGCCGTGCAAGTCATCGTGGGCAAGGAGGTGGTGGAGATGGCCGTGCTCGAGGTGACCAAGGGCGACGCGCTGGTGCGGCTGCGGCCGGAGACCGGCGCCGACGCCGTCCTCTACGCGGGCGACGACACCACCGACGAGGACGCGTTCGCCGTCCTCGGCGAGGGCGACGTGAGCATCAAGATCGGCGACGGCGACAGCGCCGCCGCGTACCGCGTGACCGACCCGGAGGAGTTCTCCGCCGTGCTCGTCCGCCTGGTCCAGCTGCGTCAAGGGACTTTGGACACCTTCTCGTAACACTTCTGTGCGAAGATGACCTCGGTGGTTGTCGCGGACATTGTGCCGCGACTCCGCTGTGTCAGAGCGGACACGACCTGGCACCTTCACTACGGATCGTCCGGCACGTACCTGCCGGTGGAGGAGTTGCATTTCTATGGCATCAGTCACCTTCGACAAAGCCACCAGGGTGTATCCGGGCCAGGAGCGTCCCGCGGTGGATGCCCTGGACCTCGAGATCGCCGACGGCGAGTTCCTGGTTCTCGTCGGCCCGTCCGGCTGCGGGAAGTCCACCTCGCTGCGCATGCTCGCCGGTCTCGAGGACGTCAACGCAGGCCGGATCTTCATCGGCGACCGGGACGTCACCGACGTCCAGCCCAAGGACCGTGACATCGCCATGGTCTTCCAGAACTACGCGCTCTACCCGCACATGTCCGTCGCGGACAACATGGGCTTCGCCCTGAAGATCGCCGGCAATCCCAAGGCCGAGATCGAGAACCGGGTCAAGGAGGCGGCGAAGATCCTCGACCTGACCGAGTACCTGCAGCGCAAGCCGAAGGCCCTCTCCGGCGGCCAGCGGCAGCGCGTGGCCATGGGCCGCGCGATCGTGCGCCAGCCGCGGGTGTTCCTCATGGACGAGCCGCTGTCCAACCTCGACGCGAAGCTGCGCGTGCAGACCCGCACCCAGATCGCCTCCCTGCAGCGGCGCCTGGGCGTCACCACGGTCTACGTCACTCACGACCAGACCGAGGCCCTGACCATGGGCGACCGCATCGCGGTGCTCAAGGACGGCGTCCTGCAGCAGGTCGGCACCCCGCGGGAGATGTACGACACCCCGGCCAACGTGTTCGTCGCCGGCTTCATCGGCTCCCCGGCGATGAACCTGGGCGACTTCCATGTGCAGGACGGCGCGGCCGTGCTCGGCGAGGCCCGCGTGCCGCTGACCCGCACCACGATCGACGCCCTCAGCTCGGCCGACGACGGCAAGGTCATCGTCGGCTTCCGCCCCGAGTCCCTCGACCGGGTCTCGACGCCCGAGCCGGGCACCATCCCGGTTTCGGTCAACCTCGTGGAGGAGCTGGGCTCGGACGCGTACGTCTACGGTGAGCTGCACGGCTCCCGCGAGCTCGTCGAGCACCTGGGCTCTGGCGAGGACCAGAGCCAGGTCATCGTCCGGATCGACCCGCGCGACGTGCCGATGAAGGGCGACCTCATCCACGTGCGCATCCGCGAGGGGGAGCAGCACGTCTTCTCCTCCGCGACCGGCGAGCGCCTGTCGCAGTAGACCCGCGAGGGGACCGAAGCACCACCACCGCGGGGCGGGGCCACCAGGGCCCGCCCCGCGGCGCATCCCCCCGGGATCGCCCCCTCCCACCCCGCTCTCCCCGCCCGCGAGATGTCGACTCCTCCGCGAGATGTCATTTCCTCCGCGAGTCATCCCGACCCAACCGGACAAACCTCACGTCCCCGGCAGCCCGCCCCCGCGCCGCCCGGCACCCCGACACGAGACAATGGCGCCATGACCACGGCACAGCAGCTGCAGATCACCGCGGCCCGGGTGGACCCGGCGCTGCTGGACCTGCCGTGGGAGGTGCCCCTCGAGGAATGGCCCGAGGACGTCCTCGCCGCCCTGCCCCGCGGCATCTCCCGCCACGTGGTCCGGTTCGTCAAGCTCTCCGGCCGCATCATCGCCGTGAAGGAGATCGGCGAGTCCGTGGCCCACCACGAGTACGACCAGCTCCGGGCCCTCGCCCGCCTCGACACCCCCTCGGTGCAGCCGCTGGCCGTCATCACCGGCCGCGTCGCCCCCGACGGCGAGCCCCTCAACTCGGCCCTGGTCACCGAGCACCTGCAGTACTCCCTGCCCTACCGGGCCCTGTTCAGCCAGTACATGCGCCCCGAGACCGCCGACCGGCTCATCGACGCCCTGGCCGTGCTTCTCGTTCGCCTGCACCTCACGGGCTTCTACTGGGGCGACGTGTCACTGTCCAACACCCTCTTCCGCCGCGACGCCGGCGCATTCGCCGCGTACCTGGTCGACGCCGAGACCGGGGAGCTGCACCCCCAGCTCACCCCCGGCCAGCGCAACTACGACCTGGACCTGGCCCGCACCAACATCATCGGCGAGCTGATGGACCTGCAGGCCGGGGAGGCCCTGGACGAGGACGTCGACGTCATCGAGGTCGGGAATCAGATCGTGGAGCGCTACGAGTCGCTGTGGGCCGAGCTCACCCGCGAGGAGTCCTTCGAGGCCGGCGATCGGTGGCGGGTGGAGGCCCGCATCAACCGGCTCAACGAGCTCGGGTACGACGTGGGCGAGCTCTCGATCACCACCGACATCGACGGCACCACCGTGAGCATCCAGCCCAAGGTGGTCGACGCCGGCCACTTCCACCGCCAGGTCATGCGCCTGACCGGCCAAGACGTGCAAGAAAACCAGGCCCGGCGCATGCTCAACGACCTCGACGCCTACCGCGCCGCGACGGATCGGCAGAACGAGGACCTCACCATCGTCGCCCACGACTGGCTCGACGAGGTCTTCACCCCCACCGTGCGCGCCGTGCCCCGCGACCTGCGACGCAAGCTCGAGCCGGCGGAGATCTTCCACGAGGTGCTCGAGCACCGCTGGTTCATCTCCGAGCAGCAGCAGCGGGACGTGCCGATGCACGAGGCCATCCGGTCCTACACCGATAACGTGCTGCGCCATCGCCCCGACGAGCGCGCCTTCCTGCACCACGGCGGCATCGCGGACGACCCGGCCATCGACTGACGCCCGCCTGTTCGCCCCCTTGCGTCCCCCCGTGAGATGTCATCTTCTCCGCGACATGTCATGACTTCTGATCCGGAAATGCTCGCGACATCGGACGGTACAAAGCGCGCGCGAGCATTTCCAGCCCTACCGGGCCGCCCCGCAGGGGCGGCTATGACTCGCGGAGAAGATGACATCTCACGCGGGAAAGGGGCTCTGAGAAGATGACATCTCACGCGGGAGGGGCGGGGTGAGATGCCGCGCCACCGGCGCGTTATCGCTGCGCGCGCCGGAGCAGCCAGCGCACCACGAGGCCGGCGGCGACCGCGCAGGCCGCCGCGACGGTCGCCCGGCCCACCCACGGGGTGGCGGGCGCCGCGCGCACCGCTTGGGCGCCCGAGCTCAGGACGATCTTCGCCGAGGCTGCCGCGGCGCGGTCCAGCCGCTCCGGGTGGTGGACGACGGCGCTTGGCAGGCTCTCCGGTTCGGCGCGGCCCTCGAGCACCTCGGTCACGGCGGCCGGCAGCCCCAGCGCCGCGATGAACGCGGCGAGCCCCTCGGCGCCGGGTCGGGCGAACGACGCGACGACCGCCTCGGGCTCGGCGCCGGGGATCGCGGCCGCGAACAGCGCGGCGTCGTCGCCGTCGCCGAGCAGGTCGTGGGCCAGCGCGCGGACCGGATCTGACGCGCTCGGCGCGCTCCCGCCCGAGGACCCTCCCGAGGACCCGCCCGAGGATCCGCCCGAGGTCCCGCCGTCGCCGAACACGAACCGGCTGTGCATCGCCCAGCTGAACACGGCGACGCCCTCCGGCTCGCCCTCGGAGGCCTCGGGCCCGGGCAGGAGCGTCGCGGTGCGGTCCTCGTCGTCGACCTGCAGGCGCAGCACCGGGTAGGCGTCAGGGTCCCAGCCGTGCACGCCGAGCTCGTGGCCCGTGCCGGTCGTCACGAGCAGCAGGCGGGTCTCCTCTCCCACGGGCTGCTCGGTGACGGTGACGTCGCGGCGCAGCAGGCTGGCCTGCAGCGGCGCCTGGCGCATGGACATCGCGGTGAGCACCACCGTGCGGGCGTCGTGCACGTCGTCCTCGACCACCCCGGGGATGCCGTCGTCCACGGCCGCCGGGTCTGCGGCGCCTTCGGCGTCCGGCTCCAGGGTGTGCCGCCCCTCGGGGTACACGCCCTCCATGAGCACGTCGGCGTCGAACGCCGTCCCGAGACCGTCGGCCAGCTCGGCGATGGCCGGCCCGGGCGCCACCTGCCCGTCCCGGTTGGTGCCCACCCGGCCAGCGCCGTCGGACAGGATGGAGACGGAGAGCAGGTGCTCGGTGCCGGGGTACCACTCCAGGCGCGCGACCACGGCCGCTGCGTCAAGGTGGGCGGCGACCGCCTCCGGGTCGAGCGTGGGCGCGACGAGCACGCCCTCGGTGCGGTTCCAGGTCACGGCGTCGTTCCTTTCACGCCGCGGCCGGTCGGCCGCGGGATGGATGTCAGGCCCGGGGGATGGTCAGGCGGTCAGGCGGTGCCGGGCCACCTCGTACAGCGCGATGCCGGTGGCGACGGCGGCGTTGAGGGACTCCACCTGCGCGGCGATCGGGATGGAGGCGACGACGTCGCACGTCTCGCGCACGAGGCGGCTCAGGCCCTTGCCCTCCGACCCGGTGACCAGCACGATCGGCTCGGTGGCCAGCTCGAGCTCGCCGACGGTGGTGGCGCCGCCGCCGTCGAGGCCGACGACGAAGCAGCCGGCCTCCTTCAGCTCGTTCAGGGTGCGCACGAGGTTCGTCGCCCGGGCGACGGGCACGCGGGCGGCGGCCCCGGCGGAGACCTTCCACGCGGTGGCGTTGACGCCAGCGGAGCGGCGCTCGGGGACGAGCACGCCGTCGGCGCCGAAGGCCCCGGCGGAGCGCAGCACGGCGCCGAGGTTGTGCGGGTCGGTGACGCCGTCGAGGGCGACGATCAGCGCGGGGTGCTGGGCGCGCTCGGCGCGGTCGAGCAGGTCACGGGCATCGCGGTAGGCGTACGGGGGCACCTCGATGACGACGCCTTGGTGCACGGCGTCCTCGGTGAGGCGGTCGAGGTCGCCGCGGCTGACCTCCAGGAGCGGGGTGCCCAGGGCCGTGGCGGTGCGCACGACCTCGGCGACCCGCTCATCCGTGGCCATGCCGCCGGCCAGGAAGACCCGGGCCAGCGGGATGCCCGAGCGGACGGCCTCGGTGACCGGGTTGCGCCCGGCGATGAGCTCGTGGTCGGGACCGACGCCGAGCGCGGCGCGGACCTTCGCGACCGTCGCCTCGCCCCGGGCGGCCTCGCGAGCACCGTCGCCGCCGCGGCGGCCCGCGACGGGCCGGCCGGACTTCGCCGGCGGTTGGCCGGACCGGGACGGCTGCCCGGACCGGGCGGCCTGGCCGGACCTGGCCGGCTGGCCGGACCGGGTGGAGGGCTTGCCGGACTTTTCGGCCGCCCGCTCGGCGGCGGCCTTGCGCTTGCCGGCGGGGTGGTGCTCGCGCTCCTCCGCCTTCGGGGTGGGGCCACGGCCCTCGAGGCCCCGACGGCGCTGCCCGCCGGACCCGACGACCATGCCCTTCTTCGAGCCCGGCTTGCGCACCGCGCCACGGCGCTGGGAGTTCCCTGCCATCAGCTCTTTCCCTTCAGTTGCCAGCGTGCACCGTCGGGAGAGTCCTCGACGACGACGCCGGCGTCAGCCAGCTGGTCACGCAGCGCGTCGGCCCGCTGCCAGTCCTTGTTCTTGCGGGCCTGGACCCTGTCCTCGAGCACCGCGGTGATGAGCACGTCCAGCGCTTCCCGCTCCGCGCCGTCCGCGCTGGAGCCGCCCTGGGTGCGCCACGGCGCGGCGAGCGGGTCCAGCCCGAGCACGTCGAGCATGGACCGCACCTGCAGCTGCGCGGCGCGGGTGGCGACGTCGTCCTGCTCGGCCAGCGCCGTGTTGCCGGCGCGGAGGTGCTCGTGGATGACGGCGAGGGCGGCGGAGATGTTCAGGTCGTCGTCCATGGCCTCGACGAAGGCGGCGGGCAGCTGGCCGGGGCCCTGGGCGGCGACCTCCGCGGCGTCGACCTCCCCCACCCGCTCGACCGCGCGGGTGACGAAGCCGCTGAACCGCTCCCAAGAGCCGGTGGCCTCGGCGACGGTGACATCGGAGAACTCCACCGTGGAGCGGTAGTGCACGGTGCCCAGGGCGAAGCGGAGCACCGGGGCGCTGGTGCGCTCGAGCACGTTCGCCACGATGAGGGAGTTGCCGAGCGACTTGCTCATCTTCTCCCCGCCCACGGTCACCCAGGCGTTGTGCACCCAGTGCCGGGCGAAGCCGAACCCGGCGGCGTGGGACTGCGCCTGCTCGTTCTCGTGATGCGGGAACCGCAGGTCGATGCCGCCGCCGTGGATGTCGAAGGTGTCCCCGAGGTAGCGCTGGGCCATGGTCGAGCACTCCAGGTGCCAGCCCGGCCGGCCACGGCCGAACGGCGTGGGCCAGCTGGCGGAGGCCGGCTCCCCCGGCTTGGGGGCCTTCCACAGCGCGAAGTCGCGCGGGTCACGCTTGTCCGGCTCGGCGTCGTCGTCCTCGCCGACGGACATGTTCTCCAGGGCCTGCCGGGTGAGGGAGCCGTAGTCCGGCAGGGAGCGCACGCCGAAGTAGACGTTGCCGCTCTCGCCGCGGTAGGCGTGGCCGCGCTCGAGGAGGCGCTCCATGAGCTCGACCATCTCGGTGACGTGGCCGGTCGCGCGCGGCTCGTAGGTGGGCCGGCCGATGCCGAGGGCGTCGTAGGCGGCGGTGAACTCCTGCTCGAACCGGTACGCCCAGGCCCACCACGGGGCGCCGGCCTCGGCGGACTTGGCGAGGATCTTGTCGTCGATGTCCGTGACGTTGCGGATGAGGGTGACGTCGTGGCCGGTGCGGCGCAGCCAGCGGGCCATCACGTCGAAGGCGAGCGAGGAGCGCATGTGGCCGATGTGCGGGGCGCCCTGCACCGTGGCACCGCACAGGTAGATGCCGACCTTGCCCGCCTGGAGGGGCTCGAGCGGGCGGACCGACCTGGTGGCGGAGTCGTAGAGTCGCAGGGTCACGGGCTCAGGTTACCGGGACGGGCCGACACGGCGACGGGGCCGGGGTCCCCGACGCCCAGGCCGGGCCGGGCGTCCAGGCTTCGGCCCCCCGGTTCCGGACGCCGGAGCCCAGTTCCCGCGGCGCCGCGCCCCACACGCCACCGGATGTTCACCGTCCGATGACCCCGGCGGGCTAACGTGCGCTCGTGACGAACCTCTCCGCGCCCGAGCCACCCGCGGGCGCCGCAGCCACCATGCCGGCCGGTGCGCCGGGACCCGCCGGGCGCAGACGCCGCTTCGGCTGGCCCGTCTACGCGTGGGGCCTGTGGGACTGGGGCTCGGCCGCCTTCAACGCCGTGATCACCACGTTCGTATTCACGGTGTACCTCACCTCGGACGCCTTCGGAGCGGGCGCGGACGCGACCCTCGGATGGGTTCTCGCGGGTGCCGGGTTCCTCATCGCCGTCCTCGCGCCCGTCTCCGGGCAGCGGGCCGACCGCAGCGGCCGGCGCACGCTGTGGCTGACGGTCAACACGTCGCTGGTGGTGGCGGCGTCGGCCGGGATGTTCTTCGTCGCGCCGTCGCCGGACTTCCTGTGGCTGGGCATGCTGCTGCTGGCGGCGGGCAACATCTTCTTCGAGTTCGCCTCGGTCAACTACAACGCCATGCTCAACCAGATCGCGACCCCGGCCACGGTCGGCCGGGTCTCGGGCCTGGGGTGGGGGCTGGGCTACATCGGCGGGATCGTGCTGCTGCTCGTCGTCTACTTCGGGCTCATCGACCCCGAGGTGGGCATGTTCGGCATCACCAGCGAGGACGGCATGGACATCCGCGTCACCATGCTGATCTGCGCCGTGTGGACACTGGTGTTCTCGCTGCCCGTCATCCTCACGATCCGCGACCCGAAGGGCCGCCGCGACAAGGGCGAGCGCACGGGCCTGCTCGCCTCCTACCGCCTGCTGTTCCGCTCCGTCGCCGACCTGTGGCGCACCGACCGCAACACCGTCTACTTCCTGCTCGCCAGCGCGGTCTTCCGCGACGGCCTGGCCGGCGTGTTCACCTTCGGCGGCGTCATCGCGGCGGGCACGTTCGGCTTCACCGCCGGGCAGGTGATCATCTTCGGCGTCGCCGCCAACCTCGTCGCCGGCGTCGCGACCATCCTGTTCGGAGCCCTCGACGACCGCATAGGCCCCAAGCGGGTCATCGTGCTCGCGCTGGCCTGCATGATCGCCGCCGGCACGGGGGTGTTCGTCTTCCACGACGCAGGCCGGACGGCGTTCTGGGTCCTCGGGCTGATCTTGTGCATCTTCGTCGGGCCTGCGCAGTCGGCGTCGCGCACGTTCCTGGCCCGGCTCATCCCGGCAGGTCGGGAGGGCCAGGTGTTCGGGCTGTACGCCACTACCGGTCGTGCCGTGAGCTTCCTCGCCCCGGCCGCGTTCTCCGTGTTCCTCGGACTGGGCGCCGCGGCCACCGGTCTGACGGGCAACGACGTGCAGTACTGGGGCATCCTCGGCATCGTCCTGGTGCTCGCCCTGGGCCTGGCGCTGCTGCTGCCGGTGCGCCCGCACTCCCACCGCACCGACACCCCGCTTGACTCCCGGCCCGCCGGCGTCTGAGGGTCGACGGCGTTTCAAGGCCGGCGGCGAACGCGCGGGAGCTCGTCGCTCAGCCCTGCGGCGTGGGGACGACCAGGGCCGTCGCGATGGCGGCCAGGCCCTCCCCCCGGCCGGTGAACCCCAGCCCGTCGGTGGTGGTCGCACTCAGACTGACGGGCGCGTCGAGCGCGGCGCTCATGGCCGCCTCTGCCTCCGCCCGGCGCGGTCCGATCTTCGGCCGCAGTCCGATGACCTGCACGGCGACGTTGCCGATGGCGTAGCCGGCGTCGAGTAGGCGCCGGGCGGTCTCGGTGAGCATGGCCGCGCCGCTGGCGCCGGCCCATCGCGGGTCGGACGTGCCGAACTGCGTGCCGAGGTCCCCCAGGCCGGCGGCCGCGAAGAGCGCGTCACAGGCGGCGTGGGCGGCGACGTCGCCGTCGGAGTGGCCGGCCAGGCCCGTCACCCCGGGCCAGGTGAGGCACGCGAGGGCCATCGGGCGCTCGCCCGCGGTGGCGAAGGCGTGGACGTCGGTCCCGATACCGGTGCGCGGCAGCTGCATGGGCTCAAGTTAGCGGGCCGTGGCGACGGCGTAGCTCGGCGACGTCGTGCACGCGCGTTCCTCGGAGGGATGTCGCGGACAACCAGGACCCCTCGGGGAAGCCATGACATCTCGGTGAGATCATGACATCTCGCGGGAGGGCGGGCGGGATGACATCTCGCGGAGAAGATGACATCTCGCGCACAGATAGTTAGCCCTCGGCCACGAGCAGGTGGGCCAGCGCGAGGTCCCGCGGGGTCGTGATCTTCATGGCCCGCTCGTGGCCGGGCACCACCCACACGGGCTCGCCGAGCGCCTCGACCAGGCCGGCGTCGTCGGACGCGGCCACCGCCTCGTCCGCGGCCCGGGCGGCCCCGGCGGCGTGCGCGGCCTCGAGCAGCGCCCGGTCGAAGCCCTGCGGGGTCTGCACGGCACGAAGCGCGCCACGGTCCACGGTGGCCGTGACAGGTTCCGCCCCGCTGGAGTGGGCCGGCCCGACGGCCTTGATGGTGTCGGTCACCGGCAGGGCGGGGACGACGGCGCGGTGCCCCTGCCGCACGGCGGCCTCGACGCTGCGCACCAGCGCGGGCGGGGCGAGGCAGCGGGCGGCGTCGTGCACCAGGACGACGTCGACGTCGTCGGGCAGTGCGGCAAGCCCGGCGGCGACGGAGGCCTGCCGGGTAGCCCCGCCCGGGACGATGCGGGCGGCCAGGCGGGTGCCGGGCACGTACCCGCCCAGGAACAGGGCCTGGAAGCCGCGCACCTCGTGCGGCGGCACGGTGACGACCACGAGCTCCAGGCAGCGGGCCAGCGCGAGCCCCTGGGCGGCGCGCACCACCAGCGGTACCCCGGCGAGCTCGACGAGCGCCTTGGGCAGCGCCCGGCCGAGCCGGGTGCCCGAGCCGGCCGCGGTCAGCACGGCGGCCGTGCTCACGCCGCCCCCGGACGCACGACGCGCGTGACGGCCGGTGCCATCACGCGCGTGCTGCGGTCGATCACTCTCGGGGTCAGGACGCGAGGACCTCGTCGAGCATGGCCTCGGCCTTGACCTCCTCGGTCTTCTCCGCCAGGGCGAGCTCGGAGACGAGGATCTGACGGGCCTTGGCGAGCATGCGCTTCTCGCCCGCGGACAGGCCGCGGTCGGTGTCGCGACGGGAGAGGTCCCGGACGACCTCGGCGACCTTGATGATGTCGCCGGAGGCAATCTTCTCGACGTTCGCCTTGTAGCGGCGCGACCAGTTGGTGGGCTCCTCGGTGTACGGGGCGCGCAGCACCTCGAAGACCTTCTCCAGACCCTCGGTACCGACGACGTCGCGGACACCGACGAGGTCGACGTTCTCGGCGGGAACCTGGATGGTCAGGTCACCCTGCGCGACACGCAGGTGCAGGTAGAGCTTTTCTTCTCCGCGGATGGTCCGGGTAGAGATATCCTCGATCAGCGCCGCGCCGTGATGCGGATAGACAACGGTCTCGCCGACAGCGAAGGTCATGTCTGGGTGCTCCCTCAGGTCGTGAAGGCCCCTATTCTAGCACGCGGAAATGGCGGATTTCTGCGGCTCGTGAGCGAATAGACACGTGTGGCCGGTCGACACGGCCCGCCACCGCCCACGCGGCGCGGAACTATGCGGCAGCGCCGGGCTCGGCGGACACGCCTGCGGTGGGGCTGCGGCGTTGAGTTCCTCCGGTAATCTCCCCCTGGGAGGCCGCCGCGCTGCGGCGCGCCCGCAGCAGAAACGACGAAGGAGACCTTCCGTGGCCCGCACCATCCGCCGTTCCGCCATCGCCGCCACGATGCTCGGCGCCGCGCTCGTCCTGGCCGGGTGCTCGGTCGCGAACCCGATCACCACGCAGATGGAGTACGCGCCCAGCGACGGCATCCGCGTCGAGGTCGCGGACGGCGTCGTCGTCGAGAACCTCATGGTGCTGACCGAGAGCGAGGGCGGCGAGGGCCACGTGGTCGGCGCCGTCGTCAACCGCTCCAGGGAGAACGCGCTCGTCACGCTGAGCCTCGGCGAGGGCAACGGGGTCCCGGTGCGGGTGCCGGCCGGCAAGACCGCCAACCTGCTCGACGACGGCGTGCGGATCGCGTCCGTCGACGTCGCGCCCGGCGGACTCCTCCCCTCCACCGTGGGTTTGGAGGATGGCGCCCAGATCAGCGTGTCCGTGCCGGTGCTCGACGGCACCATCCCCCCGTACGACGAGGTCCTCGGTCAGGCCTGACCGGTAGGTGGTGCCGCCGCACGGCGTCGTCAGCACGCCCGACGGCGGGAGCGCGCCTCCCGTCGTCCCGGCCCGCTGGGCCTGGGCGCTCTGGCGCAGCTAGACCGACGGGGAGATCAGCTTGTACCCCAGGCCGCGCACCGTCTGCAGCATCGTGGGCCGCGACGGGTCCTCTTCGATCTTCGCGCGCACCCGCTTGACGTGGACGTCGAGCGTCTTGGTGTCGCCGACGTAGTTGGACCCCCAGACCCGGTCGATGAGCTGCCCACGGGTGAGCACCCGGTCGGGGTTGCGCAGAAAGAGCTCGAGCAGCTCGAACTCGCGCAGCGGGATCGCGACCGGCTCGCCGTCGACCCGCAGCTCGTGTCGGTCCACGTCCATCCGCACCCGCCCGACGGCCAGCACCGCGGGCTCGTCGAGGTCGTCCCCGACGCCGGTGCGGCGCAGCACGGCATGCACGCGGGCGACGAGCTCGCGGTAGGAGTACGGCTTGGTGACGTAGTCGTCCGCGCCGAGCTCCAGCCCGACGACCTTGTCGATCTCGCTGTCCTTCGCGGTGAGCATGATGACCGGCACGTTGCCGCGCTGGCGCAGCTGCCGGCACACCTCGGTGCCGGACAGACCCGGGAGCATGAGGTCGAGCAGCACGACGTCGATGCCGCCGCGGTCGAACGCGGTCAGGGCGTTGAGCCCGTCGGCCACCGGCACCACCTCGAAGCCGTCACGCTCGAGCTTGAACGTGAGCGGTTCGCGGTAGGACTCCTCGTCCTCGACGAGCAGGATGGTGGTCATATCAGCGTGTTTCCTCCATGGCGCGACCGGGCCGCTTGCCCGCGTCCGTGATCTGCTCGGGCGCGGCAGGTGCCGCCCCCTCCTTGGCGTGCTCGGTCCCGGTGCCCCCGGCCTTGCCGGCCCGGGCCGCCCCGTCGCCGTCCGCCTCGTCCGGTGTGGCCGACCCGTAGGCCTCGGGCAGCACGAGCGTGAACGTCGAGCCCTTGCCCAGGGTGGACCAGATCTCCACCCGGCCGCCGTGGTCGTTGGCGATGTGCTTGACGATGCTCAGGCCCAGGCCGGACCCCCCGGTGTCGCGGGACCGGGCGGCGTCGAGGCGGTAGAACCGCTCGAACACCCGCTCGCGCTGGTCCTCGGGGATGCCCGGGCCCTGGTCGACGACGGCGATCCGCACCAGGGCGTCCGCGCGCGAGACCCCCACCGACACCCGCGACGACGGAGGGGCGTACCGGATCGCGTTGTCCAGCAGGTTGCGCACCGCCGTCGTGAGCAGCGCGGCGTCGCCGTAGACCCGCAGGTCCTTCGCCCCGCCGAGGACGAGCGTGAGCGTGCGGGACTGGGCCTCCACGCGCACCCGGTCCACCGCCTCGGCGACGACGTCGTCCACCGCGACCAGCTCGGGCTCGACGAGTGCGTCGGGCTCCTGCAGCCGGGAGAGCTCGATGATCTCCTGGACCAGTGCCGCGAGCCGGCGTGACTCCTTGCCCATGCGGCCGGCGAAGTGGCGCACGGTGTCCGGCTCGTCGGCGCTGTCGGCCACGGTCTCGGCGAGCAGCGACAGCGCCCCGACCGGTGTCTTCAGCTCGTGGGAGACGTTGGCGACGAAGTCGCGGCGCATCTCCTCCACCCGGCGGGCGGCCGTGCGGTCCTCGGCGAGCACGAGCATGCGGTCACCCTTGAGCGGTGCGACCCGGACCTGCATGCGCAGGGTGCCGGCGCCCTCGACGGGCCCGCGGGTGAGGGTGAGCTCCGCGTCGCGGATGTGGCCGTCGCGGCGCACCGCGGCGACCATGTCGCGCACCTCGGGGTGGGCCAGGGTGTCGTTGCGGACCAGGCCGAAGCCGTAGGCGGACGCGGAGGCGCGCAGCACGTCGTCGTCGGGCTCGAGCACGACGACGCTCTGGGGCAGCACGGACAGCACGGAGACGACGTCGTCCTCCATGCTCGGCTCCCCCCGCGGGCCCCGCCGCTGCTCGCGCTCGCTCAGCCGGAACGCCAGCACCCCCACCGCCACGACGAGCAGGCCGAGCAGCACGATCCCCACGAGCTGCCACATCTGGTCCACGCAGGCAGGTTAGGCCCGCGTGGCCGAGTTCACCGAGCCACCCCCGGTCGGACCTCGTCCGTTTACCTGCGCGTTACGCCGTGTGCATCCCCGACCGCTTGGCTACGGTAGGCAGAGATGTGCCCGCCAGCCGGGCCGCAACGAGGTGAGGATGACGTGCGCGAAATTTTCAAGCAGGAGATGCAGGAGCTGGGCGAGAGCCTGGTCACGATGGCCGGCCACGTGGCCACCGCGATCGAGCAGGCTGCGACCGCCCTGAAGGTCGCCGACCTCACCCTCGCCGAGCAGGTGATCGACGCGGACAACGCGATCGACGCCCTCGAGAACAAGATCGACGACCTGGGGATCTCGCTGCTCGCCCGGCAGGCTCCGGTCGCGACCGACCTGCGCGTGGTGGTCTCGGGCCTGCAGCTCTCCGCGACCCTCGAGCGCATGGGCGACCTGGCCCGGCACCTGGCCTACGTCGCGCGCGGGCGCTACCCCGAGCCGGCCGTGTCCGGCCCGATGAAGGACATCCTGGACAAGATGGGGGCGCAGGCCACCAAGGTCGGCACGCAGGTGCACCAGCTGCTCGAGACCCGCGACATGAACCTGGCCGCCGCGGTGGAGCAGGAGGACGAGATCCTCGACGCGCTCCACCGGGACTCCTTCCAGGTGGTCCTCGACGACTCTCAGGAGCTCACGCGGCAGGAGATCGTGGACTCCGTGCTGCTGGGGCGCTACCTGGAGCGCTTCGGTGACCACGGCGTCTCCGTGGCCAGGCGGATCTCGTACCTGGTGACCGGTGACACGAGCAACGCGGTGCGGGTGCCCCACGAGTCCGCACCGTCCGACGAGGCGCGCTGAGCCCGAGACCGACCCGGCCAAGAGCCGACGAAGGCCCCCGTACCGCCGAGGCGGTGCGGGGGCCTTCGTGCTGAAGCGACGGCGTCGTCCGCGTCCGCTGGGAGCGGGCGGCGCCGTCGCGCTTACTTGCCCTGGTTGGCGACGGCGGCGATAGCAGCCTTGGCGGCCTCGGGGTCGAGGTACGTACCACCGGGGACCGTGGGGCGAAGGTTCTCGTCGAGCTCGTAGAGGAGCGGGATGCCCGTCGGGACGTTCAGCCCGGCGATCGCCTCGTCGGAGACGCCGTCGAGGTGCTTGATGATCGCGCGCAGGGAGTTGCCGTGCGCGGCCACGAGGACGGACTTGCCCGCCTTGAGGTCGGGCACGATCTCGCCCTCCCAGTACGGCATGGCGCGCTCGAGGACGTCCTTGAGGCACTCGCTGCGCGGGATCGGCTCACCGGCGTAGCGGGGGTCGGCGTCCTGGGACCACTTCGAGCCGAGCTCGATCTCGGGCGGCGGCGCGTCGTAGGAGCGGCGCCACTGCATGAACTGCTCCTCCCCGTACTCGTCGCGGATCTCCTTCTTGTTCTTGCCCTGGAGCGCGCCGTAGTGGCGCTCGTTCAGGCGCCAGTCGCGCTTGACCGGGATCCAGTGCCGGTCGGCCTCGTCGAGGGAGAGGTTGGCGGTCATGATGGCGCGCCGCAGCAGGGAGGTGTGGACGACGTCGGGCAGGACGCCGGCGTCGACGAGCAGCTGCCCGCCGCGCTTGGCCTCCTCGGTGCCCTTCTCGGACAGGGGCACGTCGACCCAGCCCGTGAACAGGTTCTTGGCGTTCCACTCGCTCTCGCCGTGGCGGAGCAGTACCAGCGTGTAGGTCATGCCGGACATTCTCCCATCCGCCGCCCACGGCGGCCCGGGGACCTCCGGGCCGCCGAGACGAGACATCGCTCACCGACCGGACAGCGACCACCCGCTTGGGATTTCGACATCCGTCGGGTTAACGTCAGGACCGTTACTATTTCGTGACCTGCCGACCGCGGGTCCTGACCCCCCTGGAGCTGTTTTCGTGCTCAAGCGCGCCATCGGGCTGCTCGCCGCCGCCGGTACCACCGCGGCGGTGGCATTCACCGCGATCCCTGCCTCCGCCTCCACCGGCGGCAACGGCGGGGCGTTCTCCGACCAGACCAACGTCTCCTTCACCGCCTCGAACGGGCTCTCCTCGAAGTACCACGTGTACGCCTCCGGCGTGCCGGCCGACCGGCCCGCCGGCCTGGTCCTGCAGTTCCACGGCGACGGGGCACACGAGTTCAAGAACCCGTCGTCGCCGTACTCCCTCGGCGGCTCGGAGGGCATCGTCGCGCAGGCGCGCGAGCACGACATGATCACGGTGCCGGTGCTCTCTCCGGACAAGTCCGGCTCTATCACCTGGTGGGAGGAGGGCAGCGCCAACGCCGCGTACGTGCGCGACCTCGTGGCGAAGCTGTACGCCCAGTACGACATCGACACCGAGCGCGTCTGGCTCGTGGGCTACTCCGGCGGCAGCCAGTTCATCACTCAGTTCTTCCTGCCCTCCAGCTCCAACCTCATCGACGGCGGCGGCTCGGTCGTCTTCGGTGGCGGCGGGTCTCCGCGGGTGTCGGCCAGCGGCTTCGACGCCGGGCTTCGGGGCGACTTCCCGATGCACTGGTACACCGGACAGGCCGACGACGGTCGCGACGGCTACAACGCCCTCGCCGACGCCAAGCGCGGCTCGGCGTGGTACCAGGGACAGGGCTTCGCCACGTCGCTGGAGACGCCTGCCGGCGTGACGCACAGCCTCTCGGGCACGTTCGGCCCCGTGGTCGGCCGGCAGCTCGACCTGCACGACGGCGGCAGCGCCGCCTCCCCGGCGCCCGCCCCCGCACCTGCGCCGGCCCCGGCGCCCGCTCCGGCCCCGGCGCCCGCTCCAGCCCCGGCGCCCGCTCCGGTGACCGAGGCGCCCACGGCTGGGACCGACACCCCGAACGAGTCCACGCCCCCTCGCGGCGGCTCCGGCAGCGCTCCGACGCCTGCGACGCCCGGCGAGGCCACCGCACCTGGCGGCGCCACCACCGAGACCCCCACCACCGAGCCGGCCGAGGCCGACGACGCGGTGACGGTCCCCGAGCCTGCGCAGCGCCCCGACCGCGACAAGGCGACGGACAGCACGGACGACGCCGGCCCGGCGGACCGGCTCGGCCGGTTCCAGCGACTCGTCCTCGAGTGGGTCATGCGCCTGTTCGACCGCTGAGCCAGCGTCTCGACCGCTGACCCAGCGGCAGCAGCTGCCGCCGAGTCGAACCACCGACGAAGGCCCGCCTCGCGCACGCGAGGCGGGCCTTCGTGTCTCGGGCAGAGCCTGACCGCGGGGCAGGCGTGGATCTCCGGTGGCGATGAGGTGGGCGGGCGCGCCGGGTCACCTCACCGGGCGCTCGGTCACCGGGTGGCCGGCTCACCTCACCGGACGAACCCGACTCAGTGGGCCTTGTCGTAGGCCTCGCGGATCTCGGCCGAGATGCGGCCACGCTCGGAGACCTCGTAGCCCTGCTGGCGTGCCCACTCACGTACCTTGCCGGCGTCCGCGGCATCGCTCCGGCCCCCCGTGGACCGCTTGGCGGAAATCTTGCGACCACCGGAGCGGCGGGCATGGCCGACCCATTCTGCGAAAGACTCGCGCAGCGCGCTCGCGTGCCGTTCGGTCAGGTCGATCTCGTAGCTGATCCCGTCGAGGGCAAAGGTGACGGTCTCGTCAGCGGGCGAACCGTCGATGTCGTCGACGAGGGTGACTTGAACCTTCTGCGCCATGGTGTGTCTTTCTTCTCGGGCATTCCCGGGAGGAATCTCCCGTGAGGCGCGTCAACACGATCACGCTTGATGAAAGCGTAATTGTCGCGGGAGGAATTGTCACCTTAAGGACGGAAGAAGGATGAAACCAGCGGCCACGGTGGAGGAACTAACCCTCCTCGCGGGCGGCCTTTCTGGCGTCCTCCTCCTCGAGTCGCTTGCGCGCCGCACGTTCATTGCGGTCCGCGTTCACCAGCGCTCGGATGACGATGAAGAACAGAATTCCCACCCCGATGGAGGGGATCAGAGCCACGAGGAAGTCCACCCGGCGAGTGTACGTGGCGCTGTGCGCCGCTCGCGGAGCTGCCGGGCGACAACGGCGCCGAGAGCATTCACGGGGGAGCTCACGGGGCGGCGGCGGCGGGAAGCCTGGTGTGGGCGCCGCTCACACCGACGGCGCCGGGCACCGCACCTACGCCCGTGCCGGGCCTTCCTCCGCCTCTGGCCGGCGAGCGAACGGCACTTCGCTGCGAATACGAGTCCTGCTGCGGTCCATGAGCTGGCCGGCCTCGCCAGCAGCCGACCAATAGCGCTCGACTTACGTCGGTGCTCGAGGCGGCCCGTCCCAGCGACTATGCCGGAGCGGCAAAGAATGTCCGGCCGAACCTGCCGCACGCAGCCGAGCAGTGACATGCCGGTCCGTTCGGTATATCAGCACGGCAATGGCGGCGATTCGCCACGGGTGGGCGGACGTTAGCACTGCGCGCGTCGAGGTGGCCGCACTTCGCCGTGTGTGTCTCCGACGATTACAGCACGCCGGGAGCTGAGCAGAGAACGCGGAGCCCGGCCATTCCGGCACACCGCCACGGATGGGCCGTCACTGGTCCTGCGAGTCCCGCGTGGGCGCAAAGAGGCACCCGTTGCCGGAGTGTCCGGACCCTCCATGCACGAAGGGCCCGATCCGAGGACCGGGCCCTTCCTGTCGGAGCCGCCTGTGGGAATCGAACCCACGACCTATTCATTACGAGTGAATCGCTCTGCCGACTGAGCTAAGGCGGCGCGTACGTCCCGGGCGCGGCCCGGACTCAGCGCGGACCACTGTACCGGGGCGGGTGGTCGAGGGACAAAGCGATGTCGCTCTGTCGGTCGTGATCTACAGCACGCCGCCTCGCCACCGCCCACAGCGGCGGCCAGCCAGATCAGCAGACCAGCCCGTCCTCGGGCTTGACGCCGTCGATGAGGAACGCGTCCACCGCCGCGGCGACGCACTCGTTGGAGCGACCGTAGGCGGTGTGGCCCTCGCCGTCGTAGGTGACCAGAAAACCGCTTTCCAGCTGGTCGGCAAGGGCGACGCTCCCCTCGTACGGGGTCGCCGGGTCACCGGTGGTGCCCACCACCATGATCGGGGCCGCGCCGGCCGCGGTGAGCGGCCCACGGCTGCCGGCGGGGTCACCGGGCCAGTCGGCGCAGAGCAGGTCTCCGTAGGCGAGCATGTCCCCGAACGTCGGGGACGCCTCCCGCAGCTCCTCCGCCTGCCGCGCCCATATCTCGGGGTCACCGGTGGAGCCGAAGTCGGCACAGTTGATGGCCCAGTTCGCCTCGGTGGAGCCGTCCGGGTACGTGCCGTCCTCGGCGCGGCCGGCCATGAGGTCGGCGAGGTACAGCAGGAGGGACCCGTCGCCGTCGTTCATGGCCTGGTCCAGGGCCTGGGAGAGGAAGAACCACGTCCGGCTCTCGTAGAGCGGGGTGATCATGCCCGAGAACGCCAACGGCGCGGTGAGCTCGCGGCCGTCGGCGGTGGGCAGCGGGGTGTCCTCGGTGACCTGCAGGAGCGTCTGGACCTGGGCGACGCCGTCGTCCACGCTGCCGCTGAGCGGGCAGGCCTCGCCGCCGAGGCAGTCCTGGACGTACGCACGCAGCGCCTGCTCGAAGCCCCGGGCCTGCCCCAGGACCGTCTCGTGCGAGCCCAGCGAGGGGTCCATCGCGCCGTCGAGCACGAGCCGGCCGACGTGGCCGGGGAACAGCTCCGCGTAGGTGGCGCCCAGGTAGGTGCCGTAGGAGTAGCCGAGGTAGTCGAGCTCGGGCTCACCGAGCAGGTGGCGCAGGATGTCCATGTCCCGGGCGGCGGAGGCGGTGTCCACCTCGGTGACGAGGTCGCCGCTGTTCGCGACGCACCCCTCGGCGATGAAGTCGGTGTCCGCCGCGTAGGCCTCCAGCCCCGCGGGCGTCTCGGGCTCGTACTGGGCGCCGCGGATGCGGTCGAGCTCGAAGTCGCTCACACAGTCCACCCGGGTGGAGTCACCGGTGCCGCGCGGGTCGAAGCCGACGACGTCGTACGCGGCGCGCAGGTCCTCGCTGAACAAGGCAGTCGCGGAGTCGACGAGGCTGGTGCCGGACGAGCCCGGGCCGCCCGGGTTGATGAGGAGGGAGCCGACCCGCTGCCCGTCCCGGGAGGAGTGCAGGCGCTTGACGGCGATGGTGATGTCCTCGCCGTCGGGGGCGTCGTAGTCGAGTGGGACGGTGACGTCGGCGCACTCGAGGTTGCTGCCGCACTCCTCCCAGGCGACGTCCTGGCCGTAGTACTCCTCCAGCTCGGCGGGAACCTTGGTCTGCAGGTCCGCCTTCGCGGGGCTGGGCGCCGGCTCGTCGGCGCCGGCGGTGCACCCACCCAGCAGGGCGAGGGCGAGCACGGCAGCAAGGAGGGGGCGGAGAGGTCTCACCCGGTCACGCTACCTGGCGGTCCGGGACGGCCTCACCCCGGATCCACAGCGAGACTGGTCACGTGCGGGCGTCAGGAGGCCTGTGGGCGCAGCGCCACCATCATCGCCTCCACCGCCAGCAGCGGTGCCACGTTGCCCGCGAGCCGCTCGCGGGCGACCCCCACGGCGTCCATGCGGCGCACCGTCTGCTCCGGGGTGGTGCCCTCGGCGAGGCGGCGGACCTGGTCCGCGGCGTCGGCGTTGACGAGCTCGACGTCGGCGCCGAGCTGGACCACCAGCACGTCGCGGTAGAGCGACAGCAGGTCGACCATGGCCCGGTCCAGCACGTCCCGCTGGGCCCGGGTGGCCCGCCGCTTCTGGTCCTCCTCGAGCTGGCGGACCTGCCCGCGCAGCGCCGGGGGAAGCTTGGTGCCCGCGTCGGCGCCCAGGGTGCGCAGGAGCGCGGCCTTCTCCTCGGCGTCGCGCTCCTCGGTGGCGGCCTTGGCGTCGGCGGCGGAGATGTCGATGAGCTGGGCGGCGGCGAGAACGGCGTCGCCCACCCCGCGGATGGCGGTGGGCACACCGAGGAGGCGGCGCCGACGTTCGCGGGCCTGCGGGTCCCGGGCGAGCCGGCGGGCCAGACCCACGTGGGACTGGGCGGCCCGGGCTGCGGTGAGCGCCACCTGCGGGTCGAGCCCGTCCCGGCGGACGAGGAGGTCGGCGACGGCGCGAGGGTCCGGCACGCGCAGGTGCACCGCGCGGCAGCGTGAGCGGATGGTGGTGAGGACGTCCTCGGGGCTCGGGGCGCACAGCAGCCACACGGTGCGCGGCGGCGGCTCCTCGATGGCCTTGAGGAGGACGTTGGAGGTGCGCTCGACCATGCGGTCGGCGTCCTCCATGAGCATGACGCGCCAGCGGCCCTGGGACGGGGAGCGCTGCGCCTGGGAGACCAGCGGGCGGATCTCGTCGATGCTGAAGACGACCTTCTCCGTGCCGACCAGCGCGACGTCGGCGTGGGTGCCCGCCAGCGTCGTCGTGCAGGCCTGGCAGTGCCCGCAACCGGGCTCGTCCGGGTCGGTGCACTGCAGGGCCGCGGCGAACGCGCGCGCGGCCACGGACCGGCCCGACCCGGGCGGGCCGGTGATGAGCCAGGCATGGGTCATGGCCCGGCCGGCGTCCGCGGCGGGGGCGCCGTCGGTACCGGCCCGGGAGGCCTCGACGGCGGCCTGCAAGGTGGACACGACCTGCTCCTGGCCGACCACCTCGTCCCAGACGCTCATCGGTCGGCCCGCGGGCGGGTACGGGTGGGGTGGGCCGCCGCGACGACGTCCGGCGTCGCGGGCACGACGGTGTCCGGCCTGGCGGGCAGCAGCGGCGCCAGCCGTTCACGGATCGCGGCGTGGATCTCCTCGGCGGGCCGGGCGGCGTCGAGGACCAGGTACCGGCCGGGCTCGGCGGCGGCCAGGGCGAGGAAGTGCTCGCGTACGCGGGTGTGGAACGCGGCGGACTCGCGCTCGATCCGGTCCGGGGCGCCCGTGCGGCGAGCAGCGGCGGCGGCCGGGTCGAGATCGAGCAGGACCGTGACGTGGGGCAGCAGGCCCTCGGTGGCCCACAGCGAGAGCGCGCGGATCTCCTGGTCTCCGAGCTCGCGGGCGGAGCCCTGGTAGGCGACCGAGGAGTCGAGGTACCGGTCGGTCACCACGACGGCGCCACGCGCCAGGGCGGGCAGCACGAGCTGGTGGACGTGGTGGGCGCGGTCGGTGGCGTAGAGCAGCGCCTCTGTGCGCGGGTCGACGTCCGCGCCGTGCAGGACGGCGTCGCGCAGCACCTGCCCGAGCGGTGTGCCGCCGGGCTCGCGGGTGAGGACCACCTCGTGGCCGAGCTCGCGCAGCCAGTCCCCGAGCATGCGCTGCTGGGTGGTCTTGCCCGCGAAGTCGCCGCCCTCGAGCGAGACGAAGCGGCCCGGCTGGGGCGCAGGCGCGCCGGTCGGGGGGACGGCGGGGGGCAGGTCGGTCACCTGGCAAGGGTAACCAGCCGCGCCCACGGAGCTGACGCGTCATCCACCGGTCCAGGCGTGCGCGTCACTGCACTCGGTAGACCACGCGGCCTGGTGCCCGTCACTCCACTCGGGCGACCACGCGGCCTGGTGCCCGTCACTCCCCGGGGTAGACGACCCCCAGCTGGCGGCGGACCTCGTCCAGGACCTCCATGACCTCGAGGGTCGCCCGCCAGGGCATGTCCACCGACTCGCGCCGCCCGTCCGCGACGCACCGGGCCACCTCGGCGGCCTGGAACTCGAACCCGCCGTCCGCTGCCGTGATCCCCGGGACGGGTTCGAACCGCCACGGCGCGCCACTGAACGGGGTGACCGTGAACGACGTCGGCCGGTAGAAGGGGCCGTCGATGTCGACCCGCCCCTCGGTGCCCACCACCGACGCGGTCGTGGCGGTGGTGGCCCACATGTTCGAGGTGCAGACCGCAACCGCCCGGGTGCCGGCATAGGTCAGGGTCACGGCCTCGTGCGCGTCGACGCCGACGTCCGTGAGGGCGCCGGCAGCGTGGACGGATGCGGGGGCGCCGAGCACGTCGTATGCGAACGAGACGGGGTACACGCCGAGGTCCAGCAGCGCCCCGCCGGCCAGCTCGGGGGCGAGGAGCCGCTCGACGGTGTCCAGCCGCTGGCCGTGGTCGGCCGTGACGGCAAGGATCTCGCCGAGGGCGCCGGAGCCGATCAGTCCGCGGAGGGCGACCATGTGCGGCAGGAACCGCGTCCACATGGCCTCCATGACGAACAGGTGCCGCTCGCGGGCGGCGTCGAGCACCTCGAGGGCCTCGTCCGCGTTGCGGGTGAACGCCTTCTCCACCAGCACGTGCTTGCCGGCCTCCAGCGCGAGGAGGGCGTGGTCGCGGTGCGCGCTGTGCGGGGTGGCGATGTAGACGACATCGACGTCCTCGTCGGTGACCAGGAGCTCGTAGCTGCCGTAGGCGCGGCCCACGCCGTGCTCGGCGGCGAAGGCGTCGGCGCGGCGCTGGTCCCGGGAGGCGACGGCCAGCACCTGCTGGGCCGAGCGGGCGGGCACCTCACGGGCGAAGCGGCGGGCGATCCCGCCAGCGCCGAGGATGCCCCAGCGCAGCGGCGGTGCGTCCGTGGGATCTGCGGGCGCGGGGAGCAGGTTCGGCGCCGTCACCTGGGCTTCCATGTCACGAGCGTAGCCGTGCGAGGGCGCATCTCTAGTAGGTAGACGCACTAACTAGGTAGCGCTACTGTCTAGCTCATGGTGGACGACTGGCCCGGTGAGTGGCTGCGCGGCGCGCTCGAGGTGTGCGTGCTGCGCGTCGTGGCCGACGGGCCGACCTACGGCTACGCGATCTCCGCCCGCCTGGAGGAGGCCGGCGTCGGCGCGGTCAAGGGCGGCACCCTCTACCCACTGCTCACGCGGTTCGAACGGGCCGGTCTCGTCGAGGTCGAGTGGCGCACCGGCGAGAGCGGCCCGGCTCGCAAGTACTACGCACTCACCGGCGAGGGCCGCACCCAGCTCACCACCCTGGCGGAACGGTGGGCCCGCTTCGCCGACCTCACGCGCGGCTTCGTCGCCGACTCCCCCGTGTCCCCCGACCCGTCCCGCAGCGCCCCACAGAGAGAGAGCCGATCATGACCGGACCGCACACCCCGGTGGACGCCGCCTGGGAGAACGACTTCGTCCTCGAGCTGCGCCTGCTCGACGTCGACGGCCGCCTGATCGGCGACGCCCTCGAGCAGGTGCGCACACACTGCACGGATAGCGGGGAGAGCGCGGCGGCGGCGTTCGGGGAGCCAGCACCCTACGCACGGAGCCTGGAGCTGCCCGCCGAGCCGGCCCGCCTGGGGCGCATCCTCGTGCCTTCGCTCGTCGGGCTCGCCGGCATGTACGTGACGCTCGACGCGGTCATGGCGTTGCGGACCGACGAGCCCTTCACCCTCACGATCGGCCTCCTCGTGGCGATCGGCGTGATGGTGCTCGCCGTCGTCATGGCGGCCCAGAACCTGCGCGCGGTGGTCGACCACGCGGTTCGCTCGATCGTCATCGGCGCGATCCTGCTGGCGGTCGCCGTGACGGCCGGGGAGCTCCTCACCGGCGCCGTGGCACAGATGCCCGCTCAGCCCGTGGTGGTCCTCGGGATCGCGATGCTGCTCGGCTCGGCGATCACCGAACACCGCGCAGCGGCCGGTATGGCGGACCCGGTGGTGAGCCCGGTTGACGCCGCCGGGGCCGCACGCGAGGAGCGCTCGGCCCTGCGTACCACCGTGCTCGGTGCATGGCTGCTGCCCGCGGCAACCGCGATCCTGGCCGCCGCGGTGTGGTTCATCTTCTGACGGTGCGGACCGGCCCCAGATGACATCTCACGGACGAGATGACGTCTCACCAAAGATGACGTCTCACGGAGGAGATGACATCTCGCGCACAACCAAAACGGGGGGCTACTTCGTCGCCGGCGCCTTCTTCGCGGCCGTCTTGGTGGTGGTCTTCTTCGCCGCGGGCTTGCGGGCCGGCTTCTTGGCCGGGCCCTTGGCCCGCTTCTCCGCGAGGAGCTCGAAGCCCCGCTCGGGGGTGATCGACTCGGGCGCGTCGTCCTTGCGCAGGGTCGCGTTGGTGGTGCCGTCGGTGACGTAGGGGCCGAAGCGGCCGTCCTTGACGGACACCGGCTTCCCCGAGACCGGGTCCTCCCCCAGCTCACGCAGCGGCGGCTTGGCGGTGGCGCCGCGCCCGCGCTTGGGCTGGGCGTAGATGGCCAGTGCCTCCTCGACCGTGACGTCGAAGATCTGGTCCTCGCTGGTCAGGGAACGCGAGTCGGTGCCCTTCTTCAGGTACGGCCCGTAGCGGCCATTCTGGGCGGTGATCTCCACGCCCTCGGGGTCGGCGCCGACCACCCGCGGCAGGGACAGCAGCCGCAGCGCGTCCTCGAGGGTGACGGTCTCGAGCTGCATGGACTTGAACAGCGACGCCGTGCGCGGCTTGGCCTTGGCGGCCTTCTTCCGCACGGGCTTCTTCTTCGCGCCCGCGGGGGCGGTGCCGTTCGGGCTGTCGCCGGTGGTGGCAGCCGCCGCGTCGCCGTCGTCCTCCTCGGGGAGGACCTCGGTGACGTAGGGGCCGAAGCGGCCGTTCTTGGCGATGATCATGTGCCCGGTGGCCGGGTCGGCGCCGAGCTCGCGACCGTCGTCGGCCTGCCGCTCGAGCAGCTCCTTGGCCAAGTCCACGGTGAGCTCGTCGGGGGCGACGTCGTCGGGCACGCTGGCGCGCCGGCCCTCGGCGCCCTCCTCCGCGGGGGCGGTCTCCAGGTAGGGCCCGTAGCGGCCCACCCGCAGCGTGATGCCGTCGCCGATGTCGATGCTGTTGACGGCGCGGGCGTCGATGTCCCCGAGCCCCTCGACCAGGGTCTTCAGGCCCGGCCGGGCGGCGGCGGCGTCGCCGCGGTAGAACCGTGAGAGCCAGCCGACCCGGTCCTCGGTGCCGGAGGCGATGCGGTCAAGGTCGCCCTCCATCTCGGCGGTGAAGTCGTAGTCGACGAGCCGGGGAAGGTTCTCCTCGAGCAGGCGCACCACGGAGAACGCCAGCCAGGTGGGCACGAGCGCCTGCCCGCGTCGGTCGACGTAGCCGCGGTCGGTGATGGTGGAGATGGTCGCCGCGTACGTGGAGGGGCGGCCGATGCCGCGCTCCTCCAGCGCCTTGACCAGCGAGGCCTCGGTGTAGCGCGGCGGCGGGGTGGTCTCGTGCCCCTCGGCGGTGACCGCATCGGTGACGACGGCGTCGCCCTCCTTCAGCACCGGCAGGCGGGTCTCCTTGTCCGCGGCGGCGTCGTACCGCTCGGCGTCGCGGCCCTCCTCGTAGGCGGCCAGGAAGCCGCGGAAGGTGATGACCGTGCCCGACGCCGTCAGCTCGGCCTGGCGGGCGCCGTCGCCGAGCACGGCGGTCGCTGCCAGGCGCACCGTGGCGGTGGAGCCGCGGGCGTCGGCCATCTGGGAGGCGACGGTGCGCTTCCAGATGAGCTCGTAGAGCTTGAACTGGGCGCCGGTGAGCTGGTTGGCCACCTGCGCGGGGGTCCGGAAGGAGTCCCCGGCGGGCCGGATGGCCTCGTGCGCCTCCTGGGCGCCCTTGGCCTTGGCGCCGTACGCGCGGGGCTTGTCCGGCACGTACTCGGGGCCGTAGAGCTCGGCGGCCTGGCGGCGGGCCGCGGCGATGGCCTGCCCGGACAGCGCCGAGGAGTCGGTACGCATGTAGGTGATGAAGCCGTTCTCGTACAGCCCCTGCGCGGTGCGCATGGTCTCCCGGGCGCTCATGCGCAGCTTGCGGGAGGCCTCCTGCTGCAGCGTGGAGGTGGTGAACGGTGCGGCCGGGCGGCGGGTGTAGGGCTTGGTCTCCATGGAGACCACGCATGCCTCGGCCCGCTCCAGGGCCGCGGCGAGCGCGGTCGCCTCGGCCTGGTGCAGGTGGACCACGTCGGCCTTCTGCGCGGCGGGCTTGAGGTGGCCGTCGTCGCCGAAGTCGCGGCCGGTGGCCACGCGCCGGGAGTCCAGGGTGACGAGGCGGGCCTCGAAGCCGCGGCGGTCCACGGCCTCGTCGCCACCGGTGAAGGTGCCCGAGACGTCCCAGTAGGACGCCGACCGGAACGCCATCCGCTCCCGCTCGCGCTCGACCACCATGCGGGTGGCCACGGACTGCACACGGCCGGCGGAGATGCCGGGCTTGATCTTGCGCCACAGCAGCGGGGAGACCTCGTAGCCCACCAGGCGGTCGAGGATGCGGCGGGTCTCCTGGGCGTCGACGAGCCGGGTGTCGAGCTCGCGGGTGTTCTCCAGGGCCCGGGTGATGGCCTCGCGGGTGATCTCGTGGAAGACCATCCGCTTGACCGGCACCGTGGGCTTGAGGACGTCGAGCAGGTGCCACGCGATGGCCTCGCCCTCGCGGTCCTCATCCGTGGCGAGGTAGAGCTCGTCAGCGTCCTTCAGGGCCCGCTTGAGCTCGGTAACCTTCTTCTTCTTGTCCGAGTCGACCACGTAGTAGGGGTCGAAGTCGCCCTCGACGTCCACGGCGAACTTGCCGTAGGGGCCCTTCTTCATGTCCGCGGGCAGCTCGGAGGGCTGGGGAAGGTCGCGGATGTGGCCCACGCTGGCCTCGACGTCGAAGTCGGGGCCGAGGTACCCGCCGATGGTGCGCGCCTTGGCGGGCGACTCGACGATCACGAGCTTGCGGGAGGTGGTCACGCGGACGTTCCTTACTTCTGGACGGGCCCGGGAAGCGCCGGGCCGCTTTCGACGGTGACGGTACCCCGTCACCGGAGCAGGTGCGGGTGCTCATGCCCACACCTGGGTGCCGGCGCACCCGGCAGGGACGCTGGTGGTGACGCGCCTCAGCGAGCGGGCCGGGCACCCACGAGCAGCACCGCGAGGGTGGCGAGGCTGAGGACCGCCATCACCCCCACGCTCGCCCCACCATAGGCGATGAGCATCTGGGCCCGGGAGGGGTCGGCGTCGGCCCCGCGGGTCAGGAGCAGGCAGACCAGGGCGACCAGGGCGCCCGCCACCCCGGCCACGCCCAGGACCCAGCCGGCGGCGCGGACCGGGCCGACGGCGTCCACCGGGCCGGTCACCGCCACGGCGAGCAGCGCCCACCCGGTGACCACGAGGACGGCGGCGACGACGTCGGAGGCCCGGTGCCAGCCGTCCGCCATGGTCGCGATGCCGGTCGCCCCGGTGTAGACGGCGGCCAGCGGCGCCACCAGCCAGCGCCAGCGGGCCGGGGCGACCAGCAGCACGGCCAGGCCCACCGAGCCGGCCACGGTCGTGTGCCCGCTGGGCAGGGTGTTGGCGGCGTATCCGTCGGTGATGCCCAGGTCGGGGCGGTTAAAGACCTCGTACTTAAGCAGCTGCGTCGTCAGGTTCGCGGCGCCGACCACCGCGCCGACGCCCAGCGCCAGCCACCAACGGCGGCGCAGCAGCGCGACGGCGGTGGCTACCACGATCACCACGATCAGGAACGGCACGGAGACCACGTCGAGCACGGACTGGGTGTACTCGGCCAGGCGGGTGCGACCGATGCGCGAGCCGGTGTAGGCGACGTCGTCGAGGTGCTGGCCAGTGGCGGTGGTGACGAAGAACCACCACACCGTGGTCACCGCGGCGGCGGCGAGCACCGCGAGGAGCGCGGCGACCGTCCGTCGGGTGCTGTCGGTGCGGCGCTGCTCACGGGTGAGTGTCTGCGTCACCGGGTCACGATAACCACGAGCTGGCCGGCAGCCCGGTCCGAGCGCGACGTTGCGTTTGTCTCCGGCCGTCCAGCGAGCCACTCCGCCGCTCGGTGTCAACCGGTCGGCTCGCGGTATCCGGGCGGGTCGGTGACGGCCTCGAGCAGACGGCGCAGGGAGACGACCAGGCTCGCGGCGACGAGCAGGCCGGAGGGGTCGGCGCCGGCGCGGGTGACTGCGAGGCGCAGCTGGTCGACGGCCTGCTCCGCCCGGATGACCTCTGGGGTGCCGGTGGCGCGGCCCTCCACCTGACGCAGCACGTCGGCCAGGGCGCGCATGGCCCGTGCGGCGGGCGGGCGCAGGCCGGGACCGAGGGCGAGCGTGTCCAGGTCGGCGCGCTCCTCCTCCGTGACGGTGGCGGTGAGGTCCTCGACCACGAGGGCGGCGCGGCGCAGCGCGCTGGACATCCGGTCCTGCCGGGTGATGGCGATGTCGTAGTGCGGGGTGCGGCGGTTCCAGCGGCGGGCCTCCGAGGCGGCCACGACGGCGTCGTTCATGGCGCCCATGGGCTCGGCGAGGTCGCGGCGGCGCCGGGCCCACTCGGCGGCGTCGGGCGGGGTGTCCCGCTCGAGCCCGTCCGCGAGGTCCGCGAGCTGGGCGGCGAGGAGCTCGCGGACGCGGGTGAGCGCGTGCTGGGCGGGTGCGAGCGGCAGCGGCGGGAAGGTGAGGTTGACGACGACGCCGATGAGCGCGCCGAGCAGAGTCAGCCCGGTGTAGGCGCCGATGTATCCGGTCGGGTCGCTGCCGCCGATGATGAGCGTGAACAGCGCCGCCGTCGGCACCCAGGAGCCCATGTCACCCAGCACGCGCCAGCCGGCCAGGAGCACCCCGAGCGCCACCACGACCGCGATGCCCAGCGGGTTCGTCTGGTTCGTGACCGCCCCCACCGCGAACGCGGTCATCGCGCCCAGCGCGATGCTGGCGACGGCCTGGAGGGACTCGCGTACCGAGCCGGCGAGGGTGAAGGTCGTGGCGACGACGGCGCCCAGCGGGGCGTAGTAGGGGTAGTCCGCCGTCGGGCCGGGGATGGCGAGGGCGACCACCCACGCCAGCGGGGCCGCGATCGCCGCTCGTGCGGCCATCGCCAGACGGGGATGGCGGGCCCAGATGCGGCGGGCCCAGCCGGGGCGCCGGGAACGCCAGCGCCCCAGGCCCGCGGTGACGACGGGGGTGCGCGCGGGGCTCATGCGCGCCGGGGCGCGCCGATCCGCGCGTCCACCCCGGGGCTGAACTGGACCAGTGGCTCGGACCGGGGGCCGGGCAGGTGGACGGCGTGGAGCAGGGTCCCGACGTCGGCGTGGGCGGTGGCCGCGCGCAACGGCCAGGGCCGGTGCTCCACCGGTACCCGCCACAGGCCGGCGCGCCAGAAGAACGCGTGGTAGCGCTCCACGAGGAAGTGCATGAGCTGGTCTTTCTCCACGGGGCTGCCGATGCGCGTGGCGGCGTGCATGCCGGTGCCGTCCCGGCGGCGGCTGCGGTAGGCGACGTGCTCGCCGGAGGTCTGCGTGTGCGTGCGGGCCCACGTGTACGGCAGGCCGAGCCCGCGCAGTGCGGCCACCACCGGCAGGCGTGGGCACTCGAGGGAGTAGAACCACACTCCGGGGACGCCGTCGGGGCCGCGCACGTAGGTGCGCACGTTGATTTCGGTGAAGTGGGACAGGTGCGGCACCGCGGGCAGGCGAGCCGGGCGGACGTCGCGCATGACGAGGGGGACGACGCCCACCCAGGCGCGGCCGTCGAACGTGTCCAGGTCCAGACCGGGCGGGAGCCGCTCCTCCACCGCGGACGCCGGCAGGGCCCAGTGCAGGAACGTCACGTCCGTCAACCGCTGCAGGCTGACGGGCCTGGGCACCCGGTTGCTGGACATGCCGGCCTCCGGTCGGTCAGAACACGGCCTTGCCGCCGGTGACGCCCAGCACGGTGCCCGAGACGTAGCTGGCCTCGTCGCTCGCGAGGAACACGAACGCGCTGGCCACCTCGACCGGCTGGCCTGGGCGGCCCAGCGGGGTGTCGGCGCCGAAGCCCTCGACCTTCTCCTCGGGGAAGGTGGTGGGGATGAGCGGGGTCCAGATGGGCCCGGGGGCCACGGCGTTGACCCGGATGCCCCGCGGGCCGAGCTCCGTCGCGAGGTTCACTGTGAGGTTGTTGAGCGCGGCCTTGGTGGCGGCGTAGTCCAGGAGCGGCTCGGACGGCTGGAACGCCTGGATGGACGTGGTGTTGAGGATGCTCGACCCGGGCCGCATGTGCGGGGCGATCGCCTTGGTGAGCCAGAAGGTGGCGAAGACGTTCGTGGCGAACGTGCGCTCGATCTGCTCGCCGGGGAACTCCTCCAGGGCCTGGTGGGACATCTGGAAGCCGGCGTTGTTGACCAGGACGTCGAGGCCGCCGAGCTCCTTGACCGCGTTGGTGGCGACGTCGGTCGCCGCCTCCTCGGAGCGCAGGTCGGCCGGCAGCAGCACGCAGGTGCGCCCCGCGGCCTGGACGTGGCGGCGGGTCTCCTCGGCGTCGGCCTGCTCCTCGGGCAGGAACGTGATGGCGACGTCGGCGCCCTCCTTGGCGAAGGCGATGGCGGTGGCGCGCCCGATGCCCGAGTCGCCGCCGGTGATCAGGGCCTTCTTGCCGGTCAGCCGGTCGCGGCCGGTGTAGCTGGTCTCGCCGTGGTCCGCGGGCGGGGTCAGCTTGCTCGGGGTGCCGGGCCACTGCTGCTGCTGGGCGGGGATCTGCGTCGTCTCGTCAGCCATGGACCCATCGTGCGGGTGGGTCGGGAGGCGCGCACGCTGGGCGGGGCGCGGGGAGCCGGGGTGCCACCGGTCGAAGCGTGTGAGGACTGCGCCTGCCGCCAGTCAGGGCACCGGACGGAGGAAGCCGTCGAGGAGCAGCTCACGGGCGGCGGGCAGCACCTCGGCGGCGACGTCGTCAATGCGCAGGTCGAGCAGTGCGGCGAGGCCGCCGATGATCTGCCCGAGGGTGAGCTCGCCGTCGCAGGCACCGACGGCGCCCGCGACCAGCGTGCCCGGCCGGACCACCCGGCCCAGTCCGCCGCCCTGGCGCAGCTGGATCACCTGGGGGTCGGACGCGCCGGGCGTGAGGAAGCGTTCCTCGGTGACGTCGGGCGCGACGGCGAACCGGTGGTCCGCCAGGACGGTGAGGCCGCGGGCGCCGTCGGGCACACGAGCGCTGGGCGTGCCACCACCGTCAGGCACACGAGCGCTGGGGGTGCCATCGCCGTCGGGCACGCCGCGCGCGGCCAGCCAGTCCCGGGCGGCGAGGACGTAGAGGACGTGTTGGCCCAGCGGCTGTCGCACCGGGCCGCTCACCTCCTCCACGCGGTGCCACGGCCGACCCGCTTGACCGGGGCGGCGCAGCAGCACGTAACCGAACCCGACGGCCTCGACGCCGCGCGCCTCGAAGTCGCCCAGCCACGCGGCGTAGGCAGCCTCGTAGCCGGGCCGGTCCACCTCGGGGCGCAGGCCGCCGTCGCGCAGCCACAGCTCCGCGTACTCGGCCGGGTCCTGGACCTCGCGCTGCACTACCCATCCGTCCAGGCCCGACGCCGCGAGCCAGCCGAGCACCCGGTCGCGCCAGTCCTCGCGGCGGTGGTGCTCCCAGTTGCCCAGCAGCTGCGCGACCCCGCCCGGAGCGAGATGGGCGCCGACGGTGGTGATCAGCTCACGCACGAGCAGGTCGCCGCCTCGTCCGCCGTCGCGGTACTCCATGAGCGGCAGGCCGGCATCGTAGGCGGCGGTGGGCGTGATGACGAAGGGCGGGTTGGACACGACGAGGTCGAACGCCTCCCCGGCGACCGGCTCGAGCAGCGACCCGCGGCGCAGGTCCAGGTCCGTCCCTGCCAGGGCGGCGTTGAAGGCGGCGAAACCGAGTGCCCGGGCCGAGATGTCGGTGGCCACCACGTGCTCGCCGTGGCGCGCGGCGTGCAGTGCCTGGACCCCGCAGCCCGTGCCGAGGTCCAGCACCCGCGGGCGCGGGTCTCGCACGGTCAGCTGCGCCAGCGTGGTGGACGCCCCGCCGATGCCGAGCACGTGGTCGGCGCGCAGGCTGGTGCCGGTCGCCACCTCGCCGAGGTCGGACGCCACCCACCAGTGCGCCGCCCCCGCGGCGTCGGCGGCCGCGTAGGGCCGCAGGTCGACGGTGGCGCGCACGGGGTCGGCGTGGCCGGCGCCCGCCCGCGCCACCAGGCCGAGCGCCTGAGCGCCCGCCGGGCCGGTGCCGGGCAGGGCGGCGGCGAGCTCGGCGGTGGTGACCTCGTCGCCGAGCATGAAGAGACGAACGAGGGTGGCGGCGGGCGAGTCGACGCCGCGGGCCAGCCGTAGCGCGGGCACGCGCTGCTCGCGGTGCAGGGCGGCGCCGGCGACGTCGCCGAGCAGGTCGCCCACGCCGTCGACAGTGAACCCGGCCGCACCGAGGTCGCCGCGCAAGACGCCGACGTCCGTCGCGGGGCCGGCGGGCGGGGCGGGGCTGGGGCGGGCGGTCATGGGGTGAGCGTAGAGAGGTCGCCGGCGGGTGGAGGCCCGCGGCGGATCAGACGGTCAGCTCGTGCAGCAGGCGGGGTAGCTCGGGGATCAGCTCACGCGCCAGGAAGCCGACCTTGCCCACGCTCGCCGTCAGCGAGTCCCCGGCGCTGGCGTGCAGGTGGGTCGCCCAGACCGCGGCCTGGGCCCTGTCGGCGCCGCGCGCGAGCAGCCCGACCAGGGCGCCGGCGAGCACGTCGCCGCTGCCGGAGGTGCCCAGCCCGGTGTGCCCGGTGGTGGCCTCCCAGATCTCTGTGCCGTCCGTGACGGTCCCGTGGCCGGTGACGACGGCACCGTACTGCGCGGCGACCGTCACGGCCGCGTCGGTGGCGTCGTCGTCGGCGACCTCCGCGACGTCGAGCAACCGGGCGAGCTCGGCGACGTTGGGGGTGAGCACCAGCCTGCCGGCGAGCGCCTCCCGGACCGGCGGCAGCCCCGGCAGGACGCCCAGGGCGAACGCGTCGAGGATGACCGGCACGCCGTCGGGCAGCACCGGCAGCAGGCCCTCCAGCAGTGCGGCGGTGCCCTCGGGCTCCCCGAGGCCCGGCCCGAGAAGGACGGCGTCGGCCCGCTCCAGGTCGCGGCCGAGGACCGCGGCGTCGGTGCCGACGACGTCGCCGCCGTCGTCCTCCTTCAGGCCCCGGACCCCGGCCTCGGGCAGCACGACGGCGAGAGGGCCGACGGCCGAGGCCGCCACGGCCACGGTGAGCCGGCCGGCGCCCACCCGCAGGGCGCTCTCGCCCGCCAGCAGCACCGCACCCGGGGTGGCCCGGGCCCCGCCCACGACCAGCACCTGACCGCGCCCGTACTTGCTGCCGCTCGGCTCCGGCAGGGGCCAGTCGCGCAGCAGTGCCGGGGTGATCGGCGTGGCCGTCATGCGTGCCCCTCGGCGGCGCCCGCCTTGGGCGTCTCTCCCACCGGAGGCTCCTCCGTGGTCGCCGCACCCTGCTCCGCCAGATGCTCCTCGACGTTGTACCCGGCCAGCCGCCACCCGTCCCCGTCGGTCACCAGCTGGGTCACGGCCGCGTTGCGCACGCCCTCGTCGCGGCCGATGGCCAGCACGTCGGTCTCCCCGAGGTGCTCGCACACGTACCGGAAGAGCAGGACGACGGCGTCGTGGCAGGTGATGAGCACCCGGTCGGCGCGGTCCTGGCGCTCGAGGTCGGCGAGCACGGAGCGCACCCGCAGGGCGACGTCGGCCCAGGACTCCCCGCCGGGGGGCCGGTGGTAGAACTTCCCGAGCCAGCGGCGCCGCTCCGCCTCCTCGGGGTAGCGGGCCCGCACGCCGGCGGAGGTGAGGGTGTCGGTGATGCCCAGGTCCCGGTCCCGTAGCCGCTCGTCGAGGAGCAGCGGCACATCGAGGCCGGACTCGGCCAGGGCCGTGCGGGCGGTGTCGGCCGCGCGGCGGTACGGCGAGGACCACACGGCCTGGGGACGGTGCGCCGCGGGCAGGCCCGCCAGCCACACGCCGAGCGCGCGGGCCTGCTCCAGGCCGGTGTCGGACAGCTCGACGTCCGCGTCGCGGGCCGGGACGTCGATCTGCTCGGCGCCGATGGACTCGGCGTAGGCGGCGGCGACGTTGGCGGCACTCTGCCCGTGCCGCACCAGGAGAAGCTCGGTAGCACCCATGGGGGCGAACCTACGGTCCACCGCCCGGGGGCGCACGGCGTCGGCGATGGACCGACCGTGAGGGGCGTGCGGCTCGGCCGCACGCCCCTCGCTGAAGGTCGGGTCAGTGCGACCCGGCGGTCGCCTCCTGCCGCGAGCCGTTGCGCTCGCCGGCGTCGGCCCGGGCGGCTCGCACGCGGGAGAGGGCGATCGCGCTGACGGCGATCCCGGCGGCCACGCAGGCGATGGCGATACGCACCGCGTGGTTGGTGTCGGCCGGGACGCTCAGCTGAACCACGGCCGGCGCGATCAGCACCGACACGAGGTTCATCACCTTGATGAGCGGGTTGATCGCGGGGCCGGCGGTGTCCTTGAACGGGTCGCCGACCGTGTCGCCGATGATCGCCGCGGCGTGCGCGTCGGAGCCCTTGCCGCCGTAGTGCCCGTCCTCGACGATCTTCTTGGCGTTGTCCCACGCCCCGCCGGAGTTGGCGAGGAAGACGGCCATGAGCACGCCCGCGCCGATGGCCCCGGCGAGGAACCCGGCCAGCGGGCCGACGCCCAGGCCGAAGCCCACGGCGATCGGCGCGAACGCGGCCAGCAGGCCCGGGGTGGCGAGCTCACGCAAGGACTCACGGGTGCAGATGTCTACCACGCGGCCGTACTCGGGGCGGGTCTGGCCGGTCATGATGCCGGGGTTCTCCCGGAACTGGCGGCGCACCTCGAAGACGATGGTGCCGGCGGCGCGGGTGACGGCGTCGATGGCCACACCGGAGAAGAGGAACACCGTCGCCCCACCGAGGATGACGCCCACCAGGGTGATCGGCGAGATGATCTCGTAGGTCATCATCGCCCCGACGATGCCGCCGGCGACCTCGGTGCCGGCGTCGGCGAACTCGGCCATGCCCTGGCGGACGGCGTCGGCGTAGGAGCCGAACAGTGCCGTGGCCGCCAGCACGGCGGTGGCGATCGCGATGCCCTTGGTGATCGCCTTGGTGGTGTTGCCGACGGCGTCGAGGTCGGTGAGGATCTGCGCGCCCTCCTCGTCGACGTCACCGGACATCTCGGCGATGCCCTGGGCGTTGTCGCTGACCGGGCCGAAGGTGTCCATGGCGACGATGACGCCGACCGTGGTGAGCAGGCCGCAGCCGGCCAGCGCCACGAGGAACAGTGCCAGGCCGACGGAGCCACCGGAGAGCAGGAACACCGCGCAGATGGCAGCGGCGATGATGCCCGCGGTGTAGACGGCGGACTGGAAGCCCACGCCGATCCCGGAGAGCACCACGGTGGCAGCACCGGTGCGGGTGGTGGACGCCACGTGCAGGGTGGGCCGGGAGGTGGTGCCGGTGAAGTAGCCGGTCAGCCACAGGATGATGCCGGCCAGCACCACGCCGATCAGGACGGCGAGGGAGACGATCAGCCGCGGGTCGCCGGGGTGCCCGGCCAGCTCCTCGCTGACGCCGGGGATGGCCGCGAAGGTGCTGGGCAGGTACACGTACGCGCCGACCGCGGCGAGCACGACGCCGGCGAGCGCGGAGAGGTAGAAGCCGCGGTAGATGGCCCGCAGCCCGGACTCGGAGCCGCGCACCTTGGTGATGAACACACCCAGCACGGCGACCAGGGCGCCGACGGCGGTGACGATGAGCGGAAGGATGAGCCCCTGCTCCCCCATCACGGCCGTGCCCAGGATCAGGGAGGCGACGAGCATGACGGCGTAGGACTCGAACAGGTCCGCCGCCATGCCGGCGCAGTCGCCCACGTTGTCGCCCACGTTGTCCGCGATGGTGGCGGCGTTGCGGGGGTCGTCCTCGGGAATGCCCTGCTCGACCTTGCCGACCAGGTCCGCTCCGACGTCGGCGGCCTTGGTGAAGATGCCGCCGCCCACGCGCATGAACATCGCCAGCAGCGCCGCGCCGAAGCCGAAGCCCTCGAGCACCGCCGGGGCGTCCGCGCGGTAGATGAGCACCACGCCGGCCGCGCCCAGCAGGCCGAGGCCCACCACGCTCATGCCGACGACGCCGCCGGTGCGGAACGCGATCTGCGCCCCTTCCGCGCGGCCGTTCTTCCGGGTGGCCGCGGCGGCGACGCGCACGTTGGCGCGCACGGCCAGCGACATGCCCAGGTAGCCGATGGAGGCGGAGAACCCGGCACCGAACAGGAAGGCGATCGCCCGGCCCAGCTTGACCTCAGGGTCGGCGGGCAGGAGGAAGAGCAGCCCGAAGACGATGACGGCGAAGACCGCCAACGTCCGGAACTGGCGGGTCAGGTAGGCCGAGGCGCCCTCCTGGATCGCACGGGCGATCTCCTGCATCCGCGGGGTGCCCTCGTCCGCGACGAGCACCTGCCTTCGCAGGACCACCGCGATCACGAGCGCGACGAGGGCGATGACCCCGATAGCCCCGACGATGGCCAGGCTCGAGGTTCCCAGATCCAGCATCCGCCCTCCTTGGCAGCGCAGTTCACCGGCCACGGGCGTCGTCGCCCGGGCGGCACGTCGTAGCGGAGCCTACCCGCCGATCAGGCACCCGATTGACGATTGGGAGGAACCGCGACCGCATCCGCGGGGCCCGCAAGGCCGTGTGCGGGGACCCGCACCACGGCCGTGGCCTGCATGATCGGCACCTGAGCGGCCGCCACGAGCGCCTCGTCCAGGCTGCGGTGGAGAGGCACACCGTCGGCCGTCCCGGTCAGGACGAAAACCTCCCGGATCCGGTCCGCGGGGGCGACCACATACAGCCGGGTCTCCAGCGAGACGAGGCTGTCCTGCTTGCGCGTCACAGCTCGCACACCGGTGGAGTCGATGAAGGTCACGCCCGCGAGGTCCACGATGATCGCCGGTGGCAGCGCGTCCAGCGCGAGCTCGAGCTCGCCGGCCAGCAGCTCGACCGAGCCGCCGTCGAGCTCCCCGACGGCGCTCACGACCGGTACGCCGTCCACCTCGCGTCGTTGCACGGAGAAGTTCACTCGTCCGGTCCCCCCTTCTGCCCCCTGAGCCCACATCGTGGCACGCCGCGCCACCACGACCAGCCCCCGGAAGAGGGGACTTGTGTCCCTGGCAGGTGCCTGCCAACCCCACCCGCGCGAGTGCGCGAGACGTCAAGTCCTCGGTGACACGTCAAGTCCTCGGTGAGACGTCATGAGATGTCGCGAAAGGTCGACGCGTCGCGGTGATGTGTGCGCGGGGATGGGGTGGGTGGCCGCTGCGCGGGCCGGGGGCTGGGGGGATGACTGGGCGAGGTTGTCGGTGCCGTGACGCACACTGGGACCGTGTCTGGCCCCGACCTTGTGAACCTGCTGCGCGCCACCGGTGCGCGCGACGGGCGGCTGGTGCACCTCGAGCAGCTCCCGGCCCGCGAGGGCCGCCGGGCGGACTGGCCCACGTGGGCGGACCCGGACGTGGTGGCCGGCTACAGACGCATGGGGGTCAGTGCGCCCTGGGAGCATCAGGTCACCGCCGCCGAGGCCGCGTGGGCCGGCCGGCACACCGTGATCGCGACCGGCACCGGCTCGGGCAAGTCTCTGGCCGCGTGGCTGCCCGTGCTCTCGGCCGTCCGGGAGGGCGCCGCCCAGGCCGCCAGCCCCGCCTCAGGCCGGATCGGGGACTACACCCGCCGCCCGACGACCCTGTACCTCTCCCCCACCAAGGCGCTGGCGGCGGACCAGCTCGCCGGGCTGCACCGCCTCCTGGACGCGGCTCAGCTCCGCGGCATCCGGGTCACCACGTGCGACGGCGACACGCCGCTGACCGAGCGTGACTGGGCCCGCGACCACGCCGACGTCGTCCTCTCCAACCCCGACTTCCTCCACTTCTCGATGCTCCCCGCGCACCGTCGCTGGCAGCGGCTGCTGCGCGGGCTGCGGTACGTGGTCGTCGACGAGTGCCACGCCTACCGCGGGGTGCTGGGCGCCCACGTGGCCCTGGTGCTGCGCCGGCTGCTGCGGCTCGCCGCGTACTACGGGGCGCAGCCGACCGTGCTGTGCGCCTCCGCCACCACCGCCGAGCCGGCGCTGACCGCGGCCCGCCTGGTCGGGGTGCCAACCGAGGACGTCGTGGCCGTCACCGAGGACGCCGCGCCGTCCGGCCGGCGATCCGTCGCGCTGTGGCAGCCGGCGCTGTCGACGGGGTGGGCGGCGACCTGGCCGGGCCAGGGCGTGGACCTCGCTGCCACCGACGCCGCGAGCGAGGCGCTCGAGGACGGCCCGCGGCGCAGCGCCACCGCCGAGGCGGCCGACCTGCTCGCGGACCTGGTCTCCGCCGGGGCCCGCACCCTGGTTTTCGTCCGGTCGCGATACGGCGCCGAGGTCATCGCCGAGCAGGCACGCCGGCGCCTGCGCGAGGTCGACGGAGAGCTGGCGGCCCGGGTGGCCGCCTACCGCGGCGGGTACCTGCCCGAGGAGCGCCGGGAGCTGGAGCGGGCGCTGCGCAGCGGGGAGCTGCTCGCGCTGGCCACCACGAACGCCCTGGAGCTCGGGGTGGACGTCGCCGGGCTCGACGCCGTCATCATCGCCGGCTGGCCAGGCACCCGGGTGTCCCTGTGGCAGCAGGCAGGCCGGGCCGGCCGCGCCGGGGCCGACGGCGTGGCGGTGCTCGTGGCGAGCGACGACCCCCTCGACGGGTTCCTCGTGCACCACCCGGAGGCGATCTTCGGCTCGGGGGTGGAGGCGACGACGTTCGACCCCGCCAACCCCTATGTCCTCGCCCCGCACCTGTGCGCGGCCGCGTCCGAGTCACCGCTGACCGACGCCGACCTGCCGCTCTTCGGGCTGCCCGACGGGACGCTGCTCGACGAGCTCGTCCGCCGGGGGCTGCTGCGGCGCCGCCCGAACGGGTGGTTCTGGAACTTCGCCCGGCCCGAGCGGGCGCAGGACCTCACCGACTTGCGCGGCGGCCTCGACCGGCCCGTGCAGGTGGTGGAGATCGGCACCGGCACGGTCCTGGGCACCGTGGACGGCGCCCGTGCCGATGGAACCGTCTTCCCCGGCGCGGTGTACGTGCACCAGGGCCGCACGTTCGTCGTCGATGCCCTGGAGGACGAGGTGGCCCTGGTCCACGAGGACGCGGAGGTGGGGCACCGGACCAAGGCCCGCTCGACGTCGTCGGTGCGGATCATCGGCACCCGGGACCGGCAGGATTGGAGCTCCGCGGACGCCGCGGTGCTGTGGTCCTTCGGCGACGTCGAGGTCACCAGCCAGGTCACCGGCTACGACAAGCGCCGCGTGCCGGGCCTGGACATCATCGGCTCGTACCCGCTGGACATGTCCGAGCGGGTGCTGCCGACCACGGCGGTGTGGTGGACGCTCAGCGCCGAGGCGTGCGAGTCGGCCGGCGTTGGAAAGGACGCGCTGCCCGGCGCGCTGCACGCCGCCGAGCACGCCTCGATCGGGTTGCTGCCGCTGCTGGCCACCTGCGACCGATGGGACATCGGCGGGCTCTCGACGGCGGTCCACCCACAAACCGGGCAGCCCACTGTGTTCGTGCACGACGGCTACCCCGGCGGCGCGGGCTTCGCCGAGCGCGGCTACCGGGCGGCCGCGCAGTGGCTGCGGGCCACGCTGGACGCGATCACCGCCTGCCGGTGCCAGGACGGCTGCCCCAGCTGCGTGCAGTCGCCCAAGTGCGGCAACGGCAACTCCCCCCTGGACAAGCACGGCGCGGTCCGGCTGCTCAGGCTGCTGCTCGGGGCGGCGCCGGCGGGCGCCGGTGGCACCGGCGCGGCAGGCGGCGGCGACGGCGTCGGCGACGGTGGCGGCGGCGGCGGCACGATCCCCGCGAACGGTCGGCGTGCGTCCCGATGAACACTCCCACCCACCCCGCCTACGAGGTTCCGCGGGCCGTTACCGGCTTCGCGTCGGTGGTGCTGTGCCACAACCCCGGCGCGATGGAGCTTGAGGGCACCAACACCTGGATCCTGCGAGCCCCGGGCGTCGACGGATGCGTTGTGGTCGACCCGGGCCCGGCGGACGCACCGGCCCACACCGCCGCGGTGACCGCCGCATGCTCAACCGACGGCGGCCGCGTCGAAGCCCTCCTCGTCACCCACCGCCACCACGACCACACCGGCGGCCTCGACGCGCTCGCCGCGCGCACCGGAGCTCCCGTGCGCGCATGGTCCAGCGACTTCTGCCGCGGCGCGGCGCCGTTGCGTGACCGGGAGGTCGTCCAGGCAGCGGGCCTGCGAATCACCGTCCTGCACACCCCGGGGCACACCGCCGACTCGATCAGTCTCCTGGTCGAACATCAGCCGCCGGCCTCGAAGCACACACCGCACCTAGCCGCGCCGCCGGAGCGCGCTCTCCTCACGGGCGACACGGTTCTGGGCCGCGGCACCACCGTCCTCGACCCCGCCGACGGCAGCCTGGCGCAGTACATGGACTCCCTGAACCTCCTGATCGACCAGGGCCGTGACGGCGTCATGCTGCCCGGCCACGGCCCCGAGCGTCCCGACGTCGTCGCCGTTGCCCGCGAGTACAGGCGCCACCGCGAACAGCGCCTGGTCGAGATCCGGCGGGCGCTCGACGAGCTGGGCCTGCCGCCGACCGCGGCGGACCCGATGGCAGTGGTGGCGAAGGTGTACGCCGACGTGGACCGGGCCCTCTGGGCGGCGGCCCGCATGTCCGTCGAGGCCCAGCTGGACTACCTGGCGGGACGCTGACCTGCCCCGAATCAGCGCGCCGGTCCGGCGCGGGCGTTGGCGCGGGCCACCAGCACACCGTCGGACTGCCCGAGGACGACCACCCGGGCGCGGACCTCCACGACCGCCCCGCTGACCGTGCACCCGGCGGGCTCGGCGTCGTTGGCCTCGACCACATGCGCGGCCACCGTGCACGGGTCGTCGATCGAGCCACCTGCTCGGTGAAGGGCAGAGGCTGCGGCGAGCGCGGCGAGGTCCGCGGCGCTCTGGGCGGTACCGCGGGCATGCACCGCCCGGGCGAGACCGACGACCGCGACGGTAAGGATGACCAGCACCACGACGAGCGCCAGGCCGAGCACCGTGCCCGACCCGCGCTCCCTGCCGTCACCGGGGCGCGACCCTGGCTGTACCGTCCGCCCGTCCCGTTCGGTCCGTCCGGTCCCCATTTCGCCCGCGCGCATCACGGCGCCCCCGGCTCGGGCACGGCCCTGGCAGTCGCCCGGGCCACCAGGTCGGTCAGGCGGAGCGGGCCCGGCAGGTCGCGCGCGACCTCGACGACCACGAAGGGGCCGTCGCTCGCGACCCGCACCGACGCCCCCTCGCCGGCGAGCCTGGCGGTCATGTCGATGATCACCGTGTGCGGCTCTCCGAGCGCCACGGCCCGCGCCCCGGCACGGGCGGCGTCGGCGACGCGCACCTGGGTCAGGGCCGCGCTCGCGGCCGTGAGCAGGGCGAGCAGCAGCAGCACGACTCCCGGCAGCACGATCGCCAGCTCGGCCGTGACGCCGCCTCGCTCCCGCCGGCCGTGGCCACGGTCCCGGGGCGCATGGGTGGCGGCCTGGGACCGGCCGCCCGGCGGCGGGCAGGCGAGCCCGCCCACCGCCGGTGAGGACGCGGTCATCCCAGGCCGAGCGCCGAGCGGATGAGGTCGGAGATGAGCTCCCGCACCCACTCGCTCTTCAGGATCGCAAGCAGGACGCCGGCCAGCGATGCGGCCGCCACGGTCCCCACGGCGTACTCGGCCGTCGCCATGCCGGCCTCGTCCTGCTTACGGAGGCGGGCGACCCGCCGCCCCAGTGACGTCCGGGCCTGCCCCCACCGCCGTCGAATCGTCATCGTGCTCCCCTTTCTCCGGGGCGCTGGGGCCCCTTGGTGCCGGTCGGGCTGGTGCCGAACCGTTGCCACCGAGGTTGCTGGACGCGGGGGGATCGCCGTCGACCCGGCCGAGCCGGCTGTGGACGGGGTGGCATGAGACGCAACGGTCCGCCGCGTCAGCGCCAGAGTCGCGCGCGCTGTGGATCGAGACGGCTCGGCACGGCAGTGTCTGCATTGATGCCGCGGCCGAGCGTTCACCCGCCGCGCAGGCGGGTCTGCGCCGGGTCAGGCGTTCCCCGGCCAGGCGTGAATTGCCTGTTCTCCCAGCATGAGCGCCCCGACGGCGAGCATCGCGATGCCGGCGACTCGCGAGATGATGGCGTTCAGGCGCGGGCGTGGGCCGAAGACGCGGTCTGCGAGGTAGCCGAGCATCGTGTAGAACACGGCCGCGAACGCGATGAACACAGCTCCCAGCACGGCAAGCTGTGCCGGCATCGGCCAGGGGGCAGAGGGACGCGCGAACTGCGGAAGGATCGCCAGGAAGAGCAGCAGTGCCTTGGGGTTCAGGGCCGTCACGCCGATTCCTCGGCGGATGAACGCCCCCCAACAAGGAGTGTCGTGGGCGGCGGCACCTGCGGGCGCCGCGGTGCGCGCGGACCTGAGAATGCCGATGCCGAGATACGCCAGGTACCCGGCGCCGGCGATCGACAGCGTCGTCAAGATGACCGGCTGCGCGGCGACCACGGGGCCGACGCCGAGCGCGACCGCCGTGGTGATGAGCGCATAGCCGATCATCAACCCGGTCACCGCCGGTAGGACGACACGGTTCCGGGTGCCGGCCGCAAGCACGAACACCCAATCCGGACCGGGGACCGCCACCATCGCCGCTGCGATGCCGCTGAACATCGCGAGTGCTGCCGGTTCCATCACGCCCCCTTCCGTCCTTCGGAAGGCTACGGAGGAACTGCCGCAAGGTGCTCCGCAAATCCTCGCCCGAAGCCGCATTTACGGGCAGAATTCACTGCATGGATGATCTTGACCGGGAGATTCTTGCGGTGCTGCAGGAGGAGGGGCGAATCAGCCTCACCGATCTGGCGTCCCGGGTGGGACTCACGCTGTCTCCGACCCATCGTCGGGTGCGTGACCTGGAACGCGGGGGTGCGATCCTCGGCTACCGCGCGGTCATCGACCCGGTTCCCCTCGGGCTTGGCTTCGAGGCGTTGGTCTTCGTCACGATGCGCCAGGAGGACCGGGAGACGCTCATGGCCTTCGAGGCTGCGGTCCGGAACGTGCCGAACGTGCTGCAGGCCCAGCGCCTCTTCGGTGACCCCGACTATCTGCTGCGAGTACGGACCGCGGACCTCGATGCGTACGCCCAGCTGGAGGACGACGTGCTGTCCACACTTCCCGGGGTGCAGCGCCTCAACTCCACCCTCGTCATGAAGAACCTCGTCACCGACCGTCCGTACCCGACCCGGCCACGATGACGGCATCCGCATCGCCTGCCGCTCACTCACCCGAGCAGCCCCCCGCCCGCGGCGAGGACGACAGGCACGATGCCCAGGAGCACGAACGCAGGGAGGAAGCACAGTCCCAGGGGCAGCACGAGGCGCACGCCGAGCCGCGCGGCCGCCTCCTGGGCGTGCTGCTGACGGTCGGCCCGAACGGCAGCCGCGGCGCGGCGCAGCAGCGGTCCCGGCGCGGCGCCGTCCTGCCAGGCCGGCTCGAGGGCGTCGACGAGAGGACGCAGCCCGGGCGGCGTCATCGCCCAGGCCTCGGCCCACGGCGCGCCAAGGAGTAGAGCCGATCCCGCCTGCCGTAGGGCGGGTCCGACGGCGCCCGCCGGCGCCGTGCCCATCGGGTCCACGGCGCGGCCGATCGCCTGGAGGGTGCCGGGCACGGAGGCCCCCGCGCCGAGCGCCGCGTCGGCGAGATCGAGCAGGACGGCGACGTCGACCCCCGGCGGGACGCGGATGGCCGCCGCCCGTGCGTCCCGTGCGGTGCGGGCACGGGTCCGCCGGACGAGGGCCGCGCGGCCTGGCAGCGCCCACGGCAGCACACTCAGCAGCGCGAGCACCATGAGGATCACCGGGCGCCGCCCAGGTCGGCGGCCGACGACGCGGCCCGGTCCAGGGCCGCCACCCAGCGGCGCCCGGCCACCATGAGTGCGAGCCCGAGCACCAGGCAAGCGGTCCCGCCGCGACCGTCCAACAGCACTGCCAGCGGGTCCGCCCCGACGGCGATCCCCAGGCCGAGGCCCAGCAGCGGCAGCCACCCGAGCAGCCGAGCGGTGGCCCGTGGACCGGCCAGCGCAACGGCGCGAGCGGTGCGGGCGTGGCCCGCCTCGGTGAGTCCCTGCGCGCACCGCTCGAGCACCTGCGCGAGCGGTGCACCGAGCTCGTGGGTGAGCCGGCAGGCCGCGAGCGCACCGGGGAGGGCGGCGAGCGCCGCCGTGCTGAGCGCCGTGCGGCTACGGCCCGTGACGCGCCACCGTCGGCCGCGGCCGCCCGCCCGCCCGCTGGGAGGCGCGATGACATCTCGCCGAGGAGATGACATCTCGCGGGTGCGGGTGGGGGCGCGGGAGGAGGTGACGGCGAGGCGTTCGAGCGTCACTGGCACCCCGCCGTCGCCCAGGACAGGTCCAGCCCGGTCGCGCTCCTCCAGCCCCATCCGGGCGAAGGTCTCGGCCCACGCCTTCTCGACCGTCACCCCCGTGCGCAGCCGGGTGGCCACCTCCGTGACGAGCACCCCGAGGTCCAGGTCCGGCTGAGCCGGGTGGCGCGAGCTCGGGCGGACGCGCCACCGCCCGGCTGCCCAGCCGGGGCCGGGCGTGCGGGACCGTGAGCTTCGCGCGGGAGCCAGCAGCAGCCAGGTGGCCGCGGCCACCAGCACCGCGACGGCGGCCGCGGCTGTCATGGCGATCCTGCTGTGTGGCGGCCGGGGGACCGGGACGCGCCGTCCGGCTTGAGGCCCGCGCCGCCGTCCGGCTGATCCTTCGTGCCGAGCCGGCGAGCCAGTCGCTCCCAGCCGGGGCCCGTGTGCACAGCCCCAACACCGTCGACTGTGAGTGCTGGCGTGCACACCAGCTCCCCGCCGGCCCGGCTCAGCACCCCGATCTCGACCAGGCGCCGCACGCCGCCGGTGCGGCGCAGGTGGAGCACGGCGTCCACGGCGCTGACGGCCTGGGCGGCCACGGTGGCGGTGTCCATCCCCGCCAGCGCCCCCAGCGCCACCAGCCGCGCCGGGACGTCGGCCGTGGCGTTGGCGTGCACGGTGGCCCAGCCGCCGTCGTGCCCGGTGTTCAGGGCACCGAGCACGTCGCGCACCTCCGCGCCGCGGCACTCCCCGAGCACGAGCCGGTCGGGCCGCATGCGCATGGCGGCGCGCACGAGGTCGCTGAGCGGGACCTCCCCCACGCGCTGGACGTTGGCCCGGCGGACCTGCAGATGCACCACGTGGGGGTGCGCCGGGCGCAGCTCGGCGGACTCCTCGATGCACACGATCCGCTCGTCGGCCCGCACCAGGGACAGCAGCGAGGCCAGAAGGGTCGTCTTGCCCGACCCGGTCGCTCCGGAGACGAGCACGTTCGCCCGGGCGGCCACGAGCCCGCGCAGCACCGCTTCGGCGGCGGCGGGCACGGTGCCGCAGGCCACCAGCTCGGCGAGGGTGAAGGTGCGGGTGCGGTGGGTGCGCAGCGAGATGAGGGTGCCGCCCGCCGACAGCGGCGGGAGCACGGCGTGCAGGCGCGTGCCGTCCGGAAGCGACCCGTCCACCACCGGGCTGGCATCGTCCAGGCGCTGCCCGCACGCCGCGGCGAGCCGGGTGGCCAGGGCCCGGACGGCGGCGGCGTCGGCGAGGGCACCGCTCGCGCGGACGCGCTCGAGGCCACGCCCGCGGTCCACCCACACCCCGTCGGCACCGTTGACCAGCACGTCGGTGACCGCGGGGTCGTCGAGCAGCGGCTGGATGAGCGGTCCGGCGCCGCGCAGCTCGACCCGCACCGCGGCGTCCAGCCGCAGCAGGCTGGTGGTGCCCAGGCCGTTGCCGAGCGCCTCGGGCACCGAGGCGCCCCGTGCCAGCGCGGAGCGCACCTGGGAGAGGTCGGGGGCGCTCACGGCCCCAGCCCCAGCCGGGCCACGAGCCCGCGGGCGGCGGTGCGCAGGTGCCCGCGGCGCTGGTCGCCCGGGCTCAGGCCCTGCTCGATGCCCGCCGCGAGGGCACGTTCGTCTCGCATGGTCGCCGCCAGCGGCAGGCCGGCCGCCTCGGCCAGCTCGGCGGCGTCCCCGCCCTCGCCCGCCGCCGCACGCATGACCAGGTGGGCCCGGCCGTGGGCGACGAGCAGCGGGGCCGCCGCGAGCACCGCCGCCCCGCCGCGCACCCCGCTGCGCCCGAGCAGCACCACGTCCGCGCACCACCGCAGCCACAGGTCCCCGGCGGGCCCGGCGGCCAGGACCTGGCGGGGCAGGTCGAGCACGACGACGTCGTGGCCCTGGCCGAGCGCGCGGACCGCCGAGCGTGCCACGCGGTCCAGGGGCGCGCCGCCGCGCCGGTCCCCGGAGAGCACCCGCACGAGGTGCCACTCGGGCAGGGCGAGGGCGAGGCGCTGTGGCAGGATCGCGCCCGTCTCGGAGCCGAGGTCGGCCCACCGCTGGCCGGGGTCGTGCTCGACCCCGAGCAGGACGTCGAGCCCGCCGCCCGCGGGGTCCATGTCCACCACCGCGGTGGCCGAGCCGGCCCCTGCGGCAGCGCGGGCGAGCGTGGCGGCCAGTACGGACGCGCCGGCTCCGCCGTGCGCGCCGACGACCCCGACGGTGTGCGCCCGGTGCCGCGCACCGACGGCCACCATGAGGTCGAGGAGCACCTCCGCCTCGCCGGGGAGCACGACGACGGCGGGCGCCGCCGCGCCGTCGGGCATGGTGGCGAGCCGGGCCGGGTCCACCCGCACCCGCAGCCGCCCCGGCCCACCGACCTCGGTCAGCACCAGCGCCGCGGCGACCTCCTCCCCGGCCGGGACGACCACCACCTCGGTCCCGGCGAGCTCCGCGAGGCGCCGCACCTGCGCCGCGACGGTGTCGTCCGCGCCGTGCAGTGCCACCTGATGTTCCCGGTACATCGCCCACCCCCTGGGACCAGGGTGGGCCGGCAGGTCCTGGGCGCGCTCACGGGTTGTGGAGAACCGGGACGCACCGGTCGAGGGACGCGGCGGACGGTCCTCTGCGACAGTGTGGCCATGCGGATCACCCACCTCGGCCACGCGTGCGTGCTGCTGGAGACCGGCACAGCACGTCTGCTGCTCGATCCCGGCACCTACGCGGAGGGTTTCGAGTCGCTGCGCGACCTCGACGCCATCCTCCTCACCCACCAGCACCCCGACCACGCCGACCCGGCGCGGCTGCCCGGCCTCGTCGGCGCGAACCCGGGGGCGCGTGTGCTGTGCGACCCGGACACCGCGCCGCTGCTCGCGGATCACGGCATCGACGCGCACGTCGTCACGCCCGGTGAGCACCTCACGGTCGCGGGCGCGACGATCGACGTCATCGGCGGCACCCACGCCGTCATCTACGCCGACCGGCCCGGCTGCACCAACGCCGGCTACATGATCGACGACGGCGCGTTCGTCCATCCCGGCGACTCCTTCGCTGACCCGGGCCGGCCCGTCGACGTGCTGGCGGTACCCACCAGCGGGCCGTGGCTGAAGGCGGCGGAGTCGGTGGACTACGTGCGGTCGGTGCGCCCACGGGTGGCGGTGCCGATCCACGAGCGGGCGATGGCAACCACCCGGCTGGTGTACGCGGTGCTCGCAGACTTCATGCCGGAGGGCACCACGTTCCGCCCGCTGGAGCCGGGCGCGCCGACGGAGGTGTGACCGGGCCATGAGCGCGGAGCCTGCGAGCGCTCCCAGAGCGGCGTTCTTCGACCTGGACAAGACCGTGCTGTCCACCGCCTCATCGGTCACGCTCGCCCGGCCGCTGCTCGCCGCCGGCCTGCTCACCCGGGCGGACCTGCTGCGCTCTGCCGCGGCGCAGCTGGGCTACGTGCTCGTGGGCGCTGACCGGCGGCGCAGCGAGCGGGTGCGCGAGCAGCTGTCCCTCATGGTCGACGGCTGGGAGGAGCCCCGTTTCCGCAAGGTCGTGGAGGGGGCGCTCAGCACGTTCGTCCAGCCCCGCGTCTACCGGGAGGCGGTCGAGCTCATTCAGCGCCACCACGACGACGGCGCGGACGTGGTCGTCGTCTCGGCGTCGGCCGAGGACGTGGTGCGCCCCATCGCGGCGATGCTCGGCGCGGACGAGGTCATCGCCTCGGCCATGGAGGTGGTCGACGGGCACTTCACGGGCCGCGTCGCGCGCTACGTCTTTGGCCCCGCGAAGGCGGACGCCATCCGTGCCCTCGCCGCGCAGCGGGGGTACGACCTGGCCGCCTGCGCCGCTTACTCCGACTCGGTGACGGACCTACCGATGCTCGAGGCGGTCGGCCACCCGGTGGCCGTCAACCCCGATCGGGCGCTGCGCCGCACCGCGGTGGCGCGCGGCTGGCCGGTGCACCACTTCGCACGTCCTGTGCCCTTGCGCACGTGGTGGACCCGGCCCCTGCGGGTCGGTGCGGGGAGCGCCGTTGTCGTCGGGCTCGTCGCCGCCGGGGCGACGGTCCTGCGGCGGGCGCACCGGGCCCACTGAGGGTCAGCGGGGCTGGACGCGGCCGGCGAGCACCGCCGTCGCCACCTCCGCACCCGCCTGACAACCGGCGACGACGGCGTCCGCCTGGAACGTCAGCCAGGCGGCCACCCCCGCCGGGGTCCCGGAGGCGTACCCGGCGAGTGCCCGCCGGTACCGCCCCGGATCGGCGGCCGCGTAGGTGTCGAGCACCGCCACCCCGGTGGGCTCGAGCCCGGAGCGGACCGCGAGGAGCCGCGCGACGACGCGGCCGAGCTGGCCGTTGCCGACCAGGAACGGTCGTAGCGTGACGATCTCGGCGTGGGCCACCGCGACCCGGGCCAGCGCGGGCGCGTCCCGGGCCTCGAGCACGGCACGCAGCGCCGCCAGGCGCACCTCGAGCTCCTCACCGACCGGCGCCCCGTCGATTCCGTCGGGCCCCGGTTCACGAGGCCGCTGGTCCGCGCTGCGGGGCCGTCCCACGGCCGCATCCGGCACCGCGCCGGCAAGGGCCAGGTGCGCGGTGAGGTCGCGGTGCAGCCCGGCGAGAAGCTCGGCGGCCGGGACCGCCGGCGCGGTGCCGCGGCCACCGAGGTCGCCGAGCAGCTCGCCAACGTGCGCCTGACCGCGCCACGCCGCGAGCGCGAGAGCCTCGCCGGGGCCGGTCGGTGGCCCGTCCGCGGGCCGGTCGTCTGCGGAGCGGTCAGATGTCGAGCTCGCGGGCCGGTCGGACGCGGCGTGCATGGTGCGCGCGGCGCCGGAGGCCACCTGGGCGCGCAGCCAGCCGGACTCCACCCGTGCGCCCGCCAGCGCGGCATCGGCGACGGCGGAGCGCACCGCCGTCTCCGCCCGCGCCTCCCGCCAGCGCCGGCGCAGCCCCTCGTGCCAGCGCAGCGCCGCGCTCGCCTCACGGGCCCGGTCGGCCGCCTCCGTGACACCGTCGAGCTGGGTGAGCGCCGCCAGGGCGGTGTGCACGTCGGTCATGGCGCCAGGGTACGGAGGGCGGACGACGGCCCCGCGCGCGCGGCCCACGGCAGGACGGCGGGCGGCCCCTCCCGCAGCCGGCGAGGGACGGCCGTCCGCGGCATCCCCGCCTGCCGTGTGACCGTCCCGTGGAACGTCACCGTCCCGTGGAACACTGACGGAGATCTGAGCCGAGGAGTGGGGAGCATGCGGTGAGCGCTGCGCAGCCGGACACACCGCTGAGCCAGGTCGGCGAGCCTCCCTCCCGGAGAGGTGCGCACATCGTCGGCGCCTTCGTCGGTCTGGTGCTCGCCCCGCCGGCCATCGTCTCCCTCGCCCACGGCGCCCAGGAGCTCATGGCCAGCCCCGCCGGAGAGGTACCGCTCGGAGGCTGGCCGTGGCTGGCCCTCGGCACCGTCCTCCTCGCCGGCATCGCTGCCACCGCGGCGTTCGCCTCGAGCCTGGCACTGGTGGTGGCCGGGCTGTGGGCCTTCCTCCCGGGCCTGGTGGGCGGCGCGCTCACCAGGCCGCTGCTCACCGCTCCGGGGCCGCTCGAGCTGCGATCGGCGGTGTCCGTGCTCGCGTTCAGCGGCGTCCTGCTGGCGGTCGGCGCCGCGCTTCTGGGCGCGGCACTGGGCGCGCACCTCGCCCGTCGAGCGGGGCGACACCAGGAGCAGGCGGACGCGGCGCCTGAACCGACCGTCCTCGACCAGGACGACGAGACCGCAGCCTCGCCGCCGCCTCCCCTGCCCCCGCCGTCGAGGATGTGGGCCCACGTGCTCGTCGCCGTGTTCTCCCTGGCCCTGTCGCCCGCGACGATCATCCTGCTCGGCCGCGGCGCTGGCCGTCTCAGCCTCGAGCTGGGCGTCCAGGGGGGAGGCCAGCCGTGGCAGGAGCCGTCCTTGCTGTTGGCGTGCGCGCTGCTCGTGCTGGTCCTCGCACTGGTGGGCGTGTCCTCCCTCGGCGCTCAGCTGGCGGGCTGGTTGATGTACCTGCTGCCTGTCGCGGTCGCCGCGTTGGCCATCGCCGGGCAGCACTGGGCGCTCAACGTGATGCTGCGCCTGGACAGCGCGGTCGGCGTCGTGGCGATGCTCGGCACCGGCGGACTGGCGATATTGGGGCTGGTGCTGGTGCTCGGCGGAGCGGCCGGGCACTTCGCGCGCCGGACCGGCCGGCGCCTGGAGCGGGCAGAACGGGCCGTCCCGGTGGCCGGCTGAGGGCCGCACGACGGTTGCGGCGCGGCGCCCGGGGGCCGTTGCCCTGGTCTGGGTACCGTGGCAAGGACCAAGGAGGCCCGCGTGACCACGTCAAGCCCTGCACGCCCCGACGACGCCGACGGCACCGCCCCGGCGGAGGCCACCGGCCAGGCTGACGACGGCCTCGGCGACGGCGCGGCGGCGCCCACCCGGCGCGAACTCCTCGGCGGCACCGATCGGGACGACCTCGAGTCGACCGCGGTACGCCGCCAGCGGTTGCTGGGCCTGCTCGACGAACCCACCCGTGCCGACGAGGTCGCTGGCGAGGTGACCGGAGCGGGCGACCGGGCTGACGCCCCGAGGGTCGCTGACCAGCCGTTGACGGTTCTGGGTAGCGCGGCCGCCGGGGCCAGCACCACACAGACCCTCACCGGGCGGGCCATAGCGTCGACCACCGGAGGGTCGACCGACGTCGAGCAGGCCGGCGTCGAGCAGGCCGGCGTCGAGCAGGCCGGCGTCGAGCAGGCCGGCGTCGAGCAGGCCGGAGCGCGCGCCGGCCGGTGGAACCCCGTCGCCGCCGGCTCCCCCGAGCCTGCCCCGGCGAACGGCTCCCCCGCGGCGCCGCCCGCTCCGCACCTGCGCGCCCGGTGGCTGGATGACCCCGACCCCACCGACGTCGCCCTCGCCGGCGCGGAGCAGGCCCGGCCGCGCTCCCGGACGGCCGCGCACTGGTGGGGTCTGGCGCTCAGTGTGGTCCTGGCGCCGATCGGGTGGTTCCTCCTGACCGATGCAGGCGCCCGCCTCGCGTCGGCGCCCGGCGCGCTCGACCCGGTGGGCCTGGCCGAGCTGACGTGCGGTCTGCTGGTCGCCGCGGTCGTGATCCTCACCGCCCGGTGGTCCTCCCCGGGTGTCATCGTCGTCGGGGCGGTCACGTTCCTCGCCGCCGCACTGTTCCTGGCCTTCCCGGTCGACGCCGGCGACCTGCTCCGCCCGGCGCTGGACGAGCTGCACGGGCGTGGCAGTCTCGCCGGCAACCTCGCCACCCACCTGGTCGCGGACCTCGAGAGCGGGCGGCTGGCTGCGTCCGGGCTGTTCCTCGTGCTGCTCGGGGTCGTCTCTCACGGTGCCCGCCGGCAAGGCCGCAGCGAGGAGCGCACCCGCCGTCAGCTCGCCCGGCGCGACCTGCCCGGCCGTGCCGCCCGGCACGGTGCCCGCTGACCCGACCCTCCGCCGTCGTCCGGTCGCCCCCCCACGCTCCGCCGTCGTCCGGTCGCCCGCCCACCCCACGCTCCGCCGTCGTCCCGCGACAAGGCCCCCCACCTCCGGCTCCCACAAGCACCGCAGAGACAAAGGTGGGCAGGCTGTAGTCCTCGGGCCCAACTTCGCTATGTTGCCTCGGGAGGTTGTGAGCCACGGCACACGTGGCCGCCGCCTCGGACGACCAGCGCAACCAACGGAGGGCCCCCGATGTCCCAGCACGACACCGCCGCCAGCGAGGGCGGCCTGGAAAACCTGCTGCACGAGGGGCGGTCGTTCCCGCCCAGCGCGGAGTTCGCCGGCCGGGCCAACACGGGCCCGGAGATGTACGAGCGGGCAGCGGCCGACCGGGAGGGCTTCTGGGCCGAGCAGGCCCGCGAGCTGCTCACGTGGTCGACCGACTTCTCGGAGGTGCTCGACTTCTCCGGTGCCCCGGTGGCGCGCTGGTTCGCCGACGGCCGCCTCAACGCCGCATACAACGCCGTCGACCGGCACGTCGAGGCCGGGCTCGGCGACCGGGTGGCCATCCACTTCGAGGGCGAGCCTGGCGACACCCGCACCCTGACCTACGCCGACCTGAAGGACCAGGTCTCCCGGGCGGCGAACGCCCTGGCCGAGCTCGGAGTGCGCACCGGTGACCGGGTGGCGATCTACCTGCCGATGATCCCCGAGGCGGTCGTCGCGATGCTGGCCTGCGCCCGTCTCGGCGCCCCGCACTCGGTGGTCTTCGGTGGGTTCTCCGCCGAGGCCCTGCACAGCCGCATCGTCGACGCCGACGCCCGGGTGGTCATCACCGCCGACGGCGGCTACCGGCGCGGCAAACCCAGCGCCCTCAAGCCCGCCGTCGACGAGGCCCTGGCCAAGGGTGGCCCGGTGGAGCACGTGCTCGTGGTCGAGCGCACCGGCCAGGATGTGCCGTGGACCGAGGGCCGCGACGTGCGCTGGGCGGACGCCCTGGCCGCCGCCGCCCCCGAGCACGAGCCGGTGCCCGTCGAGGCCGAGCACCCGCTGTTCATCCTCTACACCTCCGGCACCACGGGGCAGCCCAAGGGCATCTTGCACACCACCGGCGGGTACCTGGCGCAGTGCGCGTTCACCCACAAGTACGTCTTCGACCTCAAGGCCGAGTCCGACGTGTACTGGTGCACCGCCGACATCGGCTGGGTCACCGGCCACAGCTACGTCACCTACGGCCCGCTCATCAACGGCGCCACCCAGGTGATCTACGAGGGCACACCCGACACCCCGGACAAGGACCGGTGGTGGGAGATCGTGGAGAAGTACAAGGTCTCCATCCTCTATACCGCGCCCACCGCGATCCGCACCTGCATGAAGTGGGGGGCGGAGTTCCCCGAGCGGCACGACCTGTCCTCGCTGCGGGTGCTCGGTTCCGTCGGTGAGCCCATCAACCCCGAGGCGTGGATGTGGTACCGGCAGACCATCGGCGCCGGCCGCACCCCCGTGGTGGACACCTGGTGGCAGACCGAGACGGGCGCCATCATGATCTCCCCGCTGCCCGGGATCACCGCTGCCAAGCCCGGCTCCGCACAGACCCCGCTGCCCGGCATCAGCGCCGAGGTTCTCGACGAGCGTGGCCAGCCGGTGCCGGACGGCGGCGGCGGCTACCTGGTCCTCACCGAGCCGTGGCCCGCGATGCTGCGGGGCATCTGGGGCGACCCGCAGCGGTTCCACGACACCTACTGGTCCCGCTTCGAGGGTATGTACTTCGCCGGCGACGGCGCCAAGAAGGACGACGACGGCGACATCTGGCTGCTCGGGCGCGTGGACGACGTCATGAACGTCTCCGGCCACCGCCTGTCGACAACGGAGATCGAGTCGGCGCTGGTGTCCCACCCCGTGGTGGCCGAGGCCGCGGTGGTCGGCGCCAAGGACGACACCACCGGCCAGGCGGTCGTCGCGTTCGTCATCCTGCGTGCCGACGAGCAGCAGCGGGTCGCGCAGATCGGTGAGGACATCGTGGCCGAGCTGCGCGCGCACGTGGCCAAGGAGATCGGTCCGATCGCCAAGCCCCGCTCGATCCTCGTGGTCGCCGAGCTGCCCAAGACCCGATCGGGCAAGATCATGCGCCGCCTCCTGCGGGACATCGCCGAGGGCCGCGAGGCCGGGGACGTCACCACGCTCGCGGACTCCACCGTGATGGACAAGATCAGCCGCGGCATGCAGCGCTGAGCGGCGCTCGACGGCGGAGGTGGGCCCACCGAGCCCACAACGGTGAGGAAACGACTGGCCCAGGCGGTCGTTTCCTCACCGTTGTTCCCACCCGAGGCGGGGGAGGCTGTTCTCACCGCGGACTCGACGCCGGCAACGGGGTTGTTCTGGCGGTGGCGGGGCTCCCGCGAGCCGGACCTGGGAGCGGGTCCCGGGTCGGGGTGCCTAACCTGACCCTGTGTCCATCCCCGCCGACCCGACGAGCCTGCGCGCCTACCGCCGCTGCGAGGTCGCGAAGGCTGCCAGGGACACGGTCGCGGTCGGCATGGGGTACCTCCCCCTGGGGGCCGCATTCGGCGTCCTGCTCGTCACGAGCGGGCTGGCTTGGTGGTGGGCGCCGGTATTCTCGGTCCTCATCTACGCCGGGTCGATGGAGTTCCTCGCGATCGGGCTCGTCACCGGCGGTGTGGGCCTGGCACAGGTCGCCGCCACCACGTTCTTCGTCAACTTCCGGCACGTCTTCTACGGCCTGAGCTTCCCGCTGCTGAAGATTCGCTCCGCCGTCGGGCGGCTGTGGGGCGTCCACATGCTCACCGACGAGGCGTACGCGCTGCTGGCCACCAAGCCGCAGCACGGCATGACCGGCACCCGGGTGCTGGCCACCCAGATCCTCTGCCACATGTACTGGCTCACCGGCTCCACGACCGGGGCGCTGCTCGGGGCCAAGCTGGGGCTCGACGCCGAGGGGCTGGGCTTCGCACTCACGGCGCTCTTCGTGGTGCTCACGATCGACGCTTTCCGGGTCGCTCCCGACCTGCCCACGCTCGTCGTCGCGCTCGCGTGCGCCGGCCTGGCCCTGCTGGCGGCGCCCGGCGGAATGCTGGTGGTCGCGCTGATGGCGTTCGTCGTCGTGCTCGGGGCCCGGTTCGCCGTGGGCGCCCGGAAGGACGGCGCACAGGGGACCGACGAGCACGGGAACGACGCCAAACGGACCAACGCCGAGCAGACCGCCTCACAGCAGACCGGCACCCCTGCCGCGGCCCGGAGGGAGGCTCCCGATGCCTAGCCCCGGCCAGATCGTGCTCACTCTGGTAGTGATCTTCGCGGTCACCTACGCCCTGCGGCTCGCCCCGTTCCTCGCCCTGCGCCGGGTGCGCGACTCCGCGCTGGTCACGTTCCTCGGCCGCACGATGCCGTTGGGGGTGATGGCCATCCTCGTGGTCTACACGCTCTCGGCCGTAGACCTCAGCACGGCCCCACACGGCCTGCCCGAGGCGATCGGTGTCCTGGTCACGGCGGGGCTGCACCTGTGGCGGGGCAACGCGATGCTCAGCATCGTCGGCGGCACCGGCTCCTACATGGTGGCGCTGGCGTTCCTCTGATCGTCCGGTGACCCGCTACCGTGCCTGACGTGGTAGCCGATCCCAGCTGTGTGCTCGTCCCCGGACCGTGGGAGCACCGCAACGTCCCCGCCAACGGCGCCCAGTTCCACGTGGTGCTGGCCGGGCCGGCCGACTCTCGGCGCCCGTTGGTGGTGCTGCTGCACGCCTTCCCGCAGTTCTGGTGGGCGTGGCGCCAGCAGATCCCGGCGCTGGCCGAGGCCGGCTACCGGGTGGCGGCGATGGACCTGCGCGGGTTCGGCGGCTCGGACAAGCCCCCGCGCCGCCATGAGACCGCCGTCTTCGCCCGCGACGTCGCCGGGGTGATCCGCTCGCTCGGGGCCGCGGACGCCGTCGTCGTCGGGCACGGCTTCGGTGGCACCGTCGCGTGGTCCATGCCGTCCTTCGCGCCGGGTCTGACCCGCGCCGTCGCCGTGCTGGCCAACCCGCACCCGCTGCCCCTGCACCGGCTCGGCAACAAGATGCCCGTGCGGGCGCTGGCCACCCTCGCCCGTTTCCAGGTGCCGTGGTTCCCCGAGCGCGCACTGCGCGAGGGCACCCTCGTGGCAGACCTGCTGCGGGAGTGGTCCGCCCCGGGGAATGACGGCGCCACGTCGCAGGCGCCGCGCTACACCGAGGCGATGGGGCTGCCGTTCGCCGCGCACAGCGCGATGGAGCACTTCCGCTGGCTGGTGCGGTCGACGCCCCGGACGGACGGGCGGCGCTACCTGGCCGCGGTCAGCCGACCGGTGACGGTGCCCGTGCTCAGCGTCCGCGGCGCGAGCGACCGGCTGCTACCTGCGCGTACCTTCGCCCGCGACGCCGAGTTCGTCACCGGTCCGCTGCGCGAGCACGTGGTGGCCGGCGCCGGGCACTTCCTCCCGGAGGAGGCACCCGAGGAGGTCACCGACCTGCTGCTGGCCTTCCTCGCCACGCAGCACGACGCGGCCGACGGGCGGGAGATCTCCTCCTCCCGCTGAGCCCTCGAGGCGCCCTACTCCCGTTGAGCCCGCGGCTCAGCCGGTGACCAGCGCCTGGGCGCGCTCGGGGTCGGTCTCGCCCTCGCCGTAGGACGGGCACAGCTCGGCCAGGACGCAGGCTCCGCAGGCGGGCTTACGGGCGTGACACACCCGCCGGCCGTGGAAGATCAGCCGGTGACAGGCCATCGTCCACTCCTCCGGCGGGAGCAGCTCGGCGATGCGCGCCTCGACCTTGACCGGGTCCTTCTCCCCCGTCCACCCCAGCCGGCGGGCCAGGCGGCCCACGTGCGTGTCCACGGTGATGCCCGGGATGCCGAACGCGTTGCCGAGGACGACGTTCGCCGTCTTGCGCCCCACCCCCGGCAGCCTGACCAGCTCCTCCAGGGTGGCGGGCACCTCACCGCCGTGGTCGGCCACCAGGGCGGCGCCGAGGCCCTGAACGGCGGCGGACTTGGACCGGAAGAACCCCAACGGCCGCAGGATCTCCTCCAGGTCCTCCCGGCGGGCGGCGGCATAGGCGGGTGCGTCCGGGTAGGCCGCGAACAGGATGGGCGTGACCTGGTTGACGCGCACGTCGGTGGTCTGCGCGGAGAGCACGGTCGCCACCAGGAGCTCGAGCGGGGAGGTGAAGTCCAGCTCGCACCGGGCGTCCGGCCATGCCTCGGTAAGGAGCGCGTCGACCGCGGTGGCCTGTTCTCGGGCCGCCTTCTTCGAGCGGGGCCGGCGGGACGCGGGGGTCATGGCGCCCAGCGTAGAGCGGCGCGCCCACCCGGTTGGCGTGTGTCCCCGCTCACCTGGGTGGCAGGATGGGCCCGGGTGCGGCGCCTCCGGGCCCGCAAGAGAGTGCAGTCAGACGCCCGCCGGCAGATGGGACACACCGTGGAACAGAATGTGATCGGCTCCGTGCCGCTCTTCGAGGCTCTCGACGAGCAGGACCAGGCCGCGCTGCGCAGCCTGATGAGCGAGACCTCGCTCCGGCGCGGCGAGACCCTCTTCAACGAGGGCGACCCGGGTGACCGCCTGTACATCCTCACCGAGGGCAAGGTGAAGCTCGGGCACACCTCACCTGACGGTCGCGAGAACCTCCTCGCCGTCCTCGGCCCGGGCGAGCTGCTCGGCGAGCTGACCCTGTTCGACCCGGGCCCCCGCTCGACGACGGCGACCGCGGTGGCTCCCACCCGGCTGCTCGAGCTCGAGCACCAGGACCTCATGGAGTTCCTCGAGGGCCGGCCCTCGCTCGCCAAGCACATGCTCAAGGCCCTCGCCCAGCGGCTGCGCCGCACCAACGAGTCGCTGGCCGACCTGGTGTTCTCCGACGTGCCCGGCCGCGTGGCCAAGGCCCTCCTCGACCTGGCGGACCGCTTCGGCGAGATCACCGACGACGGCGTCCACGTGCCGCACGACCTCACCCAGGAGGAGCTCGCCCAGCTGGTGGGCGCCTCCCGCGAGACGGTCAACAAGTCCCTGGCGGAGTTCGTCTCCCGCGGCTGGATCCGGCTCGAGGGCCGCGCCGTCCTGCTGCTCGACCTCGACCGGCTGCGTCGCCGCGCCCGCTGACTCCCCACGAACGACGACGGCGCCCCCTCAGGTGAGGGGGCGCCGTCGGCGTTTCGTGGTCGTGCGGCCTGAGCGTCGAGTGTGGTCAGCGCACCGCGACGACGATCTCCACCTCGACCGGGGCGTCCATCGGCAGGGCGGCCACACCGACGGCGGAGCGGGCGTGCGCGCCGGCGGCACCGAAGATCTCGCCGAGCAGCTGCGAGGCGCCGTTGATCACCCCGGGTTGTCCGGTGAAGGACGGCTCGGAGGCGACGAAACCGGTCACCTTCACCACCCGTTCGATGTTGTCGAGCCCGCCGGCGGCCTCAGCGGCGGCCGCGAGCGCGTTGAGCACGCACGTGCGGGCGGCCACGTTGGCGTCCGCCGGGTCGACGGCGTCCGCGGAGTCGCCGACCCTGCCGGTCACCGTCAGGTTGCCGTTGACGAGGGGTAGCTGCCCGGAGGTGTACACCAGGTTCCCGTGCCGCAGCGCCGGGACGTACACGCCGGCGGGCCGCGGCACCGGCGGCAGGGTCACGCCGATGTCGGCCAGCCGCTCGGTGGCGCTCACTTCTCGCCCTTGGGCCGCTTGAGGTAGGCCACTAGGTTCGCCGACCCGGTCGGGCCCGGCACGACCTGCACCAGCTCCCAGCCGTCCTCACCCCACTGGTCGAGGATGGCCTTGGTGTTGTGGGTGAGCAAAGGAATCGTCGCGTACTCCCATGTGGTCATGGCGTCATCCTAAGCAGCGCCGTCCGATGCCCCCGTGTGACGGAGCGCGGAGCAGCGGCGCGCAGGGCGAGCGCACCAGCCCGCGTGAACGACGCCGAGGAACTGGTCGGCTCGACGACCAGTTCCTCGGCCACGTCACACCGGCCACCCATCCGTGAGATCACGCCCCGGTCAGTGCGCCGCTCAGGCCAGCTGCACCCGCGTACGAGCGAGGATCCGCGGGGCACGCTGTGCGCGCAGCTCGGCGATGAGCTCGTCGTCCTCCTGGCGCAGCCAGCCCGCCCAGTCCGTCACTTCGGGGTAGCGCCGCAGCAACGCGCGCCGCTCTCGTTCCGTCAGCCCTCCCCACACGCCGAAGCTCGTCTGCGAGCTCAACGCGTCGGCGAGGCACTCCATCCGGACCTTGCAGCTGAAGCACAGCTCACGAGCGACGCGCTGCGCGGCGCCACGGACGAACAATGCGTCGGGCTCCCCGGTCGCGCACGCCGCCCGTGAAGCCCACGTCTGATCCTCGTTGTCCCACATGGTTCCTCCTACGTCCCAGAGACAAACGAGCCCGTCTGGTGGTCGACAGCCGGGTCTCACCCGTCCGGTGGTCGTCGGACGGTATTTGTCTACGGGTGACGTTATCCGGTGTGAGGGGAATCACGGAAGCCCCTAGACGAAAATTGGCGTGTCCTGCCGACACGTCACATCAATTGCGTGGTACCCAGAACGTCTGCCCTGGTCAGCATGGCGGCGGTGACCGAGGAGCCGGCGGGATTTCCGTCGTCGCGTAAAGCCGGCCGACGGTCGGCTTTACGCGCGCCGGGTGCGGTGCCCGGCGGACCGGCCGCACGTTGCACCTGATCGATGTCGGACGGGCCACGTACCCTATGTCTATGTCGCCAGCACCGTCGTCCTCCGGCCGCACCGTGAAGCCGATGCAGCTGCTCTCCATGCTGCTGGCGTTCCTGCTCGTCGCGGGCCTCGGTGGCGTGCTCACCGCCGGCCTGCTCATGCCCGCGGTGGGGGCCATGGGCACCGTCAGTACCGCGTCGACGGACCTCTTCGAGGACCTGCCCAGCGAGCTGGCCATTCCTGAGCCGTCCGAGCAGAGCGTCATCCTCGCCGCCGACGGTTCGACGATCGCCACCTTCTACGCGGAGAACCGCATCGTGGTGGGGCTGGACCAGATCTCCCAGCACGTACGCGACGCCGTCGTCGCGGTGGAGGACCGCCGCTTCTACGACCACCGCGGTATCGACCCCGAGGGCATGCTACGCGCTGCCGTCAACAACATCGCGGGCGGCCAGCTGGAGGGCGCCTCGACGCTGACGCAGCAGTACGTGAAGAACGTCCTCATCGAGGCCGGCCGCGTGTCCGGGGACGACCAGGCCATCGCGGAGGCCACGGAGACGTCGATGGGCCGCAAGCTGCGCGAGGCGCGCTTGGCCATCGGCCTCGAGCAGCGCGTGCCCAAGGACGACATCCTGGAGGGCTACCTCAACATCGCCCAGTTCGGCCCGTCACAGTACGGCGTCGAGGCGGCAGCCCGGCACTACTTCAACACCTCCGCGGCGGACCTGACCATCGCGCAGTCCGCGATGCTCGCGGGCATCACCCAGTCACCGGCACGATGGGACCCCGTCCGCAACCCGGAGAAGGCCCAGGAGCGACGGAACGTGGTGCTCGGCACCATGCTGGACCAGGACTTCATCACCCGGGCCGAGTACGACGAGGCCGTGGCGATCCCGCTGGCGGACATGCTCGACATCCAGAGCGCGCCCAACGGGTGCGCGGCGGCGGCGACGGCCGCGTACTTCTGCGAGTACGTGGTCAAGGACCTGCTCAACAACGAGAGCTGGGGCAAGGACCGCGCCGAGCGTCAGCAGATGCTCTACCGCGGTGGCCTGGTCATCCACACCACGCTGGACCGGGCCAAGCAGCAGGCGGCCTACGAAGAGGTCACCGCCTCCGTGCCGGTGAACGACCCCTCCGGCGTCGAGATGGCGATGTCCTCGGTGGAGCCGGGCAGCGGCAAGATCCTCGCGATGGCCCAGAACACCAACTACGGCAACACGACCGAGACGGACCCAAGTGCCACGAAGGTCAACCTCAACGTGGGCCTGGGGCACGGCGGCGGCGTCGGCTTCCAGTCCGGCTCCACCTTCAAGGTCTTCACGCTCATCGAGTGGCTGGAGACCGGCCACTCGCTCAGCGACATGGTGGCCTCGAACAAGCGCTCCTTCCCGCGTAACACCTGGACCATCTCCTGCGCACCGGAGTACAAGGACAACTACAACAACGCGACCAACGTCGAGGGCGTGCCCAGCGCGCCGATGATGTCCGTCCTGGAAGCCACCCGGATGTCGGTGAACCTCTCGTACATCGAGATGGCCAACCAGATGGACATGTGCGGGATCATCGACAACGCCGAGAAGATGGGCCTGCGGCTCGGCAACGGCGGCGACCTCCTGCCCAACCCGGCCGCCGTGCTCGGCACGAACACCGTCACGCCACTCGGGATGGCCAACGCCTTCGCCACGCTCGCCGCCGGCGGCACCTACTGCACCCCGGTGGCCATCACCGCGGTGCAGGACCGCGACGGCAACGATGTGACAGTGCCGCAGTCGAGCTGCACCCAGGTGATCGAGCCCGATGTCGTCAACGGCGTCAACCACGCCCTGCAGCAGGTGGTCTCGCCGCAGCGGGGCTCCACCGGGATCCGGGCCGTGCTGCCCGGCCGGCCCGCGGCGGGCAAGACGGGGACGGCGAACGACGACGCGCACGCGTGGTTCGTGGGCTACACCCCGCAGCTGGCGACGGCGGTGTGGATGGGTCACTCGAACGCCGACATCTCGATGATGGGCAGCGTCATCAACGGGGTGCGGAACCGGTGGGTCTACGGCGGCTCCTTCCCGGCCCAGACCTGGCAGCGGTACACGACCCGGGCACTGGAGGGGCAGCCCGTGGAACAGTTCGCCCAGGCAAGCGCCCGGCAGGTCTTCGGCAACCGTGTCCCGGTGCCGAACGTCGTGGGCCGTCCGGTCGACCAGGCGCAGGCCATCTTGCAGCAGAGCGGGTTCAACGTGAGCCTCGGCACCCCGGTGCCGTCGGAGTGGCAGGCCGGCGGCGTGGCGGCGACCTCCCCGGCCGCCGGGGCGCGCGTGACACCCGGCATCACGGTAACGATCGTGCCCAGCTCCGGTCCGGCCACCCAGCCGGCCCCGCCGCCGCCCGCCGATGCCCCCGCCCCCGGCGGCGACGGCGAGGGTAACGGCGGCGGCAACGGCGGCGGCGGGCCTGCCCCCACGTCGGTTCCGCGCCCGGAAGACTTCTTCCCCGACGACTTCCCGTTCAACTAAGGTGGCGGTGCCGCGCCGCCCCGCCGTCGGGCGGGCTCTCGCAGCGCTCGCCCTCGGCGGGCTCGGCTGGGCGCTGACCGAGGCCAGGCTGTACACCCTGCGCCGGTACAGCCTGCCGGTGCTGCCGGCCGGGGCCCCACCCATCCGCGTTCTGCACGTCTCCGACCTGCACCTGACACCCCACCAGCGCGACAAGATCGCGTGGGTCCAAGCGCTCGACCGGCTCGAGCCCGACTTCGTGGTGACGACCGGGGACAACATGGCGCACCGCGCGGCACTGCCCGCCGTGCTCGAGGCGTACGGCCCGCTGCTGGACCGGCCCGGCGCCTTCGTACTCGGCTCCAACGACTACTTCGCACCACGGCCGAAGAACCCGGCCCGGTACCTCCTGCCCGACGCGCGCACCGCGATACCTCCCGAGCCGGCCCGTCTGCCCTCGCAGGAGATGGCTCATGCCTTCCGCCAGGCGGGCTGGAACGACCTCACCAACCGCCGCGACACCGCCCGTGTGGGCGACACCGAGATCAGCCTCGTGGGCGTCGACGACCCCCACCTCGACCGCGACCGCTTCCCGGGCCCCCGGACGACCGCTGACGGCGTGACGGCCGGCGACGGCGTGACGGCCGCCCACGCAGGTTCCGGTGGTTCGCCGGCGAGCCGTCTGCACCTGGGCGTCACCCACGCGCCCTACGTCCGGGTGCTCGAGGCGATGCGCGACGACGGGTGCGACCTGGTCCTCGCCGGCCACACCCACGGGGGGCAGCTGTGCTTGCCGTTTGCCGGGGCGCTGGTGACCAACTGCGACCTGGACCGCTCGCGGGCCAGCGGCCTCCACGGGTGGCCCGGACCCCGGCCGGACGGACCCGGCGGGGCTGGGTCCGTGTGGTTGCACGTCTCAGCCGGCCTCGGCACCAGCCCGTATACGCCGGTCCGTTTCGCCTGCCGGCCGGAGGCGTCGTTGCTCACCCTCACGCCGCGCGCCTGAGGTGGCGTCGGTCTCATCCGGGCCGGCCGGTTTCACGGACGGGGCCTGCCTCGGTTAGTCTGATCCGGTTGCACCGGGGTGTGGCGCAGCTTGGTAGCGCGCTTCGTTCGGGACGAAGAGGTCGTGGGTTCGAATCCCGCCACCCCGACTGTGGTGACAAGAGGCCCCTGGCCTGCGGAGACGCGGACCAGGGGCCTCGACTGTTCCGGGTTCCGTGAGAAGGTCCTCCGCGGGCCGCACTCGTGCCACGAGGTTGGCTGTCGTGGACCAAGGGCGACGACATCCCCGGCGGTAGTGTTCGGCCCGACTACATGGGTCTCGTCGAGGGAGGCACCGCATGATCCGAGTGGTGATCGCCGACGACCAGGACCTCATCAGGGTCGGGCTCCGCACGATCCTCGAGGCCGAGGACGACATCGTGGTCGTCGGCGAGGCCGAGAGCGGTCCGGCCGCGGCCCGCGTCGCGGCCGCCGCGGGGGCCGACGTGGTCCTCATGGACGTCGAGATGCCCGGCGGGGACGGCATCGCCGCCGTGCTGGCCGTCATCTCGGAGAGGCCTGCTGCGCGCGTGATCATGCTCACCACGTTCGACCTCGACGACTACGTGGCCGACTCGCTGCGTGCGGGCGCCTCGGGGTTCCTGCTGAAGACGACGCCACGCACCGAACTGGTGGCGGCGATCCGGCGCGTGCACCAGGGCGAGCTGATGTTCGCTCCGACGGTCACCCGAAGGCTCGTCGAGACCTTCGTGACGGCCCCGTCGAGCAGGTCGGCCGAGCGGACGCTGCGTGAGCTCACAGAACGCGAACGCGATGTCTTCCTGGAGCTCGCCACCGGCGCGAGCAACGCTGAGATCGCTGCGCGGCTCTACCTGGGCGAGGCGACAGTAAAGACACACGTCACTCGCATCCTCGCGAAGCTCGGGGTGCACGACCGCATCCAGGCGGTCGTGCACGCCTACGAGTCGGGAGTGGTCCGCCCCTCAGGCGATCGAATCTGAGGGCTCGGGCTGGGGCACGACATCAGCCCGCCGCCCACTGCGGCCGACCGACACCGTGCCGCGCCAGCCGAGGAGCGCGTACCCGCAGTACGCGAGCGCCTCACCGTAGCCGGGGTGGCCCCACGGCGAGCCGAGCGCGTCCAACGCGAACGCGGCGACGAGCGCCAGGGGGGCAGCGGCGAGCAACCATGCGGAGGGCGAACGGTCGCCCTGCACGAGCAGCGTGAAGCCGAGGGCGCCGGGCACCACGAGGGTCACGAGGAATCCGACACCGAGAAGAATCTCGACGATGTCGACCGCGACGCCCGGGAGGAACGCGGACACCAGGAACCCGAGGCCCATGAGTGTCATGCCGACGATGCTCAGCCAGCGCAGCCCCTGCCGCCACGGTCGACGGTGGAAGACGGGCCCCGCGACAGTGAGCAGCACGACGACCGGCGCGAGGTAGGCGATCCCGTGGATGACGTTCACCAGTCCCTCCCAGAACGGACCTTCGAGATGGCTGCCGGCCCCGTTGCGGTCGGAGGCGAGCGAGACGCCCGTCAGGGGGTAGGCGAGCGCGTCACCGATGGCGAGTGCGGCGAGCAGGAGGGTGCAGACAAGGGCGACGGCGTTGGTGCGGGACATGGCGATCCTTTCGTTGTCCGGTGGCACCACAAGGGTCGGCCGGACCGTCGTCGCAGCGGATCCCCCGCCGCAACCACGATCCACTCGCTGCGGGAGTGGTCGGAGCTCGCGGCGCGGATGATGCGGGGTCCTCCTCGCCGACGGTGTGTGGTCCGGCCCCTCTCTCCTACGCTCCGACCATGAAGGACGCGCTCCGGTTCCGTACGCCCTGGCTGGCTGCGGCCGGATGCGCCCTCGCCACTGCCGTGCTGGTGGCGTCGGAGTGGTTCGTGGGCGACCGCGACGCACCGCCATCCACCGCGCTACTGCTCGCGGTGCCCATGACGTTCGGCGCCGTGCTGCTGCTCTGGGTGCAGCCATGGCTCGGCGCGCTGCTGACCATCGTCGGGTACGGCCTCACCACCAGCAGCGCCGCTTGGATGCCCGGCGTCCTCGTGACCTTCTTCATGGTGGGTCGCCGGGAACCCGCGTGGCGAGGCTGGGCGCTGATCTTCGCGGCGATCGCCGCCTTCGCGCTGAGCCGGTCGTCGGCCTTCGATCTGTTCGCCGACACGGCCTACGGCGTCGTCCTGTTCGGAGGACTCTGGGCACTCGGCCGGGCGGTTCGGTACCGGTCGCAGCGCGCCGCGGCGGCCCGGGTCGAGGCCGAGCGAACCGCGGCCGAGGACCCGCTGGTGCTCGCCGCCGTGGCCGTCGCTCAGGAGCGGGAACGCCTGGGCGGCGAACTCGTTGTCGTGGTGCGCCAGGCGGTTTCGACGATGCGCGACGATGCAGGGCGAGCCGCGTCAACCCTCGACGGGGACGACATCACCCGTGTCGCCACGCGCGGAACCGCCGCCGTCACGGACATGCGCCGGATGCTCGGACTGCTGCGGGATCCCGCTGATGAGGAAGCGACGACGGCGAGGCACCACCTCCGCGGGCCTCGCCGGTCACCGGGCCGGCTCGGTTGGGTCGACGCCCTCAGCGGAGCTGTCATCGGTGCGCTGGCCATGGCGGAGATCGTCACCGCACCCGAGTTCAGCGGGTATACCGGCGACCCGATCACGCTCTTGCCGTTGCTGCTGCTGGGAGCGGCCATCGCGGTGCGCCGCCGGTGGCCGGTGGCATCCGCTGCCCTCGTCGTCGCGACTCTGACCTCGTCGCTGTTGCCTGGCGCGGCGAGCACGATAGTGACAGCCCTGCTGCTCGCCCTCGCGCTGCTCGGATGGACCACCGGATCACTCGGCCGACGATCCGTGTGGATCGCATTCGGCTGCACCCTGACCGCCGCTGCCGTCGTCGTCGCGCTGACCGACCCATCGAGCGTCCCTACCCTCGCGGTGCCCATCGCGGCCGCCGCGACGGGACGCGCGTGGTCGCTGCGCGAGAGCGAGCAGGAGGCCCACGAGCGGCGCACCCGGGAGCACGCGACCGCACTCGATGCCGCGACCACTCAGGCGCGACAAGAGGAGCGGCGCCGGATCGCGCTCGAGCTCCACGACGTGACCAGCCACGCCCTTGGCGTCATGGTGCTGCACGCCGGGGCCGCTGAGGCGACCTTCGTCGACCACCCGGAAGTCGCACGCGCTGCCCTGGACCAGGTGGTCGCCACCGGCGAGGAGGCCCTCGTCGAGCTCGACCGGCTCGCCGCAACGATCGGCGCGTCGCCCGACCCGTCCGTCGGTGCCCCGCTCGAGGCGCGGATCGTCGCACTCGCCGACCGGATGCGGGCCGCGGGCCTACGGATCGACGTGTCGGTCTCGGCCGAACCCACGGATCCGGCGGTCGCCCACGCCGTCTATCGGGTGGTGCAGGAGGGGCTCACCAACAGTGCGCGGCATGCACCCGGTTCACGAGTGTCGGTGCGCGTCGAGGGTATGGACGACGACCTCGCGGTGAGCGTCGAGAACGATGCCCCCAGGGGAGCACCCGCCGGGGCGGGCTCCGGGTTCGGGCTGGCGGGGGCCGCCGAGCGCATCCGCACCATGGGCGGCGGCCTCGCCGCCGAAGCGACCTCGGCGGGCGGATTCCTGCTGCGCGCGCGGCTCCCTCAGCGGCCCGATCGCGCCGTGCCCCGCAGGGGCTTGGCTGTCAACGGGGGCCGCGGGCCAGACCGCTCGGAGTAGCGGCCACGGCTCTCCGCCCGCTCGGCCACGTGGGCGTTCGCCCAGCAGCTTGGCAGGTCGTTAGTGACCGTCGGTGGGCGTCCGGCCTGCCCGATCCGGGAAGTTTGTCGGGTCAGGACTTCTGTCCCAGTTTGTTCCGAATCCCGGCCATAGATTTCGGGTGTCGGCAGGAGATACCGGGCAACAGGTCCGGTGGCCGATACAGGATCCGGAAAGGACCCGTCATGAACTTCAAGCCCGCCAAGGTCACCGGGATCGTTGCGATCGTCGCAGGCATCATCTTCATCCTCGCCGGTGGGGTGACGTGGGGCCTGATCACCTCGAACCTGGCCGAGCAGAACATCACCGTCGCCGGGGACTCGAAGATGCTGCCCGGTGACGACGTCAACGGCCCCTTCTCCGCCTTCGCCGAGGCGCAGATCATCGACGAGCACGCCATGACCGCCACCGAGGGCCGCACGTACGCCGAGCTCGGCGGACTGGTCAAGGAGGCCGAGGCCGCCGGTGACACCGCCCTGGCCGAGGAGCTGCAGGGCCAGCGCACCACGGTCATGAACGCCTCGTTCCTGCGGGCCTCGCTGTTCACCTCGGTCGTCGCCTACGGCGTCGCCGCCCTGGTGATGGGCCTGGGCGTCATCCTCGCCGTCATCGGCTGGACCTTCACCGGCCTGGCCAAGACCGCCCCCGTGACCGCCGAGCGCAAGCCTGAGCTGGTCACCGCCTGAACGGGCCGGCCGGCGGGCCCGGCCCGGCACAGCGAAAGTCCCCGGAGAGGTCGCTCCTCCCGGGGGCTTTCGCCGTTCTGCAACCAGGCGGCGCGTCATGAACCAGCGGACGCGGCGGCGTGCGACAAGTCAGCGGACGCGGTCCAAGGCCCTGTCCAGAGAACACCAGGAAAGCGGGATATGGCGGAAAAGTGGTCCACGGCGTGAATTAGGCAATCCTTTCCTTCGTTGAAGATTCGCCGTTGTAGTGCTTTTCTGAGGAGCATGGTCCACACTCTCACCAGCCCCGCCTCGCCGGATCGCATGGCTGACAGTCGTGGCGGGTCCGGGCTGGCGCAGCGCCTGAACTGGCTTCGCGCCGGCGTGCTCGGCGCGAACGACGGCATCGTGTCCACGGCCGCGGTGGTGGTCGGCGTCGCCGGGGCGACCACGCTGACCGGGCCCATTCTGACGGCCGGCATGGCCGCCGTCGTCGGCGGGGCGATCTCGATGGCGCTGGGTGAGTACGTCTCGGTCTCCAGCCAGCGTGACAGCGAGCGCTCTCTGGTCGAGATCGAGCGGCAGGCGTTGACCGACGACCCCGACGGTGAGCTGGCCGACCTCGCGCGGGCCTACGAGGCCCGGGGTATCTCACCGAGGACAGCCCGCCAGGTCGCGGAGGAGCTCACCGCCCGCGACCCCCTCGAGGCCCAGCTCCGCGCCAAGCACAACCTCGACCTCGACGACGTCGTGAGCCCGTGGCACGCTGCCGTGGCCTCCGCCGTCGCCTTCACCATCGGTGCCGTGCTGCCGATGCTCGCCATCCTGCTGCCCCCGGAGCCGGTGCGGGTGCCCGTCACCTTTGCCGCCACCCTGGTCGCCCTCGCCCTCACCGGGACGATCGCCTCGTGGATCGGCGGCGGCTCGACGCTGCGTGCGGCCGCGCGGGTGGTCCTGGGCGGCGGTCTGGCGCTGGCCGCGACTTTCCTCATCGGCAGCCTCATCGGCACCACCGGGCTCGTCTGAGGCCGCCACCCCAGCCGCGGGCGTAGGGTCGGGGCCGTGCCGGTCCCGCCGTTCATCACCGCCCTGCGCTCGCACATCGGCACCTCGCTGCTGTGGCTACCCGGCGTGACGGGGGTCGTCCTCGACGACACCGACCGGGTGCTGCTCGGCCGGCGGGCCGACAACGGCCGCTGGGCGCTGCCGTCGGGGATTCTCGAGCCCGGGGAGCAGCCGGCCCGCGGGCTGGTTCGCGAAGTGGCTGAGGAAACCGGCGTCGACGTCCGCATCCACGCCCTGACTTCGGTGGGTGCGGGCGAGGAGGTCCGCTACCCCAACGGCGACCGCTCCCAGTACCTCGACCTCACCTTCTGGTGCGAACCCGTCGGCGGTGAGGCCCACGTGGCCGACGACGAGTCCCTCGCCGTGGCGTGGTACCCGCTGCACCAGCTCCCGGCGGACCTGACGGCCTCATCACGGGAGCGGCTGGGCCACGCCCTGGCATTCCGGGCCGACCCGACGGCCGGGCCCCACTTCACCCGCTGACGGCTCCGCCAACGCGACGGGACACGCCCGCGCGGTCACCCACACACGTGCGGCGGCGGCCAGGTGCGGCTCAGGAACGGGACGGGGCGAGCCTGGCGGCCCGCACCCGGAGCCCCCGCAAACGGCGAGGCGCCGCTCAGGTCAGCGCGGAAAACCGACGTCGGTAGCGCTGCGGGCTCAGCCCGCGGGTCTGCGCGAAGTGATGGCGCAGCACGGCGGGGGTGAAGCCGACGGCGGCGGCCACCCAGTCGACCGGGCGGTCGGTCTCCTCGAGGAGGTGCTCGGCCCGGTGCAGGCGCTGCGTGGTGACCCACGCGTGCGGGGTGGTGCCGGTCTCGGCCCGGAACCGGCGTGCGAAGGTGCGCGGGGACATCGCCGCGCGGCCCGCGAGCGCGTCCACGTCCAGTGGTTCGTCGAGGTGCTCGACGATCCAGGTCAGCACGGGGCCGAGGGTCTCGGCCTCAAGGTCCGGCACCGCGTTGCGGATGAACTGGGCCTGCCCGCCTTCGCGCTGCGGCGGCACGACCATGCGCCTGGCCACCTGGTTCGCGATCGCCGAGCCGAACTCCTTGCGCCACAGGTACAGGCTGGCGTCCACCCCGGCGGCCGTGCCGGCGCTGGTGAGGATCGGGTCGGCGTCGACGTAGAGCACCTCGGGCAGCACCTCGGCGGCGGGAAACCGCTCGGCCAGCTCCGCGGCAAACATCCAGTGGGTGGTGCACTGCCGGCCGTCGAGCAGCCCGGCCGCACCGAGCGCGAAGGCGCCCGAGCACACCGACATGATTCGCGCACCCCGGGCGTACGCCGCTTGGAGTGCCTCGACGACGTCGGAGGGCACCTCGTCGTGGCGCGGCACCGCCGGGACCACTACGAGGTCCGCCTCGGCCGCCCGGGCGAGGTCGTGCGGCACCTGCAGGCCGAAGCCGGCGTTGGTGGCCACGGCGCCGGGCCGTGGGGTGCAGACGGCGAAGTCGAACGTGGGCAGACCGTCCGCGGACCGGTCGGTCCCCCAGGCCTCGCAGACGACACCCAGCTCGAACGGGGCCACCCCGTCGTAGACGATCGCCGCGACGTTGGTGATCATGCAGGCATCCTGGCACAGGGTTGGCAGTAAATCGACGTAACCTGGCATATCTGCCACTCGTGGCAGGATCTGGTCGGTTGCATGCTTTCTGCCATGACATTCATCCTGGCCCTCGTGTTCCTGACCGCCGCCGCCTACCTCCTCCACGTGATCTGGCAGGACGACCGCGGGCACTCCTTCACCCACCGCCAGCCGCCACGCGGCGAGTACCTCTTCGGCGGAGATCCGTGGTCGCTCACCTGACGTAAACCGGACCTGCCCCTGTCTTGGGCCGGCTCGCGCTCTGACCGATTCCTCGAACGCTCACCGATTCGCCGTGCAGCACGCCGCGGAGCGCTTCCCGGTCCAGGCCCTCACCCGGCGCGGCCGCCGGAACCCTCAACCGAGACAGAGAGACGATGGACCTCTGGGACAAGACCGGCGCCGGTTCCGCGTGCTGACCGAGAGCGGCGCCACTTCGCGGCGGACAAGCCGGCGGGGCAGGCGCGGTGTCCCGGCGCCGGTGCGGCTGCGCGGGTTCGCGAGCCGTGTGGCGTTCGGCGAGGGCTGAGCGCCGGATCCTCACGCCCCCTCGGGCACGTCACGCTCGTCCGGGCCCACGTACTCGGCCAGCGGCCGCACCAATGTGTTGGCGGCCCGCTGCTCCATGATGTGCGCGGTCCAGCCCAGCACCCGGGCCGCCACGAACAGCGGGGTGAACACCCCCGGGTCGAACCCCATGAGGTGGTAGGCCGGGCCGGTGGCGTAGTCGAGGTTGGGCTCGATGCCGGTGCGCTCGCGCATCCCGGACTCCAGCGCGTCGAAGAGCTCGAGCACGTCCTGGCGCCCGAGGTGCTCCGCCAGCTCCACAAGTGCGGCGCGCATCGTCGGCACCCGGGAGTCGCCGTGCTTGTAGACCCGGTGCCCGAAGCCCATCACCTTATCCTTGCGGCCGAGCCGCGCGTCAAGCCAGGCGGGCACGTTCGCGGCCGTGCCGATCTCCGCGAAGTGGTGGATGACCTCCTCGTTCGCGCCACCGTGCAGCGGCCCCTTCAGAGCACCCACTGCTCCGGTGACGGCGGAGTGCAGGTCGGCGAGCGTGGAGGTGATGACCCGTGCGGCGAACGTGGAGGCGTTGAAGGAGTGTTCGGCGTAGAGGATCAGCGAGGTCTCGAACGCGCGCAGGGCCACGTCGTCGGGCACCTCGCCGAACGTCATCCACAGAAAGTTCTCCGCGTAGCCGAGGTCCGCGCGGGCCTCGAGCGGCGGCAGGGCGCGACGGCGTCGCTGGTCCAGGGCGATGACGGCCGGCAGGACGGCGAACAGCTGGAGGGCCTTGGACAGCTCGGCCTCCCGGGAGTGGTCTTCCGCCCGGGGGTGGTGCGCCCCGAGCACCGACACGGCGGTGCGGCACACGTCCATCGGGTGGCACGTCTTCGGCAGGGCCTCGACGGCGGTACGCACCTCCTCGGAGAGGAACCGCTCGGAGCGGCCCTCGGCGATGAGGACGGCGAGCTCGTCGGGCCCGGGCAGCTCCCCGTGCCAGAGCAGGTACGCCACCTCCTCGAGGGTGGACCGGGCGGCCAGCTGCTGGACGGGGTAGCCGCGGTAGAGCAAGGAGTTCGTCTCGGGGTTGACCTTGGAGATGGCGGTGACGTCGACGACGACGCCGGCCAGGCCCTTGTGGATCTCGGCGGCCACGGCTCAGCCCTCCGGCGTGTCGGGGCGGTAGGTGAAGATCTGGTCGTCGAAGGCGTTGTAGGCGGCGTAGTCGACCAGGTCGTACAGGCGGGCCCTGGTCTGCATCTCGGGGACGAGGTCCGCCTGGGTGCCTTGCGCGGCAAGCACCCCCAGCGCCCGCTCGGCCACCCCCATGGCCAGGCGCAGGAGGGTGACCGGGTAGATCACCAGCCGCACCCCGGCCTCGCCCAGCTGGCGAACGGTGAAGAGCGCGGAGCGGCCGAACTCGGTCATGTTGGCCAGCACGGGCACGTCGACGGACCGTGCGACAGCCTCGAACTCGGCCAGGTCGGCCATCGCCTCGGGGAAGACCATGTCGGCGCCGGCGTCGACGAGTGCCCGCGCGCGGGCGACGGTGCTGGCCAGTCCCTCGGCAGCCCGCACGTCCGTGCGGGCGATGATGAGGAAGTTGCCGTCCCGGCGGGCGTCCACGGCGGCGCGGATGCGTTTGACGGCGGTGGTGGTGTCGACCGTCTCCTTGCCGGCGAGGTGGCCGCACCGCTTGGGGTTGACCTGGTCCTCGATGTGGCACCCGGCCAGTCCGTTGTCCTCCAGGACCTGGATCGTGCGGGCCACGTTCATCGGCTCACCGAAGCCGGTGTCGGCGTCGACGATGGTGGGCAGCTCCGTCACCCGCGCCACCTGCCCGGCCCGCAGCGCGACCTCCGTCTGCGTGGTCAGGCCGATGTCGGGCAGTCCGAGGTCGGCGGAGAGCACGGCACCGGAGACGTAGACACCCTCGAAGCCGGCCTCCTCGATGAGCTTCGCGCTCAGCGGGTTGAACGCCCCGGGCAGGCGTAACGGCTGCTCGGCGGTGCTGAGCCGCTCACGAAGCGTCGCACGCTTGGCGGCGGGGCTGGTGCGGGCATGCAGCATCGGTGGTGCTCCCTTCCGGTCCACGGTGACCGTGCAGCGACGGCGGCCGCGGCAGCACACACATCATGCGCGCCGCACGCCCGGCGGGCACCCGCTGGCCGCCGTTCGACGTCACCGGCTGGATCTAGGCTCCGGACATGACCTCCTCCACGCCCGACGGCTGGCCACCACCCCCCTGGGAGCTGCGGCTGCGCGCCCACCAGGTCGAGCTCCCCGACTGGGCCGAGGACGCACCCGACCGTGCGTGCGTCGTCGCCACCGCGCGCGGGGTGCTGCAGGTCCACTCCTGGGACGCCCGGACCGGGCGCCTGGTCCAGGCCACCGACCGCCCGGAGGGCACCACCCTCACCACCATCGACCCGCGAGGGAACTGGGTGTGGTGGTTCGACGACACCGCCGGTGATGAGTTCGGCCGCTGGCGCCGTCAGCCCTTCGGCTCACCGCCGGGGCATGGCGTGCAGGACCCCATCCCCCTGCCCGACGCCTATCCCGCCGGGCTCCTGCTCGCCCGGGACGGCACCGCCGTCGTCGGCCGCAGCTCCGAGCAGGGCACCACCATCCACCAGGTCGTGATCGGGGTCAGCGAGCCCGGCACGGAACGGCTGGTGCTGCTGTACCGGCACGAGGCCGACGCCGAGGCGGCGGCACTGTCCCACGACGGCAACCTCGTGGCGGTCGAGCACGCCGAGCGCGGGGACAACCGGCACATGGCGCTGCGCGTGATCGCCACGGACACCGGCGCGGTGGTGGCGGACCTGGACGACGGGCCCGGCCGGGGGCTGACCGCGATCGAGTTCGCCCCGCGCGACGGCGATCTGCGCCTGCTCCTCGCGCACGAGCGCCGCGGACGTGCGGAGCTTGCCATCTGGGACCTGGGCACCGGGCTGGTGCACGACGTGCAGCTCCGCGAGCCCGGCGGCGGGCCGCTGCCCGGTGAGGTGACCGACGGTTGGTGGTACGCCGACGGCCGCACGCTGCTGGTCGCCGTCGACCACGAGGCGCGCACCCGCCTGTACCGGCATGTGCTCGCCAGCGGGGCCACGGTCCCGGTGGGCCCGGTGGACGGCACCGTCTCGGAGGCCGGTCCCCGACCCGACGGCGACGTATGGCTGCGCTGGTCCTCCGCGGCCACCCCGCGCACGCTCGTCTCGGCCTCCACGGGCCGGGAGATCATCAGCCCGCACGGCCTGCGGGCGGCGCCGTCGGTGCCGGCGCGCGATGTGTGGGCGGACGGTCCGGGCGGGCGGGTGCACGCGCTGCTGCGGCTGCCCCCCGAGGGCACGGGCCCGTTCCCGACGATCATGGACGTCCACGGCGGCCCGGCCTGGCACCGCTCGGACTCGTTCTCCTCGCACCTGGCGGCGTGGGCGGACCACGGCTTCGCCGTCGTGAGCGTCAACTACCGGGGGTCCACCGGCCTACGGGTCGGCGTGGCGCGACGCGCTGGAGGGCCGAGTGGGTCTGACCGAGCTGGAGGACATCGCCGCGGTGCACGACCTGCTGGTGGCCGATGGCGTGGTGGACCCGGCCCGGTCGGTGCTCGCGGGCTCGTCGTGGGGCGGCTTCCTCACCCTGCTCGGGCTCGGCACCCAGCCGGGGCGCTGGGCGGTGGGGCTCGCGGACGTGCCGGTGGCGGACTACGTGACGGCGTACCACGAGGAGATGCCCGACCTGCAGGCGTTCGACCGGTCCCTCTTCGGCGGCTCGCCCGCGGAGGTCCCCGAGGCGTACCGGGTGGCGAGCCCGCTGACGTACGTGGACGCCGTGCGGGCCCCGGTGCTCGTCATGGCCGGGGAGAACGACCCGCGCTGCCCGCTGGGGCAGGTGCTGAACTACGTGCGCGCCCTGCGTGCACGAACCGACTACCCGGGTGAGGTGGAGCTGTACACCTACGGCGCCGGGCACGGCTCGGTGGTGGACGACGAGGAGGTGGCGCAGCTGCGGCGCCAGCTCGACTTCGTGCGACGCCACCTGTAAGCCGGCCGGACGGCGCAGCCTCGGGCCCGTCAGGGCGCCAGCGACGCGACGCCGAGCCGGGTCAGTTCCTCACGGCCGTGCCGCACCTCGGCGCGGTCCATCTCCACGGTGGCACGGGTGCCGTCGATGGAGAGCGTCATGATGCCGTTGGTGAACCACGGGCCGTGCTCGAGGCGCCACGCGACGGGCACGTCGGCCACCCCAGCCAGCCGCGCCAACTTTCGCCAGGTGCGGCTGACCGGTGGCCACTCGATGACCTGGTGCGCGAGCCGGACCGCGCGGTGCATGGGGTTGCGGAACGGCGACATCGTCAGCTGGTGCACGGCGGTGCCGGGATGCCGGACACCGCGCAGCCGCACCCGGGCGGTGTAGGAGGAATGGATGTCACCCGAGAGCAGCAGGATGCTCGACGGCGGCTCGGGGGCCTCGACGGCGCGGCGGAGCAGATCGACCAGCTGGTCGAACGACGCCCGGAACGCCGCCCAGTGCTCCAGGTCGATGGCCCGGCGCAGACGTTCGGCCAGCCAGGCGGCGACCGGCCCCCACGCACGGTGGGAGGCGACCGCCTCGCTCCAGCCTTCCAGGTGGTGGATGCCGGCGGGCAGGAAGGCGGGCAGGGTGGTCCCCAGCAGCAGGTGCCCGATGCGCTCGCCGCCGGGCGGGGTCAGCGCGTGCTCGAGGACCCACGCCCACTCGGCGTCGTCGACCATGGCGCGGGCGTCCGGGTCGAGGCGCCGCGAGCAGCGGGAGTCGACGACGACGAGCCGGATGCCGAGCCCTCGGCCGCCGAAGTCGCGGAAGTAGCTCCACCGGGCGGTGTCCGGCTCGGCGTCCGTGCGCCACGCGAACTCGTCGAGCACCCGGGTGCGCGTGGCGTCGTCGTCGGTGGTGTGCATCGCGGCGAGCACCTCGTCCTCGGCGAGCTCACGCGGTGAGAGGTTGCCGAGGTGCTGGTAGACCCAGTACGACGCGAACGCGCCGGTGACACGGTCGCGCCACCACAGCTGCCGTTCCATCCGCTCGCGCCAGGCGCAGGAGGTGTTCCAGTCGTCGCGCAGGTCGTGGTCATCGAGGATCATGCAGCTCGGAACGGTGGAGAGGAGCCACCGCACCGCCGGCTGGGACCAGCTCTCTTGGTACAGCCAGGTGTACTCCTCGAAGTCGTGCACCTCACCCGGGACCTCGCGGCGGCCGCCGTCATGGCGGGTGCCGGCGTCCCGGCGTCCTGCGTCGTGGGCGTCCGTGTCCCGATGCGCAGCCTTCAGACGTGCGGTGAGCTCGGGTGAGGGATCGTCGGCGTAGATCTGGTCGCCGGCGAGGAACAGCGCATCGGGCCACTGCTCGTGGGGCGCGGTCGCCATCTTCCCGGCCAGCGCGACGAGGGCGTCGGCGCCGAACGTGCGCAGCGCCTCGGCGTCGTGCCCGGCGCTGCGCCGGCAGGAGCCGAAGGCCAGCCGGAGCCGCTGGTCGTGCCTGATGGTGCGGATGACGCTCGGCGGGAGCTCCTGGTCCGGCGCGGGCCAGGCCCTCACGCCGTCGAGACGCACCTCGTAGGGCAGGACGGCGGCCTCGGGCAAGCCCGTGAGGACCAGGAGGGCGTAGTGGTGTCCGTGCACGGACCAGGTGCGCTCGACGGCCTGCCGTCCGCCGGCGTGCAGGGTGGCCAGGCAGGGCCGGTCGGTCTCCACCCACACCGTGGCGCTGTCGGCGTCGACGAAGCGCAGCAGCGGGCCGAGCAGCAGGCGTGGTGGCTGCTCGGGTGGGCGCTCTCCGGGCGGCATCGAGGGTCGCGCGTCGATGGCGGGTCAGTCGCGGGCTGCGTTGTCGGTGGTGAGCCCGAGCCACCACCCGTCCGGGTCGGCGATCTCGGCCCACCAGCCCATGCCGTCCGCGATGAAGGTGCGGGGCTTGGTCACCGAGCCGCCCGCGGCCTCGACGGCAGCCAGAGTCGCCTCGAGATCGGTGACCAGGACGTAGACGCGGACGCCGGGCGCGGTCGGGCTGTCCGGTGGCGCCTTGTACAGACCCCCGACGAGAGCACCCCCGGCCTCGACGCCCGCGTAGTCCTCATCCTGGCCGAACGAGGAGAAGGTCCACCCGAACACGGTGCTGTAGAACACCTTGGCGCGGGCGACCTCGGTGACCGGCAGCTCCCACCACGTGACGGTGTTGGCCGACGGTGAGGTGCTCTCGGTCATGGCGGCTCCTTCGCTCGCGATGTGACGCCCAGCGTAGGGGCGGCGCGGTTTGGTGGCCAGGGGCCCGCTGGGCACGCCCCGGCGTCGCCTCGGCAGGCATGCTCCGGCGTTGCCGGCCACTATCCGGTCGCGGGGCACCCGACCCGGACCAAGGTCGTGGGACCAACGGCCGTGGGCTCAAAGGCCCCGATTCTGGGACGAACCGTTGCCTAGCGTGACTGGTACCGGCACCCCAGACCGGGTGCCCCAGCCGAGGAGCCAGTAGTGAACACCACCGCCATCGAGCAGCTCGTCGCTCGCGCCCAGGCGGCCCTGACGGACTATGCCCACCTGACGCAGGAGGACGTCGACCGCATCGTGAAGAAGGCCTCCGTGGCGGCGCTGAACCAGCACGGCGCGCTCGCCCGGGCCGCGGTGCAGGAGACCGGTCGTGGCGTCTTCGAGGACAAGGCCACCAAGAACATCTTCGCGTGCGAGAACGTCACCCACTCCATGCGCGGCCTGCGCACGGTCGGCGTCATCGCCGAGGACGAGCTCAGCGGGATCGTCGAGATCGCCGAGCCGGTGGGTGTCGTCGCGGGCGTCACGCCGGTGACGAACCCGACGTCGACGGCGATCTTCAAGGCGCTGATCTGCCTCAAGACCCGCAACCCCATCATCTTCGCCTTCCACCCGGGCGCCCAGGAATGCTCCGTCGCGGCCGCGCGCATCGTGCGGGACGCCGCGATCGAGGCCGGCGCCCCCGAGCACTGCGTGCAGTGGGTCGAGGAGCCGTCCATGGCGGCCACCAGCGCGCTGATGAACCACCCCGGTGTTGCGCTCATCCTCGCCACCGGCGGTAACGGCATGGTCCGCGCGGCATACAGCTGCGGCAAGCCCGCGCTCGGCGTCGGGGCGGGGAACGTCCCCGCCTACGTCCACGAAAGCGCAGACGTCGGCCGCGCCGTCACCGACCTGGTGATGTCCAAGGCGTTCGACAACGGCATGGTCTGCGCCTCGGAGCAGGCGGTGATCCTCGACGACGCCATTTACGACGACGCGCTCGCCGGCCTGCAGCGGCTGCACGCCTACCGCACGACGCCGGCAGAGAAGACGATGCTCGAGGAGTTCATCTTCGGGGTGGCCGCCGCCGCGGAAAACTGCGGCGAGGCCAAGCTCAACGCCGCCGTGGTCGGTCAGTCCCCGGTCTGGATCGCCCGGCAGGCCGGCTTCACCGTGCCGGAGGACACCTCGATCATCCTCGCCGAGGTCTCGGGGGTCGGGCCGCACGAGCCGCTGACGCGAGAGAAGCTGTGCCCGGTGCTGGCTGTGCTGCGCGCCACCTCCACCGAGCAGGGCATCCGCTACGCCGAGCAGATGGTCGAGCTCGACGGGCTGGGACACTCCGCCGTCATCCACGCCACCGACCAGGACCTCGTGCGTGAGTACGGCGCGCGGGTCAAGGCCGTGCGGATCATCGAGAACACCCCCTCCTCGCTCGGCGGGATCGGGGACGTCTACAACTCCTTCCTGCCCTCCCTCACGCTGGGCTGCGGCTCCTACGGCCACAACTCGGTGTCCAACAACGTCTCGGCGGTGAACCTCATCAACATCAAGCGCATCGGCCGACGCACCAACAACCTGCAGTGGTTCAAGGTCCCGGCGAAGACGTACTTCGAGCCGCACGCCATCCGGTACCTGTACGACATGGAAGGCATCAGCCGTGTGACCATCGTCACCGACGCCACCATGACGCGGCTCGGCTACGTGGACAAGGTGCTCGACGTCCTGGGCCGGCGCGGCAACCGTGTCGCGCTGCAGATCATCGACGACGTCGAGCCCGAGCCGTCGATCGCCACCGTCCGCCGCGGCGCGGAAAGCATGCGGGCCTTCCGGCCCGACACGATCATCGCCCTCGGTGGCGGCTCACCGATGGACGCGGCCAAGGTGATGTGGCTGCTCTACGAGCACCCCGAGGTCCGCTTCTCCGACCTGCGCGAGAAGTACCTCGACGTCCGCAAGCGGGCCTTCAGGTTCCCGCCGCTGGGCGAGCTGGCGAAGCTGGTGTGCATCCCGACCTCGTCGGGCACCGGCGCGGAGGTGACGCCCTTCGCCGTCATCTCCGACCCGCAGACGGGTTACAAGTACCCCCTGGCGGACTACGCGCTGACGCCGTCGGTGGCCATCATCGACCCCGAGCTGACGACCGACATGCCCTCGACCCTGGCAGCCGACTCCGGGTTCGACGCCCTCACCCACGCCACCGAGGCGTACGTGTCGGTCTACGCCAGCGACTTCACCGACGCCCTCGCCCTGCACGCCATCAAGATGGTCTTCGAACACCTCGCGACGTCGGTCAACGGCGCGCGTGAGGGCGCCCCGCGCCTGGAGCTCGCCAAGGCCCGCGAGAAGATGCACAACGCCTCCACGATCGCGGGTATGGCCTTCGGCAACGCGTTCCTGGGCATCGTCCACGCCATGGCGCACACCGTGGGCTCGACCTACAGCCAGGTGCACGGCCGCACCAACGCCGTGCTCCTGCCCCACGTCATTCGCTACAACGGGCAGGTGCCGACCAAGCTCAACAGCTGGCCGAAGTACGAGCGGTACATCGCGCCGGAGCGGTTCCAGGAGATCGCCGCCCACCTCGGCCTGCCGGCCGCCACGCCCGACGAGGCCGTGGAGTCCTATGCCCGGGCGGTCGAGCAGCTCCGGGCCGAGCTGGGAATGCCCGCCTCGTTCGCTCAGATGGGCATCGCCGAGACCGACTTCGTGCCCAACCTGGACGCGTTGGCCATGCGCGCCTTCGAGGACCAGTGCGCACCGGCGAATCCGCGCCTGCCGATGCTGGACGACATGAAGGACATCATGGAGGCCGCGTACTACGGCGTCAGCGCGGCGCAGGTGCGCGCAGACCGGGCAGCCGCCGCGGTCGCAGCCGACGGTGTGGTGGCCGACGGTGTGGGGACTAACAGTGTGGTGACCGAGGGTGTGGTGGCCGACGGCTCGTCGATCCCTGCCGGGGCGGCCGAGGAGGGCTGACCCCGCGCTATCGCGAGAACGCCCCCGCCCTGCTGGGCGGGGGCGTTCCGATGACATCTCACCGAGAGGATGACATCTCGGCGATATTGGCTCAGGCGGGGACGAGCTCCTTCGCGAGCAGCTCGGCGATCTGGACGGTGTTCAGCGCCGCACCCTTGCGCAGGTTGTCGTTGGCGACGAACATCGCCAGGCCGCGCCCGCCGGGCACGGACTGGTCGGTGCGGAGGCGCCCCACGAAGCTCGGGTCCGCGCCGGCGGCCTGCAGCGGCGTCGGCACGTCGGACAGCTCCACCCCCGGCGCGTCGGCGAGCAGCTCGCGGGCGCGCTCCGGGGAGAGCGGATGGGCGAACTCGGCATTGATGGACAGCGCGTGACCGGTGAACACCGGCACCCGCACGCAGGTGCCGGCCACGGCGAGCTCGGGCAGCTCGAGGATCTTGCGGGACTCGTCGCGCAGCTTCTGCTCCTCGTCGGTCTCCCCGGAGCCGTCGTCGACGAGCGCCCCGGCCAGGGCGACGACGTCGAACGCGATGGGCGCGACGTACTTGACCGGCTCGGGCAGCGTGATGGCCGAGCCGTCCAGGGCCAGCTTGGCGAAGTCCTGCTCGACGGCGGCGCGCACCTGACCCTCGAGCTCCTGCACGCCGGCCACGCCAGAACCGGAGACGGCCTGGTAGGTCGAGACGACCAGGCGCTCCAGGCCGGCCTCGGCGTCGAGCACCTTCAGGATCGGCATCGCGGCCATGGTGGTGCAGTTCGGGTTGGCGATGATGCCCTTGGGGCGGTTCGCCATGGCGTGCGGGTTGACCTCGGAGACCACCAGGGGCACCTCGGGGTCCTTGCGCCACGCGGAGGAGTTGTCCACGACAACGGCGCCGGCGGCGGCGAACTTGGGGGCGTACTCCTTCGACGCGGCGCCGCCGGCGGAGAAGATCGCGATGTCGATGCCGGCGAGGTCCGCCGTCGCGACGTCCTCGACCACGACCTGCGCGCCCCGGAACGGCAGCGTCTTGCCCGCCGACCGGGCGGAGGAGAAGAAGCGCACCGCGGTGGCCGGGAAGTCACGCTCCTCGAGGAGCGTGAGCATGACGCCACCCACCTGTCCGGTCGCGCCGACGACGGCGACGGTCAGGCCCGGGGTAGCGGGTGCCTGCTGGTCAGATGCGGTGGTGGTCATCGTCCGGTCCCTCCGTAGACAACGGCCTCGGTCTCTTCAGCGTCGAGGTCGAATGCGGTGTGCACGGCACGGACAGCGGCGTCGAGGTCCTGCGCGCGGGTGACCACGGAGATGCGGATCTCCGAGGTCGAGATCATCTCGATGTTGATGCCGGCGGCCGACAGCGCGCCGAACAGCTTGGCGGACACGCCCGGGTGGGTGCGCATGCCGGCGCCGACCAGCGAGAGCTTGCCGATCTGGTCGTCGTAGCGCAGCTCGTCGTACTGCAGGCGGTCGCGGGCGCCCTCGATCGCCTTCAGGGTGGCTGGGCCGTCCGCCTCGGGCAGCGTGAAGGAGATGTCCGTAAGGCCGGTGGCCTGGGAGGAGACGTTCTGCACGATCATGTCGATGTTCGCGTCGGCGGCGGCCACCACCTCGAACAGGTGCGCGGCGGTGCCCGGGACGTCCGGCACGCCGACGACGGTGATCTTGCCCTGGCTGCGGTCGTGCGCGACGCCGGAGATGATCGGGTCTTCCATGGCTTCCTCCTCCTGGTCACCGACGTGTGCGTCGGCGACCCAGGTGCCTTGCTTGTTGGAGAACGACGAGCGGACGTGCAGCGGGACGTTGTAGCGGCGGGCGAACTCGACGGCGCGCAGGTGCAGGATCTTCGCGCCGTGGGCGGCCAGCTCGAGGGTCTCCTCGTAGGTGATGCGCTGCACGCGCCGGGCGTTCGGGACGATGCGGGGATCGGCCGTGAAGAGGCCGTCGACATCGGTGTAGATCTCGCAGACGTCGGCGTCCAGGGCGGCGGCGAGTGCGACGGCGGTGGTGTCGGAGCCGCCGCGGCCCAGGGTGGTGACGTCGTTGTGCTCGTTGACGCCCTGGAAGCCGGCCACGATGGCGACCTGGCCGTCCTTGATCGCGCGGACGATCCGCTCGGGGACGACCCCCACGATGGAGGCCTTGCCGTACCGGGTGTCCGTGCGCAGGCCGGCCTGCTGACCGGTGTAGGACCGGGCCCGGGCGCCCTGCTCGTGGATGGCCATCGCGAGCAGCGCCATGGAGATGCGCTCACCGGCCGTGAGGAGGATGTCCATCTCCCGCGCGGGGGCGTCCTCGGTGATCTGGCCGGCGAGGTCGAGCAGCTCGTCGGTGGTGTCGCCCATCGCGGAGACCACGACGACGACGTCGTTGCCGGCCTCCTTGGTCTCGACGACCCGGCGGGCGACGCGCTGGATGCTGGCGGCGTCGGCGACGGACGAGCCGCCGAACTTCTGCACGACGAGGGCCACAGGATTGCTCCGGGAGAGGGGGGTGCGCGGCGGCGCGGGGGTGCCGCCGGCGGCTGACCCGAGCCATTCTAGGTGCGTCTCACGCTCCGGTCACCGGCGGATCCGGATGATGGACGGCGCGGGACGCGCACGAGCAAGGGTCGCCGGCGTCGTGCGGGGCTCAGAACCAGTACTGCTGGGCGGTCTGCCACCCCAGACGGACGACGAGGGCACCGACGACCACGACGAAGATCACACGGACGAAGGCGCTGCCGCGAGCCACGGCCATACGGGCGCCGGTGTAGGCCCCGACGAGGTTGGCCGCCCCGACGATCAGGCCGAGCGACCAGATGACCGCGCCGTGCGGCACGAAGAAGACCAGGGCGCCGAGGTTGGTGGCGAAGTTGACGATCTTCGCGATTGCTGAGGCGGGCAGGAACGCGTAGCCGAGCACCCCGACCAGGGCGATCACGAGGAAGCTGCCGGTGCCCGGGCCGAGCACGCCGTCGTAGGCGCCGATGACCAGGCCGAGCCCTAGGGCTGCGCCGACGTGCCGGTGCCCTTCCCAGCGCAGCTCGGTGGTGCGGCCGACCTTGGGCCGCGCCAGGGTCCAGGTGGCGACCGCCAAGCACGCGAGCAGGATGATCGGCGTGAAGGCCTCGGCGGGGATGCGGCTGGCCACGGCGGCGCCGCCGATCGCCGCGACGAAGGCGGCGGCGGCCATGGGAGCTGCCGTGCGGAGGTCTGGGCCCACCAGGCGGTAGTAGGTGATGGCACTGGTCGACGTGCCCATGATCGACCCGACCTTGTTCGTGGCGAGCGCCTGCAGCGGGCTCACGCCCGGCATGAGCAGCAGCGCGGGCAGCTGGATCAGGCCACCCCCGCCGACGACGGCGTCGACCCAGCCTGCCGTGAGTCCCGCGACGACGAGGAGGAGGATGGCGAGGGCATCGATCTCGGGTGGCACCCGCGTATCTCATCACGACGGCCGGGTGTGCCTCCGCAGTCGACCGCCCGCGCCGACGCTGCGGGCTCCGGTGCGGGTGGTCAGGACTCGACGCGGCGGCGGCCCTCGAAGGCTCGGCCGAGGGTGACCTCGTCCGCGTACTCGAGGTCGCCGCCGACCGGCAGGCCGGAGGCGAGCCGGGAGACGGCGACGCCCACCCCGCGCAGCATCCGGGCGAGGTAGGTGGCAGTGGCCTCCCCCTCGATGTTCGGGTCGGTGGCCAGGATGACCTCCTCGACCACGCCGTCGGCCAGACGCGTCATGAGCTCGCGGATGCGCAGATCGTCCGGGCCGACGCCGTCGATGGGATTGATGGCCCCACCGAGCACGTGATAGCGGCCGCGGAACTCACGCGTACGTTCGATCGCGACGACGTCCTTCGCCTCCTCGACCACGCAGAGCACGGTGGGGTTGCGGCGCGGGTCCTCGCAGATGCGGCAGCGCGGCCCCTCGGAGACGTTGCCGCAGACCTCGCAGAAGCGGACGCGTTCCTTGACCTGGGTCAGGGCGTTGACGAGGCGGGCGACGTCCTCCGCCTCGGCGGAGAGGATGTGGAACGCGATGCGCTGGGCGCTCTTGGGCCCCACGCCCGGAAGGCGGCCGAGCTCGTCGATGAGGTCCTGGACGGCACCCTCGTAGATGCCGGCCACCTACATCGCCCCCTGGGGCGGCACGGTGAGCTCCTCGATCACGGTGCCCCCCAGGACCTTGGCCACCAGGGGCGCGCCGACCATGCCGGACCCCTCGGCGTCGGGGTCGTCCAAGGAGGCGACGTCGTCGGCCGGGGAGACCGTGGGGCGGGGTACGGGCACGGTCGGGGCCGACGGTGCGGACCCGAAAGGAGCCGTGGGGGCCGAGCCAAGCTCGGCCGAGGCGGCAGCGGACCCGGACCCGGCGCCGGTGAACGCGACGGCCGGAGCGTCATCGAAGCCGGCGGCGGGGCCGGGGTCGTCGTCGGTGGGCTCGGGCGGGAGGGGGTAGTCGTCCTCGGGTGCGGGCTGCCCCGCAGCCGCAGGGCCACCGGTACGACCAGGACGCGTGGCGGCGGCACCGGTACGACCATGGCGCGTGGCGGCGTCACCGGCGGACGGCGCGGGCCGCGACGGCGGTCCGGCGTCGGCCGGGGAGCCGGCGCTGGGCGGCGTCGCAGATCCGGCCGAGGGCGGCGACGCCCAGCTCGCCCGGGCGTTGGTGACCGCGCTCGGCGGGGTGACGGCGGTCGGGACGCTGCCCGGCGTGGCGGTGCCGCCCGGCACTGTGCCCGGACCCGCGGGCGCGGCCCGGCCGGCCAGGGCGGGCCCACCGGCACCGTCGCTGGAGACGGCCTCGATGCGGGCCCGGACCCCGAGGGTCTCGGCGAGGGCCTGCTGGACGGCGCCCGCGTGCGAGCCGTTCCGGAAGGCGGTGGCCAGGCCCGGGGTGCTGAACACCAGTCGCAGGACCCCGCCGGAGAGTTCGCCCACGTGCGCGTTCTGCGACACCAGCGTCCACGTGGCGCGCTTCATCCGCGCCAGCGTGGCGACGACCTCGGACCAGCGGTTGCGCACCATCTCCGCATCCGCACCGGAGTCCTCCGAGCGGGCCGGGGCCTGCGCGGTCGCGGCAGCCGAGGCACCGGGGGCAGCACCGGCGGCTCCAGCAGCACCGGGAGCACCGGGAGCACCGGCCTGACGCTGGGGCGCGTCGGGGCGACTGGTGGGTCCTGCGGTGGGGGTCGCGGCGGGCGGGCGGGCAGCGCCGGGCCGGCCGCCCTGCGGCGCTCCCTGAGCAGCGGGCCGGGAAGAGGCCGGGGCCGATGTGGGGCCGCCCTGGACGGGGCTAGCGCCAGCCGTCGGAACGGCACCGGAGGGCGCAGGTGCGGCCGCAGGGGCGGCCGACTCTGCGAGGGCGGTCACGGGGACCGCGGACGCGGCAGGGGCTGCGGCCGCGGACGACGCGGCAGGTGAGGGCGCCGGGGTCATCGACGCGGGAACCGCGGCTGCCACCGGGGGGACCGACACCCCGCTCGTGACCTGCTGCTCGAGACGGTCCAGGCGGGCGCCGTAGCCAGCATCGGCATCGTCGGCGCCGGGCAGCAGGATCCGCGCGCACAGCAGCTCCAGCTGCAGGCGCGGGGAGGTGGCCCCGGTCATCTCGGTGAGAGCGGCATTGACCAGGTCCGCCGCCCGGGTGACCTGGCCTGCCCCCAGGTGCTGGGCCTGGGCGCGCATCCGGTCGAGCTGGTCGGCAGGCACGCCACGCAGCGCGGCCGCCGCGTGCTCACCGGCCAAGGCGATGACGACGAGGTCACGCAGCCGCTGCAAAAGATCCTCGACGAACCTACGCGGGTCGTGCCCGGATCCGATCACCCGGTCGACCACCCGGAACAGGCTTGCGCCGTCTCGCGCGGCGACGGCGTCGACGACGTCGTCGAGCAGCGCCGCGTCGGTGTACCCGAGCAGGGCGACCGCGCGGTCGTAGTCCAGCACGCCGTCCTGCGCGCCGGCGATGAGCTGGTCGAGCACCGAGAGGGTGTCGCGCACCGATCCACCGCCGGCGCGCACGACCATCGGCAGCACCCCGCCGCCGACCCGCACGCCCTCGCTGGCGCACAGCTGCTCGAGGTACGCGAGCAAGTTCTCGGGCGGCACCAGGCGGAACGGGTAGTGGTGGGTACGCGACCGGATGGTCCCGATGACCTTGTCGGGCTCCGTCGTCGCGAAGATGAACTTCACGTGGGACGGCGGCTCTTCGACGAGCTTGAGCAAGGCGTTGAAGCCCTGCGGCGTCACCATGTGCGCCTCGTCGAGGATGAAGATCTTGAACCGGTCCCGCGCGGGGGCGAAGCTGGCACGCTCGCGCAGCTCACGAGCGTCGTCGACACCGTTGTGGCTCGCGGCGTCGATCTCGACCACATCGAGGGAGCCGGTACCGCCGCGGGCCAGCTCGACGCAGGAGTCGCAGGTGCCGCAGGGGGTGTCGGTCGGACCCTCGGCGCAGTTCAGGCAGCGCGCGAGGATGCGGGCGGAGGTGGTCTTGCCGCAGCCGCGTGGCCCGGAGAAGAGGTAGGCGTGGGTCACCCTGTCCGCACGTAGCGCGGCCATCAGCGGCTCGGTCACGTGCTCCTGACCGATGACCTCTTGGAAGGTCTCCGGCCGGTAGCGGCGGTACAGGGCTGTCGTCACAAATCTGACCCTAGCTGGGGGCACCGACACGTGGCACACGCGCTGGCCGGGCCGGTGGATGGGCACAAAGGGACCCCCCGCGCACCCGCCAGAGCTCACCTACCCTTGCTGCCTTCCGGCCCTGGGGGAGTTCGGCAAGATGACGCCGCACGAGGGGTCGGCCTTCAGTCTAACCGACCCGTCCGGGCAGCATGGACGCATGTGACCGAGGTGGCCGCGCCCGCATGATGAGGCAACCGGCGAGCCGCGCCACGGACGAACGGCGAGCCTGCGCCACGGACACGGACACCTCCTGGTGACCAAGAGCACGCGCCGAACGTGTGCCTTGGTGGTCGAGGCCGTGGGGACCGTCGGGTATCCTCGAAACTCGAAAGTCCGCCGCGAGGCGTCTTTCCCAGGAGGATTCGCCTAGTGGCCTATGGCGCACGCTTGGAAAGCGTGTTGGGTGCAAGCCCTCGGGGGTTCGAATCCCCCATCCTCCGCCAGTGCCGAAGGGCCTCTGACCCGCGATAGCCCCGGTCAGAGGCCCTTCGCCGTCCCACCGGCCCTCCAGCAGGGCCCGGCAGCACGACGCGGCGCATGGCCGTGACGAGGCAGTTCCGGAAGCGGCGTAACAGGCCGTCGCGGCGCCCCGGCCGCGGCCCCGTCGGGAGCGCATGCCCACCCCGCCGCGCGGCACGCAAGGCCCCGCCGCGCCAGAGCGACACGCTCACGTGACAGGCCCCACATCCACAGGGGGTAGACCCTCCGATAAACACCTCGTTATCGTTCTGTGACATTCCAGGACGGCGTCCCTCATAAACCCCGAGGTTGAGACCCGCCCCGACCGGCCCCTACGTGGGGCAAACCAGCCCCCCTAAGGGGCGAGATCCTCCCGTGGAGGCCCCCAACCCATGTCGAGCCGTACCCAGCCCCAGTCGGCGCCACTGACCCGTCGCGAGATCCGTAAAGCCCAGCGGGCCCACGAGCCCAAGCTGCGCTCCCTCCAGGCTTTCGCGAGCCAGCTCGCCCGGAGGCCCGCCGACGCGGACACGGGCGACGACGCCCCGACCGTGGTCTTCTCCACCGCCGGCCAGCAGCCCCGCCGCCGCGACCTGCGCCTGGCCGAGGGGGCGACCGCCGTGCACTCGCGGCTCACCCCGCGCTCCACGATGCTCGGTGTCCTCGGAGCTCTTGCGCTCGTCGCACCGATCACCGGTGTGGCCCAGTACGTCGACCACGCCGCTGCGGCCACCGTAGGCACCGAGAAGAACGTGCTCGCGCCGCTGGACGCGAACGCGGTCGCCGTTGCGACGCCGGAGACCCTCACCGAGGACCCCGTCGCCATCGCCCGCGCCGAGGCGGCGGCCGCCGCCTCCCGGGCCGCCGAGCGCGAGGCCCTCGAGAAGGCCGAGGCCGAGGCTGCCGCCAAGAAGGCCGCCGAGGAGAAAGCCGCTGCCGAGAAGGCGGCGGCGGACGCCGCCCGCCAGGTCGTCGTGCCCCTCCCCGCCGGCACCTTCCGGAACACCTCCGGCTACGGCGGTCGCAACGACCCGCTCGGCCGGGGCGCCGCCTACTCGTACCACCTCGGGACCGACTTCGCCGCCCCGCGGAACACGCCGATCCACGCCGCGGCTGCGGGCACCGTCGTGCACGCCGGCGCCGGCAAGGACGGCCGTTCGAGCAACCTGGTCGTCATCGAGCACAACATCGGCGGCGAGACCTTCTACACCTGGTACGTCCACATGTACAACGACGGCGTGTACGTCTCCGCCGGCCAGAAGGTTGCGGCCGGCGAGGTCATCGGCGGGGTCGGCTCGAACGGCAACTCCACCGGCAACCACCTGCACTTCGAGGTGCATCTCGCCGACGACTCGACCATCGAGCCGCTCGCGTGGCTCCAGCAGCACGGCGCGAAGGACGTCAGCCAGCTCTGACGCGCGCAACAGGCTCGCAGCGCATGGCCCCGTCTTCAGGACGGGGCCATGCGCTTTTCCGGCTGCAATTACATGCCGTTTTCCCCGGGAATCCGCGGATCCGCCGCCCCCCACAACGCCGTGACCAAAACGTGACATAGACGCCCGGATGCGGGTAGCGTCACACTCGCTTTCCGGATTTCCCATTCCGGAAGCCTCCGGGCGGGACGCCGAACCCTGCCACCCACCCGGGGCCCACGGACACGTGGCAGGGACGGGGGACCCATCGTTTTCCGGTCCTGGACAACCAGGACCTTGGGGTGAAGTGCGGCCATGGCGGCGCACCGGGTGTTCTCCCACCCGAACCCGACAGCTCACCCCGAAGGCGGCAGGAGAGGCCCTCCGTGACGAACTGCACTGATGCGCGCCCTGAAACGGTGCGCCAACCCTCCACGTCCTCGTTCGCCAAGACCAGCAGCACGACCAGCACGAGCAGCACCGCCCGACGCAGCATCGCCGTTGCCGCCGCCTCGGGTCTGATCCTCACCCTCGCAGCGGGGACCGCCGAGGCGGAGCCGGCACCCGTCAAGGCCGACATCTTCGCCGCTGCGGATGCCACCGCCGTCAGGGTCTCCACCCCCACGGTCACGGTGCCCGCGGACCTGACCTGGAGTGTGGCGTCCGTCGACGCCGTCGCCACACCCCCGCCCCCGCCGCCGCCCCCGGAGCCGGAGCCGGAGCCGGTGCTCGCGGTCAACCGGGGCACGCACGCGGCGTCGCGCTCCGGGGAGCGCGCCACCTTGGCGTCAGCGGCCGCCCCTGAGGCGGCTGCCGCAGCCGCGCCCGCCGCAGCCCCGGCCGCCGCCCCCGCCGCGGCAGCACCGGCGCCGTCCGCCTCCTCGAGCGCGGTAGTCAACTACGCCCGCCAGTTCGTGGGCACCCCGTACGTGTACGGCGGCGCCACCCCGGCCGGCTTTGACTGCTCGGGCTTCACCAGCTACGTCTTCGCCCACTTCGGCGTCACGCTCCCCCGGTCCTCCGGCGCCCAGAGCGGCGCCGGCACGGTGGTCTCCGCGTCCGAGGCCGCGCCCGGTGACCTTGTCTGGTGGCCCGGGCACGTCGGCATCTACACCGGCAACGGCAACCACATCGCGGCTCGGAACCCCGGCACCTCGTTGGCCGAGACGCCGCTCTACCGCGCCAACCCGACCTTCATCCGGGTGATGTGAGGCTGCTGTCCGGTGCCCGGCCCACGGGCACCGGACAGCTCCCGGGCTTTCGGCAGTCCGCAGGGAGCGGCAGTTGCCCAGGGACCGGCAGTTTCCCCAGATACCCGGCTCTGGGCTCCGCGAACCTGGCCGCGCCTCCCCGTCGCGCGTGCAGCGCCAGCATAGGATCGTCGCCGTGATGTTCAAGGCCGTGGGCGACTCACGCCCCTACCCCGAGCACGGCATCACCACGCCGCGGGACTGGGCCGGAATCCCCCCGCGTCAGGTGCGGCTCGACCAGCTGGTGACCACCAAGAGCCAGCTCGACCTGCGGTCGCTGCTGTCCTCCGACTCCACGTTCTACGGCGACCTCTTCGCCCACGTGGTGTCGTGGCGCGGCACCCTCTACCTCGAGGACGGCCTCCACCGCGCCTTGCGCGCGGCCCTGCAGCAGCGACTGGTGCTGCACGCGCGCATCCTCGAGCTCGACGACGCAGGGCAGCCGGTCAGCTAGCCCCTCGGTGCGCCGCGGGTGCGGTCCGCTAGCCCTCGGTTCGCGGGGGCCGCCGGTCCGCGCGAGCGGCCACACGCTCCGGTGTCCGGCTGCCAGCGGCGAGCACGGCCACCGCGAGCACCGCGACGAGCGCGCACCCGCCCACGACGGCGAGCAGCTGCCAGGACGGGCCGGACGTCACGGCGTCGACCGTTTTCGCCGCGGAGGCCGAGGCCGCCCCCTCCACGGTGCGTACGGCGGCCGAGTCCGACGCGGGCTCGGCCGCTGCCGTCGAGGCCGCCACACCAGGGGCCGGCACCTTCATGTCCGACGGCGCGGGCGCGGCGGTCACGGGCGCTGGGGCCACGGGAGGTGCGGCGACCGCCGTCGTCCCGGCCGTAGCAGCGAACCGCAAGTCCCCCGTGACCGGGTGCCCGTCACCCGAGGTGACCCGCCAGCGCACGCGGTACTCCCCCGGGGGCAGGGCGTCCGGCAGCGGCACGACCACCTGGTCACCGGCGACCTGCGGCTCACCGGTCCCGATCAGGTTCCCGTCGGGGTCCTCGACCACCACTTGCGTGCCGACGGCCAGCACGGGCTGGCTGAAGACGAGCTGCAGCTCGCCGGGCGGCACGTCCACCGTGGCCCGGTCGGCCGGGGTAGTGGAGACGAGCTCGTCGTGCGCGGCGGCCGGCACAGTGGGCAGTACCAGCAGCGCACCGAGCACGAGGAGCAGGCGCAAGATCCTGACGGGCACGGTTTCTTCTCTCTGCGGGGCTCTCTGTGGGGCCGGTGCTCAGCCGAGGTCGGTGATGACGCGGCCGACGACGTCCGGCACGGGCACGGGGCCGAACACACGGGAGTCGATGGAGCCGAACCGGTTGTCGCCGATGACGAACACGTGGTCGGCCGGGACGGTGACGGGCCCGAAGAAGGTGGCGTCGATGCGGGAGTGGTCGACGTACGGCTCTTCAACCGGCCTGTCGTTCACGACCAGGATCGCGTCGTCGATGCGGACCTCGTCCCCGGCGCGGCCGACGACTCGCTTGACCAGCAGCGTGCCGTCCGCGGGGCTGGTGAGGACGACGACGTCACCGTGCTGCAGACCGTCCAGGCGCCAGCCGAGCTTGTCCACCACCACGTGGGACCCGGTGGGCACGGTCGGCGCCATGCTGTCCGAGACCACCGGGTACCAGGTGACCGCGAACTGGCGCACGAGCAGCGCCAGGACCACCACGGTGGCCGCCGCCACCGTGAGCGGCACCCTCCGCCATGGGGCGGTGACGGAGGGCGCCGGGGCGGTGCGCTGCACTAGTCGTCGTCCTGCGAGGTGTCGCCGTCGTCGATGCACGGCGCGGCCTCGATGGGGTCGTTCACGTCCGGCTCCCCTGGCGCCATCCCCACGATGAACTGGGTCATCATGTCGTGGTCCTCGTGCGGCAGGTTGTGGCAGTGGATCATGTACCGGCCCCGGTGCGGGCCGAACTTCATGAGCACCTTCACCGTCTCGCCCTCGCCGACGTACACCACGTCCTTGGGGCCCTTCTCGTACTCGAAGGGAGCCCTGCCGTTGCGGGCCAGGATCTGGAAGTCGACGAGGTGGACGTGGACGGGGTGGAACCAGCCGCCCGAGCTGTTCTCGAACTCCCAGATCTCCACGTCGTCCAGGGCGGGGTTGGCGACGTTCTTGGTGAAGCCGCTGTCGACGATCTCCTGCCAGCTGTGGTCACCGAGGGTCCAGATGCCGGCGTCGTTCTTCTTCAACCGCATCCGCCGGGTCTTCTTGGCCTGCGACGCCTTCAGCGCCATGACGTCGCTGCTCACCAGGGTGGTGGGGACGCGGTTCCAGGTGGGGTCGGGGCTGCCGTCGGGCCGGGTGATGGTGACGGGCGTTTCCGTGACGTCGAACCGCATGATCTTGCCGGTGTAGTCGTAGTCGACGTTGTTCTTGTTCGAGGTGTTCTGCAGCTCGACGCTGGTGCCGGCCTTGTACTTGGAGAAGTCGATGAGGACCTCGTACCGCTCCGCCCCGGCGTGCCGCCAGGACGTCACCTGCTTCGTCACGGGCAGCAGGCCACCGTCGGTGGCGACCACGGTGACGGCGTCGCGCGTGCTGAGCCGGAAGTTGTAGGAGCGGGAGATCGAGGCGTTGAGGATGCGGAAGCGGTAGACCCGCCGTTGGACCTTCATCACCGGCCAGGGCGCGCCGTTGACGAGGATGACGTCGCCCCACAGCCCGGAGTGGCTGTTGTCGTCCCAGGCGAGGTTGCCGTTGCGTGCGAACATCGCGTCGGTGACGGTCAGCGGCACGTCGAAGTCGCCCTGGGGCAGCAGCTCCCGCTCGGCCGGGTCGTGCAGGTGGTACTGCGCGGCGAGGCCGGAGTAGGCGTTCTGGGCGGTGTTGTGCACCGCGTGGTCGTGATACCAGCGTGCGCGCCGGCTGGAAGTTCGGGTACTGGTAGTACTTCTTGTACCCCACGTGCGTCAGGTCGTTGGCGTACCCGTCGAACTGCGGCACCGATGCGGAGCCATGCAGGTGGGTGGAGGTGTCCAGCGGGTAGCCCCACTCGGGGTGGACCAGCGGTCTGCGGGCGGCCGGCGACGTCGTCGGCACCTTCCTGCGCAAGTCCCTCGCCGAGCCGGCGCACCGGGCCGCCGGCGGGCCGCATCCAGTTCTCGTCGTCACCTGATGCGCAAGCCGTGTACGCGCGGTTTCATCCGCCGCCATACTGCTCCTGCACGATGCCGGAAGCAGGGGGGCTGTGGATGGGACGCGCCATGACCTCCGATGCCTGGGAACTCTCCCCGGCAGGTGGAAGTCCATGACCACGACGTCGGGAACAGCTGCACGGTAAGCCGGACCGTCGGTGGAGCCGACGTTGCGGTCGCGTTCATGGATGGACCCCCTGATGGCGTGGACTCATCGTCGTGCGGACGCCCTGTGTCAGCGAAGACCCATCTGAGGGTGTGGGGTCTCCCTAAAATTGGGGTGCCCGAAACCCTGCGCGCGACGTGGTTCGTCTTCTTGCGGACAGTGCGCCTGGCACGCCCGTCACGGGTGTGCGCCGGAGTGCCGTGCCCCGGCCGGGTCCCCTTGCTCCACTACGGTGACCCCTGTGCCAGCCACCGCCACCCCCGATGCCGAGCAGCAGCGCGCCGTCCGACGGCGCCGGCTGCAGCAGCGTCAGACCGTGATCTTCGGCGGACTCATCGCCGTCATGCTCGTCATCGGGCTGATTGCCGCGGCGATGTGGGCGGGCATGCTCCCGGCTCCGTTCTCACGAGAGTTCACCAGCGCCTCGCCCACCGAGGAGGACCTCGTCACGCCCTGCGTGCCGGAGGGAGCCACCCCGGTGGCGTTTCCGGACGTCACCGCCAACGTCTACAACGGCACCGACCGCCGCGGCCTGGCCGGAGCGACCGCGGCCTCCCTCGGCCAGCTGGGTGTGGTTGTGAACCAGCAGGCGAACTGGCCGCAAGGCACGTACTCCGGCGCAGTCCAGATCGTCGTCGGCCCGCTCGGCGTGACCGCCGGGAACTCCGTCGCGCGCCTCTTCCCTGGTGCCGTGGTCACTCTGGACGGCTCCCGCACCGACGAGACGATCGACATCGTCCTCGGCGCCACCTACGAGTCGATGCTGCCGGCCGAGGAGATCGCCGCGCTCGACCCGGCCACGCCGCTCGTCTCCCCGGAAGGCTGCACGCCGGTCGCGTCGGCCGGGGGCGCGCCCGCGTAACTGCTTGCGCTGAAGCTCGGTTCTCACCCGACGCGGTACGGGCTGTGGGTCATGCCTCGGGGGTGACCGGGGGGTCGGGTGTTCGTGCCGGCTTGGCTTCTGGTTTTCGTGCGGGTTTGGTTTCTAGGTAGGCGATGCCGGCGTCGAGGTCGATGCCGAAGGGTGGGGCGCCGTCGCCGGGTCGTTCGATCTCGAGGCGTTGGCGTTCGCGTTCGTCGGTCAGGTGTTTGAGTCCGGGGTCGAACATCGAGAAGACCTCGTCGAACATGGCCTGATCCTAGGAGCGGTAGCCGGGCGGCGGGGTGGGGACCGCGGGGCTGGGTGTGGATGGACGGCGGGGCGGGGGTGTGGACGGTGGGGCGGGGGTGTGGGCGGGGGGTGCGGACCCGGGCCTGCGCGGCTGCTGATCGACCGCCGCGGGAACGGAGTCGGGAGAATCCCGACCCGGGGCCGTGGCCCCGGGTCGGTGTTAGTAGGGCGGGTCGTCGTCGCTGGGTGGGGGGAGGCGTTTGCCGAGGGGTTTGGGCGGTGGTCGGATGTAGGTGTGCCCGGTCAGGGCGGTCCAGATGATGTTGCCGGTGGTCTCCTCGCGGGTGGCGGTCCACCATTTGTTGGTCTTGAGGTTGTGGTGGCGCCGGCACAGGGCCTGCAGGCGGATCTTGGTGGTCTGCTCGATCAGCTCGGCGATCGCGGGGTCGTAGGACGCGATGTGGTCCAGGTCGGCCTTCCACGCGGGTTGGCGGCAGCCGGGGAAGGTGCATTGGATGTCGCGGGCGATGACCTGGCGGGTCAGGTCCGCGCCGGGGCGGTACTTCTTCGACCCCAGGGCGCGGAAGCAGCCGGTGGCGTCGGTGAACAGGCCACGCCAGGTGCCGTCCTGGGCGATCTCGCGGGCGAGGTCGGCGGGGATGGGGCCGTACCCGCCGAGCTGGGCGGGTTCGTCGTCCAGGCCCAGGAGGGTGGGGGCGGCCATGGTGACCTGGATCTGGGGTTTGACCCCGTGGTAGGTGGGGAGCTCGTGGCCGTCGAGGTCGACGCCGCGGGTGAGCACGGTGGTGAACAGGTCGGTGAAGACGTCGGCGCGGCGTTGGTCCAGGGTGCGGGTGTCGAGGTCGTTGGGGCCCTTGGCCGCGTGGGCGAGGGCGTCGAGACAGATCCGGGTGGCCCCGGCCTGGTCGGCGCGGATGAACGCCGAGACCCACGCCATGTTCTCCGGGGCGGGCTCGAACCGCACATGGCGGTCGGCGAAGGCCTTCTCCCGGCGTTTGGTCGCGGCGTCGACACCACCGGCATCCACCGCCGCCCAACGCAGAAGATCACGTAGCTGCGACCCGGTCAGGTCCTCCACCCCCAACGTCACCGCCACCGCCTCCGCACCCTCCACGTCGGCATCGACATCGGCATCGGCGTCCGCGGCGTCCGCGTCGGCGGTGTCCGTGTCCGTGTCGATGGCGTCGCCGTCTGTGACCGCATCCGCCTGTGTGGCGTCCTGGTCAGGGGTGGCGGTGGTGTCGGCGGTGTCCGAATCCGGCTGGTCGCCGCCGCCACCGGCGCCGGCGCCGGCACCGGCGGTGTCGGTGTCGGTGTCGGTGGTGGGGTGGTCGGGGTGGAGGTGGGTGCGGATCGGCACGCCGAGGATGTCGGCGACGACCTTGCGGTGGTCGGCCACGGACAGCCCGTCCTCACGGTTGAGGAGCACGTCGGCCTTGCGTTTGTCGATCCGGCCGGTGGTCAGGGCGTCGGCGACCTCGGGGAACAGGTCCAGCCCGGCAGCGAAGTGGACCTTGGCCTGCCCGGCGTAACCGGTGATGCCCAACCGGGCGGAGATCTCCGCGCCGGCACTGGTCAGGGCCAGGGAGGTCGGGCCCCGCCGGTCGGTCAGCTCACGCACCGCGCGGGCCTGGACGGCCATCGCCCACGACGCCAACCGCTCCGCGCCGGCGATCGCCTCGACGATCGTGGCGTCGTCCGCGTCACCGACGCACATCCCGCCCAGCACCGAGGCCAACCGCCCACCCGGGGCGAGGCGTTCGAGGAAGACCGCCGGCGCCGACGTCAGCCCGTACCCCGACTCCCACTCCTCACGCACCCCCGGCGGGTCCTCCACCTCCGCCTCTAGGCCCTCCGGCACCGCGTCGGCGTTGTCGGCGCCCAGGTCATCGCCGACAACCGGGCCAGAACTGGCGACGAAGTCGAGCCCCGCGGCGGCCGGGCCGGGCTGACCCAGCGCGGACGCCTCGCCCGGGCCGGAGCGGTGGCCGGCTACCGGGTCGCCGTCGCTCGAACGGGTGTCGAGGTCGGCGAACCAGCCGGCCCCGTCCGCGTCCGCTGATGCGGATGCGTCCGCGGACGGAGACTCGGCGGTAAACGCGACGGTGTCGGAGGCGGCGGCCGGGCCGCTCGCCGCGGCGGTGTCGCTGACCGCGGCGCTGGCTGTCGCGGCCGCTGCGGCGAGCTCCTCGTACCGGTCCCACCACGGCGCGGAAAGCACCAGCTCGGTCATGTCCACGGCGACCTCAGCGGCCGCCGTTCCCAACGCCGCCTCGGGCACCGACAGGTGCACCATCAACGTGCCGCCGGACTCCACGACGCGGACCGAGGGAAAGGCCAACGCCACCGCGCCACCCGCCCCGCTCACGCCGTCGTCCTTGACCATGAAACGACGCTATCCGCGACCACTGACATTGCCCTCGGCGCCGCCGTGATCTGGGGATATGTAACGAGAGGGAACAAACTGACACTTGCCCCGCTTCGGCTCAGCCCCGGCTTCGGTTCCTCACTGCTCGCGGCGCAACGAGCCCTCCTCGAGCTCCGTGCCCGCGGGCGCCGACGCCGGGGACGCAGCCTCCTGGCTCGTGCCGCGGGCCCGCGCGATCTGGCGCATGACGTGATAGATCAGCAGCGCGGCGGCCGAGCCGAGCGCGATGCCCTCGAAGCGCATGTCGCCGACCACCCAGGTGAAGTTCGCGATCCCGATCACCAGGGCGATGGCGGCGGTGTTGAGGTTGACCGGGTCAGAGAAGTTCACCCGGTTCTGCACCCAGATGCGCACGCCCAGCATGCCGATCATCCCGTAGAGCACGGTCGCGGCCCCACCGAGCACCCCGGCCGGGATCGTCGCGACGACGGCGCCGAACTTTGGCGACATACTCAGCAGGAACGCCACCAGGCCCGCCACCAGGTACGCCGCGGACGAGTAGACGCGGGTCGCGGCCATGACGCCGATGTTCTCCGCGTAGGTCGTGGTGCCGGAGCCACCGCCGGAGCCGGCGAGCACGGTGGCGACCCCGTCGGCGAACAGTGCCCGCCCGGTGACGTCGTCGAGGTTCTGGCCCGTCATCGCGGCGACGGACTTGACGTGGCCGACGTTCTCGGCGATCAGGACGAGCACCACGGGCAGGAACAGCCCCAGGGTGGCGGGCTCGAAGGTCGGTGCGGTGAAGTCGGGCAGACCGAACCAGGGGGCGTCGCGAACGGCGTCGAACTCCACCTCACCGCGGATCGCGGCGGTGGCGTAGCCGATGAGGACGCCGAGCAGGATCGACAGCCGGCCGACCAGGCCGCGGAAGAGCACGGTGATCAGGACGATAGATGCGATGGTCACCACTGCGGTGAGCGGCGCGAGCTTGACGTTGTTCCACGCCTCTGGGGCCAGGTTAAAACCGATGAGCGCGACGATCGTCCCCGTGACGGTGGGCGGCATGACGATGTCGATCCATTTCGCCCCGGCGAAGTGGACCACCAGGCCGACGATCGCGAGTAGCACGCCGACGGAGATGATGCCGCCCAGCGCGGAGGATTGGCCGAACAGGTTGGATGCCGCGGCGATGGGTGCGATGAAGGCGAAGCTCGACCCGAGGTAGCTCGGCACCCGCCCGCCGGTGATGACGAGGAAGAGCAGGGTGCCGACCGCCGAGAAGAACAAGGTGGTGGCGGGGTCGAAGTTGGTGATGAGCGGGACGAGGAACGTCGCCCCGAACATGGCCACCACGTGCTGTGCGCCGATGCCGATGGTGGCGGGCCAGCTCAGCCGCTCGTCAGGGGCGACGACGGTACCGGGGCTGATGTGCCGCCCGTCGCCGTGCAGCTTCCAGCCAGCGAATCTTCTTGCCTCTACGCCCACGGCGACCTCCCGATGCTCGTTCACCCTGCGCCCACGTGATCGAGGGGCCGGCTCGGGTGGCAAGAGTAGCCACGGCGCGGACCCCGACCGCGCCGCGTGTCATCCTGGCGGCAGGAGGCACCGATGGAGAGCACTCCCGAGAGCACCCCCGGAGGGCCGGTCGCTCCCCCGCCGGCCGAGGCGCCGCTGGACCCGGTGGCCGTCGCCGCGCTCGCCCTGGGGCTGCTCGCCGTCGTCCCGGGCCTTGGCGTGGCAGCAGTGGTGTGCGGTCATGTGGCCCTGCGCCGCGGTCGGTCCGCGACCGGGACGGGTCGGGCCATGGCAGGGGCAGTGCCCGGCCGCGCCCGGGGCAGCCGGGGGTTCGCGCTCGCCGGGCTGGCGCTGGGGTACGCGATGACGGCGCTGTGGCTGCTCCTCGCCGCCGCAGTAGTCGCCGGGAGCGGCCGGTGAGCCGGTTCTACCGCCGGGCGCTCGCCGTCGTCCCGGACGGCGGTCCCGGCCCGCCCGGACGGCCCGGTCTGGCTACCCTGCCCAGGTGAGACCCTTCCTGCTCCTGGCGACGCGGCCCGAGGACGCCGCCGCCGACAGCGAGTACCGGGCCTTCCTGCGCTACGGCGGCCTGACCGAGCGTGACCTCGTGCGCGTGCGGCTGGACTCGGCACCGATGCCGCCGGTGTCGCTGGCCGACTACTCCGGCATCTTCGTCGGCGGCAGTCCCTACACGGGGTCCATCCCGGTTGAGCACAAGAGCGACACCCAGCGAAGGGTGGAGGCCGAGCTCGCCGGCCTGCTCGATGTCGTCGTCGCCGAGGACTATCCCTTCCTCGGCGCCTGCTACGGGGTCGGTACCCTCGGCCGGCACCAGGGCGCGACCATCGACGGCACCTACGCCGAGAACATCGGCGCCCCGTGGATCGAGGTGACCGACGACGGTGCCGCGGACCCGCTCCTGGCCGGCATGCCGCGCCGGTTCCAAGCCTTCGTGGGCCACAAGGAGGCCATGACCTCGATGCCCGAGGGCGCCGTGCTGCTCGCCACCTCTGCGGCCTGCCCGGTGCAGATGTTCCGGATCAAGGACAACCTCTACGGCACCCAGTTCCACCCCGAGCTGGACGTCATGGGGCTGCTCGAGCGTGTCCAGATCTACCGCGACGCCGGCTACTTCCCGCCCGGCGAGCAAGAGGCCGTCGAGCGCGCCTGCCGTGACTCGCAGGTGGACATGCCGTTCCGGGTGCTGCGCAACTTCGTCGCCCGCTACGCACGGGACTGAGCAGCGGAGGGGCGCTGCCTGGCCCGGCTTGCGGCGCGCGGAGGGGCGCTGCCTGGCCCGGCAAGGCGGCACGAGCAGTCATCGCGCTGCTCATCGCGGGTGCGTGTGCCAATCTGTGCGGATGACTGACGCGGAAGTTACGACCCTCACGAGCCGAGCGGTCGTCACGTCCCTGCCCACCGAGCACGGCACGTTCCGCATGCTCGGCTACGACGGCGCAGGCGGGCTCGGCCATGTGGCTCTCGTCCTGGGGGACGTCGCCGGGGGCACGCTGGACGAGCTCGCCCCTCTCGTGCGGGTGCACTCCGAGTGCCTGACCGGGGACGCACTGGGCTCGCGCCGCTGCGACTGCGGCGAGCAGCTCGACGCGGCGCTACGGGAGATCAGCCGCGAGGGCCGCGGGGTGCTCGTCTACATGCGCGGCCACGAAGGCCGGGGCATCGGCCTGCTCGCGAAGCTCCACGCGTACGCACTGCAGGACTCCGGGGTGGACACAGTGGACGCAAACCTGCGGCTCGGCTACCCGGCGGACGCGCGAGACTACGCCGACGCCGCGGCGATCCTGCGCGACCTCGGGGCCACCCGCATCCGGCTGCTGTCCTCCAACCCCGACAAGACCGAGCGGCTGACCGAGCTGGGGATCGAGGTTGTCGCCCGGCAGAGCCTGCCGGTGGCCGACCGCCCGGAGAACGCCTTCTACCTCACGACCAAGCGCCTGAGGATGCGGCATGACCCCGTGCCGGCCACGGACACCTGGACCGAGCTGACCGCGGGCCGCGTGCCGGCCCGGGCGTCCGGCCCCGACGCCGTCCTGCTCGACCGCTACGGACCGCTCGTGGCGACCGGGGCCCGGCTGACGATCGCCCAGCTCGGCCAGAGCGCCGACGGCTTCATCGCCGCCCGCACCGGCGACGCCGAGTTCGTCACCGGCTCCGAGGACCGTGAGCACCTGCACCGGCTGCGCGCCCTCGTCGACGCCGTGGTGGTCGGCGCCGCCACGGTGGTCGCGGACGATCCACGGCTGACCGTGCGGGACGTGCCCGGCAGGTCGCCCGTGCGGGTGGTGCTCGACCCGCGGGGCCGCATCCCGGCCGACAGTCGCCTGCTGCGCGAGGCCGACGCCCCCACCCTGTGGTGCGTGGCAGCGGGCACCGCCGTGCCGGCCGGGCTCGCGGCGCACGTAGAGGTGGTTCGGCTGATGGCCGGCCCGGACGGCTTCGCACCGGCGGAGGTCCTCGCCGAGATGCACCGCCGCGGGCTGGGACGGGTGCTCGTCGAGGGCGGCGGCCGCACGGTCTCGGCCTTTCTCGCCGGCGGGCTGCTCGACCGGCTCTTCCTCACGACGGCGCCTGTGCTCATCGGCGACGGCGTGCCAGGCATCCGGTTCACGGGCTCGGACCGCCTCGCCGACGCGCTCTCGGCGCCGGTGCGCCGGTTCGTGCTCGGTCCCGACATCTGCACCGAGTTCGACCTCACGGCGGTCCGCGCCGCCTGACCCCGCACCGCCCCGCACGCCCCCGCCCCTTCCCGCGAGATGTCATCTTCTCCGGGAGATGTCGTCTTCTCAGTGAGAAGTCATCTTCTCCGGGAGATGTCATTGGCCCGTGGGCGTGCCCGGTGCTCGACCGAGGGGTGGAGCCCGTGCCGCACCGGCTCACATTGGCTGTGCCAGCGCCGCGAGGACCTGCGCGGCTGTGACGTCCCAGCCGGGCAGCCGGCCGCGTCGCTCCCGAGCGGCGGCGGCCCACGCGTCACGCAGGGGCGGCGAGGTCAACCACTCCCGGAACGTGGCCGCGAGCGCGTCGGGGTCGCCCGGGGGCACGGCCCGGCCCGGCGGCTCGGCTGGGTCGGTCGCCACGGCCCGGCCCGGCGGCACGGCCCCGTCCGGCGCCCGTCCGCTGAGACCTCCCGCTCCCACTGAGCCGGACGCCAGCGCCTCGACCGCTCCCGTCCCCGCCGGCACCACGGCGGGCACCCCGTGGGCGAGCGCCTCGAGCACTACCAGACCAAATGTCTCCGACCGGGACGACAGCACGAGCAGGTCCGTGCGTGCCCACTCGGCCTCCAGCGCCGCACCAACCTTCGCCCCGGTGAGTGTCACCCGGTCCGTCAGTCCCGCCGCCGCGATCTCGCCGCGCACCACCGCCGTGTAGGCGGGGTCCACGCCCGTGGCGCCCACGAGGCGCGCGGTCCAGGCGAGGTCGCGGACCTGGGCCAGCGCACGCACCAGGGTGACTTGGTCCTTGCCGGGGACGAGGTTGGCCAGCGCCATGAGCTCCGGCGGTGCGGGCGGCCGGGTTCCCACGGCCGGCGGTGCGGGCGGCCGGGTCCCCGCGGCCGGCGGTACGGGCCGGGTTCCCGGCGCGGCCACGTGCGCCCGCACGCCGTAGCGGCGCACGAGGTCCTCTGCCGCGGCGCTGCTCGGGCAGATCACCACCGAAGCCGCCCGCAGCGCGGCGGCCTCCGCCGCGGCCCGCCGTTGCCGCTCCGCCACGGCCAGCCCGGCGACGTCGGAGGGCAGCATGTGCAGCAGCACTGCCACCGTGGTCCCGGCCGCGACGGCCGCACCCACCTCGGCCGGCGCCCCGCAGGCCACGATCGCGTCGACAAGTACCGTCTCGTCCCGGGCGCGCGCAGCGGCCAGCTCTGCGGCAAGCACCGCACGGTCGGCAGGCGCCGCCGTCGGCCACTCGCCCGGCACGGCGCGGATGGTGACGTCCGCTCCCCCGGCGCGCAGCGCATCGACCAGCTCGCGGTTGAAGGTGTTGCCGCCGGACGGCTCGCGAGCCGTCCAGGTGACCAGCGCCAGGCGCGTCACAGGTCGAGGGAGTACGTGGCCCAGGCGTCGGGGTGCTCGCGCAAGGTCACCTCCAGGCCCGCGTAGCGGCCGCCAGGCAGCCGGGCAGCTACCCGATCGGCGACCACTCGCGCCAGCGTCTCGGTGGTCGTGAGCACCCCGGCCAGGTCGGGGTGGTCGTCGAGGTTGGAGTAGTCCAGATCCGCCAGCGCCTCGCGCAGCAGGGTGGTGGCCTCCCCGATGTCGATGACGATCGCCTCCTCCCCCAGCTCCGCGCGCAGGAAGGTCAGCTCGACGACGAACGTGGCGCCGTGCAGCTGCTGGGCCGGTCCGAAGGCGGGGTGCGGCAGGGAGTGGGCCACCATCATGTGGTCGCGCACGGTCAGGCGGTACATACGGCTCCTCAGGGGTAGGTCACCAGGTGGCACAGTGCGGCCGGGTCGTCGGCCAGGGCGGTCATCGTGGCGGGCAGGTCGGCGAAGGCGGAGCGGCCGGTGAGGAACGCGTCGAAGGCCGGGTCGGCGAGCAGGCGCAGCGCCAGCGCGAGCCGGTCGGCGGGGGTGCGGCGCGCCCGGCGCGCGACGGCGACGGCGCCTACCTGGCTGGCTCGGACCGTCAGGCGGCGGGCGTGGAAGCCGGCCCCGAGCGGGACGCGGGGCTCGCGCGTGCCGTACCAGGACAGCTCGATCAGCTCGCCCTCGTCGCCGAGCAGCTCGAGGCCCCGGCCCAGGCCTTCCTCGGTGGCGGAGCAGTGCACGACGACGTCGCAGCCGTCGGCGGCGTCGTCCGGATGGCGCCAGGTCACGCCCAGGGCGGCCGCGAGCTCGGCACGGGCGGGGTTGGGGTCGACCAGCTGGAGCCGGTCGAGGGGGAAGGTCCGCAGCAGCGCGGCGACCGTGCCGCCGACCATGCCGGCGCCGACGACGGCGACCCGGTCGCCCAGCCGAGGTGCGGCGTCCCAGACCGCGTTGACGGCGGTCTCCACGGTGCCGGCGAGGACGGCGCGGTCGGTGGGGACGCCGTCGGGCACGGGGGTGAGCGCCGAGGCGGGGACGACATAACGGTCCTGGTGCGGGTACAGGCAGAACACCCGGCGACCCACCAGGTCGGCCGGCCCTGCCTCCACGAGACCGACCGAGAGGTAGCCGTACTTGACCGGGCCGGGCAGGTCACCGGCCTGGAACGGGGCGCGCATGGTGTCGGCGACCTGCGGCGGGACCTCGCCGCGGTGCACCAGCAGCTCGGTGCCGCGGCTGATCCCGGAGCGCAGCGTGCGCACCAGCGCCTCCCCCGGCCCGGGCTCGCGAGCGGGCTCCGTGCGGAGCTCGCCCCGGCCGGGCGCCGTCGTCCAATACGCGCTCCACATGGACCGATTCTGTCGTGCCCGGCCGCTGCCGCACGTCGGGACGACGGCCCGCTGCCCTGCGCCGCGGCACGCGGTGACGTTGCGCACCCTGCGGCGCGGGTGGGCGCCGGCACCCGGCGCAGTGACTGCCGCCGGTTACCGTGGGGGGCATGCACCTGCCCGCCGAGCTCCTCGACGTGCGCGCGATCGCGTTCGACGTCGACGGCACCCTGGCCGGCGCCGACCACATGGTGAGCCCCCGCACGCTGCGCGCGCTGGCCGCGCTCGACGCCGCGGGCGTCGAGCCCATCGTCGTCACCGGCCGCATCGTCGACGCCGCAGTCGAGGTCCTCACCGCCGCCGGCATCGACGGGTACGTGATCGCCTCCAACGGCGCCGTCGCGGTGGACACCCGGCAGGCCGAGCCGCTGCACACCGCCGTCATGGCCGCCCAGGACGTCGAGTCGCTCGTCGCGTTCGCCCTCGCCGCCGACGTCGAGCCGCTGGTGTTCACCGCCACGGACATGGTGGTCGGCGAGGACAGCCTCGCCTACGACTACCTCGTCGCCGTCCACCCGGACTCCGTCACCCGCAAGGTCCCGCTCCGCGAGCTGCCGCTCGACGGCGTCACCAAGGCCATGCTCTTCGGCGCCACCGAGCGCCTGGACGAGCTCGACGACGCTGTGCGCGCCGCCTTCCCCCGCGCCGTGCGCTCGATGGACAACGTCTTCGAGCTGGGCCCCGCGGGCGCCGACAAGTGGGTGGCGCTGGCCGCGATCCTGCACCGCCTCGGCATCGAGCCCTCCCAGGTGGCCGGCCTGGGCGACGGCGAGAACGACGTCCCGTGGCTCTCCCAGGTGGGGTGGCCGGTGGCCATGGACAACGCCCGCGAACCGGTCAAGGCCGTCGCGCGGCTCCACATCGGTCACCACGGCGACGACGCCGCGGCCGCGTTCGTCGAGGCCCTGCTCGCCGCCCGCGCCGCCGCCTCGCGGGACGTCGCGGGCCACGCCGGGCAACCGGGCCACGCCGGGCAACCGGGGCACGCCGGGCACGCCCGGTGAGTGCCGTCTCCGACAGCCCGGTCCCCGACCGGGCCCGACAGGCGCGGCTCGCCGTCGCCGCCCTGTTCTTCACCAACGGGGCACTGTTCGCCAACGTCATCCCGCGCTACCCGCAGATCAAGGCCGAGCTGGGCCTGAGCAACGCCGCGTACGGCACCGTCCTGGCGGGTTTCCCGCTCGGTGCCCTCGTCGGGGGCCTCTTCGCGGCGGCCCTCATCGGCCGGTTCCGCTCCTCCCGCGTCGCCGCGCTGGGCATCGTGCTCCTCGCCGCGGCGATCCTGGGCATCGGCTTCGCGCCGACGGCGGCGCTGCTCGCCGTCGTCCTCCTCATGGGCGGGGCGGTGGACGCCCTCGTGGACGTCGCGCAGAACGCGCACGGGCTGCGGGTGCAGCGGCTGTACGGGCGCTCGATCGTCAACTCCTTCCACGGGGTGTGGAGCATCGGCAGCGTCACAGGCGGGCTGATGGGTGCGGCCGCGGCGGGTCTTCAGGTGCCGCTGGTGGCGCACCTGTCCGTGGCGGCTGCGATCTTCGCCGCCGTGGCGCTGGTTGCGTACAGGTTCCTGCTTCCTGGGCCGGAGGACGCCGAGCGGGTACCGGCAACCGTTGCCGACCCGAACGCCTCCGCCGTCATCGAGCCACCCGTCCCCGCTGCACGCGGCTGGCGCCGGTGGGCCGGCCGGGTGCCACGGGCCGCCGTGGCGGCGCTGGCCGTGCTGGGCGTGCTCGCAGCCTGCGGTGCCCTGGTCGAGGACGCGGGCAGCTCCTGGGCCGCCGTCTACCTCTCCGGCGACCTCGGCGCCGACGCCATCACGGCTGGCTTGGGCTTCGTGGCGCTGTCGGTCGCGATGACGGTCGGCCGGCTCACCGGCGACCGCGCCGTCGACCGCTTCGGCACCGCTGCGGTGGTACGCGCCGGCGGGGTGCTCGTCGCGGCGGGGATGGGGCTGGCACTGGCGTGGCCGACGGTGGGCACCACGCTCGCAGGGTTCGCCCTGGCCGGTCTGGGCGTGGCCACCCTCGTGCCGGCCGCCATGCACGCGGCCGACGAGCTGCCCGGCCTGCCGGCGGGCGCGGGCCTGACCGTGGTGAGCTGGCTGCTGCGGGTCGGGTTCCTGCTGTCCCCACCGGTGGTCGGCATCATCGCCGACGCCGCCGGGCTGCGGGCAGGGCTGCTCACCGTGGTCGTGGCCGGGCTGGGGATGCTGGGGCTGGGTGGGTGGCTGGTGCCGCGGCGGTCGCGGCGCTGAGGGCCGGAGACAAGCGAACGGCCCGCGCCCGGTATCCCGGGTGCGGGCCGTTCGGCTCGGCGGTAGCGGTGGGATTTGAACCCACGGAGGCTGTTAACCTCACACGCTTTCGAGGCGTGCTCCTTAGGCCGCTCGGACACGCTACCTCGCCGTGCGATGCTACCTGCCCGCCGGAGACCTCCCCAAACCGGCCCGCAGTGGCACCGGTCACGCTCCACCGATGCCCCGGCTCAGCCGTGCCCCCCGATCGGGCGTTCCACCGACGGCGCGCCGCGATTACCGTGAGGGCGTCGCGACGACGCGGGAGGACACCATGGGCGAGACAACGATCGCGGGCTACGACTACGGCGAGGTCAAGCCCTCACCGGTGACCCGGGAGGAGCTCGAGCTGCTCAAGCGGTCGGTGCTCTTCGGCCCCGAGGACGAGGCCGCCCTGCGCCGGGCGGGTGAGGTCCTCGGCGGCCAGGTGGAAGACGTCCTCGACGTCTGGTACGGCTTCGTCGGCGCCAACCCGCACCTGCTAGCCGACTTCTCCACCCCGGAGGGCGAACCGGTCACCGCCTACCTCGAACGCGTGCGCGGCCGCTTCGGCCAGTGGATCCGCGACACCTGCGCCCGCCCCTACGACGACGTCTGGCTCGCCTACCAGGAGGAGATTGCCGAGCGCCACACGCCGGAGAAGAAGAACAAGACCGACGGTGTCACCTCGGTGCCCTACGTGCCGCTGCGCTACCTCATCGCTCTGATCTACCCCATCACGGCCACCGTGCGGGACTTCCTCGCCAAGGGGGACACCCCCGCGGCCGACGTCGACGCCATGCACGAGGCCTGGCGCAAGTCGGTGATCATGCAGGTCGCCCTGTGGTCGCGCCCGTACGCGACCGCGCTGTGGTGAGGCTCAGCGGCCCAGCACGTGCTCGTTGACGACCGTGCCGTCGGCGAAGCGGGCCAACGAGAAGCTCGCGACGTCGTCGTCCGGGGTGCGCCCCTCGGCGAGGTCGGCGAGCACCGTGCCCATCAGGGCGGAGAACTTGAAGCCCTCCCCCGAGTCCCCGCACGCGACGACGACGCCGCCCGGGAGGGTGTCGAGGACGAAGCGCCCGTCCGGTGAGAGCGTCCAGGAGCACACCTGCGCGTCGAGGGCGTTCGGGGTGAGCGCGGTGAGGTCGCGACGCACCCGCGCGACGGTCTCGGCCACGAGGTCGGCGTCCGGGGTGCGGTCCAGGTCGCCCGGGCGCAGGTCGCGCACCGGCCGGTCCAGGCCCAGCTTGTAGCCCACGCCGGGTGTCGGCATGGCGTAGATCCCGGGCTCTGCCTCGCGGGGTCCGTCGAACAGGCACGGGAAGTCGTCCGCCGCGCGGGGCGCCGCCGGGTCCCCGACATGGACCACCTGCTCCAGGCGTGGCCGCAGGGGCAGGTCGACCCCCAGGCCCGCGAGCAGCCGCCCGGCGCCGGGACCGGGCGCGAGGACCACGGTGTCGGCGTCGAACGTGCGGCCGTCCTCGCACACCACGCGCACGCCCTGGCTGCGTGGCACCACCTCGGCCACCACGGCACCGGTGACGAGCTCGCCGCCCGCGGCGTCGAACAGACCCGCCTGTGCGCGCAGCGACTCGGCGGCCAGGACGGGCCCGGCCTCCTGCTGCCACACCGCCGGGCGCCCGTCGGGGCGCAGGCCGGGGAAGAACCGGGCGACGTCGTCGGGCTCGACGAGGTCGTGCGCGACGCTCTCGCTCGCCAGCGCGGCGGTGACCGCCGGGACGGTGACGTCGTCGCGCCAGAGCAGACCGCGGCGCAGGAAGACCTCCCGGCCGCTGCGGGCGGCCAGGCGCTCCATGGCCTCGACGCTGCGCAGGCCAAGCCGGACGCGGGCAGCGTCGGGATGGGTCAGGCGCCACAGCCGCGTCGGGCCGGAGGACGAGCTCAGTGGGTTCCCCACGCCGTACCGGTCCAGCAGGACGACGTCGTGCCCGCGGCCGACCAGCTCGGCCGCCGCCGGCAGGCCCCAGGCTCCGGCCCCCACCACCACGCAGCGCATGCCGGAAGCGTATCCATCGGCGCACTCATGCCTGGTCACGCGGCCGGAGCGAGGCCGCGTCACCAGCGTGGGGGTCTTGACGCGCGCCGGCACCCGAGCACCATGGGAACACCGCGGCGCTGCGGAGCCAGAGGAGGGCACATGCCTGACACACCTCAGACGCATACTCTCGCGACGATGAGCCGCCGCTCCGTCCTGCGGGCGGGGGGCGCCGGTTTTGGCCTGTTCCTGCTGAGCACGGTGGGCGGCCGCGCCGTCGCCGTGGAGGTGCCCGCCACGGCGGTGCTGCCGGGCGGGACGCTCGACCCGGCATCGATCCCGAAGTTCGCGAGCGCGCTGGTCGTCCCGCCGGCGATGCCGCGCAGCGGCACCGTGCGCACGAAGGGCGGGAAGCGCATCGACCACTACGTGATCTCGATGCGGCAGTTCGCGCAGCAGGTGCTGCCGGCCGGCCTACCGCCGACCACGTTGTGGGGCTACGGACCGGTGGCGCGCGGCGGGCAGAAGCGGGCCCTCCACCATGCACCGAGCCTGACGATCGAGGCCGAGTGGGGCCGGCCGGTGCGGGTGACCTGGGTCAACGAGCTGGTCGACGCCGGCGGCCGGTTCCGGCCCCACCTGCTGCCGGTGGACCCCACGCTGCACTGGGCCAACCCGCCCGGCGGCACGGGCGGGCGCGACACCGAACCCGCCTTCGCGGAGACCCCGGCCCCCTACCGCGGCCCCGTCCCGATGGTCACCCACCTGCACGGCGCGGGCGCCGTGGGTGACGAGTCCGACGGCTACCCGGAAGCCTGGTTCCTGCCCACCGCGACCGACGTGCCTGCGGATCATGCGCGCGTGGGCACCTGGTACGACTTCTTCGCCAGCAAGGCCGCCGCGATGGGCATGCCGTGGGCGCCCGGCACGGCCACCGCGCAGTACCCCAATATCCGACGCGCGCGCACGCTGTGGTTCCACGACCACACCCTGGGCATGACGCGGGTGAACGTCTACGCCGGCCCGGCCGGCTTCTACCTCATCCGCGGCGGGCCCGACGGCGACGACGCCGTCCGCGACGCCCGCACCGGGCGGCGCGCGGTGCTGCCCGGGCCGGCCCCGGGCCACGAGCCCCCGGCGTCGGACCGGCGGTACCTCGAGATCCCGCTGGTGATCCAGGACCGCTCCTTCGACGCCGACGGGTCGCTGTTCTACCCGGACACCCGCGCGTTCTTCGACGGGCAGGAGCGGGCGTACCTGCCGCACAGCGACCTCTCGCCGATCTGGAACCCCGAGTTCTTCGGCAACACCCTGATCGTCAACGGCCGCACCTGGCCCTACCTCGACGTCGAGCAGCGCAGGTACCGGTTCCGTCTGCTCAACGGCTGCAACTCCCGGTTCCTCATCCTCGACTTCTCCCAGATCCCCGGCGTCCGTGTGGCGCAGATCGGATCCGACGGCGGATTCCTCGCCGCCCCGGTAGACCTCAGCGGGGCTCACCGCGGCCGGTTGCTCCTCGCGCCCGCCGAGCGGGCCGACGTCGTCGTCGACTTCACCGCCGTCCCCGTGGGCAACCACGTGCTCGGCAACCTCGGCCCCGACGAGCCGTTCGGCGGTGGCGAGCCGGGCGACGACTTCCCTGCTGCCGACCCCGAGACCACCGGACGGGTCATGCAGATCCGGGTGCGCCGCGCCCTTGGCCGGGACCGGACCACACCGCCCGAGCACCTCGTCCTGCCGGCGATCACGCCGCTGCCCCCGGCCCCGGTACGCAAGCTCGCCCTGATCGAGATGATGTCGCAGGACTTCGACGACTCGCCCGTCGAGGCCCTGCTCGGCCGCGTCGAGGAGGACGGCCGCTGGGTGGCCGAGGAGTGGGCCGACGCGCCCACCCAGACACCGACGCTCGGGGCGACCGAGACCTGGGAGCTGTACAACACCACCGGAGACGCACACCCCATCCACATCCACGAGGTCGCCTTCCAGGTGCTCGACCGCCAGCCGGTCGTGATCGACGAGGCGGCCGGCACGGTCGCCGTCGCACCGGGGTCAGAGCCCCGGCCGCGGGAGCCGTGGGAGGTGGGATTCAAGGACACCGTCATCGCCTACCCGGGGGAGGTCACCCGCGTGCGGATGCGGTTCGAGACCGCCGGCCAGTTCGTCTGGCACTGCCACATCCTCGAGCACGAGGACAACGAGATGATGCGCCCGTACCGGATCGGCCCACCGCAGGCCGGTCAGCCGATGGACGACCACGGCGGCCACTGACCGGAACGCGTACCCGGGCCAACGCGTACCCGGGCCCTTGCCACGTACCCTCGACGGGTGACCGCAGCCGAGACCGAGCGCGCCGGCGGCCGGCGCACCGACGTCGACCCCACCGCCATGCCGGCGGAGCTCGTCTCCGCACTGCGGGGCCGGCGCCTCGCCGTCCTCACAGGTGCGGGAATCTCCACCGACTCCGGCATCCCCGACTACCGCGGCCCGGACTCCCCACCGCGGAACCCGATGACCTACCAGCAGTTCGTCGGCGACGAAGGCTTCCGCCGGCACTACTGGGCCCGCAACCACATCGGCTGGCGCCACCTGCGCCGGGCCGAGGCCAACGCCGGGCACCGGGCGCTGGCCCGGCTGGAGGCCGGCGGCGTCGTCGTCGGGGTCATCACGCAGAACGTCGACCTGCTCCACCAGGCGGCCGGGTCCCGGCGGGTGATCGACCTGCACGGGCACTACAACGAGGTCGTGTGCCTGAGCTGCGGGACGGTGATCACCCGCGCCCAGATGCACGAGCGGCTCAGCGCGCTCAACCCGGGGTTCACGGAGCGGGTCCGCGCCGTCGCCGACGTCGAGATCGCCCCCGACGCGGACGCCGTCATCGGGTCCACCGAGGGCTTCGCGGTGGCCGCGTGCGAGCGGTGCGGCGGGATGCTCAAGCCGAACATCGTCTACTTCGGCGAGAACGTGCCCAAGGCCAGGGTGGCCGCCGCGTACGAGCTGGTGGACGACGGCGGGGCGCTGCTCGTGGCCGGCTCGTCGTTGGCCGTGATGAGCGGGCTGCGGTTCGTGCGGCACGCCGCGAAGGCGGGCAAGCCGGTCGTGATCGTCAACCGCGGCGCCACTCGCGGGGACGAGCTGGCCACGGTCAAGGTCGAGGCGGGTACCTCGGAGACGCTCACCGCCCTGGCGGCAGCCCTGACCTCCCCCGCCTAGGCGCTCACCCCCCCCCCGAGATGTCATCTCCTCCACGACATGTCATCTCCTCCCCGCGAGATCGTTGACCTCGGGGAGAAGATGACATCTCGCCGCATGTAAAAACGGGGGTCAGCTGATCCGCAGCGGCAGCCAGGAGTACCCGCTGCCCGGGTAGGCGGCATTCTCGGGGTCCTTGCCGTCCACCGTCTCGATCCGCGTGGGGCCGGCGAGCAGCTCCTCCAGCAGCACCCGCAGCTCCAGCCGGGCCAGAGGCGCGCCCGGGCACACGTGGACACCGCGGCCATAGAGCAGGTTCTCCGCGGGGTCACGGTCGAGCCGGAACTCGTCCGGGTCCCCGAAAACGGTCTCGTCGCGGTTGGCGGACGCCCACAGGACCATGACGCGCTCGCCCTCGGGGATGTCCCGCCCGGCAATCGTCACGGGCTTGGTGGTGCGGCGCCGGTTCGCGATCAGCGGGGCGTGCATGCGGAGAATCTCGTCGGTGGCGCGCTCGATCGACGCCGGGTCGTCCCGTAGCCGCTGCTGCACCTCGGGGTGCGCGGCGAGGTGGTGGGCAATGATGCCGACCGAGGCGGCGATGGTGCCCAGCTCGCCGACGGTCCAGTTCCGCACCAGGGAGACGATCTCCTCGTCGCTGAGCGGCCGGCCGTCGACGGTCTCGGCGAGGAGCCGGGTGGTGTTGTCGTCGGGGGCGCCGGCGCCGGCCGCGCGACGCACCTGGAGCTGCTCACGGATGTAGCCGTCGAACTCCACCGCGACGGCGGACATCGCCGCCCGGTCCATCGCGAGCGTGGCCTGGTGGTTCCTCTCCGTCCACAGCCGCAGCGGCTCGCGCAGGGAGTCCGGCCACCCCATGAAGGCGCACTGGATGTGGTTGGCGAAGTCCTCGGCGAGGTCGGCCATGAGCTCGACCTCGCCGCGCGGCAACGCGGCGACCAGCTCGCGCGAGATGGCCCGGCACGCGGGCTCGAACGCCGCCATCGCCTCGGCGGTGAAGTACTTGTCGTTGATCGCGCGGAAGGGTGTGTGCTGGGGCGGGTCCATGCCGTTGGGCACCGACAGGTGGGTGGAGACGACGTTGCTGAACGTCTCGTGGTCGTCGAGGATCCGCACGACGTCGTCGTGCCGGAAGACGGACCAGTTGCCGTACTCGCTGTGGGCGACGGGGCAGCGCCCGCGCATCTCGTCGTAGGCGGCGATCTGATCCTTGAGCACCGGCGCGGACCGGGGGTCCCAGTCGATCTCCTGCGGTTCGGTCATGGTTGGTGGTCCTCCCTGACGGTTCAGTCGCGCACCTGACGATCCCGTCATCGACTACGGCGCGCTCCGACGGTAACAAGGGTCCTGCCGGCGCTCAGAAGGTGTCGAAGCCGACCGCCCCCTCCGGCGTCTCCTCGCCGACCTCCACCCGCGTCACGTCCGCGTGGCGCGGGCCGCGCTCGAGCCACGCCATCATCTCCGCCACCGGACCCGGCTCACCCTCCAGGACCACCTCGACGGTGCCGTCGTCACGGTTGGCGGCCCAGCCGCGCACGCCGAGACGCTCGGCCTGCAGCTGGCAGGAGTAGCGGTAGCCCACGCCGTGGACCAGCCCGTGGACGATGAGGCGACGGCGGATCACGGCTCCCAGTGTGCCGGGACCTGGTCGCCCGCGCCCGGGATGCCAGTGCCCACCGACGGCCGACCCCCGCACGATCCTCGAGTGGCGCACGCCGCAACACCACCGCTCGACTCTTGGCGAACTACCGCCGCTCGGCGAAGAACTCCCGCAGCAGCGCCGCTGCCTCCACCTCGCGCAGCCCGGCGACCACCTCGACACGATGGTTGAGCCGGGAGTCGCGGACGACGTCGCGCACCGAGCCCGTCGCACCGGCCTTGGGGTCCCACGCCCCGAGCACCACCCGGCCGACCCGAGCGAGGACGATCGCGCCGGCGCACATGGTGCACGGCTCGAGGGTGACCACCAGCGTGCAGCCCTCCAGCCGCCAGGTGCCCAGCGTGGTCGCGGCCTGGCGCAGAGCGAGGATCTCGGCGTGCGCGGTGGGATCGCCGTCGGCCTCGCGGCGGTTGCGGCCGCTGCCGATCTCGGCGCCGTCGGGGCCGAGGACCACCGCCCCCACGGGGACGTCGTCGCTGGTCAGCGCGTCGCGGGCGAGGTCGAGGGCGCGGACCATCGCGGCGTCGACGTCGTCGCTCACGAGGCGGGAGGACGAGGGGCGGGCGAGGTCCACGGGCTCATCATGTCAACCCGTCTCGCACGGCTGGGTCGCCCGTCCCTCCTCGCCCACGCGCCGGGCGATACATTCAGCGCATGCGCCTGCACGTCGCGGACCATCCGCTGATCGCCCACAAGCTCACCGTCCTGCGCGACCAGCGCACCGAGTCACCGACGTTCCGGCTCCTGGTCGACGAGCTCGTCACCCTCCTGGCCTACGAGGCCACCCGGGACGTGCGGGTGGAGCAGGTGAAGGTCACCACGCCCGTCGCCCCGACGGTGGGCACGCACCTGGCCGCACCGCGCCCGATCGTCGTGCCGATCCTGCGGGCGGGCCTGGGCATGCTCGAGGGCATGACACGACTTCTCCCGACCGCGGAGGTCGGCTTCCTGGGCATGCAGCGCGACGAGACCACGTACGAGGCCATCACCTATGCCAACCGGCTCCCGGAGGACCTCTCGGGCCGGCAGTGCTACGTGCTCGACCCGATGCTCGCCACCGGTCACACCCTGGTCGCGGCGATCAACTACCTGCTGGAGAAGGGCGCGCGCGACGTCACCGCCATCTGCCTGCTCGCCGCGCCGGAGGGGCTGCGCACGCTGGACACGGCCATCGGCGACCGCGGGGACGTGACGATCGTGACCGCCGCCGTGGACGAGCGCCTCAACGAGGCCAAGTACATCGTGCCGGGGCTCGGCGACGCCGGGGACCGGCTGTACGGCATCGTCGACTGACACGACACCGTGCGGCGTCGTCTAACCCGACACCGTCGGGGGCGCCGGCACGCGTGGCAGCAGGACGATCAGCAGCGTGGCCACCGGCCGTACCGGACGGGACCCGGCCCCCGCCGTACCGGACGGGACCCGACGGCCCGGGACGAGAACCACGGGCCGCGGGCGCATTGCCTGAATGTGCCACGGTCATGTTTTTAGACGGGCGACCGGGCCGGACGGCACCTCTAAAAAATGCGCCGGACGACACCTCTAGAAAATATACGGAATTGATGAGACAATTCCTGGGCCGGCTCGCGGGGGTCGGGCGCTTTCATCCGTTGCGACTGCGAACTCCTCCGTGTCCTCAGGCCGCTCGGAAGACTGTGATTCGCAGGACGTGAGGACGTCACGAGCGGCTGAGGCGGTCGTCGGTCGTCGCCTTGCGACGGCGGTAGCCGACGCCGAGTGTGGCGCACTCTCGTCGAAGGGTCACACAATGAAATTTGTCCCCGGTCAGGTCGTCATCCATCCGCACCACGGCCCAGCAACCGTCGCGCAGGTCACCACCCGCACGATCCGCGACCGTCGCGTGCGGTTCCTCACGCTCAACGTGCATGACCCCGAGCTGTCGGTCTTCGTGCCGACCGAGCGTGCCGAGGAGATCGGCGTGCGTCCGGTCGTCGATATCGACGGCGCCCGCGACCTCTTCAAGCTGCTCCTGGCTCCCGGCGAGGAAAAGGAAAAGGTCTGGTCGCGTCGCATCAAGAACAGCACCGAGCGGCTTCGCTCCGGCGACATCCGCACCATTGCCGGCCTCATCCGTGACCTCACCCGGTGGAACGCGGACAAGCGGCTCTCCTTCGGTGAGATGAAGCTCCTCCGTGACGCCTGCGACCCGTTTGTGAGCGAGCTCGCCATCGCCCTGTCCACGACCGAGGACGAGGTCGCCGCCATGGTCGACGCCGCCGCCCTCGAGGGCACCTGGCCCTCCATCCCGGAGTCCGTGCTCGCCGCGGCAAGCTGACGGCGCCACCCGGCCGGCCGGCCCGCCGCGGTCCCACCTGTCAGCCGCGGAACACCCGCAGCGCGGCGTCGAGGTCCTCGCGTAGGTCCTCGGCGTCCTCCAGGCCCACCGAGAACCGCACGGTGGTCGGCTCGATGCCCAGTGCGTGCCGGGTGACCGGGTCGATCCGCCGGTGGGTCGTCGTCGCCGGGTGGGTGACCATGGACTTCGCGTCGCCGAGGTTGTTGGAGATGTCGATGACGCGCAGCGCGTCGAGGAACGCGAAGGTGCGTTCGGTGTCCCGGCGTGCGGCGGCGTCGTCGAGCACCGGCCCGCCCGGGCGACTTCCGCCGTCGAGGGTGGACCTGCCCGGGCCACGTACGCCGTCGAGCGTGAACGTCACGACCGTGCCACCGCCGGTCATCTGCGCCCGCGCCAGCTGGTGCTGCGGGTGGCTGGACAGGAACGGGTAGCGCACCGACGCGACGCCGGGCTGGTCCTCGAGCCAGCCGGCCAGGTCGAGGGCGGTGGCGGTGGCCGCCCTCACCCGGATGGGCATGGTCTCCAGGCCCTTGGCCAGCACCCAGGCGTTGAACGGGGCGAGCGTGGGGCCGGTGGCGCGCAGCAGCGCCTGCAGCGGGCCGCGCACGTACTCCTTGCTGCCCAGCACCGCGCCGCCCATCACCCGGCCCTGGCCGTCGATGTGCTTCGTGGCGGAGTACACGACGACGTCGGCGCCCAGCTCGAGCGGCTTCTGCAGCACGGGGGTGGCGAAGACGTTGTCGACGATGACGACGGCGCCGGCGGCGTGGGCGAGGCGCGCGATGGCAGGCAGGTCGAGCACGTCCTGCATCGGGTTGGACGGGCTCTCGAGGAAGACCACGTCGGCCGGGGTGGCGAGCGCCGTGGCCCACTGGTCCAGGTCCGTGCCGGTGACGTAGTCGGTGCGCACGCCCCACCGGGCCAGGACGTCGTCGAAGACGCACAGGGTGGAGCCGAACAGCTCCCGCGCGGCCACGATGCGGGAGCCGGAGCTCACGAGGGCGGCGACGGAGTTGAACACCGCCGACATCCCGGTCGCCTGGGCGTAGCAGTCCTCGGCGCCCTCGACGAGCGCGAGCCGCTCCTCGAAGGTGGTGACCGTGGGGTTGGTGTAGCGGGAGTAGGTGTACCGGTCGATCTCCTCGGCGAAGGCAGCCTCGGCCTCGGCGGCGTGGTCGTAGACGAAGCCCTGGGTGAGGAAGAGCGGCTCGGAGGTCTCCTGGAAGGCGGTGCGGTGCAGCCCGCCCCGGACGGCGAGGGTCGCGGCGCGCAGGCCGGCGGGCGCGACCGGCCCGCCGGTGGCGCATGCTGGCTGCGCCGTCGCGGCGAGGTCGGTACAGGCGGGGTCGAGGTCCGCGAGGTTGGTCATCAGGTGCTCCTTCGTGATCCGGCGTCGCGCCGGGGTGCTCGCAGGTCTGCGGGGTCGGTGGAGGTCACCCCGGCGGGTGCGGGCCGAGGTAGGCGGCGACGACGCCGGTCAGCCGACCGTGTCGCTCGCACAGGCGGCGCGACCAGCCGCGCAGGTGGTCCAGGTCCTCGACCACGTCGCCGCCGCCCGGCACGCCGCTGAGCCGGACCAGCACCGCCCACAGGTGCAGGTCGGCGGCCGTGACCCGGTCGCCGGCCAGCCAGCCACCGGCGGCCAGCTGCTCGTCGTAGCAGGCCAGGGCGGCGCTCAGCTGCGCGGTGGGGATGAGCGCGCGTGCGGCATCGAAGTCCGCGAGCTGCTCGAGGCGTTCGACGACGTCGAGCACCTGGTCCGCCAGGTCGTTGGGGACGAGCTCGACCTCTGGCGGGAGGGCCAGGCGGCGAAGGCGTTCGTGCAGCCGTCGGCGCACCGCCGCGCGCGCCTGGGCGGGTACCACGGAGTCGACCCCGGGAGCGGGTGTCGCCGTGACGCCAGTGCTGGCTCTCGGAGTCGGTACGGTGCGGCGGTACCCGGCTGCGGGGCGGTGCGCCGCGGCGTCGCCGCAACCGGGGGTCGAGGACCGGGCGGGCTGCTCGCAACCTGCTCCACGGACGACGCCCGGGCGCGGGTGGTTGAGGCGGACGGTCATGCTGTTGCTCCAGATCGTGCCGGGACCAGCCCGACGGCGTGCACGGTCCCTCCGGGAGCCGGAGGGCGGGGCGGGCGCGCGCCTATCGCAGCGCGACGCCCCCGGGCATGCACATGCGCGAGAGGGCCGCGGCCCGCGTGGGCCGGGAGGATCGGGGGCGGCCGGTGGCCAGCTGATCCGTCACGGTCGTCTCCTGCGTCTGGTGCCCCGCCGTCCGCGGGGTGGCGCCAGCCACATTACGCGACGGCACGGTCGGCGGTCGGCGCCCGCCGTGAGTTCCCAACATCTGGACCAGCGAGCCGGGCAGTGCCCACTGACCGGGCGGCTGCATCGACCAGTCACGACTTCCCACAGACACCGGGCCACCCCGGGGGCGGCCCTGCAATGATCGGGCCATGAGCGTTCTCGATCCGGCACGTCCAGGTCCCGCCGCGCTACCGGCCACCGATGTCCTGCCGGGGTCACGACCAGCCCCGCCGTCGCGCGCAGACCTGTCCACCTTGGCAGCCCCGGAGGACCTGCTCGGCCCGCCATGGGTCGCCCGCACCATCTTGCTCGCCGAACGCACCGACGGCGGCGAGGACCCCGCCGCTCCGGACGTGGCCACCCTGGTGCACCAGGAGCACGCCGGTGGCCGCGAGCGCGCGGTGCTGTACCTGTCAGGCTTCGTCGACTACTTCTTCCAGACCGACCACGCCCAGGCGTGGATCGACGCCGGCTACGACTTCTACGCGCTGGACCTGCGCCGGGCCGGCCGGTCGATCAACAATCACCCGCGCCCGAATGACGTACGCGACCTGCGCGTGCACGACGAGGAGATCGGGCTGGCCCTGGATCTGATCCGCGGCGCCGGTGCCCGCCAGGTGGTGCTGCTGGGCCACTCCACCGGCGGTCTGCAGGCGGTGCTGTGGGCGGCGGACCACCCGGGCAGCATCGACGCGCTCGTCCTGAACTCCCCGTGGCTGGACCTGAACCGCGGCTGGTTCGAGCGCACCGTCCTGACGGCGGCGGTGAACCTGCTCGGAAGGTGGCTGCCCAGCCTGAAGGTGGGGACCATCGGCGAGGTGTACGGCCGGCACCTCCACAGCGCAACCGGCGGGGAGTGGGAGTACGACCTCGCGCTCAAGCCGCATGCGGGGTTCCCGGCCCGGGCCGGGTTCAGCCGGTCCGTCCGGCGCGCGCACGCGGAGGTGGCCCGGGGCCTCGACGTCGAGGTCCCCGTACTGCTGTGCTGCTCCACCCGGTCCGGCGACCGCCGCAATCCCGGCCCCGCCGAGCTCAGCAGCACCGACGTGGTGCTCGACGTGCGGCAGATGATCGAGCGGGCGCCGATGATCGGCCCGGACGTGACCATCATGGAGGTGCCCGGAGGGGTCCACGACCTCGCGCTCTCCCCCGGCACAGCGCGGGAGTACCACTCGCGCGGGGCTGTCGAATGGGCCGGTGCGCGCCTCAGCGAGCAGGACGAGGCTGCGGCCGCCGGCTGACGAGCCGGCGACACCTGGGCCGGCGCCGCCCAACGAGGCCCGCCGCCAAACGAGATGGCGAAAATGGCTGCCGTACCAACCATTTTCGCCATCTCGTTCGCTGTCCTACCTCTGTCCCCGTCGCGCAGGGCTCTTGAACACGCCCGCGCGTCCGGCAGTCGAACGCGCGAACTGCGCGTGCGGCGTCAGCCAGCGGGTCGTCGGCCGCCGGCCCGCTCAGCTGTACCGGGCTGGGATGCCGCACTGACGCGCGCGTCAACCGCACTGACACGCGTCTCTGCCGCGCCGTCACTCTCCGGCTCAGATGCCACCACCTCCTGAATCACCCGCTCGCTCGTCTCCGGCACGTCCCAGGTGCTGCGCAGCGTGGTGCCGCGCATCAGCGCGGCGGCGACCAGCCCGATGACCCCGAAGACCGCCGCGACCACGAACACGATGCCGATGCCGTTGCCGTAGGCGTCGCGCACCGCCTGCTCCAGCGGGGCCGGGAGCACGCTGAGGTCGAGCGAGGAGGTCGAGGCGTCCAGCCCGGAGGCGTCCACGCCCTGTGCGGCGAAGCCCTCCCGCGTCAGCGCGGTCACCCGCACCGTGTACAGCGCACCGAGCACCTGGATCCCGATGGCCCCGCCGAGGGTGCGGAAGAAGGTGACCGTGGAGGTGGCCACTCCGACGTTGCCGATGGACACGGTGTTCTGGACGGCGAGGACGAGGTTCTGCATCGACGCGCCCAGCCCGACGCCGGCGATGAGCAGGTACAGGCTGATCAGGGCCAGGCTCGTCGTGGCACCGGCCGTGCCCATCAGGACCATGCCGACCGCGAGGAGCGCCATCCCGGTCACGGTGTACTTCTTCCACGTGCCCGACGCCGTCACGAGGCGGCCGGCGACCGTGGAGGAGACGAGCAGGCCCAGCACGAGCGGCAGGCCCAGCATGCCGGCCACGGTCGGGGTGAAGCCACGGCCGATCTGGAAGTACTGGCCGAGGAAGATGTTCGTGCCGAACAGGGCAGTCCCGACCGCGAGGCTGGCGAGGATCGCCAGCGACGTCGTCCGGTTGGTGAGGATGCTCAGCGGCACGACCGGCTCGCTGGCCCGGCGCTCCACGAGCACGAAGGCCACCGCGGCGACCAGCGCGCCGCCCACCATCGCGCCGCTCTGCCAGGAGACCCAGGCGAACTCGTGGTTCGCGAATGAGACCCACATGAGCAGCAGGGACGCCGAGAGGATGATCAGCGCGGCGCCGGCCCAGTCGACCTTGGCGCCGGGACGGCCCGTCCCGGGCACTTCGAGGCCCCGGATGATCACGGCCATCGCGGCGATCATGAAGGGGATGACGATCCAGAACGTCCAGCGCCATCCGAGCCACGGCGTGTCCACGATGAGTCCGCCGATCAGCGGCCCGGCGACGGTGGCGACGGCGATGACCGCACCCATGTAGCCGTTGTACCGGCCACGCTGCCGCGGCGGGATGATCGAGGCGATGATGATCTGGGTGAGCACCATGTTGGCGCCCATCCCGACACCCTGGAGCACCCGCAGCGCGATCAGCATGCCGGCCGAGGTGGAGAGCCCGGCGAGGAACGAGCCCGCCAAAAAGATGACCATCGAGGCGACGAGCAGCTTCTTCTTGTCGAAGAGATCGGCGAGCTTGCCGAAGATCGGCGTCGCGGCGGTCGAGGCGAGGATCGTCGAGGTGACGATCCACGTGTACTGCTGCTGAGTGCCGCCGATCTCCGCGACGATCACGGGCAGGGCGTTGCCGACGATGGTGCCGGTCAGGTTGCCAACGAACATGCCCATCAGCAGCCCGGTCAGCACCTTGAGGACCTGCTGGTGCTGGTGGTGCGCAGTCTCGGCCTGCGCCGCCGTCATCCCGGCGTAGATCCGCCGGGACGTCAAGGGCTTCTTCGTCACGCGTGCTGCTCCTGTTGTTCGTTATCCGGCTCCAGGCCGGCAAAATTGGAATGGGCGTGCTCGATCCCGCCGATGAGGACCTCGAGATCCGCGGCCAGCCGGTCGACGTGCTCGAGCGGCCAGTCCGCCACGGCGTCAGCGGCGGCCGTGACGTGCAGCCGGCGCAGGGCCCGCAGGCGGTCGAGACCGGCCTCGGTGAGGGAGACCAGGGTCGCCCGGCCGTCCTCCGGGTCTGAGCGCCGGGCGATCAGGCCAGCCTTCTCCAGCGAGGCGATCTGCCGGCTGGCCACGGAGGGGTCGACGAGCTGCTGCTCGGCCAGGGCGGCCACCCGGCACTCGCTCGCCCGGTACAGGGCGAAGAGCAGCTGGACCTGAGCGGGCTGCAGCCCGCTGCGCTGCGCGACGGTCGCCGCGAAGGCGCGGGAGCGCCGGTTCAGCAGGGCCATCCGGTCAAGGACGCGTTCGGCGGCAAGACGCATGGACTCGGGCGATTCGGGCACGACGAACAGGCTACATCTACATGCAGCATGCATCTATCTGTGGGGGTGTGCACTTGCCCACCGTGGCTGCGTCGAGTCCCACCGCGACCCCGACGCAGTCTCACAGGGCCGGCACCGCCCGGGCCGTCAGCCCCGTATACGGCGCCGGGCCGTCAGCCCCGTACGTCGTGCAGGTGATGCAGAACGTCGTGGATGAAGTACTGGCCCAGCGTGCGGACGGTGAACTCCGAGCCGTTGCTTCGCAGGCCTCGACGCTCCCATGACTGGGCCGGGACGGCGGCGAACGCGTCGGCGAGGGCGAGCCCCGCCGTCGTCAGGTCTGCGGACACCGCAGCTGGATCCTGGCTCGCGTACTCGCCCGCGACCGCGGCGCCGTCCTGATCCCAGTCGGCGAACGTCGGCTCGCCCTCGTCGACCATGAGCCGGAGCCGGCCGGCGAACACGCCGAAGACGTCCCGCACATGGGCGGCGTACTCAAGGGGGGACCAGGTGGCGTCGTCGGGACGGTCGCGCACGTCCGGGCGGCGCAGGACCTCCCGCCAGCGTCCGACGGCGTCACGCAGCAGGGCGGGCACGCTCGCCGGGTCCTCGCGGGCGGACTCCACACCGCACTGCTCGCAGCGGCGCTGGAGCACCCAGGTCCAGTCCTTGGTGTCGCCCTCGATCGCCATCCCGGCTCCTCTCCACGCTCGACTGTGCCTGCGAGCCTAGGACGTCGCCGTCGGCCGCGAGACAGCTGCATGCGTGCCAGGCGCACGAAGGCCGGTGTGCCGGCACCTGCGGCGCCTGCCACTGTCCCACCGCTACACGACTCGGCGAGCGCGCCAGTTGCAGCTGGCGCGCTCGCCGAGTCGTGTAGCGGTCGTCAGACGGCCAGGACCAGCCCGTCGGCCCGCATGGCGTCGGCGAGCACCGTGACCGTTGCGCGGTGCGCAGTGGACGCGCCGAGGCCGTCGGCGCGCATGAGGTCCGCGACCGTCGTGGACGGGGCGGCGGCAGGCGCTGTCGCGCCGAGGCCGTCGGCCCGCATCAGCTCGGCGACCGTCGCGGACGGCGCCACGGGGGCTGCGACCCCCAGGCCGTCGGCGCAGATCAGGTGGGCGACGCCCAGGTCGGCGAGATCGGTCGTGGCAGGTGAGGTGCTGGCGATGGCCATGGTGCTCCTTAGTTCTTCTGAGCGCGCGGGCCAGCACGATGCGGCACGCGGCACCCAGGTGGTCATGGGGGCGGCGCGTCATCGCACCCGGTCGGCCCTCCATGCGGCGACGAGCCATCAGGCCGGGTCGGGTCATTACGGAAGACACCGCCTCGAAACAGGTTATCCAACACATGCAGCAGAAACCAGGCGCGCGGCTGTGACCTCGCCCTCCCGCCACGCTGTCTTCGGGCACCGCACCGCCCTCAAAATCACGCCGTGACCTGTCCGTCCGGCCACGGGTGACGAAGGGCCGCCCTCCGGGCGCGCGGGGATGCTTAGAGTGTTGGCCATGCCACTGCCGCCCCTGGTCGACCCGGGTCCGCCGCTCACACGTGAGCAGGTCCAGCTGTACTCGCGCCATCTGCTGCTCGGTCAGCTCGGCGAGGACGGGCAGCGCCGGCTGCGCGCCGCTCGGGTGCTGGTGATGGGTGCCGGCGGCCTCGGCGCCCCGGCGCTGCTGTACCTCGCGGCGGCCGGGGTGGGCCAGGTGGGCATCGTCGACGACGACGTCGTGGACGCCTCGAACCTCCAGCGCCAGGTCATCCACACCCTCGCCGACGTCGGCAGACCGAAGGTGGACTCCGCAGCCGAGAAGATGCACGCGCTCAACCCCGAGGTCGAGGTCACCCGGCACCACCTCCGGCTGGACGCGGCCAACGCCCGGGACATCTTCGCGGCCTACGACCTCGTGCTCGACGGCACGGACAACTTCCCCACCCGCTACCTGGTCAACGACGTCTGCGCCGAGCTGGGTCTGCCCCTCGTGTGGGGCTCGATCCTGCGCTTCGACGCCCAGGTCTCGGTGTTCTGGTCCCGGCCCCGACCCGCCGCCGGCCGCGCTGCCGCGGCGGACGCCTCGGACCTGCCCCCCGCCGTCACCCTGCGGGACCTGTTCCCTTCCCCGCCGCCGGCCGGAACCACCCCGTCGTGCGGGCAGGCCGGCGTGCTCGGCGCGATGTGCGGGCAGGTTGGTTCGGTCATGGCCACCGAGGCGGTCAAGCTCATCACCGGCACCGGCGAGCCGCTCCTGGGCCGGGTGCTGGTCCTGGACGCGCTCTCCTCACGCTGGAGCGAGCTGCCGGTGCGGCCCCGTACCGGCGCCCGGCCGCCCGCCACGGTCGCCGAGCTGGGCTACGACCCCACGGGCAGCCCGGCCGGCTCCGCCGGTGCCGCCTGCCTGGTCAGCGACGTCGCGGCACCCGCCCCAGCGCTCGCCGAGCCGCCGGCCATCTCCGCCGCCGAGCTTGCCGAGCGGCTCACCGCCCGGGAGCGGGGCGCCGACGACTTCGTCCTCCTCGACGTCCGCGAGCCCGCCGAGCGGAGCATCGTGGCCATCCCCGGCGCGGTGGGCATCCCGCTCGGGAAGGTCCTCACCGATCCCGAGGCGGCCGTGCACCGGCTGGGCCTGGCCCGGCCGGGCGGGGTGGCTCGCGAGCTGCTCGTGCACTGCCGCAGCGGCCAGCGCTCCGCCGACGCCGTCCGCGCCCTGCGCGACGCCGGCGCCCGGGCCGTCAACGTCGACGGCGGCGTGCTGGCCTGGGTCGAGGACGTCGACCCCACCCTGCCCACCTACTGACCCGCCCCGACCCGACCGACCCGCCCGCCTGCGCCTGAAAGGCGGGAGAGGAGCCGCATGATCACCGTCGAGCAGCACCTGGACCGCATCCTGGCAGCCGTGGCCCCGCTGCCACCGCGTGCACTGCCGTTGGCGCAGGCACTCGGGTGCGTGCTGGCCCAGGACGTCGCGGCCACCGTCGCGGTGCCACCGTTCGACAACTCCGCGATGGACGGCTACGCCGTGCAGGCGGCCGACGTAACGAGTGCGAGCGAGACCGTGCCGGTGCGGCTGCAGGTGGTCGGCGACCTGCCCGCGGGCTCGGCCGAGCGGCCACCGGTCGCGCCCGGGACCGCCGTGCGGATCATGACCGGTGCGCCGATGCCGCCGGGCGCGGACGCCGTCGTCCCCGTGGAGGCGACCGACCAGGTGGCGGGCCCGGGCGAGGGCGCCCGCCTGCCCCAGGTCGTCCAGATCCGCCAGCCCGCCCGGCCCGGCGCCCACGTGCGCCGGGCCGCGGGTGACGTCGCCCCCGGCACGGTCGTGCTGCGGGCCGGGACGCGGCTGCGCGCCCGCGACCTGTCCACCGCGGCCTCCACCGGGCACGGCACGTTGCTCGTTCACCCCCCGGTGCGCGTGGGCGTGCTGTCCACCGGCTCCGAGCTCGTGACGCCCGGGGAGCCGCTGGCGCACGGGCAGATCCCGGACTCCAACGAGACGCTCGTGGCCGGCATGGTCCGTGAGTCCGGCGCGGTGCCGGTGGTGCTCGGCGCGGTGGTCGACGACGCCGCCGCCCTGCGTGCCCGCCTCACCGAGAACCTGGGCCGGGTGGACGCGATCGTCACCACCGGCGGGGTCAGCGCGGGCGCGTACGACGTCGTCAAGGAGGTGCTCGCCCCGCTCGGCGAGGTGAGCTTCGAGCGCGTCGCCATGCAGCCGGGCAAGCCGCAAGGCTTCGGGGTGCTCGCCCGCCCCGACGGCGGCCCCGGCGTGCCGATGTTCTGCCTGCCGGGCAACCCGGTGAGCGTGTTCGTGAGCTTCCAGGTGTTCGTCCACCCCGCGCTGCAGCGGATGCGCGCGCTGGTGGCCGACGCGGGCCCGCGCCCCACCACCGACGCCGTCGCCGCCACCGGCTGGCGGTGCCCGGCCGGTCGGCGACAGTTCATGCCGGTGGCTGTGGAGGAGGTGCGCGACGGCGAGCTGCGGGTGCGCCCGGCCACCGTGGGCGGCTCGGGCTCCCACCTGGTGGCGTCCCTCGCGCGGGCCGACGCGCTCGCGGTGGTCGACGCCGACGTGGAGGCCGTGGCGGAGGGCGACGTCGTACGCGTCATGATGGTCCCGTGAGCACCACCGACGAGCCCGTCCTGCGGCTGACCCACCTCGACGACGCCGGGCACGCCCGGATGGTCGACGTCACCGGCAAGCAGCCCACCGTCCGCGAAGCGGTCGCCACCGGCGAGGTCCGCTGCAGCCAGCACGTGATGACAGCGCTGCGCGAGGGCACCGTGCCCAAGGGCGACGTGCTCGCCGTCGCCCGCATCGCCGGCATCGCCGCCGCAAAGAAGACGCCCGAGCTGCTGCCGCTGGCCCACACCATCGGCGTGCACGGCGCCACCGTGGACCTCGAGCTGGCGGCGGACCGGGTGGTCATCACCGCCACCGTGCGCACGGCCGACCGGACCGGGGTGGAGATGGAGGCCCTCACCGCGGTCTGCGTCGCGGCGCTGGCGGTGGTCGACATGGTCAAGGGCGTGGACCGGTCCGCGGAGATCACCGCCGTCAAGGTGGTGGCGAAGTCCGGGGGCCGCTCCGGCGACTGGCACCGCCCCGTAGGCTGAGCCCGATGGCCGTTCCCGACACCTTCGACGCGATCGTCCTCGCCGGCGGCACCGCCCAGCGGCTCGACGGCGTCTCCAAGCCCGACGTCGAGCTGGCCGGCCGCCGCCTGCTGGACCACGTGCTGGCCGCCACCGCCGGTGCCGACCGGGTGGTCGTCGTCGCCCCTGACACCGTCGAGGTGCCCGACGGTGTCCTGCGCACCCTGGAGGACCCGCCCCACGGCGGGCCGGTGGCCGGCATCGCGGCAGGCCTCGCCGCGCTGGACGGGCACCCGGCCCGCGGCGCGGCCGCGGCCCCGCTGGTCCTCCTGCTCTCGTGCGACGTGCCCTTCGCCGCCGGGGCCGTGCCGCGTCTGCTCGAAGCGGCCACCAGCAGCGGGCGCGACGGCGCGTGCCTGAAAGACTCCTCCGGCTACCTGCAGTGGCTGGTCGGCGTGTACCGGACGGCGGCGCTACGGGCACGCCTGGACACCCTCGCCCCCGAGCTGCGCGGCTCGTCGGTGCGGGCCCTGACGTCGCACCTGACGCTCGCCGCGGTCCCGGCACAGGGCCGCGAGGCCGCCGACGTCGACACCTGGCCGGACCTCGACGCCCTGACCTGACCGCCCCCCTCCACCCCCGGCGAGATGTCATCTTCTCCGCGACATGTCATCGCTCGGGCCTGTATCTCTGTCCAGGGCGCCAGCCCCCTCAATGCGGGTCTGTGAACCCGCCGCCGGCGGAGAAACCTTGCTGCCTACCCCGCCCTATCCGGACTACCCGAGCGGGCACGCCACGATCATCGGTGCGGCCACCGAGACCGTCGCCGAGGTCTTCGAGCGAAAGCACGTCGTCCTGAACGTCCCCTCCCTCACAGCCGGCGTCGACGGACGCAGCTACACCAGCCTCCGTGTCCTCGACCGGGAGGCCGAGAATGCCCGCATCCTGCTGGGCTTCCACTTCCGCACGCGATGGAGGACGCCAACGCGCTCGGGCACCACGTGGCGGACTGGGCCGCCGACCGGTACCTCGAGCCCACCCAGAGGCACCACAGTTAGCTCGACGCCGACGACCTGCGGGAACTCCACCCGCCTGCGACGCCGGTGACGCCCAGCGCTAGTGCGCGCCGCCGGCGAGCTGGTCGAGCACGTGCCCCACGAGCGGGCCCAGCACGGCCACCGCGTCCCGCACCGCTCCCGGGGACCCTGGGGCGTTGACCACGAGCACCTCGCCGTCGCGTCCCGCGGCGATGCCCGCCAGGCCGCGGGAGAGCACCGCGGCGGGCAGCTTTGCCGCGCCGCGGTCACGTATGGCCTGCGCGAGCCCGGGCAGCTCCCGGGCGAGCAGCGGGCGTGTCCCCTCGGGAGTGACATCGCGCGGCCCGATGCCGGTCCCCCCGGTGGTGAGGACGAGGCGAGCGCCGGCCGCGAGCGCGTCGCCCACCGCCGCCCGCACGCTCTCCACGCCGTCCGGGACCACCACCACGTCCGCGCGCACACCGAGATCGGCCAGCAGCGTCGCCGCCAGCGGGCCGGAGCGGTCCTCGGCCTCGCCGCGCGCGCACCTGTCCGAGACGGTGATGACCACACCGAGCACGGCCCGCGCCGCACCCCGCTCGTGGTCGCCCCGCTCGTGGTCGCCACGCTCGTGGTCGCCACGCTCGTGGTCGGCGGGCTCGTTGTCGGAGTGCCCCACGGCGCGCACCTCGGGGGCTTCGTGGCTGGTCACCAGCCCACGTTAACGCCCCGGCGGGGCACCTGGTCGCTGTCCCTCCTGGTGACGTGTGGTCGCGCGACGTCAAGAGAAGCGCCAGCGGACCCCCGGCAAGTGGTAGCCAGGCATCAAACGCGCCCCGCACGTAAACGTCCGAGGCTCCAAAATGAACACCGGTTCACAAGGGCCCGGATGGTGCCACAAATCTTCCGGTAGCGCACGGTGCGGCGTGAACGACGGATGTTCGCGCAGGTCCGGGCCTCCCTGACTTTCCGAAGGAAAGCCGTGGAACCCAGTCAGAAAAGGTGTAGAAAAACGTTCAACGAACGGGCACCGTGACGTAATTCGCTGCAGTGAATAAATGGGTCACACTTCGGTCGAAACAACGACCGACACCGTGCATAATGGCGCCCACCACCTTTGGTTCGGCCCGGATTGTCTGAACGACTTTGGAGCACTCGATGCCCGCCGTCACCGCCACCCGATACCCGTCTCGCCCCGCTGCGGGGGTGACCCCGTGAGCGCCGAGCAGGCGGGCACCGCACCCGGTACGCGGCCCGGGGCACGGGCCGCCGGGACGTCGGCGAGTGCGGGCCGCCCCAACGTCATGCTGCTCCTCGCCACCATCGGCTTCTTCGTCAACTTCTGGGCCTGGTCGCTCATCGGTCCGTTGGGACCGACCTACCAGGAGGACCTCGCGCTCACGCCGATCCAGCTCTCGGTGGCCGTCGCGGTGCCCGTCATCGTCGGCTCGCTCGGCCGCATCCCCATCGGTGCGCTCACCGACCGGCTCGGCGCCCGGGTGATGTTCCCGCTCGTGAGCATCCTGACGATCATCCCCACTCTGTTCGTGGGCCTGGTCGCGGACAACTTCGTCATGATCCTCATCGGCGGGTTCTTCCTCGGCCTCGGCGGCACCGCATTCGCCGTCGGCGTCCCGTTCGTCAACGCCTGGTTCGCGCCCGCCCGGCGCGGCACCGCGCTCGGCATCTTCGGGATGGGCAACGCCGGGACCGCCGTCGCGGCGTTCACCACGGTGAGCCTCGCGGAGCGGTTCGGCCGTGCGGGCCCGTTCATCCTCGTCGCTGTGCTGCTCGCCGCGTACGCCGTCGTCGCGCGGGTCCTGCTTCGCGACGCCCCGGGCCGCACGGCACCCGCCGGGTCGCTCCTCACCCGCACGGTCGCGACGCTGAAGATCCCCGTCACGCGCCAGCTTGCGCTCATCTACGCGATGGGCTTCGGCGGGTTCGTGGCCTTCAGCGTCTACCTGCCCACCTACCTCACCACCGACTACGACCTCACCCGGGCCGACGCCTCGTTCCGCACCGCGGGCTTCGTCATCCTCGCCGTGGTCGCCCGACCCTTGGGCGGCTGGCTCTCCGACCGGTGGCACCCGGTGCCCGTCCTCACGGTGTGCTTCTCGCTCGCCGGCCTGGCGGCGGTCCTGGCGGCGCTCAAGCTCGAGCTGCTCCCGGTCGGGACCGTCGCGTTCCTGACGCTGGCCGCGACCCTCGGTGCGGCGTCGGGCGCCTGCTTCGCCCTCGTGGCGAAGGTCGCCCCGGCCGACAAGGTCGGCTCGGTCACCGGCATCGTCGGCGCCGCCGGCGGTCTCGGCGGGTTCTTCCCGCCGCTCGTCATGGGCGCCGTCTACAGCAGCACCGGCGCCTACACGATCGGCTTCGCGCTGCTCGCCCTCTCCGCCTTCGCCGTCGCCGCCTTCACCTGGGGCCCGGTGCGCCGCGCCTCCCGCCCCGGCGCCTGACACCCACGGCCACCGCCCGCACGGCCCCGCACCGCCCGGAAGGACACCACCATGACGGCCACCAAGCCCGAGGCCACCCAGCGCAGCCGCGAGCCCGCCGCAGAGGACGCCCTGCTGAAGCTGGGCACGTTCCTCCGGCGCGGCAAGGCCTCCCCGGACCTGCGCCAGATCTTCCTCGAGGGCGGCCGGGAGGGTGACGCGTTCTACCGCGACCGGTGGAGCCACGACAAGGTGGTGCGCTCCACGCACGGGGTGAACTGCACGGGTTCGTGCTCGTGGAAGGTGTATGTCAAGGACGGCATCATCACCTGGGAGACCCAGCAGACCGACTACCCCTCGGTGGGCCCGAACTCCCCCGAGTACGAGCCCCGCGGCTGCCCCCGCGGCGCCGCGTTCTCCTGGTACACCTACTCCCCCACCCGGGTGCGCTACCCCTACGTGCGCGCCGCCCTGCTCAACCTCTACCGCGAGGCGAAGGCCCGGCTCACCGACCCGGTCGAGGCCTGGGCCGACATCGTCGAGGACCCAGCCCGTGCCCGGCAGTACAAGGCCGCCCGCGGCAAGGGCGGCCTGGTGCGTGCCACGTGGGAGGAGGTCGAGGAGATCATGGCCGCGGCCCACGTGTACACCACCCAGCAGTACGGGCCGGACCGGCTGGCCGGCTTCTCCGTCATCCCGGCGATGTCGCAGGTCTCCTACGGCGCCGGCTCACGGTTCTACTCGCTCATGGGCGGGCAGATGCTCTCCTTCTACGACTGGTACGCGGACCTGCCGATGGCCTCCCCGCAGGTCTTCGGCGACCAGACCGACGTGCCGGAGTCGGCGGACTGGTTCAACGCCGGGTACCTGATCATGTGGGGCTCAAACATCCCGGTCACCCGGACCCCGGACGCCCACTTCATGGCCGAGGCCCGCTACCACGGTCAGAAGGTGGTGGCGGTCTCCCCCGACTACGCCGACAACACCAAGTTCGCCGACGAGTGGCTCGCCGTGCACCCCGGGACCGACGGCGCGCTGGCCCTGGCGATGGGGCACGTGATCCTCTCCGAGTTCCACGTCCGCGAGCGCACCCCCCGCTTCCTGGAGTATATGAAGCGGTACACCGACTCCCCGTTCCTGGTCAGCCTCGAGCCGCGCGACGACGCCTACGTGCCCGGCAAGTTCCTCACCGCCGCCGACTTCGCCGGCGACCCCGAGCACGCCGCCCTGGCCGACGGCGAGCAGCCCGCCTTCCGCACCGTCCTCCTGGACGACGGCGGCACCCCGGTGGTCCCCAACGGCACCCTGGGTGACCGGTTCGGCGAGGCGGGCAAGGGCCGGTGGAACCTCGACCTGGGAGACGTCGACCCCACCCTCACCCTGGCCGACCTGCCCGGCAGCGAGGCCGTCGCGGTGGACCTGCCGCGTTTCGACGTCCCACCCACCCCCGAGTCGGGCGCGACCGGCGCGCACACCGGCGGCACCGGCGTCGTGCGCCGCGGGGTGCCCGTGCGGCGGGTGGCCGGCCGCCTGGTCACCACCGTCTACGACCTCCTCCTCGCCCAGTACGGGGTGGCCCGTGACGGGCTGCCCGGCACCTGGCCGGCCGGCTACGACGACCCCACCACCCCCGGCACCCCCGCCTGGCAGGAGGAGCTCACCGGCGTCCCCGCCAACGCGGCCATCCGCATCGGCCGCGAGTTCGCGGACAACGCGGTGCGCTCCAAGGGCCGGTCGATGATCGTCATGGGCGCCGGCGTCAACCACTACTTCCACGCCGACACCATCTACCGGGCGATGCTGGCGCTGACCACCATGACCGGCTGCCAGGGCGTCAACGGCGGCGGCTGGGCGCACTACGTGGGCCAGGAGAAGGTCCGGCCGATCACCGGCTTCCAGCAGTACGGCTTCGCCCTGGACTGGCAGCGCCCGCCCCGGCAGATGACCGCCACCTCCTTCTGGTACCTGGCCACCGACCAGTGGCGCTACGACGGCATGCCCGCCGACGCCCTCGCCTCCCCGCTCGCCGGCGGCACGTTCGCCGGGCGCACGACGGCGGACACCCTCGTCGAGGCGGTCAAGCGTGGCTGGACCCCGAGCTTTCCCACCTTCAACCGCAACCCCCTGCTCCTCACCCAGGAGGCCGCGGAGGCGGGCAAGGAGGTGGCCGACCACGTGGTCGACGAGCTCAAGGCCGGTAACCTGCGCTACGCCGTCGAGGACCCCGACGCCCCGGAGAACTTCCCCCGGGTGCTCACCGTATGGCGCTCGAACCTGCTCGGCTCCTCCGCCAAGGGCAACGAGTACTTCCTCAAGCACCTGCTCGGCACCGAGTCGGCCGTCCGGGCGGCCGAGACCGCGCCGGAGCGGCGCCCGCGGGACATCGTCTGGCGCGAGCAGGCCCCCGAGGGCAAGCTCGACCTGCTCACCGCGATCGACTTCCGGATGACCTCGACCACGCTGTTCTCCGACATCGTGCTGCCGGCCGCCACCTGGTACGAGAAGTACGACCTGTCCAGCACGGACATGCACCCGTTCGTGCACGCCTTCACCCCGGCGATCAACCCGCCGTGGCAGACCCGCTCGGACTTCGCGATCTTCCAGAGCCTGGCCCGCAAGGTCAGCGCGCTCAGCGCCGGCCACCTCGGGGTGCACCGCGACGTCGTCGCCGCCCCGCTCGCCCACGACACCCCCGACGAGCTGACCACCCCGCACGGCACCGTCGCCGCCATGGACGAGCTGCCCATGACGCCGGGCGTGACGATGCCCAAGCTGGTGGTCGTCGAGCGGGACTACCCCAACCTCGCGGCAAAGTTCGACGCCCTCGGTCCGCTGCCGGACAAGCTCGGCATGGTGACCAAGGGCGTCGCCTTCGACCCGACGGAGGAGGTCCACGCCCTGGGCGAGAAGAACGGCCGCGCGACCTCCGGCGTCGCCGCCGGGCGGCCCCTGCTGGACAAGGACACCAAGGCCTGCGAGATGATCCTGGCCTTCTCCGGCACCACCAACGGCCGGCTGGCCACCCAGGGCTTCGAGAACATGGAGAAGCGCACCGGCACCCGGCTGGCGGACCTCTCCGCCGACCACGCCGGCACCCGCATCACCTTCGCCGACACCCAGCTGCGCCCGCAGGCGGTGGTCACCTCCCCGGAGTGGTCCGGCTCCGAGCACGGCGGACGGCGGTACTCGGCGTTCGTCATCAACGTCGAGCGGCTCAAGCCCTGGCACACCCTGACCGGGCGGCAGCACTTCTTCCTCGACCACGACTGGATGAGCGAGATCGGGGAGAACCTGCCCGTCTTCCGGCCCCCGCTGGACATGCACCGGCTGTTCGGTGACGCCATCCCCGGCGACACCACACCCACCGGGTCCGCACCCGCCGGGGTGGCCGAGGTGGCCGTGCGCTACCTGACGCCGCACTCGAAGTGGTCCATCCACTCCGAGTACCAGGACAACCTGTTCATGCTCGCCCTCTCCCGCGGCGGCCCGAGCATCTGGATGTCGGTGCAGGACGCCGCCAAGATCGGCGTCAAGGACAACGAGTGGATCGAGGCTTACAACCGCAACGGCGTGATCGTGGCCCGCGCGGTGGTCTCCCACCGCATGCCCGAGGGCACGGTGTACATGCACCACGCCCAGGACCGCGTCATCGACGTGCCGGTGGCGGAGACCTCCGGGCTGCGCGGCGGGATCCACAACTCCGTGACCAGGGTGCTGCTCAAGCCCAGCCACCTCATCGGCGGCTACGCCCAGCTGAGCTACGCGTTCAACTACATCGGCCCCACGGGCAACCAGCGTGACGAGGTGACGGTCATCCGTCGCCGCAGCCAGGAGGTGCAGTACTCATGACGGAACGGCGAGCTCCGCAGCGAGGCACGAGCGAAGGGGGAGCGTGACCCTATGAAGGTCATGGCGCAGATGTCCATGGTGATGAACCTGGACAAGTGCATCGGGTGCCACACCTGCTCGGTGACGTGCAAGCAGGCGTGGACCAACCGCACCGGCATGGAGTACGTCTGGTTCAACAACGTCGAGACCCGGCCCGGGCTGGGCTACCCCCGCACCTACCAGGACCAGGAGCGGTGGGGCGGCGGGTGGGTGCGCACCAAGCGGGGGAAGGTCAAGCTCCGCGCGGGCGGGCGGCTGAAGAAGCTCGCGACGATCTTCTCCAACCCCAAGATGCCCACCATCCACGACTACTACGAGCCGTGGACGTACGAGTACGACGCGCTGCTCTCCGCCCCGGCGAACTCCCGGCACACCCCGGTCGCGCGCCCGAAGTCCCTGCTCACCGGCGAGCCCACGAAGATCGAGTGGTCGGCCAACTGGGACGACAACCTCGGCGGCTCCCAGGAGATCGCCACCCTGGACCCCGTGCTCAAGCACATGAACGACCACGTGGCCATGGAGTTCGAGAAGACCTTCATGTTCTACCTGCCGCGGATCTGCGAGCACTGCCTCAACCCGTCCTGCGTGGCCTCGTGCCCCTCCGGCGCGATGTACAAGCGGGCCGAGGACGGCATCGTGCTCGTGGACCAGGAGCAGTGCCGCGGGTGGCGCATGTGCTTGACGGGCTGCCCGTACAAGAAGGTCTACTTCAACCACAAGACCGGCAAGGCCGAGAAGTGCACGCTGTGCTACCCGCGCGTCGAGGTCGGCCTGCCGACCGTGTGCTCGGAGACCTGCGTGGGCCGGCTGCGCTACCTCGGCCTGGTGCTCTACGACGCCGACCGGGTGGGTGAGGCGGCCGCCGTCGAGGACGAGCACGACCTGCTCGCCGCGCAGCGCTCGGTCTTCCTCGACCCGCACGACCCGGAGGTCGTCGCCGCCGCCCGGCGCGACGGCATCCCGGCGGACTGGGTCGAGGCCGCGCAGAACTCCCCGATCTGGCGGCTCATCAGCGACTACGAGGTGGCGCTGCCGCTGCACCCGGAGTACCGCACCCTGCCGATGGTCTGGTACATCCCGCCGTTGAGCCCGGTGGTCGACGTCGTCACCGCCTCGGGCAACGACGGTGAGGACGCCAAGACGCTGCTGACGGCGCTGTCCACGATGCGCATCCCGCTGGAGTACCTGGCCGGGCTGTTCTCCGCCGGGGACACCGCCCCTGTGGAGAAGACGCTGCGCCGCCTGGCCGCCATGCGCTCCTACATGCGCGACATCAACCTCGGGGAGGAGCCCGACGAGGGGATCGCCGCGGCCGTGGGCATGACCGGCACGGAGATCCAGGAGATGTACCGGCTCCTGGCCATCGCCAAGTACGAAGAGCGTTACGTCATCCCCACCGCGCACACCGAGGTGGCGCAGGGCCTGGAGGAGATGGCCTGCTCGCTCGACTTCGAGGGCGGCCCCGGCATGGGCGGCACCGGCCCGTTCGGCACCTCCTCCGGCGTCCCGCAGCCGGCCAGCGTGGAGACCTTCCACGCCCTGAAGGAACGCCAGACGACGGACAGCCCGCACACCCCGTCCGGGCGCGGGCGGGTCAACCTGCTCAACTGGGACGGGCGCGGGAGCGCCAGCGGGCTGTTCCCGCCGGGCTCCGGCCGCGCCCCGGAGCCGGAGTCGCTGACGGTGACCGACCCCGACGCCGCCGCCGGCACGTTCCGCGACGACCCCAACCCCGGGGGCTTCCCCGGTATCTCCCGGGACGACGCCCGGCCCGGCTCCGACGCCGCCGAGGGGCACCGATGAGCTCCTTCGTCCGCGTGCCCGCGCTGGAGCCGCTGCGCCCGGTGCACGTCACGGCCCGGCAGCGGGCGCTGACCTGCATGGCGGCCTCCGTGCTGCTCGACTACCCCACCGCCGAGCAGGTGGCTCGGATGGCCACGGTGCGCGACGGCGTCGCCCAGCTGCCCGAGGCCGTGCGGTCCCGGATCGCAGGGTTCGCCGAGCACGCGCTGGCCGCCGACCCGCAGCAGCTGGCCCGCGCTTACGTCGACACCTTCGACACCAAGCGCAAGTGCTCGATGTACCTGTCCTACTTCCTCACCGGCGACACCCGGCGCCGCGGCACCGCACTGGTGCGGTTCGTCGAGGCGTACCGCGCCGCGGGGTGGGAGGTGGACCGCAACGAGCTGCCGGACTTCCTGCCGATCGTGCTGGAGTTCACCGCCGTCGGGGACGCCGAGCTCGGCAGCGCCCTGCTGGCCTCGCACCGCGAGGGCATCGAGGTGCTGCGCTCGGCGCTGACCCAGATGGGCAGCGCGTACGCGGCGGTGGTCGAGGCGATCTGCCTGGTGCTGCCCAAGCCCAGCGCCGCCGTCGAGGACCGCCTGCTGCAGCTCATCACCGCGGGCCCTCCCACGGAGATGGTGGGGCTGAGCGCGCTGGGACCGTTGGAACCGTTCGCCCCGCAGGGGGCCGCCAGCTCGGAGGTCAGGGCATGAGTGCCACAAGCACCCTCGCGTGGGTGGTGTTCCCATACGTGGCGATGGCCGTGTTCGTGGTGGGCGCCATCTGGCGCTACCGCTACGACAAGTTCGGGTGGACCACACGCTCCTCCGAGCTGTACGAGCACAGGATCTTGCGGCTGGGCTCGCCGCTGTTCCACTTCGGCATCATCTTCGTGGCGCTGGGCCACTTCATGGGCCTGCTGATCCCGAAGGCGTGGACCGAGGCGGTCGGCTTCGGGCAGACCGCGTACCACTTCATCGCCACCTACATGGGGTCGGTGGCCGGGCTGGCGACGATCGTGGGCCTGGCCATCCTCATCTACCGCCGCCGCACCACCGGGCCGGTGTTCCTGGCCACCACCCGGGTGGACAAGCTGATGTACGTGCTGCTGGCGCTGCCGATCCTGCTGGGCATGTGGTCCACCATCCAGCATCAGATCCTGGCCGGGGAGCACGGGTACGACTACCGCGAGACCATCTCGCCCTGGCTGCGCTCGCTGTTCTACTTCCAGCCGCAGCCCGAGCTGATGGCGGACGTGCCGCTGACGTTCAAGCTGCACATCGTCGCCGCGTTCCTGCTGTTCCTCGTGTGGCCGTTCACGCGGCTGGTCCACGTGTTCTCCGCCCCGCTGCCCTACGCGTCGCGGCCGTACATCGTCTACCGCTCCCGCAAGGAGGGCGCCGGCGCCCGGCCGGCCCGCCCGGGCTGGGAGCAGTCGCCGACGCCGAAGGGCCGGCACGCGGGGCCGACGAGCACCACCACCTGAGCGTTGCCTCCCCCGGCTTTCTCCGGCTCGAGGGGCCAGTGTTCCCGCTCCGGCACCTGTCAGCCCGGCCGACGCCAGCTCGGCCGGGCTGACGCCTTGTCGGGTCGCCCGACGAACCCCGGGGTCGGGTCGCCCGACGAACCCTGGGGGTTGATCGAGCGGGCCATGGCCTGTGCTGCCTCAATTTGCGACCCGGGATCCGCAGATGCGGCGCTACACTCCGTTTTGTGTCGCAATTTCGAATCAGTGAGGCCGCGGGGCTTCTTGGTGTCAGCGATGACACCGTGCGCCGCTGGGTCGACGACGGACGCCTCCCGTCCTCCACGGATGCCGCCGGACGCAAGGTGGTCCAGGGCGTCGACCTCGCCCGCCGGGCCCAGGAGCATGCCGCCCAGGTCAACGGACCGGGCGAGGACGGCGTGGGTCGCTCCGCGCGCAACCGCTTCACGGGCCTGGTCACCCGCGTCCTCGCCGACGGGGTCATGGCCCAGGTGGAGCTCCAGTGCGGCCCGTACCGGGTGGTCTCCCTGATCAGCCGTGAGGCTGCCGAAGAGCTCGGCCTGGAGCCTGGTTCCCTGGCCACCGCCGTCGTCAAGGCCACGACCGTGATCATCGAGACCCCGAAGGCGGCGTTGTGAAGCGTATTCAGGGTGCTCGGCCCGGCGGACACGACGCTCGGCCCGGCGGACACGACGGCCGGCCTCGCGCCAGGGTCACGTGCCCGGGGAGGCTCCGTGCCGCCGTCGTCCCCCTGGCCCTGCTGCCCGCGCTGGCGCTGGCCGCGTGCGGAGGCACGAACGGCACCGACGAGCCGGCGGACGGCGTCAGCGGGACGGGCGACACCTCGGAGACGACGGCCACCCCGGCCGAGGACGCGCTGAGCGGCGAGCTCACGGTCTTCGCGGCCGCCTCGCTGAACAAGGTCTTCGAGGAGCTGGGCGCCACCGTCGAGCAGGCACACCCCGAGGTCAGCGTGACGTTCTCCTTCGCCGGCTCCTCCGACCTGGTCAGCCAGATCCTCGCGGGCGCCCCCGCCGACGTGCTGGCCACCGCCAACGAGTCGACCATGACGCAGGCCGTCGAGGGCGGCGCGGTGGCGGGCGAGCCGACGTTGGTCGCCGAGAACGTCCTCACGCTCATCGTCCCGGCGGGCAACCCGGCCGGCGTGGCCGGCCTCGATGCGAGCCTCGACGGCGCCTCGCTCGTGGTGTGCGCCCCGCAGGTGCCGTGCGGTGCGGCGACCGTGGAGCTCGCCGAGCTGATGGGAGTCACGCTGAACCCGGTGAGCGAGGAGTCCGCGGTGACCGACGTGCTCGGCAAGGTCACCTCCGGGCAGGCGGACGCGGGCCTCGTCTACAGCACCGACGCCGCGGGCGCGGGGGACGCCATCGAGGTCATCGCGGTGCCCGAGGCCGACCAGGTGGTCAACCGGTACCGGGTGGCGATCCTTCAGGACAGCCAGGCGCCCGAGCTCGCGCAGCTATGGGTGGACACCCTCACCGGGGAGGCCGGGCGCGAGATCCTGGCCGACGCCGGGTTCCGCCTGCCGTGACCGCGATCCCGCGCCAGGCCCGCGCCGGGCGGGCGGGACGAGGCCCGAACGACCGCCGGCGGGCGGGGCGGGGGCCGAACGACCGCCGGCGGGCGGGGCGGGGGCCGAACGACCGCCGGCGGGCGGGCCGAGGTGCCGCCGAGGACGCGGGGCTGCCGGGATGGGTCTTCCTGCCAGCCGGCGCGGCGGTGCTGGTCATCGTCGTACCGGTGCTGGGGATGCTGCTGCGGGTGCCGTGGTCCCGGTTCCCCGCCCTGGTCTCCTCCGAGGCGTCGGTCGCAGCGCTGGTGCTGAGCCTGCGCACGTCGCTGAGCGCCACCGTGCTGTGCGTGCTCCTCGGGGTGCCGCTGGCCCTCGTGCTGGCCCGCGGCCGGCTGCCAGGGCTGCGGGTGCTGCGCACCGTCGTCCTGCTTCCGCTGGTCCTGCCGCCGGTGGTCTCGGGACTGGCCCTGCTGACCACGCTCGGACGCCGGGGTCTGCTCGGCGCCCGGCTCGAGGCGCTGGGGGTCGACATCGCGTTCTCCACCACCGCGGTGGTGATCGCGCAAACGTTCGTCTCGCTGCCGTTCCTCGTGCTCTCCCTCGAGGGGGCCGCGCGTACCGCCGGGCAACGCTACGAGCGGATCGCCGCCACCCTGGGTGCGCGCCCCACCACGGTCCTGCGGCGCGTCACCGTGCCGCTGCTGCTCCCGGCCCTGGCCTCGGGCACCGCCCTCGCCTTCGCCCGGGCGCTCGGCGAGTTCGGCGCGACGCTAACGTTCGCGGGCTCGCTGCAGGGCGTCACGCGCACCCTGCCGCTGGAGATCTACCTGCAGCGCGAGACCGATCCCGATGCGGCGCTGGCGCTGTCCGTGGTCCTCATCGCCGTGGCGGCGGTGATGGTGCTCGCGACGCAGCGGCGGCCCCCACCCGATTCCCGGCCCGGCGCCGCAGCGGCGACCGCCTCGCCCACATCGGGGACGATCCGTCAGGCTTTGCCCGACGAAAGCTCCCCGGTCCGCCCGCCGGGGCGGCCACGGGTACCTGCCACGCCGATCTCAGTCCACGCGAGCGTGCCCGAGCGGGACATCCACCTCGACGTGGAGGTGCCGGGCGGTGGCGTGCTCGCAGTCCTCGGCCCGAACGGGGCCGGAAAGTCGACGCTGCTCGGGCTGCTCTCCGGGCTCGTGCGCCCCGCGGCGGGGACCGTGCGCATCGGCGCCCGCACGGTCGCCGGGCCGGACGCATGGGTGGCGCCCCACGCGCGCCGCGTGAGCCTGCTCGCCCAGGAGCCGCTGCTCCTGCCGCACCTGGACGCGCTGGGCAACGTCGCCTTCGGTCCGCGCGCCACGGGCACGCCCCGCGCCGTGGCTCGCGGCGTGGCCCAGGACGCGCTGGGCCGGGTCGGGGCCGCACACCTGGCCGGGCGCCGGACGCACCAGCTCTCCGGCGGGCAGGCGCAGCGCGTGGCACTGGCTCGGGCACTGGCGCCCGAGCCCGACGTCGTGCTGCTGGACGAGCCACTCTCCGCGCTCGACGTCGACGCCGCGGTGGCCATGCGCCAGGCTCTGCGGACGGTCCTGCGCGAGTCGGGCCGCACCGCGGTCCTCGTCACCCACGACCTGCTGGACGTCCTGGCACTGGCCGATGACGTCGTCGTCCTGGAGGGCGGCCGGGTGGTCGAGCACGGCCCGGTTCTCGAGGTCCTGACCCGTCCGCGGTCCGCCTTCGCGGCGCGGCTCGCGGGAGTGAACCTCGTCGCCGGGTCGCTGCGGCTCGGTGACGCCGACGGCGGAGCGGTGGTGGCCGAGCCCGGCCCGCTGGTGGTGCACGGCCTGGTCGACCCGGCCTGTCGGCCCGACGAGCAGGTGGCGGCGACCTTCAGCCCCCGCGCCGTCAGCGTCCACCGCGACCCGCCCGGCGGCAGCCCGCGCAACACCGTGCCGGTGGTCGTGGCGTCGCTGGAGCACCTCGGCGAGCTGGTGCGCGTGCACGCCGGCACCGCCGACGGGCACCGGCTGGCGGCCGACATCACGCCCGCCGCGGTCGCCGCGCTGGAGCTTGACGCGGGCGCCGCGGCGCTGTTCACGGTCAAGGCCGCCGAGGTGGCGATCTTCCCGGCCTGACGAGACGGGCGACGCACCGCGTCGCACCCGACATCGCGCCGCCCCGCGTCACGGTGGTGGTGGCGCCGTCGGCGACGACATCGGCCTCGCCGTCGGGACACCGGTTCCCGTCATTCAGGACCGTCCCGTGGTCGCCCGGGCATTCCCCGGCGCCAGGCTTCCCGGTACACGCCCCGTCCGGGGCCGGACCAGGAGGCACCGATGACCGCCACGACCACCACCCGCACGGCCCCCGCCATCACACCGACCCGACGCCGCCTGGCCGCCGTGGCCGCGCTGCTGGCGGCGGCGGCACTTCTCGGCGACGTCGCCGTCAGCATGGTCGACCCCGCCGCGCTGGACGACCACAGCCAGGGACTCGGCCGCGTCTCGGAGGGCCTCGTCGGCGTGGCCTTCCTCCTGGGTGCGCTCGCGCTCGCGGCGCTGGTGCCGACGCGGGGGCGGGCGGGCCGGGGGTTGTGGTGGCAGGCGGCGGGGCGCCGGGCGTGGTGGTGGCTGGCGGTCCTGGGGCTGGCGGCCAGCGGGCTGTCGATGATCGGGGTGGTGGTCACGGGCACCGAGCCGCCGTCAGGGCTCGTCACCGCCGAAGTTCTCATCGCGCTCGTCGGGATGGTCGGCTCCGCCGTGACGGGGGTCCGCGCGGGCACGTGGCCCTGGCCGGTGGGCCTCGGCGTCGCGCTCTACCTGCCGATCATGTTCCTGGTGCCGCTCAACGCCGCCTTCATGGCGCTCGTCTGGATCGGTGTCGCGGCCGCCGCTCGCCGGCGCACCTGGCGGGCTGGTACCACCCACCCCGCCGTGGCGTAGTCGCTAGGGTCCAGGCGTGGACGCCGTCGCCCCAGGCATCGTTGCCCCGACCGTGCCGGCGACGGCGCCGGTCGCGACCGCGCGGTGGTCTGCCCTGGCCCGGGCGGGCATCCTCGCCGCAGCGCTGGCGGCAGCGGCGCTCTTCGCTCTGAGCGTGCCAGCCGCCATCGCGGCCGGGTCCGCCGTGTGCGCGGCCAGCCCCTGCCCGCCCGGTGCGCTCACCCCCGCGGAGGTGGCCGGGCTGAACGGGCTCGGGCTGACCCCGGTGGGGTACGCCGTCGCCGGCATCGTGCTGCTGAGCCTGCTGGTGCTGACGTACCTCGCGGTGGCGGTGCTGCTGGTCCGGGTGGCCGGCCCCCGCCCAGAGGCGCTGACGGCGGCCGCGGTACTGGTGGGAGTCGGGCTGGTGTTCCCGCAGACCTTGCCCGCGCTCGCGGCCGCGTCGCCGGGTTGGACCAGGGTCGTGGCGGTGGTCGACGCCGCGGTGCTGGTCGCGTTCGTGGCCTGGCTGCTGACGTTCCCGACCGGGCGTTTCGCCCCGCGGTGGACCGCGCTCCTGATCGCGCTGGTGGTCCTGGTCGAGCTGGCCGGGATGGTCGGGGCGGGCCTGCCCGGCCCGGTGGAGACCGCCGGGACGGTGGCGCTCCTGGGTGTGGTGGTGCTCGTGGTGCTGAGCCGGTACCACCGCACGGACCCGGCGGGACGGTCTCAGGCGCGGTGGGTCGCCGGGGCGTTCACGATCGCCGGGACGGCGCTGCTGGTGGCGACGGTGGCCCAGCAAGCCCTAGGCGTCGGTCCGGGCACGGTCGCCGACCTCGTCGTCCAGGCCGGGATCGTGCTGAGCTTCGAGCTCGTCCCGCTGGCCGTCGCGGCTGCGGTGCTGCGCCGCGGGCTCTGGGACGCCACGTCCGCGATCGCCCGGACCGCCACCTACGCGTTGCTCGGCGTCGGCGCCGTGACGGTGTACCTGGTGGTCGTCGCGATCGCGGTGACCGTCGCGCTGGACCCCACCGGGGCTGCGGTGGTCGCGGCCGGGGCGGTCGCCGTCGCCGTCCACCCGGCCTTCCTGGCCGTGCGCGCCGTGGTCAACCGCGCCCTGTACGGCACCCGCGATGATCCCGCCGTCCTGCTCGCCGCCCTCACCACCGCCCCAGGCACCGGTCATGCCCTGGAGACCGCCGTGGCGACGCTGCGCCGGTCGCTGCGGCTGGCCGCCGTGGAGATCACCCTGCCCGGCGGCGAGGTCGTGCACGCCGGCACCGCGCCCGCGACGGCGCCGCGTCGTGCGTTCGGTCTGGTCCACGCGGGCACGCCGGTCGGCGAGCTCGTCCTCGTGGGCGAGCCCGACCGCGCGAGCCGGCACGCCCTCGACCCGACGCTCGCCCACCTCGGCGTCCTCGCCCACGCGACCACGCTCGACCGGCGGCTCGCCCACTCCTACCGGGCGCTCGTCAGCGCCCGCGAGGAGGAGCGGCGCCGCATCCGCAACGACCTGCACGACGGGCTCGGCCCCACGCTCGGCGCGGTGCGCCTGTCCCTGGCCGCCGCCGGCAACCACCTCGCGACGGACCCGGCGCGCGCCGCGGCCCTGCTGGAGGACGCCCGCCGGCACGTCGGTGGCGCGGTGGTGGAGGTGCGCCGGCTCGTCTACGGGCTGCGTCCGCCCGCGCTCGACGAGCTGGGCCTGGTCGGTGCCCTGACCGCGTTCACCCGCACCGCCTCGACGATGCCGGTGGAGGTGCGCGCCGACGACGCCGTGCGGCGGGCCGCGCTGCCCGCCGCCATCGAGGTCGCCGCCTACCGGATCGCTGTCGAGGCCGTCGCGAACGCGTGGCGGCACTCGAGCGGCACCCGGTGCGAGGTCCGGGTCGAGCTCCAGCCCGGCGCACTGCGCCTGACCGTGCGGGACGACGGGAGCGGCGGCGCACCCACCGCCGGACCGGACGCCGACGCACCGGACGGGGCGAGGCTCCAGGGCACGCCCGGGGTGGGGACGACGTCGATGCTCGACCGGGCGCGCGAGCTCGGCGGCAGCGTGCGCATCGCCTCCGACGTCCACGGCACCGTCGTGACCGCGTCGCTGCCGCTGCCCGAGCCCAGCGACCCGCGGCTGCCAAAGCCCGCCGGCCCGCGGCTGCCCGGGCCGGGCCTCACCAAGGCGGACCTGTGAGCCAGACACCCGCCGTCGGCCCGCCGATCCGGGTGGCGGTCGCCGACGACCACACCCTCTTCCGCGAGGGCCTGCGGGCTCTCTTCGACTCTCGCGCCGACGTCGAGCTCGTCGGGTCCGCCGCCGACGGTGCGGAAGCGGTCAAGGTGGCGGTCACCGCCCGGCCGCAGGTGATGCTCATGGACATCCGCATGCCGGACGAGGACGGCATCGCGGTCACCTCCCGGCTGCAGGTGCTCGCCCCCGACGTCGCCGTGGTCATGCTGACGATGGTCGACGACGCCGAGCAGCTGGCCGAGGCGATCCGGCACGGTGCGGTGGGCTACGTGCTCAAGGGCGCCGACGAGGACGAGCTGCTCGAGGTCGTCCACGCGGCGGCCCGGCGGGAGCTGCACTTCGGGCCCAGTGCCGTGGCGCACGCCCGGGCGATGCTGCGGGCGGGCGGTGCACCGTATGCCCCGCCGCTGCCGGAGCTCAGCGAGCGTGAGCGGGAGATCCTCGACCTGCTCGCCTCGGGGTACGACGTCGCCCGCATCGCCGGCCGGCTCCATCTGAGCACGAAGTCGGTACGCAACTACCTCACGGGGATCCCACGCAGGCTGGGCGTGCCGGACCGGGAGGCGGCCCTCGCCCGCGCCCGCGCCGCGGGGCTGGGCCGGCACCGGCCGACGTGAGGTCGGGTGGCATGAGCGGAGGCATGAGGCTCCAGGCGGGGGCGCCGGTGCGGCGCCGCGCGGGTGTCAGCCGGTCAGGTAGTCCCGCAGCACGACGGCCTGGTTGTGCTCGGTGTCCTTCGCCGAGTAGACCAGCGTGACGGTGCCCTGCTCACGCTCGAGGTCGCGGAGTCGGCCGACTGCCGGGTTGGCGTCGAGCTCGGCGCGGTAGCGGCGGGCGAACTCCTCGAACTTCGCCGGTTCGTGGCCGAACCACGTGCGCAGCTCGGTCGAGGGCCCGATCTCCTTGAGCCACAGGTCGACGTGCACGTCGGCCTTGGCGACCCCGCGAGGCCACAGCCGGTCCACCAGCACGCGGGCCGCGCCGTCGTCCTCCGGCGGGTCGTAGACGCGCGCGATCTGGATGGCCATGACCCCATGGTGGCCCCACCCGCGGCGTGGGCAAGTCCTGTCGCGCCCGAACCGCGCCGCTCCTTGCCGCACTCACGGAGCCGACGGGGGCGCGAACCAGCCCGACGGGCTCAGCGCGCCGCCGAGCCGTGGCGCGTACTGGTCGAAGAACACCTTCGCGACGAGCTCACGACGGCTGGAGACACCCGCCTTGTCGAAGACGGACTTCAGGTGGTCCTGCACCGTGTAGGGCGAGAGGTGCAGGGCCGCGGCGATCTCCGCCGTGCTGGCCCCACGCAGCACTCCCGCGACGACGTCGCGCTCGCGGGCGCTGAGGCCCAGCGCGGCGACGACGACCGGCACCACCTCCGGCGGGCCTGCCTGCTTGATCGTGACGACCACGTGCCGGCGGTCGCCGGCGTGGTCGGCGAGCGCCGCGCCGTGCACCACGAGCCACCGGCCGGTGCGGGTGCGGACCCGCGCCCGGGCCTGCAGCAGCCTGCCCCGGCGTGCGGGGGCGCGGGCTGCGGCGATCGTCGCGACGACGGCGATCGGCAGCTCACCGTGCACGGCGCCGCCGAGCTCGGCGACCAGGTGCTCGGCCGTCGTGGTGGACTGCACCACCCGGCCCGCGGAGTCGACCACGAGCACGCCCGGCGCTCCACCCTCACCCGCCTGCCACCCGCCGGCGGCCGCGGCAGACGCGGCAGACGCGGCGGCCGCGGCAGACGCGGCAGGTGGGGCCTGCCGCAGCCGCTGGGCCGCACCGGCCGCCACCGCGGCACGTGCCCCCAGGGCGAGCACCGGGGCGATTGCAGCCACCAGGTCCGCCTCGCTCGCGCTGAACCCGCGCGAGCCCTGACGATAGAGGGCCAGCGTGGCCCACGCGGCGCCCCCGACGACCAGCGCGGCCCGTAGCTCGTGCTGGAGCCCGTACCGGGTGGTGAGCAGGTCTCGGTAGCGGGTGCTGCGGTTCGGGTCGCCGCCGGTGTCGTCCACGAGGACGCCCACCGGGCGCGGCCGGCGGGCGAGGTCGACGAAGAGGTTCACCTCGTCGGTGACGTACTCGTGGGCGAGGAACTCCACGTCGTGGTCGCTCGGGAGCGCAACCTTCGTGGAGCCGGTGATCAGACCGGTCCCCGGGTCGAGGCTGCCGTGGCACGCGGCGTCGAACGGCACGGCCCGACCCAGCACCGACAGTGACTCGTGGGCGTACGCGGCCGGGTCCAGACCGGCGCGCGCGGCGCGCTCCAGCCGGCCACGCACCGCCTCCACGCCCGGATTCGCCATGCGCATATCGTGGCGGGACCCACTCGAAGCCGGGCGAATCTTGCCACCCCCTACTTCTGGGGGGTCGCCAGCGAGATTGCGCGCACGACGCCGGTGCCCGGCCACCCGCGTGCCCCTCGGACACCCGCTTCACCCGCGGGCGCCGTCCCCACGCACGGGTGAGACTCGACGGGTGCGAGAGCTGATCGTGCTGGGCACCGCCTCCCAGGTGCCCACCCGCACCCGCAACCACAACGGCTACCTGCTGCGCTGGGACGGGGAGAGCCTGCTGTTCGACCCGGGTGAGGGCACCCAGCGGCAGATGATCCACGCCGGGGTCGCGGCGCCGTCGATCACCCGGATCTGCCTGACCCACGTCCACGGCGACCACTGCTTCGGGCTGCCCGGGGTGCTCGCGAGGATGGCCGTCGACGGCGCCGACCACCCGGTGCACCTGCACTACCCAGCTGCGGGCGAGGAGGTGGTGCGTGCCCTGGTGGCCCTGGCCGGTCCCGGCGTCGACGTCCGGCTGGTGCCGCACGGCTCGGCGGATGAGGTGGCGCCGGGGCTGACGGTCGTGCCGCTGCGGCACCGGATCGCCGCCTTCGGCTACCGACTGGTCGAGCCGGACGGCCGCACCCTGGTCCCGGAGCAGCTCGCCGCCGTCGGCTTGTCCGGCCCGGCGGTGGGCCGGCTGCAGCGCGAGGGCCGGGTGGACGGCGTGCGCCTCGAGGACGTCAGCGTGCCACGCCGGGGGCAGCGGTTCGCGCTGGTGATGGACACCGCCGTGTGTGCCGGCGCCGAAGAGCTCGCCGACGGCGCCGACCTCCTCGTCACAGAGAGCACCTTCGCCGACGAGGACGCCGACCTGGCCGGGGCGTACCTGCACCTGACGGCGGGGCAGGCGGGCGGGCTCGCCGGGCACGGCGGCGCCGGCACCCTCGTGCTCACCCACTTCTCGGCGCGCTACCCCGACGTCACGCACCTCGCGGCCCAGGCCCGGGCCCGCGCGGGTCAGGCACGGGTGGTGGCGGCCGCCGACCTCGACCGGTTCGTGCTGCCGCCGCGCCGCCCGCCGTCTGCACCGCCGCACCGCCCGCCGTCAGCACCGCCGCGCCAAACGCCGTAACCACCCCCGCACCGAATGCCGTAACCACCCCCGCACCGCCCCCGGCGGGGTCATCATGGAGTCAGGGCGGACCGGCCTGCGTGCCGGTGACCTCCCTCCGAGCGACCAAGGGGGTTCGGATGCAGTTCTCCTTCGAGACCTCGCCCGCGCGCGTCGTGTTCGGCCGCGGCACCGTGCGCACGGCACTGCCCGAGGAGGTCGAGCGGCTGGGCATTCAGCGGCTCCTGGTGGTCAGCGCCCGGGCCCTGGAACCCCTGGCGCGCGAGGTCACTGGCCCTTTCGCGGACGCCGTGGTCGCCTGGTTCACCAAGGTCGAGCAGCACGTGCCGGCGGACGTCGCCGAGCAGGCCGTGGTCGTGGCCCGGCGTGCCCGGGCCGACGGCGTGCTCAGCATCGGCGGCGGGTCCACCACCGGCACGGCCAAGATCGTCGCCCGGGAGACCGGCATCCCGATCCTCGCGGTGCCCACCACTTACGCGGGCTCGGAGATGACCCCTGTGTGGGGGCTGACCCGCTCGGGCCACAAGGAGACCGGCACCGACCCGGCCGTCCAGCCCCGCACCGTCGTCCTGGACCCGAACCTCACCGACCAGCTCCCCCGCCGGCTGGCCGTGAGCTCCGCGCTGAACGCGCTCGCGCACGTGGTCGAGGCCCACTGGGCGCCGCGGGCCAATCCGGTCAGCTCGGCCCTGGCCGACGAGGCGACGACGGCGCTCGCCACCGGTCTGCGGGCGATCGGCCGGGAGGGGCTGCAGCGCGCGGCCTCACCGGAGGCCTCCCTGCGTGACCCGGTGGCCACCTGGGCGGGCACCCCCGCCGCCGCCGGTGAGCAGCTCCTCTACGGCGCCTTCCTCGCCGGCGGCACATACGCCGTCACGGGCGCCGGGCTCCACCACAAGATCTGCCACGTCCTCGGCGGCGCCTTCAACCTGCCGCACGCCGCCACGCACGCCGTCGTGCTGCCCAACGTGCTCGCGCTCAACCTGCCGGCAGTACCCGTGGTCGGCGAGCGAATCGCGCACGCCCTGGGGGCGGAGGAGGCGGTCTCCGGCATGCGCCGGCTCTACGCCGAGGTCGGGGCGCCGCGCACCCTGGCACAGATCGGGCTGCGGCCGGACCAGCTGGAGGAGGCCATCGACCGGGTCAGCGCCGAGCTGCCGATCGCCAACCCGCGCCCGGTGGGCACCGCGGAGGTGCGCGCGGTGCTGACGGCGGCGTTCGGGGAGGTGGCCTGACCGCTGCGTCAAGGGAGGCGGCCGTCAGCGCCGGCGCTTCAGCTTGGCCACCTTCTGTCTCGCGGCGTCGAGGGCGGCCTGCGCCTCGTCGTAGGTCTCCACCGCGGCCTCGCGCTGCTCGTCGGCCTCGCCGAGGTCGTCCTCGACGCTCTGCAGCGTCGTCTCACGCTCGTCGATCTGCCGCTGGAGCTCCTCGATCTCCGCGCGCAGCTGCAGACCGCGCGCCTCGAGCCGGCTCACGTGGTCCTCGGCCTTGCGCAGCGCCCGCGCGGCGCCGTCGGCGAGGAACTGAGCCGCCTCGAGCGCCTCCGTGGCCTCCTCGAGCAGCCGGGTGCGGTCGGGCACGACCGTCAGCCGCCGCGCCGGCGACTCCTCGGCCGCCGCTTCCGCTTCCACCGTCCGGGGCACGTGGTCCATGGCGCCGGGCACCGCCACCACCCCGGCGAGGTCCACCCCGCTCAGGCCGACCGCCTCCATCGGCGCGACGAGCAGGCCGGTGCGCAGGGCGGCCGCGGCGCCGTCGTCCGTCATGGCCGCGTGGAGGGTCGCCTCCGCCTGGTCGGCGACGGCGGGGCTCACCTTCTGCCCGAGGCCGGCGGCGACCTTGACCGCCTGCCGGACGACGGCTGAGGTCAGCCGGCGCCGCTGGGTGTTCAGCGCACGCAGCTGCGCGGCGTCGAGCTGCTCCTGGGCCTGGCGCAGCGCGGCCCCGAGCTCGAGCACCTGGCCGATCTCCTCACTCATCTGCCGGACCATCATGTTGACCAGCCAGGCACCGGCCGAGGGTTTGGGCAGCGCCTTGACGGCGTCGGCCAGGTCCTTCTCGCCGTCGGCGCGCAGCTGGGTGGCGCGGTCGTTGCGCGCGCGGGTGAACTCGCCCGGCACGAGCGCGTACAGCGCCTCGGCCACCGCGGCGAGATCCGCCCGGCCCTCCGCTTCGTGCGCGGTCATGTCCGCCATCGCACCATCCTCGCCCGGCGCGCGCGACATCAACGGGCGGCGACGGCGTTCCTCTGGGCGTCGGCGGGAGACGGCAGCCGCCACGGCGTCACCGGCGGGCGACGGCGTTCGCCCAGACCCAGGCGAACCCTTCACGACCGTGCCCGTCGGTGTATCGCAGGCGCACCGCGCGCGGTGTCCACGCGACGGCGACGCCGTCGACCGCCTCGTGCCCCGTGCGGGTGTGGATCCAGGCCCGCACGGGCGGGGGCTCGTCCGGCCGTGTGACCGGCTCGCCGTACTGCGCCGGGCCGAGGCTGTGGGCCTGCTCGCTCAGGGGAACCTGCTCGACGGCCATGGAAGAAGGCTACATCAATTTGTCGAACGTCTGTTCGACGGATGCTGGGGCGCTGGGGCGCTCGGACGTCCGGGCATCTGTTACTGATGCCACCGGCCGTCGACCGGGACGCCGAGACCTTCCGCTTAGGGTGATCTCGCACGCGACGAACAGGAGAACGCACATGACCCAGGCGGCAGTGACGGGCGTGACGGTGGCCGAGGTGATGGCCGAGGTGGCCGAGCTGGACGACCCCAGGATCCGCGAGGTGAACGCCCGGCACGGTGACGACCACGGCGTGAACCTCAGCAAGCTCCGCGCGATCGCCACGCGACTGAAGACCCAGCAGGAGCTGGCGCGTGAGCTCTGGGCGACCGACGACACCGCCGCGAGACTGCTATCACTCCTGATCTGCCGCCCGAAGGCGTTCGATCGCGACGAGCTGGGCACCATGCTGCGCCAAGCACGGACCCCCAAGGTGCAGGACTGGCTCGTGAACTACGTGGTCAAGAAGAGCCCGCACGCTGAAGAGCTCCGCCTGGCCTGGTCCGCCGACCCGGACCCGGTGGTGGCGAGCGCCGGCTGGACGCTGACCAGCGAGCGAGTGGCGAAGAAGCCCGAAGGCCTCGACCTCCCCGGACTCCTCGACGTCATCGAGGCGGAGATGAAGGGCGCCCCGGATCGCTTGCAGTGGGCCATGAACACCTGCCTCGCCACGATCGGCATCGAGCACGCCGAGCACCGCGGCCGTGCCCTCGACATCGGCGAACGCCTGGAGGTGCTCAAGGACTATCCGACACCACCGAACTGCACGTCCCCGTTCGCGCCCATCTGGATCACCGAGATCGTGAGCCGGAAGGACACCTAAGTCCATGCGCGGACCGAGGAGTTAGCCGGCGGTACGAATCAGTCATCGGTCTGGTCCGCAGCCTCACAGGACATCACCACATCGGTCCGGCGGTGCCGACCAACGACATGGTCGAGATGGTTGCCGTACCAGCCATTTTCGCCATCTCGTTTCAGTCGCTGTCCACGCAGGGCCCTAGGAGCTGCCCGTTTGCGTAGCCGACGTGGGGGCCGGTTCCCGTGGACCGACCGGCGCGAGCGCGGGCGCGGGCGCCCGGACTATGGCGCCCGGTCGACCCTCCGCCTTCGTGCGGTCAGGCTGGTAGTACAAAACTCGGGCATAGCCTGAGTTTTGTACTACCAGCCCGTGGCGCGACTTCACGCGCCCATGACGCCCGGGGCGCCCGGACTGTGGCGCCCGGTCCATCGCGCCCCGCCCATGGCGCCCAGACCATGGCGCCCGGGCGCCGCGAAACAGGACAGACGTCCACCGTCAGCGCACCGGCAGGAGCGCCGGGCCGAGGTCGAAGTTGTCGCGGAAGACGTTCTCGGGGTCGTACCGGCGCTTGATGTCGAGCAACCGGTCCAGCGTCCGCGGCGGGTAGGCCTCGCGCAGGCGTTCGGGGTGCCGGTCGGTCTCGAAGCTGACGTACAGGCCGGTGAAGTGCTGGCGCATCGGGTCCCAGAAGCGGTCCAGCCGCTCGGCGCCCGCCCCGAACGCGACGACGGAGAAGTTTGCCGAGCGGTGCGCGAACGCCGTCGCGTCCGGTGCGACGTCCGCCATGGCCCCGCCCATCGCGCGGATCTGGAAGAAGTACGTCTCCCCGCTGCGGATCAGTCGCGCAGCGTCTGCCGCGAACGCGGGAGTGACGTGCTCCAGGAGCCCGCTGCGAGCGACGGGCTCGCCCTGGCCGTGGTGCGGGTCCTGCGGGGCGACCACCCCGGCGTAGGGGACGATCTGGACGGCCTGGCCCGCCAGCGGCCCCAGCCCGGCGAACGGCTGCAGGCGCGCGAGGATGGTGTCGGCGTCGTCGGAGTCGATCACCGTCATGGTCTGCGCCACCACCTGGCCACCGCGGGGCGCACCCATGATGAGGAAGCTGGTGACGTCGCGCGGGGAGGCCTCGACGACGGCACCCCATCGTTGCAGGAAGCCCGCGGTGTCGTCGGCGTCGAAGACGAGCTGGGCGAACCCGACCTCCCCGACCTTGGCGGCCTCGATCTCGAACGCGGTCGCGACACCGAGGGCGAACCCGGCACCGCGCGCCGCCCAGAACAGGTCGGCGTGCTCCTCTGCGGAGGCGCGCACGAGCGTCCCGTCGGCGAGGACCAGCTCGACGGCGCGGACCCGGTCAATGGTCAGCCCGTCCCGGCGGCCGAGGAAGCCGATGCCGCCGGCGGTGGCCAGCCCGCCGACGCCGACCCCGCCGTAGTCGCCCGAGGTGATGGCCCAGCCGTAGGGCTGCAGGGCGGCGGCGACCTCTCCCCACCGGGCACCGGGGCCGACGCGCACCAGGCGCGTGGCCTGGTCCAGCACCTCGATGGTGTTCAGCCGCGAGACGTCGAGGATGATGCCGCCGTCGTTGGTGGAGCGGCCGCTGATGCCGTGCCCGGCGCTGCGCACCGACAGCGGGACCGGTTGGCTGCGGGCAAAGGCGAGCGCCTCGGCCACCTCGGCCGGGTTGCCGGGGCGGAGCACCAGGCCGGGAGCGCCGCCGCGCATGTAACCGGAGCGGGTGGCGGCGTAGCGCGCGTCGCCCGGCTCGACCGCGTCGCCGCGCAGGGACGCCGGCACGGCGTCGTAGTCGAGGCCGTCCCGCCGGGCGGCGCGGATCGCCAGACTGGGCACGGTGCCCTCCCGCGTGCCACGCACCGACCGTTCGGCGGCCAGGGCCTCGCGCAGCGCCGGCACGACCTCGCCGGCGAAGCGGCGCAGGGTCTCCGGGTCGTCGGAGGCGAGGAGGAAGGTGCTGACGCCGTCCAGCGCCAGGGGCAGGAGGTCTTCGACCCAGGTGTGGCTCGGCCCGTCCAGCACGCCGGCCCGTGTTCCGGCGAACCGGCCGCCGATGGTGAGGAGGCGGCGGATCTCTCGCGGGTCCCGCCCGGCCGCCGCGGCGGCGTCATCGATCGCGGCGTTGCCGGCGCGCAGGTCGTCGGGCCGCAGGTCGTCGAGCGAGGCCAGCCAGCCGTCGGCCTTGGCGCCGACCAGGTGCAGGAGCCCGGGCTCGGTCCCGCCGAGCCAGATGGGGACGTTGTGCGCCGGCGCCGGGCCGCGCTGGGCACCGGTGAGCCGGTGGTGCTCGCCGCGGTAGGTCAGGGGCGCGGGGTCGGCGGCCCAGATCTCGCGGATGACGTCGACGGCCTCGCCCAGCGCGTCGACGGCCTCGTGCGGGCTCAGCCGCTCGGCGCCCATCCGCTCCAGGGCGTCCCAGGCGTCGCCGGCACCCAGCGCCAGCTCGACCCGGCCGTGGGAGAGCAGGTCGAGGCTGGCGGCGGCCCGGGCCAGGACCGGCGCAGGGCGCATCGGGGTGCTGAGGACGTTGGCGGCGAGGCGGATCCGCTCCGTGCGGGCGGCCACCCAGCCGAGCAGGGTCCACGCGTCGTGGCGGGTCGGCTCGTGGGGATGGTCCGCGAAGGTGACCAGGTCGAGGCCGAGCTCCTCGCTCAGCCGGGCGAGGTCGACGACGGCGGTCGGCGCGTCGTTGGCCGGGCTGACGAGCGTGCCGGCCTGGAGAGGGTGCCCGTAGTCCACGGCGCGCACCTCAGGCGTCCGCGTCGGCGCGCCCGGCGCGGGCTGCCACGGGTTCGGCGGCGCGACCAGCGTCCGTCGGTGCGACACCCCGTCCGGCGGTCGCCGCCACGACGCCGCGCACGGCGCGTTCCGCGTCCACGAGCTCGCGCACCGCGGGGGCGACCTCCTGGCCGTAGACGGCGAGGGTGGCGGCGTCGTCGCCCATGAGGATGAACGCGGAGACGCCGTACTCGAGGGTGAGGACGGCGAGCTGCTCCGCCCACTGCCCGGGCGGGCCGGTCAGCAGCCGGTCGCCCGGCTGCGCGGTGAACCGGCCACCGATGTTGAGCAGGCGGCGCACGGTGCGTGGGTCGCGGCCGGCCCTGGTGGCGGCGGCGTCGATGACGGCGTTGCCGTCCGCGAGCGCGTCCAGGCTCTTGAGGTAGGCCAGCGAGGGCAGCCAGCCGTCGGCCTTGCGGCCGGTCAGCCGGAGCATCCGGGGCTTGAGGGCGCCGAGCCAGATGGGGATGTCGTGCGCGGGGGCGGGGCCGCGCTTGGCGCCGTCGACCCGGTAGTAGGTCCCGTCCACCCGGAAGTAGGAGCGGTCGTCGGCGTCCCAGGTGCCGCGGATGATGTCGATGGCCTCCTCGAGCGCCTCGACCCCCTGGCCGGGGGTGAGCCGGCGGCCGCCCATCGCCTCGATCGCGTCCCAGAAGCCGCCGGCGCCCAGGCCCAGCTCGAGGCGGCCGCCGGAGAGGAGGTCGAGGCTGGCGGCGGCGCGGGCGAGGACGGCGGGCGGGCGCAGCGGCAGGTTGAGCACGTTGGCGGAGACATGGATGCGCTCGGTGCTGGCGGCCACGTAGCTCAGCAGGGTCCAGGTGTCGAGGAACCCGGCCTGGTAGGGGTGGTCCTGGAAGGTGGCGAGGTCCAGACCGGCCGCCTCCGACGCCTGCGCCAGCGCGACCACCCGGTCGGGGGCGGCGTTGGTCGGGGTGATGAAGGACCCGAAGAGCAGGTCGTGGCCGTAGTCCGTCAAGGTGCCTCGCTTCGCGTGCGGGTGGGCGCGCCGGGATCGGCGCGCGGATGGGGGGATCAGCGGGTCGCGGGCACCGGCACCCGCTCGAGGAGCCGCTCGAGGGCGGCGCGGTCGTGCCGCCCGGTGAAGACCTCGGTGCCCGGCTCGAGCGCGGCGCCGGCGGTGAGGGGGCCGGCGTCGACGGCGTCGTAGCCGAGGCGCTCGACGACGTCCATCACCGTCGCCCGGGCGTCGCCGTCGTCCCCCGCCACCGCGAGCGCACGCCGCTCCGGCGTGCCGGCCGGGCGGAAGTCCGACTCCAGCTCGTGATAGCCGATGTGGTTCAGCGTCTTGACCAGCCGGGCGCCGGGCAAGAAGTCCTGGACCATCTCCGAGGACGACGGCGCCGCAGCCAGCGTGGGCATGTCGCCGTCGGTCTCGGCCCAGTAGTTCATGGCGTCGATGACGACCGTGCCGTCCAGCAGGTCGGGGTCGAGGGTGTCGAACTTTCGCAGCGGCAGGGACAGGACGACGACGTCACCCGCCCGGGCGGCTTCGGCCGCGGTCACCGCGGTCGCGCCCGGCGCCATGACCTCGACGATCAGCTCGATGGCGGCGGGGTCGCCGGACGCGGCGACCAGCACGCGGTAGCCGGCACGCAAGGCCTGCCGGGCGACGGCAGTGCCGACCCGGCCGGCGCCGAGGATGCCGATGGTGGCGATGGTGGCGGTCACGCCGTCGGGAGTGGCGGTCACGCCGTCGGGGGTGCCGGTCGAGGACCTGTGTGGCACGGGCTTCCTCCACGGATCAGTGTGTTGCGTTGCGGAACAGACGATGTTGCTCGTCTATGAGTGGTGCAACAACCAGTCGGTGCGTAAACTTCCCACATGGTTACGACCAGGACGACACCCGCGGGCTCATCCGTGGCGCCGCTCGAACGGTCGGGCGGCGGCGCCGAGGCCGACCTCGGCTGGTCGCTGGGCGTGCTCCTGCGCGCCTACAAGGACGGGGTCAGCGCCGCCGTCGGGGCGTGCCCGCACGGCCACCGCGGCTACCAGGTCCTCACGACCGTCGTCCACGGGGACCAACCCAGCCAGCTCGCCCTCGCGGCGTACCTGGGCATCGACCGCACCGTCATGACCTACCTCATCGACGACCTGGTGGCCGCGGGCCTGGTCGAGCGGCAGCTCAATCCGGCCGACCGCCGGCAGCGCAAGATCGTCGCCACTGGTACCGGCGCACGCACGCTCGCCGACCTCGAGCGACGCGTGCGCGAGGCCGAGGACGTCACGCTGGCCGCGCTGGAACCGCCCGAGCGGGACAGCTTCCGTGCCTTGCTGCGCAAGGTCGCCTGCGACCTGCGCGGGGTGGGTGGCGGCGACGCATGCGCGGTGGTCGGCGAGGCGCTGGCCGCTGCGGACGGCGCGTCATGAGCGAGTGGATCTACTTCATCCATGCGCCGCGCGAGGACTTCGCCGCGACGATGACGGCCGCGGAGCAACGGGTGTGGGGCGAGCATGCCGAGCTGCTGCAGCGGCGGCTCGACGAGGGCAGCCTCATCCTGGCCGGGCCCACCCTCGGTCCGGTCAACACGGGCATCTGCGTCTTCGAGGCGCCCGACGAGGACGCCGCGCGCCGCTACATGGCCGAGGACCCCACCATCGCCAGCGGCATCGGCCGGGGGGAGCTGCGACCCTTCCGGGCGGCGTTCCTCCGTCCCGCACCCTGAGGGGACCACGAGTACGAGGACGAGGACGAGGACGGCCACATCGTCGACAGCGCCGTCGACAGCTCACGGCAGCGGCGCGACGCCGCCGGGATCGAGCCCGGCTCCGCCGTCGAGCGGCCGTCGGCCGCCCGGTCAGCCGAACAGGTCGCCGAGCCCGCCGCCGGACTTGCCGCTGGACTGCTGACCCCCGCCGCCCACCGACTCGCTGGGCTGGACGAGCACGTGCCCCTGGCCGCCGAAGGCCATCTGGAACGTCTCGCCCGTGCCACCGCGGACCATCGACTTCAGGCCACCGGTGCTCACCCGGATGTCCGAGCTCACCCCGGCGGTCCACAGGACGACGGCCTGGGCGTCGGCGAAGGTGGGGGCGCTCGCCACGTCGAGGGCGACCGGCTCACCGTCGGTCGTGACGGCGACGAACCCGGTGCCGCGGAGGGAGACGTTGTACAGCCCGCCGGTCATCGCCGCGCCCCGCGCCTGGAGCCGGTGGATGTCCCAGGCGATCGAGGCGGAGAACGCGAGCACGTTCCGGCCGTTGACGGACAGCGCGTCGTCCTCGAGGTAGAGGATCTGGACGTCGTGGGCGTTGTCGGCGAGGAACAGGTCGCCCTGCCCGGTGCACTGCATCATGTCGACGCCCTCGCCGGTGACGGCCGACTTGAACATCTTCCCGAGGCCGCCTGCGCCCTTGTTCTCGAAGCGGACGTCGCCCTGGTAGGCGACCATCGAGCCGTTCTTCGCCCACACCGGGCCGTAGCTCATCTGGATCTTGAGGAGCTTCTTGTTCTGGTTCGAGAACGGGTCCGGCGACGTGGTCTCGTGGAAGTCGCGGAACAAGGATCCGTGGACGGCCATGGCTGGTTCTCCCGGGGTTGTGTGGGGGCCCGACGGCGGGTCCCACCGGAGCCTATCGAGCGAAGCCTCGGCGCAACGGGGGAAGGGCGATCAGCTCACGCCCCACAGCTCCTTGAACCCGTCGTGGTAGTCCGTGCCTCCGTACCACGAGCCCGCGGCCTCGGCCTCGGGGGTCAGGGCCAGCTCACCGACGTTCTCCGCCGTGAACAGGCGACGGTAGGGGAACTCCAGGTTCTGCACGCTGGGCTTGCCGGACATCATGCGGAGCACCTGGTCCGCGCCGTACCAGCCCAGGGCGTCCAGGTTGGTGCCGACCTCGCTGGCGACCACCTGGTCCTCGCCGAGCATCTGCATCACCGCGAGGGTGCCGTCCAGGCTGCTGATCCTCACATCGGTCCTGCCCGCGCTCTGCAGGCCCTGGACCGTCGGCTGTACGACGACGTCGAAGGGCACCTGGACGTAGTCGATGTCCGGGTGACGCACCAGCGCGTCATGGACGAGGCCCGGGAGCTTGTGCAGCTGGCCGGTGTTCGTCTCGACGACGGTCACGGTGCAGCCCTCGCAGGCCTCCTCGAAGACCGCGATAGCGCCCTGGCCGGTCCACATGGTGGTGGCGGGCGTGTCGGTCACCCTCACCACCAGGACATCCGCCTCACCGTCGGAGTCGGCCATCACCCAGTTGGCGTTCCAGGACTGCAGCGTGGTGGTGTCCGGGGTGAGGTACCCGACCTTCTCGGGCGCCCCCGGGCCGACCGGCGCCAAGAGCATGTACAGGAGCGGGATGTCCGCGTCGCGCACGGCCTGGAACGCGACCGAGGCCAGCTCCTCGGGGACCGAGCCGGACACCACGGCGTCCGCCCCGGCGTCGACCGCCTCGGCCAGGCACCCGGCCATGGAGGCGGGACTGGCCTGGCCGTCGCACACCTGAACGTCGACGCCCGCGGTCTCCAGGGCTGTGGCCAGGGAGTCCCCGATGATGCGGAACAACGGGATGCTGTAGTTCGCGGGGACGAAGTAGACCGTCTTCCCCGTCAGGCCGGAGAGGTCACCCAGCCCGGGCCCTGGAGGCGTGAACTCCTCCCTTGCCGCGGTCACCTGGGCGACCAGCTCCTGGGCTGCCGCCACTCCCGGGTCGCCGTCCGTGGTCACCGCGGCCGGTGTGGCGGCGTCGGAGCGGGCCTCCACGGAGGGGGCCGCCGGGGTGACGCCGGAGGCACCACAGCCGGCGAGGAGGAGGCCCGCGGCGGCCAGGCCTCCCAGGACCTTGACGGACTTCTTCATAGTCGAGTGTTCCGATCTCGTGCGGGGCCCGGCTCGGCGACGACACCGACCGGGCACTGCTCTCGGTGAGCAAGGACCAAGGGCATTCCCGACGGCGGAGCCGAGGTACGCACATGTGCGCGTTGTCGCAGGCCACCTGTGAGCAAGGGGTGACTACTGGGCTCAATCGTCCGATCGAGCCATGATTCAACGGATTCCGCCGACCTGGGTCCGTCGTGACGCACGAGCCCTCCCCACTGCGACACCTCGTCAGCTGACTGGCTTCCTTGTCGCTTGTGTGGACTGCACGGGGCTATAGGGTGGGCCGGTGCCCCGCCCCCGCTTGCGAGAAGCCCAGAAGCAGATGACCCGTCGTCTGCTGCTGGAGCAGGCACTCGGGATCTTCGAGGTCAAGGGCTACGCGGCGACGACGATCGACGACATCGCGGCGGCTGCGGGGACCACCCGGACGACGTTCTACATGCACTTCTCGTCGAAGGCCCAGCTCATGCAAGAGCTCGTGGCCGTGCTCGACGAGATCTTCACCAGCGCCGACGACCCACCGCTGCGCCAGGTCGTGAGCTCCGGCGACCGGCGCCTCGTCCGTGCCTTCATCGAGACGAAGGCCGACCAGTGGCCGGCCACCCGCTCGTACGTCATCGCCGCCAACCAGGCAGCCGCCGTCGAGCCCGACATCGCTGCCACCCGGGAACAGTGGTACGAGGCGACGATCGCGGAGATGCAGCACGGACTTGATGACGCCGGCAGGTTCGAGCCGGACACCCGCCTCGTCCGCTGCTCGCTCGCCTTCGGCGAGCTCGAGTGGCTCTCGGTGCGGTGGATGCAGCGGGGCTGGAACCTCGTGGACAGGGAGACCGCACTCGGGATCCTGACCGACTCCTGGTGCCACCTCCTCACGGACGACGGCCCACGCAGCTAGCGTCGCGGCCCGAGGCGCAGCCAGGGTCCGTCGCGTCGACGACGACGCCGGCCGTGACGTCGAGGACCTGACGTCACGGCCCGCGGCTGCCGGGTGGGGCAGTCAGCCCTCCACCACCGTGCGCGTGAACGGCAGCACCAGCCGGGACGGGTGGGCGGCGTCGCGGTAGATCTTGTGGGTGACGGGCCGGCCCACCGGCAGATGGAAGGCGTCCGGCGGCAGCAGCGAGTTGTGCTCGTCGACCAGCGGCTCGTTGTTGGACAGCTCCACCGTCAGGCGGTGCCCCGGCCGGAACGTGGCCGCGAACGGGTACAGCCGGAGCACGTACTCCTCGATCGTCCCCGGCTCCACCGGCACCGCACGGGTGTGCGGGTGGTACGGGTCGCCCTCGGTCGTGCGCTCGTCCAGCTCCCGGTGCGAGGCCTTGAGGTAGCCACTGGTGATCAGCTGACGGGCGCCGCCCGGGGCGACGTCCCACAGCCGCAGGATGAAGTTCGTGTCGTCCTGGTCGATCTCGGCGAAGATGTGCGCGGCGCCGGTGCCGATCAGCTCGGTGGGCTCGGCGAACGGATCGGTGCTCCAGCTCAGGATCTCGACCTTGTCGGTCACCGTGAGGGGGGCCTGGAAGAACCCGTCCGGGCCGGCGTGCTCCACCCCCATCAGCTCCGGCTCCGGGGACAGCTTCCGGCGCGGACGCAGGTACAGCGCCCGGTGCTCGACCTCCTTCGGTGGCCACTGCTCGGCCGTGACCACCTCGCGCGAGCCCTCGACGAAGACCTGCACGGCCGGCTCGTCCATGACGCCGTTGTCGACGCCCTTGAGCCAGTACTCGTACCAGCGGAACATCTTGTCGTGCTCCTCGACCCAGGGACGCGACTGCATCGGTGGGTAGGAGCCGATGTCCAGCCGCTTGGGGCCATTGAGCACGTTGAACAGCTCGATGTGGCCGTCCAGGGTCCAGCCGCGGCCCTGGTCGATCTGCAGGTAGACGGGGATGTCGATGTTCCGGGCCAGGTTGATCGGGTTGCGCTCCTCGTACCACTCCCCGTCCAGCTCGTTCATCACGATGTCGAACCAGGCCTCGTGGTTCGTCGGGTAGTGGAGCACGTGCACCAGGTTCGGCCAGGCGGCGACGTCCGGGTCCTGCAGGCGCTTGGCGACCCGCTCCTTGACCTCCGCCGGGGAGTACGTCTCGAGCATGCGGGACTTGATGCGGTCGGTGAACGCCCAACCGGAGTCACCCCCGCGGCCCTCGCGGGCGGCGCGGGGCATGAGCCACATGATGCCGCCGTGATAGGTGGTCTCGTAGAAGTCGTAGTGGCCGCCGCTGACGAAGATCGCCTTCAGGCTCGGCGGCCGCTCGGCGGCGGCAAAAACCTGCATGGAGCCGAAGTAGGAGATGCCGATCATCCCCACGTTGCCGTCGCACCACGGCTGGGCGGCGACCCACTCGATGAAGTCGTACGCGTCCTGACCCAGGGAGACGCCACCGGCGTTGTAGTTGCCGATGTGCTCGCCCTCGGAGGCACCGGACCCGCGCAGATCACCGATGACGTGGACGTAGTCCTCGGCGACCACGCGGGCGATGTCCCCGGCCTCGATGCAGCCGTCCCACATCGGGCTCGGACGCCGCTGCGGCGGCATCGTCAGGGCAAGGGCCTGCAGCTCCTTGCCGTACGGGCTCAGCGCCACCAGCGCAGGCCGCGGCTTGTCCGCCGCGCCGTGGTAGGCGTCGGCGGCGAGCTCGACGCCGTCGCGCATCGGCACCCGCAGGTCCTTGCGGATGTGGATGGTCTGCCCACCGGCGTCCCAGGTCTTGATGTCGGTCTCGAGAGTCTTGGAATCAGCCATCGGAGCGCGGCTCCCTTTCAGCGTCGAACTGTGCGGCATAGCCGTGAAGCGTGGTGAAGAACGGGGACGGTTCCAGCGTGGGGTCCTTCTCGTAGCCGAGATCCTTGGCAACGCCGGCGAAGGGCGAGTACACCGAGTCCGTCTCGCGCGCACACCCGCCCAGGTGCCGGTGCGCGGCGCCGGCGACGCGGGCCTCGAGATCCAGGCTCTCCTGGAGCGCCTGCTGCGCCTGCTCGCTATCGAGCTCGACGCCGTGGGGCACCCCGTCCGCCCCTCGGTAGGGGTGGCCGAGGTACAGGTGCTGCGGGCGCAGGTCACGCAGGTGCTGCAGGCTCGCCCGGTAGGCGGCCGGGTCCTCGTACCCGGGGAAGCCGTTGGCGGCGCCGTGGATCTGCACCGCGTCGCCGACGAACACGTCGTCCTGACCGTCGATGACGTAGGCGACGGAGCCGGCCGTGTGCCCCGGGATGGCGTGCACCGAGACGGTGACGTCACCGCCGAGGGACAGCGTCTCCCCGCCGCGGACCAGCAGGGTCGGCTCCATCTCGCCGGCGATGACCTGTGCGGCCGCCGCGGTCTGCTTGGCCTCGCCGTCCGGGTCCTGCAGGTACTGCTGGCGCACGTCCAGGTACTCCTGGACGTGGGCGCGCCGGGAGCGCAGCAGGGGCGCGTCCGCCTCGTGGATCACGACCTGGGCGCGCCGGCCGGTGAGCTCCCACAGGGCGTGCGCGCCCCCGAGGTGGTCGATGTGGCCGTGGGTCAGCAGGATCCACCGGACGTCCTGGATTCGCCTGCCGAGGGCCTCGAGCGCGGGGGCCATACCCTCGGCCGGCGACGAGGCGATCCCGGTGTCGACAATGGCCGGTTCGGGGGCGTCGATGAAGAAGCTGTACAGCCCGAATCGGCCCCACGGGGAGACCAGGGGGTGGACGGGTACGCGTGACGTCATGACTTCCTCATCTGGGCGGGGGCCCGGCAGGTCAGCGCCGGCCCAGGTAGGCGGCGGTCTCCTCGAAGACCCGGTAGTACTCCGGGATCCAGGAGAAGTTCTGGACGAACCCGTGGTTGGCGCCCGCGTACCGGCTGACCGTCACGTCCACGCCCGCCTCACGCAGCCGCGAGGCGTACAGCTCCCCCTCGTCGCGTAGCGGGTCGTGCTCCGCCGTGACGACGAGGGCGGGCGGCAGACCCGAGAGGTCCTCCCGCTTGATCGGGGAGACGAGCGGGTCCGCCGGGTCCGCACCGCCGGCGATGTAGAAGGAGTTGTGCGGCTTCAGCCCGGCCGTCTCCAAGCCGTACCCCTCGGCGTTCTCCCGCAGGGAGGCGTAGCGGTCGACGTCGAAGTCGAGGTCGACCGAGGGGTAGTACAGGATCTGGTGCGTGATGCGGTCGAAGCCGTCGTCGTGGGCCTTGGCGGCGACGGCGGCGACGAACGTGCCGCCGGAGCTGTCGCCGGCGATCGCCAGGGTGCGGCCGTCCCATCCCAGGTCCTCGCCGTTCTCCGCGGCCCACCGGACCACGCCGTAGCAGTCCTCGAGGCCGGCCGGGAAAGCGTCCTCGGGCGCCCGGCGGTAGCCGACCGAGACCACCTTGAGCCCGGTCTCCTTCGCGAGCGACCGTGCGACGTGGTCGTGGGTGTCCAGGCTGCCGGAGAAGAACGCACCGCCGTGGAAGTACACGAGCAGGCCGTAGACGTCCGCCTCGACCGGCGTGTAGATCCGCACGGGCACGTTCCCGGCCGACGTCTCCGCGGTGGCGTCCTCGACGGCGTGCAGCCGCGGGGTGCGCTCGTCCAGCGGCGGGACGCGGCCCTCCTCGGCGGCGCGCCAGCCGGCCACGTCGGGCGCCGAATGGTCGCCCTTCGGCAGGCTGGCGACGATCTTGGCGATCTCGGGGTGCAGTGCCATGGCGTCAGACCTGGCTCTGGGTCGCGGGCTTCTGCCCGGGGAAGACGTCGTTGAGCTCGTCCTCGGTCCAGCCCTGCCGTGAGATCCGCTGCAGCTCGTCGGTGACGGGCTTGCGGGCGGCCTTGTACTCGACCAGCGCCTCCCTGACGGAACCGGCGTCGCGCAGGGCGTCGGCAAGTGCGCCGGCGTCCAGGATCGCCGAGTTGGCGCCCTGGCCCTGGTGGTGGCACATCGAGTGCGCGGCGTCGCCGAGCAGCACGACGGCGTCCGAGTGCCACGTGTCGACCGGGTCGATGTCGTAGACGGCGCGGATGCTGACCTTGTCCCATTCGAGGTCCTTCGCGGTGTTCACGATGCGCTCGTCGAAGCCCTCGAGCGTGGCCAGCATGTCCTCCTGGGACACCTCCGGCGTCCAGGTGCTGTCGGGGTTGAGGACGGTCACGTCGAACGACAGCTGGTTGCGGTGACGCAGCGGCAGCACGTAGACCTTGGTGCCCTTGCCGATGTACATCCGCAGGTTGTCGTCGACCACCAGGCCGTGGGCGGCGTCGGCGTCGACGACCGCGCGGTAGGCGTGCTCCCCGGCGAACTGGGGCACCTGGTCGCTGAACAGCTGCTTGCGCACGGTCGACTTGATGCCGTCCGCCCCGACGACCAGGTCGGCCTCGACGGTCGTGCCGTTCGTGAAGGCCAGCGTCACGCCGTCGCCGTGCTCGGTGATGGACTCCAGCTTGTGACCGAGGTGGACCATCCCGGCGGGCAGGGTGCCCAGCAGGGCCTGGATGAAGTCGTTGCGGTGGATGAGGTAGGTGTTCTTCTCGTCCCCGAACTCCGGCCAGGTGTCCTTCATGATCGGGTCGCCCCCGGCGCTGAGGATCTCGAAGTAGTCGCTCGCCGAGCTCACGGCGGCGATGGCGTCGAAGATCCCCCACTGGCGGAACGCGGCCATGGAGGACGGCCGCAGGCCGATGCCCGCACCGACCTCTCGGACCTCGGTCGCCTGCTCGTACACGTTGACGTTCGCCCCGAGCTGGCTCAGCGCCTTGGCCGCGGCCGCACCGCCGTACCCGGCACCCACGATGGCGATGTTCAGGTTCTTCAGGTCTGAGGTGTTCACAGGAGCTGCCTTTCGAGCGGGGCGCGTCGGTGCGCCCGGAGGGTCTGTGGTGGTGAGCAAATCAGTTGCGGATGGACAGGAACTCAGCGGGGTTGTCGACGAAGAGCGTCGTGATCGTGGCCTCGTCGATGCCCGCCGCGCGCAGGTCGGGGAAGAGGTCCTCGAAGATGTAGTTGACGGTGTGGCCCTTCACGCCGGGCCAGCCCAGGGGGCTGCAGTTGGCGTCGGCGGAGGCGAGTGCCTTGTCCAGGTGCTGCCCGATGAACCTCAGGAAGTGGTCCAGCCGCTCCTTGCGGGGGCGGGCCCAGAACGGCGGGTCCTCCAGCTCGGTCTCGTAGCCGAAGGTGTCGAAGCCGATGCGACCGCCCTGTTCGGCGATCCAGGTGTCGCGCGTCTTGTCGAAGTTCACGCCGTCGTCGACGTGCCCGAAGAGCACGCGGTCCAGCGCCAGGCCCTCCTCGGCGAAGATGGCGATCGCGTTCTCGGCGTCGATCGCGAGGTGGGTCATGATCGGCACCCCGGTCGCCAGCGCGGCCCGGGCGGCGGCCCGGTAGATGCGCTTGTCCAGCTCGGTCATGCGCCCGCCGCGGCTGACGCCGACCTTGATGATGCCCGCGCGGGCGCCGGTGTCGCCGATGCCGACGGTGATCTCGTGGACGAACTGGCGGGTCAGGTACTCCACGCTGGCCCGCGTGAAGTGCGCCAGGGCGGTGTCACCACCGACGAAGCCGGTGCAGGCGACGATGTGAACGCCGGTCTTCGCGGAGAGGGACTTGTAGTAGTCGACGTCACGACCGTTGCAGATGCCGGTCGCGTCCACGAAGGTCCCGCCGCCGTACTCGTGGAACTGACGCAGCTTCGGCACGGTCTCCTCGTACTGCTGCTCGGGCGTCTTCCACCACTTCGTGTCCAGCTCGGAGCCGGGCATCCCGTACCCGATGTGCTCGTGGATGGCGACGACGCCCAGCTCCTCGGTGGGAATCGCCCCGAGGACGGTGTTGACCTTAGACATGCTCATACTCCAATAAGTCTCGAGGCTGGGCCGACGTCGCGGCTCAGCGCACGGTCAGCAGGTCGCGGGGGTTGTCCACGAGGATGCGCCGGGCGTCCTCGTCGCGAAGGCCCACGGACTTGGCCAGGGGCACGAACGTCGAGGAGACGTAGCTGTACGGCAGGTCGTGGTCGGGGTGCCCCTTGGCCACGCCGATCGCGTTGCTCGAGAGCAGGATCCGGTTGCCGTGGCCGGCCTTGACGAGCTCGACCACCAGGGCGGCGCGCTCGCGGTCGGTGACGTAGGCGCCGTCGTCGTCCAGACCCACGTGGTCAAGTGCGACGAACGCGCCACAGCGGGCCACCTCCAGGGGCGCACCCGCGGCGACGGCGTCCTTGCGGTCCAGGTCCCCGACGACGACGCGGTCGGCTTCCAGCCCCTCGTCCAGGACGACGTCGAGGTCCTGGAGCGCGTCGACGCCGAATCGGATGGACACCGGCACGCCCGTGGCCAGGGCGGTCCGGGCAGCGCCGCGGAACAGGCTCTCGTCGGTCGGTGTCATGCCGGCGCGGCTGGCCGTGGTGGCCACGAGCCCGGCGGCGCCGCGGCGCTCCACGCGCGGGACCACCATGCCCTCGGTGACCTCCTTCGTGAAGAGGTCGGCGAACTTCTCCGCGGGCCACGGCGTCGGCGGGTTGGTCTGCGGCGTCAGGAAGTAGCCGCCGAGCATCTCCTCCGGCCCCATCCCCGTCGAGGCGACGATGTGCACGCCGGTCGAGCGGGAGAGCGCCTCGTAGAGCTTGACGTCCCGGCCGTGGAACATGCCCGTGCTGTCGACGATCGTCTTGCCGCCGTGGTCGCGGAAATCCCTCAGCTTCCGGGCCAGGGTCTCGAAGATCTCCGCTCGGTCGATGGTGATGTCGTATCCGTGCTCGGCCCCCGGCACCACGGAGAGCAGCGCCTCGTGGACCGCGACGACACCGAGGTCGTCGGCGGGAACGGGACCGAGAACGGTGTTGACGGTTCTGCTCGCGGCAGTCTGTACGTCCGTCATTGGAAACCTTTCATCAGCGTCACACCGGCTGTGGCGTCACGCGTTGTGGAGGGTCACGCACCACCATGGACCAGGTCCAGCGGGCGCTCGGTGCGGCGGGAGTCAACAAAAGGACGGCAGTGCACCGGTGGCCCGCCGTCCGCGCCTGGCGCGTCATTCACTACCCGGTGAGTGTGACCCTCCTTACGTCACGACCACTAAGTTGACATGCTGTCAGGCCAAAGTCAAGGGAAGTTCACCCGCTGAGCACACCTGCGGGGAGTGCGGCAGGGAGGGCCAGTTTGTCCATATCCACGAGTCCGCGGACGAGGGCCTGTCGCCGCCTTCCGCACGCGGGTCCACTGGGCGGTCGGGCCGGCGCAGGCGTCGGCCGAGCCTGCGAGGATCAGCCAGTTCCAGCCTACGAAAGGACACCACATGGGTGCCGAGAACCCCACGCTCCTCGTCGTCGTCGCCTCCACCCGTCCGGGACGGGTCGGCATTCACGTCGGTGAGTGGTTCCGTGAGTGTGCGCGGGCTCACGGGGGCTTCGACGTGCAGTTCGCCGACCTCGCCGAGCTGGCCCTGCCGTTCATGGACGAGCCCCACCACCCGAAGCAGCGCAAGTACACCCACCAGCACACCAAGGACTGGTCCGCCGTCGTCGACGGCGCCGACGCGTTCGTGTTCGTCACGCCGGAGTACAACCACGGTTACAACGCCGTGCTCAAGAACGCCCTGGACTTCCTGCACGGCGAGTGGGCGGACAAGCCGGTCGGTCTTGTCAGCTACGGCGGCGTCGCGGCGGGCACCCGGGCCACCCAGCAGCTCAAGCCGGTGCTCGACGCACTGCGCATGGCGGTGACCGTGGAAGCGGTGAACGTCCCGTTCGTCGCCAGGCTCCTCGGGCCCGACGGCTTCCTGCCCGACGACGTCGTCGAGGCCTCCGCCGGTGCGATGCTCGACGAGCTCGCCCGCCTGGAGGGCCTGCTCCGCCCGGCCCGCCGGGAGGCGGACCTGGTGGCCGCGCGCAGCTGAGCGCCACGCCCTACGAGAAAGGACACGGCCGCGCCGCGGACGATCAGGTCTCGACGCTCACGCGGCAGATGCGGCGGCTACGGCTACGTGCCGGGGGCGCGGTACTGGACCTGCGCCGCCTTGCGCAGGGCGTCCATCGTCTCGTCGACGGTCAGCAGGACCGTCGTCTCCAGCGCACTGATCGCACCGCCCCCGCTGAGCGCCAGGGCCACCGCGGCCATCGAGACGTCGTCCGGCGCTTCCCACAGGGTGAAGCCGTCGTGCGCCCCGAAGGCGTACCAGAACCCGTGCAGCTTCCCGCCGACCGACTCGATGTAGGCCTGGGCGGCGACTCTGCGGTCCTCGGGGTTGCGGATCAGCCTCGCCCAGGTCTCGGGCGTGTAGCTGAACTTCGACAGGTAGAGGGGCATGCGCTCGTCCTCTCGGGCGACGGGTGTGCTCGGTCCGCGGCTGCCATGATCCGCCTCAGTCGCGGACCAGGGAAGGGGCGGGGGCGACCGCGTGTGCCGCCGTCGGCCTGGGCCTGCCAAGACCGGACAGGACCACGTTCCCCTTCTTGCGTCCCGTGTCGACGTAGCTGTGCGCCTGGGCGATGTCGGTCAGGTCGAAGGTGCGGTCGATGACCGCGCGGTAGTGCCCGGACTCGGCCAGCCGCACCAGGTGGGCGAGGTCGTCGGCCCGGTAGCTGCCGACGCTCGCGGTGACGAGCTTGCCGCTCCTCCGGGTGCGCCACGACGCGAGCAGCGCACCGCGGAGATCGGCGATGACCAGCAGCAGGGCCCCGCCTGGGTTGAGGACCGCCTCGACCCGCTCGAACTCGGCGTTGCCCACGCAGTCCATGACGACGTCGTAGGTGGTCGCCTCGCCGGTGAAGTCAGTGGTGGCGTAGTCGATCACCCGGGCCGCGCCCAGTGAGGTCACGAGCTCGGCGTTGGCCGCGCTGCACACGCCGGTGACCTGGGCTCCGGCGTGCTTGGCGAGCTGCACCGCCGCCGTCCCGACCGCGCCCGACGCCCCGTTGACGAGGACCGTCGTGCCCGGCCCGAGCGGGACACGGTTCAGGAAGGCTCGTGCGGTGATCCCGCCGAAGACCAGGGTCACGGCCTCCTCGAAGGTCATGTTCCGCGGCTTGGCGGTGATGGCGCCGTCCTGGGGTAGCCGGGCGTACTCGGCATGCCCGCCGAACTGGCCGCCGAGCATCGCGATCACCTCGTCCCCGGGTTTGAACATCGTCACGGCTGCGCCGACTGCCTCGACCACGCCGGCGACGTCCATGCCCAGGACGCGGTGGCGGGGCCGGAACGCTCCGATGCCAAGGGCGGCCAGCAGCCACAGGCCGCGGGGGACGTTGCGGCTGCGGGCACGGTGGTCGGCGGCGCTGACGGTGCTCGCGTGGACCCGGATGAGGACGTCGTCCCTGCCCAGGGAAGGTTGGGAAACCTCTGCGACCCGCACCACCTCGGGACCGCCGAACCGGCGGTACACCGCGGCCCTCATCGGAGCTCTCCGGTGGAGCGAGCGGCGGTGATGGGCGAGGGCCGGAACCCCTTGACGATCAGGTAGACGCCGAGGGAGAACTCCCACGCCGCGATCGGGAGCGCGGCGATCGCCGCCGTTGCGGACACCTGTCCCCACAGGCCGAGCACCACGGCCACGTTCGATACGACGAGGATGGGCGCGCCGATCAGCCCGATCAGGGGAAGGATGCGCGGCACCAGGCCGGACCGGTACAGCAGGGAGCCCAGCAGGAGGGCGTTCGCAGCGGGGATGGTGCTCTGCCCGAGCCGGAACAGCCAGTCGTACTGGGCGACCAGCGCCTGCGCGACGCCGGACGCCTCGGTCCCGGCGCCGGCCTGCCGCAGGGTCACGATCGTCAGGAGGCTGGCGATGCCGGCGAAGATGGTGGCGGCCTCCAGGACCCGGGTGCCCACGAAGGCCAGCGCGACGGACTGGTTCTGCCGCTTGACCACCGGGTAGAGCACGACGGCGGTGCCGATGCCGGCCAACGCGACGACCGTCTCCAGGGCGCCGCCGAGGAGGGCGGAGGTGTCGGGGCCGGGCCCGGTGACGTAGCCCGGGGACTTGACCGCACCGTAGAGGGCGAGGGTGGGGATCGAGACGAAGGTGAGCACGTAGAGCACGCCGGCGGTGAGGGAGGTCTTCCGTAACGGGTCCATCGCTGCTCGTCGTGGTGGCGCCGTGGTGGGGGCGGTGGTGGTCATGTCGGTCTCCTTGGGTGTGAGCTATCGGGGGTCGGTGGTGGGTCCGTCGGGTGGGTCGGGTTCGACCCGGGCGACGGCGAGGAGCGGCAGTCCGACGTCGCGCACTCGCTGCAGGACGCCGTGCAGCGCCGCCTGGTCCGGCACCAGGCCGTGGATGGTCGTGGTGCCGTCGCTGTCGCGGGTGAGGCTCAGCCCGTCGAACCAGGGGGCCCACCGGGGGTCGAGGTGGCCCTGGACCCGGATCTCGTACCACCGGGGCCTGTCGTGGTCCCGGGCTGATGCCTGGCTCATGACGCTCCTTCCGCTTGCCCCGGTGGGCGGCCGAGTGCTCGGCTGGAAGGAAAGCTACGAGCGGACCTGATGAGCGGGGATCACCACATCTGGTGATTGAGGTGGTGATCCGACGGCGCGACGTGCGCGACTGTGCGGCGTCAGAGCAGACCGAGCTCCCCGGCGCGGCGGACCGCCGCCCGCCGGCTGTTCACGCCGAGCTTGGCGTAGATGTTCTTGGTGTGGGTTCGCACCGTGTTCAGGGACACGATGAGGTGGCGCGCGATGTCGGGACCGTTCAGCTCGGTGCCGAGCAGCCGGAGCACGTCCAGCTCGCGGTCGCTCAGCGGCTCGATCAGGCCCGGGTCCGCGAGGGCGGCGTCCGCCGTCGTGCTCGTCGCGGCGAGGAGCCGGCGGACGAAGCTGCGGGCGGGCCCTTCCTTCTCGAGCACTCTCAGCACTGCGTCCAGGGACGGGCCCTCGTCCGCGAAGACCCGGACGTAGCCCTCCGGCTCGGCGAGCGTGACGGCGCGGCGAAGTGCCGCCGTCGCGGCGGGGAGGTCTCCGCCCGACCGGTGCGCACGCGCCTGCAGCACCAGGATCTCGATGACGCTGCCGGTCCGCTCTCCCTCCTGCGCCGCTCTGAGCAGCCGCTCCAGCAGTTCGGTCGCCGCCCGGAGGGAGCGCTCCTCCCCCACGCTCGCGGACCGGGCCAGGAGGACCCGGGCCAGGGTGAGGTGCTCGAACTCGCGCAGGTAGGAGAGGTCGTCGTCGACCGCCAGGCCCCGCGCACGCACCCAGGCGAGCGCCTCGCCGAGCTCACCGCGCTCGAGAAGGACCCGGGCTCGCCAGGCCGCAAGCGGCCGCACGTCGGGGAACATGTCGGCGGTGTACACCCGTTCGGCGTCGTCCAGCAGCTGCAGTGCGCCGTCCAGGTCGCCCTCGGCCTCACGGATCCGGGCCATGGCCAGCCGCCACCGGTGCCGGTTCTGCGGCAGGCCGGCGTGCTCGCCCAGCTCCTCGCTGGTGGCCAGGTGCTGCCGGGCGCCGTCGAGCTCGTTGCGCTCGCGGAGCACGCCGCTCAGGCCCACGTGCATGTCCGCCGCACCGCGGAGCACCGACGTGCCGTGCGCGGTCGCCACGCGCAGGCCGTGCTCGAGGTGGACGACCGCGTCGTGGAGACGGCCCTGCGCGGTCCGGATGTCCGCCAGGGCGATGGTGCACCCGAGCGTGTCGGCGAAGTGCCCGGCCCGCTCCAGGTTCGCCACGGCCTCGGCCCAGGACCGGTGCGCCGGCGCGAGGTCGCCGGTCATCCAGTAGGCCAGCCCCAGCAGCCCGGCGGCGGCGCCGCGTTCGAGGGGGGCGTCCTCACCGACCAGGTCCAGCACTCGCCGGGCATGGGTCACGGTGCCGGCCACGTCGCCGTGGAGCCGTGCCTGCGCCGCGCGATAGACGGCGACCTCGCTGCGCACCTTGCGGATCAGCGGGTCCTCGCCGACGGGAGCGGCGTCACGCCTGTCATGTCCTTCCACCCTGGCGTCCACCCACCGCTCCGCATCGCGCAGCCGGGTCTCCACGCCGTCGAGCTCGCCGTACATGAGCAGGGTGCCCGCATGCGACAGGCTCAGCTCGGGCCGGGCGCGGAGGACCTCCTCCGGGAGCCCCTCGAGCCACCGGCGCAGCGTGGCCTCCTGCCGCTGCTGGCGCAGGGCGGGCATGGCGAGCTCGACGAGGTCCGCCGCCCGCTCGAAGTCCTCGCCGGCCATCGCGTGGTGGATGGCCTCGGGCCGCTCCCCGTGCTCCTCGTACCAGTCGCTCGCCCGGCGGTGCAGACCGGGGGCGGCGTCGGGCTGCTCGGCCAGCAGCCGCGCATGCAGCACGTCCGCGAAGAGGTGGTGGTAGCGGTACCACCGGCGGTGGTCGTCCAGCGGGACCAGGAACAGGTTCGCCCGCTCCAGTGCCGCCAGCATCGCGGTGCCGCCGTCCTGGCCGGTGACGGCATCGCAGAGGGAGCCGGTCACTCGGCTCAGGACGGAGGTGCGGAGCAGGAAGCTGCGGACGTCATCGGGCTGGCGTTGCAGGACCTCCTCGACGAGGTAGTCGACCACGTAGCGGTCGTCCCCGCCGAAGCTGGCGATGAAGGCGGCGACGTCGTCGCGGCCCCGCATGGACAGGGCGGCCAGCTGGAGGGCCGCGACCCATCCCTCGGTGCGCTGCTCCAGGGCCTCGACGTCCCGCGCCGTCAGCGTCAGGCCCATCTTCTCGTTGAGGTACTCCGCCGCCTCGTCGGGTGTGAAGCGCAGGTCGGCCGCGCGGATCTCGGCGAGCTCGCCACGCCCGCGCAGCCGGGCAAGCGGGAGTGCCGGGTCGGCGCGGCCGGCGATCACCAGGTGCAGCTGCGGTGGCATGTGCTCCACCAGGAAGCCCATCGCGTCGTTGACCTGGGGCGAGTCGATGACGTGGTAGTCGTCGAGCACGAGCGCGACGTCGTGCGCGACGGCGTGCAGGTCGTTGATCAGGGTCGCGAGAACGGTCTCCGTCGCCTGCCCCGCGTCCAGGAGCGAACGCGCACCCGCACCGACACCCTCGGCCGCCGTGTCGAGCGCGGCCACCACGTACGTCCAGAACAGCGCCGGATCGTTGTCGCGGGGGTCCAGCGAGAGCCAGGCCACGGCCCACCCGTCGGCGGGGGCGGTGGCCAACCACTCGGTCAGCAGGGTCGTCTTGCCGAACCCGGCCGGCGCCGACACGAGCGTCAGCGCCGACTCCCCCGGACCGCCCAGACGTGCGATCAGCCGCGGGCGTGGTACCAGCGCGTGCCTGGTCCTGGGGACGTGGAGCTTGGTCTGGAGCAGGGGGACCGCCATGACCACTCTCCTCGGAGCGGGTGCGAAGTCGCAGGCGGGTGCCGGCAACGCACACCGTAGCGGCGCGGATAGCGTCGGGACGCTACTGGTCCGATGTGGCCATCCAGCCGGCGATCTGCGCACGGTTGTCGAAGCCCAGCTCGTCGAGGATGTTGCGGACGTGGCTCTCCACCGTGCGCTGCGGGGACCGACCTGGCTCATGACCGAGCCCGAACGCCGAGCGCTGGATCACGGAATGTGCTCGTGTCTCCACGAGATCTCCCGCCAGTACCTCGCGAACTTCCGTGAGCGCGTCACCGACCGCAAGGCGTCCGCTCATCACTTCCGTGGCCATCGGAGTCCTGATGGCCGTGGTCCTTGCTGAACCGAACCTCACGGCACTGCCCCGGCTGGTGACGTTCTGGAGCTCCCTAGCCATCATCTCCGCCACCGCCTTCGGCAGCCGGTTCGGGTGGCTCCTGCCTGCGATGGCAGGCGTCGGCATCGCACTATTCAGCCGGCCCGACACCACATCGTCCTGGAACATCGTGATGTCCACGGGACAGTCCCCGCTCCTTTGGATCACCTGGGCTCTCGCCATCACCGCAGGGTCCTATTGCGCTCTGCGTTAGGAATGGAGAGCGAAGACATCGGTAAGAACCGCTGTTATGAGGTTTGCCGCTGGCCAGCGCACTTCATAGTCGACGATTAAATCCATTCGGTCGTCGACCGTGCGCTCAGTCACCGCGTTCTGCTTCTGTGCGCAAGCGGTGCCCGAGTTCGTCGAGGATGATGTCGAGTCCCTTGGTGAACTGGTTCGAGAACGAGTACTTTCCCGATCCGGTGAGGTGCTGCACGAGCTCGATCAGGTGTGGGTAGTCCACCAGCGCAGGCATCGCCGTAGCAGCGAAGTCGACCGCCTGGTCGCTGGTGTCCGGGTCGAAGGGGAGATTTCGCTCGGTCAGGGCGAAGCCGTACACATAGGCGTCGATCGCGGAAAAGGCCTGTGCCGCGAGTTCGATCGAGAACCCGTCACGGCGCAGGCATCCGATCACCGCGTCGTGATGTCTGAGCAGCGCAGGGCCGGGGGTCGCGCGGGAATCGATCAGGGTCAGTGCCCAGGGATGGCTCACCAGCACGTTCCGGGCCGAGGCGGCGCGCAGCCTCATGCCCTCCCGCCACGGCATACCCGGCCCTGGCAGCTCTATCTGCGCGAACACTGAGTCGACCAGCGCGTCGAGCAGCGCGTCCTTGCTTGTGACGTGGTGGTAGAGCGACATCGCTTCGACGCCGAGCTCCTTGCCGACGTTGCGCATGCTGATCGCCGTATACCCGCCGGCGTCTGCGACCCGCACCGCGGCCTCGATGATGCGCGCCTCGCTCAGCGGCTCCCGTGTGCTCATCAGGTTCGCCTCTTTGTGATCTTACGCACGTAAGGGTATTCTACACGTCGAAGTCTTACATGCGTAAGGGGCGCCGAATGGAAATGCAGATGAGGGCGGCGCGCGTCGACCGGTACGGGCCGCCGGAAACGATCAAGATCACCGCGGCACCGATCCCGGCACCCGGTCGCGGTGAGGTGCTGGTGCGGGTGGAGGCCGCTGCCGTGACTTCAGGCGACGCCCGGCTCCGGGCGGGCCGGTTCCCGCGCGGCTTCGCGCTCCCCGCTCGGCTGGCGATCGGCGTCTGCGGACCGCGCCGCAAGATCCCCGGCGCCGTGTTCTCCGGCCGGATCGAACACCCGGGCGACGGGGCATCCAGTCTCTCAGCAGGGGACGCGGTCGCGGGCATGACAGGCAGCCGGCTCGGCGCGCACGCCGAGTTGCTGACGGTGCCGGTGACGGCGCTCACCCCGCTCCCCGAGGACGTGGACCATGCGGCTGCCGCCGGTGCGCTTTTCGGCGGCAGCACCGCCCTGCATTTCCTCCGCGACCGCGCGCGGATCCGTGCCGGGCAGACGGTGCTCGTGAACGGGGCATCTGGGTCCGTCGGATCTGCAGCGGTGCAGCTTGCGGCTCGCTTCGGTGCGACTGTCACCGCCGTGAGCAGCAGCCGGAATCACGCTCTGTTGCGCCGACTCGGCGCGGCGCAGACGATCGACTACCGGGAGGCCCCGGTCGCCGCGCTTAGCCAGCGCTTCGACGTCGTATTCGACGCGGTGGGAAACCTCAACCGTGCCGACGGCCTCAATCTCGCGGGCACCGAGGGCCTGGTGATCCTCACCGTCGCGGGCCTCATGGACACGGCGACCGCCCGCAGCAGGGTCATCGCCGGGGCGGCTCCCGAACGCAAGGAGGACTTCGCCCTGATCCTCGACCTTGTGGCGCGCGGCGAGTTCGATCCGCTGGTCGAAACCCTCGGCGGGCTCGAGGCGCTGTCCGAAGCGCACCGGCGCATCGACACCAGCCGGAAGATCGGCAACCTCGTGATCCTGCCGTGTCGCGCGAACACGGCGGCGATCACGACAGGCGCGACGGGAGACGCTACATGACCGCAAACTGGACGAGGGTCGTGCTCGCCGGGAGCTGGATCACCCTCATGCTGATCTACCTGCTAGGTGACGTGCTCAGGATCTTCGCCGGGCACATCGAACCGGGCAAACTCGGCGACCGGCCCGCACCCGGCTGGATGTGGACGCTCATCGCCGCCATCATGCTCGTGCCGATCGCGATGATCCTCACCACCCTGCTCACCCCGGAGACTCCACTGCGATGGCTCACGATCGGCGTCTCAATCGCACTCGCAATCTTCAACCTCGCCGGAATGCCCTACAAAGGGTTCTTCGACAACCTCCTGATTGTATTCAGCCTCGGCATCAACACCTTCATCATATGGACCGCATGGACATGGGAGACCGCAGAAACGTAGCCGGCCGCCGTCACCAGGCCGCCCGCCGCCCGTAGTATCTGCTTGCCGCCCCGTAGGAACGAGCATGAATCCCGAGCGCGACCACCCGATCTGTGGTGTGCGTCCTCGTGGCGCCGCTGTCGTGTGGGTCGATCGTGAGCACAGCTGGCGCTCCGACCCGGCACTCGCCGACGCTGACCAGGGTGGTGAAATCGGGCAGGCGGCCTGCCTGGGTGTCGGGGCTGGTTTGCGAGAGACGACATGTGCGTCGAGGTCCACGACGTAACCCGCGCCTTCGGTGGCCACCCACCACACCCCGTCCTTCGTGTTGTCGAGGGTGCCTCCTCACCGTGCCTGACCGCCCTTCTCGTTCCCGGATCGGCTCAGAGCATCCAACTCGGCCTCGGCACGGTCCGCCCGGCTGCGCTGCACCTGCGCCTCCTCCCGGACCGTGTCAACTTCTTCCTCGCGGCGTGCGAGTTGCTCCCGGAGGTCCGCGATCCACTGAGCCGTGCTCACGCTCCCGGTCAATGTCTGCCCGAGCGGCCTCGCGCTCGGCCGCCACCGTCGCCAGGTCGCTGCACGTCGCCAGGTCGCTGCGCGTCGTTACCTATGCGTCACGAAGCCCCGTCCATCTCACTACGGGTGTCGGCGGCCGCAGTCTCGGCACGCTCGGCCTTAGCCATGGCGGCGTCACGCTGCCCCTCGGTTTCAACCAGGTGCTGGCGCTCGGCCGCCAGGTTCTCCTGCAACTGGGCCGCCACCGTCCGCGCACCATCCGCTTCCTCCTCAGCGGCCTGTACGGCCCGCTGTGCGTCCGTGATCTCCTCGGCGAGGCGGGTGTTCTCCTCAAGCGTCTCCTCGGTCACTCACCGGGTGGCGTCCCGGCTGTCAGCGACAGTCGAAAAGTCGGCCAGCGATGGCGCAACTGTGTGTCGCGGCGTGGGCGTCGACCCTGTCTACGTACGGATAGAAGTCGGCCACGGTAGAAGGCGCCCTGGACAATGCGATGCTCCTCTTCACTCGCTGGGACGGGACGTCGTCGCCGGCGCCCGCCCCGGGGTGAAAGCCATTAAGAGAGAGGCCAGTATGAGCCCCGCCACGGGGACGTCAATCCCTGCAGCGGACATGCTTCTGATCAACCCATCGTGGTGGGCCAGGGCGGCGCCGGACCCAACGCCCGATGCTGGCGACTCCGTTGAAGCCGAGGGCTGCTTTCAGGTTCGCCTCTAGCTTGGTGCCGTAGCTCTTGGTGTACTTCTCCTTGGCACCGGTGTGGGTCACGTCAAAACGGCGCTCGAGGAGCGATCGGTGAATCTGGTCGACGTCTGCACCGGTTCCCGCACCTGGACGAAAGCCGTGTCAAGGCGCTCACTTCGATGCACGCTCATGCCGCTCGGCGGGCGGGTGGTGTCGCTCAGGGAGACTCCGCGGCGTAGCCGTGCCGCCGACGACGCCGCCGCGCGTCGCGCTGAGTCGGAGGCGGTCGGACAGGGCGAGGACCTCGCCCCGCAGGGCGTCCGGGGTGATCACCTCGAAGTCCCAGCCGAGCCCGGCCAGCATGCGGGCCATGCCGTCGAGGTGCTCGGCGCGCGTCTCGAGGAGCGTCCCGTCGGCGTGCTCGCTCAGCCGTCCCGCGCTCGGGGACAGTCGCTCACCCGCTTCCGTAAGGGTGGTCCGCAGGACGACGGAGACCTCGTGCGACCAGCTGACCGCCGCGATGCCCGACACGACCTGCGTCCTGGCGTCGAAGCCGGCGGGCACGACGTAGGAGCCTTCGCTCTGCTCGACTGAGGCGATGCGGTCCAAGCGGAAGGTCCGCACGTCATCACGGCTGTGGTCGTGTCCGGTGGCGTACCACCGGCCGGAGTGGAAGACCAAGCCGTAGACATCGAGCTCACGCTGCGACTCCCGCCCGTCCCAGGCGGTGTACGCGATCACGACGGTGCGCCGCGCTTGCGCAGCCGAGGCGAGACCAAGCAGCGTGTCGGCGCCGGCGGGAGCGGTGGCGCGCACGGGGGTCGTGAACTGTGCGGTCGACAGCAGGCTGTCGAGCCGCTGGCCCAGGGCCCGCGGCAGTACACGCGACACCTTGGCCAGCGCGCTCGCCGTCGCTGCGTGGGCGGTGGTGGCAAGCCCCGCGCGTTCCGCGGCCCTGAGGCCCAGGACGACGGCGACGGCCTCGTCGTCGGTGAGCATCAGCGGCGGCAGCTTGTAGCCCGGTGAGAGCCGGTAGCCGCCGTACCTACCCCGCTGCGCCTGGACGGGGATGCCGAGGTCGGCGAGGTGCTCGGCATAGCGCCGGACCGTGCGCTCGTCGACCCCAAGCCGAGCAGCGAGATCGCCGACCGTGCGCTGCCCGCCCGTCTGGAGCAGCTCCAGCATGGCTAGCACGCGAGCGGTCGGGCGGGTCACGGCCCTCCTCGGCGCTGTTAGGAAAGAACTGTGATGCGGACTCCGCATACCGGGCGGAATCTGTCCACAATCCAGCCTAGCGTTGTTGCCATGAACAACACCACCACCCCCACCACTTACGTCCTCGTCCCCGGCTTCTGGCTCGGCGCCTGGGTCTGGCGCCCTGTCGCAGACTCGCTGAGTGAGCGCGGGCACGTCGTGCACGCCGTCGACCTCTCAGGCATGGGCGAGCGCGCCCACCTCAGCTCGCCGACGACCGACCTGACGACACACATCGACGAGGTCGTGGACCTGCTCGAGCAGCAGAACCTGCATGACGTCGTGCTCGTCGGCCACAGCTACGGCGCCCTCGTGACGACCGGTGCGGCGGACCGCGTACCTGAGCGCGTGGCGCGCCTGGTCTACGTCGACTCGGGGCCCCTGCCGAACGGCATGGCACAGGCCGACTTCGAGGGACCCGACGCGCGCGCGGCCAACGACGATCTGGTCATGACACACGGCCAGGGCTGGAAGCTCCCGCCGCCGCCCTGGGCCGCACTCGCCGCCGAGGTGCCCGGCGTCGACGACACTGCCGTCGCCGCGCTGGTCGAAGGCTCGCAGCCGCAGCCCTGGCTTACCGCCACCCAGTCGGTCGCGCTCACCGGCGCCTGGCAGCGGCTGCCACGGACGGGCGTACTGTGCAGCTTCAGCCTTGCGCAACTGCAGCAGATGGCACCACACGCACCGGTGTTCGCGCACATGGTCGACGGCGACTGGACTTACGTCGAGCTTCCGACGTGGCACTGGCCGATGATGAGCCGACCGGCGGAACTCGCCAAGGTGCTGGAGTCGGTCAGCCGCTAGGCGCTGGCGCCCAGACGCGCGCTCATGCCGCGTTGAGGGCGGCTATGCTCGCCCGGAGCCGCGGATCGTGCCCGATGTCGGGCGTCCCGTTGGTGGAGCGGACGAGGCGGTTGTTGGGCGCCTTGATCACCCAGCGGTTCCTCAGGTACCCCGCTGAAGGTCGGCTATCGGCTCGTGCGCGGTGAGCCCGGCCGCGAGGTAGGTGGATACGGCCGCGGTGTTGGCGCTCTCGGCGCACACGACGATAGAACGCTGCGAGACCGAGCTCCTCACCGCCCGCCGGTCCCGGTGCAAGCTCGCGGCCAGGGCAAGCTCGAGGCACAGGCGCCCGCCCCGAGGACCGGCCAGCAGGTCGCTCGCATCGATGGTCACGCCCTCACTGTAGGAGTGGCGAGAGAACGTCGATGGGCTCGGCGACGCGACCGAGCCCGAGGCAAGGGCGCCCGGGAACTGGCGATCGACTGCTGCTCCGTACGATCGATCAACCAGCTGGGGATGCCTCGGAGGAACCCGCACGGCCGGCCAGATGTCTCCGGTCCGGCCCGAAGATCAGATGGTTAGCCGGCCGCCGCCCGCAGGAAATGGCACGCGAAAAATGGCACGCCGCCCGCATCCCAGACACGAAGAAGCCCCGCTACCAGCGTTTCCGCAGGTCAGCGGGGCTTCTACCCTGTGCGCCCGAAGGGACTCGAACCCCCAACCTTCTGATCCGTAGTCAGATGCTCTATCCATTGAGCTACGGGCGCATGACCGCTTGGGCCAGAAACGACTTTAGCGTGCCGGTTCGATGTGATCCAACCCGGGTTGCGGTGAGGGTGGTCACGCCCGTCGCGCCGAGGGAGGTACTCGGAGTCCGCCGACCCACCTGAGAGACGTGTCAGGCATCCGCCAACGGACCCCGAGGCGGCATCGTGCGGACCCTTGACCACCCCAGCACTGCGGCCTACCGTCACATCGCCGGTCGGTCGACGGTCGCCCGACCCGCACAGGAGGCCGCCATGCTCTCCACCTACAGCGCGATGCCGACCCTCGGCGTCAAGGACCTCGCCGCAGCCCGGTCCTTCTACGGGGACACACTCGGCTTCAGCGTCTCCAGGGACGACGAGGAAGGCGTTCGGTACCGCCACGGCACGGGCGACTTCCTCGTGTACGAGTCGGCCTACGCGGGGACCAACAAGGCGACCGCCGTGTCGTTCGAGGTACCGGCCGATGAGTTCGACTCGGAGATCGGCGCGCTGCGCGACAAGGGTGTCGAGTTCCAGACCTTCGACATGGACGGCGTCGAGTGGTCCGACGGCGTTGCCACGATCTCCGGGATGCGTGGGGTGTGGTTCGCGGACCCGAGCGGCAACCTCATCAGCGTCGCCACGCCGATGGGCTGAGTCACACCTGGCGAGAACGAGCCGTCAGAAACGACGATGCCCGGACCCTTGCGGGTCCGGGCTGTCGCCGATGTCTTGCGACATCCTCGAGCGGAGACGGTGGGATTTGAACCCACGGACGGGTTGCCCCGTCACATCCTTAGCAGGGATGCGCACTAGACCTGACTATGCGACGTCTCCAAGGACATCGCACAGGTTACCTGGCGCGGGCACGCCCGACCAAAACCGACCGACCGGACATGCCGCGCCTCACTCACCTCACCGCGGACGTGCACGCTTGACATCCAGCGCGCAGGAAGCCGCGCGAGCGGAGGGCAAGGGATTCGAACCCTTGGTGGGTTGCCCCACAACGGTTTTCAAGACCGTCACATTCGGCCGCTCTGTCAGCCCTCCTCGCCACGGCACCCACGGGGCGTCGCGGCGCACACCAGTTTAGGGCGACGACGGCCGGTACCTGATAATCCGGATCGCGCCACGATCTCCAGGCCGGGCAGACACCCACCTGCGGCTTTGTCCGCCGGACCGCTGGGAGTTGGCCAAGATAGAGCCCATGCGTGCCATCACCGTGACCGCCGACCAGGACCTTGCGCTGACGAACGTCCCCGACCCCGAGCCCGGCCCCGGCGAGGTGCTTGTCGAGGTTGCCGCGGCGGGGGTGAACCGTGCGGACGTGCTGCAGCGTGCGGGGAACTACCCGGTGCCGCCAGGCGCCAGCGAGATTCTCGGCCTGGAGGTCTCCGGCACGATCGCCGCGCTGGGCGAGGGCGTGACCGGCTGGCAGGTGGGCGACGAGGTGGCCGCGCTGCTGGCTGGCGGCGGCTACGCCGAGCTCGTGGCCGTGCCGGCGGGTCAGCTGCTGCCAGTGCCCGGGTCCGTCAGCCTGGTCGACGCCGCCGCACTGCCGGAGGCCGTGTGTACCGCGTGGGACAACCTGGTGCGCGCCGGCGAGCTCGGCGCCGGAGAGACGGTCCTCGTCCACGGCGGCTCGGGCGGGGTGGGCTCGGCCGCGATCCAGCTCGCCGTCGCCGTCGGCGCGCGGGTGCTGACGACGGCGGGCGGCGCGGACCGGGCGGCGCGGTGCCGCGAGCTCGGCGCCGACGTCGCCATCGACTACAAGGATGAGGACGTCGTCGAGGCAGTGCGCGCGGCGACCGACGGCCGCGGGGCGGATGTGATCCTCGACGTCCTGGGCGCGGGCGGACTGCCGGGCAACGTGGAGATGCTCGCCCCCTGGGGCCGCCTGGTGATCATCGGCACCCAGAAGGGCCGAAGGGGCGAGCTGGATCTCGGCAAGCTGCTGAGCAAGCAGGGGACGATTCGCGCCACGCTCCTGCGCCCACGGCCGCTCGAGCAGAAGGCGACCCTCGTCGCCGACGTCCGCGAGCGCGTGTGGCCGATGCTCGACGACGGCCGGCTGCGGCCCGTGATCGCCGACAGGTTGCCGCTGGCCGAGGCGGACCGGGCGCATGTGCTGCTGGACTCCGGGAGGGCCTTCGGCAAGATCCTCTTGGTGGCCTGACCTGGACCCAGATCTGCCGAGTGGGCTCTGACTAGTCCTCACGCAGGAACTGGTCGGCGATCTGCAGCGCCCGGCGGCTCATGGCTACGCCCGCGTGCCCGAGGCGCGGGTGCAGCACCAGCCGGGCACCCCGGATCCCGGCGGCGGTGCGCCGGAACAGCTCGGCGCCGTAGTACCCGTCCCGTGCCCCGCCGATCACGAGCGTCGGGGCCCGCACCAGGTGTAGGCGGGCGGTGACGTCGAAGGCGTCCTCTGCCTCGATCATGCGCAGCATGTCTGCGGGGTCGTCCGGTGCCATGACCGGCCCGGTCAGCCACATCACCGCCGCCAACGCGGCCACGCCGGCCGGGTTCGGGGTGAGCACGGGCGCCGTCGCCGCCCAGGCGCGGCGATGGTCCCCCATCACCGTGCGGGTGGCCATCCGGCGCTGGGCGGCCCGGCCGGTCTCCGAGAGCCGGCACGCGCCGGCGAGCAGCACCAACCGGCGCACGGTCGCCGGGTGGTCGACTGCCAGCTGCAGCGCGATCGAGGCTCCGGTGGACGTGCCGAGCACCCTGACGGGCCCGCCGAACCGGTCCACCATCGCCTCGGCGTGCATCGCGGCGAGGTCGACCATGGTGGCCCCAGCGCGCAGCCCGGGCGGGCGGCGCACCACCCACACCTCGAAGTGCTCGGCCAGCGGAGCCAGCTGGCGCAGCTGCAGCGTGCGGGACGGGCCCGTCGGGTTGGCGTGCCGCGGCTCCAGGCCCGGCAGGTCCACGAGGACCGGGCCGCGTCCGAGCCGCAGATAGGGCAGCCCACCACGCAGCGTGCCTTCCTCGACGACGGCCATGCTCCGAATGTTGCTCGCCACCGACACCGACAGCAAGGGAACAGGGCTGTCGGTGCGGTGCCGGCAAGTCCGCCAGCGCCGATGCCGCCACGGTCCGCCAGCCCAGGAGCCGACCAGGTCCGGCACGGGGCGCACCGTGGCACACTCGCGGCCATGGCAGCCGACGGGCCGGTGCTCGGGCGCAGGGCGCTGGGCCGCGCCACGCTCGACCGCCAGGGCCTCCTCGCCCGCACGCACACGAGCGTGCCCGACCTCCTCGAGCGCCTCGTCGGGCTGCAGGGCCAGGTGCCCGGTGTGCCGTATACCGCCCTGTGGAGCAGGCTGGCGGACTTCGACCCGGCCACGCTCTCCGCCGCGATGGCCGACCGGTCGGTGGTCCGGGCACCGCTCATGCGCACCACCTTGCACACGGTGACGGCCCGCGACGCGCTGGCACTTCAGCCGCTCATGGCCCCGGTGCTGGCCCGGACGTTCGCGAGCACGTCGTGGGGCAAGCGGTTGCGCGGGGTCGACCTGGGCGAGGCGTTCGCCGTCGCCCGGGAGCTGGTGGCGGAGCGACCCCGCACCCGCGCCGAGCTGGGCGGCCTGCTGGGCGCGCGCTTCCCGGACCTGGACGGCACCTCGCTGGGGTGGGCGTTCGGGTACCTCGAGCCGGTGGTGCAGGCGACGCCGCGAGGACTGTGGCGGCGCAGCGGCCCGCCGGCGTTCACCACAATGGCGGCCTGGCTGGGCGCGGCGCCGTCGGCCATGGCGGTCTCGGAGCTGGTGCGGCGCTACCTGGCCGGGTTCGGCCCCGCCAGCGTGCGGGACGCGCAGGCCTGGTGCGGGCTCACCCGGCTGCGTGAGGTCACCGACACCATCGACCTGCGCCGCTATCGCGCCGAGGACGGCACCGAGCTGCTCGACCTGCCGGACGCGGCGGTCCCCGACCCGGACGTGCCCGCCCCCGTGCGGTTTCTCCCTGAGTACGACAACGCCCTGCTCGGCTACGCCGACCGTTCGCGGATGGGGGTCGGCCCCCTGGTGGTGGGCCCGCCCACGCACGGGCCGGGCGGTGCCCTCGGCACGGTCCTGGTCGACGGCGTGGTGGCGGCCACGTGGATGCTGCGCCACGACGACGGCGCGCGGCTGACCGTGACGCCGTCCGGCCCGCTCGGCGCGGGCGCGCGTGACGCCGTCGATGCGGAGGCGGCGGCGGTGGCGCGGTTCCTCACGACCGGGGAGGAGGCCACGGTCGTGGTGGACGACCCCGCCTAGGCCAGCAGGCCCGCCGCCACGGCCGGGGCGAGGGCCGGTGCGAGGGGCAGCCGCGGCACCAACGTGGCCTGGTAGGCGTGGTAGACGTCGGGGCGCCCAGCCCAGGTGCCCGCGGCGGGGGTGTTGTCCGGCGCGAGCTCGTGGTGCCAGCGGCCCGGTGCCTCAATGAGGTGGCGGCGGGCGTAGTCCCACCAGGTGGCGTACCAGAGGGCGTAGTCGGCCTCGCCGGTGGCCGTGTGCAGTGCGGCGGCCGCACCGATCGCCTCGCACACCACCCAGTGCATGCGCTGGCGCACCACCGGGGCGCCGTCGAAGTCGACCGTGTAGACGAACCCCGCGGCACCGTCGGCGGCCCAGCCCTCGGCGGTGGCGGCGGCGAACAGCGCGCGCGGCGCCTCCAGCATCCAGGCCTCGGTGGGGCGGTGGCGGGCGGTCAGCGCGGCGCGCAGGTGCAGGGTGAGCCGGGCCCACTCGAGCCAGTGGCCGATCGTGGCGCCGTAGGGGCGGAAGGGGTGGGCGGGGTCGTCGCGGTGGTGGTCGAGCGTCGGCTCCCACGCGGGGGTGAAGTGCTCGGGCAGGCGCCAGGCGTGAGCGCGGGCGAACCCGTCGACCACGCGGCGGGTGATGCGCAGCGCCCGGTCGAGCCAGCGGTCCTCGCCGGTGATATCCGCGGCCGCGAGGTAGGCCTCGACCGTGTGCATGTTGGCGTTGACCCCGCGGTACGCCTCCTCGACGGCGAAGGCGCGGTCCCAGCTCTCCCGCACCATGCCCTCGTCCTCCGCCCAGAAGTGGGCGTCCTGGACGGCGCATGCCTGGTCGAGGAGGGCCGCCGCGCCGGGGCGGCTTGCCGCGGTCGCCGAGGCCGCGGCGAGCAGCACGAAGGCGTGCGGGTAGGCGGCCTTGCGCTCGCCGTCGCCCGGCGCCGGATGCACGGTGGTGCCCGGGTGGGGGCCGCCGTCGGACAGGTGCGTCCCGCCGTCGGCCTGCTCGACGGCGGTGAACCAGCCGCCGTGCTCGGCGTCGGCGAAGGTGGTGGTTAGTGCGGCGACCCCGTGGTCGGCGAGCGCTGCGCAGCCGGGCCGGCCGCGCAACGCGCCGAGGGCGAAGACGTGGGTCATGCGGCACGTGATCCACAGCTCCGCCCGCCGCGGCTCCGGCACGTGGCCGGCGGTGTCGAGCGCGCCGAAGCCGAGCGGGGTGCGGGCGCCGGCGGCGAAGGCGAGGAGCGCGTCTCCCTCGGCGTCGAGCCAGTCGGTCGTGGGCGCGGCGACCATAGGACCTCCGGACTGCCGTCGGGGGGACGCGAGATGTCATCTTCTCCACCAGATGTCATCGACGCACTGCCATGGCCGAGACATGTCGCGGAGAAGATGACATCTCGCGCACGGGGGCGTGCGAGGCGGGTCAGCCCTTGACGGAGCCCGCCAGCAGGCCGCGGACGAAGTACTTCTGCAGCGCGAAGAACACGATGAGCGGGACGATCATGGAGACGAACGCGCCGGAGGTGAGCAGGTGCCAGTCCTGCCCGCGCGAGCCGGCCATCTCAGAGAGCCGGGCGGTGAGCGGCTGGATGGCGTTGTTGCCGCCGGAGAACGTCAGGCCCACGAGCAGGTCGTTCCACACCCACAGGAACTGGAAGATCGCGAAGCTCGCGATCGCCGGGACCATCAGCGGCATCATCACCTTGAAGAACACGGTCACGTGCCCCGCGCCGTCGACCCGGGCCGCCTCGATGAGCTCGCGCGGCACCTCGGCCATGAAGTTGTGCAGCAGGAAGATCGCCAGCGGCAGCCCGAAGGAGGAGTGGGCCACCCAGATCGGTAGGAACGGGAACGCCTCGGCCAGCGGCGAACCCGAGAAGATCCGCAGCAGCGGGATCAGCGCCATCTGCAGCGGCACGATCTGCAGGGCGAACACGATGACGAACACCGTGTCGCGGCCCTTCCAGCGCAGCACCGAGAAGGCGTAGGCCGCCATCGTCGCGAGCACCAGCGGGATGAGCGTGGCCGGCACCGTGATGGTCAGCGAGTTCATGAAGAAGCTCGCCAGCTGGCCGTTGGAGGCGCGCCCGAACAGCACGGTCTGGTAGTTCGCCAGCGTGAAGGACGGGTCGGTGAAGAACGTCCACCAGCCGGTGCTGCGGATCTGACCCTCGGGACGCACGGAGCTGGTCAGCAGCCCGATGGTCGGGACCGTCCACATCAGCGCCAGCACGATGGCGACGGCGGAGCCGGCCTGGCTGGTGAGCATGGACTTGGTCCGGCTCGCCGCGGAGACGCGCGGGGGCAGCGGCCGCATGGGGTCCGGCAGGCTCCGCGCGGAGGGACGTTCCGCCGTCGCGACCGCGGGGTTGGCGGGTGTCATGCCGCTCATGCTCCACGCACCTCCCGGTTCCGCAGCATCTGGCGGACGTTGTAGACGATGATCGGGATCACCAGGACGAAGATGACGACGGCGAGCGCCGAGCCGACGCCGTTGTTGCCGAACGTGAACGACTGGTCGTACATCTGGTTGGCGAGCACCTGGGTGCCGAACCGGGCGCCGGTCACGGTGCGGGTGATGTCGAAGATCTTCAGCGTGGCGATGGAGATGGTGGTCAGGACCACCACGAGCGTGGGCCGGATGGACGGCACGGTGATCGAGCGGAACATCTGCCAGGAGCTCACGCCGTCGAGCCGGGCGGCCTCGACGATGTCACCGGGGATGCCCTTGATGGCGGCCGAGAGCAGCACCATCGCGAACCCGGCCTGGACCCAGATCATGATGATGATAAGGAAGAACGTGTTCCACGGCCCGTCCTGGAGGAACCGCACGGGCTCCATCCCCAGGCTGGTGAGGAGCGCGTTGAGCAGGCCGATCTGCTCCTGGGCCGGGCCGCGGTACTCGTAGACGAACTTCCAGATGATGCCGGCGCCGACGAACGAGATCGCCATCGGCATGAACAGCAGCGACTTCGCGGTCCGCTCGAACCGCTTGCCGTCCACGAGGATCGCGTAGAGCAGGCCCACGGAGGTGGACACCAGCGGCACCAGCGTGACCCACCAGAACGTGTTGACGAACGACTGGATGGACTCGGGGTTGGTGAACACCCACTCGTAGTTCGCCAGGCCCACCCAGGTCTCGGACCGGCGGTCCATGAACGACATGACGATCGTGCGGATCGCGGGGTAGATCAGGCCCACGCCGAGCAGGATGGCGGCGGGCCCGGCGAAGACGAGCAGCGTCCAGACGATGCGGCTGCGTCCCGCGAACCGGTCCGCCAGCCGGGCCACGACCATGAGGGCGGCGACGACGGCGGCGAAGACGATCAGGGCCAGGAGCATCTGGCCGGTCTTGGAGTTGAGGAAGAAGTCCATGCGATGCCCTCCCGTGGCGTTGAACCGGGTGGCCCGGTGCGGGGAGGCGGCCGTGCCGGCCGCTCCCCCGCACCGGGCGGGTCACCTGGTCAGGAGGCGGGCCAGGAGGCCTCGATCTCGGCGAGCACGGACGTGGTGTCCGCGCCGTCGATCCACTTGGTCATGCCGGTCCAGAAGGAGCCGGCGCCGACCTCGGAGGGCATGAGGTCCGAGCCGTCGAAGCGGGCGACGGCGCCCTCGTCCTGCAGCAGCTCGATCGCCAGGCGCAGCACGTCGGAGGAGGCCAGCGAGGCGTCGACCGCCTTGTTGGCGGAGGTCACGCCACCGATCTCGACGCGGGTGTTGGCCCACTCGCCGGAGGACATGAAGGCCTGGACGGCCTGGGTGGCGTCGTTGTCGTTGAAGGCGCCGACGAACTCACCGCCGGTCAGCAGCGGCTTCTCGTCCGCCGTCTGGCCGGGCAGGTAGAAGGCGAACACGTCACCGTTCTCGCTGACGTCCGTGCCCTCGGGCCACTGGGCTTCGTAGAAGGAGGCCTGGCGGTGCATGAAGCACTCGCCGTCGAGGATCGGCAGGCCGCCGTCGTTGAAGGAGGTGGTGGCGATGGAGCGCGAGTCGCCGATGCCGCCGTTGACGTACTCGTCGTTCTTCAGGATCGAGCCGGCGCGGTCGGTGGCCGCGACGATCTGCGGGTCGTTGAAGGGGATCTCGTGGGCGATCCACTGGTCGTAGACGTCGCCGCCGGCTTCACGCAGGACCATGTCCTCGATCCAGTCGGTGGCGGGCCAGCCGGTGGCGCCGCCGGACTCGATGCCCGCGCACCACGGGGTGGCGCCGGAGGCGGCGATGTCCTCGGTGACGGTCATGAGCTCGTCCCAGGTGGTCGGGACCTCGTAACCCCCGTCGGCGAACCCGGACGGGGAGTACCAGACGAAGGACTTCACCGACGCCATGAGCGGGGCGGCGTAGAACTTGCCGTCGATGGTGCCGTAGGCCTTCCAGTCCTCCGACCAACCCTCGTCGACGTTGGCCTCGACGGCCTCGGGCGCCGGGATGACGTGCCCGTCGGCGACCATGCGGGCCAGCAGGCCCGGCTGCGGGAAGACGGCCAGGTCGGGGGCGTTGCCACCCTCGGCCTGCACCACGATCTGCTGCTCGAACTCGCCGGAGCCGTTGTGCTGGACGGTGATGCCGGTGCACTCGGTGAAGTCGGCGAACGTGTCCTGGAGCTGGTCGGCCTCGGTCTCGCGGATGGAGGAGAACAGCGACACGGTCTCCCCGTCGAAGGTGCCGTACTCCTCGAAGGCGGAGCAGTCCGGTCCGTCGGACCCGTCGGTCTCCTCACCCGCGGCCGTGTTGCCGCCGGTGCCGCCGTCGAGATCGTCGGCGCCGCACGCGGTGAGCACCAGGGTCAGCGCCGCGGCACCCGCCAGGGTCGCTATGCCACGTCGTCTCGTCGTCGTCTTCATGCGATATCTCCTCGTCACGTCCTCGTGTCGAGCGCGGAAGCGCTCCTGCGGCCCACTCAACCAGCAACCCGCAGTGAGATCGGACACCATTGGTCCCTTAGCGCTGTAACGATTCAGCAACAAAGCAATCGGGGGTGAAATCTCAGCATCCAATACGGGGCAAGTCGGCACAGCGCGGCGGATCGTCGATTTCTCCGCGACATGGGCCCGCCTGGCCTGGTAGTGTGGCCGGCCGCGCCGAGCGCTGCTCCGTGCGGCACAGGCGGGTGGTCTGCCACCCGCTCGTGCCGCGAACACCCGCGCTCCGCGCGAACACCCGCGCTCCGCGCGAACACCCGCGCTCGGCGGGCCTCCGCCGGACGACCGGGCTGCGTCAGCGGTCGAGCAGCGCGCGCAGCACCACGGCGGCGCCGTCGTGGGCGACGTCGTCGGTCACCGCGTCGGCGGCGCTCTGCACGGCCTCCGCGGAGCCGCCCATCGCCACGCCGTGCGCGGCCCAGGCCAGCATCTCCAGGTCGTTCGACCCGTCCCCCAAGGCCACGGTGGCCTCGGCGGGCACGTCGAGCCGGCCCCGGAGCGTCTCCAGGGCGCTGGCCTTGTTGACGCCGTCGGGCGAGATGTCCAGCCATGCGGTCCAGCCGACGGCGTAGCCCACGCCGTGCAGCCCCACCCGCTCGACCAGGTCGTGGAAGTCCTGCGAGCTGAGCTCGGGGGCCCGCAGGGTCACGCGGGTGGCCGGGGCGGCGACGAGCTCCTCGAAGTCGACCACCTGCACCTCCCCGGTCAGCTCGCCCATCGGGAAGGGGGCGCTGACCTTGAAGCCGCGTCCGAGGTCCTCGACGGCGATCAACCCGCTGGGCAGCTCCTCGCGCAGCAGCCGCAGGGTCGGCCCGGGATCGAAGGTGACGACGTCGGAGATCACGTGGCCGCCGTCGAGCTCGGGGTCCAGGCGGATGCACACCGCCCCGTTGGAGCACACCGCCCACCCCTCGGTCAGGCCGAGCTGGGCGGCCACCGGAGTGACGCCCTGGACGGACCGTCCGGTGGAGAGCACCACCTGGGCGCCGGCGTCACGCAGGTCAGCGACAGCGTCGGCGACGGCGGGGCTCAGGTCGCCGTCGTGAGTGAGGAGGGTGCCGTCGATGTCGAGCGCCACCAGCAGGTCGTCCGCGGGTGGCAGCGTCGCCGGCAGCGCCTCGCGCCAGCGCGCGACACGCTCCCCCAGCGGCAGCACACCGTTGCCCGCCGCGCCCCCGCGACGTTCCTCGCCCGGCGGCCGCCAGGCGCCGCCCGCCACCGGTCCCGTCATACGGGCTCGATGACCTCGAGCCCGCCGAGGTAGGGGCGCAGGCCCACAGGGACCCGCACCGACCCGTCGGGCTGCTGGTGGTTCTCCAGGATCGCGACGATCCACCGGGTGGTGGCCAGGGTGCCGTTGAGGGTGGCGACGGGGCGGGTGTCGCCGTCGGCCGTCCGCTCGCGCACCCCGAGGCGGCGGGCCTGGAAGGTGGTGCAGTTCGACGTCGAGGTCAGCTCGAGGTAGCGCTGCTGGGTGGGCAGCCACGCCTCGCAGTCGAACTTGCGGGCGGCGGAGGCGCCCAGGTCCCCGGCGGCGGTGTCGATGACCCGGTAGGGGAGCTCGACCTTGGCGAGCATCTCCTCCTCCCAGGCGAGCAGCCGCTGGTGCTCGGCGGCGGCGTCCTCCACGGGCACGTAGGAGAACATCTCCACCTTGTTGAACTGGTGGACGCGGATGATGCCGCGGGTGTCCTTGCCGTGCGAGCCGGCCTCGCGGCGGTAGCAGGACGACCAGCCGGCGTAGCGGACCGGGCCGGCCGTGAGGTCGAGGATCTCGTCGGAGTGGTAGCCGGCGAGGGCCACCTCGGAGGTGCCCACGAGGTAGAGGTCGTCGGCCTCGAGGCGGTAGATCTCGGCGTCGTGGGCGACGTCGAAGCCGGTGCCCTGCATGGTCTCCGGGCGCACCAGGGTCGGGGTGATCATGGGCGTGAACCCGCTGGCCAGGGCCTGGTCCATGGCGCAGTTGAGGAGGGCGAGCTCGAGCCGGGCACCGATGCCGGTGAGGAAGTAGAACCGCGCGCCGGAGACCTTCGCGCCGCGGCGCACGTCGATGGCGCGCAGGCTCTCGCCCAGGTCGAGGTGGTCCTTCGGCTCGAAGCCCTCGGCGGCGAAGTCACGCGGGGTGCCCACGTGCTTGAGGACGACGTAGTCCTCCTCGCCGCCCACCGGGGCGGCCGGGTCGACCACGTTGGGCACGGTGCGGGCGAGCTCGTCCAGCTCGGTCTGCGCCGTGCCGGCGGCCGCCTCGAGGGCCTTGACCTGCTCGGCGAGCACCTTGGCGCGGGCGAGCACGGCGGGGCGCTCCTCGGCGGAGGCCTTTCCCACGGACTTCGAGACCTGCTTCTGCTCGGCGCGCAGCTCCTCGAAGGAGGCCAGAGTGGTGCGGCGCCGCGCATCCGCCTCCAGCAGGGTGCCCACGAGGGCCTCGTCCGCGCCGCGGGCGCGCTGGCTGGCGCGCACCTTCTCCGGGTCCTCACGCAGTGCTCGCAGGTCGATCATGGCTGGAAGCCTAACGGGCGCCTCCCGTCGGGCCGATCGGCGCCCGCGCGCGGTAGGTTGCCCCCATGACGTGGGAAGCCTGGGTGGCGCTGGCCGCGCTGCTCGTGGCCCTGCTCGCCCTCGCCATGAGCGTCGTCGCCTGGCGCGCCGCACTGCCCCGCACCCCGACCTTCTCCTACGAGGACCCGGGCCCGGAGGAGGCCGCCGACGATCCGCGCACCGGCCCGCCCGCCGTCGTCTTCAACCCGTCCAAGGGCGCCGACGGCGAGGAGCTGCGCCGGCTCGTCACCCGCACCGCGCACGACGTCGGGATGCCTGACCCCCTGTGGTTCGAGACCACGGTGGAGGATCCCGGGCTGGGCCAGACGCGCGCGGCCCTGGAGCAGGGTGCCTCCGTCATCATCGCGGCCGGCGGGGACGGCACCGTGCGCGCCGTCGCCGAGGGGCTGGCCGGCTCCGGTGTGCCGATGGGCCTGCTGCCGCTGGGCACCGGGAACCTGCTGGCCCGCAACCTCGAGCTGCCGATGAGCAGCCGGCGGGACATGGTGGTCACCGCGCTGACCGGCCGGAACCGCACGATGGACCTGGGCTGGCTGCGCACGGAGCCGCTCGCCCCCGACGAGGCTGAGAAGGTCCACGGCCGGGCCGACGCCTCCACCGCACGCTCCGCCGAGATGACCGAGTCCGGCGAGGCCGCGGAGGGCCGCTTCCTCGACCCGTCGGTCCCCGTGGACGACGACGTCCGCGTCGAGGTGGGCACCCTGCCGGTCGACACGGACGACCCGGACAAGGAGCACGTCTTCCTCGTCATCGGCGGCCTGGGGTTCGACGCGGCGATGGTGGCCGGCGCCGACGACGAGCTGAAGGCGAAGCTCGGCTGGATGGCGTACTTCGTCGCGGGCGTGCGGCACCTGACCGGCCCGCGGATCCGCGCCACGGTCGAGTTCGGCGACTCCGGCCGACGCGAGCTCGTCACCGCCCGCACCATCCTGTTCGCCAACGTCGGGCGCCTGCCGGGCGGCGTGGTGCTCTTCCCCGACGCCCAGCTCGACGACGGCTGGCTGGACATCGCGGCCATCGACACGCGCGGCGGCATCATCGGCTGGGCGGACCTGCTGCGCAAGGTCACCCTGCAGGGCGTGGGCATCCGCAAGGACCTCCTGCCCTACAGCACGGGGTCCATCAACTTCCGGCGCAGCCACGAGGTGGTCGTGCGCACCGAGGAGCCCGAGCACGTGCAGGTGGACGGCGACCTCGTCGGTTACGCCACCACGATCTACGCGCGGGTGGAGCCGGGCGCGCTGGTCGTCCGCACGGCGTAGGCCGGGGGCCGCACGGGCACAGTCGCGCCCTCTCGACACCACCGCCGGCCGGTGCTTGCCGCTCCGCCGCCTGCGGAGGATCCTGGCTGGTGCGGGATACGGCGCAGGACCGCCGAGCGGGGGGCGACCATGGACGATCCGGGCGCGGAGCACGAGCAGCAGCTCGCCGTCGAGCTGGCCGAGGCGGTGCTCGCCCAGACCGCGCCGGAGGAGCTGGACCTCCTCGAGGAGACCAGTGCCGAGTACTTCGCCGATCCCGACGGCGTGCTGCGGCCCCGGCGCACCGACGAGTCCGTCGGCTTCGGCGTCGACCTGGCCCTCCTGACGCCCTACGTGCTCGCGGTGCTGGCGCCGGTGGTGCAGTTCCTGCTCGGGGTGGCCCGGGACGCCCTCAAGGACGAGCTCAAGCCGGCGATCGCGGCCTGGGTCCGAGGCGTCATCCGGCACGTGGTCCCCGGCGCCGGTACACCGGCCGGACCCGGCGCGGGCACGCCGGCCGGACCGAGCGCCGGTACGCCAGCCGGACCGGGCACCGGTACGCCAGCCGGACCGGGCACCGGTACGCCGGCCGGTGGCGGGAAGACACCGGCGCTCACCCCGGACCAGGCCCACACCGTCCGCGACATCGCGTTCCGGCGGGCGCGCGACCTCGGCATCGAGGAGCCGCGCGCCGCCCTGCTCGCCGACGCCGTCGCGGGCGGCGTGCTCGTGTCCGGCTGAGGGGCACCGGTGGGCACCGTCGCGGGCGTCCGCGGCCGGCCTGACACGTTGGTCTATCCCTCGCCCACGACGGCACGCTTCGTGCTCCTCGTGCTGGCCATCCTCGCCGGCGGTCTGTACGTGGGTTCCTGGACCCACACCCTCCTCGAGGGCGAGGCCTGGCAGCAGCAGGTGACGAGCTGCTCGACGGTCCCGGCGGCCGACCCGCTCCAGCAGCAGGCGACGTTCGAACGGTGCACGGCCGCCGTCGAGCGCCGCCGCGCGGCGTACAGCGCCGGTGGCGCCGCGGCCACCCTGGTGGGCGGCGGCGTCGTCCTCCTCGCCGTGCCCGTGGTGCTGGAGCGCCGTCGGCGCCTGCGCCCGCTCCCCCCGCGACTGGCCCGCGCCGGGCTGCGGGCCGCACAGCTGGCGGCCGAGCAGGGCCTGCGCCGCCCGCCGCGGCTGATGATCGGCGGCGCCACCCAGCGGGACGCGTTCAGCTACGGCGTACCCGGCGCCTATCGGGTCGCCCTGCCACCGAAGGCGGCGCTGCGCCCCGGTGACTCCGCGCTCTTCGACCCCCTGCTGCGTCACGAACTGGCCCATGTGCGCCACCACGACGTCGCCCTTGCCTGGCTGGCCCGCTCGGTCTGGTACGCCTTCATCCCGATCCTGCTCGTCCCGGTGGCCATCTCGCTCGCGCGCGAGGACCTCGGCGTCACGCTCGACTACTCGTGGCGGGCAGCCCTCGTCCTCACGGTGGTGCGGCTGGTCGCGAACGCGGTGCTGCGGGCCCGCGAGCACGACGCCGACCTGGCCGCCGCCCGCGGCGACGACGGGCGCCGGCGGGACCTCGGCGCGCTGCTGTCGTCCCTCGGACCCGGAAGCAGGCCGTCCCTCTGGGGACGGCTCCGGGCGCAGCACCCGACCGTCGGGCAGCGGCTGGTCGTTCTTGAGGACCCCACCGCCGCGTCCCGGCCCACCGCGGTGGACGGGCTGACGGCCGCCTTCCTCGCGGCCGCCGTGGCTCCCGTGCTGCGCTCCACGGCCACGCCGGCCCTGACCGGATCCGGCAACGTCGACCTCTCGACGCTCTTCGCCAGCACGGTGGCCGGCGCCATCCTCGGCGTCGCCGTCGGGCTGGGGCTGTGGCGTGCGGCCCTGTTCGCCCGGTTCTCCGGCCGACCACCACGGCCCGTCCCGGTGGCTCTCGCGGTCGCTGCCGGGCTGGTCCTCGGCGGGGCGCTCTCGCTCGGTCAGGTGGGCACCGTGTCCGGGATCGGGCCCGACAACCCGCTCACGGTGCTCGTGCAGGGCCTGGCCGGGTTGGGCGCCACGGCGGTCGTCGCCGGCCTCGGTGAGGTGTGGGCCGACGCCGCGCCGAACGTGCCCAGCGCGCGGGTGCACTGGGTGGGGGCGCTCCTGACCAGCGCGGTCGTCTTCTCGGTGGCGGTGTGGACGGCGAGCCGACTGGTGGACACGCTCGACGCCGGCGGCGGGGCCTTCGCACTCGTGGCGCTGACAAACCTCGACCCGCCCTGGCTCGTGACGGTGACGGCGTTGGCGCTGCCGGCGGCCACCGCGCTCGTGCTCCGCGGGCACGGCACCGGGTCACGCGCCCCCGCCTGGGCAGTTGAGCTCGGCGACCGCCCGGCCTGGCTCGTCGGGCCGGGTCCCGGCCTGGCCGGGACCCTCATGGTCGGGCTGAGCGCGGGACTTGCGGGCGCCGCGGCCATCGTGGCGTTCCGGCTCCTCGCCGGCCCCGGCGGCACGGGGGGCGAGCAGCTCGCCCGCTACTTCGGGTACGTCCTCGTCGGCGCCACGGCGGCGGCAGCGGCCATGGTGGCGATGGGCCTCGCCGGGGGCGTCCGGGCCGTGGGCGCCGCGCTGGTCGCGCTCCCCGTCGCCGGCCTCACGCCGCTCGCCGGCTTCCTGGTGATGAACACCGCCCTGGGCGGCGACCTCACGCGCACGTTCGGCCAACCGCTGCTCGTGCGCCCGCTCGGCGCCGGACTCATGCTGGCGCTGCTCGTCGCGGGGGTGGGACTGCTTCCCGTGCGGCGCGTCGCGGTCCCGGCGAGGTCCCTGCTTGCCGCCACGCTCGCCGTCGCCCTCTCGGCCACGGCGCTTGGCGGCCGGATTGTCCTGACGAGCAACCCCGTCGACCTGGCCGCCGAGCTCGCGGCCGTGCAAGACGATCTCGACGCCCAGGCCTATGCCGGGCAGGTGGCGCTGCCGCTGATGCGGCAGTTCGAGGCGGTGGGCGCCGCGCAGGAACGCCTGCGGAGCACCGGCCCCGTCAGCCCGGCCGCGCAGGCCGCGCGGCTGCGTGAGGAGGTTCTTGAGCCGCTGACGGCCATGCAGGCACAGGCGCGGTCCTACGACCCTCCCGACGAGCGGGTGGCGGCGGTCCACGGCTTGGTCGTGCAGGCCCTGGCCCGGCTCACCGAGGGGACCCGGCTCGCTGCCGACGCCGTCGAGCACCAGGACGCCGCCACTCTGGCGACCGCCAATGAGCTGCTCAGCGAGGGCACGGCCCTGCGGGCACGCTGGTTGGCTGCCGTGACGGACCTGACCGGCTCCTGAGCGGGCTCAGACCGCCAGCCCGGCGAGCAGCCGGGAGACCCACTCGCGCGCCGCGCGGAAGTCGGCGTCGTAGGTGCCCGGCCGCACGTGCGGGCGGTGCCCGTCGGCCCGGGAGTAGGAGCCGAGGAAACGGACCGTCGGGCAGACCCGGTGCAGGCCGATGAGTGTCGCCTGCACCCGCTCCTCGGCGATGTGGCCCTCCGCGTCGATGGAGAAGGAGTACCGGCCCAGCGAGTCCCCGATCGGCCGGGACTCGATCCGGGACAGGTTCACGCCCCGGGTCGCGAACTGCTCGAGCATGCTCAGCAGGGCGCCGGCCTCGTTGTCGGGCAGGTGCACCATCAGCGTGGTCTTGTCGGCCCCGGTGGGCTCGGGCACGTAGCCCGGCCGGGCGACCAGGATGAAGCGGGTGACGGCGTGCGGGTTGTCCGCCGCGCCGGTGTCGAGGACCTGCAGGCCGTACTTCTCGGCCGAGAGCGGGGAGACCAGCGCGGCGTCGAACCCCGGCGCCTCCTGGTCGGTGGCGAGCAGCGCGGCGGCCGCCGCCGTCGAGGTGGCCGGGACGTGGACCGCACCTGGGATGTGCTCGGCGACCCAGCCGCGGCACTGGGCCCAGGCGTGGGGGTGGGTGGAGATGCGCCGGACGTGCTCGAGGGTCATGCCCTCACGCGCGACAAGGAAGAAGGTGATCGGCACGAGCATCTCGCCGACGATCACCAGCGGGGCCCCGGTGGCGAGGGAGTCCAGGGTGGCGTTGACGCCGCCCTCCACGGAGTTCTCGATCGGCACGACGGCGAAGTCGGCCTCACCGCGCCGCACCAGGTCCAGGGCGGTGATCACGTCCAGGCACGGGACCAGCTCGGCCTCGGTGGGATCGGTCACCTGCAGCAGCGCCGCCTCGGTGAACGTGCCCTCCGGGCCGAGGAAGGCGTAGCGGGCTCGCCCGGTGCCGTTGCCGGTGGCGGGCCGGCCGGCCGAAGCCGCTCGGTCGCGCGGCTCACGGGGGGTCGCGACCGCGCCGTCCGGGCGCTCGACGTCGCTTGCGTCGTCGTGCATAGGGGTCCTCCTGCCTGGGGCCTGATCGCCGGCAGCCTAGTGCCGCGCGCGGATGCGCCCGGCCGCCGTCCGGGACCTGGCACGTAGGCTTCCCAGCGTGAGCAGCACACAGCGCCGGCAGCGGCAGCGGCGCCGGGCGACGATCCTCGCCCTCGTCGTCGCGCTGGCACTGGTGCTGCCGTTCGTCCTCCCGCTCCTGTCCGCGGTCGCCGCACCGGCGGCGAGGACGACGGCGTCAGGCGCGTCGGCCGTGAGTGCCACGGCAGCCAGCACCGCCCCCACAGCCACCACCGGCGCCGCCACCACCCCCGCCGGGGCCGTGACGGCCGAGGCCCCCCTGGTCGTCATCGGCACCACCGGCGTGCGCTGGCAGGACCTCTCCGCGCTCGCCACCCCGAACATGTGGCAGCTGGCCCAGCAGGGCGCCAGCGCGAACATGGTGGTCCGATCCGTGCGCTCCTCCACCTGCCCCGCCGACGGGTGGCTCGCGCTCTCCGCCGGACGGCGGGCCGCGGACGTGCCGATGGAAGAGTTCGGCACCTGTCGGGACCTGCCCCCCGCCCGTGAGGACGGCGCCGTGCCCGGCTGGGCGGACTACCTCGGCGCCGCCGACGCCGCCTCCTACGACGCCACACCCGGCCTGCTCGGCGACACGCTCGCCGCCGCGGGGGTCACCTCCGTCGCGGTCGGGCCGGGCGCCGCCGTCGCGCTGGCCACCTCGGCGGGCACGGTGGCGGGCGACCATGCCTTCGCCTCCACCAGCTCGGTCCGGATGGGCGCGCAGGTGGCGCAGGCGCTGCCCGGGCACGCGCTCGCCGTCATCGACGTCGGCAGCGTGCGTGACCGCAACCGCCCGCTGGTGTCGGTGCCCAGCGCGGCCGGCGCCCCCACGCTGCCCGAGGAGCCCGAGCCGGCGGAGACGCCCACGCTGCCCGCCGAGGAGGCGTGGCTGCTGAAGTCCCCCGAACGCGGACTGCAGGTGGCCGCCGTCGACGCCCGGGTCGGCGCGGTCCTCGACGCCGTGCGCACCACCGCGCCGGCCGCCACCGTGCTGCTCGCCTCCCTGGCCGACTCCGGGTCGGTCGCCCTCATGCAGATGGTCACCGCCGCCGGTCCCGCCATGCCCACGGTGCCGGCCGGCGGTGCGTTGCTCGACACCCGCTCCACCCGCCAGCCGGGCATGGTCCAGTCCACCGACCTCACTCCCACGGTGCTGGGCATGCTGGGCGTGGACGTGCCCGCGGGCCTGGCCGGGGCGCCGTTCTCGGCGGTCGAGGACGGCCGCTCCGGGCCCGCCCGGGTGGCCCACCTCGTCGACGTCAACCGGCACGCGGTGGAGATCCGCTCGCTCGTGGGCCCGTTCTACTCCGCTCTCGTGCTGGTGAACCTCCTGCTGTACGGGGTGGTCACGCTCGGGCTGAACCGCCGGATGCTCGACGGCACCGCGGCCCGGCTGGAGGCCCGCGGCGGGACGACCTCCGCCCGGATGGCGCGGGCGCTGCGCTCGCGCCGACCGGTGCCGCTGCTGCGGGCGCTACGCACCGCGGCGGTGGTGGTCGGCGCCGTCCCGGTCGCCACCTACCTCGCGAACCTGCTGCCCTGGTGGCGGGCCGGCAGCCCGGGGCTCGCCCTGTACGGCGCGACCGTGGTGCTCGCGGTCGCCGTGGCCGCCGTCGCGCTGCTCGGCCCGTGGCGCCGGCGGCTGCTGGCGCCGGTCGCCGTCGTCGCCGGTCTGACGGCGGTGCTGCTGGCGGTGGACGTGCTTACCGGGGCCCGGCTGCAGGTCTCCTCCCTCATGGGCGTCCAGCCGCAGGTGGGCGGCCGGTTCTACGGCTTCAACAACTCCTCGTTCTCGCTGTTCGCGGCCTCGACCATCCTGGTGGCGATGTGCCTGACCGACCCGCTCGTGCGGCGCGGCCGGCGGGTGTGGGCGGCGGCCGTCATCGCGGTGGTGGGCGTGGTCGCGACGGTGCTGGACGGGGCGCCGTCGATCGGCGCGGACTTCGGTGGCCCCCCGGCCCTCATCCCCGGTTTCCTCGTGCTCGGGCTGCTCGCGATGGGGGTGCGGCTGACCTGGCGGCGCATTGCCGTGGTGCTCGCCGTCACCGCCGTCGCTGCGATCAGCTTCTCGGTGGTGGACTGGCTCCGGCCGCCGAGCGAGCGTTCACACCTGGGCCGGTTCATCGAGACGGTGCTCGACGGCGGCCTGTGGTCGGTCATCACCCGCAAGGCCGCGCAGAACCTCACCAACTTGTTCGGCTCGACCCTGACGCTGCTCGCCATCGGCGGCATCGTCCTGGTGGTGATGCTCCTGACCCGGCCGCTGCGGACGGCCCGCGGCCGGGATGTCGGCGGGCACGGCAGCTACGGCTGGCTCACCGGCGGCAACACCATCGGGCGCATCGACCGGGACGCGGTGATGCTGCGGCCCACGCTCGTCGCGCTCGGGGTCACGTTCGCGATTGCGTTCGCGGTGAACGACTCCGGCATCGTGCTGCCGGCCATCGGGACTTCGCTTGCCGTGCCGCTGCTCGTCGCCGTCGTGACCGGGTGGCTCCTGCAGCACGGCAGCGTCGCCGCCCCCGCTCCCGCTTCCCCCGAGATGTCATCTTCTCGGTGAGATGTCATCTTCTCCGTCAGATGTCATGACTTCTGACGGAGAAGATGACATCTCACCGCGAAGGGAGGGCGCCGAGCTTCGCGCGGGGCTGACGGACCGGGCGGGGTCGGCGTCGAGAGCGGACGCCGTCCTGCCCGCCGGTCAGCTCCCGGTGGCCGGCGCCCAGGCCCGGTAGGGGCGGCCGGGCCGCTGATTGGTCGGGTTGTCCCCGCGTCGCGGGCTGGGCACCTTGACCCCGCGCACCCGGCGAGTGTTCACGGCCAGGGCGACATCGCGGTACTGCGCGCCGCGGTGCAGCTGACCGGAAAGGTCGTTGCGCGACGGTCGGTGGCGCAGGTCGCAAGGGACTTCCTGGACCGTCAACCCGGCCACGAGGAGGTCGATCGTCATGCCGGTCTCCACGCCCCAGCCGCGTGAGAGCGGGCTGGCCGCCTCGAACGCGGCGCGCGTCATGCACCGCTGCCCGGAGAGCGGCTGGGTCGGGTTCCACCCCGTCGCCCGGGCGATCGAGCGGCGCGCCAGCCCGGTGACGATGCCCCGCCCGCCGGCTCCCGGCTGCGGGGGCAGGACGGCGATGGCGCAGTCCGCCCGTCCCTCGAGCACCGGCGGCACCAGCGGGGCGGTCGCGACCGCCGTCTCGCCGAGATCAGCGTCGAGGAAGAGCAGGAGCCGGGGCGCCACACCCTCGACGTCGCGCATCGCGACGACGGACGCCCCGGTCTCCATCGCGGAGGCCTTGCCCCGGTTGACCGAGTGGCGCACGACGACGGCGCCGGCCGCCCGGGCGGCGTGCTGGGTGTCGTCCTCGGAGCCGTCGTCGACGACGAGCACGAGGTCCACGTGAGGGATGGCGCGGGCGGCCCGGACGGTCGCGGCGATGCGGTCGACCTCGTCCTTGGCGGGGATCACCACCGCGACCCGCTGCGACCTCGCTCCTGCTTGTCTCACATGGGAAAGCCTATCCACGATCTCGACCTGCGGCGCACACTCGCGCGGTACGGCCTTGACCTGACCATGACGATCGGCTCACATGCCCCGGCCCGACGGCGTCCCGCGCCCCGGCCCGACAGCGTCCGCCGCGGGCCGGGCGCGTCCCTCAGCGCAGCGCGACCTGGCGCGAGACGATGCCCGCGCGGGCGCGTCGCTCGTCCGCGGTGAGCGGCTCGGTGGAGGCGATGGCCGCCTGCAGCGTGGTGTCGAACGCCTTGAGCGGCTCGACGAGCTCGGCGGCCTCGGTGCCCGGGGCGAGCTGCCAGACGGGGATGAGGATGCCGCAGGTGCGGAACGCGCCGATGAACTTCGACCCCTCGTCGAGGGCGGACTGGCGGGCCGCGTGCAGGCGGGCAATGCCGTCCAGGACCCGCTCCTGGTTCTCGGGCCTGGCCCAGCGGAGGAACTCGCGGTTGCCCATGCGCACCCAGTACGCCGAGTCGACGCCGTCGACCTTGACCGTGGGAATGATGTTCTCGCTGGCGTGCTCGAGCGCGTGCTCGACGTCGGCGTCGCGCTCGCCGGGGGTCAGCCAGTAGTCGAACGTGTCGTGCATGGTGATCTCGACGGGCACGGAGGTGTCGAGGATGTCCTGCAGGCGCGGCCCGGGCTCGGGGAGCCCCGCCGTGGTCAGCGGCGTGCCCGGCTCGAGCTCGAGCGCGTCGAGCAGGGCGGCGGCGATGTCGCGGGAGGCGTCCCCGGAGTGCTGGGCGTTCTGCAGGGCGACGAGCACGGTGCCGTCCTCGCGGTGCAGCGCGGGCAGCGACTCGGGCAGCAGGGTGACGAGCTGGACCTCGCGCGCGCCGTGCTCGGCGGTGGTGCGCACCGTGACGCTGGCGGCCGGGACCACCTCGCGCATGGCGACGAGGTCGGTCTCGCCGGGCAGCCCCTCGAAGGGCCGCTCGACGTAGGCCACCTCCTGACGCTTCTGCTTCGGAGTGCCCGCTTGGGGCTGGCGCTTGCTGCGGCTCTTCTTACCCATGGGGCCTTAGCGTACGGGCCACCGCGGCGGTCACGCGGCCATGGTCGCCGTCAGAGGATCGTCGCAGGCCGTGCGCCGTCGGCGGTGAGCGGGAGGCCGGCGGCCTGCCAGTCCTTCATCCCGCCCTCGAGGTTGTAGGCGTCATAGCCGGAGTGGTTGAGCCAGGCCACCGAGCGGGCCGACCGCCCGCCGGAGCGGCACACGACGAGCAGGTCACCGTCGGGCAGGTCGTCCACACGGGCGGGCAGCTCGCCCATGGGGATGTGGACCGCGCCGGGGGCATGCCCGGCGTCCCACTCGTCCTGCTCGCGCACGTCGAGGATGACGATGCCCTGGCCGGGGTTGTCGCGGTCGAGGTCCGCCACGGTGACGGGTGTGCCGGGGAGGGTCGGAAGTGCCATGGTCCCAGGTTAAGCACGAGTCCGGCGACGGCGGGACACCGGCCCACGTGCGCTCCGCCGTCGAGCGATGGTGTTGGGACCGAGCGCCCGTGGCAGACCACCCTCGCTCGGCCCGACGACCCTCGCTCAGCCCGACGACCCTCGCTCGGCCCAACGACGGTCGCTCGGCGCACCGAGGGCTGGTCGACGGACCGAGTGCGCATGGCGGACCGTCAGCCCTCGGCCCGACGATGCGCCGTCGATGCGCGCGCCGACCCCCGCGCCCCCGGCTCGGGGGGAAGGTGGCCCACCACCTGACCGGCAGGCGAACAACACGTGAAGTCGGGCGCCCCCCAGGGGGCGGTGGCAGGATCGGCCCATGCACGAGCGCGCCGGTACCCCCGCCCTGCCCGAAGACCTCATCGACGTCGAGGAGGTCACCGCCGCTTACTACGACCGCGAGCCGCAGATGGACGACCCGGCCCAGCAGGTCGTCTTCGGCACCTCCGGCCACCGCGGCTCGAGCCTCGACGGCGCGTTCAACGAGGCGCACATCGTCGCCACCACCGCCGCGATCGTGGAGTACCGCCGGTCGCAGGGCATCGACGGCCCGCTGTTCATCGGCCGCGATACGCACGCGCTCAGTGAGCCGGCGTGGCGCACCGCCCTCGAGGTGCTCACGGCCGCGGGCGTGGAGGTGCAGGTCGACGCCCGCGACTCCTGGACCCCCACCCCGGCCGTCTCCCACGCGATCCTTCGCGCCAACGGCGCCGGCACCACGGGCGGGGTGCGCACCCAGGGCCCCGGCCGGGCCGATGGCATCGTCGTGACGCCCTCGCACAACCCCCCGCGCGACGGCGGCTTCAAGTACAACCCGCCCCACGGCGGCCCTGCCGACTCCGACGCCACCTCCGTCATCGCGGCCCGCGCGAACGAGATCCTGCGCTCCGGGTGGCGCGGCGTCGCACGCGTCCCGTTCGAGCGCGCCGCGACGGCGGAGACCACGCGCAAGCACGACTTCCTCACCTCCTACGTCGACGACCTGGCCAACGTCCTCGACCTCGACGCCATCAGGGAGGCCGGCGTGCGCATCGGCGCCGACCCCCTGGGCGGTGCCGCGGTGGAGTACTGGGGGGCGATCGGGGAGCGGCACAACCTGGACCTGACCGTCGTCAACCCCACCACGGATCCCACCTGGCGGTTCATGACCCTGGACTGGGACGGCAAGATCCGCATGGACTGCTCCTCCCCCTACGCCATGGCGTCACTGCGGGAGAAGATGCAGGCGCCCGACGGCGGATCGGCACCCTTCGACATCGCCACCGGCAACGATGCCGACTCCGACCGGCACGGCATCGTCACCCCCGACGGCGGGCTGATGAACCCCAACCACTACCTCGCCGTCGCGATCGAGTACCTGTTCACGCACCGTCCCGGCTGGCGCGAGGACGCCGCGATCGGCAAGACGCTGGTCTCCTCGGCCCTGATCGACCGGGTAGCCGCCGGCCTGGGGCGGCGTCTCATCGAGGTGCCGGTGGGGTTCAAGTACTTCGTGCCCGGCCTGCTCGACGGGTCGGTCGGCTTCGGCGGTGAGGAGTCTGCCGGCGCGTCGTTCCTGCGCACGGACGGCAACGTGTGGACCACCGACAAGGACGGCATTCTCTTGGCGCTGCTCGCCTCGGAGATCCTTGCCGTCACCGGCCGCTCCCCCAGCCAGCTGCACGCAGACCTGGTCGAGCGCCACGGCGCCAGTTCCTACGCGCGCATCGACGCCCCGGCCACCAAGGCGCAGAAGGCCAAGCTCGGCGCGCTGCGGCCCGACGACGTCGCCGCCACCGAGCTCGCGGGCGAGGCCATCACGGGCCGCCTCACGGAGGCCCCGGGCAACGGCGCGGCCATCGGCGGGCTGAAGGTCACCACCGAGAACGCCTGGTTCGCCGCCCGCCCCTCCGGCACCGAGGACGTGTACAAGATCTACGCCGAGTCCTTCCGAGGGCCGGACCACCTGGGGCAGGTGCAGGACGAGGCGAAGAAGGTCGTGGACGCGGCGTTGGCGGGATAGTCCGACAGGCACCCGCCTGCCGGACCCACCCCGCTACAGGTCGTAGCGCCAGTCGTGGGCACGCATCGGTCGGCCCTTCGGGTACTCGACCTCCACCTCGCCGGCCAGAGTAAATCCCGCCTTCCGGCAGACGGCGTTGGAAGCAAGGTTCTCCACGGACGGGAAGGCGTGCACCCGGCGATGCTTCCCCGCCTCCCGGGCATGGGCCAGCGCCAGCACGGTCGCGCGGGTGGCGATGCCCTGCCCCCAGAACGCGGGCAGCACGCTCCAGCCCATCTCGTACACCCGCGCGCCGGCCCATTCCGCGTCCCAGAACCCCACCGACCCGGCGGGCTGGGCGTCGGGGCCGGTCACGATCACGAACATCCGACCCAGGCCCGACCCCGCCAGCGCCAGGTAGCGGGCATGCCGCTCGGCCAGCTTCGCCGCGGGCTCCGGCCCGCCGAGGTGACGGGTGGCCGTGACCGCTCCCATGGTGCCCTCCACCACCGCGAGGTCCCCCGCCGCCCACTCGCGCAGCTCCAGCGGCTCGGCCGCCGCAGTCCCGTCGCTCATCACGCCTCCCCGATGTCCTCGTGCCACAGCGCCGGCTCGGCGGCGATGAAGGACTCCATGAGCGCCACGCACGCCGCGTCGTCGAGCACCACCACTTCCACACCGCGTGCGCGCAGCAGGTCCTCGGCGCCGCGGAAGGTCCGGTTCTCGCCGATCACCACCCGGGGGATCTTGTAGAGCAGGATCGCGCCGGCGCACATGTCGCACGGGGACAGGGTGGTCACCATCGTCGCGCGGGCGTAGACCGCCGCCGGGAGCCGCCCGGCGTTCTCCAGGCAGTCCGTCTCGCCGTGGCGGATTGCGCTGGCGGCCTGGACACGCCGGTTGCGGCCGACGGCGCGAACCTCGCCGTCCACGACCAGCGCCGCCCCGATCGGGATCCCGCCCTCCGCGCGGCCCGCCTGTGCCTCCGCGAGCGCGACGGCGAGCGCCCCGCCGTCGTCCGCGACCTTGCGTGCCTCCATGGGCCGATCCTGGCAGAGGCCACCGACACCCGCCGGGCGGTGCGGGAAACCTGCCGGGTCCACGGTGCCGCACCCCGGCGGGCGCGGGCCGACGGGCGCGGGCCGGTGAGCGGCGGCAGGATCGACGCGGACCCGCCCACCGCCACCGGTGGGCGCCGCCACCCAGGAGGACACCATGGCTCGCACCGTCGCCGACCACCTCGTCGACCAGCTCGTCGCCGCCGGCGTCGAGCGCGTGTACGGCATCGTCGGGGACTCGCTCAACCCCGTGGTCGACGCGGTGCGCCGCACCGACGGCATCGACTGGGTCCACGTACGCCACGAGGAGGCGGCCGCCTTCGCCGCTGCCGGGGAGGCGGGGGTCACCGGCCGGCTGACGGCGTGCGCCGGCTCGTGCGGGCCGGGCAACCTCCACCTCATCAACGGCCTGTACGACGCGAACCGCTCCGGCCTGCCCGTGCTCGCCATCGCCTCCCACATCCCCAGCGCGGAGGTAGGCACCACCTTCTTCCAGGAGACCCACCCCGACCGGCTCTTCACCGAGGCGTCCGTCTACTCCGAGCTGATCTCCTCGCCTCTGCAGGTGCCGCGGGTGACCCGGACCGCCATCCAGCACGCCGTCGCCACCCCGGGGGTCGCCGTGCTCACCCTGCCGGGCGACGTCGCCGACGCGGAGATCCATGACGACGGCGCCCCCATCCTCATCCCGGGCGCGTGCCCCGCCCGGCTCGTGCCGAACGAGGCGGACGTCGCCGCCCTGGCCGAGGCGATCAACGCCGCCACGAAGGTCACCTTGTTCGTCGGGGCCGGGGCGCGGGGCGCGCACGACGCCGTCCTGCAGCTGGCCGACGTCGCCGCGGCCCCGGTGGGGCACTCCCTGCGCGGCAAGGAGGTCATCCAGTACGACAACCCGTTCGACGTCGGCATGTCCGGGCTGCTGGGCTACGGCGCCTGCCAGGAGGCCATGGAGTCCGCCGACCTCCTGGTGCTGGTGGGCACCGACTTCCCCTACACGAGCTTCCTGCCCGCCGGGGTGCGCACCGCGCAGATCGACAACGACGCACGACACCTGGGCCGGCGCACCCGGCTGGACCTGCCGGTGCACGGCGACGTCGCCGAGACGATGCGCCTGCTCATTCCCCTGGTCCAGCGCAAGAAGCACCGCAAGTTCCTCGACTCGATGGTGAAGAAGCACGACGACCTGATGGGCAAGGTGGTGGGCGCCTACACCCGCAACGTGGAGAAGACCGTCCCGATCCATCCCGAGTACGCGGCCGTCGTGCTCGACGAGGCAGCCGCCGACGACGCCGTGTTCACCGTGGACACCGGCATGAACAACGTCTGGGCCGCCCGGTACCTCACCCCCAACGGACGACGCCGGGTGGTCGGCTCGTTCCTGCACGGCTCCATGGCCAACGCGCTGCCCCACGCCATCGGCGCCGCGTTCGCCGACCCCGACCGCCAGGTGGTGGCGCTCGCCGGCGACGGCGGGCTGTCGATGCTGCTCGGCGAGCTCATCACGCTGCGCCACTACGACCTCCCGGTCAAGGTCGTGGTGTTCAACAACGCCTCCCTGGGCATGGTCAAGCTCGAGATGCTTGTCGAGGGCCTGCCCCCGCACGCCACCGACTCCCCGCCGGTGGACTTCCGGGCGGTCGCCCTGGCCCTGGGCATCCCGGCGGTGCGGGTGGAGAACCCGCGCGACCTGCGCAAAGCCCTGACCGACGGCCTCGCCCGCCGCGGGCCCGCCCTGATCGACGTCGTCACCGACCCCAACGCGCTGTCCATCCCGCCGTCGATCACCGCCGGGCAGATCCGCGGCTTCGCGACGGCGATGACCAAACAGATCCTGGGCGGCGGCATGGGGGAGGTCATGTCGATGGCCCGGTCGAACCTGCGCAACGTGCCGCGCCCCTGAGCCAGCTCGGCTCGTCGGACACACCATGGACACTCTTTGCCTGTGGCACTGTGGTCTGCGACACTCCCGCAACGTCGGTGTAACCCCACCGAAACACGAACCTGATGCCATGTGTTGGCGCTACGTTGCGCTGATCGCCCCCTTGGAGGCCACGATGTCCGCACGCCAGATCCGTCTCGCCGCCGTCGCCACGGGCGCGGCCCTCCTGCTGGCCGCGTGCGGTGCCGGGAGCGACGGCGGGGACGCCGAGACCACCGGCGGCAGCGAGCCGGCTGCCGGGGGCGACTTCGACCTCATCCAGGACGGCGCGCTCACCGCGTGCTCGGAGGTGCCCTACGTGCCCTTCGAGTTCGAGGACGCCGATGCGCCGTCGGGCTACTCCGGGTTCGACATCGACCTGCTGCAGGCCATCGCGGACAACCTCGGGCTCGAGCTCGTCGTCGCGGACGTCAGCTTCGACGCGCTCCAGTCGGGGACGACCCTCGTGGCCGGCCAGTGCGACATCGGCGCCTCGGCCATCACCATCACCGACGCGCGTAAGGCGAACATCGACTTCACCGACGGGTACTACGACTCGCTGCAGTCCCTGCTGGTGCCCGCCGACTCCGACATCACCGGCATCGCCGACCTCGCCGGCCGCACCGTCGCCGTCCAGCAGGGCACCACCGGGAAGGCCTACGCCGAGGAGAACGCCCCCGAGGCGAAGCTGGTCGACTACCCCGGCGACGGCGAGATGTGGCCGGCCCTGCAGGCCGGGCAGGTCGAGGCGATCCTCCAGGACTGGCCGGTGAACCGCGAGCACGAGGTCGCCGACCCCAACTACAAGATCGTCGAGCAGTTCGAGACCGACGAGCAGTACGGCTTCGCCTTCGCCAAGGGCGAGAAGACCGCGCTGCGGGAGGCCGTCAACGCCGAGCTGCAGACCCTGCGCGACGACGGCACCTACGACGAGATCTACAGCTCCTACTTCACCGCTGACGGCTCCTGACCGGATCGCCATGCGAAAGACCACGAAGCGCCGGCTGTCCCGGGGCGTCAACTACGCGATATTCGCCGCCGTGGTGGTCTTCGTCCTCGTGGCGGCGGACTGGGAGCGCATCGGCAACCAGTTCTTCCGCCTGGACATCGCCCGTGACCAGCTGCCCGAGATCATCACGATCGCGCTGAAGAACACGCTGCTCTTCACGGCGATCTCGTTCGTCGGCGGCCTGGTGCTCGCCGTCGTCATGGCTCTGCTCAAGCTCTCGACGGTGGCCCCGTACCGGTGGTTCGCCACCGCGTACATCGAGTTCTTCCGCGGGGTCCCCGCGCTGCTGACGATCTTCGCGATGGCGTACATGCTGCCCATCGCGTTCGGGATCAAGGTGCCGGGCGGCCAGGTGGGGGCCGGCCTGGTGGGCCTCATCCTCGTGGCCTCGGCCTACATGGCCGAGGTCATCCGGGCCGGCATCCAGGCCGTGCCCAAGGGGCAGGCGGAGGCGGCTCGCTCGCTGGGTATGTCCGAGGGACGCACGATGTTCTGGGTGATCCTGCCCCAGGGTTTCCGGATCATCATCCCGCCGATGACCAACGAGTTCGTCCTGCTGCTCAAGGACACCTCGCTGCTGTTCATCGCCGGCTCCACCGTGTTCACCAAGGAGCTGACCACGTTCGCCCGGGACGGCCTGACGACCACCGCCAACGGCACCCCGCTGATCATGGCGGCGATGCTCTACCTGCTGGTGACCATCCCGCTGACCCGGCTGGTGGCCTGGCTCGAACGGAAGATGGCGAGGGCCCGATGAGCGCACCGAGCACCCCGGAGCCGATCCCGGGCACCCCCCTCCCGGCACCGGGCAGCACCGACGCGGCACCGAGCGCGGCACGCCCGAGCACCCCTGCGTCGAGCACCCCTGCGTCGAGCACCTCAGCGGGAAACACCGCACCCGCCGGCACCCAGCCAGCGACGTCGGGCATCGCCCACCCGGCGGCGGGGGTGGCCGCCATCGACATCACCGACCTGCACAAGTCCTTCGGCGACAACGAGGTGCTCCAGGGCATCAACCTGACCGTGCGACCGGGCGAGGTGGTCTGCATCGTGGGCCCGTCGGGGTCGGGCAAGTCCACCCTGCTGCGCTCGGTGAACCTCCTCGAGGAACCCACCAGCGGGTCCATCCGCATCGAGGGCGTCGACATCCTCGACCCCGAGGTCGAGGTGGACCGGATCCGGACCCGTATCGGGATGGTCTTCCAGCAGTTCAACCTGTTTCCGCACATGAGCGTGCTGGGCAACCTCACCCTGGCCCAGCGGCGGGTGCTCGGGCGGTCACGCACCGAGGCGGAGCAGGTGGCCCGCCAGCAGCTCGACCGCGTGGGCCTGAGCGACAAGGTCGAGGCCTACCCGGCCCACCTCTCCGGCGGGCAGCAGCAGCGCGTGGCGATCGCCCGTGCGCTGGCGATGAACCCGGACATGATGCTCTTCGACGAGCCGACGTCTGCGCTGGACCCGGAGCTCGTGGGCGAGGTGCTCGACGTGATGCAGCGCCTCGCCTCGTCCGGCATGACGATGATGGTGGTGACCCACGAGATGGGCTTCGCCCGGGAGGTCGGCGACCGCCTGATCTTCATGGACGCAGGCGTCATCGTCGAGGAGGGCGAGCCGCGCGAGGTGCTCAGCAACCCGCGGCACACCCGAACGCAGGCCTTCCTGTCGAAGGTGCTCTGAGCCCGGCCGCGTCACCGGCCCCGGCCCCACTCCGCCCGCCCGCCCGCCCGCCGGGGTGTCGTGCCCGCCGCCCGCCGCTAGGTTGGTGCCCTCCGGGTCGCCCCGGAAAGACCGCGGACGACGGCGAACCGACAGGCGGAACGATGGCGAAGCACAGCCCGAAGCACCTGCCGATCATGGGCGTAGCGGGTTCTGGAAACACCACCGTCGCCGGGCTGCTCGCCGATCGGCTCGGCTGGGTGCGGGCCGAGGCCGACGAGTTCCACAGCACGGCCAACGTCGAGAAGATGGCCTCCGGCACGCCGCTGACCGACGAGGACCGCTGGCCCTGGCTACGCGCCATCCGCGCCTACCGTGACATCCTCGCCGGGCCGGACCAGGACGTCAGCTTCGTGCACCTGACCGGCTCGGCCGAGCTCATCGCCGAGCGGATGAGCGGGCGCACCGGTCACTTCATGCCGCCGTCGCTGCTGCCCTCGCGGCTCAGCACGCTCGAGGCGCTCGAACCGCACGAGAACGGCATCGAGGTCGGCATCGCCGGTGCTCCGGAGCAGATCACCGACGGGGTCCTCAGCCGGCTCCACCTGCCAGGCTGACGACGCCGCAGGCCAGGCTGCCACGTCGTGCTGCGTGGCGTCAGGCCGGCGCCAGCGGCGGCGTGAAGCTCACGTCCCGCAGCTCGTGCCAGACCTCCATGACGACGGCGCGGGCATGGTGCTCGGCCCGGTCCTCGTCACCGGCCGCGACGGCATGTGCCACCGCCTCGTGGTGGTCGAGCGAGACGGGCACCGGGTTGGCGGGGGTCAGGCGCAGGTGCGTGCGGCCGATCAGCACCGCCGCGATGATGTCCTGGAGCGCGGCCAGCATGTCGTTGCCGCTCGCCTCGATAAGCAGAGTGTGGAACGCGACGTCCGCCTCGAGGTACTCCGCGTCGGCGCCGCGGCCGTCCTCGCCCAGGCGCCGCAACGTGGCGGCGAGCTCGACGAGGCGTTCGCCCACCTCAGGGGCGCCCTTACGGGCGGCCAGGCGTGCCGCCGTCGGCTCGATGGCGAGGCGGATCTCGGTCAGGCGGTGCAGCTGGTCGTCGCGCTGCGGCCCGGTCAGGCGCCAGGAGACCAGCTGCGGGTCAAGCACGCTCCAGTCCTCGACCGGCCGCACCCGCACCCCCACGCGCCGACGGGACTCGACCATGCCGAGCGACTCCAGCACCCGCACCGCCTCCCGGACGACAGTGCGTGACACGCCGTGCTCCTCCGCGAGCGTGGACAGCGTCACCACGCTGCCGGGCGGGCACACGCCGTGCGCGATGTCCCGCCCCAGCCGGTCGAGCACGTCGCTGTGCAGCACCGGTGCACGCTCACCCACCCGTCGCACGCGTCGATCCTCTCCCCGAGCCGTCTGGTTCGGCTGAGAGTAGCGTCCCTGGTCAACACCCGTTCCCCTGTCCACCTGGCGGGGCCGGCACGACCGCCGGCCGACCCGATCCGATCCTGGTTCCCCCGCCGCGCACGCGGGGACCGCCGCCGACGAGGACGTCGACGTACCTCCCGGCCGGCAGTTCGCACGACACCACGGAGGCAGCTGTGGAAGCACTGGAAGGCTGGACCCAGACGCTCGGCGCGGGCGCGCTCCTCGGCATCGCCGCCGCCGCCATCGCCCTGATCCTGATCCTCGTCATCGTCTTCAAGATGCACGCGTTCCTCACGCTCGTGCTCGTCTCGCTGCTCACGGCCTTCGCCACGGGTATCCCGGTCGCCGCCATCGTGCCCACCCTGGTCACGAGCTTCGGGACCACGCTGGGGTCGGTCGCGCTGCTGATCGGGCTGGGCGCGATGCTCGGCAAGATGGTCGAGCACAGCGGCGGGGCGAGGGTGCTCGCCGAGAAGATGGTCGACGTCTTCGGCGAGAAGCGGGCACCGCTGGGCCTCGGTCTCGCGTCGTTGATCATGGGTTTCCCGATCTTCTTCGACGCGGGCCTCGTGGTGATGCTGCCGATCATCTTCGCCGTCGCGCGGCGCCTCGGGAACAACGTGCTGCTCTTCGGCATGCCGGCCGCCGCTGCCTTCTCCGTGATGCACGTCTTCGTGCCCCCGCACCCGGGCCCGGTCGCCGCGACCGAGCTCTACGGCGCGAACATCGGCCTCGTCCTGCTCATCGGCGTCATCATGGCGTTCCCGCTCTGGTACCTCACCGGTTACCTCTGGGGCACCTACGTCGGCCGTCGCTACATCCTTCCCGTGCCCGCCCTGTTCGGGACCGTGGACGAGGACCGCCAGGTGAACCCGCCCGGGGTCGGCACGGTCATCGCCATCCTGCTCCTGCCGCTGTTGCTGATCTTCCTCAACACCGGCCTCGACTTCCTCGACACGGCCGGCGTCGTGGACGGCGACGCCACCTGGGTCCAGGTGCTCTCCACGCTCGGCACCGCCCCGGTGGCCCTGCTCATCTCCGTGCTCGTGGCGATCTTCGTGCTCGGCAGCCGCCGCGGCGAGCACGGCACCGCCCTGGAGAAGGTCGTCGACTCCGCGCTCGGCCCGGTCTGCTCGGTCATCCTCATCACCGGCGCGGGCGGCATGTTCGGCGGGGTGCTGCGGACCTCGGGCATCGGCGACGCACTGTCGGACTCGTTGGCCGACATCGGTCTGCCCGTCATCGTCGCCGCGTACGTCATCGCCGTCGTGCTTCGCGTGGCGCAGGGCTCGGCGACCGTCGCCCTGGTCACCGCCGCCGGGCTCATGGCACCGGCCGTTGCCGCCGGCGACTACAGCGTGATCCAGATCGTCGCGATCACGTTGGCCACTGCCGCCGGCTCGGTCTTCGCCAGCCACGTCAACGACTCCGGGTTCTGGCTGGTGGGCCGACTCATGGGTATGGACGTGAAGACCACCCTGAAGACCTGGACCGTCCAGCAGACCCTCGAGTCGATCGTCGGTTTCCTGTTCACCCTGGTCATCTTCTGGATCGGCTGACGACCCAGGCCGGGCAGCCCAGGCCGAGCGGCCCAGCCCGTATCTGCGAAGGAGCGACATGACCAACGTCTTCGACATCACGGGCCGGCTGGCCCTCGTCACGGGCTCCTCGCGCGGCCTGGGCAACGCCCTGGCCACCGGCCTGGCCGCGGCCGGCGCACGCGTCGTCCTCCACGGCCGCGACACGGAGGTCCTCGCACGCGCCGCCGACAACATCACGCTGGTCACCGGCACCGCCCCGGCCGGGAGCGTCACCTTCGACGTCACCGACCACGCGGCCGTGCACGACGGCGTCGCCGCCCTGGTGGCCGGGCACGGGGTGCCCGACATCCTGGTCAACAACGCCGGCATCCAGCGCCGTGCCCCGTTCAACGACTTCGACGTCAAGGACTGGGACGACATCGTCGCCGCCAACCTCTCCAGCGCGTTCTACGTCTCCCAGCAGGTCACGCGCAGCATGGCCGAACGTGGCTCCGGGAAGGTGATCAACATCGGGTCGGTGCAGTCCATGCTGGCCCGCCAGACCATCGCGCCGTACTCGGCGAGCAAGGGTGGCCTCGTCATGCTCACCAAGGGCATGGCCGCCGACCTCGCCCGCTTCAACATCCAGGTCAACGCCATCTCCCCCGGCTACTTCGCCACCGAGATGAACAAGGCCCTCGTCGAGGACGAGACCTTCAACGCCTGGGTGGTGAACCGCACCCCCGCGCAGCGGTGGGGCAAGTTCGAGGAGCTCGTCGGGACGCTGGTCTACCTGGCTTCCGACGCCTCCAGCTTCGTCTCGGGGCAGAACATCTTCGTCGACGGCGGCATGACCTCCGTCGTCTGACGCCGTCCCGCCGTGCCTACCTCCACGCGGCACCGAGAAGGAGATCCCGATGAAGGCGATCGTCATCAAGGGCAAGCTCGACCTGCAGGAGGTCGAGCTCCCCACCCCCGAACCGGGCGCGGGCCAGGTCCGCCTGCGCATGGCGTTCGGCGGCATCTGCGGCTCCGACCTGCACTACTACAACGAGGGCGCCAACGGCGAGTACGTGGTGCGCGAGCCGCTCGTCCCCGGCCACGAGGTCTCCGGCACCGTCGACCTCGACCCCTCCGGCGAGCTCGCCCCCGGCACCCCGGTGACCGTCCACCCCGCCACGTTCGGCACGCCCGAGGCCGGCATCGAGGACCGTCGCCACCTCTGGCCCGGCGGTGCCTACCTCGGCAGCGCCTCGACCTGGCCGCACACCCAGGGCGGCATGAGCGAGTACCTCCTGGTCAGCAAGGAGATGGTCAGGGTGCTGCCCGCCGGCCTGACGCTGCGCCGCGCCGCGCTTGCGGAGCCGCTCGCCGTCGGCCTGCACGGCATCCGGGTCGCCGGCGGCGTCGCGGGCAAGAGGGTGCTGGTCTCCGGGTCCGGCCCCATCGGCCTGCTCGCCGCCGCCGGCGCCCTCACCGACGGTGCCGCTGAGGTGGTCGCCACCGACGTCCTCTCCGGCCCGCTCGAGCGGGCCCGGGCCCTCGGCGTGCACGGCACGGTCCAGGTCGGCGTCGAGGAGATCCCGGCAATGGCGTTCGACATCGTGCTGGAGTGCTCGGGCGCCCCCGCCGCGATCAGCCCGGCCCTCGTCGGTGGTCGCCGCGCCGGCATCGTGGTCCAGGTCGGCATGGTGCCGAACGAGCCGCGGCCCGTCAACCTCGCCCCGCTCGTCTCGAAGGAGCTGCAGCTGCGGGGGTCCTTCCGCTTCGACGACGAGATCGACGAGGCCGTACAGATGCTCCGGGCCAACCCGTCGATCGAGCAGGTCATCACGCACACCCTGTCAGCCGACCGGGCCTTGGAGGCCTTCGCGGCCGCCAAGGACTCCGAGACCTCCGGCAAGGTGGTCATCTCCCTGTGGCAGGAGGACGACGGCGCCACCGCCTGACACCCGACGCCCGGCTCCCACGCCGGCGCGGTCCGGCGCGACGTGGTGATGAGAGGAGACGACATGGATGTCCTGAGGCGGCTGGGGGCCGCCCGGCTGGTTCCCATCGTCGTCCTGGACGATCCCGCGCAGGCCGACCCGCTGGCCGCGGCACTGGTCGCCGGCGGCCTGCCCGTGGCCGAGGTGACGTTCCGAACCGCCGCAGCCGAGGAGACGATCCGCGCGATGGCGGGCCGCGGCGACGTCCTCGTGGGTGCCGGCACAGTGCTGACGGCCGCGCAGGTTGACCGGGCCGTCGCGGCCGGAGCCACCTACGTCGTCTCCCCGGGTCTCAGCCGCGCCGTGGTCGAGAGGTGCGCGGAGCACGGGGTGCTGGTGCTGCCGGGCGCGGTCACCGCCACCGAGGTCATGGCGGCGCTCGAGCTGGGGCTGAGCACGCTGAAGTTCTTCCCGGCGGAGGCCTCCGGCGGTGCGGCGGCCATCAGGGCGTTAGCCGCACCGTTCGCGCAGGTCCGGTTCATTCCCACCGGCGGCGTGAGCCCGCGGAACCTCGCCGACTACCTGGCTCTGCCCTCGGTGGTGGCCGTCGGCGGTTCCTGGATGGTCCCGGACCACCTGGTGACCTCGGGTGACTTCGCCGGCGTCACCCGCCTGACCTCCGAGGCGGTCGCACGCGCCGCGGCGTCGCCGGTGCCCACTGCCTGAACACGATCGCAGAGCCCTCATGTCGTGGCCACGTGGCGCGCACACCCCTCCCGAGGTGGTGTGCATCGGGGAGACCATGGCGATGGTCACCACGTCCGACGCCAGCCCAGTGGCGACCGGCCGGACGTTCACGATGTCGGCGGGTGGTGCGGAGTCCAACGTCGCCCAGCACCTCGCCGGCCTGGGCATCGCCACGGCGTGGGCGTCCGCCGTGGGGAACGACCCGCTGGGGCGGCGGGTGGTCACCCAGCTGGAGTCGCACGGTGTGGACGCCAGGTGGGTCCGTCGCGATCCCGAGGCCCCCACGGGTCTGTACGTCAAGGATCCGGCGGGCGGCGTGTACTACTACAGGAAGGGTTCGGCCGCCTCCCGCATGCGGGCGTCGGACATCCCCGACTGGCCTGTCGCCGGAGCGCGGCTCGTCCACCTCACCGGGATCACCTCCGCCCTCTCGCCGAGCTGTCGCGCGCTCGTGCCCGCCGTTATCGACACCGCGCGGAGCAACGCGGCGCTGGTCTCCTTCGACGTCAACCACCGCCCGGCGCTCTGGCCCGCGGAGGAGGCTGCCACCGTTCTACGGCCGTTGGCCGCGAGTGCGGACGTCGTCCTCGTCGGCAGGGACGAGGCCGAGCGCCTGTGGGGCACCCCGACCGCGGAGGAGATCGCGGGCCTGTTCCCCGAGGCCCGGTACGTCGTGGTCAAGGACGGGGCCAAGGAGGCTGTGGAGTTCCACCGACGCGACCGCGACGTGCTCGTCACCAGGGTCCCGGCCCGCCGCGTGGCCGTCGTCGAGCCGGTCGGCGCCGGTGACGCCTTCGCAGGCGGCTACCTGGGCGCCTTGCTGCGCGGCGACAGCCCGGCCGACCGCCTCGCCATGGGCCACTCCGTCGCCGCGTGGGTGCTCGGGTCGCCCGACGACTTCCGCCCCGGGCACGGACCACGCGTGCGTGACGCGGAGTAGACGCCGGCGCTCTACACCATCAGGTAGACGGCGGCGACGACGGTCAGCGTGAGGATGAGCCGGTCGAACACCTTCTGCGAGATCCGCCGGGCAAGGCGCCGCCCGAGGAGCGTGCCGAGCAGCAGTGCGGGCACGAGCAGGAGGTCCAGCAGCAGCGACTCCGCCGTGATCAGCCCGAGGCCCACCGAGAAGGGCACCTTGGCGAGGTTCACCGCGAAGAAGAACCACGCGGCCGTCCCGAGGAACGTCAGGACGGGCAGCCGTGAGGCGAGGAAGTACAGCGACATGACCGGGCCGCCCGCGTTGGCGACCATGGTCGTGAAGCCGCCCAGCACGCCGTAGGCCGCCGCCCGGGCCCGGCGAGGCCCCGCCGGGTCACTGCCCCCCTGCCCCGGGTCGGCCACCTCGACCCGGCGCCGGACGGCGACCGCACGCTGGACGAGCGTCAGAGCGATGAGCACCAGGAGGACCGCGCCGATCACCCGGCGCACGACGGCGTCGTCGGCGACGGCCAGGAACGCCGTCCCGGCAAGGACCCCGACCAGCACGGTGGGAACGAGCCGCCGAAGGATCACGAGATCCGCGTGCGAGCGGTAGGACCACACCGCGAACAGGTCGCCGACGATGAGCAGTGCGAGCAGGGCGCCGGTGGACTCCCTCGCGGGCAGCACCGTCGCGAACAGCGCCACGGTGATCGTGCCGACGCCGGGCAGTGCGGTCTTGCCCACGCCGACCAGGAAGGCCGCGACGGCGAGCACCACCCAGGCGATCGTCGAGAGCGTCAGCACCTGGTCAGGGTCGCACGAGCAGGATGCGCTGCCACGACCCGGTCGCCGGCCGGGACGCGGCCCGCTCGGGCGCCCAGGCGTAGCGTGCGAGTCGACGGGACGATCGAGAAGGGGCGAGCGTGGAAGAGACCGACGCTGCGCCGCACGTCGCACCCTCCCAGGTGCGGCGCACGGTGCTGCTGGTCGCCGGGCTGAACCTGGCCTACTTCTTCGTGGAGGCGGGCGTCGCGCTGGCCATCGGGTCGGTCTCGCTCTTCGCCGACAGCGTGGACTTCCTGGAGGACACGGCGGTCAACCTGCTGATCTTCCTCGCGCTGGGCTGGTCGTTGTCCTGGCGGGCGCGCGCCGGCCATGTCATGGCCGGGATCATCCTCGTGCCCGCGCTGGCCGCCGCGTGGCAGGCGTTCGCCAAGCTCTCCGCTCCCACGGCGCCCGACCCGCGTGCCCTCGTCCTCACGGCAGGGGGCGCCGTCGTCGTGAACCTGGTGTGCACGCTGATCCTCGCGCGGGTGCGTCACCACGGCGGGTCGATGACTCACGCCGCGTGGCTCGCCGCTCGCAACGACGTCGTCGTCAACCTGGCCATCATCGCGATGGGGATGCTCACCGCCTGGCTGGGGACGGGATGGCCGGACATCGTCCTCGGCCTGGTCATCGTGGTGGTCAACGTCTCGGCCGCCAAGGAGGTCTGGGAGCTTGCCACCGAGGAGCGGCTGGCCGCCCGTGCACTCGCCGGCGAGGAGATCGGCGAGGAGATCGGCTGACGGACCGTAGCCGTCGGACTGCGCCACCGAGGTCCAGCGGTCCCGGCGGCGCCAGCATCTGCGCGTCGCTCCGTCGACCGGTTCCTGCCTGCAACACTCCGAGGACGGGTACACCGGCCTCGTGTCACTGCGGGCTTCGCTCCGTGATGGCGAGATCGAGAGCGAGCGCGGCCGTCCAGGAGAAGTCACGCGTGCCGTGCGGCTCGCCGGTGATCGGGTCGACGTACTCGGGGAAGCCGTGACGCACCGCGAGCGTGACGAGCTGCCTGGCGATGGAGTCGGCCAAAGGGCCCTCGAGGTGCTCGCGCAGCCCGGCGACGAGCATCCAGTTCATGTTGAACCACGCCGGTCCCCGCCAGTACAGGGCGGTGTCCGCGTCCGGGGCGCGCAGGTCGTAGCTGGGCACCAGCAGGGCCCCGCCGCCGAGGAAGCCGGGCCCGCGCATGGTGTCCACCAGCTCCGCCGCGTGCGGCAGGCCCGGCAGGACGAGCGGCACCAGCCCGTTGACGGTCGCCTTGCGGACCAGGGTGTCCCGCACCACGTCGTGCGCGCCGTAGATTCCCAGCTCGGGCAGGAAGAGCCCTTCCAGTGCCGCGGCGATGCGGGCGGCCCGGGCGCGGTGCGGTGCGTCGTCACGCCCGAGCTCGGTGGCGATCTCCGCGAGCGCCAGCTCGGAGACGGCCCACAGCGCGTTGAAGCACGGGTCCTCCATGGCGAAGGGGTGGTCCTCGTCCGTGTCGTCGCACCCGTGGTCCCGGTAGCGCTCGGCGAGCCAGAAGTACCGCGCGTACTCCTTCCGGCCCGGCCGCTCCGCCGCGTCGGCATGCGCCAGGTCGGGACGGGTGACCTGCCAGGCGGGAGTGTCCGGCACCGCGGCGAGCGCCTCGTCCCACAGCGGGGAGTTGTCGGTGCCGGACTCCCACGGGTGCACGACGGCCGCCAGCCCGGCGCCGCGGTGGTCGCGGCGCGCCGCCAGGTAGCCGTGCCAGGCGACCAGCCGGGGGTAGACCCCCTTGAGGAAGCGACGCTCGCGGGAGAGCGTGGGGTCGGCCCGGTGCACCAGCAGGGCGGCCCAGGCGTGGTTGGGCGGCTGGATCAGCCCCGCCGTCGGACGTTCCGGTGCCCCCGCGATGGTCCGCGAGCGCCAGAAGGAGTCGCCGGGGGCGTAGTCGTCGTCGCGGTCGAGGTCGAAGACGATCTGCGGCAGGCGCCCATCCGCCCACTGCGCGGCCAGCAACGACTCGAGCTCGCGCTGCGCCCGCTGGGGGGCGACGTGCCTCAGCCCGACCGCGATGAACCCGGAGTCCCAGCTCCACTGGTGGGGGTACAGGCCGGTGGCCGGCACCGTGTGGTCGCCGGTCCAGTTCTCCTCCAGCAAGGCCGCCGCCGCACTGCGGATCTCCTCCGCGCCCGGCCGCTCGTCGTCGTCCACAGCACCTCCCGCAGCGTCGTCCACAGCACCTCCCGCAGCGTCGTCCACAGCACCTCCCGCAGCGTCGCTCACAGCACCTCCCGCAGCAGCGCGGCCGCCCGCGGCAGCACCTGGTGCGCCGGCCCGCTGAGCCTCGACTCGACGGCGACGTCGCCGGCGTACCCGATCTCGGTCAGGACGCCCAGCACCCCCGCGAGGTCCAGGTGCCCCGCACCGGGCTCGAGCCGGTTGGAGTCCGACGCCTGCACGTGCCCCAGGTCCGGGCCCGCCGCCCGCAGCGCCCCGGGAAGGTCGGCCTCCTCGATGCTCATGTGGAAGGTGTCGGCAGTGAGCCGCAGTCCCGGGGAGCCGACCGCCCTGATCAGCGCCGACCCCTGCTCGAGGCGGTTGACCATGTGGTCCTCGTAGCGGTTGAGCGGCTCGAGGTAGACGCACACGCCGAGCGCGGTGGCGTGGGCGGCGGCGCGGCCGAGGGTGTCGACCAGCACGGCGGAGTCCTCCGCCGCGGTGCGGGGCGGGACGAAGGGCGGCAGCCGGGTGGAGAACATGCCCCACGAGGCGGGCGTGGTCACACCGGTGCCGCCGAGCTCGGCGATCACGTCGAGCTGGGCGCACAGCTGGACGACGGCGTCCTCCCGGCGGGCGGCGTCGAAGTCGCCCACGAAGTGGTCGGTCTCGGGGCACACCGTGGGCATGACGACGCCGCGGGCGGCCGCCCAGCGCAGCTCCGGCAGGCGGGCGACGAACGCCCCGTCCCCCCGGGCGCGCAGCTCGATCCCGTCGTAGCCCCACGCCGTCGCCGCCGCCCACTTCTCCTCGAGGGTGGCGCCGGGGAGGTGCTGCTCCTGCACGCAGAGCCTCACGACGCCTCCAGGATGACCTGCAGGGCGTCGGCCCCGCCGCCGTCGAGCATGGCGTAGGCCTCCGCCGCCCGGGCCAGCGGATAGCGGTGGGTCACCATGGACACCACGTCCGGCTCGCCGCGGAGCAGCAGCTCGACCACCGTGCGCTGCAGCCGCGGCACGTCCCACCGCGAGCGCAGCACCGAGGGCACCGAGCCGATCTGCGAGGCGACGATCTGCACCCGGTTGTGGTGGAACTCCTCCCCCAGCCGCAGCGCCTCGTCCTGACCCTGGTAGAAGCCGGCGGCGACCACGACACCGTCCAGCCCCACGGTCCGCGTGGCGGCCTGCAGTCCCGCGTAGGAGCCGGAGATCTCCACGGCCGAGTCCACCCCCGCGCCGCCGGTCAGCTCGCGCACCTGGCGCGGCAGGTCCGGCCCGGGCTGAAGGACGTGGTGGGCGCCCATCCGCACGGCCATCTCGCGGCGCCGGGGAATCTGCTCGACGGCGATCACGGTGGCGCCGGTCAGCACCGCGTACCGGGTGGCGAGAAGGCCCACGACGCCCTGCCCGATCACGCACACGGTGAACCCGATCGTGGAGTGGGCGGCGAGGACGGCGTTGAGCGCGATCGCGCCGACCCGCACGAAGCACCCGAGGACCGGGTCCACGCCCGCGGGGAGCCGGTGCCCGCGCAGCTCCACGGCGTCGACGACGCCCTCGGTGCGGTGGCCCCAGATGCCCCAGACCAGATCGCCGACGGCGACGTCACCCGGCTGCGGCATGGTCAGCCGCTCGGCCATCTCCACGATCTCGCCGACCTCGGAGTAGCCCCAGCCCTCCAGCGGGTACCCGGCGGAGGGGTCCTCGCGGTGCTGGAACAGCCGCAGCTGCGGGTCCCACACGGAGGTGAGGTAGGGGCTGGTGCCCCGGTACGCCGTCATCTCGGTGCCGGCGGAGATGCCCGAGGCGATGGTGCGGATCCGTACCTGACCGGGCTGCAGCACCGCGGAGGGCACGGGCACGACCTCGACCACGCGCGGGGCCGTGAAGCGCACCACCTCTGGCACCTCGGCAGCCTCTTTCCCCTCAGTCCGTGTCCACACCGCCGGTCGGGACCATGACCGGCGGGTGCGCGCGGCGACGAAGAGCACGACGACCGGCACACGGGGGAAGGACGCGCTCCCCGTCGCAGGCCGCCCGCCGCCAGGTTACGGTGTGGCGTATCTCACGACAACGGTAGCGATTCCGGCGTCCACGCAGTCCGGGGCAGGGAGCGAGGACGCTCGTGACGGACCACGGCACAGCCGGCAGGCCGGTCTCGGTCGGGCTGGTCGGCGCGGGTCGGTGGGCACGCCTCACCCACGGGCCGATGCACGCCCCGCCCGGCCCCACCCGGCTCGCCGGCGTCTGGGCACGGCGTCGGGCGGCCGCGGACGAGCTGGCCGCCGAGCTCGGCGTGCCGGCGTTCCGGCAGGTCGAGGACCTCCTCGAGGTCTGTGAGGCGGTCGACTTCGCCGTGCCTCCCGCCGTGCAGGGCGACCTTGCGCCGCTCGCCGCCCGCGCCGGGAAGTCACTGCTGCTGGAGAAGCCGCTGGCCGCCACGCTGGCGCAGGCGCGGGAGGTGGCCGACACCGTCGCCGAGTCCGGCGTGGCCAGCGTCGTCGCGCTGACCCGCCGCTATCACGCCGGCACGCGCGACTTCCTCCGGGCGGCCGCCGGCCTGCGCACCCAGGGCGGGCCGGCCGGCGGGCAGGCGCTCTACCTGCACGGCGGGTACCTCCCGGGCGGGTTCCTCGACGGCGCCGCGGCGACCACCTGGCGCGGCGGGCCGGCCGGCATGCTGCTGGACATCGGCCCCCACCTGCTGGACCTGGTGCAGGAGGCCCTCGGCCGGATCCGCGAGGTGCGCGCCGTGGGCGACCCGGCCACACACCTGGCGGTCACGACCAGGCACGAGGGCGGCGCCGTCGGGCAGTCGTTCCTGTCCGGGCTGGTCGCCGTGGACCCGGCGCGGACCCGCGTGGAGGTCTACGCCGGCGTCGGGGAGGTCCGGTGGGACACCGCCGGCCTGGACCCCGCCGAGCCGTGGGCCCGGATGCGTGCCGAGCTCGCCGCCGCCGTGCGCGACGGCGCCCCGGTCACCGCCGACGCCGCTCACGGACTGCGTCTGCAGGCCGTGCTGGAGGCCGTGCGGCGCGCCGCCGAGGGCGGCGGCTGGGTGAGCGTGCCGGCGACAGGCGGCTGAGTCCGCCGGGGTGTCCGACACTGGCCGCGTGCGCGACGTCGAGCAGATCACCGATGTGGTCGCCGACCACGGCGAGGGGCCGGTGTGGTCGACGGGGTGGGGCGGGCTGCGGTTCGTCGACATGCTCGCCGGCGCGGTCCTCACCCTCAGGCCGGACGGCACGGTCGACCGGCTCGACGTCGGACGCGTGGCGGCGTTCGTCCGGCCGCGGCGCGCCGGCGGGTACGTCGTCGCCACGGAGCACGGTCTGGGCCTGGCCGGCTCGGCCGACGCGGTGCCGGACCGGTCGGTCGACATCTCGCGCACGCCGGGCGAGCGTATGAACGAGGGGGCGGCGGCCCCGGACGGCAGCCTCTACGTCGGCTCGACCACCTGGGACCAGGCCCCGGAGCGAGGCCACCTCTACCGCGTCACCCCGGACCTGCAGGTACAGACCGTCCTCGCCGACGTCACCATCTCCAACGGGCTCGACTTCTCCCCGGGTCTCGACCACGCCTACTACGTCGACAGCGGCGCGGGACGGATGGACACCTTCGACGTCGTCGGCGGCGCGCTGACGAGGCGGCGCCCCCTCGTCACGCTGTCCCGGGACATCGGCGACCTCGACGGCCTGACCGTGGACAGCGAGGGCACGATCTGGGTGGCCGTGTACGGGGCCGGAGCAGTCCACCGCTACTCCCCCGCCGGGAGGCTCCTCGAGGTGGTCGAGGTCCCGGTGCCGCACGTCACCGCGTGCACGTTCGGCGGTCCCGACCTGCGGCAGCTCTACATCACCACCTCGAGAGGAGGTGCCGGGGAGCACGCGCCGCCCGGCGCCGGAGCGCTGTTCGTCACCAGATCGGACGTCCCGGGCCTGCCCGTGCGGGCGTTCGCCGGCTGAGGCCGGAAGACGAGGTCGACGACGGCGCGGGTCGTCCCGATGACCGCGGCGTCCTGGCGTCCTGGCCGAGTGCGCCGAGTGCGACTTAGCGCTACCGTCGCCGCACAGGAACGACACGGCCAACGGCGGTCCACGATCCGTCCCACGCCCCGGCGCGCACGTTCACGTGCGAGGGCCCGCGGGCCGCCCCAAGCAGGGGCGCACGCGCCCTGGCGAGGAGATCGTGATGGACCGGAGAAGGATCTGGACCGCCCTGGCCGCCACGACGAGCGTGACGCTTCTCGCCGCCTGCAGCGGCGGCGGGGACGGTGGCGGCGAGGAGACGTCCGGCTCGACGGGCGGTGGATCCATCACGGTCTGGACGACGGACACGCTGCCCGACCGCGTCGCCGCGACAGAGGACATCATCGCCAAGTTCACCGAGGCCACGGGCATCGAGGTCGAGCTCGTCGGCGTGCCCGAGGACCAGTTCAACCAGGTGCTGACCTCCTCCGCCGCGGCCGGCGACCTGCCGGACGTCATCGGCTCGATCTCGCTGGCGCAGACCCGCACCCTGGCGGCCAACGAGCTCGCCAACAACGACGCGCACGCCGCCGTGATCGACGAGCTGGGCGAGGACACGTTCGTGCCGCGAGCCCTCGAGCTCACGCGCGACGGCGATCAGCAGCTGTCGGTGCCGTCGGACTTCTGGGCCCAGCTCCTCTTCTACCGCACCGACCTGTTCGAGGCGGCCGGGCTGGACGCCCCGGAGACCTACGACGACATCCTCGCCGCCGCCGAGGCCCTGAACACCCCTGAGGTGGTGGGCTTCGTCGGCGCGAACAAGCCCGGTGAGGCGTTCACCCAGCAGACCTTCGAGCACGTGGCTCTCGGCAACGGGTGCGAGATGGTGGACGAGTCGGGCGAGATCACCATCGCCAGCGACGTGTGCGTCGGGGCCTTCGAGTTCTACGGCGACCTCCTCAACAACTACTCGGTGCAGGGCGGACAGGACGTCGACACCGTCCGCGCCTCGTACTTCGCCGGCCAGGCCGCGATGTTCATCTGGTCGACGTTCGTCCTCGACGAGATGGCCGGGCTGCGCAACGACGCCATGCCGAGCTGCCCGCAGTGCGCGGACGACCCCGCCTTCCTCGCGAAGAACACCGGTGTCGTTCCCGCCATCCTCGGGCCGGACGGCGACGAGCCGGCCCAGTTCGGCGAGATCACCAACTGGGTCATCACGGCCACCGCCGACGCCGACCCGTCCCAGCAGTTCGTCACCTACATGATGAGCGACGGCTACGTCGACTGGACCGCGATCGCCCCCGAGGGCAAGGTCCCCGTGCGTCTGGGCACGCAGGACAACCCCACGGAGTTCGCCGACACCTGGGCCACCCTGCCCGTGGGCGTCGACACCAAGGCACCGCTGTCCGACTTCTACAGCGAGGACGTGCTCGAACCGCTGCAGGCGGGGCCCGAGAACATGCAGCGCTGGGCCATCACCCAGGGCCAGGGCGACCTGATCGGTGCGGCAGCCGGCGAGCAGCCGGTCGCCGCCGCCGTCAGCGAGGTCACCACCGGCGGGGCGGACCCGCAGCAGGCGGCCGAGGATGCCGCCGCGGCGCTCCAGTCGATCCAGGACTCCCTGGGGTGAGCGGCTCCAGCGGGCTTGGTACCGGGGTGGCGCCCGGTATGACGGCCAGGACCCGCCGCTCACGCCGGTCCCCGTCGCAGCGGGCCGAGGGCCGGGCGGGGCTGACGCTCATCTCCCCGACCCTCGTCATCGTCCTGGTCATGGTCGTCCTGCCGATCCTGTGGACGATCGTGCTCGCCTTCCAGGACCTGCGGCTGATCAATATCCAGACGGCCGGCCTCGTCGGCAACTTCACGCTGTCGAACATCACCGAGGTCATCCTCTCCCCGGGGTTCCTGCAGGCCCTGGTGACGACGCTCATCTACTCCGTGTGCGGCACGGCGCTCGCGATCGGCGCCGGCCTCGTCGCGGCGCTGGCGCTGCGCCGGCCCTTCCCGGGCCGCAGCCTCGTCCGCGCCGCGGTCCTGCTGCCCTACGTCGCCCCCATCGTCGCGGCGACCTTCGCCTGGACGACGATGCTCAACCCCCAGTTCGGGGTGGTCAACTACTGGGGCACCCGGCTGCTCGGCTGGGACGAGCCGATCGCGTTCCTCAGCCAGCGGGACCTGGACGTGACGTTCCTGGGCTGGGAGCTCACCCTCCCCATCGCCCTGGTCAGCGTGATCGTCTTCGAGGGCTGGCGGTCCTTCCCCTTCGCCTTCCTCTTCATCACCGCCCGGCTGCAGGCCGTCGACGCCACGCTGGAGGAGGCGGCCATGGTCGACGGCGCCACGCCGAGCCAGCGGTTCCGGTACATCATCTTTCCCCAGCTGCTGCCGATCATCGCGATGCTCTCGGTCCTGCGGTTCATCTGGACCTTCAACAGCTTCGACGACATCTACCTGCTCACGGGCGGCGGGGCGGGGACCGAGGTCGTCGCAGTGCGGGTGTTCAACTTCCTCACCGCCCGCGGGGACATCGGGGCGGCGGCCGCCCAGGCGCTCGTGCTCGCCCTCATCCTCGCGGTCCTGGTGAGCATCTACCTGCGGGTGTTCACGCGGGGCGGGAAGGAGCTGTGATGGCCGCCGTCGACGTCGAGGCACGTCCACGCCGGGCCCCCGACGCCCCGCCCCGGCGGTTCAGCCGCGACCGGGTGGAGACGGTCGGGTTCGGCGTGCTGCGCTGGCTCATCATCGCCGGCATCGTCGTGGTGACGATCTTCCCGTTCTACTACATGATCCTGCTCTCCTTCCGCCCGCTGGACGCGGTGCTGCAGGACCCCGGGGCGCTGTGGGTCGGGCTGGACGAGGTCACCTTCGACAGCTACGAGGCCGTCCTGACACCGCAGTCGCAGGGCGGGCAGGGCTTCGTCAGGTTCATGGCCAACAGCGCGCTGGTGGCCGTCGGCACCGTGTTCGCCACCCTGGCCATCGCGCTGCCCGGCGCCTACGCCGTGAGCCGGCTGGAGTTCTTCGGCCGCCGCAAGATCGGGGCGCTGTTCCTCAGCGTCTACCTCTTCCCGAGCATCCTGCTGGCGATCCCGCTGTTCATCATCTTCACGCGGCTGGGGCTGCGCGGGGAGCTCCTCGGGCTGCTGTTCGTCTACATCGCCCAGGTCGTCCCGGTCACGATCTACATGCTGCGCAACTACTTCGACACCATCCCGGTGAGCCTGGAGGAGGCCGCCGCGATCGACGGGTGCACCCGGCTGGGCGTCATGTGGCGGATCAGCCTGCCGCTGGCGATGCCCGGCATCGTCTCCAACGGCCTGTACATCTTCATGATCGCGTGGAACGAGTTCCTGTTCGCGCTGCTCTTCCTCATCGAGCGCCGGGACAACTGGACCGTCTCACTCGGCCTGTCCCAGCTCGCGGGCAGCATCGAGATCCCGACGACCGTCCTCATGGCGGGCTCGGTCATCCTCACGCTGCCGATCGTCATCGGCTTCTTCGCCACGCAGCGGCTGCTCACGGAGGGGCTCACCGCCGGGGCCGAGAAGGGCTGAGGCGCGATGGCGCACGCAGCGAGGGGCGCCGACGCCGTCGAGAACGACGCCGAGGGTCTGCGTCGCCGCGTCGCCGCACTGCTCGAGGCCCACTGGGACGAGGCGCGCGGCTACTCGGTGCCCAACCCGTCGATCTACCCCCACCTGTGGCTGTGGGACTCCTGCTTCCACGCGATCGTGTGGGCGGCGCTGGACGACCCACGGGCGCTGCGTGAGCTCGAGGCCACCCTGGACGGGCAGCTGGCCTCGGGCCTCGTCCCGCACATGCGCTACGGGGACGCGGGCCCCGACACCTGGCTCGGCCCGCTGGAGCGCACCTCGTCGTTGACCCAGCCGCCCATGTACGGCCACGCCGCACGGGTGCTCGCCGACCGTGGGTCGCGCCCCGCCGACGAGCTGCTCACCCGGGCCGTTCGAGGGCTCGACTGGCTGTGGGAGCGGCGGCGCACCGAGCTCGGGCTCGTCTACGTCGTCCACCCCTGGGAGGCGGGCAACGACCACGCCCCGCGCTGGGACGACTGGGGCGCACCCGGACGCACGCGCGCCGACTACGACCGGGCGGCGCGCACGGCATGGAACAAGGCCCGCATGCACGACGTCACGTTCGCGGCCGACGGTTCCGCGGAGTGGTCGTCGAGCTTCGTCGCCTGCCCGGCCGGCTTCAACGCCTACGTGGCGTTCAACCTCGCCGAGCTCGCCGAGCTGCTCGACGACGCCGTGCTCGCCGGACGCGCCGCCGCCCTGGCCGAGGCGATCGACGAGCACCTGTGGGACGAGGAGGAGCAGCTCTGGGCGGACCTGGCGGTCGTCGGCGGCGGCGCCTCCGCCCGCAGCCCGACGAGCGAGGGGGTCATGCCCGCACTCGTCACGACCGACCGTGCCCGGGCCCTCGCCGCGCTGCGCCAGCTCGACGACCCCGACCGGTTCGGCGCCCCCTTCGGGCCGGCGAACGTCACCCGCACCCACCCCGCGTACGACCCGGACATGTACTGGCGCGGACCGGCCTGGCCGCCGCTGAGCTACCTGTTCTGGGTGGCCTTCGCCCGTCTCGGCCTGCACGACGCCGCGGCGGGGCTGCGGGCCCGGACGATCCGCGCGGCCTGGCGCAGCGGCTTCGCCGAGTACTGGAACCCCGAGGACGGCCGTGGCCTGGGCGCCGTCCCGCAGACGTGGGCGGGCCTGGTCCTGGCGATGGGGGCGTGACGGCTCAGCTCACCACGCCCACGACCACCTGCGCCAGGTAAGCGTGGCCCCGATCGTTCGGGTGGACGGTGTCCTCGGCGAGCATCGTGGCCGGGTCCCAGCTCGACGGCGCCGCCACGAGCGCACCAGCGGCCGCGGCCGCCGTCCGCAGGACGTCGTTGTACGCGTCGAGGAGCTCGTCCGACCCCCGGTCGTAGGGTTCGTGCCGGGTGTAGTCGACGAGCCGGGGCTGCTCGATGATCGCCACCGCGGCGTCCGGGCTCGCATCGCCGAAGGCGCCGAGGACCGTGGCGAGCGCGGCGGCATACTCGCCCAGCGCAGCGGGGGCGGCGCCGTGGAGCCGGGCGTCGTTCAAGCCGGTCATGAGCAGGTACGCGTCGGCGCGCGGCACGGCGGCGGCCGCGACGAGGGCGGCGGTGTCCGTGCTGAGGCTGCCTCCGACGCCCCGGTTGAGGACCGTGGCACCCAGGGCACGCCCGGCGGTGGCCACCAGGCAGCGGTCCGGCCGGGACGCGCCGTCGCCCGCGATCCACGAGTGCCCGTAGGCGGCGAGGACGGGCACGGGAGCCTCCGGGACGGCGGGCGCTGGCGGTCCCAGCCTACGGCCGCCCCTGCCCGCCACGGCCGGGGGGTCAGGAGGGCTGGTCCAGCGCCGCGGGCCGGCCCTCGGCCTCGTGGTCCGCGTAGTCGGTGTTCGGCAGGAGCGGGTACCAGCCGGGCCGGCCCGGGTCCCGGTCGTACGGGTAGGGACCGAGCTCGCGGAAAAGCTCCGCGTACTCGGCGACCTTGTCCCGGTCCAGCTCGACGCCGAGACCGGGCGCCTCCGGGACGGCGATCGACCCGCCGGCGTAGGGCAGCTTCCCGCCGACGACGACGTCGTCCAGCAGGTGGTGGTAGTGGGCGTCGGCGGCGAAGGCGAGGTTCGGGACCACCGCCCCCAGGTGGAGCATGGTCGCCAGCTGGATGCCCAGCTCGCCCGAGGAGTGCACGGCGATGCCGAGCTGGAACGTCTCGGCCACCCCGGCGGCCTTCACGCAGGGACGGATGCCGCCCCAGAAGGTCGTGTCGAGGAGGACGACGTCGACGGCCGGCTGGAGGACGTTCGCGGCCAGCTGCTCAAAGTTGACGACGACGGTGTTGGTCGCCGTCGGGATCGTCGTGTTCTCCCGAAGCCGGCGCATCCCGTTGAGCCCGTAGCACGGGTCCTCGATGTAGTCGTTGTCGAGGTCCTCGATCGCCCGCGCGAACCGGATGGCGCCCTCGACGCTGAGCACCCCGTTGGGGTCGTACCGGAACCGGTCGCCGGGCAGCGCCTCGGCAAGGGCGCGGTAGCACGCGAGCTCGTAGTCGGGGTCGAAGACCCCGCCCTTGAGCTTGTGGACGCGGAAGCCGTGCGCGCTCTTCAGCTCGCGGGCATGTTCGACCAGCTGCTCGGGGGTGCGTACCTCCCCCGTGCCGTCGGCGGCGGGGTAGCGGAAGAAGAGGTAGCTGGCGAACTCGACCCGGTCGCGCACGGCGCCACCGAGGAGGGCGTGGACCGGCAGCCCGGTGTGGCGGCCGAGGATGTCGAGGCACGCGAACTCGATCGCCGCGAGCAGCTGGGTGCGGTTGTTGTACAGGCTCGCCGTCGGGTTGGCGATCATGAACCGCAGCGCCTCCAGGCGGGCCGGGTCGTGCCCGAGGAGGTACGGCTTCAGGCCGGCGATCGCAGCCTCCGCGCTCTCGCCGCCGCCGCCCATCTCGCCGAGCCCGACGATCCCGTCGGCCGTCTCGACCTCGACGATCGTGCGCACGAACCGGCCCCAGTGGCTGCCGTTGCTGTGTCGCAGCGGCGCCTGGAGGGGCACGGTGACGGTGGTCGCCCGCACGTCGGCGATCCGGAGGGGGCTTCCAGGTATCGGCATCGGTCAGTCCTTCGGCAGGGCGGCGGCGAGCCCGGCGGTGAGGCCGCCGTCGACCTTGAGGTCGGCTCCGGTGATGAACGAGGCTCGCTCCGACAGCAGGAACTCCACGGCCTCGGCGATCTCGCGGGGCCTGGCCACCCGGCCGAGCGGATGGGCCCGCCCCCACTCGGCGACGACGTCCTCCGCGGGCCGGCCGCCGCTGAACCTCTCGGCCGCCCATCGCAGCATCGGGGTGTCGACCGAGCCGGGGCACACCGCGTTGACGCGGATGCCCTCCCGCGCGTGGTCCACCGCCATCGCGCGCACGAGGCCGAGCAGCGCCGCCTTGCTGGCGGTGTACGCGGCGACCGCACGCTGGCTGGCGTACGCCTGGGCGGACGAGACCAGCACGACGGCGCCGCCGCCCCGGGCCCGCAGGAGCGGGACCCCCACCCGGCAGGTGTTGAACGCGCCCCCGACGTTGACGTCCATGACCTCGGCGTAGGTGGTCGGGTCGGTGGTGTCGACGGACCCGTACCGCTGGATGCCGGCGGCGCACACCACGGCATCGACGCCGCCGTGGCCGGCGCGGATCTCCTCCGCCACGGCGGCCAGGCGGGCGGGGTCGGTCACCGAGGCCACGGCCGGCTCGAGCCGTCCGGGCGCGCCCGCCACAGCACCGGCCACGTCCTGGAGGGCCCCGCCGTCGCGGTCGACCCCGACGACGACGGCACCTCGCCCGACGAGCAGCTCGACGACGCCGCGACCGATGCCGGCGCCCGCGCCGGTGACGAGGGCGACGCGGCCGTCCCAGCTGCCTGTCACGGGCTCCTCCTCGAGCGACGTCGGCATGGCCGCGCGGCGGGCTGACCCGCCGTCGGCTCCCCGTGACGATGCCACCGACGATCTGCCGTGACAAGGCGGTGCGGTGCCGCACGGAATCTGTAGCCGCCGCTTGCCGACCCGATGCGGTAGAACCGGCGCATGCGGCTTTACGCGGATCTTCCGGCCCGCCGGGTACGGCAGGTGACCGGGGACGTGCTCGTCCTGGTGTGGTTGGGGCTCTGCGTGGCCGCCGGAGCAGCGGTGCGCGGCGCGATCGCCGTCGTCGCCGGCCCGTTGCGGCAGGTCGCCGAGGTGGGCGGCGGGATCGAGGCAAACATGACGTCCGCCAGCGCCACCGCCGGAGGCGTGCCCCTCGTCGGGGACCGGCTGGCTGGGCCGTTCGACGGCGTCGCCGTGGCCGGCGAGCGGCTACAGCGCGCCGGGCTGGACGGCGCCGGCCTCGTCGAGACGCTCGCGGTCGTGGTCGGCGTGCTCCTCACGACCCTGCCCGCCCTGGTGGTGCTCGTCCCGTGGCTGGTGGCGCGGCTGCGGTTCGTCCGGCGCGCGGACGAGGTCCGGCGTCTCGCGGCCGACCCCGCGGGCCTGGACCTGCTCGCCCTGCGCGCCCTCGCCCACCGGCCACCGGCCATGCTCGCCGCCACCGCTGGCGCGCCCGCGCGCGCCTGGCGCGACGGCGACCCGAAGGCCACCCGCCGGCTGGCCGGTCTGGAGCTCGCACGCTGGGGCGTGGCGCCGCCTCGGGATGCGGACGGCTGACCCCGCACCACACTGACCGCAGCGGCCTGCGCGGCAGGCCCTGACGGAAAGGAACAGCCATCGCGCTGGTCATGAACCGGCAGCGCACCAACACGAGCCACACGGAGTACGTCGAGCGGCGCGACGACCGTCACGTGCACGGGCCGGACGGCACCGTCTGAGGATCGCGTGCACCGGACCGTGCCCGCCCGGGCTACGCCGTCGTGCCGCGGTTAGGGTGTGAGCCGTGCCACTGTCCCGTGTCGGCCTCGTCCTCGACGACGCCATCAACCGCCGCAGCGTCGTCTACCTCCGCAGCAAGGGCTGGCGCCCGCGCACGATCGGGTTCACCGGCTACGGATCCGTGCAGTCCTTGCACGTGCTGGGTCGCGTGGTGATGAGCGACCCCGAGACGCCCGTGGACGACGACGTCACCCCGGTCGGCCCGATCAACCTCGCCGCCGAGGCGCAACGCGGCTGGCGCTCCTTCTTCACCGCACAGGTGGGCTTCCTGCCCGTGGTGGTGCGGGCGGGCGGGCAGGAGGTGCGCACCACCACGGACCGCGGCGGGTACATCGACGTCATGGTGCGCCACCACGGCCTGCCGCCCGGCTGGCACGAGGTGACCATCGAGGCCCGCGCGGCCGAACCGGTCACGGCGCGGGTGCTGGTGGTCGACCCCGAGGTGCGCGCCGGCATCGTCTCCGACATCGACGACACGATCATGGTCACGATGCTGCCGCGCGCCCTCCTCGCGGCGTGGAACACCTTCGTGCGGCACACCAGCGCCCGCAACGCCGTGCCGGGTATGTCCGAGCTGTACCACACGGTGCTCGCGGACCACCCTGCCGCGCCGGTGTTCTACCTGTCGACCGGCGCGTGGAACGTGGTGCCCACGCTGCGGGCCTTCATGAGGAAGCACCGGTTTCCCGACGGTCCCATGCTCATGACCGACTGGGGGCCGACCAACACCGGTCTGTTCCGCTCGGGCATCGAGCACAAGCGCACCCAGCTGCGCAACCTCATGATCACGTTCCCGCACATCCGCTGGCTGCTGGTCGGCGACGACGGTCAGCACGACCCGATGATCTACGACGAGGTCGCTCGCGAGCATCCCCGCCATGTGGCCGCCATCGCCATCCGCGAGCTGAGCCCCGCCGAGCAGGTGCTCTCCCACGGCACGACAGAGGCGATCGAGGAGCCCAACCCGCTGCGCAACGCCAACGCCGAGCACGGCGTCCCGACGGTGAAGGGCAAGGACGGGTTCGCGCTGGCCGAGTCGTTGCCGGACGTGCTGGTGGCCCGGCGCCAGGAACGGCTCGCGGAGGAGGCCGCGCGCAGCGACGGTAGCTGACGCCCGTCACACGCCCACTGCCACCTTCACGGCGAGCAGCGCGACGACGCCCCCGCCGACGATGGCCGTCCACCGCCGGCCGGCGGGTCCGGCCAGGAACCGGCCCGCCGTCGAGCCGGCCCCGGCCAGCAGCAGCTGCCAGCTGGCGGACGCGAGGAACGCACCGAGTACGAAGGTCAGCCGCTCGGCCGGCCCCGCGGACGGTCTGACCACCGAACCGGTGACCAGCGCGGCGAAGTACACGACGGTGGTGGGGTTGACCAGCGTGAGCCCCAGGACGACCGCGAACGCCCGGGCCGGGGAGACGACGGTCGCCGGGCGCGCGGGCGGTGTACCGGCCGGCGTGACGGCCGCCGGGCTATCGGCCGGTGAGCGGGCGGGCGGGCCGGCGTCCGTCGTGCCGGGTCGAGCGGGCGCGGCGACGAACGCGGGCCGCACCAGCCAGGCGGCGAGCACGAGCAGCACCGCGGCCGAGCTCCACCGCAGCGGCTCGGCGACCGCCGCGATCGCCGGTGCCACCAGGCCACCGAGGAACACGGCGACGGCGGCGTAGAGCCCGTCCACGACCGCGGCGCCGAGCGCACCACCCGTCGCGGTGCGCCAGCCGTGCTGCGCGCCGAGCGTGATCAGGTACGCCGCGATCGCGCCGACCGGGATCGCGATGGCGTAGCCGGCCGCGACGCCGCCGGAGAGGGCGGCGCTCATGACCGGCCGGGGCGCCGGGCAGCAGGTGACATGCGGGCCGTTATAGCAGGCGGCATGCCCCGCCGGCCGCCGGCTCGAGGCACAGGCCCCGCTTCTCGTGCGACCGCGTGGCGCGCGCCGTCGGGCCGATGGTCCCGGAGCCCAAGGTCCCGGGGGGCGCGCCAGATCCCGCGGTTACGGTCGATCTAGACACTTTTGCAGTCGAGAGGGATGAAGCAGATACGCGCTCCGTGATCTACAAGGGCATCGGAGAGATCGCCGTCGAGGACGCCGACATGCCGGAGATCGGTCCGAGGGACGTCGTCGTCAAGAACATGCGTGCCGGGATCTGCGGCACGGACATCGGTGCCTACCTTCGCGGCGGTGACGACGTCGGCATCTTCCCCGGGAACCAGATCGGGCACGAGTTCGTCTCGGTGGTCCACCAGGTCGGTGCCGAGGTGGCCCCCGCCATCGCGCCGGGCCTGCGCGTGTGGGTCAACCCGGTCAACTCCAAGCGCCAGGGTGAGGGTCGCTCCCCGTGGAGATCGCCGACTCCGCGGGCGGCCTCACGCAGTACGTCAGCCTCCACGACGCCGCGATCGACTTCAACCTGCACCCGCTGCAGGACAAGGACGACGCGGTCAAGGTCGTCATCGACGTCCACCCCTGACGACGTTCGGTCAATGATCGGCTGCCCAGCCCTGCAGGGACTGGGCAGCCGAGGCGACGGCGCCGGCTCGGTTTCGGCCGGCGTCGCGGGGTGCACCACAGCACCTGCGTCGTCACGGCGACACCACGAAACCCTTGACGTGACACCACTGTGGCGTCACACTGGTGCGCATGGACGTCACGCCGTATGTCGAAGCCCTTCGTCGAGACCTGCTCACTGCCGCCGAGGCCGGCGGGGAGGAGGCTCGCGCCGCGGCCGACCGTCTCCTCCTCAGCCTCGACCCGGCGGTCCGCCTCGCGCTCATGGACGCCCTCACTCAGGCGGCGGCCGAGATCACCAGCAAGATGCCCGCCGGCGCCGTCGAGGTACGGCTGCGGGGCCGGGAGCCCGAGTTCGTCGTCGAGGTTCCGCCGCCCACGCCGAGCCACCCCGGCCCCGAGGCCGCGATGGACGCCGAGGACGAGGACGGCGACGACGCCGTCGCCCGCATCACGCTGCGCATCCCGGAGTCCCTCAAGACCCGCGTCGAGGAGCTCGCCGCCAAGAGCGGGCGCTCGCTCAACAGCTGGATCGTCGGCGCACTGCGCACCGCCAGCCGCGAGCGGGTCATCGACGTCGACCTCTCCGGACTCGCCGATCTCGGCCAGATGTGGCGCGGCAACAACCCGCCCCGCGGCCGGCGCATGTCCGGCTGGGTCTGAGTCACCCACATCGCCCACCACCGGCCCCCGCGGCCGGGGAACGCAGGAGAGAAGTCATGCACTACACATTCGAGACCCCCGGCCCGACCGAGCTCTACGTCGAGCTCGGCGCCGGCCGCCTGACCGTCCGCGCCGATGATGGCGCCACGGCCACCACCGTCGACGTCGAAGGCACGGAGGCCGCGCAGGTCACCGTCGAGCAGCGCGGCCCCCAGGTGGTGCTCCTCGCCCCACGGCGCTGGTTCGACGTCTTCGGCAGCTTCCACGATCTGACCGTCGACGTCACCGTCCCGACCGCCAGCACGCTGGTGACCCGGCTCGGCTCCGCCGACATGGTCGCCACCGGCAGCTTCGGCGCGGCCCGTCTGCGCACGGGCTCGGGGGACCTTCGCGTCGACGAGCTCACCCGGCACGCCGTCGTCGAGACCGGTTCGGGCGACGTCGAGATCACGGCGGCCCTGTCCGACCTGCGCGTGCGGTCGGGCTCGGGCGACGTCCGCGTGGGCCGGTGCGGCGGCTCGGTAGGCATCTCCACCGGCTCCGGTGACGTCACACTGGGCACCACCGAGGGCGACGTCATGGCCAAGTCCGGCTCCGGCGAGCTCCACGTGGCCAACGCCCGCACCGGCTTGCGCCTGACCACGGCCTCCGGGGACGTCCACGTCGCCGCGCTGCACGCCGGGCAGCTGCGCGCCAAGGCTGTCTCGGGAGACGTGCGGGTGGGCGTGACGCCCGGAGTCCCGGTGTGGACGGACGTGAACAGCATCAGTGGCAAGGTCGTCTCGACGCTGCAGGGCGCCGGCCGGCCCCGCCCGGGGCAGGAGTACATCGAGATCCACGCCTCGACTGTCAGCGGCGGCGTCTACCTCGAGCAGCTGACCTGACTCAGCGGATCGTCACCGCCCGGTCCAGCCACGTGAGCACCCGCTCCTGCCCGAACGGCCACAGGGCCGCGAGCGCCGCGGCCGGGTCCTTCGCGAAGCTCGGCGTGCCGGGGACGGTGAACCCGGCACCGACCGTGCGCACCGGTGCGTCGTCCGGCAGCCCGCTGAGGCGGCGCGCGACGGCCAGGCCGGCCTGGAGGTCGCCGAGCTCGTCGACAAGCCCGATCTCGAGGGCGTCCGCGCCGCTCCAGATGCGGCCGCGGCCGATCTCGTCCACCCGCGCGGCGGTGAGTCGGCGTCCGCGGGCCACCCGGTCGACGAACCGGTCGTAGACCTCGCGCATCATCTTCTCGGCCCAGGCCCGCTCGTCGTCTGAGAAGCTGCGGGCGGGGCTGGCGAACAGGGCCTTCTCGCGGCCCACGAGCTCGGGGTTGAGGCCGTGGCGCTCGTTGAACTGGGTGAGCACGGGCTTGCCGACGACGACGCCGATGCTGCCGGTGATCGTGAACGGGCTCGCCACCACGTGCCGGGCCTGGGCGAGGACGTAGTAACCGCCCGATCCGGCGACCTCGCCCATGACGGCGACGACGGGCTTGTCGCTGCGGGCGACCGCCCGACAGATCAGGTCCGACGCCAGGGCGGACCCGCCGCCGGAGTCCACGAACAACACGATCGCCTTGGTGTGCTCGTCGCGCTGCGCCTTGCGCAGGGCGGCCACGACTGTGTCCGCGCCGGCCAGCGGCCCGGTGCCGAACGGCATGGGCGGGCCGCCACGGCTGCGGCCACTGACGATGGCGCCGATCACCGGGACGATCGCGACGCCGTCGACCTTGCGCGTGAGCTTTTTGGCCGAGAGCTGCGGCCGGATCAGCTCCAGCGCCCGGCCCCAGTGCTGGTCGACCGGGGTGACGATCTCGTCGTCGTACGCGATGCGCGTGATGAGCCCGGCGTCGAGCAGCTGGGCCGCGTTGGTGAGGTCGGCGTCGAGCACCGCACGCATGCGAGCCTCGTCGAGGCGGCGGGTGCGCGCGACCTCTCGGACCCAGCCCGTCTCCGCGGAGTCGAGGTAGGCGGTGAGCTGCTCGCGGTTGTACTCGTCCATCCGGTCGTCGGAGAACCGAGTGAGCGCGGACTTGTACTCCCGGATGCGCAGGTTCTCGAAGGCGATGCCGCGGCGGCCCAGGAAGGAGCCGAGGTAGAGCTGCTCGGCGGCGAAGCCCGGCACCGACACCTCGGCGGACTCCGGCGCCACCACCTCCTCGAGCGCCGCAGTGACGAGCAGGCTGCGCATCGACACCTGGGGCAGGTAGCCGACCACCCGCTTCTTCCCCGCCAGGCGGCCGAGGAGCGCGCCGAGGGCGTGCGCGGTGGCCAGCCCGACCGTGAGCCCGCCGACCCGGACGAGGACGCCGCGCACCCAGGACGCCTTGCCGATCCGGTCGAGCCGGTCGGCGAGCGCCTCGAAGGACTCGGTGCGCTGCAGCATCGCCTGGAGCGGCGCGGTGCGGTGCGTGGGGTAGCTGCCGTGCAGGTCGAGCACCACCCAGTCCGGGCCGGCGCTGTCGGCGTGGTCGGGGCTGAGGGCGAGGCGGAGCCGCTCGGGCAGTCGGGCCATGACGCCCAACGTAGCCGCGCGGGACCGACGGCGCGCCGGGGCCGAAATGCCCACTGCGCCCGCGACGGCGCTACCCCCTCCGCTCGATCAGCGGGGCAAGCCCGTCGAGCACGCGCGCCAGCCCGAACCGGTAGGCGTGCTCGGGGTCGAGGGCGCTGCCGTGCGCCTCTCCGGCCGCCGCGCCCACCCGGCCGGCCAGCGGGTACGCGGCCGGGTCGAGCACCCGATCGAGGAGGGGGCCGACGGCGGCCCACCACTCGGCGTCGTCCATCGCGCTCTCCCGCCGGCCGGCCCGTGCATCGATAGCGACTCGGGCGGCGGCCTGGGTGAACGTCAGCAGGTAGGTCAGGCAGTCGTCCATCTCGACGTCGGTCAGGCCGAGGCCGTCGAATGCCGCGAGCTCGTGCTCGTACTTGGCCATCAGACCGGGACCGAGCGGGGGTCGCAGCGTCGAGACGCTGACAGCCCACGGGTGCCCCCGGAACAGGGCCCGGTTCTCCTCGGCGACGGCGGTGAGCCGCTCGCGCCACGGCCGTCCGGTGGTGTCCGTGCGGTCCATCCGCGCGTAGGCCGCGTCCAGCATGAGGTCCAGGAGCTCGGCCTTGCCCGGCACGTAGGTGTACAGGCTCATCGGGGCGACCCCGAGGACCTGGGCCACGTTGCGCATCGAGAGCGCGTCCAGCCCGTCGCGATCGGCGAGCTCGGTGGCGGCGCCGACCACCGCGTCGAGGTCCAGGGCCCGCTGCGGGCCCCGGCGGGGCACCGCCTGCGGGTCGCGCCACAGCAGCGCCAGGGTCCGCGACGGGTCGCCGGCGCTGCTTCGGTCGAGGGCCACGGGAACATTCTGCCCGCGAGCGCGTTGAACGTCATACATCGTACGCCGTACGCTGTACGCGGTGAGGGTCGTCAGGCCACCGCATCCACTCCCCCGAGGAGCACACCTATGAAGATCACCGCCTCCGCCGTCTCCCTCAACGTCAAGGACGCCGCGGCGTCGAGCGCGTTCCTGGTCAAGCACTTCGGATTCCGCGAGGAGATGGCCGCCGACGGTTTCGCCTCGCTCACCCGGGACGACGCCGGCATGAACATCGCCTTCCTGGACGTCGGCCTGCCCACACTCCCGGACGACCAGCGCGACGAGCACGCCGCCGGCGTCATCCTCGCGTTCGTCGTCGACGACCTCGAGGGCGAGCTTGCGCGGCTCGAGGCGGAGGGGGTCGCCATCACGATGCCCCTGACCGTCGAGGAGTGGGGCGAGCGCGCCTTCCAGGTGCGTGACCCCAACGGGGTCATCGTCCAGCTCGTCGACTGGAACGGGCCGACGCAGGGCTGACACGCTCACGACGCGGCGGCCCGCTCGCCGTGCCGTCGTCGGCTCCCCGCCACGCCATGATCGCCCCATGGAGTTCCAGGAGGTCGTCCGCCGGCGCCGCATGGTGCGCCGCTACACCGCCGACCCGGTGGACCCGGCCGCGGTGGACCGCATGCTTCGTCATGCTGTCCGCGCGCCCAGCGCGGGGTTCAGCCAGGGCTGGGGTTTCCTCGTGCTCGACCGGCCCGCCGACGTCGCCCGCTTCTGGGACGCCACCACGCCCCCGGCGCGGGCGGCGCGGCCCGACCCCTGGCTGCGCGGCATGCGCACCGCTCCCGTGGTCATCGTCCCGACGTCGTCCAAGGACGCCTACCTCGCCCGCTACGCCGAGCCCGACAAGGGGTGGACCGACCGGGACGAGGCGCACTGGCCGGTGCCGTACTGGCACGTCGACGCAGGCATGGCGGCGCTGCTCATCCTGCAGACCGCCGTCGACGAGGGGCTTGGGGCGTGCTTCTTCGGGGTCCCTCCCGACGGCCTGGCGCCGCTGCGGGCCGCGTTCGGCATCCCGGCCGACCACGCGCCCGTCGGCGCGATCACGGTCGGCCACCCCGCACGGTCGCCGTCACGCGGCTCGGCGGCCACCCGCCGGCGCCGGCCGGCCGCGGAGGTGGTCCACCGCGGTCAGTGGTGAGCCGGGCCGACGGCGACCGCCGGGCCGACGGCGCGGGCGAGCCGGTCCCGAGCCGCGCCCGGCAGGGCGGCCCAGTCGGCGGGGCTGTCCAGGTCCATCGCCGTTCCCGGCCGGTCGACCACCACCGCGCCGAGGTCGAGGCGGTCGGCCTCGCGCTGGTGCGCGGCACGGCTGCCCGGCCCGAACCGAAACGCAAACGTCAGGCCGGCGTCGAGCACGAGCGCGTTGGTGCCCTGGCCGGTCCGGTCCGCCGCCACCACCACCGCCGCGGTGGGCGCGAGCAGCGCGCGGACGTCCGCCGCCGTCAGCAGCGGCAGGTCGCCGTGGACGACCAGGACGCGGCGCGCCCCGCCGTCGCGGGCACGCTCGTGGCCCAGCGCCACGGCGGGGTTGAGGCCCGGCCGGTTCCGTCCCTGGCGGACCACCTCCACCCGCGGGTCCGCCGGCACGGCGCCGGCGGCGAAGTCGGGGTCCTGGGTGACGACCAGCACGCGCGTGACCGGCCCCGCCGCGAGGAGCGCGTCCACCACCCGCCGGGCGAGCACTGCCACCAGCCGGGTGCGCTGGTCCGCGCCGAGCACCCCCGCCAGCCGGGTCTTGCCGGAGCGGCCGTCGCGCAGCGGGACGACGGCGACCACCGGCTCACGCTCAGCCACGGGCCGCGTCGAGCAGCTCGCGCGCCAGCCGCTCGCGGTCGTCGGGGTCGTCCATGACGGTGGCCAGAACCGCCACGGGCAGGCCGAGCGCCTCGATCTCCGGGGCGAGGTGGCGGTCCTGCTCGTCGATCACGTAGAGGTCGAGCAGGCCGGCGTACAGCCGGGCGACGCCGAGCGCGGAGGTCTCGTGGCCGAGGGCCGTCAGCATCGCGGCGGCCGGCCCCTTGAGGGCCCGCCCGCCCACGATGGGGCTGACGCCCACCCGCCGGGCCGACGTGCCCGCGAGCGCGTCGCGCACCCCGGGCACGGCGAGGATCGGCCCGATGCTGACGAACGGGTTCGAGGGCCCGACGACCACGACGTCGGCCGCCGCCAGCGCCTCGAGCACGCCGGGCGCGGGCCGGGCCTCCTCGACGCCGTCGAGGACGATCCCGCGGACCTCGTCCTGGTGGCGCCGGCCGACGAAGTACTCCTGGAAGCCGAGCCGGCCGACGTCGGTGTCGACCACGGTGGCCACCCAGTCGTCGGTCATCGGCAGCAGGCTGGCTCGCACGCCGAGCGCGGCGGCGAGCTGGCCCGTCACCTCCGAGAGCTGCGCGCCGGCGCGCAGCCGTGTGGTCCGGACGACATTGGTCGCCAGGTCCTGGTCGCCGATGCGGAACCAGGTGTCCTCCCCGAGCCGCGTCATGGCGTCGAGGGTGGTGAACGTGTCGCCGCCCACGCCCCACCCGGTCTCCCGGTTCGCCAGGCCGGCGAGGGTGTACATGACCGTGTCCAGGTCCGGGCTGACAGAGAGTCCGTACACGACGGCGTCGTCGGCGGTGTTGACCACCACCGTGAGGTCCGCGATCGCACGAGCCAAGCCGTGGGCGAGCTTGGCGCCGCCGCCCCCGCCGGACAGGACGGTCACGCGCGGGTCGGTCGAGGACACGAACGCAGCATAGGCGGCCACGCGCGAGAACCACCCGCGCCGTCGTTCGAGGGTTCTGCCGAGCACCGACCGCAGTGAAACCCTGGAGGCGGCCGACCGGGACCCGCGTGCCGGCCGGTCCTTTCGGCGGCGAGGGACGGCTCATGGCTGCGTTGACGGACGCCGGGTTGCTCGCGCTGAGGTCGGGCGTAGGCGGGGTGCTCATCGCGCACGGGTGCCAGAAGCTCTTCGGCTGGTTCGGCGGCCATGGTCTCAAGGGCACCGGCGGCTACTTCGAGTCGATCGGTTTCGCGCCCGGGATCCCCAACGCCGTGGCCGGCGGGGTCGGCGAGCGGGCGGCGGCGCGTGCCTCGTGCTCGGCCTGGGGACGCCGCTCGCGGGGGCCGCGGCGTCCGGGACGATGATCGCCGCGACGGCCGTGAACTACCCGTCCGGGTTCGTCGCGCAGAAGGGCGGGTACGAGTACGCCGCCCTGCTCGGCCTATCCCCCGCGGCGCTCGCGCTGACCGGGCCGGGCGAGTGGTCCGTGGACAGGGTCCTGGGACACCGGTTCAACCAGCCATGGATGTCGAGCGCGGGCCTTGTCGGCTCGATCGCCGGGGCCGGCGTGATCCTGCAGCGGCGCGCGCGGGCGCAGGCGGCGGCATCTTCGCGGCGCCCGCGTTCGCGGCGCCCGCGCCGGCGACGCAGCTCGGAGTCGCTCTAAGGCCGGCTCTGACCGGTCCGCCGTCGATGCAGGGTCTCGCTGCGCCACGCCTTCGTCTGCTCGGTGCGCAGCCGGGCGTCGGTGCGAGTGGCCATCCACGCCGCCTCCCGCTGCAGCAGCCGCCAGCTCTCCAGGCGCCGCCGGGGCAGCGCACCGGAGTCCACCGCGGCGACCACCGCGCAGCCCGGTTCGGTGCGGTGCCCGCAGTCGGTGAACCGGCACCGCTGGGCGAGGTCCTCGACGTCGGCGAAGACCCGGTCCACGCCTTCGCTCATCTCGTACAGGCTCACGCGCCGAAGCCCGGGGGTGTCGATGACCAGCCCGCCGCTCGGCAGCACCACCAGCTCGCGATGGACGGTGGTGTGCCGGCCGCGCCCGTCGGCGGCACGGACCTGCTGTGTGGCCATGACCGGCGTCCCGGCGAGTGCGTTGACGAGGGTGGACTTTCCCGCCCCGGAGGGGCCCAGGACCACCGCGGTGCGGCCCGGGCCGAGGTGCGGGCGGACGGCGTCGAGACCCTGCCCGTCGAGGGCGGCGACGGCGTGCACCTCGGCGCCGGGGGTCGCCGCGGCGACGTCGTCGAGCAGGTCGCCCAGCCCGGTGGGCAGCAGGTCCGCCTTGGTGACCACGACGACGGGCACGGCGCCGCTCTCCCAGGCCAGGGCGACGAGCCGCTCGATCCGGCCGAGGTCGGCGGGGTCGACCGCATGGCGGGCCGGCTCGGCGACGAGGACCACGTCGACGTTGGCGGCGAGGACCTGGCCCTGACCGTCACCGGACAGGCCGCCGCGGGAGAGGCGGGCGACGCCGCCGCGGACGACGGCGGTGCGCCGGGGCAGCACCACGTCGGCCACGTGGCCGCCGCCGGGCAGCGGGTGGAGGGCGACCCAGTCGCCGGCGCAGGGCAGGGCGACGGGATCCTGGGCGCCGGTCCGGCGCAGCTGGGCGCTCAGGCGGACGTGCGTGACGCCGTCGGCGGTGTGGACGAGGGCGGCGCCGCGGTCGACCCGCACCACGCGGGCCGGGAGGGTGTCGGCGGGCAGGGACTCGGCGAACCGGTCGTCCCAGCCCAGATCGGTGAGGCTGAGGTCAGCAAGCAACGGTGAGCATCCTTGTCAGGCGGGATGCCGCACGAGGTGCGTCAGCGGGGCACGGGCATCCGGGAGGTGGTTGTCGGGGGGCAGGGGTGGAGCGGAAGGACCCGCATGCTCCTCACCTCCCATGTCGTTTCAGCTGGTGCCTGTGCGACGTGACCGTACCCGCCCTGCCAACGCCGGTGCGAGGCTTTTTCGGCGCGGCGCGGTGACACCTGCACTTTCCGACCGATACCTGCCGTTCCGCCTGCAGGTCTCGGCGCAAGAGGCAGGTCTCGGCGCAACAGGCAGGTTCAGCACCGCCCTGCCGTGCACCGGTGACCGGCGCGGCACGGCAGAGTGTTCCCATGCACTATGTCGGCATCGACCTCGCGTGGGGTGAGCGCAGCCCCACCGGCGTGGCCGTCCTGGACGCCGGCGGGCAGCTGGTCCACCTCTCCGCGGAGACCACGGACGAGTCCATCCTCACCGCGCTGGCCCCGTATCGCGACGGGCCGGTCCTGGCGGGGATCGACGCCCCGCTGGTGGTCACCAACGCCACGGGCAACCGGCCGTGCGAGGCAGCGCTCAACCGCGACTTCGCCGCGTTCGACGCCGGCGCGCACCCCGCCAACACCGGCAAGCCCGAGTTCGCCGGCACCCCCCGCGGCGCCCGGCTCGCCAAGGCCCTCGGGCTCGACATCAACCCGGCCTCGGGTCGTGAACGGCGCGGCATCGAGGTCTACCCGCACCCGGCTACCGTGGTGCTCTTCGGCCTGGGCCGGACCTTGAAGTACAAGCAGCGCGGCGGCCGGGACCTCACCCAGCTCCGGGAGGCCCTGCAGACCCTGGTGGACCACGTCGAGGCCTTGGCAGGTGCCGAGCCCGCGATGGTGGTCACGGAGCACGCGGGCTGGCGCGAGCTGGCGACGGCGGTGCGCACCGCCACCCGCAAGAGCCAGCTGCGCGTGGCGGAGGACCAGGTCGACGCGGTGCTGTGCGCCTACGTCGCCCGGTTCGCGGTGGCTCATCCCGAGCGCATGACGACCTACGGCGACCTGGCGACGGGGTACATCATCACCCCGACCCTGCCGGAGGGTCGGGTCCCCACTCCCCGGGCCTCCGCCGTCGGGCCGGCTGCCGCGGGTGAGGCCGAGCCGGCTGCCGCGTCCGAGGCGGCCGGGCCGGCTGCCGCGTCCGAGACGGACGCCGGGCCCGCCACCCCGAGCTCGCCCACCGTGGCCCAGCCGGCCACCGACCCGGTCCAGCGCGCGGTGCAGGCCTACGCGGCGCAGCGGCCCGAGCTCGAACGCACGACGGCGCAGTACGTCACCCTGATCACGGGCCTGCTCGACGACGCGGGCATCAACTACCACGCGGTCACCGGCCGCACGAAGAGCGTCGCCTCGTTCGCCGGGAAGGCGGCGCGGACCGTCGACGGCAGGCCCGCCTTCTCCGACCCGTTGCGCGAGATCACCGACCAGATCGGGCTGCGGATCGTGACGTACGTGCTGAGCGACGTCCAGGCCGTGGTGGAGCTGCTCGCCGACCAGCTGGTGATGCTCGGCGACCGGGACATGGGCCTCGAGACGGCGCAGGAGGGCCGGTTCGGGTACGCCAGCCGGCACGTGCTCGTGGCTCTCGACGCCGGCCGGTCGGGCGAGCCGGAGCTCGCGCGCCTGCGAGACCGGACCGCCTCCGTCCAGGTGCGCACCGTGCTGCAGCACGCGTGGGCGGAGTTCGAGCACGACATCCGCTACAAGGGCAGCATCCCCGAGAAGGTCGCCCCGGACCTGGACCGGCGCTTCACGTTGGCGGCGGGGCTGCTCGACCTCGCCGACCGGGAGTTCTCCACCATCCGGGACCGGCTGCAGGAGAGCATGCCCGATCAGGAGCCACAGTCGGACGAGACCGACCCGCGGATCAGCGCCCAGGACCTGGCCGCGTTCCTCGCCGGGCGGTTCACGGACGCCGGCTGGTCCCGCACGGACCACTACGCGTGGGTCTCCGGTCTGCTGCTCGAGCTCGGTGTGACGTCGCTGCTCGAGCTCGGTGAGCTGCTGAGGCCGGTCGACAGCGCCGTGATCAGCGAGCGGATGGGCTACCGGTACGCGCCCGGCGCGGTCCGCCGGCTGGACGACGCGCTGCTGGGGGTCTTCGGCGACCGGTACGTGCAGCTGCACGGGAACGCCCGACGGCGGGACGCGCTCCGTGCCCGGCTGGCGAAGCTCCGCGACTGACGCGGGAGACCTCGGCTCGAAGCAGGCTGCGACCACGGTCGTGACCGCCGCGAGCTCAGCGGATCAGCCGCCGCCCCACCGACGCCGCTCCCCACGCCAGGAGCGAGCACAGTGCCATGAGCGTCGCCATGGGGACGGCGTGTGCTGACCGGCCGGCGTCCCCCACCGGCTCGGCCGGCGCATCGTGCACCGCTGCCTCTACCACCTTGTCTCCCTCGACCCGCGCTCCGAGCGCGGCAGCGACATGCTGCCGCGCCGGGGCTGCCGAGGGCGACAGCTCACCGGCGTGTCCTCGCGACGCTCAGCGGGCACGGCGCTGCTCGTGGGCGCGGCACCCAAGCGCGTTCGGGACGCCCTGGCTTCAGGCGCCGCCGGCGGCGAGGCGGGTCCGCGCGTACGCGGTCATCGCCTCGCGCTGATAGCCGGCCAGCCCCGGGACGACGTCGTCGAAGAGGGCACGCTTGTCGTCCTCGGCCGCGAGCGCCTCGCCGAGCGCGGTGAACACGGCGGTGTCGACGCCGCCGTACTGGTTGGCCGCGCGGTAGTACCAGTCGACCGCGTCCATGGCCGCCGGGTCGGTCGGGGGTGTGCCCGCGACCATCAGCTCGGCGAGGCGGACCATCCGGTCGGCCACGTCGCTCTCCTCGCGGCGGAGCTCCTCGGGCCACTCCTGCGGACGTTCGCCGCGGTACGCCGTGGCCAGCCGGTCCAGGAGCCCTTCCGGACGTCGCACCTCGCGTGCCATGGCCTCACACCATCCCTCGACCGTGTCAGTACTTCCACAGCTGGTTGGCGCCGCCCCACCAGTCCCACTGCTGGACGCGTGCGCCGTTGTTCTCGTCCATCCCGGCGACTTCGACCACCTTGCCGCTGTGCTTGGCCGTCAGCTTGAGCTGGCCGATGCCGTAGACCTCGGGGCGGAAGCGCTGGTTGTCGCCGCCCCACCAGTCCCACTGGGTGAGGGGCGCGCCGTTGTCCATGGAGATGCCGGCGACGTCGAGCACCTTGCCGCTGTGGACGGCCACGATGCGCACGTAGCCGCCGCCCACAGGCTCCAGCACCCAGCGCTGGTTCCCGCCGCCCCACCAGTCCCACTGGATGATGGCGGCACCGTTCGCCGTCGAGATGTCCTTGACGTCGATGACCCGTCCGCTGTGCTGGGCGAAGATCGCGCGGGCCGGGGCGCGGGCGAACGTGACGCCGTACACCCACTCGTTGGCGCTGTTGGTGTGGCTGGCAGAGAAGCCGAGGTGCGTGTAGGCGCCGTCCTCGATGCGTTGCCGGTGCCCGGGGCTGCCCATCCACCAGTTGAAGGGCGCGTCGCCGTTGAGGAGCGGGCCGCCCCAGTAGAGGATCTCGCCCGTCCGGTCGGGGCGCCAGCCATTGGCCGCCGCGGCGGCCTCGATGCGGACCGTCGGTGTACTCAGGTCGGAGCCCTGGTGCGCGTCACGGCCGGCGGTCTTGTAGACCCATGGGTTCGTCGACATGTCGGCCGTGTGCCGCGCGGCGGCCGTCGAGAGCGCTGGGTCCACGAAGACCGGCAGCAGGCCCAGCGCCGCCCGGTGCTGGTTGATGTGGAGCTGGATCGCCGTCCCGGTCAGCGGTACGCCGAACAGCAGGTCGCCGAAGGTAACGGTCATGTGCTCCGTTCCTCTCGCCAGCGGCTGCCGGCCCAGTGCACGGTCGACCCCGGGGCACCTGTGGCTCGCCATGGGCACGTACTTGCCCGGAGAAGGATCCTCGCTCCGGCGTTACCGGCGCATTACTCGGGCGCCACCTCCCTTGAGCACATCGAAGCCGCCCTCTCCCTTCCGGACGGCAACAAGTGGCAACCATGCCAGAGTCTCAGATGTCCACCGCATGATCGATATGGCGGGACGACCTTCTCAAGATGCCACCGGCGACCTCGGGGGTTCGTCCAGCCGACAGGTGCGCGACGTCGCGCGCCGGACAACGAGATTCCAGGGGGGAATCGATGACGAACCTGCTACGCCATCGTTCGACGCGCGCGGCACTGGCCGCGGCATGCGTGGGGGCACTGGGGCTGACGCTGGCCGCCGCCCCGGCGACCGCGAAGCCCGGGCCGCCTCAGAGGGGCCCGATCACGCAGTCCCTCACCGCCGTCCCGGAGGTCGAGGGCCCGGTCGCGGAGTCCGGGAGCAGTCACATGTGGTCGACGATGGACCGCGCCCGGGTGCCGCTCGACCTCGCCGAGCGCGGGTACGTGGAGGAGGAGTTCTTCCTCTCCGGCACCGCGAACGTCTACGACAACGCCGGCGGCGAGCTGTCGGTGGTCACCAAGGACGTGCCGTACGTCAACAACATCCTGGTGCGCCGCCCGGCCAAGAAGTCGGACTCCTCCGGCGTCGTGCTGGTCGACATCCTCAACGCCTCCAATGGCTTCCCTGGCGAGGACCACTGGCGCCGCATGTGGGACTGGGCCATGGAAGAGGGCCACACCGTCATCGGCGTCACCTCCAAGCCGATCCAGGTGGACGCGCTGAAGAACTTCGACGCCGAGCGCTACGCGGACCTCACGTGGGACGTCGAGGATGTCGAGCGCGAGCCCATCGTCGCCGACCCGGCGAACCCGGGCTCCTTCAACCCGTTCATGGTGGTGCCCGGCGCCGAGGAGGGCCTGGCGTGGGACATCCTCACCCAGGTCGGCACGCTGCTGGACAGCAAGGAGGGCCGTGAGGTCCTGGGTGGGCAGAAGGCCAAGACGGTGCTCCTCATGGGGCAGTCCCAGTCCGGGGTCTACCTCAACACCTACGCCAGCAACTTCCACGAGGCAGCCACCGAGGCCAACCGCGGGCCGGTCTTCGACGGCTACCTCAACACCGTCGGCGCGGTCCTCGAGCGGCCGCTGCGCCAGGCGGAGAAGGACGGGTTCGTCACCGTGCCCGGCTCGGAGCCCGGGCTGGACGTCCCGTTCATCACCGTCACCTCCGAGGGCGACGCCGGCCTGTTCGGCGCAGCGACGCTCGCCGAGAAGGATCTGCCCGACAACCGGCGCCACTGGCAGGTGCCCAGCACCCCGCACACCGACCTGCTCTCGACCGTGATCCCGGCCGACGAGGAGATCTACCAGGCCGGCCGCCTGCCCAACACGCAGGTCAAGGACCCGGCGTTCCGCGAGGCGCTCAACCCCTACCCGCTCGAGCCGACGATCATCGCGGCCGCGGAGTCGCTGGTCTCCTGGGCGAAGAAGGGCCACGAGGCCGCACCGTCGCAGTGGTTCGACCAGGCCGGCGGCGCGCTGGTGCGCGACGAGCACGGCAACGTCACCGGCGGCGTGCGCTACGGCCTCATCGAGCACCCGCTGGGTCGGTACCTCGGCGCCGCCGCTCCGGGTGCGGTGTACGGCTCGGCCGACCTGATCTCGGCGGAGGAGTTCGCGCGGACCTACGGCACGCGGGAGGCCTACCTCGAGCTGATCGCGGAGTTCGACGCCGGCCAGATCGAGGCCGGGTACCTCACCGAGTGGGGTGCGGAGTATTTCCAGGGGGTCGCGAACACGCTGCTGGACCGGATCGGGGTCCCGGCATCCGCTGACGACGACGCCGCCGGCACCCCGCCCGGACACGACGGCACCCCGCCCGGACACGGCGGCACCGCGCCCGGGCACGGCGGCACCGCGCCGGGGCAGGCCAAGAAGTAGCCCGTCGGGATGAGCACGCGTGAGGCCACCGACCACCGGTCGGTGGCCTCACCGCGCCCGGTGCCGCGTGCACAGGGCGGCCGCTCTGGCCGAGCGCGCCCGTTCGCGGCTCGCGCGCATGGTGCACCACCCGCGCTAGCCGCGAACGACAGCGCTCGGTAGTGAAGACGGGCTGCTCAGGCGTGCGTCATGCCCCGCAGCCCCGTCCCGGCGCCGCCCGTGCTCCGCTCGAGCCGGCCCGCCAGACGCATCAGCGGCAGGGCGACCACCGCGTAGATGACCCCGGCGACCGCGAGGAACTCCACGTACCGGAAGGTGACCGAGCCCAGGTTGTAGGCCTGACTGAGCAGCTCGGGCACCGACAGCGCGAACGCCAGCGACGTGGCCTGGAACATCTGGACCGCCAGCCCGATCAGCGGCGGCACCGCCACCCGCAGCCCCTGCGGGATCAGCACGAACCGCAGGGTGTCCACCCGGCCCAGGCCCAGCGCCCGGGCGGCCTCGTCCTGTCCGGCCGCCACCGACTGCAGCGCGGCCCGGATGATCTCGCTGCCGTAGGCGGCCACGCTGAACCCGATGGCCACCCAGGCCGCCGGCATGGCGTCGAGAGTGATGCCCGCGCTCGGCAGGCCGAAGTACACCAGCTGCAGGAGCACGATCACCGGTGCGCCGCGCCCGATCTCGACGACCACGATGCCCGGCCAGGACAGCCAGCGCCGCGGCGAGGAGGTCAGCAGCGCAAGGCCGAGCGCCACCACGAGGCCGGCACCGATGCTCACCGCCGCCAGCTGCAGGGTCACGCCCAGGCCCCCGAGGAGGTCGAGGAGCTGCTCGCCGCTCATCGCGCCACCTTTCGCCGCATCCGGTGGTCGAGATAGCGCGAGAGCAGGGCGATCGGCACGCTCAGGACGATGTAGAGGACGACGGCGGTGGTGAACGCGGTCAGCCCCTGCCCGGTGGCACGGGACTCCGCGAGGGTGAAGTGGGAGATCTCGGCGACCCCGATGACACTGGGGATCGAGGAGTCCTTGAGCAGCGTGAGGGCGAACGTGGTGGCGCTGGGCAGCGCCACCCGGACCGCCTGGGGGGCGATCACCTTGGTGAACGTCTCCGTCGGGCTCAGCGCGAGGGCTCGCCCCGCCTCCCACTGGCCGGGATCGACCGACTCGATGGCCCCGCGGTAGACCTCGGCGAGGTAGGCGGCCGAGACGCCGCCGAGGGCGAGGATCGCGGCCTGGAGGTTGTCCAGGCGGAACCCGCCCACCGACAGCCCGAAGTAGAGCAGGAAGATCCAGACGAGGATGGGGATGCTTCGGACGAGGTCGACCACCGCCCGGATAGGCACTCGGACGAGCGCCCGGGGTGAGCGCAGGCCCAGGACGAGCGGGACGCCGGCCACCGCGGCGAGCGCAAAGGACGCCACGGTCACCCCGATGGTCAGCGGGATGCCCTGGGCGATCGCGGCGAGCATGTCCATCAGCGGTACAGCACCGAGTGCAGGAACCGGCGGGTGCGCTCGTGGGCGGGCGTGGTGAAGACCGTCGCCGGGTCGCCGGCGTCGACGATGCCGCCGTCGGCCATGACGATGACCTGGTCGGCGACCTCACGGGCGAACTTCATCTCGTGGGTGACCACGAGCATGGTGCGTCCCTCGGCGGCGAGGTCGCGCATGACCCCGAGCACCTCCACGCCGAGCTCGGGGTCGAGCGCCGAGGTGGGCTCGTCGAAGAGGAGCACGTGCGGGTCGAGCGCGAGCGCCCGGGCGATCGCGACGCGCTGCTGCTGGCCGCCGGAGAGGGTGGCGGGCCGGGCGTCGGCCTTCTCCTGCAGGCCCACGCGGGCGAGCAGCTCGCGTCCGTAGCTCGTCGCCTCCACCCGGGAGCGCCCCAGCACCCGCTCCTGGGCGAGGGTGAGGTTGCCGAGCACGGTCAGGTGCGGGAAGAGGTTGAAGGACTGGAACACCATGCCGACGGCGGTGTGGAGCGTCCGGCGGCCGGCGCCGGTCAGCGGCTCACCCGCCGGGTACCGGGTGCCGTCGACGACGACGGTCCCGGCGTCCGGGGTCTCCAGGCGGTTGATGCAGCGCAGCAGCGTGCTCTTGCCCGAGCCGCTCGGGCCGATGATCGCGGTCACCGTGCCCGCGGGCACGGCGAAGGTGACGTCGGCGAACACGGCGGTGTCGCCGAAGGACTTGGCGAGCCCGGTGATGGTGACGGAGCCGGCCTCGGCCGGGGTGGGGTGCTCGGACATGTCAGCTCTCCTCCGCTGCGGCGCGCACCGTGGCGTGGAGGAGCACGTCGGCGCCGGTGAGGGCCCACTCGGGCCGGATGTCCTCGTCCTCGCGGTGGCTGACGCCGCCGACACATGGGATGAAGATCATCCCCGCACGGGTGACGTGGGCCAGGTGCACCGAGTCGTGCCCCGCTCCGGAGACGAGGTCTGTCGCGGAGTAGCCCCGTTCCGCGGCAACCTCCCGCACCAGGGCGACGGTGCCGCCGTCGAACTGGGTGGGCGGCTGCGACAGCACGGGGGTGACCGTCGCCGTCACGCCCGAGCGGGCGGCGATCTCGGCCACCTGCTCGGACAGGGCGCGCTCCACGCGGGCCAGGGTCTCCTCCGCCGGGTGGCGCAGGTCGAGCGCGAGGCGGACCTCGCCCGGGATCGCGTTGCGGGAGTTCGGCCAGACGCGGACCTCGCCGGTGGTGGCACGCAGCTCCGGCTCCGCGGCCGTCAGCTCGTCGACCGCGAGCACGATGCGACTGGCCGCCACCAGCGCATCCTGGCGGGAGCCGGCCGGCGTGGTGCCGGCGTGCCCACTGCGGCCACGGACGACGACGTCGAGCCAGTGGATCCCGTACACGCCGGTGACCACGCCGATGTCCAGGCCGCGGTCCTCGAGGACGGGCCCCTGCTCGATGTGCAGCTCCAGCGACCGGTGGACCCGTGCGGGGCCGGCACCGGTGCCGGCGTAGCCGATGCGCGCGAGCTCGGCGCCGATGGTGGCACCGTCGGCGTCGCTGCGGGCCAGGGCCGCCCCTGCGTCGTGCCGGCCGGCGTAGACGGCGGAACCGAGCATGCTCGGGCTGAACCGCGCCCCTTCCTCGTTGGTCCAGTTCGCGAGCACCACCGGTCGCAGGGTGGTGACGTCGGCGTCGTCCAAGGCACGCAGCACCTCGAGGCCGGCGATGACGCCGTAGGTGCCGTCGAACCGGCCGCCGCTCGGTTGGGAGTCCAGGTGCGAGCCGAGCAGCACCGGCGTGAGGTCCGGTCGGGCGCCCGCGCGCGTGATGAAGATGTTGCCCAGGGCGTCGACGATCACGTCGTACCCGTGGTGGCGGGCCTGGGCCACGAGGTAGTCACGTGCGGCCCGGTCGTGGTCGCCCAGGGCGAGCCGGTCCAGCCCGCCCCGCACCGTGGCACCGAAGCGCGAGATCTCCGTCAGGCTGGCCCACAGCCGCGTTGGGTCGATCGCGGGCGATGACGATGCGTTGGTCATCGGTCGCTGTCCTTTCGTCTGCGTCCGCACGGGGGCCCGGGCCACGCGCTCGCAGCTCTGTGCAGGTGGTGACGGCGCGCGGCCCGTCGTTGACCTTGGTGACGGCGACCGCGGGCACACCAGTCCCACGCAGGGCACCTACCGGTGATGCCATCACGGCCCGGTACCGGGGCCCGCACCGTCTCAGATTGTGGCGGAAACTTGTCCGTTATCTTGCGGACTGGGCGTTCAGCGGGTGTCTCGGCGCAGGCAGGGATAGTCCCCGGTATCGCGCAGACCCTGTGAAAGGAACACCCATGGCTACACGGACTCGCTCTCGCTTGGGCGCCATCGCTGCGGCAGGCCTCCTCGCCGTCGCCGCCGCCGCCTGTTCCTCGCAGGCGGCCGAGTCGGACGGGGCCTCCGCGGACGCCCCGTTCGAGACGGTCACCGCCGGCACCATCACCGTGGGCGTGCCCACCTTCCCGCCCTTCTCCAGCATCGAGGACGGGCGAATCGTCGGCCCCGACGGTGCGGTCATCTACGAGATCGCCGAGCACTACGGCCTCGACGTGGTCGCGGAGCCGTACGAGTTCTCCGCGCTCATCCCGGCTGTGCAGCAGGGCCGCATCGACGTGGCCATCGGCTCGATCTTCCGCACGACCGAGCGTGACAAGGTCATCGACTTCACGGACCCGATCTACATCGAGCCGGGTAGCTTCATCTCCAAGGACGACATCTCGAGCGTCGACGACCTCGTGGGCAAGCGGGTCGGCACCATCCAGGGCTACAACTGGGTCGAGGACGTCGACCGCGAGCTCGGCGGCGAGCTCGCCCAGTACCCCTCATCCGTCGAGCTCAAGCAGGACCTCGAGGCCGGGCGCCTCGACGTCGGTATCGACAGCTACGGCACGGCGCTCTACCTCTACGAGGGCACCGACTTCCAGGTGAAGGTGCTGCCCCCGGACGAGCGCATCGCGGCCGCGACGAACCCCGGGCAGGTCGGCTTCGTCGTCAAGTCGGAGAGCACCGACCTCACGAAGGCGTTCAACGACGTGATCGCCACCCTCCACGACGAGGACGCCATCGCGCCGATCCTCGAGGCCGTCGGCCTCGACCCGTCGGCCGCGGAGGTCGGCGAGCCGCGCTACCTGTGACCCGCCGCGAGGGTGTGGGCCCTGCGGGGGCGGCGACTGCCGTCCTCGCGGGGCTCGCACCCGTGCCCGCCGGAGAGCCGCCACGCGTCGCGGTGATCGTGCCCGCCACGGACACCGGCGTCGAGATCGAGCTGCCCGGCCTGGTCGCCGGCCGGGCCAGCATCCACGTCGCTCGCGCACGCCTCGACGCCGTCACCGTGGCCGACCTGCTCGCCATGGAGCACGACGCCGTCGCCCAGGCAGCCGCCCTGGCACCCATCCGGCCCGTGGCACTGGTGCTCGGCTGCACGAGCGCCTCCTTCGTGCGGGGCCGCGCGAACGAGGCCGAGCTGGCGGCCCGGCTGGCCGAGGCCGCCGGCGCACCCGTGATCCTGACGGCGCAGGCCATGGCGGCCGGGCTGCGCCGGCGCGGGAGCCGGGTGCGGCTGCGCGCCTCCTACACCCAGGACATCGTCGACGCCGAGCGCGCGTACCTGGAGTCGTACGGCCTCGACGTGGTCAGTGCGGAGGGGCTCGGCATCACCGAGGACGAGCAGACCGCGCGCGTGGGCGCCGACGAGCTGGTCCGGTTCGCCACCACTGGTGCCGAGGACGGTGCCGACGTGGTGATGCTCAGCTGCACCAACCTGCGTACCGCCGTCGTCCACGAGGAGCTGGAGCGGCGGATCGGGCTACCGGTGCTGAGCAGCAACCGCGCCATGGCCGAGAGCCTGACCGACTTCCTCGACGGACACGGGCTGGCCGGCGCCCGGCCCGACGACGTGAGCCACCAGAAACCGACCACGGCCGGTGCGGAGCAGCCGGTCAGGACAGGAGAGACGCGATGACACTCCCCACGCAGCAGGCGGGGCCCGAGGACGCCGACGACGAGATCGGCATCCTCCAGCGACGCCGCATCGAGGCGAACATCATCGCCCCGATCTACACCATCCTGAAGCGCGAGCTCGGTCAGGAGCGTGCGGCCGGGATCATCGAGGAAGCGATCACCGAGGACGCCCGGAAGTCCGGCGCGCGGTTCGCGGCCCGGGAGCCGGGCGGGGCGAACCTGCGCACGTTCATCGACATCCAGGACCTGTGGAAGAAGGACGACGCGCTGACGACGCAGACCAACGTCGAGTCCGACGACGTCTACTCCTACGACGTCCACCGCTGCGCGTACGCGGAGATGTACCAGTCCATGGGGCTGGCCGAGATCGGCTACCTGCTCTCGTGCGTGCGGGACTTCGAGTTCATCCACGGGTACGACCCGGACGTCGAGCTCACGCGCACCCAGACCGTCATGGAGGGCGCCTCCCACTGCGACTTCCGGTACGTCCGGCGGGGCGCCGTCCGCACGGGCAGCACGGCCGGCACGGCGTAACCGGCGCGTGCGCTCGGCCAGCATCGGGACGAGGCGAGGCCACCGACCAGGGGTCGGTGGCCTCGCCTCGTGCGGATGGAGGGGTCAGCGCCCGGCGGTCACGCTCTCGCGGGCGGGCTCGGCCTGGGCCGCGGGCCGCGTGGCGAGCACGCCGTCGACGCTGAAGCGCCCGGCTCCGGCGGCCGCCAGGGCGAGCGCGCCCGCGGCCAACGCGAGGACGAGCTCGTAGCCGTTCTCGGTCACCCAGATGCCGAACGGCAGGTGGACGATGAGCAGGGCGCCGATCATCTCGGCGGCCAGCAGCAGCGCGAACACCGGGGTGAGCACCCCGAAGATCAGGGCCACGCCGCCGACGGTCTCCACGAGGGCGGCAACCCAGGCCGACAGGCCCGGTGCGGGCACTCCCATGGCCGCGAAGCTCTCCGTCGTGGCGGCCATGCCGTAGCTGAGGAACTTCTGCAGGCCGTGCGCGAGGAAGACGGCGCCGAGTCCCACCCGCGCCAGCAGCAGGAGGACGTCACGGAGGGCGCGGGGAAGGGTGGTCAGGGTCATGGAGTGTTCCTTGGTGTCGTCGGCGGCCAACGCGCGGCCCCGTGCGGGTCAGAGGTCAGGGCACGACCACCGACCGCGAGCAAGGATGCTGGAGCCGACCGATGTCGTGCGCTCGGCTGCGCACGGGGGCTTGGCGCATCTCGCCGCGCGCCCCCCGGTGCTGGCCAGCCATGGGCACCCTAACCCGGATTTAGTTGATACATCAACTAAGAGCTGGGTCGGCTCGCTCACACGTTGCGCCGGTACTTCCCGCCCACCTCGAACAGCGCCTGGGTGATCTCCCCCAGACTGGCCACCCGCACCACGTCCATCAGGACGTCGAAGACGTTCTCCTCCGCGAGCGCCGCGGACTGCAGCCGCGCCAGCGCGGCCGGCCGCTCCTCGGCGTGCGCGGCCTGGAACGCGCGCAGCCGCTCCACCTGGCCACGCTTCTCCGCCTCCGTGGACCGTGCCAGCCGCAGCGGCCCCTTCGCCGCGCCGCCGCCGTCGTCGCCGTCGTCGCCGTCGGGCGCCCGGAAGGTGTTGACGCCGACGATCGGAAGCGACCCGTCATGCTTGCGCTGCTCGTACAGCATCGACTCGTCCTGGATCCGGCCGCGCTGGTAGCCGGTCTCCATGGCGCCGAGCACCCCGCCCCGGGCGGAGAGGCGGTCGAGCTCGTCGAGCACCGCGCGCTCCACGAGGTCGGTGAGCTCGGCGATGAGGAACGAGCCCTGGTTGGGGTTCTCGTTGCTCATCGGGCCCCACTCGGAGTTGATGATGAGCTGGATGGCCAGCGCGCGGCGCACCGACTCCTCGGTGGGCGTGGTGACGGCCTCGTCGTAGGCGTTGGTGTGCAGCGAGTTCGCGGTGTCGTACAGGGCGATGAGCGCCTGCAGGGTGGTGCGGATGTCGTTGAACGCCATCTCCTGGGCGTGCAGGGACCGGCCCGAGGTCTGGATGTGGTACTTCAGCCGCTGGCTGCGGGCGGTCGCGCCGTACCGGTCGCGCAGCACGATCGCCCACACCCGCCGCGCCACCCGGCCCAGCACGGAGTACTCCGGGTCCATCCCGTTGGAGAAGAAGAAGGACAGGCTGGGCGCGAAGTCGTCCACCGCCATGCCCCGCGCCAGGTACGCCTCCACGTACGTCAGGCCGTTGGCGAGGGTGAAGGCGAGCTGGCTGATGGGGTTCGCCCCGGCCTCGGCGATGTGGTAGCCGCTGATGGACACCGAGTAGAACCGCTTCACCTCGTGGGCGACGAACCACTCCTGGATGTCCGCCATCACCTTGAGGGAGAAGTCGGTGGAGAAGATGCAGGTGTTCTGCCCCTGGTCCTCCTTGAGGATGTCGGCCTGCACGGTGCCGCGCACGGTCCGCAGCGCCTCCGCGCGCAGGTCCGCGGCCTCGGTGACCGACGGCGGCCGTCCGTGCGCGGCGGCGAAGGCGTCGAGGCGCTGGTCGATCGCGGTGTTGAGGAACATCGCCAGGATGGTCGGCGCGGGGCCGTTGATGGTCATCGACACCGACGTGCTCGGCGCGCACAGGTCGAACCCGGCGTAGAGCGCCTTCATGTCCGCGAGCGTGGCGATGGAGACCCCGGAGTTGCCGACCTTGCCGTAGATGTCGGGCCGGGTGTCGGGGTCGGAGCCGTAGAGCGTCACCGAGTCGAACGCCGTGGACAGCCGGACGGCGGGCTGGCCTGAGGCGAGCAGGTGGAAGCGGCGGTTGGTGCGCGCCGGGTCCCCCTCGCCGGCGAACATGCGGGCCGGGTGCTCGTCGGTGCGGCGGCGGGTGAAAACGCCGGCGGTGTATGGGAAGTGGCCCGGCAGGTGCTCGCCGCGCAGCCAGGTGAGCAGGTCGCCGTCGTCGTGCAGGCGCGGCAGGGCGAGCCGCGGCACGGGTGTGCCGGAGAGCGACACGGCCGGCGCGACGGCGCCCGCCGCGGTGGCGAGGGTGGGCCACTCGGCGAGCAGGACGCGCGTCTCCTCGGTCAGGTGCGCCTCGGCCTCGGCGACGGCGTCGTCCAAGCCGGCGGGGGCGCCGGTGAGCCGGCCCGCCAGGATCTCGCGGGCGCCGGTCAGGTGCTGCAGCTCGCGGGCCGCGGCGGCCTGCTCGGCGGTGCGGCGGTGGTAGGCGCGCACCGCCTCGGCGGCCTCGGCGAGGTAGCCGACCCGGGCGACCGGCACCAGGGGCGCGACCCGGGTGGAGACCATGTGGTCGACGGGCGCCAGGGCGCCGTTGCCCACCGGCAGGCCGTGCCCGGCGAGCAGGTGGCGCAGGTGCAGGTAGAGGGCGGTGACGCCGTCGTCGTGCACGCGGGAGGCGACCGTGCCGAACACTGGCAGGGCCTCCGGGGCGGCGGCGAAGGCGAGGCGGTTGCGGGCCACCTGGCGGCGCACGTCGCGCAGGGCGTCCTCGGCGCCGCGCCGGTCGAACTTGTTGATGACGACGACCTCGGCGAGGTCGAGCATGTCGATCTTCTCGAGCTGGGTGGCCGCGCCGAACTCCGGGGTCATGACGTACACGGGCACGTCGACGTGGTCGACGATCCCCGCGTCGCCCTGCCCGATCCCCGGCGTCTCGACGATCACCAGGTCGGCGCCCCACACCTTGGCGGCCGCGACCATCTCGTCCAGCGCGGCGGGCAGGTCCCCGCCCGCGCCGCGGGTGGCGACGGACCGGAAGAACGTGCCCTCGGTGAGGGCGTTCATCCGGATCCGGTCGCCCAGGAGCGCCCCGCCGCCGCGCCGGCGGGTGGGGTCGACGGCGAGCACCGCCATGCGCAGCCCGTCGCCCTGGTCCAGCCGCGCCCGCAGCAGCAGCTCGTCGGTGAGGGAGGACTTGCCCGACCCGCCGGTGCCGGTGATCCCCAGGACGACGGCGGCGCTCGCCTCCGCGGCCCGGCGCAGCTCGGCGAGCAGGTGCTCGGGCAGGCGGCCGAGCTCGAGGGCGGTGAGGGTGCGGGCCAGGGCGCGCACGTCCCCGACGCCGAGCGCGGCGAGGTCGGCGGGCGGGCCGCCGGCGGCGGCGACGGGGTCGACGTCGGCCTCGCGCACCACCTCGTTGACCATCGCCGCCAGGCCGAGGCGCTGGCCGTCCTCCGGGGAGAAGATCCGCACGCCGACGTCCGCGAGCGCGGCGATCTCGTCCGCGACGATCACCCCGCCGCCGCCGCCGAAGACCCGCACGTGGCCGCAGCCGTGCGCGCGCAGCTGGTCGGCGAGGTAGGTGAAGTACTCCACATGCCCGCCCTGGTAGGACGAGATCGCGACGGCCTGGGCGTCCTCCTGCACGGCGGCGGCGACCACCTCCGCCACGGAGCGGTCGTGGCCGAGGTGGATGACCTCGCAGCCCTGGGCCTGCAGGATGCGGCGGATGATGTTGATGGCGGCGTCGTGGCCGTCGAAGAGGCTGGCGGCGGTGACCACGCGGACCGGGTGGGCGGGCACGTGGAGCGCGGGGCCGCGCTCCGTCCGGGGCTCGGCCTGCCGGTCCTCGAGCTCGGCCTGCCGGTCCGCCGTCGCCTCGGCCGGGCTCCCCGGCGCGAGCGCGAGCCTGCCCTGGGTGCCCTGCCCGTCGTTGGACATGCTTCGAGCATAGACATCCGGTCCGCATCGACCACCGCAGGAGCGTCTACCACCGGTAGATCAGCCCCCGGCAACTCCGCCGACCGGCGCACACCGCGCACCGGGGCCCTTAGCCCAGGGCGAGCGACAGCCCGCCGACGACGGCGTAGGCACCCACGACCGCGAGGATCACCACGAGCGGACGCCAGCCCTCCCGGCCGGTCAGGCACAGCCGGCTGCCGAGGGCGACGGACAGGCCCAGGATGACGAAGCTGAGCACGTCGTCCTCACGGGGGCTCTCGAAGACTCCGCCCGTCAGGCGCCAGATCAGCATCCCGACCGCCAGCACGACACCGGCACCGCCGAGCGCGAGCAGACCGATCCGTGCGGCCCCCGCGGGCACATCCGTGCCCCTCGACGCACGGGCTCCCGCGGGTCCCCCCACCACCGCGGCGCCCCCACGCAGCACCGTCCGGCGTTCGGGGTGCAGCAGCACCAGGGGCACCGCGGTCACCGCCACGGTGACCAGCCCCTGCACCAGCGCCCCCAGCAGACCGGTGTGCTGCTGGAGGAGCACCGAGGCGATGCTGCCCAGGCCGATGATCGTCAGAGTTCCGCCGACCCATGCGACCAGGCCGGAACGCCGGGCGGGCCGCAGCGCCGCCACCAGCGCGCCCACTCCGGCCGCGCCCATCCCGGCCGCCGCAGCCGCGTCGGCGTACCGGTGCAGCTCCGCGGTGCGCACCCAGCCGTGGTCCGTGGCGTCGGGGAAGAGCACCCACGGGGTGAGGATCGACTGCCACACCCCGAACAGGACGAGGAACACGAGCGCAACGAGGACAGCGAAGATCCGGAACAGCAGGTAACGGCGGGCACGGACCCTGCCGGGGACGACCTGGTCGACGGAGGTCGAGGCCATGAGGTGCTCCTGTCGAGGTTGGTCGGCGCCCCGCTGGCGCCGGCCGCACCGCGATCCTTCGGCGCCCGGCGGGCCGGGCGGCAGGGGTCGGTGTCCCGAGGACCCGGGCAACCTGCCCGAGACCTCGGGACATCGACCCGCACCGATCACCTGCACCGATGCCCCACACTGTGCAACATGCGGGCACAACGGGCGGTCGGCACCGGGCTGCTGCTGGTCAGCCTGGTCGCCGCGGTGTGGGGCGGCTGGGCCGAGTGGCAGCACCGGGCCGGCGAGCCCACCTCGATCGCGCTCGTCCAGGTCGCCCTGTCCCTCGTCGGGCTCGGCTGGGCGGCGATCGGCGCCGTCCTGACCTGGCTCCGACCGCGGAACGTCCTTGGCTGGCTCATGCTCGTCGTCGGCACGACGACGCAGGTGGCCCTGGCGGAGGAGTCCCTCGCCCGCCTCGGCGTGCTGGGCGGTGACCCGGCACACCCCTGGGACGGGCGCGGCGCCGGGCTCGCCCTCACCATCGTCGGCGGCTTCCTCATCTTTGCGCTCCTCGGGCTGCTGCCCGTGCTCTACCCCTCCGGCCGGCTGCCCGGCCCGCGCTGGCGCGCCCCGACGGTCGCCGTACTCACCGCGGCGGCGTTGATGCAGGTGCAGTGGCTGCTCGCCGCGCTCGACGACGCGTGGGCGTGGCCGTTCTCGGCCGCCCCGCACTCCACCCAGCCGGTCTGGCTGGTGTGGGCGCCGACCGCCGTGTACGCCGCGGCGACGCTCGCGGTGTGGACCGGGTGCGTGGCGCGGCTCGTGCGGGCGCGGCGCCCCGAGCGTCAGCAGCTGTCCTGGCTGCTCACGGCGGTCGTGGTCATTCTGGTCACCCAGTCGCTGGGCGACTCCACCGCCGCACTGTGGGCGCAGGCGGCGGGTCTGTACCTGCTGCCCGCGGCGGTCGCCGTGGGCATCCTGCGGTACCGGCTGCTCGGGATCGAGCTCGTGCTGCGCCGTGGCCTGGTGTACGCGGCGCTGACGGCCGCGATCGTCGCCCTCCACGCGGTCGTTGCGCTCGTGACCGGGGCCCGTCTCACCGGCGGCGCCCTGCCCGGGGTGGTCGCGGCCGCCGTCGTCGCCGTCGGGCTGACCCCGGTGCGGGTACGGCTGCAGCGCGGGGTGGACCGGCTGCTCTACGGGCACCGGTCGGACCCGGTCCGCGCGGTGGCGGACCTCGGGGACCGGGTGGCCGCCGCGCGGGAACGGGACCTGCTCGACGCCGTCCTCGAGGGAGTTCGCACGGCGGTGCGGGCCGCCGGGGCACGGATTCTCGGGTCCGACGGCGCGGTGCTCGCTGTCGCGGGCTCGTGCGCCACAGCGCCGGGGCCGCCCCGCGTGCCGGACCCGCCCGACATGCCGCCGGACTCGCTCGCCGTGCCCCTGACCGTCAGCGGCGAGCCCGTCGGCACGCTGCAGCTCGCGCCGCGCGCGCCCAGCGAGCAGTACTCCCCGCCCGACGAGCGCCTCGTGGCAGCAATGGCACCACAGGTCGCCGTCGTCGTGCGCGCGCTCGACCTCGCCGCGGCGCTCGAGGCCCAGCGCGACGCCGTCGTCGACGCGCGGCGGGCGGAACGCGAGCGGCTGCGCCGGGACCTGCACGACGGCCTGGGGCCCTCCCTCACCGGCGTGGGGCTTGGCCTGCGAGCGCTCGACGACGCCGTCGAGACGGGTGACGCCGCACGCGCCCGGGAGATCGCGTCCGTGCTGGAGACCGAGGTGTCCGCCGCCGTGACGGAGGTGCGCCGGATCCTTCAAGACCTCCGCCCGGCGCCGGTCGCCGAGCATGGTCTCGCCGCGGCACTCGTCCGGGGCTTGGCTACGCCTGGCTCATCGCTCGCCGTCGAGGTCACCGTCGGAGACCTGCCCCCGATGCCGCCCGCAGTGGAGGACGCTGTGTACCGGGTTGCGCTCGAGGCGGTCACCAACGTGCGCCGTCATGCCGCGGCCACGCGGGCGACGGTTGACGTGCGGGTCGCCGGCGCGCGGGTCGTCCTGCGGGTGGCCGACGACGGGGCGGGGTTCCCACCGGACGCCGCGGCCGGCTTGGGCCTGGCCTCGATGCGGCAACGGGCCGACGCCCTGGGTGGCGAGCTCAGCACGACGACGACACCCGGCGGCACGACCGTCGTCCTCGAGGTTCCGGTAGTCGGCACGACCGCCACGACCGCGACAGGGACGACCGGTTCGGACCCGTACGTCCAGGCACAGCCCGCCCGGTCCCCGGTGAGGGTGCCGTGAGCGCCCAGCTGCGGGTGGTCATCGCCGACGACCACCCGATGTTCCGGTACGGCCTGCGCGCCGCGCTCGAGGGAGCGGCCGAGGTGGAGGTCGTCGGCGAGGCTAGCGACGGCGCCGGGCTGGTCGCGCTCGTCGAACGGACGGCGGCGGACGTCGTGCTCACCGACCTCGACATGCCCGGCGTCGACGGGTACACGGCCATCCGCGACGTCCTGACCCGGTTCCCCGACCTGCCCGTCCTCGTGCTGACCATGCACGCCGACGACGACGCCGTCCTCGGCGGGCTGCGGGCCGGGGCACGCGGCTACCTGCTCAAGGGCGCCGAACGGGAGGAGATCGTCCGAGCCATCCTCACGGTGGCCGGTGGCGGCACCGTCTACGGGGCGCAGGTGGGCCGGCGAGTGAGCGAGCTCCTCACGCAGCGGCCGGACCCCACCTCCCGACCCTTTCCCGAGCTGACGCCGCGCGAGGAGCAGATTCTCGAGCTGGTGGCGGAGGGCCTTGGCAACCACGCGATCGCGGGTCGCCTCACGCTCTCCGAGAAGACCGTGCGCAACAACATCGCGACGATCCTCGTCAAGCTGCACGCCCCGGACCGCGCGGCCGCCGTCGCCCGGGCGCGCGACGCGGGGGTCGGCCGTCACGGTCGCTGAATCGCACCCTGTTCTCGCGGGGAGGACAGGGCCGCCACGCGATTCCGGTCGCGCTTAGCATCGGTATCCATGCCCACCCCCCTCTCTGCCGCGCGCACCACCCTGCCCTGGGCGGTGGTCGCCGGGATCGTCATCGTCGCCCTGAGCATGCGCGGCCCCATCGTCGCGCCGGCCCCGGTGCTGGGCGAGATCCAGGCGGACCTGGGTCTGTCGGCGACGGCGGCCGGCCTGCTCACGAGCCTGCCGATCCTGTGCTTCGCGCTCGCCACGCCGCTGGCGACCCGGGTCATCGGCCGCTTCGGCCCCGAGATAGCCGTTATCACCTGCCTGCTGGGGGTGCTGCTGGGCACGGTGGTCCGCTCGGCGGGGACGGCGCCCGTGGTGTTCGCCGGCACCGTGGTCATCGGGGTGGCGATCGCGATCGGCAACATCGTGGTGCCGGTGATCATCCGGCGGGACGTGCCGTGGCAGCGCGCGGCCGCCGTGACCGGTGCGTACACCGCCGCGCTCAACGTCGGTTCGATGATCACCTCGCTCGGCACGGCGCCGCTCGCCGCCGCGGTCGGGTGGCGCTGGGCGCTCGCGACGTGGGGTGTGCTGGCGCTGGGCGGGGCGCTGTACTGGGTATGGCTGGCCCAGCGCCTCCGGGGCGGCGCGGTGGCGGCACCGTCCGCCGGTGACCCGACCGCCGGCGGGGCGCACATCGGACGGATCGGCTGGCTGCTCCTCATCGCGTTCTGCGGTCAGTCCACCGCGTACTACGCGGTCACCACCTGGCTGCCGACGATCCTCGCGGACACCCGCGGCCTCGGCGCCGCCGCCTCGGGTGCCACCGCGTCCCTGTTCCAGATCGCCGCCATCGTCGGCGCGTTCGGGGTGCCGGCCCTGGCGGCCCGGACACCGGCCTGGGTGCCCGCCGGCGTGATCGGCCTGCTCTGGATGTCGCTGCCGGTCGGCCTGCTCGTCGCACCGGAGGCCTACATTCTCTGGTCCATCGTGGGCGGCGTCGCGCAGGGCGGCGGGTTCACCGCGATCCTGTCGATCATCGCGCGGGTGACCCGCAGCGACCGCGAGGCCGCTTCGATGTCCGCCCGGGTGCAGACCGGGGGGTACATCGCCGCGACCTTCGGTCCGCCGCTCGCCGGCGCGCTGAACTCCGTGACCGGGGGGTGGGCGGCGCCCCTCGCACTGGTCCTCGTGGCGACCATCGCCTACACGTTCGGCGCGGTGGGCGCCGCCCTGGCCGCCCGGGCCCCCCAGCCGGCGCGGTAGCCCGCACAGTCCAGCGGGCCGGTGCGCCCTGCGGTGGCATGATGGCGCCGTGGCCGTCCCGAACCCGGAACCCCCCGCCACGGCGGCCGGCCGGGTCCCCTCTACCCTGGCCCTTGTCCTCACGCTCGCCGGCCTGGTGGTCGTCGCCGCGGGGATGCACGCGGCCCAGAGCATCGTCGCCCCGGCGTTCTTCGCCCTGACCCTCGTGGTGGCGGGCCGGCCGGTGCAGCGCCGGCTCGTGCGGCTCGGGATTCACCGGATGCTCGCCGCCCTCCTGGTGCTCCTCGCGCTCTATCTGGTGCTCGTGGTGCTCGCCTTCGCGCTCGGCTGGTCGATCGCCCAGCTCTCGACGACGCTGCCGCAGTACGGGCCGGAGTTCGAGGGCCTCTACCAGACCGTCGCCGACTGGCTCACCTCGCTGGGCGTCCAGGTCGCCGACGTCGACCAGCTCCTGGGGGTCGTCGACTTCAACAGCATCCTCGGGGTCGTGCGCCAGGCCGCGAGCGGCCTGAGTGCCGTGGGGGCGCAGGTCGCACTGCTCGTCGTGGTGATGTTCTTCCTCGCGCTCGACTCCACCGACACGACCAGCCGGCGCGCCCTGCTGGCACGGGCGCGGCCCGGACTCTCCGTCGCCCTGTCGGGCTTCTTCGTCGCGGTGGGCCGGTACTGGATCGTCGCCACCGTGTTCGGCCTGATCGTCGCCGCCGTGGACGTCGTCGCCCTCTATGTGATCGGGGTTCCGCTGGCGGTGACCTGGGGCGTGCTGGCGTTCGTCACGAACTACATCCCCAACATCGGCTTCGTCCTTGGCCTCGTCCCGCCCGCGCTCGTGGCGCTCCTCGACGGCGGCGTGAGCTCGATGCTGTGGGTCGTGGCCGTCTACAGCGTCATCAACTTCACCATTCAGTCCATCATCCAGCCCAAGATCACCGGTGACGTCGTCGGCCTGAGCCCGACGGTCACGTTCTTCTCGCTGGTGTTCTGGGCACTCGTCGTCGGGCCGCTCGGCGCCTTGCTCGCGGTGCCGCTCACCCTCTTCTTCAAGGCGGTCCTCGTCGACGCCCACCCGGACGCCCGATGGGTGGACGCCTTCCTGGTCACCGCCGCGGCGGCGGAGAAGCCCGCGGCGGCGGAGAAGCCCGCGGCGGTGGAGAAGCCCGGGGCAGCGGCAGAGCCCGCGGTCGTGACTGACGACGATGGCGCAGCCGGTGCCGAGCCCGGTCCACAGTCCTTCCCGGACCGCCAGGAAGGCTGAGTCTCGTCGCCCCGTCGGGGGCATGGGGCGATGGTTGGAAGTCAACGCAGGGCGCGACGGATCGCCAGACCTGCGGCCGCCAGGGCACCCACGGACGCGAGCCGCCGGACCGCCGTCTTCCTGCCGCCGCCCCAGCCGCCGGAGACGGCGGCGGTGCCCGGGTCGGCCGAGGGCCGGTAGAGGTTGCCGCTCGACGGCGCCGCCCTCCGGCTGCGCCTGATGCTGCGCTTGTCTGTCAGGGTGCCGAAGGTCGCCTCGACCGCCCGCGGGGCGGCGCGGTGCTGCCAGGCCGCGGCCTTGCCGATGGCGCCGACGGTGACCTCGCGCTGCGGCGACCGGGCGAGGTCCACGATCGCCCGGGCTACCCGGTCGGCGCCGTAGACAGGCGGCACCGTGCCCACGCGGTGCCCGGTGTAGTTGGCAGCGTGCTGGTACCAGGGGGTGTCCACCGTCGCGGGCAGCACGGTGCAGACATGGATGCGCTTGTCGCCGTCGAGGCGAAGCTCGGTGCGCAGCGCCAGGGAGAGCGCGCGAACGGCGGCCTTGGAGACGGTGTACGCCGTCGACCAGGGCTGGGGGATCTCGGCCACGACGGAGGCGACGTTGATGAGCACGCCCCTCCCCTGGCGGCGCATCTGGCGCAGCGCGGCCCGGGCGCCGTTGACGTAGCCCATGACGTTGACGTCGATCACGCGTTGGAAGTCTGCCGGCGGGATGTCGTCGAACCGCGCGTAGACCCCGACGGCGGCGTCGTTGAGCCAGACGTCGATGCGCCCGAAAACCGCCACGGCACGTTCGGCGAGCTGGTCCACCGCCGCGACGTCACTCACGTCCGTGGGGACCGCCAAGGCGCGGACGCCGGCCTTCTCGCACTCCGCCGCGAGCGCGGTGAGCGCCTCGGCTCGCCGGGCGGCCAGCACGACGTCGGCCCCCTCCTTGGCGAAGCGCAGCGCCGCCGCCCGGCCGATGCCGCTCGACGCCCCGGTGATGACGACGACGGAGCCCTTGATGCGCATAACGCCTCCTCGAGTCAGGCGGCCAGAACTGTCCCGGGCGAGCACCGATGAGGCGCACCCACGGGCGACCGACGATAACCGCCCGGTCGGGCAGACGCCCGAGGAGAGCCCCGGGATAGGCTCCGCGCGCGGTCAGTCGACGAGTGTGCGTTGGTAAGGCGGCAGCACGCGTGGTGCGAGGCGCACGGAGCCGAGCCAGTCGCGAACCCGGTCGGCCTCCTCCGCAATCGCCCGGCGGGCGTCCGCGCCGACGTCCTCCTTAAGCCCGGTCACCACCACCCCGTCGGGGCGCTGAGCCCAGCCGCCCACCACGCGTCCCGCCCACCACACCGTCGGGCCGACGTTGCCGACGCTGTCCACCAGCCCGTCGGGCTGGCCGAAGTACCAGTCACGGTCACGCCATCCCATCGTGGTGGGGTCGAGCGTGGGTAGCAGCGCGGCCTCGGGCTCGGGGACCGGTGTGGGCTCGAGGTCGTCGTCGAGCACGTAACCGACGGCGCCGTCGAGGTCGACCTGCGCGTGCGGCACCGCGGCGAGAACGGCCCGGATGTCCCGGGCGGGCCAGCCGGTCCACCAGCGCAGGTCGGCTTCCGTGCCCGGACCGAACGTCCGCAGCCAGAGGCGCACGACCTCGGCGCGGGCCGCCGCCGGATCCTGATCGTCGACCGGGCCGCCGAGCCAGGACTCGGTGGTCGCCCAGTGGAACTGCGAGCTCACCCAGGTGCCGCGCGGCCGGCCGCGCACCAGCCGCCCCTGCATCGCCAGGAGTGGAAGGACCAGGGCGCCGGCGCGGTGCGTCCGCTCCCATCGCGTGCCCACGGCCGTGCGCATTGGTGCGGCCATGGCTGGCACCGCCTCGATCAGCTCGCTGGTGGTTGCCTCCTCGCGAGCGGCCAGCGCCTCGACGACGGCGTGTTCGACGTCGTCGAGCCAGCGCTCCGGGTCCGTGATGCCGCTGCTCGCGACGACGGCGGTCAGGGAGCGTCGTTCCCGAGCGGCGACCGCCCGTGTGGCCGACGCGTGGATGACGGGAATCAGCTCGCGAGGTGCGGCCCAGAGTGTGCGGCGCCAGCCCATCCACCGCACGAGCGACCGGTCCTCGACGACCGCGTGCTCGATGTCCTCAGGCCCGACACCGTTGGTGCGGGCCCGCACCGAGAGGAACACGGTCAGCGGATCGGTCGCGTGCAGGGCGACCACGTAACGGGCGGCACCCACCGGGTCGTCGGCGCGCGTCGACGGGTCGAGCCCGTGCCGGGTCACGAGCCGGGCGCGGCGCTCGGTCGCATCGAATTGCCGGACCGTCATGCGCCCCTCAAGTCGTCACGGCCCCAGCAGCCGCACGGCCTCGATGTGGCACTGGACGGGGAAGGACTCCGCGCAGGCGTCCCCGACCCACACCTCGACGCGGTCGCCCTCTGCGAGCTCGCTCGGCTCGAGGCGCTCACCGCGGGTTCCGCTCAGGGTGACCGAGTCGTCAGGGAAGAGCCGCATGCCGTCGTAGTAGCCGTCGGACGCGTCGGTGAGGACCGGACCTTCCCGTGCACTCACGAGCGCGACCACGCCGGTGACATCGGGTTCCCGAACCGGCGGGCTACCGACACCTGCGCATGCCACCGCACCCCCGGTCACCAGGAGCGCGGCGGCTGCGGCGGCACGAATCCTCACCCGACCATCATGCCCGCGGGGACCGGCGCGGCTCCCTCCTTCACCTCCTGACGAATGGCACCGAGGCAGCGCTCACGCCCTCTCAGCCGCGTCCCAGCCCGGCGGCCCGCGCCCGCGCGATCGCCTCGCCACGGTCGGCCGCCTGGAGCTTCGCCAGGACGACGGAGACGGTGTTGCGCACCGTCTTGTCCGACAGGTACAGCCGCCGCGCGATCGCCTGGTTCCCCTGGCCGTGCGCGACCAGGTCGAGGATCTCCCGCTCCCGGTCGGTCAGGACCGGGAACGGCGCGGCAGGGGCCGCCGGGCCGCGCATCGCCGCGAGCACCCGCTGGGCCACCCCGGGCCCGAACACGGCCTCCCCGGCCGCCACCGCGAGGACCGACCGGACGAGGTGGTCGCGGCCGGCGTCCTTGAGCAGGTAGCCCGCCGCCCCGGCCCGGACGGCCGCGAAGAGGGACTCGTCATCCTCGTGCATGGTCAGGATCAGCACGGCCGGCGCGTCCGCCCGCGCCCGCAGCTGGCGGGTTGCCTCCAGGCCCGACATCCCGGGCATCGTCAGGTCCATGAGGACGACGTCGGGCCGCAGCGCCGTGACGAGCTCGAGCGCCTGCGCGCCGTCGGCGGCCTCCCCGACGAGCTCGAGCTCGGCCGCCCCCGCCAGCGCGGTACGCAGCCCCTCCCGGAAGATGGGGTGGTCGTCGACGAGGAGCACGCGGGTGGCGCTCATGCGTCCGCCCGCAGCGGCAGCTCGGCCCGCACGACCGTCCCAGCGCCCGCCGGCCCGGCGCTCACCTCGAAGCGCCCGGCGAGCTCGGCGGCACGTTCCGCCATGGACGCCAGACCCACGCCGGCCCGGACCTCGACGGGCAGGCCGGTGCCGTCGTCGGCCACCTCGACCGTCAGCACGCCACGCTCGACGGCCAGCCGCACGGTGCACCGGCGCGCCGAGGCGTGGCGCACCACGTTCGTCAGGGCCTCCGTCACGATCCGGTAGGCGGCCACCTCCACCGCCGCCGACCTGATCTCGAGCCGGTCCGGGCACACCACCTGCACCTCCAGACCCGCAGCGCGCAGGTCGTCGGCCCGCCCGCGGACCACGCCCGCCAGGCCGACCTGGTCCAGCGCGGGCGGGCGCAGGCCCTCCACCGCCCGGCGGACGTCCCCGACGGCGTCGGCGAGGTGTGCCTGGATGCGCCCGAGCAGGGCGTGCGCCGCGCCGTCGGCCGGGGCGAGCCGGTCGCCGAGGGTGTCGACCTGCAGCCGGACCGCGGCCAACGTGGGGCCGACGCCGTCGTGCAGGTCCCGCCGGATCCGCAGCCGCTCCTCCTCCCGCGCCCGCACGAGGCGTTCGCGTGCCTGCTCGACCGTGTCGGTCAGCCGCACCGCCCGCACGGCGACGGCGAGGTGCCGTGCGATCGCGGTAAGCAGCGCCCGCTCACGCTGGGAGAACGCCGACTGACCGCGGCGCAGCCCGGCGACCAGCATCCCCTCGCTGACGGTGCCGTGACGCAGGTCGAACACCTCGACGCCCCCGTCAGCGTCGAGGGCGTGGGGGTGGTGCTGGATCGTCACGTGAGGGAGCCGAAGGTCCTCGGCCACCGCGGCGGCCGCCGTCGTGAGCAGCTCGTCGACGGCCAGGGTGCCCTCCAGCCGGGCGGCAACGCCGGCGAGGACCGCGTAGGGGCGTGAGCGCGCACCGTAGAGCCGTCGGTCCACCGCGGCGACCAGGCGGTCCTTGACCGCCCCCAAGGCCACCGCAACGACGACCGCCGCGACCAGCGCCGCACCTTGGCCCGCGGCGGCGCCGACGAGCTGGGTGGCCACCAGCACCGCGAGGGCGAACACGGCGAGCACGCCCACCACGAGGGTGAGGTAGACGAGCGACCTGTTGAGCACGAGCTCGATGTCGAACAACCGGTCCCGAACGATGGCGACCCCGGTCGCCAGCGGCAGCGCGGCGAGGGCGAGCGCCTCGCACATCACACCCACCGCGGCGGGACCGTCGGCCAGGGTGTTCAGCGCGAGGACGCCCGCGGCGGTCACGATGACGACGACGGCGAGCATGACCCAGGAGAGCTGCCGGACGTCGTCGTGGCGTCGCCATCGCACCACCAGAGAGATCAGCGACGCCAGCGTCACCGCGCCGAGCGTCAGCAGCCCGGCGGTCTCCAGCCCGGGGACGCCAAGGGCGCCGGCCGTGACGAGCCCGGCGCCGAGCGCGGCGAGCTGTGCTACGCCGCGCCAGCGGGGCGAGGGCAACGACCCGGTCGGAAAGTACAGGAGGGCGACCGTGGTCGCCAGGGCCCACGCCCCGCCGAACAGCACCCGCGACGTCGCCGCGGTCGTCGTCGCCAGGGGCTCGTCGACGAGGAACGAGACACCCTCGAGGAGCGGGGCCGCCGTGATGCACAGCCCCACCGCCAGGAAGACCCAACCCACCCGGTGACGGGGCCGGTGATGCACGATGACGGCGCCCATGAGCGGGTAGAGCAGCAGCGCACCGAACCAGACCAGGTCGGTCCACGCCATACGTTCCGCGGGTGGCATCAGCCGGTCGCCGAGCACGACGACGAGGGCGAGAGCGCCGCAGGCGCCGGCCACGAGGAGCCCGGGCACCCGGCCGGGACGCACCGTGAAGGATCCGTACGCCCTCATCACGCTCCTTTGCACGCCTGGACTTGCGCGCCATCATGCCGGGCCGCGCGTCCCGTCGTCAGCGGACAGGTGTCCCGGGACACGGTGGTGTTCTCGCGGGCGCGTTCGGGGACGCCCGGCCCTGCCCACCGGGACGCGGCGTGGGCGAGGTTGGACGCGATCCACCGTCCCGTGACAGAGAGGCACTGACGTGACAACGACCCAGCCGACGGCGCCCGCCGCCGTCCTCCCCCGCCCGGCGACCCACGTGGCCGCCGGGGTGGCGCTGCTCGCCACCTTCGGGCTCATGTTCACCATGTGGGGCACCCCGGGCCCCGCCGCCGGCTCCATCACGGCCGAGGAGGCGCGGTCGGTCCTCGGGGAGACCCTCGCCATGCGCGACCTCGCCATGCACGGCACCGCCGCGGCGCTGGTGGCGTTCACCGTCGCCCTTGCCGCGCTGTGGACACTGGCCCGCCGGAGCTTGGGCGACGGCGTCCTGCCGGCCGTCCTGCTTCTCGGCGGCACCATGGTGCTGCTGGACTGGTGGATGTTCGGCGCGGTGACCGGCATCCCCGTGATCGTGGAGGACCTGGCCGGCGTCACCCCAGAGGTGGCGCGCGGCTGGTACGCGCTCGGCGCGCTCCAGGAGGCGTTCGGCGACATCGGCAAGGCCGGCCAGACGCTGTTTCTCGCCGGGGTGGGCTGGACCGGGCTCACAGGCCGCTTCCTGCACCGGCCTGTGGCGTGGGCGGCGCTCGCACTGGTGCCCATGAACCTCCTGAGCCTTGCCCTGCACGCCGCACACCTGGAGGCGGCCTCGACCGCCTTCTTCCTCGCCGGCCTCTACGGCTTCACGCTGTGGCTGCCGGCGGCGGGGATCTCCGTCCTCCTGCGATCCCGCGCCGCCCGCCCGGGCGACATGGGATGACGCCGTCGTGTGCCGGTGGACGACGGCGGCGACGCCTTTCAGCCCGCCGCGACCGCCTCTGCCTCTGCCTCTGCCTCTGCGGCGAGCCACGCCCGCGCCGCGACCAGCTCCGCGACCAGCGTCTCGGTCAGCAGACGGACGTCATCATCGTCGTCGTGCGGGTATCGCAGCGCGTAGGCGGCGCCCTCGAGCTCACCACCCACGCTCACCACGGTCGTGCGGCGCGGCAGCGTCCACTCCAGGATGCCGTCGTCCCAGGAGGACCCCGCGTAGGACAGCAGCCGGTAGTCGGTGTTCTTGGTGAGGTAGACGTCCACGTGCGCCCAGTCGCCGGACTCGCAGGCGACGGCGGCGCGCCGTGGTCCCTCCCGGAGCATGAGGGCGGACTGCTGCGCCGAGCTCAGCCGCCGCGCCGGGGCGGCCACGTGCGTGCCCACCGGCCCCAGGACGAGCTCGGCCACCGCCGGCCGCCAGTCCGCCTCGGTCGCGAGCAGATGGGCGGTCGCCTCCGCGGCCTTCTCCACGGTCGCCACCAGCCGGTCACCTGGCCGGCCGAGCAGGTGGTCCTCCAGCGCCAGGAGCATCACGAGCGTGTGCTGGAAGCTGCGGCAGGCCACCCCGCCGAGCTCCGGTTCCGCACTCATGTGCACGGTGCTCGCGGCCGACCGGGTGAGGGGCGAGCCGGGCACGTTGGTCAGTGCCGCCACGGTGGCGCTCTCCTCCAGCCGGCCGAGCGCGTCGAGCGTCTCCTTCGAGCCACCCGTGGCGGAGACGGCGACGGCGAGGGTGCCGCGCCCCCACCGCGGCAGGAGGTCGCTGCTGGCCAGCTCGGCGACGGCGAACAGCCCATGCGCCCGCATCCGCCGGGCCGCGACGCCGGCGGCGTAGGCCGAGGAGCCCATCCCGAGCAGGACTACCCGCTCGGGCAGCGCGCGCAGGTGGTCCCAGGGGTTGGCCGCGCGCAGCGACCCGGCCAGGGCGGCGAGCACCTCGGGCTTGCGGGTGAGGTCGGCGAGGAACTCCTCGGGCTTCATCGTCTTCCTTCCATGAGCTCCGGCAGCGCGCCGGTGGGCACGTACGCCCAGCGGGGCAGGTGCGTGGCGGCGTAGGTGAACTCCCGGCACACCTGCCGCAGGCGGAACGGGCGCAGCAGCGCCTCCTCCAGCAGGTCGGGATGCCCGGCCGCGGCCAGCGTCGCCCGGTAGGTGTCGAGGAACGCCTGCACGAACGCCCCGGTCACCTGCTCGACCCGGGCGGCGTCGAGGTCGGGGTCGTGCCTGCGCAGCACGAGCCCGGCGTGGCGGATCGACTGGGTCATGCCGGCGACGTCGAGCGCAGGGGGGTGCGCGCGGCTGCGTTGCGCGGGCGGCACCACGGGGTTGCCGTCGAAGTCGATGACGGCGTACGTCTCGCCCGTGCGCAGCACCTGGCCGACGTGCAGGTCGCCGTGCCCGCGCAGCATGGGTGTCCCCGCCAGCTCGAGCGGCAGCGTCGCGGCCGCGGTGAGCTCGTCGCGATGGCGCTCGAGCAGTGCGTGCTCGGCGCCCGTGGTCACCTCGAGGGCGCGGCGCAGGTCCGCGAGCGCCTCCGCCTGCCAGCGCTCGACGTCGGCGGCGTCGGCGGGCCGGCGCGTGGGCAGGAGCGCGAGGTGGAAGTCCGCGACAAGCTCACCGAGCCGTCGCCCAGGCGCGCGCACGGCCGCCGGGCCGTCGGTGCACGCCCGGCGCAGGTCCGCCACCGCCCAGGTCCAGCCGTCGGCGGCGCCCGGCAGGTACGCGGCGACGCTCGCCACCAGGCGCGGCGCCGCCTCGCGCGCGGGCCGCCACTGCACGAGCCCCCACGGGCGTGGTGTGCCGGTGAACCCGGCGCGCTCGAGCAGGTCGAGGACCGTCGGGGCCGGGTGCGGGCCGTCCGTGGCCTGGAAGGTCCACTTCACCACCGCGCGCCCGCCGAGCACCACCGACTCGTTCGTCTGGTCGACGTCGATCGGGGCCTCCCCCGTCGCCGGCTCGGCGTGCCAGCCGGTCAGGGCGAAGGCCCCCACGTCCCGGCTGCCCCCGGCGAGCAGACCCGCGAGAGCCTCGGCCGCGCCGTCGCCGGCCCGGGCGCGCCGCACGCCCGGGCCGGCCGCGACCAGGGGCACCGGATAGGTGCGGCCGCGGCCGTCGGCGACGAGCGCCAGCCACCGCCCGGGCGCCAGGTCCAGGGCGTCGAGGTACCTGGGGGCGCCGGTCGGCTGGTCGTCGCCGTCCGCCCGGTGCGCCGGCAGGAGCAACGCCCAGGACGCGCGCTCGACGGCGCCGCGGAGGTCCGTCGTCACGTCTGGGCGACGCCGGCAGGCTCGAGGCCGGCGTCCCGGGCGCGCGCGTGCTCCAGGCCGACGGACTCGATGATGTCGGCCGCCCTGCGGAGCCCGTCGCGGGCGCGGATACGCTCGCCGATCGTTGCGAGACGGGCACGCAGGTCGGTGTCGGCGAGGAGCCGCTCGACCGCGCCGTTGAGCTCCTCCGGCGTGAACTCGTAGGTCTTGAGCCGGACACCGTAGCCGAGCTCATGCATGCGCTGGGCGTTGTCGTACTGGTCCCAGAAGAGCGGTAGCAGCACCATCGGCTTGCCGAAGTGCAGGGCCTCGGTGGTGGTGTTGTTGCCGCCGTGGGTGATGACGAGGTCGACCTGCGGGATCACGTTCGTCTGCGGCAGTGTGGCCGCACCCACCATGTTGCCGGCGAGGGTGATGTTCTCGGCCACCGGGCCCTTGCTGACGATGAAGCGGTGCGGGCTCTGCGCGAGCGCGTCGACGATGCGCTGCATCAGCCCGACGTCGGCTCCGCCGAGGGAGCCGAGCGAGACGTACACCAGGGCGCTGCCCTCGGGCCGGTCGGCTACTTCGGCGGGCAGCTCGTAGGCGTCGTCGGTGAGCCGGACGCTGGAGTCGATGCGGTGCCAGGAGGGGTCGAGCGGGCGGCGGTCGGTGTAGTCGGCCTCCTCGGGGTAGACGTAGAGGTTCGCCGCGTTGTCGCGGGGCATGAACTCCAGCTCGGGCAGGGGCGCGGCGCCCTGCTCGACGACCCAGGCGTTGAACGCCCCCCACATCTCGCGGTGGGTGCGCTCGAGCTCGGCGCGGAACGGCTCCCAGGCGGCGGGATCGTCCTGCGCGAGGCCGGAAAGGCCCGGGGCGACGTCCGGCCCGGACACCTCGAGCGGGTTGCACGAGACGATCCGGACGAAGGGTGCGCCGCTCGTGGTGAGGGCGGGGAAGACCACCACGTTGTCCTCGACCAGGACGTCCGGCCGGGTCTCGGCAATGATCTTGCGCAGGGCCGGCTCGGCGTACTTCGCGCCGTCGATGAGCGCCTGGTAGGTGGGCCGCACGAACGTCTCGAGCTGCTCGGTCGTGGACTTGCGGAACTCCGGCGCCGTCTCGGCGATGAAGTCGGTCCAGAACTGCCCGGCATCCTCGTCCCCGGCGTCCGGGTCGGGCTCGGCGAGGTCGACCAGGTGCTCCTCGAAGCCGAGCGGGCTCAGCCGGCCGGCCCAGGAGGACTCGGACGCGAAGACCACCCGGTGCCCACGCTTGAGGAGCAGGTCACCCAGGCCGATGCACTGGTTGGTGGGCCCGTAGGCGGACTCGGGCAGGAACAGGACGGTCAGCTTCTTCATCGGAGCTCCTTGTCGGTGGGGATGGCGGTCGGTCTGTAGCGAGGCTGGGCGGTCGGTCAGTGGAGGGCGTGAGTCGGTTTGTCGGCGCGGACTCTGGGGCGGTCGAGCGGGTGTCCGGTGGCCAGCCGGGCGTAGTCGAGGATCAGCTCGGTCGCGACGCGGCGGTCGATCATGGGATGCCGGGCGACCATGCGGTAGCCGTAGGCGTCCTCGAGGGCGACGATGTTGCGGGCGATGGCCAGGGACTTCCGCGCGAGGACGAACGCCCCGGCGGCGGCGCCGGTCTCGAGGAGCAGCTGGTACATCGAGACCTGCCGGTCGTACAGGGACGTGAGCATGGCGCCGTAGACGGGGTACCGCCCGGCGGACCCGCCCAGCTCGCACATCAGCCGGACCGCCTCGTCGTCGGCGTCGAGCGGCAGGCCGGAGGCGATCGTGACCACGAGCTTCTCCGCGGGGTCGGCAATCGCCGCGACGGTGCGCAGCCGCTCGTCGTAGAACCGCTCCATGCCCGCCCGGTTCGCCTCGACCAGCAGGGTCTGGATGTCCGGGAAGTGGTAGAGGACCGCCCCGGAGGTGAGGCCGGCCTGCTGGGCGACGTCCTTGAGACGCACGTCGGCACCGTGCTCCGCGACGGCACGCCGCGCCGCCGCGATGAGACTCTCGCGGCGCTGCTTCCTGCCTACGGGCATGACCGGATCCATCTCTGGAGGGGATGAGTCGTGGCGCAGAGCATGGCACGGGACGAACAGAAATTGAAGGGCAATTCAGGATCTTCCCCGCCAAGGGCAAAAATTGGGGCGGTCAGGGCATTGCGAACTTTGAACCGACATGCAAATCTTTGCGCCAAGGGCCTGGCACTGGCGCCGCGCCCCACCCCGATGATGTGGAGAACCCCGTGACGAAGTCCCTCCTCCGGCGCAGCACCGCCGTCGCGGCTCTCGGGACCACCGCAGCGGTCGTGCTGACCGCCTGCGGCGGTGGCACCGCTGACGAGCCCGCCGCCCTCGACCCCGACGCCGACCTCACCCAGCAGACCATCGTGGTGTCCAACTGGGAGTCCTACATGCCCGAGGACATTGCCGAGCTCGTCAAGGACGAGACCGGCGCGACGGTCAAGGTCACCCACCACGCCACCAACGAGGACCTCGTCGCCAAGGTCACCGCCGGCGGCGGCGACGGCCTCGACGTCATCTTCGGCACCGCACCCTTCCTCGAGGCCTTCGCCAAGGAGGGCCTCCTTGAGCCGATCGACACCTCACTCCTGGAGAACTGGGGCGAGCTCGACGCCTTGGCCACCGATGGCGCCGTGATCGACGGTGAGACCTACTGGGCGCCCTACACCTGGGGCACCACCGGGATCTGCTACCGCGAGGATCTCGTCGACGAGGCCCCCAACAGCTGGTACGACCTGCTGACGCCCGCGGACGAGTACAAGGGCAAGGTGACCATGATGGGCACCGACCGATGGGCGGTGCTGCCCGCACAGAAGGCTCTCGGGTTCTCCGCCAACACCACGGACGAGGCTGAGATGGCCGAGGTCAAGGACCTCATGCTGCAGGCCAAGCCCAACCTGCTCGCCTACGACGACAACACCTTCTACGAGCGGCTCATCAGCGGCGAGGCCGTCATGGTGGAGGCCTGGGACGGCTGGTGCAACTACGGCACCGCCGAGAACGACAACATCAAGTTCGTCGTCCCGGAGGAGGGCTCCGACCTGTTCGTCGATGGCATGGCGATCCTCAAGTCCTCCAAGAGCAAGGAGGCCGCGTATGCGTTCATCGACACCGTGCTGAAGCCGGAGAACCACGCCTGGGCAGCCGAGAACATTCTCTACAACGTGCCGAACCAGGCCGCCCTCGACCTGCTCCCTGACGAGCTCCTCAAGACGTACGACGTCCTCGGCGAGCGCCGTCCGGAGATGCTCGAGGGTGAGGCGTTGACGGACGTCGGTGACGCTGCGTCCCTGTACACCAAGATCATCACCGAGGTCACGGCGTCCTGATGGTCGCATCACCAGCTCGTCCCGGGCGCCGCCGCGGTCGCGGCGCCCGGCTCGAGCCGACCCTCCTCCTCGCGCCCGGCCTGCTGTACCTGACGGTCTTCGTAGCGGTCCCCGTGCTGCTTGTCGGGGCCTACATGTTCGCCACCCGCGGCCGTCTCTCAGGCGTCGAGTGGACCTTCACGCTCGAGAACTTCTCCCGGGCGCTGGAGCCGATCTACCTCAAGGTCCTGGCCGACTCCCTCTTCGTAGCCGGGCTCGCGACCGTGCTCGCGTTCCTCATCGGCTACCCGACGGCGTACGCGATCACCAAGCTGCCGCCCCGGTGGCGCACGGTGGCCCTCGTGCTGGTCGTCGTACCGTTCTGGACGAACTTCCTCATCCGGACCTACGCCTGGATCGTCCTTCTCAACAGCCAGGGCCTGGTCAACGACGCCCTGGTGGCGCTCGGCGTGGTCGACGCGCCGGTCGAGCTGCTCTACACGAGGGGCGCCGTCGTGGTGGGCATGGTCTACGCCTACCTGCCGCTGATGATCCTGCCGCTGTACGCCGCCCTCTCGAAGGTCGACCCCGAGCTGCTGGAGGCCTCCGCCAACCTCGGCGCCACCCGGGCCCGGACGTTCTGGACGGTGACGTTCCCTCTCACGCTTCCGGCCGCGCTCATCGGCGGGATCCTCGTGTTCGTGCCGACCATGGGGAACTTCGTCATCCCCGAGCTGCTCGGCGGCGGCAAGGTCTCGATGGTGGGCACGCTCGTGCGCGACCAGTTCCTCCGGGCACGGGACTGGCCCTTCGGCGCGGTGCTGGCAATGATCCTCATCATCTTGCTCGTGGTGCTGTTCCTGGTGCAGTCCCGCATCGCGCGGCACATCGAGGGCGGTGGTCGCCGTGCGTAGGACGTCGGCCACCGGGACGGGCCGGCTCTGGATCGCGCTGGCGGGGTGCGGGCTGTTCCTGTACCTGCCGATCGTCGTGCTGATCGGGATGTCGTTCAACGCCTCGCGCACGGCGTTCACCTGGGGCGGCTTCAGCTTCCGCTGGTACGGCGAGCTGGCGCGGAACGGCGACCTGATCGCGGCCCTCGGGACCTCCCTCGTCGTCGCCGTCGGCGCCACGGTCGTCTCCACGGTGCTGGGCACGATGCTCGCGGTGGGCCTGGCCCGGCACGTGCGCTCCACCGCGCTCGAGGCGGCCTCCATGGCGCCGGGGATCCTGCCGGACCTGGTTCTGGCGATCGGGCTGCTGTCGTTCTTCACGCTCGCGTCCATTCCCACGGGCACGCTGAGCGTGCTCATCGCCCACTCGGTCTTCGGCACCGCCTTCGTCGTCGCGGTGGTCCGCGCACGGCTGAACGGTACGGACGCCTCGCTGGAGGAGGCCTCCCGCGACCTCGGCGCGAACGCGGCCACCACGTTCCTTCGGGTGACGCTGCCGTCGATCGCCCCGGCGGTCGTGGCGGGTGCGCTGCTGGTGTTCACGCTCTCGCTCGATGAGTTCGTCATCGCCTACTTCACGGCCGGGCCGACCACCCAGACGCTGCCCATCGCCATCTACGCGATGGTCCGCACCGGCGTCACCCCCGAGATCAACGCGCTCGCGACCGTGCTCATCACCATCACCGTCACGGTGATCGTCGTCGCGGCCCGTGCCGTGCGTAGAACGGAGAAGCCCGCATCATGACCGTCCTCGAAGGCACGCCCACCCGGACGGCCGTGCGCCCACTGCTGCAGATCTCCGAGGTCAGCCGCGCCTACGGCGACGTCACGGCCTTGGACGACGTCTCCCTATCCATCGGCGAGAACGAGTTCTTCGCTCTCCTCGGGCCGTCCGGCTGCGGGAAGACGACGCTCCTGCGCTCGATCGCCGGGTTCGAGCAGCCCGACGCCGGCGGCATCCGGCTGGGCGGCGAGGACCTGCTCGCCATGCCGGCGCACCGCCGCCCGGTCAACCTCATGTTCCAGTCCTACGCGCTCTTCCCCCACATGAGCGTGGCGAAGAACGTCGCGTACGGCCTCGAACGGGAGAAGCTGCGCCGGGCCGAGATCGACCGCCGCGTCGGTGAGGTCCTGGAGACCGTCGGGCTCTCAGCCATGGGCGGGCGCCGCCCCGCTCAGCTTTCCGGCGGGCAGCGTCAGCGCGTCGCACTGGCCCGGGCGATCGTCAAGCGCCCCAAGGTGCTGCTGCTCGACGAGCCGCTCTCCGCCCTGGACCGCAAGGTCCGCGGGGAGATGCAGCTCGAGCTCAAGCGGCTGCAGCACGAGGTCGGCATCACCTTCGTCATCGTCACGCACGACCAGGAGGAGGCGCTGTCGATGGCCGACCGCATCGCGGTCATGGCCGAGGGGCGCCTCCAGCAGGTGGACAGTCCGGTCGAGCTCTACCGGCACCCCCGCAACCTGTTCGTCGCCGATTTCATCGGCTCGAGCACCCTGGTGCCCGGCACCGCGGCCGGCGGCACCTTCACCGCCGGCGACCTGGGCGCCCTGCCCGGCACCGTGGCGACAGATCTCACCGGCCCGGCGCACCTCGTGCTGCGGCCCGAGTGGGTCCATCTGGACGAGCCGGAGCGCGGCCTGCTGCGCGGCAGCGTCCGCGACGTGCAGTTCCACGGCGGCGGCTCGACCATCGCCGTCGCCGTCGCGGGCCTCAAGACGCCTCTGCTCGTGGGCGTCCCGGGCGCCGCGACCGTGGAGCGCGGCGCCGCCGTCGGCGTCTCCTGGAACGCCGCGGACGCCGTCGTCGTCCAGGACGAGCTCGCGTGAGCGTGCTCGGCGACGCGCGCCCGCTGCCGGTGTGGTGGGAGGGCCGGGACGTCTCCGCCGTCTCCGGCCCGCTCGTCCGGTCCACCACCGCCGACCTCGTCATCGTGGGCGGGGGCCTGACCGGCCTATGGGCCGCCATCCACGCGCTGGAGGAGTCGCCGGACCGTGACGTCATCCTGCTCGAGGCCTCGCACGTGGCGGCGGGGGCCTCGGGCCGCAACGGCGGCTTCGTGTCTGAGTCCCTCAGCCACGGGCTCGCCCACGGCGAGGCCACCTGGCCCGGCGAGCTGGACGAGCTCGTGCGATTGGGCCGGGAGAACGTGCGCGAGATCGGCGAGTTCCTCAGGGCCGAGCGGATCGGCGCGGACTTCCGGCTGTGCGGCAAGACCACGATGGCCACCCGACCGCACGAGGTGGCGGCGCTGCTCGCAGCCCACGAGCGGAACGAGCGGTACGGCGAGGAGTCCCACCTGCTCGACCGGGACGAGGCACAGGCAGACGTGCACTCCCCGACCTACCTCGCCGGCCTGCGCACCATGGGCGGTGGGCTGGTGGACCCGGCCGCCCTGTGCGCCGGGCTTCGCGACGCCGCGCTCGCCCGAGGGCTTCGGCTGCACGAGTCCACCACGGTGACCGGGCTCGAGCGCGACGGCGCCGGCGTGCGCTGCCGCACCGAGCACGGCGAGGTCCACGCCCGCCAGGTCATCATCGCGACCAACGCCTTCGACCCGCTCCTGCGCCGGCTGCGCGCCTACGTCATCCCCGTGTGGGACTACGTGCTCGCCACCGAGCCGCTGACGCCCGCCCAGCTCGCGTCGATCGGCTGGAGCCAGAACCAGGGGCTGACCGACGCCGGCAACGAGTTCCACTACTACCGGCGCACCTCCGACGACCGGATCCTGTGGGGCGGGTACGACGCCGTCTACTACTTCCGCAGCCCCACCGCCCCCGGCCGCGAGCAGCGGGACCGCACCCACGAGCTGCTCGCCCGCCACTTCCGCGAGACCTTCCCGCAGCTGGCAGACGTCCGCTTCACCCACCGGTGGGGCGGGCTCATCGACACCACCTCACGGTTCACGCCCGTGTTCGGCACCGCGCTGGGCGGCCGGGTGGCGTACGCCGTCGGCTACACCGGCCTGGGCGTGGCCGCATCCCGCTTCGGCGCACGCGTCGCGCTCGACGCGCTCGCAGGCAGTGAGACCGAGCGCACCCGCCTGTCCCTGGTCCGCAAGCGCCCCGTCCCCGTCCCCCCTGAGCCGTTGCGGTGGCCGGCCGTCCAGGTCACCCGGGCGGCGCTCGCCCGGGAGGACCGCACCGGACGCCGCGGCCCCCTGCTGCAGGTCATGGACCGCTTCGGCGTCGGCTTCACCAGCTAGGAGAAGACTGAAATGGCACACGGACTCCACGTCGACGGCGTCACCCGCGCCGGCACCGGCGAGACCACCCTGCTCGTCGACCCCGCCACCGGCGACCCGATCGACACCGTCAGCCAGGCGAGCGTCGCCGACGTCACCGCCGCCGTCGACGCGGCCGCCGCCGCCTTCCCGGCGTGGGCGGCCCGCACCCCCGGGGAGCGGGCACGGGTGCTGCTGCGCCTGGCGGACCTCCTCGAGAACGACGCCGGGACGCTCACGGACCTCGAGGTGGCCGAGACCGGCAAGCCGGTGGCCGTGTTCCGGGACGGTGAGCTGCCGTTCGCGGCGGACAACCTGCGCTTCTTCGCCGGGTCTGCCCGGTCGCTGGACGGCACCGGCGCGGGCACATTCAGCGCGGGCTACACCTCGATGCTCGTGCGCCGCCCCCTCGGCGTGGTGGCGGGCATCGCGCCGTGGAACTTCCCGCTCGTCATGGCCATCTGGAAGATCGGGCCCGCCCTGGCCGCCGGCAACACGATCGTGCTCAAGCCCGCACCCAGCACCCCGCGCAGCACGCTCCGGCTCGCCGCGCTCGCGGCCGAGGCGGGCCTGCCGGCGGGCGTGCTCAACGTCGTCACCGGCGGCACCGACGTCGGTCAGGCCCTGGTGCACGATCCCCGGGTGGCGATGGTCTCCATCACCGGGTCGCCCGGCGCCGGCCGCGCGGTGATGGCGTCGGCGGCGGCGAGCACCAAGCGGGTGCACCTCGAGCTCGGCGGCAAGGCGCCGGCGCTCGTCTTCGCCGACGCCGACCTCGAGGCCGCGGCCGTCGCGCTGACGATGGCCGCCACGTACAACAGCGGCCAGGACTGCACCGCCGCCACCCGGGCGTACGTGCACAGCTCCGTCGCGGACCGCTTCGCCAATCTCGTCGCCGAGCAGATGGACCGGGTTCGGGTGGGCCACCCCCGGGAGGAGTCCACCGACATCGGCCCGCTCGTGTCGGTGGGGCACCGCGACCGCGTGCACGGGTTCGTCACGCGTGCCGTCGAGGCGGGCGCCACGCTGCGCGCCGGCGGGTCGCTGCCGGACGGGCCGGGCGCCTACTACCCACCGACCTTCCTCACCGGCGCGGCGCAGGACGCCGAGATCGTCCAGGACGAGGTGTTCGGGCCGGTGCTCGTGATGAATGCCTTCGACACCGAGGAGGAGGCCATCGCCCTGGCGAACGACAGCGCCTACGGCCTGGCGTCCTCGATCTGGACCGTGGACGTGGCCACCGCCCTGCGCGTGGCGCCCCAGATCCACGCGGGCGTCACCTGGGTCAACGACCACCTGCCGATCGCGTCCGAGGCCCCGCATGGCGGCGTCAAGGGCAGCGGCTTCGGCAAGGACATGAGCCACGAGGCGGTGCTGGAGTACACGGTCACACAGCACGTCATGATCAAGCACACCGTCCGGCAGGCCCACGACTCCTTCCGCCCTGCGTGAGCGCCTGAGCACCCTCCGAGGCAGACGCCCATGAGCACTCAGCACCTTCGCACGGCCACCCACTTCGGCAGCTACGAGGTGCGGGGCTCGGGCGACGCCGTCACCCTGACGCCGGTGGGCGAGGACGCCTCCCCCAACCGGCTCGGCGACGGGCTGATCGACGCCCATCGTGGCCCGCTACGGATCACCCGGCCGATGGTGCGGCGGGCCTGGCTCGAGCGCGGCCCCGGCCCCGCAGGCGGCGCCCGTGGCACGGAACCGTTCGTCGCGGTCGACTGGGACACCGCCTACGACCTTGTGGCCCGCGAGCTGGCACGCGTGCGCGTCGAGCACGGCGACGCCGCCGTCTACGGCGGCTCGTACGGCTGGGGCAGCGCCGGCAGGTTCCACCACCCGCAGAGCCAGATCCACCGGTTCCTGCGCATGGGCGGCGGATACACCGACTCCGTGAACTCCTACAGCGCCGGCGCCATGGAGGTGATCCTCCCGCACGTTATCGGCGGTGACTCCTGGGCGTTCGCCGAGCGCGGCGTTCAGTGGCCCGAGATCGCCGGCGATGGCGAGCTCGTGGTGAGCTTCGGCGGTCTCGCACCCAAGAACGCCTTCGCCAACGCGGGCGGCGTGGGCCGGCACATGCAGCCAGAATGGCAGCGTCGGTGCAAGGACGCCGGCGTGGCGTTCGTCAGCATCTCTCCGTTGCGCACCGACGCCGCCGACTTCCTCGGTGCGGAGTGGATCGCGCCGCGGCCGGGCACCGACGTCGCGCTCATGCTCGGTCTCGCGCACGAGCTCGTGCGGACGGGCCGGCACGACGTCGACTTCCTCACCCGCTGCTGCGTGGGCTGGGACCGGTTCGAGCGCTACCTCGGCGGCGCCGTCGACGGCGTGGCGAAGGACGCGCGGTGGGCTGGGGCCATCTGTGGGGTCGACGCCGGTGTCCTCACCGCGCTCGCGGCGCGGATCGCCACGCGACGGACCACCATCAACGTCAGCTGGTCGCTCCAGCGCATGCGCCACGGCGAGCAGGTGCACTGGATGGCCATCGTGCTCTCTGCGATGTCCGGCTCCCTGGGCCGCCCCGGCGGCGGGTACGCCGGCGGCCTGGGGATCTCGCAGATGGGCGTGCGGCCACGGCGGCACCAGGTCGCCTCGCTCCCGCAAGGACCGAACAAGGTCACCGAGTCCATCCCCGTGGCCCGGATCTCCGACATGCTGCTCTCACCAGGGCAGACCTACGACTTCAACGGCGAGCGGCGCACCTACCCACACGTCCGGCTCGTCTACTGGGCGGGTGGCAACCCGTTCCACCACCAGCAGGACCTCAACCGGTTGGTCCGCGCCTGGCAGCGGCCCGACACCGTGGTCAGCCACGAATCGTGGTGGAACCCGCTCGCCCGGTTCAGCGACGTCGTCCTGCCCGTGGCGACGCCGCTGGAGCGGGAGGACTTCGCCGTCGGGATGATGGACCTGACCGTCACGGCCATGCACCGCGTGCTCGACCCGCCTCCGGGCGTCCCGACCGACCACGAGGCCTTCGCCGCCCTGGCCGACCGGCTGGGTTACGGGCAGGAGTTCACCAAGGGGCGCAGTGCCGCGCAGTGGGTGCGTCACCTGTACGCCCGCACCCGGGACGGCCTGGCCGCGGAGGGCGTCGCATTGCCGGACTTCGAGACGTTCTGGTCGGCCGGGGTGGCGAGCACGCCCGAGCCGGCCCCCGTGCCGGACCGGTCCTTCGCGCTGCTGCGCGCGGACCCGCGGGCGCACCCGTTCGAGACGCCGTCGGGGCGGATCGAGATCTTCTCGGCGACGGTCGCGTCGTTCGGGTACGACGACTGCCCCGGACATCCGGTGTGGCTGGAGCCGGAGGAGTGGCTCGGCGCGGTGGCGGCGCGCGGACCCGGGCTGCACCTGGTCTCCAACCAGCCGCGGACCCGGCTGCACAGCCAGCTGAACCACGCGGCGCACAGCCGCGCCGCCGAGGTGCGCGATCGCGAACCCGTGCTCATCCACCCCGACGACGCTCGCGCCCGGGGCATCACGGACGGCCAGGTGGTGCGCCTGTTCAACGGCCGGGGCGCCTGCCTGGCCGGGGCGCGGCTCACCACCGACGTCCGGCCCGGGGTCGTGGTGCTCTCCACGGGCGCATGGTTCGATCCGGAGGACCCGGGGGTGCCGGGTTCGCTGGAGCGCCACGGGAACCCCAATGTCCTCACGTCGGACCGGGCCACGTCGCGGCTCGCCCAGGGGCCCTCGCCCGGCTCCACGCTCGTCGAGCTCGAGCCCTGGACCGGGCCGGTTCCCACGGTCGGGTGCTTCACCCCTCCGGAGATCCTCCCCACTACCCCTTGAGCGCCCCGCTGCCCAGGCCGGAGACCCATGTACCGCTGGACGAAGACGAACAGGACGACGGCGGGCAGCATGGTCAGCACGCAGGCCGCCATGAACGGGCCCATGAACTCCACCGCGCCGCCCTGGCCGAAGAACGACCGCAGCCCCACCTGCAGCATCGCCTTCTCGCCCTGGTAGAGCAGGGTGCTGGCCCAGATGAAGTCGTTCCAGATCTGCAGGAACACCACGCAGACGATGGACAGGATCCCAGCCCGAGAGACGGGCAGGAACACGCGGAGGAAGGCTCCGAAGTGGGAGCAGCCGTCGACGTAGGCGGACTCCTCGAGCTCCTTGGGGCAGCTGTTCTGGAAGTAGCCGTGGAGCACGAGGACCGCGAAGGGGAGCATGAAGCCGACGTGGGTCAGGATCATCCCGGTGTAGGTGTTGACCAGGTCCAGACGCTCGGCCATCGCTCCGCCCAGGATCGCGATGCGTCCGGCGCGGAACTCAGACATGGGGTCGAATGTCGGGGCCATGAAGTCCTGCGGCACGACGCCGTCCTCCACGAGGCCACGCAGCCAGGTGAGGGTCTCGCGCATCTCCGGGGTGTCGAGGTTGGGTGACTGCTACTACACTCAGACGCGACGGTCAGGCGATGCGCACTACATGACCTTGGACACCTCGAGCGACTTCGTGTAGATCAGGAAGTTGTCGATGTCCTTCTTCTTGATCATGACCTTGCCCTTACGGGGCTTGCCATCGGGCTGCCTGAAGTCCTTCTGGAAGTGCCCGAGCACCTTGTCGGCGTTCGCTTGGTTTACCTCGAGGATCTTCACTCCGACGAACCGCACGGCCTCCTTGAAACGCCCGGCATAGGACAGGGGGTCATAGACCTTGCTATGTCCAATGTGTCCGGCCGACCGGCGCCAGTCGTTCCACGCGATTGTAGCCACGTTGCTGTTGTCGCGCCCGTGCCATGTTTCGTGCTCGAAGATCACGTACCAAAAGCGACCCGTCTCCGAGAGGCAGCGGAAGAAGTTCTCAGCGTCGTTTCCAGGTGAGTCGTTGACAGCGATGTTCGAGGCCTTCAGATCGCCGTAGTGTTCAAGCGCGCCGTTCTTGAGAAACCGCAGGTCGTAGTCGTACTCGCCTTTGCGCTTCTCCTTCTGGACCGCGAGCAGTTCATGCAGGTTGTGCTGTGTGAGGTAGTTGCTTAGTCGGAACTCGACGTAGAAGCCCGCCCACTCGTTCTGGAACCTGTCGGGCCAGTCGGCGGCGTACATCTCCTGCACGGCGGTCAGCCCGTCGATCCGGACCCCGTCGAGGAACGCATCGCTGAAGCGGTCGAAGACGTCGATGTGCGGGTTCTTCTCCTCGTAACCCGCCAGCAGATATGTCGCGAACTCATCAGCTCGGATGCTCGACACGCGGTTGCCGTTGCGGTCGACGCGCGAGAACTGCCCAGCAGTCTGGGCCTGGAACAGATCGTTGGTTGCGACATGTGCAGCCGAGTTGTTGGCCCTGCGTTGGACGTAGGTCTCGACGTCGAAGTCGACGAAGATGGTCACCCCGTCGTAGTGGTAGATGCCGACGAACCGTGGTATCAGGCCGTCCGCACGAGCCTGACGCTCGACGTCGAGCCATTCCTTTGGGATCTGGATACGCTTCTTGAAGCCAGGCCAAGGATTCCCTAGGTGCGTGACCTGCTTATACAGGAGGACTTGGTCCGCGAATCGAACGAGCCGTACGCCGGCGTAGTTCTCGACCGTCGCCCCAGGCAGGGCGTCGAGGAGAAGGTTGACTTTTTGACTCGGGCTAAGCGTGGTGTCGACATCCTGGATCAGGGTGCCATCCGCGCGGATCTGATCGACGCTTATCGAACCCACTCGGCGTCCCTGGTCGCGAGCACAAGGTGCAGGGCGTGTGTCTGTGAGAGGGCCAAGCCGGATTCCATAGTCCCGATCATGCCGTACCTGTCGTAGCGGACCGGCTACGACAGAAGCGCGCGTAGCGCGTCACGCATCGCCTGTGCGCCTTCAAGCGTGACCGTCGAGCCGCCACCCGACCTCGTCGCGCGCGAGTCGAAATCGGGGTTCCAGCGCAGGCCAGCACGTTTGACGATGCGCTCACATGCGTCGGGCATGTTCCGGTACGGCAGTCCCAGTCGCTCGCACGCGATGCGGAACATCGAAGCGGGAAGTGAGGAGCCGTTGGAGACGGCCTGACGCCGCATGCCGAGGAGGTCGTGGATCTCGTCGATGACGTCTTGCTTGGTTTCGCCCCCGTGGAAGCCATACGAGCCTGAGCGGACCGTTGGCACGGGCTCGACCTTGATGCAAAGCCCACACCAGGCGGCCGTCATGCCGTGGATGCACTCGTCGTCGGTCACACGAGGATTCTTAGCACGGCGATTGCAGCCCACTTGCGAGGGGTCTGAGCGTTGAACACTCGCCCGCAAGACGCCACGTCCGGCGATGTCAGACGCCCGAACTAGGTTGTCCTTAGTGCTCTTTCGGCGGCCGCCTCGTGCTGGCTTGCCAGGGGAGCCGTCCAGCTGGCAAGCTTCGAGGGTGGGAGACGAGATGAGTACGACGACGAGCGCGCCGTTCAGGTACATCGACCTGTTCGCCGGCATCGGCGGGTTCGCTGCCGCCCTTGAGGCTTTCGGCGGCGAGTGCGTCTACTCGGTCGAGATCGACGAGGCCGCAGCGAAGGTCTACGAGCGCAACTGGGGTCACTTCCCGCTTGGCGACATCACCCGCGACGCGAACGACGTTGCGATGAGTGTGCCAGCCCACGACGTCCTCGCGGCCGGGTTCCCGTGCCAGCCGTTCTCGAAGTCCGGCGCCCAACGTGGCATGGAGGAGACGCGCGGCACGCTCTACTGGAACATCCTGAAGATCATCCAGGCGCACCACCCGACGGTCGTGATGCTCGAGAATGTGCGCAACCTTGCTGGCCCGCGCCACAAGCATGAGTGGGATGTCATCATCCAGACCCTCCGCGACGAGGGATACCGGGTCTCCGACACCCCGGCAGTGTTCTCCCCGCACCTCCTCCCGCTCGAGCGCGGCGGCCGCCCACAGGTGCGGGAGCGAGTGTTCATCACTGCGACCTATGACCCCGATGGCGTGCTCGACGGAGTCGTAGCCAAGCCGCCACTAGCGAACTTCTCGCTGCGCGGCGGTGAAGAGTGGGATCTGGCCACCGACCTTCCCCTTACTGAAGGTGCAGTGCGCGGGACGGAGCTCTCAGGTGACGAGATCGCGTGGATCGACGCGTGGGACGACTTCGTGACGACGATGTGGCCTCTGGTGCGCCGCGCGAACACCAACACCGCCCGGGACGCGACCCTGCCGGGGTTCCCGATCTGGGTCGACCGGTGGATCAAAATCGACGAGCTCGAGGCCTGGGCTGTAGGCGTCGCGCGGATGCCCTATCGGCGTCAGCTCGAACTTCCGGAGAACTGGGAGGACGTGCCGGCCTGGAAGCAGACCTTCCTTGTGAAGAACGCCCACTTCTACACGCAGTACAAGGCGCAACTCGACAAGTGGCTGTCACGCCACGACGTCGCATCCTTCCCCCCCTCGCGCCGCAAGCTCGAATGGCAGGCCCAGCAGACTCCGACCTTGTGGGAGTGTGTGCTTCAGCTTCGCCCGTCCGGCATCCGCGCGAAGCGCCCCACACATCTGCCCGCGCTCGTGGCGATCACACAGACCTCGATCATCGGGAAGTACCGCCGGCGGCTGTCCACTAAAGAAGCTGCCCGCTTGCAGGGCTTTCCCGACAACTTCGACTTCGGCCCTCAGACCGACGCTGCCACCTACAAGCAGCTGGGCAACGGAGTGAATATTGGCGCGGTATGGAACATGCTGCGCGCGCATGCCGAGCGCGACCGGGCGATCCTGCAGACAACCGATAAGGGCCGCGACCTGCTCAAAGCGATCCTCGACGACGCACCTAAGAGCCCAGACGACCGCCTGGAGCGCGTCGTGGCGGAGGGGCAGAGCCGTTTCGCGGAGTCGATGCTGTCGATCGCTGTGTGACGGCACGATGGGGCGGTGACATTCCAACCGCCAGTACCGCAGCATGTCCCGGCCCACCCGGGCTCATCCTCGCCGGCTCTCTCGCGGCGGATGAGCACTGCCAAGCGGCGTGACACCGCTGCCGAGATGGCGCTGCGCCGAGAGCTCCACTCCCGCGGCCTGCGGTACCGGGTGGCCTACCCGATCCCGGGCCAGCGCCGGCGGACGATCGACATCGCGTTCACGAAGGCAAGAGTGGCGGTTTTCGTCGACGGATGTTTCTGGCACGGCTGCCCAAACCACGGCACTCGGCCGCGATCGAATAGCGAGTGGTGGGAGTCTAAGCTCTCGGCAAACCACGCTCGCGACCGAGACACCGACCGACTGCTCGGCGAGCTCGCCTGGACCGTTGTGCGCGTCTGGGAGCACGAGTCGCCTGACTCCGCGGCGGATCGAGTTGAGGCTGCCATTCGCTGAAGCCCGCGTGAAGCGTGCGCCCCTACAGGGGTGCTCCCTTCGCACCCTTGGACGGTCGCTTCCATCCTGCCGACCCCGTGCACGCATTGCGACATGACCGTAGGTACGCCCCCCAGTGTTCGGTTCGCCGTTAGCCTTCTCCCGGAGCCAAGGGAGTCGAATGAGTCTGCAGGTCGAACAGGTCAAACAGGTCGAAGTACGGCCCGGTGTCGGAATGCTCGCGTTGTTCCCCTCGATGAACTACAGGGCTTGGTACGCTATCGGCGAGTTCGTCGACAACTCCCTGCAGTCCTGGCGCGCAAACCAGGATCGCCTCGCCCTTGCGGGCGGCGGAGTAGCCAGGCTCAACATCGACATCGAGATCGACCGCTCGGGCGGACGAATCTCGGTCGCCGACAACGCCGCGGGTATCTACACCGAGGACATCGGTCGCGCATTCACGCCGGCTGCCCCGCCAGCCGACGCGTCTGGGCTCTCACAGTTCGGCATTGGTATGAAGAGCGCCGCGAGCTGGTACGCCAAGCACTTCGTCGTGACCACGACAGCGCTCGGAGAGGATGTCCGCCGTGAGGTCACGTTCGACATCCCGACCATCGTCGAGGAGAAGTCAGATCACATCGCTGTCGTGACGACACCGGCACGGGCAGAGGAGCACGGGACGACGCTCGTCCTCACAGACCTCAACCAGCCAGCACCCACCGGGCGCACGCTCGGCAAGATCCGTGACTACCTTTCGTCGATTTACCGGAGGTTCATTGCCGACGAGCGGGTGGAGATCGTCGTCGCTGGACGTAAGCTCACCTACTCGGCCCCTGAGTTCCTGGTCGCCCCGCGATGGAGCACGCCCGACGCCCCGCCAGAGATGTGGAGGAAAGACGTCTCGATCGTGCTCGACTCGGGCCGGATGATCATGGGCTGGGCCGGGCTCTTCGCCAAGGGCGACACCGCTGCAGCCGGTTTCGCTCTCTTGTACCGAGACAAGGTCGTACAGGGTGCAGGAGGTGCGGCGCGAGACAGCGACGGGTACAAGCCGGCTCGGGTCTTTGGGCGTGGCAACTCCTTCGAGTCCCAGCGGCTCGTCGGAGAGCTCGACGTCTCGCAGGTCAAAGTGACCCATACAAAAGACTCCCTCGTCTGGCATGACGAAGAAGAGGACGAGTTCCTGGAGAAGCTCGGGCAGGCGCTCGACGCGGAACCGCTGCCGCTGCTCAAGATGGCGCGCAACCACCGAACGACCGAGCGCGGACGCGGCATCCAGAGCACTGTGCGTGGAATTGTGGAGCAGGTCGTCCAGGCGGTCGTCCAGCCGATCCCCGAGGCGGCTGATCCCGGGGATGAGACTGAGACGATCGGTGCGGCCCCGGCGTCGCCACCAGTTGCAGAGTCGGTGATGCTTGGCGACACCGAGTGGGAAGTCCTGGGCGAACGTCTGACCATCAGTGTCATCGACAACCCAGCGGACAAGAACCATTGGATACGGGTCCTCCAGGAGGACTCAGCGTGGACGGTCACGGTCAACCGGTCCCACACTTTTACGCAGTCATTCGCCTACCTGCCGGGCATGGACCTGGAGCCCGTGCTCCGGCTCGCTGTCGCTATCGCTCTGGCCCAGATCAAGGCGGAACGCAGTGGAGCGCGAGAACCGCGCTACCTGATCGCGGAGCTCAACCGAATTCTCACCGGCCCGCTCGCGAAGAGGGCGACGGCATGACCAGAAATGCGAACCTGTGGACGCCTCAATCGGGGCAGAAGTTGCAGGACCTGCTCGGCCGCACGAACTTGAGCCGGCACGAGCAGTCACGCGTCGAGCAGGAGACCCTCCGTATACTCGGACGCTGCCGCGCGCCGGAGTGGGACAACGATGGCACCTCGGCTGAACTGGTGGTGGGTGCCGTACAGAGCGGCAAGACCCTCTCCTTCACCGGTCTTATCGCCACTGCCCGCGACAACGGTTTCCCGCTCGTCGTCGTGCTTGCAGGGACAAAGACCAACCTGCGTGATCAAACCTACGAGCGGCTGGTCAGGGACCTTGCCATGGACGGTGACGGCCGCCTCCCGAGTTGGTATCCGGTCAATGACCTGCGGCCGGTGAACGCAGGGGAGATCCTCGCGCGAGCTCAGCGGTGGCAGGACGAACGCAGGACGAGGAGCCGGGTCACGACCGTCGCCGTCGTCCTCAAGAACCACGCAAGCCTTCGACGTGCCCGATCTGTGCTGGCAGATGTCCTCGGTCAGGTCCCGGGCGCGCCAGTCCTGTTCATCGACGACGAAGCAGACCAGGCTGGCCTCAACGTCGCGAGGCCAGGCGGCGCAGAGAGCTCGACATATCGCGCGATCCGTCTTCTCCGGGAGACCGCAGCGAACCACTCGTACGTCCTGTATACGGCGACACCGCAGGCTCCGCTCCTGATCGCTCTTGAGGACACCCTTTCGCCGCGGACGGTCTCTGTCCTAACCCCCGGCGAGGGTTACGTCGGAGGTGCGGACCTGTTCGACGAGTCCTACGCCGGGTTTGTGCGAGAGATCAACGACGACGCTCTCGATGACGAGTCGATCAGTCCGCCCGAGTCGCTCGAGCGCGCGATCGCGACCTACCTCCTCGCGATGGTTGTCGCGCAGCTCCGAGGAAGACCCCGACCTCTCACGATGCTGATCCACCCGTCCTCAGGGACCGACCTGCACCGCGCCTACGACGCATGGGTGCGAGGCATCATGGGCCGGCTGACTGTCGCGCTCACCGATGGTGACGAGGTGCTCAGGGATCAGGTCACAACCGAAGTGTTCTCTCCTGCATACGACGACCTCGCAACCACCGGCGGCAATGTCGTCGAGGGTGCGTCAGTCTCGCTCGAAGAGCTCATCGAGATGCTTGCCGACGATGGGTATCTCGAAGCGGTCAGAGTTCGCGTGGTCAACAGTGCCCAGGGCAACGAGATCACCTCGAGCGAGTGGACGCAGGCGCCCGGATGGATCGTCATCGGGGGCAACAAGCTTGACCGTGGCTTCACCGTGGAAAATCTGGCGGTGACGTACATGCCGAGGGGGCCAGGCGTCCGCAACGCTGACACAGTCCAGCAGCGCGGACGCTTCTTCGGGTACAAGCGGTCGTACCTAGACCTGCTGCGCGCCTGGATGAACCCGGATACGGCGGACGTGTTCCGAAAGTACGTCAGACACGAGAACGCGATGAGGGGCGCTCTGTCTGAGCTCGACACCAACGGGCGAGAGCTGTCGACGTGGCGACGGACGATCCTGCTCGACTCGAGCCTGAACCCGACGCGCCGTGCGGTGATCAGTCTGGACGTCGACGACTTTAGGCTAAGCGGATGGGTGCTCACGCAGACCCATGTCTACGGTGAGCCGACCGGTCCTACCGCCGAAGGTAGGTCTCGCCTTGACGGGCTTCGCGCCTCAGCGACAGATGACCCTCGGGATCACCGCACACATGCCCGCAACACGGTTGTCCGAAGCACGTGGGGCGAAGTGGCCGAAGTCCTCGCAGACTGGCGTGCGGCAGCGGATGAGAAGAACGTCCTCTACTCGAGCCTCCTCGCGCTCGGCAGCGTCGAGGGGGAGATCCCGGTTGACGTCGTTTTCATGAACGGCGGAGCCACTCGCGATCGTGGTCCGTCAGTCGCCTCTCGTCCGGTGCTCGCGGGTGCAGGTTGGGACTTGAACCTGATTGACGACGTCGAAGCGCTCGAGGTCGGGAACTTGATGCAGGGTCCTGACCCGGCTGACGGAAGCACCTACCGGGGCGACCGGGGTTTCGCGGCGGGCGACACTGTCACGGTCCAGGTGCATGAGCTCGCCGTAGAGGTTGGCCCGGGCACCCGATCTCGTGCGACCTCCGTGGCGATCCACATCCCGACAGATCTCAGCGACAGGGTGATTCTTCAGGCAGAGCTAGCCGGGTAAATGTGTTTGGGTCCTGGAGCGTGCGTTACGCGTCTTCGGGGCGATCCTCAAACGCCGCGTACGTGATCCCTAGAGTCACTGGAGTCCCCGGTCGACGCTGGGGCCCTCAACGAAGCGAGGCTCAGGAACAGATATGCCGCTCCCACTCATACCCATCAGCATTGGTGGCATCGTCGTGGCTGCGAGCGGGGTCGCGGTCGCCGTACTCCTCGGTAACGAACTGGCCGGCAAGAAGGTCGTGGGCCGAGCCGACATGAGCCACGATCGGCCGCGTCCGCCACTCCTGTCCACGATCTGCACAGTCGTCGCCCCGAGGCGGTCTTGACCTTGCGAATCATCGGCAACACATCCCGAGACTACCCGCGAACCTAGTGCCCCATTTCAACTACCTGGGCGGCCCTTGTTGCGGGCCCCCGCCGTGGGCCTCGGGACCGGGGAGCCCGTGTCCAGGCACCTCGACGTCCCAGTCGGGGGTGCGGCTCATTCTGCGCGGAGTACCGCACACTCAGCGGTCAGCTCGATTGAGGCCAGTGCGCCCATAGCCCCGGCCATCGCCCGGCCGGCCTCGGTGTGCAGGTGCTCATGGGTGCGAGCGCTCACGATCCGCAGCGCCTCGTCGGCGTCGAGGCCGAACCAGCGCTGTACCGTCGCCAGCCCGTGCGGCGTGATCCGCCACAGCTTGTCGGCGTCTTTGACGCAGGCATCGTTTACCGAGAGCGCCTCGGCGCGGCTGTCGTGGCCGTCGATGATCTCGACAATCTCCTCGACGTCCGCCTCATCGTGGCCGAGCTCGCTCAGGACCTCCCGGGCGATGCGTGCCCCGGCGATCTCATGTGCGCGCACGAGCTCGGGCCGCCGCGCCTGCGGTGCGATGGCCTCGAGGATGTCCTCCTCGGGCACGGTGGACCAGCCGGTGTCGTGCAGCAGGATCGCGGGCAGCACGATCTCCGGCCGCGCAGACGGCGTCCGCGCCACGAGCGCCGTCGCCAAGCCGTAGGAGTACAGGGTGTGCGCGTCGTTGTCGCGCACGTGCAGGTACCCGGCCGCCCACTCCCACAGCGCCCGGTCCCGCTCGGTCAGTGTCACCAACCCGGGCACCTCGCCGGCCGGCGGCACAAGGTGGCTCACGTCCCGCCCGAGCCGGGACGTCCGCGTCGTCGCGCGGTGCTGGGGCGAGCTCACCGCGCCCGCCGGTGCACCGACTGCGGCGACAGGTACGCGTGCAGGCCCTCGAGCCCGTACTCCACCCCGAGCCCGGAGTCGCCGCGCCCGCCGAACGGCGCGGCGTGGTTGGACGCGAAGAAGTTCAGCCCGATCGAGCCGGTGTTCACCCGGCGCGCCACCTGGTAGGCCCGCTCGGGATCGGCGGAGAAGACGATCCCGCCCAGGCCGAACGTGGTGTCGTTCGCGAGCGCCACGGCCTGCTCGACATCGTCGTAGCGCAGCACGCTGAGTACGGGCCCGAAGATCTCCTCCCGGGCGATCCGCATGTCCGCGGTGACGTCGGCGAAGACGGTGGGCTGGACGTAGTAGCCGCGGTCCGCGTCGGCCGCGGCGCCACCGGTGGTGGCCCGCGCGCCCTCGGCCTGCCCGGCGGCGAGGTACTCCAGCACCGTGTCATACTGCGCCCGGGTGGCGACCGGCCCGAAGACGGTCCGCTCGTCGAGCGGGTCTCCCAGCGGCGCGGCGGCGACCGTGGCGGTGACGGCGTCGACCACCTCCTCGTACCGCGCGGCGGGCACGAGCAGCCGGGTGGAGATGTAGCAGGTCTGGCCGGTGTTGCGCAGGCACGAGCGCAGGAGCACCTGGGACATCTCGTCCATGTCCACGTCGGGCAGCACGATCCCGGCGGACTTCCCGCCCAGCTCCAGGGTCACCGGCCGGAGGAGCTCCCCGCACGCGGCGGCGATGCGCCGGCCCACCGGCGTCGACCCGGTGAAGGCGACCTTGTTCACCTGCGGGTGCCGCACCAGGGCGTCACCCACCGCGCCGTTCCCCGTGACGAGGTTGACCACGCCCGCGGGCACTCCCGCGGCGGCGACGGCGTCGATCACCAGCCGGATCGACAGGGGCGTGGGCGAGGCGGGCTTGATGACCACCGTGCAGCCCGCCAGCAGCGCCGGCGCGAGCTTGATGACCACGAGGTTGATGGGGAAGTTCCACGGGGCGATAAGCGCGCACACCCCCACCGGGTCCCAGCTGACCACGCTCTCCCCCGCCCCGTTCGGGAAGGGCCGCACGTCCGGGGTCTCCAGGTGCCCGGCGAGGGAGGCGAAGTAGCGGAGGATCCCCGCGGCGTTCGCCGCGGCGCCCAACGTCTCGGCCAGTGGTGAGCCGTTCTCCCGGGTGTTCGTCCAGGCCAGCGGCTGGGCCCGGCGCTCGATCTCGTCGGCTGCCCGGCGCATGAGCGCGGCCCGCTCCGACGGCGCCAGGGCGGCCCAGCCGGGCAGCGCCCGCCGCGCGGCGGCCACGGCACGATCGACGTCCTCGCCGGTGGCCAGCGGGACGGCGCCCCACTCCTCCTCGGTGGCCGGGTCGACCACCGCAACGCGTGCCGTGCCGGTGGAGGGCACCCAGCCGCCGTCGATGAAGTGGTCGGCCTCGCGCGTGTAGGGCAGGGCGAGGGTCGCCCGGTCGAGCACCGCGGCGGCGGACCCGCCGCCCAGGGCCGCCTCGCGGGGTGCCGCGCTCATCGCAGCACGTCCGTCTTGAGCAGCGCCCGGGCGCGGGCCAGGTGCGCGACGGCGATGGTGTGGCCCGCCTCGGTGAGCAGCTCGGGGAGGATCTCCGTCTCGAGCCGGTCGGCGTAGGTCGCCGGGTCGAGCCGGAACCAGCTGGCGGCGACGGCGATGCCGGCGTAGTCGAAGCGCCAGAGCCGGTCGGCGTCCCGGACGAGGGAGTCCTCCAGCGACTTCGAGAACGGGCGGGTGTCGTGCCCGTCGATGATGGTGACCACCCGCTCGACGAACTCCGCGTCGTACCCCAGCGGCGGCAGGACCTCCTGGGCGATGAGGCAGCCCTGGCGCTCGTGCTCGAACCGGATCTGCGCCTTGCGCCAGTCCCCGCTGAACCCCTCCGAGAAGATGCGGCCCTCGTCCACCCGGCCCCAGCCCGTGTCGTGCAGCAGGATCGTCACCCGCACCAGCAGCGAGTCGGCCTCGGGGTGCACCACGCACAGCCGCTCCGCGTAGGCCAACGACATCGGCAGGTGCACGTCGTTGCTGCGGGTCCGGGTCTCGGGGATCACCGCGCGCCAGATGTCGTCGAGGTCGGTCCCCGCGGGCGGAGTGAGGACGATGGGCGAGGTGTCCACGGCCAGGTCGGTGGGCAGGCGCGTGGTGGACGGTGCGGGCATGGGCACTTCCTCGGGTTCGGGCGGCGAGCGGGCGGGCGCGGCGGTCAGACCGGCCGGGCTAGGCCCTTGAGCGGGACGGAGGCGTCGGCGGCGAGATCGGCGGGTATCGTCGCGCCCTGCGCGAGGGCGTTCTTGACGGCCATGAAGTCGAGCGGGTGGTTGACGCAGTCGGCGGCGATGAGCCGGCCGGCGCGGTAGTACAGGACGGAGAACTTGCCCCGGGCGTCGTCGCGGCGCACCACGGTCGCGTCGTGCCCGAGGGACAGCCCGGCGATCTGGAGCTTGAGGTCGCCCTGGTTCGACCAGAACCAGGGGATGCCCGCGTACTCCTCGCGGCGGCCCACCAGCGAGTACGCCGCCACCTTGGCCTGCTCGACGGCGTTGTTGACGCTCTCGAGCCGCAGCCGCTCCCCGGCCGGCGAGCCGGGCACCGGGTTGGGCAGGTTCGCGCAGTCGCCGACGGCGACCGTGGCGCCGTCGGACGCGCGGGCGTAGCGGTCCACGACGATCCCGTTGTCGACGGCCAGGCCCATCTGCTCGGCGAGCTCGGTGTTGGGCAGGACGCCGATCCCCACGAGCGCGATCTGCGCGGGCAGCACCTCCCCGTCGGCGAGCTCGACCCCGGTGAGGCGCCCGCCGCCGCCGGTGCCGCGGTCGGCGCCGTCGCCGACGAACCGGGTCACCTGCGCGCCGAGGCGGATGTCCAGCCCGGCTGCGCGGTGCGCTGCGAGGAAGAACTCCGAGGTCTCCTCCCCCACCGCCCGGCCGACCAGGCGCGGCCCGGCCTCCAGCACGATGACCTGCTTGCCCAGCGCCTGGGCGCTGCGGGCCGCCTCGAGCCCGATGAACCCGCCGCCGATGACGACGACGTCGCTCGCCGCGGGCATCGCGGCCTTGAGGGCGAGGGCGTCGTCAGCGTTGCGCAGGTAGAGCACGCCGTCGAGCGAAGAACCGTCGATCTCCAGGCGCCGGGCGCGGGCGCCGACGGCGAGCGCGAGCCGGTCGAACGCGAACTGCCGGCCGGAGGCGGCGTGGGCGGTGCCGGAGCCGTCGTCCGCGCGGTGGACCCGCTCGATCCGCTCGCCCTTGACCAGGTCGACGCGGTGCTCGTCCCAGTACTCCTGGGTGCGGAAGATCAGCGACTCCTTGCCCACCTTGTCCTGGAGGAAGTCCTTGGACAGGGCTGGGCGCTGGTAGGGCCGGTGGTTCTCCTCGCCGAGGAGCGTGATGGGCTCGTCGAAGCCGAGCGCCCGCAGCGACGCGACGAGCTGGACCCCGGCCTGGCTGGCGCCGACGATGAGCAGTCCGGTCATGATGACTCAGACCTGCGTCTCGGGGGTCGTGACGTGCAGGTCGCAGCCGTCCTGAAGGCGCAGCTGACAGGACAGGCGGGAGTTGTCCTCCCGGTCCACGGCGGTGCCGTAGAGCATCTCGTCCTCCATCTCGCTCATCGGATCGAGAAGGCCCAGGTGGCCGGAGTCGACGAACACGTGGCACGTGGCACAGGACAGCGACCCGCCGCACTCGGCGACGATCCCGGGCACGCCGTGGCGCACGGCGGTCTCCATGACGGAGTCCCCGACGTTGCCCTCGACGACGGTGGTGGCGCCGGCGTGGTCGGTGTAGGTGATCTGCGGCATGGTGGCTCCTTCTAGATGAACTGGCGTCCGCCGTCGACCACGAGGGTCTGCCCGCTCATGTACGAGCTGTCCGGCGAGGCGAGGAACCGGGCGGCCCCCACGACGTCGTCCGGCTGGGCGGGGCGCTTGAGGGCGGCGCGGTCGACGCCGTAGCTGGCGGCGTCCTCCATGAGCGCGTAGCTGGCCTCGGTGAGGGTGAAGCCGGGGGCGATGGCGTTGACGCGGATCCCGCGCCGGCCCAGCTCCTTGGCCATCACCCGGGTCAGGGCGATGACCCCGCCCTTGGAGGCCACGTAGTGCATCCACTGCTCCGAGCCGCTGTAGACGGTGGCCGAGGAGATGTTGATGACCGCCCCGCCCGCGCGCAGGTGCGGGCTGCACGCCCGGGCGCACAGCCACGGGCCCTTGAGGTTGACCGCCATGACGCGGTCCCACTCGTCCGGGTCGATCTCCTCGAAGGGGCTGCGGGTGATGCCGGCGTAGATGGCGGCGTTGTTGATGAGCACGTCGAGGCCGCCGTCGCCGAACGCGGCCACCTGGGTGGCCATCGCCTCGGTGGAGGCCGTGGAGGTGACGTCGACCTCGACGGCGAGGGCCGCGGCCCCCCGCTCGCGCAGGAGCGCCGCGGTCTCCTCGGCGCCGGCGAGGTTGACGTCGGCGACCGCCACCTTGGTGCCGGGGTCGGCGAACCCGAGCGCGAACGCGCGCCCGAGCCCGCCGGCCCCGCCCGTGACGAGCACGGTCCTGCCGGGTGCTGCTGAGGTCACCGCACCGCCCCGTCGAGCACGGCCTCGGAGGTCTCCGGGGCCTCGTCGTCGAGGATGGTGACGGTGCCGGCGTTGCCGTCCACCCGCAGCCGCTGGCCGGTGCGGATGGTCGTCGAGCCGGAACCGGTGCCGGTCACGGCCGGCAGGCCGTACTCGCGGCACACGATCGCGGCGTGGCTCATCATGCCGCCGATGTCGGTGACGGTGGCCTTGATCTTCCCGAAGATCGGTCCCCAGCTCGGCGCGGTCACTGTCGCGACGAGGATGTCGCCTTCCTGGACCTCGGCGAGCTGGTCGGCGTCGTGCACCACCCGGGCCACGCCCTCGACCACCCCGGGGGAGGCGGCCATGCCGCGCAGGCCGGTGAAGCCGTCGTCGTCCCCGGCGCCCAGCCACGACTGGACCTGCTCGGTGGTGATGCCCCACAGCATGCGGGTGAACGGCTCGGTGATCGACGCCGGCGGCGTGTTGAGCGCCGGGGCGGGCCGCGCGGTCTTGAGTGCGTCGACGATCGTGCGGCGCCGCTCGATCTCGGCCGGCCAGTGGATCGGGCCGATCGCTCGGTGCGGGGCGCCGACGCCCCAGCCGGTGACGAGGTCGAAGAGCGCGTCGCGCACCTCGTTGCGGCCGAGGTAGAGCAGGTCGTCGGGCTCGGTCCAGAAGCCCTCGGCGTGGAGCATGCGGCTGAGCTGGCGGATCTTGCGCCAGAACACGCCCATGGTCCAGTGCTCGATGTAGAAGTTGTGGTTCTCCACGTACGGGTAGGCGGTGGCCGCGAGCTCGCGCTTGGCGTCGAAGGTGGCGAGCGACTCGCCGTCGAGCAGGTCGCGGTACTCGGCGACGATGCGCTCCTTCTCCGCGACGAGCGCCTCGACGGGCCGCAGGATCTGCTGGCCGTCCTCGACGCGGCGGATGTAGTCGGCGATGTAGCCGAGCGGGATCTCCTGGTGCTCGTTCCAGTACTTGTCGTGCCCGTAGAAGCCGTTGCCCACGGTGAAGTTGAACCAGGGGTCCTGGGCCTGCTCGTACCGGGCGATCCACTGGTCCCCGCCGGGTGCGGCCGCGACGGCCGCGAGGGTGCCGGCGACGTCGTCGGTGGCGGTGAACTGGTTCTGCAGGCCGAGCTCGACGGCGAGGGTCGCCAGCTCCTTCAGCTCGTCGTCGGGCTTGAACAGCTCCATGTCGACGCCCTGGACCATGGTGGCGATCGCCAGGTCCGGGATCCCGGGGAAGACCTCCTTGCAGTAGTTGAAGAAGTCCAGGTAGGCGATGTAGCCCAGGTTGAGGAACTCGAAGTGGTACTGCCAGTTGCGGTAGCACAGCTGGATGAGTCGGTCGTAGTCCTCCAGGAGCCGCTCGCTGCCGTCCATGGCCTTGCCGGAGGTGATGTCCTCGGTGGGCACGACGTCGGGCAGCCGGGTGAACTCGATGCCCTCCATCTCGTCGATGGTGGCGCGCACCTTGACCTTCCACTGCCCGAGGAGGCGCTCCCAGTTCTGGAAGTAGTACCCCACCCGCTCCTCGAAGAGGGGCACCCGGGCGGGGATCTGGTCCTCCGGCACCGGGATGGGGGACATGTACAGGTAGCCCAGGTGCACCCGGAACTCGATGCCGTTGGCGTTGGGGATCATCAGGTGGCGGGCGTTGTACTGCCCGAGGCACTTGACGGCGAACTCCCCGCCGATGGTCTCGAAGGGCTTGAAGACCGTGGGCCAGTGCTGGCTGTCGCAGAACCAGAACTTCTCGTCCTCTTCGGCCTTCAGGGCGTCCTGGAAGACGAGGTAGTAGGGGTAGATGCCCTCCCAGCCCTCGGCTCCGGGGGGCGTGGGGAGGTCGAACGGGCTGGGGAATGACTTCCTTGCCATGTCTCACCTTTTCCGTCGGCTGCGTCACTGCAGCGGGGGCGCGGCGTCATCGTCGCGGTGGGGGTCGTGCGCGGGGCGGTTACGTGTGGGTGTAGGTGTCGTGAAGGACTGGGTTTCGTGGAGGGACGTGCCTGTCCGGGGGCGGGTCGGTCTCGTGGCGGGCGGTGGGTCCGGTGGCCTCAGCCGGCGGCGGCCAGCAGGACGCTCGTGATGCCGGCGATACCTCCCACGCCGGTGCGGGCGGCGGACGCCGGAGCGGCGGCCTTCTTGGCCGACCAGACGGTCTCGGGCCGGGACTGCAGGAGGAGCAGGTTCTCCCCGTCGGGCAGGTCGGCGTCGATCGCCCACTCGATGTCCTGCGGGCACCCGTAGTGCTTCTCCGCCCGCTTCGCCATCGTGGCGACCGCCACCAGCTCGGTGTCGGTGAGGCTGCGGCGGGCGCGGCGCTCGGCGTCGACCTCCCGCTCCACGAGGGCCCGGGACGCGGGGTCGGGCACGAGCTCGGCGTGCTTGTCCCCGAGGTGCTCCCCGACGACGGTCAGCATGACCTTGTCCAGGGAGACGTTGTCCGGGGTGACCTGCCCGGAGACGACCATCTCGCCGAGGCCGTAGGAGGCGTCGATGACGATCTTGGACCGGTCGCCGTTGGTGGGGTCCAGGGTCATCGCGACGCCGGAGGTGCGGGCGTTGACCATCTTCTGCACGGCGACGGCGATGGACAGGCCCTCGTCGGGGATGTCGTTCCTCAGCCGGTAGATGATCGCGCGGCTGGTGTAGAGCGAGGCCCAGCAGCGGCGGATGTGCTCGCGGACCTCGTCCCAGCCGGTCAGCCACAGGTAGGTGTCCTGCTGGCCGGCGAAGCTCGCGCCGGGCAGGTCCTCCGCCGTCGCCGAGGACCGCACGGCCACCGGCACCTCGCCGCCGCACCGGGCCATGAGCTCGTCGTAGGCCGCCCGCGTGGCCGTCCGTAGCGGCTCGGGGATCGCCCGCGAGCAGATCTCGTCCCGGATCTGGGCGGAGGCGGCGTCGACATCGGTGACGTCGTCGGCGTCGATACCGGCGAGGAGGCGGGAGATGTCAGCGGCGATGCCGGCGTCTGCGAGGAAGGCGTCGTAGAGCGCGGTGGTGACGGCGAACCCGGGTGGGACGGGCATCCCGGCCGCCGTCATGGACACCAGCGAGGCGCACTTGCCGCCCAGCAGGTCGTGCTCCGGGGCGAGGCCGGCGTCGAAGAACTGCACGTACGTCGTCATGTCAGGCCTCCCAGGCGACGGGCACGGCGAGCGGGATGCGGAAGGAGAGGTTCTCCCTGAAGCCGATGCCCTCGGGGTCGTCGAGGGTGAGGTGGGGAGCGCGGGCGGCGACCTCCCCGAGCACGATGCGGGCCTGGAGCTTGGCGAGCATGTTGCCCAGGCAGTAGTGGATGCCGAACCCGAACGACAGGTGCTCGCGGGCGTTGGGCCGGTCGATGTCGAACGACTCGCCGCCCTCGAAGTGGGTCTCGTCGTGGTTGGCCGAGCCCATGAGCAGGAGGATGTTCGCGCCGGCGGGGATGTCGACGTCGCCGATGCGCGCGTCCTTCAGCGCACGGCGGCGCCATCCGACGATGGACGGGCTGTACCGCAGCACCTCCTCGATCGCGGCCTTGATCTTCTTGGGGTCCTCGACCAGGGCCTGCCACTGGTCGCGGTGGGCCAGGAGCACGCGCAGGGAGTTGGCGATGAGCGTCGTCGTGGTCTCGTGGCCGGCGAAGAGCAGGCTGTAGGCCACGGAGGCGATCTCGTGGTCGGTGATCTCGGCGCCGTCCCGCTGGTCGCGGACGAGGTCGGCGATGAGGTTGTCGCCGCCCTCCTCGTGGGCGCGGGCGACCAGCGCCAGGCACTCCTGCCAGTACTCGACGAGGTTGTGCGCGTGCGGCACCTGCTCCTCGTCGCTGAGGTCGCCCCACGTCATCGCGGCGCGGGAGTCCGACCAGCGCTTGTAGGTGTCGATCTGGGTGACGTCGGCGCCGAGCAAAGTGAGGATCGTGATGGTCGGGACGTCGTAGGCGAGGTCGCGGAAGAGGTCGGCGCGCCGGTCGGGGTGGGCGAGGAGCTTCTCCAGCAGGTCCACCACGTTCTGGCGGATGGCCGGCTCGAGGGTCTTGTACCGGCGCGGGGTGAACTCGCGCTGGACGATCTCGCGGATGCGGGTGTGCTCCGGGGGGATGCGGGCGGACAGGCCGGAGTAGGCGGTGAAGCCGCCCTCCTTCATGATCTGCGTGGCCTGGGGGCCGCGCTCGCGCACCGGCGCCTGGGCGTTCTCGCTGGAGAAGGTCTCCCAGTCGGCAAAGACTGACTTGATGTCGTCGTAGCGGGTGACCACCCAGTAGCCGATCCGCTCGTCGAACATGACGGGCGCCTCGCGCCGCAGCTCGGCGTAGGCGGGGAAGGGGTCGTGCTGGTCGAACGGCTGGTAGCCGTGGTGGTCCACCGGACAGCCCTTGGGCTGCGCCGTCACGTCCTGCGTCGTTGCCATACCTGCTCCATCGCCGGTTTTGAACGTAGGTCACATACAACCCGGGGGGCGGGTGCCCGCCAAGGTGGTTCTTCCACTCAGTTGAAGCCGGTTCCGCTGGTGGCGGCGCCAGGCCGCTCGCTGCCGCCGCCCGAGAGCTCGCCGCCGGGCGGGTCGACTCTCCGGTCGGCCGAGCTGCCCCCGCGCATGGTGGACAGGATGGTCGAGAGCGGGAACGGTGCCGTGACGCGTTCGATCTCGGCGGCCGCGGCCCGTAGCGCAGGAAGGTACCGGGTGAGCGACCCGGCCTGCGCCGCGGCCACGACCAGCCCGAGCCCGGCGAACACCGGGCCCTCGCGGTGGAAGACCGGTACGGCGACGGAGCAGGAGCCCACCCGCGCCTCCTGCTCGGTCATGGCGTAACCCTGCCGGGTGATCTGGTCCAGCTCGGCGCGCAGCGTCGCGGCGTCCACCCGGGAGGCGCGGGTCATCGCCTCGAGGTCGCGCAGGAGGTACGTCTCCCGGAACCACTTGTCCTCGTGGGCGAGGAGCACCTTCCCGACAGCGGAGACGTGCAGGGGCAGCCGGCCCCCGACACGTGCGGCGCGGGGCACCCGCTTGGAGCTGTAGATGCGGTCCACGAAGAGCACGTCGGCGCCAGAGCGGATCGCCAGGTGGGTGGTCTCCTGGGTGAGGCCGAAGAGGTCCTGGAGGATGGGCCGGGCACGCTCGCGCATCTGGCGGCCCGCGTGCTGGCCCAGCTCCCACAGACGCATGCCGACGCGGTAGCCGCCGCCCGGGTCACGGTTGAGCGCGCCCCACTGCTCGAGCTCGCCCACGAGCCGGTGGACCGTGCTGAGCGGGAGACCGCTGTCGGCGGCGATGTCGGTCAGTGACCGGGCGTTCGGTCCGCGCTCGAAGGCGCCGAGGATGGCGAGCACCTTTGAGGTCACGCTCTGCCCGGGCGTGCGCGCACCGCCGGCCATCTGCCTCCTTCGAAGTTCGTGACGACGTGGCGGGAGCGACGTCGATCTCGCAGGTTCCCGATCGTGCGGTGGTCATCGCGCGATGGTCGAGGACGTCACCCGCCGGTGGCGGACCGGGTCAGACGCACGTCATCAGCTTGGCTGCCGTGCTGTGCAGCAGGGGAACGATGGCGGTGACTGTGTCGATGGTGAGCCGGGAGTCCGGGCCCAGGACTGACAGCGCCATGGGGACCGGCGCCTCGGGCACGGAGACCGCGATGCTGCGCAAGCCCTTCTCGGACTCGCCGTCGTCCACGGCGAACCCCTGCTTCGCGACGGTCGCCAGCTCTTCCTTCAGCTCCGGGAACGAGGAGATCGTGCGGGGGGTGTAGCGCTGCAGCTCGGTGCGTGCCAGAAGGTGCTTGACCTGGCTGGGCGGCAGCTGGGCGAGGATGACCTTCCCCGCCGCGGTGCAGTGGAGCGGCGAACGGTGCCCGACCTCGATCGACATCCGCATCGCGAACCTCGAGGGCGCCTGCGCGATGTAGGCCGCGCTCTCTCCGTCCAGCGCGGCGACGCCGGCCGTCTCGCCGACCGCCTCGACGAGCTCCTCGATGAACGGGTCCGCGCAGGCCCCCAGCATCCGGGAGGCGACGGCCCCCAGGCCGATGAGCCTCGGACCCAGCGCGTACCCACGCTCCTGGAGGCGGCGGACGTACCCCTCCGACACCATCGAGTTGACCACCCGGTAGGTCGTGGGCAGGGGAAGGCCCGACTGGTGGGAGAGCTCGCTCAGCGCCATCGAGCCGCCGTTCGACGCCATCAGCTCCAGCAGCTGGAACGCCCGCGTGAGGGACTGCATGCGCTGCTCGGCCCTGTCGGCGTCGGGCGCCTCATCGGTCACCAGCTTCGGTACGACACTCATGACAGACTCCGGTCCGACTCAGTTGGACTCATGGTGTGCGCGCCGGGAGGAACTGGCTCAGCTCAGCGACCAGGCTGGACTTGGTCTTCGCGCCCACGATGGTGTGGACCACCTCGCCGCCACGGAACAGCTTCAAGGTGGGCATCGACCCGATGTCGTACTTCTCGGCGGTCACGGGACTCTCGTCGACGTCAACCTTCTTCACCGCGATCAGGCCCTCGTACTCCCGGGCGAAGTCGGCCAGCGCGGGGAACATCAGCTGGCAGGCGCTGCACCAGGTGGCCCAGAAGTCGACGAGCACCGGCTTGTCGTGGTCCAGCACCTCGCCGGCGAAGCTCGCGTCGGTGACGGTCTCGACCGCGCTGCCACGGACCATCGTCGCCTCCTCCGTCGCGGGCCGCACCGGCTCCGCCGGTCGTGACGCCACGGTACCCGTGGGACGGAAGCCACTTCCAGCGACGGGTGTCTCGAGACCTGCGAGGAACCGCTGGGCGTCCAGCGCCGCGGCGCAGCCGCTGCCGGCCGCGGTGATGGCCTGGCGGTAGAGCGCATCGACGACGTCGCCGCACGCGAAGACGCCCGGCACGCTCGTCGCCGTCGTCGGGGACTGCACGCGGATGTGGCCGCCGGCGGTCAGCTCGAGCTGGTCGCGGAACAGGTCGCTCCGCGGCAGGTGCCCGATGGCGACGAACAGGCCGTCCGCCGGGACCTCGCTGAGGTCACCGGATCGGGCGTCGGCCAGCTGGACCCCGGTAAGCCGGTCCTGCCCACGGAGGCCGATGATCTCCTTGTTCCACGCGAAGGAGATCCGGGGGTTGTCGCGGGCGCGGTCTTGCAGGACGGCGGACGCGCGGAGCGTGTCCCTGCGGTGGACGACGGTCACCGAACGGGCGAACCGGGTCAGGAAGAGGGCCTCCTCGAGGGCGGAGTCCCCACCGCCGACGACGGCCACTTCCTTCTCCTTGTAGAACGCCCCGTCGCACGTGGCGCACCAGGAGACGCCGTACCCGGTCAGCCGGCGCTCGTCGGCGAGCCCCAGCTCGCGGTAGCCCGCACCGGTGGCGACGATCACCGCCTGCACGTCGTACTCCACGCCGCTCTCGGTCCGAAGGCGCTTGGCCGCGGGTGCCAGGTCCACCTCGACGACGTCCTCCGTCACGAGCTCGGCGCCGAACTCCGCGGCCTGCTGGCGCAGCAGGGCCATCAGATCGGGGCCCTGGATCCCTCCGGGGAACCCCGGGAAGTTCTCCACACCCGTAGTGGACATCAACGCGCCACCCGAGCTCACCGAACCCTCGAAGACGAGCGGCGCGAGGTTCGCACGTGCCGCGTACAGCGCGGCTGTGTATCCCGCAGGACCGGATCCGATGATCGCGATCGCTCGGACGGTAGGCGACACGGGTACCTCCAGAAGAGTGGGTGCGCGAGCAGTACGGGACGCCCCGCGCACAAGCAGAGATCGGGTGATGCACCAGACGAAGCTCGTCCGTCGTGCGGGACTATGTGGCGCCGACGGCGGAGCTCGCGGCGTGGTGCCAGGTTCCGGCGGGCGGGTGCCCGCCGGAACCTGGCCGGGACTAGCACTGCAGCTTGATCTCCGCGACGACCAGCTTCTGGAGCGTCGCCGGGTTGGGGGTGTACTGCACGCACTCGTTCGCCGTGATGAGCGTGTCCGTCGTGTACGCGACGGGCACCAGGAACGTCATCTCGTCGTGGGCGTACCGTGCGGCGTCCTGAAGCAGGCCCTCCCGCTCGTCGCCGCTGGCGGCGCCGGCGTCATCGAGCATCTGCTGGAACGTCTCGTCACAGGCCGGCGACTGCGGCGCGTTGCAGCCGAGCTTGCCGTCCAGGCTGAGGTGGGCGTCACCGAGGGAGTTCCCGTGCACGTTGACGATCATCGTCGGCAGCGCCGCCGGGTCCTGGGGTGCCTCGAACCGCTCCCGGTACTGCTCGAACTCCATCACGACGGTCCGGGCCTTGAGGCCGACCGCCCCGAGCATGGCGGCGAGCGTGTCCATCGTCTCGGACCCGTTGGAGTTGCGAAGCCCCGTGCGCCCGATGACCTCGATCTCGCGGCTCACGTCGACGCCGTCGGCCTGAGCCTCGGCGATGAGCCGCTTCGCCTCCTCGGGGTCGTACTCCCACGTCACGTCGGGGTCGTAGCCGACCACGTTCGGCAGGAAGATCTCACTGGCGGGCTCGCCCTTGCCGCCGAAGACGTTGTCGACGAAGGTCTGCCGGTCGATCGCGAGGTTCACCGCCTTGCGGACCCGCGCGTCGTCGAACGGCGGAACCTCGCTGTCCAGCCGGGCGTAGAGCGTCTCTGAGACGGTGTAGGTCTGCGCGTTGGGTGCGTCCGCGTCCTGCGCGGTGATCGACGTGGCGAGGTCCACCTCCCCCGTCGAGGCCATGGCGGCGCGCACCGCGCTCTCGCTGCGGAAGATGTACTCGACTTCCCCGACGTCGGGCGCCTCGCCCCAGTAGTCCGCGTAGCGCTCCATGCTGAAGGACTGGTCGGGGGTGAAGCTGACGAACTGGTACGGGCCCGTGCCCACGGGGTCGGTGACCTCGACCAGCGGGTCGTCGGTGGGCGCGCCGATCGGGGTGAACGCGAGCCGGCGAGGCAGGATCGGGTCCGGGGACCCGAGCTCGATCGCCAGCGTCTTCTCGTCGACCGCGCTCACCGAGGAGATGTCGCTGGTCAGGACGCTGTCGAGCACGTAGCAGTCCGCCGCCGGGTCCAGGACCCGGTTCAACCACCACGCCGCGGCCTCCGCGTCGAAGGGCTGCCCGTCGTGGAACGTGACGCCCTCCCGGAGGGTGAAGACCCACCGTGTCGGGCTCTCCTCCGTCCACTCCTCGGCCAGGAGCGGTTCGAGCTCTCCCGTCTCGCCGTTGACCCGGACGAGCGGCTCGGTGATGTTCTCCTGGAGGAGCTGGTTGTTGTCTCCGTTGCACGTGTCCAGCGTCCCCTCCTTGGGAGGGTTGGCCATCACGATGCGCAGGCTGGCATCCGCGCCGGCCGACGAGGACTCGCCGGGCTCGTCCGCGCCGCCCGTGCCGCAGGCGGCGAGTGCGAGCGCCACGACGGCCGCGACGGCGGTGGCCCGCAGAGGCCGGCCGGAGGTTCTGAATCGGTGGTGCCCGAGGTTCCTGAGTGTCGTCATTGACATGCCTTTCGGATCAGCGGGGGGTGACTGACTCGTGTCAGCGCTTGAGGGTCGGCGTCGCCGTGACCGGCTCGGTGTACGGCCGTGAGCGGGTGGGCATGAGCAGGTCCTTCGCCCGCACGGAGCCCACGACCACGATGGAGTACTCCTCGGGCTTCTCGATCACCGGGAGGGTGGTGCGCTTCGCCTCCTCCGGAGACAGCTCGAACAGCCAGCGCCACTCCGGCTTGACCTTGCCGTCGGCGTAGAGCTTGCGGATGGGCTCGATCATGCGATCGACCGGCTCCTGGCCGTGGTGGAACATGAACTTCTCCAGCGCGTGCTTGGAGAAGCCGCCCTCGTTCGCCAGCGGCAGGGCGTGCGGCGGGGCCAGGAACAGCAGGCGTCCCAGCGGTGAGAACCGGTCGTCGCCACCGAGGTTGGTGAAGTATCCGCTGCTGTTGTTGCCGCCGCTGAAGGAGGCGATGGACCGCGCGAGCTGGGGGGCGTCCACGGCGCCCTGGATGCTGATGTCCCACTCGCCGCTGGTGAAGAAGACCGACGCGGTGCTGTCCGTCCGCTTGTAGCCGAGCCCGACGTGGTACGGCTCCCACGGGCTCTCGTCCTCGTTCTCGGCGACGACGACGATGTGCTTGCGGGTGGTGCCGATGGTGTCCAGATCCATGACACCCGGGTACCAGGACCCGATGTTCTTCAGGCAGAACACGATGGCCCGGCTGATCCGGATGTTCACCTCGTTCTGCTTGCCCGGCCCGACGCACGAACGGCCGCCGTTGATGCCCAGCTCGCGGGCGATGGGACCGTTGACGACCACCAGGGGGGCGTAGGCGCTGGTGGACATGAGCGCTCCGCGCGGCACCGGACGCATGTTGGCGATGGCGCGCAGCGACGCCATGACCACCGGCATCTCCTGCGGGAGGCACCCGGCCATCGCCGCGTTGACCGCGACGGAGCGGACCGTGGCCTCACCGTTCCCGGGCGGCAGCACGCAGACGACGTCGTCCGGCCGGCCGTCGACGGCACCCATGAGACGGGCGACCGCGTCCCGGGTCGGCGGCCACAGCGGGTAACCGTCGCCCCAGTCCCGGTCCATGAAGTCCTTGTTGAACTCCTCGATGACGCCGATCGCGTCACCAGCGCCATACCGCCAGCTCTCCTTCGGCTCGTCCAGCAGCACCGAGGAGCCGTCCCGTGGCACCGTGAGGTTCTCGATCACGGCGTCGATCAGGTCGACGGTCTGCTCGACCGCCTCCTCCTCGGTGAGGTTGTTGTAGACCAACGGAGCCAGCACGTAGTTCGGGTCGGGCAGCGCGAACGCGCGGGCGCTGACCTCCACGTCGTGCTCGAAGCCCTTCGAGGCCAGGATGACCGTGGGCTTGCCCATCCGCTCGATCTGCGTGGTGTCGTGGGTCATCCACGAGGTGCACGAACCGCAGTCGGCGGTGCAGCCGATGACGGCGTCGCACTCCTCGGCGGCCTGCTTCACCAGGTCGGGAGGGCAGGGCATGGAGCCGCTGTAGAACTTGAACGTCACACCGGGCACGCGCTCCTCGATGAGCCGTGCCGCGGTGCGCAGGGCGACGTCGCCGTTGGCCTTCCCGTTCCACAGCAAACCGATCGTGGTGTTCTCCAGGGTGCGCAGCCGCGGGGCGCGCTTGCCCGGCTCCTGCCCCCCGTGCCTGGCCGGCCGGGGGTCGAGCACCTCGAGCTGTACCGAACCCTCAGGGGTCTCACTGTGCTCGTGCTCGAGCACGTCGACGCTGTGATCGGACGCCATTCGATTTCTCCTTCGTGTCTGACTGCTCGCCGCCTCGGATCTCCGAGCGGGTCAATGTGGCCCGACCGGGCCTGAACAGCTGCCCAGCGTCACTCGACGCCGGCGACGATGACCTGATTCGCCGCCACCCCGTGCGCCTTGAGGCCCTCGGCGAGGAACGACTGGAGCATCTCCGGCGGGATGGAGCACGTGTCGCAGTCGGGGTCGATACCCATCCGGTACTCGACGTTCAGCACCCCCGCCTGGGCGTCGAAGCCGACCAGCTTGATCTCCCCGCCGTCGCGAGCCACGATCTGGCTCATCGAGTCGAGGACCTCCCGCACCGCGGCGTCTTGATCGCTCATGGCACTTCCTTTCTGTGAGGTTCGTCGGCACCGTCAGCTCGGGCGAGCGACGGCTTCCGTTGCTATGTGCTGCGGACGCGCGGGGGTGACGGCGTCCGCTTCTGTGGGGCTCGGACGCGCCGGCTCGACGACGCCCGCGGCGATGCCGGGGAAGTGGCAGGCGACGCCGTGGCCGACGGTGTGGTAACCCGGGAGCAGCGGCTCCGACTCGGCGCAGCGGTCGGTCGCGAAGGCGCACCGGGTGCGGAACCGGCACCCGGACGGCGGATTGATCGGGCTGGGCACGTCACCTGTGAGGAGCTGCCTCGGAGGCCGGTCGGCGCCGGCGCCGAAACGAGCCACGGGGACCGAGCGCAGCAGCGCCTGCGTGTACGGGTGCTGCGTCCGCTCGAAGATGTCGGCCTCCGCTCCGTGCTCGACCATCCGCCCGAGGTACATCACCCCGACGGAGTCGGCGATGTGCCGCACGACGCCGAGGTCGTGGGCGATGAACACGTAAGACAGCCCGAGCTCGGTCTGGAGCTCCTGGAGCAGGTTGATGACCTGCGCCTGCACCGATACGTCCAGCGCCGAGACCGGCTCGTCGCAGACGATCAGCTCCGGCTCCAGAGCGAGAGCGCGGGCGATGCCGATCCGCTGACGCTGGCCGCCCGAGAACTGGCCGGGGTAACGGTCGAGGTGGTCCGGCCGCAGCCCGACCATCTCGAGCAGCTCGGCCGCGCGGCGCCGGCGGTCCTTGCGGGCCACGACGTCGGGATGGACCTCCCACGGCTCCCCGAGGATCTGACGGACCGTCTTGCGCGGGTTCAATGACTCGAACGGGTCCTGAAAGACGATCTGCACCTTGCGGCGGAAGCCGCGCAGCTCGGCCTTCGTCATCGTCATGATGTCCTGGCCGCGGTAGCGCACCTGCCCGGAGGTGGGCTCGACCAACCTCGTCATCGTCTGGGCGAGGGTCGACTTGCCGCACCCGGACTCGCCCACGAGACCGAAGGACTCGCCCTCGTGCACCGTGAAGGTGACGCCGTCCACAGCCCGCAGCGTGGCGGTCTGGCGCTTGCGCACCCGCCCCTCCTTGACGGGGTAGTGCTTGTGCAGGTCGACGACCTCCAGGAGGGGCTCGCCGGGCGCCCCGTGTGCGCGTTGGGTGCTAGTCACGGTGGGAGACACCGGCAACCTCCTCGAGTCGGTGGCAGCTGGCGGCACGTCCCGGCCCGAGCGACTGCACGGGCGGGAGCTCGACGCTGCACAGGTCGGTTGCCCACTCGCACCGGGGGTGGAACGCGCACCCGGCCGGTGGCTGCATGAGGTCGGGGGGTGAGCCCATGATCGGGTGCAGGTGGTCGCGTTTGTGGGTGACGTCGGGGATGGAGCGGAGCAGCCCGCGGGTGTAGGGATGGGCGGGGCTCGTGAAGATCTCCTCCGCCGTCCCGGTCTCGACCTCCCGGCCGGCATACATCACGACGACGCGGTCCGCGGCCTCGGCGACGAGCCCGAGGTCGTGGGTGATGAGGATGAGCCCCATCCCGTTCTCATCCTTGAGCTCGGTGAGCAGGTCCATGATCTGGGCCTGGATGGTGACGTCGAGCGCCGTCGTCGGCTCGTCCGCGATGAGGACGTCGGGCCCCAGCGCCAGGGCCATCGCGATGCTGGCGCGCTGGCGCTGACCGCCCGAGAACTGGTGCGGGTAGTCGTTCACGCGGGTGCTCGCCGAGGGGATGCCCACCCGGTCGAGCAGCTCGGCAGCGTGTTTGAGGGACTGTGAGTGGGACATCCCGCGGTGGATCCGGAACGGCTCACCCACCTGCCAGCCGACGGTGAAGACGGGGTTGAGCGAGGAGTTCTGGCTGATCAGCGACAGTCGGTCGCCCCGCACCGTCCGCCGCTCACGCTCGGGCATCGTCAGGAGCTCCGTGCCGCTCAGCCGCACCGACCCGCGGATCTCGTGGACCGGCAGCTCGTTGAGCACGCCGAGGACGGCGTGCGCCGCCACGCTCTTGCCGGAGCCGCTCTCCCCGACGATGGCGAGGGTCTCCTGCCGGCCCACGTGGTAGCTGAGTCCGGCGACCGCCTTGACGATCCCGCGCCGCAGGTGGAACTCGACCCGCAGGTCCTCCACCTCCAGCAGGGTGTTCTCTCTCGGGGCGGTCTCGACTCTCGTCTCGGTGGCGCTCGCGGCGGTGGTCATGGTCCTCATGTCGTGGCCTCCCATGGCCTAGTCCGTCTCGTTGGTGCGCCGGACCGCGTCCGCGACGAGGTTGACGGAGACCGCCGTCAGGGTGATGACGAGACCGGGCAGCAGCGCGACCCACCAGGCGTCCCGGAGGTAGTTGCGCCCCTCCGCGATGAGGCCGCCCCACGTGACGTCCGGCGCCTGGATGCCCAGGCCCAGGAAGCTCAGTGCCGACTCGGCGAGGATGATCAGCGCGAACTCCAGCGTCGCCAGCGCGACGAGGGGCGGGGCGATCACAGGCAGGATCTGCTTGGCCATGATGCGCAGCGGGCCGCTGCCCAACGACCGCGACGCCGTGATGAACACCCGTTCCCGGACCGCGAGGGCCTCGCCCCGGGCCACCCGGGTGAAGGCCGGGAGCCGACTGATGGCGAGCACGAACATCAGCGAGGCCACGCCCGGTCCCAGGATGTAGAGCACGATCAGGGCGAGCAGGAGCGAGGGGAAGGCGAGCATCACGTCGGCGATCCGCATCACGACGGTCTCCACCCGGCCGCGCACGTACCCCACCGTGGCACCGATGACGGACCCCAGGACGGACCCGAGGAGCACCGCGGCGGAGGCGATGAGCATCGTCGTCCGGCCGGCGACGACGAGCCGGGCCAGGAAGCTCCGCCCGAGGGCGTCGGCCCCGAGCACGTAGTGCCAGCCGTGCTCGAGCGTCGGCGGCGTGAACCGCATGTCCAGCCGGGGCTCGAGGGCGTCGCCGACGAACAGCGGGCTGAGCACGGAGGACAGCAGGACGACGCCGAGGAACACGATCCCGAACTGGGCCCCCCGGTCGTGCCGGACGGTGTGGGCGAGCTTGGCCCGGAACCGTTCCGACTGCTGCACCTGCTCGGCGTCGCTCCGCGGATCGCCGCCGTGCAGGGCGGCGTCGGACGCCGAGACCAACCTGCGGCGCGGAAGTGCTGTCTTCAACACGTCAGCCTCCAAACCGGATCTGCGGGTTCACCCAGGAGTAGGCGACGTCGATGAGGAAGTTCAGGGTGATGATCGCGGCGCCGGTGACCAGCACGACGGCCTGGATGACGGCGAAGTCCCGGGCGTAGATCGAGGTGACCATCAAGGTGCCGACGCCGGGCCAGCCGAACACCGTCTCGACGACGAGCGCGCCGTTGACCACCTGGGCCAGCGAGAGCCCGGCGACGGTGATGATGGGGATGGCCGCGTTGCGCAGCGCGTGCTTGTAGACGATCCCCGCGGGCCGGACGCCCTTGCCGCGGGCGACCTTGACGTAGTCGGAGTCCAGCGCGCCGATCATGGAGCTGCGGGTGACCTGTGTGAGGATCCCGGCCGGCCGCATGGCCAGCGTCATGACCGGCAGGATCCAGTACTGCCAGCCGTGGTTGCCCGAGGTCGGCAGGAGGTCCAGCCAGACGGCGAACACGGCGATGCCGGTGATGCCGATCCAGAAGTCGGGCACGCTCAGGGCGGCCAGGGACATCACTCGTGAGCCGCCGTCGAAGACGGACCGACGCCGTGCCGCGCTGGCCGCCCCGACGAGCACGCCGAGTGTGGCCGCGATGGCCATGGTCACCACGGCCAGCTGGATCGTCGCGGGGTACCGCGACAGGACGATGGACAGCGCCGGCTCGCCGTAGGCCATCGACTCCCCGAGATCGAGTCTGACGAGACCCTTGAGGTAGTCGACGAGCTGGATGTAGATGGGCTGGTCGAGTCCGTGCTCGGCGTTGAAGCGTGCGATCGCGTCGGCACCGGCGTCCTCGGGGAGGTACAGCCGAGCCGGGCTTCCTGTGGCACGTGCCAGGAGAAAGACCAGGATCACGATGCCGAACAGGCTCAGGAGCCCGTGGCGCAATCTTTTCAGCACGAAGTACGTCACTGTGACCTCGCGTTATGGGATGTTTCGTGGGACTCGCTCTGTCGTCCAGGCGGGCGCCGCCCGGCCTGCACACCGACCCGCCTCTGGCTTGTGGCCATCGCCGGTCCCTCGTGTTGGTTGTGAACAGTACATCTCACTCTTCGAAAGTCAACGGGTTCAATAAACCGACTTCCACTGAGTGGACGTGAGCTGCAAAAGCGCGGATAAACGCCGCCAACACTGGCCAAACTGCCGATACACCGGGATGGATATCGCTGAACCGTTGACCGAACCGGCCGTGAGCGCTACGTTCCGGTTTCACGCAATGAGGCGTTACTACCGGCTATTGAAAGGGTCGCATCGATGCACCCGTCAAGGTTCGCAGTCAACTGCTCCATCCTGTTCACGGAGCTTCCCCTTCTCGAGCGAGCACAGGCGGCCCGGGCAGCCGGGTTCGACGCGGTCGAGTTCTGGTGGCCCTTCCCCGACGCCGTGCCGAGCGACTCCGACGTCGATCGCTTCGTGGCATCGGTCCGCGATGCCGGCGTGCAGCTGGTGGGCCTGAACTTCTTCGCCGGTGACATGCCCGGCGGGGACCGGGGCACCGTGTCGTGGCCCGAGCGCTCGCACGAGTTCCGCGACAACGTCGACGTCGTCGTCGACATCGGGCGACGCCTGGGCTGCCGGGCGTTCAACGCGCTCTACGGCAACCGCGTGGCCGGCGTCGATCCGGACACGCAGGACAACCTGGCGGTGGAGAACCTGGCGCTCGCCGCCCGGGCGGTCGAGGGCATCGACGGCGTCGTCCTCCTGGAGGCCGTGAGCGGGTCCGAGGCGTACCCGCTCAAGCTGGCGGCCGACGCGATCCGCGTGCTCGACCGGGTCGAGCAGGACACCGGTGCCACGAACCTCAGGTTCCTTCTGGACGCCTACCACCTCAGCGTCAACGGGGACGATGTCGATGCCGTCCTCCACAACCACCTCGCGCGCACCGGGCACGTGCAGATCGCCGACGCACCCGGCCGCGGCGAGCCGGGGACAGGCAGCCTCGACATCCCGGGCTTCCTCGGCAGGCTCGACGACGCGGGTTACACCGGCTGGGTGGCGCTGGAGTACAAGCCGACCACCGCCCGCACGATCGACTCCCTCGGGTGGCTCACGCCCGAGCAGTCCACGACAGGCCGGGCCATGGCCCACGGAACAGGATCGGAGCTGGCATGACCCACATCGCCTTCATCGGGCTCGGCATCATGGGCAGCCCCATGGCCGCCCACCTCGCACGCGCGGGGCACGACGTGGTCGGGTTCAACCGCACACCTGAGAAGACCGCGCCGCTCGTGGCGGCGGGCGGCCGGGCCGCGACCTCGGCGCGCGAGGCCGTCCAGGGCGCGCAGGTCGTGATGACCATGCTCCCGGACTCCCCCGACGTCGAGGCGGTGCTCCTCGGAGAGGACGGCGTGCTCGCCCTCGCCGCGCCCGGTGCGCTCGTCGTCGACTTCTCCTCGATCCGGCCCGACGTCACCGTCAGTCTCGCGGCCGAGGCCCGGCGACGAGGCCTCCGGTACCTCGACGCCCCGGTGTCCGGTGGGGAGGCGGGCGCCAGGGACGCCGCGCTGTCCATCATGGTCGGCGGCGAGGCCGCCGACTTTGCCGCGGCGAAGCCGCTGTTCGACGTCGTCGGGAAGACGGTCGTCCACGTCGGTCCGAGCGGGTCCGGCCAGACCGTCAAGGCGGCGAACCAGCTCATGGTCGCCGCCCACATCCAGGCCCTGGCCGAGGCCACCGTCTTCCTCGAGGCGTACGGCGTCGACGTCGAGGCCGCCTTCGAAGTGCTCGGCGGCGGGCTCGCCGGTTCCAAGGTGCTGGCGCAGAAGCAGGGCAACATGCGCGAGCGCACCTTCGACCCGGGCTTCCGGCTGCAGCTGCACCACAAGGACCTCGGCATCGTGCAGGCGGCGGCCCGGGAGGCGGGCGTCGTCATCCCGTTGGGCGCGGTGGTCGGGCAGCTCGTCGGTTCACTCGTCGCCCAGGGGCACGGCGGCCTGGACCACTCGGCGCTGCTCAAGGGCGTCGAGCAGCTGTCGGGGCGAGTCACCGACTGACTCCCGCACTCGACCCGCACGTCCTGCGTCGCAGCATCGGCCTGCCCGGCCCGCCGCGCACGCAGGGCGGCGGCGAGTGCCGCCCGGTTCTCTCCAGGAGGTCTCAGCCATGCCCGAACCACGCGGCCCGCTCGCGGGCACGTTAGTCGTCGACCTCTCCCGTGCCCTCGCCGGTCCCCACGCCACGATGATGCTCGGCGACCTCGGGGCGCGGGTCGTCAAGATCGAGGCCCCCGGGACTGGCGACGACACCCGCGGGTGGGGGCCGCCGTTCGTCGCCCCCGCCGACGGTGGACCCACGGAGTCCACCTACTTCCTCTCGGCCAACCGGAACAAGGAGTCGGTCACGCTCGACCTCAAGGACGACGGCGACCGCGCCGTCCTGCTCGACCTGGTCCGGCGTGCCGACGTACTGGTGGAGAACTTCCGCACCGGCGTGCTCGACCGCCTGGGACTGGGGTTCGCGCGGCTGCACGAGATCAACCCTGCCCTGGTCATCCTCTCGATCACCGGCTTCGGGCACGACGGTCCCGAAGGGGGCCGCGCGGGCTACGACCAGATCGCCCAGGGCGAGGCGGGCCTGATGTCGCTGACCGGGCCGGATCCGCAGGCGCCGCAGAAGTCCGGCGTGCCGATCTCCGACCTGCTCGCCGGCATGTACGGCGCCTACGGCGTCGTCGCCGCCCTCTACGAACGCGCGACAACCGGGCGCGGGACCGTTGTCCGCACCTCGCTGCTCGCCGCGACCGTGGGGGTGCACGCGTTCCAGGGCACCCGCTGGACTGTGGCCGAGGAGGTCGGCCGGGCGCAGGGCAACCACCACGCCTCGATCGCCCCGTACGGGTTGTTCCGTTGCGCGGAGGGGTCGGTGCAGATCGCCGTCGGAAGCGAGAGCCTGTGGCAAGCGTTCTGCGCAGCGTTCGGCATCGACCCTCTCGCGCCCGGCTTCGCCACCAACGCCGAGCGTGTGATGAACCGTGACGCGCTCATCGCCCGGGTTGAGGCGGTCTTCGCCAGATGGGAGGCCGCCGCGCTGCTGGCACGGCTGCGGGACGTCGGCATTCCTGCGGGCAAGGTCCGCACCATCGACGAGGTCTACAGCTGGGACCAGACGCTGAGCCAAGGGTTGATTGTCGACGTCGAGCACGAGAGCCTCGGCTCCCTCCAGCTCCCCGGCCCACCGCTGCGGTTCTTCGACACCGCGGGCCGCGAGGTGACTCGGACACGGCACAGGGCGCCCCCCGTCCTGGACGCCGACGGCGCGGCGGTGCGGGCCTGGCTGGCCTGGGAGGAGGAGACCCATGACGCACCCACGCGCCGGTGAGCTGCTTGAGCAGGTGCTCGACCCCGGAACCTTCGCCTCATGGGACAGCACGATCGATCTTGCCGGCTACGACGACGACTACGTCCGGGAGCTGCGGCTCGCACGGGAGAAGGCCGGCACCGACGAGGCCGTCATCACCGGTCGCGGCGCGATCCGCGGCCACCGGGTCGCGGTGATCGTCAGCGAGTTCACGTTCCTCGGCGGGACCATCGGCCAGGCGACGGCGGAACGGATCACCGCGGCGATCCGTCGCGCCACCCGCGAGCGGCTGCCGCTCATCGCGGCGCCCGCCTCTGGCGGCACGCGCATGCAGGAGGGCACCCCCGCGTTCGTGGAGATGGTCACGATCTCGAAGGCCGTGGTCGCCCACAAGGCAGCGGGCTTGCCGTACATCGTGTACCTGCGCCACCCGACGACCGGCGGCGTCTTCGCCTCGTGGGGATCGCTCGGGCACGTGACCGTGGCCGAGCCCGCAGCCCTCGTCGGGTTTCTCGGGCCCCGCGTGTACGAGGCGCTGCACGGCCAGCCGTTTCCCAAGGGGGTGCAGGTCGCGGAGAACCTCGTCGACAAGGGCATCCTCGACGCCGTCGTCCCGCTCGAGAAGCTGGCCGAGGTGGCCGCTCGCGTGCTCGCCCTCCTCTCCCCGGCCACGGTGACGCCGGCGCCCAGCGACCAGACTGGCATTCTGGCTGCGACCACCACGCGTCCGGCGCGGGCGGTGCGCCCGCCGTCCGCCACGTCGCGCGACGCGTGGGAGTCCGTGATGCGCACCCGGGACCCCCGACGACCAGGAGTGCGCGAGCTCCTGCGGTACGCCGCCGACGACGTCATCCCCCTGTCCGGTACTGGTGACGGTGAGCACGAGGCGGGGCTCATGCTGGCCCTGACCTCCTTCGACGGCCTCCCGTGCGTGCTCGTGGGTCAGGACCGGCGCTACCAGAGTCCCCGTGACTCCATGGGCCCAGCCGCCTTGCGGGAGGCGCGTCGGGGCATGCGCCTGGCCGACGAGCTGGGCCTGCCGCTCGTGACGGTTATCGACACCCCAGGGGCGGACCTGTCACCTCGGGCGGAGGAGGGGGCGCTGGCCGGGGAGATCGCCAGGTGCCTCGCCGACATGTCACGGCTCCGCGTGCCCAGCGTGGCAATCCTCCTCGGCCAGGGGTGCGGCGGCGGCGCGCTCGCGCTGTTGCCCGCGCAGCGGGTCATCGCCGCGGAGCACAGCTGGCTCTCGCCGCTACCGCCCGAGGGGGCGAGCGTGATCGTTCACCATGACGTCGACCATGCGGCGGAGATGACCCGAAGCCAGCGTGTGAGTGCGTACGACCTGCTGGCGGCGGGCATCGTCCACCAGGTGGTGCCGGAGCTTCCGGACGCCGCCGACGATGCTCGCGGCTTCGCGCTGGCCATGGCGTCCGCTTGCGCGGAAGAGCTGCGCGGGCTCCTCGCCAGCGCAGCTCGTCCGCCTGCCCGACCAGCCGGGCAGCTGGCCCCCGCCGAGACGGGTGGGTTCGTGGTGACGCAGTGAGCTCGTCGGACATGCCGCGACTTGTCAGGGCCTTCTCCGCGAGATGTCACACCGATGACATCTCGCGGAGAAGTTGACATCTCGCGGGTGGGAGCGAGGGGTCAGGCGCGCTCGACCTCGAGCACGGGGAGCTTGCCGAGAGCCATCATCATGTTGTTCATGTGACGCTCGCCCTCCCCCACGTGGATCCGCTTCACCCGGCGGGCGAGCGCGGCGATCACGCCGTACGCCTCGAGGCGGGCCAGTCCCTGTCCGGCGCAGCCGTGCACGCCGTACCCGAAGGACAGGTGGTCGATCGGGTTGCGCCGCACGTCGAAGGTGTCGGGGTCCTCGTAGTGGCGGTGGTCGCGGTTGCCGGAGCCGTACAGGACGGCGATCCGGTCCCCGGCGGGGATCAGCTGCCCGGCGACGACGACGTCCTGCTTGACGAGGCGAGCGAAGGCGTGGACCGGGGACTCGTAGCGCAGCACCTCGTTGAACGCGGAGGGGATCAGCGACGGGTCCTCACGGATGAGGTCGAACTGGTCCGGGTGCGTGGCGAGCTGGTGGATGGCGTTGCCGATGGCCGCGATCGTCGAGTCCATGCCGGCCGCGACGTACTGGTGGATGATGTGCCCGCAGCTCTCGAGCGGGATGTCACCGCGCTCGCCGGCGTCGAAGATGGCGCGGCCCATGCTGCCCTCGGCCAGGTCCGAGGCCTTGACCTGCAGCGACCACTCGAACATCTCGCCCGCGATCGGGAAGCTGTCGATGGTGCGCTGGTTCATCGGGCCGAGCACGTTGAACGCCGCCTCACCCCACCCCAGGATCTTCGCCCTGATGTCGTCCTGGACGCCGATGAGGTCGGCGACGACCTGCAGCGGCAGCGCGCGTGCGAGGTCGTCGATCGCGTCGAAAGACCCCTGCTCCACGAGCCGCGCGACCATGGCGTCGGCCTTGGCGTCGATGTCGGCCTTCATCCCGCGCAGCGCGCGCGGGGTGAGGTTCTCGGTCAGGGCCGCGCGCAGCGCCGTGTGCTCCGGCGGGTCCGTCGTCAGGGACGTGCCCTGCAGCGCCTCGTTCATGGCGTCGTTGAAGGCGAGGTAGTTGGAGGAGAACACCTCCCAGTTGGCAAGCGCGTCACGGATCTCGCCGTAGCGGGTCAGCGCCCACACGCCGTTCTTCTCGAGCCGAACGACGGCGGCCTGCTCGCGAAGCTTCGCGAAGTGCGGGTAAGGGTCGGCCAGGACCTCGTCGGTGAAGAGGTCGATATCGGACGTGGCGATCGTTTCAACGGTCATCAGGCACCTCGGGGTTCGGTGGAGGCGAAGGCGGGAGGGTTTCGCGCCGTCGGGAAGTCGTCGGGTCGGGAGAGAAATTCAGGCAGGCACGGCCACGGGGGTAGCGGCGCTCAGGCGGCGCAGCTTGGGCACGGGGATCCGGTAGTTGAAGGCGACGGCGGTGCCGGAGCCGTCGTCGTGGGACCAGCGCAGAAGTGCCGCGCCGTCGTACGGGTTGCCGTCGACCACCTCGGGGGCCCCGTTCACCGGCATGAAGCCACAGGCCTTGAGGCTGAGCCCGAACTGCTCGGTCCAGAAATATTGCTGGAAGTTCAGCTCCGGGGCCTCGTCCCCCTGGACCAGCCCGAGCGCCGCGATCTTGCTCTGCTCGATGGCGCTGGTCCACAGCGGGACCCGGCGAGGCCCGCGTGCGGTGGCGAAGGTCGCCACGTCACCGGCGGCCACGACGTCTGGCCGGACGCGGCCACGGGTGTCGACCTCGAGCCGGCCGTCGGTGAGAAGCCCGCTCGTGGCCAGCCACTCGAGGTTGGGCACGTCGCCGACGGCGCTGACCACGAGCTCGGCCTCGAGGACCGAGCCGTCTGCTAGCACCACCGCCGCGTGCCCGCCGGCGCCGCAGATGTCGACCGCCTGGGCCGACACGATCCTCAGCCCGTGCCGTAGGCCGGCGGCAACGAACACGTCGGAGAGGTAGTTCCCCAGCTGCTGGACAAGCGGGGGCACGGGCGCGGCGAGGGTGACCTCGCACCCGGCGGCGAGGCAGCCGGAGGCGATCTCCATCCCCAGGGCGCCGCCGCCGACGACGACCACGGACGGCTTGGTCGCGATGCGGCGCCGCAGCTCGAGGGCGTCGTCGAGGCCGCGCAGCGTCAGCTCGTGAGACCTGGCCTCCCGACCGGTCCCGAGGCGTCGGGCGCGCGAGCCCGTGGCGATGACGACGCCGTCGTACGGCAGGTCGGTGCCGTCGTCGAGCAGCACGGTCCTGCGGGCGACGTCCAGGCCCGCCGCGCTCACCCCGAGGATCTCGGTCGCGCCGTGGGACGGCTCGGGCAGATGGTGGGCGGACATCTCCTCGCCGAGGTCGAGCAGCGCGGCCTTCGACAGCGCCGGCCGACTGTAGGGCGCGTGGCGCTCGTCGCCGACCACGGTGAGCTCGCCGTCGAACCCGGCGGCACGCAGCGAGTCGCTCGCGGTGAGGCCGGCGATGCCGTTGCCGACGACGACGACGCGCTCGAGCCGGGGCGCGGTCATGCGATCTTCAGCGCAGCGACCGGGCAGACACGGACGGCGGCCTTGGCGGCGTCGATGTCGGAGACCTCCTCGACGTCCTCGACGTCCAGGACGAGCTCACCGTCGTCGTCGAGGTGCATCAGCCGCGGCGCGGCCTCCTCGCACAGGCCGTGGCCCTCGCAGCGTGGGCGGTCAAGGATGATCTTCATGGTCTCTCTCCGCTGAGTTGGCGTGGTGGCGGCGTTGCCGACCCTGCTTTACATAGAAGTGTGTGGCTTGACACAGTGTCAGGCAAATGACTCCTCGTCATGTTGTCCATGCACCATGTGAATGACGCCCGAACTGCCGCACCGAGAGGCCGCGGATCATGCATCCGCCGAATGCCGATGGGGTGATCCCATTCGCTTGACGAACAACGCGGTCGATAGCAGAGTGCTCACGGAGTCCGGAGTCTCCGGACCGTGGACCGCACCAACGGGAGCGCACGTGGCGACGACGCCGGGACTGACATGGGCGGTCAGGGACAGCCTGATGTCCTACGTCGAGGCCCTCGACGACGGGAAGGTCGAGGCCCTCGCGCCCGCGTCACGCTCCGAGGACGGCTTCTTCTTCCCGTCTTACGAGGCCGTGGTGAGCGGCGAACCCGGCAACCTCGGTGGCGGTGGCGATCTCGAAGCCCCCGAGGGCGGTTTCCAGTTCCTCGGCGCCGTTCGGCTCACGGGGCACTGGGGCATGCTGGACGTCGAGCTGCGCGAGCCGCGGGTCACGCTGAGCAGCGGGGCGGGGACGTTGCTCGTTCGCGAGCGCGGCGCCCGGGACCCGGGCAAGTGGCTGCCGTTCGCCGACCTCGCCGTGGACGCCAGCAGGCTGAGCGCGTCCGACGGGACCGGGACGCTCACAGCGACGGCGTCGCTGACCGGCCACGGACGGCTGCTGCTCGGCGGGCAGTACGAGGCGGGGACGGCCCTCAGCCCGCTACACATCACGCTGCGCCATGGATAGCGCCCTGGACGACGCCGCGTCGGACGCCGAGCTGGCGCGGCTGGCCTCGGTCAACCTGAACCTGCTGGTGCCGCTCCTGGCGTTGCTCGAGGAGCGCTCGGTGACCCGGGCGGCGGCCACGGTCGGTCTCTCGCAGCCCGCCATGAGTCACGCGCTGCGCCGCATGCGGCGCCTGCTCGGTGACGAGCTCATCGTCCGCAACGGCAGCGGGATGACCCTGACCCCGCGGGCCGTCGCACTCCTGCTGCCGTTGCGACGCGTGCTGAACCAGGCCGCGCAGATCGTGAGCCCCTCGCCCTTCGACCCCGCCGTGGACAGCCGCGTGGTCAGCGTGGCTATGACGACCAGCAAGGCGCTCGTCATCGGCAGCGCGATCGCGCGGCTGATCGCCGAGCGCGCACCGCACGCCACGCTGCGGCTGCGCACCACGACCATGGGGTCGACCGCGCAGTTCACCGAGGACCGGGCCGACGTGCTGCTGCTGTCCGAGGAGGCGCCCTCGCCCTACCCGCGCGAGCACCTGTACGACGACCGGTGGGTCGTCATCACCAACTCGAGCGCCCCCAGGGACGCCAGCGCGCTCGAGCTGCTCGCCACACTGCCCCACGTCATCTTCGACGAGCCCGGCCGCTCCCGCCCGTACGAGGCGCTGGACGAGCAGAAGGTGGCGTACACGGTGCGCGACCGGGTCTCGGACAACCTCCTGATCCCGCACCTGATCTCGGACGCGGGCGGGGTGGCCGTGCACCGGTACCGGATCACCTCGGTCATGAGCAGCTACCTCGACCTGCGCATCGAGGAGTTCCCGCTCCCCGTCCCCAGCCTCGGCATCGACATGGTGTGGAACCCCTGGGTCACCGACGAGGCGTTCAAGGACTGGTTGCGCGGGATCCTCGTCGAGGCCGCGGCGTCACTGTAGTCGCGGCATCGCTGTAGCCGCGGCATCGCTGTAGCCGCCCGGTCGTTCTCGCAGCGACGTCAGGCGGGTTCCGCGTCGTGGCGCACGTCGAGGTGTCGCCGACACCGGGCCTGGTACGCCTCGATCCCGCCGACATGCTCGGCGGCCGGGACACGGGAATCGCCCACCTCGCCGTGACGCACCCGCTGATGGAACGCGGCATCCTCCCCACAGACGGCGCACACCGCCGTCAGCTTGGTCACGTCCTCGGCAAGGGCCATGAGCGAGGGCAGCGGCTCGAAGGGACGGCCGTCGAACGTCACGCACAGCCCGGCGACGACGACGGTGGTGCCCGCGAGCACCAGCTCACCGACCGCCGGGACGAGGTCCGTGCCGAAGAACTGCGCCTCGTCGATCGCGAGAAGGTCCAACTCACGACCGCCGACAAGCTCCACCAGCGAGCGGACGTCGGGCGCCGACCGGGACGGGACGCTGAGCCCCGAGTGGGAGGCCACCTGGCCCGCGCCGTGCCGCTCGTCCAGCGCATGGTTGACCACCTCGACCGCGAGCCCGGCCAGCTGGGCACGGCGCACCCGTCGCAGCAGCTCCTCGGACTTTCCCGCGAACATCGGCCCGCACACCACCTGGAGCCGGCCTGTCCCGTTCCTCTGCATGCGCGCAGCCTATTGGCGACGGCGGAGCCGCTCGGCGGAGGTCTCGGCGGAGGTCTCGGCGGAGGTCTCGGCGGAGGTCTCGGGGCTGGTAGTACATCGCTCAGGCATAGCCTGAGGAAAGTACTACCAGGGCGGGGCCGGCGTGTTGACGGGTGGAGCGCGACCTCATAGGCCGACTCATAGGCCGACGGCGTGGCAGAGGCAGGAGCCACGGGTGGGCGCCGTCGATGCCCGGTGGTTCAGTGGAGACATGACCTGGGAGACGCATCCCGTGACCCTCGACCGCTTCGAGGACTTCGCCGACGTCATCAACCCCAACCGGCGCGCGACGCACTGCTGGTGCCTCTCCCACCGGCTCCGCCCGAAGGACATCGAGGAGCTCGGAGGCGGCGACCGCGAGCAGGCGATGCGCACCTTGTGTGCGCGAAAGCACCCGCCCGGCGTGGTGACCTACCTCGACGGCGTGCCCGTCGGCTGGTGCAACATCGGCCCGCGTGCCGAGATCCCCCGGCTGGCCGGGTCGAAGCTCATCCGCCCGGTCGACGACGTCGCGGTGTGGAGCATCGTGTGCGTCGTGGTCCGGAGCGGCCACCGCAAGCAGGGCGTCACCCGACCGCTCATCGAGGGCGCGGTGGCCTACGCGGCGTCGCGGGGCGCACCGGCCGTCGAGGCGCACCCCGTGGACCCGCCCGGGCGCATGGACACCACGATGGCCTTCGTCGGCACACGTTCGATGTTCGCGAGGGCCGGGTTCCGGGTGATCGGCACGACGGATGCGGTGGCGAGCAAGCTGCCCCGCCTTGTCATGCGCCGTGACCTCACGTCATCGTCGAACCCCTGACGGCGGTCGAGGGGTGCGAAACGGAGACATGGCCCGCCGGAGGACCTGTCCACGGGCAGCACGTTGCGTGGCGTGCGGATCGTCGACCCGTTCGACGACCGCACGCCACGCGCCTGACCTCTCCCTCAGTCGGCGCCGGTGTACCGGAACGCGAGGATGGCGCCCGGGTCCGCGAGGACGTCGGTGGAGGCCCCGGTGTCGAGGTCGCGCACGAGACCGCCGGAGTCGGTGGCGACGTAGATGGTCCCGCCGTCCGGTGAGATGGCGGTGTCGCGGTAGCGGTTCTGGCTGACGAACAGGGGCAGCCCGCCGTCGATGACGCGGGCGGCGTCGTCGTGGCCCTTGCCTCGGCCGTTGTCGTCGAGGACGGGCAGGCGGAAGAGCGTGCCGAGCTTCAGCGTCGGCATGAGGAAGGAGTTCTCCCACCCGGGGATGGCGTCGGCCTCGTACCAGTCGAGGCTGGAGGGGGCGACTGTCGGGTAGCAGATGAAGAAGAGCGGAGCCTCGCACGGCTCAGCACTGAAATCGGTGCCCGTGGGTACGGTGTAGAAGGTGCGCAGAGGCGGCACGAAGTTCGGGGCGTTGAACTCGTGCTCGGCCATCTGGGGCACCTGGTCGGGGATCTCGAACGCGTTGTACTGCTCGGGGGTGCAGTCCTCCCACGCCGCCCAGTTCCCGAAGACGTAGGCCTGGTCGTCCTTGAAGCCGGCCACGTTCGGCCAGCCGTAGTTGCCACCCGCCTCGAGGAGGTTCAGCTCGTCGTCGCTCTTGGGCCCCTGCTCGGAGGAGTAGATGCGGTCCCCGGGGCCGACCACGAGCCCCTGGGGGTTGCGGTGCCCGTATGTGAAGATGTGGCTGCGCACCCCGTTGAGCTTGGGGTTGTCCTTCGGGATGGTGCCGTCCAGGTTCAGGCGCAACGTCTTGCCTTGGTACGCGGTCCAGTCCTCGCCCTTGATCTCCTCAGCGGTGGGCAGCCGCTGAGCCTGGTTCACCTTGCAGGCGTTGTGGTCCTGCAGGTTGCCGCGGTCACCGATGGTGTAGTGCAGGGTGCCGTCGGGCCGGAAGACCAGGCGGCCGGAGTTGTGGTCGTCGCTGCCGATGAGGTCCTCGATGAGGACCTTCGGCTCGACGAGCTGCTGGGCGTCGTCGTCGTAGGTGTACCGCACGATCCGGGTGCGCCGGTTGATGTCCTCGCCCTCGGGGCCCGTGCCGTCGGCCTCGTAGGTGTAGGCGAGGTAGACGTACTGGTTCTTGTGCTTCTTCAGCAGGTCCGGGTGCAGCGCCATGCCCAGCAGGCCGTCCTGCTCGCCGGGGGTGGTGAGGACGTCGTCGATGGTGAGGATCGTGGTCTTCTCGCCCGAGTCCGGGTCGACCAGGGTCACCCGGCCGGCGGTGCGCTCGGTGGCCCAGATGTTCCCGTCCGGGCCGTAGGTGACCTCGAAGGGGTCGGACAGATCGGTCGTGAGCACCGACCGGTCGAAGTCCTCCTCGCCGGCCGGCACGACGTCGTCGTCGTGTCTGGACCGTTCGTCGGCGACGGCGCTGGGCAGCGCCAGTGACAGTGGGATGACGAGGGCGGCGCCCAGCACCGCGGCTCGAACTCTTCTCATGATTGCTCTCTCGTGGGGGCGGGCCGCACGCCGCGGGAGAGGGTCGTGCGTTCCCTGAACTGTGAGTTCCTCGCGCACCCGGCGGCGGGCGCCGCTCGTGCTCACCGAGTCCGGAAAGTCTCGGGTGCTGATGGCCCCCGGTGGGGCGGACGGGCGCTGCATCGCGCCGACGCAGGCGCCGGCCATGTCGAGGGGCCGGGTCGAGCCTGGAGGGGGTGGCTCTGTCACCACGCGGCACCCTACGCCGGGCGGATCGCCCCCGCGAGGGGTCGCCGTAGCTCGCGTCGCGGAGACGTCTCAGTAGCCTGTGCGAGGTGACCACGAGCGCCCGCGCAGCGGGGCAGACGCGGCGACGGCAGCTGTCCGGACAGCTCTCCGGTCCGCTCCGCCGGTTCCTGGCCACCGAGTCCGGGAGCGCGCTGCTCCTGGTGGGGGCCGCCGTCGTCGCCCTCGCGTGGGCGAACTCGCCCTGGTCGGCGAGCTACGACGCCCTGTGGGGAACCTCGGTGTCGGTCAGCGCTGGGGACGCGGTGTTCGAGATGGACCTGGGCCACTGGATCAACGACGGCCTGATGGCCGTGTTCTTCTTCGTGATCGGTCTGGAGGTGCGCCGAGACCTGGCGGTGGGCGAGCTCACCCGGCGCCGCCGGGTGGTGCTCCCGGTGGTGGCCGGCGTGGGCGGGATGGTGGTCCCTGCCCTGCTCTACCTCCTGATCGCCCCGTCCGGGGAGGCGGCGAGCGGCTGGGGCGTGGTGATCGGGACGGACACGGCCTTCCTGCTCGGCGCGCTGGCGCTGGTCGGGCCGGCCACCTCCACCCAGCTGCGAGTCTTCCTGCTCACGCTCACCGTGGTCGACGACATCGTGGCGGTGACGGTGATCGGCGTCGTCTACTCCGGGACGCTCCACACCCCCGCGCTCGTTCTTGCCGGGGCCGGCGTGCTGGCGCTGGTGGCCCTGGACCGGTGGGGGGTGTGGCGGACCTGGCCGTACGCGCTGACCGCCCTGGCCGTGTGGGCTGCGACGGTCGCCTCCGGGCTGCATGCCTCGATCGCCGGAATGGTGGCCGGTCTGCTGATCCCGGCCTTCGCCCCACGACGGGAGGAGGTGGAGGGGGCGGCGCTACGTTTCCGCGCCTTCCGGCAGTCACCCCTCGCCGAGGTGGGCCGCTCGGCGCAGGCGGCGCTGGCCCGGGCGGTGCCCGTGAACGAGCGCATGCAGATCGTGCTGCACCCCTGGACCGGCTACGTGATCGTGCCCCTATTCGCGCTGGCGAACGCGGGGGTGGACCTGCGCGGCGGGCTGCTCGGTGAGGCGCTGACCTCGCCGGTGACGTGGGGGGTGGCGGTCGGCCTCGTCGTGGGCAAGTTCGTGGGCATCGGTGGGTCCGCCCTCCTCGGCGCGCGCTTCCGGCTGGGTTCGTTCCCCCAGGGCGTGGGGCCGGGCCAGGTGCTGGGCGGCGCGGCGCTCTCCGGCATCGGGTTCACCGTGTCGCTCCTGATCATCGGGCTGGCCTTCGACTCGGCCGAGCTCCAGGACGAGGCGACCGTCGGGGTGCTGCTCGCCGTCGTCCTCGCCATCGCCCTGGGCTGGGTGGTGTTCCGGCTGGCCGCGGTGCTGCACGGGGAGACGTCGGCCGGGCTGCCTATGGTCCTGTGCCGGCCGGTGGACGAAGACCGCGACCATCTCCTCGGGCCGGCCGACGCGCCGCTGACGCTGGTGGAGTACGCCGACTTCGAGTGCCCCTTCTGCGCCCGCGCCACCGGGGTGGCCAAGGAGGTGCGCGAGCACTTCGGCGACGACCTCCGCTACGTCCTGCGGCACCTGCCGCTGCCCGACGTCCACCCGCACGCCGAGCTCGCGGCCGCGGCGGCGGAGGCCGCCGGCGCGCAGGGCCGCTTCTGGGAGATGCACGACCTGCTCTTCGCCCACCAGGACCAGCTCGAGCTGGAGGACCTGGCCGGTTACGCCGGCCACCTGGGGCTGGACGTGGACGCGTTCCTCCACGACGTCGATGAGCAGCACCATGCGGAGCGGATCCGTGAGGACGTCGCCGACGCCGAGGCCAGCGGCGCGCGCGGCACGCCGACCTTCTTCATCGGCATGCGCCGGCACGTCGGCCCCTACGACGCCCGGACCCTGATCGCCGAGCTCGACGCCGCCCGGCGCGCGGGCGGGTCGGCGCCGGCCGCACGCGACGAGCGGTGAGCCGTGAGCCGTGAGCCACCGACGCGTGTTGCCTACGCTGCTGCCATGACGAACCTCGAGGCGCGCCCTCAGGAGCAGGTCTGCGTCGCCGGGCCGGGCACCCCCGCGGTGGAGCTGATCGAGCCCCGGGACGTCCCGCTCGGCGGTCCGCGGGCGATGACCGTGCGCCGCACCCTGCCGTCGCGGCAGCGTTCCCTCATCGGGGCGTTCTGCTTCGCCGACCACTACGGACCCGACGAGATCGCCGCCTCCGGAGGCATGGACGTGGCCCCGCACCCGCACACCGGGCTGCAGACGGTCACCTGGCTCTTCACCGGGAAGGTCCTGCACCAGGACGCGCTCGGCTCCGTCCAGACCATCGAGCCCGGCCAGCTCAACCTCATGACCGCCGGCCACGGCATCTGGCACTCCGAGGAGGCCACTCTCACCCGGTTCCCCACCCAGGGCCGGCTCCACGGCGTGCAGCTGTGGACCGCGCTGCCCGATGCCGACCGGGACGGTGAGCGCGCGTTCGAGCACGTCCCCGAGCTGCCGACGTTCGACGTGGACGACGCGAGCGTGCGGGTGTTCATGGGCACCCTCGGCGGGGTCGCCTCGCCTGCCCGGGCTTACACCCCGCTCGTCGCCGCCCAGGTCGACATCCCGGCGCGGACCACGGTGCACCTGCCGGTGGACGCGGCCTTCGAGCACGGCGTGCTGGTGGACGACGGCGACCTCACCGTCGCCGGGACGGCGGTACCGCCCGCATGGCTCGCCTACCTCGCACCCGGCACCGGGACGCTGGTGCTGGAGTCCGGGGACACCCCCGTGCGCGCCGTCCTCATCGGCGGCGTCCCGTTCGGCGAGCAGGTCCTCATGTGGTGGAACTTCGTCACCCGCACCCACGAGGAGATCGTCCAGGCCCGGGCCCAGTGGCAGGCGGCCATCGCCGGCGAGGCCGACGGCGTCGCCCGGTTCGGCCGCGTCACCGGCTACGACGGCGGGCCCCTGCCTGCCCCTGAGCTGCCGAACGTGCGGCTCAAGCCGCGCGGGCGCTAGGTCCGGCGGGCGGGGCGAGGGGGCGGGCACCCCGAGACCCCCGGACCCCGGACCTGAGCCCCAGACCCCGGACGCCACGGTGTGACTAGGCACACAGCAGCGTCCGGAATCTATTTGAACTTTCATGCATTTGCATGTGGTGAACGGGTTCGCGACTGCGAGCCGCGAGCATCGATCCACCACAGGAGTGTCATGACCAAGATCGCCATCGTCACCGGCAGTGTCCGCCCCGGCCGTCAGAGCCTGAACGTCGCCAACTGGGTCAAGTCCATCGCAGACCGTCGCTCGGACGCCGAGTTCGAGATCGTCGACATCGCCGACTTCAACCTGCCCGTCTGGGGCGAGGCCATGCCGCCGTCCTACGGTCCCGCGCAGTCCGCCGAGGGCCAGCGCTGGTCCGCGAAGATGGCCGAGTTCGACGGCTTCGTGTTCGTGGTCTCCGAGTACAACCACTCCATCACCGGCGCCCTGAAGAACGCGCTGGACTACCTCGCTCCCGAGATGAACAACAAGGCTGCGGCGTTCGTCTCCTACGGCTCCGCCGGCGGCGCCCGCGCCGTCGAGCACCTGCGCGGCATCCTCTCCGAGATGCAGGTCGCGCACGTGCGCAACGCCGTCCTGATGTCCCTGTTCACCGACTTCGAGAACTTCTCGGTGTTCACCCCGACCGAGCCGGCCACCGCCGCCGTCGAGCCGATGGTCGAGCAGCTGACTGCCTGGACCAAGGCCATGGAGGCCGTCCGCGCGGGTCAGTTCTCCCCGGTGGGCGCCAACGCCTGATCGGCTCGGGCCCGATGGGCCCACGCCTGATCGGCGGACAATCGCCGAGGAGGGCGGACCGGGATGCTCCCGGTCCGCCCCTTCGTCGTCGGCACGATCGTCGCCCGGGTCCTGCGCCACCTCCCTCAGGTGCGCCCCGGCGCAGCTGCAGGCACGAAGGGCGCACCGGGCCCCGGTCCGGTCAGGGGGTTCGGTGAGTCTCCGTCGCCGCTGTGATGGCATCGGCCGCGGCGGTAATGACGTCCGCCGCCGCGGTGAGCGCTTCCGCGGAGGCCGTGATGACCTCCGGCGCCGCAGTCGGGGCGTCGAACGTCCCGCCGAGCGAGCCTGGCCAGCCCGACCCCGGCGCCATGCCGGCTGCCTCGCCCGTTAGCCGGGCCGCGACCTCGGTGAGCACCTCGACGACCGTCTCCGCGGACGGCCGGCCGTCGGGGTCCTTGGCGAGGAGCATGGACACGAGGACGTCCAGCGCTTCCGGCACGCCGGGGCTGAGCTGGGCGAGCCGCGGTGGGTCGATGAAGACGTGCTGGTGCAGGATCGCCTCGGGCCGCGCACCCGTGAAGGGCGGCCGGCCCGCGATCAGCGCCGTGAGCAGGCAGCCGAAGGAGTACATGTCCGTGCTGCGTGTGGCGCTCTCGGCGCGAGCCTGTTCCGGTGCCATGTACTCGGCGGTGCCGTGGGTGGTGCCCTCCTCCGCGAGGGACGTGACCGGCTGGTACTCGAACGCGGCGATCCCGAAGTCGACCACCATCACCCGGCTGTCGTCGATGAGGATGTTCGCGGGCTTCACGTCCCGGTGCACGATGCCCACGGCATGTGCCGCGGCGAGCGCGCCGGCCACCCGGCCGGCGATGCGAAGCGCTTCCGCGAGCGGCAGGGGGCCGTCGCTCAGCACGGCCGCGAGGTCTCGCCCGCGCAGCCGTTCCATGACGATGTAGGCGGTGTCGCCGTCGACGCCGGCGTCGTGCACGGTGACGATGTCCGGGTGCTCGAGGGCCGCGGTGGCGATCGCCTCCCGGTTCACCATGTCGCTCAGAGCTGGGTCAGCGGCATCGGCCAGGCTGAACGTCTTGACCGCGACCCGCCGCGCCAGAACGCGGTCGATGCCGCGCCACACCTCGGCCATACCGCCACGGCCGAGGCGTCTGTCGAGCTCGTACCGGTCACCGAGCACTCTTTTGGGCACCCTCGATTATCGCCGACGGCAGCCGAATCGGCACCGTGACCAGGTTGGCGGCCCCTGCTTAGGCTGGGCGCATGACTGCGACGCCTCCTGTTCCCGTGACCGCGACGACCCTGCGCATCGGCGCCCACGTGCGCCACGACGACCCGGTCGCCGCGGGCCAGGCCCGCGGCGCCGCGCTGAGCCAGTTCTTCATCGGCGACCCGCAGGGTTGGAAGAAGCCCCAGGTCGCGTTCGACGGCGGCCCGGCCGCCCTGCGCGCGGCCGCCGAGGAGGCAGGCATCGACCTGTACGTGCACGCCCCGTATGTCCTCAACGTCGCCACGACGAACAACCGGATCCGGATCCCCAGCCGCAAGCTGCTCCAGCAGCAGATGGATGCCGCCGCCGAGGTGGGCGCGAAGGGCCTGATCATCCACGGCGGGCACGTCGGCTCCGACGCCGAGCTGGAGAAGGGCTTCGACAACTGGCGCAAGGCCGTGGACCAGACCGACATCAAGGTCCCGCTCCTCATCGAGAACACCGCGGGCGGCAACCACGCCATGGCGCGCCACGTCGACCGGATCGCGCGGCTGTGGGACGCGATCTCGCAGGCGGAGGGCTTCGACGAGGTCGGGTTCTGCCTGGACACCTGCCACGCACACGCCGGCGGGAACGAGCTGGGCAGCGTCGTGGAGCAGGTGCGTGCCATCACCGGCCGGATCGACCTGGTCCACCTCAACGACAGCCGCGACGCGTTCGACTCCGGCGCGGACCGCCACGCCAACCTCGGGGCCGGCAGCATCGACGCCGACGGGCTCGCCGGGGTGGTGCGTGCCGCGGGTGCGCCGGTGGTGGTCGAGACGCCCGGCGGGGCCGAGGAGCACGCGGCCGACTTCGCCTGGCTGCGCGAGCGCCTCTGACTGTCGGGGTAGGACCCGGCCAGCTCAGCTAGGGCGGGACCGTCCCGGTGAGGAGGCGGGGCGGAGGTGCGCGACCGGGATCACGCGGCCTGCCTTCGCCTCGTACTTCGCGACTCCGGGGGCCCGCACCAGCACGACCTCGCGCCACACCCGGTCACGCTCCGTGCCGAGGAGCTCCCTAGGAATGACTTCCTCCGGCATCGTGCCGATCTCGACCACGGCACGGGTTGTCGCGCGCAGGTTGCGGAACCAGTCCGGGTCCGTTGGGGAGCCGCTACCCGTGCCCCACACGAGGTAGCCGCCGTGATGGTCGAGGTAGCGGACCATGGTCGACCGGGGCTTCCCGGTGCGCCGTCCGGGTGAGGTGACCATAAGCACCGCCTGGTCACCGAACGCGTCGAGCCGACCCTTGAACGCGTGATGCACCCACCGCCCGATCGCGTTGCCCTGACGCCTCATCCGGCGCTCGAACGACACGCGCCACCACCTCCGCCCACCAGCGTCCTCCCGCCCCAGGCGCGTGGTCAACGGCGACGGGCGTCCGCGAGAACGCCTGCCGGATCCACCGGCGACCGCGTCGGTCCCGGCCGATGTCAGTGGCGTGGTCCATCGTGGAACCACGTGCAGGACCGATAGGAGGGGGACGTCATGACCGCCATCGCTTTGGACGTCGAGCTTGAGCTCGAGGTCGCCACCTTGACCATGTGGGACCGCACCGACGGTGCGATCGACCCGCTGGCCGACTGCGCCCGCGCCTGGTGCGACGACTCCGCGGGGCCCACCCTCGTCGTCGGCGGTTTCTGCGAGTGCTGCGGCGCCCGCGACCACGACGACATATGAGGCGCGCCCGCCGTCGCCCGTAGCTCGCGATGGACGACGGCGGCACCCCCGGGTCCCGGCGTGCCGGGACCCGCTGCGGTTCTACTGGTCGGCGTACATGAGGGAGCCGGGCGTGGTCAGCGTCTGTCCTGTCTCCAGCCAGGTCTTCAGCCCGGAGAGGATCATCGGCCAGCCGCCGTAGAGCTGGTCGTTGGCGCCGTCGCGGAGCTGGTCATGCGTAAGTGTGAGGCGGCAGGAGTCGGCCACCTGCTCGATCTCCCACGTCACGCGGGAAAAACCCTCCTCCTTGACGTCGTCGCCCCACAGCGCGCGCAGCGTGTGCACGAGGCGGCGGGGCGGGTCGACCTCCAGGACCTCGCCCTCGCCGAGGAGGCCGTCGGAGGCGGGGTGGCCCATCTCCAGTCGTGAGCCGACCGCCCAGTCGGACGTCACCTGGGCACCAAAGTTGTACTTGGCGCGTGTCTCGCCGTCGGTGATTGCCTCCCAGAGGCGCTCGGGCGTGGTGCGGATGTAGATCTCGAAGACCTTCTCCATCGGAGTCTCCAGCCTGCTCTTGAGCCCGCTGAGCGTCGCCGTCCAGGGCTCGGCGTACTTGCTCACCCACCGGTCGTGGATGAGGCGGATCGGAACCGGGTTGAGGAAGTGCAGCTTCTCGCGGCCTCGACGTCGGGCGACGACGAGGCCGGCCTCCTCCAACTGCTTCAGGTGCTTGGCCACCCCGAAGCGACTCATCTCGAAGCGCTGCTCGAGCGCTGTCATGGACTGTCCGTCCTGGCGGAAGAGCTCGTCGAGGAGCTGCCGCCGCGTCGGGTCGGCCAGCGCCTTAAACACCTCGTCCACGACACAATTATGTGACCGTTTGGTCACATGTCAAGGGGGTGTGCGAGATCCCGCGACCGCCGTTCGGGTACGTGGTGGCGTTCGCTGGTTCAGTCGGCGACTGCGGTCGAAGGCTCGGCGGCGACGGCGGTCGGAGGCTCAGCGGTCACGGCGGCCACGCCTTCCGCGATGGCACGCCGTCCCGAGGGCAGCGCCACGGCCAGCGCCGTCACCAGGAACATCAGCACCCCCGAGACGACGAGCAGCGACTCCACGGAGAACCGGTCGGCCAGCGGGCCGAAGATCGCCATGCCCAGCGGCATGGACACCGCCATGACGACGCCGACGAAGCCGAACACACGGCCCTGGCGCTCGGGCTCGACGGTCTCCTGCAGCACCGTCATGGCGGGCGTCGAGAACGCGGGCACGACGAGGCCGAGCACGAACATCAGGGCCAGGAAGACCCACAGGTGCGTCGCCAGGCCCATCCCGACGGCCAGCGCTCCGAAGAGGAACGCCGAAACCACGAGCATGACGACCCGGTTCTTCAGCCCTCCCCAGCCGGCGATGACCGCGCCGCCGATGAGCATCCCGACGCCGTAAGCCACCTCGAGGGCGGTGAGCTTCCAGACCTCCTCCCCGAACGTGCGGACCATCATCAGCGGCGTCAGCCCGGACGGCGCGGCGACCAGGACGAACACGATCGCGAAGAGCCCGAGCAGCCAGCGGACGAAGCGGTGCGTGGTCACGTACCGGACGCCGTCGCGCAGGTCGTCGAAGTATCCCGGCCGCGCGCCGTCGGTCGCGCGCACCAGAGGCGGGACGGTCAGCACGGCGAGCAGGGCGATGCCGATCAAGGCGGTGACCACGTCGACGAAGAACACGGCGACGATGGAGAAGTTGGCGTACACCAGCGCCGCCACGGCAGGGGCGAGCAGGATCATCGCCGACTGGATGGTCGCGTTGATGCCGTTGACACGCATGAGCCTGGCCGTCGGCACGATCTGCGGGAGCAGGGCGGAGACGGCCGGCGTCTGCACCCCCGCGCCGGCGGACCGGATCGCGAGGGTGGCGTAGATCAGCCACAGGTCCGAGGTGCCGCTGAGCATGAGCAGCGCCAGTCCCAGGGTCGTCGCCGCGATGACGGCGTCGGCGGTCATGATGAGCTTCCTGCGATCGTGCCGGTCGGCCCACACGCCACCGAAGATGGAGACGACCGCCTGGGGAAGGAACCCGAAGACGGACGCCAGCGCCATGACGACTCCGGAGCGCGTCTCGAGCGTGAGGTGCCACATGATCGCGTACTGCACGAGCATCGAGCCGAACAGCGAGACCGTCTGCCCACCGAGGAAGATCGTGGCGTCGCGACGCCAGCGCGGATCGCCGGTCGGGGCCGCGGCGGCACCGTCGGGGCCTGCGACGGGCGGCGGGGCGGTGTCAGCCACGTCGAGGGACGGCTCGGGAATGGGGGTGGTCACCGGGCAAGTCTGCGTCAGCACACCGACGCCGGTCGACGGAATTTGCTGTGCTTACCTCCCCAGACCGGTCGCCATCACCGCGGTGGGGGGCCACCATAAGGCCATGGGCGCCCGCAACGGATCATCGCAGGAACCCGGCTCACCCGCGGCGCGCGCCGATGCGGGCAGGCAGGCGCGCACCCGCGTCCCCCCGGCGTCGCACGCCGAGCTGCCGACCGACGGCCGGCCCGGCGGCGTCGCGGTCCTCACCGGGCAGATCCCCTCCCGGCTGCCGGAGCTCGTGCCGATCCGCCACGCCCGCATGCTGACCTCTCCGTTCGCGTTCTACCGCGGCGGCGCCGCCATCATGGCTGGGGACCTGGCCCGCACGCCGGTGTCCGGGTTCACCGCGCAGCTGTGCGGCGACGCGCACCTGTCCAACTTCGGCATGTTCGCCTCGCCCGAGCGGGCTCTGGTGTTCGACATCAACGACTTCGACGAGACGCTGCCCGGCCCGTGGGAGTGGGACCTCAAGCGGCTGGCGGCCAGCCTCGTCGTCGCAGGCCGGCAGAACGGGTTCCGACGCAAGGAGATCCGCCGCACGGTGGTCGAGAGCGTGCGCGCCTACCGCGACGCAATGGCCGGCTTCGCGGCGATGAGCAACCTCGACGTCTGGTACACACGGGTGGATGTCGCGCTGCTGCGGCAGCGCATGGCCCGTGAGCTCGGCAAGCGCGCCGGCAAGCGGGTGGACAAGGGGATCGCCAAGGCGCGTCTGCGCGACCACCGGCACACCCTGGCAAAGCTGACCGAGGTGGTCGACGGCGAGCGGCACATCGTCGATGCCCCGCCGCTGGTGGTCCGCGTGTCGAGCCTCGTCCTGGAGGCGACTGCCGACCAGATCGAGGACGTTGTCACCGGCATGGTGCACAGCTACGCGAGCTCGCTGGCGCCCGGCTACCGGGAGCTGGTGCGCTCCTACACCTTCGTCGACATGGCCAGGAAGGTGGTGGGGGTCGGAAGCGTGGGTACGCGTTGTTGGATCGTGCTGCTACGCGGACGGGACGACGACGACCCGCTGTTCCTCCAGGTCAAGGAGGCGCAGCCGTCGGTGCTGGCGGCCCATCTGGGGCCGACGACCGAGTCGAACGAGGGTGCCCGGGTGGTCGCCGGTCAGCGGATCATGCAGGCCGCCGCGGACGCGTTCCTCGGCTGGGACCGGGTCGCCGGGATCGACGGCACCTCCCGCGACTTCTACGTCCGCCAGCTTCGCGACTGGAAAGGCGCGGTGGAGGTGGAGCGGATGGCGCCCGAGGGCATGCGGCTCTACGGGCGGCTGTGCGCCTGGACGCTCGCCCGCGCGCACGCCCGGTCCGGGGACCGCATCGCCATCGCCGCCTACCTCGGCGACGACGACGTGCTCCCCCAGGCGGTGGCCGACTTCGCGGACGCCTACGCCGACCTGAACGAGCACGACTTCGCGGACTTCGCCGCGGCGGTGGCGCGGGGCGACCTGGCGGCGGCCGAGCCCACGGCGGTGCGCTGACGCGGCCACCTTCACCAGTTGGCGGGTGGGTCGCTCGCTGGGAACGACGCGTCGCCCCACACGTCCACGATGTCGGCCGCCGGTCCGGCTGCCCGGTGCGCCGGGGGCCCGCCGTGGAGGGTCTGCGCCGCACCGCCGGTGCCGGAGGCGGTCCGCGCCTGCTCGGCAGGTGCCCACACTCCCCTACCCGGGTGCCGGGTCCGCTTCCCGGTGGTCCGGGACTTCGTCAGAACTGCCATTGTCATCCCTCTCTGCTCCGTCGCTGCGGTGGGCCGTGCGCTCCGGCCGGATCCGTCGGGTCACGTCGTCGATAGGTCGTCGGTCACGCCGCCGCGACGAGCCGGCGATCGAACCGGGCGGCCACCTGGGTGGCCACGTCCATCAGTGCGGTGACGGGGTCCGGCGTCAGCTCGGAGAACGCCTCGGTGCTCCAGGTCGCGAGGACGCGGCGACGTGGCCCCCGGGCACGCAGCGTCAGTGTGACGTCGTCCTCGCGTCGAGTGAGGGACCACCTGGTGCCGCGCGGGGGAGTCGGAAGAACTTCCTTCAAGGCCATTTCTGCCTCCTTCACATTGTTCAGCCAATTGCCCTCGCGATTCGAGCGAACATCGAGGTGCCCTTGCGAGCGCACGCGCCGAAACTGCGCTCGGCGTGACGCAATTCATTACACGGAAAAACTTGGCAGGCTATATGTCCACCATAACCGACTAATCAGGATAGTCAAGGCTCACGTTATTGCCGGACGCCGCGACCGTGGCCCTCCGCTCTGAATTGCAAGCGTGCCGTAAAGCCCCAGATGACACCCCCGAAAAGGATCACGCGCGCGTTTCGGCATGATCATCGAGGGGATCGCAGTCCGCCCCACAGCGCATTGCTCCAGCGCGCTGCGCCAGGTCCGGGAGGTCCGGGAGGTCCGGCGCCGGCGCACCACCGCGTGAGGCTTGTCGACGACCAGGCCCATCATCAGTCCCCCGATCACACCGACCACCGCAACGAGCAGGGGGTTCTGGGTCATGACGTGAGCGGCGCCGGCGCCCACGGGGAGGACGCCAGGTCTGTGATGCCCTCCTGCACGGCCGAGACCAGGTCCATCGCTTCCCCCTTCGCGAGCAGGCGGGCGCACGTGGAAGCGCTGCGAGGCCGCCGACGTGGACCGTTCGCTACGCCGGGACCTTCTCGGGTGCCGCAGCGTGCCGGAAGACCCAGCCTGACAGGCAGAACAACGCGACGAACATGCCGTTCACCCCGACGATCTCGAGCGCGGACGTGCCGCGCTCCCCCGCCATCCCCGCAAGCAGGGCGACCACCGCCACCAGCGCCTGGGCGACGGCCGTCGCGAACAGTGCACGTGCCATCCCGCGTGCCCGGAACCTGGCGACGGCGGCTCCCACGACCAGGACGGCGAGGACTCCCAGATACATCATGTCTCCGCGGAAGCCCTCGTAGGCGATAACACCGAGGGCACCGATCGCCCACACGAGGAACGCGGCGGTGAACAGCGCAATTCCGACCGCCCAGCGATAGGTGCGATTGTTCTTCGTCATGGATTCCTCCGGAGTCGTGCGGCCGGCGGCACGCACCAGTGAAGGTTTCACGGTAGTACGGCGCCCGACCATCTCAGGTGGAAGAATGGTGAAGATCCTGTGGGAAGAATGATCCCGACGACCGGATTCCGCGTCACCGGACCGGTGCACCGGATGTTCACGCCGGCGGCCTGTCGGGGCTACAGACGCCCGCGCACCGGCGTGCGCTCGGCGGGGTCGCCGTCGTCGGGCATGACCATCTCGGCACGCACGCCGAGCAGCCGGATCTCCCGGCCGGGCTCGATCCTGTCCGCGAGCTCCACCGCAGCGGCGACGACGTCGTCCCGCTCACTGGTCGGCGCGGGCAGCTTGTGGCCGATGGCCTTGGTGACGAAGGGTGCGTACCGCACCTTTAGCGTCACGCGGAAGACCGGGCGACCCTCGTGGGCGGTGTCCTCGAAGACGGCTGCGGCGAGCTCGCGCACCGCCGCCTGCACCTGCTCGGGGGTGGTGAGGTTGTGCTGGTAGGTGGTCTCGCGGCTGTGACCGCGGGCCACCCACGGGCTGTCATCGACCACGGCGGGTCCGAGGCCGCGGCCGAGCTCGGCGTACCACTGGCCCATCCGGGGCCCGAACTCGGCGACGAGCTCGTCCGGTGACGCCGCCGCCAGCTCGTGCACCGTGGTGATGCCGTGGGTGGCCAGGCGCTTGGAGACCTTCGCGCCGACGCCCCACAGGTCGCGGGTGGGCCGATCGCCCATCACGGCGAACCAGTTGTCGGCGGTCAGCCGGAACACCCCGCGCGGCTTGCCGAAGCCAGTGGCGATCTTGGCCCGCACCTTGTTGTCACCGATGCCCACCGAGCAGTGCAGCGAAGTGGAGGCCAGCACGGCGGCCTGGGCGCGGTGGGCGAGCCCCTCGGGGTCGTCGGTGACGGCACCGAGGAACGCCTCGTCCCAGCCGAGCACCTCGACGACGACGTCGAGGTCCCGCAGCGTGGCCATCACCTGCTCCGAGGCCGCCTCGTAGACGGGGGCGTCGACGGGGAGGAAGACGGCGTCGGGCACCTTGCGGGCGGCGGTGCGCAGCGGCATGCCGGAGCCGACGCCGAACGCGCGGGCCTCGTAGGAAGCGGTGGAGACGACGGCGCGCTCGGTGGGGTCGCCGCGCCCGCCCACGATCACCGGCAGGCCGGCGAGCTCTGGGCGCCGCAGGATCTCGACCGCTGCGATGAACTGGTCGAGGTCGACGTGCAGCACCCAGGGCCGGGCACCCTCGCTCATGGAGCGAGTCTCGCGGGCCCGGCCCGTCATGTCATCCGGACCCTCGTGGATCCTTCGCCCCGATGGTCGTCGAGGGCCGCGGTGCCAGGCGCGGCGCGGCTCAGCTGGTTGGGCTCCAGGAGAGCAGGAGCAGACAGACGTCGTCATGCCCCTTGGCGGCCGGGAGCATGCGCTCGGTGAGTGAGCGCACCGCCTCGTCCGGGTTGAGCGAGTGCACCTCGGCGCCGACCTTGGCGAGCCGCTCCAGCCTGGCCGGCAGGGGTTGGTCGCGCCGCTCCACCAGGCCGTCGGTGTAGAGCAGGAGCCTGTCGCCGGGCGCGAGGTCGAGCGCGGCCTCGGTCCGCCCGCGCCCGGGCACGCTCAGGCCCAGCGGCGTGGAGCGGCCGTCCCACACCAGGCGGGCGGTACCGTCGCCCACCAGGTGCATCGGTGGCGGGTGGCCCGCGCACGCGAAGCGAAACCGACCCGTCGTCAGGTTCAGCTCGCCGTACACAAGTGTCGCGAAGGCCGCGGCCGGGACGCGCCGGACGAACGGGTCGAGCGCGGCGAGCACTCGGGCCGGGCCGACGTCGGGACCCGCGACCGCCCGCACGGCGCTGCGCAGCTGGCCCATGGCGATGGCGGCATCGAGTCCACGGCCCACGATGTCGCCGACGACGACGGCGAGCACGTGGTCGTCGAGGAGGAAGCTGTCGTGCCAGTCGCCGCCCACCTCCAGGGGCTCCTCCCCCGGCCAGTACGCCGTGCTCACGACGAAGCGGTCGTCCTGGGGCAAGGGGGCTGTCAGCAGAGCCTGCTGGAGCTGGTGCGCGATTGCCGCGCTGCGGTCGAAAAAGCGGGCACGGTCCAGCGCGATCCCAGCCTGCTGGCCGACGGCGGTGAGCGTCGCCAGATCCGGCGGTGCACCCCCCGCACCATCGTCAGGCAGGAGGGACAGCACTCCTCTGACTGCCGACTGTCCGTGGAGGGGGACTAGGACCCGTCCCTCGTGGTGCACGGCCTCGCGCGGCCAGGGTCCGGCGGGAAGGTGGGTCGTCTCGACTCCCTCACCCGTGGCCGAGTGCGGAACCAGCCGGCCCCCGGGGTCGGCCAGCCAGCACGTCGCCGCCCGGGCACCCAGGGGGCGGGCGGCGCCGAGAAGGGCAGCCGCCACACCGTCCCGGCCCACTGCGGCCGAGAGCGCCGCGGTGACCTCTTGCAGCACCCGGGTGCGCCGGGCGGCGGCGTCGGCGTCCTTGCGCGCGGCCAGCAGCTCGCGCTCATAGCGCGAGCGGTCGCGGGCGCTGGAGATGGACACCCGGATCTCGCCGGTGCCGTCCGTCGCCGCGACCGCGGTCATGAGAACCGGGAGCCGGCCGTGCGGGCCGCGCAGCTCGAGGGCCACCTCGTCGGCCCGGCCCTCGACGTGCAGCAAGGGCGACAGGTGCGTCTCCCAGTAGATGCGACCCCCGACCGAGAGCAGCTGACTCAGCCGCACGAGTCCGACTACCTCGGCGGCGGGCCGCCCCACCCACTGCAGGAACGTCCGGTTGGCGACGAGCACCGTGCCGTCCTCGGCCAGCGTGAGCAGGCCGCACGGCGCCTCGTCCCATGCGCTGGCACGGTCCGTCACGTGCGGAGGTACGCCTTCATCGCCGCGACGAGCTGGTCCGGAGCGCTGAGGTTCGGGCAGTGACCGATCGCGTCGAGCACGGCGAAGTCGCTGTTCGGCAGGTTGTCGCGGACGTACTCGCCCACCTCGAACGGGGCGATGACGTCCTCGCGGCACTGCACCACCAGCGCCGGGGTGCGGACCTCGGGCAGGTCTGCCCTGTTGTCGGAGAGGAACGTGGTGCGGGCGAACCGGCGGGCGAGGGTCGGGTCCGTCCGGCAGAAGCTAGCCGTCAGCTCCTCGCCGAGGTCCGGCCGGTCCGGGACGCCCATGATCACCGGGGCGATGTGCGCCGACCAGCCGAGGTAGTTGTCGTCCATGGTCTCCAGCAGCTCGTCGATCTCCTCCTGGGTGAACCCGCCGCGGTAGTCGCCGTCGTCGATGTAGCGAGGACTTGGCCCGACGAGCACGAGCCGGTCGAACAGCTCCGGGCGTTCGCGCGCGGCCAGCACGCCGATCATGGCACTCACCGAGTGGCCGACGAAGGTCACCGGTCCGGCGCCGAGGGCGGCGATGATCTCCACGACGTCCTGGGCGTACCCCTCGAGGCGTGCGTGACGGGTGTTGTCGAACGCGGTTAGGTCCGAGCCGCCGGCGCCGACATGATCGAAGAGCACGACCCGGTGGGTCGCCTCGAAGCTGGGGGCGACGAGGCGCCACATCTGCTGGTCGCAACCGAAGCCGTGGGCGAGCACCATGGTGGGCCCATCAGCCGTGCCGCTCACCCGTACGTTGTTCCGCCGCAGCACATCCACGCTGCGACAGTACGGGATGAGCTCCCGGCGCCGACATGCTGCGGATTGGTCGCGAGGACCGCCATCGACGACGGGCGTCCGGAGTACGGTGCGTTCCGGCGGGTCCGGGAGTCGGACGGTCAGGGTAAACCCGAGCCCGTACGCGGACGACGCCGGGTCAGATGGTGATTGCGGCCTTGCCCCGGATCTTGCCAGTCGTCAGGTCACGAATGGCCTCCGGTGCCCGGTCGAGCGGGTACGTGGCCCCGAGGCTCGGGCTGACCTTGCCGGCCTCGATGAGCTCGGTGAGCCGTTCGAGGTCGCGGGCCCGGACCACGCCGACGAAGAAGGTCAGCCGCTGTTTGACGAACAGAGACAGGGCGAGAGCCCGGAACTGGCGGTTCATGCCGCCGCTGAACTTGCCGCCGTCCTCGCCGCCGGTGATGACCGCGGTGCCAGTCGGTGTGAGCGCGCGGCGCAGCCGGGCGAGGGTGGGGTTGCCGGCGATGTCGAGGATGAGGTCGTAGTGGCGCGCACCGTCCGCCCAGTCCTGGGTCGCATAGTCGATGACGTGGTCGGCGCCGAGATTCCGGACGAGGTCCAGCTTCGCCCCGCTGGCCACGGCGGTGACCTCCGCGCCGGCGGACTTGGCGAGCTGGACGGCGTAGCTGCCGACCCCGCCCGACGCGCCGATGACGAGCACGTGCTGGCCCGCCTGGACGCGACCGTTGTCGTGCAGGGCCTGCAGGGCGGTAGCCGCCGAGACCGGCACGACCGCGGCCTGCTCGAACGTGAGGTTGGCCGGCTTGTGGGCGAGGCGCTTCTCGGGGACGACGGTGTACTCGGCGAACGTGCCCTTCCCCCACCCGTAGACCTCGTCCCCCGCGGCGAACCCGGTTACCGCCGCGCCGACGGCGATGACGGTGCCGGCGACGTCGCCACCGAGCACCGGGTTCTTGGGCCGGCGGAGACCGAAGGCGAGGCGGCCGAGGTACGGCGTGCCCGTCATGACGTGCCAGACACCGCGGTCGACGCCGGCCGCACGCACCTGCACGAGGACTTCGGCGTCGCCGACCTGCGGGCGCGGGATCTGAGCGAGTCGCAGGACGTCGGCGTCGCCGTACTCGTCGCGCACGATTGCCCGCATCATTCCCGGCCCGATCGCCGAACCGCTCGCCTCGCGGCCGTTCAACTGCTGCACACCCATCACGCGCTCCCCGGTATCGGTCGGCGGAGCACCATGCTCTGCCTTACTAAGTACGAACTTAGTCTTACTTAGTATGGTTGTCTAGAGCTGACCTCGAGAGATCGGCCGCCGAGGTCATCAATGCGATCGCTGCCCAGTTCGCGGGAGGCGAGTACCCCGCACATGGTCGAGTTCGCGACGGAGCGGGTACTCAAGCCGGGCTACGACTTCGGCGTTTGCCCGACGGCGGCACCGGGGCACACGGTTGGCCGGCACGCTCGAGGACGGGACCTCACCCGCCGGCTGACGCCAGGGGCGGCGTCATCGCAGGGACGTGCGGACGCCGCGGGGGTTCGCGCCTCGGTGTGCCGCTCCTGCCGGGACCACCTAACGTCGTGGTCTGCCGACGCGCCGTCGTCGGCAGAACCGCCGACGGGAGGAAGCCGGACATGCCCGCGGGGTACACCGTCCACCGGCTGGGGGTGGGCAACGTCTTCCGCGCCGAGGCGCTGCACGCCTGCCGCATCGCGCCGCGCCGGCGCGCGGGCGACCCTGTCGAGGTGGCGCCCAAGGTGCTGTGGTCGACCCTGGCCCGGATGATGGCGGCTGCCGTGGAGGAGGGACGAATCATCACCGCCGACGCCGTGGACCGTCTGGCCCTTCCGGAGGGCCGTACCCGCCGGGTCTGCTCGCACCAGTCCTGCTACGACTGCGGCACGCCGATCGAGAGGGCCGAGATCGGCGCGCGCACTTCCTACTCCTGCCCACGCTGCCAGGTGCGCTGATGCAGACCTTTCTGCCGTACAGCGACTTCACGGCCACCGCACAGGTGCTCGACGACAAGCGGCTCGGCAAGCAGCGCGTGGAGGTGATCCAGATCGTCCGTGCGCTGACGTGGCCGGGGTACGCCTGGAAGTCGCACCCGGCCGTGCTGATGTGGAAGGACTTCGAGGAGGCCCTCGGCCGCTACGGGCTCACGATGTGCGAGGCGTGGACGGCACGGGGCTTCGGCGACACCTGCGCGACGACGATCACCACCGACCTCGCCGCCGCGGGCGTGCCCACCATCAGGAGGTACGAGGAGCTCGCCGCCGACGGCGCCCTGCCCGGCTGGCTCTTCGACCCGGCCTTGCACCGCAGCCACCGGTCCAACCTGATCCGCAAGGATCCGGGGCACTACCGGCCGCTCTTCCCCGACGTGCCCGACGACCTGCCCTACGTCTGGCCGGTGCGGTCGCCGGCGGTGCTGGAACGCGAGCGGCGGATGGTGGAGAACGCCGAGCGCCGCCGCCGGCAGGCGGAATGATGCTGTCGCGGTCGTCACCCGACCGCGGCTACGCCGAGCGGCCGCGGCTACGGCAGGGGCTCGCGCAGCCCGCTCGCCCGGCGCACCGGCCGGCCGACGGCGGCACGCACCGCTTCCTCGGTGCCCAGCACCCGCACCAGCTTCCGCGCCCGGGTGACCGCCGTGTACAGCAGCTCCCGGGTGAGCAGCGGGGAGATGGCCGGCGGCAGGATCAGGGAGACGTGACCGAACTGGCTGCCCTGGCCCCGGTGCACCGTCATCGCGTGGACGGTCTCCACCGGCGGGAGGCGGTGGGGCCGCACCCGCATGGGGGCGTCGGGGTCACCGAAGACCGCGATGACGCCACTCTCACCGTCGGCGACGATGACGCCCGTGTCGCCGTTGTACAGGCCGCTCTCCCGGTCGTTGGCCGTCACGAGGAGCGGACGGCCGGGGTACCAGAGCGACGCAGGTCCATGTGCGCTCACCCCGGTGGACGGCCTGCCGGCACCGGCCCTGCTGGCACCGGCCGCGCCGGCACGCGTCTCGTCACCGTCCGGTCTGGCCGCCTCCGCCACCCAGCCCTCGACCAACGCCGCCCAGTGCGCCACACCGGCCGGGCCCCGCCGGTGGGCGAGCATGAGCCGGTGCGCGTCCAAGGCTCGCAGGGCACCGCCTGCGTCGCCAGTGCGTGCGGCGCGGACTAGGGCCGCGCCGGCCTCCTCGGCGTCGCCTCGCACCCGCTGGATCTCGGCCTCGGTGAGCCGGTCGCCGCCCACCTCGACGAACTCCACCGACCGGCCCCCGGCACGCAGCACCGCCATGACCTGGTCCGCGTCGCCGTCGCGGATGGCCGCGGCCAGCGGGAGGATCTGGCTGCCGCGCTCCTGCCGATACACCGTGGTAAGCCGGACGACGCCGTTGCCCAGCTGCTCCCGCTCCCCCGCCGTCAGGTCCGCGGCCGCGAACGCGCCGACCGCTTCGGGCAGCTCGCCGGCCACGGGCGGCCGGCCGACGAGGTCGCCCAGGACCGCGCCGGCCTCCACGGAGGCGAGCTGGTCCGGGTCCCCGACGAGCAGCAGCCGTGCCTCCGGGCGCAACGCCTCGAGCAGCCGCGCCATGAGCGGCAGGGACACCATCGAGGTCTCGTCGACCACGACGACGTCGTGCGGCAGGTGGTGGCTGGCGTCGTGCCGGAACCGCGTGGAGCTGTCCGGGCGCCACCCCAGGAGGCGGTGCAGGGTGGTCGCCTCAGGCGTGCCCACCCGCTCCTGGTCGACGGCGTCGAACTGCGCGACCTCTTGCCGGACCGCCTCCTGCAGACGCGCGGCGGCCTTGCCGGTGGGGGCGGCCAGCGCGATCCGCAGCCCCGGTCCGGCGACGTCCTGGAGGACCGCAAGCACCCTGGCCACGGTGGTCGTCTTGCCGGTGCCCGGCCCGCCGGTGAGCACGGTGAGCCGGCTGCGCACCGCCGTCGCGGCCGCGAGGCGCTGCCGGACGTCCGCGGCTGCCGGAAAGAGGCGCTGCACCGCTCCGGCGAGCCGGTCCGCGGCGATCGCGCCACCGATCGGCACGGCGAGACGGGCATCGGCGGCGCGGCGCACGCGCAGCTCGTCGCGCCAGTACCGGTCGAGGTAGAGGCGGCCGTCGACCCACCGGACCGGCCGGTTGGCCGCGCCTTCCACTCCGACCGCGACCAGGGGACTGGCCTGCACCGCCGCTTCCCAGCCGCGGCGCTCGGGCCATGGCAGGGGCCCGGTCGGCGCGGCGTCCTCCGCCTCGGGGACGGCCAGCGCCTCAAGGTCACCGAGCCGGACGCACACCGACCCGGCCCGTACTGCCCGCACGGCCAGGGCGACGGCGAGCAGGACGGTCTCGTCCCGTTCACCGGCGAGCCTGCCCAGCCGCTGGGCGACGTGCACGTCCGCCGCGCCCAGCACACCGGCCACGTTGAAGACACCGAGCAGCGGGGTGGCGCGCAGGGCGAGGCGCGCTTCCGCGGACGCATCTGCCGGCGCCGCTTCCGCGGAAACACCCGCTGGGGTGGTCTCGACTGCGGCGTTCATGCCGACCTCCCTTCGAGCAACGCGGAGAGCTCGACGACGAGCGCGGCGGGCGGGCGCCACGCCATGACGCCGTGCGGGGTGCCGTCGGATGCCGGGGTGCCCGGCCCGCACATGCCGCGGACGAACAGGTACAGGCCGCCACCCAGGTGCCGTTGCGGGTCGTAGCCGCGCTGGCGCCAGCGCAGGTAGCGGTGCAGGGCGGCGAGGTAGAGCAGGAGCTGGAGCGGGTAGTGGGCGCGCATCATCGCCTCGGCCATCGCCTGGGGCCGGTAGTCCCAGGCGGTGAGCGGCTCGTCAAAGGTGCCGAGCCGGTTGGTCTTGTAGTCCACCACCAGGTAGCGCGGGCCGGCGTCGCCCCGCAGGCGCAGGACGGCGTCGATGCTCCCGGTGAGGTATCCGAGCAGCCGGGCCTCGCCGAGCTCGGCGAGGTGGTCGGCGTACGGGGCGAAGACGTCGGCGGCGGGCAGGTGGCGGCGCAGCAGGGCGGCGATGTCGGCGAGGGTGGCGGCCGCCCGGGCTGCGGCTGGTGGCGTCGCATTGCCAGGGCGAGGGTCCGCCCTGTCCCCGCCGGCGAGCGGCAGCTCGAACTCCAGCTCGGCGAGCCGGTCCGCGGGTGGGAAGTCCGCCAGCGTCGCACCACCGGCGAGCGGGCCGAGCGGGGTGGCCAGCACCTGACCCAGTGCCGCGGCGAGCTCCACGGGATCGACGCCGGGCACGCGCACGGTCGCGGCCTCGCGGCAACGCGTCAGCAGCTCGGCGTTCAGGTCTGCCGCGGCGGTGTCGACCTGCTCGAGGATCTCGTGGACGAGGGTGCCGAAGGCGGCGCCGGCGGGCAGGTCGCTCATCGGGGAGGGCAGGTGGCGAGCGGGGTCGACGGCGGCAGGCGGCGCCTCATTCTGTGTCCCGGTGACGGCGACGTCGGCCTCGTCCTGTATCCCGGTGGTCTCCGGCTCGCTGCTGACCCCGTCGGCGTGCGCGGCCGCGGTCAGGCCGGTGTAGGAGGTGCGCCGCCAGGAGTGGTCGAGGGTCCGGCCGAGCCGGGCGACCGCCAGCTGGGACCGGCCCCGCTCGGGCGGGGACCACCGCGCGGGGCCCGGCTGCGCGGTCACCTGCTCCAGCGCGATGGTGCGGCCCGCACTGTCGACCACGGCGGTGAGGGCAGCGGCGACGGCGTCGTCCGCCGCCACGGTGACCCGGTCCGGCGGCAGCTCGCCCGCGGCGAAGTCGCCCAGAAGCAGACGGCTGAGGGGCCCGCCCGCGGAGTTCGACGACGGCGCCCAGTGCACCACCAGCTGGGTGGCGGCCCGGGTCAGGGCCACATAGAGCAGCCGCAGGTCCTCCCCGCGCTCCTCGGCGAGGTGCCGCTCGCGCGCGGCGTCGTAGTGGTCGGCCTCCTTGCCGCCCACGTGCAGTAGCCGGGTACCGGCGTCGTCGTGGAAGCGCAGGATCGGCGGCGTACGCGACTCGTAGCGGTCCCACCCGAACGGCACGTAGACCACCGGGAACTCCAGGCCCTTGCTCGCGTGGGTGGTTACCACCTGGACGGCGGCGGCGTCGGTCTCCAGCCGGCGGCTGCGCTCCTCGGCGTAGTCCTGCTCCGCCTCGGCGACGCGGCGACGCAGCCAGTCGGTCAGTGCGGACACCCCGAGGCGGTCGGTCGTGGCAGCCAGGTGCAGCGACTGGCCGACGTGCCGCAGGTCGGTCAGCACCCGCTCGCCCGTGGCCGTGGCCATGAGCCGCTCGGCGACCCCGCCGACGCTCACGGCCTCGAGGAGCGCGGCGACGCCCCGCTCGGCGAGGAGCCGCGCCCACGTGCGGACCTGGTCGGAGAGCTCGTCGAGGGCGGCGTCGCTCGCGCCGGCGAGCCGGGCGGCGTCCCATCCGACGAACGGTGTCAGCGCCAGGGCCGCGGTCCGGCCCGCGTGGCCGGGCTGCTCGAGGGCCCCGAGCAGGGTGAGCCACTGCCTGGCGGCCGGCTGGGCGAAGACGCTGACGAGGGCGGAGACGACGGCCGGCACGCCCGCGTCGGCGAGCGCGTCGCGCACCAGGGTGGCGTCGGCGTTACGGCGGGTCAGGACCGCGACGTCGCCGGGCTCGAGGGGTCGCCAGGCTCCGCCGTCGAGGAGGCGGGTGGTGGTGAGCTGGCGGACCACGTCCGCGGCGACGTCGGCCGCGATGAGCTCGCGGACCTTGCCGACGGCGGGGTTCTTGGTGCCCTTGAGCCGGAACGGCTCGCGGGTGACCTGGCGCAGGCGCAGGGGGACGCCGCCGTCGAGCCGGCGCCCGGTGTGCTGCGCCTCGACCGGGCGGACCACGATCGCCTCGTCGCCCAGCGCCGCGCCACCGAAGACGGCTTCGAGGCCGTCCAGGAGTGGGGCGTCGCTGCGCCAGTTGCGGCCGAGGGTGGCGGTGGTCGTGGCGTCGGTGCGGGCGGTGAGGTAGGTGACGACGTCGCCCCCACGGAACGCGTAGATCGCCTGCTTGGGGTCGCCGATCAGGACGAGGGTGCGGTGCCCGTGGAACGCCGTGCGCAGGATCTGCCACTGGACAGGGTCGGTGTCCTGGAACTCGTCGACGAGCACCACCTGGTACCGGGCGCGCACCCGCGCGGCGGCGGCCGGGCCGTGCACGGGGTCGGCGAGCGCGTCGCGCAGGAGCACGAGGAGGTCGTCGTAGTCGAGGAGGTGGCGCGCGCGCTTGCGGTGCAGCACCTCGGCCAGGGCGTCGTGGGCGAAGGCGTAGCGGTGCCCGGCGAGGGTGTCGGCCGGGGCGTCGCGCGGCTCGAGGACCGCCTGGTAGTCGCTGACGGCGGCCCGGGCCATGGCGCGGGCGTCGCTGGGCGTGAGCATCGGCTGGGTGGCGTCGGCGTAGCGCTGGAGGTAGAGGTCGTCGACGACCTCGTCGACCAGGTCGGCGATGTCGGGTACGAAGGTGGCGTCGGCGTCGACGTCGCCGGCCACCCCGAGGGTGTGGAGCATCTGCTGGCAGAAGCCGTGGGTGGTGGTGATGGTGGCGGCGTCGAACTGGGACAGGGCGTCGGTGAGGCGCCGACGGCGGGCCTCGCGCTCGGTGTCGTCGCACCGGGCGAGGTGGGCGACGACGGCGTCGTCGCTGGTGCGGGCCTCTGGGCTGCGCAGCGCGCGCTCGGCGGACACCAGGCGCTCACGCACCCGGTCGCGCAGCTCGGACGTGGCGGCGCGACCGAACGTGACGAGCATGAGCTCGGACAGCTCGGCCATGCCCTCGGCGACGTACCGGGTGGCCAGCGCCGCGATGGTGAAGGTCTTGCCGGTGCCCGCGCTGGCCTCGAGGACCGTGGTGCCAGTGGGCAGGTCGCCGCAGACGTCGAAGACGTCCGGATCCGATGACATCTCGCGGAGGAGTTGACCTCTCGCGCCCGGAAGGGGGGCGCCGCTGCGTGGGGTCATGGCAGCTCCGTCTCCTCGTGGGCGAGCAGCGGCTCCCACACCCGGCGGGCCAGGACGCCCAGGCGGGTACGGTCCTGCGGCCACCAGGCCTGCTCGGCCGCGGTCGCGGTGCCGAAGACGTCGGTCAGCGACGCCCCGTCGCCCCAGCACAGGACGTGATGCTCGTCGGTGCGGTCGAAGCCGCCGTTCCACTCGCGGGTGGCGTTCTCCAGGGCCATCGCCTCGGAGTCGCCGCCGTACCTGCTGGTGGCGTAGGCGCACGAGACCGGCACCGGCATCGGCAGGGGCTCCCGCGCGGCGAGGGACCGTAGGTGGACGAGCTGGTCGAGGAGCTCGCGCGCCTCGGCCTGGGGCGGCGCGGTGAGCCGGGAGACGACCGCGCCCGGCCGGTTGTGCCGTGGCCGGCCGATGGTGGCCGCCTGCCAGTCCCGGCCGGGATGCGCGGCGGCGAGGGCGAGCACCTGGACCCAGGCGCGCAGCCGGTGCTTGGGGGCGAGCCGGGAGAAGACCGTGCGGACCACCGTGGTCTCGTGGACCCCGGGCACGGTGCCGGTCATGTCGAGCCCGGCGGGAAGCCGCACGGTGGCGTCGACGGCGGTGGCCGGGCCGACGGCGAAGCGCCGCGCGGCGTCGGCGATGGGCGCGACCCGGGTGTCGACGTCCAGGAGCGTGGTGCGGCCGAGCTCACGGGGCGGGACCTCGCCGCGACGCCACTCGGCGTTGACTGCCTGACGCTGGTCGACGCCGGCGAGCCGGGCGGCGAGCAGCCGGTCGCCGATCTGCCAGGTGGCCAGCGGGTCCAGCGCGAGCGGCAGCCGGTCCTCGACCTCGGCGACGTCCCCGGCGAGAGACAGCTGCAGGCGGCGGCGCAGGAACCACTTGACCGGATGCTCGAGCATGGCGACGAGGTCGTCCAGGTCGACGCCGAGCGGCGCATCCAGGGCCGGCAGCGGCTCGGTGAGGAACGCCGTCGTGCCGGTCCGGGGGCCGCGGCCCGCCTGCGCGGCCCGGTGGGCGACGGCGTCGAAGCTGAACGGGCCGGGCCGGCCGAGGGCCCCGGCGGCGAAGTTGCGCTCGTCCACCACCTGCAGGGGGTGGCGGACCAGGACGTGGTCACGGACCGGACGGCCGTCCACGGTGGCGGCGGCGGCGTCGAGGGCGTCGAGCAGCTCTCCGACGGGGACGGCGGGCGGCCGGGTGGCGCCCGTGCGCTCATCGGCGCCGGTGTAGAGGACCACGAGGTGCTCGCCGGCGGCGGTGACGGCGTCGAGGAAGAGCTGGCGATCCTCGCTGCGCCGGTCGCGCTCGCCCAGGAGGGGATCGCGGAGAAGGACGTTGTCGCCGTCGGCGGAGGTGCCGCGAGGGAAGGCGCCGTCGTCGACGCCGAGGAGGCAGACCACCCGGTGCGGGACGGCGCGCATGGGCTCGAGTGAGCACATGGTCAGCGCGCCGGTGCGGAAGCCCGTGCGGGTGGGCCGGCCCGCGAGGCGGTCGGCGAGCAGGGCTCGCACGTCCGGCAGGCGCAGCGGGACGTCCGCGTGGTGCTGGCCGCCGGCGCGGACGCCGGCGAGCACGCGGCGGGCCTGGACCACCTGCCAGGCGTCCGTGGGCGTGGTGTCGGTGAGCAGGGTGACCGCGCGGTCGAGGGCGTCGAGCCACACGGCGAGGGGCCGGACCCCGTCGAGGGTGTCGAGGACGTCGGTGAGCCGGTCGAGGAGCTCGGTGAGGCGCCCGGCGAGGTCGATGTCGGTGGAGTCGACGTCGTCCATGGGCAGGGCGGGGCCCACGTAGCGGTGGTCCTCCTCGGCCATGGCGGCGCCGAGCAGGATGCGGTCCAGGGCGACGTCCCAGGTGCCCTGGCGCAGCTCGGGCAGCCCGAACCGGGCGCGGCGACCCAGGTCCTCGCCCCAGTGCACGCCGGCGGCGACGGACCAGTCGCGGATGCGGTCGAGGTCGTCGCCGTCGAGGCGGAACCGGCGGCGGACGGGCTCGGTGGCGGCCAGGTCGAGCACCTCCGAGGCGGTGACGCGGCCGTCGGCGAGGGTCAGCAGGGAGCTGAGGACGCCGAGCACGGGGTTGATCCGGCCGGGTGAGCGGTCGGCGAGGCGTACCCGCAGGGTCTGGCCCGGGTGGACCTTGCCGTGGTGCTCGGCCTCCTCGGCGACCAGCCCGAAGGTGGCAGTGACCAGAGGGGCGACCGACTCGATGTCGGGGCTCATGACGATGACGTCGCGCGGTTCGAGCGTGGGGTCGTCGGCGAACAGGCCCGCCAGGACCTCACGGAGCACCTCGACCTGGCGGGTGCGCCCGTGGCAGGCGTGCACCTGGACGGTCCGGTCGCCGGGGGCGAGGGCCTGCCGCGCGGCGGAAGGGTCGTCGTCACGCAGGCGCTGCTGGAGGGCGCCGAGGAGGGTGGCGGCCGGCGCGGGCGCCGGGTGGTGGGTGACGGCGGGCGGCACGGTTTCGGCGGCGTCAGCCCCCGGGCCGGTGCCGGGCCCGGTCGAGGTGGCCGTCGCGCCGAGGCGGCGCTGCAGCTCGGTGGCGTCCCGGGCCATGGAGGCCAACATCGGGTGGCCGGCGAGGGCGGCCTGGTCGCGTCGACGGCGCGAGGGGGCCGGGCCTGCCGCTGCGATTTGGTCCCACAGCACGGGCGAGGGATGCGGGAGCCACAGGTGCACGTCGCGGTGTGCCGCCAGCGTGGTGAGCACGCGGAGCTGGTCCTCGGGCAGGCGGGTGGGCCCGAACACCGAGAGCCGTGCAGGCAGGTCGACGGCGTCGGGGCTCGCCTGGAGGGCCGCGAGGGCCTCGGCAAGGTGCTCACCGGGGCTCGGCACGCCGACCCGGTCCCGGAGACGGCGCCAGAGCACGGGCTGCCAGGCGAGGTCGGCCGGGACGGGCGCGCCGGCACCGTCTTCGTCCAATCCGCGTGCCCAGGCGTCGGTGAGGGCGGGCCGCTGGGAGGCGTAGGCGGCGAACAGCCGGGCGACGTGCCGTGCCAGGCCAAGGCGTCGACCACGCCGGACCTCGTCCTCGTCGCCGCCGAGGTATCGCGCGAGCGGCGCGGCCCAGCTCTCCCCGAGGACGTCGTCGATCACCTCCAGGAGCGGCCAGGTGAGGCGCTCGGCCTGCCAAGGGTCGTCGTCCGCGTCGCGATGCGCCGCGGCGGCGAGCACGTCGCCGACCAGCCGGTGGGGGGCGGCGAAGGTGACGTTGGCGCAGACGCCGGGCTCGCCGTCGGGCCCGGCGCCGAGGTGGTGCGAGAGCCGCTGGGCGAGCCAGCGCTCGACGCCGCGGGTGGGAACGGCGACGACGTCGGGTGTGAAGGGGTCGTCGGGCGGGTCGGCGAGCACGGCGGCGAGCGGCGGCACGAGCGCGTCGGCGCGCTCCGAGCGGTGCAGGTGAAGCACGGCGTCGTCCTCCCTCGGTCGGCTGTTCGCCACCCTATGACGCACCACCGACATGCCGGCCCGTGCCCGCGCGGAGGCCCCCTCACGGGCACCACGGTCAGCCCGCCCCACCCACCAGCGCCACCAGCTCTTCGTGCTCACGGCGCAGCCAGTCCGGCCCGTCGACGAGCCGGAGGTCGTGCACCGCCCGGCCCGCCCGCACGTGCTCGAGGTAGCGCCGGTCCGCGGCGATCCGCCGATCCAGCTCGTCCCGGTCCCCCACCGTGCCGTGCCCGGGCACCACCACGTCGACCCCGTCCGCGAGCGCGGCGAACCGATCAAGGGCCCGGTCGTAGTCGCCGAGCGGGTCCGCCGCGCGGTGGTCCGGCAGCGGGACCTCGACGTCGGAGAGCATGTCCCCGGCGATCAGCACCCGAGCGTCGGGAAGAACAAGCGCGGCGTGACCTGGCGCATGCGCCCCGTGCTCCACGACCTCCACCCGCGGTCCCGCCCAGGCCAGGACCTCCCCCACGAGCGCGGTCACCCCGCCGAGCGGGCCGCCGTCGACCCCAGCCAGGGCCTCGCCAGCCTTGCCCTGGTTCTCGGCCAGCCGCTCCTCGGCGGTCCTGGCAGCGACGGCGGTGGCATGGCGCGGCGCGTCCCCGAGGGCGTCTCGCCAGAGCAGGTGGTCCCAGTGCGGGTGCGTCGAGAATCCCGCGACCACGCGCAGGCCGCGGCGCGCCAGCTCGGCGGCGAGCGCGTCGATCTCGGCGGCCGTGACGGCCGGATCGACCACCAGGCACCCGCCGTCGTCGCCGAGGACCACGGTGGTGGTCGTGGTGCAGAACGGGTGGGTCACGACGAGGACGCCGTCGGCCACCTGCTCGAGCGTGGCATCGGCCGTCACCGGCTCTCCCTTCTCATGGGCCAGGGTCCGGGTCTCATGGGCCAGGGTCCGGGCAAGCTCCGGCGGGCAGCGTCTCACGACTCGGGCAACCGGTCCCCGGACCAGGACAACCCGGCCACCGTGCGGACCCCCGGCCTCGGTGGGCCCACCCGCCATATCCTCGTGGCCGAGCCCATCCCCGTCCACGTTCTAGCCTGAGGTGCCCCCTTGCCCGACCTGCGCGACCTCGCCCGCGAGCGCATCCTCGTGCTCGACGGCGCCTGGGGCACCATGTTCCAGGGCTTCGAGCTCACCGAGGCGGACTTCCGCTTCGACGGCGCCGACCCGGACCGGTCCTACCAGGGCAACTTCGACCTCCTCCAGCTGACCCGGCCCGACCTCGTCCGGCAGGTGCACCGCGCCTACTTCGACGCCGGCGCCGACATCGCCACCACCAACACGTTCACCTCCACCACCATCGCGCAGGCCGACTACGGCACCCAGGCGCTCGTGCCGGCGCTCAACCGTGCCGCGGCCGCCCTGGCCCGGGAGGTGGCCGACGAGCTCACCGCCGCCGACGGTCTCCCACGCTGGGTCGCCGGCGCCATGGGCCCCACCAACCGCACCGCGTCCCTCTCCCCCGACGTGGACCGGCCCGAGTACCGCGCCGTCACCTACACCGACCTCCTGGACGCCTACGCCGAGCAGGCCAGCGCCCTGCTCGACGGGGGCGCGGACCTCATCCTCATCGAGACCGTCTTCGACACCCTCAACGCCAAGGCGGCGCTGCACGCCGTCGAGCAGGTGGGCGCCGAGCTGGGCCGGACGGTCCCGGTGATGCTCTCGGGCACCATCACCGACGCGTCCGGGCGCACCCTGTCCGGCCAGACGCCCGAGGCGTTCGTCATCTCCACCGAGCACGCCGACCTGCTCTCGGTCGGCCTCAACTGCGCGCTCGGCCCGGAAGCCATGCGCCCCCACCTGCGCGAGATCGCCGGCGCCACCGGCCGGCTCGTCTCCGTCCACCCCAACGCCGGGCTGCCCAACGCGTTCGGCGGGTACGACGAGACGCCCGAGCAGATGGCCGCCACCCTGGGCGACTTCGCCCGCGAGGGCCTGGTCAACATCGTCGGCGGCTGCTGCGGGACCACCCCCGAGCACATCGCCGCGATCGCCGCCGCGGTGGCCGGCACCCGCCCGCGCACCCCAGCCACCGTCCCGCACCACCTGCGCCTGTCCGGGCTGGAGCCGTTCACGGTCACCCCGGAGCGCAACTTCGTCAACATCGGCGAGCGCGCCAACGTCACCGGCTCGCCGAGGTTCAAGGCCGCCGTCATGGACGGCGACTGGGGCCTGGCCGTGCAGATCGCCCGGCAGCAGGTGGAGGCCGGCGCGCAGCTCATCGACGTCAACCTCGACGAGGGCATGCTCGACGGCGTCGCCGCCATGACGCACTTCCTCAACCTGCTGGCCGGCGAGCCGGACATCTCCCGCGTGCCGGTGATGGTGGACTCCTCCCGGTGGGGCGTGCTCGAGGCCGGGCTGCGGTGCCTGCAGGGCCGCGGCGTGGTCAACTCCATCTCCCTCAAGGACGGCGAGGAGGAGTTCCTCCGGCGCGCCGGCATCGTCCGCCGTCACGGCGCCGCCGTCGTCGTCATGGCCTTCGACGAGACGGGCCAGGCGGACACGTTCGAGCGGCGCACGGAGGTCTGCGCGCGGGCCTACCGGCTGCTCACCGAGCGGGCCGGCCTCGCGCCGCAGGACATCATCTTCGACCCCAACGTGCTCACCGTGGCCACCGGCATGAGCGAGCACGACCGGTACGCCCTGGACTTCATCGAGGCCACCCGGTGGATCAAGGCGAACCTGCCCGGCGCCCTGGTCAGCGGCGGGATCAGCAACGTGTCCTTCAGCTTCCGTGGCAACAACACCGTCCGCGAGGCGATGCACACCGTCTTCCTGTTCCACGCCATCCGCGCCGGCCTGGACATGGGCATCGTCAACGCCGGGATGCTCGGCGTCTACGAGGACATCGACCCCACCCTGCGCGAGGCGGTCGAGGACGTCATCCTCGCCCGCCGCGAGGACGCCACCGACCGGCTCATCACCCTGGCGGAGAGCTACAAGGGCCAGGCCCGGGAGGCCGGCGACGGCGCAGCGGCCCGCAACGCCTGGCGCCAGGCCCCCGTGGCCGACCGGCTGCGGCACGCCCTGGTCCAGGGCATCTCAGACCACGCCGTCGCGGACGCCGAGGAGGCCTACCAGGAGCTGGGCTCCGCGCTGGCCGTCATCGAGGGCCCCCTCATGGACGGCATGGACGTCGTCGGTGACCTGTTCGGGGCGGGCAAGATGTTCCTCCCCCAGGTGGTCAAGTCGGCCCGGGTGATGAAGAAGGCCGTCGCGCACCTGACCCCCTACCTCGAGGCCGCGGCCGCCGCGGGCACCCGCACCAAGGGCCGGGTGGTGCTGGCCACCGTCAAGGGCGACGTGCACGACATCGGCAAGAACATCGTCGGGGTGGTCCTCGCCTGCAACGGCTACGACGTGACCGACCTCGGCGTCATGGTTCCGGCCGAGAAGATCCTCGACACCGCCGCCGAGCTCGACGCGGACATCATCGGCCTGTCCGGGCTCATCACCCCGAGCCTGGACGAGATGGTCGCCGTGGCCACCGAGATGACCCGCCGCGGGCTGACCACCCCGCTGCTCATCGGCGGGGCCACCACGTCCGCCGCGCACACCGCCGTCAAGATCGACCCTGCCTACCCCGCCACCGTGGTCCACGTGGTCGACGCCAGCCGCGCGGTCGGCGTCGCGGGCGACGTCATCGCCCGCGAGGACGTCATCGCCGCCCGGGTGCGCGCGGAGTACGCCGAGCTGCGCGAGCGGCACGGCGCCAAGAAGGTCGAGCTGGTCAGCATCGCCGCTGCTCGGGCCGACTCCCGCGTCGTCGACGCCCCCGGGCAGCTGGCCCCCCGGAGCGTGGGCCGGCACCTGCTCGAGCCGGGCCTCGCCGAGCTCGTGGACCTCATCGACTGGACGCCGTTCTTCTCCGCCTGGGAGCTGCGCGGCACCTACCCCAAGATCCTCGACGACCCGCGCCAGGGGGAGCAGGCCCGTCAGCTCCTCGCAGACGGGCAGGCGCTGCTGCGCCGGGTCGTGGACGAGGGACTGTTCACCGCTCGAGGGGTCGTCGCCCTGTGGGCGGCCCACCGCGACGGCAACGACGACATCGTCGTCCAGGCATCCGACGGCGAGACCCGGTTCCACACGCTGCGCCAGCAGAAGCTGCGGCAAGGTGGCGGGTACGCGGCCCTGGCGGACTTCGTCGCCCCGGCCGGTGACCACCTGGGCGGCTTCGCCGTCGCCGTCCACGGCGCCGACGAGCTGGCCGCCGCGTTCCGGGCCGAGCACGACGACTACTCGGCGATCCTCGCCCAGGCCCTGGCCGACCGGCTCGCCGAGGCCTTCGCCGAGTGGGCGCACCGGTACGTGCGTACCGACCTGTGGGGCTACGCCCCCGACGAGGCGCTCAGCGTGGCGGACCTGGTCAAGGAGCGCTACCCCGGCATCCGCCCCGCACCCGGCTACCCGGCCCAGCCCGACCACACCGAGAAGCGCACCCTGTTCCGGCTGCTCGATGCCGGCGCGACGGGTCTGGCGCTGACCGACTCCTGCGCGATGACCCCGACCTCGGCGGTGTCCGGCCTGATTCTCGGGCACCCGGACGCGCGGTACTTCGCCGTCGGCAAGCTCGGCCGGGACCAGGTGGCCGACTACGCGGCCCGCAAGGGCTGGACGGTGACCGAGGCCGAGACGTGGCTTGGGCCCAACCTCGGCTACACGCCCTGAGGCGGTTCCCATTGCCACCGGGGGCCACCTCGCGTGCGGCGACGGACGACGGCGCAGCAGCGCCGTCGTCCGTATCGGTTGTCGTTCGCATCAGTTGAGGTAGCTCACCGCGCCGTGACGGCCTGTCCGGTGGCGACGCGCTCACGGGCCGTCTGGTCGTCCTCGTGATCCCGGACTCCCCGGACCCGTCGGACAGCCAGGACCACCACGGTGAGGACCACGAGGGCGACGGCGTTCTGCCACCAGCCGCCCCCGAGGACGGACAGGTTCCCGGAGGCGTTGAACGAGGCGTGCAGCAGGCCGATCGCGAGGATGCTGCCACCGGTGCCGAGGAAGACCGAGCCGAGCAGGAGCCGCATCACCGGGGCAACCGCGAACAGGACGGCCCAGGTGACCGCCACGTCCCGCCAGCTGGTGCCGGTCAGACCGTGCTCGTCGAACGCGAGCGGCAGGTGGATGAGCGCGAAGGGCACAGCGGCCAGCAGCGACCCGGCGAAGAACCCGTGCCGGTCCATCAGCCGGCGCTGGACGAACCCGCCCCAGGCGGTCTCCTCGGCCAGGTTGCCCAGCACGCCCAGGACCAGCACCCCGAGGACGAGGTAACGGACGATCTCGGTGGTCCACCCGTCGGCCGGGCCGGTGTAGGTGCCGGTGGCCAGAGCCACGGCGGCGGTGAGGACCGGCAGGGCCACCAGCACGACCAGCCACCAGCCGACCCCGATGCGCCAGCGCAGCAGTCCGGCGAGCAGCCGCCGCACCTCGGCCCGGCCGCCGATCACGGCGGCAGCCCCGACGGGTACCACCACGAACAGCAGCAGCTGGACAAGCAGGGCCGCCTCGGGGGGCAGCCCGGCGGCGAGGGCGCCGAGGTGGGTGACCCAGGTGAGGCCGACGAGGGCGGTGGCCGCGGAGGCCACCGGGTGCGCGGCGACCGTCCGGGTCACCGGGCTCGCGGTACGGAGGGTGTTCATGGCAGCTCCTTCGGTAGGTGCCTCCAGCCTCCGCCGCGCATGTGGCGCCGTCGTCGGCCGTGCGGCCGGTTCCGCCCCCGACCAGCGACGTACGCCTCACGGCCGACGCGGCCGGCGGCGCGAGTGCCTACCGTGGTGCCGTGGCCGGCACCGCTGCCTCGCGCCGTCCCCGCCGGGTCATCGACCCGCGGGTGGCCGACGGCGCCGTCGCGCTCGCGCTGCTGGCCTGGCTGCTGCTGGACCAGGCCGGCCGGGTACCGGTGCCCGGGCAGCGTCCAGGTGACGTTCTCGCCGTCGTGCTCGCGGCCCTGCTGACAGTGCCGTACGTGCTGCACCGGCGGCTGCCGCTCGTGGCGGCGGGGACCGTGCTGGCGGCGCTGATCGTCTACTCGCTGCGGCACTACGCCGCCTACCCCGGGCTCAGCGTCTTCGTCCTCGTGCTGGGCGTGGCGCTGCACGCCGACCGGCGGCGGTCGCTCGTCGTGTTCGGCGCCTCGGCGGCGGCACTGGCGGTCTCGCTGGCCGTGCAGCCGGCGGAGGTGACCGACGTGTCCGCCTGGGTCGCCACCCTGCTGACGACCGTGGTCGCGTGGCTGCTGGGGGAGAACTGGCGGTTGCGCCGCGGGCGTGTGGCCGCGCTGCAGGAGCGCGCCCTGCTGCTCGAACGGGAGCGGGAGGAGCGGGACAAGCGAGCGGTGACCGCGGAGCGGCTGCGCATCGCGCGCGAGCTGCACGACAACGTCGCCCACGCGATGAGCGTGATCGCCGTGCAGGCCGGCATGGGGCACCACGTCATCGACACCCAGCCCGCGGAGGCCAAACGGGCGCTCGCCGCCATCGAGGGCACCACCCGCACCGCCCTGGTGGAGATGCGCCGGCTGCTCGGTGTGCTCCGCCAGGAGGGACAGGCCGAGGCCGCGCTCGAACCGCCCTACGGCCTGGCCGACGTGCCACGCCTCGTGGCCGCGGCGGGCGATGGTGGGGTCCGCGCGAGCCTGCAGGTACGCGGCGGCACGCGCGAGCTGCCCGCTGGGGTGAACCTCTCGGCGTACCGGATCGTGCAGGAGGCGCTGACGAACGTGATCAAGCACGGCGGTACGCACGCCCGGGTGCTGCTCGACTACACCGGGAACGAGCTGGGCATCGAGGTGACGGACGACGGCGCAGCTCCCGGTGGCGGCATTGCCGGCAGCCGCGCCAGCGGCGACGGCGGCGACGGCGGCGACGGCGGCGACGGCGGCGACGGCGACGGCGGCGGCGGCGGCGGCGGCGACCGCAAAGGCGCCGGCGGCAGACGCGGCGACCGACTCGCCGGTGGTGCGGGGCACGGCCTGATCGGCATGCGCGAGCGGGCGGCCGTGCTCGGCGGCACGTTCACGGCCGGCCCCACGCCCGACGGCGGGTTCCGCGTGTGCGCGCACCTGCCCCTCGGCGGTCCCCGATGATCCGGGTGGTCGTCGCCGACGACCAGGCCCTGGTGCGCGGCGGGTTCCGTGTCCTCGTCGACTCCGCCCCGGACCTGGAGGTGGTCGGCGAGGCGGCCGACGGCGCCGAGGCCGTGGAGCTGGTGCGCCGCGAACGCCCGGACGTGGTGCTCATGGACATCCGGATGCCGGTCATGGACGGGCTCGAGGCGACCCGCCGGATCCTGGCCGACGACGCACCGACCACCCGCGTCCTCGTGCTGACCACCTTCGAGCTCGACGAGTACGTGTTCGGGGCGCTCCGGCTCGGTGCGAGCGGCTTCCTCCTGAAGGACACCCCGCCGGCGGACCTGCTCGCCGGCATCCGCACGGTGGCGGCGGGCGAGGCGCTCCTCGGGCCGAGCGTCGTGCGCCGCCTCATCGAGGAGTTCGCCGCGCGTCCCGATCCGCGCGTGGCCGCCGCGCCGGAGCTCACGGGCCTGACCGACCGGGAGGTGGAGGTGCTCACACTGGTCGCCCGCGGCTGGTCCAACAGCGAGATCGGCGCGCAGCTGTACGTCACCCCGGCCACGGTGAAGACCCATGTCAGCCGCCTGCTGATGAAGCTCGGCGCCCGCGACCGCGCCCAGCTGATCGTGCTCGCCTACGAGAGCGGCCTCGTCACGCCCCGCCACCCGCACTGAGCGCGGACGGAGGCACGCCTCGCAGCAGGGGATAATCGGCCATGTCATGACCACCACCCCGCGCGCTCCCACCCTTCCGCGGGAGATCTGGGTTCTCGTGGCCGCGGCGTTCGTGATCGCCATGGGGTACGGGCTCGTCGCGCCGGTGCTGCCCCAGTTCGCGCAGAGCTTCGACGTGGGCGTCGCGGCCTCCTCCGTGGTGGTCAGCGTCTTCGCGTTCTTCCGGCTGGTGTTCGCGCCGGCCGGGGGGCGGCTGGTCGCCAGGCTTGGCGAGCGGCCGGTCTACCTCACCGGGCTTCTCATCGTCGCCGCGTCGAGCGCCGCGACCGCCTTCGCACAGAGCTACGCCCAGCTGCTGATCTTCCGGGGCCTGGGCGGCATCGGCTCCACGATGTTCACTGTCTCGGCGATGGGCCTGATCATCCGGCTCGCCCCACCCGCCGCCCGCGGACGCGCCTCCGCCGCGTACGGCTCGGCGTTCCTCATCGGCGGCATCGGCGGCCCGCTCGCCGGCGGCCTGCTGGCCGAGGCCGGCCTGCAGGTGCCGTTCCTCGTCTACGCCGCCGCGCTCGTCCTCGCCGCGACCGTGGTCGCCGTGCTGCTGCGCCCAGCCACGCTGCGCCGGCCCGCCGGGACGGTGGAGAAGCCGCCGATGACCCTGCGCGAGGCCGCCGCCCACCCCTCTTACCGGGCCGCGCTGGCCTCGGCGTTCGCCCACGGCTGGTCGAACTTCGGAGTGCGGACGGCCATCGTGCCGCTGTTCGCGACGGCGGCGCTGGGGGCCGGCGCGTGGGCCGCGGGCGCGGCGCTGGCGGCCTTCGCCATCGGCAACGCCGCCGCGCTGAGCCCCGCCGGCCGGCTGACCGACGCGCGTGGCCGCAAGCCGCTGGTGCTCCTCGGGCTCGTCGTGGGCGGGGTGCTCACCGCCGCTCTTGGCCTCGCGGGCAACGTCACCGTGCTGCTGGTGCTCTCCGCCGCCGCAGGGATCGGCACCGGCCTGCTCAGCCCGGCCCAGCAGGCCACGGTCGGGGACGTCATCGGGCACGAGCGCTCGGGCGGGCCGGTCCTGGCGACGTTCTCGATGTTCCAGGACGCCGGGGCGATCCTTGGCCCGATCCTCGCCGGGCTGCTGGTGGACCACGTGGGTTACGGCGCGGCGTTCGCGGTCAGCGGGGGGATCTCGTTGCTGGCGGCCGCCGCGTGGCTGCCGGCGGAGGAGACGCTGCCCGGGCGTGAACCCGCAGGCCGTGAGACCGCCGGCCGCGGGGACCGCCCCGGCAACAGCGACCGTCCCGGCAGATGAGGGCGCCGAGGTAGTCGTACCGGTCCGGCCGGGAGCCGTCCACCACCATGCCCCAGGCCAGTGACCCGGCCACGAAGATGCCGCCATACGTGGCGAGGATCCTGCCGAAGTTCGGGTCGGGCTGGAAGGTGGCGACGAAGCCGTAGGCGCCGAGCGCGACGACGCCCGCGCCGACCCACAGCAGCCCTCGGTGCTCGCGTATGCCTTGCCAGATGAGCCAGGCGCCGCCGATCTCGGCGAGCGCGGCCAGCAAGAACAACGCGATGGACCTGACAAGTGTCAGGCTGACGAACCTCAACCGGACGGTCCCGATCGAGGCCGGGCGTCAGCTCCGGTCGGAAACGCCGGTCGCGGCCGGCTCCAGCTCTGGAACCGGCCCATCCGGTAGGCCCTCTGCCGTCGTGCCGCCTGCTGCCGCGGCGGCGATAGGGGCCTTGCCCACGGACGCAGGTTCCGCCGTCGTCCCGGCCGCCGCCTGGGCCTCGGTGACCGCCTCGCCGCGGGCGACCATGCCCGCCACGTCGGACAGGGCGATCTCCCGGACGAAGAAGGCCAGAACGAAGCCGAGCGCGAGCAGCGGGACGAGGTACCAGAACGCGGGTGCGAGGGCGTCGGCGTAGGCGTCGACCACGCCCTCCTTCAGAGGCGTCGGGAGCGCCTGGACCACCTGGGGCGTCAGGGACGACGGCGCCGCCTCCCCGCCGGTCTGCGGCGCCCCGGCGAAGACGTCCTCGAGGCCGGCGACGAGCCGGGAGGTGAAGATCGAGCTGAACAGGGCGGTGCCCAGCGCCGCGCCGATCTCGCGGAAGAAGTTGTTCGCGCTGGTGGCCGTGCCGATCTCGCGCGGGTCGACGGCGTTCTGCACCGCCAGGACGACCGTCTGCATGACCAGGCCCAGGCCGGCGCCGAGCACGAAGATCATCGTGGAGTACTGCAGCATCGAGATGTCCGCGGTGATCGTGGTCATCCAGATGAGGGTTGCCGTGGCGATGCCCATGCCGGCGATGGCGTAGATCTTGTAGCGGCCGGTCTTGGTGATGGCGATGCCGGAGGCGATGGCCGTGGCCATCATGCCGACCATCATCGGGATCATGAGGAAGCCCGACTGGGTGACACCCACACCGGTGGCCATCTGCAGGAAGGTCGGCAGGAAGCCGAGCGCGGCGAACATGCCCATGCCGATGACGAGGCCGATGGCCGTGGCCAGCGTGAACACGGAGTTGCGGAACAGGCGCATCGGCAGGATCGGGTCCTCGGCCCGCAGCTCCACGGCCACGAACACACCCCAGGTCACGACGGTGCCGAGGATCAGGCCGGTCAGGCGGGTGTCGCCGAGGTCGTAGCTGCCGACCATGCTCTCCCAGGTCGCGACGACGATGAGGCCGGAGGTGCCCAGGGTCATGAGGACGGCGCCGAGGACGTCGATGCGCTTGTCGGAGCGGTGGCTGGGCAGCTTCAGCGTCACCCAGGCCACGGCGAGGGCGAGGAGCCCGACGGGGATGTTGACCCAGAAGGCCCAGCGCCAGTCGTGGGCGTCGGTGAACCAGCCGCCGAGCAGCGGCCCGGCCACCGCGGCGACGCCGAACAGCGCACCCATCGGGCCCATGTACTTGCCGCGCTCCCGCGCGGGCACGATGTCGGCGACGATCGCCTGGGACAGGATCATCAGGCCGCCACCGCCGAGGCCCTGGATGCCGCGCCAGATCACCAGCTCGGTGAAGCTGCCCGCGAAGCCCGCGCCGGCGGAGGCCAGCGTGAACAGCGCGACCGCGATGAGGAACGGCCAGCGCCGCCCCCAGCTGTCGCCGGCCTTGCCGTACATCGGCATGACCACGGCCACGGCCAGGATGTAGATGGTGATGAGCCAGCCCTGGTGCTCCACGCCGTCGAGCTCGCCGACGATGGTGGGCATCGCGGTGCTGATGATCGACTGGTCCAGCGAGGACAGGAACATGCTGGCCATCAGCGCCGCGAAGATCAGCCACACCGTGCGACGGTCGAGGACGATGGGGGCGCGGTCGGCGGGGACGTCGGTCGCGGTCTGGGGCGTGCTCACGCGGTCTCCTACGAGAGTTATGGGAGGCCGGTAGGACTTTCCTCAGGCATAGCCTGAGCGAAGTACTACCGGCGCCGTGGGCGAGCGGGACCCTCGGGACGTTGGTCCCAGGCGCCACGGGCCGGAGCCACGCTAGACCGATACGGTCTCGCGTCCCAGGTAATAACCCATGACGTGCGCCACATGACGTGCCGACGCCACCCCGACGCTCACGAGCCCAGGCGACCCGGCGACCCGACAACACACCACCGCGCTACGGCGTCCGCTCAGGAAGCGAGCAGGTTGCGGATCTCCTCGGCGCTCAGCGGTGCGGCGAGCTCGCCACCGTCGTCGATCACCCGGTCGAACAGGTCCTGCTTGCGGGCCTGGAGCTCGAGGACCTTCTCCTCGATGGTGTCCTCGGCGACCATCTTGTAGACCATCACGTGCTTGTCCTGGCCGATGCGGTGGGTGCGGTCCACCGCCTGCGCCTCGGCCGCGGGGTTCCACCAGGGGTCGAGGATGAAGCAGTAGTCGGCCTCGGTGAGGTTGAGACCGAAACCGCCGGCCTTGAGGCTGATGAGGAACACCGGCGCGGGCCCGGTCTTGAACTCCGCGATCCGTGCGGGTCGGTCCCGGGTGCGGCCGTCGAGGTAGACGTACTCGATGCCCTCCTCCTCGAGCCTGGCGCGGACGGTTCCCAGGAAGCCGGTGAACTGGCTGAACACCAGGGCGCGGTGGCCGCCGTCGACCACCTCCTGGAGCTGCTCGAGGAACGCGTCGGCCTTGGACGAGCGCACCCCGGCGTACTTCTCGTCCACGAGGGCGGGGTCGAGGCTGAGCTGGCGCAGCAGGGTGAGCGATCGCAGGATCGTGAACCGGTTCTTGTCCAGGTCGTCGACGAGGTCGAGGATCTTGCGGCGCTCACGCTGCAGGTGGGTCTGGTAGATCTTGTGGTGGCGCGGGTTGAGCGTGACGCGCAGCACCTGCTCCTGCTTGGGTGGCAGGTCCGTGGCGACCTGCTCCTTGGTGCGGCGGCGGATGAACGGCCGGATCCGACGGCGGAGCGTAGCCAACCGGGCCGGGTCCGCGCCGCTCTCGATGGGCTTGCGGTAGGTCTCGGTGAACGCCGTGGGGTCGGGGAACATCCCGGGCGCGACGATGGAGAGCAGCGACCACAGGTCCATGAGGCTGTTCTCGAGCGGGGTGCCGGTGATCGCGAGCTTGAACGGGGCGGCCAGCTTGCGGGCGCACTGGTAGATCTTCGCCTGGTGGTTCTTGACGAACTGCGCCTCGTCGAGCACCAGCCCCGCCCACGGCAGCGCGGCGTAGCCGGGGTTGTCGAGGCGGAACAGGGCGTAGGAGGTCAGGACCAGGTCTGCGCCGGCGACGTCGTCGACGAGCGGCCGGCCGGACTTCTTCTGGGTCTCGGTCACGGTGGCCACCCGCAGGTCGGGGGCGAACCGGGCGGCCTCCACGGCCCAGTTGCCCACCACGGACGTGGGCGCGACCACCAGGACCGGGGCGGTGAGCGTGCCGGCCTCACGCGCCCGGCAGATGGTGGCGAGGGTCTGCAGCGTCTTGCCCAGGCCCATGTCGTCGGCAAGGATCCCGCCGAGCCCGCTGTCCCACAGGTATGCCAGCCACCGGTAGCCCTCGAGCTGGTACGGGCGCAGCTGGGCCGCCAGCCCGGCCGGCACGGCGGGCGGCTCGGCCTCCTCACCGGCCAGCAGCCGGGTCACGGTCGCCGACCACCGGGCGCTCTGCTCCGCCACGACGCCGAGCTGGGCCAGCTCCTCCCACAGACCCGCCTGGTAGGTGCTGATCCGCAGGCCCTTGCTGGCTCGGTCCTGCAGGTTCCGGGCCTCCTCGATGAGCCGGCGCAGCTGGTCGAGCTCGGGCCGCTCCAGGCTGAAGTAGGTGCCGGAGCGCAGCACCAGGTGGCTCTCACCCCGGGCGAGGGCGGTGAAGAGCTCCTGGAACGGCACCTCCTCCCCGTCGAGCTCGACCTGGACGCCCAGGTCGAACCAGTCACGGTCCTCGGAGTCCGTGGCCGAGAGGCGGATGACGGGCGCGGCCTCGGAGAGGCGGTAGTCGGGGACCGCGTCGTCCAGGTCGACGACGACGCCCTGCTCGCGCAGCCCGGGCACGATCTCCTCGACGAAGATCGCGGCGTCCACCCCGCGCAGCTCGACCTCGGGCACCAGAAGGAGCTGGCCGCGGTCGAGCTCGCGCAGCTGCGGGACGACGTCCGTGGGCAGGGCGAGCTCGGCCAGGAGGCGCCGCTCGACCGCCAGGTCCCGGCCCGGTGCGGTCGGCCCACGCAGCGGCACGAGCCGGGCCTGGCCGTCGACCTCGTACCGGAAGGACCAGGTGACGGTGAGGCGGTGGCCTGCCGTGGGAGTGGCCCGGACCGTCAGCCGGGGCGGGGCGATCTCGGGCAGCTCGACGCTCTCGTCCCGCGAGCGCACGTCGATGACCTGCCGCAGACCGGGGTAGTACTCACGCAGGAAGCGGTCGACGTCCGTGGCCGGCACGGTCAGCGAGCCGGCGGTGACCAGCGCGGCGGCCTTGGGGGTGAGCGCCTGGGCGAGCGGGGTCAGCAGGAGCCCTGTCGGGGTTCCCGACGGACCCGTGGTCGCCAGCACGAGCCCGTGCGGCGGGTTCCCGACGGTGGTCAGGGTCCGCCCGGCCCCGTGCCGGCCGGCCAGCTGCACCACCGGCGTGACGGCGAGGTCCGCCGTCGCCGTCCGGGCGAGGTCGAGGACGACCTCGGCGGGCTCGTCCGCGAGGGCGACCGGCCCCGGCGTGCCCTTGGCGGTGACCAGCGGGACGCCGGTGTCGACCACCCGCCGCAGCAGGTGCCACAGGGTGGGGCCGAACTCGTCGAGATACACCGGCTCGTCGGCGTAGTGGTAGTAACCGCGGGACTGGTGTGCGCGGTACAGGTCCTGCAGCGCCTCCCGGTGGGCCCGCACGTGGTTGCCGCCGATGTAGGAGTACTGCAGGTCACGCCAGGTGATCCCGGTGCGCACCCAGTTGTCCCGCTTGCCCGGCCGCACCGGCCGCAGCCGCAACCGCGGGGCGCCGGGGCCCAGATCCATGAGCTCGACCTGCAGGCCGATCGGCACCCCGGACTGGTCGGGGGCCGCCGGCCGGCGGACGACGTCCGCCAACACCTGCTCCCACTCCGGGACCCCGGGCGTACGCGCGGCGGCGGCCGCGCGACCGCGGCCTGTCAGGTTCTCCAGGGCCGCGACGAGCACGGCGGCCATGTGCTTGCAGTTCACGGCCACCGGGCAGGTGCACCGCCCGCTCAGCGGACCGGCGCCGACGGTGACGAGGGTCTGGTAGGGGCGCTGGCGGCTGCCCTCCACCGACGCGTAGAGCACCCCGGTCCGGGCATCGTTGCTGAGCCAGGTGACCCGACCGTCCCGGGCGTACGCCTCCCCGCGGCGGAACGTCTCGGGCCCGACGGCGTCGACGATTGCCGCCTCGTCGGGCAGGTTCGACCAGGCAGTCAGATGCGCTGCGGCGCCGGTTCCGGGCACACGCCAAGAGTAAACGGGCCGTCCGACATTCCCGATTCGCGCGTCGCCGGTGGGATCCCGGACCTTGACGTCCCCCAACCCTCGCGGCGGACCGAGCCCGCCGCTAACCTGCCGCCACGACCTCAACGTCGAGGTCCGGAACCAGGGGGAGTCTTCATGCGGACATCCATCCGCCGCACGTTCGTCGCGGCGACCGCCACGAGCGCACTCGTCATGACCGGCCTGGCCGCCCCGGCACTGGCCTCGCACTCTGTCGATCCACCCGGCGATGCGGGCAGCCCGGGCGACGACGTCATCACGGTGCCCATCAACGACTCGGCGGCCGGGGGCACCTACTACCAGCCCTTCCAGCGGGCCTACGCCGGCGCGACCGCGGAGGGCACCCCGGTCTACGTCTACGTGCCGGTCGGCGCGCTCGACGCCGTCAAGGGCGTCCACAGCCTCGACCCGGCGTTCGACCACAACGAGGGCGACGGGTTCGTCCCGTGCGCCGACCAGAACCCCGCCGACTACGTCCTCACCCAGGCGCAGATCGACTACCTCGGCGACGAGCTCTCCACCCAGATCGTCCACGTCAACGAGCAGCATTTCGGCCCGATGGCCGCCGCCGACCCGGCGGACCCGGACAGCGACTCCCTGGTCACGCTCGTCTACAACGTCCAGGACGAGAACTACTACGACTGCGCCGTCGACACGTACACGGCCGGCTACTTTGCCCCGGACTTCATCGACTCGCTCGGGATGAACGTCATCGTCCTGGACGCGTTCGACTGGGCGAACCGGGTGGGCGAGAACCCGTCGGCCGAGCCGTGGGGCGACGGCGACCCGGCCAACGACCGGCCCCAGCTCTACGAGGGCGTCATCGCTCACGAGCTCGAGCACCTGCTCATGAACTACTCCGACCCGGGCGAGCTCTCCTGGGTGGACGAGGGCCTCGCGGACGTCGCCGCGTTCCTCAACGGCTACGACATGACCGGCAGCCACCTCACCTACCAGCAGGTCTTCCACCGCGAGACCTCGCTGACCCGGTGGGGCGGCGGCCTGGAGAACTACGGCGCCTCCTTCAGCTACTTCGCCTACCTGTGGGAGCAGGCCGGCGGCAACGGCGGCGGCGACCTCACCCCGGACCTGGAGTACGACGACGCGGCGGGCGACCTGCTCATCAAGCTGGTCTTCGCCGAGCAGGCGGACTCCATCGAGGGCGTGCAGAACGCCATCGACGCGTTCAACGCCCGGACTGGCGCTGACCTGCGCTCCGCGGAGGACCTGTTCCGCGACTGGGCGGTGACGATGTACCTCGACGATGAGGACTCGAGCGTGTGGGACCTGGAGAACTTCGACCTCGGCCCCACCTCCGGCGGCTGGACGATCGACGTCGCCAACAGCGTGTTCTGGGACGACCGGGGCAGCTACCAGGGCGCCCAGCCGGCCCCGAAGTGGGACAACGCGGCGAACCGGCCGGACTCCACCGCCCTGCCGTTCGGCGTCTCCTACGAGAAGTTCCGCAACCCCGGCCCGCGGGTCGCGCTGCAGTTCGACGGCGAGGACTCCGCCCAGGTGGCACCACACTCGGGCGAGACGCACTGGTGGGGCGGGTACGCCAGCCAGTCCGACACCATCCTCGCCCTGGACACCCCGGTGGCCGGCGGTGACACGGTCGACTTCTGGACCTGGCACTTCATCGAGGAGGGCTGGGACTACGGCTTCGTCGAGGCCGAGGTCGACGGCGAGTGGGTCACCGTCCCGGTGACCGACGTCGCCAGCGGCGCCGTCGTCTCCACCGACGAGAACCCGCACAGCAACAACACCGAGGGCAACGGCATCACCGGCACCTCGGGCGGGACGTACTTCGTGGACGAGCCGCAGTACGTGCAGTACCAGGTCACGCTGCCCGACGGCGCGACGGACCTGCGGTGGCGCTACTCCACCGACGCGGCGTACCTCGACACCGGCTGGTTCATCGACGACATCACCGTGAACGGTGCCGACGCCGCGGTCTCTTCCGAGGATGGCAACTGGATCGAGACCACCGGCGAGCAGGACAACAACTGGACGGTGCAGGTCATCGCCACGTGCGACCTCACGCCCGGGACCGCGAGCGCCGGTGAGATCGTCGACGACGCGGGCAACCACGTCTACCGGTTCACCGGTGACGACATCTCCACCTACACGCTGAGCACCAAGTGCGCGAACGGCCCGAACACGGACTTCGTGGTCTCGGTGTCCAACCTGCCCAGCGGTGACCTCACCGTGCTCGACGCGGGCTACGACTACTCGGTGGTGAAGACCAAGAAGTAGCCGGGCCCGGCGCTCGTAGAGAGTTCGGGGCATCCAACGGTCGGGCCGGTGCGGACACTGTCCGCACCGGCCCGGCCTGTGCGGGTCAGATCAGACGTGGCCCGGCCTGTGCGGACAGGTCAGATGCGGCGGCCGTACGGAGCGCCCCAGGCGGGGCCGGCCTCCATCTCCGTGGCGAGGGGGTCGCCCGCGCGGGCGAGGTGGTTGGGCCCGTCGGCCAGCTCCAGCCTGCGCACCGTGCGCCGCAGGGCGGCGCACTCCGCCCGGTGCTCGTGGAGCTGGTCGGCGAGATACGTCGTCCAGATCCACCGGAGCTCCGCGTCCGGCTCCGCCTCGGCGAGGCGGAGCTCGTCGTCCAGCTGCCGGCCGGTGCTTGCGAGACAGGCCACCATCGACGGCAGGTCACCGACGGGACAGCCGCGGGCCTGGGCCGCGCCGAGCGACCGCTCGACGTCGTCCACCGAGCGTTGCGCCTGTCGGCGCATCCGCACGATCGTGGCGGCGTCGACGTCCTGCGGGCCGGTCGTGGGCGGGGCCGGGGCTGGGAGACGGCTGCCGACCAGCCGCACCACCGCGACGCCGACCAGCCGCACCACGGCGCCGACCAGGGCGAGCGCCACGAAGGTGGCGAGCAGGATCGGCCAGCCGACGCCGTCGGCCATGGTTGTGCCAGCAGAAGCGCCCATCTGGACCTCACTGACGTGCGGAATGGTGCTGAGTGTCTGCCACCTGCACGGTACGTCTCAGAGCGTGCAGGAACCAGGGGTACGCGGCGCCGGCCCACGTGCTCCCTTCGCGAGCGCTGTTGTTCGCGGCTCGCGCAGGTGGTTCACCAGGCGCCCGAGCCGCGAACGGGCGCCTGCGGCCAGAGCGGCCGCCGTCGGCAACGAGATGGGGCGCAGCACCGGGTCACAGCGCCTCGATGACGTCGCACGTCTCGCGGGCAGACCGGGCGTAGTCCACCCGGGTGGCGTACTCGGCGCAGCGTGCCGCCACAGCCGGGTCGGTGAGCAACCGGTCGAGCTTCGCCGCCAGGCGTGCGGCCGTGAGCCCCCGCACGCCCAGGCGGTCGCCGACGCCGAGCCGGATGAGCCGGTTGGCGTTGTCGGGCTGGTCGTGCGCGAACGGCACCACCAGGTGCGGGATCCCGGCGTTGAGCGTCTGCGCCAGGGTCCCGATGCCACCGTGGTACACCATCGCCGCGGCCCGGGGCAGCAGCCGTGGGAGGTTCGCCCACTCCACGGGCAGCACGCCGGGCGGCAGCTCGGCGGGGAGCTGCTCACGGAACCGGGTCAGCAGCACCGCGCGTCGGCCGAGCCGGCGTGCGGCGCCGACGGCGGCGGCGAAGAACCGCGCGCCGTGCAGGTTGGCGGAGCCGGGGGTGAAGACGACCGGCGGCTCGCCGGCCGCCAGGAACTCCTCCAGCTCCGGGCCCAGCGGGGCGTCGTCGTCCCGGTGGTCCACGAAGCCGGTGAGGGCGAGGTTGCGGGGCCAGTCCGGCTGCGGGGGCGCGAACCAGTCTGGGAACAGGCCGAGAACACGGTCCGGGGAGTGCATCCACCGGCCGAAGATCCGCGTGACCGGCGCGAGCCCGAGCTCGGCGCGGAAGGCGTTGAGGTCGGGGGCCATCAGCGGGTCGACGAAGCGTCGCTCGAGCTGGGCGAGCCGCCAGGCGTGGAAGCCCACGGGCAGCCAGTCGGGTGCCTTGACGGGCCCCATCTCGGCGTTGTCGTGGGCGCTCATGAACAGGGTGGGCTGCAGGTGCACGGTGGCCAGGCGGAAGCCGAGCCGTTCCTGCGCGAGGCGGGGGCCGAAGGCGAGCCCAGACGCGACGAGCACGGTGCTCGCCGGGTCGAGCCCCGCGATGTACTCGTACATGGGCCGCATCGTCGGGAGGATCGCCTCCCGCGCGACGGCCCGCAGCGCCCGGGTGGGGTGCCACAGGTCAGGGTCGCGCATGGCGCGCTCGAAGTCCGCGACGGTGCCCGTGGGCACGAGCTCGAGGTCCGCCCGCTCCACCACGCCCCGGAAGTACGGGTTCGTCAGGACGCTGACGCGGTGCCCACGCGCCCGCAGCTCGGCGCCGAGCCCGACGAGCGGGACGACGTCGCCGGCGCTGCCCACCGTGGCCAGGACGACGTGCGTCACCGGACCACTCCCCGGCTCACCGGACGCCACGCATCATCGGGCCACCTCGTTGCGCAGCGGCGCGCCGGCCAGCAGTGCGGCGACGTTGTGGGCGATGAGCTGATCGGCGCCCACCGGGCGGCCGCCGGCGGCGTGCGGAGTCAGCAGAAGGTTCGGCAGGTCCCACAGCGGGGACTCGGCGGGGAGCGGCTCGACGGCGGTGACGTCCAGCGCCGCGCCGGCGATCGAGCCGGACGTGAGCGCGGCGGCGAGGGCGTCCTCGTCCACCGTGGACCCGCGGCCGACGTTGACCACGTAGGCGTGACGCGGCAGCGCCGCCAGCCGGGCGGCGTTCAGCGCCGCGGCCGTGGCGTCGGTGCCGGGCAGGATCATGACGAGCACGTCCGTGCGGGCCAGCTCGGCGTCCAGGTCGTCCTCGGCGACCACGGGGAACCCCGCCCGCTCCCCGGCGCTGCGGGCGACGCCGGTCACGTGCGCACCGAGCGCGCGCAGCACCGGCGCGAGGGTCTGCCCGATGTTGCCGAAGCCCCAGACGAGCACCCGCGCACCCAGCAGGGTGGTCACCAGGCCGTCGGGGCGCAACGGCTGCATGCCCCCGAGCTCGCGCGCCCAGCGGTGCTCGGCCTGGGCGACGGCGCTCTGGGGGAGGCGGCGCACGAGCGCGAGCGTCAGCGCCAGGGCGTGCTCGGTGACCGTGGCGTCGTGCAGGCCTACTCCGGAGGTGACGACGACGCCTTCGGGATACCCGGCGGCGAGCACGGAGTCGGGGCCGGCGGCGAGGGCCTGCACCCAGCGCAGGTCCGGCATGCGGCCGGCGACCTCCGCCAAGTCGGCTGTCGCGCTGCCCCAGACCACGAGGGCGTCGGCGTCCAGGTGCTCCTGGGGCACCGGCGCCGCGGCGTCGTAGCGGACGGGCGTGACGGCGTCGGGCAGGACGGGGTCGAGCGGCAAGGAGTCGGGCAGCAGGAGCTTCATGGGGTCCTCAGGTTTCGTCAGCGGTTACTGACGAGGATATGGACCTCCGCGTACCACCCGAGATCAGGACCGGCCCACCGCCCCGCAGGCGGGCGCGCTCGCCGCGCACCATCCCCGGCCGCTCACCGTCCCGGGTCAATGCCCCTGCGCTGCTTGAGCCGGGCGAGCTCGTCCTCGGCCTCGCGGCCGTGCTCGAGCTGTTCGAAGGCTTCGCGGACCGCCGGGCCGTCCGGGTCGGTCCAGGCCAGCTCGTCGTATGCGGCGGCCCGCGCCTGCAGCTCGCGCGCGGCACGTTCGGCCTCACGGGCCGCGGTGGCCGCCTCGGCCGCGTCCCGGCCGGACTCGCCCAGCGCCCGCCGCACGTCCAGCGAGGCGCGCGCGGCGTCCTGCTCGGCGCGCACCGACAGGTAGCGCAGGCGGGACTCCTCCACCCGCTCCTCGACCTGCCCCAGGCTTCGCTCGAGCCGCTGGACCTGGGCGTCGAGCTCCCCACGCCGGACGTGCAGCGCGTCGCGCCGCTCTCGGGCCACGATCGCGCGGCGGAGCAGGTCCCTCGCGCCGGTGTCGTCCCCGCGGGCGACGGCGTCCTCGGCCTGACGGCTCAGCCGGGCGATCTCGTCGGAGGCGCGCACCGCGAGCAGCTCGGTGCGGCGGCGCTGGACGGCGAGATCGGCCACCGCGCGGCGCGCGTGGTCGAGCCGGTCCTCCTGCTCCCGCTGGGCGGCCGCCACGACGGCACCCGGGTCCTGGACGGGCCCGGGCGCGTTGCGTCGTGCCCGCACGATACGGGTGAGACGACGTCCGATCGCCATGGCGCTCCTCGTCGCCGGTCAGCCGAGGCGCCGGGCGCCGTAGGACTCCTGCCATGCCGTCAGCGCGCCGACCTCCACGGCAAGCCGTGACCCGGCGTCGAGCAACCTGGCCTCGCCCACGGCCCCACCGGTGCTCAGCACGGAGGCACGCAGCTCGGCCGAGAGGCGCCCGTGCTCGCGCACGCGGCCGTCGAGCTCGCGGGCGAGCGCGCTTCGGAGGGCTCGGTCGGGCTCTCGCTCGGCGAGCCGCAGCTGGTCGTCGAGCTCCTGCCCGGCGTCGGCCAGCCGGGCGGCCACGGCGGGCAGCTCACCGACCGGGCGGTGCTGGGCGTAGGCGGCGGCGAGCGCCCGCTCCGTCGCGTCCTGGGCGTCCTGCAACGCGACCCGCTGGCGTGCCAGCTCACGCCCGGCCTGGTCGCCGACGACCGTGCGGACCCGCAGCGCACCCCGGCGGAGGAGTCGCGAGCGGCGGATCTTCCGGACGACCACCCATGCCGTCAGCCCGGCGGCGGTCAGCAGGACGAGGAACGTGACGCCGCCGATCACGGCGATGGTGGTGAGGGCGTCCGCGACGGCGCTGGTGGCGCTGGCGGAGGCCGGCAGTGCGGTCACGGCGATCACTCCCCGACAGTTGGCATGCCCGTGGTCCACTCTATCCGCCGACCGCGCGGCCGATCCATGGGTCCGGAGCCGGCCCCCTCCTCCGGCCGCCATCCCGGCGAGATGTCAACTTCTCCGTGACATGTCATGACCGTGGTGACGGCGGGGAGCGGTCCTCCGCCGCCTGCGCCGCAGCAGCTGCGCGGGCCACCCACGACGGTGTCTGCCCGTACCGCTGGCTCGGGACGAGGCGACCGGCGGCGCTGTCGTCGATGAGCTGACGCAGGCGCTTCTCCCTGGTGGCCTCCTGCTTGGCCGACAGCACCCAGTGGATGCAGACCTTGCGGTAGGAGGCGGTCGCGGCGTCGAGGAACGCCGCCGCGGCCGGGTTGGCGCGCACCTGTTCCTCCGCCTCCGCGGGCAGGGCTTCCAGCTCGGCCTGCTCATAGGCGTAGATGGCCTGCCGGTCGGCCTTGCGCCGTTCATAGGCAGCGAGACCGGCAGGCGTCATCCGGCCCTCCTCGATCAGGCGAGCCACCGTCTCGAGGTTGATGCGGCTCCACGTGCTGCCGGGCTTGCGGGGCGTCCAGCGCTGGCGGACGGCGTCGGCGTCGATGCGCTGGGCGACCGAGTCGATCCAGCCGAAGCACAGGGCCTCGACCACCGCGTCGGCCCACGTCAGCCCGCGGTCCGGGACGTGCTTCTTCCGCAGGCCCATCCACAGCTCGGTGGCCGTGTCGTGGTTCTCCCGGAGCCACACGCGGAACTCCTCGGGCCCGCTGAAGAACAACGCGGGCCGCTCCGGCGTGCCACCAGGCGTCGGGCTCATGCGACGAGGGTGCCACGCGCCACCCACCCGGCCCTCACGTATCGTGGAAGGACCGACAGAGGAGCAGCTCATGACCACCGCCCGCCGCACCCTGATCGCCGTGGCCGTGACGGCCGTCCTCGCAATGGGCGCCTGCGCCGAGGACGGCACCCCGGACATCGGCGAGGTGAGCGAATCCGTCTCCTCCGCCGTCGAGGGCGCGCGCGGGTCCATCGACGACGCCCGGGGCGCGGTGGAGGATCTGAAGGGCCAGCTGGAGGGTCTCAGCTCGGACGACGCGCGCGCGAAGGTCCAGGACGCCATCGACGCGTCGTCGAAGGCCATCGACGATGCCCGGCAGGCGCTGGAGCAGGCCGACGGCGCCGAGGCGCGCGCCGACGCGGAGCAGGCCCTCGAGGACGCCAAGGCCAAGCTGGACGAGGCCGGAGCGTCGGCCGGCGCGGCCACCGAAGGTGCGCTGGACGACCTCTCGACGAAGATCGACGGCCTCGTCGCCGAGCTGCAGGGCGCGAGCTGACCCGAAGCGCGGGCCGCCGTCAGCCCATCGTCCGGTGGTTGGCCAGGTACTGGTGGAGGACGCTGACGGCGAGCGCCCCCTCCCCCACCGCTGAGGCGACCCGCTTGACCGACCCGTGCCGCACGTCGCCGACGGCGAAGACCCCCGGCAGCGAGGTCTCGAGCATGAGCGGGGGACGGTCCTCGTGCCAGGTGCCGGCGTCGTCGGCCAGGACATCCGGCCCGGTCAGCACGTACCCCTGGGAGTCGCGGGCGACGGACTCGCGCAGGCACTGTGAGCGCGGCTCCGCGCCGATGAGGACGAAGAGCACCCCGGGAACGGTCTCCTCGGCGCCGGTGTCGAGGTCGCGCAGCACGATCGCCTGGAGGAATTCCTCCCCCGCCCCGCCCACGATGTCGGTGCGGTAACGCACGGAGATGTTCGGCGCGGAGTCGATCTCCCGGACGAGGTACTCCGACATCGTCTCGACGAGGGTGGGCCGACGCACCAGCACGGTGACGTGATCGGCGTACCTGGCGAGGTGGACGGCCGCCTGCCCGGCGGAGTTGCCACCACCGGCCACGAACACCTGCTTGCCCGCCATCGCCGTGGCCTCGGTGGTGGTCGCGCCGTAGAACACGCCCTTGCCCGCCAGGGCGTCCAGCGCCGGGACCTCCAGGCGCCGGTAGGACGCACCGGTGGCCACCACCACTGCCCGGCTCCGCACCTGCGAGCCGTCGGTCAGCGAGACCACGCACCAGCCGTCATCGCGACGCACGTCGCGCGCGGACCGCAGGAAGTGGAACCGGGCACCGAAGGACCACGCCTGCTCGTAGGCGGCCACCGCGAGGCGTGAGCCGGAGATGCCCGCCGGGAACCCGAGGTAGTTGCGGATCAGCGAGGAGGTGCCGGCCTGACCGCCGACCGCCTCGTGCTCGATGACGATCACCCGCAGCCCCTCCGACGCCGCGTACACCGCGGCGCCCAGGCCGGCGGGCCCGGCGCCGAGGATGGCGACGTCGAACTCCTCCTCCGCGCGCACCGGCGCGAAGATACCGAAGGCGTCGGCTATCTGGATGTCCGTGGGGTTCTGCAGCACGGGCTGGTCGGCCTGGAAGCGCAGCACGACGACGGGCAGGGTGGGGCCGATCAGGCCGAGGCCGTCAAGCAGGGCGGCGCCCTCGTCGGAGTGGGCGTCGTAGAAGCCGGTGGGGACGTGGTTGCGGTTGAACTGGTCGCGCAGGTGCTGGGTGCGTGGCGCCCACCGCTCGCCGATCATCCGCACCGCCTCGAACCCGCGGCCGCGGCGGCCGGCCGCCTCCTCGAGGAACTCGGCGATGTTGCGGTGGAACTCCTCGTCCCCGGCCAGCTCGGGGCGGGTCAGGCGCCGGTCGACGGTGCCGAGCCCGATGGCGTCGAACACCGGCCGGGCGACCGCCCAGTCCCCCCACCGGACCAGGGCTACCCGCAGCGCGGTGTGGTCCAGCGGGCCCAATGCCTCGAGGTCGGCCAGGCCGTCGGCGTCGGGGCCGCCGACGGCGCCGATCACCAGCGCCACCGGGGCACCCTCGGCGGCGAGCGCCGTGAGATCGGTGGCCGCCGCGGCGGGAGTGTCGTGGACGAGCACGGTGTAGTCGGCGGAGTAGCGGCGGTTGAGCTCGTCGCCGACCGTGCGGCGCACCGCAGGGTCGGTGCTGATCAGGAGGATGGCGGGCCGGACGGGCGGTTCAGCGCGCACGGCGGACCTCCGCAGGGGCGGTGGTGGCCACCGCGCGGCGACCAAGGAGGTGGGCGGCGATCCCCGTGGCGGCGACGGCGGCGGCGACGAGCAGGTAGCCGACGGCGGCCGGACCGCCCCATGCGATCTCGCCGGCGAAGCGCAGCGCGACCACGAGCTGCCCCGCGCCGAAGACGGCGTAGGCGACCGCCGGGGCGCGGAGCCGCAGGAGGTCGTTCTCGCCGACGACGAGCCCCGTCGCCACCCCGTAGGCGATCAGCCACGCAGCGACGGCACGGGCGGTCAGCGGGGTGAGCGTCCACGGCCACAGGGTCTGCGCCGTCGTCGGCAAGACGTAGAGCGAGACGCCGACGGCGAACATCACCACCCCCTCGGCGAGCAGTGCCGCGCGGAGCCAGCCGGGCAGGGGCCGCGACCGGGACGTGCCGGCCCGCCGCCGACCCTCCGCCGGTGCCGGCGCGTCCACCGGGGCCGGCCGCTCCACCGGAGCCGCCCGCTCTGCGCGGGCGGTGTGCTCCTGGCGGGCCAGCGCCACCACCATGCCCAGCGGGATGACCACGTACACCACAAGCCAGAACCACGCCGCTCCCCGCGGCAGGGCCCCGGCGGCGCCGAAGTGGAACCGGTCGAGGTGGATCAGGGTCGCGAGCAGGGTGAGCACGGTGAAGATCAGCACCGTGACGATCGGGACGCGCGCGGCGCCCCAGGTGTTCTGGCGCAGCGTGAGCACCATCAGCACCGTCCCGGACGCGTAGCCCGCGCCGAGGAAGGCGGCAGTAGCGGCGGGTTCAATGGTCCAGGCGAAGCTGCGGTCGGTCTGGCCGGCGAGGACGAACAGTGAGCCGAAACCCAGCAGCGTGAGGGCGACGAAGAGCGCGAGGAGTACGCGGCTGACGGGGAGCAGCCGGGCTGGGGCTGTGGACGCCTGGCGCATCGAGGCTCCCGGGGTCGGGTACCCGGCCGTCCGTCCCGCTCGTGCCTGCGTGGCGGTCCGGGCCGGGCGCTCGCCAGGCTACTCCTCCGCACCTGTCACGAGCATCGCCCAGCTCGGCGCGCACGCTTCGGTCAGGCTCCCCACCAGCAGCGCGTCGTCGAGCCACCGCGCAGGTAAGAGCAGCCCGTGACGGGCGGAGACGACCCGGCGGCCGTTGCTCAGGGCGCAGGTGCTGGTTGAACGGCGGAGGTGTGCACCGCCCTAGACCCTGAGCGCCCGTCCAGTTTCTCCCCACTTGACCGCCCGCCAGACCTGGCGTCGTAGGAACTAAGTCCCCTGAACGACCGTCCATCTCGGTGTTCAGTTGTGCCAAGTTCTCAGCACTTGAGACGAAGCGACGAGGGACGATGGCGTACCAGGGAATCGCAGCGTTGGACCGGACTGTCTGTCACGTCGACGACGAGGTCGGCCGGATGGGACGCGCGGTCCGGCGCCGACTGAGCAGGCAATGGGACGAGCTCATGTCTCGCCGGGGCGCCGTCGACGTGCTTGGCGCCACCAGCCCGAAGAGGTCCGCGCTCAGCCACCTGCTCGTCGGTCGTTCGTCCGGCGGAGCCGTAGGAGCCGGAGACCCGGGTGCGGCGCGCATGAGGGACCTGCCGTCGGCCACCGACCGTGCCGGACCGAGGTGATGGCCTCGAGGACGGACCGCACGACGAGCACGACACAACGACACCCATGAACGACCGCCGCACCACGGCGGCCCAGGAAGCAGAGCCCCGGAACAGCCGGGGTGAACCGGGAGCGCGACGACGCGCCCCAGAAGGAGTGAGTTTCAATGACCAAGATCGTCAACTCGTGGAACGACTTCGACCCGCTCAAGCACGCCATCGTCGGGCGCGCCGACATGAGCGTGATCCCGCCGGAGGAGCCGGCCACCTCGGAGAAGGTGCCCGTGGACTCCGAGATGCGCGGCATGTGGGGGCCACGTCCCACGGAGACCGTGGAGAAGGCCAACGCGCAGCTGGACAACTACGTCAAGGTGCTCGAGGGGCTCGGGGTGAAGGTCGACCGGCCGACCCCGATGCAGTGGAACCAGGAGATCAAGACCCCTGACTTCCGCACCGAGTCCGGCATGACGCAGATGCCGCCGCGCGACATCCTGCTCACCATCGGCAACGAGATCATGGCGTCGGCGAACTCGTTCCGGTGCCGCTACTTCGAGTACCTGGCCTACTGGCCGCTGATGAACGAGTACTTCGAGGCTGACCCGGAGTTCAAGTGGACCCAGGCGCCCCGGCCGCGCCTGACGGACAAGTCGTACAAGCACAACTACTACGACGAGAAGATCTCCCTGGAGGAGCGCCTGGTGCGCACCGCGAACAGGGACTTCGTGACCACCGAGGTCGAGCCCATGTGGGACGCGGCCGACGTGATGCGCATGGGCAAGGACCTGTTCATCCAGCACGGGCTGACCACCAACCTCAAGGCCATGGAGTGGTTCAAGCGCTACTACCCCGACCTGCGGGTGCACTCCGTGAACTTCCCCGGTGACCCCTACCCGATCCACATCGACGCGACGTTCGTGCCGCTGCGGCCGGGCCTGATCATAAACAACCCCCACCGGCCCCTGCCTGTGGAGCAGCGGGCGATCTTCGAGGCCAACGACTGGCAGATCGTCGAGGCGGCCAAGCCCGCCCACGACGGCCCGCCGCCGCTGTGCTACTCCTCGGTGTGGCTGTCGATGAACTGCCTGGTCCTGGACCACAAGACGGTCATCGTCGAGGAGTCCGAGGTCTACCAGGCCGAGCAGATGGACAAGCTCGGGATGAACGTCATCCCGGTGCCCTTCCGCGACGCCTACGCCTTCGGTGGCGGCCTGCACTGCGCCACCGCCGACGTCTACCGCGAAGGCACCTGCGAGGACTACTTCCCCAACCAGGTCGACGACCCCACCCGCGTCTGAGTCCGAACCCGTGAGGGGGTGCACGAGCCATGCGCCCCCCTCACGGGCACCCGCGCGATCCCAGACGAAATCCCCTTCCCGTCTCCACGGGAGGACCCGCAAAGGAGCGAAATCCCATGCAGTCGTCCAGCCGCACCAAACTCATCGGCTTCGCCATCATGTTCCTGTCCTCGAGCCTCATGGGTGGCATCGGCGCGTTCGCCCGGTACATCGAGGCTCCCGGGCTCTTCATCTCGTTCGCCCGCAACCTCGCCGGGCTCGTCCTGATGACCCTGATCTTCACGGTCGGTCGCAAGTACGTGAAGTTCCGCGGGTTCAGGCTGACTCCTGCGATCGTGGCCTCCGGAGTCTTCCTGGGCCTGCTGTCCGGCCTCTATGTGATGTCGACACAGATGACGACGCTCGCCAACGCGGCCTTCCTCATCTACACCGGCCCCATCTACTCGACCATTCTCGCGAGCATCTTCCTCAAGGAGCCGTTCACCAAGGCGACGGCTATCTCGCTCTCGTCCGTGTTCGCCGGCTGCCTCCTCATCATCGGCATCATCAACTACACGGCGGGCGACGGATTCGTCGTGTCGCTCGACCTCGACCCCAAGTACTTCGCGGGCAACATGGTCGCCCTCGCGTCGGGCGTCGCGTACGGCCTCTTCCTGTTCGTGAGCCGATATCGCAGTGACGTCGAGTCCGACGTGCGCGCGTACTCCAACTTCCTGTTCGCCGTCATCACCCTGGGCATCATCAACATCGTCAGGGTGCCCGACCTGGGAGCGATGACCGGGCGCGGATGGATCATCCTCGTGGTGGCCGCATTCATCACCGGAGCCGGGGCGTTCTACTTCCTGACCGTGGCGTCGAAGATCCTGCTGGCCGGCGAGCTCGCGACGATCTCCTACCAGGAGACCATCATGGCGACGGTCCTCGGTGTCGCATTGTTCAGCGAGTCCATGTCCGTCATGCAGATGCTCGGTGGCGCGCTCATCATCGCGGGCGGCGTCGCACAGATCCTCTTCTCCACCAAGAAGACCCCGGAACTGACCGAGGCCTTCACCCAGGGCGGCGTGGCCGGCGGGAAGCCCGACGGCGGCGCACCCGGGGTCGCGCTCGGAGACAACGGCGCACCCGCCGTGGCGCTCCAAGACAACGGCGCACCCGGGGTCGCGCTCGGAGACAACGGCGCACCCGCCGTGGCGCTCGGAGACAACGGCGCACCCGCCGTCGTCCAAAGCAACGTAGGAGCTGAGACGAAGTGAGTGTCGACACGGTCTACATGGAGGAGCTCGACGCCTTCACCTACCGTGAGCGCGTCGCGAGCGGCGTCCTGGTGCTCATCCCGGTGGGGTCCATCGAGCAGCACGGTCCGCACATGCCGCTGAACACGGACGTGCTCCTCTCGCGCGAGATGGCCGGCGCGGTCGCCGGGGCGACCGGCGCACTCGTCGCGCCGCCGATCGTCTTCGGGTACAAGTCCCAGCAACGCTCGGGCGGCGGCAACCACCTCACCGGCACCACCAGCCTCGACGCGGCGACGGTGGTGTCCATCGCCAAGACCCTGGTGCTCGAGCTCGCCCGCCACGGAGTCCGCAAGGTCGCCTTCGTCAACGGCCACTACGAGAACTACCAGTTCCTGTACGAGGGGGCCGACCTTGCGATCCGCGAGCTCCGGCTCGACGGCATCACGGACCTGAAGGTCATGCTCCTGTCGTACTGGGACTTCGTCGGCGACGACGTCATCGCCGAGCTCTACCCCGACGGCTTCCCCGGCTGGGACCTCGAGCACGGCGGTGTCCTGGAGACCTCGCTCATGCTCCTGCTCCATCCCCACCGGGTCGACATGACTCGGGTGGCGGACATCCCGCCGGCGCAGCTGCCGGACTACGACGTCCTGCCTGCCCGTCCGGAGTTCACCCCGGCGTCGGGATGCCTGTCGTCCGGCGCCGCCGGGACCGCCGAGAAGGGCCGGCTCCTCCTCGACGGCGCGTCGGCCGGCATGGTCGCGGCGATCCGCGGCGAGTTCGGGGTGTGACGGCATGCTTCGGAGACAGGTCGGGGCCCACGCGAGTGACCGGGTCCCGGGCGCCCCGCGGGAAGGGCGGGTGCCCGCGGGCACCGGGCCCGACGAGATCGACAACGTGCGCCGGGATGTGGAGGAGACGCTGCAGCCCATCCCGGAGGGCCAGCGCACCACGAAGGTAGGAGGGCAGTTCTGGATCTGGGCCGGGGCGAACATCGCGCCGATCAACTGGGTCCTCGGCGCCCTCGGGATCAACATGGGGCTGGGGCTCTGGGACACGTTCACGGTACTGGTGATCGGCAACGCCATCGGCATGGTCGTGTTCGGGTTCTTCGTCCTGCTCGGTCAGCGGACCGGTGTGACCGGCATGCTTCTCGGGCGCGGGGTCTTCGGCCGGCGCGGCAACTACCTGCCCGCGGTGATCCAGGGGACCGTGGTGATCGGCTGGTGCGCCGTCAACACCTGGATCGTGCTCGACCTGGTGATGGCGCTCTTCGGGAAGATCGGCTGGGTCGACCCGGACCTGGCCAACTACGGCTGGAAGTTCGCCGTCGCGGCGGCGGTCATGTGCGTGCAGGTGACCATCGCGCTCTTCGGCTACAAGGCCATCGCCGGCTTCGAGAAGTGGACCGTCCCGCCCACCATCGCGATCCTCATCGCGATGTCCATCGCGGCGTGGTTCTTCATGGACATCGACTGGTCCTACGCCGGCCCGGCCTCCGGAGCGCTGACCGGGTGGGACCGCATCGTCGCGATGTCCTCGGTGATGACGGCCATCGGGGTGGGCTGGGGGCTGACCTGGTTGCCGTACGCCTCGGACTACTCCCGGTTCGTCAGCACGGCCGTCCCGCGCAAGAAGCTCTACATCGCCTCCGCCGGCGGGCAGATCCTGCCGGTGCTGTGGCTGGGGCTGCTCGGCGCGACGCTCGCCACCACGAACGGCTCGGTGGACCCCGGTGAGCTAATCGTTGCCAACTTCGGATCGATGGCCATCCCCGTGCTGCTGCTCGTGCTGCACGGGCCGATCGCGACGAACATCCTGAACATCTACACCTTCACCGTCACCGTCCAGAGCCTGGACATCAGGCTCGGCAGGCGGGCCCTCAACATCGGCATGGGTGTGGCGACGATGGGCGCGGTCACGCTCTTCGTGTTCTCGACCGACATCGCGCACTCGCTCGACGCCTGGCTGTCCGCCTGTGTCGGATGGACGTCCACCTGGGGAGCCATCGTGGCGGTCCGCTACTACCTGCTCGACCACCGGTCCACGGATTTCAGTCATCATTTCGATGCGGTGGGCACCAGCCGGCTGCGAGACGTCGACTGGCGGGCGCTGGTCGCCTTCACGACCGGGCTCACGAGCGCGTGGCTGTTCATGCACGGGATGATTCCCGCGCTCCAGGGCCCGTTGTCCGACGCGCTGCACGGGCTGGACCTGTCCTGGCTCGCGGCCGGCCTCGGCTCAGGCACCGTCTACTACCTGCTTGTGCGCAACGATCCCGCGCTGAGGGGTACACCCGCACGCGCGGGAACACCTACCCGACGGCACTCACCGAGCCGGTCGACGACCAAGAGGTGATCTCCGAGTGGTCTGCGGCCCGCCGTCATCATTGACGGCGGGCCGCAGGTCTGTCCGGCCCGCTGGACCGGTCCCGGTTGAGAGCCCGCACCGCGCCTTGCCACACCTGTCCGGCACGGCCCGGCTTCACGCGTGGGCCACGGCGCCGACGCCCAGCAGGGCGAGGCCAACCGTGCCGGCGGTGAGCAGCACCTGGGATGCCGCTCGAGCCGCGGAGCAACCGGTCGAGGTGGATGTGACAGATGCGCACGCGCAAGTGGCGAGAAATATTGGCACGCGCGGTACTGAACACACGTACTGGACGGTGCCCGCTCAAACGCCGGAATTCTTCCGGATCAGGATCAAGGTCCCCTGAACGGACGTGCAGTCGGGTGTTATGTGGTGCCACAGCTTCTCAGAATCTGAGACGACCGAAAGAGGACGGCGACGTTCCTGCCCGAAGCGACCCGGGACCAACCGGTCCCGCACGTCGCCTGCGTGATCGGCTTCCGTGGCGGCCGCCTTGCCGCACCGGATGTTCTATGCCGAGCGCCATGGCGAGACAGCGGAGCCACAAGCACCGCGCCCGTGGCCAGACGTCGCCACCCTGAGCAGTGCCAGCCCCCTGCCACGGCGGCCCCCCACACCGCCGTCCCCGACCCACCCACCTTCCGGCGTGGACGTCGACGTCCGACGCCGTCACTGAAAGGCAAACCATGGCGACCTCCACCGTCGCCCCCAGAGGGGCGACGACGATGAACAAGAAGCTCGGCTTCACCGCAATGCTGCTCTCAGCGACGGGCATGGGCCTGGTCGGGACATTCGGCCGGCTGGCCACCCCGATCGACCCCGCGACCGGCGCGAAGTACATCACCGGCGACTTCCTCGCCTTCGGCAGGATGACCGTCGGAGTGCTCGGAATGCTCGTCATCGTTCTTGCCGTGAAGAAGCTCCCCGAGCTCAGGCGCACGAAGATCTCTTTCAGCGTCGTGGCCGGCGGCCTGGCAATCGGCGCGGCCTTGGCGTTCTACGTCTCGTCGACGCTGATGACGACGATCGCCAACGCGGTGTTCCTGATCTACACCGGCCCACTGTTCTCGGCCATTCTCGCGTGGATCTTCCTCAAGGAGAAGATCAACCTACGCAATGCGTCTTTCCTGCTCCTGGTGTTCGTCGGCATGTTGATGACGATCGGGCTGATCAACTACAGCGCCGGAAATGGCCTGACCTTCGGGCTCGAGCTAGGCGCGAACCCGGACATGCCGAACAAGACCATGGGCGACATCTTCGGCCTCGCCTCGGGCCTGTTCTACGGCCTCGCGCTGTTCTTCTACCGCTATCGGCCGGACATCGCCTCCGAGATCCGGTCTTTCTGGAACTTCGTGTTCGGTGCCATCGGCGCCGTCGTCGTGATGGTCTTCCGGCTGACCATGCTCGACCCGACCAACCCGTTGGAGGTCATGACCGGCACGCACTGGGCCTGGGCGGGCGGCATGTTCCTTGTCTGCGGCCTGCTCGCAATCGGCCTCCTGCCCGTTGCGGGGAAGCACCTGATGGCCGTCGAGCTCTCGTGCGTCTCCTACTGGGAGTGCGTGGTCGGGATCGTCCTCGGCGTCCTCGTCTGGCACGAGTCCATGACCCTCATCGGCGCCATCGGCGGCGTGCTCATCATCGTCGGAGGCATGGCTCCCATGCTCGTCGAGCTCGTCAGAAAGCCCAGGAAGACGTTGGAGATTCAGATACCGGAATCCACCCTCACCAAGGTCTAGCGCGAGTCGCCGGGGCGGCGGGAACCGCCCCGGCAGATTTCTCCAGGAAGAGATCTCACATGTCCAAGAATGCGGCAACGTTCGGTGCGGACACCCCCGTCGCACCACATCTCAGCCCCGAGGAGTCCGTCGCGGTCCGCAAGGCGGCCGGTGCGAGCTTCATCGGCAACTTCGTCGAGTGGTTCGACTACGCCTCGTACGGTTACCTCGCCACGACCATCGCAGTGGTGTTCTTCCCAACGGTGGACCCCGTGGCCGGGCTGCTCTCCAGCTTCGCGGTCTTCGCCGTCTCCTTCATCCTGCGCCCGATCGGCGCCGTCTTCTGGGGCAACTGGGGCGACAAGTATGGTCGCCGCTGGGCCCTGTCTTGGTCGATTCTCGTCATGTCCGCCTCGACGTTCCTCATCGCTTTCCTGCCCGGGCACACGGCCATCGGGATCGCCGCACCGCTGTTGTTGCTGCTGCTGCGCATGGTCCAGGGATTCTCCGCCTCCGGGGAGTACGCCGGTGCTGCCGCCTTCATGTCCGAGTACGCCCCACCAGGCAAGAGGGGCCTGTACACGTCGATCGTCCCGGCGAGCACCGCGGCCGGACTGCTGTTCGGCTCGCTCTTCGTCTTCGTCCTCCATGCCCTGCTCAGCGACGCGCAGCTGGAGTCCTGGGGGTGGCGAATCCCCTTCCTCCTGGCCGCTCCTCTCGGCTGGGTAGGCCGATACATCCGCGTCCACCTGGAAGACTCCCCCGTCTACCTGCAGCTGGCGCGGCGGGCCGAGGCCGGCCCTGCCGCAACGCCTGTCCGCGAGGTGCTGCGGAAGTACTTCGGCCGCGTCATGGTGGGGCTCGGCGTGACGTGTCTCAACGCGGTGGCGTTCTACCTCGTGCTCTCGTACCTGCCGACGTACCTGTCGGCGGAGATCGGCATGGATGACGACCTCGCGCTGCTGAGCTCGACGATCTCGCTCGCGGTCTACATCGGGTTGATCTTCCTCATGGGCCACATCTCGGACACCGTCGGGCGCAAGCGCATGCTTGTCACGGCCTGCGTGCTCTTCATCGTGCTCGGCGTGCCGGCGTTCTGGGCGCTCGACAGCGGCCACTTCGTCGTCGCCCTGGCTGTGCAGATCCTGCTCTGTGCCATTCTCACGATGAACGACGGGACACTCGCGACCTTCCTGTCGGAGATCTTCCCGACCCGGGTGAGGTACACGGGCTTCGCCCTGAGCTTCAACACCGCCAACGCGCTCTTCGGAGGAACGGCTCCGCTGATCGTCACCTGGCTGATCGCGACCACCGGCTCGACCCTTGCCCCGGGGTGGTACCTCGCAGTCGTGGCGGGGCTCGCCCTCGGTGCGATGCTCACCATCCACGAGACCGCGTTCAAGCCGCTGCCGGAGGACTGAATCGGCAGCGCAGGGTCTTGGTCAGACCACAGTTGCGCCGAAGGCCAGCCCGAGGGCGTAGGTGACCGCGGCCGCACCGAAGCCGATGGCGAGCTGGCGCAGCGCCCGCCGCAGGGGCGGAGCACCGGAGAGCACGCCGACGACGGCGCCGGTGCCCATCAGGGCGAGGCCGACCATGCCGGCCGCGAGCAGCACCGCCGGGGTGCCGGTCATGCCGAAGATGTACGGGAGGATCGGAATGAGGGCGCCGGAGGCGAAGAACAGGAAGCTGGAGATCGCAGCCGTCCAGCCGGTGCCGACCTCCTCGTACTCGCGCAGCTCCTGCTCGGGCATGCCGTGCCCGGCCGTGACCCGCGCGATGACGCCCGCCGCGTGCTCCTCGGCCTCGGTGGCACTCATCCCGCGGGCGCGGTAGACGAGGGCGAGCTCGTTGGCGTCCACGTCGAGGTCCGGGATGACGGAGTGCGCCTCGGGGTCCGGGGTGGAGGACTCGAGGAGCTCGCGCTGCGAGCGGACCGAGACGTACTCTCCCGCACCCATCGACAGGGCCCCGGCGAGCAGGCCGGAGATACCGGTGAACAGCACCGTCCCGGCGGAGACGCCGGTCGCGCCGATGCCGAGCACCAGGGCGAGGTTGGAGACGAGGCCGTCGTTGGCGCCGAAGACGGCGGCCCGGAAGCCACCGGACATGCGGGCACGCCCGCGTGCCGCGAGCGCCCGCACCACCTCGCCGTGCACGCGCTCGTCGGCAGCCATGGCGTTGGTGGCGTCCGCGTCACCGCCGTAGGCGGAGCGCTGCTCCGCGTTCTGGGCCAGGGCGAGGACAAAGACCCCGCCGAAGGTGCGGGCCAGCCAGCCAAGGATGCGGGTGCGCAGGGCGCCCTTGCCGGGCCGTCCGGCGAGGTCGCCGAGAAGGTCCCGCCAGTGCTGCTCGTGGCGGCGCTCGGCATCGGCGAGGCCGAGGAGCACCTCACGCTCCTCACCCTGCCGCCGCGAGGCGAGGTGGCGGTAGACGGCTCCCTCGGCGCGTTCGTCGGCGAGGTACCGGCGCCAGCGGCGCACCTGGGCCGAGCTGGGCCGCGCGCGCTCGGGAGCCGGAGACGGCCGGTCGGACGTCGGGGAAGAGGACATGGGGCCCATCGTGGCAGCGGCCGGGTGGGGGCCCAAGTGGGGGAACGGTGCGATCGCACACTGTTCGCCGACCCGAAGAATCCCACCCACCCGCGCCGAGATGTCATCTTCTCGGCGAGATGTCGAGGGGCAGTTCAGCCCGTATGCCCCGCCAGGCGCTCCTCGAGCCGTGCCCGCACGTCCGCCCACTCGTCGGCAAGGATCGAGAACATCACCGAGTCGCGCCAGGTGCCGTCGGTGCGTCGCTTGTGCCGGCGGGCGACGCCCTCCCGGACGGCGCCGAGCTGGCGACGGCGGTCTGAGACCTGGTGTTGAGGTGGTCCACCTGGAAGCGCACGCGCCCGAACCCGCAGTTCTCGAATGCATGGGTGAGCAGCGCAAGCTTGGTGGCGGGGTTGACGGCCGTCCCCCAGGCCGCCGGCGTGTACGCGGTCCAGCCCAGGTGCACGGTCTCGTTGCCGAGGTCGACGTCACCCAGCGTGCTGGTGCCGACCAGGGCGCCGTCGTCGGCCAGGCGGACGGCGTAGGCCACCCCGCCGCTGCCGGCGGTCAGATGGCTCGAGATGAAGTGCGCCATGCCGGCGACGTCCTGCGGGCGCCCGGTCGGGCCGCCGCCGTAGCCGGCGGCCCAGACCTCGGGAAAGTCGAGGGCAGCGAAGAGCCCCGCGGCGTCGCCGGGCGAGATCGGGCGCAGCTCGACGACGGCGTTGGCCAGGCGGGTCGGTGACGGGGCGCGTGCGGAAAGCGCCCAGGTTAGGGCTGGCCAGTTTGTGGCAACCGCACCGCCCGCACGTCGGCGCGCGTTGATGAGATCTCGCGGAGAAGATGACATCTCGCGGGCTCAGGGGCGGGCTCAGGGGCGGGCTCAGAGGCGGGTCAGGAGATGGGCGGCGTCGGCTCGGTCGGGCGAGGCGGGGTGGTGCCGGGCGTGGCGGTGTAGCTGCCGGAGGTGTAACCGCCGGAGGAGTCGTGCACCCCATTGCCGGCGCGGGTGCCGCGGATCTTGTCCTTGACCGTGGCGGCCACCTTGTCCGTCATTGCCGCCGTGCGCTCACGGGCGACGTCGCCCACCTTGTTCTCGACCTTGTGCACGCCCTGCTGCACGCGCGGGTTGGTCCAGACCGAGGACCCCGCCTTCTTCAGCCGCTCGTACTGGCCGCGGCCGGCGCGGGTGCCGAACAGGTAGCCGATGCCGGCCCCGACGACGAAGGAGAACTTGCCCATGGATGACCTCCGGTAGCTCGTGCGTGTGTCCTGGTTCACGAGAGTAGGGCCCTCCGAGTGTCGCCCGCACCCGCGGGCACTAGCCTGGTTGCCATGGCTGCCGCGAAGAAGCGTGCCAACGGCCCGGACGGCGAGATGCAAGGGCTGTCCGAGGCCTCCCGGTTCCGCACCACGAAGATCCCGAACAAGATCTACAACGCCGAGCTGTACCGGCTGCAGGGCGAGCTCGGAAAGCTGCAGGTGTGGGTCAAGGAGACCGGCGCACGCGTGGTCGTGGTGTTCGAGGGCCGCGACGCGGCCGGCAAGGGCGGGACGATCAAGCGGATCACCGAGTACCTCTCCCCACGAGTGGCCCGCATCGCCGCCCTTCCGGCGCCGACCGAGCGTGAGAAAGGACAGTGGTACTTCCAGCGCTACGTCCAGCACCTCCCCGCCGCCGGGGAGATGGTGCTGTTCGACCGCTCCTGGTACAACCGCGCGGGCGTCGAGAAGGTGATGGGGTACTGCACGCCGGAGGAGCACAAACGGTTCCTGCGGCAGTGCCCGATCTTCGAGCAGATGCTGATCGAGGACGGCGTCCTGCTGCGCAAGTACTGGTTCTCCGTCTCCGACGACGTCCAGCTGGAGCGGTTCCGCAAGCGGCTGCACGACCCGCTGCGCCAGTGGAAGCTCTCCCCGATCGACCTGCAGTCGATCACCCGGTGGGAGGACTTCTCCCGGGCCAAGGACGAGATGATGGTGCACACCGACACCCAGATCGCGCCCTGGCACCACGTGGCCTCGGACTCCAAGAAGCAGGCGCGGCTGAACATGATCCACCATCTGCTCGACTCCCTGCCCTACCGGGAGATCGAGGACCGCGACAAGGTCGAGCTGCCCGAGCGACCGGCGGGTACCGGCTACCAGCGCCCGCCGATCGAGGTCTCGAAGTACGTGCCCGACTGGGCGTCCTCGCTCGTGGAGGACCCGTCCCACACCGGCTGACCAAAACCCCTCCCGGAGCAGGGAACATGTCGCGGCCGGGCGGGGCCGGCGTGCCGGGGCGTGTGACACGCTCGGCGCATGCAGATCCACCTGATCGACGGCACCTACGAGCTCTTCCGCCAGCACTTCTCCCCGGCGAACAAGGACGCGGAGCGCGGCGCCACCCGCGGCGTGGTCTCCTCGTGCCTGGCGCTGCTCGAGCAGGGTGCCACGCACGTCGCCGTTGCCACCGACCACGTGATCGAGTCCTTCCGAAACGACATGTGGGCCACCTACAAGGACGGCTCCGGCGTCGACCCCCAGCTCAAGGCCCAGTTCCCGGTGGTCGAGGACGCGCTCGTCGCGTTCGGGTTCACCGTGTGGCCCATGGTGGAGCAGGAGGCGGACGACGCCCTGGCGGCCGGGGCCGCCGTCGCCGCCGCCGACGAGCGGGTGGAGCGGGTGGTCATCGCCACGCCCGACAAGGACCTCGGCCAGTGCGTGGGGGGCAAGGTCTGGCAGTGGGACCGCCGGCAGGACAAGTGGTTCGACGCCGACGGCGTCCGTGCCCGCCTCGGTGTGCCACCCGCCTCGGTGCCCGATCTGCTCGCCCTCGTGGGCGACAGCGCCGACGGGTTCCCCGGCCTGCCCGGCTGGGGCGCGAAGTCCGCCGGCGCCGTCCTCGACCGGTGGGGCCACCTGGAGGACATCCCCACCGACCCCGCCACCTGGGACGCCGGCGTGCGCTCGGCCGCGAAGCTGAACGCGACGCTGCGGGAGGACTGGGACCTGGCCCTGCTCTTCCGCGACATCGCGACGGCACGGACCGACGCCGAGGTCGGCGCCGTCGACAGCTGGTTGTGGTCGGGGCCTGGCGCGGCGGCGGCCGAGGTGGCCGCTTCACTGGACGCGCCGCGCCTGCTCGAGCGGGCCCAGCGGCTGGCGGAGGCGCGGCTAGGCTAGCTCAGTCCTCCGCCGCGCTCCCCCGGCGCCGCTGGCGGGCCCGGCGGGCCGGGTCGCCGTCGGAGATCGTCGGTCCGCGCTGCCCGATCGGGAACGAGAGCCACATCGGTACCCCGCCGGCACGGCCGAGGATGAAGAAGCACAGGACCAGAAGGGCAACCGCCCCCTCACCTATTGCGGTCCACAGACCGTTCTGGGCGCGGACGGCCAAGACCACGCCCGCCACCGCCGGCCCCAGTCCGGCCGGCGCCTAACCAACCGAGCCGGGCGTCGTGTCCGGTGGCGGATCCGCCTCGGCGACCCGCGACGCGTGGGTGCGCGTCCCTGAGACCGGCACCGGCTGCGTCGGGATGGTGTGGCTGATCCCGGCCGCGGCCGCGGACCGATGAACGGCACCCGGCTTGTCGACGCGGTACCGGCCCATCAGCACCGCGAGCGCGACGCCGAGGGCCGACATGATGGCCAGGAGCAGCGACGCGCGGGAGAGGCCGGCCGCGAGGGCGTCGGCCGGAGAGTCGCCGGCGGCGAGATGGGTGTCGGTCACCGCGGTGGAGATGGTCGCGGCGGCAGCGACCGCCAGCGACCCACCCACGTACCGCGCCATGTTGGAGATGCCGGAGGCCTGCCCGACCTCGTCCGGCGAGACGGCCGCGGTGGATGCCGACGACGCGGGGCCGTTGGCGAATCCCAGACCGACCGCGATCCCGATCAACGGGAGCACGAAGCCGGCATAGGTCCAGCTGGCCGTGACGAACACCAGGGCCGCGGCGGCGACTGCGGCAAGGGCAAATCCGAGACCCACCGCCCGGCGGGAACCGATCCGCAGGGCCAGCGGCGTGATCAGCGGTGTGACGGCGATCATCGCCGCTGCCGCAGGAAGGGTGGCCAGGCCCGCCTCCAGCGCGCTCATGCCGAACGCCGCCGGATCCTGGAAGTAGAGGCTGAGCAGGTACATCAGCGCATTGATCGCACCTGCGACGATCAGGATCGCGATCGTCGAGCCGATCAGCACCCGGTTCCGCAGCAGGCGCAGATCGACGAGCGGTGCGCTGGCCCGCCGCTCGACGGCCACGAACCCCACCCCGCCCAGGACCGCGATCGCCAGGCAGGAGAGGGTCGGCACCGAGATCCAGCCCCAGTCGCTGCCCTTGCTGAGGGCGAGCACGAGCGGGACCAGCGCGACGGCCACGAGCACTGTTCCCAGCACGTCGATCGACCGCGGACGATCCGGGTCTCGCGACTCCTCGACGGTCGCCAGGGTGAGCGGGACGCAGGCGGCAGCGATCGCCGCGTCGATCCAGAACAGCCCCTGCCAGCCGGTCGCGTCCACGAGCACGCCGCCGACGAGAGGGCCGACGGCCGCGCCGATCGCCGACGCGGCGCCCCACAGCGTGATGGCCCGCATCTGGCCGGCGCCCGACGCGGCGACCGAGAGCAGGCTCATGCCGCACGCGAGGATGGTGGAGCCGGCTGCGCCCTGGATCATCCGGCCGGCGATCACCCCGGCACCGCCGGTCGACAGGGCGATCAGCACGCAGGACGCCACGAACAGGAGAAGGCCCGCGATGAAGACCCGACGCCGGCCGAGCACGTCGCCGAGCGCGCCGGCCGTGACGATCACCGCGGCGCCGACGAGCATGTAGCCGGTCACCGCCCACTGCAGTGTCGACAGCGGCGCGCCGGTGTCCGCGCTGATCGCGGGCAGCAGGATCGTGACGGCGGAGGTGTTCGCATTCACCACGAGCGCCGACACGCAGGCCGCCAGGAGCACCCCAGTGCCGGCGGCACGGTCGACCGTCGTCGGGCTGACGCCTGCCATCAGACCAAGGTCCAGGCGGCGCTGCGCAGGGCAGACTTTGTGATCGACATCGATCAGCCCTCCTCACCTGTGAACCGATCCGCCGCGGCGGGCGCCGTGTCGTCCGCCGCCGCGGCACGCGCCCAGCGTCGCGGTGCCAGCGGCCGGGGGCATCACTCGCGTCGGATGATTCCGCCGGACCGACCCGCCTCAGCCGATACCGCGGCGGCGCCAGCTCGACGCCGCGCACGGCCGCGCACGGTCAGAACGGGTAGCGCTCGATCTCGGCCTGCATGGTGATCCACTGTGTCTCCGTGAAGGTGTCCAGGTTCGCGGTCGGCCCACCGAACCGGCCCCCCACCCCGGAGGCCTTGACACCGCCGAACGGGATCGAGGCCTCGTCGTCGACGGTCTGGTCGTTGATGTGCACCGCGCCGGACTCGATCCGCTCGGCCAGCTCGAACGCCTTGTACGCGTTCGCCGTCAGGATCCCGACGGTCAGCCCGTACTCGGAGGCGTTGATGATCTCGATGGCCTCCTCGACCGTGTCGTACGTCATCACCGGGGCGACCGGCCCGAAGATCTCCTCCTTCCACGCCGGCGACTCGGCGGTGAGGTCGGTGATGACGGTCGGCTTGTAGAACAGGTCGTCGTACTCCCCGCCGGCGTGGACCTTCGCTCCGGCCTCCACCGAGGAGGTCACCAGGGAGTGGATCCGGTCGCGCTGGTGGGCGTCGATGATCGGCCCCAGCGCGTTGGCCGGGTCCGCGGGGTCGCCGACCGGGATGTTCCGGGCCTTCTCCGCCAACGCGGCCACGTACTCCTGCGCCATGGAGGAGTGGACCAGGTGGCGGCCCGTGGTCATGCACACCTGACCTTGGTGTAGGAACGACCCCCATGCCCCGGCCGAGGCGGCGGCCTCGACGTCGGCGTCGGGCAGCACCAGGAGCGCGTTGTTCCCACCCAGCTCGAGGTGGACCTTCTTCAGCAGAGGCCCGGCCGCCGCCCCGACCTTCCGGCCCGCCGCCGTCGAGCCGGTGAAGGAGAGGCACGGGATGCCCGGGTGGGACACGATCGCCGCCCCCAGCTCCTTACCGCCGGGCAGCACGTGCAGCACCCCCTCGGGCAGGCCCGCCTCGTCGAGCAGCTCCGCCAGCGCCAGCCCGCCGGAGATGGACGTGCGCGGGTCGGGCTTGAGGATCACTGCGTTGCCCAGCGCGAGCGCCGGGGCCACCGAGCGCATCGAGAGGATCCCGGGGAAGTTGAACGGGGAGATCACCCCGACCACCCCCACCGGCACCCGGCGGGCCACCGAGAGCCGCGGCTTCGACGAACGCAGGATCTCCCCGTACGGGTGGGACGCGAGCGCCGCGGCCTCCTGCAGCTCCGTGGTCACCAGCCCGACCTCGAAGGCCGCCTTGCCCTGCCCTGACCCGGCTTCGTTCACCAGCCAGTGGCCCAGCCGGTCGGGGTCCTCCCCCAGCAGCTGCGCCGCCCGCAGCATCACCGCCACCCGCTGGTCATAGGTCAGCGCGGCCCACTGGGGCTGTGCCGTCCGGGCGCTGGCCACCGCACGATTCAGGTCGGCCGCCGTCGCGGAGGCCACCGACACGAGCAGCTCCCCGGTGGCCGGTGCGCGGACCTCGATCGGCTCACCGCCGCCGGCCGACCAGCCGTCCGAGAACAGCTTTCCCGCCCACACATTCGTCTGCGCCGCCACCGTAGCCACGTCACGTCTCCGCTCGTCATCGTCGGCGGTGGCCACGGCGCGGGCCGCGGGGCCGCCGTTCGTGTCGTCCTTCCATGATGCCGGAATCAGGTCGACGGCGCGGGGCGGGAGGCTCAGCCGGCGATCGTCGCCGCAAGCCTCGACGCGCCGCCCCCGCCCGAGGCGGCGGGGTCCTTGCGCAGCACCAGCACCACGAGCAGCAGCGCCAGCAGCGTCACCCCGAGCAGCACGGTGGACATCGCCGCGACCTCCGGCCGCAGGCCCTGCCGCACGGCGGAGAAGACGTACACCGGCCACGGCGTCGCGCCGGCGACGGACACGAAGGATGCCACGACCGTGTTGTCCAGGCTGAACGTGAAGCTCAGCAGCGCCCCGGAGATCACGGCCGGCCGGATCATCGGCAGGGTCACGTCGACGAACCGGCGCCACGGCGGCGCGTAGAGGTCGGCGGCGGCCTCCTCCAGGGAGGTGCCCATGCCGTCCATGCGGGCCCGGACGATGAAGGTGACGACCGCGGTGGAGAACAGCGAGGTGGCGATCACCAGCCGGACCGCGCCGGAGCTGAAGATCGGGATGCCCAGGTCGATGCCGAGGGTGACGAACCACGGCAGCAGCGAGATCGCGCTGACGATCTCCGGGGTCACCATGACCAGGGCCAGCAGCGCCAGGAAGCCCGGCCGCCAGCGGCCCCGGCTGCGGGACAGGGCCATGCCGGCGAACGTGCCCAGCACCGTGGCCAGGACGGCGACCGCGACCGAGACCACCAGCGAGACCCGCACGGCGGCAAGGATGTTCGGGTTGCTCAGCGCCGAGGTGAAGGCGGAGAGTCCGAACCCCTCCCACGCCGCGAGCGTGCGTCCGGTGTTGAACGAGTACACGACGATGACGACGATCGGGAAGAACAGGAAGAGCAGGCCCAGCACGCCCCATACGTGCAGGAGGGCGTCGAGGTTCTTCGGGCGTCGGGCCACGCGGGCCATCAGGCCTCCCGGGGTGTCAGGGAGATGGTGGACAGGTTCTTCGCGACGCCGACGGCGACCCGGGCCACGAGCGCGACGAGGATGATCAGGCCGAGGATGGCAAGGATCAGCAGCACCGCCATCGCCGCGCCGAGCGGCCAGTTCTGTGCGGCCTGGAACTGGCCGGCGACCATCTGCCCGACCATGGAGCCGCTGGCGCCGCCGAGCACGCTGGGCGTGACGTAGTCACCCATGAGCGGCACGAACACCAGGAGGCTGCCGGCGGCGAGGCCGGGCACGCTGAGCGGGAGCGTCACGCGGGTGAAGGTCCGCCACGCGGACGCGCCCAGGTCCCGGCTGGCCTCGAGCAGCTTGGGGTCCAGTCGTTCGAGCGTGACGTACAGCGGCAGGATCATCAGCGGCAGGTAGTTGTAGACGACGCCGATCTGCACCGCCGTCGGCGTGTACAGGATCTCCAGCGGCCCGGTGAGCAGCCCGGCACCCGCGAGGAACTTGGAGAGGAACCCCTCCGGGCTCAGCGCGATCTGCCAGCCGATGGTGCGGATGAGGAAGTTCGTCCAATAGGGCACGAGCACCATGGCCAGCACCACCCCGCGCCACCGGGCGGGCAGCTTCACGGCCATCCAGTACGCGACGGGGAACGCGACGAGGACGCACACGAGCGTGCCCACCGCGGCGATGCGCACCGTGCGCTGGAAGATCGCGAGGAACGCCGGGGTGATCGCCTCCGCGTACCGGTCCAGGGACAGCACGTCGGTGGCGTGGGTGGAGAACACGTCGGGCTTGTACCCGAAGCTGTAGTACAGGACGACGGCGGACGGCACCAGGAAGAACAGCACCAGCCAGGCGGTCAGCGGCACGGCGCCGAGACCGGCCTTCGCCATCCCGCCCCGGCGCCGCCGCCCGCCGTCGAGTCGAACGCTCGTCATGCCTGGCCCGCTGCGGCCCTGATCTCGTCGAACGTGGAGATGATGAACTGGTCCACCTCGGTGATCTCGCTGTACTTCAGCTTCTTCATCCGCTCCGCGTCGATGAAGATCATCTCGGGACGCTCCACCCCGGCCCCGATCGCGGCGTCCTCGACGCCGGCGACTCCGGTGTTGTACCCGAGGTAGGACAGCTCCTTGAGGGAGACCTCCGGGTCGAGCTGGTCGTTGATGAACTCGTAGGCGGCGTCGAGGTTCTGGGCGCCCTCGACGATGGAGTAGTTGTCCTGCCAGATGTTCGCGCCCTCGGAGGGCCACACCCACTTGTACCGCTCGGGGTCGGCGTTGCTCATGATGCCCAGGCGGGCGTCACCGTTCCAGCAGTGGATCAGCGCCCGCTCGTTGTTGGCCACGGAGGCGTTCGTCGCGGAGGCGAAGGCCTGGACGTGCGGGGCGACGTTAGACAGGAAGTACTCCCGGTACGCCTCGAGGTGCGCCTCGTCCGTGGTGTTCGGCGGCAGCCCGTTGGCGAACATGTAGATGAACATGCACTCCTTCTGGTCCTCCATGATCGAGACGCTGCCGGAGGCCTCGTTCTGGGCGGCGTCGAGGAAGTCCGCCCAGGAGGTCAGCTCACGCTGGATGACCGTGGTGTCGTACACGAAGCCGGTGGAGCCCCAGGCCTTGCAGACGCTGTACTTGCTGCCCGGGTCGAAGGTCGTGTCGCTCACGCCGGGGTCGAGGTTGGCGAGGTTGGGCAGCCGGCTGTGGTCGAGCTCCTGGATGAGCCCCTGCTCGGCGAGCTGCTTGACGTAGGAGTGGGTCGGCACGCAGATGTCGTAGCCGCTCGTGCCGCGGGCGGCGTTGAGCTTGGCCGCGAGCTCGGGGTTGGAGCCGTAGCTGTCCACCGTGATCGAGATGCCCGAGCGCGCGGTGAAGTCCTCGATCACGGCCGGGTCGTTGTAGCCCGCCCAGGAGTACATGTTGAGCGTCTTCGAGCCGGCCCCGCCCCCGCTGTTGCTGCCGGCGGAGCTGTTGCCCGAGCAGGCGGCGAGGAAGGCGGTCAGGCCGAGGGCGCCGGCCCCGCCGAGGAAGGCGCGGCGGCCCATGCCCCGGCCGAGCATCTCGCGGGGGATCAGCGCCTTGATCGGTTCGTGTGAGGACATCTGCTGCTCCTTGATTCGGGTGGCGGGCTGCCGGGGAGGGGGCTGGAGGTGGTGGGACCGGGACGTGCTGGACGGCGTGAGGTGGCGAAGGTGGGCGGGCGTCAGGCGGTGAAGAGGTGGACGGCGTGCGCGGGCCAGGAGCAGGTGACCTCTGCCCCGGTCGCCAGCGGTGGTTCGGTGCCGCGGCGGGTGCGGGCGAGGACCCGCCCGGAGGCGGTCTCGACGATGTAGTGGACGTCGTGCTCGATCTCGGACACGGCCCGCACGACGCCGCGGACCTGGTTCGGGCCCGGGCTCTGCACGGGCTCGACGACGACGTCGTGGGGACGCACCGCCACCGTGACCTCGGCGCCGGGCTCGGCGTCGTCCCCCCTCGCCGCGTCGGGCTCGACACCGTTCCCGCCCTCGACGCCGGCGGCCGGCCGCGACGTCCGGAACGTGACCTCGCCCGCGGCGACGACGGTCTCGGCGCCGGCGGCCTGCACGGTGCCGGTGAAGAAGTTCTGCTGGCCTATGAACCCGGCGACGAAGGCGGTGGCCGGGGCGTCGTAGACGTCGGCCGGGCGGCCGATCTGGTCGATCGTGCCGGCGTTCATGACGGCGATGCGGTCGCTCAGGGTGAGCGCCTCGGACTGGTCGTGGGTGACGAAGATGAAGGTCATCGCCAGGTCGCGCTGCATGATCTTGAGGTCGACCTGCATCTCCTCGCGGAGCTTGCGGTCCAGGGCGGACATGGGCTCGTCGAGGAGGAGGACGGCGGGCCGGTTGACCAGTGCCCGGGCCAGGGCCACGCGCTGCTGCTGCCCGCCGGAGAGCTGGCCGGGCTTGCGGGCGGCGTACTCGCCCATGCGGACCAGGTCGAGCGCGTCGGCCACGCGCGTGCGGATCTCCGCGCGAGGCACGCCCTTGAGCTTGGGACCGTACGCTACGTTGTCGGCCACGCTCATGTGCGGGAACAGCGCGTAGGACTGGAACACGGTGTTGACCGGGCGCCGGTGCGCCGGCAGGTCCTGGACCCGCAGCCCGGACACCTCGATGGTGCCGGTGTCGGGGTACTCGAACCCGGCGATGAGGCGCAAGGTGGTGGTCTTGCCGCACCCGCTGGGCCCGAGCAGGCTGACGAACTCACCCGGCTGGACGTCCAGATCGAGGTCTTTGACCGCGTGCTTGCCGTCGAAGGTCTTGCTCAGCGAACGCAGCGCGACCGCGCCGTTGCGGTCGGTCGGGCGCGCACGACCCCGGGCGGGCGCCGACTGCTTCTCCAGGATGTTCATCCGGTGGATCACTCCGTTCCTCGGTCAGGCTCAGGTCCTTGGCAGGACGGCTCAGGCGAACGCGCCCTGCCGGTCGGTGGCGTGCACCGCACGGCCGCCGACGAGCGTGAGGTCGGTGCCGACGGTGTGCAGGTCCTCGGGGGCGAGCCCGAACGGGTCGGTGCTCAGCACCACGAGGTCGGCCAGCCGGCCGGGCACGATGCTCCCGGCCTCCTCCTGCCGGTTGAGCCAGGCCGAGCGGGAGGTGTAGGCGGCCAGCGACGCCTGCAGGGTCAGCGCCTGGTCCTCGAGCAGCGGCTCGCGGTCCGGCTCGCCAGGGGGCCGGCGGGTGACGGCCACGTGGATGGCCTGCCAGGGGTCCGGGCTGGAGACCGGCCAGTCCGAGCCCATGGCCAGCCGCGCCCCGGCCGCGCACATCGCGGCGAAGGGGTATTGGTGGCCGGTGCGCTCCTCGCCGATCAGCGGCACCGTCAGCTCGGTCATCTGGTCCTCGTTGGCGGCCCACAGCGCCTGGGCGTTGACGGTGACCCCGAGCGCGCCGAAGCGGGCGACGTCGGCCGGGTGGACGATCTGGACGTGCGCCATGTGGTGCCGGCCGGTGTCCCCGCCGCCGCGGGCCCGTAGCTGCTCGACGGCGTCGAGGCCGTATCGGACGGCACGGTCGCCGATAGCGTGCATGTGCAGGTCGAAGGCGGCGGCATCGAGCGCGGCTGCGACCTCCAGGAGCACCTCGTAGCCGAGGTACGTCAGACCCAGGCCGCCGTCCGCGGGCCGCTCGGTCCCGCCGCAGGGGCACAGGTAGGGCTCGAGCATCGCGGCGGTGCGGTTCTCGGCGACGCCGTCGATCATGATCTTCGCGCTGACCGTGGGGAAGCCGCCGGCGCCGTTGACGCGGCGACGCTCGGCGAGGTCGGCCACCAGCTCGCCGACGCTTGCCAGTGTGGTCGTGCGGGGCACCCACAGGGCCCCGGTGGCCCGCCCGGTGAGCAGGCCCTCGCGGACCAGCTCGCGGTAGGCGGGGCTGATGTCGAGGTGGCCGGCGTAGTCACCGACGATCGCCTCCTGCCACCCGGTGACGCCGTGGGCGTGCAGGTACCGCTGCGCCTCGAGCAGCCCGGCCCGCTGCTGCTCGGCCGTCTCGACCGGCATCAGCGCCGCCACCAGGTCCATCGCACCCTCGTGCAGGGTGCCGGTCGGCTCACCGTGGGCGTCGCGCTCGAGGCGCCCGTCCGCCGGGTCCGGGGTGGCGGCGGTGATCCCGGCGCGGCGCAGGGCCGCGGAGTTCACCCAGGCGCCGTGGTGGTCGCGGTTGATGAGGAACACCGGCCGGTCGGGGACGACGGCGTCCAGGAGGTCCGCGGTGGGGTTGCCTCCCGGGAAGTCGCTCATGGACCAGCCGCCGCCGCTGATCCACTCCGCGTCGGTGGACCGGGCGTAGTCGCGCACGTGGGCGACCACCGCGTCGGCGCCGCCCGTGACCGCCGTGAGGTCGCAGCCGAGGCGTTCGATGCCGCCCTGGCCGGCGTGGAGGTGGGCGTCGGTGAAGCCGGGGGTGAGGAGCCGGCCGGCGAGATCGACGTGCTCGGCGGCAGGGCCGGCCTGGGCCCGGACCTCGGCGTCCGTGCCGACGGCGATGATCCGGTTCCCGCTGACGGCCACCGCGGTCGCCGCCGGGTGCACGCGGTGCCCGTCGAAGATCCGTCCTGACGTGAAGACCCAGTCTGCTGCCACGTCTCACCCCTTCCAGTGCGTCCTCGCCTGTCCCGCTCGGGCGACCCTGCCCGGCGTCGGGACGTGACCTACGTCTCGATTGGGCCAGATAGAACCGCAGATCAACGCCGATGTCAACGCTGTTGACATCGGCGTTGCGGATGAGGATCCTGAGCGCCACTGACAACGAGCGACGGGGGTCGATCCGGTGGGCACAGCGGGCGGGAAAACCGTGGCCCTCAGCGCCGAGGCCATCGTGGACTGCGCCCTGGAGCTGGCCCGGCGCGAGGGCTCGCAGGCCCTCACCCTGCGGCGGATCGGCAAGGAGCTGGGCGCGGATCCCACGGCGTTCTACCGGCACTTCCGCGACAAGGACGAGCTGGTCCTCGCGTGCATGGACAAGGTGCTCGACATCGCGTTCGAGAGGTTCGCGGCCGACGCGACCGACCTCGACTGGCGAGCGCGTCTGCGGGCAGCCGCCCACGCGTTCTACGCCGTCGCGGAGGAGTTCCCCACTGTCACGGCGCTCGGGTTCGCCCGCATCACCGGCGGCCCGGGCGAGCGCCGGTGGGTGGAGATGGTGATCGCGACGCTTCAGGCGGTCGGCCTGCCCCCGGACCTCACCGTGTTGCACTACCGCGCCTTCGTCGACGCCATGCTGGCGCTCTCGGGGCTCCGGGCCACCGTCCACGGGCTGCCCACCGCCCTCGCCGAGAAGGATGACGCCGCGTGGTCGCGCGTCTACGGTGCGCTTCCCCGCAACCAGTTCCCGGCCACCCGGGCGCACTCCGAGGAGCTGGCCCGCGTGGAGGAGCGGGACGTCTTCGCGACTGTCGTCGACGCCGTGCTGACGAACATCGAGGTCGCCGCCCGGGCGCACGGCTGAGCGCGTCCGTGGCGCACGGCTGAGCGCGTCCCGCCGTGGACGCAGCGGTGCCCCGGGGACCGGCGCAGGTGGTGCCTGTGCCGGTCCCCGGGCCCTCAGTGCCCTGCTGGCAGGCCGGTCACCCGACCGAGACCGCCGTCTGGCCGATCACGCGCGAGCCGTCGGTGAGCTCGACGCGGCCGAAATATGGCGTCGCCGCGTCGGTGCGCAGGGCGCCGGTGAGGGTGACCGGGGTGCCCGCGGTGACCGGCAGCGCGGCCGGGTCGAGGACGAGCGTGCCGGCGTCGCCGTCGGGCTGGAAGACCCGCACGTCGAAGCTCGCCATGGGTGCGGCGTCGGCGACCGACCAGGCCTGCACGTGAATGGTGTACTCGCCGGCCGGCCAGCCGCCGATGTAGATCACCTCGTTCGCGGCCGGCGTGGTGGCGGCGGCGATGACCTGGTTGCTGCCTCGCCGCGTGACGTACAGGTCGAGGTCGTCCCCGGTGGGGTTGGCCGACTTCAGTTCGATGCGCACCAGCTTGGTGCCGGTGACCGTGAAGTCCTGGGTGTGGTTGCGCGGGTCGCCCACCACGAACGCGCCGCCGCCGGCGTTCTGGGCGGTGGCCGCGGTGACGTCCCCGGGGACGAGGCCGGTCACCTTGGTGCCCAGTGTGCCCGTGAAGCCGGGGACCACGGGGATCTCCACACCCGTCGCGTCGACCGGGACGGTGACCTGCGCCGGGGCGGAAAGCGGCAGCGGCCGGACCGCCAGCGGGCTGCGGGCGACGTGCCCGCGGTCGCTGGTCCAGGTGAGGTGACCGGTGGCGTACGCACCGAGCGGCGCACCCGCCGCCGTGAATGTGATGGTCACGTCGGCCGAACGGCCCGGGGTGAGGCGAACCTGGGTGGGCGTCACCGTGACGTCCACGCCGTCCAGCCCGTCGACCGACGCGCGGAAGACCGCTGGACGGCCGGATACGTTGGTGATCGTCCGGGTGACGGTCTGCTCACCGACCAGGTCACCGATGGCGACGGAGGCCAGGTTCAGGTCGGAGGCGTCGATGGGGTTGGTCGAGACCGGGCTGCCGTCGGCGTAGGTGACGCCCTGGCCGGCCAGGAAGTCCCACCAGTCCGACTGGCCCGCGTCGTACACGAGGCCGGGGTCGAGGAACTTCCGCGGCTCGACGAACCCCGCACCGGAGGCGAACGGGTCGTTGCTCGCCGTGCTGGCGTGGTCGCGGGCGGTGGTCATCATCGCGGACTTCACCGCCGCCGGCGACCAGCGCCGGTGCTCCTGCTTGATGAGTGCGGCAAGGCCGGCGACGTGCGGGGCGGACATCGACGTGCCGGAGGCGTAGTCGAAGCTGCGGCCGCCCTTGACGGGGCTGTACGCCGCGAGCACTCCCACGCCGGGCGCGGAGATGTCGGGCTTGAGCAGGTCCCCGCCGGCGCCCAGCGAGGGGCCACGGGAGGAGAACGCCGCGACCTCGGGCACCTGCGTCGTCGAGCCCTCGTTGGTGCCGAGGATTCGCCCGGTCGGGGCGTCGTTGCCGGCCACGTAGGCGCGGACGGCGTCACGGGCGGTGTTCTGCAGGTGGATGGTCGGCAGCACGTGGGCGTCGGGGTCCAGCGAGCTCGGGGTCGGGTTGACCAGCACCATGGCGACGCCGCCGGCGTCCTTGACGGTCTGGCTCTTCTCGACCCGGGGGTTGACCCCGCGGTCGCAGACGACGACGGCGCCCGCGGCGGCGGCCGCGTCCAGGCTGCCGGGCAGGCACAGGGCCGCTGACTGGGTGTCCGCGCCGGCGGCGGGGATCGAGTCGGAGAGCACCATGGGCGCGGGAGTCTGGAGGGTGCCGCTGTTGGAGACGCCGATGTACCGAGCGCCGTCGCCGGTGACGAGGGTGCCTTCGATGACGGTGTGGGTCGATGCCGCCACCGTGGTCAGCCACGGGGACGGGTGGTTCGTGGTCGACGGCGCCGGGCCGGTGTTGCCGGAGGACGCCGCGACGAAGACGCCGCCGTCCGCGGCGTACATGAACGCCAGCTCGGTCGGGTCCAGGTAGTTGCTTGACGTGCCGGAGATCGAGAAGTTGATGACGTCGACGCCATCGGCCACCGCTCGGTCGATGGCGGCGACGATGTCGCTGTTGGCGCAGCCGCCACCGCCGGCGTTGTCGTCCCAGCAGACCTTGTAGGCGGCCACGTGCGCGGCCGGGGCCATGCCAGAGATGACGCCGCGCGAGGCGCCGTCGATCGTGGCTGTCACGCCGTGGTTCCCGGCGGCGGTGCTGGCGGTGTGCGTGCCGTGGCCGTCGACGTCCAGCGGGGACAGGCTCTCGTAGGTGGCCAGGCCCTCGGCGCCGAAGCCCTGGACGAAGTACCGGGCGCCGACGAGCTTGTTGCTGCACCGGAAGGTGGAGCGTGGGGCGGCGCCGGTGTCACACGTACCGCGCCAGCCCTTCGGCTTGGGCATGCCCTTGTCGGCGAAGGAGGGGTGCTCGGGACGGATGCCGGAGTCCAGGACGCCGACGATGACGCCGGAGCCGGCGCCCTTGCGCAGGTCCTTGGTGCCGCCCAGCTGGTCCCAGACACCCTTTCGCCCGGTGAGGCCGAGGACGTCGGGCGAGTCGGCGGTGTCCGGCTGGCGCAGGACGTCGGGCGTGACGGACAGGACGGTCGGGTCCTTCGCGAGCTGCTCCGCCTGCTCGGCGCTCAGCTCCGCCGCGAAGCCGCTGACGGCCTCCGTGTAGGTGTAGACCGGGCTCGCCGCCGCGGCGCGGGCGGCGCGGTTCTGCCGCGCCTTGAGGTGCCCGCGGTAGCTGTTCGCGGCCGCGGTGTCCGGTTCGAACTTCTCGCCTTCCGCGGGCTTCGTGGCCGTGATCCCGGCAACGCCACCCTCGTAGGCGATGACGGGCTCGTCGCGCATGACGACGACGTAGCGGCCCGCCTTGTAGGCAGGCGCCTCACCCTCGGCCAGGAACTCGGTGGTGATGGCCGGCTCGGCAGGCGCCACGGGGGAAGCTGCCGGGGAGCGCGGCGAGCTGGGGCCGTTCGGAGCGGCGGTGGCCGTGGCCGCCGCGGGCAGGGTGGCGATGGCGACGCCGACGGCGGCCGCGGCGGCGAGCCCGCGTCTGCGCAGCCTCGACCAGGGATGGATCGTCATGGACGCGTTCTCCTCGGGCCTTTTCGGTGGACAAGCCACGCGCGACAGTGCGCGTGAGCGAATTCCATCGGGCGAGCCCGCGGTCGTAGGCGACTTTGCCGGCACGCCCGGTAGGCGAAACCGGCCATGGCAGGAAGTAACACTGCTCCGCGGTGTTCGTATCCCCGCCGTGCGGTCGTGGCTGGTGCCGCAGGTGGCGCAGGTGGCGCAGGTGGCCCACTTTCGGTGTAGAGCGGTCGCCGCTGGTAGCGCGGGTTTCGCCGCCGGGCCCTGTCAGCATTCCCGACCTCGCTTAGGCCCCGCCGCACTGCGGTCAGCTTCTCCGCCGGGCAGCCACGCGCGCACCTGACGTCGTCGGTGACGACGTCGTCGGAGGTGGTCCGGCGCCGCCGCGCCAGACGAGGCGCGCCGCCGTGCCAGACGAGGCGCCGCCGTGCCAGACGAGGCGCCGCCGCGCCAGACGAGGCGCGCCGCCGTGCCAGACGAGGCGCCGCCGTGCCAGACGAGGCGCCGCCGCGCCAGACGAGACCCCGCCGCGCCAGAAGAGGCCCTCGCCGATCAGGCGCCTGCGTACTCCCGACGAGCGGGTCCACAGTTTCGTACCCGGCCGCTGGACCCAGCCGGCTCGAACCGACAATCTGACCGGAGGTTCGCTTGGCCGAAGCCGTGTCGGAAGACCTGGCAGGACCTCGAAGCGGAACCCTTTCGCTGTGGGAAAGGAGCGCCCCATGACCGCCGATGACGAGGACGAGCTCGACCTGCCCGACCTGCGTGTGCGCGGGCTCGCCGCCGTCGTCTCGGGCAACATCCGCCTCGAGGCAGCGCGCCGGGACCTCAGTCAGCAGGACCTTGCCGAGATGATCGGCCGGTCACGCGCGTCGGTGTCCGCCCGCTGGCACGACCAGGTGCCCTGGACGGTCACCGAGATCGGGATCCTCGCGGAGTACATGGGCATCCACCCAGGTGAGCTGGTCGAGGGCCGGCCCCCGCGGCCACGATGGGGGTGGTGACTCAGGCCGTCAGTAGCGGCAGGCCATGGGCGAGGCGGCCGAGCGCGCCCGCGGTGAGCGCGACCTGCGTGGGGATGGCGTCGGCGTAGATGAACTCGGTGCGGGCGTGCGGACCGGCGCCGACCGCACCGAGACCGCACACCACCGGCCGGCCCAGCCCTGCGACGAAGTTCGCGTCGCTGGCACCACCGACGAACGCCTCCTGGAGCTCGTACCCGAGCTCGTGGGCGACCTCGCGCAGCACGCCCACCAGCGGCGCCGACGCCTCGTTGGGGAACATGGGCGGGCGGTTCCAGTGGTGACCGATGGTGACCTTGACGCGCGGGTCGCTGACCGTGACGGCGTCGAAGGCGCGATCCACCCGTTCCTGCTCGGCGGGGTCCTGCACGCGGATGTCCACCACCGCCGTCGCGCGCCCGGCGGCGACGTTGGCTCCCGATCCGCCGTCGACCAGGCCGACGTTGATGGACGTGCCCTTGCTGAGGTCCGAGATGCGGGTGACCTGGGTGATCACCTCGGCGATCGCATGGATAGCGCTGGCGCCGGCCTCTGGGTCGAGCCCCGCGTGGGCCTCGATGCCGACGACGTCGACGCGGAAGAACCCCACGCCCTTGCGGCCGGTCTTCACGGCGCCGCCGGCGGACGGCTCGGCGACGAGGACGGCGTCGGCCAGGACGGCGAGCTCCTCGATGAGCGGGCGGGACACCGGGGAGCCGAGCTCCTCGTCGCCGTTGAGGAAGAGGGTCACGGTGGGGGTGGCTGCGCCGGACTGCTGGAGCAGCCGGAGCGCCCACAGGCTCTGCACCAGGCCGGCCTTCATGTCGAAGATGCCGGGGCCGGTGAGCACCTCGCGGCCGTCGGCGTCGCGGCTGGCGGTGACCGGCCAGGTAGCGAGGGTGCCGGTGGGCCACACCGTGTCGTAGTGGGCGAGTATCAGGACCCGGCCGGGCGCGGTGCCGGGCCAGGTGAGCGTGAGCATGTCGCCGTACTCGCCGCCGGGGTGCCGGTGCTCGCGAGCCGGCGGCCCGCAGAGCCGGCCGGCGAGGGTGGCGACGTGGAAGGACCCGGTGCGCAGCGCCGCGGGGTCGTAGCTGGAGGTCTCGGTCTCGACCAGTGCCGTGATGTCGCGGACGATCGCGGGCAGGTGCGCGGCGGCCTGCTCGCGGGCGGTTTGCGCGACACTGCGCGTGGCGGTCCCCATCGGCTGATTGTGCCTCGGCGCGGGACGGCAGGCGACGTCACACGCGGGCTGGGGTTGTCGGTGTGAGGGAGAGGAACGACGCCCGGCGCGGAAGGGGGGCGCGCCGGGCGTCGAGTCTGGGATTGCTCAGCGGCGAGGGGCGCGCCGCCCTCGCAGCTGGGACAGGACGAGCACGGCGACGGCGATGACGAACATCGCCGTGCCCACCACGTTGACCTGGGGCGGCACGCCGCGCTGGGCGCTGCCCCACACGAACATCGGGAAGGTCACCGTGGTCCCGGAGTTGAAGTTCGTGATGACGAAGTCGTCGAAGGACAGCGCGAAGCTGAGCATCGCCGCCGCGGCGATGCCCGGCGCCACCAGGGGGAGCGTGATCCGGCGGAACGTCTCCCACTCGTTCGCGTACAGGTCCATCGCCGCCTGCTCCAGGCGCGGGTCGAGCCCGGCCAAGCGCGCCTTTACGGTCACCACCACGAACGACAGGCAGAACATGATGTGGGCGATCGCGACCGTGACCGGGCCGAGCTGGGTGCCGGCCGCGACGAACAGGGTGAGCAGCGAGGAGCCCATCACCACCTCGGGCGTGGCCATCGGCAGGTAGATCAGCACGTTCGTGGCCGACTGGCCGCGGTAACGGTGCCGCACCATGGCGAACGCCATAAGCGTGCCGAGCAGCGTGGCGACGACCGTCACCACCAGGGAGATACGGAAGCTGGTGCCCAGCGCCGCGCACATGTCGCCCGCCGCGCACGGGTTGAGCCAGTTGTCCCAGGTGAACTCGTTGAAGTCGTAGCTCAGCCGGCTGGCGGGCTTGTTGAAGGACAGCATCGCCACGACGACGTTCGGCAGCAGCATGTACGCGAGCACCAGCGCGGCGACCACGGAGACGAGGTTGCGCCCGAGCCAGCGCCGCGCCCGGTACGAGGTCCGCGGTGCGGTCTGGGGGGTGGCCATCACACCAGCTCCTTCGTGCCCACGCGGCGGACATACAGCAGCACGAACAGCAGGATGATCGCCATCAGCACGAACGACAACGAGGCCGCCAGCGGGAAGTTCAAGGTCACCAGGAACGAGCTGTTGATGACGTTGCCGATCATGTACTGGTTCGGCGTGCCGAGGAGCTCGGCGTTGACGTAGTCACCCGCCGCCGGGATGAACGTCATCAGCGTCCCGGCCACCACCCCGGTCATCGACAGCGGCAGCGTGACCTTGCGGAACGCCGTCGCCGGGCTGGCGTACAGGTCGCCGGCGGCCTCCACGAGCTTGGGGTCGAGCTTCTCCAGGCTGGCGTAGATCGGCAACACCATGAACGGCAGGAAGTTGTAGGTGAGGCCGGTGACGACCGCGACGGAGGTGGCCAGCAGGCGCCCGTCCGGCGCGATGAGACCCACGGCCTGGAGGATCCCCACGACCGGGCCGTTGTCCGCGAGGATCGACTTCCACGCGAGGGTGCGGACGAGGAACGAGGTGAAGAACGGTGCGACCACCAGCAGCAGCATGAGGTTCTTCCACCGGCCGGCCCGGAAGGCCATCGCGTAGGCCAGCGGGTAGCCCAGCAGGAACGCCAAGGCTGTGGCGATGCCGGCGTAGAGGAACGAGCGCAGCAGGTGCGGGGCATACGCCGTGACCGCGTTGACGTAGTTCTCGAACGCGAACGCCATCTGGTAGCCGGTGGACAGCGACCCGGACGGGTCGTACAGACTCGTGGCGGCCAGCTGGACCAGCGGCACCACGAAGAACAGCAGCAGCCACAGGGCGCCCGGCAGCAGGAGCAGGTAGGCGGTCCGCCGTCGGCCCTTGCGAGCCGGCGCGGGGGCGCCGCCCTGCTGGGTCTCGAGGGTCAGTCCGGCGAGCGCGCTCACGTCAGCGCCCCGACCGTCGCCTCGGCCGGCGCACCTCCGCGCACGCCGTCGCCCGCGGCGTCCAGGACGAACCCGTGCCCGCCGTCGAAGTGCACGACGACGTCGGTGCCCGGCTCGACCGGCCCCTCGACGCCGACGTTCTGCTCGAACACCACCAGCTCCTGCCCCCACGGCACCTTCACGAGGTACTGGGTGCTCACGCCGACGTAGCTGGTGTCGGTCACGACGCCCTCGACGGCGTTCGCGCCGGCGGGGATGCCGGGCCCGACGGCGGAGGCGGCGGTCAGGCGCAGCTTCTCGGGCCGGACCCCGACCCAGACGTCGGTGCCGGCCGCAGAGCTGCGCGCGGCGGGGACCGCCCAGCGACGGCCCTCGACGGTGAGCGCGACGTCGTCGCCGGCGGGCGCCGCCGTCGCGCGCAGCAGGTTGCACTGGCCCAGGAAGTTGGCCACGAACGTCGTGGCCGGCCGGTCGTACAGCTCGGCCGGGGAGCCCATCTGCTCGATCCGGCCGTTGTTCATCACCGCGATGGTGTCGGCCATGGTCATGGCCTCCTCCTGGTCGTGGGTGACGTGGAGGAAGGTCAGGCCCACCTCGGTCTGGATGCGCTTGAGCTCGATCTGCATCTGACGGCGCAGCTTGAGGTCCAGCGCACCGAGCGGCTCGTCCAGGAGCAGCACCTTGGGCTGGTTGATCAGAGCCCGGGCCAGTGCCACGCGCTGCTGCTGGCCGCCGGAGAGCTCGGACGGGCGGCGGTCGCCGTACCCGGCCAGCTCGACGAGCCCCAGCATGTCCTCGACCTGCGCCCGGACGTTCTTGATCCCGCGCCGGCGCAGGCCGAACGCGATGTTCTCGAAGATGTCAAGGTGTGGGAAGAGGGCGTAGTTCTGGAAGGCCGTGTTGATCGGCCGCCGGTAGGGCTTGAGCCGGGTGACGTCCTGCCGGCCGAGCCAGATCTCCCCCGCCGTCGGCTCCTCGAGTCCGGCGACCATGCGCAGCGTGGTGGTCTTGCCGCACCCGGAGGGTCCCAGCAAGGCGAAGAACGAGCCCTCGGGGATGGTGACCGTGAGGTCGTCGACGGCGGTGTGCGCACCGAACGTCTTGGTCACGTCGCGGATCTGCAGGTCGCCCTCGAGGCGGCCGGCCCGCTCCTGCCTGCTCTGTCGCGCCATCATCACGCCCCGATGACCTGCTGGAACAGCTCGTTGTACTTGCGCTCTTCCTCTTCGGTCATGCCCTTGAAGAGGTTGGTCTGGGCGAGGAAGTCCTCGTCGGGGAAGATCAACGGGTTCTCCGCGAGCGCGGGGTCGATCTTCTCCATCTCCTCGCGGGCGCCGGCGACCGGGCTGATGTAGTTCACCCACGCCGCGACCTGGGCGGCGACCGCCGGGTCGTAGTAGTGGTTCATCAGCGCCTCGGCGTTCTTCTTGTGGGCGGCGCCGGTGGGCACGAGCATGTTGTCCGACCACAGCATCAGCCCCTCCTCGGGGGCGATGAACTTGATGTCCGGGTTCTCGAACTGCAGCTGGATGACGTCGCCGGACCAGGCCATCGCGGCGACGATGTTGCCCTGGACCAGGTCCTGGGCGTAGTCGTTGCCGGTGAAGGACCGGATCTGGCCGGCGTCGACCGCGCCCTGCAGCCGCTCGATCGCCGCCTCGAAGTCCGCGTCGGTGAAGTCGCCGGGCTTCTTGCCCATGTTGAGCAGGATGAGGCCCATGGCGTCCTGCATCTCGGACAGGAAGGTGACCCGGCCCTTGAGCTCGGGCTTGGTGAGCATCTCCTCCATGCTGCGGATCTCGCCGATCGCGGCGGCGTTGTAGGCGATGCCGGTCATGCCGGACTGCCAGGGCACGGAGTAGCTGCGGTCGGTGTCCCACGACGGCGAGCGCAGGTTGTCCAGCAGGTTCGCCTCGACGTTGGGCAGGTTGGCCTTGTCGAGCTCTTGCAGCCAGCCGAGGCCGACCAGGCGGGCGGCCATCCAGTCGGTGAGGATGACGACGTCGCGGCCGGTCGCCTGCCCGTTAGAGAGCTGGTTCTGGACCTTGCCGAAGAACTCGGCGTTGTCGTTGATCTCCTCGGTGTACGTCACCGTGATGCCGGTGGCGTCCTCGAAGGCCTCGAGGCTCGGGCGGCCCTCCTCCGCATCGTCGTAGTCGATGTAGAGGGGCCAGTTGGAGAAGTTCAGGAGCTTCTCGGTGTCGGAGAGGTCCTCCGCGGCCGCGCCGGGCTGAGCGCCCTGCCGGGCCGGGGTGCCGCAGGCCGCGAGCAGTGCAGCCGTGCCCAGCGCGAGGCCACCGGCGCCCGCCGTCCGCAGGAACATGCGCCGGGAGACGGACGACGGCACCGCGAGGGTGCGCCGCACGGGAACCAGGGATCGAGAGTTGGTGGCCATCAGCGTCCTTCGGAGGGGGTCGAGCACGGCGGTACGGGGACGTGGCCCGGGACGGCGCGGTGGAGGCGCGCCACGGCGGTACGGGGCGTCACTGCTCCTACCACCTCCCTCGGAACGACGACCTTGTCCCCCTTATCGGGTCAGTGCTGCTGATCTTGGCATGAGGTGCCCCCGGTCACGCAAGGATCCGTTGTAACTTTCTTGTTTCACAACGGAATCCGATCGCAACCGACCAAGGTCACTGTCACTATGTCCGGATGACGAAGCCACGGCCGCGCAACGGCCTCGACGACGTCTCCAAGACGATCGTGGCCCAGCTCCAGGAGGACGGGCGACGCTCCTACGCCACCATCGGCCGCGCCGTCGGGCTCTCCGAGGCAGCAGTCCGTCAGAGGGTGCAGCGGCTGCTCGACGCCGGCGTGATGCAGATCGTCGCCGTGACCGACCCGGTGCAGGTGGGCATGGGCCGCCAGGCCATGGTCGGCGTGCGGGTCGACGGGCCGATCCAGCCCGTGGCCGAGGCGCTCGCCGCGATGCCCGAGGTGGACTACGTGGTCATCACCGCCGGCTCGTTCGACATCCTCGCCGAGGTGGTCGCCGAGGACGACGACCAGCTGCTCGAGATCACCTCAACCCGCATCCGAGGCCTGGCGGGCGTGCGGACGACGGAGACGCTCGTGTACTTGAAGCTGCAGAAGCAGATCTACACCTGGGGCGCCCACTAGCCGCCCCTCCTTCGCCCGCGTCGTTCCCCCCGCGAGATGCATCTTCTCCGGGAGTCATCCGTGCATGCCGCCGAAGTTCGCCGCGGGCTGGTAGTACTTTCCTCAGGCTATCCCTGAACGAAGTACTACCAGCCTGCCCGCGAAGCGCCGTGCTCATCGCGCTCATCGCGCGAAGCGATGACTTGTCGCGGAGCAGATGACATCTCGCCGCCACCACCACCACCACCACCACCCCCCGGGGCGAGCGGGTCAGCGCACGCGGAACACCGTGTCGTGCCACGGGCGGCCGGGGCCGGGCTCGCGGCTGGCCAGGACGTGCTTGACGTTCGTGTACTCCTCCAGCGAGTACGGCGACATGTCCTTGCCAAACCCAGACGCCTTGTATCCGCCGTGCGGCATCTCCGAGGTGATGGTGATGTGGTCGTTGATCCACACGCACCCGGCCTGGATCTCCTCGCTCGCCCGCAGGGACCGGTTCAGGTCGTTCGTCCACGCGGAGGCGGCCAGCCCGTACGGGGTGTCGTTGGCCAGCGCGATCGCCTCGTCGTCGGTGTCGAAGGGCAGCGCCACGAGCACGGGGCCGAACACCTCCTGCTGGACGATCTCCGAGTCCTGGGCGGCATCGACCACGAGGGTGGGCCGGTAGAACGCCCCGGCCCCGAGCGTGCCGTTGGGCGCCTCCCCGCCGGTGAGCACCCGGGCGCCCGCGGCACGGGCCCGGTCGACGAAGCCGGCCACCTTGTCGCGGTGGGCGTGGGTGATGAGGCTGCCCAGGTCGGTGGCCTCGTCGGTGGGGGTGCCGACGACCACCTGCTCCATGAGCTCGGCGACCCGCTCGGTGAACGCGGTGAACAGGGAGTGGTGCACGTACGCGCGGGTGGCGGCCGTGCAGTCCTGGCCGCCGTTGATGATCGACCCGCCGACGGCGCCGCGGGCGGCCGCCTCGAGGTCGGCGTCGTCGAACACCACGAACGGGGCCTTGCCGCCGAGCTCGAGGTGGACCCGCTTGGCGGTCGCGCTGGCCATCTCCATGATCCGGCGCCCGACCGCGGTGGAGCCGGTGAAGGAGGTCATGGCGACGTCGGGGTGGCGAACCAGGTGCTCGCCGGCGACCTGCCCGGTGCCGGTGACGATGTTGACGACGCCGGCGGGCAGGCCGGCGGCGGTGGCGGCCTCGGCGAAGATCAGGCTGGTGCCGGGGGTGAGCTCGGAGGGCTTGAGCACGATGGTGTTGCCGGCGGCGATGGCAGGCAGGATCTTCCACCCGGCCATCTGCAGCGGATAGTTCCACGGCGAGATCGAGCCGACGACGCCGATCGGCTCGCGGCGGATCATCGACGTCGCCCGGCCGGCGTACTCCCCGGCGGCCAGGCCCTGCAGCTGGCGGGCGGCTCCGGCGAAGAACGCGGTGTTGTCGATGGTGCCGGGCACGTCGAACTCGGTCGACATGCGCAGGCTCTTGCCGGTCTGGGCGGTCTCGAGGGCGGCGAGCTCGCCGCTGCGCCGGTCGAGCTCGGTGGCCAGGCGCAGCATGGCGTCGGCCCGCTCGGCCGGGCTCAGCGCGGACCAGGCGGGGAACGCCCGCTTCGCGGCGTCGACGGCGGCGTCGACGTCCGTGGGGTCGGCGTACCGGATCGTCTCGGCGACCTCGCCGGTGGTCGGGTCGATGCGTCGACCGGTCTCGCCGTGACCGTCGCGGTATTCGCCGTCGATGTACTGGTGCATGGTGCCTCCGGGTTCGGGATGGGACGTGGCGCGGTGCGCCGTCGGGGATCGGGTGGGTGCCGCCGTCGGGCACCGTGCGGCGGTCAGGAGTCGAAGCCGAGCTTGAGGGCGTCCATGAGCTTGAGCCACGGCCCGCGGCGGCCCTGGCGGCGGTCGGCCCGGACGAGTGCGGCGGTGGTGAGCTTGATGCCCAGCCAGGCGATCGGTTCGGGCGGGAAGGGCAGGGGGCGACGGCGGACCATCCGCAGCGCGGTGCGTTCTGTGCGGGTGCCGGCCAGCAGGTCGAGCAGCACGTTGGCCGCGAACCGGGTGGCGCCCACGCCGAGGCCGGTGAAGCCCGCCGTGTAGGCCACCCGGCCGCGGTGCGCGGTGGCGAAGAAGGCGAAGAAGCGGGTGCAGGTGTCGATGGCGCCGCCCCACTTGTGGGTGATCTTGATGCCGTGCAGCTGCGGGAAGGTGGCGCAGAGGTGGGCGACCAGGCGGGAGAAGGTCTCCTCGTTCTGGTCGTGGCCGGGGCGCAGCGCGCGGCCGTAGTGGTAGACCGCGTCGTAGCCGCCGAAGAGGATCCGGTTGTCGGCGGTGAGCCGGTAGTAGTGGAAGCGGTTGTTGAGGTCGGCCAGGCCCTGGCGGTGGCGCCAGCCGATCGCGTCGAGCTGCTCCGGGGTCAGCGGCTCGGTGACGATCGCGTAGTCGTAGACCGGGACGGTGTGCCAGCGGGTGCGGCGCAACAGGGAGGGGAAGGCGTTGGTGGCCAGGGCCACCCGCCGCGCGGTCACCATGCCGCGGTCGGCGCGCAGCGCCACGTGGTCCCGGGCGCTGTCCACGGCGCGCACCGGGGTGTTCTCGTAGATCTCCACGCCGAGCTCACGGCACACGCGGGCGAGCCCCCACGCGAGCTTGGCGGGGTGCAGCATGACGGTGCCGGACTTGTCCCACAGCCCCGCCCGGTAGAGCGGTGAGGCGACCTCGGCGCGGACGGCGTCCTGGTCGAGGTAGTGGGGTCCGGCGGGGTCGTGCGCCGTGCCGGAGGACCGGGCGGCGTCCTCGGCGAGCCACTCGACCTGGTGCTCCTCGGTGGCCACGTTGAGGACGCCGGTCCACTCGAAGTCGCAGTCGATGCCGTACCGGGCGATCGTCTCGGCGAGCTCGGCGAGGTTCTCCTGCCCGAGCTCACGCAGCCGGTCCAGCTCGTCCGGCACGTGCGTAGCGCCGTTGGCGTCGCCGTGGGTCAGGCTGGCCTCACAGAAGCCGCCGTTGCGCCCCGACGCGGCCCACCCGATCCGCCGGGCCTCGAGCACGACCACGCGCCGGTCCGGCTCACGCTCCTTGGCCAGCAGCGCCGTCCACAGCCCCGCGAACCCACCCCCGACGACGGCGAGGTCGGTGGTCACGTCCCCGGTGAGGCCGGGGCCGGCGACCGGGCGGGCGGGGTCGTCGAGCCAGAACGGGCGTGGTGCGGCCCCGGCGAGAGCCGCCCGGATCTCGGCGGCGGGCACCGCTGCCTCGGCGCGGTCGTAGGCGGTGGTGGCGGTCATGCGGTGGCTCCGTCGCGTGCGCTGCCGACGGCGTGGGCCATGCGGACCGGCGCCGTCGCGGGTGTGTCCCGATTGTGGCGATCCTGGCATGCCCTGTGACGGCTAACAAGGGATTCCATCGTTGATGAGTTGCTGGACGACGAAATCAGTGGAGATGCGTGGGTTCTCGGAAACGATGGCGTGTCGGGCCGGGCGCGCCCTGCCCGGCGTGCGGGCGCGGCAGTGGCGAGGCACCGCCGTCGGCGCACCGATGACATCTCGCCGAGAAGATGACATCTTCCGGGCAGAGCTCTTAGGGGTGGCGTGCCCGCACCGCGCGGGCGGCCGCCACAAGGTTCGTCAGCGCCGGCACGACCTCCTCGTAGCGCCGGGTCTTCAACCCGCAGTCGGGGTTGACCCACAGCTGACGGGCCGGGATCGCGGCGACCGCCGCCGCGAGCTGGTCCGTGATGGCCTCCACCGAGGGCACGCGCAGGGAGTGGATGTCGTACACGCCGGGGCCGATCGCGCGCTCGAACCCACGCTCGTGGATCGCGGGCAAGATCTCCATCCCAGAGCGGGCGGCCTCGATGCTCGTCACGTCCGCGTCCAGGTGGTCGATGGCATCCAGGACAACCGCGAACTCCGAGTAGCACAGGTGGGTGTGGATCTGGGTGTCCGGCGCCGCCACCGCGGTGGCGAGCTTGAACGCGGGCACCGACCAGGCGAGGTAGGCCTCCTTGTCCGCCCGGCGCAGCGGGACCAGCTCACGCAGGGCGGGCTCGTCGACCTGGATGATGCCGATGCCGGCCGCCTGCAGGTCGGCCACCTCCTGCCGCAGGGCCAGCGCCAGCTGGGTGGCCGTTTCGGCCAGCGGCTGGTCGTCACGGACGAACGACCACGCCAGCGTCGTCACGGGGCCGGTGATCATGCCCTTGACCGGCTTGTCGGTGAGGGAGGCCGCGTGGCCGACCCACCGCACGGTCATCGGCGCCGGGCGGGCGACGTCGCCCCACAGGATCGGCGGGCGGGTGCAGCGCGAGCCGTAGGACTGCACCCAGCCGTGCTCGGTGGTCGCGAAGCCGTCGAGGAGCTCGGCGAAGTACTGCACCATGTCGTTGCGCTCGGGCTCGCCGTGCACGAGCACGTCCAGGCCCAGCCGCTCCTGCAGGCGGACCACCTGCTCGATCTCCTCGCGCATGACCGCCTCGTACCCGGCATGGTCGAGCTCGCCGCGACGCAGCGCGGTGCGCGCCCGGCGGATCGCCTTGGTCTGCGGGAAGGATCCGATCGTCGTCGTCGGGAGCAGGGGCAGGTCGAACCTGACGGCCTGGGCGGCCTGGCGCTCGAGGTAGGGCGCGCGGGTGAGATCGGCCTCCGTCAGCGCGGCGACGGCGACGCGGACGGCGGCCACCCGCACGCCTGGGTAGCCGCGGCGGTCGGCGCGCGCGGCGGCGTCCTCGGCGAGCTCGGCCCCCACCGACTCCGGCCCGTCGGCCAGCGCCTGGGCAAGGGTGAGGACCTCGCCGACCTTCTGGTCGGCGAACGCCAGCCACCGGCGCAGCCGCTTCCCCAGGCGCTTCTCGCGGGCGACGTCGTGGGGGACGTGCAGCAGCGAGGTGGAGGTGGCCACGGCGACCCGGGCGCCGGGGCCGAGCCCGTCCTGGACCTGCCGCAGGGTGCGCACCGCGGTCTCGAGGTCCGTGCGCCACACGTTGCGGCCATCGACCACCCCCGCCACGACCACCTTCCCGGCCAGCGCTGCCAGCTCGGGGGCGGGCGGCAGCGCACCGGAGACCAGGTCCAGCCCCACCGCCTCCACCGCGGACGCGGCCAGCACGGGCAGGGCGTCCCCGAGCGCGCCGTACCCGGCCGCGAGGAAGATGGCGGGCCGCTCGTGCCGGGTCAGGTCGCCCGCGAGCGCGGTGTAGGCACGGGTGGTGGCGGCCAGGACCCGGTCCCGGGGCACGTCCCAGGTGTCACACACCAGGCCTGGCTCGTCGAGCTGGACCCACGGCGCGCTCGCCAAACCCAGCGCATGGAGGAGGTCGGCGTAGGCGGCGACGGCGTCGTCGAGCCGGTCCAGCGGGTGGAAGCCGGCGGGGGCGTCGGCGGCGGGCTTGCTCAGCAGGAGGAACGTCACGGGGCCGACGAGCACCGGGCGGGTGGTGGAGCCGTCCCCGGCCGCCTCGAGGAACTCGCGCACCACGCGGTCGTCCGCGAAGCGCAGCGGCGTCCCGGGTCCGATCTCGGGCACCAGGTAGTGGTAGTTGGTGTCCAGCCACTTCGTCATCTCCAGCGGCGGGCGCTCCCCGTCCCCGCGTGCCAGGGCGAAGTAGCCCGCCGCGCCCACCCGGCCGTCGTCGCCGACCACGTCGGCGAACCGCGGCGGGACCGCGCCGAGGGTGACCGCGGCGTCGAGCACGTGGTCGTAGGCAGAGAAGTCCGACGGGATCGCGGCGTCGTCGTCCGGCAGGCCGAGGGCGGCCAGCCGTGCCCGGGTGGCGCGGCGCAGCGACTCCAGGGCCGCCTCGAGGTCGTCGAGCTCGCCGCCGGCCCAGTACCGTTCCAGGGCCTTCTTCAGCTCCCGGTTCGGCCCGATGCGCGGGTAGCCCAGGATGGTCGCGTCCGGGAACCACGGCACGGTGCGGTCCGGTCCCGGCGTGGAACCGGGCCCGGAACCGGGACCGGAACCGGTGCTAGGCCCGGGACCGGCGGCAGGTGGCGGGGACGCGGCCATCTGGCCTCCTACCCGGCGGCGCTCTGGCGCTGGACGGCCGGCGGGGTGAGCAGTGCGGGGTTGCGCAGACCGCCGGCGCGCAGGTGCTCGAGCACGTCCAGGGCGGGACGGTCCTGGTTGAACGTGTACAGGTGCAGGCCCGGGGCGCCGGCCTCCAGGACCCCGTCGATGAGGGCGATGGTCGCGTCGATGCCCCGGCGCTGGCGCTCGGCGTCGTCGTCGCACCCCAGCAGCGCGTCCAGGTCGGCCGGCACCGGCACGCCGCTGAGCGCCTCCAGACGGTGCAGGCGCCGGGGGTCGGTGAGCGGCAGGATGCCGGGCAGGATGGGAATGTGGACCCCGGCGTCGCGGGCGTCGGCCACCAGCGACGCGTAGGCCTCGGCGTTGTAGAACACCTGCGTGATGGCGAAGTCCGCGCCGGCGTCCTGCTTCTCGCGCAGCGCGACCAGCTCCTCCTCACGGGTGTGGGAGGTGCCCGACGGGTACGCGGCCACGGCGACCGAGACCACGTCGGCCGGCACCACCCCGAGGTCCTGCGCGACCACGCTCGGCGGCTCACCCGCCGCGCCGGCCCTGGCCGCCGGGCCGGACCTGGCCACCGCGCCGGCCCTGGCCGCCGGCCCGTACCCCAGCTCATCGGCCTCGACCTCCCGGATCAGGGCGACGAGGTCGCTGGAGCGGGCGAGCCCGCCCGACGGCGGCGCCCAGGTGGTCTGCCCGTCCGGCGGGTCGCCGCGCAGGGCGAGGAAGTCCCGGACCCCGGCTCGCAGGAGGCCACGCACCCGGGCGGCCAGCTGCTCACGGTCCGCCCCCACGCAGGTCAGGTGGGCGATCGGCGGCACGCTGGTCTCGGCCAGCAGCCGGCGAACCAGCTCCCCCGACGCCTCCCGCGACGATCCGGAGGCCCCGTAGGTGACCGAGAAGAAGTCCGGTCCCGCCTCCGCCATGCGCAGCACCCGCTGCCAGACCGCCTCGTAGAGCTCGGGCTTTCGTGGCGGGAACAGCTCGAAGGAGACCGTTGGGTGCGTCGCGGTGGTCACACACAGCAGGCTAGAGGTGGACATGCGATCTGACGCTCCAACGGTCGGGGCCGGCACCGCGGTGCGGGGACGCGGTGGAGCATGGCACGCGGGTCTGTCGCGGGCTGCCGCCCGGTTCAGGTTTCCCAGCGGGCGAGACGCGCGCCGTCGGCGGTCTCACCCGATCTCGACGACCACCTTTCCGGTGGCGTGCCCGGTCTCGACGGCGGCCACCGCCTCGGCGACACGTTCCAAGGGGAACACCCCGCTCACCCGGGGACGCACGTGACCGGCGACCACGTGCCCGAGCAGCGCCCCGAGAGACTCCCGCGTCGGGTGGCGCACCACACCCGCACCACCCAGCTCACGGGCGCCGGCCGGGTCCGCGGTGCTGACGACGGCGGCCGGCTCCCGCGCGAGCCGGGCGGCCTCGCGCAGCGCCTCGCCACCGACGAGGTCCACCACGGCGTCGACGCCGTCGGGCGCCGCCGCGACCAGCCGGTCGGCCACACCTGGGCCCGACGCCACGAAGACGGCACCCAGCTCCTCGAGCAGCGCCCGTTTAGCCTCGCTGCCGGTGCCGATCACCCGCAGGCCGAGCACGGCGACGGCGAGCTGCACCGCGATGACCCCCACACCACCACCGGCGCCGGTGACGAGCAGGGTGGCGCCGGGGCCCAGCGGCACCTGATGGACGACGTCGTAGGCGGTGGCCCCGGCGACGGGCAGGGCCGCCGCATCGACGAACGAGACGGCGGCCGGCTTGGGCACCAGGTCCTCCGCGCGGGCGATGGTGTGCTCGGCGAGCGCGCCCCAGCCGCGCGCGGGCACCCCGAGCACCGCGTCGCCGACCTCCAGGCCCGCCACGTCGGCGCCCACGGACTCCACCACCCCGGCGAGCTCGAGACCCATCGGGGCCGGCAATGCGATCTTCGTGCCGAACCGGCCCGACCGCCGCTTCCAGTCCGCCGGGTTGACGCCTGCGGCGCGAACGGCGACACGGACCTCCCCCGCACCGGGCTCGGGCACGTCCCGTTCGACCAGCTCCTGGGTCTCGGGACCGCCGTACTCACGAAACACGAGGACGCGGGACACGGCTCATCTCCTCCAGGGCAGGGGCTGTACCGGTCATGACGGCCGTCGGGCGGTCACCGCATGCAGCGGGTCGCCCCTGGTCAGTCGCCGCACGCGGAGGTTGTCGAGTCCGGCGGCGCGCAGGTCGCGGGTCACGTCGTCCGGTGTCGGCAGCGACATCTCGCCCGACTGTGCGCGCAGGAGCAGGTCGAAGTGGCGGCTGAACGCGGACCGGTCGGCCATGGTGGAGACCACCAGGAGGGTGCCGCCGGGTGCGACCAGGGCGCCGATGTCGCGCAGGAGCTCGCGCCGCTCCCCGACCGGCACGTAGTAGATGACGTTGGCCAGCAGCGCCAGGTCCGCCGGGCCGCCGATCTGCTGGGGATCGAGGCCGCGGATGTCGCCCTTCAAGATGTGCGCCCGGCCCTCCAAGCCCTCGGCACGGAGGGTCCGCTCGGCGAGGGCCGCGGCGGCCGGGTCGACCTCGATGCCCGTCCCGCTGCTCGACGGCGCCGCGCGGAGCATGTGGACGAGGTTCGCGCCGTCACCGCAACCGACGTCGAGCACGCGACGGGGGCGGGTGGCCGCGACCGCCTCGTCGAGGGTGTCGTGGACGAGCGGCTCCAGCGCGCGGGAGAGCCTGGCGATGACGTCCCCGTGCCGGACGACGTCGTCCCGGGCCGGCCCGCCCCGGAGCTGGAGTGCAAGGTCACGGTAGAGGCCGGTGTGGTAGCCGGCGAAGCCCTCGTAGGCCGCCCGCACGACGTCGTCGCCGAGGACCGCACGGCCACGGCGGGCGAGGCGGTGTCGTCCACCGGCGGTTCGCACGAGGCGGGCGGCCTCGAGCGTGCGCAGGTACGCCTCGAGCAGCGCGTGGTCGGTGACGGCCAGGTCCGCGGCGAGCTCCGCCGTCGTCCGCCCAGCTCGGAGGGCCTCCAGGACGCCCGTGCCCAGGGCCGAGCTGAGGGTGGCGGCCCGGACCGCGGCCTGCCCGTCGCGGACGGCGCGCAGCCGTTCGCCCACGTGCCCCGCGCCGACCAGCCGTGCCACCGTGCGCACCTTCAGGGCCATCGTCGCGCCTCCCGTCGATGCCGGGCTCCATCGTGGCGGGCAAGGCGGGGCGCGTCCACCGGTCGGGTGCGTCCACGGGGACCGAAGGACCTGGCGGCCCGGCCGCTGCGGCGCGATGCTGACCACGACGGGAAGGGTCGGATGACACGGGACGGAGAAGGCCTGATGACACGGACGAAGAAGACCTGGGGCGACTTCAGCGCGGGCCAGCAGGCGGCGATCATCGCCGTCGGCGCGGTAGAGCTCGCGCTGGCGGTGACGGCCTGGACGGACCTGGCCCGCCGGCCGGCCGAGGCGGTCAGCGGCAGCAAGCTGAAGTGGGCGGCCATCATCGCCGTCAACCTCGTAGGCCCGCTGACGTACTTCCGCTGGGGGCGCCGGGCCAACGGCTGAGCGCGCCCGCGGCGCGCCATGCACTGCCCCGGGGCGGGCCATGCACTGCCCCGGGGCGAGCGATGCCCTGCCCCGGGGCTAGGGCCGCCCTACAGTGACGCCATGCCCACGCCCGCTACCCGCGGGCCCGGCCGCCGACCGGGCGGCCCGGACACGCGCGGGGAGATCCTCGCCGCGGCACGCGCGGAGTTCGCCGAGCAGTCCTACGCCGGCACCACGATCCGCGCGATTGCCGCCCGTGCGGGTGTGGACCCCGCGCTGGTGCACCACTACTTCGGCACCAAGCGCTACCTGTTCACCGCGTGCCTGGACATCCCGCTCGATCCAGGCGAGGTGATCGCCCGGCTCGCGTCTGCCCCGGCGTCCGGGCGCGGTGCGGTCATGGTGCGCCTCTTCCTCGAGGTGTGGTCGGACGCCGCGTGGCGGGCGCCGTTCGTCGCACTGATCCGCTCGGCCACGACCGAGCCGGAGGCGGCGGCCGTGCTGCGCCAGTTCCTCGAGGAGGTGATGCCGCCGGCCGTGCGGCCCATGCTCGACGGCGACGGCGTGGACCTGCGCCTGCAGCTCGCCATCTCCCAGCTCATCGGGATCGCGATGGTGCGCCATGTGGTGGGCGCCTCGCCGCTGGCGCAGGCGTCGGTCGACGAGCTGGTCAACAGGGTGGGCCCGGTCGTGCAGCACTACCTCGACGGCAGCTGACGCCGGGGGTCGGGGCCGATGCGCATCCGGGCACGCGCCCGTTGACGGACCGGGCCACCACGCGCACAATTCACTACATGGTGAATTCTGCCGTGGAGGTGCGGGACCTGCGCGTGGTCCGGGGCAGCACGACGGCGCTCGAGGGCGCCAGCCTGAGCATCACCGCCGGCGTGGTCAGCGGGCTCCTGGGCCCGTCCGGCTCCGGCAAGACCACTCTCATGCGCGCGATCCTCGGCGTCCAGCGGGTCGCGGGCGGCACCGTCACCGTGCTGGGCCGGCCCGCGGGCAGCCGGGAGCTGCGCCGGCGCATCGGCTACGTCACCCAGGCCCCCAGCGTCTACTCGGACCTGACCGTCGAGGAGAACCTTCGGTATTTCGCCCGCGTCCTCGGCCTGCCCGGCGAACGCGCGGCCGCACGCGCGAACGGCAGGCGCGAGGGCGAGGCCGGCGCGGGCCCACGGGGCGTGGCGGACGTCCTCGAGATCACCGGGCTCGGCCGGCAGCGCAAGCAGCTGGTGGGCACCCTCTCCGGCGGCCAGCTCTCCCGGGTCTCGCTGGCTGCGGCCCTGCTCGGCACGCCCGAGCTGCTCGTGCTCGACGAGCCCACCGTCGGCCTCGACCCGGTGCTGCGGGAGTCCCTCTGGGGCACGTTCCGCGAGCTCGCCGCGACCGGCACCACCCTGCTCGTCTCCTCGCACGTGATGGACGAGGCGGCGCGCTGCGACGAGCTCGTGCTGCTGCGCGAGGGCCACGTGCTGACCCGCACGACACTGCCGGAGCTGCTGCGCCGCACCGGGCAGGACAACCCCGAGCGGGCGTTCCTGCACCTCATCGCGGGCGGCGGCGCGGCCCCCACCACACCCCCGCCCGGGCATGCCCTTAAGCCCACGACCGGGCCCGCGACCGGGCGTGCCGCCGCGACCGCAGCAGTCGGCACCGCGGCGGACCGGCCGGGCGGACCACCCCGGCACCGGGGCGACGGGGCGCCCCGATGATCGCCACCGCCGACCGCGTGCTGCGCCAGCTGCGCCACGACCCGCGCACCATCGCCATGATCGTGGTGGTCCCCTGCGTGCTGCTGACGCTGCTGTGGTGGATCTACGACGGTGGCCCGACCTTCCAGCGGATCGGCCCGGCCCTTCTCGCGCTCTTCCCCGTGATCATCATGTTCCTGATCACCTCCATCACCACCTTGCGGGAGCGCCGCTCGGGCACCCTCGAGCGGCTGCTGACGATGCCGCTGGGCAAGGTGGCGTTCCTGCTCGGCTACGCGCTGGCGTTCGGGATCGTCGCCGTCGTCCAGGCGGTCCTCGCGTGCCTGCTCATGCTCGGCCCGCTGGGTCTCTCGGTCGCCGGCCCCTGGCCGGCGCTGGTGCTGGTGGCGGTGCTCGACTCGCTGCTCGCCGTGGCGCTCGGCCTGTTCGTGAGCGCCTTCGCCAGCTCGGAGTTCCAGGCCGTGCAGTTCATGCCGGCGATCGTGCTGCCGCAGTTCCTGCTGTGCGGGCTGCTGGTGCCGCGCGATCAGCTGCCGCGAGCGCTGGAGTACGTCTCCAACGTGCTGCCGCTGTCCTACGCGGTCGACGCCATGAACGAGGTCTCCCGCCAGGCCAGTCCGGACCTGCTGGTGCCGGTGGCGGTGCTCGTCGGGTTCATCGTCGCCGTGGTGCTGCTCGGCGCGGCGACGTTACGGCGACGGACCCCGTAGCGCGCGGCGTCCCAGACCTACGTCTTTGGTGGGCGAGTATCTCGGTCATAGGCTCCACCCATGGCCACACGCAGCCACGACCAGCAGATCGGCGAGGAGCGCCTCAAGGAGGCGACAGGTCGCTCACGCGTGGAGTGGTACGCCCTCCTCGACGAGGCCGGGGCCCGCGACTGGGACCACACGCGCATCGCCCGCTGGCTCGGCGGCGAGCACGACGTCGACGGGTGGTGGGCCCAGGGCGTCACCGTGGGCTACGAGCAGTCTCGCGGCCTGCGGGCACCCGGCCAGCGCCCGGACGGCTTCTTCGAGGCCAGCGTGACCAAGACCGTGTACGTCACCCCCGCCGAGGTGTGGCCCCACCTCGCCGACGACGACCTGCGCCGCGACTGGCTCGACGTCGACTGGCCCATCGTGGGCGTGACCGAGCCGAAGACCGTGCGGTTCCGCGCCGACGACGACTCCCGGGTGCTCCTCGCGGTCGACGAGCTCCCGCCCGGCAAGGACGGCCGCGCCAAGGTCCGCATCGGCATCGCCCACACGCGGCTGCGGGACGCCGACGAGGTGGCCGAGACGAAGAAGTTCTGGAGAGACAGCCTCGAGGCGCTCGCCACGGTGCTGGCGCACTGACGCAGCGGCGGCCAGATTCTGGACAGTCGTAGGTTCAAATCGCGAGACCCGCCGCCGACCTCCTGACGTGCCGCATACCAACCCTTTACCGTGGAGGCATGGCCGAGGTCACGATCACCACGCCGCGCGGCATCCGGCTGGCCGGGACCTTCGAGCCCGGCCCCGGCACGCGCGGGGTGCTCTTCGCGCACGGCTTCCTCTCCGACCGGCACTCCTCGCTGCGCTTCGACATCCTCGCCTCGGCGTACCGCACCGCAGGGTTCGCCACGCTCCAGGTGGACTTCTCCGGCTGCGGCGCCAGCGACGACGACGTCGTGACCGTCGCCGGGGAGGTGGAGGACCTACGCTCGGCATCGGCGTGGCTGACGGAGCAGGGCTACCCCGTCCAGGCGGTGCACGCCCACTCCTTCGGCGCCCTGGTGGCGATGCACGCCCAGCCGGCCGACGTCGTCGCCATGGTGCTGACGGGAGCGCTGACCGGCCCGATGAACTATCCGTGGGACCAGATCTTCTCCCCCGCCCAGCTCGACGAGATCGAGGAGCACGGGGTCATGCGGGTGCCGGACGACAACGCCGGCACCGCACGCGAGTTCTCGGTGATCTCGCGCGAGACGCTTGCCGACTACTCCCTCATCGACCAGGACGAGGTCCTCGGCAGGCTGCGGGTGCCCACGCTGTTCGTCTACGGCGGCGCGGAGGAGGACGCCGAGCTCACCGAGCTGACCCGGGAGGGGCTGCCCCGCGTGCCGGCAACCACACGCCTGGAGGTGGTCGACGGCGCCCGGCACGGCGTGCGGGACCGGATCGACGCCGTCGTCGAGCTGGCGCTGGCGTGGTTCGCCGAGCACGTGCCCGACGAGCGAGCCGGCTGAGCCTCAGCCGAGCCGGCGCTGCCAGACCCCCTCGGTACTGGCCCGGGCGAACCCGATGTGCTCGTTGATCGCGAGCATGTGCGCGTTCTCCCCCGCGTTCCAGGTGTGCACGCGGCGCACGGCCGGGTTGGTGGCGGCAAGCAGCTGGAGGTTGACCGCCTTGACGAGCAGCCCGAGGCTGCGACCGCGGTGGTCGGCGCGCACCAGGGTGTTGTACTGGAACGCCATCGCCGCCCGGTGCCCCGGCGTCATGATCTGCGTGAAGGCCGCGAGCTGACGGCCTCGGCGCGCCAGGCGACGGCAGCGCCGTCGGGAAGCGGCAGGGCGAGCATGGAGTGCCGGGTGGTCTGGACGAGCGTGAAGCCTCGGCCGCGCAGGAACCGCGCGGGGGTGTCGGCCGCGCGCAGACGCCCCACGCCGGTGGGCGGCACCAGGGCGTCGGGGTCGCCCGCGTCGGCCTCCGCCACGCGGGTCGTCCAGCCGCTGACCACCGTGCGGCCGGCGGCGCGGGCCCGGGACTCGGCCGCACGCCACAGCGCGGTGCCGATGCCCTGCCGGCGGAGACCGGGCCGGACCGCCAGGTCGACGTGGACGAGGTGGGTGTTGTCCTTGACGGGCATGGAGAGCCGGCAGTAGCCGAGGACGTCCGTTGCCCGGCCCGGTGCGTCGGCCTCCCGGTCTGTGGTGGTCGCCGGCATCAGCGGCAGGCCGGCGGCCGCGGTCGGGACGAGCGCGAGCAGCACGACGGAGACCTCATGGCGCTGGTCGGCGTGGGAGGCCACCAGGCTGGCTGCCGGGTCGATGAAGTCGTCGTGGCCGAGGGCGTCGCGCATGTGCTCGACGCCGACGTCGTGCCAGCCCTGCGCCGCCCACGAGGGGGTGGCGGTCGGGTCGGCGGGGACCGCCAGCTCGGCGATGCGGAACGTGCTCACAGCGGCCGAGTGTGGCACCGCGGCACGGCACGGCTCCACGAATTTTCGGGCGACGGTCACCACGGCCGGGGTCTTACTCGCCCGGCAGCAGCCGGGCGACGACGCCGCGATGGTCGCTCTCGCCGCGCTGGACGACGGCGGCCTCGGTGACCCGGTACCGGGCAGGGTCGGCGAGCACGTGGTCGATGGTGGAGCCCAGCCAGGCGGGGGTGCGCTCGGGCCAGGTGCTGACGCCACCGACCCCCCCGGCGAGCGCGGCGTCGGCGCACCCACCCAGGTCCTGGAGGGGACGGTGGTCGAGGGTGGCGTTGAAGTCGCCGGCCACGACCAGCCCGGCGGCGTCCCGGCCCCGGCACAGCGCGGTGACCGCCTCCAGGTCCGCCCGCCACTGGGCGGTCAGCCGGCTGATCGGCGGGGAGACGTGCACGGCCACCAGCCGCGGGCCCACACCGCTGGCCGGTTCCGCGCGCACGGCGCCCAGGGAGGTCTGGGGGCCCGGCGTCTGGACGTACTCGCCCAGGGTCGAGGCGACCAGCAGGGCGGTGGACCCGATCCCGGGCTCACCCTTGACGTCGACGAAGACCTGGAACGGCGCACCCTCGGCCAGCATCAGCGCCGCGATCTCGTCCGCGGTCGCCTGGGGGGTCTCGGGCAGCGCGATGACGTCGGCGCCGTTCTGCGCGGCCAGGTCGGCGACGTCCTCCGCCGTCGTGCGCCCGTCGAGGGTGTTGTAGGTCAGCACGGTGATCGCGCCGGTGCCGGCATCCGCGGGGCGCACGCCGTCGTCGGCGGTGAGGCGGCCGGGGTTGTCCAGGCCACGGTCCCAGACGACCCAGGCGTGACCGACGGCCACCGCGAGGACGACGACCCCGAGGGTGAGGGTCTTGATGCCGCGGCGCATGCGGGTCCGGCGGAACACGCCGACGGCGAGGATCACCAGCGCGAGCACCGCGAAGACCCCCGCCAGCAGCGGCCGCAGCGCGATGGCCTGCGAGACGGGATAGATGGTGGTCAGACCGGCCCAGCCGGGGTTGAGCCGCGCCAGCCACTCCGGGTTGAGCGTGAGCACCGCGGCGGCGCCCAGCAGCAGGGTGAGAAGCCAGCCGACGACGACGCGCACGTTGCCAGTGTGGCAGGAGGGGCGTCCCGAGATGCGCGAACCCCGAGCGCACCCCATCCTGGACGAATATTGCCCGAAATGGTCGGCCCCATGGCGCAGGGGGACGAGGGGCCGACCACCCGGCCGCCCGCCTCAGCCGCGCCGGCGTGGCTTGGGGTGCAGCACGGTGAACGTCTCCAGCACCACCGGCATGTCCGGGGCGAACTCGCGCTCGTAGGGCGCGAGGACCTCGCGGAAGTACCGCTCGTGGACCTCACGCCAGTGCGCCAGCGACTTGTCACCCTCCCCCTCGGCGAGGGCGTGCGCCGTCGGCACCTGGTCGAACGGCACCACCTGCACCGACGCGGTCCGCACCAGCAGGCGCGGCTCACCGGCGCCGTCGCAGACGATGGACAGGTCGCCACCCTGAGGGAGCGGCTCGTCCTCCTCCTCCCACTCCCACAGGGCGCTCGCCGTCGCCGTCTTGACGCCGGCGACGACCAGCGCGAGCAGCTCGTCCGCCTCCTCGGCGTCCTGGCCGAACGACCAGGCCGGCGGCGTCAGCGCGGCGAGGGGGTCCTGCCCCACCACGCCCTCCAGCCGGGTGGTGCCCACGACCTTGCGCGCCTCGGCCCAGAACAGCTCGACGGCCTCGTCCTCGGGAGGGGTGGAGTCCATGGCAAGAGTCTGGCAGAGGCGCCGGTCGGGCCGGGTCAGCCCTGGGCGTCGAGAAAGGCGACCAGGTCCGTGAGCGTCTGTGCGGAGATCCCGTGGCCGAGGCCCGGGTAGACCCGTGCGGTCAGCGCGCTGTGCTCGGGCAGCCAGGCTGCCGTGCGCTCGATCAGGAACGGCGCGATCACCTGGTCGGCGTCGCCGCGGGCCCACAGCACGGGCGGGCGACGCTCGGCGAGGACGGCGTCGCCGTCGAGCTCACCGGGTGCCACGAAGCCGGAGATGTTGACGGCGAAGGCGACGCGCTCAGGGTCCTGGCGCAGCACCTGCACGGCGATCGCGCCACCCTGGGAGAACCCGCCGAGCCCGACGCTCGAATAGCCCTCCAAGCCGTCCAGCCAGGCTCGGACCGCCTCGGCGGCACGGTTGGCGCCCTCCTCGCGCAGCCGGTCGGTGGCCTCGGTCTGCTGATGGCCGCGCGGCCCCGCGAGCTCGCCGCCGAGCGAGAACCACTCGTAGCCGTAGTCGTTGGTGCCCGGCGCCCGCAGCGAGGCGACCAGGTACCGCTCGGGCAGGTACTCGGCGAGCCCGAAGAGGTCCTTCTCGTTCGAGCCGTAGCCGTGCATGAGCACCAGCAGCGGCCGGCCGGCCCGCTCCTCCGCGGGGGCGGACCACAGGACGGCGTCGGCGTCGATGGTGGGGGGCGTGCTCATACGGGGCTCCTGGTTCGGTGGGCGAGGGCCGTCGGCCCGGTCCGGCCGTCGGGGCACGGTGCGGGTGCGCCGCGTGCCGGCCGGTTCGGTCAACCGCTGAACGCCGTCGGGAATTCCGCCCCGGCCAGGTCGGACGGGGTCGCTACATGCCGGGCAGGCGGCGCGCGATCGTGAGCAGCACGCAGGCCGCGAGCGCGTTGGCGACGAACATGCCGGCGGCCATCGTGGTCACCGACGTCCCGAGCACCCCGCTGAGCGGCGCGCCCACCGCCGCCATGCCGAACTGGGCGGCACCCAGGATGGCGGAGGCACTGCCTGCGTCGTGCGCCTGCCGGGCCAGGGCGATGGCCGGGACGGCGGGCAGGAGCACGCCGACGGCGCCGACGGTCGGCATCAGCGCGGCGAGCAGCGGCCACAGGCGGCCCGGCCCGACCCCGACGGTGAGGGCGACGACGGCGATCGCGGCTGCCCCACACATCGCCACCACCAGTGCCCCGCCGACGATCCGCACCGCCCGGACCCGGCCGAGCAGCGCACCGGACACCTGCGTGCCGGCGGTCACCATGATCGCGCCGAAGCCGAACACCAGCGCGAACTGCTGAGCAGTGAGGCCGTACGCCTCCTGGAAGACGAACGTCGAGGCCGAGATGTAGATGTACTGCCCGGCCATGGCCAGACCACCCACGGCCACGAGCCCGACGAACGCCGGGTCTCGCAGCAGGCTCACGTAGCTGCGGGCGGCGCCCCGGGTGCCACCACGCCGGCGCAGAGTCGGCTGCAGGGTCTCGGGCAGCGTGAGGAGGACCAGGACCAGCAGGACGACGGCGAGCCCCGCCAGGACAACGAACAGCAGGCGCCACGAGCCCACCAGCAGCAGCTGCGAGCCGAGCGCCGGCGCGATCACCGGGGCCACGCCGACCACGAGCATCAGCCGCGAGAGCGCCTTGCCGACCCGCACGCCCTCGTACATGTCCCGCACGGCCGCCATCGCGACCACCATGCCCGCGGCCCCGAGGAACCCCTGAACGAACCGCAGCAGGGTCAGCAGGGCGACGTTCCCGGCGGCGGCGATGACCAGACTGACCACGGCATAGGCACCCAACGCCACCACGAGCGGCGCCCGCCGGCCGACGGCATCGGAGACCGAACCGAGAAACAGCTGCCCGACGGCGACGCCCACCAGGGTGGCGGTCATCGTGATCTGGACCTGCCCATGGCTGACCCCCAGCTCGTCCGCGATGAGCGGGAAGGCCGGCAGGTAGAGGTTGATGGTCAGCGGGGTGAGGGCGGTGACCGCCGCGAGGAGCACGACGAACCAGGCTCCGATCCGCCGGCGTTGCGCACTCACCGCTCGAGCCTAGGCCCGCCGTCCGGTCGGGAAGCGCAGGCGCCCGGCAGGCAGCACCGGTGCCGTGCCGGGACCAGGTGCAGCCCGGGCAGCAAGGCCCCCGGCACATCGGTGACAATGGGTCATCGTGAGTGGCGAGAAGGACGAGCGGACGACGACGGCGGCACCGCCGTCGGGTGAGCGTGCCCCCCGCCGGCGGCGCGGGCGCCGGGGCCGCGGCGGCGAGCGCGAACCGGAGCGCGCCGACCGTGACGGTGCGCGCACACCGCGCCGCGGCGGCTACCGGGCGTGGACGACCGAGCAGCTGGCCGCCCGCGAGGCGGCCCGCCCTCGGATCAGCTACCCCGAGCAGCTGCCGGTGTCCGCCCGGCGCGAGGAGATCGCGGCCGCGATCCGCGATCACCAGGTCGTCATCGTCAGCGGCGAGACCGGCTCCGGGAAGACCACGCAGATCCCGAAGATCTGCCTCGAGCTCGGCCGTGGCATCACGGGCACCATCGGGCACACCCAGCCGCGCCGGCTCGCTGCGCGCACCGTGGCCGAGCGCATCGCCGAGGAGCTCGGTGTCGAGCTGGGCGGGGCGGTGGGTTACCAGGTCCGGTTCACCGACGAGGTGTCGGCGACCACCCTGGTCAAGCTCATGACCGACGGCATCCTGCTGGCCGAGATCCAGCGCGACCCGCTGCTGCGCCGCTACGACACCATCATCGTCGACGAGGCCCACGAGCGGTCCCTCAACATCGACTTCATCCTGGGCTACCTCGCCAACCTCCTGCCGCGGCGCCCGGACCTCAAGGTCGTCATCACCTCCGCGACCATCGACTCGGCCCGCTTCGCCGCCCACTTCGGCCCCCGCGAGGCCGGCCGCCCGGACGGCGCACCCGTCGAGCCTGCCCCCGTGGTGGAGGTCTCCGGGCGCACCTTCCCCGTCGAGCTCCGGTACCGGCCACTGACGCCCGATGCCACCCACCCGGACGGGACCGATGACGACCGCCCTGTCGCCACGAAGCCGGGAAAGGGGCCGCGCGAGGAACCGCTGGACCAGATCACCGGCATCCTCCAGGCCGCCGACGAGCTCATGACCGAGGGTCCCGGCGACATCCTCGTGTTCCTCTCCGGGGAGCGGGAGATCCGCGACACCCACGTGGCCCTGGCCGAGCACCTCGGGCCCCGCTACCTCGCGCCGGGCGGGCGCTCCACGGTGCCGGGCGCCGTCGAGGTGGTGCCGCTGTACGCGCGGCTGTCCTCCGCCGAGCAGCACCGGGTCTTCGAGCCGCACACCACCCGCCGCATCGTGCTGGCCACCAACGTCGCCGAGACCTCGCTGACGGTGCCGGGCATCCGGTACGTCATCGACCCCGGCACGGCCCGGATCTCGCGGTACTCCACCCGCACGAAGGTCCAGCGCCTGCCCATCGAGCCGGTCTCCCAGGCGAGCGCCAACCAGCGCTCGGGCCGCTGCGGCCGCGTGGCCGACGGGATCGCCATCCGCCTGTACTCCGAGCAGGACTTCGCCTCCCGGCCGGAGTTCACCGAGCCGGAGATCCTGCGCACCTCCCTGGCCGCCGTCATCCTCCAGATGGCGGCACTGGGCCTGGGCGACGTCGCCCGGTTCCCCTTCGTGGACCCCCCCGACACCCGCGCGGTGCGCGACGGCGTGCAGCTCCTGCACGAGATCGGCGCCCTCGACCCGGCCGCGGCCGATCCCCGCGACCGGCTCACCGACGTCGGCCGCCAGCTCGCCCGACTGCCGATCGACCCGCGCCTGGGCCGGATGCTGCTCGAGGCGGAGAAGAACGGCTGCGCGGCCGAGGTGATGATCATCGTCGCCGCCCTGTCGGTGCAGGACGTGCGCGAGCGGCCCAGCGAGCACCAGCAGGCCGCGGACGAGAAGCACCGCCGCTTCACCGACCCCACCTCGGACTTCCTGGCCTACCTCAACCTGTGGCGCTACCTGCGTACCCAGCAGCGTGACCTGTCCGGCTCGGCGTTCCGGCGGCTGTGCCGCGCGGAGTACCTGAACTACCTGCGGGTGCGGGAGTGGCAGGACGTCGTCGCCCAGCTGCGCCAGCTCGCCAAGCCGCTCGGCCTGAGCCTGCGACCGCTGGCCCTGCCGCACGAGGACGAGATCGCGGCGACAGCGGAGCACACCGCGGACGGGCGCCCCGACCTGGCCCGGGCGGTAGTCGCCGTCGGGCGTGGCTCGGACGCCGCGAGCGCCGACGCGCTGCACCAGTCGCTGCTGGTGGGGCTGCTGTCCAACCTCGGCTCCTGGGACGAGCGGCGCCGCGAGTACGCCGGCGCCCGCGGCACCCGGTTCGTGGTCTGGCCCGGCTCCGGCCTGGTGAAGAAGACCCCCGCCTGGGTGATGGCGGCGGAGCTGGTGGAGACGTCCCGGTTGTTCGCACGGACGGTGGCGCGCATCCAGCCGGAGTGGGTCGAGCCGTTGGCCGCCCATCTGGTCAAGCGGACCTACTCCGAGCCGTACTGGTCCACCAAGCACGGCGCCGCCATGGTCAAGGAGAAGGTGCTGCTCTACGGGATGACGCTGGTCGCGGACCGGCCGGTGCTGCTCGGCCGCCTGGGCGACACCCCGCTCGGGGACGTCAGCGCCCGCGAGCTGGCCCGGGAGATGTTCATCCGGGAGGCGCTCGTCGGCGGGCAGTGGCGCACGCACCACCAGTTCTACGCGCGCAACCAAGAGCTGCTCACCCAGGCTCAGGACTTCGAGTCACGCGCCCGGCGGCGGGACCTCGTGCTGGACGAGGACGGACTGTTCGCCTTCTACGACGAGCGGCTGCCCGAGTCCGTGGTCAGCGCCCGGCACTTCGACACCTGGTGGAAGCAAACCCGGCGCACCGACCCGGACCTGCTCACCTTCACGATGGACCTGCTCGTCCCGCAGGCAGCCGCCGTGTCCGGGGCCGACTTCCCGGACACCTGGCGACAGGGCGACCTCACCTTGCCGCTGACGTACCAGTTCGAGCCGGGGTCGTACGCCGACGGGGTGACCGTGCACGTGCCGGTGGAGGTGCTCGCCCGGCTGCGGCCGGACGGCTTCGACTGGATGGTGCCGGGGCTCGCGCCGGAGCTGGCGACCGCGACCATCCGGGCGCTGCCCAAAAAGGTCCGGGTCCAGCTCGTGCCCGCCCCGGACGTGGCCCGGCAGGTCGTCGACGCGCTGCCGCCGTGGCACGAGGTCGCCCCCGCACCCGAGGGCGCCCAGTCCTACCACGACGCCTTCGCGTCCGCCGTGCGGCGGCTGCGGGACGTGGAGGTGCCGGACGACGCGTGGGACGAGGAGAAGCTGCCCGACCACCTGCGGATGACCTTCCGGGTGCTCTCCGAGCGTGGCGCCGTGCTCTCCGAGGGCAAGAACCTCATCGCGCTCCAGCGCGAGCTCGCCCCCCAGGCGCAGCAGGCCGTGCGGGCGGCGGTCCGGGGGGCGGTGCGGGTCGCGATGGAAGAGGCCCAGGTGGCGTCCGGGCCCGCCGGCCGTGCGGATCGCGCCACATTGTCCTCGTCCGCCCGTTCAGACGGTGCCTCACTGACCTCATCGGCGTCATCCTCCACAGCCGGCGGGGACGATGTGGCGCGATCCGCTCACGTGACGCCGATGCTTCCCGAGCAGCACGACCTGACCACCTGGCCGGACGTGCCAGGCGGGACCATCCCACGCCAGGTGGAGTCCACCGGGTCGCAGGGGCTGATCGTGCGCGGGTACCCCGCCCTGGTGGAGCTGTCGGGTGCCGGCGGCAAGGGCACCCCGAACGTAGCGCTGCGGGTGCTGGCCGACGCCGGCGACCAGGCCGCCGCCCACCGGCTGGGCCTGCGCCGCCTCGTGCTCCTCGAGACCGCCCTGAACGTCCAGCGCGTGACGAGCCGGTGGACCGGACGGCAGGCGCTGACCCTGGCCGCCAGCCCGTACCCCAACACCGAAGCCTTGGTGGCGGACGTGCAGCTGGCCGCCGTCGGTGCGCTCGTGGACGAGTGGACCGCGGCCCACGCCGGCCGGCAGGTGGTCGACGCCAGCGCGTACGCCGAGCTGGTGGCGCACGTCCGCGCGGCGCTCGAGGAACGGGTGCACCGCGTGATCGGGCAGGTGGTCGCCACGCTCGACGCGCACCGCGACGTCGAGGCCGCAATCAAGTCGGCGACGTCGATGATGCTGCTCAACACCCTCACCGAGGTGCGCGACCAGGTGGCGCGGCTGGTGTTCCCGGGGTTCGTCTCCTCCACCCCGCCCGACCGGCTGGTCCACCTGCCCCGCTACCTCCGCGCCGCCCAGCGCCGGATCGAGCGGGCCGAGCAGAACGTCCACCAGGACGCGGACCTCGCATGGAAGGTCGGCGAGCTGGAAGAGGCCTACGAGGCGGAGGTCGCGGCCGGTGAGCGTCTGGCGCCGGACCCCGCCCGGGACGCCCGGCTGGCGGAGGTGCGGTGGATGCTCGAGGAGCTCCGCGTGAGCTTCTTCGCCCAGCAGCTCGGCACCCCGATCAAGGTCTCGGAGAAGAGGATCCGCAAGGTCTTGGCCGAGGTGTAGCCCCCACCCTCACGACATACTTGCCGCGTGAGGACCCTCGGTGGGCTCGCGACCCGGCGGCTGGGCGGACACCCCGCCGCCGTCGCCGCCGTGGTCGCGACCGCGGTGCTGGCAGTGCTGGTCCTCGCCACGCTCCAGGCCTTCACCAGCTCTCTGTCTCGCGGCGGCGTGACGACCGCCGTCACCAGTGCGGAGCCAGTCGATCGCTCGATCGTCGTGTCCGGCAGCATCCACGCCGACGGTCTCGCCGCGATGGACACTGCCGTGCGCGACGCCGTGGCCGCCGCCGACCGACCGATCACGGTCCACCTGGCCACCCGGTCGGTCTCCTGGACGCTGCCCGGCGGGCAGCCCGACAGCCCCGACCTCGCCCGCCTAGCGCACCTGTCCGGCATCGAGGAACACGCCGAGCTGGTCGGCGGCGCCTGGCCGCGGGACGCCGCACCGGCCACGGCGACCCGGATCGAGGTCGCGGCGCCCGAGGCGGTCGCCGAGCAGCTCGGGTGGGCGGTGGGCCAGCAGGTACGGCTAGAGAGCCGGTTGCCCACCGGCCCGCAGGAGCTCGCCGTCACGGTCACGGGGATCTACCGGGCCACGGACCCCACGGACCCGTTCTGGCTCGGGGACGCCTTCGCGAACACCGGGGTCGTGCGCGAGGAGTTCACCACCTACGGCCCGCTCGTGACGACGGCGGCCACCTTCGCCGACCACCTCGCTCGCAGCGCCAACGCCACCTGGCGGCTCTACCCGCAGCTCGCCGGTCTGGACGCCGCCGCGCTGCCGGCCGCCCGCGCCGACGTCGACGCGCTCCTCGAAGACCTCGCCTCACGCCCGGTCCTGGCCGACACCGAGGTCACCTCCCCGCTGCCGGACCTGCTCGCGGGCGCCCACGCGACCCAGCTGCGCACCCGTTCGGCCCTCCTCACCCCGGCCCTGCTCCTCGGGCTGCTTGCGGCCACCGCGGTGCTGCTCGCCGGCTCCCTCCTCGGCTCCCTCCGGGACGCGGAGGACCGCCTGCTGCTGGCCCGCGGCGCCGACCGCCGCCACCTGCTCCTGCTCGCCACGGCCGAGGCCGCCGTCGTTGCGGTCCCCGCCGCAGTGGTGGCCGGTCTGGTGGCGCCGCCGCTGGCCACCGCCCTGGCCGGCACCGGTGCCGCGCCGGCCGGCACGTGGCTCACGGCGGTCGCTGTCGCCGTGGCCGTGGGCGTGCTGCTGGTGGTCACCGCCGCCCGGACGGCGCCGCCCGCGCCGGGCTCCCGCCGCGCCGCCCGGCCGCGGCTGGCCCTGGTGCGCCGCTCGGGCCTGGACCTGGTGCTGGTGGGTCTGGGCGTCGTCGGGTACACCCAGCTGCGCCGGTACGCGGGCACGGCGGGCGCGGCGGCGCTCACCGGCCGGGTGGACCCCTTCGTGGTGGGCGCCCCGGCCCTGGTGCTGCTGGCCGTGAGCGTGGTGAGCCTGCGGCTGCTGCCGGTGCTGACCCGGCTGGGTCGGCGCCTCGCGAGCCGCAGCCGCGGACTGCCGACGGCGTGGGGCGGGTGGCAGGTGGACCGGTACCTCCCGCGCCAGTCCGGGCTCGTGCTGCTGCTGGTCCTGGCCGTCGCCATGGGCTCCCTCGCCCTCGTCCACCGCGGGACCGCCGCCCAGGCGCACGCGGACCAGGCCACCTACCAGGTGGGTGCCGACCTGCGGGTGGACCTGCCGATGGCGCCTGCCGCCGCCTCGCTGACGGTCGAACAGCTCCTCGCGGCCGAGGTCGGCGGGCGCGAACGGGTGCTGCCCGTGCTGCGCCAGCACGTCACGGTTGGCCCGCTCGACGGGGTCGACCTCCTCGCGCTCGACGTCGACCGCGCGCCGGGCGTGGTGCGTGCCCGCCCGGACCAGCTCGGCGGGCGCGACCTCGCCGGACTTCTCGAGCCGCTGGTCGCTGCCCGCCCGGCCTCGGCGGTGCTCGATTTGCCCGGCGAGCCGGCCACGCTCGCCGTCGACGTCGAGCTCGCCGACGCGGCGCCGGGGACCGCCGCCGAACCGGCAGCCGGGGCCACCCCGGGGCCGACGACCGGGGCCCGCCTGGCGGTCGTGCTCGAGGACGGCAGCGGCCTGTGGCACCGCGTCGCGGTGGACCTCCCCACCGCGCCGGGCCTCCACACCCTCACATTCGACCTCACCGGGGGCTCGGACGACGGCATCCCCACCTACCCCCTCGCCGTCGCCGGGCTCGACGCCGAGCTGCCCGGCCCGCTGCGCGGCGACCTGGTCCGCGAGATGCGGACGGTGGAGGCGGGCGCGGCGCCGGTGGTGGTGCCGGGATCGACCGAGTGGTCGTGGTCGGGCGGGGAGGGCCGCGCCGTCGCCGTCAGAGCCGGCGCGACGGCGGCGGGGCCGCTGCCCGTGCTCGTCACCCCCGGGGTGCTCGCCGCCGCCGGAGCCGAGCTGGGTGAGGAGGTGCGCATCCCCTGGAACGGTGGCTCGCTGACGCTGGTGCCGACCGCCGTCGTGGCGGGTTGGCCCAGCCTGGACGAGCCGCGCGAGGGCATCGTCGCCGACCTGCCGTCCCTGGTCGCCCGGGGCCTGGACCCGGCCGACCTGCGGACCACCGCCGCGGCGCTGGCCGCCCCCGACCGAGTGACGCAGTGGTGGCTGGGCCTGCCCGAGAGCGCCGACGGCACCGACGCGAGCGCCGTCGCCGAGGCCCTGCGCGAGGCGCTGCCACCGGGCACGGTGGTGGCCGACCGGGCCGCCGCCGCCGCCGAGCTCGCCGCCGACCCCCTGGCCGCCGGCATGAGCCAGGCCCTGCTGCTGGTCACCGGGGCGGCGCTGGTCCTTGCGGTCATCGGCTTCACGGTCACCACGGTCGTGCTCATGAACCGCCAGCGGGGCGAGCTCGCCGTGCTCTACGCCCTGGGGGCCCCGCCGCGGGCCGTCCGGCGCGCGCTGCTGGTGGAGCGGGCGGCCCTGGTCACGGGGACCACCGTGCTGGGGGTGGTCCTCGGCACCGTCGCGGCCGTCGCGATCGTGCCCTCGACGGTGATCTCCACCGATGTCGTCCCGCCCGTGCCGGCCGTGCAGGTGGCGCCGCCGTGGCTGGCGCTGGTGGGGTTCGCGGTGGCGGTCGTGGTCCTCCTGCTCCTGGTCACCCTCGGGCTGGTCCGGCGGCTGCGGCCGCGCCGGGTGGCCGCGATCCTCCGTGCCGGAGGGACGACATGAGCGGCCCCGCCGAAGCGGCCCCGCCGGAGCGTGCACCGCACCCGGACGCCGAGGCGCCGGTGGGCCGCGCCGTCCTGCCCGGCTGGTTCGCGCTGCTGCGTCGCCAGCTCCACCTGACCCCCGAGGTCAACGTGGTCCTCGCGGTGCTGGTGGCCGTGACCACCCTCTTCGTCGTGGCCGCCCCGCGAGCCGCGGCCGCCGCCTATGACGACGCGCTCGTCCACCGCGTCGCCACGGCCCTGCCGGTCCAGCGCGACCTCACCGTCTCGGGCACCCCCGGCCGGTTCTTCGAGCCTCAGCCCTTCACCGACGCCCTCGTGGCCGACGTGCGGCAGGCGGTGCTCGACCGGCTCGGCGCCCCGGCCGCCGACCTGCTCGGCGCGACAGGGTTCGCCGCCTACTCCCAAGGCTTCGACAGCCGGACCCTGCCCGACGGCGCCCAGCCCGGCGGCGAGCCGGCCCGACTGACGCTGCGCATGCAGGAGGCCTGGACCGAGCGGGTGCAGCTCGTGGCCGGCCGGGCGCCCACGTCGCAGCTCGGCGGGGTGGCGGTCGACCCGGACCTGACCAGCCCGGACCCGGGCGGCGACCTCCCGGCCGTCGAGGTCGCCCTCGCCGAGCCGGTCGCCGCGACCCTTGACGCGCAGGTGGGCGACGCGCTGCTGCTCGAGTCCCCCGGCGACGGCGTGCAGCTGCCCCAGTTCACCGTGGTCGTGACGGGGATCTTCCGTGCCGTCGACGACGGCGACGACTACTGGGCGGCCGACCCGCGGGCCCTCGTCCCGGCCCGGGCGCCGACCGGCGACGGCGGGTTGCGCTGGCTAGCCACCGCACTGGTCGCGGAGGACGGGTACGGCGCCCTGACCAGTGCCTTCGCCGGGGCCGGCGCGCCGCCGTCGCTCCCGCCGCAGGTCTCCGGGAACCTCACCCATGCCTGGCGCTTCGTGTGGGACGCCGAGCGGCTCCGGGCGGCGGACGCGGCGGTCCTGACCGCTGCGGTTGGCCGGGTGCAGACGGCCGGCACGACCCTGGCCCCGTTCCCAGTCCGGGCCTCCACCGGCCTCGTCGGCCTGCTCGACGCGCACGCCCTGGCGGTGGGGGTCACCCGCAGCCTGGACTCGGTGGCCTACGCCGGCATCGCGGCGCTGGCGGTGCTCAGCACGACCCTGACCATGCTCGTGGGCACCAGCCAGCGGCGCGAACGCCTGCGGCTCGTCCGGGCCCGCGGTGCCTCGCTGACCCAGGTCTCGCTCCTCCTGGCCGCCCAGACCCTCGCCTGGGTGCTGCCCGGCGCGGTGGTGGCGCTCGTGGCGGCGTGGGTGCTCGTGCCCGACGGCGGCTCCCCCGCGCCGCTGCTGCTCGCCGCCGCGACGGTCCTCCTCCCGCTGCTCGTGGTGCCGTGGGCGGTGCGCGCGGAGACCCGTACGCTGCACGGCCCGCCGGCCCGGGGGCGACTGCACCCGGCGGCCCGGCTGGCCCCGGAGCTGGCGGTGCTCGCCCTGGCCGTGCTGGGGGTGCTCGCCCTGCGCCGTCGCGGCCTGTCCCAGCCGGCCGAGGGTGGCGTCGACCTGTACGCCGCGCTGGTGCCCACGCTGGTCGGGCTCGCCGTCGGCCTGGTCGTGCTGCGGCTGTACCCCTACCCGATCCGCTGGGCCGCGGGTGCCCTCGCCCGCCGTCCGGGCCTGACCGCGTTCCTGGGCACCGCCCGGGCGGCGCGGGCCCGCCCGGCATCGGCGCTGCCGCTGCTGGTGCTGCTGCTCGCCGTCGCCCTGTCGATCTTCGCCGGCACGGTGCTCAGCACCGTGGCGGTCGAGCAGTCCCGCGCCGCGTGGCGCGAGGTCGGCGCCGACCTCCGGGTGGACGACCCGGCGCTGACCGCCGAGCAGGTCGAGACACTGGCCGGCGCGGACGGGGTGGCGGCGGTGGTGCCGGCCTACCGGGACGTCGGTGCGGCGGTGGGTGAGCTGCGGCCGGTCACGGCGCTGGGCGCGGACCCGGCGGCGTTCGCGGAGCTGCTGGCCGGCACCCCGCTGGCGGTCGACCTGCCCGATCTCGGCGGCGGGGGCGGCCGGGACGACCCGCTGCCCGCGGCCGTCTCCACCGCCGTCGGCGACGACGCCGCGCTGGGCACGGCAGGCCGGCTGGTCCCGCTGGACCTGCGCGGGGTGGTACCCGCGCTGCGCCGCGGTGCGGACGCCGACGCGGTGGTGGTGCTCGTCCCGCTGGCGGACCTCACCGCCGTGACCGGTGGTGGCGTGGAGCCCACGTCGGTGCTGGTGGACCTCGACGGGACGCTGGGGGGTGACGTACCGGGCGAGGGCGTAGGTGACGCGCCCGGCGACGGCACCGCGGACGCCGACGCGGAGTCGCGCGTCGAGGCGCTGCTAGGGCCGTCGGCGAGCCGGGACGTGACCTCGCGCGAGGAGGTGCGCGACGCCGTCGCCGAGGCCCCGCTGCCCGCCCACCTGCGCCGCGCCTACGCCGGCGCGGTCGTGCTGGCCGCCGGGTACTCGGTGGTCAGCGTGGCGCTGCTGCTCGCCCTGAGCGCAGCCGAGCGACGCGCGGCCGTCTCACGGCTGCGGACCATGGGCATGCGTCCGCGGGACGTGCGGCGCCTGCCCGCGTGGGAGGTGCTGCCCCTGGCGGTCGCGGCCCTGCTCCCCGGGGTGGCGGTGGGCCTGGCCCTGCCGCTGCTGCTCGGGCCGGCGCTCGACCTCTCCCCGTTCACCGGCGGCCCCGCGGACCCGCCGCTGCGGCCCGACATTCTCGTCACGGTGGCGCTATGCGTGCTCGTCGCCGGTGCCGTCGCGGTCGCCGTCCTGCTGGACGCCGCCCGGGACCGGCGCGCCAACCTGTCCTCGGCCCTGCGGATCGGAGACCAGACATGACCACCCTCGCCTACGGGCACGACGCGCAGATCGTCTGCGACAACCTGTTGCGGATCTATCAGTCCGAGGGCGTGGAGGTCGTCGCGCTGCAGGGGCTGGACCTGCTGGTGGACCCCGGCGAGCTGCTGGCGATCATCGGCGCGTCCGGGTCGGGCAAGTCGACGCTGCTGCGCATCCTGTCCGGGCTCGACCGGCCCACCGCGGGGGTCGCCCGGGTCGCCGGGCAGGACCTGCTCACCATGCGCGCGGCCGACCGGTTGCGCTACCGCCGGCAGGTGGTGGGCTTCCTCTACCAGCAGGCGGCGCAGAACCTCCTGCCCTACCTCGACGCCCAGGAGAACCTGGTGCTGCCGATGCTCCTGGCGGGCGTGGAGCGGAGCGAGCGTGAGCGGCGGGCGGGCCGGCTGGTCGAGCTGCTCGACCTGGGGGACGTGCGCGAGCACCGGCTCGCCCAGCTCTCCGGCGGTCAGCAGCAGCGGGTCGCTCTCGGCGTGGCCCTGGCCAACGACCCTCAGGTGCTCCTCGCCGACGAGCCCACCGGTGAGCTCGACTCGGCCAGCGCCGACCGCGTGTTCGCCGCCCTGCGCACCGTCAACACGGAGCTGGGGGTGACGGTGGTGGTGGTCACGCACGACGCCCTCGTCTCGGAGCACGTACACCGGACCATCGGCATCCGGGACGGGCGCACCAGCTCGGAGGTGGTGCGCCGCACCGACGTCGACGAGGAGGGCCGCGAGCTGCTGGTGGCCGAGGAGTACGCGGTGCTGGACCGGGCGGGCCGGCTGCAGCTGCCGCGGGACTTCACCGCGGCGCTGGACATGCGCGACCGGGTGCGCCTGGACCTGACCCCCGACCACATCGGTGTGTGGCCGGCGGCCCGCGGGCAGGCCGCGGATCGCGCGCGCGGGACGCACCGGGGCGAGGCGCGACGCGGCGAGGTGCACGAGCCGCGGCCGCACGCGCACCGGGCCGAACGCCCCGCGGCGCGTGCGGACGAGCGGGCCGGCCGTGGCCTGCTCCCACATAAGGGCGGCGAGACCGGTGCCGGCCGGCGGTGGGGACGCGGCCGGCGCGGGCAGACGGCGGACGGGTCCGGCGGGCCGCGGGCCCAGGACGGCGGCCCGTCAGGCCAGGACGGCGGCCCGTCAGGCCAGGACGGCGGCCCGCACGCCGAGGACGGCGAGCAGGCCCTCCCCGCCCGGGAGGAGGACGGCCGTGGCTGAGGCGCTCATCGCGGTGCACGACCTGCGCCGCACCTACGGGCGCGGTGGCACGGCGGTGCACGCGTTGCGGGGGATCGACCTCGACGTCGCCGCGGGCCAGCTGCTTGCCGTCCGCGGCCGCTCCGGGTCGGGAAAAACCACCCTGCTCAACCTCGTCGGCGGGCTGGACAGGGCCGACGGCGGCCGGGTGCACCTGGCGGGGCAGGAGGTCACCGCCATGCGCGAGAGCGAGCTGCTCGAGCTGCGGCGCGGCACGCTGGCCTACGTCTTCCAGTCCTTCGGGCTCATCCCGATGCTCACGGCCGCGGAGAACGTCGGCGTCCCGCTGCGGCTGCAGCGCATGGACCCCAGCGAGCGGGAGGAGCGGGTGGCGGCCGTGCTCGCGCTCGTCGGGCTGACCGCGCACCGCAACCAGCGCCCGGGCGAGCTCTCCGGCGGGCAGCAGCAGCGGGTCGCGCTCGCCCGTGCCCTGGCCCCCGAGCCGCGGGTCCTCCTGGCTGACGAGCCCACCGGTCAGCTCGACTCCCAGACCGGCCGGGAGATCATGGACCTCATCCGCCAGCTGGTCGACGAGGAGGGCCTGACCGCGATGGTCGCCACCCACGACCCCGCGCTGCTCGGGGTGGCCGACCGGGTCGTGGAGCTCACCGACGGCCGCCTCGACGAGACGTGACCCCGTCGCCCCTCACGCGGTCCCGATCACCCGCACCAGCAGGATCTTCACGATGATCCCGAGCGCGAAGAGCGCCGCGTACCCCGCTTCCACCCGCTCGTCGACCGTCCGCCCGTTGGCGTAGGCGAGGATCGCCGGCTGCCCCACGAACCCGGCGAGGGCCCCGGCCGCCCGGGGCGCCGACGTCCCCACGAGGCGGGCGAGCAGCACGAACAGCGCCGCACCGACCGCGGCGAGCACGACGGCGACGACCACCACCCGCAGCCCCAGAGGCGTGAACGCCTGGGCCGCGAAGGCCTGACCGGACGCCAACCCCGTGGCACCCAGGAAGAGCAGCAGACCCAGCTGGCGCAGGGTCAGGTTGGCCGAGGCGGGCAGGCCCCACACGATCGGCCCCGTCCGCTCCAGGCGCCCGAGCACCATGCCCACCACCAGCGGGCCGGCGGCGGAGCCGAGCGCGAACTCCAGACCCCCGGGGAGCGGGATCGCCACGAGACCGATCAGCAGCCCGACGGCGAGCCCGATGCCGAGCGAGAAGGCGTCGACCTCGCTGACCTTGCGCTCGGAGTCACCGAACAGCGCGGAGATCGCGCCGAACTCCTCGCGCGGTGCGACCACCCGCACGCGGTCGCCGAGCTCGAGCACCAGCTCGTCCGAGGCCAGCAGGTCGAGGTCGCCCCGGCGCACCCGGGTGACCACACCACGGAAGCGGCCCGGCACCTCCAGCTCACCGACGGTGCGCCCGGCGACCCGCGAGTCCGAGAGGAGGAACCGGCGGAAGTCCACCGTGCGACGGTCGTCGGCGAGGTGCTCACTGACCCGCTGCCCCAGGAAGTCCCGCGCCTGAGCCACGGCCGGTCCCGGCCCGACGACGACCACCCGGTCCCCCACCTCCAGCTCCTCATCCGGAGCCACCACCCGCGTCTGCCCCGCCCGCGCCAGGTACGACAGCCGCACCCGGTCGTCGGCGAACCCGGGGATCTCGCGCATGCGGACCGGGCGCTCCACCTCGACGCTGATGTCGACCAGCCCGACCCCCGCCACCGGGTCCGGGTCCCGGCGGGCCCGCCACGGCCGCGACAGCACGACGGCGACCACGAGGATCGTCACCGTCACGCCGACCGGATAGGCCAGGGAGTACCCGACGGCGGGCTCGTCCGTGCCGGCCAGCGCGGTCGCCGCAGCGAGGGCCGGCGTCGAGGTCTGCGCGCCGGCGAACGTGCCGGACGCGAGCGCCGGCGACAGCCCCGCGACCGAACCCGCCACGACCGCCGCCAAGGCCACGAGGGCCAGCACCACCACCGCGCCGCCCATGAGCGGGAGCTGACGGCGCAGGTCCCGGAAGAACCCGGCGCCGGCCGCCAGGCCGACGGTGTAGACAAACAGCGCCAGGCCGAGGGTCTGCATGAGCCCGAGCCCTTCACCCAGCCGCGGGTCCAGGGCGCCGACCGCGAGCCCCACGAAGAGGGCACCCGCGGGACCGAAACGCACCGGGCCGAACGGCACCGCCCCGAGCACCGTGCCCAGTGCGACGACGAGCATCATGGTGAGCAGTGGTGCGGCGGCGAGGACGTCGAGCATGGGGGAAGCGTCCCATCGGGCGACCGAGCGCGCCGCCAGGTAGCTCCTGAGTCGTTCAGCCGCGGAGGTATTCGGTGAGCGTGTGGACGGCGTCCCGGCCGGCCCGGTTCGCGCCCACGGTCGACGACGACGGCCCGTAGCCGATGAGGTGCACCCGCGGCTCCCCCGCCACCTGGGTGCCGTCCATGGTGATGCCGCCGCCGTGCCCGCGCAGGCGCAGCGGCGACAGGTGGTCCAGCGCGGCCCGGAAGCCCGTCGCCCACAGGATCACATCGGCGCGCCGCAGGGTGCCGTCCGCCATGCGCACGCCGTCGGGCTCGATGCGCGTGAACATGGGGTGGCGGTCGAGGACGCCGCGGACCGCCGCCGCGCGCAGCTCAGGTCGCCAGATGAGCCCGGTCACCGAGACGACGCTGCGCGGCGGCAGACCCTGGCGGACCCGTTCCTCCACCAGCGCGACGGCCTGGCGGCCGGCGTCAGGGTCGAAGTCCTCGTCCCGCCACACCGGCTCGCGGCGGGTGACCCAGGTGGTGGTGGCCACGTGGGAGATCTCCTCGAGCAGCTGGACGGCGGAGATGCCGCCACCGACGACGACCACGTGCTGGCCGGCGAGCTCTTCCGCCGCGACGTACTGGGCGACATGGAGCTGACGGCCGCGGAAGGTCTCCTGGCCGGGGTACCGGGGCCAGAACGGCTTGGTCCAGGTGCCGGTGGCGTTGATGAGGACGCGGGTGGCGAACGTGCCGGCGTCGGTCTCGACGAGCAGGCGGCCCGCGGGGTCCTCGTCGGCGCGGCGGACGCGGCTGACCCGGACCGGCCGCAGGACCGGCAGATCGAGCTCATCCTCATACTGGGCGAAGTAGCCGGGCAGCACCGTCGCAGAGGGCTCGCACGGGTCGACCTCGGGCTGCGCCATGCCGGGCAGGTCGTAGATGTTGTTGACCGTCGCCATGCGCAGCGAGCGCCACCGGTGGCGCCACGCCCCGCCGGGGCCGGCCTCGGCGTCGAGGACCAGGTAGGTCCCGGGGCCGGCCGCGTCGGCGGTGTCCCGCGGCGCGGGCCGGCCGAGCAGCTCGCCCGCGATGACCTCACCGGCAGCCACGAACCCGCGCCGACGCAGGTGGTAGGCGGCCGAGAGCCCGGCCTGCCCGGCGCCGACGACCAGGACGTCGACCTCGGTGGTGCCGGCCGGAATCTCGGCCGCGCCGGCGCGGGCCCGGGCGTCACGCGCCCGGGCGCCGCGCGCCAGAGCATCACGGGCCAGGGCGTCGACCGGGCCGGGGGCCGCGATGGGCACGGACGCAGCGGTCGTGGTGGTTGGTGCGGTGGTCACTCTCGCGGAACGCGCTCGGGCCGTCACACCTTCCCTGGGCGGGCGTCCGGCTGGTCACACCAGGTGGCGCCTGGGCCACCGCGCCTACCGCGGGCGGGTCCGCTCCGGACAGGTGGCACGGTGCGGGTCCACATCGCGCGAGCCGACCGCTTCCGATGTCGGTGGCACGTCGTAGCCTCGTCGTCACAGGATCGGCCGGGGGGTCGATCGGCGGCGCGGGGGAGGTGGCGGCGTGGATCTGGTGGAGGTCCGCAGGCTGGGGCTGGAGCTGCTGGCTGAGCACGGCCTGCGCACGTGGCAGTTCACGTTCGACAACGCCAAGCGCCGGGCCGGGGCGTGCAAGTTCGAGGCGCGCACTATCTCCGTCTCGCGTCACCTCATGCGGTTGTACGACGTCGACCAGGTCCGGGACACGGTGCTGCACGAGGTCGCGCACGCGCTCGTCGGCCCGAAGCACGGGCACGACGCCGTGTGGCGGGCCCGGGCCGTGGCGATCGGCTGCTCGGGGACCCGCCTGGTGGACGCGGAGGCCCCTCGAGCGCCCGCGCCGTGGCGCGGCACGTGCCCGCGGGGGCACTCCTACGAGCGGCACCGCCGCCCCACCCGCCCGGCGAGCTGCGCCCGGTGTGACCCGGGGTTCAACCCCGACTTCCTGCTCGCCTGGACCCACCACGGCCGCCGGGTGCCCATGGGTGCCCGGTACGACCGCGAGCTGCGCAGCCTCGTGGCCGGCCGGGAGCGCCGCCGCGCGGCGGAGATCTACGCCGACCAGGGCCCGCTGGGCCCGGGTACGCCGGCGCCGGACGCCGCCGCACACGAGCCACCGGGGACCTGGTGGCAGCAGGAGTTGCTCGACGTCGCCGGTCGCCGTGAACGCGTGGCGGCCGAGGACGACACCGCGTGGGTGGTCGACGAGGAGGGCCACCGCTGGCGTGTGGAGGATCCGCCCGTAGAGATCGCCGATCCTCCGCTCACCCCGCGGATGCGGCTCGAGCTCGCCGCGGCGAGCGGGCGGCTCACCCCGGGCTGGCGGGTGCGGATCATCGCGCCGGGCAAGTACCTCGGCGTGGAGGGCAAGGTGGTCAAGAGCGCCCGCACCCGGTACCACGTGCGGGCGGGCCGGGACGTGCTCACGGTCCCCTTCGAGCTAGTCGAGCCGGTGCGGCCGGGCTAGGGCCGGGACGACAGCGACGGCGAGCTGGTAGTCAGGTGTTGCGGAGCTGCCGGGCGACCTCTTCGAGGACCTCGAGCACATGCCGGTACGGCCGGCCGGTCGCGGCGGTCATGCCCATCCCGCAACTGCGGTTGCACGAGGGACCCGTCGACGGCCCGGATAACGCCGCGATAACGCGTCGGTAACGCCCAGTCCGAAAGGGTTTTGCCCACCTTCGACCCGCCTCGGTGCACTGCCGCACCGGGGCGGCCGCACGCCCCCTCCCCTTCTGGAGCCCCGATGCCTCGCACCGCACGCCTCCTCAGCACGGCCGCGGCCGGCTGTCTCCTTCTGGCCGGCGTGGCCGCGCCGGCCGCTGCCCGGCATTCCCCGCCAGAGCCGGAGACTTTCGCCGAGGGTCTCGTCAGCCCCCTGTCCCTGGCGGTGACGTCCGACGGCACCAGCTACGTCACCCAGTCCAACGCCGGCGTCCTCACCAAGGTCGACAAGCGCGGCAAGCGCTCTGACATCTACGCGGCGGAGGGCGCCGAGATCGCCGGGGTCTCGGTGGGCTCGGGCAAGGTGACCTTCGCCGAGAACCGCACCCCCAGCCCGGAGCCCGGCGCAGAGCCCGACCCGAACGCACCCCCGCCCACCGCGCTCATCCAGCAGATGGACCGGAAGGGCAAGGTCCGCACCCTCGCCGACCTCTGGGCCTTCGAGGAGACGAACAACCCGGACGCCAAGGTCACGTATGGTGTCGTCGATCTGCCCGCCAGCTGCGTGGTGCCCCCCGAGCTCGGGCCCAGCACCTACACCGGCATCGTGGAGTCCCACCCCTACGCCACCGCCACCCTTCCGGGTGGGGACGTCATCGTCGCCGATGCGGCGGCGAACGCGATCCTCAAGGTCAGCGCGCACGGCAAGGACCCAAAGGTGCTCGCCGTGCTGCCGCCGGTAGAGGCGGTGATCCCGCCCGAGGCGGTGGAGATGGGGGTGCCCGAGTGCGCCGTCGGACTGACCTACCTCGCCGAGCCGGTGCCCACCGACGTCGAGCTCGGGCACGACGGCCAGCTCTACGTCACCTCGCTCCCCGGCTTCCCCGGTGAGCAGGGCGCGTACGGGTCGGTCTGGCGCATCAACCCGTGGACGGGCAAGCAGCGCCAGGTGGCCAGCGGCTTCATGGGCGCGACCAACCTGGCCGTCGCCCCGTGGGGCGACATCTACGTCAGCGAGCTGTTCGGCGGCAAGGTCTCGGTGCTGCCACGCGGATCCTCGACGGCCCGCACCTTCCTCGAGATCGACGGACCAGCGTCTGTTGAGTGGCAGCGCGGCAAGCTGTACCTGACCACCTACGACCTGACGTCGGAAGAGGGCACTGGCGCACTCCTGAAGGTGAAGGCCTCGTTCCCGGTGCGACGGTAGGACTTCCGACCGCGGTGCGCCGGGAGCCCTCGGGCACGGCAGCCCTCGGGCACGGCGCACCGCGTCCGTCAGAACCCGTTCCAGCGCTCCACCCGCGGGGCGTCGAAGTCCGTCATGTCGACGAAGACGTCCGCACGCTCGTGAGGTGCGACGTCGTCGATGTACACCCGGTACGCCGGCACGTACCGCTCCCGGTAGCGGCGCTCCATGTCGCCGACCTCGTCCGGCTCCTCGGTGACGTCGATGAGAGAGGCGTACCGGGCACCGGCACGCTCGATCGTCAGCTCCGCGGAGGCGGACATGTAGACCGTGACGTCCCACAGGTCCGCGAGCTCGGGGCGCTGGAGTGTCATCCCCTCGATGATGACCACCGAGCCCGACGGCGACGCCTCCGGCACACCGCGGGCGATCTCGCGGATGCGCTTGAGGTCGAGGAAGTTGTCGTAGAGCCATCGGGGGTCGGTCGCCTGGGCCGAGCGGCGCACCTGGATCGAGATCATGTGGTTGTCCGCCGAGAAGCGCCGCACCTCGGCCCCCTCGGGGAGGAACCGGTGCAGCACGTCGTCGAGGTCGCGGGCGAAGGTGGACTTGCCGACGGCGTCGGGGCCGTCGATCGCGAGGCGCAGGACGCGCCCGGAGCTGGCACGCGCCGCCAGACCGCGGGCCAGTCGTTCGAGCACTTCGGTCCTGCTGGTAACCCCCTGCGGCGCCATGGCGTGATCGTAGGGGGACATCCGGTGGCGAGCGACACATGTGGCCGTCTGTCCCTCATGGTGGACCTCGGCCCACGCCGTGGCCTCGGGGCAGCTGGTCAGAGCAGGGTGAGCACCCCGAGCAGCGAGATCCCGGCCGCGAGCAGCGCCGCGACGAGCCCCAGCAGCATCGCCGGTCCGCCCCGCCGGAGCAGGACCGTGAGGTTGACCCCGGTGCCCAGGGCGACCATGGCGACGGTGAGCAGCAGCGTGGCCGCTGTCTCGACCACGTCGAGCACGACGGCGGGTACGGGCAGCAGCGACCGGACCGCGACCAGTGCCAGGAACCCGAGCACGAACCCGGGGACCAGCGGCGGGCGGGTGTGCGTGACGCCGGTCGGCGCCGCGCCGGTGACGACGCTGGCCGAGTCGACGGCCACCTGGTGCTCGACGGCGACGCGGGCCCGCCGGCTGCGGGCGTAGCCGACCCCGGCCACCAGCGGGGCGAGCAGCACCACCCGGCCGAGCTTGGTGACGACGGCGGTGGCCAGCACCGTCGGACCCAGGACGCCGCCGGCGGCCACCACCTGGCCCACCTCGTGGATGCCGGCCCCCACCCAGACCCCGGCGGCGTGGTCCCCCAGCCCGAGGGCCGCGGCCGCCGTGGGCAGCACCAGCATCGAGAGAGTGCCGAACACGGTCACGGCGGCGACGGCGGTGGCCGCGGCGTCCTCGACGTCCTCGTCGTCCGCGATCTCGCCAGCCGCGTCGACTGCCGCGGGCGCGGCAGGCGTAGCGGTGGGCTCGCGCTCACCGAGCACCGCGCTCATCGCCGCCACGGCGGAGGCGCCGCAGATCGCGGTACCCGTGGCCAGGAGCATCCGTAGCGCCCTGGGCACCCGCAGCCATCGCCCGACTAGGAGGGTGAAGCACCAGGTGAGGGTGACGGTCGCGACGATGACGACGATCGCCTCCCACCCCAGGGCCACGACCTCGGGGATGGACAGCTGCAGCCCGAGGAGGACCACGCCGAGCCGCAGCACCGTCCGGGCGCTGTACCGCACGCCCGGTTCTGCGGCGGCCGGGAGCCAGCCGGCGTTGCGCAGGATCACCCCGATCACGATCGCGACCAGCAGCGCGGAGACCACCGGGACGGCCGAGTGCACAGCGAACGCGACAAGCGCGACGGCCGTGGTGAGGAGCAACCCTGGCGCGCGGGAGAGCCAGGTGGCGGCGGTGGGTAGCACGGGCCCCAGCATGGCCCGCCGTCCTGGTGCGATGCGAGCCGGTGCCGCCGATTGCCGCGCGCGGTCGCCGGTCACCGCACGGCGCGCCCGTGTGCTGAAGTGGTGCGCGTGGGCAGGGTGGGCGCGGCACGTGACGGCGTACGCGTGACGGCGCGACGGCGCGGACGGGCCACGGCGCGGCCCGGCCAGCTGGGCCGGCGCGCCCAGGCGCTCTGCGGGACCCTCGTCGTCGCACTCGCCCTGGGAGCGGGTGTGCTGTGGCAGGCCTCCACCTCCGCCCCGGGGTCAGCGGCGGCCGGGTTGGCCGCCGCCGTGACGGCGAACCAGGCGCCCTGGTCCGGGGAGCTGCCACCACCCCCGGCGCCGTACCCGGGGGCGGCCACCGGGTGCACGCTGCCGGACCCGACCGGGACCGGCGGCTGCGTCACCGGCGCCGCCGCGCACCTGGTGGACCAGGTGGGCTCCGCCGTCGGGCACATGCCGATGACGTGCTGGAGCGAGCACGCCTGGAACCCGGCGAGCGACCACCGCCGCGGGCGTGGCTGCGACATCTTCGTCGGCGGGGCCGGCCAGTTCCCCGTGGGGGCGGATCTCGCGGACGGCTGGCGCCTCGCCGAGTGGGTCCGCGCCCACGCCGAGCCGCTCAAGGTCACCTATGTGATCTGGCAGGGACGGATCTGGGTAGCGGACCGGGCGGCGGCGGGCTGGGCGCCCTACGACGGCGGCGGGGTCTACGACGCCGCCGACGCCACCGGTGGTCACTTCGACCACCTGCACGTCTCCGTGCGCGGCTAGACCGCTGGGGTGAGCACGTCGCGCAGGTGCGACACCAGGCCCTCCGCACCGGCCTCCACCACGCGCAAGGTGTCGTAGAAGCCCTCGTGGCTACCGAACCATGGGTCGGGGACATCGAGGTCGTCCTCGCCGGCGGACTGCGGGGCGGTCGCGTCGAACTCACGCCACAGCCGCACCTCGGCACTGTAGGACGTGCCATCGGTCTCCGCGCGGCGGCGCAGCGCCCGCGCGTGCTCGTTCGTCATGGCCAGCGCCAGGTCGTACCGTGCCAGCTCGCCGGGGGCCACCTGGTGGGCGCGGTGGTCCGGGACCGGGTAGCCGTGCTCGGCAAGGACGGCACGGGCCCGCCGATCTATGGGGTTGCCGTGCTCCTCGGCACTGATGCCGGCCGAGGCCACCTCCACCCGGTCGGCGAGGCCTGCGTCGGCAAGCCTTTCGCGCAGCACCACCTCACCCATCGGGGACCGGCAGATGTTGCCGGTACACACCACGAGCACTCGGTAGGGGCGGCGGTCGGTGGGTCGATCGGTCATGCCTCCCATGCTGCCAGGCGTCGGTCGGTCGGTAACTCGGCGCCGGAGGTCGTCGCGAAAAAAGTGCGTGACAACTGCCGGTGGCGGTGCCTACCGTTGAGGCACACGAGAGAGGAGGTGGTCCTGAGGTGAATTCTTTCTGGACGCGTGAGGTGGCCACCCGCTAGCCCGTCAGCGGACGGACCCCAAGGTCCTCCTGCCGACGGCGGCGAGAACCCGGTGGTCACCGGAGCCCGCGGGGCCGTGAGCTCGTCCTCCACGGCATCCGGCCGAAAGGTCGGGAACCCGCGGGCTCTTCCATGCCCGGGCGTTGCGTGCCCGCTCTTGGCCCAGCGTGCCCACCCTCGGCCCAGCGTGCCCACCCTCAGCCCAGCGCGCGCACCCTCAGCCCAGCCGGGCCTTGAGCAGCTGGATCCGTTCGTACGACGCTGCGATCCGCGCCTCGTCGATCTCGCCGCGTCGCACGAGGTCGAGCAGGGTCGCGTGTGCGCGCGCCCCGAGGTCGGGCTCGAACGCCTCGAGGTTGTTGGAGAACGTCAGCAGGTCCGTGCCGGCCTGCACCGCCAGGTGGATCGCCTCGTCGAAGCTCCACTGCTGTGTGATGGCGCCCATCTGTAGGTCGTCGCTCATGACGACCCCGTCGAACCCGAGGTCTTCCCGCAGCAGCCCGGTGATGGTGGCCGCCGAGAGCGAGGCGGGGTGGTCGGCGTCGAGCGTGGCGTTGAAGACGTGGGCGACCATGACGGCGTCGGCGAGTCCCTGCCCGATGAGGCTGCGGTACGGCACGAGCTCCGCCTCGCTCCAGGTGTCTGTCACGTCCACGAAGCCGGCGTGCGTGTCGGCGCGGGAGCTGCCGTGGCCGGGAAAGTGCTTGAGGGTGGTGAGCACGCCCTCGTCGTGGTGCCCGCGCACGAAGGCGGCCGCCTCCTCCGCCACGACGTCGGGGTGCGCGGAGAAGCTGCGGCCCAGGGCGCCGATGATCGGGTTGGTGGGGTTGACGTTCACGTCGACCACCGGCGCGAGGTTGAGGTTTACCCCGGCCACGCGGAGGGTGCGTGCCATCTCCGCGGCGGCCGCCCTCGTGGCGGCGGGATCGCCCATGGCGCCGAGCTGGGCGGCCGAGCGGGTGGCGGGGAACCCGTGCTCGGGCCCGAGCCGCGCGACCTGCCCGCCCTCCTGGTCGGTGGTGACCAAGAGCGGGGGGTCCGCCTGCGCCTGGAGCGTGGCCGTCAACGCGGCCACCTGTGCGGGGGAGGTGATGTTCCGTGTCGCCGAGCCGGAGGGCACGTCGCGGGAGAACAGGACGACGCCGCCGAGGTGCCGCTCGAGGTCGGCGACGACGGGGTTGGTCGGCTCCAGCGTGGTGCCGCGGAAGCCCAGCAACAGCATCTGGCCGACCATGACCTCCAGCGGCACCGTCGGTGGCGACGACGGCGACGCGGAGGGTATCGGCGACGGCGCGGGACTGGAGGTCGACGGGGTCGGCGCAGGCTGCCCGCCGCCCGACGCGCACGCGGCGAGGAATGCGGCTCCGGCCAGGCCGCCGAGCCCGGCGAGGATTTGGCGGCGGGACAGCTCTGGGCCGGCGGTAGGACGGGCGGGTCGGCGGGTCACGGCGCCGCCGCCGTCGCCCGTGCTCCGGCCGCCGCGCGCGCCGCCGTCGTCGGCTCTGGATAGGACTCCGCCAGATGTGGGAGGGCCCGCCGCACCGCTGGGGTGAAGCTAGTGAAAGGCTCACCCTCGACGCCGCGCCGGGCACCCTTGCCGGTGCGCCGCCAGGTGCCCACCACGGTGCCGTCGGCAACGACCGTGGCGCGGAACATGCCGTTGCCGCCGGGCACGACGCGGTCCGCGAAATCCGGTGGCAGCGACGCGCGGCGGTCCTGGTAGCCCAGCAGGAACTCGTCGAACCCGGGCAGGAGGTGGACGCCGCGCGCAGCGTCGCGGATCTCGGCGAGCCGCTGGGACGTGCTCGGGTCCATGAGGTGCTCGACGCCGTCGACCTCGATCGCCTCCAGCTGCTCCCGGGCGACGGCGAGGCCCGCGGAGGTGTCCTTGGCGGTGAGCTTGGTCCACCACATGAAGTCCTTGCGGGTGGCCGGCCCGTGCCCGCGGAAGTACCGCAGCACCCACTCGGCCAGTGCCTCCTCGCGCTCGAGGCGGCGGGGGGCGGGCACCCACTCGTCCAGGAGCACGATGCGCTGCTCGTTGCCGTCCGTAGGGCCGAAGCACGTCAGGCCGCGCTGGGAGAGGTGCCACAGGAGGTGGTAGCCGCGCTGCTTGACACCGAGCAGGCCGGCGTCGTCCCACACGCCCATGAGCTCGGCACGCGTGGCCGAGCGCCCGCCCGCGAGGACACCGTGCGCGAGCTCACCCGCGCGGGCGATCATCGCCTCGTCGATGCCCAGCTGGGCGCGCCGCCGCGCCGCACCCGCGAGCAGCCGGTCGGTGGTCAGTGCCAGCATCCAGCCCAGATCCTCGGCCGCGACGAGGTGCAGCGTGCCGCGCATGGGCCAGGAGCGGACCACCTCGCCCGCGTCGAGGGCCGCCCGGATCCCCCCGGCACCGGGGCCGTCGGTGTCGGTGTCGGTGTCGGTGCGCAGCATGACCGAGGCCAGCGCCCCGGGATAGTCCTGGGCCTGCAGGGCGGTGAGCCATCGCACGGCCTCGGTGGCGGTGACGAATCCCGGGCCCGCGATGCGCTGGGCGGCGAGCCGAAGCCGGGCGACGTCCTGCAAGGTCGTCATGTTCCTGAGAGTAGGCCTGGCCACCGACACGTGGGGCGGTGGCTCCGGGCCGCCGGTGCGCGGCGGTGATGGCAGGCTGGCGTCCATGGATCTCCGCATCTTCACCGAGCCGCAGCAGGGCGCCTCCTATGACGACCAGCTCGCCATGGCGCAGCGCGCCGAGCAGCTCGGCTTCTCCGCGTTCTTCCGCTCCGACCACTTCCTGCACATGGGCAACGGCGACCCCCTCCCGGGCCCGACCGACTCCTGGACGACCCTCGCCGGGCTGGCCCGGGAGACCTCCACCATCCGGCTCGGCACCCTCGTCTCGTCCGCGACCTTCCGGCACCCCGGCCTGCTCGCGATCCAGGTGGCCCAGGTGGACGCCATGTCCGGCGGGCGTGTCGAGCTGGGGCTGGGCGCCGGGTGGTTCGAGGCCGAGCACGAGGCCTACGGGATCCCCTTCCCCCACAAGCGGTTCGGCCTGCTGGAGGAACAGCTGGAGATCGTCACCGGGCTGTGGTCGACCCCCGCGGGTGAGCGCTTCGACTTCACCGGCAAGCACTACACGCTCACCGACTCCCCGGCGCTGCCCAAGCCGGTGCAGGACCCGGTGCCGATCATCGTCGGCGGCGGTGGCCCGAAGCGCACGCCGCGGCTGGCGGCGCGGTTCGCCAGTGAGTACAACCAGTCGTTCCCCGAGAAGTCGATCGTCGTGGAGCAGATGAACCGTGTGCGGGCCGCGTGCGAGGAGGCGGGACGCGACCCCGAGTCGCTGACGTACTCGGTGGCGTTCGTCGCCTGCGTCGGCAAGGACGAGGCCGAGCTCGCCCGCCGCGCCGCCGCTATCGGCCGAGAGCCCGCCGAGCTGCGCGAGCACGGGCTGGCCGGGACGCCCGCTGAGCTGGTCGACGGCCTCGGCGAGCTTGCGGAGCAGGGCATCTCCCGGGTGTACCTGCAGTGCCTGGACATCCGCGACCTCGACCACCTGGACCTCATCGCCGACGCCGCGATGGCGTCCTCCTGACAGGGTCGACACCAACCCAGGACCGGTGAACGGCCCAGAGCGGGCGGGCCACCGGCACCTCAGGCCGTGGAGCCGTCGGGACGTCGGTCGGTGGACCGCACGCGATGGCGGGTGTTCGATCGAGGAAAGGGAGGAGTGAGCGAGATGGACATCCACCTCATCGATGTGCAGGAGCAGCCGGTGGCAGGGGTGCGTCAGCGCGTCCGCATGGACGAGATCACCACCGTCTTCGACACGGCGTTCCCGAAGGTCCTCGGCGCCATCCAACAGGCCGGCGGCGTCCCCGCGGGTGCCCCGTACGCACGGTACTTCGGCATGCCCTCGGACACGGTCGACGTCGAGGTCGGCTTCCCCGTCACGGAGCCCTTCGCCGCCTCGGGCGACGTCATCGGCAGCACGCTGCCCGCGGCGCGGGCGGCTGAGGCAGTCCACACGGGCTCGTACGACAAGCTGCCCGAGACCTATAAGGTCCTGGAGGCCTGGATCGTCGAGCACAACCTGCAGGTACTTGACGAGTCCTGGGAGATCTACGAGGCCGGACCCGACTCGGACCCCGACCCTGCCACCTGGCGTACCCGGGTGGTCTTCCCGGTCAGCGGTCCGCAGGTGGAGCGGTCGTGAGCGTGGGCTGACGGCGGCGGCAGGCGTTAGGCGGGCCGTGGTGGCGTCAGGCGGCGGGCCGCGCCGTCACGAGGTGCGTGCCCGCCGGGTAGCCCGCTCGTTGGCCTTCTGGATGGCGTCGACGAGGTCGTCCTTGCTCATGCGTGACCGTCCGGGTACGTCGAGCTTCTTGGCAATCCCGTACAGGTGCGCCTTGGACGCGTTGGCGTCCACACCGCCGGCGGTCGGCCGGTCGGTTCGAGCGCCACCCTCCGCCTGCGGGTCGGAGGGGCCGGACTCCGCCTTGGCCTCCCAGTGGTCGCCGACGCGCTCGAACTCGTGCTTGACCGCCGCGTAGGCCACGCGGTGCGCCCGCTCCTCGTCGTCGTACTGCTCGGCGGCGGCGTCGTAGGCCTTGGTGAAGGTCCGCTGAGCCTTTTCCGGTGAGCGGCGCAAGGTGCCGGGCAGCTCGCTCTGCTTCGGCTTGCCGCCCTTCGTCGTCTTCGGCACGGTCGGCTCCTTCCCCGGTGGGGCGTCAGCGGACATGCCGAGCCCGTCAACCGAGAGCGTAGGTCCGCCCGCGCAGTCGGGCCACTCGCCGACCGGCCACACGCTGCCGGCTACGCGTCCTCAGCTGGGCGCGCGTCTTCAGCCGGCGGGCGGCGGCTGGTAGAGCCCGAAGGCCGAGCCCTGGTCGTCCCGGCAGAGCTTGAACCGGCCGTAGTGCTGCTGGTCGGCGTCGCCGCCTTCGATGTCCGTCCCATCGACCTGCCCGCCCAGCTCGTGCACGCGGGCGACGGCGGCATCGATGTCGTCCACGCGGAAGAACAGGTACGGCGAGGCGGCGGGGTCGCCGCCGTGGATTCCGCCGGGAAGCGTGGGCGTGGTGATCGTGAGCCCCTCACCGTTCGGGCCCGGCTCGAAGCTCCAGCCGAAGAGGCCGCCGTAGAAGGTGCGGGCGCGCGCGGGGTCCTGCACGCCGAGCTCGAAGAACGCAGGCTCACCGGACATCGTCGTCTCCCGTCGTTGCCACGACGGTACCCGAGGGTCGACGCCGCATGCCGTCAGGCCGACGGCGGCGCCCGGCCGGCTGGCTGGCCGGCTGGCTGGCTGGCCAGCCGGCCGTGCTCAGAGGGGCGGGTCCAGCTGGATCGAGGCAAGCGCCAGGTGCTCGCGCACCCCGGTGTGCAGGGCGAAGAGCGCGTAACCGACCGGGCTCGCGGCCATGAGCTCGGCGCTGTGGTCCGACAGCCGCGGCCAGGTCCGGCCGCCGGCTTGTTCGTAGGCGGCCACCGTGCGGGCGAAGGTCTCGGGCGCCGACACCGCGTGGTGGAGGGCGAAGTCCCGGCCGGGGTCGGTCACCTTGGCGGTGGTCCAGTCGAGCACCGCGGTGATGTTCTCGTCCTCGCCGAGCAGCACGTGCGCCGGATAGAGCTCGCCATGGGTCAGTACGGAGAAGTCCGGCCAGAACGCGTCGTCGTCGAGCCAGGCCTGCCACCGGTCGAGCAGGGCGGGCGCAACGGTGAAGTTGTCTGCCACGGTCGCGATGTCGGCGCGCCACTGGGCGCGCACCTCGTCCGGGCCCTGCACCATCAAACCCGCCGCCTGCGCCTCCGCGACGTCGATGCGGTGCAGCTCGGCCAGCAGCATCCCGAAGGAGGCGGCGTAGCGCGGCGATTGCAGGTCCAGGTGCCAGTGCAGGTCGCCGTCGGGGCCGATCGTCATGCCCGGCTGGCCGGGAAGCAGGGGGTAGGCGATCAGAGAGGGCTGCTGGATGCGCCAGTCGGGCACGGCCGCACCGATGCGGTCGCGGACCAGCTCCAGGACGGCGGCCTCGGGGCCGATCCGCGGGACGACGTCGGGCCGGCGGGGCAGGCGAAGCACCCAGTCCTCGCCGTCGGCCCGGGCGTAGATGACGCGGAAGTCCAGTCCGGCCTCGTTGACCTGCAGCGAGTCGGGGTCGACCTCCAGGCCGTGCCGGGCGGTGAGGGCGACGACGTCGTCGAGGTCCAGGGCATCGGTGCCGGGCGGGCGGGCCAGTTCGCTCCCCGTGGAACGGTCCGGGTGCGAGCGGTGGGCGCGAGCCGTGCGTGGTTGTGTTCTCACCAGCTGGTTGACGATCTCCCCGTCGGTACTGCGTTGGACCGGCGAGCGTGACGGCCGGGGGCGCGTTCTGCGGACGCCCGTCGCTCCGCCCGGTCCGACAGCCCGGTAGGGCGACCGAACCACCATAGTTCACCTTCTCGGACCGCAGCCAGGCGCGAACCGTGTGGGGCGCGCCATCGTTCAGCGTGGTGCCGGTTGCGACGACGACGCGGCAGCCGGCTCCCGGCGCAGCGCGCCGACGTAGACCCCGGCCAGGATCAGCAGACAACCGGCCACCAGCCACGCGGTGACCGGCTCGTCGTCGAGGCGGGCAGAGAGCAGGACGGTGACGAACGGGACTGTCACCAGGGAGCCTGCGAGCAGGACGAGCGCCGCCACGCCCATGCCGACGGCACCCGCCCCTAGAGCGCCGGGGTGCGCGGCGGGGCGGTCCGGCGTGGCCGGTGCGCCTCGAACGCCGCGCCCATACGCAGGAGCGTGGTGTCATCGTAGGCGCGACCGGCGATGGTCAAGCCGACGGGCATGCCGGTGTCTGCCATGGTGCCCATCGGGACGGTGACCGTGGGGATGCCCAGGTGCCGGGGCACCAGGTTGCCGTTGGCCACCCACGCGCCGTTGCGCCAGGCCAGCTCGGCAGACGCCTCGTGCACATCGGCGTCCGCCGGGCCGACGTCGGCGACCGCCGGGAACGCCACCGCGTCCAGGCCGAGCCCGTCCATCCACCGCTCGAGGTCGACGCGACGGGTCTCCTCCAGGCCGCGCACGCCCTCGGCGAGGTGCGGGATGTCGGACAGTTTGGGGACGCCGTCGGCGCGCGCCCGGGTGGCGTACTGACCGATGTCGAAGTCGAACGCGCCGTACCGGTCGGGGAGCTCGCCGTCGGGTCGGGGGAAGATCCGGGCGCCGTCGACGTCGACGAGCCGGTGCAGGGCCGGGTCACCGTTGGCATCGAGGAAGTCGTCCCACGCCCACATCGACAGGTCCCACAGCTCACGCTCGAGGTACTCGGCGCTGACGAGCCCGCGGGTGGCAAGGGTGGGCGCGCCGGGCCGGTCGCCCTCGTAGTTGGTGACGGCGGGGAAGTCGACCTCGACCACCTCCGCGCCGGCCGCCTCCAGGTCACGACGGGCCGCCTCCCACAGGGCGATGACGGAAGCGCGGGTCTCGATGCGCTGCCCGGTCGGACCGCCGATGCCGGGGGCGTCGCCGGTGCCGGCGTCCGGGTCTGCGTTGATGTACATGCGGGGCACGCCCAGCCGGGTCCCGGTCAGGACTTGCCCGGCGGCCGTGGTCGTCGGGGCGAGGATGTCCCGGTAGGACCGCGGCCGGACGCGCGACGCTACCGGGATCGGCACCCACGGCTGCAGGCGCCAGAAGTCGCCGCGGCTGTCGGCATCGTCGGTGACGAGGACGTCGAGCACCTCGAGGAGGTCGGCCATCGTCCGGGTGTGCGGGACGACGACGTCCATGGTGGGCACGAGGGGCCAGTTGCCGCGCATCGAGATGACGCCGCGCGAGGGCGTGTAGGCGCACAGGGCGTTGTTCGACGCTGGGGCGCGCCCCGAGGACCAGGTCTCCTCGCCCAGACCGAAGGCGGCGAGGCTGGCCGCCGTCGCGGTGCCCGACCCGTTCGAGGAGCCGGACGCGTACGCCGCCGTCAGATAGTCGGCGTTGTACGGGCTCTCGGCCCGGCCGTACAGGCCGCGCTGCATGCCCCCGTTAGCCATCGGCGGCATGTTGGTCAGCCCGATCAGCACCGCGCCGCCCCCGCGCAGCCGCTCGATGGTGAACGCGTCACGCGTGGCGACAAGGTGCTCGAATGCCGGGGACCCGGCTGCCACGGTGAGGCCGCGCACCTGAAAGCTGTCCTTGGCGGTGTAGGGGATGCCGTCGAGCGGCCCCCGCGTCTCCCCCCGCGCGCGGCGCCTGTCGGAGGCGCGGGCCTCCGCGAGGGCGTCGGGGTTCATGACGACGACGGCGTTCAGCCGGATGCCGCCCTGGTCGTAGGCCGCGATGCGCTCGAGGTAGCGGGTCACGAGCTGTTCGCTGGTCACGCGGCCCGTCTCCAGCGCGGTGCGCAGATCGGCGATGGTCGCCTCGACCACGTCGAAGGTGCTCATGCGAGCGGTACTTGCTTCACAGCCCCGCAGGTTAGCGGGCCGGCACGACGTCATCGGCCAGGCGCGGCGAAGGTCACATCGCCCGGCCCGACGCCTTGGGCAGATCGTCCCGCGGGCCGCCATTCCGGGCGACATAACGTCAAAGACATGAACTCGTTCACCTCGCTGCTCAGCCCGATCACCATCGGCAATCTCACCCTCCCCAACCGCGTGCTCCTCAGTCCGATGGGCACGGAGATGGGTAACCCCCGATGGCATGTCCACGCCCGCCGAGGCCGCCTACTACACCGCCCGGGCGGCCGGCGGCACCGGGCTCGTCATCACCGGGATCACCTTCGTCGCAGACGACTTCGACCCCATTGCCCCGGGCCTGGCACGCATCGACGGTGACCAGTACGTGCCCGGCCTGCGTGCGATTGCCGACGCCGTCCACGAGGCCGGCGGCCTCTTCTCCGTCCAGCTCACCGGCGGCCTGGGCCGGAACAACCAGTACTGCGCCACGCTGGGCATGGAGCCCCGCTCGGCCTCGGACAACACCTGGTTCTTCGACCCGAGCGTGATTTCCCGGCCGCTCGAGGTCGCTGAGATCCAGCTGCTCGTCCGCCGCTTCGGGGAGGCGGCCGCTCGTGTCAAGGAGGCGGGCGCCGACGCCATCGACATTCACGGGCACACCGGCTATCTCATCGACCAGTTCATGAGCGCCTGCTGGAACCGCCGCACTGACGAGTACGGCGGCTCGGTGGAGAACCGGTGCCGGTTCGTGCGCGAGATCATCGCCGCGATCAAGTCGAACGCGCCGGGGCTGCCCGTCAGCTTCCGCATCTCCGTGGACCACAAGTTCGACGGCGGCCGCACCTGGGACGAGACCCAGTACATCGTCAAGGAGCTCGAGCGTGCCGGCATCGACCTGATCATCGCCGACGACGGCTCCTACGAGGCCATGGACTATGTCTTCCCGCCGTACTACCTCGGTGACGACTGCATGGTGACGGCGGCTGAACGGATCAGGGCGGTCGTCGACGTCCCAGTCGCCGCCTGCGGCAACATCACGCCGGAGAACGGCGAGAAGATCCTCGCCCGCGGCGGCGCGGACATGATCGGCATCGGCCGCGGCCTCATCGCCGACCCGGACATCGTCAACAAGCTGCGCGCCGGACGGGCGGCGAGCGTCCGGCCGTGCATCCGCTGCAACCAGCTGTGCACCGGCAACGCGTTCTTGGGCAAACCGCTCGGGTGCGCCGTCAACCCGGAAGTGGGTTACGAGGGCAAGCGGATCCTCACGACCGCGGCAGACCCCAAGCGCGTGGTCATCGTCGGCGCCGGACCGGCCGGGCTCGAGGCTGCCCGTGTCGCGGGCGCGCGCGGACACGACGTGCGCGTTTACGAACGCGAGAACCACATCGGTGGCGTCCTGCTGCCCGCCGCCACGCCGGACTTCAAGCGCGAGCTGCGCAAGATGATCGACTGGTGGGACGCCGAGCTCGCCGAGCTGCCTGGCGTGGAGGTCAAGCTCGGCTACGAGATCCGCCCGGATTCAGCGGAGCTGCAGGATGCCGACGTCGTGCTTGTGGCCACCGGCTCGCACCCCCTGGCGCCCGCCAGCATCCCGGGCATCGAGAAGGCGGTGGAGGTCATCGACGGCCACACCGGCGCCCCGCTCGGCAAGCGGGTGGTCGTCTGCGGCGGCGGGCTCTCCGGTGCGGACTTCGCCCTCGAGATTGCCGAGCAGGGCCACGAGGTGACGATCGTCGAGATGGCCGAGGACATCGCCCGGGACATGTTCTCGATCAACAAGGTCTCGTTGGACCGCTCGCTCGCCGAGGCCGGCGTCCGGGTGCTGACCGGCACCAGGGTCACGGCGATCACCGACTCCGGAGTCGATGCCGACGGTCCGGACGGCTCGGTCAGCCTCGAGGCGGACACTGTCGTCGCCGCGTTCGGGGTGCGCCCGGCCCGCGAGCTGGTAGAGGCCCTGACCGCTCGCGATGACGTCACCGACCGCGTCTACGCCATGGGTGACTGCGTCGACCCGCGGAAGGTGGGCGACGCGATCAATGAGGGCTACGAGCTCGCGTACAGCATCTGACGTGATGCCTCGGGCGGGCCGGGCCTCTGCGGTCTCGGCCCGTCCGGCAGCTGCGAAAGACCCGTTCGCCCACGCGGCGTCCCCGGACCAGGGACCTGAAAGTGCCATCCCGGGGCACCTGCCGGGCGGACGTTACGGCTGGGCGGGGACATTCCCAGCCGAGGCCGCGACAAGGTCAGCCAAGATCGCCTGGCCGTGGGTGGCGATCAGCGAGGCGTGCCCGTCGTCACTGGTACGCAGCTGGGCGTCGGCCAGCTGGCCGGCGAGCCACCTCGCGCCGGCCACGGGCGCGTTGCGGTCCACCTCTCCGTGCCACAGCCGCACCGGCATGGCTAGGTCCGCCAGGTCGAACGGCCACGGTCCGGCGGCGAGCCTGAAGTCGTCGCGGACGCCGGCGACCCCTTGAGCGAACGCCTCGGCGAGGAAGGCGGCGAACTCCGCGTCCGCACCTGGCCGGGCGAGTACCCGGGCGTCCGGAGCCGGAGCACTCTTCGCAACCGCGGTGACCAGTCGTGCGGGGTTCCGGGTGCCGTACCGCATGAACCGGAGGCCGGCCGACAGCAGTGCGGGCGCCTTGCGCGCCAGGGTGAACATGCGAGCCACATCCGGCGACTGCTCGTCAGCGAGGTCGGGGCGGTCGCCGGGCCCGATACCGCTGACGATGGTGAGCGCTCTGGCCCGCTCGCACAGCATCGTGGCGGTGGCCAGTGCGGACGGCGCTCCGGCGGAGTAGCCGAGGAGACCGAATGAGTCGAGCTCGAGATGGTCGGCCACAGCTGCGACGTCGGTGGCTGCGGAAGAAAGGCTGCCCTGACGGCGTGGAGAGCTCTGCCCGATCCCCGCACGGTCCAGTGCCACCAGGCGCACACCGACGGTCTCGGCTGCAGCGGGCAGGCCGAAGAGGTGGACCTCCAGCCTGCTGGACGGAACCCCGTGCAGGTAGAGCACCGCGGGGCCCGTCGGGTCGCCGTGGACGTCGTAGGCGACGCTGCGGCCTTGAGATGCTGGCGCAAGGCGGGGTGGCGGCGTCGGCACAGGTCGCTCCAGTGGTTATGGCGGGTCGTGGGAGAGGATACCCAGGCGGGGTGCGCGGCATGTGACACGTGTGACCAGATACTGAACGGCGGATAGTGGCGACCTCGGCTCGTAGCGCCCTGGTGCCTTCGCGGACATCGGTGGGACTGCGCTCTGTCGTCGACGAGATCGCTTCGTTCGCCAACGCGTCGTCCCTGAACCCGGCACCATGAGGGCTCCTTCATCAGGAAGGGGCGGCGATGGTCTCCCGTGCCTCCCTCAAGACGCGCGGCGCGACGGGCCGCGCCCGTGCCTCAGCTGTCGCGCGCGTGGTGGCGGTTGCCGTGCGCCTCGTGGCCCTCCTCCTGCTCATGGCCTCGGCCGTCTTGGGTCTACAGGCGGCGTGGTCGCGGTGGGCGGTGTGCTTCGTGGATGCTGATCCGCCCTTGCCCGGCATGGCAACGCTTGATGGGGCGTGCGTGGCGGTTCAGGACCACCTGTACGACTACACCATTCCCTCGGACCCGTGGATGCCGATCGCCGACGCGGCGCAACGGGAAGGGTTGAGCCTTCTCGCCCTCGGGCTCCCGGTCGTGCTTCTCTCCCTCACCGTGATGAACCGCTGGTTCATCTGGGTTCTCGGCGTGGCCGCCGGCATCGCCGTCGGCTCCGTGTGGCTGGCCATGGGGGTGCAGACGTTTCTGAGCGGACTGGCCGGCGAGCCGGTCCAGGTCGACGACTTGGCCGGCGTCCACGCGCTGGGTGTTTTCGCGCCGTTCATCACCCTTGGCCTGGCCGTCGTCGCCATCCACGGCGACGTCGGCCGCGACCTCAACCTCGACCGTGACGTCTGGCTGGGCGTGTTCTGGGCGGCGATGACGGTGGCACAGCCCCTCCCCGAGCTGTTCACCACGCTGTTCCTGTGGTCGTCCCATGACACCTCGCCGATGACGGGGTTCTTCCGGTGCGCTGCGGTCGTGGTTGCGGCGGTCGCCGTCGCGATGACGCTCGTACCTGCGCGCCGACGACCTGCCCGGCCGGGTCGCCGACGGAGCGTTGACCCCGGTCGGCGGCCGCGGGCTGGAGCAGGGGGGATCGTCCTGAGCGCACAATGGACAGACCGGCCCACCCCGTTTCCGGGAGTGGGCCGCTGTGCGGGGAGATGAACCGCTTCGACAGGCGCCAGTGCGGGCTGTCTCTCCGCTAGAACCAAGATCCGCCGGACAGGACCGTCTAGAAGTCCCAGTCGTCGTCCTCGGTGGCCTCGGCCTTGCCGATGACGTAGCTCGAGCCCGAGCCAGAGAAGAAGTCGTGGTTCTCGTCGGCGTTGGGGCTCAGCGCGGAGAGAATGGCCGGGTTCACGGCCGTGGCCTCCTTGGGGAAGAGCCCCTCGTAGCCAAGGTTGTTCAGCGCCTTGTTGGCGTTGTACCGCAGGAACGCCTTGACGTCCTCCGTGAGGCCCAACGGGTCGTACAGGTCCTCGGTGTACTGCTCCTCGTTCTCGTACAGCTCGTAGAGCAGCTCGAACGTGTAGTCCTTGAGCTCCTGCTGACGCTGCGGGGCCGCCTTCTCCACGGCCTTCTGGTACTTGTAGCCGATGTAGTACCCATGGACGGCCTCGTCCCGGATGATCAGCCGGATCAGGTCGGCCGTGTTGGTCAGTTTCGCGCGGCTGGACCAGTACATGGGCGCGTAGAAGCCGGAGTAGAACAGGAACGACTCGAGCATCGTCGAGGCGACCTTGCGCTTCTCGGGGTCGTCGCCGCGGTAGTACTCCATGACGATGGCGGCCTTGCGCTGGAGGTTCTCGTTCTCCTCGGACCAGCGGAAGGCCTCGTCGATCTCCTTGGAGGAGATCAGGGTGGAAAAGATCGAGGAGTAGCTCTTGGCGTGGACCGACTCCATGAACGCGATGTTCGTGTAGACGGCCTCCTCGTGCGGCGTCACCGCGTCCGGAATGAGACTGACGGCGCCGACGGTGCCCTGCAGCGTGTCCAGCAGTGTCAGCCCCGTGAACACACGCGTGGTCATGTGCTTCTCGGGCTCGTTGAGCGTCGCCCAGGACTGGATGTCGTTGGACAGCGGCACCTTCTCGGGCAGCCAGAAGTTCCCGGTCAGCCGGTCCCAGACCTCGACGTCCTTCTCGTCCTGGACACGGTTCCAGTTGATCGCCTGGACGCTGCTGACCAGCTTGAGCTTCTCCGACACGGGGTGCCTCTCCTTGCGGTTCTCGGGTGCGGGCCGGTACGGCCCGCGTTGGTGGTGCGCCGGGTTGTGGGTGGGGTCCGCCCCGGTCAGGGCGACGGCGGGGCCGGCCCGCGCCGTCGTCCATCCTTGCGGCGCGAGCGGGCGGTCCCCAGCCCGGCCCGCGCCGCGAGACGTCCTCACATCCAGACGTCAACCGTCAGACGTCACAGCATGCAGCTGACGCAGCCCTCCACCTCGGTCCCCTCCAGCGCCAGCTGGCGCAGACGGATGTAGTACAGCGTCTTGATGCCCTTGCGCCACGCGTAGATCTGCGCCTTGTTCAGGTCACGGGTGGTGACGGTGTCCTTGAAGAAGAGCGTCAGCGACAGGCCCTGGTCCACGTGCTGCGTGGCCTCGGCGTAGGTGTCGATGATCTTCTCGGGGCCGATCTCGTACGCGTCCTCGTAGTACTCGAGGTTGTCATTGGTCATGAACGCCGCGGGGTAGTAGACCCGGCCGAGCTTGCCTTCCTTGCGGATCTCCACCTTGGACACGATCGGGTGGATCGAGGAGGTGGAGTTGTTGATGTAGGAGATGGACCCGGTCGGCGGCACCGCCTGAAGGTTCTGGTTGTAGATGCCGTGCTCCTTGACGGAGGCGGCCAGCGCGGCCCAGTCGGCCTGGGTGGGGATGTGCACGCCGGCGTCGGCGAAGAGCTGGCGGACCTTCTCGGTGCGCGGCTCCCACGTGCCGTTGACGTACTTGTCGAAGTACTCCCCCGTGGCGTACTTGGACTCCTCGAAGCCCTTGAACGCCCGGCCCTTCTCGATGGCGATCTTGTTCGACTCCGCCACGGCGTGGAAGGCGACCGTGTAGAAGTAGATGTTCGTGAAGTCCAGCCCCTCTTCGGAGCCGTAGAAGATCCGCTCGCGGGCGAGGTACCCGTGCAGGTTCATCTGGCCCAGGCCGATGGCGTGGGACTCGTTGTTGCCGTGCTCGACCGAGGGCACGGACCAGATGTGGGTCTGGTCCGACACCGCCGTGAGCGCACGGATCGCGGTACCGACCGTCTTGCCGAAGTCGGGCGAGTCCATCGCCTTGGCGATGTTCAGCGAGCCGAGGTTGCAGGAGATGTCCTTGCCGACCTCGGCGTAGGACAGGTCCTCGTTGTACGTGGAGGGCGTCGAGACCTGCAGGATCTCCGAGCACAGGTTGGACATGGTGATCTTGCCCTTGATCGGGTTCGCCCGGTTCACGGTGTCCTCGAACACGATGTAGGGGTAGCCCGACTCGAACTGGAGCTCGGCGATCGTCTGGAAGAAGGCGCGCGCGTTGATCTTGCGCTTGTGGATGCGCCCGTCGTCGACCATCTCGCGGTACTTCTCAGAGACGCTGACCTCCGAGAAGGGCACGCCGTAGACGCGCTCGACGTCGTAAGGCGAGAACAGGTACATGTCCTCGTTGTTCCTCGCCAGCTCGAACGTGATGTCCGGGACGACCACCCCGAGGGAGAGGGTCTTGATACGGATCTTCTCGTCCGCGTTCTCCCGCTTGGTGTCTAGGAAGTTCATGATGTCGGGGTGGTGCGCGTGCAAGTACACGGCACCCGCGCCCTGACGGGCTCCGAGCTGGTTGGCGTAGGAGAAGGAGTCCTCGAGCAGCTTCATCACCGGAATCACCCCGGAGGACTGGTTCTGGATCCTCTTGATCGGCGCACCCGACTCGCGCACGTTCGTCAACGACAACGCGACCCCGCCGCCCCGCTTGGACAGCTGGAGCGCGGAGTTGATGCCGCGGGCGATGGACTCCATGTTGTCCTCGATGCGCAGCAGAAAGCAGCTGACCAGCTCACCGCGCTGGGCCTTGCCGGCGTTGAGGAAGGTGGGCGTCGCGGGCTGGAAGCGGCCCGAGATGATCTCCTCGACCATGTCCAGCGCGGCCTGTTCGTCACCGTCGGCAAGGGTGAGGGCGACCATCGCGACACGGTCCTCGAACCGCTCGAGGTACCGCTTCCCGTCGAAGGTCTTCAGCGTGTAGGACGTGTAGTACTTGAAGGCGCCGAGGAACGTCTCGAACCGGAACTTCTTGCCGAAGGCGTAGTCCCAGATCTTCGTGAGGAAGTCGAAGGAGTACTTGGCGAGCACCTCGCCCTCGTAGTACCGCTCCTCGACCAGGTGGTCCAGCTTCTCCTTGAGGTTGTGGAAGAAGACGGTGTTCTGGTTGACGTGCTGGAGGAAGTACTGCCGGGCAGCCTCACGGTCGGCCTGGAACTGGATCTTTCCGTCCGCGTCATAGAGGTTGAGCATCGCGTTCAGCGCGTGGTAGTCCAGCTCCGGCGCGTTGGCGACCTCTACGCCGGAATCTGTGAGTGTTGCTGCCAAAACTGCCCCAATCCCTCTCGGACGCGCGTGACGTCCTCGGTGGTTCCTAGAAGTTCGAATCGATACAGGTAAGGCACCTGGCACTTCGCGGCGACGATCTCCCCCGCGAGGCAGAACGCCTTACCGAAGTTGAGGTTGCCCGCGGCGATGACGCCGCGGATCAGTGAGCGGTTGTGCTCGTCATTCAGGAACTTGATGACCTGCTTGGGCACAGCCCCGCGCCCGTTGCCGCCCCCGTAGGTGGGCACCACCAGCACGTACTCCTCCTCGACGCGCAGCGGGTCCTCGCTGGCCCGCAGCGGGATGCGGCGAGCGGGCAGGCCGAGCTTGCCCACGAAACGGTGCGTGTTGTTGGTGGCGGAGGAGAAGTAGACGATGGTGCTCATGCCTGTCTCCCTGGCTGCACTGCGGTCCCCGGCCCGCGCCAGGCACGGACCAGTTGGTGTTCGGCCGGACCGCCGGGTCGCGACGGTCCGGCCGAAGCCTGTGGTGGCGTCAGGCCACGATCGCGCCGGCCGTGGCCAGCGCCTTGATCTTGTCGGGCCGGAACCCCGACCAGTGGTCGCCGTCGGCGAAGACCACCGGGGCCTGCTGGTAGCCGAGCGCCTTGACGCTGGCCAGCGCCTCGGGGTCGGTCGTCATGTCGACGACCTCGTAGTCGAGTCCCTGCTTGTTCAGCGCGCGGTAAGTGGCATCGCACTGAACGCAGGACGGCTTGCTGTAGACGGTGATGCTCATCGAGCCGAACTCCTTGCCTCGGTGCGTCGTCACAGGTTCCGGGCCCCCGCCCCCGACACTGCTGTAACAACAAGATTGTGGTTCACCCGATTTCCGGGGTGTCCCTCGGAGCTAGACACTACACCTGGGGGTCCGCCCAGGGTTGAACCCCAACATGATGTGTTCGCGTGTCGCGACTTGTGAAGTTTGTCCACAGCCGTCCCCTGACCCTTGTGGACCCTTGCGGGTCATCCTGGGGACGCCGTGTGGACACCTGGCCCGGTCGCCCGCCGGCGGGATCCCCCTCAGGCGTCACGCTGTCACTGACCACTGACATCGGCTGGCTTCGGTGATCATGAAGCGAGTTGTGGACCGGTTTTCACCACCTTTGTCCACAGGTTGGGGATAACGGCGGGCATCGGCTGCTTCCGCGCCCGGCCCGGCCCGTCGTCATCACCGGAATGTGCGGCGTGTCGCCGCTCTGGCGTGTCACAGGACCGGCCGGTGCGATTTGGGGGCTTCCCGCCTCCATACGGTCGTGACGACGGTGACCACGCTCGGCCTGGCGGGCGTAGAGCTGAACCCGAACCGCGGAGCCGGACGCACCGGCCGCAGGTCACCGAGGCCCGTGCCGTCCCAGGCGGCGCGTGCGGCGACCACCCGGCGGACGTCACGCGCGCCGTACCACTCGATCCGTCCCCCGCCGGCGGTGCCGACCGTGCGCACGCCGGGCAGCAGAAGCCGTGCGGCGAAGGACGTCACGCGCGCCCATCCGAGGCTGGTCGCAATGGGGCCGGGCACCAGCCGGAGGAGGTGGCCGAGCCATGTGCGCGAGCCGAGCGCGAGGTCGAGGTCCAGCGGACCGGCGGCCACCCGCCAGCGATGGCCGGAGCGGTCGACCGTCACCGGGACGATGCGGACCTCGTCGAACCGGTAAGTGGCGGACACGAACTCTGCCACCTCCTCGGTCGGTGCCAGGAGCAGCCGATGTCCGTCAGCCCGTTCCACCATGACGTCGGCGAACGGCCCGAACGGCGAGTCGGGCCAGTCGCCCACCACCACCCGGGTGCCCTCGGCGCTCCCCACGCCGGCGATGTTCCCGCGGAAGCGCCACCGGTCCGGCCGTGCCACAGACGGGCCGGTAGCCCTTCCGCGCCGTCCTGGGTTCATGTGCGTCCTTCGTGTCGGCACGCCCGTGCCGGCCGGCGCTGGTCCCTGCAGGTCTCGCCTCACGGCCTCGGACCACCCGTGGCCGGCACGTCGTGCGCCGCGTACCTTGCCGCGACAGCGGTCCGGCCGCGAGCCCAGTCTCCGTTCGACCGTCCGGTGCCGGCGCGCGTGGCGGCGCCGCCGTGCCCGCGCCCCGACCGACGGGGCCGCGGACGGGGGATGATGGGGGCAGCACCGCCCCTGACGGAGGACATCCCATGCGCATGAACGTCGAGAGCTTCAACCTGGACCACCGCACGGTCGCCGCACCCTATGTGCGCCTGGCCGACACCAAGCACCTGCCCGGCGGGGACGTGCTGACCAAGTACGACGTCCGGTTCTGCCAGCCGAACGTGGACCACCTGGAGATGCCGGTGGTCCACTCCCTCGAGCACACCTTCGCCGAGCATGTGCGCAACCACTCCGACGACGTTGTGGACTTCTCCCCCATGGGCTGCCAGACCGGGTTCTACCTCCTGCTCGTGGGCGAGCACCCCATGGCAGAGGTGCTGGACCTGGTCGAGACCACGCTGCGCGACGTGGTCGACGCCACCGAGGTGCCCGCCGCGAACGAGATCCAGTGCGGCTGGGCCGCGAGTCACACCCTGGGTGGGGCGAAGGAAGCCGCGCGGACCATGCTCGCGCGCCGCGAGGAGTGGGCGCAGGTCACGGCGTGAGCCTCGACGGGACGGCGGCGCCGCTCACCCGGGCGGCGGGCGACCGGGACCTGCCCGTCGTGGACGCGGTGGTCATCGGCGCGATGGAAGAGGAGGTCCGCCCGTTCCTCGACGCCGCCACCCAAGCCGGCGCCGACGTCGGGGCCGGGCACGCCCGTACCCGGCTGGTCGCCCTGGGTGACACCCGTGTGCTGCTCGTGCGATCAGGCATCGGGCTGGTCAACGCCGCGTCCGCGGCGGTGCACGCGCTGACGACGGTCCGCCCGCGGGCCGTGGTCTCCACCGGCTCGGCCGGCGGCCTGACGGCTGTGGTGCGGGTCGGCGACGTCATCGTCGGGGACGACTACACCTACGGCTTCGCCGACGCGACGGCGTTCGGGTACGTGCGCGGTCAGGTACCCGGCATGCCCGTGAGCTACCCGGCCGACGCGGGCCTGCTCGGGCTGGCGCGGGCGGCTGTGCTGGACAAGGGCTCGCTCCGGGTGGGGCAGATGGTGTCGGGCGACTCGTTCGTCACGGCGGTCAACGTCACCGAGGTGCGCGAGGCTTTCCCGGCCGCGCTGAGCACGGACATGGAGTCCACCGCGATCGCGCAGGTGTGCCACTCGTTCGGCGTCCCGTTCCTCTCCGTGCGGGGAGTCTCGGACCTGTGCGGCCCTGCCGCTGGCGAGGACTTCCATCTCGGCGTCGACGAGGCGGCGTCTCGGGCCGCTGCCGTGGTCCGCGCAGTCGTCGGCGCCTGACCGGACTCACCAGGCGGCGAGCACCGGGCGAACCCCTAGCGTGATGGCGAGCGCGCTGCCCGCGAGCCGCACTCCGCGCTCCGGTGGCCGGAATCCCGGGCCTCGGGTTCGATGAGATCAAGTCGACCGAGGAGGGCCGTCCCATGGATACCTGGATCTGGATCGTGCTGGCCATCGTTGTAGTGGCGATCATCGTGGTCGCCGTGCTCGCCGCAAGCCGGCGCAAGAAGGAGCAGGAGCGTGTCCGGCGGGAGGAGAACCGAGCCCACGCCGCGGACTTGCGGGCGCAGGGCGAGGAGGAAGACCTCGCTGCCCGGCAGCGCGAGGCGGACGCCGCGGCCGCCGAGGCGCAGGCAAAGCAGGCGCGGGTGGAGGCCGACCGCCTCGACCGCGAGGCCCGGCTGCGCGCCGAGCAGGCCGGCCAGGTCCGCGAGCGGGCCGAGGAGCGGATGCGGGACGCGGAAGCGCTCGACCCGGACTACGACCCCGCCAGCGATCCCGGGGTTGCGGGACGTCACGCCGCCGACGACGGAGACCTCTCTTCTGGGCGCGATGCCGGGGAGGTCCCCGGCGATCGGCCCCGCACTTAGGTCGCGCACGTGAGGTCGCGTGTGACCCGCCGAGGGCTTTAACCCGGCCTTCAACCCCTGAGGCCTGTCACCGCCTGACGACGGCGTTCGCCCACACCCAGGCGAATCCCTGACGGCCGTGCTCGTCGAGGTAGCGCACCCGCACGGCGCGGGCCGTCCACGCCACCGCCACCCCGTCCACAGCCCTGTGGCCTTGGCGGGTCTGCACCCACACGCGCAGGGGTATCGGCCTGTCCGCGGTGGTCACCGGACGGCCGTGCTGCCCAGGCCCTAGGCTCACCGCCGCATCACGAAGGGGAATCTGCTCGACTGCCACATGACGGCACGGTAGGACCGGCCGGTGACATCCCCTGCCGGCCGAGGGGCGCCGTCAACCGGAGACTCGCGATGACCACCCGTCTACTGCTCCTCGCCGACACGCACTGGCCCAAGCGGGCCAGGGAGCTGCCGGCCGAGGTGTGGGCCGCCGTGGCGCTGGCGGACGTCGTCGTGCACGCCGGGGACTGGGTGGACGCTCGGCTGGTGGACGAGCTGGCCGACCGCTCGGCCCGCCTGGTGGCGTGCTGGGGCAACAATGACGGTGCGGACATCCGCCGTCGCCTTCCCGAGGTGGCCCGCGCGACGATCGACGGCGTGCGGCTGGCGGTGGTGCACGAGACCGGTCCGGCCCCGGGGCGCGAGGAGCGGATGGACGCGGTGTTCCCGGAGACCGACCTGCTGGTGTTCGGGCACAGCCACATCCCGTGGGACTCCGTCTCCCCCGCCGGGATGCGCCTGCTCAACCCCGGCTCCCCGACCGACCGGCGCCGCCAGCCGCACCGCACGTTCATGACGGCCGTGCTCGGTGCGCAACCGGGCGAGATCGATGTTGTGCTCCACCCGTTGGTACCTCCGCCCTCGCTCCACCGCGCCGGATGAGAGACGCCCCCGCCGGCACGGCGGGGGCGTCTCTCGTGGTGGTGGGTGTCAGGCGACGGCCGGCTGGGCGTCCGTCGCCGTGAGGGTGTCCAGGTCCAGGTCCTTCGTCTCCTTGGTGGAGAACAGCGACAGCAGGGTCAGCAGTGCCATCGACGCGAGGTACACGCCCACCCACGCGACCCCGTGGTTCTGCACCAGCCAGGCGGCGATGAAGGGGGCCACCGCCGCACCAAGGATGGAAGAGAAGTTGTACGCGATCGCCGAGCCCGTGTAGCGCACGTTGGTCGGGAACAGCTCGGGCAGGATCGCGCTCTGCACGCCGAAGGTCAGGCCCATCAGCGTCATGCCGATGATGAGGAACACCAGCATGAGGCCCATGTTCGCGTCCGCGCCGGTGCCCATGACCTCCGGGGCCAGGAAGGAGTCGAAGAAGAAGCCGAACACGAGGATCGCCGCGGTGACCACGATGAGGAACGGCTTGCGCCCGAACCTGTCGGCGAGCGCACCGGAGACGGGGGTCATGGCGGCGAAGAAGAGGATCGCGATGAGCTGGAGCACCAGGAAGTCCTGGTAGCCGATCCCCAGCATGCCGTTCTCGGTCGCGCCGATGGCGTAGCTGAGGATCCAGGTCGTGAACAGGTAGAAGAGCGTGTAGGTGGCCAGCATGATGAAGGTGCCCTGGATGAGCTGGCGCCAGCTGGTCTGCAGCACCGCCTTCAGCGGCGTCTTGACCTTCTCGCCGCGGGCGACGGCGCGGGCGAAGACCGGGGTCTCCTCGAGCTTCACGCGGACGTACACGCCGAGCGCGACGATGACGGCGGAGGCCAGGAACGGGATCCGCCAGCCCCAGGTGAGGAAGGTCCCGTCGTGCGCGGGGTCGGTGCTGTCGTGGCCCATCCAGATCGTCAGCAGCAGGAAGAAGCCGTTGGCGAAGAGGAAGCCGATGGGGGCGCCGAGCTGGGGCCACATCGCGGCGCGGGCGCGCTTGCCCTTCTCGGCGGTCTCGGTGGCAAGCAGCGCGGCGCCGCTCCACTCCCCGCCGAGGCCCAGGCCTTGGCAGAACCGCATGATCGCGAGCATGACCGGCGCCCACAGGCCGATCTGCGCGTACGTGGGCAGCATGCCGATGATCACGGTGGCGATGCCCATGGTCAGCAACGACCCGAGCAGGGTGGCCTTGCGGCCGAGCCGGTCACCGAAGTGGCCGAAGATGATCGAGCCGACCGGCCTTGCCACGAAGGCCACCCCGAAGGTGGCCAGGGAGGCAAGGAGCGCCCCGCCGGCGTCGGACGCCGGGAAGAAGAGCAGCGGGAAGACCGAGATCGCCGCGGTGGCGTAGACGTAGAAGTCGTAGAACTCGATCGAGGTGCCGACCAGGCTGGCGAAGATGATCCGCCGCTTCTGGACCCCCGACGGTGCGGGCCGTGCTTCTGCCGTGTCCGGCGCGGTGAGCGTGCTCACGCGGAACTCCTCATGTGCTGGGTCAGGAACCCAAAGATGTTACCTCTCACTTGCTCACCATTTGATACGGACGTCTCGAATGGTGAGCAAATGGGTGGGATTGTCGGGACCCTCACATCTAACCCGTCACACCGATCCTCGAACCGGCCCGGGCGACCGTGCGCCACAGATGGACAATCATCGCGGCGAAGACCGCGGCCCAGACGGCGAACGCGACCCACAGCTCGACGGCGCCGATCGCACCCACGATCGGCAGCTGGTCCGCCTGCCCGAGATAGATCCCGGCCACCGCGTACATCCCGAGCGGGAAGACGATGCTCCACAGGGTGGCGTCGTAGGTCAACGGCACGCGGTGGCGCCCGTGCCGCCACACCCCAGCCGCCACCAGCGGTGGGATCAGCCACGTGGCAAACGCCCAGAAGACGACCGACAGGCCGGCCACCAGTCCCCGTGTGGCGTTCACCATCGGGGCGTCGGCCATCTCCACGATCCGGGCCACGGCGAGCACGGTGATGGCGCACGCGCCCATCGCCAACCAGTACGGCGGGGTCAAGTCCGCGGGGCGCAGCTCGTAGAGCAACATCCGCAGAGCTACGATCACGCCCGCGGCGGCGTAGAGGAAGATGCCGACCGACCACGACACTATGGAGAGCAGCGCGAGCAGGTCCCGCTGCGCCGTGACGACCGGTTGCAGCGAGGCCGATGCCACCGCGACCGACTGGCTGCCCACCACCCAGATGAACCAGGTGCCGTTGGCGGTCGCCACCACCGGACGGGTGGTGCGACCCAGGACGGCCGTCCATGGGACCACGTACCCCAGCACCAGCCAGCCGGCGACGGAGAGCAGCAGCAACGCCCCGTCGTCCAGGCGACGTGCCCGTCCATAGCGACCCGGACCCCGAGGACGTTCGTCCCCGCCACGAAGGTGAAGAAGCCGAAGGCACGGCGCGCATCGCCAAGCTCCTGGGCGATGTCCGTGCGGTACCGCCCCAGGCGGACGACGGTCAGCGCCACCAGGACCACCTAGGTGACGGCGCAGACCACCAGCAGGAAACCGGACAGCAGCTCGAAGCCCTCGAGCCGCATGCCGACCGAGATGATGCCGCTGCCCATGACGAGGGCGAAGTAGCCCGAAGCGAGGCCCCGGACCGCGGTACGCACGCGGTCGAGGAAGCCCCCGGCCGAGGACCGTGCCGCGAGCGCCGTCGCCGCCATCGGGGGAGAGTGTCGCCGGCCCCGGCGGGTGGCCACCGGCGCCGGGGAAGTATGGTCGCCCGGAACTGGCGGGCCATGGTCGGCCGTCGCACGAGGAACGAGAAAGGGCACGAGGATGGCAGCACCGCTACGGATCGGGATCGCCGGGTACGGAAACCTGGGGCGCGGCGTGGCGGCCGCCGTCGGACAGAACCCGGACATGGAGCTGGCCGGGATCTTCACCCGCCGCTCCCCCGACCAGATCACCGCGCCTACGCCGGCCGTGCCCGTCCTGCCATGGGACGAGCTCCTGGAGCACCGCGAGCGGGTCGACGTCCTCATCCTGTGCGGTGGCTCCAAGGCGGACCTGCCCGAGCACGGCCCGGCCCTGGCGGCGCACTTCACCACCGTCGACAGCTTCGACACCCACGCGAAGATCCCCGAGTACTTCGCGGCCGTGGACGCCTCCGCCCGGGCGGGCGGCAACACCGCGATCATCTCGGTCGGCTGGGACCCGGGGATGTTCTCCCTGAACCGCCTCCTCGGCGAGGCGCTGCTTCCCGACGGCGCGACCTACACCTTCTGGGGCAAGGGCCTGAGCCAGGGTCACTCCGACGCGGTGCGCCGCGTGCCGGGCGTGGCCGGCGCCGTGCAGTACACCGTGCCGTCCGAGGAGGCAATCGAGGCGGTGCGCAGCGGCGCGCGCCCCGAGCTAAGCACCCGGCAGAAGCACACCCGAGAGTGCTACGTGGTCCTCGAGGACGGCGCCGACGCCGCCGCGGTGGAGCAGACCATCGTCACGATGCCGCACTACTTCGCCGACTACGACACCGCGGTGCACTTCATCAGCGCCGCGGAGCTCGCCCGCGACCACGCCACCATGCCGCACGGCGGCTTCGTGATCCGCAGCGGGAGCACCGGCTCCGGGAGCTCGCAGGTGGTCGAGTACCGCCTGGACCTCGGCAGCAACCCCGAGTTCACCGCGAGTGTGCTGGTGGCCTACGCCAGGGCCGCGGCCCGGCTCAACGCCGGGGGCCAGGTGGGCGCCAAGACGGTGTTCGACGTCCCGCCCGGGCTGCTGTCGCCCAAGTCCGCAGATCAGCTGCGTGCGGAGCTGCTGTAGAGCCGTCACGGACTTGGTAGACCTCCTTCCTGTGCCCCCGCGGCACGACCACCACAACCAGCGCGTCGTCGCTGAGGGTGTAGACGATCCGGTCGTTGCCGACGCTGAGGCGGAAGCCGGCTCATCCGAATCGAGATTGTAGGCGGGCGCCCATGGGTCGACGTCGGCGCTCACTCAGCCTTCGTCGTCGCGTTCTCCTCGTCCCCGCCGACGGCTCGCTGGCTCAGCAATCTCGCTGAAGAGCTTGCCCTCACGGATCTGGCACGGTCGGGGGCTCGTAACGAGGCGCCGGGGCACCCACTCCCTCCACGTGGGGCGTGGCGCGTCGGGCAGTGCCGGCACCCGGTCGAGGCCGCAACGACGGGGGTGCAGCACCTATTGACAACCGTGCCGGGCTGCGGCGCACTAGCAGCACAGCGCGGGAGCGATGAAGGAGTTGCAGCCATGAGTGCACAGCCGTTGGAGTTCGCGTCCTTCGACAAGCCCGACGAGATACGGGAGGGTGACAACTGGCGCCTTGAGCTCGTCAACCTCGCCGGCGGCGCCCAGGTCGGGCGGATCACCCTCCAGCCGGGCTGGCGGTGGACCAAGGACGTGGGGCCGGTCGCCGGGACGGACCTGTGCATGGCGCCCCACCAGCAGTACCACGTGTCCGGTCGCCTCCACGTCGTCATGGCCGACGGCACGGAGATGGAGGCCGAGACGGGTGAAGTAACATCGCTTCCGCCGGGGCATGACGCCTGGGTGGTGGGTGACGAGCCCGCCGTGGCTGTCGACTGGCAGGGCGCCTCGGTCTGGGCGCGGCCCGGCGACTGAGCCGCCGTCTCCCAGCTCGGGCAGGGCGCGTGCGCGGCAATGTTGGAGCATTCACGCGTGCATGGTTACGGCGGCCGTGGAAGCAGCGTCGATCGGGCGCGCGAAGCCATCAGAGGCTGTTCGGCTCGATGGGTTCTGGCCGTTGGCGCATCGACAAACGACGAAGCGGCGGCACCCCACGTTTCCGTTGGGATACCGCCGCTTCCTGCTGTGCGCGAGGGGGGAGTTGAACCCCCACGCCCTTTCGGGCACACGGACCTGAACCGTGCGCGTCTGCCTATTCCGCCACTCGCGCTCGCTTAACAGCGCTGGCAAGACTAGCACGGGGCCGGCGGCGCTCTGGCCCCGCCAAGAGGCCTCGCGAGCGTGATGCTGCCCACGTCACCCTCCCCCGCGGGGCCCCGAGGGCGCCCCGCCCGCACCCGCCGCTACCACCCGAACTCGCACCGCGCCGGGCCCCGGATACGCCGATTCCCGCCGTGTCTAGTTACGATCGTGGCGCCGGTCCCGTGTGCCGGCGGCCGGGCAACCCCCGGTACGGACGGATTCCGTCTGGTGAATGCGCACGGACAGCACGGCGCCGGGCAACCACCCGGCACGGCCTGGAGCACCCGCCCGGGACGTGAGGCAGAGGCGGGAAGGAGGTGCGTGATGGGAGTGCTGGACCGGTTCGAGAAGGGCGTCGAGCACATCGTCAGCGCCGCATTCGCCAAGGCGTTCCGCAGCGAGGTCAAGCCGGTGGAGATCACCTCCGCGCTGCGGCGCGAGATGGACGACCGTGCCGCCGCCGTCTCCCGCGGGCGCACCGTCGTGCCCAACGAGTTCGTCGTCGCGCTGGCGCCGAGCGACCTCGAGCAGATCGAGCAGTGGGGCGCGGACACCCTGGCCGACGAGATGGTCGGCGCGGCCACCGAGCACGCCGCCTCCCAGCGCTACTCCTTCGTCGGGCCCGTCGAGGTCAGCTTCGAGCAGGACGACGAGCTGACCACGGGCCGTTTCCAGGTGCGCTCGGCCAGCCGCCGCGGCGCCGTCGCCCCCGCCACCTCCTCCGTGGCCTCCGCACGCCACCCGATCGTCGACATCGACGGTCAGCGCTACCTCCTGACCGGCCCGGTCACTGTGATCGGCCGCGGCAGCGAGGCGGACATCGTGGTGGACGACACCGGCGTCTCGCGCCGCCACCTGGAGATCCGGGTGACCCCCGCCGGCGTCATCGCCACCGACCTGGGTTCGACCAACGGCACGTTCGTGGAGGGGCACCGCATCGACGCCGCCACCCTGGTGGACGGCAACACGATCACGGTGGGTCGCACCCGCATCCTGTTCTGGACCGGTGCGGACGAGGACGACGCCACCGACGGCGGCAGGTGACCGGCCGCCTATGAGCGAGCTCGTCCTCACCCTCCTGCGCGTGGGCTACCTCGTGCTGCTCTGGATCTTCGTGCTGACCGCGCTTGCGGTACTCCGCAAGGACATCTTCGGCACCCGCGTCACCCCACGCGGCCCCGGCCGCGCCCCCCGGTCCCGCAAGCCCGCACCCGCCCGCGGCCCGGCACCGGCCCGCACCCCCACCCGCCTGGTGGTCACCCAGGGCCCGCTCGCGGGCACCACCATCCCGCTGGGCCCGTCTTCCGTCCTCGTGGGCCGCTCCCCCGGCTGCACCCTGGTGCTCGACGACGACTACTCCTCTTCCCGCCACGCCCGGTTCTTCCCCAAGGACGGCGCCTGGTGGCTCGAGGACCTCGGCTCGACCAACGGCACGGTCGTCGCCGGCGAGCGGATCAGCCAGCCGGTGGAGATCCCCGCAGGCACGCCGGTGCGCATCGGGCAGACCGTCATCGAGCTGCGCAGGTGAGCGCATGAGCATCCAGATGCGCTTCGCCGCCCGCTCCGACGTCGGGCTGGTCCGCTCCAGCAACCAGGACTCCGGCTACGCCGGTCCGCACCTGCTCGTCCTCGCCGACGGCATGGGCGGGCCCGCCGGCGGCGACATCGCCTCCTCCGTGGCCGTCGCGCACCTCGCGGCACTGGACGACGCCCACGGCGCGGACGACCTCCTCGACCTGCTGCGCGGCGCCGTCGAGGCCGCCCACGCCGAGCTCATGGAGCGCTCCGACGCCGACACCGACCTCGCCGGCCTGGGCACCACCTGCATCGCCATCCTCCGCTCGGGCAACAAGCTCGCCATGATCCACATCGGCGACTCCCGTGCCTACCTCTTGCGCGACGGCGCCCTCACCCAGGTGACCGAGGACCACACGTTCGTGCAGTTCCTCGTCAGCACCGGCCGGCTCACCTCCGAGGAGGCCGAACGCCACCCGCAGCGCAACGTCATCCTCCGGGCGCTCGGCGACCACGACGGCGAGGTCCAGCTCGACGAGTCGCTGCGGGAGGCACGGGCCGGCGACCGCTGGCTGCTCGCCTCGGACGGCCTGTTCGGCGTGGTCTCCGCCGAGACGATCACCGACACCCTGCGCGACGTCACCGACCCCGGCCAGTGCGCCGAGGAGCTCATCAGCCTGGCCCTGCGCGCGGGCGGTCCCGACAACGTCACCTGCGTCGTCGCCGACCTGCTCGAGCTCGGCGGCGCCGCTCCGGACACCACCCCACAGGTGGTCGGTGCCGCGGCCCGCGACCGGTTGCGCGCCACCCGCGGCGGCAACGGCTCCGCCGCCCGCGCCGCGGCACTGGTCCGCGCCGCCTCCCCGGAGGAGGCCGCCGCGCCCGAGCCCGACGAGGAGCCCTCCCGCGGGCGTCGCTGGGTGGGCCGCCTCGTGGCGACGGTGCTGATCCTGCTGGCCCTCGCGGCCGGCGGGTGGGCGGCCCGGTCGTGGACGCAGACCCAGTACTTCGTGGCGCCCGACGGCGACCACGTGGCCGTCTACCGCGGTATCCCCCAGCAGCTCGGCCCGGTCGACCTGGCCACGCTGCACGAGCGCACCGACCTGCGCATCGACGCGCTCACCCCAGTGGCCCAGGCGCGCCTCGAGGAACCGATCACCCGCGGCTCCCTCGCCGCCGCCCTCGCCGTCGTGGAGAACCTGCGGGCCTCCCTGCGCCCCGCCGTCGCCGGCGAGGCACCCGAGCCCGATGCGGCGTCCGCCGGCCCCGGTGACGTCTCGACAGTGCCGGGCCAGGACGACGGCGCCACGCCCCCGCCGTCGTCCCCCTCACCATCTGGCGGGGGCGCCTGATGGCCATCGTGAGTCAACAGCGGGCCCGGACCGGCCGCGGCTCGGAGCTCCTGCTCCTCGGCCTGGCCCTGCTGCTGACGCTGTTCTCCTATGCCCAGGTGGGCCTGGCCGAGACCGGCCAGGTCCCGGCGGACCTGCCCGTCCTCGGACTCCTCATGGCGGCCATCGCCGTGGTCGCCCACCTGCTCATCCGGTGGCGGGCGCCGTACGCGGACCCGGTGATGCTGCCGGTCGTCGTGACGCTCAACGGCATCGGGCTGACGATGATCTACCGCATCGACCTGGCCCGGGGGGTCGAGGGCGCCGCGAACGCGGACCGGCAGATGCTGTGGACGATCCTGGGTGTGACGTGCGCCGTCGGCGTCCTGGTGTTCCTGCGCGACCACCGGGTGCTGCGCCGCTACACCTACACCGCCATGATCGCGGGCCTGGCGCTGCTCATGCTGCCGCTGCTGCCGGGCCTGGGCGTGAGCATCAACGGTGCCCGGATCTGGATCAACGTGGCTTCGCTGTCGTTCCAGCCGGCCGAGCTGGCCAAGATCGTCCTGGCCGTCTTCTTCGCCGGGTACCTCGTCACCAACCGCGACAACCTCGCGCTGGCGGGCCCGAAGGTCTTCGGGCTCCAGCTGCCCCGCGGACGGGACCTCGGCCCGATCCTGCTCGCGTGGGCGGTCTCGCTCGCCGTCCTCGTCTTCGAGCGCGACCTGGGCACGTCCCTGCTGTTCTTCGGCCTGTTCGTCGCCATGCTCTACGTGGCCACCGAGCGGCTGAGCTGGATCCTCATCGGGCTCGTGCTCTTCGCCGGCGGCGCGCTGGCCGCGGCGTCCCTGTTCCCGCACGTCGGCGCCCGGTTCGACGTCTGGCTCCACGCCCTCGAGCCGGAGATCTACAACCGCGACCCGGGCGGCTCTGGCCAGGTGGTCCAGGGCCTGTTCGGCATGGCGTCCGGCGGGCTCATGGGCACCGGCTGGGGCGCCGGGGAACCGCAGCTGGTCCCCTTCGCCAACTCCGACTTCATCGTCGCCTCCCTCGGCGAGGAGCTCGGCCTGACCGGCCTGCTGGCCGTGCTGGTGCTCTACCTCGTTCTCGCCCAGCGCGGCATGCGCGCCGCCATCGGCGTGCGCGACGGCTTCGGCAAGCTCCTCGCCTCCGGCCTGGCGTTCGTCATCGCCTTCCAGTGCTTCGTGGTGGTCGGCGGGGTCACCCGCCTCATCCCGCTGACCGGCCTGACGATGCCGTTCCTCGCGCTGGGCGGCTCCTCCCTGGTCTCGAACTGGATCATCCTCGCCCTGCTGCTGCGCATCTCCGACGCCGCGCGCCGGCCCGCCCCGGACGTCGCCCGGCCGCTGCCGCAGCCGCCCGGCCCCGCCCTGCCGGTGGGGCGCGAGGACGGCGCCGCTCCCGCCACCCCGGACGGCGCGGACGGCGACGACGGGCAGCCCACCGAGGTGGTGAGGTTGTCATGAACACACAGGTGCGCCACCTGGCCACCGTCGTCGCGGTGATGTTCCTGGCCCTGATGATCAGCGCCACGTCGGTGCTGTTCTTCCAGGCGTCCGACCTCAACAACGACGGGCGCAACGTACGCCGCATCTACCGCGAGTTCGGCCGGGACCGTGGCCCGATCGTGGTGGCGGGCGAGGCCATCGCCTCCTCGGCCCCGGTCGACGACGTGTTCGGCTTCCAGCGCTCCTACGCCCCCGGCTCGCTGTACGCGCACGCCACCGGGTACTTCTCCACCGCGTTCAACGCGATCACGGGCCTGGAGAGCACCGAGAACGACGTGCTCAACGGCACCTCCGGCTCGCTGCTCCTCCAACGGATCCAGACCCTCGTCACCGGCAACCAGCCTCAGGGGGGCGCCGTCGAGCTCACCCTCGACCCCGCCGCCCAACAGGCCGCGGCGGCCGGCCTGGGTGACCAGCGTGGCGCCGTCGTCGCCCTGGACCCGCGCACCGGGGCGATCCTCGCCATGGTCTCCAGCCCGAGCTTCGACCCCAACGCGCTGGCCACGCACTCACGCCAGGACGCCCAGGCGGCGCTGGACGCCTACCAGGCGGACCCGGCCGATCCGATGACCAACCGCGCCCTGGCCGGCGACCAGTACGCCCCCGGCTCGAGCTTCAAGCTCCTCACCGCCGCTGCCGCGCTCGAGAGCGGGGAGTACACCGCGGACTCCCTGGTGCCCGCACCGACCGAGATGCAGCTGCCGCAGTCGACCCAGATCCTCAACAACCCCGGCAACCTGCCGTGCGGTGACGGAAGCGGCGAGGTCACGTTCACCCAGGCGCTGCGGCAGTCGTGCAACACCCCGTTCGCGACGCTGGCCATGGAGCTGGGCGACGACGCGCTGCGTGAGCAGGTCGCCGCGTTCGGCTTCGGTGAAGAGCTGGCCGTGCCGCTGGGTGTGACCCCCTCCCGCTTCCCGGCCACCGAGAGCCAGGCCGAGCTCGCCATGGCCTCCATCGGACAGGCGAGCGTGCGCGTCACGCCGATGCAGATGGCCATGGTGGCCGCCGCCATCGCCAACGAGGGCGTGCAGATGCGGCCGTTCATGGTGGCCCGTGAGCTCACCGCGGACCTCGAGGTCGTCTCGACCACCGAGCCCGAGGAGCTGCGCGAGCCCATCTCGGTCGGCACGGCCGAGCAGCTCACCCAGATGATGCGCGAGGTCGTGGCCACCGGGACCGGCCGCAACGCCCAGATCCCCGGCGCGACCGTCGCGGGCAAGACCGGGACCGCCGAGATCGGGCAGGGCATCGCCCCGCACGCGTGGTTCGTCGGTTTCGCCGGCACCGGGGACGAGCCCGAGGTGGCCGTCGCCGTCGTCGTCGAGAACGGCGGCCGCGAGGGTGAGGGCGCGTCGGGTGCGACGACGGCGGCGCCCATCGCCCGCGACGTCATGGCGGCGGTGCTGGGCTCATGACGCGAGACGAGCGATGAGGCCGCGGACCGGGTTGCTGCTCGGGGGGCGCTACGAGCTCACCGAGCGGATCGCGGTCGGCGGCATGGGCGAGGTGTGGAAGGCCCGGGACCGCCGCCTGGGCCGGACCGTCGCCGCCAAGGTGCTGCGCACCGAGCTCGTGGGTGACGAGCTCTTCCTCAGCCGGCTGCGCACCGAGGCCCACAACTCCGCCGGGCTGCGCCATCCGAACCTCGCCGAGCTGCTCGACCACGGCGAGCAGGCGGGCTCGGGATACCTGATCATGGAGCTGGTCCCGGGTGAGACGCTGGCGGACCGGCTCGAGCGGGAGGGGACCCTCACGCCGCGCGCGCTGCTGCCGATCCTCGTCCAGGCCTGCCACGGCCTGCACGCGGTGCACACCTCCGGGGTGGTCCACCGCGACGTCAAACCGGCCAACCTCATCCTCACCCCGTGCGGGGAGGTCAAGGTCACCGACTTCGGCATCTCCCTCGCCACTAACCAGGCACCGATGACGGCCGCCGGGATGGTCATGGGCACCGCCCAGTACCTCCCGCCCGAGCAGGCCATGGGCCGGGCGGCGACGGCGGCCGGTGACGTCTACGCCCTCGGCATCGTGGCCTACGAGTGCCTGGTGGGCCACCGGCCGTACACCGGCAGCACCCAGGTGGACATCGCGTTCGCGCACGTCAACACCCCGCTGCCGCCGCTGCCCGGGACCGTGCCCACACCCGTGCGCGCCGTCGTCGAACGCATGCTCGCCAAGGACCCCGCCGACCGGCCGGCCTCCGCCCGGGCGTGCGCGCTGGAGCTGGAGGCCGCGCTGGACGAGCTCACGGCCGTCGACACCCCCTCGGACGGGTCCGCGACCGCATCACGCTCGCACGGGTCGGTCACCGACCCCGGCGTCCCGGCCCTGCCCACCCGCCGCTCGCTGCACCGTGACCAGCCCGGCCGTAACAGGTCCGACAGCGACCAGCAGTCGGTCCGCGCCCGGCACGCCGCGGACGCGCGGGAACCGCTTCCGGTCGTTGCGGTCGTGCCGCGGACGGCCGTCGTCACCGCACCCGCCCGCTCCACGGTCTCCCCAGCCGCACCCGGCCCAGTCACCTCACTCGACCGGGGCGCCGACGCCGGCCGTGTCGAGCCACCCAGGCGGGCGGGCTCACCGGGACGCGCCGGCACAGCCGGCTCGGCCCCCCGCAGCGCCCGCACCGCGGTGGTCACCGCCGCGCCGCCGAGCCCTGCCGTACCCGCCCGGACCGGTCAGTCCCGGGCGCCGCTCACCGGAATGACACGTCGCGGCTGGCGGTTGCCCCGCTGGGCCGAGCTCGCCGCCGACCGCGTGTGGCTCGCCACGATGATGGTCGTGCTGGTGGTCCTCGCCCTCCTGGTGGGGGTGGCGCTGGGTAGTCTGAACCCCGCCGACAGCTCTTCCGCGGGCCACGCGCCTGCGGTTCCTGATTCCTCGACAACTGTGAAGGACGACGACTAGTGGTGGACGAGATCCCCCGTGTTCTTGCCGGCCGCTACGAAGTGGGCGAGCTGATCGGCCGTGGCGGAATGGCTGAGGTGCACATCGGGTACGACAACCGACTCTCGCGGACCGTGGCAATCAAGGTGCTGCGCTCCGACCTCGCCAAGGACCCCACCTTCCAGGCCAGGTTCCGGCGGGAGGCCCAGTCCGCGGCGGCCCTGAACCACCCCTCGATCGTCTCGGTGTACGACACCGGCGAGGAGCACGTGGTCAGCGCAAGCGGCAACACCACCACCGTGCCGTTCATCGTCATGGAGTACGTGGAGGGCCACACCGTACGGTCGCTGCTCTCCGGCGGTGACCCGCTCCCGATCGACGAGGCCGTCGAGATCGTCGTCGGGGTCCTCTCGGCCCTGGAGTACTCCCACCGCGAGGGCATCGTCCACCGGGACATCAAGCCCGGGAACATCATGCTCACCCCGACCGGTGCGGTGAAGGTCATGGACTTCGGCATCGCCCGCGCGATGGCGGACTCCGCCGCGACGATGACCCAGACCCACGCCGTCGTCGGCACCGCGCAGTACCTCTCCCCGGAGCAGGCGCGCGGGGAGGTCGTCGACGCCCGCTCCGACCTGTACTCCACGGGCTGCCTGCTCTTCGAGCTGCTCACCGGCCAGCCGCCCTTCCAGGGTGACTCGGCGGTTGCCGTCGCCTACCAGCACGTCAGCGAGACGCCCCGCGCGCCGTCGGCCATCACCCCGGACGTGCCGGAGTCCCTGGACCGCGTGGTCCTCAAATCGCTGGCCAAGGACCGTGAGGACCGCTACGCCGACGCCGCCCACATGCGGGCCGACCTGCTGGCCGCCGTTCGCGGCGGCCACGTCGAGGCCCCCACGGTGGCGGCCTGGGGCCTGGCGGGCGCCGCGGCGGCCACCGCGGTGACCACCCCGATGCAGGCGGCGACCGCCACCCGCATGATGGGCCCGGCCACCGCCGGCGCCCCGACGACGACCTCCGCGGCGACCGGCACCGTCGAGCCCGAGGAGCGGCGCAAGTCCCGGTGGTGGGTGTGGCTGCTGGCCGTCATCGCCGTCGCCGCCGCCGCGGGCATCACGTGGATGCTGCTCAACCCCACCGACGAGACGCCGACGCCGGCCGCCACCACGGCGGTGCCCGAGCTGGCCGGCCTGGACCAGAACGGGGTCCGCACCGCGTTGACCGAGGCGCAGCTCAACCCGAACATCCTCGATCCCGTCCCGTCGGACACCGTCCCGGAGGGGCAGTTCGTCTCCGCCGACCCGGCGGTGGGCACGGAGGTCGAGGTCGGTTCGCGCGTGAGCGTCGCGTTCTCCTCCGGCCCCAACGCGGTGGCGGTGCCCGACGTCACCGGGCAGAGCCAGGACCAGGCCGCGGCCGCCCTGCGGGCCGTCGGGCTGGAGGTGGGTCAGGTCACCGAGGAGAACGCGGACGCCTCCGTCGACGTCCGCGACGTCATCCGCACCGACCCGGCCGCCAAGACCTCCGTCGCACCCGGTACCGCGGTCACGCTGGTGATCGCCAGTCCCAACGTCAACCTGCCCGAGCTGGTGGGCCAGTCCGAGGACGCGGCCTCGGAGGTGCTGCGCTCGCTCGACCTCGGGGTGCGGATCGAGACGACGCCGTCCGGCGACTTCGAGCCCGGGACCGTGCTCGAGCAGTCCCGGCCCGCGGGTGTCGTCGAGCGGGGGGAGACCATCACTCTCATCGTGGCGACCGAGGCACCTGAGACGGTGGCCCCGGAGCCGACCGACACGGCGACCGAACCCGGCGACGGCGGCACGCCGACGGACGCCGGCACCGACGGCAACAACGGCAACACCGGCAACACCGGCCGGGGGAACGGGCGCGGCAACGACGGAGACAACGAGGGCTGACCTCCGGGTCCACCCGCGCGGTTGCTCGCGTGGCCGCCGCCGTCGCGGCATAGTGACGGCATGGTGGAGACGGCGAGCTGGTTGGTGGTGTTCACCGACCCCGCGGACCTCGTGCTCGCGCTGTACCTCCGCGACGCCGCAGGGCTGGACGTGGCGCAGGACTTCCCACCGCTGGACGGCCACGTGCCGCGCTGGGACGCCCGGTGGGACACCCGCCAGCGCCGCGCCGCCCAGACCCAGTGGCTGAGCTGGTGGGAGGACCTGCTCGACCACCGCCCCGACGACCGCGACGTCCGCGTCGACGGGCCGGACTTCCCCGGCAGTGCCGGCACCCCCGAGCTGCAGGCCGCGCAGGTGGCGCTCTTTCCCGCGGCCCTGCGGTGGCAGTCGGTCCGCCGCGCCCAGGCCGGTGCGCTGGGCACGGGGACCACGTTCAGCGCCCTGCACACCCTGGGCATGCTGCCGCTGGTCAAGGAGATCGAGGCCCGGCTCGGCCGTCCGGCGTCCGCGTTCCGCTACGTCGTCGAGGTGGTCCCGACGACGGGCAAGCACTACTGGGACCTGGGCGTCGAGCGGCTGCTCATCTCCGACGAGCTCGGCATGGATCTCGAGTCGCTGGCGGACGTGCTGCGCCCCCGGCTGGGTGCCCTGGCCTGAGCTCTCGTCAGCGGTTGACGAGCGGGGCGAGGCCCTCGGAGCGGGCGACGGCGCCGTCGTCGCCGGTGACCGCCAGCCAGTTGGCGAGCAGCCGGTGCCCGCCCTCGGTGAGGACCGACTCGGGGTGGAACTGCACACCGTGCAACGGCAGCGTCCGGTGCCGCAGGCCCATCACGATCCCGCCGGCGGTGGTGGCGGTGATCTCCAGCTCCGCGGGGACGGTGTCGCGCACGACGGCGAGCGAGTGGTACCGCGTGGCGGTGAGCGGGCTGGGAAGCCCGGCGAAGACACCGGCTCCGGCGTGCTCGACCGCGGAGGTCTTGCCGTGCATGAGCTCAGGCGCGTGGGTGACCACCCCGCCGAAGAGCTCCCCGAGGGCCTGGTGCCCCAGGCAGACGCCGAGCATCGGCAGGGCGCGCTCGGCGCAGGCCGCGATGACGTCGAGGGAGGCGCCGGCCTCCTTGGGGGTGCCCGGCCCCGGGGAGACAAGGACGCCGTCGTAGCCGTCCACGGCCGGCACCGCGTCGTTGCGCACGACCGTGGTCGCGGCACCGAGCTGCTGGAGGTAGCCGACGATCGTGTAGACGAAGCTGTCGTAGTTGTCGACAACGAGGATGTTCGCTGCGGTCACGGTGCTCCCGTCGGTGGGCTGAGGCGTGCGGGGCGGGGCGACGTCGGGCGTCATGCGCCGCTGCCCGGGCCGTTGAGGACCTGCGCGTGGGTCAGGGTGAGGGAGCCGGCGTAGGCAGGGAGCGCCAGCTTCTCCGCGGGGCGCACCGACCAGCCGAGTCCCACGGCCTCGACGTAGTCGAGGTAGACCTGCACGCGCGGGTCTGCCAGGAGCGAGTCGCGAAGCATCCCCGGGTCGCCGATCGCCTGGATCTCGTACGGCGGGGAGTAGGTCCTGCCGTCGATGTGCAGCACGTTGCCCACGCACCGCACCCCCGTGGTGGAGACCACCCGGTGCCCCTGTACGGTCATCGCCTCGGCGCCGCCGGCCCACAGGGCGTTCATCACGCCCTCGATGTCCTGCTGGTGCACCACGAGGGAGTCGGGCGGCAGGGTGGCGGCGAGCCCGTCGGTCTGCTGGGGGGCGTCCCACAGCTCGACCATCAGGCCCGGTCCGGTGGCCGCGCTCTGCCCGGCCGCCTGGGCCGCTAGCCGGCCGGCCGGCCCCGCCTCCGGGTCCTTCTCCTCCGCGCCGAGGAACCCCCGGACCTCCCCGCGCAGGGCGGCATTCTCGGCCTCGAGCCGCTCCAGCCGAGCGCTCTCGACGCGGGCGAGGTCCTCGAGGTTCTGCGGGTGGCGGTCCTCGTCGCCCGCAAATACCTGGGCGTTGGTGGCGAAGAGCAGCCCGGCCAGCGCGGCCACGACAGCGGTGGCGATCGAGCGGGACGGCACGGGCCGGTGACCGGCAGGCGGCGACGGGGGGCCGGTGCGTGCCGCGTCGCCGTCGTGGGGCGCGGCGGGACCGACGCTCATGGCCCCTCCTCTGGTGACGTTGCCGCCGGATCTACCGCTGGCGACGATACGCTAGGAGGCGGTCGCGCCGCGGTGCGCGTCCGTGGAGCGCCGGCCTGGTCCGGCGAGTGATGTGCCCTCCGGGGCCGTACCCGCGAGGAGACGAAAGATGCCCGAGTCCAAGAAGCGCAAGAAGGACACCCCGGCCCGGTCCGAGATGCAGCAGGCGGCGGCCGCGAAGCCCAGCCCGAGCTGGTGGGCGCCCGCGATGGTCACGCTCATGGTGCTGGGTCTGGTCTGGGTCGTCGTCACGTACCTCACGCAGGGCAGCTGGCCGGTGCCCGGGCTGGGCAACTGGAACCTGGCGATCGGGTTCGGTGTGATGCTGGTCGGATTCTTCATGACGTTGCGGTGGCGCTGAGCCACATCTGCGTCCGCAGGCCCCGGGCCGTCCGTGAGGACGGTGCCGGGGCCTTCGTGTCCGTTGGTGTCTTCGGTCTTGCGCCGATCCCCACCTGGGGACGAGGCCGGCCGCTGACTTTCCCCAGCTGTGCAACCACCTGGGGAGAACTACACCAGTGTCATCTATCCCCAGCTGTGGAGAACGCTGGGGATAGAGGCTCCCGAAGGGCTATCCCCACCTGTGGTCAACGCTGTGGAGAACTACACAGGTGTCATCCACATCTGTGTATGGCCCTGTGGAGAACTACACTGGTGTCATTCAGGCGTCTTGTCGCCGGTTGCGTCGTCGGCTCGCGACTCAGGCGAGGGCGTACTTCAGCATGGTGAGCACCACGAGGACGGCGAGCATCCCCGCGGTGGCCAGGCCGGAGACCAGGGTGCGGCGCTCCTGGGGCGCGTACACGTAGGACGCCGCAAGCACCGCCCCCACCACGGCACCGCCCAAGTGCGCCTGCCAGGAGATGCCGGCGACGACAAACCCGAGCCCGAAGTTGAGGGCGATGAGCACCAGGATCTGGGTCGCGTCCCGGCCGAGGCGCCGCAGAACCAGGAAGATCGCCGCGAACAGGCCGAAGACCGCCCCGGACGCGCCGACGACGGCGGTGAACCAGGAGGAGTTGTCCGGGCTGGCCAGCAGGAGCACGGCGACGGACCCGCCCAGCGCGGAGAGCAGGTAGAGCGCGGCGTAACGCCATCGCCCGAGCGCCGGTTCCACCACGCTCCCGACGATCCACAGGGCGTACATGTTGAGCGCGAGGTGGAGGACCCCACCGTGGAGGAACGCCGAGGTGAGGAACCGGTACGGCTGGACGTCTCCGACGCCCGGGGCGAAGACCAGGTGCTGCTGCAGCGAGCCACCGAACACCGCGACGAGCAGGTAGACCGCCACGCAGATCCCGATGATCGTCAGCGTGACCACCGGCCGGCCGTGCCGGGCGCGACCGCCGAAGACCGTGCGGGTGGACGGGACGCGGGCCTGTGCCTCCCGTACGCAGTCGACGCACTGGATACCCACGGCCGCGGGCCGCTGGCACTGCGCGCACGCCGGCCGCCCGCAGCGCTGGCAGCGTACGTAGGACACGACGCCGGGGTGACGCGGGCAGACCGGCACCTCCGCGGTGCCGGTCTGCTCGGGGATCTGTGCGCTCATCGTCGCGGTCGTTCGCGTCCTGCTCGCTACTCGGTGACGGTGACCGAGTTGATGACGATGTCCTCCACGGGGCGGTCGTTGCGGCCGGTCGCGGCGGCTCCGATGGCGTCGACGACGGCGCGGGAGGCGGTGTCGACCACCTTGCCGAAGATCGTGTGCTTGCCCTGCAGCCAGGTGGTCGCCGCGGTCGTGATGAAGAACTGGGAGCCGTTGGTGCCCTTACCCATCTGCTTGCCCGCGTTCGCCATGGCGAGGATGTAGGGCTCCGTGAAGCTCAGCTCGGGGTGGATCTCGTCGTCGAAGGTGTACCCGGGGCCGCCGGTCCCGGTGCCGAGGGGATCTCCGCCCTGGATCATGAAGTTCGGGATGATCCGGTGGAAGATCACGCCGTCGTAGAGGGGGCGGTTGGTCTCCTCACCGGTCGACGGGTCCGTCCACGTGCGGGCGCCGGTGGCCAGCTCGGTGAAGTTCTTGACCGTCTTGGGTGCGTGGTTCGGGTACAGCTCGACGATGATGTCGCCGGCAGAGGTGTGCAGTGTCGCTTCCATGACTCGATCTTTGCACGGACCACCGACACGTCGCGGCCTGGCCCAGGCACGAGAGCCGTCGCACACGTCACCGAAAGCGTGCAAGATGGGGATCGACGTGGCGGTGCCGCCGACCAGGGCCGTGCCGCCATGAATGTCCGGCGAGACCACCAGGGAGAGCAGATGTCGCGCAAGAGCAAGGCCAGCGAGAGCGAGACACGCAAGGCACGCATGCAAGGGGCGCGGATCGGCGCACTCGTCGGCGCCCAGGCGAGGCAGGCCATCAATGCCCAGGCGAAGCAGGCGATGAACCTTGCCGAGCACGGGCGCGAGTGGGCTACTCCCCGCGTCGAGGCCGCGACCGCATGGGCCGGTCCCCGCGCCGAGAAGGCCTGGCACGACACGGTCAAGGCCACCGCCCCCAAGGTCGAGTCCGCGGCTGTCAAGGTACGTCCCGCCGTCGACACCGCCTACGAGAAGATCGTCGACGACTACCTGCCGCGGGTGCAGAAGGCGATGCACGACGCCGCCGAGGCCGCGGCGGGCGAGCAGGCCATGAGCGCCCGCGGGGTCAAGGGCGCCAAGGCCCAGAAGGTCGCCAAGGAGGCGGCCCGCGAGGCGGCCCGCAAGGCGCTCGCCGCACCGCCGAGCAAGGGTGGCCGGGGCGTCGCCCGGACCTTCGGCTGGGTGCTGGTCGGGACGGCCGCCGCGGGGACTGCATACCTGCTGTGGCGCCGCAGCCAGCCCGTGGACGACCCCTGGGCGGAGGAGTACTGGGAGGACACCACCGTGACCTCGCCGGCGAAGGAGCCCAAGGCCGGCGCCGGCCACAAGGTCAGCTCGGCTGCCGAGGCGGCGAAGGAGAAGGCATCCGCCGCGGCGCACACCGCCGGTGCCAAGGCCTCCGAGACGGCCCACAAGGCCGCGGACACGGTGCGTCGAGCGGGCGGGAAGGCAAAGGACGCCAGCGAGCGCGCGGCGACCGCCACCGAGTCGGCCGGCACGGCTGCGGCGACGCAGGCCGACGACGCCGCGGCCAATGCCTCGGGCGCCGGGACGAGCAGCACGACCACCAGCACGACCGGCACCGGCACGACCAGCACGGGCACGGGCACGGGCACCACCGGCACCACCGGCACCACGGGAACACCCAACCCGGGCGCCTGACAGCCGCCTGGACCCCCCCGGCAACGGGTCACGCGAAGGCCCCCGAACCCGCCCGGGTCCGGGGGCCTTCGCATGCCGTGCGTCAGCACACGGAGCGGAACCGCCATGCGGTGTACTGGCTCTCGGCGGCAGCAAGGACGCCGGAGGCGAGGTAGGCCCACGGCGTCCAGCCGGCCACGAGCGGCTCCCCGTCGGCGCTGCGCCCGACCACCTCGCCGGTCAGGAGCCACATGCGGTTGCCCTTGCCCCCCGAGAGCAGGTAGCCGTGGCGCACGAGCTGGCGCGCCGCCCACAGCCGCGGCCCGGCGGGCCACCACTCCTCGGGACGCAGCGACCAGGCGGGCAGCCCGGGCAGCAGGAACCCGCTCTCGCCGTCGCGGTGCCCGCGCAACCGGTCGGTGTCCGGGTCGGGGGAGATGCGCAAGAACAGCGTGTCGTGATCACGCTGCAGGCTGCTCAGCTCGGCGAGGGTGCCCAGCGTCGGCAGCTGGGCGAGGTGATCGGTCGGAGCGCTCCGGCCGATGGTGGTGGGGCGGTCGATGGTGCTGGCAGTCATGGCGTCCTCCGACGTGTTCGGGTGAGTGGTCCACGATCCGGGCGGGGAGGGGGCCATCCGGGCGTGCAGCCTGACGGGGCGTGTGCGAACCGTTTGGCGTGATCGAAATGTAACCTGTGACATGTGTCGCTCACGGGACTTTCGTCCGTTGGGGACCCCAAAGGCGCCGGAGGCGGGTCGCGGCACCAGTTCGCACAGGGCTGGACGTTCTGCAGGTCACCTGCAGGCGGTGAGGGGCGACATCGGCGTTGTCGTGCGGCAGGCCGGTCGACGTCGGTCGGCGAGGCGCATGGCTCACGCGATGAGCGAGGCTCTTCGCGGGGAGGCTGGTAGTGGTTCGCTCAGGGATAGCCTGAGGAAAGTACTACCAGCCCGCGGCGAACGGGGGCGGGAGCACCGGGGGGAGTCGTCAACCCGGGCGCCGGTGAAGGTCGGACCTGGGAACGGCAAAGGGCCCCTCCCGAACGTGCGGGAGGGGCCTCAGCCGGTGGTGGAGCCAGCGGGACTCGAACCCGCAACCCCCTGCTTGCAAAGCAGGTGCGCTACCAATTGCGCCATGGCCCCGTGCGCGTGCCGCGCGCGGTGGGATCAGCCGCGTGGGGGCTGCTCGCCGAAGCTGTCGGTGACCTCTGCCCAGAGGTCGCGCTCCTCGCGGTCCTGGCGGATCTTGATCCAGGCGACGTACCCCGCGGCAGCGGCGGTGGCGAGCAGGAATACCTTCTTCACGGCGTCCTCCTGGATCCTCGGACCCGACGGGTCGTGCCGGGGTAGTACTGGGTGGGCCTAGCTGGACTCGAACCAGCGACCTCTTCCTTATCAGGGAAGCGCTCTAACCGACTGAGCTATAGGCCCCCGACCCGCAGGAGCGGGCCGTCGCGTCCGTGGGCGCCGAGCAAGATTAACCCAGAGGGGGCGTGGGTCCCAAACTCGTGCGCGAGCGCGTGAGGAGTCTCACGCGGGCCGGACCCGTTCCCCGCGGCTGGTCAGTCGTCGGTCAGGGTCACGTGCAGCCCTCCGACCAGGGCGGCGACGATGTTGTAGAGGAAGGCGCCGATGGTGCCCAGTGCGGTCAGCAGGAGCACGTCCACCACGCCCACGATCGTGGCGAACGACATCACCCGGTCGAACTCCACGTACTGCATGAGCTGCAGGAAGTTCTCGGAGCCGATCGAGACGAGCAGCTCCTCGACCTTCGCGAAGACCTGCATGGAGTCGAGCACGAACCACACGACCGCGGCGGCGACGACGATCATGACGCCCAGCGCCACGGAGAGCAGGAACGACAGCTTCATGGCGGACCAGGGGTCGACCCGGGAGAGCGAGAGCCGTACCCGCCGGGGGCCGACGTCGCGCACCGCCGCCTCGGGGGCCGCGCCTGACGCCGTCGGCCGGGGCGCCTCCGCCGACCGGGTTCCCCCCGCGGTGCTGCCCGCGGGCGGCGCCGCCGTCGGTGCGCCAGCCGGGGCGCCCGCCGGCAAGCCCTGCGCCGTTGCCTCCGGCCGCCCGGACATCCGGTCGGTGAAGCTGCGACGCAAGGTGGTGGCGAAGCCGGGTGCGCCGTCGGCGGCCACCGTGTCGGCCGGTCCGGGTGGAGGCGGCGTCACGTCCGGCCGTTCACCGGTGCCGTGCTGGCTCGTGCTCATGCAGCTCCTCCATCAGCCGTTCGCGCCGTCGTCGGCGGCGGGCTCGTCCTGGGAGGACGCTACCGTGTCCGCCGTGCCCGATGCCGTCCCGGCCTCCGGCACGTCCGCCCCGGTGTCGCTCTCCTCGGGGCTGGCGGCGGTCTCGCCGGAGACGAGGTGCTCCTCCTTCTCGACCTTGAGCTCGACGTTGCGGGCGATGGCGATGATCCGGTCGCCCTTGTCCGGGCGGGCGAAGGTCACGCCCTGGGTGTTGCGGCCGGTGAGGTTCACCTCGGCGACGGCGGAGCGCACCACCTTGCCGCCCTCCATGATGACGAGCACCTCGTCGTCGGGGGCCGTGAGCAGCGCACCCACCAGGTCCCCGCGAGACTCGACGAGGTTGGCGACCTTGATGCCGAGCCCGCCGCGGCCCTGGACCCGGTACTCGCTGACGGCGGTGCGCTTGGCGTAGCCGCCCTCGGTCACCACCAGCAGGGCGGAGTTCTGGTACCACTCCTTGACGACGTCCATGGCGAGCAGCTCGTCGTCCTCACGGAACTTCATGCCCGTGACGCCGGAGGTCGCCCGACCCATCGGGCGCAGCGCCTCGTCGGTGGCGGTGAAGCGGATCGACTGGCCCTTGCGGGAGACGAGCAGCAGGTCGTCCTCCGCGTTGACCAAGCGCGCGGCGACGACGGCGTCGGGCGTGCCATCCTCGTCCTCCCGCAGGTTGATGCCGATCACGCCGCCCGAGCGGTTGGTGTTGTACTCGCTCAGACGCGTCTTCTTGACCAGGCCACGCCGCGTGGCGAGCACGAGGTAGTCCGCCTGCTCGTAGTCCTTGAGGGAGATGACCTGGGCGATGGTCTCACCGGGCTGGAACGCCAGCAGGTTGGCCACATGCTGGCCCTTGGCGTCGCGGCCGGCCTCGGGGAGCTCGTAGCCCTTGATGCGGTAGACCCGCCCGAGGTTGGTGAAGAACAGCAGCCAGCGGTGGGTGGACGTGACACCGAAGTGCTCGACGATGTCGTCCTCGCGCAGCTGTGCACCGCGCACGCCCTTGCCTCCGCGGCGCTGGGAGCGATAGTTGTCCACCCGGGTGCGCTTGGCGTAGCCGCCCCGAGTGATCGTGACGACCACGCTCTCCTCGGGGATGAGGTCCTCGATCGACATGTCACCGTCGAAGGGCAGGATCGTGGTGCGCCGGTCGTCGCCGTACTTCGTGACGATCGCGGCGAGCTCCTCGGAGACGATCTCCCGCTGGCGCAGCGGGGAGGCGAGGATCTCCTTGTAGCCGCTGATCTCGGCCTCGAGGGCCTGGAAGTCGTCGAGGATCTTCTGACGCTCGAGGGCGGCCAGACGCCGCAGCTGCATGGTGAGGATCGCCTCGGCCTGCACCTCGTCGATCTCGAGGAGCGCGATGAGGCCCTGGCGGGCCTCGTCGACCGTGGGGGAGCGGCGGATCAACGCGATGACCTCGTCGAGGGCGTCGAGCGCCTTGAGCAGGCCGCGCAGGATGTGGATGCGCTCCTCGGCCTTGCGCAGCTTGAAGCGGGTGCGCCGGACGATCACGTCGACCTGGTGGTTCACCCAGTGCCGCACGAACCCGTCGAGGCTGAGGGTGCGCGGGACGCCGTCGACCAGGGCGAGCATGTTCGCCGGGAAGTTGTCCTGCAGCTGGGTGTGCTTGTAGAGGTTGTTGAGCACCACCTTGGCGACGGCGTCACGCTTGAGGACGATCACCAGCTTCTGGCCGTTACGGCCGGAGGACTCGTCGCGGATGTCCGCGATGCCGGTGATGCGCCCGTCACGCACGCCGTCGACGATCTTCTCGCTCAGGCGGTCCGGGTTGACCTGGTAGGGCAGCTCCGTCACGACGAGGCACTGCCGGCCCTGGATCTCCTGGACCTCGACCACGGCCCGCTGGGTGATGGACCCGCGGCCGGTGCGGTACATGTCCTCGATGCCCTTGCGGCCCAGGATGGTGGCACCGGTGGGGAAGTCGGGCCCCTTGATGCGCAGCATGAGCTCGCCGAGAAGCTCCTCCTTGGTGGCTTCGGGGTGCTCCAGGAACCACTGGACGCCCTCGGCGACCTCGCGCAGGTTGTGCGGGGGGATGCGCGTGGCCATGCCGACGGCGATGCCCTCGGAACCGTTGACCAGCAGGTTGGGGAAGCGGGCGGGCAGGACGGTGGGTTCCTGGTTGCGCCCGTCGTAGTTGTCCTGGAAGTCGACGGTCTCGGCGTCGATGTCGCGGACCATCTCCAGCGCGAGCGGCGCCATCTTGCACTCGGTGTACCGCGGGGCCGCGGCGCCGAGGTTGCCCGGGGAGCCGAAGTTGCCCTGCCCGGACACGAGCGGGTAGCGCAAGGACCACGGCTGGACCAGGCGCACCAGGGCGTCGTAGATCGAGGTGTCGCCGTGTGGGTGGTACTGGCCCATGACCTCGCCGACCACGCGCGAGCACTTGGAGAAGCTCGAGTCCGGCCGGTAGCCGCCGTCGTACATCGCGTAGATCACGCGGCGGTGGACCGGCTTGAGGCCGTCCCGCACGTCCGGCAGGGCGCGCGAGACGATGACGCTCATCGCGTAGTCGAGGTAGGAGCGCTGCATCTCCAGCTGCAGGTCGACCCGCTCGACGTGGTCGCGCGCGGTGATCACGCCGTCGCCGTCCGGCGTCGTGGGGGTGGCGTCCGTACCGTGGTCCTCGGGTGGCTGCGTCACGTCAGTCCTTCGTCTCTCTCATCGTCTGCACGCACGGGGCACGCCCCGCGCACGGTGAAGCTGGCCGTCTCAGATGTCCAGGAACCGGACGTCACGGGCGTTGCGCTGGATGAAGCCGCGGCGGGACTCGACGTCCTCTCCCATGAGGATCGAGAAGGTCTCGTCCGCGGCGGCGGCGTCGTCGATGGTGACCTGGCGCAACGTGCGCGTCTCCGGGTTCATGGTGGTCTCCCAGAGCTCCTGGTCGTTCATCTCGCCCAGACCCTTGTAGCGCTGGATCCCGCTCTCCTTGGGCAGCCGCTTGCCGGCCCGGGCGCCCTCGGCGAGGAAGGCCTCCTTCTCCCGGTCGGAGTAGACGTACTGGTGCGCGGCGTTGGTCCACTTCAGCCGGTACAGCGGCGGCTGGGCGAGGTAGACATGGCCCTCCTCGATCAGCGGCTTCATGTACCGGAACAGCAGCGTGAGCAGCAGCGTGGAGATGTGCTGGCCGTCGACGTCGGCGTCGGCCATGAGGATGATCTTGTAGTACCGCAGCTTGGCGAGGTCGAACTCCTCGCCGATGCCGGTGCCGAAGGCGGTGATGAGCGCCTGGATCTCCTGGTTGCCCAGGGCGCGGTCCAGGCGGGCCTTCTCCACGTTGAGGATCTTCCCGCGCAGCGGGAGGATCGCCTGGGTCTCGGGGTCACGGCCCTGGACGGCGGAGCCGCCTGCCGAGTCGCCCTCGACGATGAAGATCTCGGAGACGCGCGCGTCCCGGCTGGAGCAGTCCTTCAGCTTGCCGGGCATCGAGAGGGACTCGAGCAGACCCTTGCGCCGGGTCGCCTCCCGGGCCTTACGCGCCGCCATGCGGGCGGCCGCGGCCTGCATGGACTTGCGGATGATGTCCTTGGCCTCGCCGGGGTGGGCGTCGAGCCAGTCCCCGAGGTTGGCGTAGAGCTGGGTCTGGACGAACGTGCGTGCCTCGGTGTTGCCCAGCTTCGTCTTCGTCTGCCCCTCGAACTGCGGCTCACCTAGCTTGACGGAGATGACGGCGGTCAGGCCCTCCCGGATGTCGTCGCCGGTGAGGTTGTCGTCCTTCTCCTTCAGCAGGCCCTTGTCACGGGCGTACTTGTTCACCAGCGAGGTCATCGCGGCACGGAAGCCCTCCTCGTGCGTGCCGCCCTCGGTGGTGTTGATGGTGTTGGCGTAGGTGTGCACGGACTCGGAGTAGCCGTTGGTCCACTGCAGGGCGATCTCGACGGAGATCCGCCTCTCGGTGTCCTCGGACTCCAGATAGATGACCTCCGGGTGGACGACCTCCACCTTCTTGGTCGAGTTCAGGTAGTGCACGTAGTCCCGCAGGCCACCTTCGTACATGTACGAGACCTCGCGGTGGCCGGTGCGGGCGTCGTCTGCCGGGCCGTGCCCGTCACCGGTGATCTCGTCCCCGGCGTCGGTGACGCCGGACCGCTCGTCGGTGAGCCTGATGCGCAGCCCCTTGTTGAGGAAGGCCATCTGCTGGAACCGGGTGCGCAGGGTCTCGAAGTTGTAGTCGATGGTCTCGAAGATGTCCTCGTTGGCCCAGAACGTCACCGTGGTGCCCGTGCCGTCCGTCTCCTCGCCCTGGACGAGCTCACCGGTGGGCACACCGTCCACGAAGCCCATCCGCCACACGTGCCCCTGCCGCTTCACGGCCACCTGTAGACGATGGGACAGGGCGTTGACCACCGAGACGCCGACGCCGTGCAGGCCGCCGGAGACGGCATAGCCGCCGCCGCCGAACTTGCCGCCGGCGTGCAGCACGGTGAGGACGACCTCGACGGCCGGCTTGCCCTCGGACTCGACGATGTCGACCGGGATGCCGCGACCGTTGTCGACCACGCGCACACCGCCGTCGTCGAGAAGCGTGACCTCGATGGTGTCGGCGTAACCGGCGAGCGCCTCGTCGACGGAGTTGTCGACCACCTCGTAGACGAGGTGGTGCAGGCCCCGCTCGCCGGTGGAGCCGATGTACATGCCCGGGCGCTTGCGTACCGCCTCGAGCCCCTCCAGGACGGTGATGTTGCTGGCCCCGTACTCCTGGGTGGTGGGGACGGCGCCGGGGTTGTGGGGGGAAGCCTGCCCGTCCGGTGCGACACCTACCGCGGGGATGGTTTCGTCGTTCACGGCAGCATCAGCACTGTGGTCGGCCACGGTTGCAGGCTCTCCTCGTTCTCGCGGGGCAACCTCCTGCACCGGCCGGCCAGGGGCCGGGGCGCGGGGCCACCGCTCGATCCCGGGCGGCCATGAACAGGGCCGTGCGGGCGGTCGGTCGATTCTACCGTGACTGAGCCGAAAACCGCGAATATCCACAGCCCTGTCCACAGGCGTGGCGTCCCTCACGCGACGGGTTACAGACGGATGGTCTCCGACGAATGCGCGGGAGTGGCGAACCGGACGAACCGGCGCCGTGGGGGTGGGGCGTTCAGGCGGGCTACGGGTCGGGTGCGGGGGGCGCGTGGTCAGCCATAGGTGTCGCGCGGGCCCCGCCCGGGGACCGATCGCTTCCCGTGCTTCCAGCTCGGCCCACCCGGGCCGAGCACGACGATCTTGGTGACCGTGCCCTCGCCCACCTCCTCGGCCAGGCGCCGCTCGAGCTGCGGCAGCAGCAGGCGCAGCTGGGTCGCCCACGCGGTCGAGCTCGCACGTACCACCAGCTCGCCCTCCTCGAAGGTCTCCACCTCGCAGTGGTCGGCGAGCTGGTCGCCGACCACCTCGCGCCAGCGCCCGACGACCCCGCCGACGCCGACCGACGTGGACCACCCGTGCTGGGCCATCAGCCGGGCGGCGATGCCGGCGAGGGGCTGGGGGTCGCGGCGCGAGGGCCCTGGACCACTGATCCCCCAGCCGAGACCGGGGCCGGGCCGCCATGTGCTCCCACCGGCCGCGGCAGCCTCGTCGGTGTCCGCGGGCCCCGGCACGTCGGGGAGCTCGCCACGGCCCGCGCGGCGGCGCCGGGGAGCACGGTAGTGGCCCCTGGCCCGGGCAGCCTCCCGGGCGCGCTCGAGGGCAAGTCGGGCGACGGCATCGGCGTCAAGGGCGGGGTCGGTGTCGGGGGCGGGGTCGGTGTCGGGGCGCTCCTCGGGATGGCGGCGCTCAGCCACGGGTGACCTCCCCGGCGTGGACGGCGAAACGGGCACCGGCCAACGCGGTCGGCACGTCGTCGGGCACGGCGGCGGTGATGAGCACCTGCCGGGCGCCGGAGACCATCGCGGCGAGCCGCTCACGCCGTCGGACGTCGAGCTCGGCGAAGACGTCGTCGAGGATGAGCACAGGCTCGCCGTCGGAACCCCACGGTGAGGTCTCGTCCTCCCGGAGCACCTCGTAGGAGGCGAGCTTCAAGGCCAGCGCGTAGGACCAGGACTCGCCGTGGCTGGCGTAGCCCTTGGCGGGGAGCGTGCCCAGGGAGAGGACCAGGTCGTCGCGGTGCGGTCCGACGAGGGAGACGCCGCGGGCGAGCTCCTTCTCGCGCAGCTCGGCCATCGCGGCGAGGAGCCGCTGGGTCAGCGCGGGGATGTCCAGAAGGGCCTGCTCGCGTGCGTCGACGGTCGCCCGAGCGGACTGCGCGGCCGGTGCGTCGCCGGCCAGGTCGGCGGCGGCGAGCTCGGGCGTGCCCTCCGCGGTGTCCACGCTGGCCCGGTAGTCGATGCGTGCGACGCCCTGCCCGGCGCTCACCTGGTCGTAGGCGTCGGCCACGAACGGGCGCAGCACCCTCACCAGCCGGATGCGGGCTGCGATCATCTGCGCGCCGGCCGCCGCCAGCTGGCCGTCCCACACGTCCAGCGTGCTGAGGTCCGGGCGCCCCCCGCGACGGCGCACCGCACCGGCGGACTTCAGCAACGCCCCGCGCTGGCGCAGCACCTTGTCGTACTCGGCGCGAACGCCAGCCAGCCGGGGCGCCAGCAGCACGACCAGGTCGTCGAGGAACCGGCGGCGGTGGGAGGGGTCCCCCTTGACGAGCTCGAGGTCCTCCGGGGCGAAGAGGACGGTGCGCACCACACCGAGCACGTCGCGGGTGCGGGCAGGTGACCGGTTGAGCCGGGCCCGGTTGGCCTTGCCGGCGACGATCTCGAGCTCGACGAGCGTGGGCCGCTCGCCGTGGACGACCTTGGCGCGGATGACGGCACCGCCGGTGCCCTGGCGCACCAGCGCGGCGTCGGCCGCGACGCGGTGGCTGGAGAACGTGGACAGATAGGCGACCGCCTCGACGAGGTTGGTCTTCCCCTGACCGTTCTGGCCGACGAACGCGGTCACGCCGGGCTCCAGTGCGAGGACCACCTCGCTGTAGGAGCGGAAGTCGTTGAGGGCCAGGTCGGAGACATACATGCCCGGCCCTTCCTCCTCAGCTCTGGTGCGCCCGCGCCCGGCGGGCGCCGCGGCACCCGCCCACGGTACGCCGTCGCGCGGGTTCCGCCGCAGCTCCGGCCTTCAGCCGACCGACTGCTCGATCCGGTGGTTCCCGGTCAGGCGCTCGGCCTGGCGGCGCGGGTGGCGTGGCCGCCGAACTGCTGGCGCAGTGCGGCCACCGCCCGCATGGCCGGCGAGCTCGGCTGCCGGGAGGAGAAGCGGGCGAAGAGCGCCGCGGAGATCACCGGCACCGGGACTGCGCTGTTGATCGCCTCCTCGATGGTCCACCGGCCCTCGCCGGAGTCGTCGACCCAGTCGCTGATGTCGTCCAGGCCCGGGTCTTCCTGGACCGCGCGGACCATCAGGTCGAGCAGCCAGGACCGCACCACGGTGCCGCGCTGCCAGGCAGCGAAGACGGCACCGACGTCGGCGATGAGGTCGTCACGGGCCTCGAGGAGCTCGTAGCCCTCGGCGTAGGCCTGCATGAGGCCGTACTCGATGCCGTTGTGGACCATCTTCGCGTAGTGGCCGGCCCCCACCGGGCCGGCGTGGACGAAGCCCTCCTCGCGCGGTCCCTCCGGCCGCAGGGCGTCGAAGACCGGCATCAGCGTCTCCATGTCGGCGTCCGAGCCGCCGGCCATGAGTCCGTAGCCGTTCTCGCGTCCCCAGATGCCGCCGGACACGCCGACGTCGACGTACCCGATGCCACGTTCGGCCAGCCGTGCGGCGTTGGCCTGGTCCGCCTCGAAGTGTGAGTTTCCGCCCTCGACCACGATGTCGCCCTCGTCCAGCACCGTGGCCAGCTCGGTCAGGACCGCTTCTGTCGGCTCACCGGCCGGGACCATCACCCAGACCACGCGACGCGGCTGCGGCAGCGCGGCCCCGAGGTCCGCCAGCGTGGCGACATCGCTGTTCTCCGGGTTGGCGTCATAGCCGGTGACGTCGATGCCGGCGGCGCGGAGCCGCTCGGCCATGTTCCCGCCCATGCGGCCGAGTCCGACCATTCCGATGTGCATGACAGCCCGCTTCCTGGGCGGACAGCGGCCGCCCCTGTTCGACGTCAGATGCGGCGGGAAGGGCCCGTCGCACCGGCGAGAACATCGTCACCAGGACGTTTGTGCCCCAGTGTGGTGGGGCTCATGTCAGCCCGCGAACCGGATCGGCATGAGGAGGTAGCGGAAGCCCAGGTCGTCCTCACCCTCGAGCGAGTCCTGACCGGTCATCACGGCCGGCTTGCTCGGGTGCGTGAAGGACATCCGCACGAACGGCGTAGTCAGGGCCCCGAGGCCGTCCAGCAGGTAGTGCGGGTTGAACGCGGTGGTGATCGGCTCGCCCGTGAGTGCCGACTGCAACGCCTCGGAAGCCTGGGCGTCGTCACCCTGGCCGGCCTCGAGGACCACCTGGCCCTCGTTGAAGCTCAGCCGGATCGGGGTGTTCCGCTCCGCCACGAGGCTGACGCGCCGCGCCGCCTCGACCAGTGCGGAGGTGCTGACGACGGCGTGGGTCGTGGTGGTCTCCGGGAACAAGCGACGCACCGGCGGGTAGTCGCCCTCCACCAGCAGGGACGTGGTGCGGCGCCCGCCGGCCTCGAAGCCGATGAGTGCGGCGGGGGCATCGGTGGCAAGCGCCATGTCCACACCGCCCGCGGTGGTCATGGACTTGGCCACGTCGGAGAGGGTGCGCGCGCGAACCAGCGCGACGGAGGAGACCGCCGGTGAAGCCGGGTGCCAGGTGAGCTCACGCATCGCGAGGCGGTACCGGTCGGTGGCGAGGAGCGTCACCTTCTCGCCCTCGATCTCCATCCGGACACCGGTGAGCAGCGGCAGCGTCTCGTCACGGCTGGCTGCGATCGTCACCTGCGCGACCGCCTCGGTCAGGACGTCGGCCTCGATGCTGCCGGCCACCTCGGGCATGGCGGGCAAGGCCGGGTAGTCGTCGACGGGCATCGTCAGGAGCGTGAAACGTGACGCGCCGCAGGTCAGGACCACCTTGGTGCCGTCCACCTCGACGTCGACGGGCTTGCCGGGGAGGGCCTTGCAGATGTCGGCGAGGAGGCGGCCGGAGACGAGCACGACGCCCGCGGTGTCGACGTCTGCAGGGATCTCCGAGCGGGCGGAGACCTCGTAGTCGAAGCTGGAGAGGTTAAGGACGCCGTCGCTGCCGGCCTCGAGCCGGACGCCTGCGAGCACCGGGACCGGCGGCCGCGTAGGCAGCGAACGTGCCGTCCAGGTGACAGCCTCAGCCAGGACGTCACGCTCAACCCGGAACTTCACGATGGATGACCTCTCTCGAACTCCGACGGGCGCACGAAGCGCAGGCTCACCCTACGGCAGGAAATCAAGCGGCCGGTAGCGGAAAGCGACACCGGTGTGGTTCATCGGGCCAGCTGGACCACGTTTTGTGTCGTTGGCTGTCCACATCCATCTCTGAATGAAGTAGTTAGTCGTCGTCATAGCGGTTGTGGACCTTGTGGAGAACCGTCGTTCACGCAGGTCAGGCAGCTGACAGCGATGTGGGTGGCCGGGTGGTCGGGCTTGTGGGTAAGTCGCGCCGGCAGTGGATCTGTCATTTGCCCCCAACGGGCGTCCACCGACCCCGTACGGCTGTCCACCACGACGAAGGCGGTTGTCCACGTCTATCCACAGGGTTATGCACAGTTGTGAATCGGGCGAACTCGGCTCATTCGTCGTGTACGCGCCTTGCTGGCGACGGAGGGCGGGCGCGCGTGCGCGGCCGGCATGCCCGAGGGGCTCGTCGGGGCACCACCGCTGCGGTCGCCGAAATGGGGCTCGGGCCACGTAAGAGCCTGGGCGCCGGTGGTCAGGCGCGGGGACATGCGCGGGAGTGGTACCCAAACCCGGGAAGGCTCGTGCCGCCGTCGTGAGTGGGCCCAGCGGCGTCAGTTGCCCCGGGCGTTCTGCTTGATGCGGTTGGTCAGCTCGGTGACCTGGTTGAAGGTCGAGCGCTTCTCGGCCATCTGCTCACGGATCTTGCGGTTGGCGTGCATGACCGTGGTGTGGTCGCGGCCGCCGAACAGCTGACCGATCTTGGGGAGTGAGAGGTCCGTCAGCTCGCGGCACAGGTACATGGCGATCTGCCGGGCGTTGACGAGGACCCGGGAACGGTCGGCGGAGCACAGCGCGTCGATGGAGACGGAGAAGTAGTTCGCCGTCTGGCTCATGATCAGCGACGGCGTGATCTCCTCGCCCTCGGGGTCGGTGATGAGGTCCTTGAGGACCATCTCCGCCAAGGACAGCTCGACCGGCTGCCGGTTGAGGTTCGCGAACGCGGTGACCCGGATGAGTGCGCCCTCGAGCTCGCGGATGTTCGTCGAGATGCGCGAGGCGATGTAGCCCAGCACCTCATCGGTGGCCTGCAGGTTCTCGTTGATGGCCTTCTTGCGCAGGATCGCGATGCGCGTCTCCAGGTCCGGCGGTTGGACGTCGGTCAGCAGGCCCCACTCGAACCGTGACCGCATGCGGTCCTCGAACCCGTCGAGCTGCTTGGGCGGGACGTCCGAGGTGATGACCACCTGCTTGTTGTCGTTGTGCAGGGTGTTGAAGGTGTGGAAGAACTCCTCGACCGTCTGCTCCTTACCACCGAGGAACTGGATGTCGTCGATGAGCAGGACGTCGACGTTGCGGTAGCGGCGTTGGAAGTTCTCCGCCTTGTCGTCGCGGATCGAGTTGATGAAGTCGTTGGTGAACTCCTCGGAGTTCACGTAGCGCACCCGGATACCGGGGTACAGGTTGCGCGCATAGTGGCCGATCGCATGGAGCAGGTGCGTCTTCCCCAGGCCCGAGCCGCCGTAGATGAACAGCGGGTTGTAGGCCTTCGCCGGCGCCTCGGCGACCGCGGTGGCGGCCGCGTGCGCGAACCGGTTCGAGGAGCCGGTCACGAACGTCTCGAAGGTGTACTTGGGGTTCAGTCGTGACGGGTCGCCCGACTGGTCCTCGACCGAGGTGCCCCGGTCTGCGCTCGACCGTTGTGGCCGCGGGACCGGGCGGTCGTCCGCCAGCTCCGAGCGGCCTGCGGGCACCGTCTCGGGGACCGGCGCTCGCTCCCGTTCTGGCACGACCCCCTCGACCGGGGCGGTCACGGGCGCCGCGGGGCTGAGCGCATCCTCCAGGCTCGGGTCGACGGTGACCGCGAACCGGACCGGGGAGCCGGCCACCTCGGTCAGGGCAGCCGTGATGGGCTCACGGGCCCGCATCTCAAGGAAGTCCTTGGCGAAGTCGCTCGGGACAGCAAGGAGCATGGTCCCGTCGATGACGCCGAGCGGCCGGGTCATGCGGATGAACGCCAGCTGGGCGCCCCCGATCTCGCCCCGGGTCGTGAGGATCTCGACCGCCCGGGCCCAGCTCTCGGTGGTCGGTTGATTCTCCGGCAACGCTGATCCCCTTGGTACGAGACAGATTATGAGCGTCGAGTCTGGCACGCCGCGGCCCGATCCACACGTCTGTCCACAGGTTGGGGGTAAGT